>JAJDDC010000113.1 GCA_029260515.1 Phycisphaerales bacterium | reverse complement strand
CTCCGAGCTCTACGCTTATGATTCAGCGTATCGATTAGTCAATTTCGAACGTGGCACCCTCAATGCCGGCGGTACTGCCATCTCTGCCCCCACCGTCACAGCCAACGCCTTACAGAATCGTGATTGGACCCTCGACGGCGTCGGCAACTGGTCGGAGAACGATATTCAGGTAGTCGGTGGTGTTTTAGAAATAGCGACGCGTCAGCACACCAACTTCAATGAATTTGTGGATGAGTCTTTCAGTGTGGGAGGGGGTTCCACCCCGCGATCACATGCCCATGACAATAACGGCAATCAGGTTGACAACGAAATCTATATTTTTTCCTGGGACGCCCTTAATCGGTTACGAACCGTAACCGACTCAGAAGATGCTGCGCTGGTTGCAGCATATTCTTATGATTGCCAAAACCGGCGCATATCCAAAACCCTGCCCACTGCCCCCAGCACCCTGACAACCACGCATTTCTACTATAGTAATTGGCGCGTCTGTGAAGAATATGCGTTCGATGGCAACAACGAGACCTTGAAAGTCCAATATGTCTGGGGTAGCATATATCATGACGAACTCATCGTCAGAGACGACCGGCAGGGTGGCGTTACCGTCGCCGAGCTCAATAATGGTGTCGGCTCCGACCGTCAGTTCCAGCATCACAACACGCTCTTTTCCATATTCGCCGTCACCGACGAAACCAGCGCCGTCCTCGAACGCTATCAGTACGACCCCTACGGACAACTCACTGTTTTTTCCCCGACTTTCGACTTTCGACCTTCGTCCCTAACCGAACAAGAGTTCGGTTATACCGGTCAGCGTTTCGATCCCGAGACGGATCTCTACTACTACAAAAACAGATACTACTCCCCCGACCAAGGCCGCTTCATTTCAAGAGACCCAATAGGGTATAAGGCCGGTGATCCCAATCTATACGGATACGTGGAAAATCATCCAATCGGCACTCTTGACCCCTTTGGCCTAGCGGGATGCAATGATGATAGTTCCGACAAAGCCCTAATACAGATCCTTCTTTATATTTACCTTGAGGAACTAGGGGTTCCAGCAGCAAAGATTGATCGCTTTTTTAGGGAATTCCCTTCATTTTGGCTCGAATACCACAAACAATCAATCATTGCAGCCGCGCAGAACCCGTTAGCTTTAGTTGGAGGTCGCTTTGTACCTGCTAGAGGAATGCAGACACCCATTGTTTTGGGGGAATCCGTACGTACAAGGGTTGGACCTGCTGCAGAAAGGATGGGCGGTCGAACTTTTCAACCACGGAGCCTTGATCCCAGTAGATGGAAGATAAACCAAACGCGCTGGATACGGGAACAAATTCGGTCCGGACGCCGTATCTATGATGTGGGGACAGATAGGTTACGACCGTCACGTAGCGAATATTATAAAATTGAAAAACGTGAACTTTTAGATGCAGGATACAAACGGATATTTCGCAGGGAAATACGAACCAAAGTTGACGGCAAAATTAAGCGACTTCGTCTATATGAGTGGGTGAAAGATTAACAATTTATGAATCAAGCTTTTCAATTCTTCCTAGCAAGCTGCGATTCTTCGTTAGATTTTCTCATAACGGAACACGCCTTTCACAAACTAGATCCCGATATTTACCCCCCTGAATGTTCGATTCGCTATAAATTGGGCAAATTAACGATTGAGGTTGTATACGAGTATGATGACTTCCCATGGATCCGAATTTCTTCCACAGACGGAGAATTTTCTCTAGATTCATTAATTAAGCGACATTGCCCAAGATTCCGTATTAATCGGAAACGAAGACTTGGTACCGATCAGAAGGTTTCGGCTGCGCTTGATAAATACTCAAGCGCCTTGAAAGAAGAGCTGATAAAGGATTTTATCAAAAGATCCTGATTTAAAACCGACCTCGTTACAAGACCATAGGGGACGTTGTTAGGTCAAACCTTAGGGTCAGCAAACCTTAGGGTCAGAGCAAACCTTAGGGTCAGGCTTCAAGTTTTAAGTTTTTACAGATCAGCCCGATGACTCCATCGGGCTTTTTTCTTTTTAGGTGTCGTTGAATTCAAGGGAGCCGGGAATTACTCCGCCTACACGATAACCAAGCATCGGCGGACGGGCGGCGCAATTTTCGGCCCGACGAAGCCGTCACGGTTGGGCCGTTAGGGTCACGTCTTTAGTGTTAAGTTTTTTGTTCGAAATTACGAATATTGCCCGGTAAGCCCGATGATTTTATCGGACTTTTTTCTTTTTAGTCGTTTCGTGTTTTTTGAGCCGAGGCATTGCCGAGCCAGCTGTCCTTTCGGGCAGAACAAAGTGTCAATCGCGGGGTCATCCGCGGTCGCTAAAGCTGTGACGGGACAGGCCTCGAAGCCGAAGCCGGCTGGGGTCTTCGAAGCCGAGCGCGGTGTTAGTAAATTATGGGATAAACATTTTCTATTAAACAAGTTGCCGAACAGATTTACGTTATCGACTTAATAGGATAATTCGCATTTCGGGTACGACGTATTAAGTACAAAAATCGATCGAAATCAAAAGAAGCAACAAACCACTATCAACTAACCAAAAGGGGACTTCGGGGCCAGGTCTAATATTGGACATTAACGGCTTAAAGAACAGAGCCAATTAGGGTCGGTCGGCATATTTTACATTATCCGCTCCGGCCGTTCGATTGCAGCATGTCCGCCAGCA
>JAJDDC010000112.1 GCA_029260515.1 Phycisphaerales bacterium | reverse complement strand
GGCTCGCCTCGGTGGAAGGTGCGCGGCTCGCGTCGATCGCCCGCCCGAACAGCTCCAACCTCGCGATCGAGCTGGGGTCCAACATCGTCACCGCCGGCTTCAGCGCCGCAGCGTAAACTACTAGCGAACTACTAGCCTGTGTCATCCTAGTAGTAGGAGACGTCCATGCCCCACTCTCGAGGCCACGGCTCCGCCCCCCGACGGCCGACGGAGTTCCAGCTTCCCGACGTGGGCAGCGCCTTCCAGCCGACCGCAGGCGGGGACTTCTCGCCGGCCCAGGCCGTCAGCGCCGTCACGCGCAGCTTGAACGCCGGCCTCAAGCACGCCGACCGCCGCGCCGCGGAGACGCAGCGGCAGCGCTTCGACGAAGCCGACGCCCTCATCGAGGGGCAGCTCCTGCTCAACCGCACGCTGACCGAGAAGCAGTTCTACGAGGACAACAAAGAGAACGCCCCGTGGCTGGAGGGCCTCGGCCCGTGGGTGCAGCAGCGCTTCCAGTTCCAGCGCGGCGCAAACGCGGGCGGCGACGCCATGCGAAAGATCATGGAGCAGGAGTACGAGTCGCCGGAGGACGCAGACGCAGCGGTGCAGGCCGCGCTCGAAGCGTTTGCGGCGGGCGACGGGAAGGCCAACCCCGAGGGCCTCGCCGGCTTCGCGGGCATGATCGAGAGGGAACGCAACACGTTCCTCACTGAAGAGACTGTGAAGCAGGGCCAGCGCAACATCGCCAAGGCCGAGGCCGAAGTGGGTCTGGCGGTCGAAGGGGAGATCAAGTCGCAGCTCGACGAAGGCGGCCTGGACGACCCCGAGGGTCTGAAGCTGTTCGTCGAAGGTCTTCGCGAGCAGCACTCCCTCGGCGCGACCACGACGCAGGAACAGTACGACCGCATCATCCTGTCCGCCGTGGACGCCGTCGTCGCGCAGAAAGAGTACAAGCCGATGGGCGCGAGCGTCTACGAGGCGCTCCGCGACGAGGGCATCATCACCACCCCGCAGCTCCGCGCGATCTTGACCGACCGCGAAGACCGCATCGCCGCGTCCGCGGAGGAAGACAGCATCCGCGAGAACAGCGTTCACTCCGCCGACGTGGCGCTGGCAACCCGCCGGTGGAAGGTGGCCGTGCGCGCGTGGAAGATCAAGAACCCGAACGAGGAGACCCTGCCCGACCGGCTGCAGCCGAGCGCGCTGGTCGAGGCCCCCCTGGACTTCTTCCACGACCTCCTCTCCGACGAGGCGCGCGGGCGAGATTTCACCGTCGCCCTCTCGACGCAGGACTACGGGCGGCTGCGGCTGCAGGCCTTCAACGCGGAGACGCCGGAAGAGGTCGCGGCAGCCTACGCAGCGGCCGACGAGAACGCCAACGGCCTTGGCACGCGCCTGGGTTCCATCCACCAGATCCTTGAAGCCAAGGAAAACGGACGGCACCCGGGGTACACCGACCAGGCGTTCAACGCGCGCCGCCGCTTCGAGGCCGTGCTCACCGACGCCGGGTTCCTGCCCGACAAGGTCGCCGACTTCCAGCAGCAGTTCGACGTCAAGCGCGAAACTGCCCCCGACGGAGACCCTTTCGATCAAGCCCGGCAGATTTCGACGGAGTTCATCGCCGCGCGTGACGCTGAAGATGCCGCCGGGCAGGCCGCGGATCGCGCGCCGCGCACAGTGGCGGAGCTGACGGCCGCCCTGGCGGCCCTCGACGAAGAGATCGCCAAGATGGAAGAGGGCTTTGCAAAGGCCGCGGCGACGTCCGTGCGCTTCGAAGAGGCCCGCACGGCGCGCTTCGCTGAAGCCGTGGACCCCGTGCCCGAAGACCCCGCGGTGCCCAAGTACCTGTCGCAGCGCGTCGCCGAGGCGCGCACCGAGCTGTCGCAGCAGTTTCAGGAAACGATTGACGCCGCGAATGCTGACCGCGACCTGAAGCAGCGCCAGCTCACGAACAGCCGCCGACGCCGCCGCCAGCTCGAACTACGCCGCGAGCACCTGGAGTACGCCGAGCCGTACCGCGACGACCCCGAGAAGCAAACGATGGTCGAGGCCTACTCGCGCCCCCGTTCCGCCACCGTCCGAGATTTGCGTCTCGGTCTCAGCCCCCAGTAGGAGCCACCTATGGCACTCGACAGCTTCGACTCCGACTACGCCGCGCGACTGACGGCGGAGGCCGCCGACGAAGACGAGCGCGAAGCGCGAGCACGCCAGCGCCAACTCCAGCTCGAGAGCGAGCAGCGGCAGGCGGCGCGGCAGGGCCAAGGCTCCCCCACGTCCGCCGAGGCCAGCCCGGGCACCGACCCGGGGGCCCCCGACGAAGACCGCGACTTCCTCGACTCACTCGACGGCCTCGTCAAGGGCATCGGCGGCGGCCTCCGCGACGCCGGGGTGAACATCGGGCAGACGGCCCTCGACCTCGGCGGGCTGGTCGAGAGCGGCATCGATCTGGACGTGCTGGTCCCCGACGTGGAGCTCGACGAGGGCGACACCGCCGGCCAGATCGCGCGGCCCATCGTGCAGTTCGCCTCAGGCTTCTTCCCCGCACTGGGCGCGATGAAGGCCTTGAAGGGCATCGGCGCGGTGAGCAAGGCGCTGACCACGGTTCGCAACAGCGGCACCTTCGGCCGTGCCGTCACCAGCACGGTAGCCCGTGACGTCGTCGCCGGCAGCGTCACGGACTTCTCCGTCTTCGACCCGCACGAGGCCCGGCTGTCCGACCTCCTGAACGACCTCGGCGTGAACAACCCGGTGGTCGAGTACCTGCGCGCGGACGAGAACGACAGTGAGCTGGAAGGGCGCGTCAAGAACGTGCTCGAGGGCGCGGGGCTGGGGCTCATCGCCGACGGCCTGATCCGAAGCTTCGCGGCGGCCAAGGGGCTCCGGGGCGCGCACGCGACGGCGCTCGACGCGGGTGTGGACAGCCGCGTGGCGACGCGCGTGAAGGTCGTGCATGACTCCATCGTCTCGGAGCGCAGCCGGTTGGAGACGCTGCGGACCATCCAGGCGAAGATGCGCGAGGCTGTGACGCCGTCGGGCAACCCTGACGTCGCGGAAGTTCGCGCGGTGCGTGAGGGGCTGGAGCGTGTGCGTGCGAGCCTGGGCGACAGCGACCCCGTTGCCGCAGCGGCCATCGACCAGCGGCTGGCGAACCTCCGCGGAGAAGGCCTTGCCCCGGAGGCCCGCGAAACTCTCATCGGCCTGAAGCAGGCCCTTGCCAGCGTAGGCGAAGGAGACGCCGCAGGCCGCGCGGCCATCGAAGCCCGCATCGCAGAAGTGAGCGGTGACGAGGGCCTGAGCGAAGGCGCGCGCGGGTTGGTAGAGGGTGCAAACCTTCGCGGCCTCGACTTCGAAGACAGCGTCCGAGACCTCGACCAGAGCGCGCTCGACTCCCACTTCCTGAACGTCATCAAGCGCGAAGACCCCGAGCTGGGCCTGAAGATGGAGCAGATCGGCAACGACATCTCCAGCGCGATGGACCGCGAGCTCGACGACGGGCTGCGAGCGCTCAGCGAGTCGATGGACGAGTTCCACGCGATGAAGGAGAGCGGCGAGTACGGCACGCTTCCGAAGGAAGTCCGCGACCTCTACGACCGGGAGCTGGACAAGTACCGCCCCGACAACATCGCCGACGACCTCGCGCAGGCCGAGAAGAACCTGCCCGAGAAGTTCGACACGCCCGAGCCGGAGGCCGCCGCGCCGCGCGAGGCCGTGACCACGACCGCCGAAGGCGCGACCGAAGTCCACATCCCCAGCCTCGCCGCGAAGCTGCGCGCCGCTGGCGCGCCGGTGAAGCGCGCGGGCCTCCTCCCCGACGACCCGGAGTTCAACCGCGCGGTCGACGCCATCCTGATGCGCGACCAGACCGGCCAGCTCCAGCCCGGCTGGGAGAAGAACCTCGGCAACGTGCTGGGGCTGAACAACCGAAACTTCCTCCGCATCGAGTCCACCGACGACCTGAAGCTGCTCGCCGACGACGTCGTCAACCTGATCACGTCTCGTGGCGGCGGCGCGGCCGAGGGGCAGTTCTTCGTCAAGAACCTCGACGACACCATCGACGAAGGCGTCGCCATCGCGCAGAAGGAACTCCGCGAAGCTGGACGCAGCGAGGCCGGTGCCGAGAAAATGATCGGCGCGTACACGAAGCTGTTCGGCGACACCGTCGACCTTCCCCAGCGTATGGCCGCGCTCCGCGTGATCGAAGAGTCCATGTTCGCCGACGTCCGCCAGATGGTGAACCGCATGGTGTCGGGAGACGACAGCACGAACGTCTACGCGGCGTTCCTCCAGCGCCGGGACCAGCTGGTACGCATCGCCGACCTCCGCTCTGGCGTGGCAACGAACATCGGCCGCGCGCTTCAGCAGTTCAACGGCATCGTGTCGGCCCTCCCCATCACGGGCGCGGGCAAGGCGCAACGCCTCGACGCACTCAGCGACTTGATCGCCAAGGGCGGGGGCAAGGCGCAAATCAAGCAGCAGGCCGAGGCGCTCGCGAGCGCGCTCGACAACGTGTCTGGACGCGACCGGATGCTGCAGGAGCTGGGACGCAGCGGGCTGTTTCGCAAGATGACCGTGGAGTTCTGGCTGAACGCCATCCTCTCCGGTCCCATCACGCAGAGCGTCAACCTGTTCTCCAACACTGTCGTCGCGCTGTGGTCGCCGGTGGAGTACGCGGTCGCCGGGGCCCTCCAAGGCAACGACGGGCTGGTCCGCGCGGCGCTATCGGAGTACCATGGCCTCGTCACGGGCATCCGCGCGGCGTTGCGCTCGACCGCCGAAGGTCGGCGCGCCAGCCTCGCCGCCCTCGGACACCAGCTGACCGGACAGGTCTCGAAGTTCGACAACGACATCGTGCGGCTGACGCAGGCCGGCGCGGGCGTCCCCGACTGGATGCGCGCGGCGGCGACGGGGGAATCGATCCTGATCCCGAACGCAAAGCAGTACGACATCGAGAACAGCATCAACGCGCAGAACGTGCGCTACCTGCTGAACTCGGACGTGGGGGGCTTTCTCGACGACCGGAACTTCGGCGGGCACATCGTCAATGCCTTCGGCGCAATCGTCAACCTCCCCGGCCGTGCCCTCACCGCGGGCGACGAACTGGCGAAGGGCATCAACTACCACATGCGCCTGAACCGTCTCGCGTACGAGGACGCGCTGCAGAAGAACCTACCGCCGGGGCAGTTCGAAGCGCACATCAAGCGCTTGACCAACGACGTCCCCGGCTACAAGAGCGACCTCAACCTCGACCCCTCCGACCTTGAGGACTTCGAGCGCCTGCACGCGCTGGCGCTGGATGGCGCGCGGCGCAACACCTTCACCGACCCGCTGACGGGCAAGTCCGTCGGGCGGTCGCTGCAGGAGTTCGTCAACCGCCACCCCACGGCGCGCTTCATCATGCCGTTCGTGCGGACGCCTGTGAACCTGTTCAAGTACACCTTCGAGCGAACCCCGGGCTTCCACAAGTTCACCGAGCGGTACAAGCAGGCCGTCCAGGCCGCCTCGATCCCCGGCGGCGACACGGCGCAGCTCGCGGCAGTGCGCGCCCGGTACATGGTGGGCGGCATGCTGTGGATGAGCGCCGGCATGGCGGCCTACGAAGGCAAGATCACCGGCGGCGGCCCCGAGCAGCCCGACGAGCGCGCGGCGCTGCTGGCGACCGGCTGGAAGCCCTACTCGTTCAAGCAAGACAACCCCGACGGCAGCGTCACGTACACCTCGTTCTCCCGCACAGACCCCTTCGGCCTCTTCCTCGGCATCGCCGGGAACCTCGCCGAGGCAGGCGGTATGTTGGAGCAGGAGGAATTCGATAAGGTCGCTGTGCTCGCGACGATCGCCGTCGCTGAGAACCTGACTAGCAAGTCGTACTTCACAGGCCTCACGTCGCTGGTCGACGCAATCAACCGGCCGGAGCAGAAGGCCGGGCGGCTCCTGGAGCAGTTCGCCGGGTCGTTCATTCCGAACGTGGTCGCGCAGACCAACGTGCGGGGTGTGTTCCCGACCGAGTCCACGCTCCTGCCGGGCGAGAGCCGGGACGATGTCATGCGGGAGGTCGACGGCGTCGTGCAGAAGCTGATGTCACGGCTCCCGGGCTTCTCGAAGGAGCTGCCTGCCCGCCGGAACATCTTCGGCGAAGTCGTGCGCTACCCGCACGGCTACGGTCCCGACACCATTTCCCCGTTCTACGCGAACACCAGCACCCCGTCCCCGGTGGACCGGGAGATCGCCCGCCTTGCCGAGCGGGGCTTCGGCGTCAACATGCGCTCCGTCTTCGGCGATGTGGGTGGGGTCAAGCTCACCCCCGAGCAGAAGGACCGCCTGATCGTGCTGGCTTCACGCGACAACTCCCGCAACGGGAACGACGTGCGCGAAGGCCTCGCCAAGCTGTTCCGCTCCTCGCGGTACCGGCAGGCCGACGACAGCCAGGACGGGCGGCAGCGCCTGATCACCGAATTCCTGCAGAAGAGGCGCACGCGCGCGAAGACGCTGCTACGGCGCGAAGACCCCGCGCTGGACGCGGCGGTGCGGGCGGGCAACGTCGCCCGGCGGCAGGCCCTCGTGGCCCACCGCCAGCAGACGGCCCTCGCCAGCCAGTCGGCCCTCGGCAACCTTGTGCAGACCCTCACAAACCAGTAGGAGCCCCCGTGCCCGCGTACACCCCCACCAACTACGTCACCGCCGGTTCGGCGACGAACTACGTCATCGGGTTTCCGTTCCTGCGCCTGGCACACCTTGTGGTAACGAGGGACGGCGTTGTGTTGACCACCGGCACCGACGCTGACGAGTACATCCTCGACAACGTGGTGGACGGCCTTGGCACTGAAATCAAGTTCACAGTGCCGGGCGCGAACGGGGAGACACTGGTCATCGAGCGCTCGACCCCCCTCGACCTCGCCGTGGAGACGCTCGAGAACGGCGAGGGTCTCGACGAGGATCAGATCAACGACATCCTGTTGCAAGCGCTGTACGGCATCGACGAGCGCAGCTCCGTAGTCGACCCGACCGCGTGCGCCGCCGAACTGGTGCTGGCGAACGACGCAGCGGCCGCTGCGGCAGCGTCCGAGGTGGTGTGCGAAACCTTCGCAACGTCAGCAGCCGGCAACGCTGCCGGCGCGGTAGTGGCCGCTGACACAGCGGAAGACCACAAGAACGACGCCGAAACCGCCGAGGCAAACGTCGCGGCCGACCTCGCGACCGCCCAGGCCTACGACTCCGACGCACCCACGTACACCTCCGGGCTCATCGCGATCGACGACGCGATCTCGTCCTTCGCAATCCCGGCGACCACGTCGGGGCTGTCGGCCGAGCCGACGCGCATCCAAGCCACCTTCATCTGCAATACAACCGACCTCGGCTACGCAGTAGGCGACGTCATCGAGGGCCACCTCGTCTCGGACTGGAACATCGTGGCCGACCAGAGCGGCAACGTGACCATCTACTTCAAGGGGCAGGGCGAGCTGACGGCGCTGAGCAAGAACACCCCGTACAACACTTCGAACCTTGACGTCTCCGACTGGGACTTCAAGGTGAGCCTCTGGCAGTAGCCCATGGCCTACTCCCCCGACCTCTACCTGCCGAGCGCTGACGTCCTCTCGTACCCCATCACCTTCGAGTACCTGTTGCCTGAGGACGTCGTCGTGAAGCAAGGCGCGGTGTTCCTCGCGCAGGGCTTTGGCGTGGATGAGTGGACGTTCAACGAGGCGGGAGACGCAATCGTCTTCCAAGCCGGCAACGTCCCGACGTCGCAGATCACCATCAACCGCTCGACGCAGACGCACAAGCCGCTGGTCACCTTCGCGGGGAGTGGGTCGCCGAACCCCGCCGACCTCGCGATCGCCGTCAAGCAGCTGCTGTTCTCGCTCGAAGACCGGTTCGCCGGGCTGTCCAATCCGGCCGCCGTGTCGGCTGCCCGGGCGGCTGCCGAGGCGTCCCGGGATGCGGCTCTCGTGAGCGAGGCGGCGTGCATCGCCGACGAGGCGGTGTCCGAGTCCGAGCAGACAGCCTCCATCGCCTCCGTCATCGCGACCCTCGCCGCCAAGGACGCGGCCGAAGCTGACGAAATTCTGATGACGGCGGAGCTGGCGAGCATCCTCGCGCAGACCGCCGACGCGGCCGACTACGTGTCCGGGGGCATCGACGTCTCGGACTTCGCTTCAGCTCCAGCATCGATCATCAACATCGCGGCTGGGACCACCGGCTTCTCAGCGCCACCCGCCAAGTTCGTTGCGTGGGTCGAGTGTGTGGTGGCTGACGATAGCTACGAGGTGGGCGACGTGCTGCCCCTCGGTCGCGTTAGGCGCTTCAACGTAGGCTGGCAGGCCGACGGAAGCTTGGACGTCTGGGCCAACATCGACAATTCACGCATCTGGGAAGAGGACATCTCCCAACTGCAAGACCTTGATTTCAACGACTGGGAAGTACACGTCGTTGCGTGGGAGAACTTCTAGTGCAGGAAGCGCAGCAGGCGCAGCTCAACAAAATCGAACGCGCCGTCGGGCGGGTGGAGGGGACTCTCGAGCAGGTCGTCCCGATCATCGTCGAGAACCGGAAGCGTGTCGGGGTGCTGGAGCGCTGGCGCAGCGGTATCGTCGCCATTGGCGCAGCCATCACCACCGCGCTGGGCTTGATGCTAAGCGGCTGCACGCACTTGCACGTAGAGGTCGACGACCACTGCGATCAGGTCGTGGCGCGCGAGAGCCTCCTCGGCACCGGCCGCATCAACGTGCGCGTCGACTGCACCGAGAAGCACACGAAGGTCGAGCTCCGCAGCGAAGAGACCGAGTCCGCCGGCGATGCTCTTGGCCTCATCAGCGAGGGCGTCGTCAAAGGCATGAAGGGGGGCATCTGATGAACCTGCACCTCGGCACCTGCCCGCAGACACAGCGGCCCCACCGCATGTCGCTCGCCTCGTACGCCGAGCTGAGCAAGATCCCCGAAGAGTTCCGCGACGACGGCTGCACCAACTGGTTCGACAAGGTGTTCCGTTGGAGCATCCGCTGGTGCTGCCGGCTCCACGACTACGGCTACTGCTCGCGCTGCTGGCTGCCGTGGCAGATGCGCCCGACGGACCAGAAGAGGCGGGACGCCAAGCTGCGCGTCCTGATCGCAGAGGCGCTGCCGTGGCGTTGGGACTGGACCCGCTGGCCGGTGTACGCCGCCCTGCGCGTGCTGGGCGGCCTGAGCTTCAACACCTGCGGCCCCGACAAAGGGGACCGCTGCCGCCACAACATGCCCATGCCCGCCTGGATGGCGGCAAAGGAAGGACGCCGTGAACGCCGCCGACGACAGAGAAATGAGAAGCCTACACGGTGAGCTGGCCCGCGAGCTGGCTGACCGCGTCAAGAACGGCGACGAGATCATCGTGCCCGCGGCGGGGGAAGCGCCCGCCAGCACCCAGAGGGTGAAGGCTTCGGCCGCCACCCTGAACGTCGCAAGGGCGTTCTTGAAAGACAACGGTATCGAGGCAGAGGCCCCGGCACCGCGCAAGCAAACCCCCGTGCAGGAACTGGAGGACGCCATGGCAGACGCCGAGGCCGACACCGAGTTCCCGACCTTCACCCACTAGGAGCACCATCAACATGAAGACCTTCATCAAGCTGGGCCTCGCCCTGATCGCCACCCTGATTGCACTGCCGATTGCGCTGCCCGCGCTGGCAGGCGAAGCCCCCACCAAGTCGCACTACGTCGTGACCGGCGACACCGCGGACGTCACCACCTTCGCTGGCACCACGGCGGCGCTGCTGACCTACCTCTCGGCCGACCAGACCGAAGAGTACGACGCGCAGGGCGACTGGGCCATCGGCACCGCCGACACCCTCGTCTGGTGCTGGACCGAGTCCACCGGCCACTACCTCTCGAAGACCTTCAAGGTTTCCGTCGAGGCGAGTTTCGAGAACAACGACGCCTCGGTCGCCTCGTGGCTGGTTCTCGGACAAGACACCGACGCCACCGTGGCTGCGGGTGACGAGATTTCGCCCATTCACGCTGTGGAGCTGACGCTCGACCTGGACGACGCCTTTACGAAGACGACGGCTGTGGTCACGGTCAGCGACGGCGACTGCGTGGGCGTCCTCGGCGACACCGACGGTGCGACCGACATCACGGTCCACAACTTCACCTTCGAAGCCGAACAGCTCGACTAGCACCACCTCGCGCGGGGGCCCTCCCTCCCCCGCGCCGGAGCACCCGCCCCAGAGCCCCGCTGTGCTGACGGTACGGCGGCAACGCTGGGGGCGGGTCGCTCCCCAGGGAGACCCCATGCAGTTCTTCGACGACCTCGTCCTACCGTTCACGCTGCGGTGGGAGGGCGGCAGCCGCTACACGAACGACCCAGACGACCCCGGCGGCGAAACGCGGTGGGGCATAAGCAAGCGCCGCTTCCCCGGCCTCGATATCAAGCGGCTGACGTACGCCGTCGCCCACGACATCTACGTCGAGCAGTATTGGGAGGCCCCGGGCTTCTCCGACGTGTGCCTCGGCACCGCCTGGGCCCTCTTCGACTACGGCGTGAACAGCGGCCCGCCACGCGCGGTACGTGGCCTGCAGCACAGCCTGAACGCCGACGGCCGGAACCTGGCCGTGGACGGCGACCTCGGGCCCGCGACGCAGGACGCCATCCTCCGGTTCACGCACCCCGGCGGGGCGTTCGAGCCAAGCATGGATCTCGCGCTGGCGCGCAGGCTGCTGCTCGCGCGAACCGACTTCCTGTGCGGCCTCGCCGTCAAGAACCCCACCCGCATCAAGTACATCAAGGGCTGGATGCGCCGCGTCGTCGCGCTGAGCGTCGACATCGGAGACATGCTGTGAGCGAGAACCAGAGCGCCGCCCGGGTGAACGCCTTGACGCGCGCGAACGACGAGAAGGCGCGGGTCACGAAGATCCTCGGCCGCGCGCAGAGCATCATCTACGGTCTCGAGGACCGCGTGCGGACGGCCGAGCAGGAGCGAGTGGTGGCAGAACAGGCGCAGGCTGCCGCCGAACAACGCGCCGACGCCCTCCGCACGCACTCCAAGAACTGGCGCGGGCGCTGTCGCGCTTGTAAGGAGCGCTTCCCTTGTGCGGCGGTCATGCCCGTCGACCCTGCCGGAGAGGCCCCGCAGTTTCGTGGTCAGTAGCCGGGCCCTCAACGCCGCCCGCACCGACTTTCGGGTCTTCCTCTACATCATCTGGAAGCACCTCGGCCTGCCCGATCCGACGCCCCGGCAGTACGAGATCGCGCACTACCTGCAGCACGGGCCCCGCCGGAAGGTCATCATGGCGTTCCGCGGGGTGGGCAAGAGCTGGATCACCAGCGCCTACGTGCTGTGGCTCCTGTGGAACGACGTGGACGTCAAGGTGCTCGTTGTCTCCGCCTCGAAGGAGCGCTCCGACGCATTCTCGATCTTCACCAAGCGCCTCCTCGGCGAGGTCGAGTTCCTGCACCACCTCGCGCCCGACCCACGCCGCGGCGACCGCGACAGCAACGTAGCCTTCGACGTCCGCGGCTGCACCGCTGCCCACGCCCCCTCCGTCAAGTCGGTGGGCATCACCGGGCAGATCGCCGGCTCGCGCGCCGACTACATCGTAGGCGACGACGTCGAGGTCCCCAACAACTCCGAGACGTCTACCCAGCGCGAAAAGTTGATCTCGCGGGTGGCCGAGCTGGGCGGGGCCGTCCTCACGCCGCAGGCGAACAACACGCACGGCGGCTGCACGTTCCTCGGCACCTACCAGGTCGAGGACAGCCTCTACAACGCCTTGGAGGACCGCGGGTACACCCTCCGCATCTGGCCCGCGCAGGTACCGGTCGACGCCGCGCGGTACCAAGGCCGCCTTGCGCCCGGTATCATGGACGCCCCGCCGGGCAGCGCGTGCGACCCCGATCGCTTCGACAACGCCGAGCTCGCCGAACGCCAGGTCGAATACGGCGCGGCGGGCTACGCGCTGCAGTTCATGCTCGACACCACCCCCGGCGACGAGAACAAACACCCCCTGAAGACCGGGGACTTTATCGTCATGGACGTGGACGACACCGTCGCCCCCGACCGAGTTGTCTGGAGCGGCGCGCAGAAGCACACTCTCGAGCACCTCCCGCGCGTGGGGCTGCACGGCGACACTTTCCAGAAGCCCATGCACGTCAGCGACGCCTTCAGCGAGTACGGCTTCTCGTGCATGTACATCGACCCGTCGGGCCGCGGTAAAGACCAGACCACCTACGCGATCGTCAAAGGCCTCAACGGCGTGCTGTTCATCCCAAAGCGGGGATGGGGAGCCTTCGCAGGCGGCTACGACAAGCGCACGCTGACGGCGCTCGCCTTGCTGGCGAAGGAGCACCGGGTCAACGAGGTCGTCGTCGAGAGCAACTTCGGCGACGGCATGTGGACCGAGCTGTTCTCGCCCGTGCTGCATGAGACGTACCGCCTGCGCCGCGACGGCCGCCTGCACAAGGGCTGCAGTCTCGAGGAGGAGAACGTCACCGGGCAGAAAGAACTGCGGATCATCGACACCTTGGAGCCGGTCCTGTCCGCCCACCGCATCGTCATCGACGAGAGCTTGGTGAAGGACATCACCCGGGCGAAGGAGCGCTCGCTCGACGTGGACGCCGCACTGAAGAGCGGCTTCTATCAGATGACGCGCCTGACCAGCGACCGTGGCTGCCTGAAGTACGACGACTGGATGGACGCGCTGAGCGGCGCGGTTCGGAAGGCCCAAGACCACCTTGGGCTGAACCCGCGGCTGCAGTCCAAGAAACGCAAGGCCGACCGCATCGACAAAGAGCTGAAGAAGTTCGTGGAGAACATCCGAGGCCGCCAGCCCCAGAAGGGGTGGCACGACACTCTGTAGGAGTCCCTATGCGCCAACAGCTCCAAATCGCCCTTGCGCTCATCGGGCTGCTCGTCTCGGCCGCCTGCCTGATCGCGCTTCTCGTCGAGGGCGCGGCGGCCCAAAGCATCCGCCCGGGCCTCTACCGGGTGGTAAACCAGAGCTGCGAATTCACGCGCGTCGACTGG
The DNA here is from genome assembly GCA_029260515.1 of Phycisphaerales bacterium. Classification (GTDB taxonomy): domain Bacteria; phylum Planctomycetota; class Phycisphaerae; order Phycisphaerales; family UBA1924; genus JAJRXR01. The sequence continues at coordinate 20,223 of JAJDDC010000112.1, read as the reverse complement.
GACGGCCGAGGGCTGGCCTCAGGCACCGAGGCATACACGTTCGGCTACGCGGAAACCGTGACGATCAACGACTCCATCCGCTCCGCGCTGGTGCAGCGCCACGGGGACTGGACGTTCACGACCACGGCGAACAAGGCCGCGGTATGCTTCACACCGCGCGACGGGCTTCCCCACGACTACGAGGTCGCCTACGGGTACTCGTTCCAGCCGAACGCGACCGGCTCGATGATCTTCGGAGTGCAGAAGGTCGCGGGCCCCGACACGGTCCCCGACGGCGGCGACGCCGACGATTTCGAGCGGCCCGTGCAGTACACCCGGGCAACCAGCGGCGCTGCCGACTTCGTGAACTCCGAGATGTACCAGACGCTGCAGCCTGACGACTGCCTCGGCATCGTTGCCATGGACTCCAGCGGGTTCTCTCCGACGCTCACGTCCTTCTCGGCCTACTTCGCGCTGCGCCAGCTCGACTGCAAGGAGGAGGACTGATGCGGTTGGCAGATTTGGCGGAGCAGTGGGCTGTCGCCCTGCTGCTGGGATTGCTGTTGTTAGCGACTTCGAGGTGCGCCGCACCCGCCGAGGCCAAGGTCACGCGCTACCAAGGCGACGCTTGCAGCGTGGCCGTCTTCAACCACGACTCGTCGCTGGGGCCGCTGCCTGAGATCACCCTCGGCGGCTTCCTAGACTTCCAGCCGGTGATCGCGAAGACCGGCGACGTCATCGAGCGCTACGACAACTTCAACTGGTGGAATCTGGTCGGGGTCAACGACCCTCCCACAACCATCAACGTCGCCGTCTGCTACACCCCCTCCATCACCGACCAACTCGCGGGCGCGCCCGACCCTATCGAGGTTGAGGTGGCTTGGGAGATGACGACGCAGGACGACACGGGCTCCGGCCTATACTACGCCAACGTCCTGACGCAGGGCGACCCCCCCGCCTCGACGCGCACCATCCCCGGCAGCCACGCCACAGGTGAATACACCAAACTGGGCTGGAACAGCCGGTACTCCTTCGAGGTCGACGAGTGCATCCAGTTCTACCTGGGCACCCTCATCGCCGCGCAGGAGCACACCCTCCACTCGTTCCGGGCGGAGCTAACTCAAATCTCGAACTGTGAAAGGAACACCCTACCGTGAAGCGTACCCTCGCCTTCCTGATCGCCGCCGTCGCCTTCGCCTTCCTCCCCCTCGACGCTGTGGCCGCTGTGAACGCCCCAACGTCGATCCGGCAGGCGCTCCTGAACCTCTTCGACGACCCCATCCCGCGCGCGGCCTGCGCCTTGAAGACCGCGCAGCCCATCGAGTGCGCCCGCGCCCCCGTCACGAACACACCCGCCGCGCTGACCGCCTGCATCCTGGGCAACGAGCGCATGTGCATCCAGACGAAGACCATGACGGGCAGCATCGGCAACACCACGGGCACACCCACGTACGCCGCGGTGGTCATCCCGGTCACCTACACGGCCGTCGAGTACGACACCACGGTCTTCGCCGCGAACGGCGCGAAGATCATCTGGGACTTGGCCCCGGGGGTCGATGAGCCGAGCGGGGGCGTCGCCGCGGGGTGCCTGAGGGTCAACGCGGACCTCGGTCTGGTGGGCTCCTCGCTCACCCTGGTCGACGTCCGGTGCGAATTCAGGCGGGCCGGGGCTGCGATCCCGGGGACCGTCATGGTCCGCAGCACCGTCAGTGCCGCCTGCACCGACGTCTACGACACGCCCGCGGCGGGCGGCGGCCCTCAGACCACCCTGACGACGGCCCCTGACGGCCACTGCGACGAAGACGGCGACACCGAGGGGGCCCCGAACAGCTCCCTGCTGGACTCCTCGCAGACGCTGGTGGTCGACGACTACCTGGAGGGCGTCATCTGCCTCCGCTGCGACCAGCCCACGCGCGAGTACCGGCGGATCGAAGACGGCTTCGTGGGCGGGCAGGAGGTCAACGACACCTGGGCGACGAACCCGGCGGCCGGGGACGTCTACGAAATCTGGGAGGGCGGAGGCCTGGAGGCCTTCCAGTACAACCACACCGACACGACCGTCGACCACAACGTGGCGGTCATCGGCGGTAGCTGGGGCTCCCCGGCGCTCAGCAACAGCACCATTGCGATCGGCCAGAACGCTGACGGCTGCACGCACTGGCTGATCGAGGGCGTCGAGCTCGCCGGCCCCATCGGCATCGACGCGAAGGGCTCCTGCGACACCGACGAGGCCGCCAGCTACCTGGTGGACAACGTGAGGTACTCGGCGGAGCGCTACACGGATTCCCCGCGCTTCATGAAGCTGGTGGGAGACTCTCGAGTCACCGTGCGGAACTCCTACGTCGATCGGGGCTACATCGAGATCGCCGGCACCGACGGCCTCACCGGCGGCATCCTCGACGTCGCCGACTCGACCTTCCACCGCTCCGCGGCCGGCGTGGCCGTCCAGCCGCACGCCACCTCCGACATCTGGGACGTTAAGTTCCGCGACGTCCGCTACTCACGCTTCGGAGGTGACCGGGGTAGCGCCTCGGCGATCGACTGGGCCATCATCCTCGGCAACACCGGGGTGTGGGACGTCGACGTCACGTTCATGGACGAGAACCTGCCGAACAGCGGGGTCGACATCTGCAGCAGCGCCTGCGGAGCCGGGAACTTCCCGACAGCCATGGGCACCTTCAACGTCGCCTTCAACACGCCCGAGAACGGCAACGGCTTCACCACGGCGGAGCGCTTCGTCAGCTCCCGGTCGGAGACCCAGATCGACGCCTTGAACGTCTCCGGGTCGGTCGTGGAGCGCGGCGGCAGCGAGCGGTCGTGGCTGTTCAGGGACGCCTCGTCGACGCTCAAGACGACCACCGTGGCCGACAACTTGCGGACCGTGGCCTTCCAGGCGGACGCGATCGTCAACACAGGCACTGAGATCTGCGACGCCTTGAGCGCCGGGGTCTGCGAAAGCCTGTGGAACTTCACCGACGGGGCCACGTCAAGCTGTGGCACCGGGCAGACGGACACGGACTACTTGATTGTGGCTTGCAGAGGTGGGCTGTAGCTTTTCCAACCAACCAGAAAAAAAAAGGAACACACCATGAGCTCTAGAGCACCCAGACCCAACCTCCTGCGATTCTTCGTCTTCGAGCATCTGCCGGCGCACCTTCAGGCCCCCTCCGTACTGGTTGCGGGCGCTGCCGAGGCGCTCGACGAGCTGCTGCCGGAATCGGCGGAGAAAACGGTGGGGCTCCGCAAGCTTCTCGAAGCCAAAGACTGCTTTGTCCGGGCCTTCTTGGAAGCCCAGGCATAGGCTTGAGAGCTGCCCTTGAGAGCCGGCAGGTTCGCCTTGTCTGCTCTCAAGGGCCCCGTGGCGGGGCCGGAATGTTTTGTTGAGCATTTCTGAAGGGGCTACGATAAAGCCGCGCCTCCTATCTTTCCCCCATGGGCCCGCCTTCCGCCGCCACGCGTCGAGCCAGCCGCTCGCGTCGCGTAGCGTCGTCGCCGCTCAGCGTAGCGTGAGGGACGTCCTCCGCCACCGGCAGCCGTACCATCGTGCTAGGATGGTACCAAGGGGTCGGCCAGCGCGTGGCGTTAGGCTTGCCGTGGCGTTGCGTAGGTTGGACGTGGCGTGTTGGGAATGTAGGCGGCGCGTTCGCGTCACCTGACGTATCTATTTTTTTTTGAGGGTGTGTGGTTTTTTTTCTCAAGCTGGGGGTTGCAGGCTCCGATACGTTCTGTAAAAAGAGGTTGTCGCGAATGGGCTCGGTAGCCCACCACACAACAAGGGAAAACACCATGTCAGAAATCAGCCGAACCGAATACCTAAAAGAGATCCGATCCCTTGCCGAAGAGGCCGCACGCTACGCGCGTGATGGCGAATTCGGCACCGGGGAGCAAGCCCGCGAAGGACTCTCGGAATGGATCTGGCAGACCATCGACGGTCACCAGTGGGTCATCTTCGCGGCCTACAACTTCTCGGTACTCGACGCATCGGACAATGACGGAGCCTACGTCGAGAACTACGGAAGCGGCGGGCTCGTCGGCGATGGCGTCCTGAACACGGTCGTGCTCGCCTATGCCGCGATGGAGGCGGATCTCAACGAGGCCCTGCGGGATCTGGACGACTTCGACGCGAACGACCCGAACCCGGACGCGCCGTCATGCTAAACCTCAAAGCCAAGACCGCGGAAGCATTCGCGATCCTTAGGCACACTCAGGGAGCGCCGTCATGAGCGTAACCGGCAACCCTTCGATCATCCGGCTTGCCTATTCCGACACGGCGTGCGACTACTGCGGCGAGGTTGCCGAGTACAACTGGGAAGGCTCCGGCGACGTCTGCGAGCCCTGCGTTCACAGCATCGCCGAACACGACCGGCTCCACATCCCCGAGGCATGGTGCCCCAGCGCGGGCTGCTACCGGCTCCCCGTCGAAGAGGGCCAGCCCTGCGAGCGGTATTGTCCTGTGACCGACCCGCGAACGGTCTTCGACACTGCCGACTGCCTCGCACTCATGCGGAAGCCTTAGACGACGAAACGGCGGTCTAACATCCGCCGTCTGCCAGGCGTTTGAGACCAAGTACTGACGAGTTGACACGTGGGAGATTCCATCGGCCTATCAGCGGGTGGGATTGTCGGACTCGCTAGCCCAAATCAACCAACTTGGAGAAAACTACCATGAAGCAATTCGATCGAACGTCCGAACATTTTGCAGTCATCCACGCGGCATCGAAAGGCGCCACCCGCCTCAATATCGGGTGCGTCCGGTTCGAGCCGAGCGGGCGAACCGTGGCAACCGATGGCCACATTCTGGCCACCGTTGGCACCGAACCGCTCGGGACGCAACCTTTGGAAAACGAGTGCTACTCGTTCCCGATCGCGACGGCGAAGACGCTCATCCGCAGCGCCGAGGGTCACACGACGCAAATCAAAGTGGAGCCTGTGACCGATGGCACTCCAGGGCTTGACCCCAGGCGCGTCACCGTCACCCGCAACGGCGCATCGACTACCACCGTCGAAGAACGGGCGGGCGACTACCCCGACTGGCGGGTGGTCGCGCAGCTTCCCGAAAAGGAATACGAAATCGCGCTCGGGCTCAAGGTGCTCGAATCGTTGGTCAAGACGGCGAAAGAATTCGCGAAACACGCGAACAGCGTCAAGGGTGACAAAAACATGGCACTCCGGTTCCAGTTCCACGGCCCCGATCGCTCCGTCAAGGTCACGAGTACCGACCCTGACGAAACACTAACGATCATTGCCATGCCGATCAGAATCGACTGACGACGGGAGGTGACAAGTGATTTTCGAGTGGATCAAGGCTGCCTGGATTTTGTGGCAGCGCACTAGGAGGGAGCCGAAGTGAGAAAGCGAACGCGACGAACGCGCGTGCCGGCGGTGGTGCGCCTGCCGACCATCGTGGGGCCGACGCCCGGGGCGTGGGGGATGATCGACGTCGGGATGGTCGTGCGGGCCACCGGCGCGAGGTGGCAGGGGGTGCGTGTGCCTGACCGCGTGGGTAGGGTGCTGGCGCTGCGGCTGAGGCCCGCCGGAGAAATCCAGGTCGAGCTGACGCCCTTCCGCGACGGAGCCCACGCGCAGAACTACGCGCTGTCGACACAATGTCGGCGGAGCGCGGCGCGTCTGCCAAGCGAGTACTTGACGAAGGGGGAGCGCACGTGAGCGCCTCACGCGAAGACCTCGAACGCGCGCTGGACGCCTGCGGCATGAGCCACATAGGGCACGAACGCCACGCCCGCGAGTTCTGGCTGCGCTGCCGGCTGCTCGCGCGGCTGTTCCCTGGTGAGGCCCGGGCGATCACCGGGGCGGAGGCGCGGGGTGCGATCGGCGTCTACTGTGCCGGAGTGGAGCTGCTGACACGGACGGGCTTCCTGCGCCGGGCAGGCGACCGGTTCTTTCGGGAGCTGGGGGGCCGTTGGTGAGGGGCTCGCCTAAAGTATGCCTACAGCAGAGGTCTACCCAACGGCCTCAGAAGGGAGCCCAGTGATCCGAAAACAGAACGATGAAGACCGCGAATTCCACCGGCGGCTGCTCGAAGTCCACGACAGCTGGCAGCGGCGGTGCCTGCCGGGCGACCAGACGAACGGCAACCGGCAGATCCTGAACCGGCTCGCCGGGCTGGAACTCCAGCTCGACCGTATCGAGAAGGCGTTGGCCGGACAGGCGGGCTCAAGTCTTGAGGTGCAACAAAATGTTGCAGGGCCGCGAGAGCGTCGAGGATGGTCGAAGTTTGGCGATTTCGCTGGGGTGCTCGACGGGCCCGGGCCCTCCCTGAAAGAAGCACCCGGGCCCGCCTCGGCCGCCTCAGGGCACCGCCCGTTCGGAACCACCCTCGACAACGCGCTCGCCGTGTATCTCAAGGACCGTGGAGGTGAGGTGTCCGCGCTACACCTCGCAAACGTACGCCAGCAGTTGGGGTATTTCAGGGACGGTTTAAAACCTCCCAGCGCGGACGTAGCCCTTTTCAACTGGCGCGGTATGGTGCGCGTGACCGAAGTTTCGCGCGCGCACCTTCGCGATCATCGTGATCGCTTGAAGGCCCGGTTCAGCCCCGGCACCGTCAACCAGCACACGGCGGCGCTTCGCGCGTTCTTCGCGTGGACCGTGCGGGAGGGCCTGCGCACCACCAACCCGGCCGAAGGTTTGAAGGTGCGGCAGGCGGCGGCGCGCGACCAGCGGCGCGCTTTCACGGTCGAGCAGGTGCGGGCGATCGAATGGGAGACGCTCAAGCGCCCGACTCCCTCAGACGCGACGTGGATTCCCTTGATCATGGCTTACAGCGGCATGCGCCCCGAGGAAGTCGCACAGCTGCGCGTCGGCGATCTCAGGGAGACAGCCGACGGCGGGTGGGTATTCGACCTCACCGCCGTAGGGCCCGCCCTTCCTGCCTTGTACCTGCCGCAGCAGCGCCGGAAGAACGCCGCGAGCCGCCGCCTCGTCCCGATCCACAAGACACTGCGGGCAGCGGGCGTGCTGCGCCTGCGCGAAGTGCCCGGCCCGCTGGGTGTGCGGACGCTGCGGAACGAGTACGCCCCCCTCTTTCCGCTCCTCGTCGCACCTAGCAGCTCCGGCCGCCTCGCAGCCCGGGCCAGCCGACACTTCAACGAAGTCACGCTGCGGAAAACCCTCGGCATCGCCGACAAGCGCCTCACGCTCTACTCCCTGCGCCACTCGGTGGTGACGCACCTGCGGGACCAAGGCCACGACCCGAGCCTGATCGGGGCGCTCGTCGGGCACACCCAGCAGGGGGAGACACTCAACCGCTACGCAAAGGGGTCGCCGCTCGCGCAGTTGCGCGTGTTGGTGGACTCCATCAACTGGGAGAAATAGACATGCAGTTCAAACTCCAAGAGACGCCCGCAGACCCGTCGCCGGTGAACGTGCGAGTGGAGATCGGCGTGGGAGGAGCCGCGGTGCTGTACGCCGCTGACGTGGCTGTTGCCGTCCTGTCGGCGGTGGATGGCTGCCTCTTCCCGGTCTACCAGACCCGCGAGCGGAAGCGAAAGCTCCAAGAAGCGGGTATCCCGGCCCTGAACGACCGCATCAAAGTGAGGACGGCCGTTTGAGGGGGCGGCTGCGGCGTGTGCGCTGGTGGCTGCTCGTCCTCGGCGCGCTGTGGTGGGCCGCCTGGACCGCCGCTCTCGCCGCCCCGGCGAACGCTCTCGAGCCCGTCGGGCTGGACCGGATCGTCGTCGTGGGCCACTCCCTCGCCAATGGCCGCCACACCGACAGCTACTGGCCCGAGCTCCTGCGCGCCGAGGTCGACGCCTCGGTCTTCAACCTCGCGGTCGGGGGGTCGGTCGCCGCAGCTTGGAAGACGCAGCCGCTCACGCAGTGGACGCGGCCGGCGGCCCCGTACGTGCGGGACTTCTGCTTCTTCCACCTCGGCCACAACGACGTGTGGATCTGGGGGCTGCCGCTCAGCGCCGCGGTGGACGTGGCGCAGACAGCGTTGGCGGCGGACTGCGAGCGGCGGGTGCTGCTCGTCGGGCCCACGTACGACGCGCTCACCGCCGAGCTGGCGGACTGGTTGGACGTGGCTTGCGCGTGGGTTCCGGCTTTCGAGTGCCTCGACCTGCGGGGCGCGCGGGCGGAATACTTCGGGCCCGACGGGGTCCACTTCAGCGAGGCCGGGCAGGCTTGGGTGGCTGCCGAGGTTCTCGCCTTGATCAGGGGGTGGTGAGTGACCGAAAAAGCCCGAGGTGCTTTGAATTTCATCTGCTCCGTTGTGGGAGGGCGCACGACGCTCAACCGCGCCGACACGCACAGCCTGCTGCTCGCCACGGGTGGGGCGGCGCTGGCACACGGAAGGGTGCGGGAGATTTCCGTGAAACCCCTTGGAGCCGGGGTGTGGAGGGTTTCGTTGTCCCCCCTGAAACGCCAGGAGAAGACGCTAGAGCCCGACTGCGGTCAGGCCTCGTAAGTGCCCGGAAACGCTAGGGTCCTCTAAAGTATGCCTTTGGGAGACTACAGGGGTACCTAGGCACCGCCCGGGCGAACCACCCCACGACGACCCCCACCCAGAACCCAGAGCAGGCCTTGGAAGCAGCTGGTAGGAGGGGGTGGAGGTGGGGGGTGCCAAGGCACTGCCTAGGCAGAACCTAGGTACACTACCGAAGGGTTTGTCAAACCAGCAAAGGCGCCAACAGCGCGTCGCCAAAGGGAGCACCAAACCAATGGAACGAGCCGAAATCATCCTCACCAAAAGCACGAAGCGCCACACCCCCGGTTGGTACTACGGAGCCGGGGAAGATCCCGACGTCAAGTCCTCGGGCGTGTGCGGGAGCGGCCTGCGCGGGGAATTCATCTTCAACCGTTCTGCCCCCAAGATCGCGCTGGTTTTCGAGAGGTCGACCGAGGAAGCCTACGACAGCTCCGAGCACACCGTGGCGGACGCCATGGAGTGCTACAAGGCTCGCGCCGGCCGGACCGTTTGGGCGTGGAACCACAACCACAGAACGGCTCCGTACGCCCGCGCCATGTTCGTTCGAGAGGTGGTGCGCCCCGCCTTGGAACGGCTGGGGCTGGGGTTCGGGGACCACGGCTACTTCCGCTGGTGGGTGGAAGAAATCATCGAAGAGGAGGCCTGATGCCCTGCCAAAGCGACGGACCTTCGGAGAGGGAGCAGCAGATCGCTGAGAACAAGCGGACCCTCGGCGTGGCGCTCGACGAGACCGAGGTAGCGACCCGGGTGGCCTGTGAGGCACTGGAAGCGCTTCGGGCAGCGCGGCGCACGCAACAACTCTCCCAGCTTGCCCTGCAATGGGAGTACAGGCACCGTATTCGCGACCTGGCGCGGAATGACCGCCTCACTGTCGAGCAGCATCGCAGGAAGGGCCTCGGCAAGCTGACACTCGCGGAGAGGCGCGCGCTGGGGCTGCTTTGAAGTAGTGACCTCCGCGCGTCAAAGATCTTTTCATAGGCCGCAGCAACATTAAAACGAAGGGGGCATTCCTTGAACAGCGACACTTCGACTCTCGCAATCGACTACCGAAGCGAGATCGACCAGCAAGCCCGCGGCGTGCGCCGCTTCCAGAAGGCCAGCGCCGAGGCCTCCGAGAAGGGGCGCATGTCGACGCACGGGGCGGGGGCCGAGCTGCTCGCCGTGGCCGTGCCGAAGCTTGCCGAGGCCGTCCACGCGGCGTGCGACCAGCGCAAGTCGGCGGTGGGGAAGCGGTCCTCGGCACTCCCGAAGCTCCGCCTCCTCCCCCCCGAGGTGGTCGCACTGATCGCCACCCGCACAGTCTTCGACAGCCTGAGCCTGAAGCGCCGCCTGGCCTCGACCGCGATGATGATTGGCACGCGCGTCGAGGACGAGTGCCGCTTCCGGGCGTTCAAGCGGGAGGACAAGGTGGGCCACAAGGCCGCCATCGAGAAGGTCGGGACCAGCCGGGACTACCGCTACAAGAAGCGGGTGGTAGCCCACGCCATGAAGAGCAACGACGGGGTGACGCCGTGGCCGGAGTGGGGGCAGAAGCTCCGGGCGCGCGTCGGCGCGAAGCTGATCGAGCTGATGCTGGACGCCACGGGCACCATCAAGGTCATGAAGCACCGCCGCGCCTCGATCCTGGTCCCCACCGACGAGATGGTGGCAGCGCTGTCGTTGCGGGACGCCAAGTTGGAGGCCGGGCAGCCGTGGTACCTCCCGCTCCGCACCCCGCCGGTGCCGTGGACGGGGCCGGATGCCGGGGGCTACGCCACGATGCAGCTCCCGTTCGTCAAGGGGCGGGGCTCGCAGGTATTGCCCGAAGATTGCCCGACGGTCTATCGGATGGTCAACGAGACGCAGGCCACGGGCTGGCGGATCAACGAGGACGTGGCCGAGGTGCTCGACTACGTCTGGTCGACCGGGGTGAACGTCAAGAACCTCCCCTCGCGGACGGCCATCGACAAGCCCATGCGTCCGCTCGACCTCCCGCCGAAGGGCACCGAGCTCACCGGCGACCAGAAGGAAATGCTGAAAGCGTGGAAGCGCGCCAACAACATCGCGGTCGAGAAAGAGGTGCGGCGCAAGTCGAAGCTGCTCGCCGTGGCGCAGATCAGGGAGACGGCCCGGGAGTTCCGGGGCGCTCCGGCGATCTACTTCCCGCATCAGGTGGACTGGCGTGGGCGGGCCTACGCCGCCCCGCTGTTCCTGCAGCCGCAGGGGAGCGACGTCGCCCGGGGCCTGCTCGAGTTCGCCAAGGCCAAGCCGCTGGGGACGGACGAGGGGGCCCGGGCCTTCGTGACACAGGGGGCGAACCACTGGGGCCACGACAAGGTCAGCTTCGAAGACCGCGAGGACTGGGTCATGGAGCACGCCGAGCGGCTCCGGGGCATCGGGAACGACCCTCTGAGCGACTTCTGGTGGGCCGAGGCCGACGACCCGTGGCAATTCCTCGCGTGGTGCTTGGAGTTCGCCGAGTGGGAGGCCACGGAGAACAGCCTGGACTTCCCCAGCCGGCAGGTGATCAGCCGCGATGGCAGCTGCAACGGCATCCAGCACTTCGCCGCGATGCTGCGGGATCTGGCGAGCGCCGAAGAGGTCAACCTGCTGCCCGGGGATAGCCCGCGGGACATCTACGGGCGGGTGGCGGAGGTCGTGGCGGGGAAACTGCAGTACGCCTCAGCGCACGGTAGGCAGGAAAACCCCGCCCCGCACCCGAAGCTGGCGCGCGAGTGGCTCGCCTCTGGCCTCCTCGGCCGCGACATCGTCAAGCGGCAAGTCATGACGCTGCCGTACGGGGTGACCGCGCACGGCGCGCAGACCCAGCTCATGAAGTGGCTGCGGAAGCGCGACGACGAGCTGCTCGAGGCCGGGCAGCCCGGGCTCCCCTTGGAGGACGTCTGGGGCTCCGCCATGTACCTCACGCGCGTCATCCTCGAAGCGATCGAGGAGACCGTCGTGGCTGCGGTGCGGGCGATGACGTGGCTGCAGGACGCGACGGACGCGCTGGTGAAGGCCGACCACCAGGTGCGCTGGGTCGCGCCGACGGGTTTCCCGATCGAGCAGGTGTACCGCAACACGAAGCGTTTGATGATCAAGACGCAGATCATGGGGTCGCTGCAGTTGCGCCTGCGGCAGGAGCTGAAGTCGATCAACAGGCGAAAGATGGCGGCGGCCATCGCGCCCAACGTCGTCCACTCCATGGACGCGGCCCACATGACCATGACGGTCTGCGCCATGCCGGCGGGGACGAGTTGGGCCATGGTTCACGACTCGTTCGGTACACACGCTTGTGACGCCCCGAAGATGGATGCCGCGCTGCGCGAGGAGTTCGTGCGGATGTACACCGAGTATTGTCCGTTCGCCGCGTTCGCGGAGGCCAACCAGGCGGGCATGCCGCCGTTCGTGCTGCCCGAGAAGGGTGAGTACGACATCAACAACGTGCTGGCGGCGGAATTCTTTTTCGCCTAAGCTAGCGTCAGGGTCGGTAGCTCAAGCGGGTAGAGCACTGGGCTGTAACCCCACGGATGCAGGTTCGAGGCCTGCCCGACCCACCACTTCAACAGAGGGAGGTTCCATTGGACAGAACCGAAATTGTGATCTGGGCGGCGGTGTTCTCTTGCCTCTGCATTCTTCTTGTGGGCCGCGCGACTCAGGCGCAGGACATCGTCGGCTACACACAGGGGTCTGTTCCGGTCGACATCGTCGTCACCGAACAGTCCTACGACGAGGCCTTCTGGGAATTCTACGTCGCGGTGTTCCCCGACGAGGCAGGCGACTTCTGGGTGTTCGGCCCGCACGCAGAGGCGTACTACCGGGCGCGGGCGGTAGGTTTCCCGCAGGGGCAGCTGCTGGAGAGGCTGGAGTCGGAACCGTCGAACGTGATCTACCTGAGCGAGCCGCCGGAGTCACTCATGCTTGCCGTGGGGCTCTTGGCGCTCTCCGTGTTTGTCTCCAACTTCGCGAGATGACGTCCCCGCTAAAGTATGCCTACAGCAGAGCCAAGCCGACCTTCAGGGGTGTTGGGGAGCATTGGCAACAGAGCGGGATCAGGGGCAGAACGGGCGGCCCTTGGTCCCGCTCTTCGTTTTTCTTCGGAGGGCCCTTTGGCCGACCTGATCTACGCGCCATCGCGCCTTCTCGACCACACCGGTGACCAGCGCGCCTCGCGCCCTGTCGCCGTCCACATGCAGGGCTACCGCTTCGCGCACGTCGTCGTCCGCGAGACGGCCTCCCGCCCTGTGTGTGTCTTCACCGGCCCCGCGCCGGATCGCTCGAGCCTCCAGGCGTGGCACCGCTCATGGGACCGGATGCAGTACGCGCCGATCCAGTTCATGGGTTCGCAGCAGAACTACGCGCTCGACCGGGACGAGACACACGTCTACGTCGTGACCGGCAACAACGGGCAGGTGCCGTTCGCGGTATGGGGCAGCAACACGCCGTTCCTGAACAACACGCCCGGCTACCCCGTCGGGCCGACACTGAAGGGCGACTCGCAGGGCCGCGCCGTGGCTGTCTTCCACGACGGCATGCCCGACAAATTCGACCCACCGTGGGCGCTGCTGAAGGGGCCTTCGACCGGCCAGATCGACATGGTCGTGACGAACGACGAAATGTCGCCCTGCACCGTGGCTCTCAGCACGCACTACCTCCCGGCGGGGTACACGACGTTCGACGAGAACAGTCCCGCCAGCTACATGCCCCGCCGCCAAGGCGCGCTGTTCTTGCGTCCGGGCGAGCGCGAATGGATTCGCAGCTGGAACGGCACGCTGTACGCCCGCGTCGAGGCACACCACCGCAAGGTCGTTCCCGGCCGCCTCACGCACTGCCTCGTCCACATCGGCAAGGTCGAGCTGGACTACGAGCGCAAGGTTCCGCAGTACGACGGCGAAGAAGTCCCCATCCACGAACGGCCGCGGGAGGTGCAGTAGGTGCGCCTGGACAAGCTCTACGAACTCGACGTCTTGCAGTTCAAAGACGCGGCGCTGGCCGCGATGACCGTGTGGCAGCGCTTCCAGCCCGAGTACCTTGTCGCCGCCGCCGCGACGTTGTTCCTCTACGTGTGCGCCCACGTCCGCTTGGACCCGCGCCGCGTTCTGGAAGCTTCCGAGCGCGTGCTGCGCGGCGCAAAGGAAAAGCACCCGGTGGAGTTTCGCGCGCTGGCGACGTACCTACGGGAAGAGGTGAAGCTGTGACCGAAGTAGTCTGGATAGCGTTGGGAATGTGTCTCACCTCCACGCTCGCAATCATGGGGCTCGCTGCAGGTGCGGCCGTTGCCGGAGCGTTCCGTTGAGAGGCATACGCTCCGAAGTGTCACCCGAAGATGGCGAGGCGCTGCGCGCTGCGGCGCTTCACGAAGAAGGCGACGGACCGCCGCTCGCGGTGGATACCTTCATTGCTCTCACAAACAAGGGGCTCAGCCCCACCAACAACGAGGTAGACTGAACGTGGCGAAACAACGACGACTGGAGTTGCAAGGCATCACCCCGGCGGGCACCCTCCGCTTTCCGAAGCTGGACCCGGCGGCTCCCGACACGAAGTACAAGCCGGGAGGTCAGTGGAAGGCTCCGCTGATCCTCGAAGGCGAGGCAGCTCAGGCGCAGAAGCAGAAGATCGACGCCTTCTACGCCGAGGCCTACGCGAAGTGCCTCGACATGGAGCAGAAGCGCGCCGCCTTCGAAGAAACGGAGCCCCCGACCGAGCTGAAGATCGCCGAATTCAACCTCCCGTACCGCCCGGTGATCGACCGGGACACCAAGGAGGAAGTCGAAGGAGCGCTCGAATTCTCGCACAACAAGCTGGCGTCGGGCGTCTATGGCAAGCAGCACAAGAAGGCCGGCCAGACGTGGCACGGGAAGCTGCTGGTCTCCGACGCCAAGAACCAGCCGGTGACCAAGCCGGTGTGGGGCGGGACGACGGCGAAGGTCGCCTTCACCCTCGGCTACTTCTACACGGCGCTGGGATTCGGCGTCAACTGTCGGCTCGAAGCGGTTCGCGTGCTCGACCTCGTCTCGCAGGGTGAGCGCACCGCCGCCTCGCTCTTCGGCGACGAGGAAGAGGGCTACAGCGACGCCGGTGAAGCGCCCGACGACTTCCAGGAGCGTTTCAGTGGCGATGACGAACAATCAGACGTGGGCGAAAAAGAAGGCACTGGCGCGGGCGCGGATTTCTAAGCTCAAGTCAGGCTTCGAGCGCACCGTGCTCGACGTGCTGCTGGTGAAGGGGATCGAGGTCGACTACGAGGTCGAAGCGGTCCCCTTCACCCCCGCGCCCAAGACGAAGACGTTCGACTTCTGGGTTACGACACGCACCGGCAAGCGCATCGTCATCGAGTGCAAGGGCCCGTGGCTCCCCGAGGTGCGCCGAGACGAGTGCCTCGCGATCGAGCAGAACCCTCAGCTCGACGTGAGGTACGTCTTCATGCGCGACCAGCCGATTCGCAGGGGTTCGAAGACCAGGTACTCGGACTTCTGCCACAAGAAGGGCATCCTGTGCGCGTTCGGCGGTGTGCCAGACGCGTGGCTGGATGAGTAGGGCTGCGGTCAACCGAAACCTCGGCATCCCCTACCGCCTAACACCTGCCGACGCGAAGGCGGCACGCACCCGCGCGGGCGGGCGCTGCACTTGCTGCGGGACGCCCGCCCGCCTGGAACTCGACCGGGTGGTGCCGAGCCTCGGCTACGTCCCGAGCAACATCAACATGCTCTGCGCGCCCTGCAACCGGGCGAAGAGCGACGCAACACTGGAGCAGCTCAGGCTCCTCGTCCAATACGTTGAAACCCACAACAAAGAGAGGCACGCCCGAATGGCAATCGCCGAGAGCACCAACAACACGCGCCGCGTCGCGCTGTACCTTCGCAAGCACGGGCACATCAGCCCCGCGCAGGCCCAGACCGTGTTCGGCATCGGCCGCCTCGCGCCGCGGATCTGCGAGCTGAACAAGCTGGGGGAGAAGTACAGCACGGGCGAATTCGTGGTGAGCACACGCCGGGTGGACGACGGCGGGAAGGTGTACTGCCGGTACGTACTGTACACCGCGATCCCGCCTTCTGCGCAGAAGCTGCTTCCGGCCGAAGCCGCGAGCCTCTCCTAGTTGGGCGGCTCGTTCCAGCGCCACGAACCCTGCTCGTCCGACACCTGCTCATCCAGCAATGGTATGGGCAGGTGGTCGGACGGCCACGCCTTCTGCTTTGTCTGCGGCTACCGCGAGAGCGCGGCCGGTACGCCGGCAGAGTACGACGCCGAGAAAGACCACCGCAAGCCCGGACTGAAGCCCGGCGAGTACGCACCGATCCGCAAGCGCTGTCTGCGCGAAGAGACCCTCCAGCACTACGACTACCGCCTTGGAGTCAACGAGCAGTACGCCACGTACTACGACAAAGACGGCCGCGCGGTGGCGCAGAAGGGCCGCGACGCGGCGAAGGGCTTCCGCTGGTACGGCGAGTCGAAGAAGGCGCTCCTGTTCGGACAGCAGTGCGCCCAAGGCAGTCGCCGGATCGTCGTCACCGAGGGCGAGCTCGACGCCATGAGCGTGGGCCAAGCCACGAACCTGAAGTGGCCCGCCGTCAGTGTGGCGAACGGGGCGCAGGGCGCGGCCGAGTCCGTGCGGAAGTCGCTCGAGTTTCTCGAAGGCTTCGAAGCCGTCGTCTTCATGTTCGACGAGGACGAGCCCGGACGCAAGGCTGCGCTGGAGTGCGCGGCGCTGCTGTCGCCCGGCAAGGCGCACATCGCTACGCTGCCGCTGAAGGACGCCAATGAGATGCTACAGGCGGGCCGCGAGGGCGACCTCGTCAACGCCATGTGGCGGGCCAAAGAGTACCGGCCCGACGGCATCGTCTCGATGGACGAAGACCTGTGGCAAGAGATCATCCAGCCGCGGGCGAAGACGGAAGCCCTCTACCCCTACGCAGGGCTGAACGCGAAGCTGTTCGGGCTGCGGACGGGCGAGGTGGTGACGTTCTGCGCGGGCACGGGTGTGGGCAAGTCGACGGCCTGCCGCGAGATCGCGTACAGCCTGTCGCAGCAGGGTGAGCGCGTGGGGTATGTGGCTCTCGAAGAGCACTACACCGCGACGCTACTGTCCCTCATGTCGATCCACTTGAATCGGCCGTTGCACCTCCAAGGCTTCGACCCGGAGGACCCGGCGGTGCGCCAAGCGTACGACACGCTGCGCGAAAGCGGCGTGGAATTCTACGACCACTGGGGCTCGTCCGAGACGGACGTGCTGCTGGCGAAGATGCGTTACATGAGCGTGGGGCTGGGGTGCAAGTGGATCTTCCTCGACCACATCAGCATCGTGGTCAGCGGGTTAGAGTCGCAGAACGAGCGGAAGGATATCGACGTCGCGATGACGCGGTGTGCGTCGCTCGCCCGGGAGTGCAAATTCGGGCTGGTGATCGTGAGTCACCTCCGCAAGGGCACCGGGACGTCGTTCGAAGAGGGCGGGCAAATCAGCCTTGCCGATCTCCGGGGCACCGCCGCCATCGCGCAGCTTTCCGACGCCGTGGTGGCGCTGGAGCGAGACCAACAGTCAGAGGACAAGTACGCCGACACCACTGTGCGCGTGCTGAAGAATCGCTTCGCCGGGCAGACCGGCGTGTGCGGGTACCTCGACTACAACACCGAGACAGGGAGGTTGATGGATGGGGAAAGGTCGAGCGATCCCTTCGCCGCCGGGACACCGGAAGGCGGAGGCGAACCCGCTCAGCAAGCTGACTTCTGAGGGCTTGTACAGTCTCAGTCTGACGCTGCTGACGCGCGGGCAGTTCACCAAACCGAACCGCGAGACCATGGAGGTACACGAAATTGCGAACTCTGTGAGATTGCCGGAAGACAACGAGCACCGCCTGCGGGCGGGTCTCGAACTGATCAAGGAAGCGCGCCTGCTGCGAGAGCAAGAGCGCGCAGAGGCTGCATACAAAGCGTCGCGTGAAAGCACGTCGCGTGAAAGACAGCGATCGATCGGGTAGAAGGGAGTGACACCATGGCGCGGCTGCTGTTCGACCTCGAAGCCGACAACCTGCTGGCCGACGTCACGAAGATCCACTGCGGTGTCACCCGCGACCTCGACACCGGCGACGTCCGAGAGTACGGACCGACTGCAGGCGACCTCGCCGAGCTCTTGGCGGAGCTGGAGCAGGCCGAGGTGCTGTGCGGTTTCAACATCGGCGGCTACGACATTCCGATGATCCGCAAACTCCACGGCTGGAACCCCGTGCGCGGCCAGAAGTACCTCGACCTCAAGGCCATGAGCCGGGCGATGTACCCCGGCCCGAACATGCTCCGCAGCCTGGACTTCGTGTTCCAGCGCAAGCGCGGTGCCGACGCCATCCCGAACGAAATGTGCGGCTGGCACAGCCTCGCCGCGTGGTCGTTCCGCCTGCAGCTGGGCGTCGACGGCAAGGGCGAGTACGACGGCGGCTGGGAGAAGTGGAACGCGGACATGCAGGAGTACTGCGTGCAGGATGTGGGCGCGTCCTTCGAGGTGCTTCAGCACTTCCGTGGTGCCCGCCCGTGCCACCCGATCTACCGCCCGGTGTACGCGCAGGGCTGGTCGGCGGAGGCCGTGCATGTCGAGTCCCGCATGACGGAGCTGGTTACCTACCAGGAGCAGAACGGCATCGGCTTCGACGTGGACGCAGGCATCGCGATGCTCGCCGAGCTGACGCAGGAGCAGGCGGACATGGCGCGCGAACTCGCCGAGCTGTTCCCCCCGGTGTACAAGCGGGAGGGGAAGGCGGGCACGACGCACACGCCGAAGCGCAGCACCACGTCCAAGAAGCACAGCCCGGGCTGCGAGGGCTACGTCAACACCCGCGCAGGCTGCGCCTACTCCAAGATCAAGATGCAAGACTTCAACCCCGGCAGCCGGATGCAAGTGGGCAAGCGCCTCGTCCGCGAGTACGGCTGGGAGCCGCAGGACTTCACGCCGAGCGGAGAGATTCAGGTCAGCGACGAGATCCTCCGCGACCTTCCGTTCGCTCCCGCCAAGCGCATGGCGGACTACCTCGAAAACGTGAAGGTGCTGGGCTACTTGAGCGAGGGCGCTGGCGCGTGGCTGAAGAAGGTCGGCAGCGACGGTGTGATCCACGCCCGTGTCAACCCGACGGGTGCCGTGTCGCACCGCGCCAACCACGTCGACCCCAACCTCGCGCAGGTGCCGTCGTCCAAGCGGGCCATCGGCATGCGCTGCCGCGCGCTGTTCACACCGCCCCGGAAAGGCTGGGTGCTGGTGGGGGCTGACGCCTCGGCGCTGCAGTTGGCAATCTACGCGCACTTCGTCGGCCGTTTCGACGGCGGCAAGCTGGCTGCGGTCATCGAAGACCCGGAGCAGGACGCGCACGAATACATGCGCGCCGCCTCCGGCCTGTTCCTCCGCGACTACCAGAAGACGCTGACCTACGCAACTTGGTTCGGGGCGCAAGAGTACAAGCAGGGGACGATTTGCTTGGATGACTGGCGCGAGGCGCGCGAGCGGGGCCTGACCGACAAGCCGCTTCCGCCTCTGAGTCAGGCGCGCAAGCTGGGTGCAAAGCTCCAGTACCGCATGCGTACGCAGATGGCCGGCTACGAGGACATGC
This sequence comes from Phycisphaerales bacterium, assembly GCA_029260515.1. Lineage (GTDB taxonomy): Bacteria > Planctomycetota > Phycisphaerae > Phycisphaerales > UBA1924 > JAJRXR01. Next base: position 1,233 of record JAJDDC010000112.1, on the reverse strand, counting down.
AGGGCGCGCTCGAGATCTCTGGCAAGCGCGGCTGGTTGAAGGGGCTCGACGGTCGCCGCATCCCCGTGCTCGACGCGCGCCGTGCGCTGGTGTCGCTGCTGCAGGGCAACGAGGCCATCATCATGAAGCACGCCTACGTCGATGCCTTCGACACGCTGTGCGACACCTTCGGGTTCCAGAAGGACTGGGGCTTCTGCCTGTGGGTTCACGACGAAGACCAGGTGGGCACGCGGCCAGCGATGGCGGACGAGGTCGGGAAGATCCTGTGCGATTCGATCGTGAACGCCGGCGAGCGGTTGGGGCTGCGGCTCCGGCTGAGCGCGGAGTACAAAGTGGGGGCGACGTGGGCAGAGACGCACTAGTCGAGCCCCGCCTCGGGTGCACAGCACGCGTTCGCGTGGGCCTGCCTGTCCCGGGCGGCTGGGGCTTGACGTTTTCAGGACGGGTTGTAGCCCTTGTGTGGGAGCAGCGCAGAGTTTGCGTACGCTTCTGGGGTGTTCCTGAATTCGAAGACTGGTTCGATTTCGAGGAGGTGTCGTGGGAAGAGGATTGACAGCCCTGATCGACGGCGACATTGTCGTCTACCAATGCGCCGCGGCCTGCCAGAAGGCCTTCGAGTGGGAGGAAGCGGTCGTCACCGAGTACGCCGACGTCGACGAAGTCTGCGACCTGATGAACACGCGCATCGCGCAGGTGAAGGAAGCAACCAACGCCACCGACGTGATCGTGTGTCTGTCAGATACTCGCAACTTCCGGCACGACGTCTACCCCCCGTACAAGGGGAACCGTGCGGGCGTCAAGAAGCCGCTGGCGTGGGCGCGGGCGCGGGAGCACGTCCTCAACCACTACGAGGCGTTCCTCCGGCCCGGGCTGGAAGCGGACGACATCATGGGCATCCTCCACACCACCAAGGTGAAGGTCGTGCCCGGCCGGTCCATCATCTGCTCCATCGACAAAGACATGCTCACGGTCCCCGGCTTCCACTACAACTGGAGCCACCCCGACGACGGCGTGGTCGAGCAGACGCTGCGCGACGCCGACCTCTTCTTCTACACGCAGGTGCTGACCGGCGACGCGACGGACGGCTACCCCGGGTGCAAGGGAGTGGGGCCCGTAGCTGCCGGCCGTGTGCTGGCGGAAGTGACTTCGCCGTGGGAAGCGTGGGAAGAGATCGTCCATCAGTACGCACGCCGGCTGCTGGGCGCGGAGTCTCCAGTCGGGGAGGCGCAGCTC
>JAJDDC010000111.1 GCA_029260515.1 Phycisphaerales bacterium | reverse complement strand
CATTGCTGTGACGGGAGGCGGGTCTGGAACAGGAGTAGCGGCACTAATGAATAATAAATGTGATATTGCCAATGCGTCCCGGTTAATGAAAGATAAGGAAATTGATCAGGCATCTGATTTGGGTATTGATGCCAAACGTGTTGTTATTGCAATGGACGGGCTAAGTGTTATCACGAATCCAAACAATCCAATTGATAAGCTGACAATAGATCAACTCGGTAAAATATTCCGGGGAGAAGTTACCAATTGGCAGGATGTTGGCGGCCCGAATAGATCGATTACCCTCTATGGTCGTCAATCCAATTCAGGAACATTTGTATTTTTCCGTGATGCTGTTCTTCAAGGAGATTATTCTCAGAAAATGAACCGCATGAACGGGAATGCTCAGATTGTTGAGGCGGTCAAGCAGGATGTTTCAGGCATCGGTTATGTAGGTGTCGGTTACGTTAAAAATTCAACAGGGTTAATCATCCTCAAAGTTGCCGCAAATGCCAAAGGCGATTATGCGAGTCCGTTAAATTCTACCGATGTCAAAAGCGGTAAGTATCCGATATCTCGTCCGCTTAATCAGTATATCAACGGTTCTCCTAAAGGGGCAATCAAAGCTTTTCTTGAATATGAACTAAGCCCAAGGGGACAGCAGATTGTCGAAGAGGAAGGATTTTTCCCTATCCCTGGAGAATATGATGAGTTTAACTCTCAGGCGGGATTATAAACTTATGCAGGTTGTGATAAAAAAGCCGTGGATAAATACTTCTGTTAAAGAAAAGTTTATTCATGGCTTTTTCTTTTGTAACGGGATAATCTCTGTCGTTGTTCTTTTAGGAATATTTACCCTTTTGGTTTTTACATCTATTCCCGCTTTTAGTGAAATTAATATTAAAGAATTTTTATTAGGAATGACATGGAATCCTACCTCGTATGTAAAAGAAGAATTTGGCATTATTCCAATGCTGGTCAGTACCTTTATGGTGACGATCGGGGCACTTGTCATTGCTATTCCATTGGGAATAGGTACCGCTGCTTATTTGTCTGATGTCGCCAGTCCTCGTGTTCGAGAAATTGCCAAACCTACGGTTGAAATTTTAGCAGGTATTCCATCCGTTGTTATTGGTTTTTTGGGTATTGTTTTAGTGGGACCGTTTCTGGCCAAAATTTTTGGTTTGCATAACGGTTTAAACGCCTTGAATGGTTCAGTCCTGTTAGCTGTTATGGCTTTGCCGACAATTGTTAGTATATCGGAAGATGCTTTAACTAATGTTCCACAATCCTATGAACAAGCTTCATTAGCTTTAGGGGCGACCAAGTGGCAAACTGTTATAAAAGTAAAAATTCCAGCAGCCCTTTCAGGAATCATTGCAGCTTGTATGTTAGGAATGGGGCGGGCTATTGGGGAGACCATGACGGTGCTGATGGCCACAGGCTGTGCGCCTGCTATGCCGGAAAGCTTCTTAGGGCCTGTTAGAACTCTGACCTCATCAATAGCTATTGAATTAGGGGAGGTCGCTTACAATACAACTCATTATTACGCTTTATTCGCTTTGGGTTTGGTTCTTTTCATTATTACGTTTTTTGTAAATATGGCCTCTGACATTATTTTGCACAGATTTGAGAAAGTAAACCGATGAAAAACAAACACACAGAACAAATGGTAGGATTTATGTTTTTTAGAGTGTGCATATGGCTTGTCATTCTAGCTCTTGTTGTTATTCTCTGGGATATTTTCAGCAAAGGAATAAGTGTCATTAATTGGGAATTTTTAAGTTCTATGCCAAAGAAAGGAATGACCGAAGGAGGGATATTTCCCGCAATTGTCGGGACGTTTTTTGTAACAATGATTACTGCTCTTTTATCAATTCCTTTAGGCATGGGTTGTGCCATCTATTTAAATGAATATGCTAAGAAAGGAAAGCTTACGCGTTTGATCCGTATGTCGATCCGCAACTTATCAGGAGTTCCTTCAATTGTCTATGGGCTCTTCGGCGTTGTTTTGTTTGTTCAGATGTTTCAGTTAGATACTTCGATACTATCGGCAGGATTGACTTTAGGTTTAATGACCCTTCCTTGGACGATCACAGCCAGCGAAGAAGCTTTAAAGAATGTGCCACAATCCTATAGAGACGGTTCTTTAGCTTTAGGAGCAACGAAGTGGCAATCCATTCGCACTAATGTTTTGCCTCATGCTGTCCCAGGAATGTTGACAGGGGCAATTTTAGGATTATCCCGTGCGGCAGGAGAAACAGCCCCAATATTATTTACAGGTGCCGCATTTTATCTTCCATTTTTACCCAAGTCGCTTTCCGATCAATTTATGGCTTTGCCGTATCATCTTTATATTATGTCAACGCAACATCACGCTATTGAGAAAGTCCGTCCCATTGCTTACGGAACGGCTCTAGTTCTGATTATATTAATTTTCTGCATGAATTTAGCCGCGATTATTACACGATATAAATTAAGAAAGGTAAAAATGGAATGAGTGTTATGTTAAAAGATAAGGAATCGAAGCAGATAGATTTTACAGAAAGCAATATTAAAATTAATGTCGATGACTTTAATTTTTATTATGACTCTGTACAAGCTTTGAAAGAAGTTAATCTAAAGATAAGAGTAAATTCAGTTGTTGGGATTATTGGTCCGTCGGGATGTGGGAAGTCCACATTTTTAAGATGTTTTAACCGCATGAATGATACGATTGCGAATATTCGATATGAAGGAAATATTTTTATTGATGAGCGCAATATATTTGATACAAACTTGGATGTTGTTGATTTAAGGCGAACCGTTGGAATGGTTTTTCAAAAGTCGAACCCTTTTCCAAAATCTAT
>JAJDDC010000110.1 GCA_029260515.1 Phycisphaerales bacterium | reverse complement strand
AGACCTTTCTCCCTATACGGCTTCTCACAGCTCTCAGGATAGCGGGCAATCAGGTCATCAGCTGCCGCTTCCTGAAGATGTTTTTCAGCATTTTTTCTTAACCAATGTCCAAAAGCCATCACTTATCTCCGAAAAAATTTATTTTGCCATTTCCCTGAGCCCTGCCTGAGCAGCCAGAGCAATAGGCTCCATTAGAGCGCCAATAGGAGGTGAATATACGTTCTCCATCCACGCGAGCTCGTTAAGTGTCACACCTCTTTTAATTACAAACGCAAGAAAGTCGGCTCTTTCTTTAATACCCTCGCCACCTGACATCTGAGCGCCCAAAACTTTTCCTGTTCCGGGTTCAGCAATCAGTTTTACACGAATCCTCATTACTCCCGGATAGTATCTAGCTCTGGATATACCCATTGAGAATGCAACAATGTGTGGTATTCCTAGCGCTTTATGAAGAGTCTCCCCAAGTGATACTCCACCTATTTGCACTTTACCTCCCATCATTCCCCATGGTATAAAGACAGGATCATAAGCTCTGTCATTACCGGCGGCATTTGATCCAGCTATACGGCCCTGGGAGTAAGCATGACTTCCTGAAAGACCTTGAATAGGAATATCTGTAACGCCGTGAACAACTTCAGCGCAGTCGCCTGCGGCAAATACATCTTTTACAGACGTGCGCATATGGTCATCCACCATAATCCCGCCTGTAGCGCCTAGCTCTATTCCCGCTTCTTTTGATAAACTATTGTTAGGCTTTTTATGGGCGGCAATTACAACCACATCGCATTCAATCTCGCCCTCTGATGTAACAACACTTGTTACTTTTCCATTGGACCCTTTAAACTCGAGTACCTTTGTTCCAAAGTGCATCTGAGCACCCATTTCTTCAAGTGATTCTTTCACAGGCTCCATAATATCAGGATCAGCAATATCTGACATTAACCACCCGCCTTCATCAATCAAATGAGATTCAAGCCCTCTATGTGCTAGGTTGCCGGCCATTTCTATTCCAAGCGGTGTAGCACTGACGACTACAGCCTTTTTCATAGTCTCAAGTGCTTTGTCATATTCCATAGCCCGTCTAATATTTTTTACATACCATATGTTCTCAAGATCTATTCCCGGTATTGCCGGCTCATCGTATTCAAATCCAGTCGCGATAACCAAGCGATCCCATTCAAACTTATCAGAACCAACACTGACTGTGCGTCCTTCAACGTCAATCCCAGTCACTTTAGTTTGTAGCCTGAGGTCGATACCAATCTTGGCATAATGTTCCGCTGTTTGTAGAAAGAGATTATCAAAATTCTCTATTTCCTTTCCCAAGACAAATGGGATGCCGCACGGGCTGTAAGCTACATCTTCAAATTCTGTAAAGAGAGTAATAGAAGCATCAGGCAAAAGCCCTTTAGATGTAGAAGCGGCTGAAATACCGCCAGCCCCGCCTCCTATAACTATAATTCTTAGATTATCTTGAGCCATTTAAATTCACCTTTTTAAATTGAGTTCGTTTTCCTTTCTAGATTCTTTATAAATCAACTAACATTAATAGACTTTTTAAACTTCTTGAATTTAACATTGCTTAACTTTGCCTTTTTTTCAAAATCAGGCAGCGCAGAGCATTCCCCACAACTGACGCACCCAGCAATGCTGCTCTTGGCTGCATCGTCGTATTGAGCCATTACCTTAGCTGCTTCTCTATAAACATATTCCATTGTTTCAGGACTTGGTGGTTTTACATTTTCCATAGGAGTCCCTGCAACAGGCCTAAACGGTACAATAAACGGATACACACCTAGTTCGGCGCACAGTGCCGCGCCATCTATTACTGTTTGCAGATCCTCTCCCATGCCAACCAGTACATACGTGCTTACCTGCCATCTCCCGAAAACTCTCACGGCTTCTTTCCATGATTCGACATATCTATCAAAGCCAATATTTGCTTTTCCCGGAGTAACTCTCTCAAACACTTCAGGGTCAAAGGTCTCTATGTGTATACCTACAGCATCTACTCCGGAATCCTTTAATCTTTGAAACCATGAGAAGTCTTCAGGCGGAATAATCTGTAATTGTATTGGAAGCCCAGTTCCTTTTTTTACCTCAGAGCATATTTCAGCATACTTCTGAAGAGCTTTTTCTTCATCAGGCGCAACTCCTGAGGTAAATACTATATTTGAAATTCCATCAAGCTCTTTTGCAAGCTTGATAGTTTCAACCAGGCTTTTAGCGTTTTTAAATCCAACAGTGCTTCTATCTTTGAGAGTCATTTCGATCCCACAGAATTGACATCTCCTCTCATCTCGCCAGAAGTCACAAGTTTGAAGTAAAGTCGTAGCAAAAGTAGTGGGGCAGTGAAGGATACCGACTTTTTGCATAGATACCCCAACTGAGGTAGTATGCTCGGCGAATTTAGCATTACCCATCGGTTCTACCTGAACCAAAGCAATATCATCTTTAAAAATCCAATATTCACCGTTTATTTCATCCAAGTAATAAGGAGACGATTTAACAAAATCACCTACAACAGGGATATTTGCTTCCCCGTCAGGAAGGATTTTCAAATGAATCCCGCCTGTAGGTCCAGCTCCTCCGCTCCTAATACCCTTGGTACTAGGAATCCTAAGTCCCAGACTTTGCAACTCTACTTTAAGGGTCGTTGAATCCATCTTTGTGCCCCCTGGCTATTTATTTTGTTAAAGAAACACAGGCCGGCAACGATTAAATGTTACCGGCACAATTGTGCTGCACCTTTAACTATTCCAAATCTAAATATACTAAGACTAAATTACATAGTCCATGTGCTAAACATCATTGCTCCAGCTCTATGATGTTCAATCACAATGTCCAAGATATCGGTCGGATGAATTGGAATTACTCCTTCCAT
>JAJDDC010000109.1 GCA_029260515.1 Phycisphaerales bacterium | reverse complement strand
TGAACGGCCGGACCCCGGAAAAAGTCTTCCGCAACGGCCTGCCAAGTCCAAAAAACACAAAGGAGGAAAAATCGAAAAATGCCGCCTAAACTATCCCCGGCCGGGAGCGGCATGTGTCAGGTCATTACCATCTCTGTACACTCCGTGCACAGTGAACGGCGCATTTGGAGTCTTGAACAGCGTACCGTGCGATAGCACTATCGACCGATGTCTTTTAGTAGAAAAATTAATAAGCACGCTCTCATTGAGGTGCTGAACATGGCGCGCCCAAACGCGGAACCACCTCCGCACACCATTCTGACCAAATACCCGCGCTTATACGAAGGGGGCACTATCAGAGTAGATGGAATCGCGACCGTCCGTATTGCGGAGGTGATGGCGAAGGATCATGCCCTCGCTACATATTTTAACGGATTCCTAGTCGCAGGCGGAATTCGATACCTGATAGGGCTTGAAGATTTTGCGCAGTGGCTTTGGACTCTGTACCGGGCAAATAGGAACGCATTGGCGGCCGTTGACAAGTTTGAGTCGGCCATCGTCTCGAATACAGCTCGGGCAAGAACATGCGCAATCCTGGCCAACGTACCTTTGAAGGCGGTCATCGATGTTACCCCCGACATTAGAGTTGTACCTTTGGCGGAAATCGATGAATCGAAAGTCTACAAAGCCTTCACAAAGCGCTGGCAGGAGGTCGGGTCTACGAGCGAGCCGTCAGCCGTCCTCGTGGTAAATCATCGCGTCAGCCCCCTGTTTCTCTCCGCCAAAGAAGCATCAACTGTGACAGAACCGCCCGAGGAAGACCGGCGTCTGTTGATAGAAGACATTAAGAATTGCTTGGGCCTTGTCGGCCCATGTGCACCCGTTGTGATGGCGACATGGACTGAGTTTCCTGACGCAGAAGCGCCTTGTCCTGACGATGCTCGGTGGCACAACGGAGCCGAGCAATATTTGCCCCCTGTCGCACCGCTTGGAGTGTTCGACGAGAACAGGGCTAAAGAACTTCTCAAACAGTTTCTTGAACTAAAGCCAGAAGTTCGAGTCCAAATACGCATCTCACTTCAGCGATTGAACGCGGCATTGCGGCAAACCTACATCGTGGATCGTGCAATCGATCTGGGCGTTGGCCTTGAGGCTTTGCTTCTTCACGACATGGACCAATCCGACGGGCTTCGATACCGTTTCGCGCTGCGCGGCGCGGTCTTCCTTGCTCCGCCAGGCGCGGAGCGAAAAGCCCATTTTTTCCAGTTTAGAGAGTTGTACGACCTGCGGTCCAAGGCGGTCCACAAGGGCAATATTACTGGAGGTGGGGCTAAACTTCCCGATCTTCCAAGGATACCGTACGCCGCTTTTCTGCAAGATGGCGCGCGTCTATGCGCTGCCTTAATCACAACTATCATCGAACACGGGCGTCTGCCCAACTGGGAAGATGTCATCTTGTTCAATTCCGCGGACACGTGACCGTTGTCAAGTAACGTGACCGGCGGATGCAATACCGTCATTCCGTTGAACCGCCACCTCCCCTTACAGATAGTCTGATGTGGATCAATATTCCCCGTACACCGGGGGAGTCGGCTACGTCCGAACCTGAGGGCGCAGCGGAAGCCATCGGCTCGAAATCGGACATCGACGCCGGAGAGTGCGAAGCTGGGCGTGGACCGCTCGTGCAGCGGACATGGCCGGAACGGGCATTGAGTGCCAGGAGGCGACATGCGGATCATCGACCCGCTATCGCCAATCTGATGGAGATCAATGCCTCGCCATACAGACTCCCCTACGGAAGATTAGATTCGGGATCCATCTGAAAGGCGTGACGATGAAGCCCACCTACTTCGATTTCACCGTAGAGGACTTGGGAAAGGCCCGTCGGTTTTTCGAGCGCGTGTTTGGATGGCGCTTCGAGAAGTTTCCAATGCCCTATGAATATTACAGAATTCAAACGGGCGAGCCGGATGAGCCGGGAATAGATGGAGGTATCGGCGCGATCAAGGATACATCAATAAGTGGCGGCAAGCCTCTAGCACAGGTCACGGTACCGGTTCCCAATCTCGACGAGTTCCTCTCTAGGGTTCAGACAAATGGCGGCCTTGTCGTAGAACCTAAGATGGCAATACCTGGCATCGGGTGGTATGCGACTTGCGCTGAGCCAGGCGGACTGAAATTCGGCATTATCCAAGCCGATGAGGGAGCCAAGTAAATAACCCATCCTTTGTGGCTCAGCAGGGGGAAAGGAACTTGCCCAAAGTCTGAGATGGATCAGACGCGGACGTGCCAATGACCAGGCACCAACGCCTGCCCTTGAGTCCAAAGTGGAGCTAAGTGCCGGCATAGCAGGCGAAGGCGGTGACCGTTTCCCGGTGCCCTGCTCAGGTGCCGCTATAGCCCGACGCGGTCATTGGGCGGGCTGCGGCGCATAGAATCGGCCGAAGTGTCGAACCCTTTGGCCTCATTGATCTCGCTCAACACGCGTTTGTTCGCCGCCCTCTATTCTTGCAACCCCATGGCGTGGGGGTAGATTCCACCCGATGCGAAGCGAAGCTAGATAAGGAAATGCGCGTACCAGACCCCATTTATACCGCTGGCCGCTATCAGCGCATTCGCGTGATTTTCGTCGTTATCTGTTTGAGTGTCGCCCTTGGCCTGCTGTTGTGGATGGCCCTAGCCGACTAGTGTGGTGGTTCAGAGATTCGTCGCATTAAGTTTTCACCGTCATCCCGGACGCGGCTTTCCTCCAAACCTTTGGTTTGGCAAGGAAAGTCAGCGATCCGGGATCTTTGGCGACGGCCAGGCTCCGACCCCCGGAAGATCCCG
>JAJDDC010000108.1 GCA_029260515.1 Phycisphaerales bacterium | reverse complement strand
TGCTCGAAGAGCTCGCCTACCAGTCCGCACGGCATCGCATCTTCCACTTCGAGGCGGCGGACAACATCGTGCCCCAGTCCGCCCATCGCGATCTGTTCCCGGCCCTCGAGGCGACCGGCGCCGACTACCGCTTCTTCTTCGAGATCAAGGCGAACCAGCGCCGCCAGCAGGTCCACCAGATGAAGCGCGCGGGCGTGGAGTCGATCCAGCCGGGCATCGAGTCTCTCAGCACCCACGTGCTCAAGCTGATGCGCAAGGGCGTGCGCGCCATCGACAACGTCAATCTGCTCAGGTGGGCCGCGCACTACGGCCTCGACGTCTCCTGGAACATCCTCTGGGGCTTCCCGGGCGAGGACGCCGAGGACTACGCGGAGCAGGCCGAACTCGTCGCCTGGCTCGGCCACCTCCAGCCCCCCGCCTCGGTCGCGCGCATCTGGCTCGAGCGCTTCAGCCCCCTGTACGTCGACCGCGAGGCCTTCCCCGCCGGCCACGTGAACGCAGAGCAGAGCTACATCTACGTCTATCCCGACGGCTTCGACCACGACCGCGTGGCCTACTTCTTCGACTTCGCCTTCGAGAACACGATCCCGCGCGAGCCGACGCTCCCGCTGCAGGATCGCGTCATCCAGTGGCGCGAGCGCTGGCAGCGTGGCGAACGACCCCAGCTCCGGTACCGCGCGACGAGAGGCCTGGTCGAGATCGAGGACGCCCGGCAGCCCGGCGACCCCGTGGTCTACCACCTCGAGGGCCCGCTCGCGGAGCTCTACCTGGCCTGCTCCGATCGTCCTCACCGCGCCGAGGCGCTAGCCAAGGACCTGTCCGTCGACGACCCGGCTCCGAGCGAGGACGAGGTCTCGGGCGCCCTCGACCTCTTCTGCGACAAGGGCCTGATGATGCGGGACGACGGCCTCTACCTGAGCCTGGCGCTTCCGGCGACAACGCATCGCTAGGCGCCGGCCAAGAAGTAGACGCAGGGGGTGTCGATAGGGCCTACCGGCGCCCACCCCAACCCCCGCGATGGAGTCTTCCGCTCAGTCGGCGGGAGCCGCCGCCCGCTGGCTACAGCTGCAGACCACCGGCTCCTTGGAGAAGTTGCAGGTGGGCATGGGATCGTTGGAGGCGCATTCATCGCGTTGCATCCGCTGACAGCCGGTGGTGCCCACCGCCAGATCGATCGTGCAGGTGCACAAGGCCTCCTCCAGGTCGCAGCTGTAGTAGGTGGGGTCGTCGTCCTCGTCCTCGGCCCACACGACCGACCCGATCGACAGGATGAACGCCATCGTGAGAGCCACCCCGAGGGCCGGGGCACCGAATCGCGGAAATCGCATGGGAACTCCTCTTCAGTCCTTCCCCATCTTGGGCAGGATCGACCCGTACCGTATCAGGCGGGCGTCAGGTGGCGAGGGGGGACCGCGGCGAAACTCACCGCGCTGCCGACGCCCCCGTCGTTGACGGAAGGCGCTCCGAACCCGCTGCCGACGGTGAACCCGAGGTGCATGGCGCCTCCGGCGACCGCCCCCTCAGTCCTCCACGCACCACACCCTGGTTGACTCGCTGCAAAGACGGTTGGCTGCCAACCACGGCGAAACACCGATCGATGCCGTGCCCCAATCTCGCTTCAGGGTAAGAACGGTCCCGAGGTCTACGGTGCTCGTCCAACTGTAGCAGCTGTGCCCGCCAACGAGGCCGTGCTGACCGAAGTTGGACCCAGTCCGGATCCATCCTCCCTCGTCAAAAACATGCGTCGTGGGAGGGCCTTGACCGGTGTCCCCATTGGTGAAGCCGAGCTGTGTGTCGTAGTCCAGGTTGGAAGGATCATGGATCTCCCACATGGACGCCATGTGGAAGCCCGCAGCACACGCCCCTAGCGCCTGACTCCCGTCGACCAGGTTCTTGGACAGGTAGAATCGTCTACGTAGCGAGCTGCAGCGCTGGCCGTTGCACAAGTTGTGACCCAGCGGAACGCCTCCCGAGATCCCTGCGGAAGCGCTAGGCGCGTCGATCACGACGTTGTCGACGTAGCCCCCATCCGGATCGACGCTGAGCCCGAAGTTGACGTTGCGCAGCGTATTGTCCCTGACTAGCCCGTCGGAGATGAAGCCCCCGATCCGAGTATCGATGATCAGGTTCCGGGCGACGAAGCTCCCCCCGGTTCCTGCCGCGCTGATGCCCAGATTGCACTGGGAGATGGTCAAGTCTTCGACACGTGCGCCGTTGTCGCCCAGGCTTACGGCCGTCGACATTCCAACGATGTTCCCATTGCGGACCGTCGTGTTCTGGGATGCTCCGCTGACGCCAATCGGTCCTCCCGACGAGCAGACAGGCGGCTCTCCCGGGCAGACCACATCGCCCTGGAGGGTGAAGCCGTTCAGGTCAACGACGACATTCGGCGCGTTCACCACGATGGCTGCAGAGTTCCCTGACCCGACGACAAGATTCCCCGTGAGGACGTAGCTTCCGGACTGTGTGATCGTGAACGGAGCTCCTCCCGCGGCATCGACAACCGATTGATTGATCTCGATCCTGCCATCTGCCGCGTACCCGACCGAGCCCACCAAGACGACCAGAGCCACCAGAACGAATTTCATGTTCGACGCCTCCTGAAGACCTCCGAGATCTCCATTCTACGTGGAGGGGCCTTGGCAGGGGTCGATTTCCCCTCTGGCTGCCGGCCTCATCAGACCACAGCCGAGCGCGTGGGCGGGCTGGACCCACCGAAGCTGGCGCCTCCGGCGGCCGCTGGATCTGAAGGCGAGCTTCATGGGCCAATGCCACACGCGAACGATCTGGTGGGGCGTACTGGACTCGAACCAGTGACCTCCGCGGTGTGAACACGGCGCTCTAGCCAACTGAGCTAACGCCCCACACGGTCCACGGCTCTAAAGCCCTGCGGATCCACGGGTTTTAGAGGAGGCGGGGGAGCGGCG
>JAJDDC010000107.1 GCA_029260515.1 Phycisphaerales bacterium | reverse complement strand
GAAACCCTGCAATCTTTGCCCGCTGGTCCATAACATCAGGGGCAGGCAGAGTATTCCGCCCGAAGTCTAGAGTCGATTCAATTGCTAGGTTCGCCTGTTCAATGATTTGTCTTTGCAGGCTCCTTGCTTGTTCGATTGCTGGCAGTCCTCGTTGTGCGTAGTTCTGTTCGAGGCGCGAAAGTTGACTGCGGAGATTATCTCGCAGACCACTATCAAGGTTAGGATGCTCCAGAATACGCTGAGAGTTAAGAAAGAAACCTTGATTAACCACACTTGACAGCTTTGTGAGATCGACAACATCTGCGCCTTCTAATTTTTGATTGAACTCTTGAATGGCTGGCAACAGCGTTCGGTTGATATACACGGGCACAGAGAGATCCAACACATCAGGTGTGGTGAGGTTCTCACTATTGAGTCGACCTCGTAACTCAAGCCGAAGTGATTTCTCTTCGGGCGAACCTTCGACTCGTGGCCCGCGTCCAGGTAACATCCCTGGTGTAGGAAACACTTTCAGGAGTTCAGCTTCCTGATCAAGTTGTTTCTGCTTCTCACCCTCAAGCATCTCAAAGACCTCACGACTAGAGAAGTCAGTGAAGTCCTGCTGGTTCTTGGGTGGTTGAAATTTGAAAATATCATCAGCCATGTTATCTTCCTGTTTGAGTAAACCTCGTAGCCTGTGATTGCAGAATAGCTTTTTGTCGTTCTAACACGGGCAACGCTTGAGACGGTGTAAGTATCTGCAAGTCTTGCAAAAAACCTTGACCACCAGTTTCAATGATCTTTGCTAAATCAGGTCGCACCTTACGAATCTCTTCAAGGCTTTTACCCAAGAGTGCTATTGCTTGTGGGTCTGACTCAGCTGTGACAAGCAACGTAAGGTTAATAAGTTCAGGCGCAACTGCGATCTTTGAGTTTTTATCTGCAATGAACTCTTTCCACAATTTGGTTGTGCGTTCGAGAACCTTTGGATCATTGTTTGAATTTGCAACTTGTTCTGAAAGAGCTTGTGCTATGTTAGCAGCACCAGTAATTCCAATCAATGAACTTCCAGCTTCTTCACGCTGAAGCTTTCTAATTTGTTCGAGAGTCTCCACTCTCTTAAGTCGATCAAGGACAGGATCACGATTGCTTCCACCTTTGCCACCGCCAGCTCGTTGTGCTTCGCTAGTGACCAGCAAGTTGCCAAGCACACCAGCAGCAGGTTGACCTGTAGCAAGTGCCGATTGGAACGCATCGAAAAGGAATCCAGTATTGCCTACTAATCCCTTATCAACACCAGTGCGACTTGCGCCAGCAGGCAATTTCCCATCAACACGCTCACTAGCTTGTTCACGATCTACTTGACCAGCTTCAAGTTGACTACCTGTCTGTCCTTTAAACGCCTGCCCGATAGTATCCTGAACACCACCAATCTGATCTTCACGAATCTCTTCAGTCTGACCTCGACGTTGCACAGTTAAAAGATCACGAATGACCTGCTGAAAATTTTCAGCATTGACATTAGATCGCTGTTGTGCTTCAATCTGTGGAGACTGAGCCCCAAACGCACGGCCCAAATCTGAATCAAAAAGTTGTTCACGATCAGCACCTGAAGTCAGTGTTCCAAATCTTCCACCTAGTTCAGCAGCAGCCCTTGGATCAATCAAGCCAAGTGCTTGGAGTTGTGCTGCATTGCCTACCTTTGTAGGGTCTTCACCCCTGGCAGCAGCATTAATAATCTCACCGAGAAAAGCCTCTCTCAAAACATCAGCTTCTTCAGCCTGTTTCCTTCGTTCTAATCCCTCAGGCACTGCCCGAAAGATATCCAAGAAACCGCCGAACCCTTTATTAGGGGTAAATTCATCAGCCATTAGTTTGAACCTCCTTGGAATGCTTTAAGGAAATCATCGAATTGAGCTTGCTTTGCTCGTTGAGCAGAGAAAGCTACAGGGTCTTTGAATGCTGCTGTGACATCAGATACACCACCAGCAAGATCACCAGCCGCACTGCCTAATTGACTGAGGCCACTAAATAAACTAGGTGTTTGTGTAATTTGCTTCGACCCTGTTGAAGTAGCAAAGGGAGCTGATGCTGCTTGAGTCTGTCCAAGCAATTGGTTTGCTGCAGCAATCTGATTCTGTCGTTCCTGTTGAAATGTTTGGAAATCAATCTGTGCAAAGGCATCAGCTAGTGTGCTACTGAGTTGTTCTTGTGCATCACCGAATTGACGATCAGTTCCAGAACTAACAAAAGCACCCTGACGCTGAGCATTTGCAAGCAAAGATGGGATAATAGATTCAGTAAAGTTCTGCTGAATCCCTAACCCAAGTCTTTCCTTCAACGCTTCAAGCGCTGGTCCACCACCAAGTTGTTCGCCTGCTGCTGTGCTGCGTAGTGTTTCAACACCTGCTGGTGATGCAGATGCTAAAGCTGAAGCAAGATCAAGTAAACCCGATTCGATCTCAGGCCTAAAACCACCCGAAGTCGACGTGTCAATCTTGCCACCACCACCAAAAACTTTTTCTAACAGTCCCATTTTTAATCTCCTGAAGACATGATATCATTTCCTGTCTTGTCATCTGGTTTCGTTTTACATTGTGGACAAGATAAATCTCTTTCCACTGGACCTCTATAGCCGCATTTCACACAGCGCCCCACAGGTTCCTGCGCCATTATTTCATGCATGCTCATTGTATTATCTTCTGTTTCCACCGGGTTCCCCTTCAAGTCGGTAGTGAAGTAATCTGTAATTCGATGACTCCAAATCCCGAGTCTCGATACGAAGTTTAAAAATCCTTCCAGTAAGCCTAAAATCAATAAAGCCGCGACCTCCCCGATCGAGGTCATATTCTTTGACTTGCGTTCGATAAGCTTCACCTTCATGATCCTTTGCTCCCACGGTTATAATGAGCGTGCCTACTGACGTCTCTCGCTCAAGGTTAAAATGAACACGAACAAGCTTGACATTTTCAGACGTATCAATGCCCTCTCCATCAAACCTAATGCCATCCTTCTCAACAAAGGACGCAAATTTATCTGCATGACCCAACTGGCGCATCTTAAACT
>JAJDDC010000106.1 GCA_029260515.1 Phycisphaerales bacterium | reverse complement strand
GGCTGCGGAGTCGCGGCTACGACGTCGATGCCCGCGAGTCCTTGGAGGGCACCGGCTGGCCGAGCTGGAAGCACAGAAATGACGCCGTGCTGGAGAGCCTGTTCCCCCTGCCGTAACGGCGACCGCAGCGCGGACCTATCGAGGCTCAACCCTACCGGGGCACCTCGTCGATCGTTTCCGGGTGGTTCAGCGAGGCCACCCGCTCCACCCCGATGGCGCCATCCAGCGCCGCCGGAGAGTGCCCGCTCTCGTAAGTCCTGCTCAGGGCCCGCTCGCGACGAAAGCAGATGTTTTCAAGATAGTGGCGAAAGTGGCCCCTGATTTTTCGAAGGTTGAACAATTTCCTGATTCTGGAGCTCTGCGCACTACCCGAACCGTAACGGAAGAATACCTTCTCGATGGGGACATCCCGGTGAATCTCGTTGATGAGCGGTGAAGCCTGGAACAAGCCCGCTGCGGCGAGCGCGAGTCCCTCCGTCCGACGCCGGACATCTGCCTCGACCCCGCGCGGATGAGATGGTTACGTACCGTTACGTACTTCACAGCGGACACGGCTCGGAACAACAATCTCGCTCGACTCGACGATGACGGCGCTGCCTCTCCGGCCGGAGCGCCAGTCTCCGATGGTTCGACGGTAAACGAACAGCAGGCCGGGAGGATACGAAGATGACAACGACGGTTCGTGTGTTCGCCATCGCTCTCGTGCTTTTCGTCGCGGCCACCGCGATGGGCCAGGACGAACAAACGCCGGAGCGTGACGCGTCCAAGCCTACGAACCTCTATAGCCAGCTTCAGAACTCTGCGGAGTGGATCGATCTCGGCGAAACGAACGTTTTCGGCTATCGGGCAGTCTTGAACTTCGCGACACCCGATCAGAACAACTTGCTCGCTGCCGAAGTGCCTCTTCTCTACAACGACCGAACGTCGAAGTTCGGACTCGGCGACATTCGGCTGCGTTACTTCGGGATCTTGTACAAGGACTATTCTCGACTGGTCGGCGTATTCGCACCGTCCGTCGATTTGTTCATGCCGACGGGAAACGCCGATCACGGGCTCGGATCCGATCGTTGGACTATCTCACCGGGCGTGGCAACGGGCCTCATCGTCAGCAAGAGATTCCAGACCTTCCCCATCCTCTCGTATGTCTATACCTCGGCGCCCGGATCCGGTGAGTCAGCGGCCGACTTCGTCCTCGCGGGCTCCGGGTTGAATCTGGTACAGCTGGGCGCGGCGGGCGACGATGACGCCAAGCACGGGATCTCGCTTCAAGCGATCACGGTCGTGAACTTCACGAGTTGGTTCGTGTGGGTCACGCCGCTCTACGTCGTTCCCGATATCGGGGACAGTTCCGTAAAGAGTCAGTTCGTGCTCCAGGTCGTTCCGTCGGTACCGATCGGCAAGTACCAGTTGGGCGCTTTTTACTCGCGTAACTTCGAGACCAAGGTCAACAATTTGCGATTCTTCGTGACGCTGTTCTTCTGACGGCGCACGCTTGTTCGACGAGGAGCGATGATGAAAGTTCTTTTGGCTTTAGGTTCGATTTGTCTTCTCGCCCTTGGCTGCGTGCCGACGGGTGATGGTCCTCGCGAAGATGCGGATGACGACGCCTCGCTCTACGTCAACGCGACGATCGTGACGATGAACCCGGACGCGCCCTTCGCTGAGGCGATGACGGTAAAGGGCGGGCGTATCCTGGCGGTGGGTGACGAGAGCGCCGCGCGACAGGCCGCGGGAGCGGATTACGAGGTCTACGACCTGGACGGCGCGACCGTCGTGCCTGGGTTCATCGAGACCCACGAGCACATGATGATGCAAGGAGGTCTTCTTCCTTGGGCGGACCTCACGCCGGCCACGACCAGAGATCGCGACGAAGCGCTCGCGAAGCTTCAACGACAGCCGCTCGAGGACGGATGGATTCTCGGCTTCGGCGTTGAGCCTCTTCTCTATCAGGGTGAGGATGGGCAGCCGAGTTGGCGCGCTTCGCTCGACTCGGTGTCGACCGAGATTCCCGTTCTCGCGATTCACAACAGCGGCCATGCCGCTTATGCCAACAGCCGGGCCTTCGAAGCGGCGGGTATCACCAAGGACACGCCCAACCCCATGGGTGGAGAGTTCGTGAGGGGGGCGGACGGCGAGCTCACCGGCTTCGTCAACGGCCGACCGGCATGGACGATGATGCACGGGTTTCCTACGGTAACCTCTGACACCACGCGCCGCTCGGCGCTACAGCGCGCTCTCGTCGGCATCACCACCGCATCCGAGCTCGCCATCACCTCGCCCCAATACCTCGAGCACTTGGAAGCAGTGACGCGTGAGCCCGATTTCCCGGTTCGGATCGTCGGCGGACTCTTCATCACGATGCCGGGGCTCGACCAGGTCGCGTCGCGGGTAGCGGCCTATGAGACCGAACTGTTCCGCGTGAAGTTCATCAAGTCTTGGGCGGATGGCTCGATCCAAGGCGGGACGGCGGCCTTTACCGAGGGGTATTACGATTTTCCTCAGGCGGCGGCCTCGGGCCTCACCGCCACCCAGGACGCGTTCGACGCCCAGGTGCTGAAGATGTACGAGCTCGGCTTGTGGCCCGCCATCCATGCGAACGGCGACGAGGCCATGGACCTGGCGCTGAACGCGCTCGCGTATGCGCGCGAGAAGACGGGCAACGTGGTCGTTCGGCCGCAACTCATTCACTGCCAGCTCGTGCGTCCCGATCAACTCGATCGAATCGCGGAGCTCGGCGCCAGCATGACGTTCTTCGCAACCCACGTCTACAACTACGGCGATCTGCACCGGGAGCGGTTTCTCGGGCCGGAACGGGCAGCGCGCATCAGCGCGATGAAGCTGGCGCTCGACAAAGGCATCCCTACTGCGATGCACGACGACGCCCCGATCGCCCTGCCCAATCCCTTGTTCAACATCTGGGTCGCGGTCAACCGCAA
>JAJDDC010000105.1 GCA_029260515.1 Phycisphaerales bacterium | reverse complement strand
AAATCACGTCCAATGTTATCCTTAGCAAATAACTTGCCTAAAGATCTACAAGCATTACTTGTATCAGGACTGTCAAATGCTTCTTTCATAGCTTGTTTTGTATCCATTTTATAATCTCCGAGATTGAACTACGCCAAAGTGGTTATAAAGCCTTCCAGATAAACAGTAAACAAATTCTATGAGCTTTGGGCTAACATTATACATAATATTTCATATGTTAAGGCTAACATACACATCATGTTGAATTAGTCCTTAAAATCTATATTTAATCTGTAAAAAAAGACCACATTTCAATAGTGTTGTTTTATGTAGTTGTATGCTTTTTCAAATAGCTCTTTTTCTTTGTGGAGTTTATGTTTTAATAACACTCTAGTAATCTCCTGTTTAATTTGACGTTCACCAGTTATTGTAAACTGCCATCCCTCAAAACGAATCTTCTTTACAATATCATCAATATCTGAAACAATCTGTTTGATGATTTCTGGATTTGTTTTAATGTTTGATTCTTCAAATATTCTAGTCAATGCTTCTTTTTCATCAGGTTTTGTTTCAGTTTTTTCTAAATCTTTTTGTTCTTCAGTAACAAGATCTTTTGCAATTTCCAAAAGTTCTTTTAGAAATTCAATGCTATCAATTAGTCGTTTAAGATAACGATCTCTTGCTTTTTCTAATCTTTCACCTAATGCAACAAATTTGGGATTACCACGATATTTCCTTAACCGTCTTGTGATTTTGAGTTCAATATGTTTAGGATCATGAGTATCCTCTCCATTTTTAATTGAATTTAAAATTTTTTCATCAACAATTAAAGTATCTAAATCATTTTGAATTTCTAAAATTTTGATGTGTTCTTGTACCATCTTTGTTGTTTTTGGTCCTAATCGTTTCCAGATTAAACGTCCTCTTCCAGTTGGAGTTTGAACAGATTCATAAACTGCAGAAAGCCATGTGTAATCTTCAATATAGGGTTTTGTAGAAAATCTAGGACTCAGAACTTCCCAATAACGAGATAACACAGAATAATCAGCTGCAAATTCATCCTGAAGTGTAACAGTATTAATACAATTTTGGGCCAAAGATAATCCCTCATATCCTCCAATAGTACGGTCAATGCCTTTGAAAAATTTAAGACAATTTTGAACTATCGTAGGCATGTTTTTAGCTAAATCTTCAATATTTGTAATGACTTTATCTACACCTTTGTAGTCAAATTTCAAATTCTTTGTTGCATCATCAAAAACACCAATGTAATCAACAATCAAACCATTTTGCTTGTTAGAATACGGTCTATTAGTTCTACAAATTGCTTGAAGTAATCCATGATCTTTCATCGGTTTATCTAAGTACATTACTTGATTTATTGGAGCATCAAAACCAGTTAGTAATTTACTTGTAACAATCAATAATTTTAAAGGATCATCAGGATCTTTGTATCGTCTCAAAAGGCTATCAAGCTCATCAGAAGTCAATCCATAATTTTCTTTCCATCCTGAAGGATCACCTTTTGTAATAGTCATCACAATGGCAGTGTCTTCAGTAGGCATGTGTTGGTCAAGTGCTTTTTTATACAAAACACATGATTCTCTATCATAGGCTACAACTTGTCCTTTAAATCCTTCAGGTTCAATGTATTTCTTGTAATGTTTTGCAATATCTTCAGAGATTGCAGTAATTCTATCTTTGTCTTTGATTAGTTGAGGTAACTGTCCTGCCTTTTGTGATAGTATATGTTGATCAGAGTCAGAAAGCCCATCAGTAATATTATCAAAAGCTTTGTCAATTTCTTTTCTATCAATTCTAATTTTGACTAATCGAGGTTCAAAATTAATCGGTAATGTGGAACCATCTACAACAGATTCTTCAAATGAATATCGATGTAAGTAACCATTCTCATCATGCTCTGCACCAAAAGCCAAGAAAGTGTTTTTATCTCGTTTATTAATTGGGGTACCAGTTAAACCAAACAAAAATGCATTAGGTAATGCACCCCTCATCTTTCGTCCTAGATCTCCTTCTTGAGTTCTATGTGCTTCATCAACAAAAACTATGATATTGTTTCTATCATTAAGAACATTATCAGCCTCTCCAAATTTGTGAATTGTTGTAATGACTACTTTCCTAGTATCATCTTTGAGTAATTGTTCTAATTCTGCTCTAGAATCAATACTAATTGTATTAGGTACATTTGTAGCAGTAAACGTACCTCCAATTTGAGCATCCAAATCAAGTCTATCAACGACAATCAATACAGTAGGATTGTTCAATTTTGGATGGAATCTCAATCTCAATGCAGCAAATACCATTAGAAGTGATTTTCCTGAACCCTGAAAATGCCAGATTAGACCACGTTTAATTTTACCTTCCAGTACTCTTTGTGTAATTAGGTTTACAGCTTCATATTGTGGATACCTTGCAATAATTTTTATTTTCTTTCCTTTAGAATTATTTGCAAAAACAGTATAGTGTTGAAGCATTTCTAAAATTGTTTTTTTATCAAAAAGGGATTTGATAGTATCAGTAATTCCTAGTAAACCTTGTTTGTCAGGATCTTCTTTTCTCCAAGGAGACCAAAATTCTTCAACTGCTGCACCTATAGCACCATATTGTAATTCTTTTCCTTCAGTAGCTGCAGAAAAAATGTTTGGAACAAAAATTTCGGGTATATTTTTTTCATAATCTTCTGAAATTTGTAATGCACCATCAGCCCAAGACACGGAAGGTCTTACAGGAGTTTTAGCTTCAATGACAACTAATGGAATTCCATTTACTAACAAAACTAAATCAGGGCGTTTAATATCATTTGATTTAAAAGAATATTGTGTTGTAACTACAAAATCATTACGTTCGATATTTTCAAAATCAATTAAAGTAATAGGAATGTGTTCACCATCATCACCGTAAGGCATAGATTGTTCTCCTTTAAGCCATTTAGAAAATTCTTCATTTGCTTTAATTAGTCCTACATCATTAACAGAAAAAATTATTGTGTTTAATTTATGAATTATTTCATCTATTCTACCATCAATAATTTTCAAAGAAGGGTTGAGTTGAAGAAGAACCTCAGACAAAGTAGACTCAACAAATACATCTTTTTCTTTACGATTCAATTGTTCCCGAGAAATGAAATTCCAACCTAGATCAGAAGATAATAT
>JAJDDC010000104.1 GCA_029260515.1 Phycisphaerales bacterium | reverse complement strand
GAAAAACAAACCTTAAAAACTTTCGTGTGATTAGTGTGTTTCGTGGGCAGACAGCTTTTTTAATTTTTGGTTGCGACTAAGCTGCGCCAGGTGTTCCGTGGGGAAAATAAAAATCATTTAAAGGGACTACGATGATCATGAAAAAAATTCAATTCATCCTTTTTGCGGGGTTTTTTCTTGTATTCATATCACCTGTTCACGCCTTCGACATTACGCCGCGGGCGGTGACCGGAGGCGGCGGGACCTCTACCAACGGCAGTTTCAGCGTCTTCGGCAGTATGGAAGGTGTCGGCGGCGTGTTGGCCGGCGCCAGTACCGTAGAGAACGGGTTTATCCCGCAACTCCTCGCTGACCGGACGGCGTACGAGGCGTTTCTCGAAGATAATTTCGATGCCGCCGACCGCAATAACCCGGGACTCGAAGCCACGGTCTGGGGGCCGACTGCGAATCCGGACGGGGACAACCACGATAATCTTGGCGAATACGCCCACGGCCTGAACCCCAACGACGGCGGCGATGCCGAAGAAGGCGTGTCGTCTCAGATCGTAACGGATGGGAATAATAACAAGTACCTCGAGATCACCTATATCCGCCGTACCGACGATCCGAATCTCCTTTTCGACACAGAAGTCTCCGGTGATAACCAAAGCTGGAACAGCGGCGGCGGTTTCACGCAGGAAGTCAATGTTGTATCGATCGATGTGAACTTTGAGGAGGTTACGGTCCAGGATCAGATCGCCATCGCCCACGGCGGTCCGCGTCTCGGCCGGGTGACCGCGGAACAGACGGACCTTCCCGGTTCACCGCAGTCGGTTTCCGATAAACACGCGGGTACGGTGAAAACGATCGCCGGCAATGGCGGCAGCGGCAATCCGTTAACCCTTCTAGCGTCGCAGGTCGTTCAACCGCAGCGCTACGGCGGGATCGTCAGCAGCGTTGGTATCGGCACGGTGACGGATACCAATTCGACGTGGAACAACGGCGAATTTGACGGCGGCAACGGGCTGCATTACGTCGAATTCGATTCGGGGTTGACGGTCGATATTGTGGCCACGGACAGCGGCACCAATACCCTCACCCTCGAAGGGGATGTGACCGGTTTGGTCGGGCCGGGCGACGGGTTTTCGATTCATAAACATTTCACCATCGACGAGATACTCGGGGCGAATGACGAAGCGGGGCTGGAACCGGGTCCCAATGCGAGTGCGGCCGATAACGTCTTTGTGCATGTCCCGGAAACGCAAACGACGCATACGCTGTTCTACTCCAACGTCGTTGGTTTCGAGGGCTGGTATTTCGCCGATGCCGTAACCCCGGCCGGCGACCTGGTGGTGCCGCCGGCTCACGGTATGATCGTTCGGCGTAAGGTTGCCGGCGACACGGCGGTATGCGTTGCGGGCGTGATGAAGGAGGGCCCGAAACAATTGGCAATCTATGAAGGCTTCAACATCGTCAGTACGATGAAACTGGTAACCGACCTCGAGTTATCGCAAACCAACCTGGACACCTTTAATTCGGCGACCGGCGTGCAGCCGGGTCCCAATCCCAGCTCTGACCCGGATAACACGGATAATCTGTTGTTCCTGAATCCCGACGGTTCGCTGGACCGGCACTTTTTATCCAATTTCCCGGGGTTCACGGGATGGTTTACCTCAACGTTCGTGGCTGCCGACGATACCGTTATTCCGGCGAATCAGCCGTTTTATGTTCTGCGACGAACGGGGAACGGGACGATGAACTGGAGTATCCCGGGAGAATGATTTTTAGATAGAGAATAAAGAAAGATGGAACGCGGATTTCGCGGATTACACGGATTAACGCGGATAGAAAAGGCGAGTACTAAAAAATTATAATCTGCGGTTATCCGCGAAATCCGCGTTATCCGCGTTCTATGTTTTTTAATTTACCAAGGGAGATTGACATGAAAAAGATTGTATTCCTGATAGCTCTTTTTTTGACGCCTGTGTATGCGATTATTGCCGGTATGATCACGGTCGACTACACTGCCGGTCCGGGACTGCGAGATGTAACCGACGCCTCACTGACGGCGCTGCCGAACGGAAACGTCGTCAGTATCGGCTATTTCGACAGCGGCTTCGATGTCAGCACCAACGCCAATAATCTGGTCGCCCTCGGCGGTGCCTTTAACGCGTTCGACTCGACCAATATCCAGACGATTTTTGGTCAGGCCGGGCGATTTGCAGACAGTGCCTCGGTCGACGATGCGGTGTTTATGGACGGGTTCAATGAGAAGATTTATATGTGGGCTTTCAAGACGGCCGGGGCGGCCGTGCCCGCGGGGGACTTCAGTAATGTTTCGGAATATGGGTTGTTCTCGGGCACAGCGGCAAACTGGTTCTTCCCGGATACGGTTGTCGATCCGATCTTTACGTCGACAATGATCACGTCGTCGGAAGTGGATCAGGCGTTCTTTGGCTCGTTTGACGGCGATCATCTGATCCTGCAGCAAGCCGCCGAAGTCGTTGTTCCCGAACCGTCCGCATACATCCTCTTTGTGCTGGGCATTCTGGCTCTCGGCGTCCGCCGGCGCCGATAACAGGCATTGGACGATAAAAAGATGTCGTCGGGACTGCGACGGCTACATCGTTATCCTCATCAATGCAACGATATTTCCTTAATTGAATGACATTGAGTTAGACCCGTTCGAAAAGCGAAAAGGTCTAACAATTTTGCGCTTCAGAGGATCACATTCGTAACGTGAGATAGTGCAACAACGTCATTGAAATAAAACGACATCGTGATCGCAGTCCGCTGCGACGCAATCTTTCTGCGGATCACTAATTCAAGACAGAGCCTGGATCGCGTTCGTAGTAAGGCACGTCCGTGCCGTT
>JAJDDC010000103.1 GCA_029260515.1 Phycisphaerales bacterium | reverse complement strand
GCCGTGGGGTTCTCCAGTATAAACACAAACATTATCGACCTCAAAACACGATTGTGGCTGTGGCCGGAAACTTTTCCATTCCCCAATTGCTGGATCAGGTCAATGAATATTTTGGCCAATGGCAAGGGGAACAAGCGAATTATCTACCAGATAAAATTGGAAAGGGTAGTTGGCCGGATCATCCACCCACATCGACAAGCTTTCATCAAAAACCATTAGAGCAAGTACATCTTTGTGTGGGATTTCATGGGCTTCCAGTTGGGCATCCGGATCGGTATGTCGCGCATGTTATGAATACCATCTTAGGGGGTGGCGTCAGTTCGCGATTGTTCCAAGAAGTTCGGGAGAAACGTGGATTGGCTTATACAATCTATACGCATCTTTCCAGTTTTCTTGATGGAGGGACGTTAACGGTCTATGCCGCGACTCGACCGACGGAAGTGGAAGCGGTCATTGATCAAATTTGCAAAGAAACAAAGAAATTGTGCCGGCGCGAGGTTTCGCAGAAAGAGTTGGAGCGGACGAAGACACAACTCAAAGGTAATCTCATGTTGGGTTTAGAAGGGACCTATGGCCGCATGAATAAACTGGCCAAAGATGAGCTCTACCAAGGCCGTCACGTGACGCTCCAAGAAATCGTGAAAGCCATTGACAGAATTTCTCCTGATCAAATCCGGCAACTCAGCCAGAAGTTATTAAATCAAAAGGAATTTGTCGTCACAGCCCTAGGTCCAATACCTAAAAAGGTCGTGGCAAAGTGGGGATAAGGGTGAAAAATCTCCTGGAAAATTGCTTGACAACGATACCCTGTGCGAGTAGCATTGTCCCTCCCCAGACCAAGCCTTTTTTGAAGGTGCCATTTGGGTCGAAAAAAAGTGAGGTTTTACAAATTAGGCTTTAAGGTTTGAGAAGATACAATGGTTAAGTTTGGTTTTTCATTTTTGTCATTCTAACACTGTAAGGAGGGAGCAGATGAAGAAGTCATCTCTACGTCGGGCGATGGTAGCTCTCTGTGCGTTTGGTTTACTGAGCATGGGAATGGCCGGAGCGGTTTACGCGCAAAAAGGCCCTGCTGCTGGAAATCCCAAAGCTAAGGGAGATCCCAAAGATGTCACCAGTCAAGGTGATATTTCCATGAAGGGTGTGGCCGCCACCAGTTTAAAGGGTCGAATTTTTGGGCATTGGGCTGACAATCCTGATGGCGAAATTCTGTTTGGTATTCAATATTGGAATACCTCGGACGTAGCTGAAGTGGGCAATCCTCCAGGCCGCGCCTCCGATGACCGCATTCAAACATTGCCAGATCCGTTAGTGTCCTGTTGCGGCTGGGGTTACCAAGGTGGAACGGATAAAAACAATCCGTACTCCGGCTGGTATACACCGCAAACCACGGTTCGACTTGCAGTTAAAGACAAAGCCCTTATGGATCAAATGACCAAGGCTGCTCAAGATTTTGTGGCTATGGAAGTGCAAGTCAGTGGGCACACCGTCACTGGTTTTAAAATCTTGAACTAAAAAAGAACAGTTTTACTCATTAATACAAAATGACAGACAACTTTTTAGTCGAGGAGGGAAGTCATTATGAAAGGTGCTAAGATGAAAGGATGGGCCTTCGTGGGAGCCATGGCGCTCGTAGGCACAATGGCCTCCAGTGCAATCGCTATCGAGGCATTCCAGGAACGTTTTGAGTGGGGTGATTTAAGCAAGCCAACCACGCTACATGCCAGAGTTGCAGTAGCTGATCCTTATGACAAGGCCGTCTGGGTCAACGTGGCCGTGTTTGGTGGAAATGCTGAAAGTGGTTACTACTGGCAAAAATATTTCCCAGGAAAAAATCTTAAGGCGTTTGCTGCGGATGACAAGGTCATGGCCACGTTGATTGCTGCTGGCAAAGCTTCTCACAGCCAAGCGGTGATGGCCGGAACCAAGCCATCAAACTACGGTATGGTTGAAATTGTGATGCAAGAAAAAGAACAAAACAAGCGTATTATTCTTTCAGCCAAAAGCATAGATGATGTCGCTGGAACGCCAGCAAAACCCCGCAGTATTCATGCATTGCGGACAACGCCTGTGGCGCAACAAATTGCCAATGAGAACTGGCCACAAAACCGCAAGATGCAATATGATGTGATGATTCCTGGTGGACCGGCTATTTCTGGTGTGATTCCTTATTCTGACCAAGGGTTAGGAGTCTGGGATCCAGAAAAATAATCTTTTAAGATTATCCCTAGTTTTAAAGAAAGGCCTGCGTATTACGCAGGCCTTTCTTTTTTGGCAAGCGTTTCATCATCTAGACGAGCTTTGAAGTCGGCTAACCGATTGAGAGCTTCAATGGGGGTCATGGAAAATAAGTCCATCTGTTTGACTTCTTCTAAGATGATATGGGGATGAGGGGTTAGGGGGTCGAGCGGGAAAGGAAGAATTCTTTGATTTTCTGCGTCTGAAATATTTGGGTTGGTATTGTCCTCTTCTAATTGTTCTAGTATATTTTTCGCTCGGTGGAGTAGAGAGGCTGGAATTCCCGCTAGTTTGGCCACTTGGATACCATAACTTCGGTCGGCTTTTCCCAGAATTATTTTTCTCAAGAATAGGACATCCTGGCCTAGTTCCTTAACCAAGACGGTGTAATTCTTGATTCCTTCGCGGTTTCCTTCCAATTGAGTCATTTCGTGATAATGGGTGGCAAAGAGCGTTCGGGCTCCAAGATTTCCTCGATCCAATATATATTCGACTAAAGCCCAGGCGATACTCAGGCCGTCATATGTACTGGTTCCCCTTCCCACTTCATCGAGCAAAAGGAGGCTTCGTGAAGTAGCTGATTCCAAAATTTTGGCTGTTTCCATCATTTCCACCATGAAGGTGCTTTGGCCAGCACTCAGATCATCCGCCGCGCCGACTCTCGTAAAAATTCGATCCACCAAGCCAATGCGTGCAGAATCGGCCGGAACAAAACTGCCTATTTGTGCCATCAGGACAATGAGAGCCACTTGCCTGAGATATGTGCTTTTCCCGGCCATATTCGGGCCAGTGATTAAAAGGAGGCGGTTGGTATCTAGATCAAGTGTTGTATCATTGCCAATAAATCTATCCGCCAGTTGAAGATGTTCAATAACTGGATGCCGTCCCTCGGTGATCTGGATCATGCCGCCTTCATAGACCGTGGGCTGCACGTAGCGA
>JAJDDC010000102.1 GCA_029260515.1 Phycisphaerales bacterium | reverse complement strand
ATGCGGGCGAGCAGGTAGAGCGTGGACCGGCGGACGTCGGGCGGGGCGCCGTGCAGCTCGATGAGCTTGCTGGCGGCTTCGAGCCCGGGCGCCAGGTCTCCGACCGCCTCGCACAGCTCGGCGAGCGCGTAGAGCAGCGGGGCGTCGTCGCCCAGGCGTGCGATCGCGTCTGTGAGGACGCGTTTGGCCTCGTCGTACTGCCCGCGGTCGCGGAGGGCCTGGGATTGCAGGTGGATCGCCTGGGTGAACCCTGGGTCGAGCCTGAGTGCGCGTGAGATCGCTGCGTCCATCTCGTCGAAGCGCTGCAGGCGGCGGTATGCCTTGGCGAGGCTCGTGTGGACCGCGGGGTTGCGGGGGGCGAGGGCGGCGGCACGCTCCAGCTCCGGGAGGGCGTCGTCGAGGGCGCCCAGGCGCGAGAGGGCGGCGCCCCGCAGGTGGATCAACTCGGCGTCTGACTTGAGCTTGCGGAGCGCCTCGGTCGCGAGTTGGAGCGCGGTGTTGGCGTCGCCCTGGCTGAAGGCGCGGACCGCCCTGGCCTTGGTCAGCTCGGCGCCGCCCGGTGCGCGGGCGGGGCCCCGCGTGCTGTTCGGTGGTCGGGGTCGGCTGGGGCGGCGGGCCATCTGGGGGGGCTCCGGGGGCGTGCGTGTCAGGCGTCGTCGAGGGGGACGCCGTGCTCGCGGAGCGCGTCGAGCAGCGGGGCGATGTGCGCCTCGTACCGCTTCCAGCGGGCGAGGCTGGTTTTGTAGACCGGGCGGCGGACCTGGGCGCTCGAGAGTGTCGTGACGGTCCGCTTGGACTCGTAGAAGCGGAGGCAGGCCTCGTCGAACCCCAGGCCCAGGAAATCGAGCATGCGGCGGACGCCCGCCTCGGGGTCGGCGACGAGGTCGGCGTAGCGGACGTCGAGGATCGGCGTCTCGAGCACGGCGCGCCAGTGGTCCATGATGCGGAGGTGGTCGGCGTACTGGGCGGCGCACAGGGCGAGGTCACGGGTGTAGCTGTGGTTGTCGCCGAAGTTCTGGAAGTAGCACGAGAGGCAGTTGTCCCGGGGGTCGCGGAGGCAGTGGATGACACGGGCGCCGGGCGTGATGCGGCTTGCGAGGCCGAGGTTCGTGTAGTTGCCGGGGAGCTTGTCGATGACGCGGGTGACGCCGGGGTCGTTGCCCGCGCCCCTGGTCAGCTCGGCGAGGTATTTGTCCTGGAGCTGGTCGATCGTGCGCTGGTCGAGGTTGGCGGGGTTGTGCGCGCGCCGGAGGGCGGGCAGGACGTGCGACTCGCCCACGGTCGCGACACTGGGGTGGGCGGCGAGCATCTGCTCGACAAGTGTCGTACCCGAGCGGGGCATGCCCACGACGAGCACGGGGAGTTCGCTGGGCGTGCTCGCGTATGGGATGGAGGCGAGGCGGTCGGCGCTCCAGCGTCCGACGATGTCGGTCTTGGGGGCGGCCTGCTTGGACTCGACGAGGGCGTTGCCCTCGCGGAACGCGTTGAACGCCTCGTCGTACCGCCCGGCGGTGTCGAGCAGCGAGGCGAGCAGGTACCACGCGGCGCGGCGGACCTGCGGGCGGGCAGCGTCGAGCGCGAGGACACGCTCGCACGAGGCGATGCCCGCGTCCGTGTCGCGGGTCGCGGCGCACAGCTCGGCGTGGGCGACCAGGAAGTTGACGTCGTCGGTCCCCTTCTGGATCTCAGGGGCGATGACGCGGAGGGCCTCGTCGAACTTGCCCTCGTAGCGCAGGGCGGTCGAGCGGAGGTGCAGGGCGGCTGGCAGGCCCGGGGTGATCGCGAGCGCTTTGTCGATCGCGGCGTTCATCTCGTCGAACCGCTGGAGGGTGCGGTAGGTCTGGGCGAGGGTGATGAGGATGCCCGGGTGGCGGGGCTTGAGGGAGATGGCCTTCTCGAGCAGCGTGAGGGCGGATGCGGGGGAGCCGAGCTTGGCCATGCTCGCGCCCATGACATGGAAGAGCTCGAAATCGCGTGGGGCCTTGGCGGAGGCCTCGGTCGCGAGCTTCATCGCGGTCTGGTAGTCGCCCTTTGCGTACGCACGCTGTGCCCGGACCTTCGTGAGGTTCGGCGCGGAGTTCGCGGCGGCGCGCTGCGCGCGTGGGGATCGGGGCGGTGTTGGTCGTCTGGCCATGCGGGGGCGATTGTAGAGGGAGGGGGGCGATCACTGGGGCGCATGAAAAACGCCGCCCGAGGGCGGCGTCTGGAGAGAGCGATGTGGGGCGCGGTGCGTGCTGCGGCCCGGGTCAGGGGCCCTGCTTGCGCATGGCGGGGTCGGGGAGGATGTCCATGTTGCGACGGCCCTCGGTGTACGAGGCGCGGGTGAGGTTGCGGGGCCAGAAGGGGTAGCCGTCGAGCTGGCGGTGGACGTAGTCGGGGGCGCGGACGACCAGGTGGTTCTGGAAGTAGCGGATGGAGGCGCCGTCGCCGCCGTTGTCCACCCACTCGTCGGGCTCGACGAGCGTGGTGATGATGGCGATGATGTCGTTGGCGCGGTCTTCCTTGGGGGTGACCTCACGGTCGGTGGTCTGGCCCGAGAAGGGGCTGCCGCCGCCGCCGCCGCCGCCGCCACCCTGGGAGGCTTGGAGGACGGACTGGAGGTCGAACTCGGGGGCGTCGGCGTAGTCGGGGATCTCGATGATGAGGTCGTTGATGTCGTACATGACCAGGCGCTTGCGCTGGTTGAGGCGGTCCTTGGGGCCGAGCGCGAACGAGCCGTCCTCGCCGAGCTGCCAGGTGAAGCTCGCGGGGTCGCCCGCGTCCTCGCCGGCGCGGACGAGCAGGCGTTCGATGAGGTCGATGACGGCGACCTCGGTGGCCTTCATCGAGACCTCCATGTCGGGGTCGAGGCCTGTGGCGTTGATGTCGTCGAGCCAGAGCGCGTCCATAGGAGCGCCGGTGTAGCTCTCGACGAAGGCCATGACGTCCTCGAGGCGCTGGGCCTCGAGGTCGATGGTGATGTTGCGGGACAGACGCATGAGCGTGTCGCGTTTGGGGTTGGCCTGGCGGGCGCCCTGCTGGGCGCTCTGGGCGGCGGCGATGCTCGCGGGCAGGCAGACGCCTGCGGCGGCGACCAGCGCGATTGCCAAGGGAATCGAACGGCTCGGACGCGTCATCGGGTGCTCCTTTCGCACTCGCCGGCGTTGCACCGGCATGGGCGGCGTTGCGCCGGCGGGGGCCGCGACGTTCGCGGCGTGGGCGACGCTCGCCCTGGGCCCTCTGGGGGCGTACTGGTCCTGAGTATACGAAACCTTCGGCCCGATCCGGGCGCGAGTTCCCCGGGAGGGGCCAGGAAAGGCGATTCGGGGCTGGCGGGGCGGGTGGGGTATGTGGTTGGACGGGGGCCGCGCTGAAAAACGCCCGGCCCGCACGCCCGAGTTGGGCGGCCGTGCCGGGTGTGGTGCGCGCCTGTTGGCGGCGGGTGCATTGGCGAGCGAGGGCCTAGGGGCAGCCCGCGCCGAAGATCGTCAGGAACGCGACGACGTCGGAGAAATCGAACTGGCCGAGGGGCGCGGCGAGGTCCGCGTCCGGATCCATCGCCGCGAATGCGACAAGGAAGGCGACGACGTCGGAGAAGTCGAGCTGGCCGAAAGGCTCGGCGAGGTCGGCGGCGCAGGGAGTTTCGAGCGTATCGGTCAGCGCGAGGAACTCGCGCCCGAGGGAGACGAGGGCGCCGGTGAACGCGACCTGTCCGAGTTCGTTGAGTGCGAGGTTGGCATCGATGGACTGGATCGTCGAGCCGGCCAGGGGATCGCCCTCGCGGGCGAGTTCGATGAGGCCGAGGGTGTCGTCGTAGAGGAGGACCGCGTCGATCAGGTCGCCTGCGTCGTTGAGTCGGGCGAGGAATGCGATCTGGCCCTGGTTGTTGAGGCGTGTGCCTGTGCTGAAGAGGACGTCGATGGTGGAAACGCCGTCGGGGGCGAGGTCGTTTTCGCGCGCGACGAGCGTGCACGCGCCGCCGGGCTGGGCGCGGACAATGATCTCGTCGTCGAGCGTGGTCGCGCCCGAGACGAAGGCGCGGCAGGCGACGTGGGTGTTGTTGTTGAGCTGGTGATCGCTGAAGCTTCCGGTCAGCGGGCCGGCGCCCGGGACGGCGTCGCCCTCGCGCAGAGCGAAAACGGTGTTGACGACGATGCCGGTGTTCATGTCGGCTGGGACTCCGGACAGGCTGACGAAGACCGCGTAGTCGCCGGAGTCGTTGAGCTGGGGGTTGTTGGCGTTGAACCCGGTGATCGTGCCGCCGCCGAGGGCGTCGCCCTCGCGGAGCGCGCTGATGTCGGGCGCGGATCTTGAGAATCCGGAGTCGTTGGAGGAGATGACGCCGTCGCCTGTATAGAGGTCGAAGAAGAGTGTCTGGGCGGCGTTGTTGAGGCAGACGGAGTCCTCGTCGAATGCTGGGCGGAAATCGCCTGGGCCGCCGAAGGCGGGATCGCCTCCTTGCGCGACGAACGATTCGGAGGCGCCGCTCTTGAGGACGATGCCGAGGGTGTCGTTGAAGGTGGGGTCGTCGGTGTTGTTGAGCGAGCACTGGAATACGACGTCGGAGTTGTCGTTGAGGCGGACGGAGCGTCCGTTGGAGAACCCGCTGTAGGTACCCTCGGGGGCGGCTGCGCCCTCGCGGACGAGGATTGCGAGAGAGGCGCCGTCGTGGAAGAAGATGGCGTCGTCGTCGGTGAACCCGCCCGAAGTGCCGAAGAGGGTCGCGCGGAAGACGAGCTCGCCGGGGGTGTTGAGGCGGATGGACTGGCGGGTGAACGTGTTGAACTGGCCGTCGCCGCCCGGGATGGGGGCGTTCTTGAGCGCGATCTCGGTCGTGCCGGCGGTTGTGCCGGTGAAGACGCCCTGGTTGGCGCCTGCGGGCGCGCCGGAGACGTTGGCGAGGAAGGCGACGCGCCCCGTGTCGTTGAGGCGGATGAATGTGGTGTCGAAGTTGCTAAAGACACCCACACCGCCCGGGAGGGGATCGCCCCTGACCGCGATGGGCGAGAGTGCGGGCCCGCCGGCCTTCGCGGGCGACGCGGCGGCGAGGGCGAGGGCGAGGGTCGTGGTGTGGCGCCGGAGCAACGCGAGCGCGCTGTGCGGGGTCATGGGAGTTCCTCGGGTCGGGGGGGCGGATGTCGCACGATCTGCCGACACGGTGTGTCGAATCCCGGTGAGGGATTCCCGGGGTTGCTGTGCAGATCGCGTTGGGTCGAGATGGTGGCCGCGACACGCAATGCGTTGGCGCGAATCGCGCAGCAGATCGCGGGCGTGGGTCCAAGCAGGCAACGCATTGCGTTCCCTTGTGTCGGTGGTTCTCGTTGGGCCGGGCTGTCCCCCGTCGGCCCGACGGGCGTCGAGGCGATCAACGGCTCGTCACGCCGGCGGCCAGGCGACCGCCACCCCACAAGTTAGTGCGTGGCGGGTCCGAGGAAAGTAAAATTTTGGACGTTGGGGGGACGCTCGGCCTCCGGATCGCCAGGCGCCGGCGCGGGCTGGTCCGGGCGCGGCCTCCGGTACCCGTGCACGGGGGGTGGGTCGGTGGTTGGGGGAATGCCGGGCGGGTCGTCGGGCTGCGCCGCCGCATGCATCGGTGGCGGCGTGCTGGGCGTGGCGCGTTTCGCATATAGGGCGTCCAGCGGAGAGCAGGGTGTTTGGCCCCGTGCGAGCGTGTGCGTAGCGGAGAACCGGCGTCCCGGGATGACGCCGATCTATGCGAACTCTTGACATACGCACTCAGAACGGGCATTCTTGAGATTCCCGAGTGGGAGGCACAGACCCCTCCACCTACTCGCAAGCTCGATCGGATCACCCTCCCGGATTTGCCGGCGGTGATGCCCGTCTGCGCTTGTTGCGTTTGCGGGCGCCTTGTGGCGACGTGTTCGCCAGATCCTGTCTCGGGAAAGCAGAAAGAGAGAGTGCAAGATGAGATCACACGCGATTGGTGTGTTGGTCGGTCTCGCTGGATTGGCGGCTATTGCTGGCGCCGATGTCGCTGTGTACAACGGCGTTGTTTTGGGTGAGACCGCGAGCTTGGAAACGCGGTGGGGCAGCATCTACGGCATTGCCGGGCGTGCACCCGTCGCCGGGGACACGTTCGGCGCCCGGGCCCTCGTTCAGGACGGCGCCAGCGCCTTCTTCATCGATGATGTTCCGGACACCCACCTCTTCGGCGCCGTGGAAGCCGCGGGCGTCAACTTCCTGGGCAATCTCGGTGATTCGTTCTCCATCGCCTCCGCGGTCACGGACCTCGGCGGCGGCCAGGAACTTGTCCAAGTCGAGATGACCAACCTGAACGCCAGCGGCGCCCCGAGCATGTGGCACCCGACCCCCGGGCTGCTTAGCCCGAACGGCGTGCCCTACAACAGCTGGCGGTTGGACGTCGGGAGCACGGCCGCGGGCACCGACGACATCGCGTGGGACCCTGCTTTGTTCGCTGTCGTGAGTTCTGGCTTTACAGCGTTCGACAGCACCGGCGCCTCCCTCGGCACATTCGCGCTGACCCTCGATACTTCGACCGCGACCGGCCTGAGCGGCGTCGGCGTCATCGGGATCGGTGGGGGTGACATCGGCGGGTTCGACCTGGCGAGCATCCAGCTTTTCTGGGAGGTCAAGAAGGTCCCCGCCCCGGGAAGCCTGGGCGTGATCGGTCTCGGCGCCCTGTTCGCAGTTCGCCGTCGTCGCTAGCGGCTCGGTCCGCGGGAACACGTGTTTCCGGCACAACACCGGTGGCTGCGTACCTGAACTTCCAAGGCGGGCCCGGCAGCGGGCCCGCCTTTCGCGTTCTGCATCCTCGCCGGAGCGTTCTGAGGGTCTTCAGAGAACCAACACCGGCGCGGGTCGGCTTGGGAAAAGCGGCTCGAGCGTGTTGCGGGCATCCGGCGCTGCGCGGTGGCCGCTGGCATGCACGGAGCGCCGGGACATATCTCGCCACGGTGTGCAGCGCGTTTGCGTCACGTGACAGGCTGTCGTCCGTATCCTGTAGTCTCGTTCTCATGGGTGTGGGCCACAGCGATGCCGTCTTGATTGCGGCGATTGCGCGAGGCGACGATGCGGCGTTCGCGGGGTTCGTGGATCTGCATGGCGCCTGGATGCTGTCGGTCGCCCGCCGGTTCACGCCGGACGAGGCGGGGGCGGAGGACGCGGTTCAGGAGGCGCTGCTGCACCTCATCGATCGGTCCTCGCGCCTGATCGTGGGCGACTCGATCCGCCCGTGGCTGTACCCGGTCGTCCGGCACCGGGCCCAGAACCAGGCGCGGGCTTCGCGTCGCGGCCAGGCGGCGGCGTTACCGGATGCGGTTCTGGTGTTGCCCACCACCGTGGAACGCGACGATGAGATCCGGCGTGCGGTGGCGTCGCTCGGCGAGCCGTTGAGAGAGACGCTGATCCTGCGGGTCGTGGACGGTCTGAGCGTCGCACAGACCGCGACCGCGCTGCGGATCCCTGAGGGGACGGTCAAGAGCCGGCTTGCGGCGGCCCTCGGCGCACTCCGCGAGAATCCGCGCCTCCGCGATCAACTCTAAGAAAATTTCAACTCCGACCGAACGGATGCGGCCGGTGGTGATCTCACGTAGAGAAACCATGACGATTCATCCGCACGACGAGCACGATTTCGGCGAGACCGGGGCAGACCTCCGGCGGGCGCTGGCCCCGACGGGTCTCGAACCGGACGCCCGGCAGCGATTCCTCGAGGGGGCGGGACCCGCACTCCGGGCACGCGGGCGGGCAAGGGTCCTGCGACGGACCATCGGCGTCGCCGCGATGGCCGCGACGCTCGCCCTTGCCAGCGCGGTGCTGGTGCTCGCGATGCCGTCGGGCCGCCAGCGCGGCCAGCCCACGCTCTCGGGCGCGGTGGGGAAGACGGATCTGAACGCCGACGGCGTGATCGACATCCTCGATGCACACGCTCTGGCCCGCGCGGTCGATGGCGGGGGCGGCGTGGACCTGGACGGGGACGGCCTGGCGACGCGCCGGGACGCGGACTGGCTGGCCGGCCGCGTTGTTCATCTGGG
Source organism: Phycisphaerales bacterium (assembly GCA_029260515.1). Classification (GTDB taxonomy): domain Bacteria; phylum Planctomycetota; class Phycisphaerae; order Phycisphaerales; family UBA1924; genus JAJRXR01. Next base: position 185,922 of record JAJDDC010000102.1, on the reverse strand, counting down.
GAGCGCGGGGTGAGGCGGATCACGCTCGCCATCGTGGCCCTCGCGGCCCTGTGCCTGGGCGCCACGGCTCCCCAGCCCGAGGGAATCGATCTCGGTGACATCCTGCAGCACGCGCCGGCGCCGGCTCTCGGGTTTATCGCGCTCGACGTGTTCGTCGATGCGGGGAACAACGAGCTGGCGGCGTGGCAGATCGAGTACGAGGGGGCGGCCGCGGGCGGGGGCGCCGTCACGCTCGTCGGCGTCGAGGGCGGTTCACACCCTGCGTACGCCGTCGCCCCGCACTACGACCCGGCGGCGCTGGCCGGCGGCGGGCGGATCATCATCGCGGCGTACACGACGGCTGCGGACCTGCCCTCGGGCGAGACCCGGGTCGCACGCCTGCACCTGGCGGTCCCGGCCGGGGCCGAGATCGATCACGGCATCACGCTGATCGCCGCGGGCGCCCGCGCGGGCGATCGGTTGGCGGCGGGTGTTCGTGTGGCTCCTTTCGAGGACGAGGCAACCGAAAACCGGCGTGAGGACGCGCCGCAAGGACAGGATCAGACACCATGAACAGAGCCCGCTGGATCGCTCTTGCGCTCGCTATCTCGGCACTCATGCTGTCACTGTTGATGACGGCGTGCGAAACGCAGTACCGCGCGACGCCGGGCGGGCAGCACGCCGCTGATGCGGCGCCCGTCGAGGGTGTGCAGAACAGTCTCGGGTGGAACTCGCCCGCGTACGCGGACGCTCCAGAGTTCGACCTCGGCGCGGCGCTGCAGTCCTCTACGGCCAACTCGCTCGGCATCACAAACCCGTTTGCTTCGGCTGATGCCGGCTTGAGATTCACACGCAGTGGACTGCGCAAGCGGGCGGCATTCTCGAGCAAGACGATATCGAACCTCCGAGGGGAGGCCGGCCTCGGCGATTCAACTCGACCGCAACCAACGCTCACCTTCCCCGACGCCTCGCCCACCGACGAGATCTGGATCATCTGCGAGCCCGAATCGGTGCAGGCGGCGGGCAACGACGACATCCCCGGCTCGGGCGCCTTGATGACCCGACTCCCCGGCCAGACCGACCCCGTCCCGGTCCCGCTCGAGCACACCCAGGTCGATGGGTCGATCAGCGGCTTCGTCGCCAGCGTCAACGTCAAGCAGCGGTTCCACAACCCGTTCGAAGAGAAGATCGAGGCGGTCTACGTCTTCCCGCTGCCGCAGAACTCCGGCGTCAACGGGTTCGTCATGACCATCGGCGAGCGGCAGATCCGCGGGATCATCCGCAAGCGTCAGGAGGCCGAGCGGCTCTACGCCCAGGCCCGGGCCCAGGGGCACGTCGCCAGCCTGCTCACGCAGGAGCGTCCCAACATCTTCACGCAGCGCGTCGCCAACATCGAGCCGGGCAAGCGGATCGACGTGGACATCACATACTTCAACACGCTGAGCTACTCGGACGGCTGGTACGAGTTCGTCTTTCCGATGGTCGTCGGCCCGCGGTTCAACCCGCCCTGGCAGGCGGCACAGGGCGCGGGGATCGGGCCGGCGGTGCGTGGCAAGCCCGGCTCGACGGGGCAGAAGGTCGAGGTCCAGTACCTGGCGCCGAACGAGCGGTCCGGGCACGACATCGGGCTCGAGCTGTCGATCGAGGCGGGGGTGGAGATCGAGGAGGTCGTGTCGCGGTCGCACCGGTTCGAGCTGCTCGAGGAGAGCGGGAGCAGGGCGCGGGTCCGGTTGGCCGCGGACGACGCGATCCCGAACAAGGACTTCGTGCTCCGGTACCGGGTCGCGGGCGAGGCGGTCAAGCCGGGCATGCTCGTGCAGCCTGACGCGGACGGCGAGGGGGGCTACCTGGCGATGATGCTCACGCCGCCGGCGGACCTGTCCGGGCTGCCCCAGTCGCCCCTCGAGCTCGTGTTCGTGCTCGACTGCTCGGGGAGTATGAACGGGCGCCCGCTCGAGCAGGCGAAGGCGGCGGTCGAGCGTGCGCTCTCTCGTCTACGCCCGAGCGACTCGTTCCAGATCATCCGGTTCTCGAACAACGCGTCAACGCTCGGGCACGCCCCGCTCGAGGCGACCCCCGAGAACATCGCACGCGGCAAGAAGTACCTGGCCTCGCTCCGCAGCGGTGGGGGGACGATGATGATCGAGGGGATCAAGACCGCCCTCGACTTCCCGCACGACCCCGAGCGTCTGCGGTTCGTCGCGTTCCTGACCGACGGCTTCATCGGCAACGAGGACCAGATCCTGCGCGAGATCGAGCAGCGTCTGGGGGACACACGGATCTTCAGCTTCGGCGTGGGCAGCGCGCCGAACCGTCACCTGATGGACCGGATGGCGACGGCGGGGCGCGGCGCCGTCGCGTACGTCGGCCTGGAGCACGACGCGTCGCGTGCGATGGACCTGTTCCTCGACCGCGTGGAGTGCGCCGCCCTGACGGACATCCGGCTCGATTTCGGGTCGCTCAACGTCGGCGAGGTCTACCCGAGCCGGATCCCCGACTTGTTCGTCGGGCGCCCGGTCGTCGCGGTCGCGCGGTACGAGGGGCGCGCCGACGCCGTGTCGTTGTCCCGGATCGGCATCGCGGGGCGGGCCGGGGGCTCGGAGGTCGAGGTCGCGGTCGGCGAGCCCGGGGGGCTCGCGGGTGCGCAGATCGCCGGGCTCGACACGGCCTGGGCCCGCATGAAGATCCGGTCGCTCTCGCAGCAGGCGTTGCGCTCGGCGGATCAGGCTCGGTCCGCAGAGCTCGCCGAGGCCATCGAGGGCATCGCCCTGACGCACGCGCTGATGTCCCCCTTCACGGCGTTCGTCGCGGTGGACAGCTCGCGTGTCACCGAGGGCGATCACGGGACGTCGGTCGCGGTCCCGGTCCCGGTTCCCGAGGGGGTCCGCTACGAGACCACGGTTGGCGCCGGGGGCGGCTGAGGGCGCGTCGCGGGTTCGTCGGCGGCACGCCGGGTTCCGGGCGATCCGCATGCAGTATCGGTCAAGCAGCGCGCGACGGGATTCGTCGCGCTGCGGGCAGCCAGTGCCACACGCCGAGCGAAGCGCGAAGACATCGGTGAAGTCCCATAGACCGAACGTATGCGCCGGGTCCGCGCGGCTAGACGCCGATCGGCAGTGTCAGCACCGGCTTGGTCCCCTCGACACCACCCGACTGCAGCTCCAGCAGTTGTCCCAGCAGCGCGAACGTCGCCTTTGAATCCAGATCGTTGTCTCTGATCCAGAACCAGGTCTTCCGGTAGCGCACAGCTACGTAGGCCGTCTCGGGCGCCGCCGATCCGGACTCGATGTGCATCAAGCCACCCGTGATGCGGAGCCAATCGAAGGGCGCGCCCGCCTCATCAAGCGTCAGCGTCACGTTGCCCAGTTCGACATCGCGGTCCGGGGGGATCACGCCCTGCGACAGGAAGAACATCGATGCCATGATCGAGCGCGTGACCAGGCCAACACCCTCGCCCGTGATCTCCGTCTGGCTCGCGGTCAGGCCGCGCAGCTCTGTCCCCGCCGGCAGTTGCAGCAACTCCTTGAGACGCTGGACCTCTGACGAGCGGGACGCATCGTGGTTGAACCGGATGACCAGCGCGCTGCTGCCCTCTTCCGCGGAGAGTCCGAGCTCCAGGTCACCGCGCTGCCAGAGCACCTGCAGCAGGTCGGTCGCCTCGAAGAACCCCTCGTACTTTGGCGCCGATCGCGGCGTCGGGCCGGACGCGCGCGGCGCATTCTCCAGCGGGCCCAGTCGCTGCACGCACACCTTGAGGATCCGCTCGATCGACCACCCCGAGTGGTACATCAGCGCCAGCGTCTCCGTCTCCAGAGGTGTCATCAGTTTCCTGACGAACTGCTCGCCCTGCAGCGGCAGGTACGTGACCGATGGGCGCTCTGAGAATCGGAGCCCGCTACGCAGCGTGAGTAGGTCGATGTCTGGCGTCGTGATTGAAGCGGTCGCGCTGCCGTCCGCCGCGATCTCGAACGACGTCGTCACGGATGAAACCTCCAGGAACAGCGGCACGTCCCTGTAGCGCAGGCGCACCAGGTTCAGCAGGAGCTGTTCACTCGACGTCTCGGCGATCGCGGCGTTGTAGTTGGTGCGGCTCGTGCGGATCGACGTGGGCCCGCTCAGCGAGCAGCCGGTCAACGCCGCGACGCAGGCGACAAGCAGGATACGCCCGCAAGTGAGCCGACCCCGGCTACGTTTCTGCCCGCTCGTGCGGGACACGCAGAAGTACCCAAGGCTTCCCGCTTGATTCGATCCGGAAGTCCGCACCATATCACACTCCCCCAGGCATGGGTTCCCACGCGTGATCGAGTGTAGCTGACTCCGCGTCGGAGCAACCAGCCGGGCGCCCTCGGATCCACGGCCATCGCTCGGCGCTATCTCGTTGCGGCGCGGCTCCGCGAAGTGGCTCGCACTCGCGATCGATCGGCCTCACCGAGTCGTGCTACGGGCAGCCCGCGGCAAAGAGGTTGAGGAACTCGACGACGTCGGAGAAATCAAACTGGCCGAGGGGCTCGGCGAAGTCGGCGGCCGGGTCCGCGTTGGAGAATGCGGTGAGGAACGCGACGATGTCGGAGAAGTCGAGCTGGCCCTCGGGCTCGGCGAGGTCGGGGGCGCAGGCGGGCTCGTCCTGGTTGGGTGTGAGACGGAATACGGCGAAGTCGCGTCGGTTGAGGATCGAGGGCTGGACCTGCCCGAGGACGAGCAGGTCGCCGTCCGCGGTGGACGTGATTGCAACCGGGGAGTCGCTGGCGGAACCAGAGTCGACGCGGGCGTCGGTCTCGAACCCGCCGTCCTGGTTGTAGACGAGGACGCCGATGTCGGTGCCCATCTGGTCGATGAGGGCGATCCAGCCATCGGGCGTGATCGTCAGGTGCCCAGGGTAGTTGGAGGAGTTGGTGGAGCCGCCCGTCGGGGTGGCCCAGAGCAGCGCGCCCGAGGCGTCGATGGCGGCGATGGTGACGCCGGAGCCGTTGGTGAAGCTGGCGATGAGCGAGCCGTCGGTGCGCGGGGTGATGCGGAGCGGCGTGCCGACGGCGCCGAGTGCCGTGTCCCACAGGACGCCGCCGTTGTCGTCGTACTTGAGCAGAGCGGTCTTTCCCGGGCTGCCCGAGGCACGGTAGAGGACGTAGGCGCCGGTGGAGTCGGCGTGGAGAACGCGGCCGAGGGTCTCGTTGAAGAACTGGTCATCGGTCGCGTCGTGGCGGGCGTCCCAGAGGAGCTGGCCCGTCGGGCCGAGTTTGACGGTGTACATCTCCTCACCGAACTCGTCGTCGTCGTTGACGTTGCCGGTGGCGTAGATGGAGCCGTCGGGGGCGAAGACGATGTCCTCGGCCTGGCCGTCCACGCCGGTCACACCCGGGATCTGGGCGTCGAAGAGTTCGTTCCCCGCGGCGTCGTAAGCGACGACGGAGAAGTGGACGGTCTCGAAGGAGAGGTCGCGGGCCCAGCCGCAGACGACGACCTCGCCCGAGGATGAGATGTTCATGCCGCGGGGGTACTGGGAGGCCTGGGGGTTGCCGCCGTCGTAGCGACGAACCCAGAGCTCGTTCCCGTTGGGGTCGAGTTTGATGGTGGCCCACTGGATGCTGAAGTTGAGGCCGTAGGACTGGCCCGTGAAGACAATGTTGTCGTCGGCGTCGAGCTTCATGGTGTCGATGACCTCGTAGTGGTCGCCGACGCCGTTGTGGGTATAGGTCCAGAGGACATTCCCGTCGGGGTCGAGCTTGACGATCTGGAAGTCGTTCTCGTTGGCGGAGAAGTACGTTGAACCGCCAACGATGACGTTCCCGGCGCTGTCTGTGGCGATGTGGGTCGGGATGTCCTCGTTGAAGAAGTTGTCGTAGAGTGTATTCCAGGCGATCTGGTAGCTCGGGGGCTCGATGGGTGTGCCCGAGATATTTGCGGAGACGACGAGGTTGTTGCCCGAGACGGTCGCGACATCGGGGTCGGCGTCGCCATCGAAATCGGCCAGCGCGAGCGAGCCGGGTGAGCCTGAGCCGGCGGGGAAGGCGATGTAGTCTTCGAAGGACCCGTCGCCTACGCCGCGGAGCACGACGAACGAGCTGTCGGCCTCGCAAGCGACGATGATGTCGAGGACGCCGTCGGAGTCGATGTCTTCGACGGCGACGCTGCCCGGGCGTCCCTGGACGGGGATGGTGAAGGCCGGCGTCGGCAGGCCGTCCTCGTCGGCGAGCATGATCGAGACGGTGTTGTTGATCGGGGAGAGCGGGCCCCAATCGGCGCTGACGAGGTCCCACTGGCCGTTGGCGTCGAGGTCGGCGATGGCGAGGCCGGTGGGGCGCTCGCCGACGGGGATGGTGGATGTGCTGGGGAAGGCGCCGGTCCCGTCATTGTAACAGATGGTGAGTGTGGCGTCGTCCTCGTTTGCGACGACGACGTCGATGTCGCCGTCGAGGTCCATGTCCTGTGTCTCCATCGAGTAGGGCTGAGCGCCGCACGAGAAGAGACCGACGGAGGTAAATCCCAGGCCATTGATGTTGCGGTAGGGTCGGATCTGTCCGCCGAACTTGTCGACGGTGATGAAGTCGAGGTCCTTGTCGCCGTCGATGTCGGCGAAGCGGACTGAGACGCAGCCGCCGCCGCCCGAGTAGAAGATCCCGGGTTCGAACGTGCCGTCGCCGTTGTTGCGGAAGAAGTAGACGCCGTTGGAGAAGTAGGAGCAGCGGAGGACGTCGAGGTCACCGTCGGAGTCCATGTCGCCGAGGTCCACATCGCCGAAGCCCCAGCCGGCGAGCAACTGCGGGCCCATCGAGAAGTTCCCGGCGCCGTCGTTCCAGAAGACGGTGGTGGGGTCGCTGCCGGGCCCGTTGGAATCGGTGATGAGGTCGATGTCGCCGTCGCCGTCGATGTCGCCGGCCCGGACGTAACCGGGCGAGGCGCCGGAGCCGTCGTCGGGGACGAAGTAGGAGGCGGGGGGATCGAAGTTGATGTCCTGGGCGAGCACGGGCGGGCAGAGGGCGGCGGACAGGAGCATCGTGATCGTGGTGGGGCGGTTCATCTTGTGTACCTCGGTGCGGTCGGAGGACGGGTCTGCTGCGGGGTGTGGTTACGGGCAGCCGGCGCCGAAGGCGGTCAGGAATGCGACGACGTCGGAGAAGTCGAACTGCCCGATCGGGGTCGCGAAGTCGGCGGCGGGGTCCATGTTTGAGAACGCCGTGAGGAAGGCGACGACGTCGGAGAAGTCGAGCTGGCCCTGGGGCTCGGCCAGGTCGGCGGGGCACGCGCTGGGCACGACGGGCACGCACGCGGAGAACTCGCTGGTTGCGGCGGCGAGCAGGTCGGTCGCGGTGGTCGTGATCACCTGACCGGGAGAGACGGCGGCGGACAGGACGGCGTCGAACGTGGCAAGCCCGGAGGCGTCGGTCGTGACATCGATGAAGCCGAGGACGTCGCGCCCCTGCCCGTGACCGGAGGGGTCGCAATCGGTGTTTGCGAAGAACTCGATGCGGTACATCATGGAGGGGTGCGAGTCGAGTGTGCCAGAAACGAGAACCTGCCCGCCAGCGGAGGTAGCGGAGCTGAGAACGGGGAAGTTCTGCAGGGCGTTGCCGCCCTGCGTGTCGGAGTCGCCCGGGTCGTTGGGGGTTACGCCGTCGTAGCCCGCCCAGGTGGAGAGGTCGATGCCGAGGCTGGCGTTGGAGTGGATGGAGTTGCCCGAGATCGTGGCGTCCTCGACCAGTGGTCCGATCGCGACGCCGACGCGGTCGCAGAAGGCGACGAGGTTCGCCTGGGCGGGGTCCGTGCCGCCGATGTTCGTGTCGTGCGGGGAATAGAGCCCGGTGGACTGGGAGACGATGATGCCGTTGAGGGTCTGGATGCGGTTCTTGCCTGTGTGATCGGCGCCGATGGTGTTGCCGTGGATGACGACGCCCTCGTTGTCGCGGTTGACGGCCCCGACACGGATCCCGGCGCCGAAGGTCTGCCCGGCGGAGTGGTTGCTGCCCTCGACCCAGATCCCTGCGATGAGATTGTTCAGGATGGTGGTGTCGATCGAGTCACGGACCTCGATCCCTGAGGGGCCGATCTGGACGACGCGCTGCGTGCCCGTCTCGTCCACGCCGATGTAGTTGTTCTGGATGAGTGTGTCCTCGGCGAAGTTCACGAGGACGCCCTGGCCGGTGGGGAAGCCCTCGCCCGAGCGGGAGCCGAAGCCATTGATGACGTTCCGCTCGGCCTCGGTGGGCCCGCCGATCCGGTTGCGCTTGGGGAATGTGGAGAACGGGCTGCCCGCGACGAGGACCGTCGTAACGCGGTTGCCGACGACGGTGTTGTCGTCGGCCCAGGAGAGGATGTCCACGAACCCGAGGTCGTTGGCGTCCCCGGGTTCGGTCCCGCCGACGACGTTGAATGTTGCGGGCGGGCCCTGCCAGCCCTGGTCGATCTCGACGCCGAGGGTCTTGCAGCCGACTACTTTGTTGTGGCTGCCGATGATCTGGATCGAGGTGGCGCGGGAGTAGACTTTGCCCAGGCCCCTGACGGTGCAGTTGTCGCCGTAGATGTAGAGGGCGGGGTGGCCCCAGCCGTTGACCTCCCAGCCGTAGATCCCGACCTCGGGCCCGTCGGGGTTCGTGTCCCCGATGTTCTGGGCCTGGGAGGCGAAGTCAATGGTGATGTCGTCGGCGGTGAAAACCCAGGGGCCGTCCTCGAGTCGGAGCAGGGCTATGGCGGTGTCGAGGTAGAACTCGGCGGTGGGGATGGCGAACTCGATGGTGTGTGGCCCGGGCGTGTTGTTGGCGGCGTAGGTCGCCTCGCGCATCGAGATCACGCCGTCGGGGCCGGGCAGATCCGCGACAGTTGCCGCCGTGCCCGTGTCGTAGACGTCCTCGAGTGTGTTGACGACGATCGGCTGGGCGTGTGCGGCGCCGGCGATCGCGACGAGGGCGAGCAGGCTGTAGTTCGTGTTGCGGGTCATCTGCGGCTCCGTGCGGGTGGCTTGAGTCTGGGTGGGTTACGGGCAGCCTGCGCCGAACGCGCCGAGGAAGGCGACGACGTCGGAGAAGTCGAACTGTCCGATAGGCGCCGCGAGATCTGCTGCCGGTTCCATGCCCGAGAACGCGGTGAGGAAGGCGACGACGTCGGAGAAGTCGAGCTGGCCGAACGGCTCGGCGAGGTCGGCGGGGCAGCCGCCGGTGTCGCCCGCGAGGATCTCGAACGCGCCCGTCGTCGAGCTGGACTCCTGGAAGCGCTTGTCGAACGTGACGACGCGGACGCGGACGTCGGCGATGCCTGTACTCGCGGGCAGGCGCCAGTCGAAGGCGCGGGCGTCGGCGGGGAGGTCGCGTGCGACCGAGTGCCAGCCGCGGCCGCCGTCGTAGCTGGCCTGGATGGTGAACGAGCGGAGCGCCTCGTCGTCGGAGGCGGTCCAGCGGACGGGGATGATGCCGCCACCGGTGTACTGCTGGCCCGCGGCTGGCGACGTGGTGTTTATGACTGGTGGCGCGTCGCCGAAGCGCACGTCGGGGCGGATGGAGAAGTAGTCGGAGAAGGAATAGTTGAGGCGTCCTCCGGCGCCGAAGGTCGTGAGCACGACGATGCGGGCGGTGTCGGTGCTCGAGTAGGGGAGGGTGGCGCCGATGGGCAGGCACCCGGTGTTGGAGCCGCCTGCGGAGTCGGAGAGGCGGATGCCGTCGAGCAGGACGTACACCGAGGCGTTTCCACCGGGCGCCCAGCAGACGTCGATGTTGTCGTGCGGGTGGACGGCGCCCGGGTCGGAGACTTCTTGCGGGACGACGGTCCAGTCTTCCTGGTACGGGATGCGGAGGACGGACTTGTCCCAGGACTCCTGGCCCGCCGAGTCGATGGCGACGATACGGATCGAGGACGGGCGCGTGTAGAGGTTGTTGGGCGCGACCGAGGGGACGTCAAACTCGTACGTCGTCGCGTCGCCCGGCAGGCTGGCGACGGTTGTGAACTCGCTGGGCAGGTCGTGGTCGGCGAACTCGACGCGGTGCGCGACGACGGCGTCGTCGTCGGTGCTCGACCAGCGGAGGATGATCTTGCCGTCGGTGTTGGCGAACCAGTATGTGGGCTCCATGTCCACGATCGGGTGCTCGTCGTCCTGGGCGGGCGGGGCGGCGAGGAACGGGGTGAACGCGGCGGGGTGGACGTCGTGCACGACGTCGCCAGTGCCGCCCGGGTTGAGGGGCGATGTCGGGCCGGTCGCGTCGCCCCACCAGTTGAAGCGGAGGAAGGGGGTGGAGTTGGTGTTGTTGTAGTCGATGGCGACGCTGTTGCTCTCGAAAATGGAGGGGCTGATGGAGCCGTCGGCCTCGATGCGGCCGGATGTTGTGGTGACCATGCCGACGTTGTTGTCGATGATCTTGGAGTTGAGGAGGTTGACAAGACCGCCGGTGACGGAGGCGGTTCCCTCGAGGGAGTTCTGGACGGTGCAGTTGATGAGGTCCATGACGCCGCCGTCGGACTGGACGGTGATCTCGCCGCCGTCGAAAACTGTGTGGCGAGCCTTGGCGTCGAAGACGTCAACCCACTTGAGGCCGAACCAACGGGAGGGGCCCGGGAAGATCGATTCGAGGACGATGGGCTGCTCGCGCGTGCCCTGGAGGATGACGTTCGCCGAGCCGATCAGGAAGGCGCCCGCGCCTGGGCCGAACTTGATATTCGTGCCGGGCTCGACGCGGAGCGAGCCGCCGAAGTTCTGGGGGAACTCGCCCTGGACGATGTAGGGCAGGCCGGTGTTGGCCCATTCGCGGTTGGGCCCGGGCGTGAAACGCTCGACGGAAATTTCGTTGTTGGTGTTTCCGGTGGCGGGGAGGGTGGAGCCCCAGAGCAGGCCGGCGCCCGAGCCCTCGAGCGCGATCGGGTAGAGGTTGCCCGAAAGGGAAACGTTGTCGCCGAGGAGGAAGTTGGGGCCGGTGAGGGTGATGCCCGGATTGTTCTGGTCGCCGATGACGGAGATGTTGTCGAGCAGGACGGGGTGGGCGACGGTCTCGCTGGCGAGGACGATGCCCGAGCCGTTGGAGCTGATGTTGTCGAGGTGCAGCAGGCCGGTCGCGCGGACGCCGGCGCCGTCGCTGAACGCGCAGTCCACGATCCGGATCGTGCCCGCGAGGCCGCCGAAGCTGCCCAGCTCGCTGGAGCCTGTAAAGTCGCAGCGTTCGAAGACGGCGATGTCGGGCACGCCCGCGATGCTGGCGCCGGCAATGAAGTCTGTGTCGGTAAAGATCGCCGCGGCGTTCTCGCCGCCGGCGTGGACATGGACGGCGACCTCGCCGAAGCTCACGTCGAGTTGTCCATCGGCGCCGACCTCGAGGCCATCGTTGATGCTCGTGGATCCGGTGAAGCGGATGGGGCTGGACTCGGAGCCGACCGCGGTCAGCAGGCCCTCGACGCGGAGCGTCGTGCCCGGATCGAAGTTGACCTGCGCGCCTGCCTCGATGAGGACCTCGCCACCCTCGGGGATGAGCAGGTTCTGGCAGACGTTGTACGGCCCCTCGGTCGCGCTCCAGACGACGCTCTCGCCCGTGTCGGGGATCGGCACGCCGCAGGGCGCCGCGGGCGTGGGCCCGACGGTGAGCCCGTCGACTGCGATGTTGGCGCCGCGGCCCGCGAAGGTCATGAGGTAGTCGGCGTGGAAGCGGAAGGCGAGGCGTCCGGACCCCGGGACCTCGGCGCTGACCCGTTGGTAGCCGACTGTGGCGATGGGCATCTCCGCCGCGTACAGAACCTCGGTAAAGTCGCCCACGTCGTCGGGACCGGAGCCGGTCCCGGATCCGCTGGGTGCGTAGCGGACCTCGAAGAAGGTGCTGTAGGTCGCCGAGCCCCCGCCGTAGACCCAGAGCGAGAACTCGTCGCCCGCGACCTGATCGGGGATCTCCGGGAGGATGGCCCAGACGCTGTAGTCGCCGCCGAACATATCGGTGGCGAGGCCGTCGGCGGCGAGGTAGCCGTCGCCGTCGAACGGCTCGCCCCCGAATCCGTTGCCGTCGAACCAGGCGGAGCTGTTCACCGGGTCGCACTGGTTGCGGAAGATCCAGCCCTGGCTGACGAGGTTCACCGGGCCGGCGCCCTGATCGGCGCCGTTGTTCTCGAAGCTTTCGGCGAAGTCGGCCTGGGCGAGGGCGCCGGCGGACATCGCGGGGATCGCGAGGGCGGCGGCGATTGTCGTTCGGGTGCGGCGATTCATAACGCTTGGTCCTTGTCAACCGGGGACGGAACTGGGCCCGACTCCGTCGCAGGAGGTCGTCCGGGGCGTGCAGATACACCGGCCCTGGCTACGGGCAGCCGGCGGCGAACTCTGTGAGAAACGTGACGACATCGGTGAAGTTGAGGACTTCCTCCGGATCCGCGAGGTCGGAGGCGAGGAACCCTGAACTGAAGGCCGAAAGGAATGCCGCGATGTCAGAGAAGTCGAGCGTGCCGAGCGGTTCGGCCATGTCGGCGTCGGAACAGGGGGGTGAGTCGCCGCACCAATCGCCCGTGAAGCGAAGGCACGCGAAGGCGTCCTCAAACTCTCGGGCCGCGGCGATGCCCTCGGTCACGAGAAGATGGGCATCGGGCGTGATGGCGCCGTCACGCGGGTCTTCGACCACCGGGCAGATGAACCAGCGGAGCCCCTGCGATCCGTCAACCGGGGGGGTGAAGATGGTCGCCAGCCCGCGGTCCAGCAGGCGCTCGACCTCACTCTTGGTGCGGATGATCGGGGTGCCGTCGAGGTCGAGGCCGTTATCCTCGGCCAGGTCCGCGAGCTCGTCACGTCCCTCCTGGGTGTTGAACGCCGCGTCGGTGTACTTGACCAGGTTGATCTGCCAGAGCCCCAGCGGGTCGTTGCTGAAGTACCCACCCGAGAGGTCGGCGATCAGATCCTGACGCTTCGGGAAGACCGCGCCAAGCGGGTTGTCCGCCCGCGGGAACTCGTACACCTTGTATTCGTCGGCGACCTGGCGGGCCTCCTGGCCCGCGCTATCAGGCGTGAACGCGTCTGCGAAGAAAATGCCCGGGACGTAGAAGAAGATCACATGCCCCGAGTGGTCGTACGCGGCGATCGCCTCGAGCACGCGAACGTTGTTGAACAGTGCCCCGTTGTTCCGGTCATCGATCACCGAGCCGGGGGGCGTGCCGTCCACGCGACCGATGATGGCGTCGGGGTTGATGCCGTTGGCCAGGTAGAACTCGTCAGAGAAATCGAACGGGGGCAGTTCGGGGTCGCCGGCGAGGACCGGTGTAGCCAGGCTCGTGAGGGCGGCGAGGAGGACGATGTGGGTTCGCATTTTCGTAGTCCCTTGGTGATTGCGAGAGCGTGTGCGGGGTTGGATGTGGGCTGCGTTACGGGCAGCCGGCGCCGAAAGCGATCAGGAACGCGGTGACGTCGGAGAAGTCGAACTGGCCGATGGGCTCGGCAAAGTCGGCGGCCGGGTCCATTGTGCCGAACGCGGTGAGGAACGAGACGACGTCGGAAAAGTCGAGCTGGCCGAACGGCTCTGCGAGGTCCGCGGGACACCCCGCGGGCGGGTCACCGACCGCAACGGCCCAGAGCGCCGCAGGCACACCGTTGCTGGTGAACCGTGTCGTAAAGTAGACGACGGAGCCGTCCTGCGAGGTGGCGGCGCGGTCGCTCCAGATGAGCTCGCTGTGCCCTTCGACGAACCTCAATGGAACGGTCCATACGAGCAATCCGTCATCGGTCGCGACGCCATTGATGGCGTTCGGCTCCCCGAAATTACCGCTCGCGAAGATAAGTCGCCCGACGTCCTGGCGGGCGGCGAGCATGCGGATCGCGTCGTCGGCGGTCGAGGAGGTCCATCGGATCGACCCGTCGGGGTTGATCGCGGTGGGCTCGTGACCCCAGCTCCCGGTGTAGACGGTGGAATCGGCGCCGACGACCGGGGGTAGGTTCACCGGCCCGAGATCGACGGTCCAGAAGCTCTGGTTCCCGTCCTGCTGGAGCGCCTCGACGCCGCAGGCGCTGGCGATGAGCACGCGGCCGAGGGGGTCGGTGCGGACCGGGCCGACGCAGGTGAAGTCAACGAACAGGGTCTGATTGCCTTCGAGGTCGTAGCCGTAGACGAGGTTGGAGCCGGAGCCGACGATGTCGAAGGGGAAGATGAGGCGGTCGGACGTGAAGTGGACGGGCCCGCCGGTGCTGGCGTTGATGGGGGCGAGCGGCGGGTCGCCGAGGTCGTTCCAGCGGAGGACCCCTTCTGGTGTCAAGGAGAACGCGCCGAGCCCAAACTGACCATCCGTGCCGGTGACGGCGTAGACGTTGCCGTCGGGTCCGACGCTCGGTCCGACCTCGATCTTCTGTTGGAGCACATTACCGTCGTAGGAGAAGGTCCAGCGTGTGGAGCCGTCCTGGGGCTCGAGGACGGAGATGGTGTGGCCGATGCCGGTGACGACGCCGCCGTCGGCCAGGAAGTCAACGGGCTTGCTCCCGCCGATGCCGGTTCCCGATCGGGTCCACTTGAGGGAGCCGTCGGGGTTCAGGGCGTAGAGGTTGAGGATGTCGCCGGCGTAGATCGTGCCGTCGGGGCCCACGCTGATGTCGCTGCCCGAGATGGTGCTGGCCATGTCGAAGCGCCAGAGGACGCGGTCCCCGCCCGAGACCGCGGGCGTGGCGGCAGTGGCGAGCGTGAGGAGCGTGGCGGCGGTGAGCGTCTTGCGTGTCATGTGTTCACTCGTGCATTCTCGCGCCTGCGGCGCGGTATCAGCGTTTGCTTGGATTGCTGTCGGATCACGGGCAGCCGTCGGCGAAGGCGCCCAGGAAGGCGATCACGTCGGAGAAGTCGAACTGGCCGAAGGGCTCGGCCATGTCCACGGTTGCGTCTGCCGCGGAGAACATGGTCAGGAACGCGACGACGTCGGAGAAGTCGAGCTGGCCGAACGGCTCGGCGAGGTCGGCCGGGCACGAGGCGTCAACGACCTCGACGCACGCGGAGAACTCGCTGGTGTCACCCGTCGCCGAGCGCGTCGCGGTCGCGGTGACGACCGAGCCGGCGGTGGAGGGGCTGGGCAGCGAGATGGCGAACTGCGCGTCGCCAGAGGTGTTGGTGAAGACCGTCTCTGAGCCGAGATAGAGCTGGCCCTGGCCGAACCCGGAGGGGTCGCAGGCGGGGCTGGAGAAGAACTCGACGACGAACTCCTGGTTCGCCAGACTCTGGACCGAGCCGGTGACCATGGTGGACGAACCGTTCCACTCGGCGGTCGCGATCGTCGGGAAGTTCTGGAGGCCGTTGGCGCCGAGGTCGGCGTCCATGAAGTCGTTGGGCGTGGAACCGAAGTCCCAGGTGTTGGGCATGAGGTCGATGCCGATCTCGGCGTTGTCGTAGATCGAGTTGCCCGAGACGCGGACGTGGGCGCTGGCCGGGACGCCCGGGGGGTACATCATGAGGACACCCGCCGAGTCGTGCCCGGCGATGACGTTGCCCTCGCCCGGGTTCTGTCCCCCGATGGTGATCTGGCCTCCTTCCTCGAAGGCGAGCGCGCTGAGCCAGACGCCCTGCTTGCCGCCGAGGATTGGCTCGCCGAGGGCGTTGAGGCCCATGGTGTTGCCCTGGATGACGATGCCCGAGCCGCCCTCGTAGAGGTCGAGGTAGATGTCCACGCCGTAGTCGCCCCCGCCGAAGGCGTTGGTGGCATCGACGGCAATCAGGTTGTCGAGGATCTGGAGGTTGTGGTTGTCGTTCCAGACCGCGATGCCGGTGGTGCAGGCGCGGTTGGAGATCTGCATGCCGTCGGGTGTCGTGCCGATGTAGTTGTTCTGGATGAGCGTGTCGTCGGTGTAGTAGAGCTCGATGCAGTCGCCGGCTGGCGAACCGTGCTCGCCGTAGTTGCCGAATCCGGTGATGTAGTTTCGGTCGGCCGGGTCGGGCCCGCCGATGACGTTGCCGGTCGCGGGAGAGATCGTGCCGAGCCCGGTCACCCGGACGCGTTCGGTCACGTTGCGGACGATACGGCAGTCGCTTGAGTATGTGATGTTGATGTTGTCGGCCTCGTTGTCGTGGGCGACGCTGTCGGTCGCGAGGACGAAGCGGATGTCCATGCCGCCGGTGTTGCCATAGACCTCGTTGTCGGCGCCGCCCATCTCGACGCGGCTGGCATGCACGCCGGTGACGATCGTGTCGCCCCCGTTCAGGTAGGTCTGGAGCGGGAGGAGCAGCTCGTGCCCGTCCGGGTTCGTGTCGCCCGTGAACGCGGTCTGGGTCGTGCCGTCGATCACCACCGGCTGGCTCGCGCTCATCGTCGTGCCCTGGAGGATGACCAGGCCGGGGAAGATGTTGGGCAGGTACCACTCGCCCTCGGGGATCTCGAAGGCGATGGTCTGGCGCCCCGGCACGTTGTCCGAGACGCGGAGGGCCTCGCGGAACGAGACCAGCCCGTCGGGGCCCGGCAGGTCGGCGATCGTCGCCGAGGCCGGGATGTCCACGTCGTTGGCGGTTGTGGTGACGGTAATGGTCTGGGCGGCCGCGGGCGCCGCGAGGGCGGCGATCATGAGCGTGAGTGAGGAATGCATGAGGCGCCTTCCTTTCAAGTGCGTGTCTTCGTGTCGTGTCACGGGCAGCCGGCGGCGAACGCCGCGAGGAAGGCAACCACGTCGCTGAAGTCGAACTGTCCGATGGGTTCTGCGAGGTCGGCCGCCGGGGCCGAGTTGGCGAACGCCGTCAGGAACGCGACGACGTCGGAGAAGTCGAGCTGGCCGAACGGCTCGGCGAGATCCGCCGGGCAGGCGTTGGCGGTCTCGACCGTGATGACGGCGACCGCCTCGCTCGCGGTGGCGATCCAGATCTCGTACCCGCCGGGGACGGGGTGGCTCTCCAGATCCCAGTGCTGGTTGTGAGGCAGCGGGCTCGAGCCCTGACTCCAGACGCGCCACTGCCCGTCCTTGAGCTGGGCGATGCCGCCCGGGTAGGGGAACGTGCCGTCGAACATCGAGATCCAGACCGAGCCATCGGGCGCGACCTCGACGTAGTGGATGTCGTCCGAGGGCAGGGCGGAGTTGGTCAGGTCGTAGGTGTCGTAGAAGCCCGTCGCGGGGTCGTAGTGGAAGAGCCCGATGCCCGAGGCGATCCAGAACGTGCCGTCGGGGGCGACATCGAAGGCCCAGATGTGGTACCCGAGCGTGTCGAGGTTGAGCCCGACGGCCTCGCGGGGCGTGAGCTCCCAGGTGACGCCGTTGGTCCTGACGATGCCGAACGCTGATCCGATGAAGACCGCGTCGGGGTCGTTTGGGTCCGCGACAATGTCTGAGATGCCGCCAATGGGGACGCCGTCGCCCGTGCCGAACTGCTCCCACGACCCGTTGGCCATCTCGTGGAACACGGTCCCGGCGCCGGTCGCGGCCCAGGCTCGCCCGCTGCCCGAGACGCCGATGTGCTTGATGGGCCAGCCGTTGGCCACGTGCTCGATGTAGTCGCCCTCTTCTGTCAGCTCCTTGAGGCCGTTGTTGGTCGGGGCGAACAGGAGGTTGCCATTGGGGCGGTAGGCGAGGGCGGAGGTGTTGTCGGTGGGGTAGGGCCAGGGCAGGCCCATGCCGTAGGTCGCGCCGTTGGCGTTGGTCCACGTGTCGTCGCGGTGAAGGATGTCGAAGCCACCGACGCCCGGGCCGGCGTTGCCGCTCATCGCGGCGTCACCGTTTACCGGCGAGATCGCGACCGCGTCGGGAAAGTACCCGATCATGCCGGTGTTGGTGAGGCGGACACGCTGCCAAGCGCCGTTCTCGAACTTCGACGCGCCGCCGATGCCCCCGGACCAGAACGCGCCGGTGGAATCCTGTGCGAGTGTGTATGTGTGGTTGCCCGAGCCCCAGTCACCGAGGTACGTCCAAGTGCCCTCCTCCCAGAGGAACATGTCGGCGTAGTACGTGCCAAGCAGGACGCGCCCACTGGCGACCTGCTCGACGATGGCGACCTCGCTCGTGAGGCCTGCGGGTGGTGATCCGATCATTGTGTGCGTGCCGTCCGGGTGGCGGATGGCGATGCCGTCCTCGGTGGACACGAGCATGTCGCCGTTGTCGGCGACCGGGTCCTTGCCGAGGGTGCCGTAGGGCAGCGGATCGACATTTGGGGGCGTCGGGCTGCCGTACCAGACGAACAGGCCGTCCTTGAAAGTCGTCAGGCCCATCTCGCGCGACCCGAACCAGACGGTGTACCCGCCGGACGCGTCGGGCTGCGCCGCAACGTAATCGACCCAGTCCCATCCGGCCCACCAGGGCAGGCCGTTGGATGTGTCCCAGCTCTCCCACGTATCGGTGGAAGGGTCGTAGTGGGACAGGCCGCCCTGCGTGCCCCCACCCCAGGTGGAGCATGCCATCCAGAGGGTGCCATCGGGCGCGATGTCGATGTTGCTGACATCGGCGCCCGCGATGCCGGAGTTGGATGGTGTGTAGCGGGTGACGCACCAGGGCTCCTCGCTGGGATCGAAGCGGAGCAGGCCGCGCCCCGAGCCGATCCACATGATGCCGTCGTCGGTCTTGACGATGTCGTTAAATCGTGGGGCGCCGATCTGCTGCCCGATCTCGGGACAGTCCACATTGTTGAGTGTGCGCCAGTTTGTCCCGTCGAAGTGCCCGACGCCGCCTTCCTCCCAGAAGGGGATGTACCCTGCGATCCAGGGGGAGTCGTCGTCGTCGATGAAGATGCTCTGGGTGTAGTCGCCCGGGACGCCGACCATGCTCGGGCGGATGAGCTCCCACGAGACGTCCTGGGCGTGGGCGGCGCCGACGGCGCACGCGCCGGCGAGGATCATGGCCTGGCTCATCGTTCGTGTTGTGGTCATTTCGGGTCCTCTCGTCGTGCGTGTGCCGTTGGGGGCGGGGGCGGCTTGTGCCGCCGAGCAGGAGGGATCCAGAGGGCAGCAGATACACACGCCCCGGGATTCGGCGCATCCTTGCGTGAAAATACGTTCATCCGCGTGCGAGCCGCGGCGTCCCTGCCCAGGACGACGCGCGGCGTTCCGTATGCTCGCCGACGGCGTCGTGGATGCCGGGAAGGCGGCCCGCGCCGAGAGTGGGCGCGGACCACAGGGGGGAGGGGATTCGCCTCTCGGCGAAGGAGGGGGTTACGGGCAGCCGGCGCCGAACGAGCCCAGGAAGGCGACGACGTCGGAGAAGTCGAACTGCCCGATCGGGGCGGCCAGGTCCGCCGACGGGTCCATGGCGCTGAACGCGACGAGGAACGCCGTGACGTCGGAGAAGTCGAGTGTGCCGAACGGCTCGGCCAGGTCCGCGCTGTTGCATGGCAGCGGCCCGGCGCCCTCGGTGAACCAGATCGTGGTCGAGTCGCTGTCGCGGTTGGTGACGGCCAGATCGATCGAGCCGTTGCCGTCGAGGTCTGTGAGCACCTGGGCGCCCGGGCGCGTCCCGGCGACCAGGGCGTCGCTCTCGGTGTAGATCCCGCCCATGTTCTCCATGACCGAGACGGTGTTCGAGTCGCTGTTGCTCACCACGATGTCCTCGTCGCCGTCGGCGTCCAGGTCGGCCGCGGCCAGCTCGCTCGGGTTGAGCCCGCTGACGAACGCGAACGCCGGAGCGGACAGCACGCCGGCGTTGTTGGTGTAGATCGCGACCGCGTTGAACACGTCGTCGGAGACGCTGGACGCCAGGTCGTCGTCCCCGTCGCCGTCGATGTCCACGGCGATGACGCCGTCGGGCCGGACGAGCGGGTTGGTCGGAAGCGTCGCCGACAGAACGAAGGCGCCCACGCCGTTGCCCGCGAAGACCTTGACAGTGCGGGAATCCCGGTCGCTGGCGGCCAGGTCCATGATCCCGTCGGAGTTGAAGTCGCCGGCGCCCACGCCGCGGGGCTCGCCGCCGACGGCGACGGACGAGGCCGCCCCGAGCACGCCGCCCGTGTTCAGCACGACCGACAGCGAGTTCGAGTCGCGATTCGCAGTGGCAAAGTCGGGCGAGCCGTTGCCGTCGAAATCGGCGCTGATCAGGGACCGGGCCTCGGCGCCCAGGGCGACGCTCTGCCCGGCGCTGAACACGCCGCCCGTGTTGGTGTAGATCCGCAGGGTGTTGATGTTGTTGAGAACGACGGCCAGGTCGGTGTCGCCATCGCCATCGATATCAACTGCCCGCAGTGTATCGGGGCCCGTGTTGGCGCCGGTGAAGATCGGCGTCGAGGGCCCGAAGGCGCCCCCGCCCGTGCCGAGGAAGACGTCGACCTTGTCGACCAGATCGGTCGCGATCGCCAGATCGGCGATACCGTCCCCGTTGAAATCGGCCGACGCGATGCCCGCCGGACGCGAGGGGGTGGCGAGGTTCATGGACGAATCAATGCTCACGGCGCCGAGGACCGGCGTCGCGAGCGAGACGAGCGGGATCGCCATCAGGCTCTTCTTGGTGTTGGTGTTCATTGGTGTCGCTCCGCTAGAGGGTGTTTGAGAATCCGCGGTGGGTCAGGACCGGCGCCCGGCAAACCGGCCGGGCACGCCAGGAGGAGCAACGGCCGGGCCGCCAGATACGTCGATGATCGGACGCGGGCGAGATTCTGGGATTGGCGCCCCGCCCTCTCTAGACTCTGCCCGGGCGCGAGGCGGGAAAGGGCCAGCGTTGACCGACCGACCCACTACCGACGCGGAGCTTGTCTCGCGTTGTCTTGAAGGCGACGACGGCGCGTGGGCTGCGCTCGTGGACAAGTACGCCAGGCTCGTGTACTCCATCCCCTCCAGGCACGGCCTGTCACGCCAGGACTCGGACGACGTCTTCCAGGAGGTCTGGGGCCTGGCGGTCAAGCACCTGTCCTCGCTCCGCGACGGGCAGACGGTCGCCGCCTGGCTCATCACGACGACCCAGCGCGAGACCTGGCGGGTGCTCCGCAAGAAATCGCCCACGCCCCGGTCCCAGCTGGCCGAGACGGAGGCGGAGATCGGGACGCACGCCGAGTTCGAACTCGTCGAGCGCCGACACAGGCTGCGCGAGGCGATGGATCGCCTGGGAAGCCCGTGCAGGGACTTGCTCGAGGCCCTGTTCCGGGAGGACCGCCCCTCGTACGACCTGATCGCCGAGCAGCTCTCGATGCCCCGCGGCTCGATCGGGCCGACCCGGGCCAGGTGCCTGCACAAGCTGGGCGGGCTGGTCGAGGAGGCCTCCCAGGGGCGATAACGACCTCCAGCGAGCCGGGAGCGGGAATTGATGTCCGGCCCGGTATCTGGGGGCGCGGGCCGGCCTCCTCCCAGCGGGGTACACGCATGACCAACACACCGACCGACATCCAGAAGCTCGTCGCGCTGGCGATGGGGGAGCTCGAGCAGGCCGAGGCGGACACGCTCCGCGCACGGCTCGACGCCGAGCCGTCGCTCCGCGAGACCTACGAATGTCTGGCGCACAGCGTGGGATTCCTCCGGGCCGAGGCGGGCGCGGCGCCATCCGACGAGGCGTTGTGCGCCGCGAAGCGGCTGCTCCGGGATTCGAGGCCCGGCGCCCTCGAACGGCTGGAAGAAGGCCTGCGCCGGATCGTCGCGTCTCTGGACTTCGACACCCGCCTGACGCCGGCGGTCGCGGGCATCCGCGGGGCCGCGACGGCGGCCCAGGTCGCCTTCTCCTCCGAAGCCGGCGACCTCGATATCGAGATCACGCCCGCCGGCGTCGAGAACTGGCGCATCGCGGGCCAGGTTGACGCCGACGAGGACGGCGACTGGAGCGTGACGATCGTTGACCGCGCCACGGACGCGCCGGTCCGGGAGTTGGACGCCAGGGACGGGGCGTTTCGCACGACACTCGCGGCCGGCTCGTACACCCTGCGGCTGCGTCGCGGCGATGTCGAGATCGAGGTCGGCCCATTGCAGATCCCCTGACCATGTCTGATGTTGACGCCAGGTCGTGTATCGAGCGCCTCGCCGCACTCCCGGAATCGGAGCGCGAGCACGAAGCGGGCGCCGCTGTCGTCACCGAGCCTGTGCTGCTCGAGCTGACCGACGAGGTTCGCGATCTCGTCATGACGGACCTGGACCGCGCGCTGGCGATGGGCGACGTGCTCCGGCTCATCGCCGACCGCCTGGACCTGCCACTCGCGCGCGCACGCGCCCGCAGCGCCTCGGCCCATGCGCTCAACTACGCCAACCGGTTCGAGGAGGCGATCATCTTGCTAGAGGAGGCGGCGGCGATCGCACACGGGCAGGGTGATCCGCTCGAAGTCGCACGCTCGGATCTGGCGAAGATCCAATCGCTCGCGCGTCTCGGGCGGTTCGACGAGGCGATCGAGGCCGCCGAGCGCGCCGAGCGATCGTTCGTGTCCGCGGGCGAGCCCTCGCTCGCGCTGCGCGCGGTGACGAACCACGCGATCCTCCTGCGGATGCTCGGTCGCTGGTCCGAGTCGGTCGATCGGTTCGACCGGGCGTTGGAGCTGGCCGTCGATGACCCGACGACGACGGCCCAGATCCAGTCCAACCGGGCCGAGTCGCTGCTGGAGCTGGGACGATTCGAGAGCGCCGAGCGGGCGTTCAGAGAGTCGTGCGGGCTGCTCGAGGGCGCGGGGATGGAGCGGGTCGCCGCGATCGTGCGCGGGAACCTGGCCGACCTGCTCGGGCGCCAGGGGCGGCTGAGCGAGGCGATGGAACAGTTCGAGCACGCGCGACGTTTTTTTGAGCGCGACCGGGCGGCGGGGGACCTGGCGCGGATCGAGGCCGAGCTTGCGGACGTGCTCGCCGCCGTCGGCATGGCCGCGGACGCGGCTTCGATGTACGAGCGGTCCTGCCAAGCGTTGGAGGAATCCGGGCTCGCCGCGGAGCATGCCCGGGCGCTGAGCGGCCTCGGGGCGTTGCTGGTCCGTGATGACCCCGGGCGCGCCCACGACGTGCTCGCCCGGGCGCTGACCGCCTTCGAGAACCTTGAGAGCGCGAGCGGGATGGCGCGCGTCCGGCTGCTGCAGGCGCGCCTCGCGCTCCGCGGCAGCGACCTCGAGCAAGCCGCGGCGCTCGCGAGCACGCCAGCGGACGCGAGCCAGGAGTCCCCCGTCCACACCGTGATCCGAGCGGCGATCCGCGCCGAGATCGCGATCGCATCTGGTGACCTCGACGACGCTGCGTCCGAGATCGAGCGTGCGCTCGGTCTTGCCCAGCGGCTGTCTCTCCCGCCGATCCTGGCCGACCTGCACCATCGCCTGGCGCGGATCCGGGCCGAGCAGGGGCGCACGGACGAGGCGAACGACGAGTTCCGGCGCGCGATGAGCCAGGTCGAGCGCATCCGCGGCGCCCTGCAGGGCGACCGCTTCCGCAGCGCGTTCCTCGGCGAGCGGAGCGAGATCTACCAGGACGCCGCCGACGCGATCCTGGACGCGGGCTCGCCGAGCGCGCACGCCGAGGCGCTCGGCGTTGCCGAGCGGGCTCGCTCACGCGTGCTGCTGGACCTGATCCAGGGCGGCGTGGAGCTGGCGGAACGGGCGTCGGGCGGCGCCGAGTCGCCGGACGAGGCGAGGCTGCTCGAACGGTTGGCGGCCGAGCGTGCCCGATTGAACTACCTGTACAGCAGGCTCGACCCTGCCGGGGAGGAGGGATCCCAGCGTCCGCTCTCCGATTGGCTTGAGGACATGCGTACGGCGGAGACGGGCGTGACGGCCCTGGAATCGCGGCTGGAGGCCTCGCGGGCCGGGCGCAGGATCATGGCGACACCCGCCGGCGCCGAGGAACTTGTTGCCTCCGTGTCGGCGGACCGGGCCATGCTTGTCTACGCGCGTCGGCGGGACGGGCTCGGGTGCTACTGTGTCCGGAACACGGGCGTGGACTTTGTGAACCTCGCACTGCCCCTGGACCGCCTGGAAGAGCTGACCGCGGACCTCGGGTTCCAGCTCCGGCGCGTCGTGACCCGCGGCACGGGCTGCTCGGCCCGTGCCCAACGCCGCCTGTCGTCGGCCCTCCGGGCGGCCAGGGCGGTCCATGATGCCGTCCTCACTCCCGTGCTCCCGATGACATCAGGGCGAGCGCGGCTGACGGTCGTTCCGTTCGCGGATCTGCACCTCGTCCCATTCTCGGCGCTGCACGACGGCCAGCGGTACCTCGTCGAACGGCTCGCCGTCAGCCGACTGCCGAGCGCCAGCCTGTCGCGTGTGATCGGCGGGTCCGATGGCGCCGCGGACGCGCCGGCGTTGGTCGTCGGCGCGCCGGATCGGTTCGCCCCCGAGATCGCGTCGGAGGTCGAGGCCGTGGCCGCCGCCCTGCCGGGCTCGACGCTGCTCGTCGGCGAGCGGGCGACAGGCGACGCCCTCGTCTCGCTCATCGGCGGCGCGGGAATCGTGCACATCGCCTCGCACGGCATGTTCCCGCCCGGGAACCCGCTCGCCTCCGCCCTGAAGATGGCCGACCGCTGGGTCAGCGCGCGTGAGGTGTTCGCCCTGCGCCTACCCGGCAGCGTTGTGACGCTCTCTGGGTGCGAGACGGGACGCACGGAGGTTGACTCGGGTGAGGAAATATACGGGCTCGTGCGCGGGTTCCTGGCGGCGGGAGCCGAGGGTGTCGTCTCGAGCCTGTGGGCCGCGCACGACCGCGTGGCCCGAGAACTGATGACCCGAATGTACGAGGATGCGCCCCGAGAGGGCTCGCCCACCGCACGCGTGTTCGAGGGGCTCCGGAGGGCACAACTCCACGCGATCGGCGAGGGGATGCATCCCGGTCTTTGGTCTGGCTTTGTTGCAGTGGGAGCGGGATAATGGCACACATGGCAGCGCACAAGACGATCCCATTGGCCGCGCTCGCGATCTCGGGCGTCTTCGCGGCCGGCCCGCCCGCACTCGCGGGCGACGACGAATGCCTGGGCGGCAACCCGCTCTCGCAGGAGGGCATCCTGGAGCTGGCGCCGGGCGTGGACATCCAGAGCGTGCTCCTCGACTACGCCGAATACGAGTTCGAGGTGCTCGACGCCATCGCGTCCCGCGGGATCTACCTCGTCTCGCGTAACGCGCTGATGAGCGATTCCACCTTCGAGCAGATCTTCCTGGGCGACCCGGACATCGACCACTCCGAGCTGAACTTCGAGGCGGGTGACCCGGGGCCGGGGACCCAGAGCATCTTCCTGTTCACGGCCCCCGGGATGTTCCAGCACCAGCCGATCGTGACCTCGCTGGGGCTCGAGGACGCGCAGGCGTCTGCTACGGGCGAGGGCGTCAAGATCGCGGTCATCGACTCGGGAGTGGACCCGACGCACGGCCAGATCGCCGGGCGCCTTGCGCCGGGCGCGATCGCGTTTACTGCGCATCCCGGAGACGCCGAGTACGATCCGGCCAACTACATCGACACGTGCAACGCCAACGACGACGACAACGACGCGCTCATCGACGAGGGCGTCGGGCACGGCACCGCCGTCGCGGCGCTCGCGCTGCTCGTCGCGCCCGACGCCAGGGTACTGCCCATCAAGGTGCTCAACGACGAGGGCAAGACGACCGCGTTCCGGGTCGCGAAGGCGATCATCTACGCGATCGACCAACGGGCACAGGTCATCAACCTGAGCCTCAGCTCGTGTGCTGGTCTGCGGATCATCGAGCGGGCGGTGGACGAGGCCGAGGAGTTGGGCATTATCATTGTCGCCGCGGCGGGCAACAGCGGCAACCACGCCGACGACTTCCCCGAGTTCCCCGCCGCGATGAACAAGGTCGCGGGTGTGGTCGCGACGGACACCGCCGGGCACGTCGCCCCGTTCAGCAACTACGGTGACAACTACTTCCTCGCCGCCCCGGGCATCGACATCATCAGCGCCATCCCCACCGACAGCTGCGGCCCGGCACTGCCCGGCAGCGAGTTCGGCGAGGCGGACGGCACCAGCTTCGCCGCCCCCCTCGTCGCCGGGCTCGCCGCCCTGCTCATCGAGCAGGAGAAGGTCCTCCGCTGGAACGACTTCCGCGACTGCATCCGCGACACCGCTATCAACATCGAGGGCATCAACCCGGGCTTCGACCAGCCGGTCGAGGAGGGGCTGATCGACGTCGCCGCGGCGATCGCCTGGCCCGGTCCCTGCCACGCCGACTTCTCCGACGACCTCACGCTCGACTTCACCGACATCACCATGTTCCTCCAAGCGTTCGCGATCGGCGACGACGAGGCCGACATGGCCGAGCCCAGGGGCCAGCACGACTTCAGCGACGTGATCAAGTTCCTGCAGTTCTTCGCGGGCGGCTGCCCGTAGCCCGAGGCCGACCCGCCGAGGCCAGGAGCGGGCCCCCGCCGCCAGCACGCCGCGGCTAACTGCCAAACCGCCCGCGTGGGCCTCCAGACTTTCATCGCCGAGTGGACCCGGGCCGAGCTCTCCGAGCGTGCCGCCAGCCAGGAGTACTTCCTCGACCTCTGCCATCCTCGGCAGCCCACCCCCCCAGCACGACGCCATGGGCGCCGAGTACGCCTTCGAGAAGAGCGTGAGCGTCACCGGCCCGGCCTCCAATGGCGCCAGGGCGAGCGGGGCTTCGCCGACGAGCGCGTGCGGCGCCAGCCATATCCCCGCCAGTTGGGGCGCGAGACGTCACGAGTCGGTGCGCACGCAAGCGAGTACGACCGACGATTCAGGCTGACAGGAGAATCCCCCGACCCCTCGTCGCACGCGACTTTGTGCGAGGCGGCGCCACCGGGCGCGGCACGGGTCGCAAAGCCACCTCGGAGACTCGAACTCCGGACCTGAGCTTTACGAAAGCTCCGCTCTACCAACTGAGCTAAGGTGGCGACCGCCCGGGGCGCCCTGGGGCCCTCCGGGGACGGGAAGTATGGGCAGGGGAGCGCCCCCTGTCCACCCGCCCCCCCGGACGCGCCACGCCCCGTTGACGCCGCGCCCGTCGGGCCATTCTCGGACGCCCCCAGCCGCCTGCGACTGAGACTCAGTACGAACTGCGTGATGAGACCGATTCTCGCCGCTTCCGGGGCGCGTCGAGGGGACACTGTGTGCGTGGGCCAGATGGTTCGGCCCGCGTCAAGGAGTCTGCCATGCTCAAGCTCAGCGACGGCCAGTGCGGGCTGTGCGCCCACTTCGGCGAGCACGCCGCGGGCGACGCGCCCATGATTGTCCAGGTCCGCATCAACGGCGAGGCGCCCGAGGACATGCTCGAGCCGTGCGGCCACCCCACCAACGAGAGCCTGCACCTCAAGGTCAGCCCCATCGGCGGGTGCGACGGCTTCGCGCCGGCGAAGAGCGCCTGATCTGATTGTCTTGCGTGTGGCACGCCGCGGGCTCAGTCCGCGGCGACTTCCTCGATCGGCTCGAGCGTCATCCGCGCGCCCGCGGCCCGCAACTGGTCAAGCTGCCGAGAGCCGATCCGCGCCCGCAGCGTGACCTCCGAGCCCTCGTACGTCCGGTCGAGCACCTCGCCGCGGTTCTCGATGGTGTGTACGGTCTTGGAGTCGGCGAGGGGCACGCGGATGTCGTAGAGCGCGAGCTCGCCCACCGCCGCGCTCCGGACAAGGTCCGCCAGCTCGGCCCCGCCCAGGCTGGGCAGCCCGTCCTCGCCCGCCAGCGCGCACAGCGGGATGGCGCCCGGCGAACGCCCCTGCCAGACAAGCAGGTCGCGGTTGTCAGCGAGCCGGTCGGCCTTGTTGAGGATGAGCAGGCGCTCGGGGGGCGTCCAGGGGCGGACGGGCCTGCCATCGCGT
This sequence comes from Phycisphaerales bacterium, assembly GCA_029260515.1. Taxonomy (GTDB): domain Bacteria; phylum Planctomycetota; class Phycisphaerae; order Phycisphaerales; family UBA1924; genus JAJRXR01. Next base: position 158,415 of record JAJDDC010000102.1, on the reverse strand, counting down.
TTGGCCGCGGCATTCTCGCGCCGCTCGAACGCCTCGATCTCCTTGAAGAGGTCGTCGAGCGTCTGGTTGACCGTGTCGAAGTGCAGCTCGGCAGCCGGGTCCGAGACGTCGAGCACGATCAGCAGCAGGTCCGCGTGCGTGGCTTCCTCGAGCGTCGCGCGGAACGAGGCGACCAGGTTGTGGGGCAGGTCGCGGACAAAGCCGACCGTGTCCGAGAGCATGACGCTCAGACCGCCGCCCAGGTCCCACTGGCGCGTGCGGCTCATGAGCGTCGCGAACAACCGATCGTCGGCGTAGGCCCCGCCCGTGGTCAGTGTGTTGAACAGCGTGCTCTTGCCGGCGTTGGTGTAGCCCACGAGGCCGACGGTGAAGTGATCGACGTTCCGGTCCTGCACAGCACGGCGCTTGCGGGCCTGGATGGTCGCCAGCTCCTGCTGCAGGTCCTTCTTACGCTTCTGCACGAGGCGCCGGTCGATCTCGAGCTGCTGCTCGCCGGGGCCCCTCGTGCCCACGCCCCCGGGCGAGCCGCCGACGATGCGCTCGAGGTGGTCCCACATGGCCCGCAGGCGTGGGTAGGTGTACTCGAGCTGGGCGATCTCCACCTGCAGCTTGGCCTCGTGCGTCGTGGCACGCCCCGCGAAAATGTCCAGGATCAGCTCGGATCGGTCGAGCACCTTGCGCTCGATGATCTTCTCGATGTTGGAGATCTGCTTGGGGCTCAGCTCGTGGTCGAAGATCACGCTCGTCGCGTCCACCGTCTCGCACAGGGCCTTGAGTTCTTCGACCTTGCCCTTGCCCATGTACGTGCCCGCCTCGGGCGCGTCGCGGTGCTGCTCGATCGTGCCGACAACGACGCCCCCGGCCTGACGGGCCAGCTCGGCGAGCTCGCCGAACGGGTCGTTGGGGTCGTACAGCGACGCGGGCAGGCGGACCGCGGCCAGGATCGTCTTCTCGGCCTGGACCTTGATGTTCGTGCGTTCTTTGCTTGGTGGCATCGGTGTCAATCGTAGGACTCGCCGCGGGCTTCGCCCGCGTGCGCGTACGATCCCACCGATGCGTGTCCTCGGGATCGAAACCTCGTGCGACGAGACCGCGGTCGCGATCGCGGACTCGCCCACCAGCGTCCTCTCCAGCGTCGTCCTCTCCCAGGACGACCTGCACAGCGAGTACGGCGGCGTCGTCCCTGAGATCGCCAGCCGCCAGCACGAGCAGGCGATCCTGCCCGTCGTCCGCGAGGCGATGAAACGGGCGGGCGTAACACTCGCCGACATCGATGCGGTCGCGGTTGGCAACCGCCCCGGGCTAGTCGGCTCGCTGCTCGTGGGCGTCAGCGCCGCCAAGGCTCTCGCCTGGTCGCTGGGCAAGCCGCTGGTCGGTGTGGACCACGTGCACGCGCACCTGCACGCCGCGTTCCTCGCCGCCGACGCGGGTGCGCTCGATAGCGCCTTCCCCGCACTGGGCCTTGTGGTCAGCGGCGGGCACACCTCTGTCTACGAGTGCGCCTCCCCGACCAGGCTCACGCGCCTCGGCGCCACAATCGACGACGCCGTCGGCGAGGCCTTCGACAAGGTCGCAACCATACTCGGCTTGCCCTACCCGGGCGGGCCCAACCTCGACCGCTTGGCATCCGAGCCCGGCGCCGACGAGCGTGCCCACAAGTTCCCCGTCAGCCGCCTGTCGCCCGACTCGCTGGACCTGAGCTTCTCGGGGCTCAAGACCGCGGTGCTCTACGCCGTCCGCGGCGTGCCCGGGCGCGATGAGCCCCGCGAGGCGTCGGCGCTGTCCGACCAGCAACGCCGCGATATCGCCGCGAGCTTCCAGAAGGCCGCCGTCGATGCGCTGCTCCTCAAGCTCGGGCGTGCGATCGAACGCGTGGACGACTGCCGCACGCTGGCGGTTGGGGGCGGCGTGAGCGCCAACTCCCGGCTGCGCCGCGAGGCCGAGGTGTTCGCACGCGAGCGCGGCGTGACACTCCGCATCCCCGAGATGCGCAACTGCGTGGACAACGCCGCCATGATCGCGTGTCTCGGCCACGTCCTGCTCGATGCGGGACGGCGCGACGGTCTGGACCTCGAGGCCGTCCCGACGACGGCGTGCTAACTATGACCACGCCCGACCCGCTCTTCGATTCGCCCCGGGTTCAACGCCCGACACACCCCGCGGCCCTGCCCGACGAGGAGCTGTCAAAGTCGTGCGCGCTCACCCGCGGGCGCGGCTCGGGCCCCGGGGGCCAGCACCGCAACAAGGTCCAGACGCTTGTCCAGCTCGTGCACACGCCGACCGGCATCGCCGCCCACGCGGGCGAGCGGCGCAGCGCCGAGGTCAACCGCAAGGTCGCGATCCGCCGTCTGCGCCTTGCCCTGGCGACCGAGCACCGCGTGCCCGTGCCCGAGGGCGAGATCCGCTCGGACCTGTGGCGGTCGCGCGTGAGGAACTCGAAGATCGCGCTGAGCACGCAGCACGAGGACTTCCCCGCCATGCTCGCCGAGGCGATGGATGTGCTGGCGGCGAGCGGCTGGGACCCCAAGCGAGCCGGGCTGCGCCTCGCGTGCACGCCCAGCCAGCTCATCAAGTTGATCGCCGAGCACCCGCCCGCGATGGTCACGCTCAACGCACGGCGCGCCGAGCGGGGTGACCGCCCGGTCCGGGCATAGATTGGTCTTGGTCGGCGCTCTGTCTCGGACGGACTACACCGAACGCCGGCGGCGCGACAAGATCGTGCCACCCGCGGCGAGAAGCGCGATGCCGGCCGGCGCGGGGACCTCCCGCACGCTGATCGTGGCGCGAGCAACCGTCGCGCCCAGCAGCGCCAGATCCTGCCCGCCAACGACCGCGTACCCGGAGACGCCGGCGCCGCCGTTGTCGTTGGCGGAAAACTCGCCCAGCCCGCCGAGCAGGTCCGTGCCGCCGATGTCGAACAACTCGAAGCCCGTGGAGACGATCGAGAAGCCGGGGTTTGGGTCCCACTCGATGATCTGCGCGGGAGCGGAGCCCTCGCCGACGTGGAAACCGATGCCCGTGATGGTCTCGCCGTCGAGCATGGCGCCCGCGGGGATCAGCGCACCCCCGTCGTCCATGGCCCACTCGATGACGAACTCGTAGGTGTGTGGCGCGACGAGCGTCTGCGAGCTGGTCGCGTGCATCGATCTGGTCATATTCAGTGCGTTGAGCCCGATGAACGCGGTCCCGCCGTAGATGTGCACGTCGGGCGCCGAATCGAGAAAACCGTACCCGAACGATGAGTGGATCGTGACCGTGGTGCCGTAGAGGTCGCCCGAGGCGTCGCGTGGAACGCCACCCGCCCTGGGCGGGGGCAGCGTGTACCCCGCGGGGTCCAGGGGCGCCAGGGGCTGGGCGCCCGCGGTCGCGGCCAGGCCCCCGAGGACCACCAGACCGAGCGCGGGCGTAGGCGTGCGTCTCATCTCGTCTCTCCTCTCGCCCGCGCTCGGCGTGCGCGGGCGTGCACCCGAACATGCCGCGCATCCGTCGCCGCCGCCACGACCGACGCCGATGGAACAGATGTTCGACAACGCACGAGCCGCGCACACGCCAGGGATTGCCCACCTTCACCCCACTCCGGCGTGGGGGCGCCCCTAATCGCCGTGCTTCTGGCGGAGCTTGGTGCTCAGGCGGCACATCAGGTGGGCACGCTCGAACTGGTCCACCCAGTCCTGCCGCGTCGAGGCGACCTCGTCCTCGGGAAGGGGCGCGCCCGGGAGCGGGCAGGCGCCACCGAGCTGACGCGACGCCAGGGCCCGGTACCGCGACAACGTCCGATCACCGACGGCGGCGAGGAAGTCCATCTCCTCGTTCATCAGCACCACAACCGGGACCCGCATCCCGTCGCACACGTGCAAAAGCCCCGCCAGATCCGGGTGCGCGTCGCGGTCCAGGAACCGACAACGAACCGCGCCCGGGTTGGCGCCCTCGATGTGCCTCAGGAACGGCATCTGCTGCACGCAGTCGCCGCACCACGTCCCGGAGACCGCCAACGCGTTCAGGGGGCGTGTGAACGACGCGACAAGCTCACGCTGCGCCTGCGTCAGGGCGGCCCGTTCGTCGAACCGGTCCCAGTTCTCCCGGTGCTCTGGCTTCGCCGTCGCGACGTAGGCCTCGTAGTTCAGCCCCTGCGCAAACTTCCTGTCGAGCAGCTCCGTCGCGATCATCGGCGCCTCCGTGCGTTTCGGGTAGGTGACGCGGGATGCTAGCGACGCGGCGGGCGCAAAGAAGCGGGGCGAGCCGTGTGGCCCGCCCCGCGTTGCTCCGTGAGCACCGGATCCTATCGTGCGTGCCCCAGGGCCCCGCTCAGTCCGCGCTCGCGTCGGCCGTGCTCGCACCGGAGAACGACTGGGCGATCTCGGTCTTGAAGGCGGTGTGCGGCGGCAGGCCCATGGACGCGCGCCGGGCGTCGAGGTTCGCCGGGTCCTCGATCTGCGTCGCCGGCAGGATGATGGGCAGGTTGTACGCGTCCGGGGCGACCCGCATCTGCGTGCCGTACAGCTGCGGCTGGCCGCGGTAGACCCGCAGGCGGTCGGTCAGCACCGCGACGTACCCGCCGTGCAGCACGCCCGAGGCGACCATGGGCGCCATATGCCCGATCGCGTCCTCGAGGAACTCCGGGTCGTGCCCGGCGTACTGCGCGGTCAGGATCGCGGCCGACGCGGCACGGGCGCCAACCTGCTCGGGCCCGGGCCATCCCTTGGCCGCGACGATCTGCTTGAGGCGATCGGTGTGCGCACGATCGACGGCCATGACGTAGTCATGGACAATCGGATCGCGCTCCGAGGCGGGCGCCGTCCGGCGGTACTGGGCCAGCGCGGGCGCCCGCATCGCGATCAGCTCGGCCGCGACCTCGTCCCACGACAGCGCCCCCGCGGGCGTCTCGTAGACCGGGAACGACAGGCCCAGACGCGAACGGGCGTGGGCCGCCTCCGCCTCGCTCATATTTACGTGCGAGACGATGGAGCCCGACGTAACCGAGCCCGGTGAGACGTTCTCGGAGCTTGCGGCGTGCTTCTGGCTCGACGAGCAGCCCGAGGCCAGGGCGAGGGCGAGCAGGCAGACGGCTGTGGTGGTGTATCGCATGGCGGAACCAGCGTCGGATACACTCGTGCGCACGGATAGCGCCGAGCGACGCACGCGCCCCAGGAGCGTGAACATGGCCCCACGTCGCGGTCTATGACGACTGTGCGCGTCCGAGAAGCCGAGGCGACGGGGATCACACCGGGGGGGCCGCAACGCGTGAAGGACAGCTTCTTCAACAAGGGACGCCGCGTGTGCGACGATCGCATGCGGCTGGTCCGGCTTGTTACCCCGGACGAGATCGGGAGAGATGCTCCCGCCAAGCTACGGCGCTGACTCAACCGCGCGACATTGCGCATCTGGCGTTCTTGGGCGGTCTTCGTAGTCACCGGGCTCGGCGTTGTCTTTGTGCTGGACCTCGCGTTCAACGCTCGGAAGCCGCCCGCCGAGCTCGTGATTCGAACGATCGGTTACGCGATCGGCGCGGCATTTGGTGATCTGGCGATCGTCCTATCGCGATCACGTGCCGAGCGGAAGGCGATGGCGGAGCTCAGGTGGTTGGAACGCTGTGCCTCGTGTGGCTACTCGCTCCGCGGCCTCCCCAAGGAGGCCGACGGGTGCGTCGTGTGCCCGGAACGCCGGGCCACCTGGAATCTCGACAACCCCGGGCACTGAGTTCCGGTAGAACACGTGCATCCGCCCTCCCATGCGGTGCGGACCACTGAGCAGGGGCGGATCGGCCCCGGAAGGAGCCAGGCGATGAAGCGGAACCCGACCGGCGTGCTCGTACGGATCTCGGCGGTCGTCGGTCTCGTCGCCTGCCTGGGCGTCTTCGCCACGGGCCTGATGGAGCACGACGGGAGACAGCTCGCCTCCAGTCAGCCCGACCCGATCGCGCGTGAGTTCGAGCAGGGCAACGCCGCGATGCGCGAGCAGCGCTGGGGCGACGCGGTCGCCGCCTTCGAAAGCGTCGTCGAGCAACGCCCGGACCACGGGCGGGCCTGGTTCCTGCTCGCCCTGAGCGTCCACTCCAGCGGCGATTACGAGCGGGCGTTGGCTTTGCACGAGCGTGCCGCGGCATTCCGACAAGGAGAGGCGACCGCGCTGTACAACCTCGCGTGCGCGCACGCGATGCTCGGGCACACAGACGAGGCGATCGCGGCCCTCGGGCGAGCCGCCGACGCGGGCTTCACGGGCGTCGAGCACGCGCGCAAGGACTCCGATCTCGCCTCCGTCCGCGCCGACGCCCGCTTCGAGCAGGTCATGGCGCGGATGCTCTCGCCCGACGACACCCTGCTCCGCTTCTGGCTGGGTGAGTGGGACGTCTACGGCGCCGCCTCGGGCACACGCGCTGGCGAAAACTCATTCACGCTCCGCAACGGCGGGCTGTTCATTCTCGAGCAATGGCGCGACTCCCAGGGCGGCACGGGCGAGAGCTTCAACTACTTCGATCCGGCGCTGGGCAAGTGGAAGCAGGTCTGGTCCGACAAGAACGGGCTGGTCGAGTTCGTCGGCACGCGCCAGGGCGCCGGGGTCCTCTTCGAGGGCGAACGGGTGAACGCGCAGAGCGCGAAGACGCGCGTCCGAATGCACGTCCGCCCGGTGGGCCAGGGGCGAGTCCGCCAGACGGGCTCGAGGTGGGACGAGGCGTCGCAATCCTGGCAGACGCAGTACGACCTGATCTACGTGCCCGACGGCGAGGCGTACGAGCCCGACGCCGCGCAGGAGATCTGATCTCGGGGTCGCTGTCGATCAGCCGTCGTCGTCGCCGACCGACGTGTGCAGTTCGCGCAGCGCGTCGAACGCCTGCAGTGGCGTCATCGCGTCGAGCTTGAGCTCTCGGAGCCGCTCGACGGCAGGGTGCGTTGTCGGCGCGAACAGCCCGAGCTGCGCGTCGGGATCGCAGGCCGGCCCCCGTCCAACCCCCGCGCGGTCGATGCGGCCAGGGTCGAACTGGGCAGAGTGCTGGACCGACAGCGACTCGAGGATCTCGCGGGCCCGTGCCGTCACCGACGCCGGGATCCCCGCCAGCGCCGCGACGTGCACGCCGTACGACTGGTCGGCCCGCCCGGGCAGGATCCGGTGCAGGAAGATGATCTCGGCCCGCCCCTCGGGGTTCTGCTCGTCGGGCGCGGTCCACTCGCGGACCGCGACGCTCAGGTTCCGGACCCGCCCGGGCAGGCGCTTCTCCAGGTCCGTGATCTCGTGGTAGTGCGTCGCGAACAGCGTCCGGGGCCCGGCGGCGTTGTCGTCGCATCCCTCCCCCGCCAGCCGCTCGGCGATCGCCCACGCCAGGCTCAGCCCGTCGAGCGTGCTCGTCCCCCGCCCGATCTCGTCGAGGATCACGAGCGAGCGAGGCGTGGCGTTGTTCAGGATCGCCGCGGTCTCCGTCATCTCGACCATAAACGTGGACTGGCCGCGGTGCAGCGCGTCGTCCGCGCCGACACGCGTGAACACGCGGTCGCACACGCCGATGGTCGCCCGGTCGGCGGGGATGTACCCGCCGATCGACGCGAGCACAACGAGCAACGCGTTCTGCCTGATGTACGTGCTCTTGCCGGCCATGTTGGGGCCCGTGATCAGCGCCAGCCGGGCCTCGGCCTCGCCCGTGCCCAGCTCGCAATCGTTGGGCACGAACCGCCCCTCGAGCAGCTCGTCCAGCACAGGGTGCCGCCCGCCGTGGATCGTCAGAACCGGCTCGTCCGCGATCTCGGGGCGCACCCACCCGCGCGCCCGCGCCTTGTCCGCCAGCCCCAGCAGCGCGTCCAGCTCCGCCAGCGCATCGGCGAACGCCTGCAGCTCGCCGACGCGCCCGCCCGCGTCCCGGGCGAGTTCATCGAACAGCTCCCGCTCCCGCTGTACCGCCCGCGCGTCGGCCGTCGTGACCTTGTGCTCGAACTCGCGGAGCTCGGGCGTGACGTACCGCTCGGCGTTCTTGAGTGTCTGCTTGCGTGTGAGTGACTCGGGCGCCCGTCGCGCCTGGGCCGCGGGCAGCTCGATGTAGTAGCCGAAGACCTTGTTGTAGCCAACCTTGAGCGACGGCAGATCGTGCTCGCCGATCAGCCGCGACTGGTAATCCGCCAACCACTTGCCCGCGTCGCGCTGGAGCCCTCTCGCCTCGTCCAGTTCCGCGTCCACCCCGTCCCGGATCAGCCCGCCCTCGCGCATATGCCCCGGCGGTTCGTCCACGCACGTGCGCACGATCGTCCCGCCGAGGGGTGTCAACGCGTCGCCCGCCGCCGAGAGCGCCCCGTGCAGCGCACGCAGCGCCGGCGTGTTGGACACCGTGTCGAGCAGCGCCGGCAACCGCTCGATCGCCCCGCCCAGGCACACCAGATCCCGGGGCGTCAGCCGCCCCAGCGCCAGACGCCCGGCGATCCGCGCCACGTCCTGGATGCCGGACAACCGCTCGCCCAGCGCGGCCGCCGCCGCCCGGTCCTCGACAAGCGCCGCGACCGCCGACTGCCGCGCCCGCACGTCGTCTGCGCGCGCCAGCGGCCTGCACAGCCACTCTCGGATCAGGCGCCTGCCCATCGGCGTACGAAGCACGCACCGCGTCCCCGCCGAGCTCTCCAGGAAAATCCCCAGCAGCGATCCCGCGACAGACCCCGAGCGGATCGTCCGCTCGATCTCGAGCGCACGCAGGCTCGTCGCGTCGAGCGCACAGAACCGGTCGTTCTCCTCACGCCGCGGCGGCCTCAGGTGCGCCAGCGTCGCCCGCTGACGCTGGAACTCGCCCCCCGACGTCGCGTCGGACGCGTCGCGCCCGACGCCCTGTGTCTCGCGGAGGTACCGCACGACCGCGCCCAGCGCCCCGATCGCCGGGTCGTCGTCGCCGAGCCCGAAGCCCCCGACGCCCGTGACGCGGTACTGCTCGCCGATCGCCTCCATCGCCTCGGCGGGCCGGAAGTGCCACGCCGGTCGCCCGGTCGCGTGCGCGCCCGAGGGCTCGACCAGGCGATCGATCCTGGGGGGCATCTTCCCGTCGGCGGTCTCGGCGTACAGCACCTCGCGGACCGACCGCTGCGCCAGCTCGTCGAGCAACCGCTCGGGTGTGCCGTCGGCGACGATCAGGATCCCGGTCGAAAGCTCCGCGATCGCGCACGCCGCGTGGTTGTCGTCGAGGAACGCGACCGCCGCCAGCGAGGCGACCTGCTCGCCCGCCAGCAGCGTCTCGTCCACGAGTGTCCCGGGCGTGACGACCTGTGTGACCGCGCGATCGACAACGCCCTTGGCCTCCTTGGGGTCCTGGACCTGGTCGCAGACCGCGACGCGGAAGCCGTGGGCGATCGCCTTGCGCAGATACGTATCGAGCTGGTGGTGGGGGACCCCGGCCATCGGGATCGGGCTGCCGCGGTTGGACAGCCGCAGGCCCAGCGCCGGCGCCAGCCGCTCGGCGTCCTCCCCGAACATCTCGTAGAAGTCGCCCATGCGGAAGAAGAGCACACACTCGGGGTGCTGCTGCTTGAAGCGCCGGTGCTGGCGCATCGCCGGGGTGTCCCACGGGTCCTTGGGCACAAGAGCAGAGGATAGCCTGGGCCTCGTGCTTCCCCGCCGCGCCGGCACCCCCTCCACACCCGGCGCGGCGGCCGGGATTCCCTAGACTCACGCCCCGTGCGCCCGCCCATGCTCCACCGCAGCGTCCCCATCCGCCTGTGGCGCTGGTGGTTGACGCTCACGCCCTTGCTCGTCGTCCTCCTGATCACCCTCGCCGGGATCAACCAGGGCGACTTCCGGACCGACTCGCACGTCTACGCCGCGGTCACCCAGGGGATGGTCGTCTCTGGCGACTGGCTCCACCCGATGCTGGGCAGCGCGCCGTACCACCGCAAACCCCCCGTCGCCTTCTGGATGGTCGCGCCGTTCGTCAAGGCCTTCGGCCCCGAGCTGTGGGCGGTGCGTCTGGCGATGGGGCTGTACGCGGGGGTCACCGCCAGCGCGGTCTTCGTGATGCTCAGGGGCATAATCCGGTTCCGTGTCGCGATGGCCGCGGCGTTGGTCTTCGCGCTCACCCACGAGGTCTTCCGCTACACACACGCGTACTCGCTGGACCTGCCACTCGCGTTGTTCGTGGTCCTGTGCGCATGGGGCGTGACGCACGCCGCGGGCGTGCGGCGGGGCGAGGCCCGGAGCCCGTGGTGGGTCGTGCTCGCGGGCGTGCCGATGGGGGCGGCGTTGATGGTCAAGCCCGGGGCGGCGCTGCTGCTCGTGCCCTTGCTTGCGGTCTGGCTCTGGACCGCCGGGCGGGCCAGGCTCATCCCCTGGCTCGCGGGGCTCGTGCTCGTCGGCGTCGCGCTCGCGGTCCCCTGGCACCTGGAGATGATCCGCGCCTACCCCGCCGGCTCCGCCCAGCCGTTCCTCGACACCTACTTCGGCGCCGAGACGATCCAACGCTTCCAGGGCGGCGACATCGTCGTCCCCGAACCCGTCTGGTACTACGCCCAGCAGCTCGGCGAGACGTACTGGCCCTGGCTCATCACGCTCGTGGGCGCGATCATCTGGATGATCTGGCGCCGCCGCCCGGTCACGGGCGTGTGGGCGGGCGACGCGCTGGGCCTGCTCTGGGGGCTCGCCTGGATCGCCATTCTCTCGGCGCTGGCCGGCAAGTCGATGCGCTACCTCGTGCCCGCGTACCCGGCGCTGTCGCTTCTGTGCGCCGGGTTCCTCGTCCGCGTGATACCGCGCGGGCGCGGACGATTCGGGCGGCTGATCCCGTACTGGATCGCGCCGGTGCTCGCGGTGCTCGTCGCGCTGTTCGAGGTCAGCGGCGTGCGGATCCACTCCCCCCCGCCCGCCTACAGGGCCGAGATGCTCGCGTACTTCGACGAGTACGGCGGCGGATCGACCGACGATTGGCCCGCGCTGTGGGTCTCGCCCGACCAGCTCCGCACCGCCGCCCATATCTCCCTCGAGCGCGGCGTCTACCCGGGGCTGGCCCGGTCCGAAGAGGCGCCCCTGGGCGCCGAGCCCCAGCCGGGCGACCTCATGCTCTACCGGATGCAGGACCCCGCCTACCCCGAACACCTCCGCGGCGGATACTGCATCCGCCCGGGCGACACGCTGCTCGGGCACTTCGGCCTCTGGACCGTGACCAGGTTGGAGTCCCCCTGGACCGGGCGGTACTCGCGCCGGACCGACCACTGACGGGCCCGATCGCCTACGCTCGTCGGCATGAAGGCGATCATGCTCGCGATCGCGGCCGGACTCTGCTGGGGCGTGGGTGAGGTCTGCACCCGCGCGGTCCTGCACTCGGGCAGGATCGGGCCCTTCGCCGCCATCGCCATCCGCTCGAGCGTCGCGCTGCCCCTCATCTGGATCGCCTATCTCGTCGTCGCCAAGGCGATGAAGAGCCCGGGCGAGGCGCCCGCCTGGGGCGAGGCGGGCGCGAAGAACTGGGCGCTGCTGACGCTGGGCTCGGGCGTTGTCGCGGGCGCGGCGGCGATGATCTGCTTCTACGCCGCCCTGAGCCTGGGCGAGATCAGCCGCGTCAAACCGATCGCCTTCGCGCTGGCGCCGGCGACCGCGGTCCTGCTGGGCTGGCTGGCGTTGGGCGAGACGATGAGCGCCCGCAAGCTGCTCGCCGTGGGCCTGATCCTCGCGGGCGTGGTCCTGCTGACGTTCGGCCCGTCCACGCACACCCAGGCGCCGGCACAGGGGGTGACGCCGTGAGCGAGATCGAGCGGATCGCAACGGAGTTCGCCGACGCCGGCGCGGCGCTGGACGAGTTTCGCGCAAGCCCGGGCCCGGCCCGCCTGGTCGCCGAACTTGCCGCGGCGTGCGCCGAGTCCATCCGCGCCGGCGGCAAGATCCTGGCCGTCGGCAACGGCGGCTCGTGCGCCGACGCCATGCACTTCTGCGAGGAGCTGACCGGGCGGTACCGCGACGACCGCCCGCCGATCCCCGCGATCGCGTGCGTCGATCCCGGGCACCTGACGTGCACGGCCAACGATTACGGGTTCGACGCGGTCTTCTCCCGCTGGGTCGAGGGCCTCGGGCGCGAGGGCGACGTGCTCGTCGCGCTGTCCACGAGCGGGAACTCGCAGAACATCATCAACGCCGTCGCGGCCGCCAGGGCCCGCGAGATGCACGTCGCGCTGCTGCTGGGCAAGGGCGGGGGCAAGCTCGGGGGCAAGGCCGACTTCGAGTGGGTTGTCCCCGGCCCGACGAGCGACAGGATCCAGGAGATCCACATGCTCGTGCTGCACGCGCTGGTCGGCGCGATCGAGCGGGCGATGGGGTATTCGGGCTGAGTGCGCACGTCGTTCGCGCCTTATCCGCCCGCCTGGATCCCCCCGCCGTAGAAGTACCACCCGATCCCGACCGTGAACACGTAGCACCCCCACAGCGCGTGTTCGATTGTGACGGCGACGAGGCTCCTGCTCCGCTCGTACGTCCAGGCGAACAGCAGCCCGCCCACCAGCGTCATCGCGGGCGCGAGCCAGTTGAGGAATACAACGTGCATGAAGCCGAAGACGGCGCCCCCGACGATGATCCGCGCCGCGGGCGTGCGCAGGATCGGAGTGTACCGGTGGTGGAAGAACGCCCGGTACACGACCTCCTGCGGCCAGACCGAGAAGACCGGGTACAGGAACATGATCGCGACCCACAGCGCGGGCCGCTCGCGGGGCAGGCGGAGCCAGCCCGCGTTCGCGTCGAGCGTCGGCAGGCGTAGCCCGTAGTCCGCGATCTCCGCGACGATCGCCGACCCGGGCTGGAGCGCCCAGATCAGGGCGCTGAGCACGCCCGCAAGGAGCACGAAGATGGCCACGATCCGCGGTATCTCACGTATGCCCGCACGGAAGTTCCAGAGCCGCCGCTTGCGGAACGAGGCGTCGAGCACCAGGTAGACGAGGCACCCGACGCCGAAGGCGAGCAGCGTCGGGATCATCATCCTTCCGCGGGCGATGTTCTGGGCAAGCTCTGTCGGCAGGCCGACCCGGTCGAGCCACGACGCGACGGGGCCCGGGTTGTAACGCGACCACCAGAACGCCGCGGGGACGACGAGGAAGAGGGCGACCAGCTCGAGCCACCTGAGCACGCGGATTCCAGCAGACGTGCCGGGAGGCCCGGGTGTCGCGGACGCGGCGCTGGTTGTCACCGCGGGCACAGTCGCCGGCGGATCGGTCGGCGTTTCACGCGGCGCCCGGGGCACGTCAGTCCGTCCGCGCCCTGGCCGTGCTCTTGACGTGCAGCTCGCCCAGCTGCTCCTCGTCCACAACATTGGGCGCCTCGCACATCAGGTCCGCCCCCGTCTGGGTCTTGGGGAAGGCGATGACGTCGCGGATGTTGTCGGTGCCGGCCAGGTGCATGATGAGGCGATCGAGGCCGAAGGCGATCCCGCCGTGGGGGGGGGCGCCGAACGACAACGCATCGAGCAGGAAGCTGAACTTGAGTCTGGCTTCCTCGTCCGAGATCCCCAGCAGCTCGAAGACCTTCTTCTGGACGTCCTGGCGGTGGATACGGATGGAGCCGCCCCCGATCTCCGAGCCGTTGCACACCAGGTCGTACCCATCGGAGACGATCGACTCGATGGTCTCGCGGTCGGACGGGTCGGCGCCCATGAAGCGTTCCAGCTCCTCGTCCGAGGGCGCGGTGAACGGGTGGTGCATCGCGTAGAAGCGGCCTGTCTCCTCGTCGAACTCGAACATCGGGAAGTCGATCACCCAGAGGAAGTTCCACGCGCCCTCGGGGATCATCTCCATGTCGCGGGCGACCCTCTGGCGCAGCTCGCCCAAAGCCTTGGAGCACGTCGAGTACGTGTCGGCGCCGAAGAGGATGGTGTCGCCGTCCTTCGCGCCCAGGCGGTCGATCAGCTCGCCCGCGATCGGCTCGACGAACTTGGCGATGCCCGCCTCGAGCGTGACGCCCGCGACCTTTGTCACGGGCACACCCCCGGCGCCGAAGTCCTGGACAAACTTGCTGTACCCGTCCGTGATCTTGCGCGTCAGCTTTGCGGCCCCGCCGGGCACGCGGATCGCTTTCACGACGCCCCGGTCCTTCTCCAGCGCCTCGGTGAAGACCTTGAAATCGGTCTTGGCGGCCAGATCAGACACGTCCACCAACTCCAGCCCGTACCGCGTGTCCGGACGGTCGATACCGAAGCGGTCCATGGCTTCCTTGTACGTGATCCTCGGGAAGTCCCCGGCCTCGTACCCCAGGACCTCGTTCCAAACCCGCTTGGCGAACCCTTCCATCACACCCAGCACCGTCTCGCGATCGACGAAGCTCAGCTCGCAGTCGATCTGCGTGAACTCGGCCTGGCGGTCGGCCCGGGGGTCCTCGTCGCGGAAGCACCGGCAGATCTGCAGGTACCGGTCGCACCCGGCGACCATCAGGATCTGCTTGAAGATCTGCGGCGACTGCGGCAGCGCGTACCACATCCCCGGCTGTTGGCGCGACGGCACCAGGTAGTCCCGCGCGCCCTCGGGCGTCGAGCGCGTCAGGCACGGCGTCTCGATCTCCAGGAACCCCTGCTCGTCGAAGTAGTCGCGCGCCAGCTTCGTCACCCGGTGGCGCGTGCGGATGATCTCCTGCATCTTCGGGCGACGCAGGTCCAGGTAGCGGTACTTGAGCCTCGTCTCCTCGGCCGGCAGGTTCTGCTCGTCCGACGCGATCAGGGGCGGCGACACCGTCCGGCTCAGCACCTCAAGCTCCGTCACCAGCACCTCGACCCCGCCGGTCGGGATCTTCTTGTTGACGCGCTCCCGGGCACGGACCACGCCCTTGGCGCCGACCACGTCCTCGAGGTGCACGCCCTTGGCCTGCTTGGGCAGCTCGGGGCTCGTGTCCTCGGCGTCGAAGACCAGCTGCGTGATGCCGTACCGGTCGCGCACGTCCACGAAGACCAGCTCGGCGGACTGCTCGCGCCGGGCGTGGACCCAGCCGCAGAGTCGGACTTCCTGGCCGATGTGCTCCTCGCGGAGCTGGCCGGCGGTGTGCGTGCGTGTGCGCATGACGAGGGCTCCGTCCCGAGTATCGGGGGCGGACTATAGAGGGAGGGGCGGGCGCCGCCCGCCTGAAACGCCCGAGGCGTGGGCTCGGCAGGGCGTCCACGTGCGGAGCGGGCGTGGGAAAGACTGGCGAGGGCTCGGGCCCGCGTCCGATAGCCGATTGTCGCCAGGATCCCGCCCGGTCCGCCGCTCTCGCGGTGATGGGCTAGAATCCTGGCCATGCCCGAGTTCCCCCGGCGCGTCACGCCGGGGTGGAGGACACGCGCCGGATGCGAGACCGTCAGGACCACCCGTCGAACATCGGCCCGTTCCGACTGGTCGGGCGCCTCGCCGACGGTCGTGTCGGAGAGCGGTGGGTGGGTCTGCACGAGCGTGAGCGCAGCAACCACCTGCTCTACCGCCTCCCGCCGTGCCGCGATAACTCCGAGCGTCGCGAGACGCTCGCCGCCCTCGACGAGATCTCGCGCATCACCCACCCGCACACGCTGTGCATCGAGCGGTACTCGCTCGAGCCCGACGGCTGCCCCTGGGTCATCACGCCCTACCCCGGCAACCAGGGCGGGCTCGTCACGCTCGCCGACGTGCTTGATGCCAAGGGCGGGCGTCTGCCCGCCTTCGAGGCCGAGCGCACGCTCGATCACCTCCTCTCGGCGGTCATGACCTCGCACGAGCGCGGCGTCGTGCACGGCCCGCCCGACGATGGCGAACTGCTCGTCGATCGGCACGGCAGCGTCCTCATCGAGCTCTACGGTCTGGGCGCCCGGCTCCGCGAATCGCCCGGCGGCGGGCCCGAGGTCGTTCGCGACGAGGTCCGCTCGTTCGTCCAGCTGGGCTACACGCTGCTCACCGGGCTCCCGCCCGAAGAACCCATGATCGCCGCCACGCGCATCGTCAAGCGCCTGCCCCGGGGGTGGGACGTCTGGTTCGAGCGCGGGCTCGATGCCGCGGGCGGGTTTGCCTCGGCCCGCGAGGCGCGCGACGCGCTGCCCTCGGGGACGGGCGTGCCCGAAACCCCGGCGCCAGTCGTCAGGGCCAGGGGCGTGCTCGGACGCTTCCGCAAGACGGGCAAGACCGGCGGCGAGTCGCTCCGCTGAGCGAGTCGGCCGCCCGGTTCTCTCACGAATCGAGCCTGTGTTCAGGGATCGTCCGAGGGCATCGGCTCTGGCTGTCCCTCGCCCAGACGCGTCCGCAACGCGACGAGCCTCGCGCTGCGTGCCTCGTCGAGCGCGCCCGCGAACCGGACAGTCAGCTCGTCGTGCACCCACCGGGCGTGCGGCGTGCCGATCGACAGCTCGAGCCCACGGAGCCACGCGTCGGCGCCCGCCCCCAACACCGAGGCGTCCTCGACACGTCCCGCCGCCAGCAGGCACGAGACCCGGGTCTCGTCGGCGGCCCGGGCGAGCTCGTCGTCGTCCCCAACGACTCCTACGCGGTCGAGCGTCGCCAGCGCGTCGCCCGGGCGCCCGAGCTTCAGCCTCGCCACCGCAAGATGCACGAGCCCCGCGCCCAGCGCCCCGGTGGCGGGCGAGGCGTCCGCGGGCGCACGCTGCTCGAGTCGCGACAGCGCCCGCTCTATCAACACGGGATCGCCGAGCTCGGCGACACCTTGCACGAGCTCCGGCTCCGCCATCCGTGCGCACACCTCGAGTATCGCCGCCCGCCGGGCCTCGGGGCTCGGCGCCGGCAGGGCGCACAAGGCGCGCAGCGATTCGGCCGTCGGCTCGCGTGCCGCGATCGCGCGCCGGGCTGCGTCGTAGAGCCTCAGGTCGGTCGCCGCGGCCTCGACGATCGCGTCGCATGACCCCGGGTCCGAGACCAGTGCGTCGGCGACACGCCGCCGCAACTCGGGGTCGTCGCTCGCGAGCAGCTCGCGGGCACGGACGCGGTCGCGTTCCTCGCCGAGCGTCACGAGGAGGCGCAGCGCGTGGACGGACAACGCGGTCGCCTCGCGTTCGCGGAGCGACGTGAGCAGGTCGTCACGCTGGGCGCCAGACGCCAGCACCCCCGCCCGCGCGAGCGACCACGCGGCCTCGAGCGCGACATCGGCCGCGGGCGATCGCCCCGCCGCCCACCGAACGACATGGGCCGACGCGCTCTCGGCGGGCCAGCGCGTAACGCCCCTGAGCAGGGGCGCCGCGACCGACGGGTCGCGCTCGACTCTCAGGCGTTCGATGATCGCCGGCGCGCCGGTCTCGGGGGCGAGCCGCACGACCAGGGCGGCCGCCCGGCGACGGATCATCGCGTCCGGGTCGCCCATGAGCTCGACGGCCGCCTCGCCGACCTCGGGCCCGAGCTGGAGCGACGACGCCAGTTCGCGGTCGATCAGGTCGAACGCCAGCGCGCGGACTGTGGGTATCTGCTCGTGGAGCATCGTCGCCAGCAGGTCCGAGCGAGCCTCGGGCGCGAGGGCAAGGTGCAAGCGCCGGTACGCGTCGGTGAGGTGCGACTCCGCGGTCTGGGCGCGCCGCTCGAGCTCGTCGGCACGTGACGCGAGGCCTTCGATCAATCCGCCGAGCCACGCGACCCCGTCCACCGCGCCCTGGCGCTCGAGCCACGAGCCCCACGCGCCAGCGTCCGGCGGGAGCGAACGCCCCGACAGGCGGATCAACGCCCGGTGCGCCGCCCGCCGGACCGACGCGTCCGGGTCGTCGTGCAGCAGCGTGACGAGCATGTCGGCCGCCTGACGCGTGCGGAACGACCCGGCCGCCGACGCGACCAGCGCCCGCACGCTCGGGTCGTCCCGCGGCACGAGCGAGACGGGCGCCCACAGCTCGCGAGGGGCGACGGGCGTGCGGGCCATGGCCTCGAGGAGCACCTTGGCGCCCGAGGCGTCGCCGTCGCCCTGCCCGAGGATGGCGTTGATCGCCAGCAGGGCCTCACGGGCGCGGCCGAGGGCGACCAAGGCGGTCGCGGCCTCGAGACGCTCGCCCAGCGGGCGATCCGCGTCCTCCACGATCGCGGCCAGAGTCTGGGCGTCGGGCCGGCTGTCAGAACTTTCAGGGAGCCGCGCCGTTTCGCTCGGCGCCTCGCCAGGATCGGTTTCGGCCGCTTCTGGCGTCTCGGGCTGGATGGTCGCGGCGTCCGCCCCGGGCATCAGGACGAGCCAGGGGGCGATGACGAGCGTCAGGATGGCGTATTTGCGTGGCATCCGGGCGCGGGCGGGGTCCGTGGGCGTGCTGGCCCGAGAAGCGTACGCCCCGCGGGGCCCCAGTGTGCAGGTTCTTCCGGACACGGGCCGATCAGATTGATGGTTGGGAGGCCATCGAATACGATCCTGAGCGGCGGGGGCCATCGAGCCCCGGAAGGCACGGGCGAGTGAACGACTGGCTGGACGCGGAACATCACGTCGAGCGCGCGCATGAGTTGTTTGATGCGGGGCGCTGGGACGAGGCCGAGAACGAACTCCGCCGCGCGCTGTCGCTCAACCCCTACCAGGCCGAGTGGCACTTCAACCTGGGACTGACCCTCGAGGCCGCCGGACGCACCTCCGACGCGGCCAACGCCTTCAAGGACGCGTTCGAGCTGAGCACGGATCCGGATGCACACGCGGCGATGCTCGTGGGCGTGAACCTGATGCGCGCGGGCAAGCCGGGAGACGCGCTCGAGTGGCTCGAGCGGGCCGAGAAGCTCGACCCGGGCTCGACCGAGGCCCAGGGCCGGCGGATCGAGGCCCTCGCCCAGCTCGGGCGCCACGACGAGGCAGAAGAACTCTTCTACATCGCGATGCAGGTGGACGCCGAGAACCCCGAGCTGTACGCCGCGATGTCCGACTCGCTCATGGACCGGGGCCAGCACGACAAGGCGGTCTGGTGCCTCCGCGAGGCGGCGCGGCTCGACCCCGAGCTGCCACGCGTGCAGGCCCGACTCGCCGAGGCGTACGCCGCGACCGGGCGCCTGGAGCGCGCACGCCAGCTGTACCTCCGCGAGCTGAGGCTCGACCCGGGCGACGTGGACACGCTGCTCGACCTCGGGTCACTGCTGGTGGACATGCACCGCCCGAACGAGGCGGCCGAGAAGTTCCGGCGCGTACTCGAGATCGAGCCCGACCACGCCGAGGCGCACTGCCTCCTGGGCGATCTGGCCGAGTCGCAGGGCGACATGGGCGAGGCGCTGGTGCAGTTCGACGTGGTGCTGCGGCTGGACGCCGACTACCCCGGTGCGCGTCGGCGCCTGGCGGGGCTGCTCCTGGGGCGTGGTCGCGAGGAGGATCTGCCCAGGGCACGGGACCTGCTGCGTTTGGAGCTCCGATCGTCGCGTCAGCACCCCAAGGAGTTCGACGCCGATGCGCTCGACGAGCTGGGCATGCTGCTGCTCGATGCGGGGATCATGCACGAGGCCGTGCGCACGCTGCGGGCCTGCCTGGCGCTGCAGGGCGAGAACTACCTGGCGCACCACCACCTGAGCGTGGCGCTGCTCGAGGCCAGGGACGTCAAGGGCGGCGTCGAGCACGCCCGCCGGGCGCTGAGCCTCCAGCCGCGGTTCGTCCCCGCGATGCACAACCTCGCGCTGGCGCACCTGCGCCTGGGCCAGTGGCTGCGGGCGCGGTACTGGGTCCGCCAGGCCTCGCGGATCGACCCCGACGACGCCTCGCTGCGCCGCCTGCGACTGCTGCTCAAGATGCAGAGCCTGGGCGGTGTCGGGCTGTTCGTCCTTCGCGGCGCGGGCCGCGGCGGACGCTGGGGCCTCGGCGTCGTCACGCGGCCGACACGCACGCACGCGTAACCCTCGCCCTGATCACGACCCCGACCGCTCGGAGTCGCTGACCGGCTCGACGTCTGGACGCATCACCACGCTGCCGCACTCGGGGCATATCACGCGACGCCCACCCGTGACGCCAGCGAGATCGTACCCACAGCCCGGGCACGCCTTGCCTTCCCGCCGCTGCTGGTTCTTCAACCTGATTCGTTCGGACGCGACGCCGATGAGCACGCTGGCGCCGCCCCCCGCGCCGAGCAGGGCGAGCAAGCCGGCGTCCGAGTCGAACACCTCGCGGAGCGCATCAAGAACGGGATGCGCGGTCTGGGCGCCGATCGTGCCGATGAGCACACCGATCACACACAGAAAAAGCATGCCGATCGCAAAGGCGAGAAGCGCGTTGCGAGTGACACGAACGAGCCGTCCGAACCGGCGATCGGGAGCACCGGCCGAGTCCATCTTGTCGAACGCGGTGTCGATCAGCCAGACGAGGGCGGCGGTCAGCAAGAGAACGACCGCGGCGGCGATGATCCCGAAGAGTCTGACCCGCCAGTACGACATCGTCTGTGCCGGTCAGCCCCCGCTGCCCCCGTCGGAGGGGGCGGGATCGCCGCCATCCGGGTCGCGTTTCTTCTTGCGCTTCTCGTCGCGACCACGCGGGCGCCTGGCCTTCAAGGGCTCGATCTCCGACCCAACCAGGCGATCGACCTCCTCGACGTCCTTGTCGCCCCGACCAGAGAGGCACAGGACCACGTGCTTGTCGCGGTCCATCTCCGAGGCGATCCGCAGCGCGTCGGCGATCGCGTGCGCCGTCTCCAAAGCCGGGATGATCCCCTCGGCCCGTGCGCACAGCAGGAACGCGTCCAGCGCCATCCGGTCGGTCACCGACGCGTAGCTCACACGCCCCGAGTCCTTCCACAGGCTGTGCTCGGGCCCGACGCCCGGGTAGTCGAGGCCCGCGGAGACCGAATGCACGTCGGCGGTCTGGCCGTGCTCGTCCTGCAAGACATAGCTCATCGAGCCGTGCAGCACGCCGGGCTTGCCCTGCGACAAAGACGCGGCGTGGTCGCCCGCGTTGTGCCCGCGCCCGCCCGCCTCGACGCCGTGGAGCTTGACCTCGTCGTTGTCGATGAACGAGAAGAACATGCCCGCGGCGTTGGACCCGCCGCCGACGCACGCGACGACCGCGTCGGGCAGGGCGCCGATGTGACGCAGGCACTGGGCCTTGGCCTCGCGCCCGATGATCGACTGGAAGTCGCGGACGATCATCGGGAACGGGTGTGGCCCGACGACCGAGCCCAGGACATAGTGCGTCGTCTCGACCGAGCCCATCCAGTCGCGCATCGCCTCGTTGGTCGCGTCCTTGAGCGTGCGCGAGCCGCCCTCGACCGGGATCACCCGGGCGCCGAGCATCTTCATCCGCACGACGTTGAGCCGCTGACGGCGCACGTCCTCGCTGCCCATGTACACGTCGCACTCGAGGCCCAAGAGCGCCGCGGCGGTCGCGGACGCGACGCCGTGTTGGCCCGCGCCCGTCTCTGCGATGATCCGGCGCTTGCCCATCTTGCGGGTCAGCAGGCCCTGGCCGATCGTGTTGTTGATCTTGTGTGCGCCCGTGTGCGCGAGGTCCTCGCGCTTGAGCCAGATCGAGGCGCCGCGGTCGCGCGAGCCGGCCCGCTCGCGGGCCTGGCGCGTGAGCCCCTCGGCCCGGTGCAGGGGCGTCGGGCGCCCGATGAACGTCCGACCCAGGTCCGCGAGCCTCTCCCAGAACTGGCGGTCGTCGCAGACGCCCGTGTACGTCCGCTCGAGCTCGGCCAGGGCGGCGATGAGCGTCTCGGGGACGTAGACCCCGCCGAACTTGCCGTACCGCCCCTCGTTGTCGGGGTACGACGAGAGGCGTGGGGGGGGCTCGGGCTTGGAGCCGTCGTGCGGCTTGTTTGTGGTGTCGGCCTGGGGCACGCCCGTCAGAATAGGCCAACCTCGGGCCCGCCGCGGAGCGCCTCGCCCCGGGCGAACTCGCGTTCGGTCCGCCGAGCGGCGCGCACGCCGGCGGTCTCGCGGACCGGGGCGACGAGCACGAGCCCGACGCCGAAGAACCCCGTGAGCACCCAGAGCGCGACGTCGATGCCCAGCCCGGCCTTGACGAACCCGAAGCTCATCACGCCCACGACCGCCGAAAGCTTGTAGACCATGCCCCAGAGCCCGAAGAACTCCGCGACCTTGTGCCTGGGCGCGAACCGCCCGACCATCGAGCGGCTCGACGTCCCGATCCCGCCGATGCCCAGCCCGATGCCCGCGCCCAGCACCCAGAACAGGGGCTCGGGGATCGGCCCGAACGAGCGGGCCAGCGCGATCGCCCCGGTCGAGAGCATCCAGACGATCAGGAAGAACACGACGACCGCCTTGGCGCCCACGCGGTCCTGGTAGCGGGCGGTGCCCAGGGCCGCGACGCCCGCCAGCACGGTCAGCATGCCCATGAACAACGTCAGCTTGGTCAGCTGCGAGGCCGGGTCGGTGAAGACCTCCTCCTTGGCGACGATCGAGGCGAAGAAGATGACGGTCTGCACGCCCAGCGCGTACACGAAGAACGCGAGCAGGAACCGGGTGAGCTGGGCGTACCTGGACGCCTCGCGGACGGTGCGTCCGACCTGGCGTGCCGCGGCCAGCGCCGCCCCGCCCTGGCCCCGCGCCCTGGGCGGCTCGTGGAGCTTGAACGCCGAGGGGGCGATGCCCAGGAGGAACCACACACCCGCGAAGACGAACAGCGGGCGCCAGTCGCTCGCGCTCTCCCAGCCCAGCACCAGCGCGGCCGCCAGCGCGACCCCGATGAGCACCAGCGCCCCGGCGTATCCCAACGCCCAGCCCAGCGCCGAGACCCGCCCGATCGTCCGCGGCGTGGAGACCGCGGGCAGGAACGAGGCCAGAAAGTTTTCGCCCAGCTGGTAGGCGATGTTCGCGGGGATGTACACGAGCATCGCCACGACGACCGCCCCGGCGGGCAGCGCCCCCAGCACGCATGTGAGCGTCCCCGCGACAAGCCCCGTGCCCAGCAGCATCGCCTTGCGCCACCCCCGGATGTCCGCGAGCGCCCCGACGAACGGCGAGAGCACGACGACGACGAGCATGCTCCCGCCCACTGCCAGCGACCAGAGCCGGTCGCCGTCGCCCGGGCGGTCGGCGCCCACGACCACGTCCTTGAAGAACAGGCTGAACAGCAGCGTGTTGATGAACAGCGTGAAGGACTGGTTGGCCAGGTCGTACAACGCCCACGCGAGGACGGCGCCTCGCTGGGGGACACTCTCGAGTGGGTTGAGTTTCACACGCCGCCTCCGCCTGGTGGCGGAGAGCCTAGCGGGGATCGGTCAGTCGTCGGCGTCCTCGCCCTCGGGCGCGTCCGCGTCGTGGTCGGCGTGGTCGTGCCCGTCGTGGTCGCCGCCCTCGGCGCCCGCCCCGTCATCCTCCTCCATCCCGGGCCCCTTGGGCACGGGCATGCCAAACTCGGCGAGGATGGCGTCGATCAGCTCGATCTTGTGGATCATCGGCATGTCCGGATGCAGGGCGCGGTGCCGGACGACGCCGTCGGGATCGATGATGACGATGTGGGGTGTCGATTCGACGCCGAACTCGGGGTTGTAGAGGTTCTGGCTGGTGAACGCGATCGGCCATGTGATGTTCAGCTTGCCCGTGTACTCGCGCATCAGCTCGAACTCGCTCTCTGGCGAGCCCTCGGTGATGATCAGCCCCCGGTCAGGGTCGGCGTGGCGCCCGCGGACCGCGGTCACCCCCAGCACGACGACGGGCGCCTCGGCGTACTGCACCGCCAACGCCCGGATCTTCGGGAACGTCCGGATGCACACGGAGCACTCGGTGTGCCAGAAGTCGAGCACGACGACCTTGCCCTTGAGGTCTGCCAGCGTGCGCACGTCCTGGAGCGCCGGGTGGTCGGACGTCCAGATGAAGTCCAGCGCCGGCGCCTCGTGCCCGAGCAGCGTGCCGCGGGCGAACGCGCCGTCGGTCCGCAGGACCGCGTCGTCGAGCATCTCGGCCAGCAGCGGCTCGTCGGTCGAGTCCACCCGAGCCCGCGCGCCGCGGAGCGCCCCGGCGACGCCAGTGCGGATCCGCTCGCGCGCCGCAATGTCCTCGGGCGAACCACCGAGCAACGCGTCCACCGCCTGCAGGTAATCGATCCCGCCCAGCGCCAGCTCGATGGGCGCGTCGGGTGTCATGAGGTCCCCGAGCGCGAGCACCTGCCCGCGGACGGACGCGAGCCCGTCGGGGCGGAACTCGCCGTAGAACGCCAGGATCTCGAGCAGGCCGATCGCGTACCCCTCGCCCAGCGCGTCGTGCAGGCGATCGTGCGCGAGGATCGACGCGAGCCGCGGCGGCTCGGGCAGGCGTCGCTCGAGGTAGGTGTCGATATACGAGGCGTTGACCATCGCGACGACGCCGTCGATGGTGTCGGGCGCCTCGAGCGACGCGGCACGCGCCAGCACGTCGCGAGCGGTGGCCTCGGTCGCGGTCAGGATGGGCGCGAGCCGCTCGATCGTGCGTGCGTCCAGCTCGTTCAGGTCGAGCACCTCGGGGTGCTCGGCCTTGAAGCCCGCCATCGCCGCCTCGTACG
This sequence comes from Phycisphaerales bacterium, assembly GCA_029260515.1. Classification (GTDB taxonomy): domain Bacteria; phylum Planctomycetota; class Phycisphaerae; order Phycisphaerales; family UBA1924; genus JAJRXR01. The sequence continues at coordinate 134,127 of JAJDDC010000102.1, read as the reverse complement.
CCTCGAACGAGTCCACCTCGTCGGTCAACGCCGCGTAGTCGTCGAGGGCGGCCTCGATCTGCTCGTCGGTCGGCGGAGCGCCCAGAACGGGGGCGCTCACGGCCCCGATGCCCAGGGCGAGGGCGGCGGTGATCGATGTCAGGCGGGTCTGGGTGCGCACGTGGGTGTCTCCGGTCGGGGTGGCGTCGCCCGGCAAACCAGGGCACGCGGGCATTTCTTCCGCCAAAGGCTAGGGTTCAGGCGGGGCTTCGGGCGTGGATCGCCCGCCCGCTCATCCGTCATCGACCATCAGCCGACGCCTGAGGAAGTCGGTCTGGAGGTTCTTGGCGTCGTTGGCGTACCGCCCGAACCCCAGGTGCTCGCGGGGGGCGCCAGTCTCGTGCCAGGTCGTCACCTCGATCATGCCCTCGTCGGCGTCCGACGTCCGATAGTGCGCGCGCAGCGCCTCGACGAACGGGCGCTGGGCGTCCCAGGGCACCATCTCGTCCGCCTCCGAGTGCAGGACCAGCAGCGGGATCGGGCGCCAGGTCACCAGGTGCTCGATCGGGTCGAGCGGGCGGACGCGCTCCGGGTCGTGCGTGACGTCCCACGGCGCGCCCGCAGCGCCGGGCCCCGGGAAGTACAGGTCACGCAGCGAGCCGCACGTCGCCTCGGCCGCGGCGCAGACGAACGGGTGCGGGTCGCACAGCCGCCGCAGCGCGCCCATGCCGCCGAGGGACATCCCGCCCAGGCCGAGGCGTTCGGTGTCGATCACGCCCGCGTACTCGCCCTCGCCCAGCGCGCCGACGACCTGGTCGATCTCGGGCAGCAGCTGGTCGAGTGTGTCGAGCGAGTTGGAGGGGTCGTGCCCGTCGGCGCCGGCGCGTTGGCCGTGCCCGGGCAGGTCGATCGCGCACGCGGCGAACCCGGCGCGGAGCCACCGGAGATACCGCCCCGCGTCCAGCTCCTTGTGCGCGGTCCTGCCGTGCATCCAGATCATGCACGGGGCAGGCGTCTCCCAGTCCGGGTGCGCGATCAGCGCCGGCACGCCCGCCTTGCCCAGGCGGACGACGCGCGAGCGCTCTTCGAGCGAGCGGGGCAGCTTGAGGAATCGCTCGTCCATAAGGCGTTCTAGAGCGAGACCTGCTGGCCCGCGCGGATGTGGTCGGCGTTCACCTTGCCGGACGCGAGCCTCTCCCCGAGCTGCTCGGCGTCGAGGGCCGTCAGCGGGCTGATCTCCAGCAGGCACTCGCACACGCCGTGCGCATCGCGGGGGACGCGCGCGCCCGCCCTCTCGAGCCAGCGCGCCGCCCGCTCGGTCTGCAGCGCCTTGCTGGTCTGCACCGAGTCCGTGCCCTGTGCGTTCTTGACCGGGGCGAACTCCTCGACGCGGTCGGTCTCGACGATGATGGAGCTCTTCGCGAGCCCGATGGCGTCGAAGATGAACTTCTCGAGCTTGACCGCGTTGGGCTCACCCGGATCGACGCGGGCGCCCGACGCGTCCACTTGCGCGACCTTCTTGACGGCGCGGTGGAAGGGCAGCTCGAAGTCGGGGTCGCCCGCGAGCTTCTCGAGGAACGCGACGCCGACCGCGTGGATCGCGACGTTGCCGCACAGGAACTTCAGGCGCCCGTCCTCGCCCTTCTGCGTGGCGAGCTCACGGGGCAGGTCGGAGTACTCGACGACCTGCAGTGTCCCATCGACGACGCCGAAGACGCCCACCTTCTCGTCGGGGTCCGTCTTGGGGACCATCTTGCTCGAGAACTCGCCCGAGGAGTCCGGCGCCGAGGCGTGCAGGCCCAGGAAGACCGGGTCGGCGACGCGGACCGAGGGGTTGTCCACCTGGAAGTAGCTCACGTGCTCGACGCCCCGGCGCTGCATGTCCTCGATCGCGCCCGACTTCGCCAGGGCCCGGATCGCCCCGCCGTGCCCGTCGGGGTTGGTCGCGACGCTGTCCTTGTCGGCGAGCAGGATCCTCCCGGTCGCCATATCGAAGCTGGGCATCGCGCCCTGCTGGAAGAACATGACATCGGGCTCGGGCAGGCCGAAGTGGTCGTGGGTCTTGAAGAAGGCGACGGTTGCGTCGTGGTTCAGGGGGCTGGTCATGACGTACCAGGGGACGGGCGCGTCGTACCGCCTCGAGGTCGCCAGGATCCCCTCGGCGAAGACCCTGAACAGCGGCTTGTCCGTCACCGCCCCCACCGGGTAGCACCCCTTGGGCCCGTCATACCCGAGCCGCGAGCCCTGCCCGCCCGCGACCGTGAAGCACGCGACCTTGCCCGCGCGAAGCAACGCCTCGCCGGCGCCCAGCGCCGCCCCACGGTCCCACGGGCGGCGCCGCGCGTCCGGGTCCACCGGGAAGTACTGTGCCGGCTCGATCGCGCCCCCGCCCGCGCGCGTCGCCCCCGAGCGCACGTACTTGTCCACCCACGCGGGCACGCGCTCCAGGTCCAGCGCGTCGATCTGCGCGCACAGCCGCGTGAGCTGCGCGGGCGAGAGCTCGCCCGCGAACGCGAGCAGGTGGTCCTGGCCGACCCTCGCGAGTCGGTCACGTGTGGCGTCGATGCTCGGCATCCCGGGGCTCCTCTCGTCGGGTCCGCCCGATGGTAGTGGGGGCGCGGCGGTGGGCGTGCGGAGGGGGTAGAGTCCGCGGCATGCTCGACATCCGCCACCCGCCACGCCTGCCGCTGGTCGCCCCGTCCATCCTGTCGGCGGACTTCGCGCGTATGGGCGAGGAGTGCCGGGGCGTGATCGAGGCGGGCGCGGACCTCCTGCACCTGGACGTGATGGACGGGCACTTCGTGCCCAACCTCACGATGGGCCCGCGTCTGTGCGAGGACCTCCGGCGCGCGATGCCCGAGACGTTCCTCGACGTCCATCTGATGGTCACGGATCCCGGGGCCTACATCGGTCCCTTCCGCGACGCGGGCGCCAACCTGCTCTCGTTCCATGTCGAGGTCGCGGGGGGCGAGGAGGGCGAGACGATGTGCGAGCGGATCCGGGCCGCGGGCATGTCGCCCGCCGTCGCGATCAACCCGGGCACGCCCGCCGAGGCGCTCGAGGGCGTGCTGGGGCACGTCGATATGGTGCTGGTGATGAGCGTCGTGCCCGGCTTCTCGGGGCAGCGCTTCAAGGACGAGGTGCTCGACACGACCCGCTGGGCCCGCGAACGCCTCCGCGACGACCAGCGTCTCGAGATGGACGGCGGGGTCTGCCCCGACAACGCGGCCCGGGTCCGCGAGGCCGGGTGCGACGTGCTGGTGGCGGCTTCTGCAATATTCGGACGTCCCCCGGCACAGCGTGGCGACGTGATCGGACGCCTGCGGGGGGGGTAATCCCACGATTCTTGCGCCACCGAGGGGCTGGGACTCCCCCGCACGGTGCAGCCCTCCGCGATATGCCGATCAAAGCTCGTACAAAGATCCGAATCGGCGGGGTGGCTGGCGTTGGCGACGCCTGGGGCCGATGCTAGACTCACCGCCTCGCGCCCCGAACGGACGCGATCAGCAGGAGGCCGGAAGGAGCCCGCGGCCCCGGACGTTCCGGGAGTTGAAGACGCTGCGACACGCCTCGCTCCCCGCACCCACCATGGCCAAATCGAACCTGTTCAGGCTCCTGGTCCTCCGGGCCGGCGGCTCGGCGTGGGACCGCGAACGACGGATCGTCGGCGCGACCGATCTGCCCATGGACGACGCGGGCCGCGACGAGGTCGGACGCGAGGTTGAGGCCATCGAGGGCCAGAAGCTCGGCGTGGTGCTGTGCGCCCCCGACGAGGCGAGCCGGGCAACCGCCGCGGCGATCGCCGAGGCGACAGGCGCGAAGGTCAAGGCCCTGCCCGCGTTGAAGGAAATCGGCATGGGGCTGTGGGAGGGCGTGCTGGGCGCGGACCTCGAGGCCCGGTGCCCGAGCAGCTACCGCCAGTGGCTCGACGACCCGACGAGCGTCCGCTCGCCCGAGGGCGAGGCGTTCTCCGACGGCGAGGACCGGATCGTCGGCGCCCTGGCCCGGGCGCTCGAGAAGATCAAATCCCCGGAGCCCGGCGTCGCGATCGTTGCCCGCCCCTCCGCGGCGGGCGTCGTGCGGTGCTGGCTTCAGGACCGGGATTCCTCGGAGCTGTGGGAGGCCGCCGAGCCAACCCTGACACGACACGAACTCACGAGAGCGGACCTGGCGGGCGTCCACGAAAGATCCCGCGCCGGGGCCTAAGGACCCGATTGGATATGCTTCTGCCCTCGAGGGCGGCGGGATATGCCGCATATCGAGCCCTGGCTCAGGGGAGTGGAGAGCTCCACGACGGAGCGTGAACCATGCCCGAACTTGCAACGAGAACCTGGACGCAGATGAAGCCCGCCCGCAAGGCGGTCATCCCCGAGGGGCTGTGGCTGCGCTGCCCCGGGTGCGCCCAGCTCATCTACCGACGTCAGATGGAAGCGAACCTGCACGTGTGCCCCGAGTGCGGGCGCCACTTCCGCATCAGCGCGGAGGAGCGGGTCCGCCAGCTGACCGACCCCGGGTCGTTCCGCGAGATGTACAAGGGCCTGTCGCCGGCCGACCCGCTCCGGTTCCGCGACATCAAGGCGTACCCCGACCGTGTGCGAGCCGAGCAGATCCGCACGGGCCAGAAGGACGCGTGCGTCGCGGGCGAGGCGTTCGTCAAGGGCCGCCCCCTGATGCTCGCGTGCCTGGACCTGACGTTCATGATGGGCTCGATGGGCTCGGTCGTGGGCGAGAAGCTGACGCGTTCCATCGAGCACGCGACCGCCAAGAACCTGCCACTCGTGATCGTGAGTTGCTCGGGCGGCGCGCGGATGCAGGAGGCGGGCCTGAGCCTAATGCAGATGGCCAAGACCTCCGCCGCCCTCGCGCGCTTCGACGACGCGGGCGGGCTGTTCATCTCCGTGCTCACCGACCCGACCACGGGCGGGGTGACGGCCTCGTTCGCGATGCTCGGCGATGTGATCTTCGCCGAGCCCGAGGCGCTCATCGGCTTTGCCGGCCCGCGGGTGATCCGCCAGACGATCCGCCAGGACCTGCCCGAGGGGTTCCAGCGGTCGGAGTTCCTGCGCGACTCGGGGATGGTGGACCGTGTGACGCCGCGGCACGAGCTGCGCAACGAGCTCGCCCGCGTCATCGACTACGCGGGCAAGTAATCCACCATGCGTGAGGGCGGCGACGAATCGCCGGCGATACCCAGGCCCTGGGCCTGGCGCGGCGCTGCGCTGCTGTGCGGGCTTGCCTACGCCGCGATCTCTATCGGCTCGTTCCCACCCTTCGACCTCTGGGGTCTGGCGCTGCTCGCGGTCACACCCCTGGCGTGGCTGGCCGCGGCGGGGCGTGTGCGCCCCGCGAGCCTGGCGTTCTGGGCGGGGGTTGGGTCGGCGCCGTTCTGGGTCGTGGCGCAGTGGTGGGTCCGCGAGGTCTCGCCCGCCGGGCTTGCCCCGATGGTGATCTACCTGTGCGTGTACCCGGGGCTGTTCGTGTGGATCTGCGCGCGCGCGACGCGTCGGTGGCCCGGCGTGTCGATGACGCTGCTGGCGCCGATCGTCTGGGGGGGGCTGGAGTTTCTGCGTGGCGCGATCGCCTTCGACGGGTACCCCTGGTACCTGGCGGGGCAGCCGCTGATCGGCGCGCCTGGCCAGTGGCTGAGCTGGGCGGGTGCGTACATCGGCGCGTACGGCGTCTCGATGCTCGCGTGCCTGGCGGCGGGGCTGCTGGCCGACTGCCTGCGGGGGCGCCTGGGCGCGGGCCAGCTCATCGGGGGCGTGGTTTTCATCGCGTGGTGCGGGCTGGGGATGGTCCTCGCGTACGAGCCGGGCGATGCGGGCACGCTCCGCGTCGCGGTCGTGCAGACCAACGTGCCCCAGGACAACAAGATCGGGTGGACGCCCACGCAGCGTGTGCGTGACTTCGAGCGGTTCCTGGAGCTGACGCGCGAGGCGGTCGTGGGCGAGCCCCGGCCCGATCTCGTGGTCTGGCCAGAGACCATGGCCCCGGGCGACACGCTCGATGCGCAGTCCGTCGAGACCGAGCGGGCGGCGGACCTGGTCTGGATCCTTGACGAGCCCGTCGAGGGCGCGACGCACATCGGCTCGACAATGCTCACAGACCTCCTGCTCGCGGCGCAGGCACGCGCGGGCGTGCCCGTGCTCGTGGGCGCGACGGCGTACGACGACCTCCGCATCGAGACCGACCCCGACGGGCACATCCGCTACGAGTCCGACGCGGTGTACAACTCCGCGTTCGTGATCGACAACGGGCGGGTGACCGAGCCGCGGTACGACAAGGTCCACCTGACCCCGTTCGGCGAGGTCATGCCGTACATCTCCGCGTGGCCCTGGCTCGAGGCCCGGCTGCTCGCGATCGGGGCCGAGGGGATGCGCTTCGAGCTGGCCCCGGGCGGTCGTCCGCAGCGCGTCCGCGTTCGGCTCGAGGATGGCGAGCCGATGGAGATCGCAACGCCGATCTGCTTCGAGGCGACGATGCCCGGGGTCTGCCGGCGCCTCGTCTTCGAGGACGGGCGGCGGGCGGCGGGCCTGATGATCAATCTGACCAACGACGGGTGGTTCGGCGCCTCGAGCGCCGGGCGGCGTTCGCACCTGCTGTGCGCCCGCTGGCGGTGCGTCGAGCTGGGCACGCCCATGGTCCGGGCGGCCAACACCGGGATCTCGTGTGTCATCGATGCCCGGGGGCGGATCGCCCGCGAGGCGCTGGATTCCGGGGCGGTCGGCGACCGGATGGACGGCGTCCTGAGCGAGGACGTCGTGCTCGCCTCCGGGCTCACGCCGTACGCCAGGATCGGCGATCTGGCGGGCTGGGCGGGCCTCGGGGGGGCCGCGCTGGTGCTGCTGGCGGGGCTGGGTGGCGGGCGTGTCAAAGCAAAACAGGCCCAGACGCCGATGCAATGAACGAACCGGCCCGCTTCCGGGGTCGAAGGACGTCTCTGCCCCCAGGCCCGGCCCGGGCGCCACACACACTCAGACGGGGAGATACCCGATGCGACGGATGACGGGGATTGCGGTGTCGGCGCTGGCGGCTGGCGTGATCGTGAGCGGGTGCGCCCAGACGCAGGCGACCAATACCAGGCCCACGCGGGCCGAGCCCTCGGCGACCACGCCGCTGGTCCAGGCATCGATCGCCCGTGAGGACGCGATCGACCTGCTCGTCAACGAGGCCGGCTCGGACGCGGCCCTCGTGCGGGCCAACGCGATCGAGGCGCTCGAGGGCGTGCCCGGGCGCCTGGACGAGGCGGTCGCGCGGGCGCTGTACGACCACAACGAGGGAGTTCGGACCGTGGCGGCGATGGTCGTCGGGCGGGCGCGGCTCGAGCAGTTCGCCCTGGCGGTGGACACGCTCCGCGACGACCCGTCGCCTTTCGTTCGTGCCTCGGCGATCTACGCCCTGCGACGTCTCGGGCGGGACACCGACCCGACGCCTCTGGCAGGGATGCTGCTCGAGCACAACAACGCCCGCGTGCGTGCGCACGCGGCATTCGTGCTCGGCGAGTTGGGCGAGCGGAGCGCGATGCCGCTGCTGCGGACCGCGTCGATGTCACCCGCGCCCCGGGCGACGGCGGGCGAGCAGCGGCACCTGGAGCTGCAGATCTCCGAGGCGATGATCAAGCTGGGCGACGACAAGGAACTCCAGACGATCCGGGCGGCGCTGTTCCCCTCGCGCCCCGAGCAGCTCGAGGCGACGGCGCTGGCGGTGCAGATCATCGGGGAGGTGGGCGACCGCGGCTCGATCGACCAGCTCATCTACCTGGCCGCGTACCGGGGCCAGGGCCAGCAGGTGATGCCCGCGGAGGTGCGGCTGGCGATCGCCGACTCGCTGGCCAAGCTAGGCCTACGTGACGGGGCGTTCATCGCCGACGAGTACCGATCCAGCGAGATCGACGCGGTCCGCGCCCAGTCGGCCGCGGTGTACGGCAGGACCCGCCAGCCGGAGAACCTCGGCAAGCTCCAGCAGATGATGGGCGACCAGGCCGCGATCGTGCGGGTGGCGGCGGCGTCCGGGGTGCTTGAGGTGACCGCGGAGAACGCCGCCAGGCACGCGGCCTCACCGGGCACGACGGACTGATCCCCAAAAACAGTCCGCCCGGGCGGGTCATCGCGTGCTCGGGGCCCGATCCGATCGGGCGTGGGTGCGTATGGAGTGGCGCGGGCCGACGCCGGGTGGGTGGGTCGGGCCGCGTTGGGCGCGCCTGCCCTGGGACGCCCGGCTATCATCATGACCCGTCCGCCAGGGCGGGTTTGGCCCCGGGCATGGCGGACGCCCGGGAGGCCCGGGAGAGCGACCTGCCCGGGTGGTCCGTGCGCCGCGGGCGCCCCTGGGACGGGCACACAGAGACACACGAGCGGGGGATCGCCTTCCCCCGGATGCAACAGTCGAGCCGAAGGAGACGACGGTGCACATCCTGACGAAGGTCTTCGTCCTGTTCGCGGCGATCTTGAGCGTGCTGATGGCGGCGCTCGCGATCTCCTACACGGCCAACGCCGGGCGCGTCGTGGACGATTACAACAACATGAAGGCGGCGCGGACCGCGGCGACCGAGGCCGAGGCGGCGCAGCGGTCGATCTTCGACCGCGAGTTGGAGGCGAAGAACCAGCTCGTCGAGTCGCAGCGTCAGCAGATCGCGTCGCTCGAGGGCACGATCCGCGAGATGGGCGGCGACCTCTCCGAGGCGCTCGTTCGGGCCGAGCAGGCGAGCCACGAGGCCGACTCGATCCGCTCGCAGATCAGCCAGGCGATGGTCGCGACGGGCACGCAGGCCAAGATCATCGACAGCTACCGCGACGAGCTGCAGGACCTGCGGGTCTCCGAGCTCCGCTGGCGGGGCGAGAAGCTCGACCTCGAGGACGAGTTGTCCGACCAGGAGAGCCGTCTCCGCGTGTACGAGCAGACCCAGCGGTCACTCCGCGAGCAGATCGCCTCGATGCAGGACCAGATCCGTGTACTCCGCAACGGTGGCGGGGCGATCGATCAGGCCAACCGCGGGGCCAACCCCGTCGAGGTCCAGGGCCCGGCGATCCGGGGTGTGGTCGAGCGGGTCGCCCGCGACTCGAACGGCACGACGCTGCTGCAGGTCTCGCTGGGGCAGCGTGACCGGGTTGGCGCCAACAACAAGCTGTACCTGGTCCGCGGCAACAAGTACCTGGGCGAGATGGTCGTCGAGGAGCCGGACGTGAACTGGTCGGTCGGGCGGATCCTGAACCTTTCGTCGAGCGACATCACGATCCAGGCAGGCGACACGGTCCTGAGCCGCCTGGAGTAGCAAGAGCACGAGAGTTCCGCCCCTCGGCTCGCTCCGGCGAGCCCTCGGGTCACGAGACGCCTGGAGACGCGTGATGAGCCAGTTCGGGATGCAGATGCCGGGGGGGCGCCAGTCGCGGGGGTCGGCCCCGGATGTGTACACGGCCCTGATGTTCGTGGGGATCGTGTCGATGCTCGTCGCGGTCGGGCTGCTGTGGGTCGCGGGCTCGAAAGTGGCGCCCGACGGCAACCCGCTCAAGCTCCAGGAGGAGGGTCGGATCTCGCTGCAGGACGAATGATTCTCGGGCGCCCGGCTCCGGGCGCCGTGCGTGGTTGTGCCCGGCTTCGATGACGGGCTTGACCAACGCGAACGAGCGGGTACATTTCCGAGCCGCCATATGGGCGGCAAGGTTTCGGGGCGGTAGCTCAATTGGTTAGAGTTCCGGACTGTCGATCCGGTGGTTGCGGGTTCGAGTCCCGTCCGCCTCGCTTGAACAAGCCCCTGCCTGGCAGGGGCTTGTGTCTTTTTGGCCGAAGAGCATCTCGGAGGGTGTTCGGGCGAGTGCGTCCAAAGTGCGTCCGGCACGTGGACGCACACCGTCCTGGAAGAGTTCCGGACCAAGAATCCGGTACTCCGGGGAATCCCTTGGGGCATGCCAGCCTCGAATTCGTGGTCTGCACGTCTCTATCCAAGGTGCATCGAAGCACAAGACGAGCACCATGTCGAGACGCTCGGGGTCGATCTATGGAAGCTCGTGGTGCTTGGGCGAAGTTTGCCAAGCACAACCCGCTGGCGCCGGACAGCAACCCGTTCAACGACAAGGTCACGATTATTTCGTTCCCGATCGAGAAGGCGACCGGGTTCTTTGCCGCGACAAATGGAGCAACGATTTTCAATCCGGTGTCGCCTTCGCCGTCGCAGGTCCGGCTGGCCGGTGTTTTCTGGCGGTACGAGGCGCCCGGCGCCGGTTTCACAGAGTACTACCGAGAGGACCCGGACGACGAGGAGCACGAGTACCTCGATGGGAGGATCTACCGGCAGGTCGATGAGAACGGGAACAACTGGCAGTACGAGTATCGGGCGTTCACGGCGAGCACCGGCGTGCCGAGTCGACCGCGGCTGCACCGCATCTATTTGAACGGTACATCACTGTTGAACTGTGCCGCGAACCTGGAGTTCGAGTGGGTGACCGGCACGCTGTCGTTCCCGGGCAGCGGCAAGATGCGGAGTGTGACAGTGTTCCGGCCGACGAAGCCGCGGCCGGATTCTTCAGTCGTATGGGTGCCAACCCAGTACGCGAAGTATTCGTACAAGAACGACGGCCCATCCACATATGGTCATCTGAACTCTGGCGCCAACAGCTTGATTCTCGTAGAGGCCGGACAGCTGGTCAATGCGCCGGCCGTCGGGCAGACAGTGTCGCTCAACGATCTCATGTACCACCGCCGGTTCACGCACTACCGATACGAGTAAGGACGGTGTAGATGGTATGCGAAGCGATGGTATCATCAGGCGTAGTAGCGACGGGCACGTATATACTACTTCTGACAGATTCTCTTCGGGGGTGGCTGCTCGCGATCGCTTGTCGCTGCCGCGCGATACTCCTCCGACGCACCGTCTGTCACTCAGTAGATCGCGACTTCGCCAATACGGTGCTGCGCCTGTGATAAACCGAGCTGTACGTCGAGATTTTGGACGTCCAGGGGGTGGGATCGAGAAAATGTTCAATGTCGATATCAGTTTTCGGAATGTGACGTCCGTCAGGAGAATTCGGCCATGACGAGAGAGTCGGACCGTATCCTGTCTGTGTTCAACAGTTGCAGAGCCGCTCATGCCGACAACAAGGAGGGTACCGAGCTTGTTCAAGATCTCGTCTGCACATTGCGGCCTCAACTCGAACAGCATCGGCCTGATCTTGTTATCGCGCTTCGACTGCTCATGAAAGACCGAGATAGCGTCACGGCGATGGTGGCGCTGTCACTTGCGTCTCGCTTCGAACTAAGGGAACTCAAGATGGATGCCGTTAAGATGCTTGGTGAGCATCCGTTTTACAGCAGCGCAAAAAACCAAGAGTATTATCGGACACAAATATTCCCAAGCTTGTTAAAACGGCTCTCATAGCGCGTGGGGTGAATGGCTGAATGTGAATGGCGCCGGGTCCAAATATTCAGTCGTGTGGGGTCCAAAATACTCGGCCCAAGGCGGATCAGGGCGCACCGAAGCGCGATCAAAGACGTACGGGTGGACGAGTTTCTGACCCCCTGGGTTCAGGTCTCAGCGTTCGAACGCCCGCCGATCGCGTCATTGTCCACCGGAGGACGTAGGAGCGCCATGAGCATCGAACCAAAAATACACTACTCCACCCCGAGTGCGTCCAATTGTGCGCGCCCACCCACAGACAACTGGACTACAATTGGCATACATATCGCGGGCGCAGGGCTCTTCACAAACCGCGGTTCTGAGCAATGAGGGCCGATTTCGAGGGCATGGAGTTCCGGACTGTCGATCCGGTGGTTGCGGGTTCGAGTCCCGTCCGCGCTCCAGCCCGGGGAATGACCCCAGTCTGTCCTCGTAGTAGATCTCCGAGGTAAAGGCGCAGAGACCGGGACACTGCCGGCGAGTTGTATCGAGAAAAGGCCGCGGTCCCCCGCGATCGTGTCGCCCTCGCCGATGATGTGTTGCAGTGCAGCAATATCAGCCCCCTCCGGGTGCGACCCTTGCTGCGGCTGCTCCAGTTGCTGCGGATCTCCGACGAGCACCAGATTCCGGGCGGACCGCGCGACCGCGAGGGCTTGCACGAGCGAAACCTGACCTGCCTCGTCGATAAAAAGATAGTCCAGGCGGTCAGCCGCGTCGTCTCTCGCCCACAGCCACGCCGTGCCGCCGACGACATGTCCATCATCGGCAGCCGCAAGGGCCGCGTCGTTCGATCGCACATCGCAGGCACCGTCATTGACAGGCTCGGTACCTTGGCCAACTTTGTGCACGAACTCAACTGAGTACCCATTCCTTTGGGCGGACTCGATTGCCTTCGTGAGCAGGTTTCGGATGGCCTTGTGACTCACCGCAGTCACGCCCACCCGTTTGCCGCATCGAGCTAGTTCTCTCTCTCGACCGCCGCCAGGCGTGCTTCCGCTTCACGCAATGCCGCCAACGCAACACGCTCGGACTCCATTGCCGACTCATACCTCGTCACACGTTCGGCATCACCTATTGCACGCAAGGAGTCTAAAGCGCCGCCCGCATCTCGGCAGAGAAGGTCAGATGCTGCGCGAGCTCTGCCACGTTCGAGTACACCGATTGCCGCGTCGTGAGATGCGGTGCGGGTTAGCACGGCAGCGTAAACCGAGGCGAGGATGCGGATGTGTAGCTCGTCGGATAGCTGTGCACGGTTGCGGGCGCCTCCAAGGGTCTCGATTCGGAGCTGTTCGGCGATGTCGAGCGCCTGGCTATACCATTGATTCGCCTCATTCAGTCGTCCTTGCATCTCGAGGTGTGATCCCAGATTGGACATGGCGGTGAGAGTCAGTTGGTGAGCCTCACCCACTAAACTTTTCGACCTTTGGATCGCCTCGAGGAGTTGCGATTCACCTAATTGATCCTCACCCTGAGCGATGTGGACACTCGCCATGTTGATCATTGACTGGATCGTACTTTCGTGTGCCGACCCCAATACTTGGCGCTTGGCTTCTAACGCTTTACCTGTGAGTGAGCCAGCTTCGCGCATGCGGCCAAGTTTGTGCAGCGTCACTCCCAGATTCGATGCTGCGAGGAGCGTTCTGGGGTGGTTTTCGCCCATCTCGTCACGAAGGCTGTTCAGAACCAGTCTCAAGATCTGTTCCGCTTCGATGAGGCGGCCCTGGGCCAGGAGCGTCATTCCCAAGTTATTCTGCGCGAGAAGCGTGTCCGGGTGTTTTTCACCGACGGCGATGCGGTAGCCATCCACGGCTTCGCGGAAATAGGATTCCGCCTCGCTGAGCCTGCCGAGTTCGCCCAGAAGATCACCCAAGTTGTTCAAGGCGTTCGCGGTTTCATGGTGGTGATCCCCGAGTAGTTCGCGGCGACCGTCCAGGCTCTCGCGATACAGGACTTCGGCTTCGATGGCCTGCCCGCTCGCCTCGAGCAGTGCGGCCATGTTGGTCATTGAGCTAAGGGTGTATGGGTGCTTTTCGCTGAGCAATCGTCGTGTGGCCTCGAGAGCAGCGCTTGTGTAGGGAAGCGACTCGCGAAGTCTTCCCTGCTCGTATAGCACGAGTCCCAGGTTGCTCACGGAAGTGAGCGTTCCAATGTGCTCGTCTCCCAGGGTCTGGCGCGAGGCGTGTAGGCTCACTCGGCAATACGCCTCCGCTTCAGCGTACTCGCCGTGTGACTGGAGCACGGCAGCGAGCCAGCGTATGGCACGCAGTGTCTCGGGATCATCGTCGCCCATGACTCGGCGATTGCCGCGCAGGGCGGCGAGAAAATTGCGCTTGGCCTTTACGTACTCCCCAGCCGCGAACTGCGTTGAACCAAGATTCATCATCGCTGTGAGCGTCAGCGGATGATCTGCGCCCAGCGTTGTGCGACACGCTTCGAGAGCCTGTGCATACGCCGCGCGGGCTTCTTCCAACTGGCCGATTGTATAACGCAGAGTGCCCAAGTCCTGCGACATGCGCATCATCTCGGGGCTGGTCTCTCCGAGGATCCTCCGAGCGATCTCGATCCGATCCTCGATCGCAGATTTAGCGGCTTGGTAATCCGCGGAAGCTAGATACTCGTCATAGTCACGCTTGAGTTCACGCAGTTGAACGAGTTCGGCCCGTTCCTCGATCGTTCGTGCCCGGATGGCGTGAAGCTGTGCGAGCCCGAGTCGGGCATCGATGAGTTCATGCCACTCCTGTGGGCGTCCCTCGGTGTTGCGCCATCGAATAACGTCATCTTCATTGCCCTGGTGTTGCTCTCGAATCGCAAGAAGTTGCTCGGCAATACCGATCGCCTCGTCCAGCGCTGCGTGCTGTGCCTCGCGCGTATCAGCGGACAATCCGATCGCTTCCAACTCGACGATCCGCCTCTCCATCTTCACAGCCGTATCGGTCAGTCTCGCTGGCAACGATGGCCGCTCAATTTCCAGGGGCTGAAGCTCCTGTGGCAGATCCTCCGGATCCGGATTCCACTCCGGCAGGTCAAGCGCAACTAGGTCATTCCCACTGTCTTGTGCATGAAATCCAAGGGCAGGGTTGGCGAGTACTGCGACGAGCCAAACAAGCAGGGCCAGTCGCTTGGCGGGGATCGCCGTTGTGTCATGGTGCATCAGTTGCTCCTCGCATGCGCTGCCAAGCGAGCTTCAGCATCCCGAAGAGCGACCAGTGCAGAGCGTTCGGCCTTGAGCGCAGATTCGTACCGCGAGACCCCCTCCGCGTCTCCTGTCGCCCGCAGTGACCCGATCAGCGCTCCCTCGTCCTGACTCAACAAGTCCAATACTGCACGCGATCGCCCACGCTCAAGCGGCGAGAGCGCCTCGTCGTCACGCCCGAGGCCGACCAGCGTCCGCGTGTAGCCCGTCGCGATGCCGGGCAGGCCCAGCTGACCCGCGAACTGCGCCCGCGCCGAGGCGTCGCCCGCGATGTCCTCGCGCAGCCGCTCCGCCATCGCCAGCGCCTCGCGGTAGTACGGTTCGGCCTCGGATAGGCGGCCCTGGGACTGGAGCAGGCCGCCCATGCCGTTGATGGAGCCCAGCGTGCGCGGGTGTTCGCCCCCCAGCACGCGGCGGCGGGCCTCAAGCGCCTCACGGTAGTACGGCTCGGCCTCGGCAAGGCGGCCCTGGGACTCGAGCAGGGCGCCCATGTTACTGATCGAGCCGAGCGTGTACGGGTGCTCGTCGCCCAGCACGCGCCGGTTGGTCTCCAGCGCCTCGCGAAAGTACGGCTCGGCCTCGGCCAGGTGGCCCTGGGACCGGAGCAGGACGGCCATGTTGTTGATGGAGCGGAGCGTGTCCGGGTGCTCGTCGCCCAGCACACGGCGGCAGCCCCTCAGCGCCGCGCGGTAGTACGGCTCGGCCTCGGATTGCTTGCCCTGCGCCAAGAGCAGGCCCCCCGTGTTGCTGATGGATTCGAGCGTGCGCGGGTGCTCGGCGCCCAGCACGCGGCGGCGGGCCTCCATCGCCTCGCGGGAGTACGACTCGGCCTCCGCCAGCTTGCCCTGGGACCGGAGCAGGACGGCCATGTTGTTGATGGACTGAAGCGTGCGTGGGTGCTCGTCGCCCAGCACGCGCCGGAAGCCCCCCAGCGACGCGCGGTAGTACGACTCGGCCTCCGCCAGCCGGCCCAAGGCCCGGAGCAGGACGCCCATGTTGCCGAGGGAGAGGAGCGTGTCCGGGTGCTCGTCGCCCAGCATGCGGCGAAAGCCCTCCAGCGCCGCGCGGGAGTACGGCTCGGCCTCGGTCAGCTTGCCCTGGTCTTGAAGCAGGGAGCCCATGTTAAAGATGGATTCGAGCGTGTCCCAGTGCTCGTCGCCCAGTACGCGGCGGCGGGCCTTGAGCGCCCCGCGCCAGTACGGCTCGGCCTCGGCCAGGCGTCCCTGGGACACGAGCAGGAAACCCATGTTGTTGATGGAACTGAGCGTGTGCGGGAGCTCGCCGCCCAGCACGCGGCGGCGGGCCTCGAGCGCCTCGCGGATGTACGGCTCGGCCTCGGCCAGCTTGCCCTGGGACTCGAGGAGGACGCCCAAGTTGTTGATGGAAGTGAGCGTGTCCATGTGCTCGTCGCCCAGCACTCGCCGGCGGGTTCTAAGCTGAAGCTCTTGGATCTTCTGCGCCTCGGCGGACTTGCCCTCGAAGTAGAGTTGCGCCACTTCGGCGTCCGTCCCTTCGATCGAAGCCAGCGCCGCGCGGTCCTCATTGTTCAGGCCGCGCATGAGGCGCACATCCTTGACCTTATGGCGCGCCACGATCACCTTGTGCCACGCGCTCGGCTCGCCCGACGCGTCGCGCCAGCGGACGGCCTTCTCGCTGTTGCCCTGGTGCTCTTCGCGCAGCGCGAGCACCCGCTCGGCGAGCCCGATCGCCTCGTCGAGCAGCGCGTCCTGCACGTCGCGCGTCTCGGCCTCCGGCCATAAGCCCTCGATCTCGGCGATCCGCGCCTGGAGTTCCGCCACCTCCGCCGCCGCGTCCTCCGGCAGTGTCGGGCGCTCGATGTCCAGCGGCCTCAACTCCGATGGGAGGTCCCCGGGGTCTGGGTTCCACTCCGGCAGATCGAGCGTGAACTCCGGGTCGTTCCCCTCCTGTCGCGCCAAGGACGAGGACGACAGTAATCCTCCCAAGAGAAAGGCGGCGAGGCAGATTGCTCCGTTCATCCGGATCCCCTAGTCATGGCTCGCGACATCATGGCGCATGCGCCAACGGAGATCAAGCGAGCGTTCGAGTCGCGGATGGATGGCCGAGCGCCACGGCGGGCCGCTACTCGGCAGGCTGCACGGGCACCACATACGCAAGCGATTCGAGCGGAGGTCCGAGGCGGCGTAAGTGAGCCGATAGTGACTCGATCGGGCCGGGAAGAACACGGCGCTCGCCCGGGGCCCGGGACCCACCGAGCCGCTGCTCGCCGCCACGTGTCAGGACTATCGGCGTGAGGGCGCCGGTTCCGTCAGCCAGTGCCAGTCCGGTGTCTTCTGGCCATGGCAGTGTGCCGACGGCGCTGCTCCATTGCCCGAATGGCGGGAGTGGCTCCGCGGAAACGACCATCGCGAACGCGTGGAGGCCGGGCCCTTCTTCGAGATTCCAGAGCACCTGTTCGCCCTCGGGGCCGGGCGGCGGGTACTCGAGACTCTCGATCGGTGGTGGGGCCGCCGATCCGGTCTCGGGCCAGCACAGAAACGACTCTCCGCCCGACGCCGCGAGCGCGACCAGGTACACGTACGCCGGCTCGTTGAAGCGGGCGATGAAGCGGAGCGCATCGCCTTCGTTGATGTCGCCTGGGGTGGGCGCCCCCGGCGAGAGGCGGCCCACGGGACGCACGGCCTTGGGGTCCTCGGGCGTGGCCCGGAAGACTTCGATGTATGCGTCCTGGATCAGGCCGCCGAACGCGAACCCAGGCTGTGTGGCCGCGTTGGGCGCGGGCCTCCCTGCAGGGTCGGTTGTCGCGGCGCCGGGCTTCCACAGCACAAGGAGGAGGACCGACACGGCAACGACCGCGAGTGCCGCGACGCCCCCGATGACTGTCATCGGGAAACGGCGAATGACCCGCGCCTGCGTAGCCTCTCGGGCCGACGGATCGGACGATGAGCCGATATCGCGGAGCTTCGCTTCTGCATCACGGTCGGACACGAAACCCCGTGGCGGGTTGTTCGTGCAGAGGCCGAGGATGCACTCGAGCAGTTCTCGTCGCTGCGTATCGGTCTCTGACTCAAGGTCCTGCTGCAGTTGGATGCGGCTGAAGTAGCCCGAAGATTTGCCGGTGAGCAGCTCGAACAGCGTCACGCCGAGGGCGTAGCGGTCGTGGTAGGGAGAGCCGACGTCGCTGTCGGGCGGGTTGTAGCCCGGTGTGTAGCCGCGGCGGCCTCCCTCCCGGCCGAGTAGGCCGAAGTCCGCGAGCCTCCAGCCGCCATCGACCGAAAGGATGTTCTCCGGCTTTATATCCTGGTGAACGAGATCGCGCTCGTGAAGGTGTGCGACGCCGGACATGATGCCGGCGCCGATGCGGGCAACCTCGTGAACATCGAGATGGCCACTCCGTTTGAGGTGTCTGCGCAGCGTCATCGCCTGGTAGTTGGAGGTCGTCATGGCGTCGTCACCGGTCGCGGCGTTGTCGGCCCTGGGCATGACGCAGTACACCCAATCACCGACGACGCCGACCTCCTCGACCGGGGCGAGATGGGCGTGGTTGGCGGCGACTCGTTTGTAGGTTCGCAGGCTCTCGACTTCGCCGGCAGAGGCACGCTCGAAGAAACGGATGGCGCACAGGTGGCCGAGCCACTCTTGCCGGGCGAGCCAGACCTCCGCGAACTGTCCTTCGCCGATACGGTGGAGCATCTCATACTTCGGGACGGCGGCGGGAGGATGCGCCGGCTTCTCATCGCGGTTCGATTCGGGTTCGGACGGCTCCGATTCCGAGTCCACGGCTAAGGCCGACTTCCCCGGCCGAGCGGGGTCGCTCGGCATGCCCTGAGCCGAGTCGACGTCACCCAAGAACCCTTCGGCGGCGGCACGCTCATGGGCGGCGAGGAGGCGCAGTACCTCGGACTCGAGCGCGCGGTCTCCCCCACAGAGTGAAGCCAGTAGGTCGTCGGACCGACTCGCCGGCGAGTCCATCACTCGCTCGAAGATAGAGCGGGCTCGCTCGGCCAGGTTGCTCTCGGCGCCGCTCATCTCACACACGCATCGAAACGCTGGACTCTCACCGTTGCTTCACCCCTTCAACCTGCCTGACCCCTCGAGTGGTGGCCATCGGACCGCCAGCCTACCGGATGCCGACCCCGGAGTCCTTCCCGAACAATGCCTATACGATCACCAGCATGTGTGGGGACGAGTTCCAGGTCACCCGTCTGCTTCAAGACCCTCGGCTGGACACGCCGGCGCGTGCCGAGGATCTGTTCCGGGCAGTCGAAGCCGAACTCCGGACGCTCGCGAAAGCCCGCATGGCGCGTGAGCGTCCTGGCCACACGCTGCAGGCGACGGTGCTGGTCAACGACGTGTTCATCCGACTCGTCCGAGATCACCGGGGCGCATTCGAGAATCGGCGCCACTTCTACGCAGCAGCCGCCGAGGCGATGCGCCGAATTCTGATCGACCATGCTCGTGCGCGCAACGCCGTCAAGCGGGGAGGTGGCGCGACAGCAGCAACTCCCGGTGTACCAGAGCCCGTCTCTGCTCCTGTAGATGTGGATCCGCTCGAGATTAATGATGAATTGGATGCCCTCGCTCAGCAACACGTCCGTGCGGCCGAGGTCGTGAAGCTGCGCGTTTTCGCGGGCCTGACTCATGCGCAGGTCGCCGACCTGCTCGACGTCTCTGAGCGCACGGCGAGGACGGATTGGGAGTACGCGAGGGCGTGGCTGTATGCGCGGTTGCATCCCGATCCTCCACAAACCGACTGACGGCCGAGCCGGTTGATCTCCAAGCGGCCCTCGGCGGGGTCTCGCCGAGGACCGGAGAGAGGCGTCCCCCTGACCGCCTCCTCGGTAGTCATGGCGAAAATCGAACCGGCGGGCGGCAGTATTATTTGCGAAAATCTTGGCGTCGCGAGGCTGCACCGCATGTGGGACCAAATAGACGACTTTGTATGCTGTTCACGAGCCGACGCTGCAGAGTGAGTGGGGTTGGCTCTGCCTCAGGAAGGGGAATAGTTTGCTATGCCGTCGACCATCAACACTCTTCATCCTCGTCGCTCTCTCATGCGCGGCGACGCCCGCAGCATCCCAAGCACAGCCGCGTGGTTCTGGTGATGTTGAGTTGCATCTGCCGGAGTGGAACCCGAACCCTGAGGACTTGCCGCCTGAGCTGAGGCCGCTGGATGTCGTGCGGCCTTTACTGCCGGAAGACTCGGCGGCGGAAGTGGCGAAGCTGGAGTCGGGTATTGCTGAGATCCAGTCCTCGTGGCTGTCGGGCGAAACGCGCGATGCGCAGGACGCGGCGCTGGACGAGGGGATCGAGCTCGCCGAGCGCGTGATGGCGATCCGGCTGGAACACCAGGGCAACGCGGGCGGGGTCGTGCGCTGGCGTGACGCGGCCGGCGGGCCGAGTGAGTGGCACGAGGTGATCGGGGCGCGGCTGACGGTTGAAGACCTGCGCCTGTACCTCGGGCTGGACACCGAGGGCCGAGCGGCTCTTGTGTCGATTGAGGAGTCGAGTTCTAAGGTCGTGCGGCTCTACGGGGAAGGGCGGTACGCCGATGCCCAAGCAGTGACCGAGCGAGAGCTGGCCGTCCGCCGCCGCGTCTTGGGGGATGAGCACCCGAACACGCTCAACTCCATCAATAATATGGGCACCATCCTCCGATCCCAGGGCAAGCTGGCAGAGTCCGAGCCGTACCACCGCGAGGCGCTGGAAGCCCGCCGCCGCGTGCTGGGCAGCGACCACCCGGACACGCTGACCTCGATCAGCGACACAGGCTTGCTGCTCCATTCCCTGGGCCGCCTGGCCGAAGCCGAGCCGTATTACCGCGAGGCGCTGGAAGGCTACCGCCGCGTGCTGGGCGACGAGCACCCTTACACGTTGACTTCGATCGGCAATATGGGCAGCTTGCTCCGGGATCTGGGCCGTTATGGCGAAGCCGAGCCATACCACCGTGAGGCGCTGGAGGTCCGCCGCCGCGTGCTGGGCGACGAGCACCCGAGCACGCTCATGTCCATCAACAACATCGGTGTCCTGCTCCAGTTCCAGGGCAAGCTCTCTGAGGCCGAACCGTACAACCGCGAGGCGATGGAGGTCCGCCGTCGCGTGCTGGGCGATCAACACCCGCAGACGCTCGACTCCATCAACAACATGGGCGCCCTGCTCCATTCCCTGGGTCGCCTGTCCGAGGCCGAGCCGTTCCTCCGCGAGGCGCTCGAGACCAGCCGCCGCGTGCTGGGCGGCGAGCACCCGGACACGCTCATGTCCATCAACAACATGAGCGCCCTGCTGCAGGCCAAGGGAAAACTGTCCGAGGCCGAGCGGTACTCCCGCGAGGCGCTGGAGCTCAGCCGCCGCGTGCTGGGCGATGAACACCCGCAGACGCTCGACTCCATCAACAACATGGGCGCCCTGCTCGATTCTCAGGGCAAGCTGTCCGAGGCCGAGCCGTACTACCGCGAGGCGCTGGAGGTCAGGCGCCGCGTTCTAGGGGATGAGCACCCGAACACGCTCAGCTCCATCATCAACGTGGGCGCCCTGCTCAAGCTCCAGGGCAGGCTGTCCGAGGCCGAGCCGTACTCCCGCGAGGCGCTAGAGACCAGCCGCCGCGTACTGGGCGATGAGCACCCGCTCACGCTCACCTCCATCAGAAAAATGGGCTTCCTGCTCCGGGCCCAGGGCCGCCTGTCCGAGGCCGAGCCGTACTCCCGCGAGGCGCTGGAGGGCAGCCGCCGCACGCTGGGGGACGAGCACCCGAGCACGCTCAGCTCCATCAACAACATGGGCGCCCTGCTCGTGTCTCAGGGCCGCCCGTCCGAGGCCGAGCCGTACTACCGCGAGGCGTTGGCGACGGCGGAGGGTCTGCGTGTGGACATCGCGGGCGACGTGTCGGCGCGGGCCCAGTTCGCGGGCCGGTTGAACATCCCCGGGATCGCGTCGGCGTACGCGCGGACGCTGCTGGGGCTAGGGCGCATTGACGGAGCGATCACAGTCGTTGAGCGGGGCCGATCGCGTGCGGCGTTAGATCTTTTGGGACAGGATGAGAATGCGCTGATCGGGTCGCTGCGGGCGACGGGTGACGCGGAAGGGGTCTCGCGGTACGAGTCTGCATTCAAGGCCGAACGCTCGGCACTGGTCGCTCTTCGGGATGCTGAAGCTCGTTTGGCAGCGCATGCGAGGAGCAACTGATGCACCATGACACAATGGCGATCCCCGCCAAGCGACTGGCCCTGATTGTCTGGCTCGTCGCAGTACTCGCCAGCCCTGCCCTTGGGTTTCATGCCCAAGACAGTGGGGATGTCCCTTTCACGCTCGATCTGCCGGAGTGGAACCCAGAACCGGAAGAGCTGCCGCCGGAGTTGAGGCCGCCGGTTGTAGTGCGCCCGACACTCCCGGGGGACATGGCGAACGAAGTCGCAAAGCTTGAGGCACGAGTCGAGGAATTAATGAAAATCAGTTCGACGGCGGCGACCAGGGCCGAACAAGGCGCGGCGTTGCAAGAAGCATACGAACTGGCCCATGACATCGTCCGGATTCGTGAGGAACACCAGGGAGCGCGATCGCCCGGGGGAGGGGCATGGGTCGATGAGTACGGAGAGCCATGGTATGAGGTCGAGGATGCCATGAAGGTTGAAGAGCATCTACAGTTCCTGCGCGAGATCGATTCAGATACACGTCGCGAGTTCGCTGAGCTCGATGGCACAGATATTGAGGTGTCCAAGCTTTACGGCGAGGGCAAGTACGCGGAGGCAATCGCACTTGTCGAGCGGCAGTTGCGTGTTCGAGAGTCGGCGCTCGGGCGCCACCATCCGCAGACGCTGACATCTATCAGCAATTTGGGAGCCCTCTTGCAGGCGCAAGGAAAGCCAAGCGAGGCCGAGAGCTACTACCACGAGGCGCTCAAAGGGAACCGCGCTTCCTTGGGAAACTGGCACCCGGAAACACTGAATGCGATCAGCAACTTAGGGTTTCTACTTGCTTCGACCGGACGTCTCGCGGAGGCCGAAGAGCCGATGCGGGAAGCGCTCCATCGGCGGACGCGCGTTCTCGGAGATAGGCACCCTATGACCATCCTATCCATAGCAAACCTGGGCAGTCTATTGACAATGCAGGGTCGGCTGCTGGGGGCGCAGGCATTTGAGCTCCGGGCGCTCGAATTGCGTCGAGCGCTGTTGGGAGACGCACATCCGAGCACGCTTCTTTCAGTGAACAACGTTGGCTCGAACTTCCATAGCCTTGGCCGGCTTTCGGAGGCAGAGCAGTTCCACCGGGAGGCCCTTCGTGGGCGACGCATGGTCCTCGGGGACGATCATCCATCGACACTTCGCTCGATGAACAACCTCGCCGTATCTCTCTCCGATCTGGGAAGGCTAAGGGTGGCAGATGCGTTGTACGTACGGACAGTAGAACTTCAGCGGGAAGTGTTAGGAGCATCTCATCCAAGCACCTTGCTGACGATGAGTAATCTCGGGGCGGTAGTAAAGCGGCGTGGCGATCTGGTTCGTGCCGAGGTCCTGCTGCGCGAGGCATTGGATGGACTTGAGCGAGCACTCGGGTCTGATCACCCGAACACGCTCGCGGCGAGGAACTCGCTCGGATTATTGCTCATCGACGGGGGCCGATTCGAGGCCGCCTCTCGTCAGTTGGACGAAGCGTACCGGGGGTGCGAACGAGCGCTCGGCCCTGAGCACCTCCGCACGCTTCATGCGCTCGGGAGCCTTGCCTATTTGGCGGAGTCTCAGGGTGAATATTGCGCTGCGGACGCGTGGCATCGTGCGATCCTCGACGTTCAACGCCGAACGCTCGGCGAGAAGCACCCCGATACCCTCACGACAATGAGCAATCTCGGGGCCTTGCTCCACTCCCAGGGCCGTTACACGAACGCGGAGCCCTATGTGATCGGTGCGCTTGAGGCGCGACAGGAGGTCCTCGGGGTAGACCACCCGGACACGCTCACCTCGTTGAACAACGCTGGGGCGCTCAGGCAGTCGCAGGGACGCTTGGAGGCTGCCGAGACGATCTTTGACGAGGTACTCGAACGCCGCCGGGAGTTGCTAGGTAGGAGTCATCCCATGACCATCCGCTCGGAGGCAAACCTCGCGGGCTGCTATATGCGTCGGGGGCGGTTTGAGGAAGCTGAGCAGTACTTCCTTGACGTGCTTGCCGAGGGGGAGCGCGCACTAGGGAGGGATCACCCGGACACGCTCCAGGCACGCAACGATCTTGCCGTAGCGGTGAACATGCAGGGGCGTCACGCTGAAGCGGAGGTGTTGTACCGAGACGCCCTTTCCGGCCTCCGGCAGGTTTTTGGCAAGGAGCATATCGGGACGCTTCGCACGCTCCACAATCTTGCCCTCGCAGTCGGGGACATGGGGCGGCTGGCGGAAGCGGCGCGGCTTCATGACGAGTGTCTGGTGATCGCCGAGGACGTCCGCCTCGCGGCCCTGGGCGGCTCGCGGGAGCGCGCCGCGTTCGCTGATCGATTGAATCTGCACGAAATTGCCGACGAGTACGCGGCATTGCTCACGAATCTGAATCAGCAGTCCGCGGGTTTCTCCGCTCTGGAGAAAGGTCGATCTCGTGCCGCTCTAGATCTGCTCGGCCAGGGTGAGAATCTGTTGATGGAGTCGCTTCGCGCGACGGGCGACGCGGAACGTATGTCGCAGTACGAATCGGCGATAGCGGTAGAGCGATCGGCTTTGGTGGCGTTGCGTGAATCGGAAGCACGTCTCGCGGCTGTCATGGCAGAAAACTGATGAGATGCGGCTGGAATAATCAGATTGTGTCACGCCTCCTGCTACTCGTTCTGAGCGTGATGAACGTGCTATACGCGACGCCTTCGGTGGTAGCGCAGAAAACCGATGTAGCCTTCGCTCTCAACTTACCGGAGTGGAATCCAGACACGGCGGATCTGCCACCGGAACTGAGGCCGATGGAAATCGTGCGTCCAGAGCTCCCGGATCATATAAGAGCGGAAGTCGCCGAACTCGAAACGCGCATTGGAGACCTCGACAGAAAGGGTTTACTCGCGGACTCGAGAGCCGAGCAAGATGCTGCATTCAAGGAGGCGATCACGCTTGCAAAACGGGTCGTGTCGATCCGGGAAGAGTTTCAAGGGAACCGGGAAGGGGTGGTGCGTTGGCGCGGCTTGGACGGCACAGCGACATCGTGGCATGAGTGCGTAACCGCGGGTCAGAATTTGCGAAGGCTGCAGCTGTGTCGCGGCTTAAACGAGCACGATCGTGTTCGGTATGCCTCGATCGACGGCACCGGAGCGAGAGTGCAACAGCTGTTCGCTCGAAGGGCATACTCCGAGGCGCTGCAGTTGACGAATGCAGAGCTGGAAGTGTTCCAGGACTGCTTGGGTAAAGATGATCAGTACACGATCACTTCGATGGCAAATCATGCCACGCTTCTCTACTCCATCGGACAGGTGTCCGAGTCGGCGCCGTACTTCCGTGAGGGGGTTGCCAGGGCAAGCCGAGTGCTCGGCGATGACCATCCGATCACCCTGGCTGCACGCGATCACATGGGAGTCGTGCTCAACGCCCAGGCCAAATACGCACAGGCCGAGGTTCACTTCCGAACAGTACTGACCGGCAGGCGGCGGGTACTTGGTGATAGTGTTCCTGATACGGCGTTGACAATCGGCAATCTCGGTTCTGTACTCTATGAGCAAGGGCGGTTACGGGATGCCGAACCGTTCCTTCGAGGATCGTTCGCTGCCAGGAGACGGACTCTCGGTGACGGCCACATCGAGACTCTCTATGCACTAAACAATCTAGGGGTCTGCTTACTCGCTCAGGGCCAGTATTCAGAGGCAGAGCTCTATCTTCGAACGGCCATGGTCGCGGACAGACAGTTGCTGGGCAGCGAGCACCCCTCAACCCTGAAGTCACTCAGCAACTATGGCGCTCTGCTCGATGAGAGTGGTCATTTTGCAGAGGCACTACACTACTACCGCGACGCACTTGACGGACAGCGGAAAGTGCTCGGCGAGGGTCACCCAGACACGCTCGCAACACTCGGAAACTTAGAAGTATTGCTGGCCATAGGGGGGAGGCTCGAGGAAGCAGAGGCCATTGCACGCACGGCTTTGGAAGCCAACAGACGCGCTGTCGGTGATACTCATCCAGACACCCTTCGCTCGATGATCAACCTTGCTGCATTGATCGATGATCAAGGAAATGCATCCGATGCCGACCTGTTGTGCCGACAGGCCGTGC
Source organism: Phycisphaerales bacterium (assembly GCA_029260515.1). Classification (GTDB taxonomy): domain Bacteria; phylum Planctomycetota; class Phycisphaerae; order Phycisphaerales; family UBA1924; genus JAJRXR01. The sequence continues at coordinate 108,368 of JAJDDC010000102.1, read as the reverse complement.
AACAGTGTACGGATGTCCTCGGTCCAACTCATCCTCTGACGCTTACTGCCATCTACAACATGGCGTATTTGTTGCGAGATCAGCAGAAGTTCAACGAGTCAGAAAAACTGTTTCGTGAGTCTCTGGAATCAAGGCGCCGAACTCTGGGAAAACACCATCCGAGTACCCTTCATTCGATGGCGAACTCAGCGATAATGCTTGCAGAGTCTGGTCGGCCAGCGGAGGCGCTGCCGTACTTTGAAGAAGCCATCTCGGTATTGGAGTATCTGCGAGTTTCCGCCGGCGGAGGCGCCACAGATCGACTCGTACTTTCGGACAAGTTGGATGTGGCAGAGATCTCTCGCGAGTATGCCAATGCGCTTGCTGTACTCGCGCGCCCTGTTGATTCCCTCTCTGCGGTCGAACTGGGCCGTTCGCGTGTGGCGTTGGATCTTCTCGGTCAGGACGAGAAGACGCTCATTACCGCGTTGCAAGCGACAGGAGACCCCGGGCGGGCCGCGAAGTACAGGGCCGCTCTGGACGCCGAACACGCCGCCCTGGCGGCGTTGCGCGAGGCCGAGGCCCGACTCGCGGCGATCGAGAGAGAGAACTAGCTCGATGCAGCACATACACACCCTCATCACCCGGATACTCGTGGGCTCGGTGCTCATCGCAGGCCCGGGCGCCCTGTCCCCGCCAGCGGCGTTCGGGCAAGACACGAGCGCCTCGCCGGTCACGCTCGACCTGCCCGAATGGAATCCAGACCCGGAGAACTTGCCGCCGGAGTTGAGACCGCTGGACATCGTGCGCCCAACGCTTCCGGACAGTGTTGCTCAGACGGTGTCGGAACTGGAGCTTCGAGTCAAGGATTTTGAGGCAATCGGCCTCACGGCATCGACGGAGGCTGAGCAAATAGCAGCTATCGACGAGGCAATAGACCTCGCACAACGCATCATCGACATCAGAGAAACTCACCAAGGGAACGCGCCCGAGATGGTGAGGTGGCGCGATGCCGACGGGAGACCGGCCGAGTGGTACCAGCTTGGGGACGCTCACCGCCGCCTGCGGCGGGTGAAGCTCGTCCGGTCGTTATCTACTTCGGTGAGGGCCGAGCTTGCATTACTCGATGAAATTGATGACCAGGTGACCGATGCGTACTCTCAAAACGACGACGCAAAGGCGGAACGACTCTCATTCAAGCAATGGCAAGGCCGCCGTCGTGTGCTGGGAGCGAGCGACGCACTAACACTGGCGTCACAGGGGAACTCCGGCTTCTTCGTCCTGAGGCTCGGGGATATCGCATCCGCCGATGATCGGCTCTCCGGTGCGCTTGCTGGTTTTCGCGACACCCTTGGTCATGATCACCCGGATTCCATCGGGTCGGCGATCAGCCTCGGTGCGCTGCGCGATCAGCAAGGCGAGCTCGCGGAGGCTGCCAAGCTCCTGAAAGAAGCGCTGCGATCCGCCTCCCGGGTTCTCGATCCGCAGCACCCCTACATCGCCACATGTGTGAACAACCTCGCGAGCGTGCGTCGGAAGCAAGGAGAGTTCACGGGCGCCGAGGTCTATCGCCGATGGACGCTCCATTCTCGGACGGAAACGCTGGGTGCTGATCATCCCGACACGCTGCAAGCCGCTGTGAATCTGGGTGTACTCCTGATCGAGTCCGGGCGAATCGGCGAGGCGGAGGTACTAATTCAGGCTGCCTATAGGATTGGCCAAGAGAGGCTCGGCGAACGACACCGAACAACGATCTTTGCGCTCGATTCGCTCGCTATAGCCCTGGCCAGCCGAGGTGCGCTGACGGAAGCTACCTCGTACCTTGAGGAGGCGATAACGCGCCGACGGGCAGTTGCTCCGCTCAGTGCCGAGCTGCTTCTCTCCATGCATAGCCTGGGCGCCATCTTGATCAAACAGAAGCGGTTTGATGATGCACACGATGTGCTCGAGCAGACACTTGAAGGTTACGAGCGCTTGCACGGCTTTGAACACCCTTTGACGCTGAGCATCCGGTACAACCTGCTGGTGCTTCAGCATGATCAGGGCGCGCTGTCGCAAGCTCGGCTCGGGTACGAGTCCTTGCTCCCGCTCCAGCGCAATGTGCTGGGCAATCGAGACCCGGCAACCCTGCGAACCTTCGACGCTCTTGGCACAGCGCTCGCAAGTCTCGGGGAGTTGTCCGAGGCCAGAGATATCCTCGAGCAAGCGGTGGCCGGCAGACGCCAATCTCTGGGCTCACGCCACGGTGAAACCGTGCGTTCCATGATGAATCTGGCGAGGGTGCTTGAACGCCAGGGTTACTATGCGGATTCTGCCTCGCTGCTCGACGAATCCTTGTCCGCGGCGGAATCGCTTCGCGCCGATGTCGTCGGCTCATCAGTGCAGAGAGCTGCGTACTCAGGCGTGCTCCACATCGACCAGATCGGCGCTTCACTTGCGCATGTTCATCTTCGGCTCGGATCCTCGGATCGAGCGTTGGATGCAATCGAGCGGGGCCGTTCTCGCGCGGCGTTGGATCTTCTCAGTCAGGACGAGAACACGCTCGTTACCGCGTTGCAAGCGACAGGAGACCCCGGGCGGGTCGCGAAGTACAGGGCCGCTCTGGACGCCGAACACGCCGCCCTGGCGGTCTTGCGTGAGGCGGAGGCACGCCTGGCGGCGGTCGAGAGGGAGAACTAGCTCGATGCAGCACATACACACCTTCATCACCCAGATACTCGTGGGCTCGGTATTGATCGCAGGCCCGGGCGCCCTGTCCCCGCCAGCGGCGTTCGGGCAAGACACGAGCGCCTCGCCGATCACGCTCGACCTGCCCGAATGGAATCCGGACCCGGAGGACTTGCCGCCTGAGTTGAGACCACTCGACTTCGTGCGCCCGGTACTGCCACCGACCCAAGCAAAGGAGTGCGGTGACTTCGTTGCACGGATCCATGATCTCGAGAAGACTGGACTAACTGCCGAATCACGCGAAACACAGAACACGGCGCTCGACGAGGCGATTCTGCTCGCAGAACGCATGCTGGCGATCCGTGAAGAGCATCAAGGCAACACCGGCGGTGCGATCCGCTGGCGTGACATCACGGAACAACCCAGCGAGTGGTGGGAAGTCACTGGAGAACGGCGGTATCTGGAACACGTGCGCCATCTTCGGGGGCTGGACGCCGGGGCTCGGAACGAACTCTCGCTGGTTTCGACTTGGGACTCGGATACCGCACGCCTTTTCGGCACAGGCCAATACGAAGAGGCGCTGGTGGTCACCGGTCGTATTCTTGACATCCGCCGTCGCGTGCTCGGTAACAATAATCCGAACACACTGACATCGATCCATAACACGGGCGCATTACTCCAACTGCGGGGCCGACTTTCCGATGCGGAGGCGTACTTCCGCGAAGCGTTGGAGGGCAGGCGCGCCGTCCTCGGGGAGGAACACCCGTATTCGCTGATGTCGATGAGCGGTCTGGGATTGCTTCTCGTTGCACAGGATCGGTTCGCCGCCGCTGCGCCTTACTTGCGACAGGCATTGCGCGGACTCCGCCGTGTGCTAGGAGACTCGCACGCAAGCACGCTGATGGCCGCCAACAACACGGGCATGCTGCTCGCTTCCCAAGGTCGCCTTGCAGAAGCCGAGCAGTTTCACCGATACTCGCTGGATGGCCGCCAGCGTGTCCTCGGAAACGCACATGTAGACACGTTGGTATCAGTAGGAAACGTCGGATACACACTCTTGTTGCAAGACAGGCTCGCAGACGCTGAGCAATACTACAGGCAGGCGTTGTACGGCAACGTCCGCGTACTGGGCGAGGAACATCCGAACACGATCGTATCGATTGGCAACATGGGCTTCCTGCTGCAGCAGCAAGGCCGGCTCGCCGAAGCCGAGCCGTACTACCACCAGGCTCTGGAGCGCAATCGCCGCTTGCGAGGGAACGATCACCCAAGCACATTGACAGCGATCAACAAAATGGGCGGGCTTCTCTTTGCGCAAGATCGACTGGACGAAGCCGAAGCGTATTGCAAAGAGTCGCTGGATGGCCGGCGAAAGGCGCTCGGCTCCGAGCACCACGAAACACTGACCTCTACCGCTCTCATGGGGCGCCTGCACCACGCCCGGGGCCGTATTGCTGAGGCCGAGCCCTACTACCGCGAGGCTCTGGATGGCCGCCAAAGAGTGTTGGGCCCCAGTCACCGCGACACGCTGAACTCGATGGCAACGATTGGCTTTCTGCTTTCTGCCCAAGGCCGCCTGGCTGAGGCCGAGCCGTACTACCGCGAAGCCTTGGATGGCTGCCGCAGAGTGTTGGGGCCGGAGCACGTGGACACTTATGCCTGTCTCAGCCATATGGGAGCCATACACAGAGCGCAAGGCAGGCACGCCGAGGCCGAGTCGTACTACGGTGAGGCATTAGCGACCGCGGAACGTTTGCGAGTCGATGTCATCGGCGGTGCATCTGCGAGAGCCACCTTGACTGGCATGATGAGGCTGCCCGAGATAACGATCGAGTACGCGCGAACACTCATCGAGCTTGACAGAGCGCACGAGTCGATTTCCGTCTTGGAGCGTGGTCGTTCTCGAGCGGCATTGGATATGCTGGGGCAGGACAGCCGCTCGTTGCTTGAGTCGGTGAGGGCGGTGGGTGACGCTGATCGAGTAGCCCGGTACGAGTCGTCACTGGTTGAGGAACGTTCAGCGTTGACGGCGTTGCGTGAAGCGGAAGCGTGTCAGGCGGCGCTCGCAGGGTCGGGATCCGCGGAGGACTGAGAAGCACGAATCGACGGCTCTCAGATTGGGGCCGGGAAGCGAGGCGAAGCATCATGCAACGAGACGGTACGAGTTTCATGCGACGGCTTATGGGCGCCCTCATCGTTCTTGGGCTGGCACTTCCTGCACCAGCACAGCAGGATGAGCCGACCCGCGAGGAGCTGATCGAACTGGTCAAGCAGCGTCGCCGCGAGTTGTCGGAGGCGACGGCGGCGGTGTACGCGGAACTGCGTGGTTTGATCCCGGCGGTGGACCCGCTGAGCGCCGAGCAGATCCTGGAGGGCCTAGGCGAGGGTGAGGTGGTGGTGAGCTTCGTGTGGACCGAAGACGCGGTGTTTGCGTTGTCGGCCGGCGGGGGCGATGTGCACAGCCACACGATGGCCGAGAGCGACGAGACAGAGGACGCGCTGCGCGCCAGTCTTACCGAACTGCGCGGGGCACTGGCATCGGAGACGGGCGAGCCGATTACCGACGGCCTGCTCGACGAGCTGCGATCGTTGCTGTTGCCCGAGGACCTGATGGCGCGGATCGGGGACGCGTCACGCGTGATCGTCGTGCCCGATGGCCCGCTACACTCGGTGCCCCTAGAGGTGCTGCTGCCCGACACGCCGATCTGCTACTCGCCCTCGGCGACGATCTACCTGGACCGCGTGCGCGTCGCCCAGGAGCGCGAAAGCGGGTCGCCACCCACGGTACTTGTGCTGGGCGATCCGGTGTTCGGGGACGCGCCTATCGAGCAAGAGCAGGTGCTCGCTTCAGTACGCGGCGGCGAGTTCGACGCGGTGGCGGCCGGGGCGTCGGCGTTGGAGCAGGTGCGGCTGTACGGGGGGACGCTCGAGCCGCTGCCGGGGACCAAGGCCGAATCGCGTGAGATCGCCGACGCGTTCCGCAAGGCCAAGATCATGCCGTCGGTGCTGACGGGGGATCGGGCGACGGCCGAGCGTCTGCGGCGCGCCGTCGAGCGCAAGCCGACGTACCTGCACCTGGCGACGCACGGGCTGCCGGGCAACGCGGCGCGTCCGTACGAGGCGAGCCTTGCGCTGACCCAGCCGGAGACGCCGACGGTCGATGACATCGGCTTCCTGACGCTGGAAGAACTGATGGGCTCGTGGCTGGGCAAGCTGGACGGCTGCCAGCTGGTGACGCTCTCGGCCTGTGACACGGGCCGGGGCGTTGCGCAGGGCGACACGGTGATGAGCCTGCCGATCGGCTTCTTCGCCGCGGGGGCCGAGACGGTGGTGGCGAGCCTGTGGCGGGTGGACGACGCGGCGACGGCGCTGCTCATGGCCCGCTTCTACGAGAACCTGCTGGGCCAGACCGATGCGAGCCGCAGTGTCTTCGGGCGTGAGTACGAGGCCGGCCAACCCCTGCCCAAGCTCGACGCGCTGGGCGAGGCCCGGGCCTGGCTGCGCGGCCTGGACGCACAGCAGGCCGAGCGGGCCCGCCGCGGGCTGGACCGCTCACTCAGCCGCGCCCCCGGCGCACGACGCGTCGAAGAGCCGGTAGACGCCCAGCATCCCTACGCGCACCCGCGGTACTGGGCCCCCTTCGTGCTCGTCGGACATGCCGAGTAAGTACAACTGCGGCAGATGGCATCGACGGAGGGTCGAGTGTGTTAGTTCGGGCATGGAATGTCTACGAATACCCCGGACGGAGAGGCACGGCTCGCGGCCTTCGAGCACCTGCACCCTGATCTGGTCGAAATGAACTGACTGATTCGTGATCCCAGGGCGATGAGCCTTGCACGATACCGCGGTGTTGAGCCTCGGCGTCGGCAGGCTGGGGGGTAGAGTGTCTTCGAGTTCTGGGAGCCTGTCATGAGGACCGCAGCCCTCACCCGCCTCATCACTCTAATCGCAGCCACCCTGCCGGTCGCCATTCAACCAGCCGCCGCCCAGGATGAACAACCCTTTCGATTGGACCTGCCGCCCGATTTGCGGCCGCTGGACTTGGTGCGGCCCGAGTTGCCCGAGGCAGTCACCGAAGAGGTCGCGGGGCTGGAGGAGCGGATCGCGGAGTTAGAGGATCTCGGATCGTCAGCTCCAAATCGCGCCGAACAGGACACGGCGCTGGACGAGGCGATCGAACTGGCCGAGCGAGTGCTGGCCGCCAGGCACAAACACCAGGGCAACACCGACGGACATGTGCGCTGGCGGGATGCGGGCGGCGAACCGAGCGTGTGGTGGGAGGTGCGCGATGCGCAGCTGATGACCGAGAACTACCGCCTTCTGCGTGGACTGGACGAGGCGGAACGCACGGATTTCGCGTCATTGAATGGCACTGTCGAGCGAACCATCCGCCTGTACGGCGAAGGCAAGTACGCCGAGGCGCAAGCAGTGGTCGAGCACCAGATCGAGGTCGGTCGCCGCTTGTTCCCCGCCGACCACCCTTTTTTGGCAAGAAGCCTGAACAATCTGGCTGCCATCCTGCTGCGTCGCGCCGACCTGGAGGCCGCCGAGCAGCTCTTCCGCGAGGTGTTGGCGATGCGTCGCCGCTCGTTACCGGCAGACCACCCGAACGTGGCAATTAGCCTGAACAATCTTGCGTCCATCCTGCGGGCCCGGGGCGAGCTTGAAGCCGCCGAGCAGCTCTACCGCGAGGCACTGGCAACGCGATGCCGTACGTTCCCCTCCGACCACGCGGATACGGCACTGGGCTTCGAAAACCTGGCGGGCATCCTGCAAGCCCTCGGCGACCCGGAAACGGCCGAACCGCTTATCCGTGAGGCTCTGGCGATGAACCGTCGCTTGTTCCACTCCGACCACCCGGCTGTGGCAAAAAGTCTGAACAACCTGGCGTCCATCCTGCAAACCCGCGGCGAATTGGAAGCCGCCGAACCGATCTACCGCGAGGTGCTGGAGATGTTCCGTCGCTTGTTCCCTTCCGATCATCCGGATGTGGCAACAAGCCTGAACAACCTGGCGTCCATCCTGCAAGCCCGCGGCGACCTGGAAGCCGCCGAGCCGCTCTGCCGCGAGGCGTTTGCGATGTACCGCCGCTCGTTCCCGTCCGACCACCCGGATGTTGCAAGAAGTCTGAACAACCTGGCGTTCATCCTGACAGCACGCGGTGACCTGGAAGCGGCCGAGCAGTACTATCGCGAGGCGCTGGCGATGCGGCGCCGTTTGTTCCCCTCCGACCACCCGGATGTAGCAATTAGCATGAACAACCTGGCGCGCAGCCTGGAAGCACGCGGCGACCTGGAAGCGGCCGAGCCGCTCTGCCGCGAGGCGCTGGCGGTGCGGCGCCGCTTGTTCCCATCCGACCACCAGGACATCGCAATAAGCATGAACATCCTTGGGCACATCCTGCACGCCCGCGGCGACCTGGAAGCAGCCGAGCCGCTCATCCGTGAGGCTCTGGCGATGCGGCGCCGCTTGTTCCCCTCCGATCATCCGGATGTTGCGAGTAGCCTGGGCAACCTGGCAGCCATACTCCGAGCACGCGGCGACCTGGAAGCCGCCGAGCCGCTCTACAACGAGGCTTTCGTTATGGCTGAGAACCTGCGAACAGAGATCATCGGCGGCGCCCAGGAGCGGGCCCAGGTCGCGGGCAGGCTGAATCTGTCCGACATCGCAGCAGGCTACACCAGCGTGCTGCTCGATCAGGACCGGGGCGCTGAGGCCATCGGCGTTTCCGAACGGGGCCGGGGGCGTGCAGCCCTCGATTTCATGGCCCAGGCGGAGGCGAGCAACGCTGCTCGCGTCCGCGCCACCGGCGACACCGGTCGCATTTCCGAATACCAGACCGCCATAGCCGCCGAACGCGAGGCCCTCGTTGCTCTCCGTGACGCCGAAGCCCGGCTGGCGGCGATGGAGCGGTCATTGACCGCGCCGTGAGCATAATGACAGTCCCGAAGCGCCAGTTGCCAGAGCATTACGTGCAAGCAACTGCGTACTAGCGGGGGCCGAGACGGTGGTGGCGAGCCGGTGGCGGGTGGACGACGCGTCGAGCAACCCCGAAGACACCCAACATCCCTACGCGCACCCTCGGTACTGGGCTCCCTTTGTACTCGTCGGACATGCCGAGTAAAGCACGGCGAGCAGCCAGCGCGAGCGCATAAGAATAATGCGGTGTGCCGCAGGTGAGTTTATTGCGAAACAGTGGATTTGGCCTGCTCTCGAGAAGAGCATCAGAATCTGACAGCCGTGTACCAGACACTCCGCCGCCTCCGGGCCTTGGGCCTGGTGGAGTCCATCGGTGTCCGCCCCGGAGCGCCCCCCAACAGCCGGAGCTACCGGATCACGGCGCTCCGTCGGTTTGTGCTGTAAGCCCATCGGAAGTAGCGTGACGGTTCCAGATCTCGGCGCGAGTGGGGGACGCGCTGCACCCAAGATAGGATGGACCGTAAGGCCACACGCAGATCGCGAGCTCTTGGCTGTGAATTTCGTCACGAAATTCGAGGCTCTTCGTCGTCCATGAGCAGTATCCAGAGCGCGTCACGTTTTGATTGCGGCAACTTGAGGAAAGCGTCAACGAGCTTGAGGGCCTGGATATCTTCCGCCGACGTGAACTTGAATGCTGACCCGCTCGTTCTCGACTCTGTTCTCGACTCAACGACACCCGACTGGCCCTCAACTGGCACTGGACTGTTGTCGGTCAACCCACTACATTGCTGTCTGAGGGCTGTTTTTGGGTAGTCGGCCGGGGCCCCTGCGGGACTGTCGATCCGGTGGTTGCGGGTTCGAGTCCCGTCCGCCTCGCTTCTGAAACGGCCTTGGCATATCGCCGGGGCCGTTTTCGCTTTTGACCCATCGCATCGTGTCGCCTCGCGCAGCACTGAGTTGCATGCGCGTTGCGGGGTCTATTGCGGGGGCTGGCGGAGCGTCGTCCGCGGAGCCGGTGAGACGGAGTGTGAGGGGCTCGATCGCGGGCATCCTCGTGATGGTCTCCGACGCCTCGTACGACAGCAGTTGGCCGTAGGTGTCGTGGGTCAGTGTGATCTTCGAGTGCCGCATCAGCGTCTGGATTGCCTTCGGGCTGGCGCCGCCGTGGGAGGGGTGCCGCGGGTGTTCCGATAGTCGTCCAGGCAGGCCCCGGCACATCCGGCTTGGAATAGGCGTCCGGCCTGCCGATATCATCCAATGGAATGGGCCTCCGCCTGCTGACCATCCTGATCCTGCTGATCCAGCCCGGCTGGCTGGTCGCCGCCCGGAACGCCGGGGCGGGGTGCGGCGTCTCGGCGTGCTGTGTCGCCGAGGTGACGACGAGCTGCTGCGGCGAGCGGGTGGTCGAGACGGTCTGCCGCCACACCGGGGGTGCGTGCCTGTGCGCTTCGCCCGGGGAGGCGCCGCGACCGGAGGATGCGCCCGCGCCGCGCACTGAGCGAGACGCGCCCGAGCCGCGGTCAGTCGGCGGTGACATGGTCTCCGGCGAAGGGCCGAGCGACGCGGGCACGCCGCGATCTGGCCTTAACGCGCCCGCGATTCTCGCGGGGCGGACCCACAACGAGGTCCAGGCCCTCCTGGGAATCTGGCTGACGTAGAGCCGATGACCCACGGGATCGGTGCGCGCCGAGCGTGCCGGATTCCCGCCGCGCCATCGGTTTCACGCTGAGCCAAACCCCAGGAGCGTTTCAATGACATCGCGAATGTTCGCGTGCGCGGCTGGCGTCGCGGCGGCGGTCCCCCTCGCGGGGTGCTCGTCGCCGCTCGACGGGCCGCGTGCCACGCCCACAAGAGTCGGGACGCACTTCACGGCCCGATCGGACGGGGAGCCGCCGTCGGTGTTCCGGGAACGGGACGACTCGGCGCACGCGCCGATGCTCGGGCCCGACTCGGGCCCGGGCGACTATGTCGCGTACGCGCTGTACAACAGCCCGGAGGTCGAGGCGGAGTACCAGCGCTGGCTCGCGGCCAGCGATCGGGCGCCCCAGGTCGGCGCCCTGCCCGACCCGCGGCTGAGCCTGGGCTTCTTTGTGGACGAGGTCGAGACGCGCGTGGGGCCGCAACAGGCGCGCGTCGGTGTGCAGCAGTCGTTCCCATGGCCCGGCACGCTGGGCGATCGGAAGGACGCCGCGTCCATGGAGGCCGCGGCGGCGTGGAGGCGCTTCCAGGCGGTCGGGCTCGAGGTCACGCGACGCGTGCTGGTCGCGCTGCACGAGCTGGCATATCTCGATGCGGCGATCGGGATCACGGACGAGAACCTGGGCCTGCTCGGCTCGTTCGAGGAGGTCGTGCGGGCGCGTTACCGTGTGGGCGCGGGCTCGCACCCGGAGCTGATCCGTGTGCAGGTGGAGCTGGGGCAGCTCGAGGATCGGTTGGTGCGACTCGAATCGATGCGGCCGGCGTTCGCGGCGGAGCTGAACGCGGCGCTCAACCGGGCGGGCTCGACGGAGGTCCCCGAGGCGCCCGGCATGCCGGACGTCGTCGCGGCGGTCGAACCGGGCGTCCTCGCCGAGACGGCTCGGCGGAACAACCCGGGGCTGCTGGCGATGGACGAGCGCGTCGAGGCTGAGCGGGCCCGGACGCGGCTTGCGCGGAAGGACGGCTTGCCCGGCTTCACGGTCGGCCTTGACTACATCGTGACCGGGGACGCGCCCGCCGGCCCGATCCCCGAGAGCGGGGACGACCCGATCATGCTGACGTTCGGGCTGAGCGTGCCCCTGTGGCGCGACAAGTACGAAGCGGGCGTGCGCGAGTCGGTCGCCAGGCGCCTCGCCGCCGCGTACGAGCGTGCGGGCGAGGCGAACCGGATCGACGCGGCGATCCACCGGGCGTGGTTCGAGCACACGGACGCCGACCGGCGCGTGCGGCTGTACGAGTTGACGCTCATCCCGAAGGCCGAGGAGTCACTGCGTGCATCGCTGACAGGGTTCCGCGCGGGTGAGACCAGGTTCCTGGATCTCTTGGACACCGAGCGGACGCTGCTGGAGTTCGCGGTCGCGGCCGAGCGGGCCCGCGCCGACCGGGGCATCGCCCTGGCCCGGCTCAACGCGCTCGTGGGAGGGCCGGTGGAGACGAGGCTGGCGGGCGAAGAGGCGCCGGTCGAGGTGGAGGAACAGGAGGCGCAGCCGTGAGCCGGTTCGCACAATCCATCGGGCGGGCGTCATCGTGGACGATGCGCCACGCGGGGGCGGGCATCGCGCTGGCGTTGATCGTGCTCGCGCTCGTCGTTGGCTTCTCCGTGGGTCGTTCGGCGGCGCCGGCCGAATCGGGAGAGGCTGCCGGCGAGGCCTACGCCGACGGTTCTGGCGCGCCCACGATGTACACCTGTTCCATGCACCCGTCGGTCCGCTTGCCGGACCCGGACGCGAAGTGCCCGATCTGTTTCATGGAACTGATCCCGGTCGCGGCGGACGCGGGCGTCGGGCTGGAGCCGGGGCAGCTGGCGCTGAGCGCGTCGGCGGCCGCGGCCAGCCGCGTCGAGACGGCGGAGGCCGCCCGGTTCTTCCCGACCGCCGAGGTCCGCCTGTACGGCAAGGTCACGTACGACGAGACCTCGGTCGCGCGCCTGACCGCGTACTTCCCGGGGCGGATCGAGCGGCTCTTCGTCAACTACGTCGGCGTGCCTGTCAACAAGGGCGACCACATGGCGGAGGTCTACAGCCCGGAGCTGCTGGCGGCGTTCGAGGAGCTGCGCCAGTCCATCGCGGCCGCGGCACGCACCGGCGGCGGGAGCGACCTGGTCCGCGCGACGACGCTGGACACGCTGGCCGCCGCGCGCGAAAAGCTCCGCCTATTCGGGCTCACGCGGGAGCAGATCGAGGCGGTCGAGCGCGGCGAGCACGAGTCGGATCGGCTGACCATCTACTCCCCGATCCCGGGCGTCGTCACGCACCTGGCCGCCCGAGAGGGCGACTACCTGGAGACGGGCGAGCCAATCGCAACGATCGCGGATCTGTCGCGGCTGTGGCTCGACCTGGAAGCGTACGAGTCGCAGTTGCCTCTTCTGCGCTGGGGTCAGCCGGTGTCATTCACAGTCGAGGCCCACCCGGGCGAGACGTTCGAGGGGCGGGTCTCGTTCATCGAGCCCATGGTGGACGAGCGGACGCGGACGGCGGCGGTGCGCGTTGCCGTGGATAACGCGGAACGGCGCCTGAAGCCGGGGATGTTCGCCTCGGCGGTCGTCCGCCCGCGTGTCGCCGAGGGCGGGGCGGTCGTGGGCGACGAGCTTGCCGGGCGCTGGGTGAGCCCGATGCACCCGACGATCGTCAAGGACGGGCCGGGCACGTGTGACGTCTGCGGCATGGACCTGGTCCCGGCCGAGTCGCTGGGCGTCGTCGCGGATCCCGAGTCGGTCGAGGCCCCGCTGGTCGTCCCGCGTTCGGCGGTGCTGTTCACGGGCACGCGGTCGGTCGTCTACGTCGCGGTCGAGGGCGCCCAGACGCCGACATACGAGGGGCGGGAGGTCACGCTGGGCCCTCGGGCGGGCGAGTTCTACGTCGTCCGGGGCGGGCTCGGCGAGGGCGAGCGCGTCGTGGTCAGCGGCGCGTTCCGCGTGGACAGCGCGATGCAGATCGCCGCCAAGCCGAGCATGATGTCGGCGCGGGGTGGCGGTGAGGACGCCCGCGCGTGGGCGCCCGACGCGTTCGTGTTCAGCCTGAAGCCCGTGTACGCCGCCTACCTCGACGCGCAGGAGTCCTTGGCGGACGACGACCTGGACCGATACCGCCTCGCCGAGGCGGACCTGCGGAGCGCGATCGGGTTCGTGGACGCCGAGACGCTGGTCGGCGAGCCGCTCGCCGCCTGGCGACGGGCCGCGGCACGGCTCGGGCGTGACGGCTCCGCCGAGTCGATCGACGCGGCACGCGAGCGGTTCGAGCGGCTGAGCGCGGGCGTGATCGAGTTGCTCGGGCGTTTCGGGCATCACGGCTCACAGACCTGGCGGCTCGCGCACTGCCCGATGGCCTTCGGCAACGCGGGCGCCGATTGGGTGCAGCGGGGCGATGTGATCGACAACCCGTACTTCGGCGCGTCGATGCTCCGGTGCGGCGAGATCCGAGGGACGTTCGAGCCGCTCGATGATCCGCGCGCACAGCCGGCGCCGACGGGGGGTCACCGCCATGACTGACGCGGGCGGGGCGCCGCCCCGCGGCCCGATCAACGCGCTCATCCGCTTCTGTCTGGAGCAGAAGCTGGTCGTCGCGATCCTGCTCTCGGGCACGATCCTGTGGGGGCTGCTCGTCGCGCCTTTCGACTGGGACCTGGGCTCGCTCCCGCGGAGCCCGGTCCCCGTGGACGCGATCCCCGATATCGGCGAGAACCAGCAGATCGTCTTCACCGAGTGGCCAGGGCGCAGCCCGCAGGACATCGACGACCAGATCACGTACCCGCTCACGGTCGCCCTGCTCGGCCTGCCGGGCATCAAGGACGTGCGCAGCAACTCGGTCTTCGGGTTCTCGACGATCTACGTGATCTTCGATGACGGGGTGGACTTCTACTGGTCCCGCTCGCGCGTGCTCGAGAAGCTCAACGCCCTGCCCGCGGGCACGCTCCCGCCGAGCGTCTCGCCCGCGCTCGGACCCGATGCCACCGCGCTGGGACAGGTCTTCTGGTACACGCTCGAGGGACGCGACGAGGACGGGCGGCCCACCGGCGGGTGGGGCCCCGACGAGCTGCGCTCCATCCAGGACTTCGTCGTCCGCTACAAGCTCGCGAGCGTGGAGGGCGTCGCCGAGGTCGCGTCCATCGGGGGCTTCGTCCGCGAGTACCAGGTGGATGTGAACCCCGACGCGATGCGGGCGGCCGGGGTTTCGCTGCACAAGGTCATCGGCGCCGTCCGCGAGAGCAACCAGGACGTGGGCGCGCGCACGATCGAGATCAACCGGGCCGAGTACGTGGTCCGGGGGCTCGGCTTCATCGAGCGGGTCGAGGACCTGGAGCGGGCCGCGATCACGGCCCGCGACGGGCAGCCGATCCTGATATCGGACATCGCGAAGGTCTCGCTCGGGCCCGCGCTGCGTCGCGGCGTGCTCACCAAGGCCGGGCAGGAAGCCGTGGGGGGCGTCGTCGTCGTGCGGTACGGCGAGAACCCGATGGCCGTCATCCAGCGCGTCAAGGACAAGATCGAGGACATCGGCGCGGGACTGCCGAGCAAGACGCTGGCCGACGGCACGACGAGCCGCGTCACGATCGTGCCGTTCTACGACCGGACCGGGCTCATCCGGGAGACGCTCCAGACGCTCAACGCCGCGATCACGCAGCAGGTCCTGGTCACGATCATCGTCGTCGTGCTCATGCTGATGCACCTGCGGTCGAGCCTGCTGATCGGCGCGATGCTCCCGATCACGGTCCTGATGACCTTCATCGGCATGAAGACCTTCGGCGTGGATGCGAACATCGTCGCGCTCTCGGGCATCGCCATCGCCATCGGCACGATCGTGGACATGGGGATCGTGCTCACCGAGAACATCCTCAGACGCCTGGACGAGGCGGGCGAGGCAGAGCCGAGGCTGGAGGTCGTCTACCGCGCCTCGGCGGAGGTCGGGGGCGCCGTGCTCACCGCCGTCGCAACGACGGTCGTCGGCTTCCTGCCGGTCTTCACGATGGAGGCGGCCGAAGGCAAGCTCTTCCGGCCGCTCGCGTACACCAAGACATTCGCGCTCATCGCGTCCATCGTCATCGCGCTGACGATCCTGCCCGCCGCGGCCCATGTGCTTCTGGGCGTGCGTCCGCGCATCCGGGCTATGCGGTTGGCCGGGGCCGCGCTGCTCGTCGCGGCGGGGGTCGCGGCGGTGATCTGGGTCCACACGCTGCTGGGCATCGTCATCGCCGCCTTTGGCGTGTACTACGCGGTTCGTCCCCGGCTCCCTTGGGTGGTCGCCCGGGCGTGCGAGTGGTCGGCGAACCTCGTCGCCGTCCTCGTCGTGCTCACTGTGCTCGCCGGGGCGTGGGAGCCCCTCGGCCCGGGGCCGGGCCTTCTCGGCAACGCCCTTTTCATCGCCCTCATCATCGGCTCGCTCTTGCTCGCGTTCTGGCTCGTGCGGGTCGCGTTCCCGAGCGTGCTGTCCTGGGCGTTGCGTCACAAGCTGGTGGCGCTCTCGCCCGCGCTGGCGATCGCCCTCCTCGGGCTGACGGTCTGGCTCGGGTTTGACCGCGTCTGGGGGTGGATACCCGAGCGTGTGCGCACGTCGGGGACGGTGGTGGGGATCGCCCACGAGTTCCCCGGGCTCGGCTCGGAGTTCATGCCCGCCCTCGACGAGGGGGCGTTCCTGTACATGCCAACGACCATGCCCCACGCCTCGATCGGCGAGGCGACCGACATCCTCATGGAGCTCGACCGGCGCATCATGAGCGTGCCCGAGGTCGAGATGGCCGTGGGCAAGATCGGACGCGTGGACAGCCCGCTCGACCCCGCGCCGATCTCGATGGTCGAGACGGTCATCCGGTACAAGAGCGAGTACCGGGCCGACGAGGACGGCCGGCGGCTGAAGTACAGGTTCGACGAGGAGGCGGGCGAGTTTGCCCGCGACGAGCACGGCGGGTTGATCGAGGACACGCACGGGCGCCCCTACCGCCAGTGGCGCGATGAGATTACGAGGCCCCAGGAGATCTGGGACGAGATCGTCGCCGCCGCCGACATGCCCGGGGTCACCAGCGCCCCCAAGCTCCAGCCGATCGAGACACGCGTGGTCATGCTCCAGTCCGGCTTCCGGGCGCCCATGGGCATCAAGGTGTTCGGTCCGGATCTGGAGACCATCGAGTCGTTCGCGCTGGAGCTCGAGGGTGTGCTCAAGCAGGTTCCCTCCGTGCAGCCCGCCGCCGTCTTCGCCGACCGTGTCGTCGGCAAGCCCTACCTCGAGATCGAGATCGACCGCGAGCGGATCGCGCGCTACGGCCTGCGGATCGCCGACGTGCAGGAGGTCATCGAGGTCGCCATCGGCGGCAAGCCCCTCACGATGACCGTCGAGGGGCGCGAGCGGTACCCCGTCCGTATCCGGTACCTGCGGGAGCTGCGCGACCAGCCCGACACGCTGGGCGACATCCTCGTCCCGACGCCCGGCGGCGCCCAGGTGCCGCTGCGCGAGCTGTCGTCGATCGAGTACCGCCGCGGCCCGCAGATGATCCGGGCCGAGGGCACGTTCCTCGTCGCCTTCGTCCTTTTCGACAAGCAGCCCGGCCGCGCCGAGGTGGAGGTCGTCAACGACGCCCGTCGACTGATCCGGGGCCGGATCGACTCGGGGGACCTGGCCGTCCCGGCGGGGGTGAGCTTCGAGTTCGCCGGCTCGTACGAGAACCAGGTCCGAGCCGCCGAGCGGCTCTCCGTCGTGCTCCCGCTCTCCCTCGCGGTCATCTTCCTGCTGCTCTACTTCCAGTTCCGGCGTGTGGGCGTCTCGCTCATGGTCTTCTCGGGTGTCTTCGTCGCCTGGGGGGGCGGCTTCCTCATGCTCTGGCTGTACGCCCAGCCCTGGTTCTTGGATGTCTCGATCCTGGGCGCCAACCTCCGCGAGCTGTTCCAGGTCCGTCCGTTCAACCTCAGCGTCGCCGTCTGGGTCGGTTTCCTCGCCCTCTTCGGCATCGCGACCGACGACGGCGTCATCATGGCGACGCGCATCCGCCAGTCGCTCGAAGAGCAGCGTCCCCGGACCGTCGAGGCGATCCGGCGGTGCGTCGTCGAGGGCGGGCGCCTGCGCATCCGCGCCGCGGTCATGACAACCGCGACCACCATACTCGCCCTGCTGCCCGTGCTCACCAGCACGGGGCGAGGCTCGGACATCATGATCCCGATGGCGATCCCCACGTTCGGCGGCATGGCCGTCGCGTCCATCACCTGGTTCGTCGTCCCCATCTTGTACTGCTGGGCGGAGGAGTGGAAGCTCCGATTCGCCCCGCCATCAAGCCCCGATACCGTCACCCAGAAACAAGGAGCAAGAGAATGACCAAAACGATCATCACGCTCATATCCGCCTGCTGCATGCTCGCCCCGCCCGCGATCGCCCAGCACGGCGACGCGCACGGCCACGCGCACGCGGACCAAGCCCACGCCGACACGCCCGTCAACGAGATGTGCCCGATCGGCAAGGAGCCGATCGTCCCCTCTGCCGGGACGGTCGAGTACCGCGCCAAGACCATCGGCCTGTGCTGCCCCGGCTGCGGCGAGCAGTTCCTCTCCTGGGACGAGGCGCGGAAGGACGAGTTCCTCGCGCTCGCGGCCGAGCACCGAGAGCCGGGCCAGGAGCACCACGCACAGAACGCGCGTATGCCCGCGGGGGCCGACGGTGGCGCCGATGCCGGACCGTCTTACCCCTACACGCTCGACACCTGCCCGGTCACCGGCGAGCCGCTCGGCTCGATGGGCCCGCCCCTTGTCCGCGAGTACGACGGGCGCGAGGTCCGCTTCTGCTGCGAGGGGTGTGTCGGCGACTTCGAGGCCGACATGGCGACCCACTGGGGCGAGATCGACGCCCGGATCGTGACCCAGCAGCTGATGCACTCCCCGATCGGCACCTGCATCGTGACGGACCAGCCGCTCGGCGAGCACGCGGTCAACCACGTGCACAACAACCGGCTCGTCCGCCTGGCGAGCCCGGAGGCCGTCGAGGCGTTCCGTGCCGACCCTGCCAAACACCTCGCCGCCCTCGACGAGGCGATCATCGCGGCCCAGCTCCCCGGGTACCCCTTGGACCGCTGCCTCGTGGGCGGGCCCCTGGGCTCGATGGGCGAGCCGGTGAACTTCATCTATATGAACCGGCTCGTCCGCTTCTGCTGCGCCAACTGCGAGCCAAAGCTCGTGGCGAAACCGGCCAAGTACATGGCCAAGCTCGACTCGGCTTACGCCGATGCGCAGCGTGAGAGCTACCCCCTCGAGACCTGCATCGTCAGCGGCGAGCCCCTCGGCTTCATGGGCGAGCCCGTCGAGCTGGTCGCCGGCGACCGCCTCGTTCGGTTCTGCTGCGACGGCTGCTTCCCCGCGTTCCGCGAGCACGCCCCCGAGTACCTCGCCGAGCTGACGCAGGAGAGAGACGCTCCGTGAGCGACAATCCCATCCAGCCAGACCCCGTGTGCGGGATGAGCGTCGAGGTTGGCAACGAAGCCGCCTCGCGAACGCACGACGGTCGCAGGTACCTCTTCTGCAGCGCCAGCTGCGCCAACAAGTTCGACGCGGATCCGGCGATGTACGCCTCGGGAAAAGGTCTTCCCAAGGGGCAGGATGGTCCGACGCGCGGACCCTCCGACGACTCGGACGCCGTATACACCTGCCCCATGCACCCCGAGGTCCGCCAGATCGGTCCCGGGGACTGCCCCAAGTGCGGCATGGCGCTCGAGCCCGCCGATGCGACCGCCGAGGAGGACGACTCCGAACTACGCGACATGACCCGCCGGTTCTGGGTCGGCGTGATGTTCTCCGCCCCGCTGCTGATCTACGTCATGGGGAACATGCTGCTCGGGCATCCGCTCGATGGCGTGATCGGGCCGGCGCTCTCCCAGTGGCTGGAGTTGGCCCTGGCGACGCCGGTCGTGCTGTACTGCGCATGGCCCTTCTTCGTCCGCGGCGTCCGCTCGGTCCGCGCGATGAGCCCGAACATGTGGACGCTGATCTCGCTGGGCGTCAGCGTCGCGTACCTCTACAGCGTGGTCGCGACCGCCGCGCCGGGGCTCTTCCCCGATTCGCTCCGCGGCGAGCACGGGCGCGTGGGCGTCTACTTCGAGGCCGCCGCGGTCATCGTCACGCTCGTCCTGCTCGGGCAGGTCCTCGAGCTGCGCGCCCGTCGCCGGACGGGCGGCGCCATCCGCGAGCTGCTCCAGCTCGCCCCGCCCACGGCTCGGCGCCTCCGCGACGACGGCTCGGACGAGGAGGTCGCCGTGGACCAGCTCGAGCCGGGCGACCGGATCCGCGTCCGCCCGGGCGACAAGATCCCGATCGACGGCGAGGTCGCCGACGGGCGGAGCACGGTGGACGAGTCCATGCTCACGGGCGAGCCCGTCCCGGTCGAGAAGAGTCCGGGCGACGAGGTCACGGGCGGCACACTCAACAAGTCCGGTTCGTTCGTGATGTCAGTCAGCCGGACGGGCTCGGAGACCACGCTCGCCCGGATCGTGCAGATGGTCGCCGACGCGCAGCGCTCTCGCGCGCCGATCCAGCGGGTCGCGGACAGCGTCTCGGCCTGGTTTGTCCCGATTGTCGTCGGCGTTGCCCTGGTCGCGTTCGTCGTCTGGCTGGTCGTCGGGCCGTCGCCCGCGCTGAGCTACGCGCTCGTCGCGGCGGTCTCCGTGCTCATCATCGCCTGCCCCTGCGCCCTTGGCCTGGCGACGCCCATGTCGATCATGGTCGCGGCCGGGCAGGGCGCCAAGCAGGGCGTGCTGGTCAAGAACGCCGGGGCGCTCGAGGCGTTCGAGAAGATCGACACGATCGTCGTGGACAAGACGGGCACGCTCACCGAGGGGCGCCCCAAGCTCGTCGCGTTCGAGATCGTGGGGGACATGGACGAGGCCCGTGTCGCCGCCCTGCTCGCTGGCGCCGAACGAGGCAGCGAGCACCCGCTGGCCGAGGCGATCGTCGAGGGCCTCGACGAGAGGGCCGGGTCGCGCCTCAACGCGAGCGAATTCGAGAGCGTCACCGGGAAGGGCATCCGTGCCACGGTTGACGGCGCCCGAGTCGCCATCGGCTCGGGGACGCTCATGGATGAGGAGGGCGTGGATGCGGAGTCCCTGGCGAGCACCGCCGACAAGCGCCGCCGCGAGGGCGGGACAGCGATGTTCGCCGCGATCGACGGGCGGCTGGTCGCGCTGCTCGCCGTCGCCGACCCGATCAAGGCGACCACGCGCGAGGCGATCGACGCCCTGCACGACATGGGCCTGACGGTCGTCATGCTCACCGGCGACAACCGGACGACCGCCGAGGCGATCGCGGGCCAGCTCGGCATCGACCGCGTGGAGGCCGAGGTCCTCCCCGACCAGAAGGCCGAGGTCGTCCGCGAACTCCAGTCGAAGGGCGCCCGCGTCGCGATGGCGGGCGACGGCGTCAACGACGCGCCCGCCCTCGCCCAGGCGGACATCGGCGTCGCCATGGGCACGGGCGCGGGGGTCGCGATCGAGAGCGCCGCCGTGACACTGGTCGGGGGCGATCTCAACGGCCTCGTCCGCGCCCGCCGCCTCAGCCGCGCCACGATGCGCAACATCCGCCAGAACCTCTTCTTCGCCTTCGCCTACAACGCGTTCGGCGTCCCCATCGCCGCGGGCGTGCTCTACCCCGTCTTCGGCGTCCTCCTGAGCCCGATGATCGCCGCGGCGGCGATGAGCTTCAGCTCCGTCTCCGTCATCGCCAACGCACTCCGGCTCAGGCTCGCCGCGGCCGCGGACCCCGCCCGGCCGGGTTCCGGGTGACCGCCGCCAGACGACCCCGCATGCGACCTAGTCCGTGATCGGCGTCGCGGAGCCCACGGACTTCGTGCCGTCGGGCTTCTCGATCTCGATCCACCACATCGCGCCCTCGGGCAGCGGGTCGGGCGCCACCGCGTGGACGTCGTAGTCGTCGTGCGACGGCGCGTACTCGCCCCTGCCGACGTACGAGAGCGTGCGGTCCGCCGTGCCGATCCAGGCGCGGACGACCGTGGCGCCGTTGTCGGTGTAGGGCAGCTTGACGACAAGGTGCCCCTCCTGGCCCGCGGCGATCGCGCCGTGCCCCTGGGCCAGCTCGACGCGCATGCCGTCGATCGAGACCGTGCCCAGCGACGTCTCGTCGTGGGCGTGGTCTTCCTCGCCCGCGTGCGCATCGGCGTCGGCGGGGTCATCTTCCCCGGCGTGATCGTCGTGGGTCGTGCCATCGGCGTGCTCGTGTGTGTCGCCCGTGCTCGACGACGACTCGCCGCACGCGGCGATGCCGAGGGCGAGGAACAATCCGAGGATCAACTGGGTCAGCGTCTTCATGTCTTCAACTCCTGTGGAACGAAGCGTACGGCGGCCGCGGCCTCAAGGGGTCTCGACGCCCTCGGGCCGCTTCCAGCGGTGGATCGCGGCGTACCCCGCGGGCACGACCACAAGATTCAGGAACGTGGAGGTCAGCAGGCCTCCGAGGATGACGACCGAGAGCGGGGCGAGGATCTCGTTGCCCGGCTTGTCGCCCTTGATGATGATCGGGATGAGCGCCAGGGCCGCGGTCAGCGCCGTCATCAGGATCGGCACGAGCCGCTCGAGCGAGCCGCGGACGATCGCCTCGTGCATGCCGAGGCCGTCCACGTCCATCAGGTGCTTGTAGTGGTTGACGAGGAGTATGCCGTTGCGGACGGCGATCCCGAAGAGGGTGATGAACCCGACCATACTCGCGATCGAGATCACGGGGGCGGTGTAGCCGCCCAGCCCGAGCATCCCGGCGAAGTTGGTGAAGGGGTTGGGCGACTCGGTCAGGAAGATCGCGAGGATCCCGCCGATGAGCGCCAGGGGCAGGTTCACGAGCACGAGCAGCGCGACGCGGAGCGACCCGATCGCCAGGTGCAGCAGCAGCACCATCGCGAGCACGACCACGCCGCTGAAGAGCGTGATGGTGCGGCTGGCCGACTGCTGGGCCTCGAACTGCCCGCCGTACTTCACCGTGTATCCGGAGCGCTGCACGATCGGATCCACCCGCTCGCGCACCTGAGCGACAAGATGCCCCAGGTTCGCGCCGTCCGCCACGTTGAGCGAGACGACCGCCTTGCGCTGCGCGTTCTCCCGGGTGATCAGGTTCGAGGACATCTCGGGCCCGATCACGGCGACCTCGTCGAGGCGGACCAGGGCGCCGCCCCGACCCCGGAGCACGAGGCGGCGGAGGTCCTCGACGCTGTCCCGCTCGTGATCGACGAGGCGGACCGCCAAGGCGTACCGCCGCACGCCCTCGTTCACCTCCGCGACCTCGACGCCGAAGACCGCGTCGCGGACCTGCCTCGCCGCGGACTCGGGCGTGAGCCCGAACGCCGCCAGCTCGCTCGGCTGGTACTCCACCGGGAGCGACTGGATCATCACCTCCCGGTTCGCCGCCACGTCGCGGGCGCCGGGCAAGGGCTTGAGCGCCGCCTCGATCTCCTTGGCGATCACGCGGAGCGTGTCCAGGTCGTCGCCGTACACGTTGATCGCGACGGCGGCGGGCGTCCCGGACAGGATGTGGCTCAGGCGGTGCTCGATGGGCTGGCCGATGTTCGTCGTGATGCCCGGCACCCCCCCCAGAATCTCGGAGATCGCTCGGCGGACCTCGACATCGCTGTGGCCCGGCTCGACCGTCACCTCGATCTCGGAGTTGCTCACCGGCTCGGCGTGCTCGTCACGCTCCGCCCGCCCCGTCCGCCGCGTCACGCTGCCCACCCCCTCGACATCGAGCAGCTGCCGCTCGACCGACGACGCCATCCGGTCGCTGGCGGCCAGGGACGTGCCGGGGGGCGCCGAGAGAAAGACCGTGAACGTCCCCTCCTTGAACTCCGGGAGGAACGAGGTCCCGAAGGTCGAGGCCATCCACAGGGAGAGGGCCGTGACGACCGCCGCCGCGCCGAGCACGGCGCCCCTCCACCGGATCGCGAACCTGACCGAGGGCTCGTAGAGACGCTTGAGGAACCGCACGAGCGGGCCGTCGCGCGACTCGCCCTTCGAGGGCCTGGCGTGCAGCATGAACTTGCACATCGCGGGCGTGACGGTCAGCGACACCGCGAGCGAGGCCAGGATCGACACGATGAACGCGATGCCCAGCGGGCGGAAGAACCGCCCCTCGATGCCCTCGAGGAAGAACAGGGGCACGAACACGATCGCGATGATGACCGTCGCGAACACGATCGACGGCGTGATCTCGGTGATCGCCGACAGGACCACGTCTCGCTTGGATCGCCGCTCGCCCTCGGCCAGCCCCGCGTTCTCGCGGAGCCGCCGGAATGCGTTCTCCATCCCGATGATCGCGTCGTCCACGAGGCTCCCGACGGCGATCGCGAGCCCGCCCAGCGTCATCACGTTGATCGTCATCCCGAGCAAGCCGAGCGCGAGAAGGCCGACGGCCAGCGAGAGCGGGATCGCCACGAGCGTGATGACCGTCGTGCGGACGTTGAGCAGGAACAGCAGCAGGATAATCGTCACGATGATCGCCGCGTCGCGCAGCGCGTGGACGACGTTTTCCACAGAGAGCCGGATGAAATCCGCCTGGCGGAAGACCCGGCGGTTGATCGTCACTCCCTGGGGCAGGGTCGGTTCCAGGGCGTCCAGCGCCCGATCGATCTCCTCCGTGATGACCAGCGTGTTCGTCCCGGGCGCCTTCTGGATCGTCATGACGACGGCCGGGCGCCCCGAGTCGGCGCCCGTCCCCCGCTTGAGCGCCGGGCCAAGACGGACGTCGGCGACCTGCCCGATGGTGACCGGGGCGCCGTCGTGGTACTTGATCACGGTCCCCGCGATGTCCGCGGCCGACTCGACACGCCCGCTCTGGCGGATCGGCAGCTCGAGCCCGTCCACATCGGGCAGGTAGCCGGCACTGAGCGTGCTGTGCGCCTCGTTTGCCGCGGCGACGACGTCCTGCACACTCAGGTCGTAGAGCCGGAGCCGCTCCTGCTCGACGAGCACCTGGTACTCGGGGAGTTCCCCGCCGATGACCGACACCTGCGCCACGCCGGGGATCGCCAGCAGCTTGTTCCGCAGGTCGAACTCGGCGTACGACCGCAGCTCCATCGGCGCAACCTCGCCCCCGGGCGACGACACCGCCAGCAGCATGATCTCGCCCGTGATCGACGTGATCGGCGTCATCTCCGCGTGCGCGTCGGGCGGGAGGTCCTCGCGGATGGTGTCCAGACGCTCGGAAACGAGTTGGCGGGCGCGGTAGATGTCCGTCCCCCAGTCGAACTCCACGTACGCGATCGACAGCCCGATCGCGCTGCTCGTGCGCACGCGCCGCACGCCCGGGATGCCGTTGACCGAGGTCTCGATGGGGAAGGTGACGTACTGCTCGACCTCGTCGGCCGCCAGCCCGGGGGCCTCGGTCATGATCACGACCGTCGGCGCGTTCAGCTCCGGGAACACGTCCACGGGCGTCCGAGGGAGCTGGAAGCCCGCGAGTGCGACGAGCACGCCCGCGAGCACCAGGACGAGCACGCCGTTGTCGATCGAAAAACGGATGAGTTTGTGAAGCATGCGGCCCGCCTTCTCAGTCTTCGTTGTGGAACGTGCCGTCGGCGTGGAAGTGCCCGCCCTTCTGGGCGACGCCGCTCTGCTGGCTCGCCAGCTTCAGCTCGTACGCGCCGTCGAGGACGACCTCGTCGTCGAGCGAGAGCCCGCTGTGGATCGCGACCCAGCGCCCGTCGCCGACGCCCATGTCGGCCTCGACGCGGATCGCCTTGTTGGGGTCCTGGGGGTCGCGCCGGAAGAAGACGTGCGTGATGCCGTCCTTCACGATCGCCGCCCTCGGGATCGCCAGCGCCGGGCCCACGGTGGACTCGACCGTGACCTCCAGGAACGCCGACACGCCCGGGCGGATCCACGACCGCTCGCCCTCGGGGACGGCCAGGAGCGACACCGTCCGCTGCGCCGGGTGGGCCTCGAGCCCGATGCGAACCGAGGCGCCGACACCGTCGCCGATCGGGATCCCCGGCGTCGCGGGTGGCACGATCATCGCGCTGATGTCCCCCCCGAGCCGGGCCAGGTCCGCCTGCATCGCCATCGCGCGGAACCGCACCCTGGTCGGGTCGATCGTCGAGAGCACGAGCGATGGCGCCTCGGCGAACGCGCCGTTTGTGACCTCCAGCGATTCGACGACCCCCGGCTCCGTCGCCCGGGTCTCGATCCAGTCGATCGTCCGGTACGCCGGAACCATCTGGCCGTCGTGCTCCACTAGGGCGGCGAGCCTCGCCTCCTCGATCCCGGTCGCCGTCGCCGCCAGGTGCAGCGCGTGCTCACGGGTTCGCCGCGCGTTGGCGAGCCTGACCTCCGCCTGACGGATCTCGGCACGCAGCCGCGGCAGGCTGGCCTCCAGCTCCGCCGCCTGGGCCTCCAGGTCCGCCTGTCTGAACTCGGCGCCCGCGAGTGTCGCCAGCCGCTCGTGCAGCGCCGTCAGGCGCGCCTCCGTCTCGTCGATCCGGGCACGCGCCACGTCGATGTCCGCGTTGGCGGCGTCGATCTCCTGCTCGCCAACGATGATCTCGTGCTGCAGCTCGGGCCACTCGGGCGACCGGAATTGGTACAGCAGGTCGCCCGGTTCGACCGCCTGGTACTGGTCCACCTCCAGCGAGACCCGCCCGGGCAGGGTCATCCGGTACTCGTGCCGCGCCAGAGGCTGGACCTCGAACGCGCCAGGCACACGGATCGTCGCGTCCACCCGCCGCCGCTCGACCTTGACGAACGTGATCCCCAGGTTGCTCCGGACGGTCGCCGGGATGTCGATCCGGTTCGTCGCCGCATCGCCGCCCCCCTCGTCCGTGATCTCCGGCGCTTCCCGGTCGCCCCGGGTGCATCCGGGCGGGAGCGCGCCCGCGGAAAGGGCGAGCGCGGCGATCAACAGCAGTCGAGTCCTCATGGCGTTCCCTCGTCGCCCGTCTCGGACGGGCCGTCTCCGGTTGTTTGTGTGATTGCGGGCGGGCCGACCAGGTGCACCAGCGCGGCGTGCGCCATCGCCTCGTCGCGTCGCACGTCGATCAGCCGCATCTTCGTATCGTGCGCACGCACGAGGCTCTCGAGCAGGACCAGGCCTCCCCCCTCGCCCAGCTCGAGCAGCCGCCGCGCATCCTCCAGCTGTCGATCGACGAGCGGCGCCATCTCCCCGACGAGCAGCTCCCTCTCCAGGCCGAGCGACGCGGCCCGTGTGCGTGCCTCGGCCATCGTGCCCGTGAGACGCTCGTACTCCGTCTCGAACATCGCGCGTGCCAGCTCCCGCTCGCCCTCCGCCCCCGCGATGCCCTGCGCGTTCGCGTTCAGGATCGGGATCGGGATGCCCGCGAGCAGGCCGATCTTGGACTGCCCCTCGTCGCTCTCGTACAGG
The DNA here is from genome assembly GCA_029260515.1 of Phycisphaerales bacterium. Classification (GTDB taxonomy): domain Bacteria; phylum Planctomycetota; class Phycisphaerae; order Phycisphaerales; family UBA1924; genus JAJRXR01. The sequence continues at coordinate 81,775 of JAJDDC010000102.1, read as the reverse complement.
GGCCCGATCGTCAGGTCGGGGTACTGCTTGCGGATCTCCCGCCGCAGCGTCTGCTCGGCGACCTCGTACTCCACCCGAAGCCGCGACAGCGACGGATGCCCCTCCGGCGTCTCGGAATGGATGGCGCCGCCGCCGGGCAGCTCCAGCGACGGCACGAGCGTGACCGGCGCACCCGGCGCCAGACCCATCAGCGACCGCAGGCGTTGCTCACCTTCCGCGACCAGGCCGCGCACCCGCCGCAGCTCGTGCTCCCGCTGCGCCTGCTCGATCGAGAACAGCGCCGCCTCCGTGCGCACCATCTCGCCCGCCTCGGCGAGCCTGCCCGTCGAGTCCACGAGCCCGCCGAGCGACCCCAGAAACTCCTCCAGCTCCCTCTGGCGGAGCACTCTCGACGACCACTCCAGACACGCGAGACGGACCTCGTGCCGCACGTCCCACTCCGCCTCGACCACCCGCTCCAGCTCCGCCCGCATGGCGGCGTCCGCCCTGGACTTCTCCGCCTCGAGTCGTCCCGAGATCGGCAGTGTGATCGAGAGCCCGGTCCCGATCACCCAGGGGTTCGCCACGCTCTCGGTCACACGCAGCACATCGAGCGACAGCTCGGGGTCGTCCCACTTGCCCGCGTGCTCGGCCGTCGCCGACGCGACGCCCGCCCGGAGCCGGGCCAGACGGAGGTCGGGGTTGTAGACAAGCGCGACGAGCTCCGCCTCCGAGGCGTCGAGCCCATCGTCGGCGTCGAAGCCCGACGCCTCGGCGTGCCCCGCCGAGACAAGCTCCGCGGCGAACGCCTGGACCGCCTCGTCCGAGGCGATCCGCGAGCTCCACGCCTCGCGGTGGGCGTCCAGATCCAGCGGCCTGGGTTCGTAGGTCGTGCAGCCCGCCACGCCGAGCGCCACGCAAAGCGCAGCGCCGGTGACGGCGAGCCGGAAATGAAATGTCTGCAACGCTGAATCTCCGAACCGAGCGGGGTTGACCAATCACGCTGCGCGCAGCGATACCACGGCTTGAGCGAGCAAGCGTGGAGTCAGGTCAGCAGCACGACGGTTCGGACATGGCCCAGATGGTCCGGCGGCCTCCCGGAGGCACGAAGCCTCGGAGACAGCCTCGGCGCCGCGAGCGCGGCGCGAGCCTGCGGCCGCTCGGGGGGCAGGCTCGCCGCCGATGAAGGGCAGGATTCCCGATACGCACGCACGGCGGCTTCAGAGCGCACGGGCTCGCCGTGATGCTCGTCGCAGCAGCAGTGGTGATCGTCCACCTCCGCACCGCCGCAGCCCGACGCCCGGTCAGCGTGCCCATCGTGCGACCCCGCGGGCAAGGCCGGGACATGCGTGTGTGTGTGCACGTGGACCGACCCGCCGTGCGAGTGGACATGCGTGTGGGCCGGCGGCGTCTCGGGCGCCGTCACCGCGGCCGCGGCATCACCGATCAGCCCGCCCGCGATCAGCAGGAGCAGGCTCGCGATCGCACAGAATGGGCCGGCGCCACGGATCATCGCCCGAGTATATCGGCGACTGCCCCCACCGGCTGCACCCGCGTCCGCATGTCCTGATAGTTCCAGCCATTCCGGAGATCTTGCCCCGGACTGGCGAACCGGCTGCCGCGGGTTCGAGTCCCGACCGCCTCGCGTCCTAAACCCATGCCGAGCAGGGGTTCTCGCGACTGAGTCGCGCCGGGACGATCAGTGGTCGGCGAGCGTGCGCACCATTCGAGGCCCCCCGGCAACATCGGCCGTTGGTTGTCGCACCCAAGGGTTGTCCCCCCGGAGTCGGCCAGCGTGCCCGGTGTTCGCGGACCTCGGGTGCGCCCCGCGGGCGCTCAAGGGCCCGCACAACCGGCACAACCGGCATGACCGGACGGGCGCGACCCTCGCCCGGCGCGTGATTTGTTTGCACAGTCGATCCGCGTGGCACAGTCGTCACAGCGACGCGGAGACGATGGTCCGTTTTCTCCATGTTGCGACGCACTGGGCGAGAGCGCGTGGCCCCCGCCCAATGAAACGAGACGGGAGATATGACCATGACACGCGCACTTATCGCTTGCTTCGCGATCGCGGCGTCGGGCACGGCGTACGCACAGACCTGGGACGAGCAGATCGACGGCGGCGGGGACGCCGGTGACTTCCCGGCCCCCGCCGGCTTCCAGGACACCGTCGGCGTCGGGCCGCTGACGACAATCACGGGCGGCATCGATTTCTTCCCAGAGATTGCGCAGATCCGGTTCGACTGGGTCGACGCCTACTGCATCACGGTGACCGATGCCGAGGAGTTCTACGCGACGACCGACCCGCACCAGGACCCGAACGCGGGCGGGTTCCTCGATTCGCGTCTGTGGTTGTTCGATCTCCAGGGCAACGTCGTCATGGGCAACAACGACTCGCCCACGAACATCTTCAAATCGCTGCTGACCGACCCCGGCTCGTACCCCGGCGACGTCTTCGACAACCCGCCTTCGCTTGTCGAAGGGCAGCAGTACATCCTCGCGATCTCGGGGTTTGACAACGACCCGGAGGACGCCGCGGGCGAGAATCTCGCGACGCTCGGTCTCAGCAACGCGCTCTGGGGCCCGAACCCGGACGCGGGCGCGTTTGACCACTGGGAGAACAGCTTCCTTGACGCGGTCGGCAGCTACACAATCGCCCTCAACGGCGCGACGTACAGCACACCGGCGCCGGGCTCGCTCGCCGCGCTCGCGGGCGCCGGCCTGATCATGACCAGGCGCCGACGCGCCTGAATCCGCGATCATCAGGACGCAATCCGAAGGACCCGGCCCAGGAGCCGGGTCCTTTTCGATCGAGCGTCGTGCACGGCCGCCGCCGGCGGCGTCCGGTCGCGATCTGCTAGCCTCGGTGGGTGCGCCCGCGAACCTGCCCTCTTCTCATCATCGCGATTGGATCGGCCGGATGTACCTCCCGCTGGTCCCCGCCCGAGTTCCCGACACCGATCTCGAACAACGCGGTCGCCTCGGCGCCCAACGCCGACGGCTCGCGGACGCTCTACTCGTTCATGGGCATCACCGACCCCGCGGACCCGGCCTCGATCACAACTGCCTCCGCCCGCCTCGACCCCGGCGCGGGCGCGTGGGCGAGGATCGCCGACGCCCCGGCGCTCGAGGGACGCGGGAAGATCGGCGCCAGCGCCGTGTGTGTCGCGGGCGAGGTGTACCTCATCGGCGGGTACGCCGTCGTGGACGAGCGGACAGAGGTCACCGAGCCGCGGCTCTTCCGCTACGACACGCGGGCGGACGCCTGGAACGAACTCGCGCCCCCGCCGGTCGAGGTGGACGACACGCTCGCCGCGGTCTGGCGCGACCGCTGGATCGTGCTCGTCTCCGGCTGGCACGGCCCTGCGCACGACAACGTCCGCGACGTGCAGTTCTACGACACGCGGACAGATGCGTGGACGAACGGCGACCCGCTCCCCGGCCCGGGCCTGTTCGGGCACGCGGGCGGGATCTCGGGCGACACGCTTCTCGTGTGCGACGGCGTGACGAGCGAGGGCGGCTACGCGATCTCCGGCGCCGTCTACATCGGGCGCCTGGACGCGGGCGAGCCCGGGCGGATCACGTGGCGGACCGCGCCGCCCCACCCCGGGCGCCCGACCTACCGGGCCGCGGCCAACGCGACGCACGCGCACACCGGCCCGATCCTCATCCTGGGCGGGACGGACAACCCGTACAACATCTCGGGCGTCGGCTACGACGGGCGCCCGTCGGCGCCGCTCGACCAGTTGCTTGTCTTCGATCCTGACAGCGGGACGTTCGACGTGGTGGACCCGCCAGGGCCAGCCGTCATGGACCTGCGCGGCCTGGCGCCGCTCGGGGGCGGGCGGTGGGCGACGGTGGGGGGGATGACCGATCCGGGTCACGCGAGCTGCCGCGTTCGGATCATTGAACTGCCTTGAGCCCGAGCTCGTATGGGAATACTGTGCGCTCGTACGGTGTTCATGCGTCGACAGGTGACTGTGAAGTCCGGCGACGTATTCATGGGAGCACGACATCCGACGCACGCACGCCCCAGCCCGCCTCCAGAACATCTCCAGTTCCGGACACGACATCCGCCCGCTCGGCGCCGACGCGGTCGCACGCCTCGCCGCCGACCTGACCGACGAGCAGCGCAAGGTCTTGCTCCGCAAGGGCACCGAACCCCCCTTCTGCGGCAACTTGCTCGACAACAAACGCGACGGCGTATACGTCTGCCGCCTGTGCGGGCTGCCGCTGTTCCGCTCCAACGCCAAGTTCGACTCGGGCTCGGGCTGGCCCAGCTTCACCGAGCCCGTCGATCCCGACCACATCGCCCGCGTCGAGGACGGCTCCCACGGCATGACCCGCACCGAGATCGTCTGCGCCCGCTGCGACGCCCACCTCGGGCACGTTTTCCCCGATGGGCCGCCGCCGACGGGCGAGCGGCACTGCCTCAACTCGGTCTCGCTCGAGTTCATCGGCGCCGACGAGGAAACGCCAGCGCGGTCCCGCCCGCCGAAGACCGAGACCGCCTATTTCGCCGCCGGCTGTTTCTGGGGTGTCGAGGACCGCTTCCAGCAGATCCCGGGCGTCATCGACGCGGCGAGCGGCTACCAGGGTGGGCGGACGAAGGACCCGACGTACCGCCAGGTCTGCTCGGGCTCGACCGGGCACGCCGAGGCCGTGCGCGTGGTCTACGACCCGAGCGAGGTGGGATACGAGGCGTTGCTCGACGCGTTCTTCTCGATGCACAACCCGATGCAGCGGGACCGACAGGGCCCGGACGTAGGGAGCCAGTACCGCAGCGCGATCTTCGCCGTTGGCGACGCCCAGATTGACATGGCCAGGTCGTACGTGCAACGCCTCTCGAAGACCGACAAGTACGCAGGACGCGAGATCGTGACGCAGATCGAGCCGGCCGGCCCGTTCTACGAAGCCGAGGAGGACCACCAGGACTACAACGCCCGGCACGGACGCAGCTGCGCCCTGGGGTGAGCGTGGACCCGCGTTGTATGGCGTGGCAGTGGCGGGTCGAGTGGGCCGCACGGACAGTGGCTCGTGGACCCGAGACATCAGACTGGTTCTAATCTCGGTGCCGTGCCCGCGGCAGTTCCGGGTGAAATTACGCGATTCGATGGGCCCGTCGCAATGAGATCTCAGCAGAAGTGAATCACATGCCCGCGGCGCCTGCAGGCTTGTGTCCCCCGGGTTAGGCTCGTGCGCCACTCTCTGCGGCGAACGATCCTCGAGGAGACCGGCGTGACGGATCAACTGCAGGGAAACGAAGCAGAGTTCATGAGCGCGCTGCTCGACGCGATGACGGACTCGGTGTACGTGAAGGACACGCGCGGCCGGATCATCGCCGCGAACGCGCCGGGCGTCGAGCGCATGTCGCTCACGCGCGACGACGTGGTCGGCAAGACAAACGACCAGCTCAAGGTGCTGCGTCCGCAGTTTGCCGAAGTGTTCGACCGATGCACGCAGACCGACGAGCGGGTCTTCGCCCGCAAGGAGGCGGTGACCTACTACGAGCGCTTCCCGCAGGAGAACGGCGACGAGCATGTCTTCGAGCACCGCAAGACACCGGTCGTCCGTGAGGGGCGGGTCACCGGCCTGCTCGTGATCGTGCGGGACGTGAGCGCCGAAGAATCGCAGAAACGCAGGCTCGTCGATGCACAGATCGCGGCGGAGGCGGCGGGGCTCGCGAAGAGCAACTTCCTGGCAAGCATGAGCCACGAGATTCGAACACCGATGACCGCGATCCTCGGGTACGCCGAGGCAATGCTGGAGAGCCCGGGGCTGCCGGAGGCGTGCCGCGAGCCGGTCGGCATCGTCCACGCCAACGCAAGGCACCTGCTCGAGATCCTCAACGACATCCTTGATTTCTCACGGATCGAGGCCGGGAGGATGCTGATCAAGCGCACCGTAGTGGACCCCGGCGAGTTCCTCGCCAGCGTCGGGCGCCTGCTCGAGGCCAACGCCGCCGAGAAGGGCATCGTGCTCCGGGTCGAGGCGCCCGCGCCCTGCCCTCCCGCCGTAAGCGCCGACGAGACACGCCTGCGTCAGATCCTGCTGAACCTCGCGTCCAACGCGGTCAAGTTCACCGCGGGCGGGGAGGTTGTCATCTCGTCCTCGTACAACGAGACGACGGGCATCTGGACGATCGATGTCAGCGACACCGGCCCCGGGATCGACCCGGGCCTGATCGAAGGTCTGTTCGAGCCCTTCGAGCGTGGCGATTCGACGATGTCCAGACGCATCGGGGGCACAGGCCTCGGTCTGACAATCTCGAGGCGCCTCGCGCGTCTGCTCGGCGGCGATGTGTCCCTGCGTTCCACCAACCCGGGGGCAGGCTCCGTCTTCAGGGTCACCATGCCCGCGCCGGCGGCCGAGCTGGAACTTGCCGATCGCACGGCGTCCGATGCCCAGACGCAGGCCCCGAGCCTCCCGCCCGGTCTGCTCGTCCTCCTGGCCGAGGACGGCCGGGACAATCAACGCCTCATCGCCCATTTCCTGGAGAAGAGCGGCGTCGAGGTGGTCTCCACGTCGAACGGACGCGAGGCGATCGGGGCGTACGAATCACTCACGAGCGCTGGCAGGCGCGTCGATCTGATCCTCATGGACATCCAGATGCCTGAGCTCGACGGGCACGCCGCGACGCGTTCCCTCCGCGAGCAGGGGTGCGAGGCCCCGATCATCGCGCTCACGGCCCACGCCCTCGACTCCGACCGATCCGACAGCATCGCCGCCGGGTGCACGGCTTACGCCAGCAAGCCCATCAGCCGCCTGGCCCTGCTCGAGGCCTGTGCCAGCGCGTTGCGGGGGACATCCGGCGGGGTCCGCTGACCGGCGCGTCGCGGACCGCTTGACGCGGACCGGCGCCCGGCTACACTTGCCCCACGCCCGACCAGGGGCGGACCAGTAGAGCAATGAAGATCACCTGCACCAAAGCGACGAAAGCCAAAGACGCCCAGAGCGTCCGGGTGATCGCCGCGGCGGTGCGCGGTCGGAGCTGAGTCCAAACACTCGGCCCGGCCGCTCCAGGAACCACGGCAACCCCCGGACATCGTTCGGGGGTTTTTTCGTTTTTGACCCGTTCGCCCAGACCTGTTCACACCCGCCCGCGAGGGCATCACGAGAGGACACGACCATGAGCCAGTCCACCCAGCGCATCACCGCCGAGTGCCCCGAGTGCGCCGCCGAGATCCGTTTCGATCGCTCGCCCTTGGCTGGGCAGATCGCGACGTGCGGCGAGTGCAGCGCCGAGCTTGAGGTCACCAGCCGCGAGCCGATCCGCCTGGAGCTCGCCCCCGAGGTCGAGGAAGACTGGGGCGAGTGACCAGTATCCGCGAGTCCCAGCACCTGGTGGTACGGGCTTCCAGCCCGTACGAGTTCCTGCGAGATGACGGGCGAGAAGCCCGCACCACCGAGACCCGGAGAACGACCTTGCGCATCGCCATGCTTCACACACGCCTCCGCGTCGAGGAACGACTCGTCCTTGACGCGATCGAACACCGCGGTCTGCGTGCCGAGACAATCGACCTCCGCGAGCCCGTCTTCGACCTGGGCGACGCGGGGCGGTGGCGGGAGTTCGACCTCGTCATCGACCGCTCGCTGAGCCTGACCTCGTCCCTGAACGCGGTCCGGATCCTCGAGTCGTACGGCGTCCGGTGCGTGAACCCCGCCGACAGCATCGAGCTGTGCGCCGACAAGCTCCGCACCACACTCGCCCTCGAGACCGCGGGCGTCCCCTCGCCGAGGACCGTCGTCGCGCTCTCGCCCGAGGCGGCGCTGGAGGCTTGCGAGAACGTCGGGTACCCGTGCGTGATCAAGCCAACGGTCGGCTCGTGGGGTCGCCTTGTCTCGCGGGTCAACGACCGGCACGCTGCCGAGGCGATCATCGAGCACAAGGATGTCCTGGGCTCGGTCTCCCACCAGGTCTTCTACGTCCAGGAGTTCATCGCCAAGCCCGACCGCGACCTCCGCGTCTTCGTCGTCGGGGGCGAGCCGATCGCCGCCATCGCCCGAACGAGCGAGCACTGGATCACCAACACCGCCCGGGGCGGGTCGGCCAAGGGCATCGACGTGACGCCCGAGATCGCGGACATCTGCCGCCGGGCCGCAGCGTGTGTCGGGGGCGACGCTGTCGCCATCGACCTGTTCGAGTGCCCGCGCCGCGGCCTGCTCGTCAACGAGATCAACCACTCCATGGAGTTCCGCAACTCCATCGACGCGACCGGCGTGGATATCCCCGGCGCGATCGTGGACCACGCCATCTGTCTCGTTTCATCCTTGGCGTCGGACGTCGCAGCCACCGCTGGACCCAGTTCATGACTGTTTCGACCGCGATCATCGGCGCTTCCGGGTACACCGGCGGTGAGCTCCTCCGACTCCTCCTGGCCCACCCAGAATCCGAGGTCGTGGGCGCCAGCTCTCGCAAGCTCGAGGGCCAGCCCGTCCACCGCGTCCACCCAAACCTGCGGGGCCAGAGCGAGCTCGTATTCCGCAGCCCCGACGAGATCGGCGAGGTTGACGTCCTGTTCCTGTGCATGCCCCACGGGCACGCCGCGGGCAAGATCGACCACTGGCTCGGGCTGGGCAAGACCGTCATCGACTTGTCGGCCGACTTCCGCCTCCGCTCGGGCTCGGCGTACAAGGAGTGGTACGGCGACGAGCACCCGAACCCCGGTCGCCTGAGCGACGCGGTCTACGGCCTGCCCGAGCTGCACCGCGAGCAGATGAAGGGCGCCCGCCTGATCTCGGGCGTCGGCTGCAACGCGACGGCGATGAACCTCGCGCTGCTCCCCCTCGCCCGGGCCGGGCTGATCGAACGCGTCATCGCCGACATCAAGGTCGGATCGTCCGAGGCCGGAGCCGAGTCGTCCGCGTCCTCGCACCACCCGGAGCGCTCGGGCGCGGTCCGCACATACGCCCCGACCGGGCACCGGCACGCCGCGGAGGTGACCCAGGCGCTCGGCGAGTTCACGCTCGACGTGTGCGTGACCGCGATCGAGATGGTCCGCGGGGCGATGTGCACCGCCCACGTCATCCCGACCAAGCCCATCGACCACCGCGAGTTGTGGAAGCACTACCGCGAGGCGTACGCGTCCGAGCCGTTCGTCCGCATCGTCCGCGAGCGAACGGGCATCCACCGCCTGCCCGACCCCAAGATCCTCGCGGGCTCAAACTACGCCGATGTGGGCTTCGACGTCGATGAACGCACGGGGCGGATCGTGTCGATCTGCGCGATCGACAACCTGATGAAGGGCGCCGCGGGCAGCGCCGTCCAGTCCATGAACGCCGCCCTGGGTCTCCCCGAGACCACGGGCCTCACTTTCCCGGGCTTGCACCCCGTCTGAGCAACGACCAATGACCACACCACGCACAATCGTCATAAAGATCGGCGGCGGCGAGGGCATCGACCTCGAACCCGCCCTCAACGAGATCGCCTCCCTCGTCCGCGACGGCGCCCGCGTCGTGCTCGTCCACGGCGGCTCGCACGAGACCAACATCGTCTCCGAACAACTCGGCCACCCGCCCGCGTTCATCACCAGCCCGTCGGGGCACACCAGCCGCCGGACCAACCGCAAGACCCTCGAGATATTCGAGATGGTCTACTGCGGCAAGATCAACAAGAGCGTCGTTGAGCGGCTGCACCAGCTCGGCGTGGACGCGGTCGGCCTGTCGGGCATCGACGGCGGGCTCTGGCGGGGCGCGCGCAAGGACGCCATACGCGCCGTCGAGGACGGGCGCACCGTCATCATCCGCGACGACCTGACCGGGCGTGTCGAGCACGTGGACGGCGTGTTCCTGAACATGCTCCTCGACCACGCACGCACGCCCGTGCTGTGCCCGCCAGCACTGAGCGCGGACAACGAGGCGATCAATGTAGACGCCGACCGGGCCGCGGCGATCACAGCCTCCGCCCTGGGCGCCGACGAGCTGCTGCTCCTCTCCAACGTCCCGGGCGTGCTCCGAGACCCTTCCGATCCTTCCAGCCTGATCGCGACCGCTGGCGCGAGCGACGAGGTGGTGCGAGCCGCCGCGAAGGGGCGGATGAAGAACAAGGTCCTCGCCGCCGAGGAGGCGATCACGGGCGGCGTCGGACGCGTCGTCATCGCCTCGGCCAACGCCGACACGCCCATCGCCAGCGCCCGCACGGGCGCCGGCACCGTCTTCGAGGGAGCCCCCGCATGACCACACTCTCGACACACCGCCAGCCGCAGCCCGCACCCAACGCCCTCGACCCCTTCGACGACCAGACCGCGATCGACCTGGTGCACGACCTGGTCGCGACGGCGAGCGTGTCGGGCGCCGAGCGCGAGGCGGCCCATCTGTTCGCCGAGAGGGCGGCCCGCCTGGGCTTCACCACCGAGATCGACCACGTGGGCAGCGCCATCGCCACCCGGGGCTCGGACGCGGACGACGCGATCGAGATCGTCCTGCTCGGGCACATCGATACCGTGCCGGGGGTGATCCCGGTCCGCATCGAGGGCGACACGCTGCACGGGCGGGGATCGGTCGATGCCAAGGGACCGCTGGCGACGCACCTGCTTGCCGCCGCCCGGGCGCAGCTGCCGGAGAACGTCCGCCTCCGCGTCGTCGCGGCGGTGGGGGAGGAGACCGCCGACTCGACGGGCGCCAACGCCGTCGCCCCGCGTCTGCGACCCGACGCGTGTATCGTCGCCGAGCCGAGCAGCGCCGGCGCGGTCACGCTCGGCTACAAGGGGCGCCTGCTCGTCGAGCGCCACGTCGCCCGCGAGGCCCACCACAGCGCCGGCCCCGACCCCAGCGCCGCCGACGACCTGCTCGAGTGGTGGAACGCGGTGCGCGCCCGCATCGACCTGCTCAACGACGGCCGCGAGTCGCCCTTCGAGATCCTCCAGCATTCCGTACTGGACCTCTCGCACGACTCGGACGGCGTGACCGACCGCGCCCGCCTGCTCGCGGGCTTCCGGCTGCCCGACTGGATCACACCCGAGCTGCTCGAGCAGGAACTGCACTCGATAGATCCGACCGCCGACGTCCGCGTCACCGGGCGCGAGCGGGCCCACCGCGTCGAGCGCAACGACCCGGTCGTGCGGGCCCTGACCGCGTCCATCCGTGCCGCGGGCTCTCGTCCGCGCCACAAGCTCAAGACGGGCACCGCAGACCTCAACGTCGTCGCCCCGGTCTGGAACTGCCCGATCGCCGCCTATGGCCCCGGCGACTCGACGCTCGATCACACGCCCGCCGAACGCCTGGAGCTGCCCGAATACCTCCTGGCGATCCGTGTGCTTACCGACGGGATCGAACGCTTGGCGCGCGAGCGTCTGGCCGCCCTCCGCTGATCGCCCGGGGGTCGTCGTTCTCCCCGCCGAGGCCCCGGTTCTCGAGTTCGAAACACGGGCCATGCCCGCGCGCCGCCCCGGGCGTCCCGCCTCGGATACCCTGCCCGGGTTCCATCGGCGTGCGACCGCACGCCCTCTCCCAGGCGCACCGGAGGCGCAGTGCACGCGATCACGGACTCAACACTCACGCTCGGCGCCCAGATGGAGGTGGTCCCCTTCCTCCTGGCCGCGATCGTCGTGCTCGGCGTCGGCGCCCAGTGGCTCGCCTGGCGGTTTAAGGTCCCGTCCATCCTCCTGCTGCTGGTCTTCGGCATCCTCGTCGGGCCCGTCTTCCGCTGGCTGGCGCCGACATCGCCCCTCGCCAAGTCGCCCGACGATCTGCTCGGCGGGGACCTGCTGCTCTCGCTCGTCGGGATGGCCGTCGCGCTGATCCTCTACGAGGGCGGGCTCTCGCTCCGGTTCAAAGAGATCCGCGGCGTGAAGAAGACGGTTGTCGCGCTCGTCACCGTCGGCGCCCTGATCACCTGGACGATCGCGACGATCACCGCATACCTCTTCCTGGGCCTCCCGCCGCGGATCGCGCTGCTGCTGGGCGCGATCCTTATCGTCACCGGCCCGACAGTCATCGGTCCCATGCTCGCGCACATCCGCCCCGCCGGCGCGGTCGGTCCAATCCTCAAATGGGAGGGGATCGTTATCGACCCGATCGGGGTCGCCGCCGCCGTCCTCGTCTTCGAGGCCATCGTCATCGGCGAGGGGACCGACGCCAACTTCCAGATCGCGATGGGGATCGTCAAGACCGTCGTCATCGGTGGCGGTCTCGGGGCGCTCTCGGCCTTCCTGCTGCTCGGGTTCATGAGCCGGTACTGGATCCCGGACTTCCTTCAGAACCCATTCTCGCTGATGCTCGTGATCGCAACGTTCACGATCTCCAACACCTTCCAGGCCGAGTCGGGCTTGTTCGCGGTAACCCTCATGGGCGTCGTGCTCGCCAACCAGAACCGCGCCGACATCCGCCACATCATCGAGTTCAAGGAAAACCTGCGGGTCCTGCTCATCAGCGCGCTGTTCATTGTGCTCGGCGCCCGCCTCCGCTTCGCGGACCTGCAGGGCCTCGACTGGTGGTCGATCGCGGCGTTCCTGATTGTCCTTATCACGGTCGCTCGCCCGCTGACCGCATTCGTCTCGACGATCGGCGCCGGCCTGAGCTGGAACCAGCGGCTGTTCCTTGCGACCGTTGCGCCGAGGGGCATCGTCGCCGCCGCCGCCGCCTCGATCTTCGCGATTGCCCTGGAACGCGAGGACATCAAGGGCGCCGACCAGCTCGTCCCGCTCACGTTCGCAGTCATCATCGGCACGGTCACGATCTACGGGCTCGCCGCGACCCCGCTCTCCCGCCTGCTGGGCGTCTCGGACCAGAACCCGCAGGGGGTGCTTTTCGTCGGCGCCCCGCGCTGGGCACGCGCGATGGCGGTCGGCCTCCAGAAACGCAAGTACACCGTGCTGCTCGTGGACACGAACCGAGCAAACATCCGCGCCGCCAAAATGGAGGGCCTGCCCGCGGTCAACGCGAACATCCTCTCCGAGCACGTTTCAGAGGATCTCGACCTCCGTGGCATCGGCCGCGTCCTGGCGGTCACGCCCAACGACGAGGTCAACGCCCTCGCCCTCCAGCGTTTCAAGGAGGTCTTCGACAAGTCGGGGCTCTACCTTCTCCCCGCCCGCGCCGCGAAGAAGGGCGAGGGGGAGACGTCCAGGCGCCTCGGGCGCCGCCTCTTCTCCGCGACGCTCGACTTCGCCCAGCTCGAATCACGCATCGCCAACGGCTGGGTCGTCAAGACCACGACCCTCTCGCCCGAGTTCACGGCCAAGGACTACCAGACCCTCTACGGGCGGGCCGCCGTCCCCCTCTTTGTTATCCGCGCGAGCGGAACACTGGCGATCTGCGCCGCAGACCGCCCGGTCGAACCAGAGAACGGCGACGCGATCGTCGCGCTTGTCAACCCCGAAGAACTATTCATGCCCGGCGCGATCGCCCGCGAGCCTTCGGGCGAGGACACCGCGAGGGACCCCGAGGCCTAGGCGTCCTCGCGGACCACGCTCGTCAACCCGAGCATCCGTCCCAGGGCCCCGATCTTCTCGCCCAGCGTGTGCCTGGGCGGGTCGGCGCCGTTGTGCGCCAGGACGATGACCGTCTCGTCATCGTCCGAGTCCGCCCCACCCCGGCGCTCGCGCACAAGCTCGCGCAGCCTCGTCCCGATCGCGTCCCGGTCGTTCACGTCGATCTCTCCCGCCAGCGCAAGCAGCCCTTCCTGCCCGATCTGGCGCCCATCCGCGTCCGCCGCCTCGATCAGCGCGTCCGTGTACAGGACCACGACGTCCCCGGGCTCGAGACCGATCGCCGTCTGCCCGAAGCTCGTAGGCTCGATGACGCCCAGGGGCAGGTTCGCGACGCCGATATCCTCGACGCTCGCCTCGTCGGCATCGATGAGCGACCACGCGTCATCCGCCGCTCTGTACCGCAGGGGCGCTGGGTGCCCGGCGTTGACCAGGATCAGGTGGTCCGTCGGCGCCCAGTACGTCGCCAGGATGGCGGTCGCGAATCGTCCGCCGTGGCTGATCGCATCAAACTCTGTGTTCAGCGCCCGGGCCAGCCTGGTCAGGTCCACCGTGTTGATGTGCTTACGCATCAGCCCCTGGAGCGTGGACGACAGCTCCGAGACCGCGCTGCCGTGCCCCGCGACGTCCGCCAACGCCACGCGCGCGATGTTCCCCGCCCCGCACTGCGAGACGTAGTAGATGTCCCCGCCCGACTCGTCGCCGGCGTGCGGCATGGACGCGACGTGCACATCCACCCCGGGCACGCTGACGCTCTGCTCGACCGCGCGGTTCCCACCCCAGATCTCCATGCAGCGCAGGGCAAATGTCTCGCCGCCGTGCGTCGGCGCGTCGTGGTTCATGTGTATTCCTGTGCCCCTCGCAGCGAGGGGTGGCGCGAGGCCAACCCCGCGTATGCGCCGAGTGTTCCCGCCGCGGGTTCAAATCATCCGCGTGGTGGCGCCGCCCAGCTCATCTTCGTCATAAGCGTCCGCCAGTAGTTCCCGTCCGGGTCCGCAACGAACCGCACCCGCCGCCCGCCGCCGCGGAACCGCACGCGTTGGCCGACGCAGAGCCGCCGTCGCTCCTGCCCGTCCACGACGAGCGTTGTCCCGCCGCCGTTCTCCTCGTTCGCCTCGTGCAGCGTCACCTCGATCACCCGGTCCTCGCCCAGGACGATCGGCCTGAACGCGAGCGAGTGCGCCGCGATGGGCGTGATGACCACCGCGCCCACCCCGGGCGCGACAATCGGCCCGCCCGCCGACACGTTGTACGCCGTCGAGCCCGTCGGCGTCGCGACGATCAGCCCGTCGCCCCGGACCTGCGGCCCCTCGTGCCCGTCGATGGACATTCCAAGCGTGATCATCCGGTACGGCGGGCCGGCGGTCACAACAAACTCGTTCACCGCCGAGAGTTCTTCAACAACCGCGCCGTCCTCGTCCACGATTTGCGCCTGGAGCATCGAAACCGCGTGTGTGGTGAGGGCGCCGTCGCCGAAAACCGCGGGCGCGTGCCGGTTGAGCGAATCCGTGTCGAAGCCCGCCATGAACCCGACCTTGCCGATGTTCACGCCCAGCAGGGGCACGTCGTCGCGCAGGCGTTGGCGTGCGGTCGCCAGCAGCGTCCCGTCCCCGCCCAGCACGACGATCAGGTCGCACGCGTCCACGCCCGCGATCGGACCATCCTCGAGCGCATCGAGTGTCGCGACCAGCGTGCCGTGGGCGCGCACGAGCGCCGCGACCTGCTCGCCCGCCCGGGCCGCGTCGCGCTTGGCGCGGTTGATAAGCAGGACCACCGAGCGACCCATCGGTCTCTCCCGTCTCAGACCGGCGCGGTCCCGCCCCGGGTGACGCCCGCGCCACGCGAGCCCTTGGTCTCGACGACGCGTGAGCCGCTCCTCGCGGACGCGGCCTCCCGGATCGCCCGCGCGATGCCCGCCGCGTCGATCCCGGCCTCGCGTTTCTGGCTCGATCGCGAGTCCTGGAGGATCCACGAGTCTGGCAGGCCGAGGACGCGCACGCCCGAGGCGTCGAGCCCCTGGGCAGCCGCGCTCTCGAGCACCGCCGCCCCGAACCCGCCCACAACCGAGTGGTCCTCGACCGTCACGACCGGGATCCCGCGAGACAGCAAGGCACGGACCAACGCGTCGTCAACCGGTTTGGCGAACCGCGCGTCCCAGACGCCGACCCTGTACTCGTCGCCCAGCGCGTCGGCCGCCCCGAGCGCGTCGATCGCGGGCGTGCCGAACGCGAGCACCGCGACGTCGGGGCGAGCCGAATCCTGGTCCGCGAACCCCGGCGTGAGGAGCCTCGCCCTGCCCATCTCGAACACGGGGCAGTCCTGGCCGCCCAGCCGATCGGAGACCGCGTCGCGCGGGTAGCGGACCGCGGACAAGCCGTCCTCGTACGTGCGCATGAACTCAAGCGAGGCGACGAGGCTTGCTTCGTCGATCGCCGCGAGGATCGCCGCGTCGGGAAGCGTCCGCAAGAGCGCCACATCGCAGAACCCGTGGTGCACCGCGCCGTCGCCGCCGACGAGCCCCGCGCGGTCGAGGCACAGCCGCACGGGCAAGCCCTGGAGCGCGACCTCCTGGAACGCCTGGTCGAATGCGCGCTGCAGGAACGTCGAGTAGACCGCGAAGAACGGCTTGGCGCCCGTCTTGGCCAGGCCCGCCATCATGTCCATCGCGTGCGATTCGCAGATGCCCACGTCCCACGCGCGATCGGGGAACCTGGACAGCGCGTCGGTCACGCCCGTGCCGTCGGGCATCGCCGCGGTACACGCGACGACCTTCTCGTCACGCTCCATCAGGTCGCCCAACGCGTCGGCGAAGGCCGCCGTGAACGAGTGCCCGCTGGGCGCCATCTCCACGCGGCACCCGAGCCGCTCGTCCCGCTCGACCTTGAAGGCCTTGGGAGAGTGGAACCGCTGGGCGTCGCCCTCGGCGACGTCCAGGCCCTTGCCCTTGACCGTCTTGACGTGCAGCACCATCGGTCGGTCCAGATCCCGCGCCTCGCCCAGGAACTCGATGAGTGTCGGGATGTCGTGCCCGTCGATGGGCCCGACCGTCACCAGCCCGAAGTGCTCGAACCAGCTCTCCTCGGCGATCATCGCCTTGGTCATCTCCCCCGCCCGGTGGTACGCCTCGGCCAGCACGCCCCCGCCCGGGATCTTGCGGAGGATCCGCTTGGCGCCCTTCTTGAAGTCTGTGTACGTGTGGCTGACACGCACACGGTCGAAGTACCCCGCCAGCGCGCCCTGGGGCTTGCTGATCGACATCCCATTGTCGTTGAGCACGACCAGGAACTGGCGTTTGAGCGTGCCCGCGTTGTTGAGCCCCTCCATCGCGACGCCGTTGACGATCGAGGCGTCGCCGATGAGTGTCACCACGCGCCGCCCGCCGCGGTTGGTGTCTGCGTCGTACGCCTCGCGCGTGAGCGAGTCGCCGCGTGCCATGCCGACGGCCGTCGAGATCCCTGTCCCCGCGTGCCCGACGCGGAACAGGTCGTAGTCGCTCTCCAAAGGCTCGGGGAACCCCGCCATCCCCTCACGCGTCCGCAGCCTGGACATGAGCCCGAGGCGCCCGGTGAGCAGCTTGTGCGGGTAGCACTGGTGCCCGACGTCGAAGAGCAGGCGGTCGTGCGAGAAATCGAACACGTAGTGCAACGCGATCGACAGCTCGACGACGCCAAGGTTGGGCGCCAGGTGCCCGCCGGTCCGCGAGACTTGGTCGATGATCGCCGCGCGGATCTCCGCCGCCAGCTCGCCCAGGCGCTCGACGGGGATCTTGCGCAGATCGTCCGGACCTTTGAGCTCTTCGAGGATCGCCATCCGCTCGCTCCGCCGGGGAGAGCCCCCGGGAACTTTCAAAGAATCCTGAAACAAGCCTAGGGGGCTCCGGATCGCCCCGCCAACGGTCAGTGTCGTAGAGGCTCCATCGACGCCCCGTTCGTCCATTGTGCCGATTTCGTGCCAGTCGTGTTCACCGCGCCCTCGTCGCCAGGGACGCGGCAAGTTCTCGGAGGGCCTTGCCGGCCTCGCCGAACGGCTCCACCGCAGCCGCCGCCGCCTCGCCCAATCGCTCCGCCTCGCCCCGTGCCCGGTCCACGCCGTGCACGCCCGGGTATGTCAGCTTGCCCGCGTCCGCGTCCTTGCCCGTCCGCTTGCCGACCTGCTCGCGTGTGGACTCGACGTCGAGCAGGTCATCGACGATCTGGAACATGAGGCCGACGGCCTCGCCGTACGCGCTCAGGCGGGCGATCGCACCGTCGCGTGCCGCGTCGTCGAGGCGTGCACGATGGGCGCCCAGGATCGCGCCCATGCGGCACGCCGCCCGGATCAACGCCCCGGTCTTGCGCGAGTGGATCGCCTCGAGTCGCGCCGTGTCGTCGAGCGATTCGTCCAGCCCGCCCAGAGTGTCGTAGATCTGCCCGTCGATCATCCCGGTCGTACCCGCGACAAGCTCATCCACCAGCGCCGCGACCACGTCGCCCGGCAGCGCGTCCGAGCCTGGCGGCGTGTGACGCAGCGCCCCGAACGCGAGCGTGAGCATCGCGTCGCCCGCGAGGATGGCCATCGCCTCGCCCGAGCGCACGTGCAGCGTCTGGCGCCCACGCCGCAGGTCGTCGTCGTCCATCGCGGGCAGGTCGTCGTGCACGAGGCTAAAGGCGTGGACCAGCTCGACCGCGGCGCCCGCGGGCAGCGTCGCCTCGCCCGGCGCGCCACACGCGACGCCGCACCACCACGCCATCGTGGGCCTGATCCGCTTGCCCCCACCCAACAGCGCGTAACGGACCGCGTCGTCGAGACCGGGCGCTAGACCGGCCACATCGAGGTAGTCGCCAAGGAACGCGTCGACGCCCGACGCTGGCTCGCGCGTCAGGGCGACCGCGCCCTTGCCTGACAGGGGTGCTATCCCGGGCTTGCTCACCCCGGATCGTAGTCGGCGCCGGGCGATACAAGGTGGATCAGATACGCCGCAAACCCCGATTCCCCGCCCCGACTACCATCCCAACCCATGGGCATCGTCGATGACCTCATCACGTTCTTCCGTGCCGGCGGCTGGGTCATGTACCCGCTGCTGGCGCTGAGCGTCGTCTCGGTCGCGCTCTCGGTCGAGCGGGCGGCGTTCTGGGCCCGGACCAACTCGCGGCGCAACCGATACCGCCTCTCGCGGATGTCCGCCAAGCTGCGTGCGGGCGACCTGCCCTCGGCCATCGCCATCGCCGAGCGGGCCTCGGCCATCCAGTTCCGCTATGCCGCGGCCCTGCTCGACCACGCATCGAGACCAGGCGCCGACGCCGCCCGGATCGAGCCCGCCGCGATGGAGCTGATCGAGGACGCGAGGCCCGCGGTCGAACGCTTCGGTGTCGTGCTCTCGACGATCATCACCGCGGCCCCGCTCCTGGGCATCCTGGGCACGGTCACGGGCATCATCCAGAGCTTCCGCCTGCTGGGCGGGTCGGGCACGGTCACGGACCCCGCCGCGGTCGCCGCGGGTATCGCCGTCGCGCTCTACACGACCGCGTTTGGGCTCGTTGTGGCCCTCGTGACGCTCTTCCCGTACGTGATCTTCCGCACGCAGTCGGACCGGATGCTCTCGCGTTTGGAGACGATCGCGGCGACTGTTGCCGAGTCGCTCCCGCGGGCGCCGGGGGCATCCCAGCGTCCGAGCCTCGCCACCCCCGACACGCGTGCCTCGGCATGAGCCCGGGCCGACGCCGGGCCGTTCCCGCTAGGCGTGCGCTTCCTGCTCCTTGAGCAACTCGAAGATCTCCGCGGCCTCCGTCGCCTCGTAGATCCGTGTGCGGAACTCCTCCATCGTCATCAGACGACTGATCCGCGCCAACGCCTGGATGTGGTCGCTCGTCCGGTCGGGAGGGCTGGCGAGCAGCACGATGAGCTGGACGGGCTGCTTGTCGATCGCCTCGAAGTCCATCGGCCCGGTCGGCTTGCCGATCGCCATCGCCAGGCCCTTGAGCCCCGAGCACTTGCCGTGCGGGATCGCCAGCCCGTGCCCGATGCCGGTGGTGCGCGTCTGCTCACGCGTCCAGACGGCCTCCTTGAGCGCCTCGGGGTCGGACGACTTGCCCTGCTCGGCGAGCAGATCGACCAGCTCGTCGATCACGCCGCGCTTGTCCTCGGATTCGAGCGGCGCCTTGACGCACTCGGGAGAAAGGATATCCAGAAGGTTCACGTTGCGTCCTTCAATCACGAATTCGTCGGGTCGGTTGATTCAGTCATCTCTCTGCTCGGGGAGGCGAGTCTACCTGCGCCTGCCCGGCCCCGCGCGTCTTTCTCGCCGGGGGCATCGCGGATTGTTGGCCCCCCGCCCTCAGCGTTCGAGCAGGCAGGCGAACGCCCCGTCCCGGTAGCGTGAGGGCGGGTCGGCGGGTGTCCCCGACGGTGTCTGTCGGCCCGTCCTCGTGGTCCGGAGCCCGAGGTCCCGCCCCGCCCAGTCCGCCAGGGCCTCGTTCTCCTCACGCTCGATCGAGCAGGTCGAGTACAGGATCCGCCCGTCCCCGCTCAGCCAGGGCGCGGCGTCACGCGCCGCCTGACGCTGGATCTTCATCAGACGGTCCTGCTGACGCCGCGAGACGCGGTACTTCGCCTCCGGGCGCCTGGGCAGCACGCCCGTGTTCGAGCACGGCACATCCAAGAGCACCAGGTCTGCCCGTCCTCCGACCTCGCCCGCCAGCGACTCGTACGCGACGACTCGGACGCGATCGTGCCCCGCGAACAATCGGCGCAGCTCCGCGATCCGCCGCCCGTCCACGTCCGAGGCGATCACCTCCGCCCCCGGGAAGACACACGCGAGCTGGCGCGTCTTGGTGCCCAGCCCGGCGCACGAGTCCACGATCAGGAGTGGATCTAGGTCGCGGATCGACCTCACAGCGTCGCACGCCGCCGCGTCCTGCACCCAGATGTCGCTGCGCGATCCGAGCAGCTCGCCCAGCTGCGCCCGCGTCCCCTGGAACACAGCGCACCCCGCGGTCTCGTGATCGCCTACGAGGGCGCGATCGATCGGCTCCACCGCGTGCGCGATATTGAGCAAGATCGGCGCGTCACACAGCGAGTGCGCCGCCAGCGCGCGGGCGGCGTCCACGCCGAAGTCGTTCGCCCATTTCTCGAGCAGGCGCCCGGGCACGGACGCGGCCGCCGCGGCCCGCTCGAGACCGCCCCCGGGCAGGACGTCCTCGCGCAGCTCGACCGCGCCCCCGTCGGACCGAGGGATCTGGCGCCGGCTCGACTGGTCCCACGCGTCGATCCGCTCGCCTGTCAGCCCGGCGACCTTGCGGAGCACCGCGTTCACGAGCCCGCCCGCCTTGGGGCGGACGTTGCGCTTGGCCCACTCGACCGACTCGTGGATCGCCGCGTGCGCCGGAACCCGGTCGAGCAGCACCAACTGGGCGACCCCCGCGTGCAGCGCCGCCCGCACCCCGGGTTCGATCGAATCGACCGGGCGTGACAACGCATGCCCGACGAGGCATTCGAGTGTGAGCCAGCGCCGGGCGCACTCGCGCTGGATCGTCGTCGCCAGGGCCGCGTCGCGGGCGCTCAGGCTCCCGGTCTCCAGGGGCTCGATCATCATTTCTGGGAAAGTCTGGGCGTCGCGGGTCAGGCGACGACAGACCAGGTCCCTGGGAGTGGCCGGGGCCTGGGCGTCAGTGCTTTCCGCGGGGCCGCGGCTTGCCGCGGGCGCCGGCCCTCCGAACGATCTCTCGCGGGTGTTGCCCAAGAGGCGAGTCTACGCCCGCGAGTATGACGCACACACCGCCACACACCCTCTCGAACGACGCCAGGCGTACCCGCGAACGCCAGCGCGGCCTGCTGGCCTCGCTGCGCATCCGCAAGAAGCTCATCGTCCTGCACACGCTCTTCTCGCTCGTGCTCGCCGGGGTCCTGCTCGCGCCCCTCCGCCCGGCGCTCCGCAAGACGGTCCTGCTGGCCGAGGCGACCGACGCCGCCCGCGTCGCCGAACTCCTCGCCGCGGGCTCGCTCGATCCGGCACAGGTCAGCGGGATGCCCGGCCTCTCGATCGAGCGCCTGGGCCCGGGGCTGGCGGGCGACGTTCCCCACGAATCGCTCGCGTCCGCCCGGGCCGCGCCGGGCGAACCGGCGCTGCTCGCGACCGTCGCCGACGCGGGCGGCGCGGTCGTCGCGCTCCCGGGCGAGGGCGGCGCGTGGGTCGTCCGCGCCCGTCACGATGCGGCCCGCGCCGCGGCCTTCAAGATCTACATCGTCGCGGGCGTCGCCGTATTCGCCGTCTATGCCTTCGTCGCCATCGCGCTCGAGCTGTTCGTCCTTCCCCGCCACGTCTACGCCCCGATCCGCAGGATGCTCCGCGCCGACCGAGCGGTCCAACGCGGTGAGCAGGAGCACGAGCTGATCCCGGAGTCGCAGATCCCGGCCGACGAGCTGGGCGAGATCATGCGTTCGCGCAACGACTCGATCCGCGCCCTGCGCCGCCACGAGTCCGCCCTGGCCGACGCGCTCGACCGCCTCGAGCAGGTCGCGACGGACCTGCGCCGCAAGAATCACCTGCTCGAAAACGCCCGCAGAAATCTCGAGGGCGCCGACCGTCTCGCGAGCCTGGGCATGATGTCCGCCGGCATCGCCCACGAGCTGAACACGCCCCTCGCGGTCGCGACCGGCCTCGTCGAGAAACTCGGACGCGACGGCTCGCTCCCGCCCACCGAGATGGCCCTGCTCGCCCGCGTCGTCGGGCGCCTGGAACGTCTCAGCGAGAGCCTGCTCGACTTCGCCCGCGCCCGCCAGCCAGAGTCGCGTCCGTCCAGCGTTGCCGAGATCATCAACGAAGCCGCGACGCTCGTCCGCCTCGACCGCGACGCCTCCGACGTCCGCCTCGACGTCCGTGTGCCCGACGACCTGATCATCGAGTGCGACGCGGACAGGATGGTGCAGGTCTTCGTGAACCTCATCCGCAACGCGGTCGATGCGATGCGCGAGGCCCCGACCAACGGCACGCGCGCCCCCGCCCTGGAGATCGCCTGCGACCGCACACGCCGCGACGATGCCGAGTGGGTCAGCATCACTATCTCCGACAACGGCCCGGGTATCGACCCTGACCTCATACCCTCGCTCTTCGAACCCTTCGTCTCCACCCGCCTCGACGCGAGGGGAACCGGCCTCGGGCTGGCGGTCGCAGATGGCATCGTCCGCGAGCACGGCGGGATGATCCTGGCCCGCAACCGCCCCGGGCGCGGCGGCGCCGTCTTCGAAGTTATGCTTCCCCTGACCGCCGCCCCCCGACCCGATCCCGAGGCCGATCCCGCGACACCCACCGAGGACGCCCATGGCTGAACCCGCACAGCGAGCAGAGCCGTCGGGAAACTCGACGGCGCCGCTCTCCGTCGTCGCCCTCGACGACGACGCCGACTTCCGCGAGTACGTCAGCTCCATCCTGGAGTCCGACGGGCACGAGGTCCGCGCCCTGGCCACCCCCGAGGCCTTCTTCACCGCCTGCGAGTCGGGCCTGCCCGACCTGGTCCTGCTCGACATCAAGATGGGCGGCGCCAGCGGCGAGGAGGTCCTCGCCCAGATCCGAGACCGCTGGCCCAAACTGTGCGTCATCGTTGTGACGGGGTATCCCTCGCTCGATTCGATGCGCCAGACCTTCAAGCAGGACGTCTTCGACTACCTCGCCAAACCCTTCACGCTCGACGAGTTGCGCCGGGTCCTCGCCCAGGCAGCCGACGCGTTCGCCCTGGGCAGGCGCCCCCAGGACCGCCTGCGTGCCGAGCTGGGGCGCCAGGTCCGCCTCGCCCGGACCGAACGCGGCTGGACCCTCAAGGAGCTCTCCGAGGCCGCGGGTGTCTCGGTCAGCCAGCTCTCGTCCATAGAGCGCGGCGCCCACCTGCCGAGCGTCGAATCGCTTCTCTCGATCGCGACGGCGCTGGGCAAGACGCCCTCCGCCTGGCTCCGGGCCGCGGGGTTCTGAGTATGAAGCGTGCGTGTTTGGGCGGGCGGGCGCCCGCGATCGTTGACAACACGCCCCCCGGGGTCTTGACTGCGCCGTGAGCGACGCGACGTGCAATCCCGGCGACGGTGGGGGGGGCGACCGCGGCGCCGTCCTGTTCACAGGCTTCGAGCCCTCGGGCGACGACCACGCCGCCGCCGTCATCACCGAGCTCAAGGCCCGCGACCCCGACCTCACGATCTACGCCTGGGGCGGGCCCAAGATGCGCGCCGCGGGCGCCCAGATCATCCACGAGACCGGCAAGGACGCCGTCATGGGCGTGCCCGGCCTGGCCAAGATCCGCGAGCACCGGCGCATCAACGCCCACATCAGGCGATGGATCGCCGACCACCCGATCCGCGTCCACGTCCCCGTGGACTCGCCCGCCGCCAACTTCCCGGTCTGCGCGATCACAAAGGCCCAGGGCGCCCGCGTCGTCCACCTGGTCGCCCCGCAGCTCTGGGCCTGGGGCGCCTGGCGCCTCAGGAAGCTCAAGCGGAGCACCGACCACGTGCTGTGCGTCCTGCCCTTCGAGGAGGACTGGTTCCGGAAGCGCGGCGTGGACGCGACGTTCGCCGGGCACCCGCTCTTCGACAAGCCGCTCGACGAGCCGCTGCTCGACCAGCGCACCGCCGACTGGCCCGGCGGCGAGCCCCGCGTCGCGCTCATGCCCGGGTCACGCCCGGGCGAGATCACCAAGAACTTCCCGCTCCTCGTCGGCGCCTACCGCCGCTTGGAGCGCGAGCACGAGGGCATCGCCGGCGTCGTCGCCGCGACCCGCGCCGAGATCGAGCCCCAGCTGCGTGCCCTCGCGGGCGAGTGGCCAAGGTCACTCCGCATCGAGTCCGCGCGGACAGACGAGGTCGTCCGCTGGTGCGACCTGGCGCTGGTCGTCTCGGGCACGGTCACACTCCAGATCGCCCGCCAGGCCAAGCCGATGGTGGTGGTCTACCGCTCGAGCCGCGTCGTCTGGGCGCTCGTCGCCCGCTGGCTGCTCAAGCCGCGTGACCTGAGCCTGCCAAACCTCGTCGCGGGCACGCGGATCGTGCCGGAGCTGATCCCGCACTTCGGCGGTTCCGAGCCCATCGCCGACCTCGCCGTCGCTCTGCTCGAAGACCCCGCCCGCGCCGACGAGCAGCGCCACGAACTCCGCCGCCTCGCCTCGCTCTTCGAGGGCCACAGCGCCGCGACCGCCGCCGCCGACGCGATCGAGCGGTTCCTGGACCCGCGCGAGCGGACCGCCGACGCGCACGAGCCCGCCCGCGCCTCGGCCTGAACCGGGCTGTGTCACAACCGGATCGGCGCCAGCGCCACCCCGCACGCCCCGTTTCCCGCCCGGTCCTCGATCGCGAACACCTCCCACTCGGGCGCGCGGATCGGCGCGTCCTTGTCGAGCAGGCGGTGGGCCATCTGCCCCAGGTCGTGCTCGACCGTCGCCTCGTCGCACGCGAACAGCACGACCATCGCCCCCGCGTGCTCGATCGTCGCCTCCCGCGCCAGCTTCTTCGCGTCGTCCAGTGGTCCCTTGACAAGCTGCGTCGCGTACGCCCGGTTCGCCCTGGGCACGCCCTCGACGTACGCGTACTGCGCCACCGCCTTGACCTCGAGCCAGAACGCCTCGCCGGGCTCGACCACCCGCTCGTCCGCCCCGGACATCGCGCCCGCGATCGACTCGGCCAGCGGCTCGAAGAGCGTCCCCGTCGCCCGGTCGATCTCGACCAGCTCGCTCACCGGGTCCAGCAGCCTCGCCCCCGGCTCTCCCGTGAGCACCAGGTCGCAACGCTCGCGGTCCCGTCTGATCGCCCGGTCGGCGACGCGCCCGGCGTAGGGCCGCTCGGGCCAGACGCCGTACCCGGCCTCCGAAAAACCCCCGCCCAGCACCGGGTGCAGGCCCACCTCGTCCAGGGCGTCGATCCCCCGGACCGCCTGCTCGTCGCGGAGCCGGGCGTCCGCGTCGCGCAGCGCCTGCGCGGCGATCCGCACCAGCTCAGAGCCTGACCACACGCCGCCCATCACCCCGAGGCTACCCGCCAAAGCCCCCGCGTTGCATTCTGGTCAAGATTCGGCGATCATCCCCCCTCACCCGAGCCCGAAGCCCTCTGCCGGAGATCGGACCCCTCATGGAAGCTGTCAACAACTTCGTCGGGACGCTCAACGGCATCCTCTTTTCCAACTACACCGTCTACGCCCTCCTCTTCACCGGCGCCCTCTTCACCTTCTGGTCCATCTTCGGGCAGTACCGCGCCCTGACCCACGGAGTCTCCGTTGTCCGGGGCAAGTACGACGACAAGGACGACCCGGGCGCCATCAACCACTTCCAGGCGCTCTCCGCCGCCTTGTCCGCGACCGTCGGCCTCGGCAACATCGCAGGCGTCGCCGTCGCCGTCGCGCTGGGCGGGCCGGGCGCTGTCCTCTGGATGTGGGTCATCGGGATCCTCGGCATGGCGCTGAAAATGACCGAGGTCACCCAGTCCATGCTCTACCGCAACACCGATGATCCCGACAACCCGCACGGCGGCCCCATGTTCGTCGTCAAGGAAGGGTTCAAGGAGTGGGGGCTCGGGCCTATCGGCGCGATCATCGGCGGCATCTTCGTCATCACGCTCCTCATCTCCGCGCTCACCGGCGGCAACATGTTCCAGGCCTGGAGCGTCGCCGACATCACCTTCACCTACTTCCAGGTCCCCCAGGGCGTCACCGGCATCGTTCTCACCGTCGTCGTCGGCCTCGTCATCATCGGCGGCATCAAGCGCATCGGTTCCGTCGCGGGCAAGATCGTGCCCGTCATGTGCATCATCTACATGCTCGCCGCATTCGTCGTCCTCGGCGTCAACGCCGGCGAGATCCCCGCCATGCTCGGGCTCATCGTCAAGAGCGGCCTGCCCAGCTTCCTGGGTGGCGAGTCTCCCGACGCCACCGGCGCCTTCCTCGGCGGCACCTTCGGCTACGCCGCCATGTGGGGCATCAAGCGGGCACTCTTCTCCTCCGAGGCCGGCCAGGGCTCCAGCCCCATCGCACACTCCGCCGCCAAGACCGACGAGCCCGTCCGCGAGGGAGTCGTCGCCGGCCTCGAGCCATTCATCGACACCATCGTCGTCTGCACGCTCACCGCCCTCGTCATCCTCTCCTCGGGCGCGTACAACCGCGAGGCCGAGGCCGCCTTCGACTCGGTTTCCCAGGTCCAGGTCGTCCAGGCCACCAACAACGACGGCCCGATCGAGAATACCTGGACCCTCGAGGACACCACCCTCCCTCGTATGACCCAGGACGCCCGCCGTATCCGCAAGACAGGCGAGAACGACGCGGGCTGGCGTGACGGCGAAACAGTCTTCGTCGTCGTTGAGGCCGACGTCGATTCCAACACCGGGCGCGACCTCCGCAAGATCACGGGCTCGGTCAAGAAGTCGGAGAACGAGGCGGGCCAGACTGTCTTCACAGTCGCGTGGGGCACGCTCGTGTCCGAGGCCGTCCCGACATTCCGACCCAACGAAGAGGGCGATCCCGACCTGGGCATCTACGGCGACTACGCCGGCGCCTCGCTCACCGCCTACGCCTTCGACCGCAACTTCCCGGGCCTGGGCAAGTGGCTCGTCACCTTCGCCGCCTGGCTCTTCGCCGTCTCGACCATGATCTCCTGGTCGTACTACGGCGAGCAGGGCGTCTACTACCTCTTCGGATGGATTGGCGACAAGGGCATCAAGCCGGTCGTCCTGCTCTACAAGCTCATCTATTGCCTGCTCATCCTGCTGACCACCCTCCTCGCGATGCCGCTGTTCACCGCCTCCGACGGCACCAAGCAGGCCTTCATCGCCAACGACCACCAGCTCGACATGTGGACCACGCTCGGCCTGGGCGTCATGCTGGTCGCCAACATCCCCATCATGCTCATCTTCGGCTTCAAGGCCATGAGCGCCTACCACACCTACTTCAGGCACATGAAGTCGGGCGAGGACATGCCCCACGAGGCGCCCCCGATCGAGGACGTCGTCGAGGGCAAGGACGTCGAGTAAGCCGCCCGCGACGAGATCCCGCCTGAGATCCCGTGAAACACACGAAGCCCAGGGTCACCCGACCCTGGGCTTTTTCATTCTCCATACCGATTTGATCGACTCGCGCCGGCGCTACGACGCGCCGGCGCCCTCGACCCGCCCCCCGACGGCCCCCGCGATCTTCCCGACCGTCTCCAGCGCCGCCGCGTGCGTGCTCGCCCGCATCTTCTTCATCACCGACCGCCACGCCCAGGGGATGGGCAGAACGGTCAAAGGCAGGTACCACATCCACGTGTCAAACCACCCGCTGATCAGCCCGCCGTACCACTCGGGGAAGTAGGTCACCAGCAGGCTGTGCGTGATCGGCAGCCCGGGCCAGACGCTCACCGCCAGCACCACCGCCATCCCGATCGGCCACCGCCTGGGTGTCACCAGCGCCCACTCCAGACGCGTCGGGCCCTCCCCCGATCCGCCGCCCCGCGTCGCGACCAGCCTGCGGTCGAACGGCGCCCCCTGGGCATCGACCGAGAACAACCCGCCGCCCCCGCCCCTCTCGAACCCGGGCAACTCGCCCTGCTTCGACAGCTTCTCGAGCGCCGCGACGACCTGCTCCGCAGACTTCTCGGTCGTCACGGCGGGCAGCGCGTCGCCGCCATCACTCGTTCCGGGTTCGGTTTCCTTCTCGCGCATCGGCCCCAGATCATCGGCAGGGCCCCCCGCCCGCGTCCACGCGCGCTCTCGGACGGTCCGTCTGTGACGTTTGTGAGGATTCGAACGGTTGTGGCACGTGTTCTGCCTGTACCGCCTATGCCATGACCACAAAGCCCTCTCAAGCCCCATCGTTGCGTCTTGTCAACGGAATCGCGTCGCCCGGCGGCAACATGTCGCCCGCACGCAACACCCGACGCCCCTCGCCGTCCCGCCCCCAGGAGCTCCGCCCCTCGGGCACAGACCCGCTGCACGAGCTCGCCGAACAGAGCAAACGCGCCGCGCCCTCGGCGGACCTCGCCGCGGCCGACGCCCGCTGGGTGTTCGCCGTCCGCGTCGCCTACGCGATCGAGCCCGGGCCCGAGCCCTCGCTCCCGTCGGACCGCCGACGACGCCTGCTGAGCATCGCCAAAGCGCTCGGCCTGCGTCCGTTCGACGCGAACCTGATCATCGCCATTGTCCAAGACGCCGCCCGCTCGGGCGATCCACTCGGCACGTCGGTCGAGGAGCGTCTCGGTCTCATCCGCCCCGCCGCACAACGGGGCGCCTCCTGGGCGTCGCTGGCGCTCGTCGTCATCGCCAGCGCCGCCACCACAGCCACCCTCGTGGTCTGGGTTGTCTCGACCTGGGCCATCGGAGGTGGCTGACCCCCTCTGAGGGGGACATCACCCCGCTCGACTGAGTGGGGACATCATGCACGCGCGCCAGCGCGCCGGTACGCAGGGCCGGCGCGCTGGCTGCGCGCGCCGACCGAACCATGAATACGGCTTTCTCCGACCTCCCTCTCCCCTTTGGGGAGAGGGCCGGGGTGAGGGGCTACAACTCCTCCGTCATCTCCCCATCTCTGGCTTCCTACCTTCCGCCTTCCGTCTTCCTCGACCTGCCGACCTGCCGACCTCGCGACCTGCCGACTTCACGAGACCCCCCATGCCCCTCATCAATCCAGGACGCAAGGCCCCCGACTTCTCACTCGAGGACCAGGACGGCACAACCCACACGCTCTCAGACCACGAGGGCACACCCGTCGTCCTGTTCTTCTACCCCAAGGACATGACCAGCGGCTGCACCGACGAGGCCTGCCAGTTCCAAGGCCTGCTCCCACGCTTCAAACGCTCCAGGGCACGCGTCCTGGCGATCTCCATCCTCCCGCCCAAGTCCAAGAAGAAGTTCGCGGACAAGGAGGGGCTGACCTACCCCCTGCTCGCCGACGACCGCGTGAACAAGGACAAGAAGCCCGACCCGCTCGTGTGCCGCAAGTACGGCGTCTGGGTCGAGAAGTCCATGTACGGCCGCAAGTACATGGGCATCGCCCGCACTACTTATCTCATCGACGCGGAGGGCAAGGTCGCGCGCCGCTGGGACAAGGTCGAGATCCCCGGGCACGCCGAGGAAGTGCTCGCGGCGGTCCGGGCGCTCTGAGTTCAGTCTTCACCGATCCAGACCTGGCGGGTGTCCCAGCCGCACTCCGGACAAGTCGCACGCTCGGCCGAGCCCGTCATGTCGTAGCCGCACCGAGAGCAGGCGTTTCGCTCCGTGCGTGCATGTTCTCGCTTCTCACGGGCGACGCTCCGCTCGTTACGAAAGGCAAGCACGAGGACGGCGATCACCGCCGAACCAAGCCCTCCCCACATGACCCAGGGGCGTGCGGCGCCCAACCACTCGGTCGGCCACAGTGGGTCTCGCCACAAGCGAATACGCCCGAGGGATATGACAAACAACGCACACCCAACTACAAACACCAGCGTGAGGAGCCTGCGAGCAAGCCGGTTGCTCGGGTAGTTCTTCGACTCTTGCTGCTTCGGTGGTGGTCGGTCCATGTTCCCTTCCGCAGCCTAACCTCAGGCCGGCCATGATTACCCTCCCCGCTCCGGACCTCTCCGACGCCGCCGTCCTCCGCCTGGTCGCCGGCGTCCGCCCATGCCGCAGGGGCGGCCTCCGCATCGAGACCGATTCCCTCGACACGCCCGGCGGCGCAAAGACCCTCGTCCACAACTACGGCCAGAGCGGGTGCGGCGTCACCCTCTG
This sequence comes from Phycisphaerales bacterium, assembly GCA_029260515.1. Taxonomy (GTDB): domain Bacteria; phylum Planctomycetota; class Phycisphaerae; order Phycisphaerales; family UBA1924; genus JAJRXR01. The sequence continues at coordinate 51,689 of JAJDDC010000102.1, read as the reverse complement.
CTTCGGCTCCGCCCAACGCGCCGCCGACCTGGTCGAGCAGGCGACCGGCGCCAAGGCTGACCCCGGAGGGGCAGCCGGGCCGCGCCCGCCCGTCGCCGTCCTCGGCGCCGGCGTCACCGCCCTCGCCACCGCCCGCGAGTTCCTGTCCCGCGGCCACGCGGTCACGCTCTACGCCGCCAAGCAGGCCCACGACACGACCTCGAACATCGCCGGCGCGCTCTGGCTCCCCACCGGCATCGACTTCGGCGCCACCCCCGACGCCCGCGCGCTGCTGCTCGACGTCCTCAACCGCTCCCGCCGCGCGTTCCTCGATCTCGACCGGGACACGTGGGGGGTCGAGCAGCTCCCCGTCTACGAGCCAGACTACGCCCCTTACGAGGCACGCTACTTCGACAACGGCACGCTCGAACCGCCCACGCCCCTCGAGCGCCTCCCCATCCCGGGCCCGCCCCGCGCCGGACGCGTTTTTAACACCGACTTCATCCACACACCCCGTTTCCTGCGCACGCTCACCGACGAAGCGACCGCCCGTGGCGCCCGCTTCGTCCAGCGCACCTTCGCGTCACGCGACGAGCTGGCCGCCCTCCCCGAGCCCGTGCTCGTCAACTGCCTCGCCCTCGGCTCGCGCGAGCTCTTCGACGACCACGCCATGTTCCCCGCCCGGGGCCTGCTCTTGCACCTCAAGCCCCAGCCACTCGGCTACATCGTCCACGACGGGTACAAGTACATGTTCCCCCGCGAGGACGCCCTGCTGCTCGGCGGCAGCTTCGAGATCGACGTCGCAGACCCCGAGCCCGACCAGCGCCTCTGCCGCGAGATCCTGGCCCACCACCGACGCTTCTTCGCGGCCCAGTGAGAATCACCAACCGTCGCCACCGGGGCCCGAGCCGCGGGCGCGAGCGACACACGTCGAACAGCCCACGCAGCCCCGTCCCAGAGGACCACCCATGCGAGCCACAATCACCACCCTCGCGCTCTCGCTCTCGACCATCGCCTGTGCCCAAGCGCCCCTCGCCGCCCCGCCCCGCCCCGAGCACGTCAGCGACGGGCCCCTCGTCCTGCTCGACTACTTCATCGGCGACTGGGAGATCGAGGCCACCTGGGCCTGGGGCGCCACCCTCCGCGCCCGCAACGAGTACCGCGTCGGCCTCGGCGGGAACATCGTCGAGGTCACCACAATCGTCCAGGACAACGACGGCCCGATCTACGAACGCTACCTCTCTTTCTACACCACCCACAACGGCGACTACACCGCCATCGGCCTCACATACGACGGCTCGTTCTCCCAGCTCCCCTACACGCTCGAAAACGACGGCGAATCCATCGCCCTCACCACCGACTCGACCACCAACGGCACGCGCCTCCGCCAGCGCTTCGAGACCGACGGCCCCGATACCTACACGTGGAAGGCCTGGATGACACCCGCGGGCTCGGACACCGAGCAGCTGATCATGGACGGCGTCTGGCGCCGCGTGACCAGAGACGCCCCCGGCTCCGACGACCCGTGGGCCTCGTCCAGCGCCGCGCCCACCAACGGCCCGCGCCCCATCAACCCCGCGCTCTTCGTTGCACAAGGCGCCGACCTCCGCTCGTTCACCGAGGCCGCGCAGATCGACGCCCCGCCTTCAGACGTCTTCGACGTCTGGGCGACCGCCGCGGGCTGGGAGTCGGTCTACGCCGCCGGGCGCCCCGAGGCCGACGCCAACATCGACCTGGCGATCGGCGGGCGCTACGAGTGGCTCTTCGACGGCGCGTTGGGCTCCAACGGCTGCCAGGTCCTCAGCTACATCCCCAACCGCATGATCTCGTTCACCTGGAACGCGCCCCCCGACCAGCCCGAGAACCGTGCGAAGCGCACCTGGGTCGTCGTCGAACTCGACGGGCTCGACGACGATCGCACGATGCTCACCCTGACCCACCTGGGCTTCGGCGACGCCGAAGCCTGGGACGAGACCGAGGCCTACTTCCGCAGCGCCTGGCCCCGCGTGCTCGGTGTTGTCCAGGGGCGCTTCGCCGCGGGCGACTAACCGCGGCGTGGGCGATCGCCCCGCCTCCGCAGCGCCCGCACGAACCCGAGCACCATCAGCACCAGCCCGCTCAGAAACGTCGAGGCGATCAGCCCGATCACGCCCGCGATCAGCGCGCCCGTCTGGCGCGGCATCGTCCACGCCGTCGCGCCTGATTGCCCCGTCGAGTACCACCCCACCAGCGCGCACACCCCCGTCACCGCCACCACGAACACGATCTGCAGCACGTTGTCACGCACCCGCATCGAGGGCATGAACCCGACCGTCTCCGCGACGGCGTTGTACGACTCGACCACGCCCATCCCATCGGGCGCGCCGCCCTCTTGAGCATCCGGGCGCAGGATCGGCGGCGCCTGCACCACGTGCTCGCCGTCGTTCCGTTCGCCCGTGCTCATTCCGCCTTCCTCACCCACTCGGCCTCCAACGGTTCCATCTCGCCCCGAAGCCGGTCCCGCTCCTCGGTCAGGCGGTTGGCCCGCGCCACGTCCGCCCACACGTCCGGGTCGGCCAGCTCCCGGTCGATGTCGCCCACCCGCGACTCGAGCAACGTGATCCGCGCCTCGATCTTCTCGACCGACATCCACGAGAACTTGCTTTTGGACTCGTCGGGCTTCGTGGGCATCGCGACCGTGTTCGCGCGCGCGCCGCCGGGCTTGGCCTCGCGCCGCCGTCCGCCCGCGTCATCCGCCTCCTGCGCGCGCCGTGCCTGGCGGTCGTGCCAGTCGGTGTACCCGCCGGCGAAGACCTCGGCGCCCCCCTCGCCGTCGAGCACGAGCAGGTGGTCGCACGTCGCGTCGATCAGCGCCCGGTCGTGGCTGATGAGCAGCAGCGTCCCCTCGAACGCCCCGCCAGACCTCGGGTCGTCGGGGTCGATCCGCGCAAGCGCCTCCTCGATCCGCTCGGCGCTGGGGATGTCCAGATGGTTCGTCGGCTCGTCGAGGACGAGCACGTTCTTGGCGCACGCGAGCAGCGCCGCCAGACGCACACGCGCCCGCTCGCCGCCCGACAAGACGCCGACCTCTTTCTCCTGCTCTCGCCCCGAGAACAGGAACGCACCCGCCAGGTTCCGCGCCTCCTGTTCGCTGAGCACGACCTTCTCGTTCGTCTCTTTCTTGATCAGATCCTGCATCTGTCGGTACAGCATCCGCTCGGGGTCCAGCCCCTCGTCGGACTGGCGGAAGTACCCGACCTCGAGCTTGCTGCCCAGGCGCACGCCCCCCGAGTCGGGCTTGATCTCGCCCAGGAGCGTGCGCACGAGCGTGGTCTTGCCAGCGCCGTTGGGCCCGATGATGCCCCAGCGCTCGCCGCGCCCGATCTTCACACTCAGGTCGTCGAAGAGCACCTTCTCCGAGCCGTCGTCGTTCGTGTACTTCTTGCTCAGCTCGCGGGCCGAGACGACGATGTCGCCCGTCCGCTCGGCCCTGGCCAGGCTCAGGCGCAGCTCCGCCAGCTCCATCGGGCGCTCGAGCGTCGAGGCCTCCTTCGCCCGGTCCAGGCGCGACTCGCGTCCCTTGGCCTGCTTGGCCCGCTGCCCGGCCTTGTACTTGCGGATGAACGCCTCTTCGCGCTTAAACTCGGTCTGCTGCTTCTCGTACGCCCGCATCTGCGCCTCGCGGCGCTCGGCCCGCAGCTTGCGGAAGGCCCTGTAGTTGCCCGGGTAATCAATCAGCCGCGCCTGCTCGACCTCCACGATCCGGTGCACCACCCGGTCGAGCAGGTACCGGTCGTGCGAGACCATAACGACCGCCCCGCGGAACTCGTCACGCAAGAACCCCTCGAGCCACTCACGCCCCGCCAGGTCCAGGTGGTTCGTCGGCTCGTCGAGCAGCAGCACGTCGGGCCCCTCGAGCAGCGCCCGCGCCAGCGCCAGGCGCCCCTTCTGCCCCCCCGACAGGTCGCGGACGCGGATCTTGAACTGCGTGTCGTCGAACCCCAGGCCGTGGAGCACCGCGTCGATCAGGTGGTCGATCGCGTACCCGCCCGCGGCCTCGATCGCCTTCTCCAGCCGCTCCTGCTCACGCATCAGCTTCTCGAGCGCCGCCCCTTGGGCCGAGCCCATCGCCTCGTACACCCCCTCCAGCTCGGTGTGCATCGCGTGCAGCTCGGCGAACGCCTCCTCGGCCGCCCCCCGCAGCGTCTCGGCGGGGTCCAGGTCCGGGTCCTGGTGCAGGTACGACGCCCGCGCGCCCTTCTGGAGCGTCACCGTCCCCGAATCACACGCCTGGAGGCCGCCCAGGATCTTGAGCAGCGTGCTCTTGCCCGTCCCGTTCCGCCCGACCACGCCGATCCGCTCGCCCGGCTCGACCGAGAGCGACACCCCCTCGAGCACGATGTCGTGCCCGTACGCGTGCCCGATGTTGGTCCCCGCGAGGATCGGCATGGGCCGATTGTAGAGCCGGGCGAGCGCGCGTCAGGGGCACCCGCCCCCGAACGCGACCAGGAACGCGAACACGTCGGAGAAGTCGAGCACGCCGAACGGCTCGCCCAGGTCCGCCTCGTCCCCGCCGGACCCGAACGCGGTCAGGAAGACCAGCACGTCGTCGAAGTCGAGCACCCCCCTGGGCGGCGACAGATCCGCGACGCTGCACGCCGGGACCGATGGCGTGTACGTGAACGTCGGCGTCGATGAGGCGCCCTCGCCGACCCCCCCGAACTCGACCCGCCTGATCCCCGCGCCCGAGACGCTGACGGTCACCACGTCGAACGCGCTGTCCGCCCCGAACTCCGCGTCCGAATCGACCTCGAAGCCGTCCTCGTCGTACGCATCGACAATCACGACGGCGTTGACGGTCGCGATAAACGACACGCTCACCGCCGACGCCTCCTCGGGCAGCTCGGCCCGCAGGAACCCGTCCACGTCCCCCGACGCGTCGAACACCGCGACGCCCTCGGTGAAGTGCACCGTCGCCGACATGAGCCCGGCCGGGCCCAGGGGCGTGAACAGCACACCACGCTCCGTGTACGACGACATCAGCGACCCGGGCGGGTACGCCTCGAAGCCGATCACGACATCCCCGCCCCCGAGACTCGCCGAACCGCCCGCCGCCAACGCGACCACGCACGCCAAGACCCTGGTCATAGAAACCTCCGCTCGTGTTGAGAATCCGCGCCGGCTCCACGCCCCGTGCGCGCCCGATCGGTCCCGCGGCGTGGGTGACCCGGGCATCAGCCGCGGATCCAGCCTCCGGGACGCCCGAGCGTCCGACGCACGCCGGGCGAGACAACGGCCCCGCCGGCGTGGCGGGCTATACGCCCAGCGCCGACGTGGGTTCCATCATCCGGCGTCGCCATCCTCGTCGAGCCGCGGCTCACGCCCGCACTCCGGGCAGCCATCCCAGGACAGCAGGCCGTCGCGCGAGTACCCGCACCAAGAACAACGAGCCTCTCGGATCCGTTTCACACGCTCCGACCACAGGCGCAACGAAGCACTCGCACGTATAGCGCGCACGAGCAGCACGAAGACAAGCGAGGCGCTGCCGACGAGCCACACCCTGGCGCCCCAGATGAAGACCCAGTGAGTAAGTGATGTATGCCGAAGTGTGGAGAGCACTGACAGCGTGGTAACGCCCAGACTCAACGCCACCGCCCACTGCGTAATGGCGTTCGTCCTGGCGCGCGCGTGCAGCTTCCGAACTTGATCCTCAAACTCAGGCGGGACCGGTGGGTTGTCCCAGCCCATCACTCCACGATCTTGAGCACCCGCCCCGCCTTGTGGTCGAGGATGTACAGCTCCCCGTCCATATCACGCCCGAAGCTCGAGATCGCCAGCTCCGGGCCGTTGCCGCCGAATGTCTGGGCGAACGCGGCGGTGTGCTCCACCACGTCGTCGGCCTGCCAGTCGTCGCCGAGCTTGAAGCTCCAGATACGCCCGGACATGAAGTCCGCGACGACGTACCGGTTCTTGAGCCTGGCGACCGACGCGCCCTCGTAGAAGTACCCGCCGGTGATCGACGCCACGGGGTGGTGGCGGTACTCGAAGACGGGCGTCTGGATGCCGCGTTCCTTGAACGCGCTCGCGTCCAGGCGGGGCGGGTCCTGGAACCGCGCCCGCCCGGGCTTGAACCGCCCCTTGCCCTCCATCACGTTCCACCCGTAGTTCTCGCCGCCCTTCGAGCTCGCCTTCTGGGCGTGGACCCACTCGAAGCGGTTCTGCCCGACGTCCGCGATCCACAGGCGCCCGTCGGAATCAAACTCGAACCGCCAGGGATTGCGCAGGCCGTACGCCCAGATCTCGCCCCGCGCGTCGCTGATCTCCAGGAACGGATTGTCGTCGGGGACCGCGTACGCGAGCCCCTCGTCGGGCTCGCCCGTGACGTCGATCCGCAGCAGCTTGCCCAGCAGCGTGTCGAGGCTCTGGCCCGCGCCCCGTGGGTCGTTGGCCGAGCCGCCGTCGCCCAACCCGATGTACAGCATCCCGTCGGGCCCGAAGCGGAGGCAGCCGCCGTTGTGGTTGCCCCAGGGCTGGGCGACCTCGAGCAGGACCTCCTCGCTCGACTCGGGCGCATGGTGGGGCGTGTCGGCCGTGAACCGCGAGACGACCGTCCGCCCGTCCTTGCCCGAGTAGTTCACGTAGAACCGCTTGTTGCCCGCGAACCCAGGGTCCAGGGCCATGCCCAGCAGGCCCTGCTCCCAGTTGTCGGTCGTGAAGTCCGACCGATCGACCTCGAAGAAGGGCTCGTCGAGCAACTCGCCTCCCTCGATCACGCGGATCCGGCCCGTCTGCTCGACGACGTAGAACCGTTCGTGGTCGGTGGGGTCGGCGACGAAGTCGAGCGGGCGGTCGAGCCCGCCCTCGATCCAGGCCTGGGCCTGCTGCGCACGGGCCGCGGGGGCCAGGAGGATCGAGACGCCCAGGGCCGCCAGGAGTGTGTTTCGGATGCTCATGCCCGAAGCGTACACGCCCACGCCCGGCCAGGGGGGGCCGCCCGCCCCGGCGCTATACTCTCGACGTGTACGAGCGCCCCAGCCCGAGCCCGCCCCCGGGCGACCCGGCCCGCGCCGAGCCCGCCCCGCCACGCGTGACGCTGCGAACGCTCACGCGCATGGCGAGCCGCGGCGAGCCGTTCGCCTGCCTCACCGCCTACGACGCCACCACCGCCCGATGGCTAGAGCGTGCCGGCGTGCACCTGATGCTGGTCGGTGACTCGGCCGCCCAGGTCATCCTCGGCTACGACCGCACCATCGACATGCCCCTGGACCTCGCGGTCGCCCTGACCGCGGCCGTCAAGCGGGGCGCGCCCAACACCGTCGTCATGGCAGACATGCCCTTCCTGACCGCCCACGCCTCGGACGAGTCGGCGATCCGCGCCGCCGGGCGGTTCATGACCGAGGGGCTGGCAGACCTCGTCAAGATCGAGGCCGACGCCTCGATGGCGCCCCTGGTCCACAAGATGACCCGCGCCGGGATCGCGGTCTGTGCGCACGTGGGCCTGCTCCCCCAGCGTGTCTCGCTCAAGGGCGCGTACACCGCCGAGGGTCGCACCGCCGACGACGCGCAGCGCCTGATCGAAGACGCCGTCGCCCTCGAACGCGCCGGCGCGGTCATGCTCCTCATCGAGGCCACGCCCCCCGAGGTGACCGAGGCCCTGGTCAGGCGGACGACGGTCCCGGTCATCGGGATCGGCGCCGGGACGGCCTGCCACGCCCAGATCCTCGTTGTCCAGGACCTGCTGGGCCTGACCGACCAGCCGCCCCGTTTCGCCGATCCGGTCGCACAGATGGGTCCGGATATCGTCAACGCCGCCCGGACATGGGTCGAACGGGTGGCGGCGAACCAGATCGGGGGGCAGCGTTACACAATGCGAGAGGGCGAGGCCGCGAAACTGTCCCCGCCCCCACGCGAACAACCCTCGGACCCGACGCGCCGTCCGCGACACGCCGGCGCCTGACCCGCCCCGAAGTCGCGCCCGACGCGCGCCCCACCGGAGGGATCCCATGCGTCGTTTCGTCGCCTACGGGCCCGCGATCGTTGTACTCATCACCTGCGCCGTCTCATTGCTCGTTGCGCCGGCGATCTTCCTCCGCCTCGCCGACGCGCATACCACGGCCCAGATCAGCCTCGCCCGCCAGACCATCGACGAGGACGACGTCCTCGAACGCATCGACCGGGCCGTCTCCGCCGTCGCCGACTCGGTCCGCCCCTCGCTCGTGCATATCACACCCCCCGCCGGCGCCCGCGGCTTCCCGATCTCGGGCGTCTCTGGCGCGGGCTGGGTCTACGACGACCAGGGCCACGTCGTCACCAACGCCCACGTCGTCCGGGGCGTGGGCGAACGCTTCGCCGTCGAGTTCGCCGACGGCCGCGTCGCGGGCGCCACGCTCCTCGGGGCCGACCCGTACACCGACGTCGCGGTCCTCACCGTCAACGCCAACGGCGCTGTGTTCCCGCTGCGTCGAGCCCCAACTTCCTATCCCCCACGCCAGGGCGAACGCGTCTTCGCCTTCGGCTCACCGTTCGGCTTCAAGTTCTCGATGTCCGAGGGCATCGTCTCGGCGCTCGGTCGCGCCCCCTCGGGCGTCAGCACCGCGCTGGCAGGCTACACCAACTACCTGCAGACCGACGCCGCCGTCAACCCGGGAAACTCCGGGGGCCCGCTCGTCAACGTCCGGGGCGAGGCCATCGGCATGAACGTCGCCATCGCGACGGGGCGCGACACCACGGGCGCCCCCGCCGAGTCGGGCGACTCGGCCGGGATCTCGTTCGCCATCCCCATCGCCGCCGTCGAGTTTGTCGCCGACCAGATCATCTCCAAGGGCGAGGTCGCGAGGGGCTACCTGGGCGTCTCGTTCTACCCCTTCGGCATCGAACGAATCGACTCTGGCGACAGCTTCGTCCGAGGTCTCCGAGTCACGGGCGTTGTCGAGGACGGCCCCGCCGCCTCCGCCGGCCTCCGCACGGGCGACGTCATCACCGAGGTCCTGGGCCAGCCCATCACCGACTCGGAGATCCTCACCGCCATCGTCAGCGTCTCTGCGCCCGGCGCACAGATCCCGATGGTTGTCTACTCGCCCGAGATCGACGCGACGCGGACCGTCGCCGTCACCCTCGGCGTCATGCCCGACCTCGTCCTTGCGCAGCGCATCCCCAACGCCGTCGCCTCTCAGCTCGGCGCACAGATCGGATCGCGCAGGCGCGACGTCGGGTCGGATGCGCCCCTCTATATCACCCGAGTCGATACCAACTCGCTCGCCGAGGAGGTGGGTCTGACCGTGGGCATGCGCGTCACCGCAGTCAACGGCGAGCCCGTCGAGAACCTCCAGGAGTTCTACCTGGCCCTCGTCCGCGAGAACACCATGCTCGGGCGCCGCACCACGCTCAGCGTCGAGGGCCCGGGACGCGGCGACGAGTCCCGCGACATCTCCTTCCGCCTCTCGCCCTGAGTCAACCCCGCAGACCCTACTCGGGCCGGCTCAGACGCACGACCACCCGCGTGAGATACGCCGGCACGCGTGCCGCGTCCGCGACCCACACCGGCTCGGCCACCGCCGCCTCGGGGCTGAAGACCTCCGCGAGCCCGATCGTCTCGCCCCCGAACGTGGGCCCGTCGAGGTGCGGCGCCCCGAACGTCGCCAGCCCGATCAGCAGCCCCGTCCCGTCCGCGTCGTAGAACTCGTTCTCCCGGTATTCGACGAAGGCCGACCCGCCGAACACCCACCCCGCCGTCTCGATCCGTGCGCCGGTGTCGATGTGCGCAATCATTTCAGCCGCGTCCGTTTCGGTTGTCCTGCCTTCCGCGTCCTCGTACACGATTGTCACCCGCACCGGGTCCCCGCGCGGGTCCGACGCCGCGACGCGCGACCCGTCCGCCGCCCGCCCGCCCAGCCCGCCGGGCGACCCGGGCTCGAAGCCCGCCAGCAGCAGCGCCGCGTGCACGTGCGAGGGCTTCGCCTCGGTCATGACGAGCGACTCGTGCTCACGCGTCCCCCTCGTGCACGCGACCAGCTCCAGGTACACATCCGGCGTTTCGGGGTCGTGGCAGTCGAGCGGTACGATCCCGTCGAACTCCACCACGCCGCGCAACGTGTCCACACGCACGTGCGGAAAAACGTCCATCAGCCCGCCAGCGTCATCGGTATCGGCGGGCGCCGCATCGCCGGGCCCTTCGGCATCGATCGTCTCCCCGCCGACGCCCTCGCCCGTGTCCGCCGGCTCGTGCGCGACCACCGGGGGCGCACCTGCGCATCCGCACAGGCCCACGCACGCCGCGACAATACAGATGCCCAGGAGTCTCTTCACGCGGTCCGCCTCCGCCCGCCCGCGCCCCGCACCAGGTCGGCGAATCGCCTGCCGCGCTGCTCGAAGTTCTCGAACTGATCCCACGACGCGCACCCCGGGCTCAGCAGAACCGCGTCGCCGTTCTTCGCACGCCCCATCGCCTCGCCCACCGCGCGTTCGAGCGTGCCGCACGCCAGCGCGTTGGACCCGCCCAGAAGCGATCCGCCGGTCTGCCCGATCGCGTAGAGCCCGCCGATCCGGTCGCCCAGCGCGGCGATCGCAGACAAGTCCACGCCCTTGTCGTACCCACCCGCGATCAGGTGCACGCCCGCCTCGCCGTTGTCGATCGCGCCGGAGACAGCCTCGACCGCCAGCAGCGTCGCGGCGGGCGTCGTGGACTTGGAATCATCGTACGCACGCACGCCCCCGACCTCGTGCACCAGACGCAGTCGGTGGGGGAGTCCCGCGAACGACCGGACCGCGTCACGCGCCTCGTCAACACGCCCGCGTCCGAGCGCCGCCCCGATCGCCCGTGCCGCGACCTCCGCGTTGAGCGCGTTGTGCGCCCCGGGCAGCACACACCCGCCCACGCCCTCGCCCGCGTCGATCTCGATCCGCTCGACGCCCGGGCTCGTCACCCACGCGTGCACGCCCGGGCCGATGACGGCGCGATCCCCGGCAGCCTGCATGTCGAGAAGGCGCCGCTTGCTCTGCTCGTAGTGCTCGATCGAGCCGTGCCAGTCGATGTGGTTTGCCTCGAAGTTGGTCACGACCGCGACGCCCGGGGCGGGCGCCGCCGGCTCGCGCCCGAGCCAGTGGAGCATCGCGCTCGAAAGCTCCAGGACCACCCAGTCCTCGGCGCGCACCTCGCCCAGATTCTCGAGCATCGACCCGCCGATGTTGCCCCCGAAATGCGACCGCACGCCCATCCCACCCAGCCCGTGGTGGATCATCGACGCGGTGGTGCTCTTGCCGCTCGTGCCGGTGACGCCGATCACGCGTTCGCGCGAGGGCAGCCGCTCGCACAGCAACGCGATCTCCGTCGTGACCCGCGCCCCGCTCGCCTCGCCAGCGCGCACGAACCGGTTGTCCCAGGGCTTGGCCACGCCGGGGTTCACCACAACCATGTCGCACGTCGTAAAGTCGCTGACGTTGTGCTCGCCCAGGCGCAGCTCGATCCGCCCTGCGTCAACCAACGCCCGCAGCCCCCGGACCGATTCGTGCAGCCTCGCCTCGGGCTCCTTGTCGGTCACGAGCACGTCCGCGCCCTGCGACGCCAGCCAGCGCGCCACGCCCAGCCCCCCGCCGAAGCGCCCGAGCCCCATCACCACCACGCGTTGCCCGTCGAACTCGCCCATCGGCGCATCCTAACCGCCCCCCCGCCCGCCAGGAGTGCGGGCATCCAGCCCGCCTCCGAACACACCCCTCGAGGCGACACCCTCCACAACGAGCCCCTCGCGCAAGCGAGGGGACCCGAGAACACACACGGTCCCCGGTTCCCCCGGCTCGCGCCGGGGGCTCGTCAATCGCGTCATCGCGCCGTCGGCTCCGGACTCGCCGCCGCCTAGAGCAGCGCCACCGGGTCCACGTCCACCGCGACCTGGCGGTCGCTCGTCAGTAGCCCCGCCGCCCGCGCCGCGGTCAGCGTCGTGCGCAGACGCCCCGCGTCGGGCGCGACCACGTCGATCCCGATCCGGTGCCGCCCCGCGACCCGCGCGATCGCGCACGGCCACGGCCCGTCCACCCACACACCCTCGCCCGCGCTCTGCTTGAGCGCGACAACGATCCGCTCGGCAAGATCCGTCGCCTTGTCCAGGTCCTCGTCCCGCACCACAACCCGCGCCATCCGCGTCGCCGGCGGCAGCCCCGCCCGCACCCGCGTCTCCAGCTCCATGCGCGCAAACCCGACCGCGTCGTGCGACGCCGCGCGCGTCAACGCCGGCTCCTCGGGCGCGAACGTCTGCACGATCACGACACCCGTCTCCGCCCCTCGCCCCGCCCGCCCCGCGACCTGCGACACGAGCTGGAACGTCCGCTCGCCGGCGCGAAAGTCCGCAAGCCCCAGCGCCGTGTCCGCGTTGATCACGCCCACGAGGCGCACGCCCGGGTAGTCGAGCCCCTTCGCGATCATCTGCGTGCCCAGCAGCAGCCTGAGCTCGCCCCTGCCGAACCGCTCAAGCACGTCGAAGTACGCCCGGGCATTGCCCATCGTGTCCGAGTCCACCCGCGCCATCGTCTCGCCCGCGATCAGGCCCAGCGTTGTGCCGAACCGGCGTTCGAGTTCTTCCTCCACCCGCTGCGTGCCCACGCTCAGGTCGATCAGCCGCTTGCCGCACGCCGGGCAGACCTCGGGGCGCAGCTGCTGGGCCAGGCAGTGGTGGCAGCGGACATACCCCCTGCGCGCGCCCGCCCGGTGCACAACCATCGTCGCGTCGCACTCGGTGCACTCGAGCCGCCACCCGCACGTCGAGTCCGGGCACGCGACGTACCCGGCGTACCCCCGCCGGTTCTGCAAGAGGATGACCTGCCCGCCGGCGCGGACCGTCGTGTCGATCGCCCGCTCGAGCGTCGGCCCGATCGCGTCGAGCACGTGCGGGTCGCGCCCGTCGAGCGATCGGCGGAGCCGCCGCTCCGCGCCCAGGTCCACGATCTGGACCCGAGGCATCGCCCCGCCACCCACGCGTTCGGGCAACTCCCACAACCGGTACCGCCCCTTCCACGCGTTGTGCCAGCTCTCCAGCGACGGCGTCGCCGACCCGAGCACCACCGGACACCCCTCGATCTGCGACCGCTTGATCGCCACGTCCCGCCCGTGGTACCGCGGCGCCTGGTCCTGCTTGTACGACGAGTCGTGCTCCTCATCGACGATGATCACGCCAAGCCCCGGCAAGGGCGCGAACACCGCCGACCGCACACCCACGACCACACGCGCGTCCCCGCTCGCCGCGGCCGCCCACTGCTTGTGCCGCGTCGATGCCGTCAGACCCGAGTGCAGGACCGCCACGCCGTGGTCCGCGAAGCGGTCGATAAACCGACCGGCCGTCTGCGGCGTCAGCGAGATCTCCGGCACCAGCACCAACGCCGTCCTGCCCGCCTCCAGCGCCCGCTCGATCACCCGCAGGTACACCTCCGTCTTGCCAGACCCGGTCACGCCCCGGAGCAGGTGCACGCCGAACGAGCCCAGCGAGCCCCCGATCCCCCCGATCGCCGCCGACTGCGCAACGGTCGGTTCGACCACACGGCTCTGCGCCGCCTCGACCCGCCTCGACTCCCAGAACGCCTCGGGCGCCCGCACCGTCCGCACCTCGACCTCGCGCAGGTACCCCGCCGCGACCAGCTTGTTGATCGGACCCGCGTTGGGCGCCTCCACGAGCCGCGCAAGCTCCCGCGCCTCGACCGGGAACGCCGACGCCGGCAGCGCCCGGATCTTCTCCAGCGCCGCCCGCACGCTGGGCGTCAACCCCCCCTCCAACGAGCCCCCAGCGCAAGCTGGGGGACCCGAACCATGCCCGCCGCCCCCGGTTCCCCCGGCTCGCGCCGGGGGCTCGTCACCCGGGCGCCGTGGTGCGGGAGCAGGTAGCTCCGTCGGCTCGACGCACACCCGCGTCCTTCGCCCGGTCCCCGCCTTCACCGCCGCCGGCGTCATCGTCGCGAGCACGGTCCCAAGGGGCGTGACGTAGTACGAGCTGATCCACCGCGCCAGCTCGACCAGCGCCGGGCGCAGCGACCCCCGCCCCGTGCCCGCAGCCGCCTTGACCCGCCTCGGGTCGAATCCCGCCAGCAGTTCCGCGCCCCCGACCGCGACGACGATCCCGCCGGCGGTCTTGTTGCCCCGCCCCAGGGGCGCCTCGACCCGGTCGCCCACCCGCAGCCCCTCGCCCCTGTACAGCAGGCCCTCGCCCGCCTCGCCCTCGATCGCGCGCTCGACGGCGACCCGCGCGTACACCTCCCCCTCGCCCAACGCCGCGTCGGGCGAATCGTCCGCCGAACCCTCGTGTGCAAAGAGTGATGGATCGCTCACAAGCGCTAGACTCTACCCAGTGACGCACGCACGCCCACGCGATCACGCACGACAGGCCACCGACGCCCCCCGCGTCGCCCGCCTCGCGTTGGCCACGGGCGACGTCTTCCGGGGCCGCCCCTTCGGCGCCGCGGGCCGCAACCTCGTCACCCTTGGCGAGGTCGTCTTCAACACCGCCATGACCGGCTACCAGGAGTCGCTCACCGACCCCTCCTACTCGGGCCAGATCCTCGTCGAGACCACCCCCCTCGTCGGCAACACCGGCGTCAACGACGAGGACCTCGAGGCCGCCAAGGTCCAGGCCGCGGGCTTCGTCGTCCACGAGCTGGCCCGCCGCCACTCCAACTTCCGCGCCACCCGCTCGCTCTCGGAGTTCCTCGCCGAGTCGGGCGTCCTCGGGATCGAGGGCCTCGACACCCGCGCCCTGACGCGGATCCTCCGCGCCGGCGGCGTCGTCCAGGGCGCCCTCACCGACGACGACACCATTTCCGACGAGGACCTCGTCGCCCGCGCCCGCGGCGCCAAGTCCATGGAGGGCCAGAACCTCGCCGCCCTCGCCGGCTGCTCCAGCGAGCAGTCCTGGGCCGAGACCCTCGGCGACTGGCGCCCGCCCATGGACGCGGGGCTCGACCCGGAAAAATCAGGCCCGAACGACCACCACCCCCGCGTCATCGCCCTCGACTGCGGCGCCAAGCGCAACATCCTCCGCCACCTCACCGACCGCGGCTGCGCCGTCCGCCTCGTCCCCCACGACATCCCCGCCGCCGACCTCCGCGCGATTTTCGTGCAAGGTGAGGCCGACGGCCTGTTCATCTCCAACGGCCCGGGCGACCCCGCCGCCGTCGAACAGACCATCGAGACCCTCCGCGAGCTGCTCTTCGCCGCCGACCCGATCGCGGTCCCGACCTTTGGCATCTGCCTGGGCCACCAGCTGCTCGCGCTGGCGATGGGCGCGACGACGTTCAAGCTCCCCTTCGGGCACAGGGGCGCCAACCAGCCCGTCCTGGACGCGACGAGCGGGCGTGTGCAGATCACCAGCCAGAACCACGGCTTTGCGGTGGACCCCGCCTCGCTCGCCCCCCTCGGCGCCGAGCCCACCCACACACACCTCAACGACGCCACCCTCGCGGGCTTCCGCGTCCGGGAACGTCCGATCTTCGCCGTCCAGTTCCACCCGGAGGCGTCGCCCGGCCCGCACGACGCGGCGCCCCTGTTCGACCGCTTCGTCGAGCTGATGGGCGCCCGCGCGACCGCGCCTGGCGTCGCGGCGGGGTAGCCCATTTTCACACCGTGCGCGTCTGCCTCGCCCATTTTCTCGGAACGACCCGCATCCGGACCCGGGGCGGTGCGTATCGGGATCCGCCGCACTCGCGGCGTACCCCAATGCCCGGCATTCCGGCAGGGCGTGACAATGGGTTTGTTTGGCGAAATGGCGAGGAATGACGGGCGTATACCGTCTGATCCAATGTTTCCGTTTTCGGGGTTTGGGCTATTGCATTCACCGTCCCTCTGGGTATATTCGAGATGGAGTCTCGTACCCGCGGTGTCGGTGTGTTTCGGCGTTTGGTTGGCCGTCCGACACCCGCGGGTCGGAGGGGATAGAGGCGCGTGACCGGAGGCAATCCTCCCTGACAGGGGCGGGGCCACGGCGCGTGCCGGATGGAGAGAGGGTCTGCGCACGAGGCGCGAGTAAGTAGTTTGTCTCGCTGATGGGGTGGGCGTGGCCTGCGCCCGTCACGATGAGTTCTGGCTGATCCCGACCTGGGGTCGTATCAAGTTGTGGTTCAAACGAGAGGAGCTTTCTCATGAAGGCATTGTGTGGTCTGAGTCTCGCGATGGCAGCCGGTTGTCTGACCTCCGGCATCGCTATGGGCGCCGAGACACCCGATTTGCAGATTTCGAACAAGACGATGAAGGCATGGCCCGTCGCCAACATCTACTACAACCTCAAGACTGGTGAGCGCATCGCCACGCCCTACGGCGTCCAGCAGCGCAACGTCTCCAGCCCCAAGTGGATCGCGAACAACAGCGATCCCTGTGGCACCGGCGGCACCGTCGGCATCATCGACAACCCCGACGCCGACGGCGACGGGCTCGGTGACATCGTCTTCGGTGGCATCCCCACCGTCTGCGCCACCGCCGCCACACCCTGCGAGGGCACGTGGAACGGCTGGATGGGCGACATCGGCGCCGACTGCGTCGTTGACTGCATCGTCATCGCCTACGGCATCATCGCCCCCGACACCGACACCGATCTCAACTCGATCGGTGACGGCATCGTCGACTACGACCTCATCCTCACCTGGTCGGACAACGACAACGGCTTCGGCGCCGACTTCCCCGGCCCCTCCGGCCGCTCCTGCATCTTCGACCTGACCCTGACCGACATCCCCGGCGCCCTCCCGGGCATCCCCCCGGGCTTCGTCGCCACCTACACCCTGACCCTCGACTTCGCCTCCGCGGCGCCCAGCCTCATCTTCGAGCTCGGCGACTCGGACCTGGTCGATGACGCCGGCACCGGCATCTCCGGCGGCGCCATCTACGGCTTCCCGACCTTCGGCGACCGTGACGGCGACGGCCTCAACGACTTCTCCTTCTCCATGCGCTTCGACCAGTCGCTGCTGCCCGTGCAGCCCGGCGGGCCCGTCGCCGGCGCCACCAAGGGCGCCAACGGCGCGCTGATGGTCGCCCCGGTCGGCTGCACGCTCGCGCCCTGCGCGACGCCCACCGATCCCACAGGCACCGAGCTCGATGCCGTGGACGTCTACACCTCCGGGCCCTCCTGCCCGCCCACCATCACCACCTACGTCGGCACCTTCTTCTTCGGCGGCTTCTCCTGCGCCGGCGGCACGCCCAACTCCCAGTCCTTCCTCGAGATGTACGGACCGGGCGGCGGCTGTGGCGAGACCCTCCCGGGCGCCTGCTCCGTGGCCGACCTGGCCCTCCCCGTCGGCGAGCTCAACTTCGACGACGTGGTCGCCTTCCTCGTCTCCTTCGGCGCGTCGGGCTGCGGCTCCGACCTGGCCCTCCCCGCCGGCGAGTGGAACTTCGACGACGTCGTCGCGTTCCTGGTCGCCTTCGGCGCCGGCTGCCCGTAATACGGCATCCGTCTACAAGCCTCTGAGTCCATCTGTTTGACTCGGATCTGACCCCAACGCCCCCCGGGACACCCGTCCCGGGGGGTTCTTTTTGTGCCCGTGCGATGCCCACCCAAATGGGTTCGTCGCGTGCGCGCATCAACGAGCCCGGAGCGTCAGCGACGGGTCCAGATCACGCCGACACGCCCCGCGCGCTCCGGTGTACACACCGCCGCAGTTCAGTACCGCGCCACGCCCGGGTCCACCGCCACCGACCACAGGTCGATCCCGCCCGCGACCGACCGTGCCCCCGCGAACCCCTGCTCGCGCAGCAACGCCGCGACGCTCATCGACCGCACGCCGTGGTGGCACAGCACCCCGATCGGCGTGTCCTCCTCGATGTCCAGCTCCCCCAGCCGCGACGCCAGCTCGCCCATCGGCACGTGCGTCGCCCCCGCGACGCTCGCCAGCGCGACCTCGCCCGGCTCGCGGATGTCCAGCAGCACGAAGCCATCACCGCCCGCGTCCGCGTCCAGGCGCCGCCTCGCCTCGCGTGGAGAGATCTCCACGCCCTCGTGCAAGGGATACCCCTCGGGCAGCCCGCGTTCGTCGAGCGCCCGCCTCACGGCGCCGCCCCGTCGCCCTGGGTGGTGTCCACACGCCCGCCAGTGACAGGCTCGACCCTGCCCCCCACCGTGCCCGTGTCCAGCGTCACGCCCTCGTCCCCGCCCAGGGGCGCCGGGCCGGTCCCGCCGGTCAGCCACCCGCCCGGCGGCTGGCGCTTGTACAGGTACATCGGGCTCTGACGCCGCGACCAGGGCGGCGTCAGCACCGCTCGCACAGGCATGAACCCCACCTCCGCAAACGCCCGCACGGGCTGGGCCAGGATCTCCGAGACCCGAAGCAAGCTGTTGCCGGGGCGGTCCAGCGCCAGCGCGCTCTCGAGCGTCGGGTACAGGCCCATCCGGCGCGCCGGCTCGCGGTCGTACAGGCGCTGGCGCGAGTACGTCGGCGCGTGCACCGTCCCGTCCACGGGCACGACCGCGAGCGTCGGCCCCCAGCCGGACCGATCGAGCGAACGCACGCTCGGCGCGTCGCTCGCGAGCCCGCCGCCCCCACCCGGCGTGACCGCGGGGATCGCGTTCCGCCCGCCGAGCACCGTCCGCGAGTTCGTGTCCGCGCACCCGCCGCAGACGCCCAGGAGCGTGCCCGCGACGACAACCACCACCGATCGAATGCGTTTCATGGCGCCAGCCTACACGCCGCTACACGCCGTCGTACGGGTCGGGGCGGTCAGGGTCGTCCTGCTCGCCCAGCACCCGCTCGACCGCGGCCCGGGACTGCTCGCCCCCGAACCCGCGGCGTGCGAGCACGCCCAGCAGCCGCCGACGGACCACCTCGGGCGCCAGCGCGTCGGGCAGCGCCCGCAGGCGCCGGCGTGCGACCGTCTCGGCGTCCTCCGCCTCGTCGCGCCCGCACAGCGCCTCTCGGACGATCTCTCGGGCCGTGGAGCCGTCGATCCCGCGGCGCGCCAGCTTCGCCTCCAGCCGCGCCGCACCCGACGGCGCCCGGAGCAGTTCCATCCGCACCACCGACTCGCCCAGTGCCCGGTCGTTGACCAGGCCCAGATCCGCGAGCCCCAGGGCGACCCGCGCCGCCCCGTCGCGCCCGCACCCCTTCTTGACCAGCCTGTCGCGCAGCTCGGCGCGGCTCAGCGCCCGCCGCTCGAGCATCCTGAGCGCCATCTTGCGCGCCGCCTCGTCGTCGTTCGTGCTCACCCGCCCAATCCCTCGAGGTACGCCCCGATCTCGCCGACCGCCTGCGCATCGCCCGCCCGCTCCGACGCCGCGAGCCCGTCGCGGAGCGTCGCCCGCGCCGCGTCCGCGTCGCCCACCGCCTCCTGCGACCTGGCCTTGTGGAAGTACGCGTAGCAGTAGTGGGGGTCCTCGCCCAGACACCGGTCGTAGAACGCGATCGCCTCGACGTGCCGCTCCTGCTTCGCGTTCTCCTGCGCCATCGCGTACAGCGTGAACGGGTCGCGCGGGTCCGCCGCCAGCAACTTCTCGAGCTGTTCCATCGTCGGCATGCACAGAGCCTACCCCACCGGGCCCGGGGACAAACGGGCATCGGGCAATATGCAATATGCAATAAGCGATGGGCGATGACTTGACCTCCCACGCCCACGACGAGTCCCCGAGTCGTGGGGTCCACTCTCCCCCGCGTGCGGGGGAGACAGGTCCAAGCGAAGCGCCGGACCAGAGGGGGTGAGTCAAACCCACCCACACCCCGCCACCTCCCGCCACCCCGCCCCTACCCTTCCCTCCCGATCCCCGAAGGAGTCCCCCCATGCCCACCATCAAAAACGTCGGCGTCATCGGCTCGGGCCAGATGGGCGGCGGCATCGCCCAGGTCGCCGCCACCGCCGGCCTGAATACCACGGTCTTCGACACCTCCGCCGACGCCATCGCCCGCTGCCAGGCGACCCACGACAAGCTGCTCGCCCGGGCCGTCGAGAAAGAGCGGATGACCGCAGACGAGGCCAAGGCGACCAAGGCCCGTCTGTCCTACGTCACCGACTTCAACGCACTCTCTGGGTCCGACATCGCCATCGAGGCCGTCGTGGAAGACTCAGCCGTCAAGGCCAAGGTCTTCGCCGCCCTCGACGAGCTGCTGACCGCCGACCAGATCCTCGCGACCAACACCAGCTCGATCAGCATCACCGAGATCGCCGCCGCGACCAAGCGGCCCGAGCGCGTCATCGGCATGCACTTCTTCTACCCCGTCCCGGTCATGAAGCTCGTCGAGGTCATCAACGGTTTGGCGACCGACAAGGACGTCACCCAGCGCGTCATCGACCTCGCCGAGTCGATGGGCAAGACCGCCCTGCCCGCCAACGACCGCGCCGGCTTCGTGAGCAACCGCGTCCTCATGCCCATGATCAACGAGGCCTTCTACGCCTGGATGGAGGGCGTCGCACAGCCCGAGCACATCGACGGCATCATGAAGCTCGGCTGCAACTTCCCCATGGGCCCCCTCCGCCTCGCCGACTTCATCGGCCTCGACACCTGCGCCCACATCATGGACGTCCTCGCCGAAGGCCTCAACAACGACCGCTACCGCCCCTGCCCGCTGCTCCGCCAGCTTGTCACCGCCGGGCGTCTCGGCGACAAGACAGGCCGCGGCGTCTTCGACCACGCCCGCGCCTGATCCAGGCAGCACACGCCCGCTTGAGCGATCGCCCGCGCGACATTAGACTCTCACCCGTCCGCAGCTTGTCCGAGCCGCAGGGGGGCCCCATGAATCTCATCCGAGCCACGCTCCTCGGCCTCGTCGCCGGCGCCCTGTGCGCCGCCGTCTGGGCCGCAATCTCCTACTTCCTCCACTTCGAGATCGGCTGGATCGCCTGGGGCATCGGCTTCATCGTCGGCATCGCGACCCTCGCCGGTGCGGGCGGGCGGGGCGGGCCCATGGTCGCCGGCCTCGCCGTCACGCTCTCCGTCCTGAGCATCGCGGGCGGGAAATACGCCGACGCTCACTTCGCCGTCAACAAGTACATGCAAGAGAACGGCATGACCGCCGAGGCGGGCGACGAGCTCCTCTGCTCGTACATCGCCGACGATGTCGTCGCCGAGAAAATCAACGCCGGCGATGCCGTCACTTGGCCCGAGGGCGTCGACCCGACGCAGGTCTCCCAGCCCTCCGATTATCCGCCCGATGTCTGGGCAGAGGCCTCCGCGCGCTGGGAGGCCATGTCGCCCGACGAGCAATCCGACTACCGCGACACGATCGAGTCGCAGCGACAGACCCAGCTCGACATCGTCGCCGCCGACGTCCGCGCCCAGGCTTTCAAGGACAGCTTCAGCCTCTTCGACCTGCTGTGGTTCGGGCTCGCCGTGCTCACCGCGTTCAAGATCGGCATGACGAGCCCCGAGGCCGGCGGAGCGCCCGACGAGCCGCACGCGCCCGCCGCCTGAGGCGCATCCCGCCCGGCGCGCCCTACCCCCGCACCGCCAGGAACACGATCTCCCGATCGCTCACCACCACGCCCCCCGGCGGCTCCTTGGTCACCGCGAAGATCGTCCCCGCCCCGATCGGCAGCTTCGCGTCGATCGGCACGATCGCCTCGCCGTCCTCCCCGACCGCGATATCGAACACGCCCCCGTCCACCGGGCGCTGCGTGAGCAGGTCCGGCAGCCCCGCGACCGCGAACCGCGGCAGCTGGCCCACGGGGCGGTCCGCGTCGAAGATCCACAGCTGGTACTGGTACTCGCCCGGGTCGTTCGCCTCGACCCCGCTGATCCGCATGTACCCCTCGTCCCGCTCGTCCGACCACACCACGTCGCCCGCGACGCCGTGGTCGAGCGGGTGATCCGGCGCCCCGATCGGCGCGACGTCCCCGATACCCAGCCACGCCGCGCTGATCACGTCGCCAGCCGACTCGAGCAGCTCGGCCCGCCGCTCCGCCACCGACGGCCCCGCGACAGGCGTCTGCGGCACATTCGCCGAAACGCTGTTCATCCACGCCACCGCCGCCAACGCCAGACACGCCGCCGCCGCCAGCCACCCCGCGACCGCCAGCGCCATCGGCGCCCCGCGCCCCCCGGTCGCGAACGGGATCTGCGCGTCCGCGTCCTCGCCCGCCCGCGACGCGATTAACGCGGCCGCCGCCGCATCGACCCTCGCACGCGCCGACGCGGGCATCTGCTCGACGCCGTCCATCAGCGCCATCTCGCCCGCGGCCGCCCCCAGCTCGAACTCCTCGATCAGCGCCTCGGCCTCGCGGACGCCCACGAGCCCGCGCAGCTCCGACCGCGCCCCCTCGCCCCCGTCGCCGGACACGATCTCGCCCAGAAGTTCCAGCACCCGCTCGTCGTTCGGCAAAGGCCTCATGACCCCGCCCCCTTCCCGGCGCCGACGGCCTCGTTCTCGCCAAGCACCGCGCGCAGCCTGATCAATCCACGCCGGATGTGCGTCTTGACCGTCCCCAGGGGCAACCCTGTCGCCGAGGCGATCTTCTCGTGGCTCACCCCGTGCATGATCGACAGCCGCAGCACCCGCTGCTGGTCCTCGCTCAGTTCCCGCATCGCCGCCTCGGCCCGCGCCGCGTCCTCTCCAAGCTCAGCCGACACGCCGCGCGCAGCCAGCCCGCCGCTCCCCGCCCGCGACGAGCCCTCGTCCAACTCGACCTCGGTGGGTCTACGCCCAGATTTGCGCATCCGGTCGATAAGCCGCCGCCGCGCGATCATCGCCACGAACGTCGTCTCTTTGGCCACCGCCGGGTTGAACCGTCCCGCGTTGCGCCAAACGGAAACAAACACGTCCTGCACCGCGTCCTCGGCGTCCGCCCGCGTCGGGCTCCACCGACGCGCCAGAGACCATACCAACCCCCCGTACCGGTCCGTGCACTCCCGGACCGCGTCCGCGTCACCCGACGCAACTCGTTGAAGGATTGTTTCTTGTGACACGCCGCGCCGCCCTCTCAAGCGTCGCGGCGATCGTAGGCCATCGGGGGGCGGGCCTCCATCAAGACCCCGGCCCGCCCCGCGTCCAACCGCGGCTCCCGCCGCGTTCCACACGAATACCTCTCGGGCGCCGCGTAGAGATACATCACAACACTCACTCGGGCATAATCACCGAGTCGATCACGTGCACAACACCGTTGCTCGCCTCGACATCCGCCGTGATAACGCTCGCGCTGTCAATCTTGAGCGTCTCGCCCGAGGGCGTGATCTTGAACGAGCCGCCCTGCAGCGTTTCGGCGCTCTTCATCTTCGCAGCCTGATCGCTGTACACCCGACCCGAGACAACGTGGTACAGCAGGATCGAACGAAGCTTGTCCTTGTTCTCCGGCTTGAGGAGCATCTCGACAGTGCCAGGGGGCAGGGCCGCGAACGCCTCGTCGGTGGGCGCGAAGACCGTGATGGGCCCGTCGCCCGTCAGCGCCCCGACCAGGCCCGTCGCCTTCGCCGCGGCGATCAGGGTCCCGAACGAGCCGTTCTCGCTCGCGACACCCACGATGTCCTTGGTCTCGGGCATGATCACGGTGTCGATCACGTGGATCACGCCGTTGCTCGCCATCACGTCCGTCGCGATGACGTTCGCGCCATCGACACTGACCTTGCCGTCCCTTGTCTTGATGTCAACGCGCTGCCCGTTGAGCGTGCCCGCGTTGTCGAGCTTGACGACCTTCTCCGCCGTGACCTTCCCGGGCACGACGTGGTACGTCAGGATCGAGACGAGCAGCTTCTTGTTCTCGGGCTTGAGCAACATCTCGACCGTGCCCTCGGGCAGCTTCCCGAACGCCTCATCGGTGGGCGCGAAGACCGTGAACGGCCCCTCACCCTTGAGCGCCTCGAGAAGCCCCGCCTCGGTCAGTGCCTTGGCGAGGATCGTGAACTGGCCCGCGTTCACCGCTGTGTCCACGATGTCACGCTTCGGGCCCTGCCACGCGACGTTCGAGACAGTCGCCTGCGCGCCCTCTCCCTGTGCCCAGCCGCTCTCGCACCCCGACTTGGCCGTCGCGCTCTCGCACGCGCCGTCTTTCTCCCAGCCCGCCGCCGTCGTCGTGCTCTTGCACTGCGCGTTCGCCGAACCAGCCACCGCCGCGATCGCCGCGACGCCAACGTTCATCATCAACCTGTTCATCCCGGTGCACTCCTGGCAGGCCGCGGCCCGTCCACGCCCGGACTCCCCGGACGCACGCGCCGCCCGCCACGGCTCACCGGGCGACGCAGGTCTCACCACCGCCTTCGCCGCCCCAAGACGCCCGGATTCACGCCCCCACACTTCGCCCAGCCACGCCCGCCCATACAATGGCACACGCGATACCGGACTCGCATTCGATCTCACGGAGGCCCCATGTCCCAGACACAGTCCACCACCACCGGCCCCCGCGTCCACCCCGCCCCCGCCGACGTGGACCCCCACGCCGTCACCATCTCCGGCATCGTCCTCAACCCCGTCTACGACGCGACCACCTCGACGCCGTCGCTGCAAGACCCCGACACCAACATTGCCGCACCGGGCCAGTTCCCCTACACCCGCGGCCTCTTCCCCCAGGGCTACCGCACACGCCTCTGGACCATGCGCCAGTTCGCCGGCTTCGGCTCCGCCGACGACACCAACAAGCGCTTCAAGTACCTCCTCAGCGCCGGCAAAACCACCAAGACCAAGGCCAACACCGGCCTCTCCACCGCCTTCGACCTCCCCACCCTCATGGGCCGCGACTCCGACGACGAGCTCTCCATGGGCGAGGTCGGCAAGTGCGGCGTCGCCATCGACACCATCGAGGACATGCACCGCTTGTATGCCGACATCCCCGTCAGCGAGGTCTCCGTCTCACAGACCATCAACGCGCCCGCCGCCGTCATCTGGGCCATGTACCTCGCCATGGCCAAGCAGCGCGGCATCGACTGGTCCACCCTCTCGGGCACCCTCCAGAACGACATCCTCAAAGAGTTCCACGCCCAGAACGAGTTCATCTACCCGCCCGAGCCCTCCGTCAAACTGGTGGTAGACACCATCGAGTTCCAGACCGCCCTCGTCCCCAAGTGGCATTCTGTGTCCATCTCCGGCTACCACATCCGCGAGGCCGGCTCCACCGCCCCCCAGGAACTCGCCTTCACCCTCCGCGACGGCATGGAGTACGTCGAAGCCTGCCTCATGCGCGGCCTCGACGTGGACAGCTTCGCCCCGCGCCTCTCGTTCTTCTTCAACGCCCACAACGAGTTCTTCGAGGAGATCGCCAAGCTCCGCGCCGCCCGCCGCATCTGGGCCCGGCGCATGCGCGACGTCTACGGCGCCAAGAACGAAAAGTCCTGGTACATGAAGACCCACGTCCAGACCGCCGGCTGCTCGCTCACAGAGCAGCAACCCCTCAACAACATCGTCCGCGTCGCCTACCAGGCCATGGCCGGCGTCCTCGGCGGCTGCCAATCCCTCCACACCGATTCCATGGACGAAACCCTCGGCCTCCCCACCGAGCAGGCCGTCACCGTCGCCCTCCGCACCCAGCAGATCCTCGCCCACGAGACCGGCGTCACCCGCTCCGCCGACCCCCTGGGCGGCTCCTACTTCATCGAGGCCCTCACCGACACCGTCGAGGCCGAGGCCCAGGCCTACATCGACGAGATCGATCAAATGGCCGGCGGCCTCTGGCCCAAGGCCCGCGAGCACTGGACCAACGAGGACGGCGGCGGCGCCGTCGCCGGCATCAACAAGGGCTACTTCCGCCGCGCCATCGCCGAGGCCTCATACCGCTTCAGCGAGGAGTGCGAGGCCCACGACCGCATCATCGTCGGCGTCAACGAGTACGTGGACGACGACGAGAAACGCCCCATCGAGATCCTCACCATCCCCGACTCCGTCGAGACCGAGCAGGTCGCCGCGCTCACCAAGTTCAAGTCCGCCCGCTCCAAGGCCAAGGTGGACGCCGCCCTCGAGCGCATCCGCGCCACCTGCCGCGATGGCGACCCCGGCGGCGGCGCGGGCGAATACGCACAGTCCGCCGCGGGCCTCGGCCTCGACAAGCACAACGTCATGCCCGCCCTCGTAGACGCCGCCCTCGCCGGCGCCACACTCGGCGAGATGGTCCAGGCCATGGCCGACATCTACGGCAGGTACTCGGGCGGGCCGGAGTGGTAATCGAGCGTACGCGGTGAGGAGAGGATCTAAGTCTCTACCAGGAACATCACAGCTCGTGCTCAACCACAATGAACGCGACCGACCTGGCGTGGTCGATGAATTTCCCCTCGTCGGCTAGAAGCACCGCGCTCGCCGCCTCGCCCTCCGCAGTGCCCAGCGCCTGCATCAGATCTGCTTCTGACTCGAACCAGACCTCGGCCACCCCGTCGTACGCCGGGCCCATGCCCCGCGACGCCCGCAGCCCATCATTGAGCGGCGTCTCGAGTGTGTGCGCCTGCACGTACCGCTTGGACCGGTACGCCGACGCGTGCTTGGCCCAGAGCTTGGCGTGGCTGTTGAGCCAGTAGTCCTGAAACTCCGCAAGGCTCATGCCCTCCTTGCGAGTCAGGCACATCACCAGCTTGATCCCGTCCTTCTTCATCGCCGCCGCCTCCTTCTGATCTCGCGTGCATCGACGCCGCCCGAAGCCTGCCGCCCGCTCACCCCCCCGGGAACCTCGACAGGTCCGGCGGCAGGAACTCGCGCTTCGCCCCGGGCGACATCATCCGGTCCTTCGAGTAGTACAGCCGCAGCGTTTTCTTCTGAGACAGCTCCGGGTGCTCGTCGCAGAACGCCTCGCCAGACTCGCTCGGGCCGTACTCGTCAACCACGAGCTTCACCAGCGTGAGCCACGCCCCGGTCATCGTCTCGTGGTACCCGCTCGTCGGCATGTCCACGATCCTGTGCGCCTCGTTGTGGGCCATGATCCCCGTCCGCAGCCTCGCCAGCGCCCCGTCGAACCCATGCTCGATCAGGTACAGGTACGCCAGGCGGATGTGGTCGCGGTGATGCCACCGCTCCAGGGGCCATTCCCTGGCCTCGAACAACGCGACGAACTCGCTGTCGGTGCTCACACACGGAGTGTAATCGCCTGACCCCGCCGCCCGGCGCGCCAACAGTTGCCCGTGCCCCCCGCCCCGCCCAGGCCCGCCCGCAGACCGGTCCGCTTCCAGGTCCGCGCCACCCTGCCCCAGTCCCCCCAGCAGATCGCCGACGCCATCCTCGACCTCGACCAGTGGCCCGCCTTCAAGGGCTGGGGCCCGATGCCGGGGATCCGAAGCGCAACGTTCGAGCGCCGCACCGACAACATCGTCGGCACACGCATCAGCGTCACCAACACCGACAACTCCACCCACACCGAAGAGCTCACGATCTGGGACCCGCCCCGCACCCTCGCCCTCCGCCTCGATGGATTCCCGAGCCCCCTCTCGCGCCTCGCGACGCACTTCGACGAGACCTGGCGATTCGGCCCGGTTGGGACGGGCGAGCCGACCCACGCCGTGCGCACGTTCGAGCTCCACCCAACCAGCCGCCTCACCCGCCCGCTGCTCTACCCCATCGCCGCGATGCTCAGGGGCGCCATCCGCGCCCAGCACCGCCAGCTCATCGCCAAGGGCGGCTCGCCCCCGGGAACAAGCCGGGGTGGGGTCTAGACTTCCCCCTGGCAACCCGCCCCGCGGCCCCGCCCAACCGAGCGCCCGCGGCCCACCCGAAGGAGCACGAGATGCACCCCCCGATCCGTCGCACGACGCTGGCGATCGCAGCCACCCTCGCGGCCTGCCTCGCCCCGACCACACTCGCCCAACCCGAGGCCCCAGCCGAGGGCGCGGCCCAACCCGCAACCCCCGCACCCCGCCTCTTCGACGGCTACTCCGGCTACCACCGGTCCATCACCACCAACTCGCGTGACGCCCAGCGCTGGTTCGACCAGGGCCTGCAGCTGCTGTACGGCTTCAACCACGACGAGGCCATCCGCTCGTTCCACGAGGCCGCCAAGGCCGACCCCGAGTGCGCCATCGCCTGGTGGGGTGTCGCCTACGCGCACGGCCTGCACATCAACAACCCCCAGATGACCGACGAGACCTCCCGCCTCGCCTACTACGCCGCCCAGAACGCCGTCGCGCGCATGGGCCACGCCAGCCCCACCGAGCGGTCGCTCATCGAGGCTGTCGCGACGCGGTACGCGATGCCGGTCCCCGAAGACCGGGCCGATCTGGACCAGGCGTACGCCGACGCGATGGAGCGCGCCTGGGCGGCCCACCCGGGCGACGCGGACGTGGGCGCCCTCTACGCCGAGTCGCTGATGAACCTCCAGCCCTGGGACCTGTGGACCCACGACGGCGAGCCCAAGGGGCGGACGATGGAGGTCCTGGCGGTGCTCGAGCGGTCGATGGCGATCGACCCGATGCACCCGGGGGCCAACCACTTCTATATCCACGCGATCGAGGCGTCGCCCTGGCCCGAGAAGGGCGTGGCGTCGGCCGAGCGGCTGGTGGATCTGGTGCCCGGCTCGGGCCACCTGGTGCACATGCCCTCGCACATCTTCATCCGGACCGGTCGGTACGGCGAGGCGGCGGACGCGAACGAGCGCGCGATCGGGGCGGACTTGGCGTACTTCTCCGAAGCGCCCGCGCCCGATTTCTACAGCCTGTACTACCTGCACAACATCCACTTCCTGGCGTACGCGGCGATGATGGAGGGGCGTCGTGAGGTCGCCCTGGACGCGGCCCGCCAGATCGAGGCGCAGATCCCGGAGCAGTTCCTGCGTGAGTACGTGGAGTTCGCCGACGGGTTCATGCCCACGGCGTTGCACGTGATGATCCGGTTCGGGATGTGGGAGGAGATCCTGGGCGAGGGGGAGGCGCCGTCGTGGCGGCTGATGAGCCGCGTGGAGCGGCACTACGCGCGGGCGGTGGCGCTGGCGAACCTTGACCGGCTCGAGGAGGCGCGCGAGGAGGCGGGTCTGTTCGAGGGGGTCGCGGCGGAGCTGACCGACGACTGGTACATCGGCAACAACCCGGCGCTGGACGTGATCGGCGTGGCGCGGAGCATGATGCTGGGCGAGATCGCGTTCAACGAGGGGAAGACCTCGGAGGCGTACGAGCTGCTGCGCGAGGGCGTGGCGATGGAGGAGGAGCTGGTGTACGACGAGCCGCCCGGGTGGATGCAGCCGGTGCGGCACGCGTTGGGGGCCTTGCTGCTGGCTGGCGGGCACGCCGCGGAGGCGGAGGATGTGTACCGCGCTGACCTGGAGCGGCACCCGAACAACGGGTGGTCGCTGCTCGGGCTGTCGCAGTCGCTAGAGGTGCAGGGTAAGTCGGGCGAGCACGCGGCGATGGCGGGCGAGCTCGAGGCGGCGTGGTCGCGGGCGGACGTCGAGCCCGTCGCGTCGTGTTACTGCCACCCGGACGCGGGGTGAGTGTCGTTCGTGTGAGAATTATTTATTGACGATGGTCCGCTCGGTTTTGGGTTGGACCTGCACGAAGAACACGCCGTCTGCTGCACATGTGTGGCGGTCGGCGTGTTCTACTTGCGCGGATGTGGGACATGTGCGGCAGCGTTCGACGCGGGTTGTGCGTGGGTGTTGTGCGGTGTTGGCGGCGTCGTTACGGTTTCGTGCGGCACGGGTCCGGGGGGACACGTCGGGCGGCGGCGGGGCGCGGGGGGGCCGGCGGCGCCGGGCTCTGCCGTCGCCCGGTCTTGTTTGTGCGGATGGGAGTTTGTGGGTGATGGCGCCACGGGACGCGCTGTGAACGTCGCATTGGCGAGTAGAATCCTGCGCCATGGACTTTGGAATGTTTGATAGGCGTGGGTATCCCACCGTCAGCGCGCGCGATGGGTACGACGCGTGGGCGGCGACGTACGACGGGTCCGTGCTCGATCTGATGGATCTGCGCCTGCTTGCGCGGGTGGGGTGTGTCGCGTGGTCGGGTGTGGCTCGGGCGGCTGACCTTGCGTGCGGGACGGGGCGGACGGGTGCGTGGCTGCGTGGGCGCGGCGTGGGCTCGATCGACGGCGTGGACATCGCGCCCGGGATGCTCGCGCTGGCAGAGGCTCGGGGGGTGCACGCGACGCTGCGTGAGGCGGATATCCGGGAGAGCGGGCTGGCGGGGGGCGGGTACGGGCTGGTGGTCTGCTCGCTGGCGGACGAGCACCTCCCGGAGTTGGGCCCCTTGTACGCGGAGGCGGCACGGCTGGCGACGGCGGGTGGGTGGTTCGTGCTCGTCGGGTACCACCCGTATTTCGTGATGGATGGGATGCCGACGCACTACCACACGGCGACGGGCGAGGCTGTGGCGATCGAGACGTACGTGCACCTGCTGGCGGACCACGTGGGGGCGGCGCGGGCGCACGGGTGGCGGCTGGAGGAGCTGCACGAGGGGGTCGTGGACGACGCGTGGGTGGCGGCGAAGCCGAAGTGGGGATCGAAGCGTGGGCGGCCGATCAGCTTCGCGGCGGTGTGGGCGCGGGCGTGAGCCAGGCCTACTCGGCGAGGACGTAGTAGTAGCGGCTGGCGGCGAGCATCCTGAAGACGCCGGTGGAGAGGTCGCCGTCGTCGACGATCGCGTCGACGAGGGTCATGTAGGCGTCGTCCTGGGTCTCGCCCGTGCCGTCGAAATGGACGCCGACTGCGGAGGTGACGCCCGAGTCGTTGAACTCGGTGTCCCATACGCCGCCGACGGGCGTGCCGCCCTCGAAGTCGGACTCGCGGATGTAGCCGAGCAGTTCGGGCGGGAAGACGCCGGAGGAGGAGTCTGGGATGTGCTGGCCGGTGCGTGCCTGGTAGATCTCGGCGGACTCGATGAGCGAGTGGAGGCTCTCGGCGAAGGCGCCGCGGCGAGATTCGTCGGTGGCGCCGGCGAATGCGGGGACGACGATGGCGGCGAGGATGCCGAGGATGACGACGACGATAAGGATCTCGACGAGGGTGAAGGCGTGGGCGGCACACGAGCGGGGGCGGGGGGGCATGGCGGGCTCCGGGCGGGGCGCGGGGGCGCGTTGAGTGTTCGAAACGGCGCGGGCGGCCGCGAGCGGCCCGGCGGCGGTGGTCGTGTTCTCGGGGCGTGCAGGCGGTACAGGGTCCCGCGGTCGGTACACTCGGACCATGCGTGAACTGAAGCTGGCGTGTGCGGCGGTGCTGGTCGTGGTGTTTGTGTGGGTCGGGGCGGCGGGGGCCCAGCCACTGACCGATCAGCAGCTGCAGCGGATGGCGGGGAATATGAACGACGCGATGGACCAGGGGGACTGGTCGAAGGCGGTGCGGCTGGGCGAGAAGATCATGGAGGCGCGGCCGGGCTTGTCGGTCGTGTCGTACAACCTGGCGTGCGCGCACGCGCGGCTGGGGGAGCACGAGGCGGCGCTGGGGTGGCTGGAAAAGAGCGCCGAGAACGGGTTCGCGGGGATTACTTCTGTCGAGACGGACGTGGAGCTGGACGCGCTGCGGGGCGACGAGCGGTTCGGGGCGGTCGTCGGCAAGGTGCGTGCTTCGCGGGATCGGCGGTTCGGGGCGTTCCGGGCGGAGGCGGAGGAGGCGGAGCTGCTGACGATCCTGCCTCCGGGGTATGACACTGGGGTTGCGGCGCCTCTGGTGATCGTGATGCACGGGTCGGGGGGGAGGCCTGGGCCGATCGCGGATGTGCACAGGAAGGCTGCGGGGGAGGTCGGCGCGATCGTGGTGGCGCCGAGCGCGCTGCGGCCGTTGGGCGCTGGGTTCAACTGGACGTTCCGGGACGAGTCGGAGTGGATGGTGCTGCACGTGCTCGAGCGGGTGTCGCGGGAGCACAAGATCGACATGGAGCGCGTGGTGCTGGCGGGATTCAGTCAGGGGGCGAACATCGCGTTGGAGGTGGGGCTGAAGCACGCGGAGAATTTCGCGGGGATCGTGGCGAGCTGCGGGCACTGGGACGCGGAGATCATGCGGATCCCGGAGGCGGAGAGCCTGCCGCGGGTGCAGCTGATGATCGGTGCGCATGACCCTTGGGTGCGGACGTTCCGCGAGGGGGAGACGGCGTTGCGGGCGGCGGGGGTGGACGTGCGGCTGCACGTGTCGGCGGGGATCGGGCACGCATACCCGCGTGACGCGGACAAGCGCTTGGGCGAGGCGCTGCGCTTCGTGCTCGGGGAGTGAGGGCGTGGGTGCGAACGGGCCGACCGCGGACAGGATGCTCGAGGTCGTCGTGCCGGCGGGGCGGGAGTCCGAGCTGGAGGCGTTGCTGTCGGGCGACGGCGTGGCGGCGGCGTGGGCGCTGACGAGCAACGAGCAGGTCGCGGTCTGGAAGGCGGCGGTGACGAGCCAGGGCGTCGAGCGGGTGATGGACGACCTGGAGGAGGAGTTCGGGGGCGAGGAACAGTTCCGGGCGATTCTTTATGCGCTCGAGGCGACGCTGCCGCGGTACGAGGTGGAGGAGAACGGGGAGAAGAAGCCGCAGCGGGTGAGTCGGGCGGAGCTGTACGAGGACATCGCGGGGTCGGCGGCGTTGACGCGGATGTACCTGGGGCAGGTGGTGCTCGCGACGGTCGTGGCGGCGGTGGGGATGGGGCGGGACAACGTGGCGGTGGTAATCGGGGCGATGGTGATCGCGCCGCTGTTGGGGCCGAACATCGCGCTGGCGCTGGGGACGACGCTGGGGGACACGGGGCTGATCAAGCGGGCGGTGCGGGCGTCTGCGGCGGGGGTGGGGCTGGCGTTGGCGGTGTCGCTGCTGATCGGGCTGGTGGCGCCGATCGACATCGAGTCGGGGCAGATTTTGAGCCGCAGCGACGTGGGGGCGATGGACATCGTGCTGGCGCTGGCGTCGGGGGTGGCGGGGGCGTTGGCGTTTACGACGGGGATCTCGGCGGCGTTGGTTGGGGTGATGGTGGCGATCGCGCTGCTGCCGCCGACGGTGGCGACGGGCGTGCTGTTTGGGTCGGGGGACATCCGGGCGGGGGCGGGGGCGGCGCTGCTGCTGGCGATCAATGTGGTGTGCGTGAACCTGGCGGCGGTGGTGACATTCCTGGTGCAGGGGATCAGGCCGGCGCGGTGGTGGGAGGCGGAGCGGAGCAAGCGGGCGACGCGGCGGGCGATCGTGATATGGAGCGTGTCGTTGCTGGTGCTGGGGGGGTTGATGGTGGTGTACGTGCTGTTTGTAAAGCCCTCGGGTTGATCGGAGCGGTTCGGGCGGTCCGGGGAGTTGGTTGGGGGGTGGGCGGGCGGGGGTGGGGGCAGGGGTCTATCGTTGGCAACCGCGCCGAGCGCGTCGGTGACGCGTTCCGTCGCCCGACACGGCTCGCTGGTGGCGTGGCCAGGATGGGCCGTCGTGGCGCGAGGCCGGGTACAAGCATCGATTCGCGAGATCGCCTGGCGGCTGGACCTGTCCATCGCGACGGTGTCGCGCGCGCTGAACGGGCTCGAGGGCGTGAACGAGGCGACACGGCGCCGGGTGCAGGACGCGGCCGACGAACTGGGGTATCAGCGGAGGATCGCCGAGCGGCAGATGCGGGTGATCGGGCTGCTGTACGGGGGCGAGCCGGTGCGGACGGAGTGGGGGTCGTTCGACAGCGCGGTGCTCGACGGGATCCGGGAGGCGACGCACGCGCGGGGGTGGGACCTGACGCTCTTGTCGGCGCAGCAGCGGGAGAAGGCGGACGAGTCGTACCGCCAGTTCCTGCGGTACCGGAACGTGCCGGGGGTGATCGTGCGTTCGATCCAGCCCGAGCCGGTGACGGCGGTGCGGATCGCCGAGGAGGGCATCCCGAGTGTGATGATCGCGATCCGGTCGGCCAGGCCGGGGGTGAACTACATCTACACGGAGATGCGGGCGCACACGGTGCTGATGATCGAGCACCTGATCGGGCTGGGGAACAGGCGGATCGGGCTGAGCCTGCACGGGATCCTGGACCACGACCATCGGGTCAGGCACGACTCGTACATCGAGGCGCTGAGGCGGCACGGGATCGAGCCCGATCCGGCGCTGATCGTGCAGGCGTCGGAGCTGGGCAGCCCGGGGGTGGGGGCGCGGGCGGCGGAGCGGTTATTGAGCCTGGAGGACCCGGCGACGGCGATCTTCCTGACCGACCCGCTGTCCACGGTCGGGGCGCTGCACCGGTTGCTGACGCTGGGGATCCGGGCGCCCGAGGAGCTTTCCATCGTGGGCGTGGACGACTCGGACGTGCGCAAGCGGACGTTCCCGGTGTACACGGCGGTGTGCCAGGACGCGACGGGGCTGGGGCGTCGAGCGGCGCGGTGGCTGATCGACGCGATCTCGGGGGGGGATTCGCCTCCCTTGCGTGAGCAGATGGAGGCGACACTGGCGATGCACGACTCAACGGCGGCGCCCGCGGCGAGGGCGGTGCGCGTGGAGCACGACGGGACGCGGTACGTCAAGGCGTGAGGGTGTGGCGGCGTGCCCGCGCCGCGGGGAACGATCCGTGTGCTTGTACGCGATGGTGCGGTGCGCGTAGGCTCGTCACGTGGCGTCGGGCACGAAACACAACAAGGTCGGCGGGGCCCGGCTTGCGGGGATGAGCGACCGGGGTGTGCTCGGGCTGCGGTTCTGCGATCTGGATCTGAAGATCGAGGGGACGGCGCTGGCGCGGCGGGTCGAGCGGCTGCTGGGGGAACTGGGGGCGCGGGGGCTGCGGTTTCGGCCGTACGTGTGGGTGTCGGGCGAGTGGATGACGCCGGTCGGGCTGACGGGGTTCGGGATTCCTTTTTACCTGTGCCATCCGAGGCTGACGCGGATGGAACGCAAGATGATGTTCGAGGCGGAGGGGAGCACCGAGCGGGAGTGCATGAAGATCCTGCGTCATGAGACGGGGCACGCGATACAGAACGCGTACGGGCTGAACAGGCGCAAGCGGTGGCGGGAGCTGTTCGGACGTTCGAGCGAGGTGTACCCGGAGACGTACCAACCTCGGCCATACAGCAGGCGGTTCGTGCAGCATATTGACGATTGGTACGCGCAGAGCCACCCGGACGAGGACTTCGCGGAGACGTTCGCGGTGTGGCTCGCGCCCAAGAGCGCGTGGCGGCGGCGGTACGCGGGGTGGCCGGCGCTCAAGAAGCTCGAGTACGTGGATGAGCTGATGGGTGAGATCGCAGGCAGGAAGCCGCTGGTCTCGACGCGGGCGCGGCAGGACTCGATCGCGACGATGCGGGGGACGCTGGGAGCGCATTACGACGAGCGGCAGGAGCTGTACGCGACAGACCACCCGGCGTTTCACGACCAGCACCTGCGGAAGCTGTTCCCCCAGGAGATGGCGACGGGCAAGACGCGGTCGGCGGGGGCGTTTTTGCGCGCGCACCGGAAGGAGCTTCGGCGGCTGGTGAGCTACTGGACGGGGCAGTACCAGTACATGATCGATCAGGTGCTCGGGGAGATGATCGAGCGGGGCGACGAGCTGGGGCTGCGGGCGAGCCGCGAGAATGAGGAAGGGCTGGCGCGTGAGGCGGCGATCATGCTGACGGTGCAGACGATGAACTATCTGCACTCGGGGAGGCACCGGGTGTCGATGTAGGGCGGGTTGTGAGGCCGTGAGATCGGCGGGTCGGGGGGAAGGCGAGCTAGGGCGCGCGGGGGTAGTCTGGGTTCATGCGGTCTCGGCGTGTGCTGGTGATGACGCGGAAGGACCTGGTCCCGCCCGAGACGCTCGACGGCTTGAGCGCGGTCGAGGTCGAGCGGGTCAAGACGGACTACGACGTGGTGTTCGAGCTGCGCCACCTTGGGCACGAGGTGGAGGTGGTGGGGCTGGAGGATGACCTCGCGCCCTTGAACGAGGCGATCGGTTCGTTCAAGCCGCACGTTGTCTTTAACCTGCTCGAGGAGTTTGCGCACAGCCAGGCGAAGATGGCGTACTGCCTGGGGTACCTGGAGCTGATCGGGCAGGCGTACACGGGGTGCAACCCGGCGGGGATGTTGTTCTCGACGAACAAGTCGCTGCAGCGGCGGCTGCTGCGGCGGGCGCGGGTGCGGACGCCCGAGTACGCGATCTTCCGGGTCGGGCGGGTGGTGAAGCGGCCCAAGCGGCTGGAGTTCCCGCTGATCGTCAAGTCGCTGACGGCGCACGGTTCGGTGGGGATCAGCCAGGCGTCGGTGGTGCACGTCGACGAGAGCCTGGGCGAGCGGGTGGCTTTCGTGCACGAGCGGATCGGGACGGACGCGATCGCCGAGAGCTACATCGATGGGCGGGAGCTGTACGTGTCGGTGGTGGGGAACCGGCGGCTGGAGACGTTGCCGGTGATGGAGATGCGGTTCACGAACATGGCCGAGGGGGCGGCGCGGATCGCGACGGAGAAGGTGAAGCGGAGTCCGAGCTACCAGAAGCAGACGGGGCTGGAGATCGTGGAGGCGGGGCTGGGGGCGGAGGTGGAGAAGCGGGTGTTGTCGCAGTGCAGAAGGGCGTACCGGGCGTTGCGGCAGACGGGGTACGCGCGGATGGACCTGCGGCTGGCGGGCGACGGGCGGGCGTACCTGATCGAGTCGAACCCGAACCCGCAGTTGTCGCAGGACGACGAGTTCGCGCTGGCGTGCAAGGCGTCGGGGATCGCGTACGGGCGGATGATCGAGCGGATCGTGTCGCTGGGGGTGCGGTGGTCGAGGGAGGTGCGGGAGGGGTAGGGGTCGAGCGCGAGGGGCGCGGCGGGCTGGGTGGGGAGCTGGCCTAGCGTTGGGGATGGACGCCATGGCGCGGATGGCTGAGATCGATGCTGGCGGGCCGGTCGGGCGCGTGCACACGCCGGAGGTGACGCTGCTGACGGAGCTGGCGGCGGGGCTAGCGGCGTACGGGGCGCCGGCGCACCGGCTCGAGGAGGCGGTGTCGGCGCTGGCGGGGCAGCTGGGCGTGAAGGCGAGCTTCTTCGCGACGCCCACGGCGGTGTTCGCGGTCTACGAGATCGACGGCGAGAGCGAGACGCGGCTGGTCGAGGTGAACTCGAGCGACGTGAACCTCGAGCGGCTGGTGCTGCTGGACACGGTGCTCAACGACGTCTGGGACGAGCGTCTTGGCGTGCGCGATGGGATCGCTCGGATCCGGGAGGTCGTGGGCGCGCGCGACAGGTACGGGTCGCTCGTGCCGGTGCTCGCGTTCATGCTCGTGTCCGCGTCGGCGGCGCGGTTCTTCGGCGGGGCGTGGGGCGAGATGGCGACGGCGGCGGTCGTGGGCATGGTCATCGGCGTGCTGTGCGACCTGGCGCGGCGGAACCGGGCGTATGCGCGGGTGCTCGAGTTCGTCGCGGGGGTCGTTGCGGTGCTCGTGGCGATGCTCGGATCGCGTGTGTGGGGGATGCTGTCGGTCGAGACGGTCACGCTGGCGGGGGTGATTTATCTGATCCCGGGGCTGACGCTGACGATCGCGGTGACGGAGTTGTCGACGCGGAACCTCGTCTCGGGGACGGCCAGACTCATCGGGGCGCTGACGGTGCTCGTGTCGATCGGGTTCGGGGTGCTCGTGGGCCAGCGGCTTGGGCGGCTTCTGGGATTGGGGATGGGCGAGCAGGGGGCGACGCTCCCGGAGTGGACGGTGTGGGCGGCGTTGGTAGTGACGGCGCCGTCGCTCGTGGTGCTGTTCCGGGCGCGGTGGGTGGACGTGTGGGTGATCGGGGTGTCGGCGGTGGTCGCGTTCTTCGGTGCTCGGGTGGGCGTGCGCGAGCTTGGGGCGGAGGTGGGCGTGTGCGTCGCGGCGTTCGCGATCGGCGTGTTCTCGAACGGGTACGCGCGGGTGCTGAACCGGCCGAGCGTTGTGGCCAGCGTGCCCGGGATCCTGCTGCTGGTGCCCGGGGCGATCGGGTTCCGCAGCTTCGCGGCGTTCACGAGCCACGACGCGATCGCGGGCGTGGAGTTGGCGTTCGAGATGATCGTGATCGCGGTGTCGCTGGTGGCGGGGCTGCTGCTGGCGAACGTGGTGCTGCCGGCGCGCAAGGCGTTGTAAGCGCGGGATTCGCCGCGGAGGCGCAGAGGGCAACGAGAGAAGATGAATCGGGCGAGAATGTGCGCCGATCCCACGCCCGTGAATCCCGCCTTGGGTCTCTGTGTCACTGTGGCGAACATCCCGGGCCGGTTGGAAACCGGTCCCGCCGGGGGGATGCGTCAGTTGAGCAGGAGCCAGGCGAGGGCGGCCCAGGCGATGAGGTGGGCGCAGATGATGAGGGCGAGGACGAGGCGGTAGGAGGGTTTGCGGGATTTGTGGCGGAGCAGACGTTGTGCGGCGAGGGCGCCGGGCCAGCCGCCGAGCAGTTCGAGGGTGTGCAGGACGCGTTCGGGGGTGCGCGGCAGGCGGCGGCGGGCGGCGCGTTTGTCGCGGGCGAACATCGCGAACGTGGCGATGCTCACGACGAGGTATGCGGCGGCGATGAGCAGGACGGCCTTCATGGGTGGGCAGTTGTAGGGCGGATCGGGGTGGTCGGGCGGCGGGCGCGGCGTGGCGGGGGGAACCCTACGATTGCCTCCCTGGGGCCCAGGGCTTTGCTGGCGGGAGCGGTATGACCTCGACACTCGGGACGGCGACGAGCGAGTTTGAGAAGAAGGACCGGGTGGGGGACCTGGGGCACCGGCCGCGGGTGCTGCTGGGCAAGATGGGTCTGGACGGGCACGATCGTGGGGTGAAGGTGATTGCGCGGGCGCTGCGCGACTCGGGGGCGCATGTTATTTATTCGGGGCTGTGGCAGACGCCCAAGAGCCTGGCGATCTCGGCGCGCGACGAGGACGTGGACGTCGTCGCGGCGAGCATGATGAGCAACTCGCACCTGACGCTGGGGGCGCGGCTGATCGAGTCGCTGGCGAAGGTGGGGCGTGGGGACATCACGGTGCACATGGGCGGGATCCTGCCGCAGGAAGATATCCCGAAGCTGCTCGGGCTCGGGATCGCGCGGTGCTTTACGACCGGGACGGGGCTGCTGGACATCGTCGGGGCGGTGCGCGAGGCGACGCGCGGGCGCACGCCGTCGGTCGATGGCGGGCACGCGACGGCGCAGCTGGCACGGGATATCTCGCTGGTGCACGAGGGCGGGGGTGTGCGATCGGACGCGGTTCGCAGGCGCCCGGCGCGTGTGATCGGCGTGACGGGCTCGCCCGGGGCGGGCAAGAGCACGCTCGTGGCGCAGCTGGTGGGCGAGTACACGCGGCGGAGCGAGGCGGACCCGGGCGGCGGGCTCGGGCGGTGTGCGGTCGTTGCGTTCGACCCGATGAGCCCGATCACGAGCGGGGCGCTCTTGGGGGATCGGCTCCGAGTGGATTTCAACAACCTGGGCGAGCGGGTGTTCTACCGGTCGCTGGCGATCAGCGGGGAGGACTACCGGTCGCTGGAGGCGATCATCGGGCTGATCGGGGGGGCGGGCGAGAAGACAGGCGGGACGCCTGTCCCACCGGGGGATGCGTACCAGACGGTGTTCGTGGAAACGGTGGGCGCGGGGCAGAACGAGACGAAGATCCGTGAGCATGTGGACACGACGGCGGTGGTGCTGACGCCGGGGATGGGCGACGCGGTGCAGATGGACAAGGCGGGGATCCTGGAGATCGCGGACCTGTTCGTGTGCAACAAGGCGGACCACCCGGGTGAGAACGAGCTGGTGCGGGACCTGAAGGACGTGGCGGGCAGGCGCCCGGTGCTCGAGACGGTGGCGACTCGGGCGCAGGGGGTGCCCGAGCTGCTGGATGCGCTGCTGGCGTGATCGGTCGCGTCAGTCGCCGATGAGGTTGAACCCCTCTCCGGAGGCGACGCCGAACGCGGCCCCGACGGCGAGGAAGACCCAGAGGATGTCGAACAGGCTGAAGCTGTTCATGAACCTCCATCGCGAGCTCGTCGATGAGCCAGTCGTCGTCGATGTGCTCCGGGGCGAGTGCGGTTCACGGTACATGACGCGCCGTGCGTACGTGCGAGTTTATTGGATCCGAGTTGGGCTTGGTCGGGCGAGAAACTCGGTTCATGTAGGATGATCCGTCCGACGGAGCGGGCGACGGCGGGGCCTACGATCGCGGCTGGGTCACGGAGGGCTGGGTTGATGGGGCGTGAGCCGGGGGAAAGTTCGGAGGGCGGGCGGATCGAGCCGCTGGAGTGTGAGCGGGTCGAGCTGACCGAGGGGCCGGCGGTTCGGGGCGGGGGGGTGCGTCGGGGCGGGGGGGGGCTGACGCCAGACGGGCGGCTCAAGTCGGGGAAGCTCGCGGGCCTGAGCATGTGGGGGGCGGTGTGGGTGCTGGCGTGGCCTGTGACGCTCGAGAGCTTCCTGAACTCGCTGGTGGGGCTGACGGACACGAAGCTTGCGGCGGGGCTCGGCGTCGATGAGACCGACGCGATAGGGGGCGCCAGCTACATCATGTGGTTCATCGGGCTGGTGGTGATGGCGCTGGGCGTGGGTGCGACGGCGTTGATCGCGCGGTCGGTCGGGCGCGGGCGTGTGGGGGTCGCGAACGCGGTGCTCGGGCAGGCGGCGACGCTGGCGGTGGTCGCGGGCATCGGCGTGGGGGCGGTCGTCGCGGTGGGGGCGCCGGTCGTGACGTGGCTCTTGAACATGACGCCCGGGGCGGGGGCTGCGTTCGAGCGGTACATGCTTGTGATCTCGCTGGGCGTGCCCGGGGCGTCGGTGTTGTTCGTGCTGGCGGCGTGCTCGCGCGGGGCGGGGGACGCCAAACGCCCTCTGATCGCGATGACGGTGCGGAACATCGTCAACATCCTGGTGAGCTACGCGCTGTCGGGGTACGACATGACGCGGGCGGGCGAGGGGGGTGTGCGGGAGATGGTGCTCGAGAACCCGTTCGGGTTCGACCTGGGGGTGACGGGGATCGCGGTCGGGACGGTCGCGGGTGATCTGGTCGCGGCGGGGATGATCGTGTGGATGGCGCTGGGCGGGGGGTGGGGGATCCGGCTAAAGGCGCGGTGGCTGAGGCCACACTGGCACACGGTCCGGCGGCTGGTGCGGCTCGGTTTGCCGAACTTTCTCGAGTCGCTCGGGATGTGGGTCGGCAACTTCCTGGTGATGGTGATGGTGGGGTGGCTCGGGGCGGCGGCGCTTGCGGCGGGGGACGCCGGGGGACAACTGGGGACGCACATCATCGCGGTGCGGATCGAGTCGTTTAGTTTCCTGCCCGGGTTCGCGCTGGGGACGGCGGCCGCGACGCTCGCGGGCCAGTATCTGGGCGCGGGAAGCGCGAAGCTTGCGCGCCGTGCGGTGATCAGGTGCACGATGGTCGCGGCTGTAGTGATGAGCCTGCTGGGCGTGGCGTTCGTGAGTGTGCCCGAATGGATCGTGTCGGTGCTGAGCGATCAGCCCGAGCACATGCTGACGACACCGGACTTGCTGGTGGTGTGCGGGGTGATCCAGACGCCGTTCGCGGTGACGATCGTGGTGCGCGGGGCGTTGCGTGGGGCGGGGGACGTGCGTGTGGTGATGTGGCTGAGCTGGATCGCGACGTACGCGATCCGCCTGCCCGCGGCGTACCTGCTGAGCGGGGTGGACATCCCCCTGGGCGGGGGGCGGTTCTTGGAGAACCCGTCGCCGGTGGACTGGGGGCTGGTGGGGATGTGGATCGCGCTGTGCGGGGAGGTTGCGCTGCGGTCGCTGATATTCAGCGCGCGGTTCGTGCAGGGCGGGTGGGCGCGGGCGCGGGTCTGAGCAGGGCGCCCCGGGGGGGTCAGCCCTGGGCGGGGTCGCCCTCGGTCGCGTCGTCGTCCTCGGCGGGCTCGTCGTCCTTGTCGGACTCGACGATGAAGTTCGCCCGCGACGAGAGCGCGTCGAACGAGAACGGGTTTACTTCGTCGGCCTCGGTCGCCTCGGCGAGCAGCTGCGACGCTTCGGCCCGGACCAGGGCGCGGGAACGCAGGCGGAAGTCCTCGATCGTGACCGGGCGGTAGGCGGTCAGGCGGGCGAGTACGACGAGGCGCTCGAGCGGGGCGGCGCCCCAGACGATCGACTCGTCGAGCGGGGAGGCGCCGATCGGGGCGACGGGGTCGAGGCGCTGTGCCGCGGCGTCCACGGCGGCCTCGAGGAAGTCGGTCGCCTGGCGGACGCGGGGGTCGGAGAGCTCGGGGGCGACCAGCGGGGTGGCGCTGAGGCGTGTGAGCAGGACGTCGGTGTCCACGGTGTGTGGCGCGGCGCCTTCCGACGGGGCGAGCATCGCGGCGACCGCGGGCAGGCCCTCCTCGCGGGCGAGCTGCGCGTACCGGGTTGCTTCGGCCAGGAGCTTGTCGTAGGCGAGCTTGGAGGTCAGGTCGGCGGTGAGCTGGGCGCGGACGTCGTCGAGCGTGTCGGGCGGCGATTCGCGGCGGGCGGCGAGGATGGTGACGTAGAAGCGGCGGCCGGTGTCGTCGGTCGCGGGGGTCTCGACGATGGGGACGCCGACCTGGGGGTTGAGCGGGGAGCGCTGGCCGGTCTCGTTCTCGCGGACGATGAGGGGCAGGAGCGGCGCCGGGATGGGGGTGGCGCCGACGCGGAAGCTGGCGCGGCCGAGCTCGGGGATCGTGGAGAGGTCCTGGGCGTTGAGCCAGCCCGCCTCGCGTGACTCGACACGGGGCATCGGCACGCGGACACCCTCGCTGGCCTCGAGGTCGGCGACGAGGCGGAGGGCGATGTCGGACATCCGGGGGCGGCGCTGGTCCCAGTCTGCGGGGACGACGAGGTGGCCCGAGTCGTCGGTCTCGAGCTGACGGGTTTTGGCGAGGACCTCGCGGCGGATGACGCCGTCGGCCTCGACCATGAGGCGCTCGGCCTCCTGGGCGCGGAGCTCGGTCTCGATGCGGGCGCGCTCGTCTGCGAAGTCACGCGTGTAGGTCGCGCGGTTCTGTGTCCAGCGCTTGCGGACCTCGATGGGGTCGGGGTCAACGGCGGCGTTGAACGCGGCGGGGTCGAGGATGAGCCACTCGAGCTTGACGGACGCGGGCTGGAGATAGCCGAAGCCGAACTCGCCCGTGCCCGGGATCTCGGCCTTGTACGCCTCGAAGTGCGCGGCGAGCTGGGCGTCGGTCGGTGCGGGGATCTCGCTCTCGAAGCGGGAGGCGGGGACGACGAGCAGGTCGGCGAGGGCGGCGTCGAAGCGCTCGTGGGCGAGCTCGAGGGTGTCGGGGGCGGAGAGGCGGAGGGTGGAGGTGTAGCTGGTGCGGAGGCGGAAGATGCCGCGGGCGTTGGCGAGGGCCTGGTCCACGCGTGCGACGGGGATGCCCAGGCGCCCGGCGAGCTGCTCGCGGCGTTCCATGAGCTGCGGTTCGAGCTGTATGGCGCGCTGGGCGACGGCCTGTGCGAAGAAGGGCTGCGAGGCGATCATGTTCCAGTACTGGCGTGGGTACTGGGAGATCTCGTCGATGCGTGCCTGCTCGGTGGCGAGTTCTGGGATCCAGGAGGCGCCGTCGTCCACGCCGCCGACGACGCCGGCACGCTGTGCCTCGTGGAGCAGGAGGTAGTAGTGGGCCATCTCGCGGTTGGGCTGGAGGCCCAGGCCGGCGCGGGGGATGAACGGGGCGATGGACTCGATGACGCGGAGGTCGTCGGAGGCTTGCTGGAAGTCGCCCTGGGTGACCTTTTTGTTGTCGGGGCCGATGGTGCCGACCTTGCGGGAGGCCGGGCTTGGCTGGAGGCGTGTGAGGACGGGCTGGAGGAGGAAGACGACCATGAGCAGGGAGCCGCCTACGACGAGGATGATGAGGTTGTACTTGCGGAGGAACTTGAGCATGTGGTCGTCGCTTTCCTGGGCGTGGGCGGAAAGAAAAATCCTCGGGGCCGGGCCCCGAGGATTCGCGATGGCTCATCCCCGGCGTCCCGGCGGAGTCGAGATCGGCCTGCTTACTTGTAGAGCTCGATGATGAGGTTGGTGTTGACGTCGAAGGGGATCTGATCGGGCGTGGGCAGGCTGACGATCTTGCAGCTCAGCTCGGAGGGGTTGAAGTCGATCCAGTCGGCGATCTCGTGGCCGGCGAGCGACTCCATCGCCTCGCGGGCGACCTTCTGGATGCCGGGCTTGAGGGTGATGTGGTCGCCGACGGAGACGGAGAAGGAGGGGCGGTCGGTCTTGCGGCCGTTCACCAGGACGTGGCCGTGGACGACCATCTGGCGGGCGCCCCAGATGGAGCGCGAGATGCCCATGCGGCGGACGACGTTGTCGAGTCGGCGCTCGAGGTACTGGAGGAGGAGCTCGCCCGTGTTTCCCTGCTTGGAGCGTGCGTCCTC
This sequence comes from Phycisphaerales bacterium, assembly GCA_029260515.1. GTDB lineage: Bacteria > Planctomycetota > Phycisphaerae > Phycisphaerales > UBA1924 > JAJRXR01. Next base: position 7,759 of record JAJDDC010000102.1, on the reverse strand, counting down.
GAGGGTGTTGCGGAACTGCTTCTCGAGGATGTTGTAGTGGTAGCGGAGCTTCTGCTTTTCCTGCAGGCGGATGCCGTAGTCGCGGAGGCGGCGCCCGCGGTAGCCGTGCATGCCCGGGGGGTTGAGCTGGCGTTTGGAGGTGTGCTTGGGGAGGTCGGCGATGGGGACGCCGACGCGTCGGGAGAGGCGGACCTTGGGGCCTGTGTAGTTGGCCATGGGATCGTTCCTTTCTTCCGTCTCCCGCCCGTGTGTGGGCGGGGTGCTGTGGTTCAGCGACCGGGCAGGGGGCCGAGGCTTCGGGCTGGCCGGTCCGGGCATTCGATGCCCAGGGGTGGATTGAAGGTCGGGGGGGGGAGGGGGTCAAGGCGGGGGAGAGAGACGGAGAGACGCAGCGGCGGACTGGGGGTAGGAGGGGGGGGGGGTGGAGACCCCTCACCCCGGCCCTCTCCCCCAAGGTGAGAGGGAGGGAGAAGGGGATGGGCACGGAGAGTCGGAGCACGGGTCCTCTCTCTTGGTGCGCGGGGGAGTGTGGTTGGAGGCCGCTAGACTGACGCGCCCGCCGGTCGAGACGCCCTCGAAACGAGAGAACGCTGTGCCAGAGACGAACCCGCCGCGTCGAGTTCCGCTGGAAGTGCTGTCGGCGCCTGCACGCGCTCCGGAGAAGAAGGAGAAGTGCGGGGTCATCGGCGTGTGGGGGCGCGGGGACGGGGTGGAGCTGACGTACACGGCGTTGTTCGCCCAGCAGCACCGGGGCCAGGAGTCTGCGGGGATCGCGGTCTCGGACGGCGAGGAGCTGCACGCGCACGTGGGGATGGGGCTGGTCGCGGAGGTGTTCAACGGGCGGTCGCTGCGTGAGCTGGTGTCGCTGGGGGCGCGGCACGGGCGGACGGCGGGTGCGATCGGGCACAACCGGTACTCGACGACGGGCGGGTCGCAGCATTGCAACGCGCAGCCGTTGGTCGAGCGGTACCTCGGGGGCGAGGTGGGGGTGGCGCACAACGGGAACCTGGTGAACGCGGACGCGTTGCGGCGGGTGTTCGCCGAGGAGGGGCGGATCTTCCACACGACGAGCGACACGGAGGTGATGATCCACCTTCTCGCGTCGCCCGAGCAGCGGGAGGCGGCGGACCCGCTGGCGGCGACGCTGCGGCGGCTGCAGGGGGCGTTCAGCGTCGTGTTCCTGTTCCCGGATCGGATCGAGGCGGCGCGGGATCCGTGGGGGTGGCGGCCGTTGGTGCTGGGGGAGTTGGACGACGGGATGCCGATCGTCGCGAGCGAGACGGTGGCATTGGATGTGGTCGGCGCGCGGTTCGTGCGGGAGGTGGAGGCGGGGGAGATCGTGACACTGTCGGACGCGGGGGTGGAGAGCAGGCGGTTCGCGGAGGCCGCGGAGCGGCCGGCGATGTGCGTGTTCGAGCACGTGTACTTCTCGAACCCGTCGAGTGTTGTCTTTGGGCAGAACGTGCTGGTGGCGCGTGAGGCGATGGGGGCGGCGCTGGCGCGCGAGGGGGCGGTGGACGCGGACTTCGTGATGCCGATGCCCGACTCGGGGCGGAGTGCGGCGAATGGGTACGCGACCGAGAGCGGGATCCCGTACCGCGAGGGCATCGTGCCCAACCGGTACGTCGGGCGGACGTTCATCAAGCCGACGCAGGACGAGCGGCGGACGGCGGTGCGGCTGAAGCTCAACGTCGTCAGCGAGATCGTCCGGGGCAGGCGGGTGATCGTGGTCGATGACTCGATCGTGCGGGGGACGACGACGCGGGAGAAGATGAAGCAGATCCGCGAGGCGGGGGCGAGCGAGATCCACCTGCGGATCAGCTGCCCGCCGATCCGGCACCCTTGTTTCTTCGGCGTGGACTTCGCGACACGCGAGCAACTGATCGCGCACGGGCGCGAGGTCGATCAGATCCGGGACTACCTGGGCGTGGACTCGCTGCATTTTCTCACGCTCGAGGGGTTGCTGGGCGTGATGAAGCACCCGGCGGCGTCGTACTGCACGGCGTGCTACAGCGGGGACTACCGGATCGACGTGGAGCATCCGCGGACGGATCAGGTTTTGATGAAGGATCAGATGGGGATGTTCTGATGGGGAGAGGGATTCCATGGCGGGATGGCCGTGGGAAATGGGTCGGCCTGCATCCGAACGTGCCGGCTCGAGCGCCGATCCGGTTTCGAGACGTTCCGCGGGCGGGGCGTGTACTGGTGCTCGTTCTTGCCGGGGTGTGCGGCATCGTCTTTGCGGTCGCTGCGACGGGGCTGCTGTGGTATTCGTGGAAACCTTCGGATATTGACTTTACGGATCAGCCCGATCTGACGTGGTGGATCATCGTGACGTTTGCGACACCGTTTGTGCCCCTTGTGGCACTGGGCGTTTTGTGTGTTCGGACCGGATGGCGGCTGGCGGTGGAGCGTGTTTGCGAGACGGGCGAGTGCCCGAGTTGCTTGTACCCACTCGAAGGGCTCAAGGCGGAGATGGACGGGTGCATCATGTGCCCGGAGTGCGGGGCGGCGTGGCGGCTCGGGGGGGAGGCCGGCGATGGCTGACCGCAAGATCCTCGGCGTACGACTGAGCACGGACGGCCGAAAGCGGACACGGGATGACCGGGGCGTGGAGCGTCCCTTGCAGTACCCACGGCGAAGACGATCGGTGCGGCTGAGCCGCGGGGAGCGACGGGCGTTGCATGTGCTCGTGTGGAGTTCGTTGGTGGCGGCCTTGCTGATCCCGCTTGGGATGATGGGCGTGATTGCGATCGCATCGTGGCAGTTCACCCGATCCGGTGGGGACGGCATCGACATCGTCCTGCTCGCGGCGCGCTGTTCGCAGGTGGGGATTGTCATGGCGATGCTCACCCTCGTTGTGTCACTCATGTACTTGACGTGGCCCGGTCGGCGGACGCGTGTGGAGCGGGGGGCGAGGCTGCGTGACGGGGTGTGTGCGGCGTGCGAATACGGGCTGGGCGGGCTGGCGGTCGAGGACGACGGGTGTGTCGTGTGCCCGGAATGCGGGGCGGCGTGGCGTTTGGGTGAATCGGGGGATTCGGCGGGCTGATGTGTGCGCGGGTGCGAACAATCGGGTCATGCTCGGGATCGCGATGAAGCGGCGGCGGCGGCGGGCGGACGACGCGCGGGGGCGCGAGGTCACGCTCGCCAGCCTGGAGGAGGTGCGTGCGTTCTTGCGGGCGTTTGAGCGCCGGCGTGAGCACGCGGTCGCGGTGCGGGAGATGACGGCGGGGCGGCGGCGGCGGCTGGTCTGGACGTGTCAGGCAGCGTGGGTGCTGGGGGGGTTGTCGCTGGTGGGACACACGCTCTCGGACATCGTCGGGGTGGGCATCGGCGAGGCGTTTTTCGGGGGGCTGGTGCTGATGTCGCTCGGCGCCGCGATCGTGCTGACGGCGGCGGTGGTCGCGACGGGGGCGGGCGAGGAGGCGCGCGTGCGGGCGCTGGCGATGCTGCGCGTGGGTGTGTGTCCGGCGTGCTTGTACGAGGTGGAGGGGGTGCCGCGGGAGGCGGATGGGTGCGTGGTGTGTCCTGAGTGCGGGGCGGCGTGGCGGTTGGTGGGGGAGACGGACGGGGGTAGCGGGGGTGCGTGAGTTCCCGCCGCATCCGAGGCGGACGCTGTTGGATCACATGTGGGGGACGGTGCGCGACGAGGACGGGCGGCGGGTGCGGCATCTGCGGGCCGAGAAGCGGCGGAAGGTCGTGCGTCGCTGGGACCGGCGGAAGGCGTTCGGGCGGGCGCGGTGGCGGGCGACGCCCGTCTGGGCGAGGTGGATGATCGGGGCGCCCTTTGTCGTGTTCCTGGTGCTGATCGCGTGCGTGATCGGGATGACGGTCGCGTCGGAGGCGTTTGGCTTCGAGTCCGGGCGCCTGGCGGGGCGGGTGGTCGGGTACGCGATGCTCGTGAGCATCGTGGCCGTCATCGTGGCGGGGCTGGCGATGATGAACGTGGACGACACGGCGGCGACGCGGGCGATGCTGTCGATGCGGGTGTGCGTGGGTTGCTTTTATGATCTGCGGGGGACGCCCGAGCGGGAGTCGGGGGTGGTTGTGTGCCCGGAGTGCGGGTGTGCGTGGCGGGTTGTGGGTGAAACGGGCGATGCGTGATCCCAAGCGGCGGTTCATCGGGGTGGAGGTCACGGATGAATCGGACCAGCGCCGGAAGATCCCCTACTGCGTGTCCAAGCGATTGTTTGACGGTACGACTGCGGGAGAGTGGTTGCATGAGGACGAGCGGCGGCACAGTGCCGGCGCAGTTCGCTGGTTGGCGGGCGCATTCATTGGATTTCTTGTCGCGCTTCTTCTGACTGCACTGTTGCTGAAAGTTGCGGCATCGAGTTCGTCGGCGTTGATCGCGCTGTCTCCCATCGCGCTGCCGTTCGTTGCGCTGGGGGTGGGCCTTTTTGGGATGGCTCGTGCGGGTTCGATCGGCGGCGCCATCGGACAGGCCCGCTGCCGTTTGGCCCACGGTTTGTGCCCTTCCTGCAATGCCCGTCTGCCAGAGACGGCTCCGGACGTCGCGGTGTGCGAGGAGTGCGGGGGCGTTTGGAGACTACGATCGGGCGATGACGACTGACACCGTCCAACTGACGCTCGCGCACTCGCCGGACTCGGATGATCTGGTGATGTGGTGGCCCTTGACGGGGGCGATGGGGGTTGGCGTTGAGACGGGGCGGTACCGGTTCAAGACTGTTGCGCGCGATGTGGAGGAGTTGAATCGGTTGGTTGTTGGGGAAGGGCACACGCGGCACGGCGAGATGATGGAGACCCCCTCACCCCGGCCCTCTCCCCCACGGGGGAGAGGGAGCAGGAAAGAGGAGGAGACGGAGGGGACGGAGCCCCTCACCCCGGCCCTCTCCCCGGGGGGGAGAGGGAGGGAGGCGTACGACATCACGGCGATCTCGTGCGCGGCGTACCCGTATATCGCGGATCGGTACGTCATCACGGCGTGCGGGGGATCGTTCGGGGAGGGGTACGGTCCGAAGGTTGTTGTGCGGGAGGACAGCGGTGTGCGCACGCCCGAGGACCTGCGTGGGTTAAGGGTCGCGGTGCCCGGGGTGCGGACGAGCGCGTTCCTGACGCTCGGGTTGATGCTCGGGGGAGTCCGTCGCGAGGACGCGACGGCTCGTTCGCGGGCGGGGGGTGATCGCGGGTTCGAGCATGTCGAGATGTTGTTCAGTGAGATCCCGGGGGCGGTGGCACGCGGAGAGGTGGACGCGGGGCTTCTGATCCATGAAGCGCAGCTGACGTTCGGGGAGTTGGGGTTGCGGGCGGTTATAGACCTGGGGCAGTGGTGGGCGGGGGAGACGGGGGCGCCCCTGGCGCTCGGTCTCAATGTCGTGCGTCGGGACCTGGACGAGCGGTTCGGGGCGGGGACGGTGCGCGAGGTTGCGGGGTTGCTCGGCGAATCGGTGCGGTTCGCGGTCGAGCATCGGGCCGAGTCGCGGGAGTTCCTGCGGCGCAACGCGGGGGATCGGGCGGAGTGGGAGGATGATGCGCTGGTGGACAATTACCTTGCGATGTACGTGAGCGGGCTGACGGTGGAGATGGGTGATCGGGGACGGGGGGCGATCGAGGAGTTGCTGTCGCGGGGGGCGGGGGCGGGGTTTGTGCCAGGTAGTCGCGAGATCGAGGTGGTGTAGACGGCGGAGAGGACGGGGGGGCCCCCCACCCCCCCCACACCCCCAAGGGGAGAGGGAGGAGAACAGACACATGAAGCTGGTTCGGGTTGGGCATGGTGTTGCGGTCGAGCGTGATGGCGGTGCGCCGCTCGGGTTGGGGCACATCATCGGGATCGGGCGCAACTACGCCGATCACGCGAGCGAGATGGGGGGCAAGGCGCCCGAGCGCCCGATGTACTTCACGAAGAACCCGTGCTCGGCGTGTCTGGACGGGGACGAGATCGTGATCCCGGATCTGTGCCGCGATGGGGCGACGGGGGGAGAGCAGGTCGATTACGAGGCGGAGTTGGCGGTCATCATCGGCACGGCGTGCAAGGACGTGCCGGCGGCGCGCGCGCTCGAGCATGTCCTGGGGTATTGCTGCGCGAACGACGTGTCGGCGCGGTGGTGGCAGAAGGAGGGCGCGGGGGGGCAGTTCTGCAGGGGCAAGAGCTTTGATACGTTCTGCCCGCTGGGGCCGCGGGTGGTTCCGGCGGGTGAGGTCGCGGCCCCGCAGGCGTTGTCGATCGTGTGCCGGGTGAACGGGGAGGTGCGGCAGGACGCGACGACGGCGGGCATGATCTTCCCGGTGGCGGGGCTGATCGCGGAGCTGAGCCGCGGGACGACGCTTGGGGCGGGGACGGTGATTTTGACCGGGACGCCGAGCGGGGTGGGCTTCGGGAGGAAGCCGCCTGTGTTCCTGAAGGCGGGTGACGAGGTCGAGGTGGAGATCTCGGGGGTCGGGGTGTTGCGGAACCGGGTGGTGGACGGGTAGGACCCCGCGAATCGCGGTTCGTCGTGGGCGTGGGGTGCGGGGCTCGGGGGCGCCGGCGTCTATCGTTGCGTTCGATGGCGAAGAAGGGCAAGAAGTCGAAGGGGGAGGGGGCGCCGACGATCGAGAATCGGCGGGCGCGGTACGAGTACTTCATCGACGAGTCGCTGGAGGTCGGGATCAAGCTGCAGGGGTCGGAGGTCAAGTCGATCCGGGCGGGGAACTGCTCGATCGCGGAGGGGTACGTGATGGCCCAGTCGTCGCCGCTGCGGCTGACGCTGCACGGGATCAACGTCGGGGTGTACGGCCCGGCGGGGCAGAGCCAGCACCCGGCGGTCCGCAACCGCGTGCTGCTGGCGCACAAGCGCGAGATCGTCAAGCTGGCCAAGCAGGTGGAGCAGAAGGGCGTGACGATCGTGCCCCTGAAGCTGTACTTCAAGGACGGGATGGCGAAGCTGCTGATCGGCGTGGCGCGGGGCAAGCGGGCGCACGACAAGCGGCAGACGATCGCGGACCGCGACGCGAAGCGGGATATTCAGAGGGCGATGTCGAAGAGGCAGTAGGTGGAAGGCATTCGGCATTGGGCATTGGGCATTAGGCATTAGGCATGGGCAATAGGCAATAGGTAGAGACCGCGTGTGCGCAGAGGCTCTCTATTGCCTAATCCCTAATCCCTAATCCCTCATCCCTCATCCCTCATGCCTTCTGCTTCAGATGCCGCGGCCCTTGGCCTGGCGGGCGATGCGGAGCTTCCATCGGGCGGCGTCGCGCTGCGCGCGGATCTTGTCGGCGGCGGCGGCCTTGTCGGGCGCGTCGTGTGGCACCTGGCGGGCCTCGGCCTCGGCGAGCTCGGCCTGCGCCTCGGCCTCGCTGAGTTGCTCGGCGGGGATGGCCTGCTCGGCGAGGATCGTCAGCGTGTCGGTGGACATCTGCATGAAGCCGCCGGCGATGAAGTAGGAGCGGGAGGCGGGGTTGGTGTGGTTGGCGTCGGGGATGTCGAGCTGGAGTTCGCCGGCGCCGAGGCGGGCGACGATGGGGGCGCGGCCCGGGAGGATGCCCATCATGCCGTCCCAGAGGGGGACCGAGGCGTACTTCGCCTCGTGGTCGAGGAGTTGGGCGGCGGGGGTGACGACTCGGCAGTGGAAGGCGGGCTTGGACACGGGCGGGCTCCGGGTTAAGCGGGATCGGGGCGGATGATAGTCGGCGGGAGGGGGAATCGGCAGGTGGGAGGTCGTCAGGTCGGCAGGTCGGGGAGGAGGAAGAGGAGGAGACGGAGCCCCTCACCCCGGCCCTCTCCCCAGGGGGGAGAGGGGGGGATCGGAGAGAA
>JAJDDC010000101.1 GCA_029260515.1 Phycisphaerales bacterium | reverse complement strand
CCGGTAAACGCACCTTCGTTATGATCAGACTGATTTTGCCCACCAAGATGAATATTTGCACCATTGAGCAATTTTTTCATACCGTCTAAATAAACAAAACTTGGAAACACAACGATATCGACATCGGTTAAATTCGCCGTTTGCGCTTTTACATTGCTCAGCAAATCAGAAAGCACAGATTTTGTACCATTCATTTTCCAGTTTCCGCCGATAAATGGTTTACGCATAGCATGACTCCTTTAAAAAGTTAATTTATTAGCCAAATAGTTTAGCAGATTTATAAAACAAACGTTATCATTTTTGACTTGCCTGATAAAACGATTTTCATTAAGCTCTTCACTTCGTGAATCTACTCTCAACAAGGACTACCACTCTGTGAAGAAATGTATTTTAGGATTTATTTTTACTGCTTGCATCTTACTAACCCCTTTAGCGTTTGCGCAATATCACGCAGCAGCAACGAGCACCAACGAAAAACCGCAAGCTAAAAAAATGAGTGATGATGAAGTTTTCAATGCCATTGATACACACGAAAAATCAAAACAACATGCAAAACAACAAAAAGAAGATAACTCGATCTTTGCCTTAGTCTCAGCAGAACAAGAAAAACAACAAGCCGCTGGCAGCTTTGATCCAGAAAACGTAAATGACCCTTTGGAAAGTTTAAACCGATTCACCTTTGGGTTAAACAACGACCTTGATAAAGCCATTGCTCAACCGCTTGCAGAGGCTTATGTCGATATCATGCCAAAACCGCTTAATCACGGCGTGAATAACTTTTTTATCAACCTAGAGAATCTACCCATTGTTATTAATGACGTGTTGCAAGGAAGGTTCTATCAAGCTACTTCAGATGTTTGGCGTTTTTTCATTAATTCAACAGCCGGAATCGGCGGTCTTGTCGATGTGGCTAAACAGGCAGGCCTTGAACAAAGCTATAATGATTTTGGCTTAACGCTCGCTGCTTGGGGCTGGGAAAATTCAGCGTATCTTGTCATTCCTATTTTAGGGCCCGGTAATATTCGAGATGCTTTTGGTCGCGCTATCAATTTCTTCTCACTGTCGGCATATACCCTTCTTATCAAAAGCTTTTATCTACGCTGGGGATTATATGGACTGAGTTTATTGAATACGCGTGCGCAGCTATTAAAATCACAAGATCTTTTTAATCGTGCAGCACTTGATCCTTATGTTTTTGCACGCGATGCGTATTTGCAACATCGCGCATTCTTAATTGAACTCAACACAAAAAAGAGAAATCCTTACACAGCAGCACAAACACGCGAGTTTAATAATCCGATGTATATCTATCAATAATGTTTAACGTTGTCTTATTAAACCCAACCATTCCACCCAACACGGGTAACATTATTCGTCTTTGTGCAAACACTGGCTGTGAATTACATTTAATTCACCCTTTGGGTTTTGAGCTCGATGACAAACGCCTGCGCCGCGCGGGATTAGACTATCATGAATTTACTCGTGTTAAAGAACACCTTCATTTTGATGCCTTTTTAAAAAATGAAAAACCGAAACGGCTGTGGGCTATCGAAACAAGCGGCAAAAAAAACTATAGCGATGTGAGTTATCAAGCTGGGGATTATTTATTGTTTGGCTCAGAAATCACGGGAATTCAATCGACTGCTTTAGAACAGTTACCTGAAGAACAGGTTTTATGCATCCCTATGCTCGCTAATATTCGCAGCTTAAATTTGTCAAATTGTGTTGCCCTGGTGGTTTATGAGGCTTGGCGACAGCTTGGTTTTTCAGGCTAAACGGCTAATACATAGCGGCAAGCATATAAAACCCATGTTTCTATTGAGCTAATCAAAATATAGATCGTCAACGGGGCATGAAACTTTGCAGATGACCCTGTTAACTAACAACATCACTCGTCAGGGCTGTCCGGTTCTTGCTAAGCTGTCACCATTCCGCCATCATTACAGCAATACTTAACGATCACACCCAACACAAAAATTAAGAAGTAACATGTCACAGCAAATAAAGAAAAAACAAAATAACACTAAGCCTCAACAAAAACTGATGTTAACGGTTTACCTTGGCAAAAAACAAATAAGTTAAGTCGATACTGGAGTACAATCAGAAATGACAACACAACTTTTTGATTCACATTTTCATATTATTGACCCGAACTTTCCTTTAACACCAAACAAAGGTTATTTGCCGGATACTTTTACAGCGCATGATTATCAAAAACAAACACAACAACTCGGTTTAAATATTACAGGCGGAACGGTTGTTTCTGGTTCGTTTCAAGCATTTGACCAAACCTATTTAATTAATGCTTTACAAAAACTAGGGGCTAACTTTGTCGGCGTGACTAATTTAGCACCTGATGCAACTGATGAAGACATTATACAACTGAATCAAGCGGGTGTGCGCGCTGTGCGTTTTAATCTGTATCGCAACGGATCAGAAAATGTAAAACACATTAAAAACACAGCTAAACGAATCTATGAATTAGTTAATTGGCATGTTGAACTTTATGTTGATTCTACTGATTTAAAAACACTGTCTCCCCTATTGTTATCATTGCCTAAAGTCAGCATCGATCATTTAGGGCTATCAAAAGCAGGGTTTAACGATTTAGTTGCTTTAGCACAAAAGGGCGTGCACGTTAAAGCAACGGGTTTTATGCGTGTTGATTTTGATGTATCAATAGCATTAAAAACGTTATACAAAGCAAATCCCAACGCCTTAATGTTCGGCACCGACTTACCAGGTACACGAGCACCACGCATTTTTAATCTGGATGACTTAGTTATTATTCAAACGAGTTTTGATGAGAAAGCAGCGCATAAAATTTTATGCGAGAATGCTATGGTGTTTTATGGCTTGGTTGGGTGATTAATTTGAAAAGCATTCACAAGGCCATGCTTTAGCTCTGAGGGATCCCCACAAGTTTCAATAATAGTCTA
>JAJDDC010000100.1 GCA_029260515.1 Phycisphaerales bacterium | reverse complement strand
GTGTTGCCAACGGACGGCACGGTGGTGCGGACGGTGGATGTGGCGTTACAGGGGATCAGTTCAGAGTTAAGCGGGCTCGCCTTTGATGGGGCGGGCAACTTGCTGGCCAGCTCCACCAATGGCGTCGTGTATCAGTTGGATCTCGCCGCTGATCCGGGCGTAAAACCGGTGCCGACTATCACAGACATTATCAGTCTTGCCGCTGACGGCTTACCCGCCATCGGGGGCGAAGGCTCGGCGAATGTCGGCCAAGCCATTGAAATTGTAGGGACCAACTTAAATGTGCCGGGCTTGCGAGTCTTGGTGCCCACGCGTAATGCGTTGGGAGTGGAATCGGTGATTGCGGTGACGCCAACGGCGGTCAATGCCGCCGGGACGCGCGCGCAGGTGATTGTGCCCGACTTAGCGCAAACCGGTGCCATCACGGTCACGACCATCGGCAGTCAAAACTTAGGCTTTAGCAGCTCGCCTGATGCCATCTATCGCGACCTGACACTGAGCTTCACGGCGACGGGGGCGACGACCGAGATCTTCTTTACGGATGAAGGGTTGGAAGGCATTGGGAACGAATCCTGGGGCTTGGACAATGTGGCCGTGGCCCTGACCGGGGCCCCGGGTACGGTGCTCTTTAGTGATGACTTTGAAGGAGGGGCACAAGCCAACTGGCAAGAGGCGGCAACGGACAACACGGTCCCGGCGAATTTCACGGAATTTTCAGGGCGGTTCAGCAGCGGCAGTCAGCGCTTAGAAGTGGGTGGTTTGACCGCCGGGGTGGAGTATACGCTGACATTTGATCTGTACATCCTCGACGACTGGGATGGGCTGAGTGCAGACTTCTTCGATGTGATCATTGATGGCACAGAAGTCTTTCACGAGGCGTTTGCCAATGGGAGTGGCACACAGACGTTTGCGCGAGCCGCATCAGGCAGTGAGCTGTTGCAAGTGGTCCCGGTGATTGCCGGCCTGACGGGCCGTCCGGGACTGGACAGCACGTTTGATTTGCTGGGCTCGGGGTTCATGGAAGGAGCCAGTACGGTCATGATCGGCGGCACCATCATCACGGATGCGTTCACCAATGATTCGACCTCTGGCACCACCATCTTAGATGGGGATGTGTCGGGCACGCGCAATAGCACGTATCGCCTGGTGGCCCCGTTAGCGGTGGAAGGCCCCATCATGGTGACGACGGCGGGCGGCTCGTTCCAATTGGCGGGGCCAGTCTTTGCGGAGCCCGCATTTATCGAGTTCACAGGGGTGCAGGTGGGGACCACGGCGAGCGTGGGCGCCTCAACTGATGCAGGCCAGGCGGCTGCCAATACGGGCCAATCGATTGTGTTGACGGGCCGAGGGTTTGTGTCCAACAGCACGATAGTGCAGTTTACGGCGCGCGATGATCAAGGCGTCGAGGGTGTGTTGCATCGAACGGGCACCGCCAGTAATGGCGGGACCCTGTTGACGGTACAGGTGCCGGCCCTCGCACAAACGGGCGAGGTGCGTGTCATTGGCAGTGACACCGTCCTTGCCTTGCAGATTGTGCCGACGCTGCGGAGCGTGGGTGGCGCGATCGTCACCGGCAATCAGATTGTGCTGGAAGGTACGGGGCTCATCGAAGGGGACCTCAGTGTGCTCATTGATGGCCAAGCGGCGTTTGGGCTGGATGTCGTGACGACAGCCGATAGCAACACGACAAGTGCGGGCTTCCTGGATCAGCAAATTCTGACGCTCACGGTGCCGACGGGGGTGAGTGCGGGGGTCGTCACGGTGACGACCAGTGGCGGCAGCTTCACGCTACGGCCAGCCGTGACCATTACCACACTACCGGATGTCGTCACGACTACGGATCTAGGCGACACGCTCGCCACGGCGCAGGCAATTACGTTGCCGAGCGACAGTCGGGTCACCATTGATCCGACCATTGGCGATAATGCCTTTGCCGGGCGGGATGTGGATCTCTTCAGCCTCACGGGCAACGCGGGGGATGTGGTAAGTCTGGATGTCGAGCGTCTAGCCGGGGCGGGCTTCTTGTATGTGCGGCTCTTTGATGCCAGTGGCACGCAACTGGCGGCGGATGGGTTCAGCGGCAATGGCGGAAACGATCCTCGGATCGCCTTCCTCGCCTTGCCGGCGACGGGCACCTATTACATCGGCGTGAGTGGCTGGGCCAATACGGCCTATGATCCGACGGTGGCGGATAGCGGGGTGACCGGCGGGACGGGCGACTATCTCCTGCATCTGGAACGACAGGCGGGCGGCAGTACCAGTCTGACGGGCTTCACAGCGACGGCGACCAGTGGCACGCCCGCCCAAAGCGGGCTAGCCTCGGCGAATACGGGACAAACGATTACGCTTACGGGGACAGACTTGGTCGTGGGCGATCGGGTGGTATTCACCACGAGTGATTTTGCCGGGCGCATCGGAACAACCCTTGTGACGCCGACGAACATTGCCGGGGATGGCAGTAGCCTGGAGGTGGTCTTGCCGACGACAGCGGCCAGTGGCATGGTGCGCTTGGAGCGGGAATTAGCCGGGCTGTTCCTGCAAGTGGTACCGACGCTGACGGATGTGGAACAAGGCCTGGGAAGCGCCTTCCATGGCGGAACGATGAATCTGACTGGCAGTGGATTCACCGAAGGCATCCTAGCGGTGAACTTTGGCGGCACCACGCTGACGGATCAGAGTGTGGTGACGGGCCCTGATGAAAACTTTGGCACCAACACGAATGTGGCGCTCAGGGTGCCCAATGGCGTACCGACGGGCCCGATCACCGTGACAACGTTGGGGGGCACGAGTGCGGCCTTTGAGCGAACGTTTACCGGTATCCTGGCGACAGCGGACAGTGGGGTGGCGGCGGATGGGCTCAGTGCCGCGGCCAATCCCGGCCAAGATATTATCCTCCAGGGAACCAACTTTGATGTCTCGACGGATGTGGTGTTTCAAATAAGTAATAATTCCGGCACGATCTCTGAGCGAGTGGTAGCGCCGATTTCTGTCAACGGGGCGGGGACAGAGCTGACAGTGCTGGTCCCAACCGATGCGGTGACCGGAGTGGTCTCGATCGTGGGCGATCAACTCAATGCCCAGCGTCTCTTGCAGATTGTCCCGACGGTGAGCATCGTCGACCTGACGTCAGTGTCGAGCACGACGGCCAACTTTACCCTGACGGGCCAAGGCTTTATCGAGGGTCATGGGACGGTGTACGCACTGGGGGCCATCGATATTTTGGATAAGAGTATCTCCACCGGCCCGAATGTGTTTGGCACGAATACCTTCACCAACTTGAGCGTCGCGTTGACACCGGCGATCTTCGGGGCGGTGACAGTGACCACGGCCGGGGGCACGAGTGCGGCGTATAGTGTGGGGTTTACGGACCTAGTGGGCACGGCGGTAAGTGGCACGGCGACGGATGGGGG
>JAJDDC010000099.1 GCA_029260515.1 Phycisphaerales bacterium | reverse complement strand
AATTTTTAGCGGGGGGGCTGTGACATCGCAAGTTAGACAAGCGATTGCCGAGTATGATTTAGCGAGCAGCACATTAGAGCAAACACACCGTGATGTTGTGAATCAAACACGTACCGCTTATCTCACCGCTATTTCAGGTATTAGTCAAATCAAAGCAGATCAACAAGCCGTAGTTTCCAATCGCAGCTCGCTTGAAGGAATGAAAGAAGGTTACAAAGTAGGAACGCGTACGATTGTTGATGTCTTAACAGCAGAAAAAGAATTATATGATGCAGAGCGTCAATATGCAGATGATCGTTACGCCTATATTTTAAGTTTAATCAATTTAAAACAAGCAGCGGGCACATTAAATGTTGGCGACGTTAGAAAAATTAATGCTTGGTTAGGTCAACGACCAAAAGAAGAAACTCGACCTATCATTAAAAAATTAAATGGTGATTATATTGTTGAGCCAAAACCGGTAGAAAAGCCAGTAAAAAAAGCAGAGCCAATCACAAAAGAAACAGAAAAAGTTAAAAAAGAATCTGATGAAAGAAAAACAGGTCATGACGTTAAGCCTGAATCAGAAACGCCAAAAACGGTTAAAACACAGACGGATGTAAAAGCACATTCGACAGTAGATAGCACAACTTCAAGCAAAGACGCTCAGACACATCCTTCAACAAAGACTGAAAAACCAAATGGTACAGCTAAAACATCTGAATCAGCGTTATACGAAGACGCGACTAAAAATATAGATTCATATAAAAAACTTGAGGAATACCAAACAACGCAATCAGAAAGTGAAGCGAGCAATAGCGCCACATCCGAACAAGCAACTCAGTCAGACAGTAACAAGAAAAAAAGTGATGATGACTACAGTGAAACGTATTCATCAAAAAAACACTATAAAAAGCGGGGTTGATTGACATATACCCGCCGCCATTCAGTTTGCGAGTTTCTCTACTACTGTCATCCCACGGCTTGACCGCGGGATCCAGGAAATCTACGCAGAATCACTGGATCCCGCGGTCAAGCCGCGGGATGACACTAAGCAAAAATCTCGCAAACTGAATGGCGTTGAGTATAGACGGAGATCTTGAAAGGTTTATCTTGATGTTGAATGGGGACACATAATGGAAGCCATTTCACAAACACTCATTCATACCTCATGGTGGGTTTACGTTTTATTTATCTATCTAATTTACGTGGGTTTTCGTGCATCAAAAACCGGTGTGGTTTCGATAGTAAAGCTGTTTATCATTCCTTTAATCTTTTTATTTATGTCAGTGCACACATTAATTTTTGCATTTGGGATCAATGCGCTAAGTATTAGCTGGTGGAGCAGTGCTATTGTGATCGGTGCGGTTTTAGGTTGGTTGCAGATATTTTATCGGCAGCTTCGAGTTGACCGTGAACATAAGCTAATTAAAGTTCCCGGTTCTTGGAGTACGCTTATCTTGATTTTTATTATCTTTGGAACGAAGTATTATTTTGGTTATCAGTTAAGCTCTGATCCGCAATTAGTTTACCAAACAAACTTTGAAATCAGCATGTTAGCGGTGTCAGGTATTTGTACGGGCCTGTTTGTTGGGCGGCTGCTGTGTTACTTATATCGATTTAAAACATTAGCTTCGGTTGATTTATCATTGTAGCTATGATTCAAGCATAAAAGTAAATTTTATGCTAAAATGTAGCACAATGAATTAAAAAAGAGGGAGTTATCCAATGCCAGGTTTAGTAGATGTGATGCCAGAATCAACAGTTTTGCCAGCCTCGTTAGCTGAAGATGACGCTGACACTTGTATGGATTTTCGTGCACAAAGCTATGCTGATAGTGCCATTAAGTACCTGGCAAGATATAGCGATTTAACAACAGAGAAACAAGCAGAATTTCAGAATAACGTTAAGCAAATCTTTTTAAAATTCTCAAAGCGTAGTCATAAATCACCTGACGCATTACGTCATTTTTATAATGATCTTGTTGATGAAATTGCAAGTGTCTTTTCAATTAGCTCTAGCAAGGCGAAAAAATGGCTGCGTATCGCTGAAAACTTACATAACTGTAAAAAGCGAGCCCCATTATCTGGTGAACTTTCAATTTCAGAGAAAAGATATACGATTACTTCGGCGTCTCATGAAGCTCTGTCAGTTGATATGTTTTTTGAATGGCTGAGTATTTTTAAGGCTGAAAGTGATCAACCTAAATGGTTTAAAGCATTAGAGAGTTGGGAAAAAGCAGCGCTAAGTGATTTAGTCTGTCGTTCAATTACTCTTGGTACAGATCCTGATGATGCAAGTAAGCCACTTTTACTGGGTGAAGAAATTAAAACGGATAATGTCATTGATCCAGCTAAAGTGAGCGCTTTAATAGATAAAGTTGAGAGAGATCCATTAAGTGTAATAGGCTACAAAAAACTATTTACGTTTGCCTGCACATCACGTCGATATCCAGGTCCTATTAATGATTACACTCACACACTCTCAAGCCATGATGGTCGTGTGCTTGCTCGTCGAGTTCGTAT
>JAJDDC010000098.1 GCA_029260515.1 Phycisphaerales bacterium | reverse complement strand
CGCTCAGTCATGCGCGTCATATACCGTGACCAATAGCGGCAATACGTCGTTGGATTGGACAGCGTCGGCAACCCAACCCTGGACCGATGTCACGCCGGGCGGAGGTACCCTTGCCGCCGGACAATCCGTAACCGTCGATGTCTGCCTGAACGCCCAGGCAAATAGCCTCACGGGGGGATCACATACGGATGTCGTCTCCTTTCTGAATACGACCAGTGGATCCGTCCAGACACGTGATATCCAGGTGTTCGTCTCCAATTGTGCAACGATGCCGTTCACCGAAGATTTCGAAGGCGGACCGGTATTAGCGAACTACTGGCAAATTAGCGGCACCAACCAGTACCGTACCGAGGTAACGTCGGCACGGGCGCCGCGCAGCGGTGCGGCGCATTTGATTATGGACGACCGGATCAGCGATTTGATATCGTCCCGTAATGAACTCACGCTCTGCATTAATCTGGGCGGATATCAGAATGTCCGTCTATCGTTCTGGATGAAGGAATTTGGTGATGAAGACAACGTGCCGCCGTCTGTCCCCTTCGTCGGAGGTGCTGATTTCGATGGCGTTGCGGTCAGCAATGACGGTATTAATTGGTACGAAGTGCAGGGATTACGGACAAGAGACCGCGTCAGCAGTTCCTACAGGCAGTTTAATGTTGACCTCGACACAGCCGTCGCCGCCCATGGACTCGCCTACACGGCCGCCTTCTACATACGCTTCAACCACTTCGATAATGTTCCTATTTCATTCGACGGCTTCGCCTTCGACGACATCGAAATCAGCGGCATCAAACCGATCGACCTCGACGTTAGCCCAACCACAACGGTTGCGGCAGTCGGTCGCGAAGGTGGCCCTTTTACGCCGGCTTGCTCATCCTATACATTGACAAATACCGGGATCGGTCCGATTGACTGGTCAGCCGCAGTCGCGGACAGCAGGGTTACCGTCATGCTGCCGGACCAGGGGACCCTGGCGCCGGGCGCTACAACAACGGTTGACTTGTGCCTGACGGCAGCAGCAAACGCACTGAATGCCGGCCTCTACACCAGCCGTTTGACATTCACCGTCGTCAATGGCAATGGCTCCGTTATCCGGGACATTGACTTAACTGTAAATTGCGCTTACACCGTCTCCCCCGATTCACGAAATTTTTCGTCAACAGGGGGCAGCGACACGATACAGGTGACGGCATCGCCGGCGTGTAACTGGACGGCCGTCAGCGACTCGCCGTGGATCGCAGTCACATCTGGAGCATTCGGACCGGGTCCGGCAACCGTCGCCTACACAGTCGATACCAATTTTGGTCCGCCGCGCAGCGGCACAATTACTGTAGCCGGCCAGGTCCACACGATTAATCAGGCAGGGGAATCGCTACAGATTACGCCGACGAACGGGTTGTCGTCTATCGGCCCCGCCGGCGGCCCGTTCAATCCGTCGTGCCGAACGTACACGGTTACCAACGATGGTAATACCGCTATTGACTGGAACGCGACAGCGACGCAAAACTGGGTTGACATCACGCCGGGCGGCGGCGTTCTCTCTCCGGCACAATCAGTGACCGTCGATGTCTGTGTAAATACTCAGGCCAACGCTCTTGTTGGCGGCCGCCATACAGACGTTGTCACATTTTCCAATGCAGCGAGTGGACTGTCGCAAACCCGGGATGTCCAGGTTTTGATTCCGGTTTGTGCTCAGTTACCGTTTACCGAGGATTTCGAGTCGGGGCCGACCCTCGCTCCGTATTGGGACATTACCGGAACCCATAATCACCAGACTCAGATCTCCACGGCCAACGGTCCGCACGGCGGTTCGGCGCACCTGGTCATGGACGTCACTCCCACTTCCCCGGGTAAACGGTCTCGAAACGAAGCAACCCTGTGCGTCGATTTGGCCGGTTATTCCCAGGTTAGATTGGCCTTCTGGATGAAAGATTTCAACGATGAGGACGACGGCCCTCCGCCGATTCCCTTCACCGGCGGCGCTGACTTCGACGGAGTCGCCATCAGCGCTGACGGCGTCACCTGGTATGAGGTCCAGGGATTACGTTCCAGTAACGGCGTCAGCGGAATATACCGACAATTCGCGGTCGATCTCGACGCCGCGGTCGCCGCCCATGGACTGGCCTATAACACGTCTTTCTTCATTCGCTTTAACCACTACGATAATCTGCCGGTGCGTTCCGATGGTTTTGCCATCGACGATATCGAAATAACGGGAATCCAGTCGGATGACCTGCTAATAACGCCGAATGCGGATTTTACGGCTGCCGGGACCGCTGGGGGACCGTTCACACCGATGTGTCAAACTTACACCGTGACCAACGGCGGAACCGGTAATCTTCAGTGGACGGCAACTGCTTCGGCGAATTGGATCGACGCGAGCCTGTCAACCGGAACGCTGGCGCCGGGGGCAACAGTGGGCGTCGATATATGTCTCAATGCAAACGCCAACGCGCTTCCCGGTGGTATTCACTCGGCAACGGTAACGTTCACCAATTCTACCAGTGGCGCCACGACTATACGACCGGTTAAGCTGGTTATTCAACATTGTGCCAACATGCCTTTCACGGAGGACTTCGAAGGCGGTGTAACGCTGGCGCCCTATTGGCAGATATCCGGAACCCAAAGTCATCGAACACAGGTGACCACGGCCAACGGACCACGTCGCGGCTCCGCACATCTGACCATGGATACCTCGGCCTCCGACGGAACCACGGCACGCAACGAGTTGACGCTCTGTATTGATCTGGCCGGATACGAGAATGTAAACTTGTCGTTCTGGATGAAGGAATTTGGCGACGATAATCATGGACCACCACCAACCCCCTTTACGGGTGGGGCCGACTTCGATGGCGTTGCCGTCAGTGAGGACGGTTTAACCTGGTATGAAATTCAGGGTCTGC
>JAJDDC010000097.1 GCA_029260515.1 Phycisphaerales bacterium | reverse complement strand
GGCCGGTTTCGCGCGCGCCGGTGCCGGATCGCGCCGCAGGCGCACCTCGCGCTCGCCGCGCAGCGCCGGTTTCGCGGCGGCGGTCAGCGAGAGCCCGCCGTGCTGGGGGTCCACGCGCAGCATGCCGGCCGACACCAGCTGGCGGTAGACGCTCATCCATTCGCGGCGGTCGAGCTCGCCGCCGATGCCGTAGGTCGAGATCGAGGCGTGGCCGTTGCGCTGGATGCGCTCGTCGGGACCGCCGGTCAGGACATCCGCCAGGTAGCCGGCGCCGAACCTCTCGCCGGTGCGATAGACGTTCGACAACGCCTTCTGGACCGCGGTGGTGCCGTCCCAGGTGTCGATCGGGGTCTCGCAGGTGTCGCAATTTCCGCAGCCCTCGGTGTGCTCCTCACCAAGCCAGCGCAGCAGCACCGTTCGCCGGCACTCGGCGGTCTCGCAGTAGCCGAGCAGCGCGTTGAGCTTCTGCTGCTCGACGCGCTTGCGCTCGTCGGGCGCGTCGGAGCGCTCGACCATCTGGCGGATGAATGCCGCGTCGCCGTAGCCGAAGGTCATCCAAGCGTCGGCGGGCAGCCCGTCGCGGCCGGCGCGGCCGGTCTCCTGGTAGTACGACTCGACGCTCTTGGGCAGGTCCAGGTGACTCACGAAGCGGACATCCGGCTTGTCGATCCCCATGCCGAAGGCGATCGTGGCGACCATCACGATGCCGTCCTCGCGGATGAAGCGCTGCTGGTTCGCCGCCCGCACGGACTTGTCGAGACCGGCGTGGTAGGGGAGCGCGTTGACGCCCTCGGCGGTCAGGAAGTCGGCGGTCGCTTCGACCTTCTTGCGGCTCATGCAGTAGACGATGCCGCTCTCGCCATGATGCCGCGAGTGGATGAAGCGCAGCAGCTGCCGGCGGGCATTGGTCTTGGCGACCACTTCGTAGCGGATGTTCGGTCGATCGAAGCCCGACACGAACAGCCCGGCGTCGGGCAGATCCAGGTGCTCGAGGATCTCGCGCCGGGTGGGGCCGTCGGCGGTAGCGGTGAGGGCGATCCGAGGGATCCGCGGAAAACGAGAGTGCAGGACGTCGAGTTGCCGGTATTCGGGTCGGAAGTCGTGTCCCCATTGGCTGACGCAGTGGGCCTCGTCGATAGCGAAGAGAGACAGCGGCGCGCTCTCGAGCAACTCGAGAAACGAGGCCATCGCGAGGCGCTCGGGTGCCACGTACACCAGGTCGTAGCGGCCCCGTCGGAGGCCGTCTTCGACCTCCCGCGCCTGGTAGGGGTCGAGTGCGGAGTTGAGAAAGGCGGCGTTGACGCCGAACTCGCGCAGCGCTTCGACCTGGTCCTGCATCAGCGAGATCAGTGGCGACACGACGATCGCCGTGCCCGGGCGCAGGATCGCCGGAATCTGGTAGCAGAGGCTCTTGCCGCCCCCTGTCGGCATCAGCACCAGGGCGTCGCCGCCGTCGAGCACGTGATCGATGATCTCGCGCTGCCGACCGCGGAAGGAGTCGTAGCCGAAGACCTCGCGCAGCACCGCCTCGGCCGTGCGCGTCTGGCTGGGAGTGGTGGTCGAGGAGTCCATCGGACGGATTGTAGTCGGCCGGCGACCGGGTGGCCGGCGGCCGCTCTCCTAGATGACGGAAACTGCACTCCGAGCATGCCGAAAAAACAGCCGCTGGGCTCGGGCACCGAATCGTTGGATCAGATCGCCGGGGGGGCGCCGGCGTCGCTCGGGTGCGTGGAAGGGCCCACTCCGCCAGTGCTATCGTCCCGGCGGAGCCCACGGGCTCGCGAGGGAGGCGACGTGAAACGGCTAGTGGTCGGGATGTCAGGAGCGAGCGGCGCCATCTACGGCGTCCGGCTGCTCGAGGTCCTACGGGACGTCGAAGGGGTCGAGACCCACCTGGTGATGACCCCGTCGGCGCGCCGGACGATCGTCCTCGAGACCGATCACTCGGTCGACGAGGTAGCAGCGCTCGCCGACGTCTCGTACAACCCGTCCGATGTCGCCGCCTCGATCTCGTCGGGATCGTTCCGGACCGCCGGCATGGTGGTGATCCCCACGACCATCAAGTCGCTCGCCGGCATCGCCCACTCCTACGCCGACAATCTGCTTCAGCGCGCCGCCGACGTCACCCTCAAGGAGGGCCGCAAGCTGGTGCTGGTGGTCCGCGAGACGCCCCTCCACGCCGGCCACATCCGGCTGATGGCGCAAGCGGCCGAGATCGGCGCGACCCTGGCGCCGCCGGTGCCCGCGTTCTACCACCGGCCGAAGACGATCGACGACATCGTCAACCAGACCGTCAACCGCGTCCTCGACCTCCTCGACATCGACCTGCCGGAAGACCTGTTCGAACGCTGGAAGACCCCCGGGTCGTAAGCAGAAGAACCTGTCGGTGCTTGGTCGGCGAGCCTGCCCCCATTTTTCCTTTGTCTTCTCTCGGGTAGGCGGGGGGGGGGGGGGGGGGGGGGGGGGGGGGGGGGGGGGGGGGGGGGGGGGGGGGGGGGGGGGGGGGGGGGGCCGACGCGCCGGCGCC
>JAJDDC010000096.1 GCA_029260515.1 Phycisphaerales bacterium | reverse complement strand
GGCGCCAACGGGCTGCCGGCCGGCACGATTATGGGCAACCTGCCCGGGTCCGAGGACGACACGCCCATCGCCCTCTCCGGGCGCGTCTGGGTCCTGTGCGATGCCGCCTCTGGCGAGATCCGCCCGGGCGACCTGCTGACCACCTCCGGCACACCAGGTCACGCGATGCACGCCTCGGACCGCGAGCGAGCGCAGGGCGCCGTCATCGGCAAGGCGATGACCGGTTTGGGCGACGGCCAGACGGGCCTGGTGCTCGTGCTGGTGAGCCTGCAATAGCAAGTTGTTTAACGCCTCGTGCCCCGCGCGGTGCGCGTCAGCACCACGAGCGGGCGGGCGGGCGGGAAGCACACGGACATTGACTCGGGAGGCACACGATGATCTCTGCCGTACTGATTCTTGGGGGCGCACTCACGGCCGGCGACGCCGAGACGACCTCGGTCGAAACACCCCCGCGGCGTGGTATCCCGGTCGGGTACTGCGACATGGAGGCATACATCAACGGCGTTCAGGTCCGCGGCGGCGGGATGGCCGGCGACGGTTGGGACGGCCCGGGCCAGAACGCCACAACCCTCTACTTCCACTTCGAGAACACAACATCTGATTTCGGCGCGGGCCAGCGGGCGGCGGTACTCGACGCGTTGGTGTTCTGGGCGACGCTCGTCCAGATCCACTTTGTCGAGATCGGGGTCCCCAACGCCAACCGCTCGCTCGACTTCCGCTACGTGTTCGGCAACCACTGCGCGATCGAGAGCGCCGAGTGCAGCGACGCGGACTGCCCGTTCGACGGCGCCGGCGGCGTCATCGCGCACGCCGGGTACCCGCCGGGGGTGAGCTCGTTGTGCGTCTCGCCGATGCCGGAGACATTCTCGGGGAACGTGCACTTCGACGACGCGGACTTCTTCGAGCGGGACAACGCCGGGGACGGGTACAGCCTGACGCTCGTGACCGCGCACGAGGTCGGGCACGCGCTGGGGCTCACCCACGACACCGGGCCGGGTGGGCCGCACATCATGCGCCCGATGATCACGTGGAGCGACGCGATGCACGCGGCCTCGAGCTCCGACGCCGGTCATATCGCCTCGGGCTACGCCCCGGGCTTCGGCAGCGTGACCACACTCGTGGACACGGGCATCTGGGTGAATAGCGCGTGGGTCGGGCCGGAGTACGGCCTGCCCGGCGACCCCTTCAACTCCATCCCGGAGGCTGTCAACGCGATCCCGGCCTTCACCGGGAGTATGACGATCCACGTCATCGGCGGCCTCTACCCAGGACCGGTGACGATCTCGCGCCCGTGCACGATTACTGCCGAGCTCAACACGGCGTACATCGGCCAGTGACAAGGAGAATCCGAGATGGCATGTTTCCGCGTGATCATGATCGCCCTCGTCGGTGTGTGTACGTGCTCGGCACAGGCCCAACCGTTCTCGATCGATCGGCACACCGTTGACTGCGGCGGGGGTGTCTCTTCGGGGGGCTCGTTCGAGCTCACCGGCACTATCGGGCAGCACGACGCGGGCGGTTTCTCGGCCGGAGGAGGGTACGAGCTGGCCGGCGGGTTCTGGGGCGTATCTGCCCAGGGCGGGTGCAACGCCGCCGACCTGGCGGCGCCGCTGGGCATGCTCGATTTCTCCGACGTGCTCGCGTTCCTGACCGCGTTCGGCACGATGCAGGCGCCGGCCGATCTTGCCCAGCCCTTCGGTGTCTTCGACTTCTCCGACGTGCTCGGCTTCCTCACTGCCTTCGGCGCTGGCTGCCCATGATCGATGGTGCGCAGCGGTTTGGATCGTAGTGTTCGAGGAGTGGCATGATGAATCTGCAGAGCATAGTTGTGCGAGTGTCAGCCGCGGCCGGAGCATGCGTGCTCGCCCCGCACGCCCACGCGGGTGTGGCCGTCGGTGTCGAACAGGTCGGCGCCGATGTCGTTGTTTCGGGCAGTGGCGTACTCGACCTGTCGTCGTGGACGTACCTCAACACGGTCGGGCAGCCGCCGGGCATCCACCCCGGCATGGCGATCCAGATCGGAACGGGCGCCCAGAGCACCGACCTGTACTACCAGCCTTCGGGCTTCACCGGGCCGAGCTCGATCGGCCCCGGGCTCGGCGTGGGCTTCGCCGACAGCGGCGTGGGCGCCCCGCTCGGCCTGTTCTGGGGGCTGCCCAGCCCCGCGATCTCCGTCCCCCTCGGCTACGCGTCCGGCGATCCGATCCTCGGCGCCTCGGCGGTGTTTGGCGGGCAGACGCTTGTGTCGCTCGGCCTCGCAGAGGGAAGCTACACGTGGTCGTGGGCCACCTCGGACGGGCAGGGCGATTTCTTTACGATCAACGTGCTCCCCGCGCCCGGTGGCGTCTGCACAATTGGCATGATCGCGGTATTCGGGCTCAGAAGACGCCGCGTGCGTGAGCGCTGACGGGCGGTTGCTCCGGTTCCGGGAAGAAGTGGCACGCCGGGGGGGGAGGCGGATCCCGCGGGCGAACACACCCGTCGAGGATTGTGGCAGTGCCCGCCGATCGGGCACGCGATTTTCGGCATAATGTGACGCGTTCACCCACACCTCTTGTGGCACGGTCGCCACTCGGGCAACGGGAAGCGGGGCGCGGCCCGAGGGTCTGCTGCGCTCGCCGCACTCGCGGAGCGTGCCGATGGACGAGCCGACAAGGTCAACGATCGAGCCAGGCCCGGACCGGGGCGGTGGGTCTCCCGGCAGCGCGGGGCGGTACCGGCTTCTCTCCGTCATCGGCGAGGGCGGGTTCGGGATCGTCTACGAGGGCGAGCAGACCGAGCCGGTCCGCCGTCGTGTCGCGGTAAAGATCATCAAGCCGGGGATGGACTCGCGAGCGGTTGTCGCCCGCTTCGAGGCCGAGCGCCAGGCGCTGGCGGTGATGGACCACCCGTGCATCGCGAAGGTCTTTGACGGCGGGACCACGGGCCCCGAGCACGCGCACCCGGGCCTGCCTTACTTTGTTATGGAGCTGGTCAAGGGCGAGCCGATCACCACCCACTGCGACCGCCAACGCCTGAGCATCGAGCAGCGGATCCGACTGATGGTCCGTGTGTGCGACGCGGTCCAGCACGCGCATACCAAGGGCGTTATCCACCGCGACATCAAGCCCTCCAACGTGCTTGTCGGATACGACGAGCATGGCGAGGCCTCGCCCAAGGTCATCGATTTCGGCGTCGCCAAGGCCCTCAACCAGCGGTTGAGCGAGCAGACGATCGTCACCGAGCGCGGCGTCGTCGTCGGCACCCCTGAGTACATGGCCCCCGAGCAGGCCGAGATGACCGGGACGGATATCGACACCCGCGCCGACGTGTACTCGCTGGGTGTGCTGCTCTACGAGCTGCTCACCGGCGTGCGTCCCTACGACCTGGCCAGGCGGGCGCTCAGCGAGGTACAGCGGATCATCCGCGAGACGGACCCGCCCAAGCCGAGCACGCGTCTGACAAGCCTGGGCGAGAGCGCGACGACGCACGCTGAGCGTCGTGGCCTGACGGTGCACTCGCTGGCGGGACTCCTCCGACGCGAGTTGGAGTGGATCCCCCTCAAGGCGATGCGCAAGGACAGGACGGAGCGGTACCGCTCGGCTGCCGAGCTGGGCGACGACCTGCTGCACTACCTCAAGGGCGAGCCGCTGACCGCGGGGCCCGAGTCCCGCGTGTACCGGGCACGGAAGTTCGTCCGCGCCCACCGCGCCGGGATACTGACGACCACCCTCATCGCCGTGGCGCTCGTCGCTGCGACGGGTGTGAGCACGTGGCAGGCGGTGCGAGCCACCCGCGCCGAGAACGCCGAGCGGCGCCAGCGTCTCGCTCTGGACGAGGTGGATCGGTTCATCAACGAGGATCTGTTGCTCGTCGGTGGGATCGGTCTCAGCAACGAGACAAACCTCGTATATCTCGGCGCCGACACACGCCTGGTTGACGTGTACGACAACGCCGCGGGGGCCAGCCGGCTTGAGGGGATGCAGCCCCAAGTCAGGGGACGCATCCGACGCTCCATTGGTATCGGCTACGAGCAACTCGGCGAACTTTCGAAGGCACGAGAACTGCTCAGAGACGCACGCGGATCACTCCTCCAAGATCCCGAGCAAAACGCCCGCGAACTGCTGCAGGTGAACACTGTCCTGGCCCGCATCCGCTGGCGTTTGGACGGGGACATCGACGGCGCGCTTTCCGACCTGGGCGGCACGATCGGGCGTGCACGGGCCCTGCTGGGCCCGGACGACCGCGCCGTGCTGCAGATCGAGCGGGAGATCGCCAGCGTGCACATGCACGCGGGGCGCAACGACGAGGCGTTACGGCTGTTCACGCAGACCCTCCAACGCCAGGCCGCGGCCCTGGGCGACGAGGACCCCGACACGCTCGTGACCCGGTACAACCTCGCGCTGGCGATGCAGCGTACGGGGGACACCGAGGGCGCGCTCGGGTTGCTCCGATCGGTCCACGACGCCCGCGCCCGCGTGCTCGGCGGGGACCGCATCTCGACGATCAACGCGCTGGCCGAGGTCGCGGCGATGCTCAACCGGTTGGGGCGCCTGGACGAGGCGCAGGATGTGTACGCGCGCCTGCTGCCTTTGCAGGAGTCCAGGCTCGGGCCCGGGCACTGGCGGGTGATTGAGACGCGCGCCAACTACGGGCGTCTGTTGCAGAAGCTCGACCGGCACGAGGAGGCGGCGGCGCAGCTCGCGCTGGCATTGGACGGCTCGGGCCCGGCGTCGCCATTGCCCGGATTTCGCGCCCATGAGCGATGGGGGCCGGCGAACGCTGCCACGCTGACGGTCTCGCGCTGGCACATCATGACGCTCGCGGCTGACGGACGGTGCGCTGAGGCACGCGCCGCGTTCGACCTGACACTCGATTTGCTGGGCGACACGCTGGGCGCGGAGCAAGCGGACACGCTTGCGTTTGAGGCTCGTCGTACCACGTTGCTCGGGGCGTGCGGGGGAGACTAAGCGCGGGCTTGGGCTTGGCCGCCGCCGTTTCCCTCGATATGCTGGGCTGATCAGCAGGCCAGGGGGAATGCCATGCGACGATTCTGGATGTTCGTGACGGCGGTGCTCACGCTGGGGACCCCGGCCAGCGCGGTCGGCAGTTTCGAGTTCATCGAGGTCCTGCTCGAGGGCGGCCTGGTGGAGATCTCGGTCACGATCGATCCGCCCGACGGGCCTCCCGTCGTGCGATCCGAGACGTTCGAGGTGACCGACTGTCCGACAGGACAGATGCTGTTCGAGGAAGGTGACGCCCAAGGCGAAGGATACTTCGAGATTCATATCTGCGCGGGCCATGGCAACTCAACGATCGATTTCTACACGGACCTCGACGCCGAGCAGTCCGGCTCAGGGTACACCGTCAATGTCCGGGTGCGCACCGTGGAGCCCATCGTCATCCGGCTTCTCGACGAGGTGGAGCTCTTGGAGAGCGGATCAGGGGTATCGTTCTCGCTGGACCCGATCAGCGGGATGATCGACGGCTTCCTGATGTGCCCGGGCACGTATGCGATCACGTTCGACGAATCGCTCGAACTGCAGGAGTTTGATACCAACACGACGTACTCCGCCGGATGGAGCGCCTTCCTCAATGACCAGGAGAACCAGGAAGTTCGGTTCACTGGCACGGGCGACGTGAGCGTCACAGGGAACTCGCAGGACGAGGACGGCAACAAGGAAACGGCGTTCGTCGACGGCTCGATCGGTGACATCGATTTCACGGCCGAGGGGTGCACCAGCAGCGGGCTGGTAGACGGCGACGCCCAGGCCACGGGCGAGATCACAGGCTTCGGCAACGGGACGTACAGCGTCTCGGTCTCCGCCAGCGCCCTGGCGACCCAGCCGCCCGGGTACGCCGGATCCTGCTTCATCGGCGTCTTCGGCGAGGGCATCATCCTCGACCTCGACAAGCCCAAGGCCTTCACAATCGTCGGCTCGGGCGGTGGTTCGATCGGCATCACGCCCACGACCGGGAGCATCGACGGCGACACGCTCAGCGCAGGGCAGTACCGCCTGGATTTCAACGCCTCGGCGTCGATCGGCCCGGGCGAAACAACTGCGACCCAATCGTTCGGCTGGACTCTGGAGCTGCGCACGCCCGGGTGCAACGCCGCGGACATGGCGCCGCCCTCAGGCGTGCTGGACTTTTCCGACGTGCTCGCGTTCCTGAGCGCGTTCGGTGGGATGGAGCCTGCCGCGGACATGGCGCCCCCGTTGGGGACGTGGGATTTCTCCGACGTGCTCGCGTTCTTGACCGCGTTCGGGGGAGGGTGCCCGTAGGCGGCTGCATGGAATCCGATAGCTGCTCAACCCGAGGCCATCATCTTTGGCCGCCTTGATCAACCTCATGCAGCCATTCTGCCACTCCCGCCGCCCCGCATTTCATTCGTGATCCGCGAACACCCAGACCCGGGGCGTCGCTCCGGGCACGCGCTCATGCGGCTGTCCACCCCTGACGCGGCAAGGGCCGCCGCGTGGGTGTCCCGGCCGTATGCCCCGCGAGTCCAAGCGGCTCATTGCGAGACCGCGCGTGCACCCGAGTGCTCGAATCAGCGTGAGTTCCGGGCAAGCCCATGCCGTGTGTCGGTCTGCAGGGGCCCCCAGGGGAAGCTCCGGCCTGCATTTGTGCGGAATCCAAGAAAACCGCGCCGGTCCGAGCACAGCCCGTCGCTGTCCCCAGTGTCGGGTACTCACCACAAGACGAAGGGACACAGCGATGCAGAACAACACCAGTCGAAACGCAACGATGAACAAGATGCTGGCCTGCGGGGTCGGGATCCTGGCGGCGTGCGGCGGCGCGAACGCGGGACCCGTCGCCCTCGAAACCGGCGGACTCAACGGCGAGCTGCGCTACAACCAGGTGACCGGCGAGCTCATCGGCTCGGGCACGATGGTCGCCGACCTCGGCGCTATGGACGCACCGGGCTTCGACCTCGGCGCCGACGCGCTCGGGTGGGTGCTCAACGGCGCCGGCGGCCCCGAAGGTGACTTCACCATGGACGTCTCCGGCATCGGCGACGATCTCGTCTACGAGCTCGAGTTCGACGGGTCCTACTCGATCCCGGGCGAGTACCGCACCAGCTTCGGTCTGTTCGGGACAAGCCTGGTCTTCGCTCTCTTCGAGGTTCTCAGCCCGAGCATCACGCAGCTCGACATCCGCTTCGACGGCTTCGCCCTGGCCGGCTTCGACGACGACTGGGCCGTCTTCTCCGCCAGCGAGATCCAGCTGTCCTCGTTCAGTATGTTCGGCACCCCCACCCCCGGCACGACGGCGTTGCTGGCGGTGGGCGGCGTGGCCGCCTGCCGACGCAGGCGCCGGGCCGACGCCTGAGCGGCGCAGCACCGCGATACCCAATACGACACACCACTCTCCTCTCCGCGGGCCCCCGGACTCACATCCGGGCGCCCGCGTTCTCTCGTATGACGCACGCGCGTACCGACGCGATGGGGACGAGTCCTGGAGACCCGGTCCGAGGCGCCAGCCCTTGCTTCGCCTCCGCGAAGCTGCGAGACTGCCCCCCGAGAGACTGCGGAGAGGAGCGGGATGTGATCAGGCGTGTCCGTGTGGTGTGTGTGTCGATATGTTGCATCGCCGCCCCCGCGGCCGCGGGCCCCGACGCGATCGAGGGATTGGTTGACGCCGGTGAGTTGATCTCGACCGCGATGAACACGACCGTGCTCTTCCCGGGCCAGCCGACGAGCCTCAGCGGGCGCCTCGAGGGCATAGACGGATCCCCGGCCGACTTCGTGGACGCGTATCTGATCACAATCACGACCCCGGGCTCGTTCCGGGCCGAGACGTTCCAGGCGCCCCCCCTGCCCGGGCGGACGGCGTTCGCCTCGGACTTCAACACGCAGCTGTGGCTGTTCGACGCGTCGGGCATGGGGCTGCTCGCCAACGACGACAAGGCGGTCGCGGACGTCTCCTCGCTGCTCACGCCGCCCTCGACGGACGGGACCGGTGTGACGCTCCCCGGCCCGGGGACGTACCTGCTGGCGATCTCTGTGAGCGGTGTCTCGCCGCTGAGCGCGGGGGGATCTATTTTCGATCTGACAGACCCACCCGGGATCACGCAGGTTTCGGGGCCCGACGGGCTCGGGGGGGGGAGCGCGCTGATCGGCTGGGACACAAGCTCGCCCGGCGCCATGACGCCCGGTGACTACGTCATCTGCATCACGCCGGCCCCGTCCACGCTCTCGGCGCTGCTCCTGGCGTGCGCGTTGCGCCGCCGGCGCGGCTAGCCGCCAAACAGGTCGATGATCGTGTCGCGCCGCCCCGACCGCCCGTCCACCATCGGAACCCGTTCGACCAGATCGCGGACCCTGCGGACCGCCTGGTGCGTCGCGACACGGTCGCGGCACAGCAGCGGGACCAATCGCTCCAGACGACCGGGGCCATCCTCGTCGTCGTGCCCGGAGAACATGCGGAACAAGACAACGCCGCAGGCCGCCTCCGCCGCGAGCTGGTGCTCCGGCCCGAGGTGCTCGGTCAGGATCATCTGCGCACGCGCGTGCTCGGCGGCCGCCGGCTCCCACTCGCCGCGTGCGGCGTGGATCCACCCGAGTGTCAGGTGCGCCTCGCCGACTTTGCGGTGCCCCCGCGGGAAGCTCGCGTCCAGTTCGCCGAGCGCCGAGCTCGCGAGCTCGAGCGACTCCGCCCATCGCCGCTCCCAGAGCGCCAGCTCGGCGAGCTGAAGCAGGGTGTACGCGATGTCGTCGTTCGAATCGACGCCGTACTCCTGCCGCTTGCCCTCCAATGCCTCGGCCAGGAGTCTCGCGGCGGGTTCGGGCCGCCCGAGTCGCAAATGGCACGACCCGAGGCTGTGCTTGGCGCGGGCGAGGTGCGCGGGGTCTGCGTCGGCGTTCGCCGAGAGCGTGTCGTGGGCGGCCCGGGCAAAATCGAGCGCCTCGGCGTAGCGGCCCATCTCTTGCAGACAAGACGCGAGGTTCAGCCTCGCCCTCGCCAGCGCGAGCTGTTCGCCCGACGGGCCCGCGGAGCGCGATTCGACCACCGCGCGGTACGCGCGTTCGGCGTCGGTGAGCCGCCCGAGCCGCTGCGCTGTGCTGGCGATGTGGGACCGTGTCTCGATGACACGTGCATCGCCCGGTCCGTGCGCAGCCTCGCGGATCGACCCGGCACGCAGGTAGTACTCCATCGCCTCGTCGTAGCGCCCGAGCCAGTACGACGCACGCCCGAGCAGGTGGAGGGTGTCGCCCACGGTCGCGTGCCGGGCGCCGAGCAGCGAGGTCTGGGCGCGGAGCGCGAGGTTGAGCTGCGCCTGCGCCTTCGGGTACGACTTCCACTCGAGGTACGCCTGGCCCGCACGCTGACGCGCCAGGGCCTGGTAATCGGGGAACCCGGCGAGTTTGTGATCGATCTCTCGGACGTACCCGTCAAGGCGCAGCTCGGCGGCCGAGGCGTTCGCGGCCTCCCGACGCGACGCCCCATCGACGGCGTCAACAATGAGCTGGAGGTGCGCCAACGCCGTCGCACGGCGCTGGCGGCGGTTGATCCCGACGAACGTGACCGCGACGAGCACAGCGATCAGCAGGACCGCGATCATGATCGTCGCGGTCTGGTGGCGCCGGCCCCACCGGAGGGCCCGCTCGAGCGGGCCCGGCGTGCGTGCCCTGACGGGCCTGTCGGCGAGCACGGCCCCCAGCTCGTCGGCCAGGTCCCCCGCAGTGGCGTAGCGGCGCTCCGGGGACTTCTCGAGCGCCATGAGCAGGACCGCGTCGAGGTCCCGCGGGATCTGTGCGCGGAGAGACGATGGGCTCGCTGGCAGATCGCGTTCGATCCTCGCGAGCGCGGTGTGGATGAGCGTGTCCACATCGATCGGGAGGCGCCCGGTGAGCAGTTCATAGGCGATGACCCCGAGCGCGTAGACGTCCGACCGCGTGCTGATCATCTCGATGTCGCCGCGGGCCTGCTCGGGGGGCATGTACGCGAGCGTCCCGACGAGCTGGCCTGGCATGGAGATCGAGATATCCGCGCGCGTCTGGCGCGCCGGGTCGAAGGCCTTCGCGAGGCCGAAGTCGAGCAGGCGTGCGCCGCCGGTGGGTGTGACCAGGATGTTTTGCGGCTTGAGGTCCCTGTGCAGCACGCCCCGCTGGTGCGCATACTCGACCGCGCGTGCGATCTCGGCGGTTATCGCGACCGCGTCGCGAACCCCCCAACCACCGGGTTCGCGTGCCCGGTCGAGGGTCACGCCCTCGACGTACTCCATCGCGTAGTAGTAGTGGCCGCTCGAAACGCCCGAGTCGATGATGGGGACGACGCCGGGGTGCTGGAGGCGGGCAACGAGCTCTACCTCGCGCTCGAAACGCCGCCTGGCATTCTCGTTCTTCGCGGCGTGCGCGTGCATGTACTTGATCGCGACGCGTCTGCCCGTGGACTGCTGGTATGCCTCGTAGACGATGCCCATCGCGCCCGTCCCGAGG
Source organism: Phycisphaerales bacterium (assembly GCA_029260515.1). Lineage (GTDB taxonomy): Bacteria > Planctomycetota > Phycisphaerae > Phycisphaerales > UBA1924 > JAJRXR01. The sequence continues at coordinate 387,694 of JAJDDC010000096.1, read as the reverse complement.
ACGTCGATAATGTCGTACCCGACCAGCTCCGGGAGGCTCGTATCGGGCCCGAGCCCGTCGCGTGCGACGGGCCCACACAGGCTCGGGGCCCCCCGTTCACGGACAGCCTCCGCGATCCGCGTGATCAGCGAGGCCCTGTCAAGGGGCACGCCCGCTTGCTCGGCGAGGAACTCCTCGACACTCGTGTGCCGCCCTGAACGACGGGCATGCAAGAACTGCTCGGCGATGCCCCGCGCGACTGATCGAGTCTCCGGATCTGTTGGGTTCATGGCGGTGCTCGCGTGCGATATCCTACGTCGATGCACTCGGACCCGCTCTTGAATCAAGACGAGATCCCGGGCATTGTCCGGGCCGCCGCGGAAGGCGATCCAGAAGCGCTCACACGCCTGCTGTGCGCGCATCATGCGCGTCTGTTCGGTCTTGCAAAACGAAAGATCGGCGTTGATTGGCAGGGCAAGATCGAAGCGGAGGACGTCCTGCAGGAGACGTACGCCGAGATCGGCCAGCACATCGCGACATTCACCGCGGACGGAGAGGACGCGTTCTTCCGGTGGTCGGCGAGGATTCTCGACCGGCGGTTCATCGACCAGGTCCGCGGGCTGCGCCGGAAGCGGCGAGATGTCTCACGGGAGGTACGTGGAGGCGCCAACTCGTCCAGGTACGAGACATTGGTCGAGCGGTGCCTTCCCGACCACGCCACGGCGAGCAAGATGCTGCGGCGTCAGGACGCGGTCGCGGCAGTGCTGGCGTGCCTCGCGGGGATGACGCCCGAGCACCGCGAGTTGGTAGAGCGGATCCACCTCCGCGGGGAGGCGGTCGCGGACGTGGCGCGAGACGTGGGCAAGTCGGAAGACGCCGTCAGGCGGATGGCCGGGCGTGCGCTCGCGGAGCTCACGACCAAGGTCGGGCGCGCTTCACGGTACCTCAGCCGGGGCTCGTGACTCCGCGCGTGCATCCCCATGAAGACGGGCTCAGGGGGCCTTGTCCTCAGCGCTCCGGCCGTGGATCGCGATCGCGGCCCGGACCTCGCCGAACCCGCGCAGCTCCCCGCCGACCTGGGCCAGGAGCCGCTCTGCCTCGGCACGCCCGCCGAACGCCACCACTCCCGAGGCCATGGGCGTCTGGAGATCGGGCGAGCACAGGTAGATCGCGTCTTGCGCGTTGAGCCAGGCCCGCGTGCCGTGATCGTGCACCCAGCGGCGGATGATCTCGGTATCCGCCCGCGCGGCCTCGTGGTTGATCATGCAGTTGAAGTCGTCGAAGAGGCGCGTCTCGGGGGTCGTGGCCTGCCCCCCGAACACCGTCGCACAGGCGAACCGCTCGTCGCTGATGATCATGCCGCACTCGGCGCACATATCGTCGTCCAGATGAATGACCGGGGGCCCATCGGCGGCCTCGCGGGCGCAGCCGAGGACCACGATCGGAGCGGCGAGGATCAGGCACGCGGCCACGCGACGCACGCTCATACCGGCGACCTCCTCGAGAAGATGATCGCGGCGGCGGCAATACCGAGCACGCCCCACCCAACGAGCACGCCGAGCAGTATCCACGCGAGCGCGCCGCCGAACGTACGCGAGGCGTACACACCGGCGGGGCCCAGGACATCGAGCGAGGCGTTGAGCTGGGTGATCACGGACATCTTGAACGCCTGGATTGGGTTCAGTGTGGCGAGCGCGAATAACTCCTGGACACGGAGCTTGAAGACGATCGTCCCCGCCATGAGCCCCAGATCGCTCAGGAACACAAGGGTGAGCCAGGCGAAGACCGCGATGCCGGTCGCGACGCTGGCCTTGCGTGTGCTGACGGAGATGAGCAGGCCCAACGCCAGCATCACGACGGCGAGCAGGCAGGTGAGCGCGACGAGCACGAGGAACGAGCCGACGCCCGTGCCGCCCGCCCTCCAGGCGAGGACGCCCGCGCTGAGGCCGAACCCGATGCAGACCGATGCGCACAGGGCGAGCGAGAGCCCCAGGTACTTGCCGAGCAGGACTTCGAGGCGTGAGACGGGCTGGGCGAGCAGGTACAGGAGCGTGCCGCGTTCTCGCTCGCCGGCGATGGAGGTGGCGCCCGCGGTCATGGCCATGAGCGGGACGATCAGCATGACGAGGTTTAGCAGACCGGCGGCGGTCCGCCCGAAGCCCGCGAAGCCGAGCGAGCCCGAGCCGGCGAGGGACATGAACGAGGTCGCGACCGCGAGGACCGCGAACCCGATCGTGTAGAGCGGGAACCATCGGCTCGTGATCGCTTCGCGCAGTTCCCGTCTGGCGAAGGCGAGGACGGAGCGTAGAAACGTCGGGCACGCTTGGGTGGTGGCGAGAGTCGCGGGCATCGTGCTCATGGCGTCGCCCCCCGCCACTCGACGTCCTCGAGGAACTCGAAATCACGGACGTGGATGTCGGCGTTGGCAAGGAGGCGGAACGGCGCGGCTTTCTGGTCGCGGGCCACGCTGACGCACAGGCCGTGCCCGTTGTGGTTGACCGCGTGCCCTCCCTGGCGGAGGAGCCTGGCGGCGTCGGCCTCGGTCTCGGCCCGCACGTGCAGCCGCATGGTTCGGATGTCCGCGGCCGAGGACCAGAGCTCTTGCGGCGTCGTGTCTCGCTCCAGGCGTCCGCGTTCCATGACCAGCACACGGTCGCCCAGCGCCAGGACCTCGTCAGGGCGGTGCGACGCGAACACGATGGTCTTGCCCTCCGCCTTGAGATCGCGGAGCGCAGAGACGACCTCGTCGCGGCCTCCCGCGTCGAGGTTCGAGGTTGGCTCGTCGAGCACGATGATGGGCGGGTCGGGAAGCATGGCGACGGCCAGGGCGAGGCGCTGCTTCATGCCCCCTGAGAGATCGCGGACGCGTTTGCGGTCCTGCCCGGCCAGACCGACGCGGTCGAGAAGCAGGACGCATCGGTCGTGGTTCACGGACCGGAGGGAGGCGAAGAATGCCATCGCCGCAGCGACGCGCATGTCGTCGTGGAAGGCGAGTTCCTGGGGGACATAGCCGATATTGGCGCGAGCCCGTTTGCCCCGACGCCGGACGTGGACGCCGCCCACCTCGATCATGCCGCGGAATCGGATGACGCCGAGGAGGCAGCGGATAAGCGTGGTCTTGCCGGCGCCGTTGCTGCCCCAGAGTGCCACCGCCTGCCCCGGCTCGACGCGGAACGAGACGTCATCGACCGCCCTGAGCCGGGCGTACCGCTTGGTAACCGTGCGTGCATCGATCATCGTGCCGCCTCCTGGGCTGGCTCCGTGTTCGAGCTGAGGCCGGGTGAACGCCCGAGCGCACCCAGCACCCCCGCCGCGCCGGCCAGGAGCATGGTTGCACAGAGCCCCATCGCCAGTGGTTTCGTGCGCCCGAGGCCGGCGACGACGACGTGCGGCGGGGACATGAGCGGCGATGGGTCGATGAACTTGGGATCCGGGCGGACCTCGGGCAGGGCCCTGGCGGTGAACTCGACGGCCTGCTGGGCGGGGCTGTGGACGAACAGGCGCAGGTTGGGCTCGTGGGCGAGGAGTGTCTCGAAGAGGCTCGCGGCCTCGTACTCCAGGTCACCGATGCCGTCGTGGTCCTGGTCAAAGCCCGCGTAGTCGGACCAGAAGTTGCCACGCCCGTCGCGGGAGAACTGGTTGAGTGTGAGTTCGCCCCGCCCGTGGACCCCGGCCTGCTCCTCGTTCTCGACGAATCCGTTGGCGGTGAACACGTTGTCGTGGGTATTGGGGGTGAGGAGGATGCCGACCTCGTTGAACGCGAAGAGGTTGCTCTCGATCAGTCCCGTGGAATCAATCGAGGATGGGCTGTTGTCGATGTAGGCGCCGACGCGGTTGGCGAGCAGCGCGTTGGAGCGGACAACGATGCCATCGCAGTCCTTGAGCCCGATCCCGTACCCGCTGGCGCCCCGGTTGTTGATGAGGGTGTTGTTCTCGAGTGTGATGTTGTTGGAGTACATAAGGTAGATGCCGACGGAGTTGGCCTTGAGGACGTTCCCCGCGAGGACTGTGTTGTGGCTGTACATGAAGTGCAGGCCGTAGCGGCAGGATTCGACGTGGTTGCGTCGTACCGAGAGGTCCTCGGAGTACCAGAAGACCATGTCGCGGGAGGTCGAGACAGTGTTGTCCTCGACCACGCACCCGTGGCTCCACCAGAGGCGGATGCCGTCGCCGCGTCTCCCGGACTCGAGGTCCTTGCCGATGATGGTGTTGCGTCGTACGACCGAGTCGGATGATCCCTTGAGGTCGATGCCAAAGAGAACATCCTGGATCGTGCAGTCCTCGATGACACAATCGGGCGCCTGGACGCGGACGCCCGCGGGCTCGCGCTCGACGCGCGTGCCCGAGCCGCGGACTGTAAAGCATCGGAACGTCACCCCCGGGGCAAGGATCTCGACCGCGGTCCCGTCGCCACCGGCGTCGATGACGGCCGCATCTCCGCCGTCGAGCGTGACTGACTTGGAGACGACCAGCGAGCCCCCGTAGACCCCGGGCGGGACCATCACGGTGGCGCCGGGCTCGGCGGCCTCGATCAGCGCATTGATCGCCTCGACGGACCGAGCCGGATCGGGCGCGGCGCCCGCCGTCATGCACAGCAGTGGGCCCGCCAGGAAGGCCAGGAACGAGCGGTTCATGACGGCGCCGCTTCCGAGTTCATGCGCGCGACGAGAGGGCGGTACGCGGCGCGGTGGAACACAAGCGCCGCGACAATGACAAACGCCGCCGCGATCGTGAGGTACAGACCGATACCGGGCGACGCGACCGTCTTGAACTGGCCGACCATGCCGGTGCCGAGGATGGGCGGAACAAAGGGGTCGATCGAGTTGGAGAGCGGCGCGTCAGGGTCGAGGTTCTGCCCGAAGTGGCTCATCCAGAGATAAAGGTCGAGCAGGAATACCGCTGGGAAGAGGACCGTGGGCAGGACCAGCAGAGCCGCCCACCTGCTGTGAATCCACGCCGCGAGTTCGAGGAGAACGACAAGCAGTATGAGAACGTAGACACCGACGCTGCGCTCGAACTGTGCGGCCTCCTCGAGCGGACGCATGCCGATGTAGTGGTTGAGGCCGTCGATCTCGGCCACGTCGCCGGAGAGATGGTTGACGTGCGCCGTCAGCTGGAGATTGTCGGGGTACTGCGGCGCGACAAGCACCATGTGCCAGTACGGCAGGAAGAGCGAGACCAGGATGAGTACGCGGGCGACGAGCAGAAGGGCGCCCGGCGCCCCGTAGCGCAGGCCGTGACGGCGGAGCTCGTCGGGGCCGACGCGCGGGCCGATGATGCGAGAGAGCAGCGAGGGCATAGTGGGTTCCCGTATGTGCGCGTGGGCCAGGAGTGTCGCAAGAGAAAGCCCTCCCCGTGCCGCTCGGCACGGGGAGGGATGCGGCATTACTTGGGCTCAACCATGAGGTAGCCCACCATCTCGAGGTGCAGGGCCGAGCAGAACTCGGAGCAGTAGAACGGGAAGGTGCCCGGGACGTCGGCGACGAACTCGAACTTCGCCGTCTCGCCCGGTTCGAGGCTGAGGTTGATGTTGTACTGGGGGACGGCGAAGCCGTGCGTCGCGTCGATTGCTCGTTCGACATTCGTGATCCGCCAGATGATCTTGTCGCCCTGCTTGACCCTGACGTGCTCGGGCGTGAAGTGGCTGCGGATCGTTGTCATGTAGACCTCGACCGTGCCGTCGTCCTTCCGCTCGACGCGCTCCATCTTGGGCTTGGGCGCCCACGGATCGACCGACTGTGTGTGCGGGTCCCAGCCAACCTCGGGGTAGGTGGTCCAGGGGTTGAGCTTGTCCGCCTTAATGATCTGTGCGTAGTGCGGCTCGCCGAACCCGACCGGCATGTCGTAGATCACGGGCATGCTGGCGCCCTTGCCCGAGATGTCGAGCAACTGGAAGTTCTGCGGGAGCAGAGGCCCGGGCGGGAAGAAGCGATCGACCGACCACTTGTTGAACGAGACCAGGTACTTCCCATCGGGGCTGACCGTGTCACCCTCGGCAACGCCGATGTGCCCCACGTTGTAGTGCACGGGGGTCTTGTGGACGAGTGTCCAGTCGGGCTCGGGCGTGCCTGGGCCATAGGAGCCGCCCATCGTCCAACGAGCGACGGCAGAATCGAGGAAGAGCGAGGTGTAGGCGTAGCCGTCGGGACCGAACTGGGTGTGCAGCGGGCCGAGGCCGACCTCGACCTGGGCCTCGAGGACACTGTCAAAGTCGAGGATGGGGATGCCCCAGTCGTCCTTGCCCGAGAAGGTGCGATTGGCGATCGCGCTCTGGATCTTCTCGAAAGAGTAGATCGTGGTGTGCGGGTCGAGCTTGCCGGAGACGACGATGAAATCTCCCTTGGGGGCGACGTCCACGCCGTGCGGGCTGCGGGGCTCCGGGGTCAGGTAGAGCAGGCCCTCCTCGATCACCGTGTCGAGCATGATGACTGGGAATCCCTTGATCTGCTCCACCTTGCCGGCCTTGAAGACCTGCTCGGCCTTGCGCCAATCGATGATATGAAGGTAATCGGTGGCGTTCATGCTCACGCCCGCCTCGAAGGGTGGCTTCTTGTTCTCGATCCCACCCGTCGCCAGTTCGGTGTTAATCGAGTTGAGGAACATGTACCCATCGCTGACGCCTTTGCCGGCGTCGGCCAGATCTTGCCAGTACGGCGGCAGCTCGATCGCGAACGACTGGCTCTCGTCGATCCGCCCCTTCTTGCGATCAAACTTCCACATGGTGACCGAGCCCTTGTACTTCTCCTTGTACTCCTCGATAGGTGCGTATTCGGCGCCCCAGGGGACCGCGTACTGGCCGCCCTCGATAACGTACTCGGTGTTGGGCGTGACGAACGTGCCGCCGTGGTCGCTGACGGTCAGCGGATTCTTAATGATCTGCTTGGTCTCGAAGTCACGGAGATCGATGACGCCGACGCGTGCGTTGATCTTGTCGTTGATGAAGCACCACTGCCCGTCGTAATCGCCCTCGGTCTCGGAGAGGGCGGGGTGGTGTGTGTCGCCCCAGCTGTTGACCTTCCCGTTGACATACCCCTGCTCAAGGATCTCGTTACCCACCCCGTATCCCCAGCCTTGCCAGGGCTCGGGGGTGAAGACAGCGATGGTGCGGAGTAGCCGCATCGAGGGCACGCCGATGACGAACACCTGCCCGCTGTGCCCGCCCGACGAGAAGATGATGTACTCGTCCTTCATCCCGCTGGGCGTGTAGGTCTTGGCGGCGGCGAGGAGGTCGGCCGTGCTCAGGCCGCGGTCCTTGGCCGCTTTCTGTACGTCGCTCATCGACTGGGCGTGCGACGCGGACGCGGCGGCCCCGAGCGCCACGATCAGTGCGGCGCCGATTGTCTTGTGCGTTCCCATCTCGTTGGTCCTTCCTTCTACGGTGTGTGCTGTCGAGTGCCGGGGATTACCCGCCCGCGTGCAACTCACGGATGTACCCGACGATCTTGCGGAGTTCCTCGTCCGAGAGGGCGGGGTTCCCGCCCTTGGGGGGCATGTCGATGCCCGTTGTGTTCTGGGCGTCCCAGATCGGGCGCCCGGATTTGACGAACACCATGAGTTCGTCGTCCGACTTGGAGTCCACGAACGGGCTGTTCGCCAGGGGCTTGCCCAGACCCTCGATCCCCTCGCCGCTCGCTCCGTGACAGGCCGAGCACGAGGCGACAAACTCGGCGTGCCCGATCCCACCACCAGCGCCGCCGGCATCGGCCGTCTCCGCGACGACCCAGTCGTCGAGCGAGGCGAGCGGAGCGCCGGGTTCTTGCAGCGTGCGCAGGTATAGGACAACGTTGTGAAGCCGGCGGTCATCGAGCGAGGGGTTACCGGCTCTGGCGGGCATCGCCGACCCTGTTGTGTTCTCAGGATCCGTGGGAGGGCGCCCGGTCAGGATGACTTGATAGATCTCATCGTCGGAGTGCGACTGCACGAACTCGCTGTTGCGGAGCGGCTTGCCGAGGCGTGCGATGCCTCGTGCGTCGTGTCCGTGGCAGACGGAGCAGCTGTCGAGGAACGTGCCCCGCCCGAGCTCGATCGCGCCAGGGTGCACGCCAAGCCGCTCGGCCGCAACCTCGAACTCACTCACCTCTGGGCGCGGCAGGGCGGACCGAACCGTGCCCAGGAGCGCAGGGGGCGTGAGTATGACCACGATGGCGACAGCCCAGGCCCCCCATTTGTACGGGTCTGCTGCGTGCTTCTGGGCGGCTTCGCTGGTCGGCCGAGCATGCGTCATCGGGCGGTTCCTCGGAGGGGGTGTTCCCGGCGGTAGGCAATAGTATCTATCTGGCTCCGCATATCCACTATAAGGCGAACTTTACCTCTGCCGGGCTTAGGAAGCAAGGTGGTCAGTGCTTGGGCTTCTTCTTGGCGGTACCCGCCGAGGCCGAGCGGCGCCCGATTGTCGGCAACTGGGGAGACGCGCCGAGACACAGCCCCGATTCGGGGCCCGGTTCGGTGATCAAGTCCGCGATCGAGGTCGACGCGAAGACGCCGCGGACACCCGCAATTTGATCGTCAAGAACGCGGTGCAAGGAACAAAGTTTCGTGTGCCCCTTGATACCGAGTGGGCAGCGTTCGATCCGCGATATATCGGTGTCCATGGCTGCCAGGACATCCAGCACGCTGATCGCCGATGGGATTTTCGCGAGCATGAACCCACCCCCCGCGCCTCGTTGGGCTGTCATGATTCCGGCGCGTGACAGGGTGCGGAGAATCTTCTGGAGATACCCCACGGGTACCCGAGTCGCCTCCGCGATCTCCTGGGCGGCGGCGGGCCCGCCCGGCCGCTGCGCCAGGTGCACCACAGCTCGGAGAGCGTACTCCGAGGTTTGGGAGATGATCGAGCCGCCCGAGGGGCGCCCTGATAGTGGCTCCATATATCCAGTATCAGGGTATGAAGGGCGGATGTCAAATCCGACGCTCGGCCTCGGGTTTGGTGACAAACACCAGCTCGCGATCCTTTCTGTGACCGGGGATGCTCCTGTCGCGATCCTTCGCGACAGCAGGAGATCCACTCAACCGGGGGAGAACCGATCCAGGGGATCGAGGGAGCGCGTGCAATACCGCCCGCACGGGGTGGGTTTCGTGCGTGTACTCGCGGCTGAGGATTCCCTGGGGCTGGCAGGCTGTCCCGTCCTCGGGCAGAGGAACTGTGTGCCTGTTATTGCGAGACAGCCACGGAGTGGCGTGATTCGGCATATTGGCTCTTCTCGGACGCGCTGGCGACGCAGGGGATCAAGCCGGATTCTCGCCGCCGACCGTTATTGCGTGCGGGCGATCACCGATATGATGCTGGGAACCCCATGAGAGGCATCATCATCATCCTGCTCTCCTGGACGATGCTCGCCCAGCCCATACTCGGACTCGGTCGGCTGTCGTGTGATTGCTGCACGTCGGCGGCGCCAACTGACCAGGACGCCCCCACCGCGACGCCCGACGCCCATCGGTGCTGCGAGGTTTCGGCGTCCGTGCGGACGCGGGGGGACGAGGGCGCGCCGCAGGAACCTGATCATCGCGATGGGCCTCAGAAGTGCCCGATGTCGTGTTGCGTGAGCACGCCGCCGATCGGCATGGCGCCGGCGATGGAGCAGAGTGTCGCCGGAAGCGATCCGGTGATATGGGTTGAAGAGATCAGCGAGTGCTACACGGACGCCCCCTCGTCGCGTCTGAAGCGTCCCCCGCGAGCCCCCGCCTTGGTGTGACACCCAGGGTGTGCGCACTCGGTGCGCTGTTCCAACTGGCTCCGGAGACATTTGATGATAGTTCAGGATGAGGGCGACGCTCGAAGCGTCGCCGTGGCGCCACGCCGGTCTTGGTCGGCGATGATTCTTCCACTCGCCGTGCTCGCTGTAACGGCCGGACTCGTCGCGTGGAGCGCCTGGCCGACACTCCGGCCCACGCGTGCCGTGCGTGTCACGCAGGCGGTGTTTGATCGCGCGGTCGAAGCTCCTATGGATGAGGGCTCACCGACGGAGAAGCCGCTCGGCACTGGCAAGACTGTGCAGGCGGCAGGATGGCTTGAGGCCGAGCCGTTTTATATCGCCTGCACGGCGTTGGCAGACGGCGTTGTTGAGACGGTCGAGGTGCTCGAGGGCGATCGCGTGAGCCGGGGCGACGTGGTAGCACGGCTCGTGGCCGACGATTCGGAGTTTCGCCTGGCCCGTGCAGAGGCGGGACTGGCCGGGGCGCGAGCGGGGCTTGCGCTGGCCGAGGCGGAGCTGCGTGCGGCGCAGACAGACTGGGACGAGCCGGTCGAACGAGAGTTGGCTGTCGATTCCGGGCGGGCAACGCTTGCCGAGGGCGAGGCGGAGATTGCGCAGCTGCCATCGCTGATCGCGGCGGAGCGGGCAACACTCGTGCGGCTCGAGGAGGAACTGGCCAGGGCCGAGGAATCGGAGCAGCGCGGGGCGGCGACGGATTTCGAGGTGATCGTCGCGCGCCAGCGGGCCAGGATGCAGCGATCGACCGTTGAGTCGATCGAGGCGCGGCGACCGCTGCTGGGTGCGCGTGTCGAGGGGCTGAGGGCTGAGTTACGGGCGGCGGAGCGAAACCTCCAGCTTCGAGTCGAAGAACGACTGCGCCTGGACGCGGGCCATGCGGGCGTGTTGGATGCTCAGGCCGTGGTCACGCGGGCGCAAGTCGCGCGAGACGAGGCGGCGCTCGAGCTGGAGCGGATGGTGATCCGAGCACCGATCGACGGGTACGTGCAACGCCGGCTCAAGGCGCCAGGCGACAAGGCCGTGCGGATGATGGACGACCCGGTCTCGGCGCAGCTGGCCCTGCTCTACGACCCGTCACGGATCCAGGTGCGTGTAGATGTGCCGTTGGCGGACGCCTCGCACGTGCGCGTTGGCCAGCGGTGCGAGGTCGTGGTTGAGGTGTTGCCCGATCGGGCGTTCGAGGGAGAAGTTTTACGCGTGACGCACGAGGCGGACGTGCAGAAGAACACGCTTCAGGTGAAGGTGCGGGTGCTCGACCCGTCCCCGCTGCTGCGGCCGGAGATGCTGACACGGGTGAAGTTCCTGGGCATGGGTGGATCACCGGGCTCCGCGGGCGAGGACCATCGCGGGGAACCCACCCGGGCGCTCGTACCGCCCGAGGCCATCCGCGAGACCGGCGGTGTGGCCAGCGTGTGGGCTGTGCGGGAACGCGAGGGCGTCCGGGGCGTAGTACGGCGTGTGTCCGTGGAGGTGCTGGACCAGGCGGACGGCTGGGTGCGCGTCGCGGGTGCGATCAACCCGGGCGAGTTGCTGGTCATCGATAACGAAGGCCTGGAAGCGGGTGACCGCGTCCGCGTCGAAGCGGGTGGCGAAGGGGGTGGACCGTGACACTGATCGAGTGCCGCCAGCTGACGCGGGAGTACCGCAAGGGCGACAACGTGATCCGTCCGCTGGACGCGTTGGACCTGGATGTGCCGCGGGGCGATTTTCTCGCGCTGATGGGCCCGAGCGGGAGCGGGAAGACGACGCTGCTGAACCTGATCGCGGGGATTGATTCTCCGTCAGGAGGATCGCTCGTGATCGATGGGACTGACCTGGCGACGCTGAGCCGCAACAGTCTGGCGGCGTGGCGGTCCGAGCACGTCGGGTACGTTTTTCAGTTGTACAACCTGGTGCCGGTGCTCACGGCGTACGAGAACGTGGAACTGCCGTTGCTGCTCCGTCCGATGGGGCGTCGTGAACGCGCGGAGCGCGTGGCGGGCGCGTTGGAGCGGGTCGGAATCGCGGATCGGCACGACCACTTTCCTCGGCAGCTCTCGGGCGGGCAGGAGCAACGCGTCGCCATCGCCCGGGCGATCGTCACGGATCCAGCGATCATCGTTGCAGACGAGCCGACGGGCGATCTGGACAAGGCGTCTGCGCACGACGTGATGACCTTGCTGCAGGAGCTCAACGGTGGGCTCGGGAAGACGATCATCATGGTGACGCACGATCCGAAGACCACCGATTACGCCCGGCGGACGCTGCACCTGGATAAGGGGCGTCTGGTCGAGGGCGGCGTCGGGCAGACCGCGGGGGGTGTGGCATGAAAGTTGTGCGGTCGCTACCGTATGTGGTGAAACAGGTCGTGCGCCACCGCGTGCGGTCCGGGCTGACGATCGCGGGGATCACCATCGCGATGTTCTTGTTCACCGCGGTGCAGGCGATGAACAAGGGGGTGCGTGAGGCGACCGAGGCGAGCGCGGGGGACACGACGCTGGTTGTCTACCGCGAGGATCGGTACTGCCCGGCGACGAGCGATCTGCCGCAGGACTATCTAGCTCGGATCGAGCGCGTCGAGGGAGTGGTCTCGGCGATCCCCCTGAAGGTATTGGTCTCGAACTGCAGGACGAGTCTTGATGTGGTCACGTTCCGCGGGGTGCCCAAGGAAGATTTCCTGGCGGACCGGGGCAAGAAGCTAAAGCTTATCGATGGGTCTATCGAGGACTGGCGATCGCGCACGGACGCGGCGCTGCTCGGGGAGACGCTGGCGAAGCGGCGCGGGCTGCGACCCGGCATGCGTTTCGACGCGGCCGGGATCACCGCGTATGTCGCCGGCGTGATCCGATCGGAAGATCTGCAGGACCAGAACGTCGCGTACACCGCCCTGGAGTTCGTGCAGCTTGCGGGGCGTGATCAGCTCGGGGTGGTCACGCAGTTCAACGTCAAGGTCGCCGACCCGTCGATGCTCGAGCCGGTCGCAGACGAGATCGACGAGCTGTTCCGGACGGCCCAGGAGCCCACGGCGACCTTCACCGAGAAGGCATTCGTGGGACGCGTGGCCGACGACGTGATCGAGCTGGTCGGGTTCGCGCGGTGGCTCGGGCTGGGATGTCTGGCGGCGGTGCTCGCGCTGGTCGCCAACTCGATCGTACTGGGCGTTCAGAGCCGGGTGAGCGAGCACGCGGTCCTGCAGACCCTGGGGTTCTCGGGCCGGCTTGTGGCGTCGCTCATCGTGATCGAGGGGTTGATCCTCGCGTTGATCGGCGGCGGGATCGGGGCGGCGGCGGCGCTGGCGGTTGCCAGGCTAGGACGCTTTGCTCTTTCGGTGGAGGGGACATCGATCCCGATCGTTGCGGATGTCTGGCTGCTCGGCGCCGGGATGGGCGTGTGCGGCGTGATCGGAGTGCTCGCAGGGTTGGCGCCGGCGTGGCAGGCGTCGCGGCGTGAGATCGCCCAGTGCTTCCGCGCGGCGTGAGGAGATGGCGATGCGACAGCTCCCGTTCTCGTATGCGTTCCGAAACCTTGGGCGTAGCCGCGTGCGTCTCGCGGCTTCCCTGTTCGGCTCGGCACTTGTCGTGCTTCTGGTGCTGGCCTCGGGCGGGTTCGTCCGCGGGATGCAGCTGACGCTGTCGCAACACGCCGGGTTGCATGAGAACGTGATGATTCTGGGCGCGGGGAGCGAGGAGGGGGTTGAGCGTTCGCAGATCGACGCTTCGATCGAGGGGATCGCGGCGGCGAGTGTGCCGGGACTCGAGGAGCGGGCGGGCGTTGTGTACGCTTCGCCCGAGATCCACGCCGCGCTGCCGGTCCGGGCGTCGCGTGAGAGCAGCGAGAGTCTGCCCGCGGTGATGCGCGGCGTGCGACCGGTCGCGTTGCTCGTGCACCCGGAGGTCGAGATCGTCGAGGGGCGCTCTCCCCGAAACGGGCACGACGAGTTGATGGTCGGATTGCTGGCCGCGACACGGCTCGGGGTGCCCGATGAGCGGCTGGCGATCGGGCAGTCGCTCTGGTTCGACGACCGCGCGTGGACGGTCGTTGGACGATTCGCGGCGCCGAACACCGTCATGAACGCTGAGATTTGGTTGCCACTGACCGATCTTCAGATCGCAACCAACCGCGAAAGCTCACTCTCGTGCGTCATTGTCACGCTCGACTCGGCGGCGTTCGCTGACGTTGACCTGTTCGCGAAGAGCCGCCTGGACCTGGAGATCTCCGCGGTCCGTGAAGACGATTACTATTCGTCGATCGCGGCGTTTTACGCGCCGATCCGGGTGATGATCCTGGTGACCGCGGCACTGATCGCCTCGGGGGGGTTGCTGGGTGGCTTGAACACGATGTACGCGGCGTTCGCCGCCCGTGTGCGAGAGGTGGGCATGCTCCAGGCACTCGGGTACACCCGGCTGGCGATCGTTGTGAACCTCTCCGAGGAATCCGTATTCGCGGCCGCATGCGGCGCGCTCATCGGAGTGGCCGCCGGGCTGCTGCTGCTCGATGGTCTCGCCGTCCGGTTCTCGATGGGCGCATTCGCGATCACACTCGATGCGCCCGTTGTGCTCGCCGGCCTGCTGGGCGGGCTCGGTGTCGGGCTCGTCGGGGCGATCCCGCCTGCCGTCAGATGTCTGCGTCTGCCGATCACGGAGGCGCTCAAATCGTACTGAGTATCATTGCCAGAACGGAAAGGGAGTCCCCCATGCGTCGTAATCGTTCAGTTGCCGCCATCGCCTTGATCGCTTTCTCGCTCGCCGGGTGCGGGGAGTCATCGCCGTCGGCGTCGGTCACGCCGGCGTGGGTGCTGGCGAGCGAGCCGACCGGCGCCGTCTCAGTCACCGACGCGAAGTCTGAGGCTATCGAGGGCGCGACGATCGTCGTTCGCGGGCGGATCGGTGGGAGGAAGGAGCCGCTCTCGCAAGAAAGCTCTGTATTCACGATCGTGGACCTGGAGCTGCCGCACTGCGGAGAGCTGGAGGGCGACACGTGCTCGACGCCGTGGGACTATTGCTGCGAGACCCCCGAGGACATCCGGGGCAACTCGGCGACCGTGCAGCTCGTGGATGCGAACGGGCGGGTGTTCGAAATCAGCCCAACCGCGGGTGGTCTCGAGCCGCTCGATGAGATCGTCGTTGTCGGCAGGGTCGGGTCTCGACCGACCGGGGACGTGCTGACGATACTGGCTTCGGGTGTGTACCGCCCGTAAGCCGCCGATCCACGGGGTGTAACCCCACGATCACGGCGAGGCCGGAATACCGGCCAGCACAGTGTCGAGCTCTTGAACGAGGTCCGATGCGGCGAGAGATCGCCAGTGCTCTGCGCCGAAGTGCGCGACGAGTTGTTGCTGAGATATTCGGAGCAGCGGCTCAGCTTCCTCGGGGCGGTCGAGGCGTAAGTACGCCTCGCCGAGGCTGAGGCGGGCCTGCGCGAGAATCCAGTGCCCGGGCGGGACGGCGCCCTCAAGGATCTGGGCGGCGTGGTCGAGGCGCGGGAGGGCGGCGGACGGCTGTCCGGAACGCAGGAGCGTGACGCCAAGGTTGAGGGAGACCATCCCGACGCGTGGGTGGCGTTCGCCGAGTGATTGCGAGAATATCTCGTGGGCCACTCGAAACTGTGCGATTGCTTCGTCGGTGCGCTCTTGCGTGCGCAGGAAATCCGCGAGGTTGTTGACGGCGATCCCCACACGCTCGTGTTCCGGGCCGAAGACACGTCGGCGGATGTCGATCAGTTCGCGCATGCGAGTTTCTGCGCCGTCGAACTCTCCGAGCGAGACGAGGACCTCCGCCTGATTGCCGAGGCAGGCGAGCGTGTCCGGGTGTTCGTCGCCTCGGAGCTCGCGGAGGATTGGCAATGCCTCGTCGTAGGCGTCGCGCGCTTCTTGATATCGCTCCAGAGGTCGGTAGAGGGCGCCCAGCGACGTGAGCGCCTGAGCGCGCAGGATTCGAGAGTCGACGTCGCTCCCGGTGAGCGCCTCGAGAGACTGTATATAGAGTTGCTCGGCCTGCTTGATCATTCCCTGTGTGCTGAATGCGGCGGCAAGGTTTACGTGCGTACGCCAGCGGCGTGGGTCATCGTTGGCCGCGGGATGAAGCCAGAGTTTGCGTGCCCGCTCGTGGAGCAAGACCGCACGCTCGATGTTGCCGCGGGAGAGTTCGATCGAGCCAAGCTCGGAGAGCGCTGCGGGCAGATCGCCCGGATCGGCACGCTCGTCGAGTTGCTCGAAGAGATCGACCGCGAGGCTTTGATGGCGTTCGGCTTGGTCGAGCACGCCCAGTCGCCAGTAGGTCTGGCCGAGTGTGGCGTGGAGCCGGGCGCGGAGTTCCGGGTAGTCGGCGAACTCCGTCTCGATGCGGCCCTCGCACTCTTCGAGCAGGTCTACAACGCGCAGGTCCGGGCCGGAGTTGCCCGGCTCGACCGATGTGAGCATCCGGCGGAGAAACTCGTTCATCCTGGATTGCTTGTCGGCGTCGATCTCGGCATCAGCCTTGGCGGACAGGGTCCGGGCGTTCGCGGCGCTGGTGCGAACGAGCGCGACGCTGACGACCGTGGTTACTGTGACGAGCGCGAGAACTGCCACAGTGGTTGACACCACGAGCACTTTATTCCGTTTGGCGAACTTCCGAAGTTGGTAGAGGGTCGAGGCGGGTCGGGCGAGGATCGGCTCGTCGCGGATCACTCGGCGGATGTCGGCGGCGAGCGCGGCGGCGGACTGGTAGCGGCGCTGCGGCTCCTTGGCCATCGCTGTCAGCACTATTGTGTCCACGTCCTTGTCGAGCCCATGGCGGCGTACCGACGGAGGAGTCGGGGGCGTCTCGCGAATGCGTCCGATCGCCGAGGCGATCGGACCCGAGACGTCGATCGGCAAGCTGCCAGTCAGCGCCTCGCCCGTGATCGCCCCGAGTGCGTAGACATCCGAGCGGACGTCCGCGGCAACCGCGCCGCGTTCCACCTGTTCGGGGCCCGCGTACGCCAGTGTGCCCATGAACTCGCCCTCGTGGGTCACGAGCGAGCGGGCCTGGCCCGGCTCGAGCGCCTTGGCCAGGCCGAAGTCGAGCACGTGCGGGGCCCCGTCGGCGTCGATCAGGATGTTCGAGGGTTTCAGGTCGCGGTGGATGACACCCCGCTGGTGGGCGGCGCTGACGATGTCGCAGATTTCGGCCATCAGCTCGAGCACGCGGCGTGGCCCGGGCGCCGCATCGCGGATGTAGGTATCGAGCGGACGCCCGTCGATGAGTTCCATCACCAGGACAGGGCTTTGGTCGTCTGTCTGGGCGCGGTCGAAGACCGTGACCACGCCCGGGTGGCTGATCGAGGATGCGAGCTCGATCTCTCGCTCGAGCCGCTGGTCCTGACGGCGCGTCGATGCCCGCCCCGCCAGCAAGACCTTGAGGGCGACCCGTCTCCCGGTCGAGCGTTGGGTGGCGGCGTACACGATGCCCTGGCCACCGCGGTGTATCTCCCGCTCGACGTCGTAGCCTTCGACGCTCGGATTCGTGTCGGAGAGCCCGGTCTCACGCGAAGCACGGAGCTGATCGGTCAAGGCGCTCGCTGCCCGGACGTCGTCGAGCAGCACGCGGAGCTCGGGCTCCGAGTTCAGTCGCTCTTCGAGGCGCGAGCGTTCGGCATACGAGAGACCGTCGTGCAGGTAGCCCTCGAGCAGTTCAAGGTCTTTGCCATTCATGCGACGGCGCCCTCGGGCTCGAACTCCAGACGCAGTTCCGCGACGCGCTTGAGCACGCGGTGCTTTGCGATGAAGACCGCGTTCTTCGAGATCCCGACCGATTCGGCGACCTGCTCGGGAGGCACGCCCCGGACCGCGGCGAGCTCGAACGCCTCGAAGGTCGAGGGCGTGACTTCCGCACGCACCTGCTCGAGACACCGGCCGAGCACGTGACGCTCCCAGGTCTCGGTCCAGGTACGGCGGGCGAGTTCGTCGTCAGGGTGATCGGAAAAGAATGTCGTCCGCCCCTGGGTAGCCGGGGCCTGACGCTCACGGGCCGAGTCACGAAAGACCCGCAGCGACTCCCGGTAGGCGATGCCGAAGAGCCAGGAGCTCAGGCGACCGCGTTCGCGTGAGTACCGCCCGTCGCGGAAGGCACGGACGAAGGCGAGCATGGTGCTCTGTACGACGTCATCAGCAGAGGTTTCGGAAAGGCCCAATCGGAGTGCGAAGTTATGGATAGGCCCACGGAAATGCGACGCAAACTCCTCCCAGGACGCGTCCTGGGCGTCGGCGAGGCGTTCGAGCAGGATGGTGGTGGTGACCCAGGGCATGTGGATTCGTGACTGGGCATGATCGCGGCCCGGGCCTCGCGGATCAACTCATAACCCCTGGTGCGGAAATGGCATGCGTCGGTGCTCGGCGTCGGAGCTCTATTTTTTTCTCCGGGTCGAGAAAGCATGGGCGCCGGCGTGGCGAGACGGGGTGTGGGGAGCGGGCGCTGTGCCCGATCCCCGCCCCGGATCACCAAAGGCTTGGAGGGCCACCCATGCAGACACGAACACGGATCCTGATGCTCGCGATGTCGGCCGGGATGGTCTCTCCTGTCCTGGCCGCCGATCGGTATTGGGTCGCCCCGCTCATTGGGGCCTGGAGCGACTCGGCGCAATGGTCCACCTCATCCGGTGGCCCCGGGGGCTTCGGCGTCCCTCAGACGGGGGAGGATATTTTCTTCGATGAACGCTCGATCTGCATCTTCACTGGCGCGGGCGTCGGTAATCCGAACTTCGGCGAGATCACCCTCTCGGGTGTCTTCTCGGGCGTGACCTCGCTGCAGCAGGGCTCCTCGCCCTGGAGCGCCGATCGGATGACCATCGGTCTCGGCTCCGACGACTGCGAGTACATCATGGGAGGCGGGTCCTTCATTGTGACGGAGATGCTCGTCGGCAAAGAGGCCGGGGGCGAGGGCCTGCTGCAGACATCAGGCTCTGCCGACCTCGTCGCGACGTCCGTCGTGGATGTTGGCATGAACGGCGCCGTCGGAACTGTCAGTATCGGTGGCAACCTCTTCGAGTTCGGCGAGATGAACATCTCGTTCGGGTTTGGAAACCCGGGCGTCGGGCATGTCGAGGTTCTCGGCGGCACGATCCTGGGCGACGACCTGCGTGTTGGTCTCGACGGCAGGGGCACGCTGACACAATCCGGTGGAGACGTGGACGTGGTTGGGTACACCGTCGGGACGCAACCCTCCTCCCCCGCGAGCAGCTCTATCCATGTCGGTGGCACGCTCGACATCACCGGCTTCCTGCAGGTCGCGCCGGCGCTCGGAGACGCGATTGTTACGATAGATGGCGCAGACGTCTCGTGCGGCACACTTTTCATGGGCGAGGGCCCGGGCGCAGACGCAACGCTCAATCTCTCGACGGGCAGTCTCGACGCCACCGCCGCCCGGATCGGCATCGAGGGCGACGCGCTGCTCAACCAGATCGGCGGCACGTTCACCGCTGGGAGTGTCTCGCTCGGTGAGCTCAGTGGATCTCACGAGGGCGTCTGGGTGTGCTCGGCTGGGACGGCGGAAGTTACTGGCGATATACGCGTCGGCGCCGGGAACTCGGGCAAAGGCGAGTTGACTGTCGGCGGTGGTTCGGTCTCATGTGATGAGCTGCGTATCTGCGCTGCCGCGAACTCTGTCGGAGTAGCCAATGTTTCTGCCGGTTCACTTGACGCCAACACGATCCAAATCGGCGAGGCGGACACGGGGTTCTTGTATCAGTCCGGGGGCGAGGTCAATACGATCACGCTGAACATCGGGAACGCGACCGATTACGCACTCTACCGCATGTCAGGCCCTGTCTTTGGGACGCTCACAGCCCAAACCGTTAACAACAACCAGTCAGTTGAGATCTTCGGCGGTGTATGGTCCATCGCCACGCTGAACAATGCCGCGGGCGCCGAGTTCCGCCTCGGCAACGCTCCAGATGTCCGCATCACGAGCGTCATCAACAATGGCGAGTTTACATTCGGAACAAGCGCCGCGATCCTGTCCGGCCAGGTCTCTCCCCCCCCGTTCAACCTGCGGCTGCTCGGCGCGTTCCAGAACAACGGCTCGCTCATCTCGACCGCGGGTCTCGTGGCCGATTTCTCGATGAATCTCACAAACGACGGTGTCGTGCATGTCGTCGGCGCCTCCGACCTCGACGTCAACGGGTCCATCCTCAACCGTGCCCAGATCAACGTCGATTCCGACGGAGGCAGCCTGACAGCCGTGCTCCAGTGCGACAACGCCTCCGGCATCGACAACCAGGGCCAGCTATTTCTGGATCAGGCGCTTGTCAGGACCTCCAACGGCGCGTTCGTGAACAACGGCGACATCGATGGCACGGGCCTCATCCAGGGCGGGCTGGTCAATAACGGCCGCATCGGTCGCGGTGGGCAGCTCGGCGAGCTCGCCATCCAGGACGGCTACACGTCGAGCTCATCGGCCACGCTCGAGTTCCAGCGTTACCCCGGCGCGCACAACTCCATCCGTGTCACCTCGGGCGACGCCATTGTCGCGGGTGCAATCAATGTCGACTTCGAGTTCTTTATCCCATCTCCGGGCGCTCAGTACGTCCTGCTGACCGTGGACGACGGCGCCGTGATTGGCACTTTCGACAACGTGATCATCACCGACGCCAACGCCGAAATCGTCTACGAGGCCAGCCGCGTGCTTGTCCGTGTGCTCACATCCTGCAACGATGCCGACCTCGCCGAACCGTTTGGACAGCTCGACTTCTCAGACGTCATCGCATTCCTTACAGCGTTCGGCTCCATGAGCCCGGAAGCCGACCTGGCTGCACCGATCGGCCAGTTTGATTTCTCGGATGTCATCGCATTCCTGACGGCGTTCGGGTCCGGGTGCCCGTAGTGCGAGCGCAGCGAGTTGCCGCGATGCGCTCTGCATCCGCGACGCACCTCGACTGAACGTCGCATGCAATTATGTGTTGCGAATCATCAGGCCGATTCGAGAGAGTGTCACGAATCAATGCCCATCAGGATCTCCATAGTCCTCTGGTCGAGGGCCTCGTAAAACAGTGGCCTTGCGGCGATCGTGGACCGATCGAATACCAGCTCGGCGAGCCGATCCGCGTGATCTGCCGAGTACGAGACGAGCAGTTGATCGTGGCGGCTGTCACCGGTCGGGATCGACGCGAGGAGGCGCCGTATCTCCGGGTCCGCGGACCAGCGCGCGACCTTTTTTTGCAGAACCTTGTACGTGCGCATCGATCCGCGGGCGAAGGCGACCACGTCGTCACGGTCGGCTGTGCGGAACGCGTGACTGTCGAAGTGTTTCATCCCCGAGTATGCATGGGTTTCGAGCAGGCGAACAAGAAAGAAGGCGTGCTTGAGATTCGCCGATCCGAACCGGAGATCCTGGTCGTAGCGTCCGAACTCCTGATCGTTGAGGTCGATGTGGAACAGTTTGCCGGCGCCGAGCGCTTGGGCGACGGCGTGGTGGAAGTTCAGTCCGGCCATGTGTTCGTGGGCGACTTCTGGGTTGACGCCAACCATCTCCGGGTGGTCGAGCGTGTGGATAAACGCGAGGCAGTGACCGGTCGTCGGGAGAAAAATATGCCCGCGGGGCTCGTTGGGCTTGGCCTCGAGGGCGATCCTGTACGCGTACTCATTGTTCTTCGAATATGCGCACAGGAAGTTGATCGCCCGGCGGTAACGGTTCAGTGCCTCGACCGGGTCCTTCGAGGCGTCGACCTCGGCGCCCTCCCGCCCTCCCCACATGACGAAGATCTCGGCTCCGAACTCGGCGCCGAGGTCCATTGCACGCATCGTTTTTTGCACGGCGTAGGCGCGGACGTCGGCGTCGTTGCTGGTAAACGCTCCGTCCCGGAAGACCGGGTCGGAGAACAGGTTCGTGGTGACCATCGGCACGCAAAGCCCGGTCTGAGCGAGGGCCGTGCGGAAGTCCCGCATTATTGCGGCGGCCTCGGCGTCGCCGGCATCGATCGGGATGAGGTCGTTGTCGTGGAAGTTGACGCCGTACACTCCCCCCACTTCCCCGAGCAGCAAAGCGACTTCGGCGGGCGCCAGGGCGGGACGGGTCGGGTCCCCGAACGGGTCACGCCCCGGGTTGCCGACGGTCCAGAGACCGAAGGTAAAGCGGTCGTTCGCAGTCGGCGTCAGGTCATGCATCGTGCGATTTCCTATTCGTCGTTGCCCGGCGCCAGGGAACCAAGGCTGTCGAAGGTCTCGCGAAGGCGAGCGTACAGCGCTGTGTGTACTGCCCGGATGTGCAAGTACTGATCGGCCTCGTGCGACGGCTCGACAGTCTCGCGGAGCAGGATCGTCTGGCCGCATGCGTCCACTACGGTTTCCCACATGCCAGATCCAACACCGGCGAGCAGCGCCGCTCCGAACGCGGGGCCTTGCTCGGTCGCGGGTATCGAGACGGGCAGACCGAAGACGTCCGCGTGGATCTGGCGCCAGAGCCTGCTCCTTGCGCCCCCGCCGCCGAGGCGGGCGTGCTCCACGCCCACGGGGAGCGATCGCACGATGTCGAGCATCTGGACCATGGTGAACGCGACACCTTCGAGCACGGCACGAACCATATGCGCACGAGTGTGACGCATGGTCAATCCGACCCAGGCGCCGCGGGCTCGCGGGTCGGGGTACGGGCAACGCTCGCCAGAAAGATGGGGCATGAACACCAGGCCCTCGCATCCGATCGGAGCAATCGCGGCCTCATCGATAAGCACCTGAATCTCCACTGCGGGCGCGATCGTGTCCCGCGCCCACTGCAGGGCGCCTGCCGCGGCGAGCATGCACCCCGTATTGCACCACGAATCAGCCCCCGCGGCGGCGCACATGGTGTGAACCCTGCCGGGCGGGGGGAGTTCAGCGTCGGTATCTGGGGCACGTGACGGAAGATCCAATCGTGGCCTGCTGGCGTGGGCGTAGATGACGCCGCTGGTGCCGAGTGTTGCCGCCACCATCCCCGGGGCAACGACACCCGCGCCGATGGCCCCGCACTGGTTGTCCCCGGACCCCGCGACGACGGGTGTCGCGGGGCGGAGCCCGAGTTCGCCCGCCGCCCAAGGTGTCAGCCCGCCGACGATCGCGGCCGACTCATAGATCGGCGGGAGAAGACCAGGCTCGATGCCGAGGGCGTCGAGCATCGCGGGCGCCCAGGCCCGCGTTGCCGGATCGAAGAGCAGCGTCCCCGACGCGTCGCCGACGTCGGTCGAGGGCAAGCCGGTGAGCTGGAGATTGATAAAGTCCTTCGGATTGACGAGCATCGCCAGACGCGAGTATGCGTCGGGCTCGTGCTCTCGCAGCCAGAGCAGCTTGGGGAGCGTGAATCCAGGGAGCGCGGCGTTCCCGACCGCACGAACGATCGCTACCCGGCCTCCCATCGCACGCTCGATCGACTCGCACTGCGTCGCGGTCCGCTGATCATTCCAGAGCAGTGCCGGGTGGATCGCGTGGATCCTCCCCGAGCCGGCCCTGTCGAGTGCGGCTTGGTCCAGGAAGACCGAACCGTGCATCTGTCCCGAGACACCAATGGCGCGGATCTGTGTTGCATCGGCCTCGGTGTGTGAAAGCAGTTCACCGACGACCGCGACAGTCGCCTCCCACCAACGAGCGGGATCCTGCTCGGACCAGCCCGGGTGTGGACGATCGACCGGGTACGCGCGGCTCGCCGATGCCACGACGCGCCCGTCGGGGAGCACAAGCAGCCCCTTTGTGGATGATGTCCCGATGTCGATCCCGAGCAGCATCCGGGCATTGTGCCAGATCGGGACGAGCTCTGGTCCGCGGTATCCGACCGTGCGATCAGCCGGGAAGTCGCACGGGCACGAAGCCGGGTCGGTATTCGCGCCGGACGATCCGCCGCGTCGCCTCCGCGTGGTTCGAGAACTCGAGTGCCCCGCGGTCCCAGTCGAGCACCTGGCCCGGGTACCTCGCGGCCTTCACGGCGAGCAGGCCCGCCTCTGTGCAGCGGAGTGTGTGCTCAAACGGCGCCCAGAGGTGTGGAGTGTCGTCGCCAAGGGCCTTGTCAACCCACGCGTGCCAATGGTTGAACTGCTCGAACGAGGGGAGCCCGGGCAGTTCAAGCCCGGGGGTCAACCTGTCCTCTCGCCAGACCTCGATCGGCCCGCTCGGGCCCAGGACCAGCGTGCCGCCCTCGCAAACGACGACAGTGAAAATGCCGCCCGGCCATGCACCCTCGCCGATCCCGAGCTGGGCCCGGTCGGGCTGGAGCCCGGAGTCGTAGAAGTAGAAGTTGCAGGTCGAGTTGGCGAAGCGGTCCCCCGTGACGGGGTATGTGAGCGTGGAGGTCACACGGCCGGCGTGGAAATGGCTGAGATCGTGCGAGGGTGTGCGCGTGCAGACACGCGTCGGGCTTTGCAACTCCGGGAACGCGTAGAAGATAACGTCGGTGAGATGCACGACCCAGTCTGCGATCTGGCCGCCGCCGTAGTTCCACCAGCTGCGCCACTGGCGTTGGACCATCTGCGGGCGGCAGGGCTCGTGCTGGGCGCCGTTGAGCCAGAGATCATAATCGAAGCCCTGGGGTGGGTCGATCGGATCGCCGAGAATACCGTCGGCAAAGTAGTGCCCGCCGGCGAGGGCGCCGTTGCCGTACGCGACGTGGACCTCGATGACCGGGCCGAGTGTATTGCTGTTGAGGATGTGGAAGGCGGCGCGCCGCTCGGCCGACTCGATCCGCTGGGCGCCGGTCTGTGTGACCAGATTCGGGCGGGACTTGATCGCGCGAGAGAGAAACTCGAGTTCTTCGAGCTGCTGGACCAGCGGCTTCTGGCCGTAGACATGCTTGCCACGGGCGAGTGCGAGCGTCATGATCGCGCAGTGGGAGTGGTCGGGTGTCGAGACGATGACGGCGTCGAACTTGTCCGTGTGCTTGTCGAACGCTTCCCGGTAATCGGCACACGTGAACGCGTCCGGATGATCCTGGGCGGCCCGTGCAAGCGCCGCGGCGTCGACGTCACAAAGGCCGACAATATCCGCGCGTGGATGGGCGTTTATGGTCTTGCGGTCGGCATCGCCGATGGTTCCGATGACGCCGATGCTCAGCACGCGCAGTGTTGTGTCGCGGCGTGTTCTGGCGAAGGTGGGTAACGCAACAGCGCCCGCACCGAGCCCGGCGGCAGCGGTGAGAAAATCACGGCGTGTGATGTCGTGTGCGTTCATACGAGACCTCACGGGTTCTGTGCGGGCACGAGCGGGCCGGTCAGCGTCACGCGATCCGGCGTTGGGAAGTCCTCCGGGACAGGCTGGCTGACGCCCCCCGTGGCGAGCCACTCAACAGCGCGCCGGAGTATCGTCTGAAGGCCGACGCAGCGGTAGGCGCTGGTGTCGGCCTGCCCTCGCCAGAGGTGCCCGGGCAGCCAGGTCATCACGATGCCCTCGCCGTAGGGGATCTGCCAGAACACCGGCTCGCGCCTCCCACTGCCGCCTAGCTCGGGATCGTCCCACGTGCTCGCAAGCACGAGCATGGTCTCGGGGCGTGGGCCGCGCTGCCAGTGGTACAACTCGTCGGAAGCGTGAAGCCAGGCCTCGGGCAGGCCCGCGAGGACCGGGTGCCCGGGATCGTGGTGGTGGACGACAAACTGGCGCCGGCGCCCGTGCCCGCTGCCCTGGCCCTGTCCCTGGGGCGTCATAATTATGTCGCCGTTCTCGTCGAACTGGAGCGCGGCGCCTGCTTCTGCCGACCTCCAGAGCAGGCCGACCATATCCTCAAACTCTGTCCAGCCGGGGAACGGATTGTTCGACGCGTGGATCAGCAAGGCCCGCCCGCCGGCGCGGATGTATCCCACCCACGCGTCACGAAGCTCTCGAGACCACTGATAAGCCTCACCGTTTGAACTCGCGGGCGGGTTGTAATCCCAGACGACGACGGCGTACTGCTCGAAATCGGGTGCGTTGTCCTGGTCCGCCGGGCTGTCCGGCCCCGGGCCTTGCCAGGTCTCGAACTCATAGAGATCGGGCTCGCTCAGGATGGTGCGGATCATGGATGATGTTCGAGGCCAGTCGTGATTGTTCTGGCCGGTGAGTATCAAGACCTTGGGACGGTCTACCGGCGAGCGGGCTGCACCGCCTTGCGCTTCCTGGGCCGCGGGGGCAAAGGCACAGATCGGCAAGGCCAGAACTATGGTCGCGATGCAAGCTCGGGCAATCATGCGGACATGATACAGTCTCAGCGTCGCGTACTGATATAGAGTAACCGCCTCAACATTCTGGCAACGGCCGAGTGCGACACGCCCCAACTCCCGGTACTTCCATGAGTTCGATCCGAACTCCGGCGGCACTGCGCACGCGGATCGACCCCGCCCCGACGCCGCACCGGTGTCCAAACCAAATGGCCTAGGGGCAGCCGGCGCCGAACGAGGTAAGAAAAGCAAGGACATCTGAAAAATCGAACACGCCGAACGGCTCTGATAAATCTGCGGCAGGTTCCCCGGCGGCAAACGCGCCGAGGAACGCGAGCACATCGGAAAAGTCAAGCATCGCGCACGGTGCAGCAAGATCGGCCGGGCACGGGCCTGCCGCGTCCTCGATCGCGAGGTACGCGATCTCGGCCCTGGATTCCGCGGACGCGGTGTCGTCTCCAAAGAACACAAAGTTCGCGGTTTCATAGACATCGGGCGAGCCCGAGAATGCCGAGTAATCGCGCAGAGGGCCGCACAAGATGATGACGCCAGCGCCGAGCAGGGTGTACCGGTCCCGGTGTACGAACAACTCGTAGTCCGTTCTCGCTGCTGTCGTGTCGTACGCGGCGCCCTCGGCGTGTGTGAAGAGGTCTTCGGCGCCTGTTGAATCATCCGCGTACGCCCAGACCTCGTTTTGCCAAAATCCCAGCTCGAGAGCCCGGAGATCGCTCGTCACCACGATCAGGCTGAAACCCGCCCTGTCATCGATGCCATCCCCGTTGTCGTCGCGTGTGTTGTGCCCTTCTGCGTCGATCCTGAGGCCAAAGCGGACGACAAAGCCCGCGTTCCTGTCGAGCGGTGCGGGAAGGTTTGGATGGAAATAGCTGAAGTACCCGCCCTGGTCCGAACGCGGCGAGAGCGAGTCAAGCGTCGCGAAGGCCGGACCAGGAGTCTGGGATACAGAGTGGCCAAATATCGGGTTGGCAAGGAACAGCCACCCCTGCGCGGCGGGAGTCGTTCCGAGCGTGGCATCAAAGAGATCGACTCCCGAGACCGTGGCGGCACAGAAGCCCAGGCAGGCGAGACCCACGAGACCGCTTCTCGCGCGGTGATCCATCGTTTCAGCCTACCTCACCCCGCCCGCGGATCCAAGGGACATTACGTTTCGAGGGCAGAGCGCCTCGCCGTCCACATACGCAAACGCCATGTATGTGGCGCCGGTCTGTCCCTCGACACCAATGAACCCCGCGAGATAGGAGGTGGTCGAGGCACGTGCGTGTGTGTGCCTAGAGCTCGATTCGCTCCGGCCTGGCCGGGTCCGTCCAGGCCTGCGTCGTGGGCGAGATAGACCATTCCCATGCCACCATGACAGAGCCCGCGCCGGACTTGATTTGGGCCGACTTGTCCAACATCGGAAGGCATCATCGTGATCTGCTCGCACGCTCTATACCTGAACAGCATCGCGTCCAGGCGCTGGCCCGATAGACTCTGCCAATGGCGTCCCGTCCCGCACACCTTACGCTCCGACCAACCGCGCGACCGTCCGAGGGCGACCCTGTCGCGGCACTCGTGCTCAGCGATCCCGGGACATTCGTCATTGGTCGGTCCTCGGAGGCCGACTGGGCGATCCCGGACCAATCCGTCTCTCGCCGGCACGCCTCGTTGACACACCGCGACGGGGTCTGGTATCTCGCGGATCTCGAGTCCCGGCACGGGACCTCGATCAACGGCAAGAAACTCGACCCCGGGCGGCCCGTTGCGATAGAGCACGGCGACCAGATCGGGTTCGGTGTATGGATGTGCCGGTGCCAGTCCGGTTCGCGACGACCGGGCGTCACCACGCCGTTCGCCGACCTCGGGGGAGGCCTGGCGAGCATCTCTGCCATCGATACCACACGCCTGTCCGGCGTCGCCCAGCATGGCCTTGAAGCGCTGCTCGCGCTGACACACAAACTCGATCAGGTCAGACTCGAGTCCGAGATCGCCGAGGCTGTTGTCGAGGCCGTCGCGGTGGCCACCGGCTGCCAGCGGGTCGTCGTTACCCGCCCGGTCTCGGGCGACGAGTTCGAAACCCTCGCCGCCAATACACCCGAACCGGCGGTGCTCTCACAGTCGCTCATCGAGGCCGCCTCGCGCGAGGGCCTTGTCGAGCTTCGTGTCGCTGGTACACAAGCGATGCAGGCCCATTCGATCATGGAGCTGAGTATCCGGTCGGCGATCTGCACCCCGATCAAGTCGGGCGATACGCCGGCGGCCTTTCTTACGCTCGACACGCGTGATTCCGAGAGGGTGCTCCCGTCGGACGCGGCGGCGTTCTGCCAGTCCGTGGCTCAGCTCGCCGGCATGGCGTTGGAGCGCGTCCAGGCGGCCGAACTCGCCGCCCGGCACGCGCAGCTCCAGGATGACCTCAGCGCCGCGCGGAGGGCGCAGGAGCTTCTCTCGCCCAAATCAACGGGCAAGATCGGGCGTGTCAGCTACGTATTCGAGTCGCACCCCGGCCGCGTTGTCGCGGGCGACCTGTTCGATATCTTCGCGCTCGATGACACACGCACCGCGTTCTTTCTCGGCGACGTCTCGGGCAAAGGCGTCGGCGCGGCCGTCCTCATGGCCGCCGCGCAATCCCAGCTCAGGACGTGCCTGCTCTCGGGCCAGGCGCTGGCCGACGCGATCGCCGCTGTCAATTTCGACCTCTTCAATCGCACCGATCCCTCGAAGTTCGTGACCCTCATCGCCGGCGTGATCGATACCGGTTGCGGATCGCTCGAGATCGTCGACGCCGGGCACGGGCTGTGCATCCTTGCCCCCACGGCCGGCGCCCCGACCCGACTCGAAGCGCCCAACGGCTACCCGCTCGGTGTCGCCGGGGACGGCGAGTACGAAGCCCACAGCGTCAGGTTCACCGATGGCTGCCGCGTCGTGGTCTTCTCAGACGGCGCGGTCGAGCAGGCAAACGCGGACAGCAAGCAGTTCGGGTTCGACGCCGTCATCCGTTCTGTCACGCGAGGGGGCGAGCCGGCGGACATTACAAACGCGATTGTCGAGGACGTCCGCGCGCACGCGTGCGGGGAGCTCGCCGACGACCTGACCGTCGCGACGATCCGTATTGAGTAGTTCCGCACGCGCCACTGGTAACCGCGAGCTCGTGCGTGACGCCCTGTGCGCGGCTACTGCCCCGCCGCGACCGACGTCCACTCGCTTGCCCGCTCCGCGTCGCCGGTCGCCTCGAAGAGCCGAGCCAGCCGCAGAGCGTTCTTCTTCGCGTTCAACGCGTCCGGGGGAACAGCGTCCAAGAATACGCTGTGACACGCCAGCATGATTTTCTCGGCTTCGTCGTACCGCCCCAGCTCGGCGAGCGCCCCGGCCCAGGCGGAACGGAGCGCCGCGAGCTGCTGCGGGTCCGAGCCGGTTGACTCCTCGATCACGAGCGATCGCCTGAGAGCCGCCTCTGACTCAAGCGGGGAACGCCCGAGCATCGACTCCGCGAGAATCATGAGCGGGCGGACGAGGTTCGGCGAGTCGTCGCCTTCGACAGTCTCCGTGATATTGATCGATGCCAGTAGCAACTCCTCCGCCTCCTCGTGCTCCCCGAGTTCGACGAGCGACTCGGCAAGATTGAGCTGGCCGGTCGCGGTCCACGGGTGCTCGGGCCCGCGGGCCTCGATATAGATGTCGAGCGCCTCGCGGTTCAGGCGGGCGGCGTCCGCGTGCCGCCCCTGGATTGTCCGGAGCCTGGCGATGCTGGTCAGGTTGACCGCGACATACGCGTGCCGCTCCCCCATGGCAACCACCAGGATATCTCGCGCCTGGTTCAGCAGATCGGCGGCGTCGTCGTGACGCCCGACCTCGGCGTACACACGAGCGAGCTGGTCGATCGCAAACGCCTGGCGTGGGTTCTGGCCGTGGTAGATCTCTTCGTGGTGCTCGACAGCGCTCTCGAGCACCCTGATCGCTTCGTCGTTCTTGCCGCGACGCGCCAGCAGCACCCCGAGGTTGTACTCCGGGCTCAGCAGCCCATCGTGCGGCTGCCCGCCCGCGATGCGGAGCCACACCTCGTACGCCTTGCGGGCGTAAGACTCGGCGTCGTCCATCCTGTGGAGGTACCGCGTCGCGAGCGAGAGGTTGTTGTAAATCGTCGCCGTCCGAGCGTGGTCGGCGCCCCATTCCGATATGTACAACTCGAGGGCGCGTAGAAACACCGGCTCTGCCCCGGCATAATCAGATCGACGGAGCAGAATCGAGCCGAGCGTGTTTAACGCATCACCGGTTGCCCCGTCGGTCTCGAGTCCAGCGGCCTTGAATAAATCGATCGCCTCGCGCGTTACGCGTTCCGCTTCGTCGTAACGGTCCAGGTTCTTGAGTGCGATCCCTCTGGCGAGTATGACACGCGCGAACTCTTCGGACACCGGCTCGCCCGCGTCCGCCGCTTGCCTAAGCGCTGGTTCGATCTCGTCTAAGAGCGCCAACGCCCGATCATCCTTGTCGTGCGCAGAGAGCGTGCGTGCCAGCTTGCGTCGCGCCCGCGTTGCCTCGGGGCTCATCTCGCCTCCGAGCGCGGTCCGTATCGCGAGCGAGCTCTCGAGCAGCTCCACGCCCTCCTCCGGGCGCCCGATCCAGACGTACGTCTCGCCGATCGTCTCGCGGATTGCGGCGTCGACAGCGGGGGTCGATGCCCCCTCGTCGTCGATCCGCTCCGCCGCCCGGTCGAGCGCCTCCCGGAGTGTGAGCTGGTCGCCCCCGGTTTCCGCAGGGTTGGCACGCCGGAGCATGTCCTGCAGAAAGGTGAGCACAGCAGCGTAGTTGGCGTTGTCTTCTTCAGATCGTTCCAGCGCCGCGACCGCATCGACCCTGGCCTCCGCCTCACGCAGAGCCAGGATGCTCATGAAAACACTCGACGCAGCGAGCACGATGACGATCGCGCCCACGCTTGTGACCAACGCCTTGTTCCGCCTGGCAAACTTCCGTAGCTGGTACGCCGTCGATGCGGGGCGGGCCGCGATCGGCTCGTCCGCGAGATACCGGCGTATGTCCATAGCCAGCGCTGCGGCCGAGTCGTACCGACGCTCCCGGTCCGTCTCGAGCGCCTTCGAGACCACGGTCTCCACATCGCCCCTGCACGCGGAGCTGACTGCGCCGAGCCGCGGCGCCCCGCCCTCGCCGATCACCCGGATCGCGCTGGGCAGCGAGAGATCGCTGAAGTCGTAGGGCAAGCGCCCGGCGAGCAACTCGTAGAGGATCACGCCCAGCGAATAGATGTCCGAGCGCGTGTCGAGCGCGGCCGGATCCCCCCCCACCTGCTCGGGCGACATGTACGCGAGCGTGCCGACCAACTGGCCCTCGGTCGTGTGCATCACCATGCTCTCGCCGTCGGGCTCGGCGAGCCGCGCGACACCGAAGTCGAGGATCTTCGGACGCCCCTCGGCTGTTACCAGGATGTTGCCGGGCTTGAGGTCGCGGTGGATGACCCCCTTCTGGTGTGCGTGGTGCACCGCGTCGCACACCTCGGCGAACAGCGCGAGGGTCTGGCGTTGTGAAGCCTTTTTCTCGCGCACATAGTCGGTGAGCGTGACGCCATCGATCAGCTCCATCGCGAAGTAGGGC
This sequence comes from Phycisphaerales bacterium, assembly GCA_029260515.1. Classification (GTDB taxonomy): domain Bacteria; phylum Planctomycetota; class Phycisphaerae; order Phycisphaerales; family UBA1924; genus JAJRXR01. The sequence continues at coordinate 356,330 of JAJDDC010000096.1, read as the reverse complement.
TCGGGCCCGGCGCCTGTGTCCGCCGACCCGGTCTCGTAGATCGTCGCGATTCCCGGGTGCTGGAGGCGGGCGAGCAGCTGGGCCTCGAGCTCGAACCGACGACGGTGCGTCGGCGAGAGCACGCTCGCACGCACGACCTTGAGCGCGACCGTCCTGCGCGGGCTGTCCTGGCGGGCCTCGTAGACGACGCCCATCCCGCCCGCGCCCAGGCGCCGGACGATGGAAAACGCCCCGATCTGCCCGGGCGCATGATCCTGCGGCAGCGCCGATGCGGCACGGGTCGCGTCCGCGGACGTGTCCAGCGCGCCGGCCAGCGGGCTCGCGTCCGCGTCGAGCATCGCGCGAACCTCGGACTCCAGTTGCTCGTTGCCGAAGCATCGATCTCGGATGAGCTCGTCACGCTCATCCTTCGGCAGGTCGCACGCCTCCCGAAAGATCCTCTCCACCTGGAAGAACAAATCCCGATTCGTCACGACGATCCTTCGAGCTGTCGGGCCAGCCAGGCCCTGGCGATCCGTGCATCCTCAGAGGCGGTCGAGCGCGCCACCCCGAGAGCCTCGGCCGCGTCCTCGAGCGAGAGACCCGCGAAGTACCGCAACTCGATCAGCTTGGCCTTCCGCTCGTCCAGCTCGCTCAGGCGCGTGAGCGCCTCGTCGAGGGCGAGCAAGTCGATCTGATCAGGCCCGGTCATTGCGCCGTCTGAAGTCACCAGAGAGACTCGACGGTTGCCCCCGCCGCGCTTCAGGCGTCTCTTGGCCCGGGCGTGGTCGACCAAGATCGACCGCATCACTCGCGAGGCCAGCAGCATGAACTGCGAACGCGACTCGGCCCGAACCGTCCCGCCCGCGAGCTTGACGTAGGCCTCGTTGACCAGCGCAGTCGCCTGGAGCGTGTGTCCGACCTTCTGATCCCGCAGCAGGGCGCCGGCGAGTGCCCGGAGCTGGTCGTAGACCATGGGCATCAACTCGTCGGCAGCGGCGGGATCGCCGGTCGCCATCGTGTTGAGCAGCCGCGTCACCGTCTCCTGCCGAGCCGTCAGCACACCGGGTCTCCGTGCCAACAGTCTAAACGACCCCTGGCGAGCTGAAGCAGTGCAAAGCTTGCTCTGCGCGCCATTGAACCACCCGCCCGCCTGACGGTCTGAAGAACCGAGGCGCCGCGGAGCGTACTGAAAGTCACACCGAAAATGCCCCGCTCCAGAGGGGTCACGCCCTTCACGCGACAATTCCGTGATGCGGTCGGGCGCGTATGTCTTGGGTGTCGTCCCTCGGTCTGTGCCCCAGTGGGCCCATCGAACCGGCAACCTCACGGAGACCGAACATGCTCACTCGAACCACAATTGCGGCCGTCTCGGCCTGCACCCTGCTCGCCTCGGCGGCCGGCGCCGACACCATCGTCGGCGACCTGACCTGGACCTCAGGCCAGACGATCGACATCACCGAGAATCTGAACATCCAGGGAACACTGACGGTCGAGCCGGGTGTGACCGTCAACGTCTCGCCCAACGCCGAGATCGTCGTGCAGAGCGGTGCAAACCTGAACGTCGAGGCCAGCGCCGACCAGATGGCCGTGTTCCAACCCGCCTCCGGGCGCTGGGACGGCATCCGATTCGAGAACGGCTCCGATGGCTCGCTCGCCTACGCTGTCATCCGTGGCACGTACAACACCGCCGTCCGTGTTGTGGGCGCCTCGCCCGAGTTCGATCACTGCGAGATCTCGGACGTCCGGGCGCAGGCGAACGAGCAGGACGTTTACGGCATCCTCGCGAGCGAAGACGCCGACATCAACGTCTCCTGGAGCACACTGTTCGACATCGCCGGGCCTGACGGCAGCGACGGCGCCGGCGGCGCCGGCGGAACGCTTGTGGGCAACGCCGACGACGGCAACAGCGGACACCTCAACGGCTACAACGGCGCGGCCGGCGGCCACGGCGGCGACGCCGACGCCGGGCAGCGCGGCGGGAACGCCGTCGCGATCCGCATGACCACGGGCGCCACCGGCTCGGTGTCCTACTCCACGATCTCCGGCGTCACAGCGGGCGATGGCGGCGCGGGCGGGTTCGGCGGCAGCGGATCCCGCGGCGGCAACGGCGGGAACGGCTACGCGCTCGGCGCCGTCGGCAACGGCGGAAACGGCGGCAACGGCGGCAACGCCGGCCAGGCGGGCGATGGCGGAGACGCCGGCGTCGCCGCAGGCGTCTGGGCCACCGACCCCGCGGCCCAGGTCCTCGTCTTCCAGAATCTCATCCACTCCATCGTCGGCGGCGACGGCGGCAAGGGCGGACGCGCCGGCTACGGCGCCCAGGGCGGCTCGGGCGGCAACGGCGCCAACACCGACATCATCTTCGTCTGCGGAGGCAACGGCGGCAACGGCGGCTTCGGAGGTCAGGACACCGACGGCAAGCCCGGCGGCGACGCCGGCTGGGCCAACGCTTTCGTCGTCGAGAACCCCGCCGTCCGCGCGATCTTCAGCCAGAATACCGTCGCCGACATCACCCCCGGCGTCCGCGGCGACCGCGGCGACCGCGTCAACAGCACCACCCCCTGCTGGGGCGGCGCCGGCGGCGTCGGCGGCTGGCCCAACTACAGCGAGGGCGCAGACGGAACCGATCGCGCACGCCCGAACAACGGCGTGAACGGCCCCTACGGCGCGTACGCCGACTCCGCCGGTCTCATGGCCTCGAGCCCCAATGCCGGCGTCCAGGCTCAGGCCATCAACAACATCTTCTCTATCGGCGCCCCCGTCGATGCGTATGCGTTCGTGACCGGAGGCTCGGCCATCATCGCCTCCGACTCCAACCTCTTCGACACAGCTGCCCAGGAGGACTTCTTCACCGGCTCGGGCACGACCTCCCTCGGTTTCGCCTTCGTCCTCGGCGACCCCATGTTCACCGACGCCCCCGCGGGCGACTACCGCATCATGGCCGGCTCGGCCGCCATCGATGCGGGCGACTCGTTCAACGTCGCCTCGCTCGGGCTGAGCGTCGATCTCGACGCCGCCGCCCGCGTCTTCGACGACCCAGACACCGCAAACCTCGCACTCTTCGAGCCCATCGACATGGGCGCCTACGAGTTCTCGGTCACCCCCGAGTGCGCCGCCGACCTCGCCGAGCCCTTCGGCGACCTCGACTTCTCCGATGTGCTCGCCTTCCTTACAGCATTCGGTGGCATGGAGCCCGCCGCCGACCTCGCCGAGCCCTTCGGATCCTTCGATTTCTCCGACGTGCTCGCCTTTCTGAGCAGCTTCGGGGCCGGCTGCCCGTAAGCGTGCCCTGACGTGTCCGGCTACGGGCCGCGCCCTCGACCGGGGGCGCGGTCCTTTCTCTCGAAACGCCCGCAAATACAACACCACTGGGATCCGCGCGTGGTCTGGTAGACTTTCCGTTGGGCGGCCGCCTCCGTTCGCAGGGTCTCGGGCGACACGGAGTCGCGCGGGCTCGCACCAGCGGGACGTCTCGATTGGCACAATCTCGATCCAGCCTGGCGACCCGCACGACGACACAGCTGCTCGACGCCCTGCGCACCCCGGGCAACGAGCCGGCCTGGGAACAACTCGACGCCCGCTACCGCCCCATCATCGCGAGCCTCGCCCGGCGTCTCGGCCTCAGCGCATCGGAGGCAGAGGACGCCGCCCAGCAGACGCTCGCCGAGTTCGTGCGTGTCTACCGCGACGGACGTTACGAGCGTGGCAAGGGGCGCCTCAGTTCGTGGATCCTGGGTATCGCCCGCAACACGACGCTCTCGGCGTTACGCGAACGCGCAGGCAGGGGCGCCGCCCAACTCCACGCGCTCGATAAGGCGCCCGACGATTCAGTCGTTCGGGCCATCTGGGACGAGGAACGCGACCGCGAGATCGTGCTCAGGGCCGTTGAGCTGCTGCGTGATGATTCCTCGATCGAGGACCGGACGCTCCGTGCATTCGAACTCGTCGCGCTGCGTGGCGTTCCGGCCTCCGAAGCCGGCGCCCAGTGCGGGATGACAGCCGACCAGGTGTACGTCGCCAGGAGCCGCATGACGCGCCGCCTCCGCGACCGGGTCCGACAGCTCACCGACGCGTACGAGGCCGATCACTAGTCATGCCCCCGAGCGAGTCTGAGCACCTCTCGCCGACCGCGATCGACTCGATCGCGTGCGGCGGCGCGCCGGATTCGTCAACCCGCGACCACCTTCGGTCTTGCAACGTCTGCCGCGAGTATGTCCAGGCCGCGAGAGAGGAAGCCGCGTACCTCGTCCGTGTCCGAGCCCTCGCATCGCCCGCGCTCGGCCCAGAGGACGCCCCGCGTGTCCCCGGCTACCGGATCATCGAACGGATAGGAAGCGGCGCCCAGGCGCTCGTGTACCGCGCGGTCCAAACCTCGACTGCGCGTACGGTCGCAATAAAACTCATACGCGGAGCTGATCACAACGGCGCCGGCTGGCGTGCCGAACGCGAGGCCGAGATCGCCGCCGGGCTGCGTCACCCCGGGATCGTGACCATCTTCGAGTCGCGGACTCTCGACGACGGCGGGGCCGCGATGGTCATGGAGTACGTTGACGGCACCCCGATCGATGAATGGCAAGACCCATCTTGGACCGCGGACCGGCGGCACGCCGCGCTGCTGGGCGTGTTTGTTCGTGTCTGCGAGGCGATCCATCACGCGCACCTCAACGGAGTGATCCACCGGGACATCAAGCCAGACAATGTCCTGGTACGCAAGGACGGCAACCCCGTCGTGCTCGACTTCGGCATCGCCAGGCACGGCGACGCCTGGCGGACTCGCGTCGGGGAGCTCACCGGGACTCCCGCGTACGCTTCCCCCGAGCAAGTGTCCGGAGATCCGGACGCCGTCGATGCACTCACGGACGTGTACTCGCTCGGCGTGCTGCTCTACGTGCTGCTGTGCGGAAGGCTCCCTTACCAGCTCGACGGGTCCATCCTCGCGATGGCGAAGACGATTGTTGATACACCCGCGACACCGCTCCGCTCGGCCGATCCCACTATTCACAAAGATCTCGACGCGATCGTTCATATGGCCCTGCACAAGGACAAGCGCCGCCGCTATCAGTCCGCGGCGGCGTTGGGGGCGGAGGTCGAGCGTTTCATCAACAAGCAACCTGTCGAGGCCCGCGGCGACTCGGGGTGGTACCTCGTCCAGCGGCTTGCTTCCCGGAATCGCCGGCGTATCGCCGCCGTCGTCGTCTCGGTCACCGTGCTCGTCACCGCCTCTGCGCTCGTCGTCGCAAGCATGGCAGATGCCGCCGCCGCGCAGCGACGCGAGTCCCAACAACGCGAGCAGGCGCGCCTCGATCAGGTCCGGCTGCGGGCGGTCACCGAGTTAATGCGACTGACACTCCCCGCGGTCGACGCGGCGCACCCCGAGATCGGGGCCGCGGTCTCGGCCGGGCTCGGGCGTCTGTACTTCCGGCTCGAATCCGGCGCGTACGCCGATGAGCCAGAGCTCGACCAGGAAATCCGGCGCCTCTGGGGCGGCGTATACACGGGCCTGGCCCCGGGCAACGACGCCAAGTTCGTCGAGTACGCAGAGGACGCGCTCCGCGGCGGGCTCGTGAGGCTGCGCGTCGAAACACCCAGCGGTGATTCACCTGAGATCGCCGAAGCCTTGCACGAACTGGCGAGCGTCCTGCTCGTACGCCGCAGGCTCGGCGAGGCTGAACAGATCTGTCAACAAGCCATCGAGATGCGTGGCCGTATTCTCGGCGTTGGTCATCCGGCGAACGCGCACTCGATCGCCCTCCGCGCCCGCATTTTGAAGGCGCAAGGTCGTTTGGCGGACGCCTCTTCTGCCGCCGACGACGCGATCACCGCGCTGGACGCGGCCCATTCGACCAACGTCGAATATGTACACGGCGAGATGATCGCCATCAAGGCATGGGCGGCACTCGAGCAAGCGGGCACGGCACACGCAGCAGACCTGGTACTCGATGCAATGCGAATCCGTCTGCGCCGCTCGTTCCCGGATGACCCGGAACTGCTCGATTCGCTCGGCCAGGCGGCCCGGTTGATCAATACGTCGCCCGACGCCGCACTGAGCAAAGCTCTCCGTGATATCTGGGATTCACCCGGACAATCTGCGGCCGTTGCGTTGCGGCGTGACATCGAGTTTCTTCGCGCCCCCAGTCAGTCATTTTCTCCCGGTAATGCTCCCCCCGGCCGGGCCGAGGCAATCGGGCGTGTGCTCCGCCTGCAAGAGAGAATCCTGGGCCCGAATCACCCGGCGATGGTCGGTCTGCTCATGGCGCAGACGCAGGCGGCGTGGGCCGAAGGCTCGCTCGAACTCCGCGCCGACTCGCTGCTACGTGCCGCCGATATCCTCGCCGCCCGCTACGGAGACTCCGACCTTGCCGTGCTCATGTGCGTGGAGCAGGCGGCAACAGTCGACGCGTTCGCCGGACGCCTCGATCGCGCGGTGGCGCTCGGCGAACGCGCCGACACGATCTGGCGGTCGTACCCGGACAATGCGCGTGACGCCCTGCTCGCGGCCAACACCCGCCGCATCCTCGCCTGGTACCTCGAACTGGCCGGGCGCCACGAGCAGGCCGCAACAAAGTACGCCTCCGCCCTCGACGAGTTCCTGAATCTCCTCGGCGAGGAGCACTACCTCGTCGCGCTGACCCGCAGCGGCCTGGCGGTCAGCCTCGCGGGCACGGGCGAGCTCGAACGCGCCGAGAGGCTTTCACGCCAGGCGTGCCATATCGCGGACCAGACGCCAACACTCCCGCCCGACTCGGGGGCCCACATCAACTTCGCACGCGGGCACGTCCTCTGGATCCTCGGACGACCCGAACAAGCCCGCCCACGCCTCGAGCAGGCATGGGAGGGCTTCTATCGAGACGGCGCCGGGAACGAGCTGCCATGGCGCGCCGTCCTCGTCTCGGACATGGCGGGCGTATGCGAGAAGCTCGGCGATCACGCCGCAGCCGAGACTTGGCGCCGCCGAGCTCCCCACATTTCGCCCGCGTCCGGGGGCGGATGACCCCCCCGCCACCCCACCCCGGGGCGATCCCCACGAGGCTTATGGACAGCCAGACGCGAAGCACTGCAGGAACCCGATGACGTCTGAGAAGTCCAACTGCCCGAACGGCAGCGCGAAATCGCACGGGCAGTCCGCCAACTCGACCTCCGCCAGCTCATGCGTGACGTTCACCGACGGCGGACCCTCGATCCGCATTGAGACATCCGTGAAGGTATCAAACTCCGTCAGGGGCGCCTCGGCGTATACCTCGACGTGGTCACACCCGAGCAGCTCGCCGCCGCCGAGCATAGTCATCCGGGAAGTATCCCAGGTCCAATCAAACACCCAGCAATGACTCGAGAACACGAAGTGCGCACTAAACCCATTGTTGTAGAGTGGATCGAGCGCGACTGGTGTACCTGTCAACGCGAAAGGCCCCGCCACCGGCGCCGGCAACACCTCCTCAGCCAGGATTGTGCCGTGCGAGTAGTACACGACACGGACCGTGGCGGGCTGTAGACCCGAGTAGTCGAACGAGACAGTCGGGATCCCCGACAAATACTCAAAGCGCATCGAGCACACTTGCTCGGGCACGCCCGATGTCCCCGCCCCGACGCACGCGAGCACAAACGCCGAATCGAGCACCGGCTGGCGGAGGCCCTGGACATGCCCGTACCAGCCCTGACGGTGCGTGGACGCCGCCGGAGGGGGGAGCCTGACGTCGACGCCATCCTTACCGGTGTGGCCGAGATTGTTGATAGACAAACCCGAGGGCGTCATCACCAGGTCGGCATCCCCGACCGCCGCGTGATCCAACCCGAAGAACACCTGCCCGAATGCAGGACCGGCGACGAGACCCCCGAGGACGATTGCAGTGGAAACGATACGAGAGAACATGGCAAGCTCCTATGCGAGTACTGTGCGCCGCGGACGTAAACGCCCGTCTTCGACGCGGTTCCCCCCGGGTGACTTCGCGGCAGGAGCGGAGACCTTGCACGCATTCACAAAGATTTACCCGACACGCCCCGTAGGGACATCTTGGCGGGTCCTCGCCGACGGGCGCCGAGATGCCCACAGCACCCGAAAATGTACGGCCGCATCGCCCGAGCCCCTCTACATCACACGAGCAAGCGGGGAGCGCCCCGTCCAGCCCTGCGAACAGCGGGTGTGCAAGACCCAATCACTCGGTCAGCGGCGACCCGCCCGTGACGCCAGGTGCAGGATCCAGCCCCGCCAGGACTCGCCGCGTGCTCAGCGCCGCGGGGTGCTCCGGGCCGAACGTCGATTCGAGCACGCCGAGGGCATCAACGAGCAGAGATCGCGCCTCGGCGCCCCGGCCAGGATCCCCATGCTCCAGCATCGCCTTGGCGTACCCACCCTTCGAGAACGCGGTGCTGGGATGCTCCGGCCCCTTGGCCGCAAGATTGAGCCCGATCGCTCGCAGGAACATCGGCTCGGCTTCGACGAACCGACCGAGCTCCGAGAGCACCTGGGCATGATTGAACATGGTCGTGATCGTGTCGTCGTGCTGATCGCCCAGGAGCAGTTCCTGGACCGGGCCAACCTCCGCGAACTCACGCTCCGCCTCCTCGAGGCGCCCGAGCCTGTGCAGCAACGCCGCGCGGTTTGATCGTGGCACCAGCGCCAGACGGTGCTCGGGCCCCAGAATCTCACCCGACACCGAGACGATCTCGTCGTACACCGCCAGCGACTCTTCCATCGCGCCCGTCCGCCGGAGCATAATCGCCAGGTTGTTCATGAGCGAGAGCTTCCCAACGCTCGGCGTGTCGGACGCGGCGCGGGCGCGGCCGATCGCGGCCCGGAGGATCGAGACGCTCTCGTCGTTCCGCCCGAGCTGCGCGAGCAAGACCGCATGTTTCCCGTAACACTGGAGCAGCCGCTCATCGTCAGGCCGCACCGAGGCCTCGTACAACGCGACCGCCTCGCTGAAAAGGCGATCGGCCTCGTCGAACCGCGCCCGCTCGAGCGCGATCGTCCCGAGCAGGTCCACCGCGTTCGAGAGTCTCGCCGTTGGCTCCGTGTCCAACGCACGCAGTATCTCGACCGCGGGGAGCACGAGCCGCTCGGCACGGTCGTGGTCGCCCAGATCGAGCGCCAGCATCGCGTGGTCGTACCGAACAGCGGCCAGCGTCTCGCTCCGGGCGCCGTAGAGCTCGATCGCGAGCGACCCCGCCTGCGCGAGGTGCAACTCTGCCTTGTCGTACTCGCCGATCAGCCGATAGCTGGACCCGAGTGTGTGCTCGATACGGGCGCGCACCCGCGGTTGGTCGCCAAGTTCCCGTGCGACACGCGCTTCCGCCGCGTCGAGGATCTCGCGGAGCACCGCCGGATCCCGACCCGCCGCCTTGTCGGGCGTCGCCGACGCGAGCATGTCCTCGAGGAACAATGCCACGCTGTCGGCCTCGACGAGCCTGGCCTCCGCAAACCGGCGCTGATCGGATTCGGCCTCCTCGGCGTCTTTTGTCCGCGTGTACATCCACGTCATCAGTGAAAACCCGCCGAGCAGCAGCACCATGACCGAGGTCCCGGCCACGACCGCGCCCCGGTTGCGCCGAACAAACTTCGCCGCCCTGTACCGGGCCGTGTCCGAGCGTGCACGCACGGGCAGATCCCTCAGATGTCTGCGGATGTCCTCAGCGAGTTCCCCCACCCCCTCGTACCGCCGCTCGGGTTCTTTCCGCAGCGCCATCAGCACTATCGTGTCCAGGTCGCCCTCCAGCTCGCGGCGCAGGCGGTGCGTACCGATCGGCACAGCGCCCTGGCCATCCATGCTCGTCGCGGATCGTTCCGTCGGCGCCCGCGTGACCGCCGTGCTCGGGCGGACGGGCTCGGACTCACAAATCATCCGCTGGAGTTCGTCACTCGAGCCCGAGGGCGTCTCGAAAGGCGCCCGCCCCGTCAACAACTCGTAGAGCACCACGCCCAGCGAGAACACGTCCGTCGCGGTCGTGACCCGCTCACCCCGGACCTGCTCGGGCGAGGCGTACCGCGGCGTGAGCACGCGCTGCTCAGTAGAGGTCCGCGTCATCGAGTCGCCCTCGGACGTCAGCAGTTTCGCGATGCCGAAATCGAAGAGCTTGGGTACGCCCGCAGAGGTGACGAAGATATTGGACGGCTTGAGGTCGCGGTGGACGACGAGCTGGCGGTGCGCGTGCCCAACCGCGTCACAGACCCGCAGGAAAAGATCGAGCCGCTCGCGGACCGAGAGACCCCGCGATTCGCAGTATGAATCCAGCGGCACTCCCTCGACGTATTCCATCACCAGGGCAGGGCGCCCGTCCGCCGTCGTCGCCGCGTCGATCAGCCGGGCGATGCTCGGGTGCTCGAGCCCAGCCAGCGCCCGGCGCTCGACACGGAACCGCCTGAGCACCTCGTCCGTGTCCATCCCCCGCTTGATCACCTTGATCGCGACGCGACGCTCGAACTCCGCGTCGTCGCGCTCGCCCAGCCACACCGAGCCCATCCCGCCCTCGCCCAGCCGGTGGACCAGCCTATATACGCCCACGCGCTGCCCCGCCAGGTCCTCCCGTGAGTCGGCGGCCCGCCCGAACGCGGCGGCGATCGGTGCGACAGGATCCGACAACGGCCCACCCGTGTCCTCGTCGGCAGACAGTAGCCGCATCACCTCCGAGCGCATTGATACATCCCCGCCGCACGCGATCTCTACGTACGCCTCGCGCTCACCGCGCGGTCGCTCCAACGCAGTATGGAAGATCGCCTCGATACGCCCGAGTCGATCGCGGTCGATGCCCGTCATGACTGCGCCCCCTCCTCCCCACGCAGGTCCGCCCGCAGCCAGGCACGCGCGAACCGCCAGTGCCGTTCCACCGTCGCGGTCGAGATCCCGAGAACCGTCGCAGTCTCGTCGATTGTGCACCCGCCGAAGAACCGCAGCTCGACGATCTGCCCCTTGACACCGTCGGCCGCCGAGAGCCGCCCCAGCGCGTCGTCGAGCTCAAGCACATCGACGTCCGCGCTCGCCGCGATCAGCGACGTTTCCTGGAGTCTGATTCGATCGACCCCGCCCCCACGCTTGACCGCCCCCCTCGCCTGCGCGTGGTTGATCAGGATGTGCCGCATCGCCTTGGCCGCAGCCCGGAAGAAGTGCGACCGATCGGCCCAGCCGCTCGTTCGGGACGCGAGCGATAGGTATGCCTCATGCACCAGCGCGGTCGCCTGGAGCGTGTGATCCGCCCGCTCGTTGCGCAGATACGCCTCCGAGAGCCCCCGCAGCTCGTCGTAGACCAGCTCGATGAGCGCGGCCGAATCCCCACCGGGGCGCGAGCCCAGCTCGTTGAGGATCTGCGTCAGTTCGTCCGTTCGGGAAGCTCGCACGCGTGCCCCCAGAGTGAGGTCACCAAAAAAACTCGTCCGGCGGTGATGGAACCCCCGTCCGGTCCCTGCTTCTCCCCCCGGAGCGGGGCGTTCCCGCGACCGCGATGCAGTGTAGCCGGTGGCGGGCAGATCCCCCAGCACCCCATCCCGCCCGGCGTGAGCCCGAAACCCACCATCCTTCACAGGAGTACCGACATGACACACAAGAAGCTCATTCGCGCGATCACGTGCGGCGTTCTGGCCGCGTCCGCCGGCCTTGCCCAGGCCCAGCCCCTCACCGAGACCTTTACCTACCAGGGCAGGCTCTCCGACAACGCCGCCCTCGCCGACGGTTTCTACGACTTCCAGTTCCGCCTCTTCCGCGACGCCGCCGCCACCGCCTTGCTCGGCAACGTCATCACACGCTCGAACGTCGAGGTCGTGGACGGGCTCTTTACCGTCACCGTCAACTTCGGCGGCGCGGGCCTCCTCTTCGACGGCGACCGCAGATGGCTCGAGCTCTCCGTCCGCACCGCCGGCTCGGGTTCGTACACCGCGCTCTCGCCCGCCCAGGAGATCACCGCCGCCCCCCACGCGACGTTCTCTTCGTTCGCCGGCTTCGCCGAGATGGCCGAGGCCTCCATGGGCGATCTCACAGACGCGTACAACAACGGCTCCATCCTCGACGCCGCCTCCGGGCCCCTCCAGATCCTCAACTCTGCGGGCGGCCTCTTCGACCCCGCGACCCTCCAGCTCGGGACCAACGGCGGCGGCGCCGGCGGCGCCCTCATCATCACCAGTTCAAACGGCAACGAGGCCGTCGTCGCCGAGGCGCTCGGCTCTTCAAACTCCGGCAATCTCCAGGTCTTCAACGCCACCGGCACGCCCATCATCACCGCCCAGATGGACGGCAGCCTCAACAACGGTGGCTACTTCAACGTCTACCGCAGGGGAGCGTCCGGGACCGGCTCCTCCGTCGGATTCCAGGTCGACGGCAACTTCGCCGGCAACGAGAGCACCCACGTCACCATCCGCGGCGACGCAAACACCATGACCTTCCAGACCCACGTCAGCGGCGACGCCTCGGTCAACCTCGACACCGACGCCATCAACGCGACAGAGATGCTCAACGAGCCCGGCATCGCCTTCCAGGCCAGCTCCAGTGGCGCCGTCCTGACTCCGACCGCCGCGACCGTCGACATCATCGATCAACGCACCATCAACTGCCCGTCCAGCGGGTACGTGCTCGTCATCGCCTCCGCCGAGGCCCAGGTCGGCCACATCCTCGGCGCCGACACCACGGCCAACATGGGTGTCTCCAACGCCTCGGGCCTCCTGCCGGGTGGCCAGGACGTCGAGCTGCGCATCCCCGCGATCCTGCCCTCGGCCACCTACGACAACCCCGTGATGATGCACAGCGTCTTCTCCGTCAACGCCGGCGCCAACACGTTCTACTTCCTGGGTGATCAAAACTCCACGACCGGCTCGTTCAGCATCTTTGACGTCGCGATGACGTGCCTCTTCATCCCGACCGCCTACGGCACCATCGACGCGCCCGCAACATGGGGCGGGCCAGACCTCGACCAGCCCAGCCAGCGCTTCGGCGGCCTGACCGCCGCCCAGAGCAGGGCCGAGATCGACCGGTCCATCGTTGACAACGAGCTCCGAATCCAGCGCGAACTCGCCGAGATGCGCGCACGCATCGAGGAGATGGAGCGTCTGCTGGACAAGCACGAGCAGCAGTGAGTCGCCGTCCCCACATTCATACACACAAGGAGACGAACCATGCGACTCTCTGAGATCACCATCCTCGCCGCCCTCGCGATCTTCACCCCGGCGAGCCTCGCCCAGTCGGGCGGACCCTACGAGCTGATCTGGAACACCATCGACGCCGGGGGGGACATGGAGATGGCGGGCGGGCACTTCACCCTCTCGGGCTCGATCGGGCAGTTCGACGCCGGCCCAACCGTCAACGGGCACTACGGCGTAGAAGCCGGCTTCTGGTCCGTACCGATGGCCGGCCCGAGCGTCGCGTGCAACGACGCGGACCTGGCCGAGCCGTTCGGGACACTCGACTTCTCCGACGTCATCGCCTTCCTCACCGCCTTCGGCACGATGACATCGCCCGCCGACTTCGCCGAGCCCTTCGGCGTCTACGACTTCTCCGACGTCATCGCCTTCCTCACCGCCTTCGGCGCCGGCTGCCCGTAATCGCTCATGCCGCGATCGCGCCCCGCCCGCCCACTCGCAGAGTGGGCGGGCTTTCTTGCGCCCCCGCACGGGAAACCGATCGCGATGGACGCACGTCCCGCCGAGCCCGTGCCGAGCACCGTCCCGCCAGGGCGACCCGGGAGCTCGCGTGCCACAGCCGCCGCCAGCCGGGCCCCACAGCAGCGGCTGTGGCGCCGGGCCGCCGGTGGTTTACAATCCCCGTTCCCACGCACAAGGAGTCCCCATGCCCGCCCAAATCGCGAACCACTACATCGGCGGCAAGCTCGTCCCCGAGGCCGCCGGGGGCGAATCGCTCCGGCTCGAGAACCCCGCAACGGGCGAGGAGTTCGGCATCTCCCCCATGAGCTCGACCGAGATGGCCGACCGCGCCGTCGCCGCCGCCGCCTCCGCCTACCGCGACTGGTCCGAGACGCCCGTCGGCGACCGCGTCCAGTGCCTCTTCCGTTACAAGCAGATCCTCGAGGACAACATCAACGACGTCGCGGACATCGTCGTCCAGGAACACGGCAAGACCAAGGCCGAGGCGATCGGCTCGGTCCGGCGCGGCATCGACTGCATCGAGTTCGCCTCCGCCGCGCCCGTGCTCATGATGGGAAGGACGCTCCCGCAGATCGCGGTCTCTACTTCGTTCTGCCGGACCGAGGACGAGGGCGGTGTCGGTATCGATTCACAGGTTGACCGTGTCCCGCTCGGTGTGTGCGTCGGGATCACGCCCTTCAACTTCCCCGTCATGGTCCCGATGTGGATGTGGCCCATGGCCGTCGCCTGCGGCAACACATTCGTCCTCAAGCCCTCCGAGCGCGATCCGTTCTCGACCCTCCGCGAGTTCGAGCTGACCAAGGACGCGGGCTTCCCCGACGGCGTGCTCAATCTCGTCCACGGCGGACCCGACGTCGCCAAACGCCTGATCACGCACGAAGACGTCCGCGCCGTCTCGTTCGTCGGCTCCACCGGCGTCGGCGAATCGATCTATAAGACGGCCTCGGGCTCCGGCAAGCGCGTCCAGTGCATGTGCGGCGCCAAGAACCACTCGATCATCATGCCCGATGCCAACCGCGGCGCCGCGGTCGAGGGCGTCCTCGGATCCGCCTTCGGCAACACGGGCCAGCGATGCCTCGCCGGCTCGGTCGTCGTCTGCGTCGGCGACTCGGGCGACTGGTTCGTGCCCGCGCTCGTCGAGGCCGCCAAGGGCATCAAGGTCGGCCGCGGCGACGAGCAGGGCGTATCGATGGGCCCCCTCGTCAGCCGCGAGGCCCGCGACCGCGTCGCCGGGTTCATCGAATCGGGCGTGAGCGAGGGCGCAGATCTCATCCTCGACGGCCGCGAGGGCGAAATGCCAAGCTCCGGCTGCTTTCTCGCCCCCACCGTCTTCGATCGGGCGACTCCCGAGATGCGCATAGTCCGTGAAGAGATCTTCGGCCCCGTCCTCACGATCATGCGGGCCAAGACGCTCGAGGACGCCGTCGAGCAGGTCAACCGCTCGGAGTACGGCAACATGGCCGTTATCTTCACCGACTCCGGGCACGCCGCCCGACGCTTCCAGCGGACCGCCCAGGCGGGCATGCTGGGCGTGAATGTCGGCGTCCCCGCCCCCATGGCCGTCTTCCCGTTTGCCGGCTGGAAGAAGTCCTTCTTCGGCGACCTGCACGCCAACGGCGAGGACGCCGTCCGCTTCTACACCGAGTCCCGCGTCCTCGTCACCCGCTGGCTCTAACGCCGACTCTGGCCGCCAACCGATGCTCAAAGTCTCAAGGAGTCGTCCATGCCCCGAGTGACACGCGCCGCGCTGATCCAGGCCTCCAACCCGATCCCGGGCGACCAGGAACTGGCCAAGATCAAGGACGCGATGATCGAGAAGCACGTCGCCCTGATCGCGCAGGCCGCCGACAAGGGCGCGCAGGTCTGCTGCCTCCAGGAGATCTTCTACGGCCCCTACTTCTGCGCCGAGCAGGACACCCGCTGGTACGACATCGCCGAGCCCATCCCCGACGGGCCCACCGTCAAGCTCATGCAGGACCAGGCCAAGAAATATGGCATGGTCATGGTCGTGCCCATCTACGAGGTGGACATGACGGGCGTGTACTACAACACCGCCGCGGTCATCGACGAGACCGGCGAGTTCCTCGGCATGTACCGCAAGCACCACATCCCCCACTGCCACCCCGGCTTCTGGGAGAAGTTCTACTTCAAGCCCGGCAACCTCGGCTACCCCGTCTTCGACACCCGCTTCGGCAAGATCGGCGTCTACATCTGCTACGACCGCCACTTCCCCGAGGGCGCCCGCGAGCTGGGCCTCAACGGCGCCGAGATCGTCTTCAACCCCAGCGCCACCGTCGCGGGGCTAAGCGAGTATCTCTGGAAGCTCGAGCAGCCCGCCCATGCCGTCGCCAACCAGTACTTCGTCGGCGCCATCAACCGGGTCGGCACCGAGGCCCCCTGGAACATCGGCGAGTTCTACGGCCAGTCCTACTTCGCCGACCCCCGCGGCAAGATCATCACCGAGGGTTCACGCGACAAGGACGAGGTCGTCGTCGCAGATTTGGACCTCGACATGATCCAGGAGGTCCGCAACGTCTGGCAGTTCTACCGCGACCGCCGCCCCGAAAGCTACGACCAGATCGCGGCGTTCTAAAACATCGCACCACAGAGGCGCAGAGGATCAGAGTGAAAGATGGGGTGAAGACAACCGCGACGCAGGCAGAAACGGACCCGCTGTCGGGATCGGTCATCGGCGCGGCGATCGAGGTTCACAAAGCGCTCGGACCGGGCCTGCTCGAGTCCGCGTACCAAGCCGCACTTGAAGCCGAGCTCGAGTTCCAGTCGATCCCGTTCCGATCCCAGGTCAGCCTCCCGCTCGAGTATCGAGGACGCCAGCTCGACTGCGCCTACCGCCTCGACCTGATCGTCGCCGACCGCCTCGTCGTCGAGATCAAGGCCATCGAATCTCTCCAACCTATACACGACGCCCAACTTCTCACCTACCTCCGTCTTACCGGTTTGCACACCGGCCTCCTCCTCAACTTCAACACCCCGTATTTACGCAACGGCATCAAGAGAATCTCCCTCTGAAAATTCCTGAACTGTTTTCCTCTCATCCTCAGTGCCTCTGTGGTCAATCCAAAAAGCAATGACCAACAATCTCACCAACTCGGATCTCGCCCCAACCCCCGACGACAAACGCACATGGTCCATGTGGAACATCGCCGCCCTCTGGGTCGGCATGGCCGTCTGCATCCCCACCTACATGCTCGCCGCGGGCATGGTCTCCCAGGGCATGAACTGGTGGCAGGCCGTTCTCACGGTCATGCTCGGCAATCTCATTGTCCTCGCGCCCATGATCCTCAACGGACACCCGGGCACGAAGTACGGCATCCCCTTCCCCGTCCTCGCCCGCGCCAGCTTCGGGACCCGTGGCGCCAACGTCCCCGCCATCGCCCGCGCCCTCGTCGCCTGCGGCTGGTTCGGTATCCAGACCTGGATCGGCGCCGCCGCCATCTACGCCATCATCTCCACCCTCGGCTGGATCACCGAAGACCCCGAGACCGCCACCATCGCCTGGCTCGGCATCAGCCCCTGGCAGGCCGCCTGCTTCGTCGCGTTCTGGCTCGTGCACCTGGCGATCATCGTCACAGGCATCAACTCCATCAAATGGCTTGAGACCTGGGCGGCGCCCTTCCTCATCGCCTCGGGCGTCGCCCTGCTCATCTGGGCGCTGGTCAAAGTCGATGACATCGGCGCGCTCTTTGCCACAAAGTCCACATTCGACAAACCCTCCGACTTTTGGAAGGTCTTCTTCCCGCAGCTCACCGCCATGGTGGGCTTCTGGGCGACGCTGAGCCTGAACATCCCCGACTTCACCCGCTACTGCAAATCGCAGAAGCAGCAGGCCGCGGGCCAGCTCATCGGCCTGCCCCCGACCATGACGCTCTTCTGCTTCATCGGCGTCATCGTCACCGCCGCGACCGTAAGCATCTTCGGCGAGGCCATCTGGAACCCCGTCGACCTCGTCGCCAGGCTCGGCTCCAAGCCCGTCGTCGTCGTCTCGATGATCGCCCTGCTGCTCGCGACGCTCTCGACCAACCTGGCCGCCAACGTCGTCAGCCCCGCCAACGGCTTCTCCAACATCGCCCCCAGGCTCATCAGCTTCCGCACCGGCGGCATCATCACCTGCCTCGTCGGCGTCGTCATCATGCCCTGGCGCCTCATGTCCGACCTGGGCGACTACATCTTCACCTGGCTCATCGGCTACTCCGCTCTGCTCGGCCCCATCGCCGGCATCATGCTCTGCGACTATTTCATCCTCCGCCGAACCCGCCTCGACCGCGACGCCCTCTACGACCCCGACGGCGCGCACAAGGGTGTCAACTGGCGGGCGATGATCGTCCTCGTCCTCAGCGTCCTGCCCAACCTGCCCGGGTTCATCAACGCCGCGACCAACACCGCCGGCACTCCCGAAGCCCACTTTTCCGCGTTCTTCGACACCATATACAGCTACGCATGGTTCGTGGGCCTGCCACTGGCCGTCGTGCTGTACGCGATCCTGATGGCGGGCAGAGCCAAACCCATGCCGAGAAAGTTCCCATGACCCAAGCAACCAACCAACCCGCCACCGCGCCGACCCTCCCCGCCTGTGCGCACACACCCCAGCCCTACACCGGCCCTTCCAAGGCCGATGTTCTCGCCGCGCGCGCCAGTTTCGTCAACCCAGGCGTGCTGACGTACTACAAGAACCCGGTCATGATCGTCGAGGGGCACATGCAGTATCTCTACGACGAAACCGGGCGGCGCTACCTCGATGGATTCGCCGGCATCGTGACTGTGTCTGTCGGGCACTGCCACCCCAAGGTCATGGCCGCGACCAACGCGCAGAACAACACCCTCCAGCACACGACCACCATCTACCTCCACCCGGGCATCACGCAGTTCGCCGAAAAGCTCGCCAGCACACTCCCCGGCGACCTCTCGGTCTGCTACTTCACCAACTCGGGCAGCGAGGCCAACGACCTGGCGATCATGATGGCCCGGCTCGCTACCGGGAACCACGAGGTGATCGCCCTTCGCAACTGCTACCACGGCATGTCCCCCTCCGCGATGGGCCTCACCGCCCAGAGCACCTGGAAGTACCCCGTCCCCCAGGGCTCGGGCATCCACCACGCGGTCAACCCAAACCAGTACCGCGGCCCCTGGGGCTACGACGACCCCGACGCAGGCGCCAAGTACGCCGCCGACGTCGAGGACCTCATCCGCTCCGCAACCCCCGGCGCCGTCGCCGCCTTCATCGCCGAGCCCATCCAGGGCGTCGGCGGCTCGGTCGTCCTGCCCGACGGCTACCTTCCCAGGGTCTACGACACCGTCCGCGGCTTCGGCGGCCTGTGCATCGCCGACGAGGTCCAGACCGGCTTCGGCAGAACCGGCGACCAGTTCTGGGGCTTCCAGGGCGCAGGCGTCACCCCCGACATCGTCACCATGGCCAAGGGTATCGGCAACGGCGCCCCCCTCGGCTGCGTCGTCACCACCCCTGCTATCGCGCACACCCTCAAGCAACGCCTCCACTTCAACACCTACGGCGGCAATCCGGTGTCGATGGCCCAAGGCCTCGCTACCCTCAACGTCATCCTCGACGAGAACATCCAGGCCAAGGCCAAGGACGTCGGGGGGCATCTCTTCAAAGGCTTGAAGTCGCTCGAGGCCAAGCACACGCTCATCGGCGACGTCCGCGGCAAGGGCCTTATGCTCGGCGTCGAACTCGTCAAGGACCGCACCACAAAGGAACCCGCGACCGCACAGTGCGCCGCGGTCTTCGAGCACGCCAAGGATCTGGGCGTGCTCGTGGGCAAGGGCGGGCTCTTCGGCAACGTCCTGCGCATCAAGCCGCCCATGTGCATAACCAAGGACGACTGCGACTTCATGGTCCACGTCCTCGACCAGGCGTTCGCCCACGCCGCAAGCGCCTAGGAGCCCCGCATGCCCCTGCTCATCAAGGGCGGCCGCATCATCACCGCGACCGACGACGACCGCGCCGACATCTACTGCGAGTCCGAGACAATCACGCGGATCGAGCCCTCGATCGACGCGTCCACGCTCGCGCCGGGCACGGAGGTCATCGATGCAACCGGCAAGCTCGTCTTCCCCGGCTTCATCGACCCGCACGTCCACGTCCACCTGCCCTTCATGGGCACGAACGCAAAGGACGACTGGGAGTCGGTCAGCCGCGCCGCCCTCGCCGGCGGCACAACAACACTCATCGAGATGGTCTGCCCTGGCCCGGACGACGAGCCGATGGCCGCCTTCGAGACCTGGCTCGGGCATGCGAAGGGCACGGCCGCGTGTGACTTCACCTTCCACATGTCCGCCGTCCGCTTCGACGATCTCGCCCGCGAGCAGCTCCGCGAGATCGCGACCACACGCGGCATCCCCTCGTTCAAGGTCTTCCTCGCCTACAAGGGCGCCCTCGACCTGCCCGACGAGCACCTCTTCTCGCTCCTGACCATGGCCAAGGAGCTGGGCGTCATCGTGACCGCCCACTGCGAGAACGCCGAGCTTGTGGACGCGATGCAGCGCGCGCTGATCTCTGAGGGCAAAACCGGGCCCGAGTGGCACGAGCCGTCACGCCCCGAGTGCGTCGAGGCCGAGGGCGTCCACCACCTGGCGACGTTTGCCGAGTTGACCGGCGCCCACATCTACACCGTCCACACCTCGTGCGAGGCGGCGGTCCGGGCCGGGCTCGAGGCCCGCGCGAGGGGCGTCAACATCTGGATCGAGGCCGTCGCCCCCCACCTCGTGCTCGACAAAACATACGCCGAGAAGCCCGATTTCGAGGGGGCAAAGTACGTCATGTCGCCGCCCCTGCGCGAGAAGCGGAATCAGGACTGCCTCTGGAACCAACTCCGCGCGCGCGCCATCAGCACTATCGGCACCGACCACGCCCCCTTCGACTTCAAAGCCCAGAAAACCATGGGGCGCGACGCGTTCACCAAGATCCCCAACGGCATCCCCTCGGTCCAGGAACGCATCGACCTCGTGCACACCTTCGGTGTGCGCACAGGACGCCTCGACTACCACGCGTTCGTGGACGCCTGCTCGACCCAGGCCGCCAGGATCTTTGGAATGTACCCCCGCAAGGGCACGATCCGAGCCGGCTCGGACGGAGACATCGTCATGTACGACCCCGACCACGAGCGCACTCTCTCGGTCGATACGAGCCTGTCGGCCGTGGACTACAACGCGTACGAGGGCTGGAAGGTCACCGGGCGGGCCGAGGTCGTCACCGTCCGCGGCAAAGTCCAGGCGCGCGAGGGCAAGTTTGTGGGTGAACAGACCCACGGGCGCCTGCTCGAGCGAGAGCCCACGCACTTCTGACCAAGAAACGGTGAGACAGGCGTCTCGCCTGTCGTGCGTCACGCTCTCCCAGCCAGTCGGGCGGGACGCCTGTCCCACCACGGTCACTCAGTCGTCGTTGTTCGCCACGAGCTTGTCCGACTGCTCGACGAACTTGTCGCCCTCCCAGGCGGTGTCCTTGGTAATGATCCCCGCCTTCTCGTTCCGCTCGGCGGCCTTGGCCGCGGCTTGACGCTTGACCAGCTCTGCGTGCGTCGTGAAGTACCGAAGCGACTTGCCCCGGAACTCCTCGACCGTCTTGAACCCGTGCTGGTCCATGAAGGCGGACAATCCTTCGCAGAGCGTGGACGCGAGTTTGTAGCCGTGGATCATGACGCCCGTGCAGACCTGCACGGTGTGTGCGCCCAGGAGGATGAACTGCGCCGCGTCCTCGCCGGTCTCGACGCCGCCGATCGCCGAGAGTGAGCGGTCGGGGAACTCGCCCATGATCGGCAGCTCGCCGTTGTCCGGGATGGGCTTGCCGCTCCCCCCGCCGAACATCATCGTGCCCAGCTCCATGACCATCCGCAGCGCGATCGGGCGGACGGCCTTGCACGAGTACCCGCCGGGGACCGTGTACCCCTCGACAGTCGGCTCCGGGCGGAGCGTCTTGAGGTCAACGCCCATGACGCTGAGGATGGTGTTGATCGCGGCGACACCCTCGCAGCCGGCGCCCAGCGCCGCGCGGGCCGGGTCCTCGATGTGCGTGATGTTGGGTGTCATCTTGGCCCAGACGGGCTTGGACGCGGCGTCGTTCACCCAACCGCAGACTTCCCCGAGGATGTCCGGGTCCTGTCCCATCGCGGCGCCCATCTTCCGCTCGGGAAGGCCGTGCGGGCACGAGAAGTTCAGCTCGAACGCGTCCACCCCGCACGCCTCGCACCGCTCGACGATCTCGACCCAGGCGTCCTTGCGGTATTCCTCCATGATGGAGGCGATCAGGACGCCGGCGGGGTGCGAGTCTTTGATCGACTTGAACTCGTTCTCCCACACGTCCATCGGGCGGTCGGAGATCAGCTCGATGTTCTCCCATCCGATGACCTCGCGGGTCTTCGCCGCGCGCATCCGGGCGTACCGCGGCGCGACGTTGACGACCTTCGATGAGTCGAGGCTGATCGTCTTGGCGATCACGCCCCCCCATCCCTCGTCGAACGCCTTGCGGATGACGTTCGCGTTCGTCCCGGGCGGGCCCGAGCCGATGACGAACGGGTTGGGGAGTTCGAGGCCGTTGACGTTGACTCGCAGATCTGCCATCTGGGCGCCTCCCGTGCGGGCGAAACCCCCAGTCTACACGACGCCCGGGCTTCCGCACGCCTCGCAATCCACCCCCGCCCAGAGCCGGAGGAGCGGGGGGTCGCCCCGTCCGAGGACCAGTTCAGAGCAGCTTGAAGGCGCCGGGCTCGATGCCCGCCTCGATCGCCTCGCCCGGCGCCAGCGGTGTCGCCGCGTACTTCGAGTTGATGCCGCGGATCCAGGCCTTGGCCCGGTCGGTCAGCTCGAACTCGTCGTTCATGAACCGGCCCGGGCTCACGAGGATGCCCAGGTCCGCGCCCTCGTAGCGGTAGTCGCCCGGGCCAGAGATCCGCAGGAAGAACGCCCGGTTCTCGAACTGCACCGTCCGGCGATGGGTCTGCATCCGAACGTGCTGGATCTCGCCCGACTTGTCCAACTCCCAGACGCCCGACGCGGGCGCCTGCGTGATCAGGTCTACCTGGTCGGGCGTAAACTTGATGACCAGCTGCGACCACGTGTCGATGTTGTCGGGATCCGACCATCGCGCGTTGAGCTTGTCCACGCTGAACTTGTAGTCCTCGCCCATCCACTCGAGCAGGTGGAACAGGAACAGCGGCGCGTCGGCGTGCGCGAAGCACGCGAGGTTTGTCATCGTGCTCGCGCCCGTGATGCGCGGGTTGCACTCGCCCAGGTACACGTCGCCCGAGTCCAGGTCGGTCAGAAAATCGATCTCGAAGTACCCGAGGTACCCCTCCTTGCGGAGCTGCTCGCCGAAATCGAACGCGGCCTTGCGGGCCTTCTCGCGGACCCGCGCGTCGAACGCGCCCGCGAACACCTCGTTTCCGCACCAGCCGCCCCGGTATGGCGTCAGCTCCTTGAACCCGACCAGCTCGGTCATGAGCGGCCCGACGATCGTGCCGCGGCGCGTCACGCACGCCTCGAGCGCGGACCCGCGGCAGCGGATCCGCTTCATGATCTTCACCTCGGGCGCCTCGGCGATCTCTTCGGCGTGCTTGTCGTACTCCGCCTCGCTCGAGACAAAGAACGTCGTGTGCCCCGAGTCGCCGTACGCGGTCTGGATGACGACGTCCTCGCCCAGCTTGCCGGCGGCCTTGCGGAGCGCCTTGTACGAGTCCACCTTCGCCAGCACGTTCGGGACGCTCGGCACGCCCGCGCGGTCGGCCAGGCGCGTCGTCTCGAGCTTGTCATCGACGCGGTTGCGGAGAGCCGCGGGCGGGAAGCAGACCTCCAGCCCCAGCTCGGCGCACAACGCCTCGGTCTTCTCGTCGAACATCAGGAAGACCGCCTTGCCCCCCGGGCCGCGGCTCTTGATCAGCTCGATCACGTCCGGGTGCGAGAGCAGGTAGTTGTTGATGTCCTCGATCGACGTGAACGGCTCGTGCTCGATCTCACGCGGCACGTACACGTTCGGGTGCTGCCCGTCGAAACAGTCGATCGCGTTGATGTACGTGAAGTTGCGGACCCACTCGTCCATCCCGAGCAGATTGAACGGTGTGGCGCTGATGAAGTACACCGGCTCGGTGTTGCGGAAGAAGAACCGACGGATGTCGGAGATGCCCTCGAGCTTGCGCTTCTTGGCCTGCTGCGCGTGGTCCGACGAGAGCGCTTCGGCCGGCGGGGGCGTGGCCTTGGTGGCGGAGCGAGAGGGTTTGACGGCGTGGGTGGATCCCATGGTGCTACCTGCTTTCGGCTTTGGCAACGATATCGGTCATCGTGGCGGCCCGATCGAGCGCCGCCTCGGTAAAGACGCGGAGCCCCTCCACCGGGTCGTACCCGTGGATCTCCTCGATGTCCAGGGCCAGGAGGTAGGCGATGATCTCCGGGCTCATCACCTGCCCGGGCACGAGGATCGGGAAGCCGGGCGGGTACGGGATCACGAACGCGGCCGAGACGATCTCTCGCCCCCCCTCGATTTCACCGAGCGTCGCCTCCGACAAGGGCACGGACCCGACGCTCGCGTCGTCGTAGGCCAGGAAGAACGCCGCCCTGAGATCGCCCTCGATCGAACCCGGGTCCTCTGGCTGGAAGGCCGGGTGGAAACGGCTGAAGTTGGGCAGGGGCGGGCCGTGCAGCAGTGACTCGACCCGGGCGGCGTGCCTCGCCCGCTCGGCGTCGCTTGCCAGCGAGAGCCGGTCGGCGATGTCCCGCGAGATCCCGGCCAGCACGTCCACGAGATACGCGACGTCCCCACGGGTCGTGCCGATGTTGGGCATGAACAGGGCGGTGTTCCGCGACGTCTTGTTGATCTGGATGTCGTGCTTGTCCATCAGCAGCTGACGGAACTCTTCGCCGTCCATGCCCGTGCGGGCGATGTGCAGCGTGACGCGCGTCGGGTCGAGCGTGAACTCGTCGGCCCTCCAAGCCTGCTCCATACGCCCCCAGCCGTGCTCCGAGCTGTAATAGAACTCGAGCCCGGACGGGCGGTGCTCGCCCGGGATCATGTCCTCGGGGCGCAAGACCGAGAAGAACCGTGAGATCTCGGGGTGGTCGTTCACGCGGGCGCGAAGCGCCATCGCCAGTCCGATCGTCTGCTCGACCAGCTCGTGCCCTTCAAGTTCCACCTGGCGCCGCCCGACATCGAGCGAGGCGACGATCTGGTAGTTCGGCGAGGTCGAGGTGTGCGTCATGTACGCCTCGTGGAACGAGCCAGAGACCTTCTGCCCGAAGTCCTCATCGAAGACGTGGATCATCGAGCCCTGGCGGAACGACGTGAGCGTCTTGTGCGTGGACTGGGTCGCGTAGACGCGGACGCGCACGCGGTCGGGATCTGGCACGACGGGCTTCGGCGTCTCCACCGCGCCGTTGGCGCCCCCCGCTTTCTGGTCGCCCAGAGAATCGGCACATCGCTCCCGATAGCCCGGCGACCGGAACTCCTCTCGCAGGCGTGCCGCGGCCTCCATCGCCGTCCGCCGGCGGAGCAGCGGGCTGAACCGCGCGAACGCGAACCACGCCTCGTCCCAGAGGAAGATCATGTCCGGCTTGATCGCCAGGACACGCCGCATGACCTCTTCTGGATCGTACGTCAACCCGTCGAACGTGCAGTTGGTCAGCAGCAGCATCCGCACACGGTCGAGCTTCCCCGCCGCCTTCAACTCCATCAGCCGCTGCTCGATCTCCTCGAGCGGGACGGCGCCGTACATCGAGTACTCCTGCAACGGGTACGAATCGAGGTACACCGGCATCGCGCCCGCCAGCACCATCGCGTAGTGGTGCGATTTGTGGCAGTCGCGGTCGATGAGCACGATGTCACCGGGCTGGACGATCGCTTGGAGCACGACCTTGTTGGCCGTCGATGTGCCGTTTGTCACGAAGAACGACTGCCGCGAGCCGAACGCCCTGGCGGCCAGCTCCTGCGACCGCTTGATCGGGCCCTTCGGCTGCAAGAGCGAGTCGAGCCCGCCCGTCGTCGCGGATGTCTCGGCCAAAAATATGTTTGGCCCATAGAACTCGTACATATCCCGCGCCCAGTGGGCATTGGTCATCGATTTGCCGCGCGCAATTGGCAGGGCGTGGAAGACGCCGGTGGGTTTGGCGCTGTACTTGCGGAGCGCATCGAAGAACGGCGCTTCGAACCTCGCACGCACGCCCTTCAGGATGCTCAGGTGCTGCTCCATGTACTGTTCGAGCCGGTAGAACACGCGCCGGAAGTCGTCGCCCAGCGACCCGGCGACGTTGTCGAGCGACGAGTCCGTGACAAGGAAGAGGTCCAGCTCCGGCCGCAGCGCCTTGAGCACGTGGGCCAGAGCGATGCTCCTCTCCAGCCCGAAGCATGTCGGCACATCCTCCCACTCGACCAGGTCCAGGTAACGGCGCAGCGCCGGGTGGTCGTTCTTCGTATGGAACGAGTAGTTGTACCGCAGGAACACCGACTGGATCGTCGGGTTGAACAGCACCGCGATGACCGCGTCCTCGAACGAGGGCACGGTCACGATGTCGTACAGGAACTCGTCTGAATCACGCCGGCACGCGGCCAGCCCGTCGCGCAGCTCGTCGCGGTCATAGGCGTCGATCCCGTCAACAAACAGGACCTCGAAGTACGGCTTCGCCGGCGCCCTCGCCTCGTGATGATCGTGGTGATGCCCGTGCTCGTGGTGGGCGTGCTCGCGGGACGCGCGCAGCACCGCGGCGCCACGATCGCGGTACGAATCGCCCACGAGCATCCGCGTGATCTCCGCGACCTCGCCGGCCAGCTCGTCGTGGTCCCCGCGCTTATAAAAATCCGCGAGCTCTGCCATCCGAGACGGGCCCGGGTACGCCCAGTACGACTCGAGGCTCGCGAGCACCTCGAGATCCTGCGCCACCAGAGCCCGCGGCTCGGCGCTGTCTCGCCCAGCCCTGGACCGCTCCAATAGCCAGTTGCACCGCTGGCGGAGCTCGGTCCAATAGTCCATCCGCAAGTGTGGCGCGTTGTACTGCCTGGCCGCACGGTCGGCGGTGCTTCGCTGATTCGCTGCACTCATGAACTACCTTCCACCCCGCTCGGAGGGATCGCCACAGGCGGCGGCGCAGGAACCGAAACCGGCAACGGCGCGACCTCGCTCGCGGGCGGAGCCTGCTGTGGCTCTTCGCCATCCCCGATGCCTGCCTTCGATCCGCGGGCCATCTTCTCCAGCGTCCCGAGTGTATCGAGATACGCCGCCACTCCCGAACCGCGGTTGTACACCGAGAAATCGACACGCCGATCCCGGAAGCTTTTTAGAGGCTGCCCCAGCCCCTTGAGCCCGACCTCCCGAGAGCGGTTGACACGCTCGATATCGATCTCGATCGGTATCATCTCCTCGTTCGTCCCCGCGCGGTAGAGCACATCCCCGCTCGGCGCCACCAGCAGCGAATGCCCGTTGCCTCCGTCGCCCACCCCGTTGATGTCGATGACGAAGCACTGGTTCGTCGCCGCGGTCGCCCGGGCGATCGAGAGCTCCACGTCCCGGTCCACGCTCGCAGTCAGGGTCGGGTGCAAGATGACCTCCGCGCCCATCGCCGCCAGCGTCCGCGAGGTCTCCGGGAACCACATGTCGTAGCAGATGCTCACGCCGAAGCGACCAACGTCGGGCACATCGAACACGCAAAACTCTGTCCCCGATTCGACACCGACCTCGTAGGGCATAAAGGGGAACATCTTGCGGTACCGCGCCACGACACTCCCGTCGGGGGCGATGACCGGTGTCGTGTTGAAGATGCCCTGCTCTGTTTTCTCGTACAACGAGCCCGGGAGCAACCAGATCTGGTGTTTGGCCGCGAGCTTCTGGTACGCGACCTCGACCTCGCTGGGCAATGGCATCGCGTGCCCGGTCCACCCGCCGAACGTCGCAAGCTCGCTCACGACGACCATCTGCACCCACGGGTAGAGGTGCATCAGGAACTCGACCCGGTCGGTGATGTGCGCCAGGTTGGATTGACGCCCCGAGACATTCAGCTGCAGACCTGCGATCGCGTATGGACGCATCAATCAGGCTCCCCCGGCATGGCCGGCGAATCGTGGTGTAACACCCGTGTGGTGAAGGACAGCTTTCTCAAGGATGTCAAGGCCGGCGCCCAGCTGCTCG
Source organism: Phycisphaerales bacterium (assembly GCA_029260515.1). Lineage (GTDB taxonomy): Bacteria > Planctomycetota > Phycisphaerae > Phycisphaerales > UBA1924 > JAJRXR01. Next base: position 328,637 of record JAJDDC010000096.1, on the reverse strand, counting down.
TCCGTGATGACCAGCGGCACGAGCGTGCGGATCACGTTGGCCTGCACGCCGGCAGAAATGACCAGCAGCCCTCGATCGCGACAGTGCGTGATGATGTCACGGACCGCGCCCGCCGCGGGACGCCCCGGATCACCATCCTCGCACAGTTCGATCGCGAGCATCGCCCCGAGCCCCCGCACCTCGGTGACCCACGGCGATTGTGCGTTCATCGACTCGAACCTCGCCCGGATGACCCCCCCGACGTGCCTCGCACGCGCGTTCAGGTCAAGCGCCGCCATCCGTTCGATCGCGGCCAGCCCCGCGGCGCACGCGACCGGGTTGCCGCCGTACGTCCCGCCCAACGTGCCGGGCGTCACGCGGTCCATGACCTCACCACGCCCGACGACAGCCGCGATCGGCAGCCCGCCACCGAGCGCCTTCGCCCACGTGGACAGGTCGGGTGTCACGCCATAGTGCTCGACCGCCCCCCACGCGCCCGTGCGACAGAACCCCGTCTGCACCTCGTCGAAGATCAGGACGATGCCGTGCTCGTCGCAGATCTCGCGCAGGCCCTCGACGTAGGCGCGCGGCGCCACATAGAACCCGCCCTCACCCTGCACCAGCTCGATAATGATCGCCGCAACCCCATCGGGCGCGACGGTGTCCTTGAGCGCCCCGCGGAGGCGTGCCAGCTCCCGGCCAACAACCTCGTCCTCGTTCAGCCCCTCGTGCGCGATGCGGGCCGGGTACGGCAGGCGGTAGACCTCGGGCATGAACGGACCGCACCCGAGCTTGTACGCGACCTTCGACGTCAGCGTCGCTGCCATCAGGGTTCGGCCGTGGAAGGCGCCCGTATAGCAGATCACGCCCGCCCGGCCTGTCGCCTGGCGCGAGATCTTGATCGCGTTCTCGACCGCCTCGGCGCCGGTGTTCACGAGCACCGCCCGAGCATTGCCCCCGTGCGGGAACAGCTCGACCAGCTTCTCGCACAGCGCGACGTACGGCTCGTACGTCGCGACATGGAAGCTCGTGTGCAGCAGCGAGCCCGCCTGTTCGCGGATCGCCCGCACGACAGCCTCGTCGCAGTGCCCTACGGTCATGACGCCGATGCCGCTGGCGAAGTCGATGAACTCCCGCCCATCGACGTCCGTGATTATCGCGCCCGCCGCGCTCGCCGCGGTCATCGTGGACAACCGCCCAACGCCCCGGCACACGACCCGCTCCCGCCGCCTGATCAGATCCTCACCCAAACCCATCGGTGAACTCCGTGCGGGGACACCCCCGCGACACAGACCGCCTCACAGAGCCCAAGACACGTACTTGTACTCTGTGTACTCGTCCATCACGTACTTCCCGCCCTCGCGCCCAAACCCCGAGTGTTTGACACCCCCGAACGGCGCCTGGGCCGTCGAGGGCCCGCCATCGTTGGCCCCGACGATCCCGTATTCGAGCGCCTCGGCCACACGCATCAGCCGCGACGCGTCCCGCGTGAAGAAGTACGACGCCAGCCCGAACTCCGAGTCGTTCGCCCACGCGACCACCTCGTCCTCGGTCGTGAACCGCCGCACAGCCGCGACCGGCCCAAACGTCTCCTCCGTATGCAGGAGCATCTCGGGTGTCATCCCGTCGATCAGTGTCGGCGCGTAGAATCGGTCCGCGAGCCCGTCAATGTTTACACGCTCGCCCCCGACGAGCACCCTCCCGCCCTTCTCGCGTGCGTCGGCGACATGCTTCTCGACCTTCTCGACCGCCTTGTCGTTGATCAGCGGCCCGATCGCGACTCCCTCGCCCGTCCCCTCGCCAACTTTCAGCGCCCGGACCGCCTCCGCGAACCCGCTCATGAACCTGTCGTAGATCGCGTCCTGCACATAGAACCGGTTGGCGCAGATGCACGTCTGCCCCGCGTTGCGGTACTTGCACGACACCGCCGCCGCAATCGCCTTGTCCAGGTCAGCGTCCTCGAACACGATAAACGGCGCGTGCCCCCCCAGCTCCATCGACAACCGGAGCAGGTTCTTGGCCCCCTTCGCCATCAGCTTCTGCCCCACGCCCGTCGAGCCCGTGAACGAAAGCTTGCGGACCCGGTCGTCGTCGAAGAACGCGTCACCGATCGTCGCGGCGTCCCCAGTCACGATGTTGACCACCCCCGGCGGGAACCCCGCCTCGACCGCAAGCTCCCCGATCGCGATCGCCGACAGAGGCGTCAGCTCCGAGGGCTTGATGACGGCGGTGCAGCCCGCGGCCAGTGCGGGCCCGAGCTTTCTCGTAATCATCGCCGACGGGAAGTTCCAAGGCGTGATGATCGCCGCGACACCCACCGGCTGACGCAGCACAAGAATCCGCTTGGACGCGTCGGACGCGGGGATCATGTCGCCGAACAGACGCTTGCCCTCCTCGCCCGCCCAGTCGAGGAACGAGGCCGCGTACTCGATCTCGCCCGCGGCCTCCGCCAGTGGCTTGCCCTGCTCGGCGGTCATCAGGCGCGCCAGGCGGTCCGCGTCCCGACGCATGAGGCCCGCGAGCAGTCCGACCAGCGCCCCCCGGTCTGCCGCGGTCCGCCCGCGCCACCCCCCCCACGCGTCCCGGGCGCTGCCGATCGCCTGGCGGGTCTCGTCGGCGCCCATCGACGGGATCTCGGCCAAGACCGCGTCGGTCGCCGGGTTGGTCACCTGGTGGCCCGCGCCGCCCGCCGCCCGCACCCACTCGCCGCCGATCAAGTTCGCGCTCTGCACGCCGTGTTCCCCAATCAGGATCGCACGCAACCCCCAGCTCAGATTCCAGCCCGCGCCGGTCGTTGTGCGAGACCGCGCAATAGTAGGTGACGCCCCGCTGGCAATCGCCCGAACCGGCGTCGTGCACCCGGAAACCAGCCCGCGAGGCGTGCGGTATGATGACCCCCCGCGCAGACCGGCGGAGCCAGGGCGTCCGGCGCGCCCCTGCACCCGGCCCACGACTTCCGGTCCAACCCCCGTCCGAGAGCGAAGGCCATCACTTGAACGTCAGCCAGTTCATCGACGAGCATTACCGCCACTTCAACGCCGCGGCTCTCAAGGACGCCAGCGAGGCGTACGCCCGGGCTGTGGACGACGGGGCGGCGATGTACGTAACCCTCGCCGGCGCCATGAGCACCGCCGAACTGGGCCGCTCCCTGGCCGAGATGATCCGACAGGGCAAGGTCCACGCGATCTGCTGTACCGGGGCCAACCTCGAGGAAGACGTCTTCCGCCTCGTCGCCCACAACCAGTACAGGCGGGTCTCGGGCTACCGCGACCTGACCGCCGACGACGAGCAGGCGCTCCTCGACGAGGGCCTCGCCAGGGTGACAGACACCTGCATCCCCGAAGACGCCGCAATGCGCAAGATCGAGCGGGCCATCATCCCCATGTGGAAGAACGCCGGCGAGCAGGGCGAGCGCCGCCTCCCCCACGAGTACGTCTGCGAGCTGATCCGCTCGGGCGCCCTGGCCCACGAGTACGAGGGCGACCCCAAGAACTCCTGGCTCACAGCCGCGTGCGAGAAGGACCTCCCGATCTTCGTCCCCGGCTGGGAGGACTCGACCCTGGGCAACATCTTCGTTGCCCGCGTCATGGACGGCACGCTCGCCTCCACCGACATCGTCAAGCCCGGCACCGAGTACATGGCGGCCATGGCCCGCTGGTACCAGGCACGCCAGTCCGACAAACGCGCCCCGGGCTTCTTCCAGATCGGCGGCGGCATCGCAGGCGACTTCCCCATCTGCGTCGTCCCCATGCTCCGCTTCGATCTCAAGAAACAAACACCGGTCTGGTCCTACTTCTGCCAGATCTCCGACAGCACCACCAGCTACGGCTCCTACTCGGGCGCCGTCCCCAACGAGAAGATCACCTGGGGAAAGCTCGGGCCCGAGTCCGACATGTTCATCATCGAGTCCGACGCGACCATCGTCGCGCCGCTCATATTCGCCAAGGTCCTGGGCTGGTAAACGGACGAGCCCGGGCCCTACCCGGCGAACGAATCCAGCCGCGCACCGATCTCGTCCAGCCGCAGGTCCGCCGTCGCCCCGGGCGAGACCCGCGCCCGCAGGCTCTCGGCCGGATCGCGGTCCGCCAGTTCGCCCAACGACTCGGCGACCTGCTTGTACGCATCCCGGAACGCAACCCCCCCCGCCGCCAGCTCCACCGCCCGGTCCGTCGCCAGCATCGCCGGGTCGCACGCCCCGCGCATCCGCTCGGCGTCGAACGCCAGACCGTCGATCAACCAAGGCACGAGCCCGACCGCGTCGATCGCGACACGGAGCCCACGGATCAACGGCGGCTTGGCGCCCTGCAGATCCCGGTGATACCCGCTCGGCAGCGACAGCAGTTGCTGCAGCTCCGCCATGCACCCGCCTACGACCGACGGGGCCGCCCGCAGCAGCTCCGCCAGGTCCGGGTTCCGCTTGTTGGGCATGATCGATGAGCCCGTCGTCGCCCCATCCGGCAGCGTCACGAAACCGAACTCCGCGGTCGCGAACAGCACCAGGTCCCACGACAAACGCCGCACCGTCTGCATCACCTGCCACGCAGACGCCAGAGCCTGGTGCTCCAGCTTGCCCCGCGTCGCCTGCGCGTGCATCGGGTTGACGTGCAGCCGCACCAGGCCAAGCTCGTACGCCACCCCGTCCCGATCCAGGGGCAGGTTCACCCCGTACCCCGCCGCGACCCCCAGGGGCGAGGCGTCCATCCACGACGCCGTCAGGGCCAGCAGCTCTGCGTCGTCCGCGAACGACTCGGCGAACGACCCCATCCATAGGCCAACGCTCGAGGGCACAGCACGCTGCAGGTGTGTGAACCCGGGCATGAGCGTGTGCTCGTTCTCGCGCGCCCGCCGCAGGGCGGCCCGTCCCGACTCGACCGCCGCGGCCCGCAGCCGCCCGATCCGGTCAAGGCAGTACAGCCGCGTCGCGATCAGCACCTGATCGTTCCGGCTCCGCCCCAGGTGGACGCGCTTGCCGGCCTCGCCCAGTCGGTCCGTGAGCCACGCCTCGATCGCCGAGTGCCCGTCCTCGAACGTGCCGCTCATCACCAACCCACCCGACTCGACATCACGGGCGATCTCGTCCAGCGCCCGGACGAGTTTGTCCACGTCCTCGCCCGCCAGCGCGCCGATCCGCCCGAGCCCGCGGACGTGCGCGCGCGTCGCGATGATGTCAAACGGCAGCAGTTCGGCGTCAAGCCGTGCGTCCTCGCCCGCCATGAACCGCATCGCCCGCTCGTCCACGTCCCGACCCTCGGCGTGCCACAGGGGCTTGCTCATCGCTCGATCCCCTCAAGCTCGTCCAGCCCCAAGGCCAGGTTGATGTTCTGCAACGCCTGGCTCGCGGCGCCCTTACGGAGGTTGTCGATCGCGCACACCAGCCCGACCTCCTGCGGATCCTCGGCGCCGACCGTCACGCCACCGATCTGGGCCGTGTTCGTCCCCGCGACGTCCGGCACTCGGGGTGTCTTCCCCGCAAGCACGGACACCAGCGGCGCCCCCTCGTAGAACGAGTGCAGGCGGCTCTCGACCACCGCCGCGTCAGCGGTCGACCGCAGTCTGACCCGCGCCGTGAGCATGATCCCACGGAAGAACGGTGCGACGCTCGGGCAGAACCGCACACGCGTGCCCAGATGCCGGCTCACCTCCCGCTCGTGCGTGTGCCCGACGAGCGCATATGGCAGGATATTGTCGGCCAGGTTCGCCGGGTCGTTGCGGGGCGAGGGCGTCGCGCCCGCCCCGCTGTAGCCCGAGACACCAAAGCACACGGGCGCCCCGTCGAGGTCTTCGCCCAGCGGCGCCAACGCCAGCATCATCGCCGTCGCATAGCACCCCGGGTTTGCAATCCGCGACGCGCCCCGGATCGCCTCGGCGTTCAACTCCGACAAGCCGTACACCCAGCCCTCATCGAACCGGTGGTCCGCGCTCAGATCCAGCACGACTCGCGACCGCCCCGCCGCGGCCCGGGCGTACGCCCCGTTCTCGCCGTTGCCCAGGGCGAGAACCGTCACGTCCGGCGCGCGCTCCGCGAGCGCCTCGGGCGAGATGTCCTCGAGCACGAGCCCGTCGGGCGCGCCCGGGATCAGCTCACCGGCCGTCCGCCCCGCGCCGGATCGCGACGCGAGCATCGTCAGCAACAGCCCGGGATGCCCCGCGAGCAAGCCGACAAGCTCGGCGCCCACGTGCCCGCGCCCGCCGATGATCCCGATGGTGAACGCCTCAGACGACAACAGGGCTCTCCTTCGCGATCACGAACGAGGGCTCGACCGCCAGAGACCAGCGGACGCACCGGTCGATCTCGCGCCGGTTCTCCATCCCGCGCCAGAACACGATCCAGTTCTCATGCCGGGCCATGCCGTCGGCCCGCTCGAAATACCACCGCGAGATCGGGTTGTCCACGCGGCACCTCCAGAACAGTCGCGGCGACGTCTCCGTGATCCGCCTCCACAGCGATGCCCCGACGCCCGCGCCCTGGGCCTCGGGCGTGACCGCGAACTTGTCCAGGTACGTCGCGTGCTCGGTCTCCAGGAGCACCGCCGCGGCAAGCCGATCACTCGATACCAGTACCCGCGTAATCGGCGTGACCTCGAAGTAGTCATCGCGCAGCGTCCTGGCGAAGCTCGACTCGATCAGCTTCCCGAGGACCGACTTGTCCTCGCCACTCAGCTCGTGCACCTCGGCGATCGTCACGCCCTTACGCACCAGCGTCCCGTCACCACGGTGCGTAAGCAGCTCCCGGGCCAGATGGTCGGGCGAGGCGATCGAGACCGAGCACTCGCCCGGGTGGGCGTCGAGCATCGCCTTGATCTCGCGGAGCTTGACCGCCATCCCCCCGCTCACGACGCCTTCGTTGAGCAGGCGGTCGTAGTCCTCCGCGAGGTTGACCGCGAGCACGCGCTTGCCCTGGGCATCGAGCAGGCCGCCCGTGCCGGTCAGGAACACGACCTTGGGGATCGCCAGGCGGTGCACGAGCATCGCGGCCACCGCGTCGGCGTTGACGTTGAGGATCTGCCCGCCGCTCGTCTCGCCCAGCGAGGGCACGATCGGGATCACGCCCGACCCCCACGCCGCCAGCAACGACTCGGCGCGCAGGCCCGACGCCGTGCCCACCAGCCCCAGACGATCGGCGTCCAATGGCTCGGCCTCGACCAGCCCGGAGATGACAGGTCTGGCACGCACGCCCGCACGCTCCAGCCGCTCGGACAGGCGTTCGCCCTCGGCGTGGAACACGCGCCGTGCGACCGCGAGGACCTGGGGCGTCGTCACCCGTTGCCCGTCCACGCGCTCGCTCGCGACCCCCGCCTGCTCGAGCGCATCGTCAAGCTGGGGCCCCCCGCCATGCACGACGACCGGCGTCACGCCCACGCCCGCGAGGAACGCGAGGGCGCCCACAAGCTCGTCGAGCTGGTCGCGCAGGACCGCCCCGCCCACCTTGACAAGCACGCCCGGGGTGTCCTTGCCCCGACGCAACAGCGAGAGATACAGCGCCGTCTCGCGGGGCGAGCCGATGTTGTGCAGGAGATTCTGGATGATGTCGGGTGTTGTCGGCGCGCGCATGGTCAGGCCCCGATGATCTGGAGATAGCGGTTCTTTGCGAGTTCGAGCTGGGCGAGTTCGACGTACTCATCGGGCGAGTGCGCCAGGGCGATATCCCCAGGCCCGAGCACGGCCGCGGGCAGCCCGGCCTCTGCAAACAACGCGGCCTCGGTCCAGAAAGGCAACACCCCGACGCGCTCGATCGCGATGTCTGCGAACGCGTCGTCCGCCGCCGGCTCGAGCGCCGGCGCCCGGAAGCGGACCTCGATCTCGGGCGTGACGCCCGCGAGGACCGAGCCGCACGCGTCGAGGATGTCCGCGGCGTCCCGCTCGCTGGCGGGGCGGGCGCCGAACAGGATCGTCGCGGACTCTGCACAGATATTGGGCTTCTCGCCCCCCTCGATCCGCCCGATGTTGAGGCGGTGTTTGTGCACGCCGTCGCTCGCGCCCGCGAAGTGATCAAGGAGTGCCGATGCCCAGCGAACGCCGTCGTGTACGGCGCTCTCGGCGTGTGGCGACGAGCTGTGCGCCGCCCGACCCCGGAAGCCCGCCTTGATGGAGAGCAGGCCCGGATGTGACAGACCGAGCAGACACCCTGTCGGCTCGCAGACCAGCACGCGTTCGATGCCGGGCGGGGGGTGGGCGACGAACGTGCGTACGCAGGTGGCCTGTCCCGCTTCTTCGTCCGTCGTGAACAGCACCGCAACCGGGGCGTCCGACTCCCCGACCGCCGCGAGCAGGACCGCCGCGGCGCCCTTCACGTCGCACGCGCCGAGCCCGTACGCCCGGTGGCCCTCGATGGTGAGCTTGAACGGATCGCGTGTCCACGCGTCGCTCGCCGGCACCGTGTCGAGGTGGCAGTTGACGAGCGTGGTCGCAACGCCACGCGTACCGAGGATGTTGACGCTGCCGCCGCCCAGATCGTGAAGTTCGACCTCAAAGCCACACGCCTTGAGTGCTCCGACCACGTGCGTCACGGCCGCATGCTCCGGCGTGATCGCGCGTGGCGGATTGCGTGTGTCCGCCGCGACGAGGGCGCCGAGATGGGCGAGGATCGCGTCCATCAGACGCCCGCGACCTCCCGCCTTGCCGCGGTGACGCTCGACAGGCCGACGAGCTTGATGAAACCTTCGGCGTCCGCCGCGGTCCACGGCGCGTGCTGGGCGTACACCGCGTCCCGGGGCGCGATCTTGTTGGGCGTATCGACGGCGACCGCCTGGCACACGCCTTGGTGTGAGAGCAGTGTCACCGACCCGGTCACGCGGCGCTGCGTCGAGACGATCAAAGCCTCGAGATCCTCACGGAGCGGGTCGAAGAAGAAGCCCGAATAGACCAGCTCGCTCCAACGCCTCGCGGCCAGCGGCTTGAAGGCGCCCTGCGCGACCGTGAGTACCGTCTGCTCCAACGCCCGGTGGGCGATCAGCAGGGCCGCGAGACCCGGCGCCTCGTAGACGATCCGCCCTTTCAGGCCCAGGACGGTGTCGCCGGTGTAGATCCCGCGGCCGATGCCGTGCGCGCCGAGGCGGTCGTTGAGCGAGCCCAGGATCTGGGCGCCCGCCATCTCTCCCCCATCAATCGAGATCGCGACGCCGTTCTCGAACCCGATCGTGACGCGGTCGGGCTCGCCCGGGCGTTTGCTCGGCGGCGAGGTCATCCGGTACGTGCCCTCGCCCGGCTCCTCGAACTCGTCGATCTCGGAGCCCGAGCAGGTGGCGCCGAGGAGATTCTCGTTGATCGTGTAGCGCTTAGTGCCCGCGGGCGCCGCGAAACCACGCTCCTCGAGGTACGCCCGCTCGAACTCGCGCGGTCGGTCGGTCTGCCCCTGGATCTCGCGGATAGGCGCCAGGATCGGCAGGTCTGTGAGACACTTGAGCGAGACGTCGAAGCGGACCTGGTCGTTGCCCATCGCGGTGCACCCATGCGCGACAGCGGCCGCCCCGATCCGCTCGGCCAACGCCGCCGCGTGCGCAACGATCGCGTATCGGTCCGAGCACAGCAGCGGGTACTGGTCCTGATACGGGACGCCGCCCATGACGAAGGGTGTGACGAACTTGTCCCAGAGCTCCTCGGACGCGTCCTCGACGATGTGCTCGCGGGCGCCCAGCTCGATCGCGCGGCGTTCGATCTCGCCGGATTCCTTGGCCGAGGCGCCCCCTGTCGAGACGAAGAGTGTGACGACGTCGTACCCCTGCGCCTTGAGGTAGGGGACGCAGAAGCTCGTATCCAGCCCGCCCGAGAAGGCGAGGACGACGGTGGGATTCATGGCAATCTCCGTGCTCGCGCGGTCAGGCGCCGAGCAGCTTGGACATCAGGGCCTTCTGCACGTGCAGGCGGTTCTCCGCCTCCTCGATGATGAGCGACGACGGGGAATCCATTACCGCGTCGGTCGCCTTGATATTCCGCCGCGCCGGGAGGCAGTGGCTGAACACCGCGTTGTTCGTCTTGGCCATCTTGGCCTCATCGACGATGAAGTGCTTGAACTTCTCGCGGACCGCCCGCTCGTCGGCCCAGTGCCCGTACATCGCCAGCGAGCCCCAGGACTTGGCGTACACCACGTCGGCGCCTTTGTACGCTTCGTCGATGTCGTGCGAGACCTTGAACGACCCGCCCGATGCCGTGGCGTTGTGCTGGGCCGCGTCCATGAACATCGGGTCGAGCAGGTACCGCTCGTCTGGGCACAGGAGCGTGACGTCCATGCCGAGCTTGGTGGAGATCATGGCGGCGGAGTTGGCGACCGCCGTGTTCAGGGGCTTGGGGTGGTAGGTCCAGGTCAGGACGTACTTCTTGTTCTTGAGGTCTCCCAGACGCTCCTGGAGGGCCATCGCGTGGGCAAGCTCCTGGCAGGGATGGACGATCGTCTCCATGTTGATCACGGGGACGGTCGCGTGGGCCGCGAACGCCTTTATGACGTGGTCCCGCCGATCGATCGACCAGTCCTTGAACTCCGGGAAGCGCCTCACCGCGATCAGGTCGCAGTACCGCGAGAGCACACGGGCGGCCTCGCGGACGTGCTCCTCGGCCTCGCCGTCCATGACCTCGCCGTCCTCGAACGCCATCGCCCAGGCGCCCTTGCCCGGCTCGAGGACCACGGCGTGTGCGCCCATCTGCCAGGCCCCGACCTCGAACGACGTCCGTGTCCGCAGCGAGGGGTTGAAGAACAGCAGCGCGACTGTCTTGCCCCCCAGGCGGGGCTGGACCGGTGTCTTCTTGAGCACGCCCGCGTCGTCGATGAGCGCCTGCAGTTCGTCTGCGGACCAGTCCTGGGTGGTGATGAAGTTGCGAGCACTCACGCGACGTCCTCCCGGTGAGAGTCCTCGTCGGCGAGGAGCTTGTTGATGCGTGCCGCGAGCCTGGCCGCGGCCGCCTTGCTCGGGGTTGCGATGAAGAGCGTGTCGTCGCCCGCGATCGTGCCGACGACGTCGTCGGGCGGGCTCCGGTCGAGGGCGACCCCGAGCAGGTCTGCGTGCCCTGGGGCGGTCCTGACAACGACGAGGGCGTCGGCCGATGCGACCGTCACGACGTGGTCGCGGAGGGCGGCTTCGAGCTCCCGCTCCCCACCCCCGTGTGCGCGGGCGGCGTCCTCCGGGAGCTGGTACCCGCCCGGGCCCTTGAGCACGCCGAGGGCAGAAAGGTCGCGGGAGACCGTCGCCTGGGTGACCTCGATCCCGGCCTCGGCGAGGGCCGCGACCACGTCTTCCTGGCTGTGCAGGGGGAGGTCACGCAGGAGCGAGATCAGGATATTCCGGCGGCGTTCCCGCATGGCATGATTATACAGCACAATGCATATTCATGTCAAGAGGCCGCCTGGGGGCGTACGAGCCTAGATCAGGTCGGCATCCGTCATCACCTCGACGGTCGCCGGGCCATCATGCGCAAGGGCCGCTGCGATCGCCCGGTCGAGGCCCGCCCGGTCCTCGACGCGGATGCCCAGGCCGCCGCACGCGTTCACGTAGTCGGCGATGCCCGGGTTGGACAGCCCGGTCTGCCAGACCTCCCAGCCGCCGGCGCGTTGCTCCTTGGAGATCTTGCCCAGCTCGTTGTTGTTGAGCAGGACGTGGGTGATGTTCATGCGGTGGAGCACCGCGGTGTTGACCTCCCAGGGGTATTGCCCGAAGCCGCCGTCGCCCGTCACCGCGACGACGGGGCGCCCCTCGAAGCGGCCACCCCACTTGCCCCTGGCCTGCGTCGCGGCCCAGGCGCCGATGGCGGCGGGGTAGCCGAAGCCGATCGAGCCAAGGTAGCCCGACATCAGGACCGCCTGTTCGCCCGAGGCCTCGAAGTACCGCCCGAAACTGTACGTGTTGTTGCCCACATCGACGGCGATGATCGCGTTGGAGGGGATCAACCGGTTCATCGCGTCGAAGACCGCGATCGAGCTCACGCCCTTGCCCCGGTCGTCGCGAAGGCGGCTGGCCTTCTCCTCGCGCCAGATCGCCCAGCGCTTCGCGACTTCGTCTGTGTGGTCGCGGCTCGCGTGCTTCCCCCGGACCGCGTCGTGCAGCAGGCGGGCGGTCACGCCCAGCTCGCCCCAGACCGGCATGTCCACGCCGTGGAACTTGCCCAGGGTCATCCGGTCGAGATCGACCTGGATGGTCGGCTTCTTGGACGTGATGCCTGTGTGGTTGGAGAAGCTGGCGCCGAACACAAGCAGCAGATCGCTCTCGTTCATGAACCAGCTTGCGATGGGTGTGCCCGAGCGACCGAGGACGCCGCACCCGAGCGGGTGGCCGCCGCCGGCGCCGCCCATGTCGGCGACAAGCCCCTTTCCCTTGAACGTGGTGAGCACCGGGCACTTGAGCTCGTCGGCGAGGGCGAGGATCGCGTCCATCTCGAAGCGGGCGCCGTGCCCGACGATGATGACCGGGCGCTGCGATTCGCGGAGCATCGCGGCCGCGCCGTCGAGCACATCGCTTGACGGCGTGATCCGCACGTCCGCGAGACGCCCGTCGGGCGTGCCGGGCTCGGCGTCTCCCGGGGCAGGGATCGTCTGCACATCGTCCGGGAAGATGATGTGGCTGACCTCGCGGTTGACCCGCGCGTGCTTGAGCGCGAGGCTCATCAGCTCGGCGTGGTTCGAGCCGGGCAGGCAGAGGTGGCTGAAGCCCGCGACGGCGCTGAACGCCTCCTTGAGTGGCAGCTCCTGGAACGCGCCGGGCCCGAAGACCTGCTGGTTGACCTGCCCGGTCAGCGCGAGCACTGGCGAGCGATCGACTCGAGCGTCCCACAGGCCGGTGAGCAGGTTGGTCGCGCCCGGGCCCGCGATCGTCAGGCAGGCGGCGGGCTCGCCCGTGAGCTTCCCGAAGGCGCTGGCCGCGAACGCGGCGGCGCCCTCGTGGCGCACGCCGATGTAGGACATCTCGCCGGCCTCGCACCGCCTGCGGATCGCGTCGGCCAGGCCCAGGTTCGAGTGCCCAACCATGCCGAACACGTGCGTCACGCCCCAGGCGACCATGGTCTCGGCCATCACGTCCGTGACCGTGCGCACGTGCGTCGCCTCCGACTCGAGCCCGACGTACACGCCGTCGTCGCGCACCTCGACCGGGTAGGTCGGCACGCCGTCGTCGTACCCGCCGGGCGGCTTGCCGGTGATCGGGTCGAAGTCCCAGCCGTGCCAGGGGCAGCGGAGGTAGCACGAGCCGTCGTCGGCGCACTCAATCGAGCCCTCGCCCAGAGGTCCGCCCTGGTGCGGGCACGCGTTGTCGAGGGCGGCGTACTGCCCGCCCGAGTGCGTCAGGCAGATCTGGGTGACCGAGTCGCCCAGGTCGATCGCGACCGTCTTCACGCGCCCCTCGGGCAGGTCGCCCGATTCGGCGACCTTGTGCCATGTCAGGCGCACGGGGGTCTCAGCCATCCGAGTTGTCCTTCTCGAGCTCGCCGACCTCTCGTCCCAGCGCGTACCCGGTCGCGATGCGGATGGCGGAGACACCCGCGAGGATCCCGAGCTGGGCGAGGCTGGGACGGATCATCGTCTCGATTACGTCCGCTGCGATGAGCAGTTCAAGTGCGAACAGTAGGTAAGACCCGACTTGGCGACGAAGGGCCTGCATCTCGAGCGCCGAGCAGGCGCCCCGCATCCGGCGTGCCTCGACGACACTGAAGCGCAGGACGCCGTAGGCCACGCCCCAGACCAGTACCGCGATCGTCACCGCGTTGATCGCGAGCACGACCCAGATCAGGACGTCGTGGAAGTACGCCTCCGCCGGGTGCGTCAGCGGCTCGTGCGTCATCGGCGGAGGGGTCATGCCGGGCCTCCGAAACGAACACCGGCAAGGTCCGCCACGTCACGCTTCCAGCTCGTCAGGTCCCGTGGCTCGAACCCCGACAGTGAATCGTGCCCGCACGCACGCGCCAGTACGCCCATCAGCTCCGTGGACGCCTCGAAGAAACGCTTGAGCCGCTCGGCGGATTCGTCCACGATCAGGCGGGCCCGCAGACCCTTCTTCTGCGTCGCGATGCCCACCGGACAGTTGTTCGTGTGGCACGCCCGCATCCCCAGGCACCCGATCGCCTGGATGGCCGCGTTGGAGACCGCGACGGCGTCGGCGCCGAGTGCCAACGCCTTGGCGAAGTCCGCCGGCGTGCGCAGACCGCCCGTGATCACGAGCGTGGTTTCGGGCGAGACGCTGTCGAGGTGGCGCCTGGCCCGGGCCAGCGCGGGGATTGTCGGGACGGAGATGTTGTCACGGAATATCAGCGGCGCGGCGCCCGTGCCCCCGCCGCGACCGTCGAGGATGATGTACTCGGCCGACGCCTCGAGCGCAAAGTCGATGTCGTCTTCGATGTGCTGTGCCGAGAGCTTGAAGCCGATCGGGATGCCCCCGGTCGCCTCGCGGACCTCGTCGGCAACACGCTTGAAGTCCGCCGCGGTCTTCAGGTCGGGGAACGTCGCGGGGCTGATCGCGGGCGTGCCCGGCTTGATGCCGCGGACCTCGGCGATCCGCTGATCGACTTTCTCGCCGGGCAGGTGCCCTCCTGTGCCTGTCTTGGCGCCCTGGCCGCCCTTGAAGTGGAACGCCTGGCACTTGGCGACCTTGTCGATCGAGTAGCCAAACTTGGCGCTGGCAAGTTCATAGAAGTACCGCGAGTTGGCCTCCTGCTCGTCGGGGAGCATCCCGCCCTCGCCCGAGCAGATGCCCGTCCCTGCGATCTCGGCGCCCTTCGCCAGCGCGGTTTTCGCCTCCTCGGATAACGCCCCGAAGCTCATGTCGCTGACAAACAGCGGGATCTTCAGCTCCAGCGGCTTGTTCGCCCGTGGGCCGATCACCGCACCGGTTGCGACCGGGTGGTCGTCGAGCAGGGGCTTGGTCGCCATCTGGGCGGTTACAAACTGGAGGTCGTCCCACGAGGGCAGGTCCTGGCGGGGCACGCCCATCGCCGCGGCCGGGCCGTGATGCCCGACCTTCGAGAGCCCCTCGCGCGCGAGCTGCTGGATGAGCCCGACGTGCGGCTCCTCGGGAGCGCCGTGCACGTCCTGGTACGCGCCGAGGTACTCGTCCCGGTTGTACGGCTGCGGGTTCCGCTTCTCCCACGCCGCAACCTCGTCGGCGTCCACAACCACCGATTTCTCACCCCCGAAGTCCTCGACCCACGCGTTGAACTTGTGGAGGCGCTCGTCGTTGTTGTACGCGCTGACGCCCGAGTCGTAGCGGTAGTCCCAGCCGTGCAGGCCGCAGATGAGGTTGTCGCCGTCGATGTGCCCGTCGGAGAGCAGGGCGCCGCGGTGCAGGCAACGCCCGAACAGGACGGACACGTCCTCGGCGCCGCCCCGCTCGAATCGGATCACCACCAGATCGACGTTGGCGACGACCGCGTGCAACGGCTCGCCGGCCTTGAGGTCATCCCATCGAGCAACGCTTGTCTTCGTCATGCGGATCCCCCGTGCCTTCGCCTAGACGCGCAGCATACTGCCCGCCAGCCGCCGATGGAGTCTCGGTCGGCGAGGGGATGTCCGAACGCGCGGCCGCTCTTGAACATTCCTGCCACGCGGGAGAAATCTGGAATGCGATGCTATCGACTCCAGGCCCTCGCGAGCGCGGCCGCAGAGTCGGGCGGGCGTTAGACTCTCCGCATGACGCGTGAAATCACCCGGCGAGAGGCGATGCGACGGGGCGCTCTGGGGGTCGGGGCGACCCTGCTCACCCCGGGCCTGCTCTCGTGTGCCGCCAGGAGCATCCGCCCGATGTCGAATCCTCTCTACCGCATCTCGTTGGCCGAGTGGTCGCTGAACAAGCCGCTGTTCGCGGGCGAGATCAGCAACCTGGACTTCGCGTCCGAGTCCCGGGCCGCGGGCATCGACGCGATCGAGTACGTCAACTCGTTCTTCAAGGACAAGGCGACCGACCAGCCGTACCTGAAGGAACTCAACACGCGGGCCGACGGCGAGGGCGTCCGCCAGCTGCTCATCATGTGCGACGGCGAGGGGAACCTCGGCGACGCCGATGAGGCCAAGCGGACGCGGGCGGTGGAGAACCACTACAAGTGGATCGGCGCCGCGGCGACTCTCGGGTGTCACTCGATCAGGGTTAACGCCGCGAGTTCGGGCACGTACGAGGAGCAGCAGGACCGGGCCGCCGACGGGCTGCGGCGCCTGTGCGAGTATGCCGACGGGCACGGGATCAACGTCATCGTCGAGAACCACGGCGGGCTCAGCTCCAACGGCGCCTGGCTCGCGGGCGTGATGGAGAAGGTCGGGCGCCCCCGGTGCGGCACGCTGCCCGACTTCGGGAACTTCTGCCTTGACTGGTCGCGCAAGGATGAGCCGGACGCATGGTACGACCGGTATCAGGGCGTGCGCGAGCTGATGCCCTACGCCAAGGCCGTCAGCGCCAAGAGTCACGACTTCGACGACAACGGGAACGAGGTCCATACGGACTACCGACGCATGATGAAGATCGTGGTGGACGCGGGGTACAGCGGCTACGTGGGCGTGGAATACGAGGGCGAGGGCATCGAGCCGCGCGAGGGCATCCGCCTGACGAAGGTGCTGCTCGAGCGCGTGCGCGACGACCTGAGCGCCTGAAGGGGTCAGTCGCGGCTCGCCTTCCCGCCTGGTAGCCAGAGATCGACGATCACGCCGAGGCCGGCGAGCATTACCGAGCCCGCGTAGGCGATCCCGCCCCCGACTATCGCGTACACCCACGCGTCGTTGTCGCGCGCGAGCCACTGCCCGCCCATGTCGCACAGCAACCCGAGGCCACCGACCGCGAGCACGAAACCCGTCAGCCACCTCCACCACCTCGTCATCACGCCCAGGGCGCCCACGACGAGCAGCACCAGCGCCATCGTCGGCGCATGCGTGTGCTGCGAGACCGCCAGGATCTCGACCGGGCTCGGCTGTACGTCGCGCGAGTACGCGATGCTCAGCACGTCGTCGGCGCCGTCGAGCGGGACACGCGGGTACGCGTCCGTGCCCGTCGCGTTGCGGGAGTGGCAGTCGAGGCACGAAACGGCGATGATCTCCGCAGGCGCCTCGTCGCCCAGGTCAAAGTTGTCGTAGTCGATGTTGATTGTGTCGGACTCGAGCCACGCGACCAGGGCTTCGCGGTCCGTCTCACCCAGATCCTCGGGGTGCCCGGCGTTGAGCGCGCCGAGCAGGGGCGACTCGGACGTGATGCCGTGGTACGCGGCGCGGACGTCGTCGAGCGTGAAGCCCGCCTGCTCGTCGCGGTTGTCGTAGTGCCAGCGGAGGTGAAGCCCCGAGAGGGCGTACCCGCCGAGCAGCGTGACGACCAAGAGCGTCACGCCCAGGCGGGCCAGCGGGTGGAGGTCTTTGAGTCGTGGCGTCTGCAGGCGGCTCATCGTGGGGCGTTATACCCGAAATCAAACGTCCGGCATCTCGACGTCCACCGCGCCGCCCTCGACGCAGGCCCGATGGGCGGCGATACCGACCGCGGTCGCCCGCGCGCCCTCGGCCATCGAGCAGGCGGGCTCGCCCCCACCCGCGATCGCGTCCACCCAGTTTTCGAGTGCGTAGTACAGCGACGAGTGCGGCAGGCCCACCCCCTCTTTGAGCTTGCCCTGCTCGGCCAGTTTCGTCGCCCCCGCGATCAGCGTGATGCCCTCGTCCTGGTGAAACTGCTGGCGGTTGGCGTAGACCTCCCACCCCTGGGTCGGGGCGTCGGCCTCCTTGAACATCCAGCCGTGGCTCCACGCCAGCTTGATCGCGGCGTTGGAGCCGTAGAACACCTCGTACCGGTCCTCGTACGAGTTGGCGATCGTGGCGGCGTACTGCAGCGCAGCGCCGTCGTCGAAGATCAGCGTGCACGCGATCGTGTCGTGGACCTCGCGCCCGTCCTTGTGCTGCTGGACCGAGCCGTGCCCCATGACGCGGACGGGGTACCGCCCGGTGTACCAGTGGAAGACGTCGAACTGGTGCGTACCCCACTCGCCCGCGAGCCCGGTCGAGCGGGCGGGGTCGAGGCGCCAGTTGAGTTCCTTGTAGCGGGCCTGGTCGTTGGAGGGCGTGATCCAGCTCGTCTTCTCGTGGTGCTGGGCGCGCATCGAGACGATGTTGCGGACCGAGTCCGATCGTGCGAACGTCCGCGCCAGGTCGTAGACGGGGTTAGACCGACCCTGCAGCCCCGCGGCGACGACCTTGTCCGTGTCACGCGCCGCCTTTGCCAGCGCGACCGAGTCCTCGATCGTGTTCGAGATTGGCCCCTCGCAATAGACATGCCGACCGGATTCGATCGCGCGGGTCGCAACCTCGCGGTGCGTGTGCGTGGGTGTCGCGACGACGACGGCGTCCACCGCGTCCGCCTTGAGCATGTCGTCGAGCGAGGAGAACGTCGCGGCGTCCGCGGCCCGGCGTTTGGCCGCGTTCAGGCGGCGCTCGTCCACGTCGCACATCGCCGCCAGCAGCACGCCCTCGATCACAGACAGCTCGGCCAGGATCGAACGCCCCTGGCGCCCGAGCCCGACGACGCCGACGCGCGTGGGCGCGAGGCCAGCGGGGCGCGCGGCGTGGGCGAGGCTGGGGATGATGGCGGCGGCGGCGAGCCCGCCGGCCGCCTGCACCATGAACTCGCGTCGGTCAACGGGCGGTGTGCTCACGCCGGGGACTCCTTGATGCTCGGGGCAGCGACCCGCCGCTCTTGTGCGGCGCGGACGGTCCAGCAGTCTCCCCCGCCGATGATCGTGGTCAAGTTGTCGGGGCAGCCCGCCGGGTGCTCCCCGGCGATCGCGAGTGCCGTGGACCAGGCGTCGGTGTCGAGGGCGCAGGGGCCGACGCACGCGGCGGTAAGTGCTTTCGTCGCTGGCCGCCCGTCGCGCGGGTCCATGATGTGCCCGATGCGTGATACTTCGCCTACGCCGAGCGTCCTGCCTGTCGGCGCGGACACAGACATCGCCGTGTCGCACAGGTCAACGATCGGCGCCCCGGGCCCGTCCCCGACGCGGACGCGCCAGGACTGCTCGCACGGGGGAGCCCCGATCGCAACGATCGTGCTCGTCCCGCCGTGCAAGAGAGCAGACGTCAGACCGTGCTCGCTGAGCAGTCGCGCCGCCTCGTCGAGTACCGCGCCCTTCGCGACGCCCCCGAGGTCGATCTCGACGCCGGGCCGAAGGTAGCGGACCGTGCCCGCGTCGTCATCTATCTCGATCAGCTCGGAGCCCCACGATGCATCTCCCGCTGGCGCGCCCTCCCGGAACCCCCACCGGTGCATCAGAGCGCCCGCGGTGATGTCGAACAGACCGCCGGTCTCGCGCGACAGACCCAGGCAGCGCCGGAGCAATCGCCGCACCTCGTCGTCCGCCCGCACCGGGCGATCCGCGGCCTCGCGGTTGAGCCTGGAAACCACCGAGGCCCGGTCGAACAGGCTCAGTCGCGCGTGCCAGTCGCGGACCAGCGCCATCGCCTCCTCGCCAGCCGCCCGCGCGCACGCGGGGCTCACGCCCTCGTCGGCGCCCGCGATCAGCGCCTCGAAACGCGTCCCCATCGCGCTCGTCGCGAGGAGAATCGGGGACTCGAACACCGCCGACGATCCGAGCTCAGGCACGTTCGGCACGCATCGACTTGGGGTCGAACGTGTACGCGTGCCCATCCCACATCGACCGCGTCGCGAGGTCTACGATAACCATGACCTTGCTCGCCAGGTCGATGTTGCTGACCGCCGGCTCGCGCGAGCGGATGCACTCGAGCCAGTTCAGGCGGAGCTGGTCCTGGTCGTTTCCGATGTCCTCGCACTCGATCTCTTCGGCGTCCACTTCGTCTACGTACAGACGCTCGGGGCGGATGACGCAATGGCGACCGCCGAGGTAGATGTTCGCCTCGTGCCCGCGGATCATCGTCTCGAGGCCCACCTCGTTGTTCGTCGAACCGGCGACGACCATCGTGTGCCCGTCCTCGAACTTGACGTTGATGTTGACCTGGTCGTGGTTCTCCATGTCCTCGTCGATGTAGTGCCCGCCCGTGCCCACGACGTGGGTGGGCCAGCCCATGTCGAGAGCAAGCACAAGGGGCGTCACGACGTGGACGAGCAGGTCGCCGATGATCCCGGTCGAGAAATCGCGGTACCGGCGCCAGCGGGCGTAGATCTTCGGGTCCCACTCGCGGTGGCCCAGGTAGCCGAGCCAGGCGTCCCAGTCGAGGTTCTCGCCCGGCTTCCAGTCGTCGTTGAGGTGGTAGTAGTTCCACTCGCCGTCGCGGGAGTTGCGGCAGTAGCTCGTCTGGCTCCACGTCGCCTTGCCGATCCGCCCGCTCTTGATCGCCTCGCTCGCGCGGTGGTACTTGGGCAGCATCATCATCTGGGTGCCGACCTGGAAGATCTGGCTCGGGCGCGAGAGCACGACCCTGCGGACGTCCATCGCCTGCTCGAGGCGGAGGGTCATGGGCTTCTCGCAGTAGACGTCCTTGCCCGCGGTCAGCGCGTCGATCGCGTGCTGGGCGTGCCAGTGCTCGGGGCTGGCGATGAGCACGCCGTGGATGTCCTCGCGGGCCAGCAGCTCGCGGTAATCGCGGTACGTGTCAACCGTCCCCGTGCCCTGACGCTTCTCGATCTCGTTCTTCGCGTTGGTCGCGTGGATGTCGCATACGTCCGCGACCGCGGCGATCTTCACGTTCGCCCGCCCGTCCTGGCCGAACGTCGAGAACGCGACGCAGTGCCCGGTGCCCATGCCGCCGGTGCCGATGACGCCCATTCGGACGGGCTCGTTCGCTCCCGGCGTGCGAATCTTGCCGCCCGCGACGGTCGCGACCGTCCGCGGTGCTCTCGACATCGCCGCCCCGCCCAGGACGACGCCCGCTCCGGCCAAAGCCGCGGCCTGGCCCAGGAACGTGCGGCGGCTCTCGAGATTCGTCTGTCCTGTCTTGCTCATCTCTGGTGCTCCTGGGCGTCGGGCCGCGGAAGGGCCGGAGTCGCCAGAGTAGCATCTGACCCCATGGGTGCAAAGAGGGCACGATGAGCCACATAATCGGGGTTTGCTCGTGGTCGCTGCGGCCCGAGTCGCCAGCAATGCTGGTCCAGCGTGTCCTCGAGTGCGGACTCTCGGCGGTCCAACTCGCGCTCGATCCGATCCGGATAGGGCAATGGCCCCCGGACGATACACGCCCCGTGCTCGCCGATGCGGGCATCGAGATCGTCAGCGGCATGATGGCGACGTTCGGCGAGGACTACACGTCCATCGACTCCATCCGGCGCACCGGCGGCCTCCGACCGGACCAGCACTGGGAAGCCAACCTCGCCGCCGCCCGCGCGAACGCAGATATCTCGCGCAAGCTCGGCATCGATCTCGTCACCCTCCACGCGGGCTTCATCCCCGAGGCCGCGGACGACCCCCTCCGCGCGACAATGATCGCCCGTATCGCACAGGTCGCCCATGTGTTCGGCGATGCCGGCGTCCGCATCGGACTGGAGACCGGGCAGGAATCCGCATCCGCGCTCCGCCAGGTGCTCGAAGCGCCGAGCATGCGCAGTGTCGGCGTCAACTTCGATCCCGCGAACATGCTGCTGTACGGCTCGGGCGACCCGATCGCCGCTCTGGAACTCCTCGGCGACCGAGTCGTGCAGGCCCACATGAAGGATGCGGTCCCGAGCGGGTTGCTCGACGCCTGGGGTACCGAGGTCCCGGCGGGCGCGGGGCACGTGGACTGGGATGCATACTTCCGCATGCTCGCCCCGGGCGTGCCGGTCATCATCGAGCGCGAGGCGGGCGATCACAGGATCGAGGACGTCAAGACGGCCGCGAAGATCGCCCGCCGGCACGCCAGCGCCGAGTGATGCTCGAAATCACGTCGCCCGCGAATCCCCGGACGCGGCCGGCTCGGACCCGGTCCGTTCGAACCGCCCCCGCCTTGGGTACATCACCAGCAGCACGACCAGGCAAGCGATCGACGCCCACATCGGGACGCCGAACAACTTCGTGTAGTCGGTGACACCATCGACCTTGGCCCAATCGGAGACCCAGCCGGCGATCTTGCTCCCGACGATGATGCCGATGCCGACGATGACCAGATTGAACAGGCTCTGGGCGCTCGCCCGCACGTCGGGCGTGGTTTCCTCGTCCACCACCATAAACGCGACGAAAATGAAGCAGCCGAAGCAGAACCCGTGCAGGGCTGTCCCGGACATCGCGATGGCAACCTCCGGGATGCCTGTCGAGCCAGAGATCGCGCCGGCGTATGCGAACAACGCCATCCGGAGTGCATACGCGATGATGCCCGCGGCGAGCAGTGTCTTGCGAGACAGACGTTTCGCGACCAGCGGCATGAGCGCGAGCACCGCGATCTCGACCATCTGCCCGACCGTCATGAGCCCGCCGCCGCCCACGCCGAACACGCGGTTGATCTGGTCGGCCGTCTCGGACTGGATCCCGCCCAGGAACGCCGCCGTATGCACGAAATAGAACTGATGGACGCACGAGATCGGGACGGCCAGCAGGAACAGCGTCAGCAACGGCTGACGCCGTACCTCGCGGATCGCCTCCCACGCCGCGTTCGCCCTCGCCGCCCCACGGGCCGGCGGGGTGTGCGGGAGTGTGAAGCAGAACAGCCCCATCAGCACGCCGAGCAGGGCGCTCACACGGAACGCGTCGGCCATCCCAGCGTGCTGGGCGCCCGCCACGATGGCCGGCCCCATCCCCTCGATCTCGATCGCCCGGATCTCCTCGGGCGACAGGCCGAGCAGCGCCACCGCGGCGTTCCGATCAAGCTGCGGCGAACCATCGACCTCGATGCGCGGCACGTCCAACTCCGCGTCGGTCAGAAGCGCCTCGAGGGCGGTGTTGAGCACGACTCCCCGCTCCTGCTCGATCCACTCCACGGTCAGGAACCGCCCGAGCTGCTCGGGGTTCGCTCCGATCGCCCGGGGCACATTCGCTCCCGGGTCATCGACGATCTCGACGACGGAAACCCCGCGCGCGGGGTCGTTCTGATCCGGCGTCCACGTCGCCAGTAGCCATTGACCGATCCCGATGCCCACGATGATCCAACCGACCGTGCCCCAGACACGGACCTTGCCGAAGTCCCTGTCCCTGTCCGGGAGGTGGTGGAAAGAGATCGAGTTGGTCAGGGAGAGCGTCGGCGCATAGATCACCGAATACGCGAGCGAGAAGGCCAGGAAGCCCCAGTAGCTGTCGATGCTCGCCAAGAACCAGACCAGCGCCCCACCCACGATGTGGCTGATCCCGAGAAACCACTGTGTCGGAAAGTACCGGTCGGCGATCTGCCCCGCGATGAACGGCGCCACGATCGCCCCCACCGCCCCGACCGCGAACATGTCACCGATCTGCGAGCCAGTGAAGCCGCGGTGGTTCTCCAAGAACGGCCATAACAACGGCAGCCACGCCCCCCAGATCGCGTACTGCAAGAGCATCATCACCGACAGTCTGGTGCGGACCAGGGGAGGCACGGGCTTGGCGGCGTCTGTCATGGCGAGATCCCCTCGGCTCGTACGGACGAGCGGCGAGTCTACCGGGATCCATCGCGACCGCGCGCCGCCGCCCTGCAACGCGTTGGTACCATCCGGGCCCGAGGAGCCAGACCATGCCCAGACCCGTCACCCTCTTCACAGGCCAGTGGGCCGACCTCCCGCTCGCGACGCTCGCCGAGATGGCCGCCGGCTGGGGCTACGACGGCCTCGAACTCGCCTGCTGGGGCGACCACTTCGACGTCGAGCGAGCACTCACCGAGGACGGGTACTGCAAGGGCCAGCGCGATCTGCTCGCCGAGCACGGCCTGGGCTGCTGGGCAATCTCCAACCACCTCGTGGGCCAGTGCGTCTCCGATCCCATCGACGTGCGTCACAAGGCGATCGTGCCCGAGCGTGTCTGGGGTGACGGCGAGCCCGAAGGCGTCAACGAGCGGGCGGGCGAGGAGATGACCGCGACCGCGCAGGCAGCCAAGGCCTTCGGCGTCCCCGTTGTCAACGGGTTTACCGGCTCGCCGGTCTGGCACAAGCTCTACTTCTTCCCCCCAACGCCGAAGGAAGAAATCGACGCTGGCTTCCGCGAGTTCGCGAGTCGCTGGATGCCGATCCTCGACGCGTTCCAAACGAACAACGTCAGGTTTGCCCTCGAGGTCCACCCGACCGAGATTGCCTACGACAACCACACGTTCGAGCGTGCGATCGCCGCCGTCAACAACCACCCCGCGTTTGGCGCCAACCTCGACCCCTCCCACCTCGTCTGGCAGGGCCTCGATCCGGTCAAGTTCATCGACCGATTCCCCGAGAGGATCTTTCACGTCCACGTCAAGGACGCCGCCCAGACACTCGACGGCACGAGTTCGATCCTCGCCAGCCACCTGCCATTCGGCGACCCCAGGCGCGGGTGGGACTTCCGTTCGCCCGGGCGGGGCGACGTGGACTTCGAGGGCATCACCCGCGCGCTCAACCGCGCTGGGTACGCCGGTCCTCTGTCCGTCGAATGGGAGGACACCGCGATGTCCCGCGAGCGCGGCGCCCGCGAGGCGGTGGACTTCGTCCGCTCGATCGACTTCGACCCCGCCTCGGGCGCCTTCGACGCGGCGTTCGACACGAAGAAGCAGTAGGGTTCATTCCCCCGACAGTTCGAGTACCCGAAAATCCTTGAACTCGATCACGTTGCCCGGGTGGTGCCCCTGCAGCGCGAAGCGCCCCGACTCGAACTCGTCGAGTCGTGCGTCCACGAACAGGATGCCGTTGATCCACGTCCGGACGCGGTCGCCCTCGGCCCGGATCCGGTAATCAAACCACGCGCCGTCGCGCGTGATCGGCCCGTCTTTGCCGGGTCCCGACTCGGGCCACGCGGTGTTGTAGATGCACCCGGTGTAGTTCTTCGCGTCGTGCTGATCGACCTGGGCCTCGTAGCCGTACCCCGCGGGCCACGGGTTGTTGGGGTCGGGGTTGGGCTGGGCGTGGTAGTAGATCCCCGAGTTGCCCCGCTCGTTGACACGCACGAGCGTCCGCATCTCGAAGTCTGTGAACTCGTCGTCGCTGAACAGGTGCCCGGGCCCGTCGCGCCCGATGATCGTGCCGTCCACGATCGTCCAGATCGTCGCGTCCTCGCTGAACCAGCCCTCGGGCGCCTTGTCGTCCTCGCCCCGGATCAGGTCGCGCATGCCCTTTGGCTCCGGGTCGGGCGAAAGGTCCTTGATCCGTATGTTGCGGTAGCGGAACGGGTGTCCGTGGTCCTGGAGCGCGATGTAGCCTGTCGTTGCGCGTGTGTTCAGAGGCAGCGTGTTGACAGGCTCGCGGTAGTAACCGCGGCCGTCCAGCTTCTGCGCGTCCTGGATGTGCACGCCGTTGAGCCAGACGTCGAGCGTTTCGCCCACGAGCCGGACGCGGTAGGTGTTCCACTCGCCGGCGGGCTTGACGGCCATGCTGGAAGGTGCAATCGCCTCGTAGACGGCGCCGCAGTTGTGCACGTCCGGCGACTGCCCGTGCGTGTCGAGGATCTGGACCTCGATGCCGGAGAACGCGGGATCGCCGTGCGACGTGCCGCGGAGGCCCAGGCCCGAGTTGCCGCCCTCGGGCATCCAGAAGTCGAGCGTCAGCTCGAAGTCGCGGTACATGCGGTCGGTACGGAGCCACCAGCCCTCGCCGGGCTTGGCGGTGATGAGTTCGCCGCCCTCGACAGCCCACGCGTCCCTGGTCGCGCCCGTGACGGTCCAGCCGTCGAGGTTCTCGCCGTTGAAGAGATCCACCCAACCGTCGGCGACGCGGGCCGAGGTGTCCTCCTTGCCCGTCGGGCAGCTCCGACAGCCGGCCGTGACACCCGAAAGGAGAACCGCGCCGCCAACACACACACACGCTCGCATCATCATCTCGTGCTCCGTCGAATCCGGGCGTCTCAGCCCGGGTCGCATGCTCTGTAGGCCTCGATGACCGCCCGCTCGCCCGCTTTGCCGGGCTTGCTGTTCCCGTGCTCCATGCCCAGAACGCCGGCGAACCCCTTGCCCTTGATGTGCCCGAAGACGTTGGCGTAGTTCACCTCGCCTGTGGTCGGCTCGTTGCGCCCCGGGTGGTCGCCCTGCTGGAAGTACGCGATCTCGTCCCAGCAGCTGTCGATGTTGTTGATCAGGTTCCCCTCGGTCGCCTGCTGGTGGTACAGGTCGCACAGAATCTTGCACGACGGCGAGTCCACGCCCCGGCAGACCTCGTACGCGTGGGCCATCTTCGCCAGCAGCATGTTGGGGTGGTTGATCGGGTTGAGTGGCTCGAGCACCATCACGAGCCCGTGCGGCTCCAAGATCTCGCACGCGGCCCGGAGCTGGTCGATCGCGTGCGCCGTCTGGTAGCCCATGTCCAGCCGCGGCTCGCGCGTGCCGGGGACGACCGTCATCCACGTCGCGTTCACGCGTTTCGCGACGTCAACCGCCCGCTTTGCCTCTGCGAGGAACTTGACGCGATCTTCCTTGGCGCCACGCGAGAAGGTCGCGCCCCAGGCCGTCGTAGGGTTGAGCACGAACACGCCCATGCGGATGCCCAGCCGCTCCATCGCCTCGGCGATCCGCGTCTGCTCCTCCGGACTCCGCCCCGACATCCCGTTGTCCTCCCAGGCGGTAAACCCCTCGCCCGCGGCGAACTCGAGCTGCGCGACAGGGTCGTCGCCCGCGTGATGGCGGAACATCCCGAAGTGCGGTGCGAAGGCCATAGTAAACTTCTCGCCCACCGTCCCGTCCTTCGCCCCGCTCGTCACGCCTGCGCGCGCGAGCCGTGACGCACCCGTCACGGAAACCGCCGCCCCACCAACCCCGGCTAGAAACTCACGCCTGCGCATATCGCGTTCCTCAGATCAGTGCGGTCCGACCGGGCGTGGGCGCCGGGTCCGTCTCGAGCGACCCGAACTCGTACGCCGCCGGCGACAGGTCCAGCTCGGACGCCAGCGCTTGCTCCCAGGTGACCTCCTTGCCCGTGTACGCGCTCATCCGCCCCATGATCGCCGTGAGGGTGCTGTGCGCGACACGCTCGCCCTCGTTGAGGTACGGCTCCGATCCTCGGATCGACGCGATCAGGTCCCTGTGCTCGACCATGTACGGGTTCGGGTTGTCGCCTTCGAATGTCCAGTCGTTCTCGCCACGGATCTCCGCGCGGCCCGGCCAGGCGATCGCCGAACCCTTCGTGCCCGTCAGACGCTCGTCCACGCGCCCGGCGCACCCGTCGATCTGGCGGCACATGCTCTGCACACGCACGCCGCCCGGGTACTCGTACTCGACGGCGAAGTGGTCGAAGATGTTGCCGTACCGCTCGCCCGTCCGCACCTCGCGCCCGCCCATCCCCATCGCCTTGACGGGCGTCGCGTCCATCGCCCAGTTGATGACATCGAGGTTGTGGATGTGCTGCTCGCAGATGTGGTCGCCCGAGAGCCAGCAGAAGTACAGCCAGTTGCGGAGCTGGTACTCCATGTCCGTCTCGCTTGGCTGACGGTCGTGGACCCAGAGCCCGCCCTGGTTCCAGTAGCACGAGGCGGAGACGATCTCGCCGAGCTGGCCCGAGCGTACGCGGTCGATCAGATCCAGGTAGCACCGCTCGTGCCGGCGCTGCGTGCCCGCGACGACCGAAAGCCCGGTCGTACCGGCCTTCCTCGCCGCCGCGATCACGCGGCGGATGCCGGCCGGGTCCACCGCGACCGGCTTCTCCATGAACACGTGCTTGCCCCGGCGGACCGCCTCCTCGAAGTGGATCGGGCGGAAGTGCGGCGGCGTCGCGATGCAGACATAGTCCACGTCGTCCAGCGCCAGCAGTTGTTTGTACGCGTCAAAATCCGTGAACCGACGCTCGACGGGAACATCGATCCGACCATCCCACGCGGCCTCGTCGGTGAGATGGCCCAACGAGCCGTCGAGGCGGTCCTGAAACACGTCCGCCATCGCGACGATCTTGACCGCCGGGTCGGCCTCCAGCGCGTTCCAGGCCGCGCCCGTCCCGCGCCCGCCGCACCCGATCAGGCCCACGCCGATCCGATCGTCACCGCCCCGCGCAAGCCTCGAGGCGAACGCGGGCGACACCAGCGCCCCCACGCCCAGCGCCCCCGCCTTGATCATCTCCCGTCGCGTCCAGTCATTCATGACAATCACCTACAGCTGCAGGACCCGGTCCATCCGGGCGCTGATGTCCTTGAGGCGGTCGAGGTCGCCGCCAGCCACTTCCGCCGTCGCCCAGCCACGATATCCGATCTCGTCCAGGGCCTTGACGACGCTTTCCCAGGGGATGTCGCCGTCGCCGATCTCGACGCCGAAGCCCGCCCACTTGCCCTCCTTGTCCGCCCTGGCCCGCGAGTAGCCCTTGATGTCGAGCCTGAGAATCCGGGGGCCGAGCAGCTCGATCCAGTGCCCGGGCCAGCCGGAATGCCAGAGGTTGCCGATGTCGAGGTACCAGCCGATCGGGCGGAATCGCACATACTCTCGCTGCGGATCTGGCCAATGCACCATCTGCGCCCGCTCTCCACCCGCGAGTGTGTCGATGTAGTCCCGCGCCTCGACCGGCCCGAGCAGGAAGTTATTCCAGACGTTCTCGATCGCGATCAGTACACCCGCTTCTTGCGCGACGGGCAGCGCACGCCGGAGCTGCTCCTGTGAGTTGTGCCAGGCCTGGGCGTACGAGACGTGCTCGTTCACGACCCCCGGTACGAGCAGCACCGTCGTCCCGCCGTAATCACGGCAATCGAACACCGCACGCTCCAACGCGTGCCGCCCTTCCGCCCGCACTGCCGGATCGGGGTCGCTCAGCGTCGAGTTCCAGTGCACCGAATCGACGACGCCCGGGATCTCGATCCCGGTCGCCTCCTTGGCCCGCAGCACCTCGTCCTTGTCCAGCTCGCCCGGGCTGTCGAGCTCGACGCCCTCGAAGCCGGCCTGCATCGCGATCTCGAACTTGTCGCGGACAATCTCGCCCGCGCCGATCATGCCGTACTTGAGCGCCTTGCGGATCCGCTTGGCGCCACCGGGCTGCGAGGCGTGCCGTCCCGACACGGACGCCCTCGCGCCGCCGATCACCGCGCCCGCCGCCGCAACACCCGTCGCCGCCAGAAACGCTCGCCTGCTTGTCACACCACGCTCCTCATATCAAGGGCCTCGTCCCCGGCACAGCGATGCTCGGCGTCTCCCGTACCCCCATCGCCCAGGGCTCGGGATTCAGGTCCTGCCCGCTCTCCATCGCCTGAACCCACGACACGACCTGCCCGGTGTACGCCGCCATCCGCCCCATTATCGCCAGCAGCGTCGTCCGCGACATCCGCTCTCCGTCGTTCACGGGCGCGCCGTCGCGGATGGACTTGAAGAGCACGTCGTGCTCGCGCTGGTACATGTCGTTGCCGGGCGCCGAGCCCTTCCACGGTCGCTCGCCCATCACCTCATGCCGCCCCGTCCACGGCTGCATCACGCACCGCCCCTGCGAGCCCAGGAAGTACGCCGAGTTGTCCGACGCCGTGTTGGGCCAGTGACGGCACGTGTGGTACGCCCGCACCCCGCCCGAGTACTCGTATGTGATCGCGAAGTTGTCCCACACGTTCCCCGTCTCGGGCGTGTCCGGGCGCGTCGAACGCCCCCCCACCGCCCAGCACCGCTCGGGCGGCGCGTCGCCCATCGCCCACCCGATCCAGTCGATCGCGTGCACCGCCTGCTCGACGATGTGGTCGCCCGAGATTGGCGTGAAGTACTGCCAGTTGCGGAGCTGGAACTCCGTGTCCGACCACCCGTCCTGCCGTGGGTTGGGAGCAACCCAGCCGTTCGTGTTGTACGTGGTCTGGATCGTGTGCACGTCGCCGATCCCGCCCGCCGCCAGATGCTCGAAACACTCACGGACCTGGTCCTGGTACCGCCAGCAGAACCCGGACATGAGCGAAAGCCCCGCCCGTCTCGCCGCCCGCGCCGACTCGAGCACAGAACGCACGCCGGGCGCGTCTACCGCGACCGGCTTCTCGCAGAACACGTGCACGCCCGCATCAACCGCCGCCGCGAGGTGCTGCGGCCGGAACGCGGGCGGTGTCGTCAGCAGCACCACATCCACGCCCGAGTCCAGCACGCCCTGGAAGCTATCGAGCCCAACGAATCGCCTGGACTTGTCCGCACGGATCTTCTCACCCCAGCTCGTCGTCGCTCCTTCCAGGTCCAGTTCCTCCATCGCCGCGCGTGTGTACCCGAGGCACGACTCGATCCGCTCGCCGAACACGTCCCCCATCGCCCAGAGCAGGGCGCCCCGGTCCGCCTTGAGCGCCTGGACCACCGCCCCCGTCCCGCGTCCGCCGCACCCGACGACACCCACGCGTAGCTCGTCCGCCCGGCGCGAGCCGGCCCGCGCCGCGAGCGCCCCGGGCGCCAGCAGCCCCGCCGCCCCGATGGCGGCGCCCGTCGCGACAAACTCCCGCCTTGTCAACCCACGCCCCGCGTCACCGTGCTCACTCGTCATCCGCCGGCTCCTCGTTCTGTGCGTCCAGAATCTCCGCTGGCATCTTCTCCGCATCCACAACGAACCGGAACCCCACCCACGAGCAGTCCGCCAGCCACCATCTGCTCTTCGGGATCTGCGGGTCCGATGTGTTCCACGCGGATGTTTGTGTTTGGGACGAATCTGGGCCGTTGTCCTCCGCCGCGTCGCGGTAGCTCCCGCCCATCGCGACCGGGCGCCCCTCCCGCGTCGCGACCCACTCTGCGACGTTGCCGATCATGTCGTGGAGGCCCGGGCCGCTCGCCGATTTTTTCCCGACCGGATGTGTCGTCCCGCCCGCGTTCTCTGCGGTCCATCCCTCCGCGATGTCCGCCCCGCGTGCGAGCAGGGTCCACTCGTCGGGCGTTGGCAGGCGCGCCGGGATCCCGGTCTTCGCCTCGAGCCACACGCAGAACGACTCGGCCGCGTGCCGCGTCATCCCGATTGCCGGGTACCCCGCGTGCCCGAAACCCCGGTCCGGGGGAACGTACGGCTTGCTCGGGCGTGTCACCGCGTCCGCGCCGGCTCCCTCCCCGCCCTCCGGCTCGTCGAGCGCGTACAGGTACACGTCGTACAGGTCCCACGTCACCTCGGTTGTGAGCACCCACATCCCGCCGACGACGACCGGCTCGCCCGCGCCGTCCATGAGTTCGCCGCCGGGCGCCCGGACCAACTCGAACACGACCGTTGTGCCCGGCGCCCGGATGCGGAGTATCTCAGGCCCGCGCCGCGTCTCGCGGCCGAGCGCGGGGCGCGATACCGTAAAACCCGTGAGGCACGCGACAGTACACACGAGCATCGTCCGGCGCACCGCTGCCCTCGTCATCGCGTTTCCGCTCCTCGTGGGCGCCTGTCGCTCAACGCCAGAGCCCGCAGCCCGCAGCCGCGAGGCTAGCGTCCATCGCTTCGAGTACGCAAGGCTCGTCATGGGCTCGAGGGCGCGGGTCGTGCTCTACGCCCCCGACGAGGCGTCCGCCGCTGCGGCCGCAGCCGCAGCGTTCGCCGAGATGGACCGCCTCAACGCGGTTCTCAGCGATTACGACCCCTCGAGCGAGGCGATGCGGCTCTGCCGCACGCCCGGCGTCTGGGTCGAAGTTTCTCCGGTCCTGCTCGACATCCTGCTCAAATCGCGCGAACTCCGGGACACGACCGAGGGCGCCTTCGACCCCACCATCGGCCCCCTGACCACGCTCTGGCGACAGGCCCGCCGCGTCAACGCCGTCCCAGATGTCGAAGAGATCCGGCAGGCGCTGTCACTCGTCGGCATGCAGTTCGTGGAGATCAACGCGGCCCAATCCCGCGTTCGCCTCCGCCTCGACAACATGCGTCTGGACTTCGGCGCCATCGGCAAGGGCTACGCCGCCGACCGTGCTCTCGACGTCCTCGAGGCCCGCGGCTTCCCCGCCGCGCTCGTCGATCTGGGCGGCGACATCGCGATCGGTCGCCCGCCGCCGGTCGGTACCCACCAGTGGATGATCGCCCGTGATGGAGACCACACGCCATCCACCGCCCACCCCATGACCGGCGTCGCCACTTCGGGCGCACGGTTCCAGTTCATCGAGGCCGATGGCGTCCGCTACTCGCACATCATCGACCCGCGGACCGGCTACGGCGTCACGGCCCCGGTCAGCGTGACCGTCACCGCCGACGAGGCCTGGCTCGCAGACGCCCTCGCCAGCGCCGTCTCCGTCTCGGGCGAAGCGGGCGCGGCCCGACTCAGATCGCGGTACCCGGGCGTCCGCATCGACATCCGACACGACGCGGATGCACGCACAAACGAGCTTCCCCGCGTCCCCGGGATCAACGCCCCTCGAGGGTCACCGTGAGCGTGACCTCCTCGCCGTCACGCTTGACGCCGATCTTGACCTCGTCGCCCGGCTCGTGCTTTCCGAGCAGCTCCATCCAGTGCTGGACGTCCTCGAGCTTCTGCCCGTCCCAACGCACGAGGACGTCGCCGTCGAGCATCCCCGCCTTCTGCGCCGGGCCGTCGGCGCTGACGCTCGCGATCGGGATCCCGGGCTTGTCCGAGTCGTAGCGTGCCGGCATCACGCCCAGGCGGACCTTGATCCCACCCGCCGGCGCCCGCGGTCCCGAACGATCCGACTCCACGAACTTGAACCGCTCCGGGCGTTGCGCCGCCGCCATGATGATGTCGTGGTACATGTCAACCGTTTTGACGGCGCCCACACGGTTGATCTTCCAGCTCACGTCACCCGGCGTGTGGTAGTCCTGGTGGAAGTCGGTGATGATCGAGAACAGCACAGGCACGTTCTTGGTGTAGAAGCTCGTGTGGTCCGAGGCGCCGCTCATCGTCTCGGGGGCGTCGATCACCAGCCCGGACTCGTCAAAGAACGGCTCCAGGAAATCACGCAGGCCCTCGCCCGTGTCGGCCCCCGCGACCGTCAGCCGCTCGTCCTTCACTCGCCCGATCATGTCCCAGTTGATCATCAACGCGTGCTGCTCGAGGGGTACGATGGGGTCGTTGACGTAGTGCCGCGAGCCGTTGAGCCCCGACTCCTCGCCCGAGAACTCGACGATCATGATCGAACGCCGCGGCGTGTCACCCGCCAACGCCCCGATCGACTCGCTGAGATTCTTCGCCAGCAAGATCAAGCCAGCCCCGCTCGACGCGTTGTCGTCCGCCCCCGGGTGCAGGGCGCCCGGGCCCTCTCGCGAACCGAAGTAGCCCATCCCGATGTGGTCCAGGTGCCCGCCCACGACGATCCACTCGTCGGCCAGGTCGCCCGCCCCGGGGATCACGCACCCGACGTTCTCGGCCGACAGCTCCTCTCGCGAGGCTTCGCCAGAGACCGAGACCTCGAAGCCCAGGTCCACCGCGCCCCCGCCCCCGTCGGCCAGGCCGCGCAGGTTTTCGAGCGTCCGATCGCCGCCGGCGAGAAGCTTCTTGGCGCCCTCGGGCGACACCATCATCACGGGCATCGATCCCCCACCGCCCCCACCCGACGAGAACCGGTCCAGCTTCACGACCCGCGGGTCAGACGCCCAAGGGGTGTTGATCACCAGCGCCGCGACGGCCCCACGCTCGGCGGCGCCCCGCAGCTTGTTCGCGAACGACGCGCGACCCGACCACGCGCCATCACCGCCCCACTGGCTCTTGCCGTCCTCGTCGGTCGGCTCGAAACGGAGCATGACAGCGACCTTGCCCGTCAGGTCGTCCTCCTCGGCGAAGCTCGACCACCCGTCCGGACCGTTGTCGATCGAGTAGCCCACGAAGACCGCCTCGCCCTCGGCCTCGCCCGTCCCGCCGAGCGCTGTGAGCACGAAGTCCTGCTCCGCGGCCAGGCCCACGGGACCCGCACGCAGTGATTCGGCCCGCACCTTCCACAGCCCGCCCAACGCGAACGGGTCGCGGTACGACGAGAAGGGCGACTCAACGCCGTCCAGGTTCCCCGGGAACGCGGGCTTGAGCCCGTACTGGCGGAAGTGGTATTCGACATAGTCCTTCGCCCGCTCCATCCCCGCCGACCCGGGCACGCGACCCATCATGTACGGATTGGCCAGCGTGACCACGTGGTCGTTGTATTCGCGGACATCGTCGGAGACCGAACCCAGCGCGTCGGCGACCGGCGACCCCTGCGAGACGCCCGTACGGGGAGCTTCGTCCTGCGCGGATGCAGCCCCGCCCGCGAGCGACATGATCAGACCAGGGACGAGAAGCCATTCGCGGTGCATAAGTCAAACTCCGGGAGGGATAGCGTGGAAGGGAACGCGCGGAGACCACCGCACGCCAGGGGAGCATACCGCCCGGCCCCGCCGCGGATGCGGTTCACACCCCCCCGCCCCGGGTAGAATCGCCCGCGTGCGTGCGACGACCGCCCTCATCCTCGCGATCCTCACCCTGACGTCGCCCGACTCACGCGCCTCGCTCCACCCCCAGGACGGCCCGCACGCCGAGATCCGCGTCGCGATCGAGGACGACAGCGTCCGCTGGACCCTCGGACTCAACCTCGCGTTCATCGACGAGATGGTCGAGCCCTCCCGCGAGTCGCTCCAGGGCGTCTCCCCGACAGAGCGCGACGCGCTGAGCAGACGCTTCGAGGCGTACCTGCTCGAGCACGTCCGCGTCCGCATCGACGGCGAGCCTGTCACACCCACGCTCGAGTCATTCCAGCTCCACGCCGACCCGGACCCCTCGCTCGTCGTTCTGTTTCCGAACATGGGCATGCGGGCGCTGATCCGCGGCGTCGCGGTCCTCGTGTTTCCTGCCACCGCGACGCCCGGGGCCGTCGAGCTGACCTGGCCGACCTATCCCGACGACCGGGCGGCCGCCGAGCGCGAGAACACCGCCGAGCCGCCGAGAATGGTCCTCGAGGCGCAGCTCCGTGCCGAGGGCACGATGAAGATCGTGCGCTTCTCCGAGGCCGCCCCGACCGTGACCTGGCATCGCGGATGGGACGACGCGGGGAGGTTCGAGCCCGTGCCCAACCCGCCCGAGCCGACGCCAGCGCGCCGCGTGCCGGCGCTCTCGATCGCGACCATGGCTGCCGGCGGGATCGCACTGCTCTGGGCGGGCGTCGCCCGCGTCCGCCGTCGCGCCTGGTTCGCCCCGCTCATGGGCGTCGTGATATGCGCGGCGCTCGCCTGGGCGCTCTCGGGCGTCCTGCTCGTCGATATTCCAGGCCCGGAGCACGCCGATCCACCAGCCGCCACCGAAGTCGAGGCAGCGTTCCTCCCGCTGCACGCCAACCTGTACAAGGCCTTCGACTACACGGCCGAGTCCGACGTCTACGACTCGCTCGCCCGCAGCGTCGAGGGACCGCTTCTCGCCGACCTCTACACCCAGGTCCGCGCCTCGCTCGTGCAGGCCGAGCAGGGCGGCATGCTCGGCATCGTCACCGGCCTCCACCCGGGCGAACTCGAGGTGCTGGAGATCAGCCAGGCGCCGCTCGCAAACACACAAGTCGCGCAAGCCACCCTCCGCCACACCTGGACCGTGGACGGCACCGTCTACCACTGGGGGCACTCGCACACACGCCAGATGTTGTACGAGGGCGAATACACCATCACCGCCCTCCCCCGGGGCTGGCGGATCACTGGAAACCGCATCATCTCCCAGACGCGCCTGGACCCGGGCGAGTACGCGGGCGAGGGCCAGGCGCCGGCGAACGTCGACGACCTCCTCCGCTCCGTCGGCGGCGACGACATCTGAACCCCCGATGACCGACGCCCGCCCCTCCAGCCCCGCCCCCCTGCCTGTCGCACAGGCCCACGACCTCCGCTTCGTCTACCCGGGCCCCGACGCGTTCGCACTCGATCACGACCTCGTCGAGATCAACGCAGGCCAGCACGCCGCGTGCATCGGACCCAGCGGGTGCGGCAAGACCACGCTGCTCCGACTGCTCATCGGCGTGCTCGCGCCCGCGAGCGGGCGCGTCGTGCTCGACGGGCGCGAGATCTCCTCGATGCGCGAGCCCGACCGCCGCCGCGCCCGCATCGCCAGCGTCGGCATGGTCTTCCAGAGCTTCGCCCTGCTCGACTACCTCAGCGCCTTGGACAACATCCTCCTGCCCTACCGCGTCAGCGCCGTGCTCCGCCTGGACGACGAGGCCCGCGACCGCGCCCGACGCCTGGCCGCGGACCTGGGCATCGACCACCTGCTCGCCCGTCGCCCGCGCCGCCTGAGCCAGGGCGAGTGCCAGCGCGTCGCCATCGCCCGGGCCCTGGTCACCCAGCCCCGCCTCATCGCGTGCGACGAACCGACGGGCAACCTCGACCCGGACCGCTCGCGTTCGACACTCGACCTCCTGCTCCGCGAGGCCGAGCGGACGCAGGCGACCGTCCTCATGGTCACGCACGACCACACCCTGCTCGACCGCTTCGACCAGGTCATCGACATGGGCGGGCCCCACCCATCGAAGCGGGCCACGAACGGGAGCGCCGCGTGAACGGCCCCCTCACCCTCGCCCTCCGCCACGCCCAGCGCAGCCCGGCGCGATCGGCCATCCTCGTCGCGTGCCTCGCGATTGTCACAACCATCCCCGCCGTCAGCCGCGTCCTTTCCGCACGATTCGAACAAACGCTCCACCAGCGCGCCGACGCGGTGCCCATGGTCGTCGGCGCCGCCGGCAGCCGCTTCGACCTTGTCTTCGCCTCGCTCTACTACCGCTCGAACCGCATCGGCACGATCACGATGCACGAATACGCGACCCTGCTGCGAGATGACGGCGCCGAAGTCCTGCCCGTGCACGCGCGTTTCACCGCCCGGGGCGCCCCGGTGGTCGCGACCTCGATCGAGTTCTTCGAACGCCGAGGCCTGCGCATCCGCGTCGGACGCACGTTTGCCTCCCTGGGCGAGGTGATCGTCGGCGCCGACGCCGCCCGCCGCCTGGACCTCGGGCCGGGAGACACCCTCGACACCGACCAGCTCAAGCAGTACGACATCACGGCCCCGCCCTCGATCCGCCTGCACGTGGTCGGCGTCCTCGCGCCGACCGGCTCTCCCGACGACGGGGCTGTCTTCGTTGACCTCGAGACCGCCTGGGTCCTCGAGGGCGCCGCCCACGGGCACGCCGACGCCGAGTCCATCGATCGCCCCGACCTGCTCATCGGACGCGCCGACGGGCACACCGCCCTCTCCGAGGCCATCGTCACGTCTCAGGAGATCACGCCCGAGTCGGCGGGCGGATTCCACGTCCACGGCTCGCGCGACGATCTCCCGCTCACCGCCGTCCTCGTCTTCCCCCACGACCGCAAGTCCTCGACGATCATCGCCGCCCGCTACAACGGCACGACCGCGCTCCAGGCCCTCTCGCCCTCGCGGGTCGTGGACGAGCTGATCGAGTATGTCGTGCAGATTCGCCGCCTGCTCGACGCCGTCGCCCTGGTCCTGGGCGCCTCCACCGTGGCGCTTGTCGCGCTCATCGTGGCGCTGGCGATCCGCGTCCGCGCCGACGAGATCCGGACGCTCTCAGAGATCGGCGCCGACCGCTCGGCGATAGTCGCCATCTTCGCCTGGGAGCTCGCCCTGCTCGCCTGGGCGGCCGTGCTCGCCGCCGCGGTGCTGACCATCCTGTCCGTCACTATCATCAGCGCCGTCGCGCCACTGCTCTAGGAGCCCTTCCATGCGTCGCCCACCAGCGTTGCTCGCGATCCCGATCGCCCTCGCCCTCGCGTCTTGCTCCGACCGGGGCGCCAAGCCACCCGTCGCCCCCGTCGAGCCCACCGCGACCTCGGATGACGTGCTGGTGACGTTCTATCCCACTCTTTACTTCGCACAGCGAATCACCGGGGGCGATATCACCATCAGGCTCCCCCTGCCGGAGGGCGAGGACCCGATCCACTGGCAGCCCGACGCACAGACCATCGCGGACTACCAGTCGGCTCGTGTCGTCATACTCAACGGCGCCGAGTTCGAGAAATGGGCAGTCACGGCGCCCCTCCCGCGCTCGCGCGTCGCCAACACCGCCGAGGGCTTCGACGACGAGTGGCTCGAGTTCGAGAACACGATCACGCACTCGCACGGCCCCGCCGGCGAGCACGCCCACTCTGGCGTAGACGGGCACACCTGGCTCGACCCCAACCTCGCGATCCAGCAGGCCCGCGTGATCGAGCGAGCGCTGGTCGAAGCCTTCCCCGTTGACGCCGACACCTTCGCCATCAACCTCATGACCCTCGAGGCGGATTTCCGTCACCTCAATGAGCGTCTGTCCGCGCTCACGCCCGACGTCGGCCGTGTACGCCTGCTCGCCTCCCATCCCGCGTACAACTACATCGCCCGGCGCTACGGCTGGTCTATCACCAACCTCGACCTCGACCCCAACACCCGTCTGAGCGAGCAGGACGTCGGCGATATCCTCCGCGCCGCGGGCGACGACACGGACCTGCCCATCATCCTGCTCTGGGAGAGCGAGCCCCACGAGGCTTCACGAGCGATGCTCGAAGCCGCCGGCGTCTCCAGCGTCCTCTTCTCGCCCGCCGAGAACCCGAGCGAGGCCGAAATCGAAGAGCGCGGCGACTATCTCGACATCATGCGCGCGAACATCTCACGCCTCCGCGACATCCTCGAAGGCTAGACCAAACGCCCGAGCCCAGACGCCCCGCTCAGGGGCAGCCCGCACCGAACGCCGTCAGGAACGCGATCACGTCGGAGAAATCGAACACGCCCATCGGCTCGGCCAGGTCCGCCGGGGGCTGCATCGTGCCGAACGCCGTCAGGAACGCGATAACGTCGGAGAAATCCAGCGCCCCGAACGGCTCGGCCAGGTCGGCCGCGTTGCACCCAGCGCTCTCGGGCAGCAGGATGCCCGCCGCGTCGGGTCCGCCGAGATCAGATACCTCCGCGTCACCCAGCAGCGCCTCGGTGAACAGCAGGTTCGCCAGGTACACCGGCTGCGATCCGCCGAACAGCGAGTCGGCGAATACGCAGAACGTCGAGTTCATCGGCGCCGGCAGCGGGTTCCCGTCCGCGTCCGGGTTCATCGCCCCACTCGATCGCGCCCAGGGGCTCGGGAACATGCCCCAGACAAGGAAGTCCGGCGGGTCTACGAGCTCGCCGTCGGAGTACGCCGGCGTCCCAGGGTCCAGCGCCGCCGCCACCCACTCCGAGCCCGTCTCGCCCGCGAACACGCCGTCCACGTACACCCGCGAGACGCCTCTCTGGAACTCGTCGGCCACGATCGCCAGGCGGAACCACGTGTCGGGGGCGATCGGCAAAGGCACGAACCCCTGCGTGAAGTCCAGCCCGTCCTTGGCGTAGATCAGCCCGGGCTGCCCGCCCTGGTTGCGCAGCCAGAAATCGGCGCCCGCGTCGTTGTCCGCGTCCGTCTGCAGCAACGCCGCCATAAAGGGGCGCGGCTGCGAGTTGGTCGGGAAATCCTGGTACCAGGACGAGGCCGGGATCAGCATGTCGTACACCAGCGACCACTGCCCGACGTACGGGTTCGGGTAACCGGGCATAGTGGACGGGTTGCACGCCAGCCCGAGCCCACGCCTCCACTCGGCCTTGTTCGGGTCGCTGAGGTTGAACGCCGGGCTGCTGAGGTACACGACGTCGTCCACGCCGTTGATCGCGGGAACCCCCGCGTCCAGCGCCGTGTCCACGAACGACGACTGCGCCTGGGTCACGTCCTTGGGGATCGTCGGATCCGGCGTCGCTTCCGCGTCCTCACCTACCAGGATGTCCCCGAACGCCGCCTCGTCGAGGTACCGGATCTCCGACTCGTCCGAGCCGGACGCCGAAGAGAAATCGCCGTTGAAGTGCCACTCGGTCGTCTGCGGCGCCGAGGGCGTCCAGTTCTCCACCGTCCCCGTCCCCTCGGTGAACTCGATGCTCATCAGGATGCCCAGGTCCGAAGACAGGTCGAACGCGCGGAAGGTGACCCTGCCGTCGGGCGCGACCACGAACTCCATCGACACCTCGACCTGCGCCCCCGCGAAACCGCCGGCAAATGTTTCACGCCACGTCGACCCGCCCGCGGGCGGCAACCCGTCCGCCCCGTTCCGGACCCACCCGCTGAGCACGTTGCCCAGGCCCGGCTCGAGGAAGTTGAACAATGGCCCGACCGGCCCGTTATAGAACTCGATGAAGAACGCCGTGACGACCACGTTCCCCTCCACCGCGAACCGGTACCCATCCGAAAGGATGATCGTCTCCGCCGTCCCATCCGCCGGGTTGTTCACAGAGTCCCGCACCTGGTCGTTGAACGGGAAGGCGATCTCAACGGTTGACAGGTCGATCTCGACCTGGGCCTGCTGGGCCTGGGCGGCCCCCGCGAGGGCCACAACCGCGAACGCCGCCGGCTTGGATCGAAACATCTCTCTGCTCCTTCGGAATCGGATGGTGGTGTCGCCCGATATCGCCCGGATCGACGCCCGATGAGCGTATCCGCCGCCGGGCAGCTATGCTAGAACCCCCCGGGCTCAACGCCCCTGACGCCCACGCCGCCACGTATGCGTACACCCCCTCAACACGTACACAACCGGGCCTTCACGCTCATCGAGCTCCTGGTGGTCATTGCCATCATCGCGCTGCTCATCGGCATCCTCCTGCCCACCCTGGGCGCCGCAAGGGAAACCACCCGGAAGACCGCCTGCCTGGCCAACCTCCGCCAGATGGACCTGGGAGCCCACGCCTACGCCGGCGACACCCGCAAAGAGGTCTTCCTCCCCTCCATCCTCTGGTTCGAGGACAACCTCGGCTGGCTCTTCCCCGACTACATCAACGACGCCGACGTCGCCATCTGCGCCTCGACTCGCAACCGCATCCGCACCCAGTTCGACGAAGAAACCGGCGAGGCGCCCTTCATAAACGACGACCGCAACGCGGGCCTGGGCATCACCGCCCTACTCCCGTTCTACGGCCGCGAGGACTTCCTCTTCGACCTCTTCCGCTCCGCCGAGACCGCCGCCGACGACACGGGCGGGCACAGCTACGAGACGTTCATGTGGGGCGAGCCCGGAAAGTACCCCGACGGCACGACCATCGCCCGTGGCGGGCACGGCAGCGCCTACTCCCAGCTCGGCTTCGATCCCACCCAGCCACCCGGCGCATTCCCCCTCGTCGAGCAGCCCGAACGCCGCCTCAAGACCGCCCGAAACACCCGCTTCCCCGACCGCACCCTCCTCTTCCTCGATTCCGACAACGACATCAACCTGGACTCGGGCTACGGCGTCAGCCCCGACTTCATCCGCTCGCTCGGGCTCAACGTCCACGAGACCCCAGGCAGCGAGAACTACGACGACTGGCCCAACGAGTGGAACAACCACGGCGAGCAGGGCGTCAACGTCGCGTTCGCCGACGGCTCAGCACGGTTCACTAGCACGGGACGTGATCTGCTCACGACCTACCTCCGTTCGTACGAATCGATCGGCGACGACATGCTCGTCCGTCTCCGCGCCCATACCGAGTTCGACCGGCGCGAGATCGTCTACCAGGGACGCACGATCCCCGAGTACTACCGACGCTGACGCCGCCCAGATGCTGCTCGCCGCCCCTCGCCGGCGAGCATCGCCGGCAGCACCACCAGCGTGCACAACAGCACCACGCTCATCGCGATCGTTAACAGCGCCCCCATGCTCTGCATCCCCCGGTGGCTCGACAGCGCGAGCGTCCCGAAGCTGAAAATCGTCGTCAGCGAGCTGAACAGCACCGCCCTGGCCGTGCTCGACGCCAGCACCGGCTCGCGCTGACCGAGCGTCCTGGCC
The DNA here is from genome assembly GCA_029260515.1 of Phycisphaerales bacterium. Classification (GTDB taxonomy): domain Bacteria; phylum Planctomycetota; class Phycisphaerae; order Phycisphaerales; family UBA1924; genus JAJRXR01. The sequence goes on along the minus strand of JAJDDC010000096.1, from coordinate 287,127 downwards.
CGATGCACGATGTGGATCCCGCTGTCCACCCCGACGCCCAGCATTAGCGGCAGCGCGATCATGTTCGCGAAGTTAAAGGGCTGATCGAGCACGACCGTCCCCATCGCTGTCAGCAGCCCCGCGAGCAGCAGGGGCGCCATCACCAGCCACGCGTCGCGCACGCGGCGCATCAGCACGCCCACGATCAGGAAGATCGCGACCAGCGCCGTCCCCAACGCCTGCGTGAACGCCCGGACCATCGTGTCGCCAGCACGCAGTGTCCCCGCCGCGTCGCCGACCGCCCCGGGCGCAACGGTCTCGACCCCACGGACGAACCGCGCCAGCGCCGCATTGCCCGAGATATCCTCGGCCGGAACGATCTCCAGACGACGACGCCCGTCCGGCGCGACCCACCGCTCCGCGATCCGCTCTGGCATCGTCTCACGCGTCACCGGCCCGGCGCTCAGCGCGACGCGGAGCGAGCCGAGTGTCGCCGGCAGCCCGCCGTAGATCGAACGCCGGAATCCGTCCAGCGCCCGCGCGACGCCCTCGGTGTCCCCCTCGCGCCAACGCCGCGACAACCCGGACGCCAGCGCCTCGACATGCTCACCCGCACCCGCCGCGGCCACCGAGATGTCCGTACCGCCCCCCGAAGCAAGCCGCAGCGATTCGCCCAACGCCTCCAGCGCCACCAGCTCTGACGCGGGATCGGGCGCCTGGAGATCACCCGCACCCGTCTCGAGCACACTCCCGATGCGCCCACGCAACCGCCCGATGATCGCCAGTTTCGCCCCCTGGTCCGTGGGGATCAACGCGTCCAGATCGATCACGCGTCCGACAACGGGCAGCGCCTCCAACGCCCCGCCCAGCCTCGCCGCCTCGCCCGGATCCGCCGCGATCACGGACAACGTCATCGGCGGCGACGGGCTCGTCGCGAGCAACTCCCTGAACGCCGCGACCGACTCGAGCGACGGGTCCTGCAGATTCATCCGGTTGCGGTCGAACTCCACCCGGGGCAGCGCGTACACGATCGCGACCCCCGCGAGCACGATCGCGCCGCCCAGGATGCCCCACCGCCACCGCTCGGGCAGGCTGATCAGCCAGTCAACGGCCTGCCCCTCCTCCAGCCGCTTGTACCGCCTCGGGCGCCCGAACACGAACAGCAGCGCCGGCAGCAGCGTCAGGCTCACGAGCAGGCTGATGAACATCCCGCCCCCCGCGATCAGCCCCAGCTCAGAAACACCCTTGAACTCCGTCGGGATGAACGCGAAAAAGCCGACCGAGGTCGTCACCGCGCAGATCGCGAGCGACGGCGCCGTCTCCCGCAACGCCACCAGCGTCGCCCGCGCATGCCCCGCCCCGCTTACACACGACTCGCGATACCGCAGACACACGTGGATCGCATAGTCGATCCCCAGACCCACGTACAAAACCGCGAAGGCGACCGAAACAAGGTTCAGCTGCCCGACGGTCACCGCCGCGAACGCGGCCGTCCCGATCAGCCCCGCGATGAGCGTCGCCCCCGCCGCCAACACGAGCCTGAACGACGCGAGCCCGATGTACAGCGCGATCAGCACCCCTCCCAGCGCCAGCAGCGTCGCCGACCCCGCCCCGCGAGCCGCCGACCGCAGCTCGTCAGTGTTCAGCACCGCCCCGCCAGTCAGGCGTGCCGTGAATCCACGCCCGTCCTCCACCCGGATCTCGTCGAGCGCAGAGTGGACCGCCTCGATCGCCCGCCCCGCCGGGAACCCCTCACCCGAGTGATCCAGCACCGGCACGGCCTCCAGCAGACGGCGCGGGCGATCCACCCCGAGCCCGTTCGGCCCCAGACCGCCGCCCAGGGCCGCCCACGACATCTCCCGCACCTCGCCCCGCCGTCCCGCCTCAGCCGCCCGACCGAGGCCCGCGAGCACCCCCGCCGCGTCAAACCCCTCCGCCCGCTCGGGCGCGGCCAGCGCCCCCGAGAGTAACCCGACGAACGAACTGATCGTCGGATCGCGCGCCAGCGTCCCCAGCGCCGGCGCCCCCCGCACCAGCGAGCCCTCGAGCTCACTCAATGTCCCGGTGTCCAGGTACAGCAGCCCGTTGGCCGCGAAGAACGGGTCCGAGTCGATCGCCTCGACGTGCGTGAACAGGTCCCCGCGTTGCTCGATCGCCGCCCGGAGCCGGTCCCGCACACGCGCCGCGATCTCCGGTGTCCCCGCATCGATCACGACAATGATCGACTCGCCCCGCCCCGGGAACACACGCTCCATCTCACGCTCGGCGAGCTTCCACTCCGAACGCTCAGAGATCATCTGAGACGTGTCGGTGTTGATCCCCAGCCGCGATACGATCGGCGCCAACGCCGCCGCACAAACCATCGCACAGAGCAGGATGACCAACCGCGCCCGGCGCAGCATCAGCGTGCTCAGGTGACGAAGCAGATGTGCGATCGGGTGGCGCCGGCGCAGGCTCATGGGCCGCGGAGTCTAGCGACCAGACCCCGACGCCGATCACAAACCCGGGTACACGCTCAGGGCGCCCCGCCCACGACGGGCGCCCGCCCACCCGCGGCGGGGGCGCCGAGGTCACGCTCCTCCGCCCTCACGTCGAGTGTTGTCCCCGTGAAGTACGCCTCGACCGGCGATTCGTCCTGCATATCCGTCGTGATCACGATCCGGTCGCGGAACCCACGGCTGGCGAACAGGGCCTCCCCGCGAACACGGATTCTGTACGCGCCGGCGGTCTCCTCGAGGGGCTCCCACTCGAGATGAAGGTCAAACGCCTCGCCGATGTGCTCGACCGAAAGAATCTTGAACTCTTGCATCTGCGTGTGCCGCAGGATCAGGTCCTGCTCGAACGAATCACCGACCGCGATCCGATTGATCCGGACCATCGGGGCGTCGAACGCCAAATCAGAGTTCACCATTCCCACCATCTGCACCGCGATCAACGGGCGCCGCTCGTCGTTTGTCTTCAGGTTTACGTACCCCGTGACCTGTCCCGCCCGCCTGCCGCCCTTCTGATCCACGCGCAGGTCGTACGCCGTAAACGCAACGCCCTCGATCTCGACCCGCTCGGACCCGAGCACCTCGGCGCCGAATATCTCCTCATCGGTCAGCTCCACGCCCGTGATCTCGAACCCTTCCATCCGCCCGTACACCTTGATCGTCTTGGTCGTGCCCTGGCCCTTGTTCACACGACCGAAGTTGACGATGCTCGGCTCGGCGTACGCGATCGGCCGCACGTACCCATTGATCATCAACCGACGCACGCCGTAGTTCGGGTCCGACGAGTAGACCGTGATCGCCTTGTGCTGCTCGCCATTGCGACGCTCGGGGTTGAACGTCGCCCGGAGCACGCCCTGCTCGCCCGGCTGGTAGACGGTCTTGTCAAGCTCGGTCGTCGTACACCCGCACGAGGGCTGCACCTTCTTGATCCGGATCGCCTCGTCCCCCTGGATCACGAACGGGAACTCGACCTGGACACGCCCCTCGTCGCTCACCTCGCCGAAGCTGACCTCCGTTGCTGTGAACTTCAGCGCCGGCTCGGCCTGCTGGTCGGGCGACCGCGGCTGGAACACCCGGCTCTGAGGCGCCGGGAGCGGGGGCGGCAGGGCCGCGGCCCCCCCCACGAGCACCAGAGTTGCGAAGGCCACCGCACCGATCGCTGGACGTGTCATCCTCGTGCTCCCGCTCATCCGCCAGACACGGCGGGCGTGCCACACTTTACGCACCCGACCGCCGCCCGGATCGCCGTTTCCAGATCGTGACCCGGACCACTCAACGCCGCGAACGGACCGTCATGAGGAACTCAACCCGTTCCTCGCCCTCGACGTCGGTCCGCACGACGATCCGCTCCCTGACCTGCCCCTCGAACCGGGCCAGCCGCCCCTCGAACTCGATCCGGTACGCCCCTTCTTCCCGAGGGATCGCCGACCACGAAAGCGAACCAATGTCGAGCGGGGGCCCGCCCGTCAACTCGACGCCCAGGATCCGAAACGGGCGCCCGTGCCTGTGGCGGATCTCGACCTCGTGCCGGAACGCCTCCCCGACCTCCACGACGCCGACGTACGACGCAAGCGGCTCCACGACAACGTCCGGCTGCACGTACGCCATCGCCCACACACGCACCTCGGGGCGCCGCTCGTCGTTCGTCCGGATCACGATCTCCGCCTCGGTGCGCCCAACCCGGGAAGACCCCGCGAACTCCGCCCGGAGCCGCACTCGCCGGAAGGTCTGAGACTGGTACTCCGCCACGGCCGAGCCGATCACCTCGACCCGGACGAGGTCCGGCCGCGTCGTGCTCACCCAGACGACCTCGAAGTCCTCGCGGTCCGCGTAGACCGCGAACTCGCGGGCGACAACCTGCCCCTTCTCGAGCATCCCGGACAACACACCCGCCGGCTCGACCCTGACGATCGGGCGGACGTAGCCGGTGATATACAGGCTGACGTTCGGGCGCTCGGGATCGGACGTGCTCAGGTGCACACCCTTGCGGACGTTCCCGCACCTGGCCCGCGCCTCCAGCGCCGCGTGGATCACGCCCGACTCGCCGGGCTCGTAGACAGTCTTCGCGAGCGGACGCGACCGCGAGCCGCACCCCGCGCTCACCCTCGTGATCTCGATCGGCGCCGGCCCCGCGTTTACGAACGGGAACTCAACCCACGCCAGACCGTCGTCGTAGACCTCCCCGACATCGACCCGCGTCGTCTCGAACACGAGCCCGGACCCGAGGGGCGGGCCCGCCTCGCGATCCGAATAGGGCAACGGCGGCGGCAGCGCGGACGCCGCCCCGCACCCCACCCCGATCACCAGCACGCCAACCACGCCGATCAGCCGCATCATGCGCCTCCGGATGCCCACCCCGACTGGCTCCCGCCACCTCAGTATGCCGCATCCCGCGGCGGGGTTCCAGCGTGGCCGGCCCACACCGCTGTCCCACGCCGCTGTCCGAGAACCCGCCCCCGCCCCGTTAGAATGCCTTGGATTCCCATCGAACGCCGGAGACCAGCCATGACCACCATCGCCAAGCCCTTCAATCTTCTGAAGTGGATCGCGGAGCACGAGCACGAGTTCAAGCCCCCGGTCATGAACAAGCAGTTCTACAAGGAGGCCGACGACGTCATCGTCTTCGTCTCCAAGGGCCCCAACACCCGCAACGACTACCACGTGAACCCAACAGAGGAACTCTTCTACCAGCTCAAGGGCGACATCGTCGTCCGCATCCGCCCATCCATCCACGAGGGTGGAGAGGACAAGCCCCGCGACGTCGTCATCCGCGAGGGCGAGATGTGGCTCTGCCCCCGCTGGGTCCCCCACCGCCCGCAGCGCCCCGAGAACACCCTCGGCCTCATCGTCGAGTTCCCACGCACCCACAACTCCGACGAGGTCCTCGACGACGGCCTCCGCTGGTACTGCCCCGAGTGCGACAACCTCGTCCACGAGGCCAAGTTCCGCCTCGAGCACATCGACAAGGACCTGCACATCGCGATGGACGGCTTCTGGAACGGCCCCAAGGCCGGTCGCACCTGCACGAGCTGCGGGTACGTCATCACCCGCGCCCCCGAGTTCACCTTCCCCGAGCACATCGAAGCCTGAACCACGATCATCATGAAACGCGCCGCTGCAGTCATCCTCATCGCTCTCGGCCTCGCCGGTGTCAGCGTCGCCTTGGGCTTCATCTACATGGATTACGTCCGCCGCGAGGGCGCCTGGGTCGAGGCCACCGCGTTCCACCACGACCTCTCACGCGAACAGCGAGCCGAGATCCTCCGGACCTGGGAAGATCCCGGGCGTGGCTGGTGGGCGTTCACCACTGGCACGATTGGGGTCGCATGCTTCGGCGCGGGCGCCACCCTCGCACTCTTCGAACTCCCGTTCTTCCGCAATAGGCCGGAGTAGCTATGTACAAAATCGACCTCCACACCCACATCCTCCCCCCCGGCTGGCCCGACCTCAACCGCAAGTACGGCTACGGCCGCTTCGTGGACTTCGACCCCATCGTCGATAAGACCGGCTGCACCTGCGGCGCCAACCTCCTCATCTCGGGCAAGAACTTCCGCACTATCAAGCAGAACTGCTTCGACCACGAGCACCGCGTCACCGACATGGACGAGACCGGCGTCGATGTCCAGGTCCTCTCCACCGTCCCCGTTATGTTCAGCTACTGGGCCAAGCCCGAGCACACCGCCGAGATCTGCCGCTTCCTCAACGACCACATCGCAAGCGTCTGCCAGGCCCACCCCAAACGTTTCGTTGGCCTGGCAACACTCCCCATGCAGGACCCGGACCTCGCGATCCGCGAACTCGAACGCTGCGTCAACGAGCTGGGCCTCAAGGGCATCGAGATCGGCTCGCACATAGAGCAGCCCAGGGGCACGGACTGGAACCTCTCCGAGCCGGCGCTGTTCCCGGTCTTCGAGGCCTGCCAACGCCTCGGCGCCGCCGTCTTCGTCCACCCCTGGGACATGATGGGCGAGGAGCACATGGGCAAGTACTGGCTCCCCTGGCTCGTCGGCATGCCCGCCGAGACCGCACGCGCCATCTGCTCCATGATCTTCGGCGGCGTCTTCGACAAGCTGCCCAACCTCCGAGTCTGCTTCGCCCACGGCGGCGGCTCGTTCCCCTACACCATCGGCCGCATCGAGCACGGCTACAACTGCCGGCCTGACCTGGTCGCCACCGACTGCGAGCACAACCCCTGGTGGTACCTGGCCGACCACGACAAGCCCGCACGCTTCTTCGTGGACTCGCTCACCCACTCGCGCAACTCGCTCCGATTCCTCGTCTCCATGATGGACGAGCGCCGCATCTGCATGGGCTCGGACTACCCCTTCCCACTCGGCGAGTCCCGCCCCGGCGCCATGATCGACTCGATGTATGACCTGACCTACCGGAGCAAGCAACGCCTGCTCGCCGGCAGCGCCATCGAGTTCCTCGACCTCAACCCCGCCGAGCTCGGCATGGACGACATCGACAAGAGCCCCTACACCCGCGAGTCCGAGCCCCAGGCCTCGCCGTATCAGCCCTAGCGGACCCTGTAGGGATAGGCGTCCCGCCTGTCTCTCCGCCTTCCTCCTCCTTCTCTCAATCCTGAAACTCCCTGACCTCGGAGTGGCGGGCTTCCAGCCCACCCCTTCCGCCCACTTCTCCTACCCTCTCGAACAATGCCCGACGCCCCCTCCACCACCTTTGACACAGCCGAGTCCTGGGCCCACGACGCCGACCACGCCGACCCGATCGCCCACTACCGCGAGCGCTTTTACATCCCCGCGATCCACGGGCGCCACGCCGTCTACATGACCGGCAACTCCCTGGGCCTCCAGCCCAAGTCCGCCCGCGACATCGTCGAGCAAGAACTCAACGACTGGGGCGCCCACGCCGTCGATGGGCACCTGACCGCGGAGCACCCCTGGCTCCCCTACCACGAGTGGTTCCGCGGGCCCGCCGCCCGCCTCGTCGGCGCCAAGCCCGGCGAGGTCGTGATGATGAACTCGCTGACCGTCAACCTCCACCTGCTCATGGTCAGCTTCTACAGGCCAACGCCCCAGCGTCACAAGATCGTCATCGAGGACGACGCCTTCCCGTCCGACTCGTACGCCGTCGCGAGCCAGATCGCGTTCCACGGCTACGACCCCGCGACGTCGCTCGTCCGCCTCAAGCCGCGCGAGGGCGAGCGCACGCTCCGGACCGAGGACGTCGAGGCATACTTCGAACGCGAGGGCGAAAAGGTCGCCCTCGTCATGCTCGGCGGCGTCAACTACCTCACCGGTCAGCTGTTCCACATGGAACAGATCACTCGTTGTGCGCAGAAACACGGCTGCGTCGTCGGCTGGGACCTCGCCCACGCCGCGGGCAACGTGCCCCTCAGGCTCCACGACTGGGGCGTCGACTGGGCGGCGTTCTGCACGTACAAGTACCTCAACTCGGGGCCCGGCGCGATCGCGGGCGCGTTCGTGCACGAACGCCACGCGAACGCCGACCTCCCACGCTTCCACGGCTGGTGGGGCAACGACCCCGAGTCACGGTTCCGGATGGTCAAGGACTTCGCCCCTGTCGCGGGCGCCGAGGCGTGGCAGCTGTCGAACCCGCCGATTCTCTCTCTCGCCCCCGTGCGCGCAAGCATGGAGATCTTCAACGAGGTCGGGATGGACGCGCTTCGGGCCAAGTCCGTGCGCCTTACCGCGTACCTCGAGTTCCTCCTGGGCGAGCTGCTCGGTGACCGCATCGACGTCTGGACGCCGACCGACCCCGAGCAACGCGGCGCCCAGCTGTCGATCAGCGTCCGGGGGCTCAGCCGCCAGACGCAGCGGGCCCTGCACGAGGACGCGGTTGTGACCGATTTCCGCGAGCCGGACGTGATCCGCGTCGCCCCTGTCCCCCTCTACAACACGTACCACGACGCCTGGACGCTGGCGAGCACGCTGGCGGGGCGGCTCAAGGACTGACCCGGGTATGGCGCGCACGAGCGAGCACTACGTCATCGTCGGCGCCGGCTTGGGCGGGAGCCTGCTCGCGTGCCTGCTCGCCCAGGACGGGCACAGAGTTGACGTATACGAACGCCGCCCGGACCCGAGGGCCAGGGGCTTCATCGGCGGGCGGTCGATCAACCTTGCCCTCTCGACCCGGGGCATCACAGCCCTGGACGAGATCGGGCTCGCCCGGGGCGTGCTCGCCGACGCCGTCCGCATGCCCGGGCGGATGATGCACGCCGAGTCGTGCGAGCTGACCTTCCAGGCCTACAGCGCACGCCCAGGCGACGCGATCAACTCTGTGTCCCGGGGCCAGCTCAACCTGGCGCTGCTCGAACACGCCGACACCTGCGACCGGGTGACGCTCTTGTTCGGCCAGCGGTGCGTGGGCGCCGACCTCGACACACCGAGCGTCGGCTTCATGGACGAGAAAACGGGCGTGACCGAGACTGTGCGGGCCGACGCGGTCATCGGCGCCGACGGGGCGTTCAGCGCCGTCCGCGACGCGCTCCGGATCTCCGACCGCTTTGATTACTCCCAGTCGTACCTCGAGCACGGGTACAAGGAGCTCGAGATCCCCCCCGCCCAGGAGTGTGGCGTGGACCCGGCGCTGCACGACGGGTTCGCGATGGCGCCCAACGCGCTGCACATCTGGCCCCGGGGCGGCGCGATGATGATCGCCCTGCCCAACAAGGACAAGACGTTTACGTGCACGTTGTTCTGGCCGTTCGAGGACCTCGTGGCCCTGGACACGGGCGCTAAGGTTCGCGCGCACTTTGGGCGTCACTACCCCGACGCGGTTGCCTTGATGCCGACGCTGGTCGAGGACTACACCCAGAACCCGACCAGCTCGCTCGTCACCATCCGGTGCGAGCCGTGGAACCGGGGACGGGTGGTCCTGATCGGGGACGCGGCCCACGCCGTCGTGCCGTTCTACGGCCAGGGCATGAACGCCTCGTTCGAGGACGCGCGGATCCTCGCCGAGAAGCTGCGAGGGGGCGGGTCCATCGAGGATGTGTTCGCCGAGTTCTCGCGGGCCCGCAAGCCGGACGCCGACGCGATCGCGGACATGGCGATCGAGAACTTCCTGGTCATGCGTGACCGGGTGGCGGACAAGGCGTTCCTGTTCCGCAAGCGGGTGGAGCAGGCGATGGACCGGGTGGACCCGGCGAGGTTCACACCTCTGTACAACCTCGTGAGTTTTTCCAACATGCCCTACGCCCAGGCAAGGCGTATCGGGGGGCAGGTGGTCGAGCAGGCCGAGAGGCTCGCAACGGCACTCCGCGAGGAGGGCGGCGAGCGGCTCGACGACGCGGCGTTGACCGAGCGTGTGCGGGCGATGATCGCTACGCTCCCCGCGGCGACGTAACGCTGGGAGCACCGGTGGCCGCACGCAAGAAGTCAGCACGCAAGAAGACCACCCGCAAGGCGTCGTCGCGCAAGAAATCAACGCGGAAGAAGACGACCCGCAAGAAGACATCGCGCAACAACACGACAAAGAGCCGGGCCGCATCCAGGAAGCGGGCTCGGAAGAAGGCAACGCCGCGCCGCCCGAAGCGACTTGAGGCGGGCGTGCCCCCACCCCCGGTCACGCCCGATCCGCCCCGCGTGATGCACGACATCTCGCCGCCACTGGCTCCGGGGTTCGCGGTCTTTCCGGGCGACACACCCCTGACCCGCCAGCGTCTGTACGACATGAAGCTGGGGCACAGCCTGACGCTCTCGGCGCTGCACTCGACCGTCCACGCCGGCGCGCACGCCGACGCCCCGAGCCACTACGGCGTCGCGGGACGCACGATGGAACAACAGCCCCTCGACCTGTACATCGGCCGGTGCCAGGTCGTCGAGGCGAGGTGGTGGCCCGGGCAACGCCTGATGCCCCGGGACATCGAGGGCGAGATCAGCTGCGACCGCGTGCTGATCAAGACCGGTTCGTGGCCCGACCCGATGGTCTTCAACCCGGACTATGCGGCGTTGTCGCCCGAGGCGGTGCACATGCTCGCGGATCGGGGTGTGCGGCTCGTCGGGGTGGACGTGCCGAGCGTGGACCCGCCGACGTCCAAGGCCCTGGAGTCCCACGGCGCCTGCCTGATGCGGGACGTGGCGATCCTGGAGTGCCTGGACCTCTCCGCGGTCTCGCCGGGCGAGTATGAGTTGATCGCGCTGCCTCTCAAGCTCGTCGGGTTCGAGGCGAGCCCGGTGCGGGCGGTGCTGCGGGAGTTGTAAGCATGACGGTGGCACGGCTGACCCGTGAGGGCAGCCGTGCGGGCGTTCCCGGGTGAGCACGGCTGCCGCTGACGCGGTCAGCCGTGGCACCGTACAGCTCAATCGATCGTCGCGATGACCTTGACCTCGACTGCTATCGGGGCGCTGGCGCCCTGGGGCAGGCGGGAGATCTCGATGGTCGTGCGAGTGGGGTTGGGCTTGCCTTCGCCCGCAAAATACTCGGCGTAGACGCGGTTGTACGTCTCGAAGTCGCGGGGCATGTCGGTCAGGAATGCGAGCACGTCCACGATGTTCTCAAACTTCGAGCCGGCGTCCTCGAGGACTTGCCGCACGTTGTCGAAGCAACTGCGGCACTGAGCCTCGACGTCGTAGTCGATCATCTTTCCGTTCGCGTCGAGGGTGACGCCGGGGATGTCCTTCGAGCCGCGCTGGCGTGGGCCGACACCCGAGAGGAAGAGGAGATTGCCGGCGCGCCGGGCATGCGGATAGGCGCCGACGGGCTCGGGGGCGTTCTGGCTATTGATACCGTCGGGCATAGAGACCTCAGAGTCGGATGCACACGTTCTTGGGCTCGGTGAAGAAGTTGAGGGCGTCCTTGCCGCCCTCGCGGCCCAGTCCCGAGTGCTTCATGCCGCCGAAGGGTGTGCGGAGGTCGCGGAGCATCCAGCAGTTGACCCAGACGATGGCGGTGTCGAGCCGCTCGGTGACGTGGTGAGCACGCTTCAGGTTGCTGGTCCAGACCATTGAAGCAAGGCCGTAGGGCGTGGCGTTGGCGATCGCGAGGGCCTCGTCGTCGGTGTCGAAGGGGGTGACGATGACGACGGGACCGAAGATCTCTTCTTGCTGCGGGCGGCAGGCGGGGTCGAGGCCGGTGATGACGGTGGGCTCGTAAAAGGCGCCGTCTTTGCATCGGTTGTTGGGGGGCGCGGCGCGTTTGCCGCCGCAGCGGATCTCGCCGCCGAGCTCACGGGCGAGTTGGACGTAGGAATCAACCTTGGCGAGGTGGTCCTCGGAGACCAGGGCGCCGTGCTCGGTGGATTCGTCGAGCGGGTCGCCCAGGCGGCGGGCCATCGCGCCCGCGACAAGGCGATCGACGAACTCGTCGTGGATCGAACGCTCGACGAGGATCCGCGAGCCGCACAGGCAGATCTGGCCCTGGTTGGTGAACGCGGCCCGCACGCTGGTCGCGACGGCGTCATCCAGCTCGGCGTCGGCGAAGACGAGGTTGGGGTTCTTGCCGCCGAGTTCGAGCGAGATCCGCTTGAACGTATCGGCGCCGGCGTGGGCGATGGCTCGGCCGGTCTCGGTGCCGCCGGTGAACGAGATAGTCGGGACGTCCGGGTGCGAGACGAGGGCTGCGCCTGCGGTCGGGCCGCGGCCGTGGACGATGTTCAGGACACCTGGCGGCAGACCCGCCTCGACGGCCAGCTCGCCGAGCATGAAAGCAGTCAGCGGCGTGACCTCGCTGGGCTTGGCGATGGCGGTGTTCCCGGTCGCGATCGCGGGGGCGATCTTCCACGTGAGCAGGTACAGCGGGAGGTTCCAGGGGGAGATGAGGCCGGCGACGCCGCGGGGTTTGCGGAGGGTGACGTTGAGCGCGCGGATGGCGCCGCCCGGGCCGGGCAGGTTGGACTGGTGGGCGGCGGAATCGGTGTGCAGGATCGCGGTGGCGAAGAAGCGGAAGTTGGCCGCGGCGCGGGGGATGTCCACGGCCCGCGCGAGCGAGATCGGCTTGCCCGAGTCGATCGACTCGGCGCGGGCGAGGCGATCCAGGTCGCGCTCGATCAGGTCGGCGAGTCGCAGGATCAGGCGGGAGCGCTCGGCCGGCGGTGTGTCTGACCAGGCGGGGAAGGCCGCCCTGGCCGCGGCGACGGCGGCGTCGATGTCGGCGTCGTCCGAGTCTGGGACGCGGGTGTGGACGAGGCCCGTCGCGGGTTCGATGGAGTCGAGCGTGGCGGCGGATTGCGCCGGGACCTGCTCGCCGTCGATGAGGTTGGTAAGGGTGTCGGGCATGCGGATAGACAGAAAGGCCGGCCGGTCGCCGGTCCCACCAAGAATCAGAGGGACTGGGTACGCCCGCCATCGACGGGGACGTTGATGCCGTTGATGTACGCGGCGGCGGGGGTTGCAAGGAACGCGACGGCCGCGGCGATCTCCTCGGGCATGCCGAGACGACCGGCCGGAATGCCCGCGATCGCGGCGTCGCGGACCTGCTCGTAGGTCTGGCCCGTCTTGTCCGCCTTGGCGCGGAAGAGCTGCTCGAGCCTGGCCGTGTCCGTGAACCCGGGCAGGACGTTGTTGACGGTGATGTTGTCCTTGGCGAGCTCGCCCGCGAGCGTCTTGGCCCAGCTCGCAACGGCGCCGCGGATCGTGTTCGACACGCCCAGGCCCGGGATGGGCGCCTTGACGCTCGTCGAGATGATGTTGATCACGCGGCCGTATTTCTCGCGCCGGAACCCGGGCACGAGCGCCTGGACCAGGATCTGGTTGTTGACCAGGTGCTGGTTGAAGGCGGCGAGGAACGACTCGGGCGTCGCGTCGGCGATCGGGCCACCGGGGGGCCCCCCGGTGTTGTTGACGAGGATGTGGAACGGGCGGGCGTCATCGATCCTGGCGCCGATGGCGGCGCGGACGGACGCCGGGTCGGCGAAGTCCGCGGCGAGCCAGTCGTGTGCCTGGCCCGAGGGGGTCGGCAGCTCCGAGCAGACCTCCCGCAGCGAGGACTCGGTCCTGGCGAAGAGCGTGACCGTCGCGCCGAGCGAGGCGAGTTCGACCGCCGCGGCACGCCCGATCCCCTGGGTCGAGCCGCAGACAAGCGCCCGCCGGTCTTCGAGTGTGGTTTCCATGGCCGAACGGTAGCGGCGTGGGCGAGCGTGTGCCCCAGCCCCCGCCCCGTGATGATGCCGACGCGTATGCTCGGGGCCCGGGCCGACCGGGCGAAACCCGACGGAGCGAGCATGCGAGAAGGCCCGTACGACAACATCCTCCAGGCGATCGGCGGCACCCCCCTGGTCCGCCTGAACCGGGTCGTGCCCAAGGGCGCCGCGACCGTCCTGGCCAAGTGCGAGTTCATGAACCCCGCCGGGTCCATCAAGGACCGGATGGCCCACTACATCATCGAGCAGGCCGAGAAGCAGGGCATCCTCAAGCCCGGCGGCACGATCATCGAGAACACGTCCGGCAACACGGGCATGGGCGTGGCGATGGTGGCGGCCGTCAAGGGCTACCGGTGCGTGTTCACCATGCCCGACAAGATGAGCCAGGAGAAGATCAACTCGATGAAGGCGTTCGGCGCCGAGGTGATCATCACGCCAACCGACGTGCCGGGCGACTCGCCCGACCACTACGTCAACGTCGCCAAGCGGATCGCCGAAGAGACGCCCGGGTCGTTCTACCTCAACCAATACCACACGCAACTCAACATCGACGCGCACTACCACTCGACCGGGCGCGAGGTCTGGGAGCAGTCGAAGGGAAACTTCGACGTCTTCATGGCCGCGACGGGGACGGGGGGCACGCTCTCGGGCGCCGCCAAGTACATCAAGGAGCAGGACGCGTCCAAGACCACGATCGGCGTGGACATCCTCGGCTCGGTCCACTACCACCTGTTCCACACGGGCACGATGCCCACGCCCTACGTCTACAAGGTCGAGGGCATCGGCGAGGACATCGAGTGCGGCGCGATGAAGTTCGACGACGTTGACGACATGGTCCAGGTCAACGACAAGGAGTCGTTCATTATGGCTCGGCGCCTCGTCCGCGAGGAGGGCCTGTTCTGCGGCGGCTCGTCCGGCTCGATCGTCCACGCCGCGGTCCGCAAAGCGGTCGAGCTGGGCGAGGGCAAGACCATCCTGTGCGTCCTGCCCGACAACGCCGGGCGGTACATCAGCAAGTACCTCGCCGACGAGTGGATGCGTGACCACGGCTTCCTCGGCGGCGGCCCGGACCTGGGGCACGTCGAGGACCTCCTGCCCGCCGAGCCGGTGACCGTGATCACCGCCGCGCCGAACGCGAGCGTCGCCGACGTGATCGGGCTGATGCGTCAGCACGGCGTGAGCCAGATCCCGCTGGTCGAGAACGGGGCGACCCCCAAGCGGATCGTGCACGAGCTGGACCTGCTGCGTGGCCTGCACTCGGGTGAGGTCACGGGGTCGTCGCCCGTGAGCGCCGTCTCGTCGCCGATCGCGGGCCTCGTGTACCCCAAGGCCCACATCGAGGAACTCTTCCACATCCTCGAGACGGACCACACCGCGATTGTCGTTGACGCCACGCGGATCGTGGGCGTCATCTCGAAGATCGACCTCGTCGAGCACCTGGCCTCCCGCTCCGGCGGACGCAAGGCCTGAGACCCGGAGCGACCCATGGACGGACCGATGCGTTTCGACACCAAGTGCATCCACGCGGGCCAGTCGCCCGACCCTTCGACCGGCGCGATCTGCACGCCCGTCTACCAGACCTCGACGTACGTCCAGGAGAGCCCGGGCAGGTTCAAGGGCGAGTACGACTACTCGCGCTCGGCGAACCCGACGCGGACGGCGCTCGAAGCCAATCTCGCCTCGCTCGAGGGTGGGTCGCATGCGCTGGCGTTCTCGTCGGGCGTTGCGTCGCTGGCCGCCACGTTGCACCTGCTCAAGAGCGGGGACAACGTCGTCCTGTGCGACGACGTGTACGGCGGGACGTACAGAGTCTTCAAAATGGTCTTCGAGCAGCTCGGCATCACCGCGACCCGCGTTGACATGACCGACGCCGGCGCCGTCGAATCGGCGATGACCGACAAGACCAAGCTCGTCTGGCTTGAGACGCCCACGAACCCGACGCTCAAGGTCATCGACATCGAGCGGATGGGACAGATCGCCCGGACGCACGGCGCCCTGCTCGCGGTGGACAACACCTTCGCGACGCCCGTGCTCCAGAACCCGCTGGCCCTGGGCGCGGACATCGTGAGCCACTCGTCCACCAAGTACATCGGCGGGCACGCGGATGTAGTGGGCGGCGCCCTGGTCACCAAGGACGAGGGCCTGCACACGCGTCTGAAGTACATCCAGAACGCGGTCGGCGCCGTCCCCGGGCCGTGGGACTGCTTCCTGCTGCTCCGCTCGACCAAGACGCTGCACCTGCGGGTCCAGAGGCACTGCGAGAACGCGGAAAAGATGGCCGCGTTCCTGTCCCAGCACCCGAAGATCGAGCGGATTGTCTACCCGGGCGACGAGTCGCACCCGCAGCGCGAGATCGTCAAGAAGCAGATGTGCCGGGGCGGCGGGATGATCACGGCGTTCCTCAAGGGCGGGCTCGACGAGGCGCGGCGATTCCTGGAGCAGGTCCACCTGTTCTCGCTCGCTGAATCCCTGGGCGGCGTCGAGTCGCTCATCGAGCACCCCGCGATTATGACGCACGCGAGCGTGCCCGCCGACGAACGAGCCAAACTCGGCATCACCGACGGCCTCGTCAGGTTCTCGGTCGGCATCGAGGACACGCAGGACCAGATCGACGACGTCGAGCGGGCGTTGGCGGCGGTCTAGGCGGGGTTGGCTCGCACTCGCCCCGCTGCGTCGGTATGCTGTTTGGAAGGGTATCCGACGCTGTTTTGCCCGCCGGAGGGTCCATGCCGCAGTTGTGCACGTCCAAGCTCGAACCGCTCGTGGAGTATCTCGATTCGCTGACCGGGCGTGCGGATCTGTCGGTATTGGAGGATCTGCTGGCGGGGCTGGACATCGCCCGCTCGGACCTCGAGCCGGTGTGTACCTTCAAGAATGATTGCTACCAGCGGAACCGGATCAAGGCGACACAGCACTACGAACTGGTCGCGTTGTGCTGGCGTCCGGGCCAGAAGAGCCAGATACACGACCACGCCTCCTCGAGCTGCGCCTTCCGCGTCGTTGAAGGCACGGTGACCGAGCGACGCTTCGAGAAGCTCCCCGACGGCAAGGTCCGCCCGGTCGAAGAGACGACGATCGAGCCCGGGCAGATCTGCGCGGCCCAGGACGAGGCGATCCACGAGGTCTGCAACCGGTCTGAATCGGGCGACCTGGTCACACTGCACATCTATTCGCCGCCCCTGAACATGCGGACGTACGAGCTGGGTGTGGGCGTATACGACGAAGCGGGCGGCTGAGAAAACGACCGGTCAGCAGGCGCCGCAGAGTTCCTCGGAAGTCAGGGCGTTGTCCCGCTCGGGCAGGTCGGCTGCGACCGCCTTGATGCCCGCGATCAGCTCGTCCACGCCCTCGATCTGCACCTCGGGGTTGGCGAAGACGAGGCGGATGACTTTGCGCCCGTTGACCACGCCCCAGCCCACCTTGGCCTTCTGACGCTTGCCCAGCAGCGCGCAGACCTCGTCGCTCGGCTTGCCACGGGCCTCGAGGCAGACGTTGACGAACTGCGGGTCGTGCGAGAGGACGAGGTCGTCGTCTCCCGCAATCAGATCACGGGCGTGCTCGGCCAGGTCGCGCATGTGCCCGATCATCCGGTCGTAGCCCGCGTCGCCGTGGTGGTTCCACGCGGTCCAGAGCTTGAGTGCGTCGTTGCGCCGCCCGCACTGGATCGAGCTGCGCCCCGGGTTCAGGTCGTCGTCGTCTTCCTGATACAGATAGCTCGCCGACTCGTCGAAGTTCTCGCGGCACACGCCTCGGCGTTTGGTGAGCAGGACCGAACTGGTCAGGGGCACGCCCAGCAGCTTGTGCGCGTCCCACGTGACCGAGTCCACGCGGTGGATGCCATCGACCAGGTGACGCATTCGCTCGCACAGCAGGACCGACCCGCCCCAGGCGCCGTCCACGTGCACCCAGACGTCCAGCTCCTCGCCCACGTCCGCGATCGCGTCGATCGGGTCGAACGCGCCCTGGACCGTCGTGCCCGCGGTCGCGTTGATCATCACCGGCGTCGCGCCCGCCCCACGGTCCTCGACGATCATCTCGCGGAGCGCGTCGGCCCGCATGCCCCCCCGCTCGTCGGCGGGGACGAAGCGGACGTTCTCACGCCCGACGCCCACCATGCCCGCGGCCTTGCGGACCGAGTAGTGGCACTCCTCGGACGTGTAGATCAACGCGCGCGAGGTGTTCACGCCCGTGTCGCGCGAGCCCTGGACCGCGTGGTTCCGGGCGATGACCATGGCGGCCATATTGGACAGCGAGCCGCCGGGGGCGAAGATCCCGTCCCCGTCCTCGTAGCCGACCTTCGAGGCCATGCGCCGGATGCACGCCTTCTCGATGAGGATCTGGGGCCCGCCCGACTTGAAGGTGTACATGGGCGTGTTGGCGACCGCCGAGATGATGTCGGCGACGGTCGCCGCGGCGTCCTGGCCCGCGAACAGTTGGTTGAAGAACTTGACGCTGGTGGTCGAGGGCGTCGCGGCCATCACCCGCCAGAGCTTTGCGATCACTTCGTGCATCGGCGCGCCGATGCCGGTGAGCTCGAGCTCGAGGTCGGACTCAAGGTCCTCGGGCGTGCGCACGGGGCGGACCGGGACCTGCGTGTCCAGGTCCATGTATCGGCGGACGATTTCGAATGTCTGGCTGATCGTGGCTTCGTCGAGACTCACACCACCTCCCGGGGCTGGTTCGCAGGGAACGGGCTCGGGCGGGGCGGTCGGGAGTCAGGCGCCGACCGGCGTCGCCCGGGGTTCGCATCGAGCCTAGGAGGGGGTGTCGCGGGCCGCAAAGTTGCACGCGCCGTGCCGCCCACGTGCCCCGCAATCGCGGTTCACACGCTCTGAAGGCCGCAGACCCGGCGCCAGGCGCTCACCTGCCCGAGGTGCACCGACTCGTGGTGGACCATCAGGTGCACGACCGCGTCGCCCAGGCGGGGCCAGCGCTGCGCCCAGCGGGGGATCGGGACCGGGCGGTCGAGGGCGTCGGACGCCGACTCCAGCAGCCCGCCGAGGCCCCGGTGCTGGGCCAGGTACGTCTCGCGGACTTCACGCCAAACCGGGTACTGCTCCGGGTCAAGGCTCGGCTTCGATTGGCGCCCGTACCGGTGCTCCAGGGGGTCGGCGGCCGTCCCCCCCGCGAGCAGATCGGTCAGCACGGGCATGTACACGCTCAGGTGGCACAGCACCCACGCGGGGTGGTTCATCACCACGCCCCCCGGCGGCTCTGTGAAGACTCGCTCGCTCGTCAGGTCCGCCGTCAGACGCTCGGCGTACTCGCCCTGGTGGGCCCAACGCCCGAGCACGATCTCAACCAGGTTGGCCATGCCCGGCTCCGTCTCAGGCGGTCAGCAGCGAAAAGAACCTGCCCAGCGACGTCTCGTTCTCGAGCGCCATGACCAGTTCGCCCGCCTTATCGCACTTGTCCTGCCCGATCACGCACGCGCCGAGGGCGTCGAACTTGACCTTGATCTCGGACTGCGTCATCGGGTCGCGGGCGTCGCCCTTGGGAACGTCCACCTGCTGGACATGCTTGGTCCCGTCGGCCAGCGTGATCGTCACGCGGCTGGGCTGGAACTTGGGGAACATCGCCTCGAACTCCGTGTTCGGCACGACCTTGATCTTGTCCATCACGGGGATCAGCTTCGGATCGCGGACGCGCTCGTCCTCGAACTGCAGGGGCGTGACCTTGCCGTCCACGAGGCCGACGGCGAGCGAGTAGGGCAGCGAGTGGTCCGCCGTCTCGCGGCTCGTCGGGCGGTACTTGTGCGGATCGCCCAGGATGTCCGCCGCCCGCGCGATGACCTCGACCTTGATCTCCGAGACCTTGTCCGGGTCGATGTCGTGCTCGCTGACGATCTTCATCATCGCGCTCAGGGGCGCGTGGCTCAGCGCCTCGATCGGGAACGACTTCATCCCGCAGTCCAGGATCCGGTAGTGATCGCCCGCGGCCTTCGGCAGGTCCTTGGTCAGTCCCTCCGCATCGAACGCGCAGGGCTTGCCGTCGTAGACCGCGTGCCCGAAGACGTGGAAGAGCCCCTCCTTGCCGTCGAAGATGTGCTCGGGCCCGGAGAAGCCGCGGGCCGCGAGCAGGGCGCTCTCGACGCCCATCCGCGTCGCCCAGGGGTCCACGGTGTTCTTCATCATCGTGAGCTTGCCCGCGGTGACGGCGCCGAGCGATCCCGTGCGGCTGGCGCAGATCCCCGCTGCGTTGACGAGCTGGCCCTTGTTCAGGCCCAGCGCCTTGCCCGCCGCGAACGGCGCCGCGAACCCGGTCAGCGTCGCGTGGTGCCACCCGTACTCGCGGACGCCCGGCTGGCCGATCTCGACCAGACGCATCTCGAGCTCGTAGGCGACGATCGTCGCGAGGATCAGGTCCTTGCCCGTGAGCCCCTTGAGATCACACACGGCCAGCGGCCCGCAGATGATGTCCGACGGGTGGCTCGGGTCCGCCTTCCAGTAGATGTCGTTGTAGTCCATCGCGCGGACCATGTGGTTGTTGAGGAACGCCGCGTCCACGGGGTTGGTCTTGTACCCGGAGACGAAGCACGTGCACGCCCCGCCCGTCTCGCCGTGCATCTCCCGGTGGTGCGCGAGCAGGATCTGGGCGTCCTCGGTCTGCGAGCCGCCCAGGGCGCAGCCGACCGAGTCGTACCAGAACAGCTTGGCGCGTTCGACCGCCTGGGGGCTCAGGTCCTCGTAGCGCAGGCCCTCGACCCAGGCCGCGATGTCGTAGCTGATAAATCCGTCGGTCTTGTAGCTGCCCATCGGTCCCTCCGTGCCCGGGTGCTCGCCCGGTGGAGCAGACCATAGGAGGGCAAATCGGACGGGCTCAACGCCGGCGTCTGACGAGCAAGGCGCCCGCCAGCGGGACCAGGGCGAGCGTCCCGGGCGCGGGCAGCGCCCGGATGTTGTCGAGGCCCATCACGCCATCGCGGAAGTGCGGGGCGGCGCCCACGCTCTGCGGCTCCCCCGGCTGGTGGCGGACCAGCAGGCGGTTGATCGCCGTGATCGACTCCTGATACGTGAACAGCCCGTCCACCATCGTCAGCCCGCCCTCGGTGACGTCGAACGTGACCGTGGTCCACTGGCCGTCGGCCGCGACGACTGAGGCGACGGTGGAGGTAAAGACCGACCCGGTGTCGGAGAAGAGCATCACGCGCAGCTCGAGCTGCGTGTCGCTGGGTGTGAAGTTCGCCACGTCCATCGAGATGGACGTCACACCCGCCGCGAGGTAATCGCCGGTCCACTGCTCGCGGTTGAAGACCGCCAGACGGCTCCCGGGCCCGTTGGTGAGCCCGGTTGTGATGGTCTGGAGGAAGCGGTCGCCAGCGCCCAGCGGCCCTCCGTCCTCGTTCGTGACCAGCGACTCAATGATGCCGTTGCCCCAGTCCTGGAGCGTGCCGTCCTGGAAGTCATCGATCTGGCCGACGGTGATGTCGGCGAGGGCGGGGCCCGCGGCGAGGACCGCCAGAACTACCGCGGGAACGCGGCGTGTGCAACGCATGTTCATTCTCTCTCTCCTCCGCCCACGAGCGTCCGTGACAGGCGGTCAGATCAATCTCAACGGATCGCGAGCGCCTGGTCAAGAGCGGCGCGGGTATCTGGGCACCGGGACAGCCGATATCGCCCCCGCACGCTCCCAGACTGACCCCGGGGCCGCGTTACAAACCCCTAGAGCTTCGCGGCGACCGCCTGGGCGACCTCCATCGTCGAGTTCGACCCGGGCTGGCCCGCGCGGACGCCCTTGACGTCGTACGTGCCCACCTTGCCCTCCTTGATGACCGCGGCACAGGCGGCCTCGAGGCGTTGCGCGTCGCTCTTCTCGCCCAGCCAGTCGAGCATCATCTTGGCGGTCAGGATCATGGCCATGGGGTTGACGACGTTCTTGCCGTCGTACTTGGGCGCCGAGCCGTGGGTCGGCTCGAAGACGGCGTACTCGTCGCCGATGTTCGCGGCGCAGGCGAAGCCCAGGCCGCCGACGAGGCCGGCGCACAGGTCGCTGACGATGTCGCCAAACATGTTCTCGGCGACGAGCACCTCGTAGTCCTGCGGGTTCTTGATCATCCACATGCAGATCGCGTCGATGTTCGCCTCCCAGGCGCCGATGCCCGGGTAGTCCTTCGCGACCTCGCGGAACACCCGCGTCATCAGCCCGCCCGTCTCGCGGAGCACGTTGGGCTTCTCGACGAGCGTCACGCTCTTGCGGTTGAAGTTCTTCGCGTACTCGAAGCTCTGGCGACAGATGCTCTCGCACCCCTGCCTGCTCATGACGCGCGTGGACACCGCGACGTTCTCGAGCCCCTTGTCGAACCAGCGCTTCATCCGGTCGGGGTGCCCGACCTCCTTGTCCGCCATCGCGGTCGCGATCTTCTCGGGCAGGGGGAACCACTCGATCCCGCCGTACATCCCCTCGGTGTTCTCGCGGAAGACCACCAGGTCGATGTCGTCGCGGTAGTTGAGCGGGTTGCCCGGGTACGCCTTGCACGGGCGCAGGTTGGTGTGCAGGTTGAAGAGCTGACGGAGCTTAACGATCGGGCTGAAGTAGCTCAGGCCCTTGTCACGTAGCGAGGGGTCAAGCTCCTCGTTCGCCTCGTCGCGCGGCTTGGAGGTGATCGCGCCGAACAGGGCGCAGTCCGTCTCCTTGAGCGTCTTGATCGTGCGGTCGGGCAGCGGGTTGCCCTCCTTGCACCAGAAGTCCCAGCCGATGTCGGCCGGGATGTACTCGGCGTCGAACTTCATGGCGTCCAGGACGACCCGCGTCGCCTCCATGACCTCTTTGCCCACGCCGTCGCCCGGCATCCACGCGATCTTGTACTTCGCCATCTTCAACACTCTCCCCGCCCCGTGGGCGGCTGGAAAAGGGGTGCGCTCGCTCGATAAGGCGTGAGTCTAGGCGGGGTGAAAACCGGTCAAACGCCCGCGGCCAGACGTGTGCGGACCACGTTCTCGCTGCCCCCAGCGACGACCAACTCCTGGGCCGTCGGGCTCAGCGCGGCGAACCGGAAGGCCTTGCCCTCCATCGTGATACGCCCGCCGGCGAAGTCCACCTCGATCTCCGGGCCCGGGATGGTCCGCGTCCCCGCCGCGGCCTCGCCCGCGAACCGGGCCGCCAGGGCGTCGGTCAGGGCCGGGCACTCCAGGATCACGAACCCGTTGTTGTACGCGTTGCGGCTGTACGTCTGGCTCGCTGTTGCGGCGATGACCAGCTTGATACCACGCGAGGCCAGCGCCGTCGCCGCCTGCTCGCGGCTGGACCCTGACCCAAAGTTCCGGCCGCCCACGATGATGTCGCCCTCGCGGGCGATCGACTGGAACGCGGGGTCGTAGTTGAGCATCGCGTGCTGACCCTGCTGGGCGAGTGTGATGTCGTCGCGGTACGTGACGTCCTTGCCGTAGATCCCGTCGGTGTTCAGGTTGTCCAGGGGCAGGTACAGCACGCGTCCGCTGAGCTTCTCGGGAAAGCCCTCGATGATCTCCTGCGCCCCTGTGTCCGCCTCGCCCCTGTCGAGCACACGGCACGAGCCCTTGGTCTGCGTCTCGAAGTCCGCGGGCGAGGCGATGTACCCACGGACCGCCGACTCGGCGACCACCGCTGGGCTCGCCAGGTAGCACAGCGCCTCACGCGACCCCATCCGACCCTGGAAGTTGCGGTTGGTCGAGCTGATGCCGACCTCGCCCGCCTCGAGCGTTCCCGCGCCCAGCCCGATGCACGCCCCGCACCCGGCGGGCAGCGCGATCGCACCGGCGCCCAGGAGCCGCGCCCAGGCGCCGGATTCCTCGGCCAGTCGCTGCACGTCGCTCGACGCCGCCGCGACGTAGAACTCGACGCCAGCGGCGACCTTCCGGTCCCCCACCACCCCCGCCGCGGCCTCGAGGTCGCTCAGCCGCGCGTTTACGCACGACATCAGGTACGCCTTGTGCACCGCGATCTTCTCGCCCTCCACCTCGTGCACCGAACGCATGACCTTGACCGAGTTTGGCCCGGAGACGTGCGGAGAGACCGTCGAGAGGTCCAGCTCCAGCACCTTGCAGTAGTGCGCATCCGCGTCGGGCGCCGTCGCATCGCGATCGGCCCACCACCGCTCGACGTCCTCGCGTGTGTACCGCGGCGTCTTGCCCGTGCGGCCCGCGAAGTACGCCGCCCGCGCGAGCAGATAGTCCCTGAGCGGCTCGTCGAACGGGAACATGCCGAGCAGCGTGCCCCACTCCGTGGTCATGTTCGAGATCGTCAGGCGGTCATCGATACTCAGACCCGCGACACCCTCGCCGTGGAACTCGACCGCCGCGTTGAGCACCTCGTCGGCGTTGAAATATCCGCACAGCGTGATGATCACGTCCTTGCCCGTCGCGCCCGGGCGCAGCTTGCCCGTCAGGTTGACCTTGATCTGCTCGGGGATCTGCCACCACGTCTGCCCGGTCGCCCAGAGGGCCGCCGCGTCCGTGCGCACGACCGGGGTGCCCACCGCGCCGATGGCGCCGTAGAGGTTCGAGTGCGAGTCCGACCCGACCACCAGCGCCCCCGGCGTGACGTACCCCTCCTCGACCATCACCTGGTGGGCGATCCCGCGACCGGGCGGGTAGTAGTCGATGCCGTGCTCGCGGGCGAACGCCTCGATCTTCGCGTACTTGCCCAGGTTCTCCGGCGTCGTGTTCTGGATGTCGTGGTCGATCGCGAACACCGGCTGGCGCGGGTCAATGACCCTCGTCGCCCCGATCGACCGGAACTTCGGGATCACCGCCCCCGTGTTGTCGTGTGTCATCACGTGCTTGGGGCGGATGGTGACGAAATCGCCCGCGTGGACCTTCTGCCCCGGCTTGAGGCCGACGGCGTACCGGGTGACGATCTTTTCGATGGCGGTCTGTCCCATGGGCGGAGAATAGGGGGGCGCCGGGCGTGGTTGCCCCCTGCACACGCCGGCCCACTCGGGAGCGACACGATGACGATCCGGATCAAACGCGTCTACGAGGACCCCGCCCCGGGCGACGGATTCCGCGTCCTGGTGGACCGCCTCTGGCCCAGGGGCATGACCAAGGACGCGGCCGCCCTTGACAGGTGGGACAAGGACATCGCCCCGAGCGCTCAGCTCCGCAAGCAGTACCACGCCGACTCGGGGGACTGGGGCGGGTTCGAGCGGGCGTACCTGACGGAACTCCGCGCGAACAAGACCGCGACCGCCGCCCTCCTCGACGCCGCCAAGGCGAGCCGCAAGAAGACGCTGACGCTCCTGTTCGCCTCACGCGACGAGGCACAGAACCACGCCGTCGTACTCCGTGACTTCCTGTCCGGGAGGTAGCCCGCCGGGCCGGGCAGCAACTACCGCTTCGCCGCCTGAGCGCCGAGGTACTTGGCGATATCAAAGTCCACGAAGTCCGCGTGGTGGAAGATGATACTCTCGATAGAGCGTTGCACTTTGTCGCCCTCGTGCGAGTGGGTCGCGACGATGTGCATGACCTCGGGCGGGATGCCGTGCTTGTAGCACATGGCGACGCCGCTGAACGGGTGCCTGAGCATCTCGCCGAAGTAGCCCTTGATGACCTTGCCGCTCGCGTCCTTGTCGAACTCCAGGGGCTTGCCCACGTCGGCCAGCAGCGAGCCGGCGATCAGGTGGTCCAGGTTGATCGGGATCCGGTCGCCGAAGACTTCTTTGAGCACGCCCGCGATCGCGATGCACTGCTTGCAGCACGAGTTGAGGTGCTCGATGTACCGCAGGTCGATGTCCCCGGCGAGCAGCGTGAACGGCACCGCCCGCAGCTCGTCGGTGGTCCAGCCCTTGCCGCCGCACCCGGTTGTTATCGCCTCGGACCAGACCGCCGCGACCTTGTCGCGCAGGCCCGTGTCTGCGATGTCCATGATGTTGGGGAACAGCTCGGCGATCTGCCCTGTCGTGTAGCTCATCTGGATTCCCATTGTGCCCTGTTCATGACGTACCCGTGCGCATCGTACAGGAGACCGTCCTTCTCGCACGCCTTCGCGATCTCGCCGAGCGAGACCATGCCCAGTTTCTCGAGCACGCGGGCCGAGGCCGGGTTGCGGACCATCGAGTGCGCGTTGATCTCGTCGAGCCCGAGCGTGCCAAAGCCGTAGGCGAGCATCGCCCGGCAGGCCTCGGTCGCGTACCCCCGTCCCCACCACCGCCGCCCCAGCGCGTACCCAAGCTCCGCAACAGGCCTGTCCGCCTCCACGACGAGCACGGCCAGGCCGATCATCTCGCCCGTCTCGATCAGCTCGGGGAACAGCGTCATCGCACGCCCCTCGTCGGCCAGACGCCGGTACCGATCGATCGCCGCGACCGCGTCGTCGGGCGTGTAGGGGTACGGGATGTTGCGTGTGTACGCGTAAATGTCCGGGTCGTGGAAGACCCCGGGCATCGCGGGCACGTCCGACTCGCTCGGCGCCCGGAGCACGAGCCGCTCGGTCTCCAGGCGAGGCAGTTCCATCACGCGATCGTCCGCGGCCCCGGCCCTGTGTACGTGTGGTTCACAGGATCGATCTTGCGCATCGGCTTCTGGATCGCCTGCTCCTCGCTCACGTGCGCGACAAGTCCGGGCACGCGGGCGATCATGAACACGCCGTTCATCACCTCGGGCGAGAAGCCCAGGTCCGCCAGGATCGCCCCGATCGCGCCGTCCACGTTGATGGGCAGGGGCTTGCCCTTGTCGGCGAACGCCTTCTCGACCGCCCGGGCCGCGGCGACGTGCTCGCCGCACGCGCCCGCCTCGTCCGCCAGCTCGAGGAGCCTCGCCGTCCGAGGGTCGGCGGTGTGCACGCGGTGCCCGAACCCGCTCATGCGGGCGCCGCGGGACTTCATCTCATCGAGCTCGACCTTCGCGGCCTCGTCGAACCCGATCCCCATCGCGTGCTTGCGGTTGATGACTTCTTTGAGCTGTCTCGCGCAGTTCTCGATCGCCCCGCCGTGGTGCCTGTTGATCGACATGATCCCGGCGGCGACCGACTGGCTCAGGCCCGCCCCCGTGCTCGCGACGGTCCGGGCCGCCAGGCAGCTCGGCGGTGTCGCCCCGTGGTCGATGCTGCTGACCACGATCGCGTCCATGAGGCGCCCGGTCTTCTCGTCGGGCAGCTCGCCCATGAGGATCAGGTACACCGCGGCGCCGAACGAGACCCGCCCCATCAGCTCCGCGATGTCGTATCCACGCACCCGGACCTCGTTCGGCCTGATCTGCGTGATCTTGGTTTCCCAGGCGTCGGGCATGGCTCGGCCTCTCGATTGAACGCGAAGGTCGCGAAGAGCTCAAAGCATGATCATATCTTCGCGTGCTTCGTGCCCTTCGTGTTCAAATCTTCAGGAGCACTCTCTTTGTCGCCGCCGGCAGATCCCCAAAGCCATCCACAACCGTCGCCCCTGCACCGGTCAGCGCCTTGACCTTCCCCGCGTGCGTGCCGCGCCCGCGCTCGATGATCGCCCCGGCGTGGCTGAACCGCGTGCCCTCCTTGGCCGCCTTGCCGCCGATGTACGCGACGACGGGCTTGGTCACGCGCCCGGCCCGCATCAGCTCGGCCAGGTCCTCTTCCATGGAACCGCCGATTTCGCCGAAGATCACGATCGCCTCGGTCTGCGGGTCGTCCTCGAACATCAGCGCCACGTCCGGGATACGCAAGCCCAGGACCGAATCGCCCCCCACGTGGCAGATCGTCGAGATTCCGATGCCCGCCCGGCCCAGGTAGTACGCCGTCGAGGACGACATGCCGCCCGAGCGGGAGATCACGCCGACGGCGCCCGGCTTGAACCACGCCTTGGCGCTCTCGGCCCGCCCGCCCATCATGCCGATCACGCCCCGGTCGGGGCTGAGCACGCCGAGCGTGTTGGGACCGATGAACTGGGCGTCGTTGGATTTCGCGCACGCGGCGATCTCCATCGCGTCCCACACCGGCACGCGGTCGGGCACGATCAGCGCCAGCTTCACGCCCGCCTCGATCGCCTCGATCGTCGCGCCCTTGACGAACTTGGCCGGCACGAGCACGACCGAGATGTCCACGCCACCAGCGGCCCCGACCGCGTCCTTGACCGAGTCGTGCACCGGCACACCGAGGACGTCCTGCCCCGCCTTGCCGGGTGTTACGCCGCAGACGACGTTCGTGCCGTACCCGACCATGAGCTTCGTCCGCGCCTGCCCCTCGCGCCCGGTGATGCCCTGGACGATGACCTTCTTGGTTTCGTCGATGATGATCGCCATCAGGCCACCACCCCTTCGAGCCCGGGGATGTCCAGGTCAACGAACACGATGTCCGCCCCCGCCATCCGGCACTCTACCTCGCATGCGATCAGCTCCGAGTCCTTGCCCGCGATCTCTTCTTGCGCAACCGCGAGCGCCGGCCTGCCGCCCACGTCCTTCAGCAGACCGTGCGAGTGCTCGACGACCACACTCCCGATCTCGCCCCAGCGCGCGGCGTCGATCCAGACCGTCCCGCCCGTGATCGGGAAGCTGTACGCGTCGGCCTTGCCGACGAACGCGGGCACACGCCGCGATCGGACGTCGTGCGTCTTGCCGCCCGCCGCTTGCACGAGCGCGTCAAACCGCTCGGCGATCATCTGCGGCGTGTCGTCCTTCTTGTACCCCTCCACCGCCGCGGGAAGCTCGGCGCACGCCTTCTCCAGGATGTGCACCGCCCGGTCCTCGGAGTTGCCGCCCAGCCGGATCACCGCCGGTATCTCGAGCCCGACCTCCCAGAACGCCTTGGCCAGGCCGTACGCCGACCAGAACTGCTCCTGGCTCGCGACACCCGAGCCCGAGCCGAAGTAACCCACCAATCCAGGCTGCGTCAGGATGATCCGCGCCGCCCGGTAGACCTTGCTCGCCGAGGGATTGCCCGAGGTGTCGGTGAAGTTCGCGATTGTGTAGCCGGCGTTGGTGATCGCGTCCATGCTCATCATGGACCCGCCCCCGCCGGCGCCGTGGAACCCGATCAGACCCTTGGTCCCCGCTTCGGCCTCGGTGTTGAGCTTCGCGAAGTAGAACGTCCCCCGGTGGTCCGCCTGCTCGACGTCGTACGCCACCTTCTCGAGCGCCGTCGGCGGGTGGTCCATCTCGCGGGCGATCTCGATGCCCAGCTCCGGGTGGCGGAACACGGCGTAGTCATCGACCGTCATGCGGCAGTCCGCGGCCACGACCCGCCCGTCGTCGAGCACCACCAGCGGGTTGACCTCCAGCGACCGCGCCTCGCACGCCCGGGCCGTCTCGTAGATCTTCCCGACCGCATCGCCCAGGCGAAGGGTTGTCTCGTCGTCCACGCCCATCCCCCCCAGCGCCGCGAGCACGTCGCCCTGACGAGGGCCCTCCGCGATGGCGCACGCAAGCTGATGGACCGAGTCGGCCCGCTCCTCGATCCCGGTCCCGCCCCCGGGCGCGACGAGCATGACCGGCGCCCGCGCCGCGTCGTCGATCATCAGCGACACGAACAACTCGCCCCGGATCGCGACCCGCTCCTCGACGAGTACCTGCGTCACCGGGAACGCCCCGACCTTCATCGCCAGCAGTGTCTTCGCGGCCGCGCGGGCCTCCGCGGGCGTGTCAACGAACACCACGCCCCCCATCGCCTTGCGCCCGGTCGTCCACGCCTGGATCTTGACGACGACCGGGGCGCCGATCTCACCAGCGATCCGCTCGGCCTCCTCCGGCGACGACGCGACATCCCCACGGGGTGTCTGTATCCCGTGCGCCCGGAGGCGTTGCTTCGCCTGGTATTCGTGCAAGCGCGCCATCGTGCCAACCCTTCAACTCGAGCCCCGCGACCGGACGGGCGTCAAGCCTAGGTGGGCGTGGCCCGGCGCGTCCGACGCCCGGACGAACGAAAGACGGCCCCCGCTCGTCAGAGCGGGGGCCGCAGGTTTGTCAGGGATGGGCGCGGGCCTTACGGGCAGCCGTTGCCGAACGAGACCAGGAACTCGAAGACGTCGGAGAAGTCCCAGACGCCGAAGGTCGGGGCGAGGTCCGCCGCCGGCTCCTCGTTGCCGAACGCGACGAGGAAGGCGAAGACGTCGGAGAAGTCAAGGATCCCGTAGGGCTCGGCCATGTCCGCCGGGCACTCGGCGATCGTGATCCGCCCGATGCTGGCGACCGTGTTGTTGGCGCCGTTCACGTCGTCGCTCGCGCTGACGATGATGCCGACGTAGTAGATCCCCGCGGGGATGTTCGTCGGGATCATCCGGACCGAGCTGGTGTTGAGCGAGCCGTTGCCCGCGATGCCCGAGTACACCCGGGTGCCCATTGCGTAGTCGCCGGTTGTGATCGTGGTGTTGGTCGAGAGGCGGAAGTCCACCGTCACGCTGTTGGACGGGTCACCGCCAAGGTTCTGGACGCCGAACGAGACGTTAAGGTTCTCGCCGGGGTTGTACACCGTGATCGGAGCGCTCACGGTGTTGGGATCGAGATCCGCGACGCCGTTGACCGTGATCGGTGAGGAGTCCCATTCCTCGGTGTTGTCGTTGGAATCAACGCCATCGGTCGCGGGGTCAAGAAGCACGCCGAGGTAGTAGTTTCCCGAGGGCGTGTTGTACGGGATCGTGAAGGTGTGCGGGTTGATGTGCGCGTTCTGCACGGGGGCGTAGTTATACGAGTAGTTCCACTGCCCGCCCACGTTCGTGTCGCTCGTGGAAATGAAATCGTTCGTCGAGAGGTAGTGGCGGAAGTAGTAGGTGTCGGTGCCCGGGTTCGCGTTGGTGGGGTTGGGCGCATCGAACTCGCCCATGATGGTATTGCCCGCGGTGATGACGCTCGCCGAGTACCGCGCCTGGAGGGCCTGGAGGTCAAAAGTCGCGCCACGCGAGCCGGTCACGAAGTCATTCCTGTAGTTGACCCAGGACTCCCACTGCTTGACGTAGCGCCCGACATCGTCGCGGTTGGAGTTGGAGCAGATGCCCAGGACGTAGCGGCTGCCGTCATCGATGACGTAAGCGGCCGAGCCGGACATGCCGCCCCAGACGGTGTCGAAGCACCCGCCGCCGGTGTCGAGCTGGAGCTGGTTGCCCGGGCAAGAATCCCAACTGCCGCCCCAGAAATACATGTCTCGCCCGTTGTGCAGGCCGCCGCCACACCCCTCGGACGGGTAGCTGGCGTTGTTGTACGTCGTGGTCGGGCAGCCGGTGCTCCACTGCCAGCCGAACCAGCCGGTCAGCATGCCCACGGCCCGCGTCACGCGGATCAGACCCGCGTCCCAGTCAAAGCTGCCGTTGACTGTCCAGCCGGTCCAGGACCCGAAACTCGTGCCGCGTGCCTCGCCGAAGTTCTCCGAGAACCCGTCGGTGCTGCCCACGCCGTCCCAGCCCGGGTACACCCAGACTTCCGCGGCCCAGTCCTCGATCACGGTGCCGTTGGGGCTGTGCGCGTACACGCAGTGACCAGCGGTCAGGACGGTCTCGGCGTCGGTCATCGATCCAGAGGCGACGTAGAACCTGTTGGTCCCGCCCGAGTCCACGAACCGCATCACGAGCTTGCAGTTCATCCGCCACGGGAACGAGCCCGGGTTGGTGATCTCACTCATCGCGCCGAATCCACGCGGCGCCATGTCCGCGTACGACTCGGCGAGGTCCGCCCCGTTAAAGCCCGCGCCCTTCCCGCCCTCGGCGCGTGTCCCCGGGTGCGTCGGCATCAGGGTCTCGATGCCCGTCAATGCGTCGTACATCACCGGCGCCCCGGTCCCCACGCCGTTGCTCGGCGGGATCTCGAGCACCATCGGGATCGGCATCGCCGGGATCTGGTCGATCGGCGGGTGCTGGACCCGCGCGATCTGCGGCTCGGGCCCGCCGAACGGCGCGATATTCGCGTCATTCACCTGCATCGCCTCAACCCACGCCGCGCTGGCGGCGGGCTGCGACGCACGCTCGCCCTGCGCCGGTCCCGCGGCGTACGACGCCCCGGCGCCGCACATCAACGAGGCAACGCTCAAGTATGAAATCGTTCTCGCATGCATGATTGTGTCTCCCAATCGGTGTTCTCGTCTCGACGCCCCTCGGGCGTGTTCCTGACTCGTCTCGGAGGCCCCCGCTCGCCCTGGCTCTCTCATGCCCGGATCGAGCGGCCGCTGGGCCGCCACAAGTCGTCTGCGCCCGACACACGATTCTCTCACAATCCTGTGAATCTGGGGGAAGCCGAGCGGCACTACTCGCGCAAGTTTTGCTCGAACAACTTGAACACCCGCCGGTACTCGTCCAGCCAGCTCGAAGCTTCTGTAAACGAGTGCGGTTCAAGGGGATAGATCGCGACCTCCCAGTCCTTCTTCCCCAGTTCGATCAGACGTTGCGCCAGACGCACCGAATCCTGGAACACAACGTTGTCGTCCACCATGCCGTGACAGATTAGCAACGGACCCGCGAGCCCATCGGCGTGCTCGATCGGGCTGGATCTCTCGTACGCCTCTGGGTCTAACTCCGGTGTATTCAAGATGTTGGATGTGTAGCCGTGCGAATAATGGGCCCAGTCGGTCACCGGACGCAGGGCAGCGCCGCACGCGTACCGCTCGGGCTCAAGGAACAGCGCCATAAGCGCCATGAACCCACCGTACGATCCACCGTAGATCCCCACCCGTTCGGGGGAGACGCCGTGGGTCGCGACCATCCAGTCGATCCCGGCGCCGAGGTCCTCGAGCTCGGGGCGCCCCATATCGCGGTAGATCGCCGTCCGCCAGTCCCGCCCGTACCCGCTCGAGGCCCGGTAGTCCATGTCGATCACGACATAGCCGAGGCGGGCGAGCATGGTGTGGAACATCTGCTCGCGGAAGTAGTAGGGCCAGGCGTCGTCCGAGTTCTGCGTGTACCCGGCGCCATGGACGAACACCACGCCGGGGCGTTCACCGGGCTCGCCGGTCCACGCGCCGTCCACCGCGTACACCTTCGTCCAGATCGGGCGCCCGTGCACGCCCGCGATGGGCACGAACTCGGGCTCGATCCAGGGCATGTCCAAATATCCGCGGCTCACGGTATTTGTCAGCGCCCGCGGGGCGTCCTTCCCCCTCACGCTCTTGATCGCGAGTTCTGGCGGCCGCGTCGCGCGCGACGCGCGGAGCAGCACACGCACACCCCCCGGAGACATCTCGAACGATTCCACACTCCCCTCGTGCGACGCCACAGGCACGACCTGCCCCGGCCTCTCGGGGTGGACGCTCCAGACCCCGTACCGGATCGGAGCCGCGACGTTCGCGAGAAACACGAGCGAGCCGTCCGCCGCTGACTCCGCGATCGATCCCGCTTCCCAGGCGCCCTCGGTGAGCCTCGTCGTCGCGTCCGCCTCGTGGGACCAGAGATACAAATGGCTGTACCCGCTCTCCTCCGAGAGATACCAGAGCCCCCCGCCGCCCTCCAGCCACCCGAACTCGTTGAACCGCCAGTTGATCCACGCCGCGTCGCGGAGGTGGTGCACAGGATCGAGCGCCGGCTCGTCTGCCGCTGTGTCCACGACCGCGATCCAACGGTCCTTGTTGTCGTTGGACCGAAACATGACCGCGGCCATCCCGCCGCCCGGGCTCCACTCGACACCGATCACACCGACCGGGCGGGGCTTGTCTACGTTCTCATTCTCTGCCTCATCCTCGTTCTCTTCCTCGCCCGAGTCGTCGTCCCCGTTGTTCTCGGCATCGGCCTCCGACGCGTCGGCGGAGTCTTCCGTGTCTGGTCCCTTGTCCCGCTCGCGTTCCTCTGCCTCCGCCTTGAGCCACGCGAGCGGGTCGTCGGCGATCATCGGCAGCACCGCCCTGTCCAGTTCCGACCATGTATCCGCCTCCAGGTCCAGCAGGAACACGCGCTGGTCCTCGCGGCGCCCGAAGCCCACCTTGGCGCGCACGCTGGACGTGTCCACGTACCCCGACTCGGTCACGAACCGTGGCATCGTGTCCCGCTTCTCGTCGCCCGCGTCCTTGGCCGCGACCACGACCACCCACCGCCCGTCGGGCGACAGGCTCCGCCGACGCTCCTTCAGGCCCTTGGGCAGATAGAACGGCCCGGGCACGTCCCCCATGTCCAACCCACGCAGCAGACGCCCCCGGTCCTCTCGCGCCTCGTTTTCATCGCGCCGCTCGTGCAGCACCTCGAACAGCTTCTCCTGCTGACGCTCGAGGTACTTCCTGTCCTTCCGCTTCTTCTCCCGCGCCTCCTCTGGCGAGTCTTCGAAGCGGACATCGGCCGCCTCGCCCTCCAGCCCGGTCGCCAGATCGCGGACGAGCAGTGTGCCGTCGCGCGTGAACATGATCGAGGCGTCGCCGAGCATGAACGCGGGCGAGCGCTCGGTGCTCGTCGTGCGCGTCAACCGGGTCTCGACCCCTGTGCGCACGTCTTTCACGAACAGGTCGCCCCCGCGGGTAAACACCTTGCGCGCGCGGGTCGCGTCCCAGTCGCCACCGGCGGCGTCCGCCGAGGCCAGCGCCTCGTCGGGCACGAGGGCCGTCTCGCCGGTCTCCAGGTCGACGCGGTACAGGTCGTCGAGGGCCGAGCCCTCGCGGTCGCGCCGGTAGTAAACGCCCGTGCCATCGTCGGACCAGTATGCGCCCCGGGGCGACCGGGCGATCCACTCGGGGTCGCGCATGATCAGTTCGAGTGTGATCCCGCCCGTATCGGCGCCGACCTCACGCCGCGGCTGGGCGTGGGCGCCCCCGACGCACCACGCTGCAGCGAGCCCGGCGAGAAGGCCGGCCCGCGCGAAACACCTCGGCTCAGTCCGTTGGCTCGATGTCCACCCGGAGCGTCGCGTACCCGTCGTTCTCGAAATACTCCACAACAAAGCCGACCTCCCTCGCATCGTCGAGCGTAAACACGCCGGTGTCCTCCGTCGGGCCGTGGATGTCCCAGCGCTCGATGATTTTCTCGCCGTCCACGATGACGCGGACGCCGTCGTCGCTGAGCGTGCGCACGCGCCAGGCGCCCGCGTCGAGCGGGATCGTCGCCTTCGCGATCATCCCGAACAGGTCGGTGTCCGGCGGCGCCGAGCCCACCCCTTCGACAACCCCGGCCGGCCCGCCGGCGCCGAACGGGAGATCGAGCCTGTACAAACGCACGGGCGCGGCCGCATCCGCCTCTTCGCGCCACGCCGCGGCCTTCGTGATCGGGTCCGACTCCCACGCCCAGAACCTGGCCTCCCATTCGGTGGCCAAGATCCGTCCGGAGATCGTTTCGACACCCCCCGTGTGCTTGATCTGTGCGCTGTACGCCTGCACCCCCGGCGATGTCGGCGTGACCGTGACGTGGGCGACGCCGTCCCCCACCAGTTCGATGCTCACGGCCACGCCTTCAGGCGGCAACGCACCGGGGAGCGGCTGCTCGTCACCGACGCCCCGGAACTCGTAGATGTGCTCCGGGCCGGAGCTGGCGATACGCCGCACCAGCACGCCCTCGTGGTCCCAGGGCCCCCACTCGCCCATGACGATGGCCTGACGCCCACGCAGGTGCTCGCGGGCGCCGACGGGCACGCGATCCCCGATCGCCCGGATCGACGGGATTTTGAAGCGATCTTCAGCGTAGTTGATTTGCGCGTACGTGCCCGGGTCAGTCACGCTGGCCTCGCCGACGCCGTCCTCTATCTCGAACGTGTTTCCCGCGATCCCGTTCGCGAGGAACTCCCCGCCCCCCCCAACGTTTTCGAACTGGATCCCGATGAGTGTCTCCCCTTCGGCCAGTTCGAACGGGCTGTCGACGGTCATAATGAACGTGTTGTCGGAGACGCGGTTGCCCGAGACACCCCGGTCGTTCGCACGCACCCCGGGCAGCGCGAGCAGGCGTATGTCGTCGTCCCACCAGAGTCGGACCCCCACGCGGTTGTTCTCGAATGTGTTGCCGACGATCGTGTTGCCCGAGCCGTGCTCGATGTTGATCCCGCCACGCTCGGCGCCGTACGCGAGCTGGCCGTTGCGGGCGAAGTAGTTGTCAACGTACCGGCTGTCCGATGAGTATCCGCCCCATACGCCGCAAATCCCATTGCCTTCGAGCCGATTGCGAGCAAAGAGGTTGCGCTCTGAGAACGTCATCTCGTAACCGTGCGCCGAGCAGAACGAGAGGTCATTGCGAAGGAACACATTGTCGTTGCACCCCGCGTCGGCGTAGTCGATCTCGGCGCCAGGCAAGGGCGGGACCTGGCCGATCGCCTCACGTCCGCCGAAGGCGAAGATGCCGTCGCCCGAGTGCGTGCACGAGTTCTCGACGACGATATTGTCGTTGCACTGCTCGAACATGAGGATGCCGGCCGAGTCCTGGCCCCGGTTGTACACGCCCTCCTCGTGCCCGCGGATACAGAAATCAAACGCGTTCCGGGAGATCGTGGTGCGGCTCGATCGCCACATCGCCAGCCCCCAGCCCGACAAGAACGAGCAGTCGTTGTCGTAGACGTCCGAGTCGTTGACCCGGTCGAGGATGATGCCGTTCTGTGACTCACGGACACGGACGCGCCGTATGGTGACGTTGTTCGTGTCCTCAACGACCAGAGCGCCGCCGTAGCTCTTGACCCATTGGCCCTCGTCGTTCTCGTGCGGGCGGAGCCAGTCGCGTGTGTCCTCGCGCTGGGGCGTAGAGCGGAGGCGCTGGCGGAAGGCGCCCGAGAGGTCCGCGTCCTCGACGACGAGCCACGGCGCCCGGGTCGCGCGGACGTTGACCTTGTACCCCTCTACTCGGAGGCCCCGGAGCGTCACGTTCTCGGCGCCCTGGACGCGGACGCCCACACCCACCAGCCCATCCCCTGGCGTCCCCGCCTCGGCGCCGCGGAGCACAGAGTCGTCTAAGAACTCTACGATCACGTCGTTGGCGACGACCTGGATCACGCCGTCGCCCTCGTCGTCCTGGATCACCAGCCCCGGCTCGATCCGGATCCGGCACGACGACTCGATCCGCGTGTCGTCGGCGACGACCTCGACGATCGGCAGTGGCTCGACACCACACGCCAGCACTCCCAGTACGACGGCACAGAACAGCATCCCGGGAGCCTACCGCCCCGGCGGGCTGTACGATCCCGTGTTCGGCCAGGCAGGAGACTCCCGATGAGCGACGCACACATACCCGCCGTCATTTTCGGCGGCATCCCGGCGCACAACGCCGCCCTCTACCACCAGATCCGCTTCCAGGCAGGCGACCCCGCCGCCCTGGTGGTCCTGGGCGACAACGGCTCGCGCCGTCGGCGCCTCATCATCCGCGACATCGAGATGGACCGGGCCAGGGCCAACGCCCGGGCCGACGACGTCTCCAGCCCCGCAGACTTCACGCCCGAGGGTGGGCTGTCGGCCGACCGCGAGACCGCGACCGCACAGGCCGCTGCCGAGCTGCTCCGGCGCGAGGGCGTCGGGCGCGTCGTCTCCGACCGGACGCTCCCCCTGAGCTACGCACACGAGATCGAGGCCGCGGGCATCGAGCTGGTCTACGACCCGGACCTGGGCGTCCGCGATCGACGTGCCAAGGACGCTCAGGAGCTCGTCTGGCTCCGCGAGGCGCAGGGCGTGACAGAGCAGTGCGTGCGGATGGCGTGCGAGACCATCGCCGGCGCCGAGGCGGGCGCGGGCGGGGTGCTGAATATGGACGCCGAGCCCCTGACCGCCGAGCGGGTTCGTGCGATGATCGACGTATGGCTCCTCGAGCGGGGATACCTCAACGAGCTATGCATCGTCGCGGGCGGGACGCAGGGCGGCGATTGTCACGAGCGCGGTTCGGGCCCGCTGCGCACCGGTGAGCCCGTCATCATCGATATCTTCCCCCGCAACCGCGTCAGCCTCTACAACGGCGACTGCACACGCACCGTGGTCCACGGCGAGGCGCCCGACGATTTCGTCCGCATGCACGCCGCGGTCGTCGAGGCCAAGCGCGACGCGATCGCCGCGACGCGCGCGGGGGTCACGGGCGAGGACGTCCACCGGGCGACAGTCGCCGCTCTTGCTCGGCATGGATACCGCTTCGCGCGCCCCGCGGAGGTCACCTCCGAGGACGAGGCCGCGATGGTCCACGGCACTGGGCACGGCGTCGGGCTCGAGGTGCACGAGCCGCCCCTGCTGGACATCGGCGGCCCGCCGCTGGTTGCGGGCGATGTGCTGACTGTCGAGCCGGGGCTCTACCGGCGCTCATTGGGTGGGGTCCGCGTCGAGGACATGGTCGCCGTCACCCGTGGTGGAGCCGACAACTTCAACTCACTCCCGGATGGCCTGGATTGGGCCTGAACCGGGCTGACACCGAGCGTCTGGCCATAAATGACGGGCTTCGGCGGGGACCTGATCCGGAGCGGCATCGCGGGAATTTGCCCTTTGCTGGCCCAGGCCGGCGTGAGAGGATGGCCGCTCGTGGCCGCTGAGGGTGCAACTCCCACCGCCACGGACCGATACATCCAGGTACCGATCTCACCAATCCATGCCCACAGACGAGGCCCGATCACGATGAACCGACCCACCACATTCGCCCGCGTCGCCGGCGCCGCCCTCGCAGCGTCGTTCGCCCTCGCATCGCCCGCCCTGGCCGGCGACGACCTCCCCCCGTTCGAGAAGGTCTCAGACGGCTACGAGAAAGTCGTCTCCACGACCGAGGGTGGGACGCTGATGAACATCTGGAAGCGCGACAAGGACGCCCAGGTGCTGGCCGAGGTCCCCAAGGGAATGATGGGCAAGAAGTTCTACATGGCGCCGACGATCGTGTCCGGGTACCAGACCGCGGGCACGTACGTGCAGTACGCCGTCCCGGGCGCCCCGGGGTCGCGCCAGGTGTACTGGAAGAAGTACGACGACAAGCTCGCGCTGATCGAGCCGAACATGGACTACCGCTCTTCGGGCGACGCCGAATCGAAGGCCGCCCTCGAGCGTGTGTACACCGACCGTGTCCTGCTCACGGTGCCCATCGTCGCGCAGGGCCCCTCGGGCGGCTACGTCGTCGATATGGACAAGATGCTGCTGAGCGGGTCGGACCAGTTCTTCGGTCGCTACCTGCGAGGCGCCAACATGCAGCTCACCGAGCTGACGATGTGCAAAGCGTTCCCCAAGAACGTCGAGATCCGATTCAAGCTCCCCCGCGCCGGCGGCACGCTCACCGAGGTGCACTACTCGCTGGGCATGCCCGACAAGTCGCCCGGGTTCAAGCCGCGTGAGGCCGACCGGCGCGTCGGGTTCTTCTACACCAACTACACGGACCGCGCCAAGAACGACGGCGAGGGCCAGACCATCCGCTACGCCCACCGCTGGAACCTCGAGAAGCGTGACCCCAAGCTCAAGATGAGCCCGCCCAAGGAGCCCATCGTCTACCACATCGAGCACACCACCCCTGTGCGTTACCGGCGTTGGGTCCGCGAGGGCATCCTCGCCTGGAACCGCGCCTACGAGCAGGTTGGCATCGTCAACGCGATCGAGGTCCGCCAACAGGACGCCCAGACCGGCGCGTACATGGACATCGACCCCGAGGACATCCGCTACTCGTTCATCCGATGGACCAACTCCCACCAGGGCTACGCGATCGGGCCGAGCAGCGCCCACCCCGACACGGGCGAGATCTACGAGGCCGACATCGTCATGGACGAGGGCTTCATCACGGGCTGGGCGAGCCAGTGGCTCGACGTCGAGCTGACCCGCGTCGCGCTGGCCGACTATGACGCCGAGACCATCTCCTGGCTCGACGAGAACCCCCAGTGGGACCCCCGCTACCGCTTGGCCAACTCGTCCGACCGCCCCAAGATCCTCGAGTACCGCAGGGCGCTGGCCGAGGGGCGTGAGTGGACCGGCGAGGCGCCCCCGACGATGGACCCGGCGCTGTGGCGCCAGCCGGGCCCGAACGCGGCCCAGGGCATGTACTACTGCGACTGCGCACGCCGCCAATCGATCTCGGTCGCGATGCACCGTCTGGCCGCACAGGCCGGCGTCTTCGACGACAAGGGCGGCGATGACGACGTCTCCAAGCTCGACAACCTACCCGAGGACTACATCGGCCCCCTGCTCAAGGACGTCGTCATGCACGAAGTCGGGCACACGCTCGGCCTGATGCACAACTGGAAGGGCACCACCCGCTACACCTTCGCCGAGATCAACAACGGCGACGAGGGCACGCCCATCGGCGTCTCGGTCATGGACTACATGCCCACCAACGTCATCGTGGACCACGGCGACATCAAGCAGGGCGACTGGACCATGATGGACATCGGCACCTACGACATGTGGGCGATCAACTGGGGCTACACCTTCGACGACCCCAAAGAGATCGCCAAGCAGGCCGCCGACCCCGACCACGCGTTCATGTCCGACGAGGCCTCGGGCACGCCCGACCCCACCGCCAAGGTCTGGGACGTCGGCAACAACTCCATCGACAACGCCGAGTCCGACATCGTCTACGTCAACCACATCCGGGGCAAGATCCTCGACACAGTCGTTGACGAGGGCGACTCGTGGCAGGAGGCCCGTAATGCCTACTTCAAGACGCTCTTCAAGCAGCTTTCCTCGATGAGCAAGTCCTCGCACTGGATCGGCGGCGCCTACGTCAACCGATTCCACAAGGGCGACCCTGGGGCCCCGGACCCCGTCCGCCCCGTCGAGGTCGAGCAGCAACGCCGCGCCATCGACTTCATCGTCGCCAACGGCCTCGACGAGACCGCCTACGGCCTGACGCCCGAGTTGCTCGCCAAGGTCGGCGCCGACCAGTGGTTCGACGACGCGGGCTGGGTCGATGCGACCGACATCCCGGTGCAGGACACCATCCTGGGCGTCCAGTCCAGCGCCCTCACCATGCTCGTCAACCCGATGCGTCTGCGTCGCGTGATGGACAACGAGGTCCGCACGCCCGCGGGCGAGGACGCGTTGACCGTGCCCGAGCTGCTCACCCGGGTCCGCGAGGCCGTCTGGACCGACGACGACTCGGCCTCCGGCCGCTACACCGCACGCGAGCCGATGATCTCGCCTTTCAAGCGCAACCTCCAGCGTGAGCACCTCGACCGGATGATCTCGCTGGCGACCGGGCGTTCGTGGGGCTCGGCCTCCGGGCGCACGCTCACGACGCTCGCCCGCCAGGAGCTTCGCGAGATCCGCGGCTGGATCAACGAGGCCTCGACCGTCGAGATGGACCCGTACTCGCGGGCCCACCTGGCCGACGCCAAGGAGCGGATCGACCGGGCGCTCGAGGCCACCTACATCCGCAACAACTGACCATCGTCAGCAATCCACGAAGAAAGCCCCGACCCTCCGCAGGGTCGGGGCTTTTCATTTGGCCGCGAGCTTCCGCCCGCGCGATCTCATGGGCTTATGCGCGGGCGGGGGCCGACGCGAGCATCTTCAGCAGAGCGCCAACCATGCGGTCGCACCCCGTGAACACTTCGCCGATCCGCTCGGCCTCCATGTAGCAGGGCGTCGAGACGATCCGGTTGACCTCGTCGACCGCGATATCGTGAACATCCATTGCGACGTGCCTGGCGCCGAGCTTCTCGAGCCCGACGGCGGTCGCCTTGTCGTGCCCGATCGTCAGTGTCGGCGCGAGCGCCTTACCGAACACTCTGGCCGCGACTGCGGGCGCGATGCACGCGAATCCGATCGGACGCCCCGCGGCGTGCGCCTCGGTCAGCACCCTCGCGACGTGTGGGTCCACGTCGCACCCCGGGCCGTCCACCGCGAAGGTGCACAGGTTCTTTGCCGCCCCGAACCCGCCGGGCAGGACGATCGCGTCGAAGTCCGCGCCGTTCACATCCGCGAGGTCGGTGATCTCTCCCCGGGCGATGCGCGCCGACTCGGCAAGCACGTCGCGTGTCTCGCCCGTCGGGCTCTGGGTTGTGTGGTCGATGACATCGAGTTCACGACGGGGCGCGAGGCACCGGGACGTCCCGCCGTGCTTGTCGATCGCCCAGAGACAGGCGACCGCCTCCTGGATCTCGGCGCCGTCGAACACGCCGCACCCGCTGAGGATCACACCGAACCTGGGTCCGTTGCCCGCGCCGCTCGTTCCCATCGCGTCTCCTTCGCTGAAAATACCCCTGAAACCTCGCCCGATACTACGGGGCTTGCCCGGCGTCAAAGCCGGGGCGCGGGCGTGGCGCCCCCGCCCCGGCCGGGTCGTGGTTCAAACGTGAGTCGCCCGTTCAGAACCGAAGGACGATGCCCGGGCGGCACACCGGGCGTCGCCACCGACTGGGCGGCGGGCTCCACCGCCTCGAGTACCGCGGAGCGGGTCTCAGAGGCGCCCAGCGCGGCCCGCAGTACGCGCCGCCAATCTCGAGGCGCACACCCCGATGCGAATCGCGGGAGTACCGCCGCACGCGTTGACGTGAGCGGTCGTGCCCGCGCCGATACTCGCGCCCGTGCCCGCGATCGCTGTAGGACGATCGCCCGCCCCGGGGCCCATCGCCAGCGGCCATCGCGGGGGCCGAGGCGCCGGCGATCGCCAGCACCACCGCGGCGCCGAATAGAGCGCCCACCTGTCGTCGTTTGCTCCGCATGAAAACCTCCTTCGTGGTTGCGGATCAACTGGAGCACACGGGCCGGCGGGGGCGCGCCCACCCGCCGGCCCCTGGTGGGACGCAAGCCGCGTCCCGATACGCCTACCGCTCAGCGCTGATGGATGCTGACGCCGATGTTACCGATCTGTCCACGGATGATCGGCGCAACGCGCAGCC
Organism: Phycisphaerales bacterium; assembly: GCA_029260515.1. Lineage (GTDB taxonomy): Bacteria > Planctomycetota > Phycisphaerae > Phycisphaerales > UBA1924 > JAJRXR01. The sequence continues at coordinate 245,062 of JAJDDC010000096.1, read as the reverse complement.
TGCCGATACCGATCCTGGGCGTAGCCCGCCCGCGTCCGCGAACACCCCCGCCGCCTTGATTCCGCCATGCCGGCGCGCCGACACGCTCGCCCGAGCGGTTTCCACCGCGCGCACGCGGGCGCTCGTGCGAGTGATCTGGTCCGGCGTCGATGCACCCGCAGCCAACCTCGCCGAGCGTGATCACGATGCACCCGCCAGAGATCACGAACCTCGCGTTGTACAGGTCGCTCGTCCACGCCATCGCCGGACGCCGACGCGGGGCGCGGACTGTGACGGACTTGCCGTCCGTGCTCGCAATGAACCCCGCGCACCGGAACGCCTCGACGAGGTCAAAGAGCGGGTAGTCCGCGCCGATCGAGAACATGCGCGCCCCGATCTGCATACGCCCCGCCGTCTGCTCGGCGATACACGTCTCAACAACAGGCCTCGGCGCCACGGCGCGGCCGTGACCGGCCATCGCCGGCGCCGTCGTCCCCGCCATCGCCGCCAACGCGACGACGCCCGCGATCCCGATACGTGCTCTGTTCTGCTTCCTGCTCATGGCCAGACTCCTTCCGGCTGGTGATCGGGACGCCCCGTGCGTCCCGGGCCCCAGACCGCCGACCCGGCGCCAGGCCTGACACAGACCGCCACCAATGGCTCAAAACCGCGATTCCTCGAACCGAAACCGAACCGATTTCGCAGAATTTTCGGATCAGTTGTCATACAAGCTCCCGATCCGCGGTTGAACTCACGACGGGCGTCGCCCGCCCACGGAGACAGGCCATGCACGAACTCAGCAACACCCGCGCGACCCGGCACTCGGACACGACACTCGTGACCGCGCCGAAACCCGCCGACCTCTCACCCCTCGAGGCCGCGATCATGGACGCGTGCAACGAGATGCACGAAGCCCGCGAGCAGGGCGACGCCGCGATGATCGCCGCGGTCCGCGGGCGGCTGTTCGGGCTTGTTGATCGCTACGACGAGCTGGACGCCGAGGACCACCCCAACGCGGCGTGGGCGCGCCCGAACCAGCGGGCGTTGGCCCTCAGCGCCGCGGGCAACGTCGCCCGGGCCATCGACGCCGAGCTCATCGCTCTCAAGTACGCCGACACCCCCCGCCGGCGCGAGATCAGCCTGGGCAACCTCGCCGACCGTTGCATCCGACTTGGTCGTCACGAAGACGCTGTGGGCTATTTCCTCGGCGCCCTCGAGATCGCACCGGGCAGCGCACCGATCCTGCTGACCGGGGCCCAGGCGCTGTACATGGCCGGGCACACCGCGGAGGCGGACCGGATTTTCGCCGAGTTCCTCTCGCGTCCCGAGATGCTCACGCCCGGTTCCGAGCTGACCGCGTACCTCGACTGCGAGACGCGGCTCCGCGAGATGAGCGAGCGCCTGCCCTCGCTGGCAGAGCTGCTCCGCCGCTGGAACGACGCCACGCGCCGCTGAACTGTACTTCACGATCTCCCGGAAGGGGTCGAGATATGAAGCCTCAAGACCACGACACGTTCTGGCAGCTCTACGACAAGCAGGCCCGCACCCCGATCGCGCGAGCGTGCCGCGCCGCGTCACGCCGCCTGACCGACAACGCGATGGACGCCGACGACATGGCGGCATGGGTGGACACCCGCGTATGGCGCCTGCTGGAAAAAAGCGGCTGGCCCACGTTCCACGACGACCCCACGCCAGAGCAGGCGGTCGAGCGGATCGTTAACTCCGCCGCGGTCCTCGCCCGCTGGGCGTACCTGGCGCTCTCACGCAAGCATTTCCGGCGCGCCCAGCGCGAGCGTGACTACCTCAACGGCATGTCCCGCGCCGAGCGCCTCTCCATGGTGAGCGCGGAGGCGGGAACGATCGAGATGAGCGAGGAAGCCCGCAACGATCTGGCCAAGATCGCAGCAGCATTGGGCAAGAAGACCACCGCCCAACTCGCCGCGTCGTGGCCCGATGTCTCCGAACGCAAGCGCGTCGCGATGGCCCTCGGGGCGACCAGCGCCGAGGACGACGAGCTGATCGACAAGGCGACCCACGGCGAGATGAAGGAGAACACCGTCCAGCAGATGCGCTCACGCGCACGCAAGCGACTTGCCTCCGTCCTCGACGAGACCCGCAAGGCCGCCCCGCTTCTCGCATTCGGCGTCGCGTTGCTGGCGATCACACTCGCGACGACCCCCGCGATGGGCGGCGAGCAGTCCGGCGGACGCCGCGGCGGCAAGTCCGCGATGCTGACGCCTCACCACGCCCCCATGCTCGGCGGCGAGCAGTCGGGCGGTCGTGGCGGCGGCGCGTTCGTCGCGCCAGGTGTTATCTCCAAGGGCGGCGAGCAGTCCGGAGGCCGCGGCGGCTGAGCCTCAGGCCGACTTGAACTCGCCCACCAGCCCCTCGATCGTCTTCTTCGCGTCGCCGAAGATCATCGACGTATTCTCGAGGAAGAACAGCGGGTTCTCGACGCCCGCGTACCCGGACGCCAGCGACCGTTTGAGCACAAAGACGTTGCGCGCCCGGTCCACCTCGACGATCGGCATGCCGTACAGCGGGCTCGCGGGGTCGTTCTTGGCGTCCGGGTTCACTACGTCGTTGGCGCCGATCACGATCGCGACGTCCACCGCCTCCATCGACGGGTTCACGCCGTCGAGCTCGGCGAGCTGCTCGTAGGGCACGTTCGCCTCCGCCAGCAGCACGTTCATGTGCCCGGGCATCCGACCCGCGACCGGGTGGATCGCGAACTTGACCTCGGCTCCATTCTTTTCAAGCAGGTCCGCCAGCTCCTTGACCGCGTGCTGGGCCTGGGCGACCGCCATGCCGTACCCGGGCACGATGACGACACTGGAGGCCGCCTCGAGCACGTAGTACGCCTCCTCCGGCGTGAGCGATTTGGCTTCTTTATGCTCGCCCGTCGCCGCGGTCGCCCCGCCCGCGCTCACCGATCCGAACCCCGAGAACAGCACGTTCGCGAGGCTCCGATTCATCGCAAGGCACATGATCCGCGTGAGGATGAGACCCGAGGCGCCCACGAGCGCCCCGACGACGATCAGCAGCATGTTCCCGGTCGCGAATCCCGCGGCGCACGCCGCGAGGCCCGAGTAGCTGTTGAGCAGCGAGATCACGACGGGCATGTCCCCGCCGCCGATCGGGATCACGGCCGCGACGCCGAGCACGAAGCTCAGCCCGACGACCGCGAGGAAGACCCAGTACACCCCCGGGTCCACGCACATCATCACACCACCGGCGATCGCCAACGCCGCCAACGCACCGTTCACCCAGTTCTGCCCCGGGTACAGGACGGGCTTGGACGTGATCTTGCCCGCGAGCTTGCCGAACGCGACGAGCGAGCCGGTGAACGTGACGCCGCCGATCAGGACCGCCAGGAATATTGTCGCCGCGACGAACCGCCCGTCACCGCCCCCGATCTGCCCGAGCACGCCGAGCACCGATAGGCCCGTGTCGAGCGTCACAGGGGGCTCCGACGGCGTCTCGACCGCGTGCGTGACCTCGAACGCGCGGTGCAGCGTCCCCCACCCGACGAGCAGGCTGGCGATCCCGCCGAAGCCGTTGAAGATCGCGACCATCTCGGGCATCGCGGTCATCTTGACCAGCCGCGCCGCTGGCACGCCGATTACGCCCCCAATCACGAGCCCCAGGGCGACGAACAACAACGGGTTGATCCCGCCCTCGCCCGCGGTGATCGTCACGTCGCGCTCGGTGAGGATAACCAGCAGCGTCCCCGCGACCGCCGCGCCCATGCCGCATGCGCTGACCATGTTTCCGCGGCGCGCGGTCTCCGGGCGCCCGAGCATCCGCAGGCCGAGGATGAACATCACCGCCGACGCGATGAAGAGGATGGTCGTGAGCACACTCACCCGCTCACGCCCCCTTCTTCTGGAACATGGCCAGCATCCGGTCGGTGACGAGGTACCCGCCCACGACGTTGACCGCCGCGAACGACACCCCCGCCGTCGCGATCGTCAGCCCGATGGGCCCGTCCGCCTCGCTGGCAACGATCAACGCCCCGATCAGCGTGATGCCCGAGATCGCGTTGGACCCGCTCATCAGTGGTGTGTGCAGCTGGGCCGGCACCTTGCGGATCAGCTCCAGGCCCAGGAACATCGCCAGGAGGAACACAAACGCGTAGATCTGCAACTGGCCCATCGCGTGGTCCCCGGTCCTTCCAGTCAGCCCTTGATCCCCGAACCGAGACCCAGCCGCTCGCGGATCATCGGGTGGACGACCTTGCCGCCGTGCGTGACGAGCGTCGCCTGAACGATCTCGTCGTCCGTGTCGATCGTGAGTTCGCCCGCGAGCCCGCCCCCGTCCTTGCCCGGGCCGGACAGGCGCTCGACGAACGCGCTCAGGTTGTTGGCGTACATGCGGCTGGCGTCAACCGCGACCATCGCCGGGTAGTTGCGAAGCCCGATCACGCGCACGCCCGCGATCGAGACCTCCTCGTCGGGACGCGAACCCTCTACGTTCCCGCCCGACTCGACCGCGTAATCAACGACCATCGAGCCCGCTTTCATTCGCCCGAGCATCTCGCGTGTCACGACCACGGGCGCGGGTCGCCCGAACAGCTGTGCCGTCGTGATCACGATGTCCGCCTGGGCGCACCGGTCCGCGAGCCCCTCGCGCTGGCGAGATTCTTGCTCGTCGGTCAGTTCCTTGGCGTACCCGCCCTCCTCGCCCGTCTCGCCCAGGTCGATCTCGACAAACCTGGCGCCCAGAGATTCGACCTGCTCCTTTACCACCGGGCGCGTGTCGAACGCCTCGACTCGGGCCCCGAGCCGCTTGGCCGTCGCGATCGCCTGGAGGCCCGCGACCCCCGCCCCGATCACGAGCACCCGGGCCGGCTGGATCGCCCCCGAGGGCGTGACCATCATGGGCAGCGCCTTGCCCAGCCGCTCGGCCGCCAGCAGCACCATGTAGTAGCCCGCGATCGAGTGCTGGCTCGACAGCGCGTCCATCTTCTGGGCGATCGTGCTCCGCGGCATCAACTCCACGCTGAATGCGCTCACGCCGCGCTCGGCAAGAGCCTTGACGACCCCGTCCTCTCGGAACGGCTCGAGGAAGCACACCAACGCCGAGCCCGGGCGGTATTGGCCCACCTGCTCGGGCGTCGGACGACGCACCGCGAGCGTCACGTCCGCCTTCTCGAGCGCGAAGCGACGGTCCGGGGCGATCTCCGCCTCCGTGGCCCGGTACGCCTCGTCCGACCACCAGCCCGACGCCCCCAGATCGCTCTCGACGACGAGCTTCGCCCCGCCCTTGGTCAGCTTGGCGCACGACTCGGGCGTCACCGCGACGCGGAGTTCGCCTGCTTCTGTCTCTCGTGCCGCCGCGATACGCACCTGCGGGCCTCCTGCCCCCCCGGGCCGGGTGGGGCTGATGCTACGTCATAGGGACGGGAAGGATTCCCCGCCGAGGCCCGTTGTCCACACGCGGCCGACCCGCGACCAAGAATCACCCACACACCGGAGGAAAACCATGCCCAGAAAACACCCGGTCCACCGAACGATCGCCGCCGCCGCCCTCCTGGGCGCCGCGGCCCTCGCCGCCGTACCCGCCGCCGCCCAGCCCGCGAAGGCCAGCATCAAGGCCGAGCCCGCCGAGCCCGCGGGCGACGCCAAGCTCCCCGAGGTACTCCCCGACAAACCCCTGGAGGTCGGCGACAAGGCTCCCAAGCTCAAGCTCCGCAACGACAAGGGCGAGTGGGTGGACCTGGTCAGCGTCCTCGAGCGGGGCCCCGTCGTGCTCACCTTCTACCGAGGCGAGTGGTGCCCTTACTGCGACCGCGAGCTCAAAGGCATCCAGGACGAGGTCGTCCCGGCCGCCGAGAAGCTGGGCGCGACTGTCCTCGCCCTCTCGCCCGAGGCCCAGGAGCACGCCATCGACCTCAAGGAGAAACGCTCGCTCAGCTTCGACCTCCTGCACGACGAGCAGAACAAGGTCGCCAAGCGCTTCGGCATCGCCTTCACACTCGACGCCGACACGGTCAAAAAGTACAAGGGCTACAAGATCGACGTCGCGGCCCACAACCAGACGGGCAAGCACGAGCTGCCCATCCCCGCGACCTACGTCATCGACGCCGAGGGCGTGATCCGCTACGCCTACGTCAACGAGGACTACCGTGAGCGCGCAAAGCCCAAGGACGTCATCGAGGCGCTCGAGAAAGTCGTCAACGCCGACGACTGACGCCGACCGACCTCCCTCACCCATGACTACTCGGAAGGGCGGGCCCCCAGCCCGCCCTTCTCTTTCCCCCGACCTCACGGCCTGCCGCCCCCGCTATACCCGCACACGCTCCCACTGCTTCTCCAACCGTTTCGCAGAAACCGGCATACTGGTCCCCAGTTCCTGGGCGAACAGCGACACCCGGAACTCCTCGAGCAACCACCGGAAGCGGGCCAGCTCCGGGTCCGCCGTCCCCTCCCGCTCGTGCTTGGCCCGGCGCTCCTCGTACCGTACCCACCACGCGTACACGTCGCGCGCCCACGCCAGATCACGCGCGTGCCCGACTGTCCGCAGCTTTTCGAGCCGCTTGAGCATCGCCGCCAGGTATCTGGGATAACACCGCAACCACTCGAAGGGCGTCGCCGCCAGAAACCCGGGATAGATCAGCCGTTCGAGCTGCACGCGCATGTCCGCGCCCACGTGCGACCACGCGGGCGGCATCGCCTCGCCCATGCGTCCCGCGACCTCGTTGTACCGCTTGAGAATCGTCGCCGCGAGCGTGCAGACCTCTTCGACCGCCCCGCCCAGCTCGTTCCAGCCCTGGTCGATCCTCGCGGCGAACGCCTCGCGCGTCCGCACTCCCGCGTCGTCACGCACGAACACCCTGTCCGCGATCAGCAGCAGCAGGTCACGCTCCAGCTGGGCCGCGTCTCCGATCGGCGCGTACCACAGGCGCATCGCGTCGATGCCCGGCAGGTGCCCCGCCCGGTACCGCATCTCGGCCTTGAGGTGATGCACGTACAGGCGCGCCAGCCCGCCCCGCATCGCCGCCGCTGCCCCCTCGGGAGAGTCGAATAGGCGTAGACCGACCTTGCCGTCCAGGTCCGCCAGCGCCGGGTACCCCCGCAGCGTCCGCCCGGCGTGCTTCGACTCGACGTGCTCGGGCAGCTCGTCGAAGTCCCAGACGGTCAGCCCATCACGGTTGAACCCCTCGGCCGCCGCGGCGTCGAACCCCGCCTTGACCTCGCCAGCCAGCTCGCGTCGCAACGCGGGGAGATCGCGCCCCTCGCCGAGCGTCTTGCCCTTTGCGTCCGTTACCCGGTAGTTCATCGACAGGTGCTCGCCCAGCTCGTCGGGACGGAAGTCGGACGGCGAGACCCGCACGCCGACCCGCGCCGCCAGCGCGTCGGCCAGCTCCTCGAGCATCGTCCGTGTGCCGGGTCTCAGCTTGCCCGCCAACTCCAGGGCCACGGGCCTGATGTCGAAATGCCGACGTATGCCCTTGGGCATTGTCCGCATCAGCGCCTCGATCTTCTCGGCACGCAGCCCGGGCACGACCCAGTCCGTCTCCTCGCGCCGCACCTGCCCGAGCTTCTCCACCGGGACCTCGAGCGTCACACCGTCGCGCGACTCGCCCGGGTTGTACATGTACTTCAGTTTCAGCTCGTCGCCGTCAACCCCGAGGCGAGCCGGGTACGCGTCGGTCGAGACCGACGCCGCGTCGCCCACAACCAGGTCGCTCTCGCGCATCACCAGGACGTCCGGGTCCCGCTCCTCCGCCCGCTTGAGCCATCGCTCCAGTGTCTGCCCCGAGTACACATCCGTCGGGAGTCGCTTGTCGTAGAACGCGAACCGTGTCTGGGCGTCGGCGAGGATGTCCCGACGCCTCGCCTTGTCCTCCAGCCCCGCGATCCGGTTGACGAGACGCCGGTTCTGCTCGATCGCCCGTGAGCGTGTCTGATACTCGTCCTCGACCAGCGCGTGGTGGATGAACAGCTCGCGGCTCGACGCAGGGTCCACCGGCCCGAAGTGCACCGCCCGCCTCGGGATGATCTCCAGCCCGATCAGCGACACTTTTTCGTCGGCCATCACCCGGGCGGATCGCTCGTCCCAGCGGGGAGAAGAGTGGCTGCGCTTGATCTGGTGCGACCCCACTGTCTCGATCCACTCGGGCTCGATCCGCGCAATGGTCCGCGCGTACACCCGAGTCGTGCGCACGATCTCCGCGGCCATGACCCACTTCGGGCGAGCCTCGAACTGCCCCGAGCCCGGGAAGATATGAAAACGACTCCCCCGCGGCCCCTCGTACTCGAACCCGTCCCCCTTCTTGCCCACGCTCGTCAGCAGCCCGGACAACAGCGCCCGGTGAACCTTGTCGTAGTCGGCCGGCTCGCCCTGGCCCGTGTGCCTGGGTGTGTGCCCCATCTCGATCAGCAGCGCCCGGACCTGGCGGTAGACCTCACGCCACTCGTTGAGGCGCCTGGCCGACAGGAAGTTCTGGGCGCACGCCTTCTGGAGCTTCGACCGGGACAGATTCCTGGACTGCTCGTGGTAGAACGCCCATATGTTGAGGTAGTCGAGGAAGTCCGAGCGTTCGTCGCGGAACTTCTCGTGCGCCTCGTCGGCCTCGTCCCGCTTGTCCATCGGGCGATCCCGCGGGTCCTGGGCCGACAACGCGGTCGCGATGATGAGGACCTCGCGCAGGCAGTCCTCCTCGCGCGCCGCCAGCACCATCCGCGCGATCCTGGGGTCGATGGGCAGGCGTGCCATCTCGGCGCCGATCGCTGTCAGGCCGCCATCGTCGTCGATCGCCCCAAGCTCGCGCAGCGTCTCGTACCCGTCGCGGATGAGCCGCGGATCCGGCGGCTCGACGAACGGGAAGTCTTCGGGTCGCCCGAGCTTGAGCGCCGCCATCTGCAGCACGACACTGGCCAGGTTCGTGCGCGAGATCTCGGGCGATGTGAACTCCTCGCGCCCGCGGAAGTCCTCTTCCGAGTACAGGCGCACGCACACGCCCGGACCCAGTCGCCCGCACCGCCCGGCCCGCTGGTTTGCGCTGGCTTGAGAGATCGCCTCGATCTCGAGCCCCTGCACCTTCGATCGGGCGCTGTACCGCGAGATACGGGCCGTGCCCGGATCGACGACGTAGTGGATGCCGGGCACCGTCAGGCTCGTCTCTGCGACGTTGGTCGAGACGATCACCCGCCGCCCGGTGTGGGGCTTGAAGATCCGCTGCTGGTCCGCGGGCGAGAGGCGGGCGTACAGGGGCAGCACCTCGAGCGACGAGTCGCCCAGGAACTTCTTGCGGAGAGTCTCGGCGGTCTCGCGGATCTCCCGCTCGCCGGGCATGAACACCAGGACGTCGCCATGCCCGTGCGCGCAGCACTCGTCGATCGCCGCGGCGACGCCCTCGTACAGCCACAGCGTCTCCTCGGTCACCGCCGACGGGTCTACGAGCGGGCGGTAGCGGTGCTCGACCGGGTAGGTCCGCCCGGAGACCTCGATGATCGGCGCGGGCACGCCCGCGTGTGCGAAGTGCTCGCTGAACCGCTGCGGGTCGATCGTCGCGCTGGTGATGACGATCTTGAGGTCGGGGCGCTTCGGCAGCAGCCGACAGAGGTAGCCGAGCAGAAAATCAATGTTGAGGCTGCGTTCGTGCGCCTCGTCGATGATGAGGGTGTCGTACTGATTGAGATTCCGGTCGCCCTGCGTCTCGGCGAGCAGGATGCCGTCGGTCATCAGTTTGACGAGCGACTCTGGCGAAGACTGGTCCCCGAAGCGGACTTTGTAGCCGACGACACCGCCCAACGGCGTGCGCAACTCCTCGGCGATCCGTGCCGCGACCGACCTTGCCGCGATCCGGCGCGGCTGCGTGTGACCGATGGTGCGATCGACGCCGCGACCCAGCTCCAGGCAAATCTTGGGCAGTTGCGTGGTCTTGCCCGAGCCGGTCTCGCCGCAGACGACGACGACCTGGTTGTCGCGGATCGCCTCGGCGATCTCGCCCCGCTTCTGGCTCACGGGCAGGTCGTGCGGGTAGTCGATCGTGGGGATCGAATCGCGACGGCGAGACCAGAGCGCCGCCGAAGCGTCGATGTCGCGGGCGATGCGCGCGAGGATGGAGCCCGGGTTCTTCTTTGGCGTTCGGGCCAGGCCTCGGAGGCGGGCGCGCAGGCGGGCGTAGTCCGCGGGGAGTGCCTCGCGGAGGCGGCGCTCGAGGGCGGCGGTCTCGGGGGATGATCCGTCAGTCCGGGGCATCTGTGCCGGAAGGCTAGAACCGGCGGAGAGCGGGCGCCGATTGCCGCGCCGGCCCTCACGCGAGTTGCGCGTCCGCGGCCTCAGATCCCGGCGGGAGGGCCGGCCGCTCCCGGGGCGGCGCCGGTCCCTCGCCCGATGCGGAGCCATGCCTCGATAACCAGGGCATGCGATGTGAACGCGAAGAGGAAGGTCAGCGCAAAAAGCATCTCGAGGACCTCGTCGGCCGGGTCACCGAGCGTGATGACGATGGGCACGTACACCAGCCTCACCGTCGCGATGGCAAGGCCGATCGCGAACGCCCGGAGCATCCACTCGCGGTGCCGGGTGATCTCTCCGCGACGCGCCCGGTACACGCCGAGCGTGATGCATCCCAGGAAGTAGGCGCCGAAGACCGCGACGACGGCGCTTTCGAGTGCGCCGCCGTAAGGGATCGCGACGCCCAAAACGATCGCGGTGAGTCCCGTGATGATCGCAAATGATGCGGCGATGCGTCCGTTCCACCTGTGGATCACCGCCGATCCGGCCCTGAACCGGCGCACAAACTGCAATGGAGCGATCGCGAGATAGGCCGCCCCCGGCACGATGTGCAGCGCGACGAGCCCAGGCATCGTGGCGAATCCTTCGTTGTACGGGCGCCCGAGGTAATGCCCGACGGACACGGCGAGCCCCATGACGACCAGCGCAGCGACGAGAACCCGGATCACCCACTTCATCGCCTGCCCCGCGGCCGTGCCAGACCGCTCGATTCCGACCCGCGCGCGGTGCGAATCGGTCAAGAAGCCGGCCCGCGCCGTGAACATGGGCGTGGGCCGGCGACTGATTCTATACGGAGCATCTTTGGGAATAGAAACAGCGACGTTTCGGGCGAGCGGTTCATCGCGCTCACGCGGGCGGACCGGTGACGGGGGGTGGGCCCGAGCTACTCGGTCGGGACGTAGGCGAACGATTCGTCGTCGAGCGGGACGTTGAGTCGGATGTCCTCGTATTGGGTCAGCGAGCGGCCGAAGGCGGGGCTCTCGTCGATGATTCGGAACGGCATCCGGACGCCGAAGACCTCGCGATAGTCCTCGAAGGTGGTCGCGACCGGGGTCGCGCCGGTGGTGAGATCGAACGTGAAGCCTTCCATCTTGAGGGTGGCGCCGGTCGTGGCGCTGAGGGTCAGGGTGAGGACCGGGCCGTGGCGGGGCGTCGCGCGGACGATGTACGCGTCCTGCCAGTTGAACTCGGTCTTCGCAACGACCTCGACGGCGAGGAACGCCTCGCGCAGGTCTGCGAACGCGACAGTCGGGTGCTGGAGCCTGGCTTGGGCGAGGGCGGGGCCCTCAAGCTGGACGAAGCCGTGGGCCTTAGAGGCGGTCCATGCCTGGCCGCCCTGGATGCCCGAGCTGTAGCGACCGAAGGCGCCGAGGTTGACGTCGAGGCGGAAGCGGTCCTCGCCGACAAGCAGCGCGGTCGCCCGACCCTCGACGCCCTGGTTCTGGTAGCTGATCTTGCCCTTCATGCGCATGTTCTGGGCATTCTGCCAGAGGCTCGATCCCAGCGAGCCCATGCGCAGGGCCATGAGGTCGTCGATGGTGGGCAGGCCGGGCCCGGGCTTGGCGGGCACGCGGACGAGCGTGTGCGACACCTCGTCCTCGACGAGTTCGATCGCGCCGACGATGGGCCCGTCAAGGCCGACGAACGAGAGGCGGGTGAAGATGTTGTCCTCGAAGGCCCAGCGGTCCTCGCCCGGGAGCCAGACGAGTTCGTGCTCGGACTCCCAGGGGATGTTCATCGCGAGGCCCGCGTCGGAGCGGACGATCTGGATGTTGCCGTTGTAGTACCCGAAGCGGTACTCGCCGATGACAGCGGAGACCTGCTCGGGCGAGAGGGCGCCGACGGCGCCGGGCTCGGCTTCGGGCTCGTCGAAGCCCTGGCGGGGGAGGAAGAACTCGCGTCCCTGCTGGCGGTACCGCATGCCCAGGACGCGGCCCTGCTCGTCGCGGACGAAGTTGACGGAGATGGTGTTGTTGGCAGCGAACGGGCGGGCGCCGTCGGGCCCGGGGGCCTCCAGAATAGTCGCGCCCTGGCCTGGGATGGTCACGAATGTATCGCCGTCCTGGTCGGTGACGAGGACCTCGACGCCCATGCGGTCGAAGCGGTACGCGCCCGAGATGTCGGCGTCGTCGGCGTTGGCGAGGTCTCGTGAGGCGTCCCAGTCGCTGAACAGCGCGTCGGTCACAAGGGCGAAGAAGATCTCGCCCAGGTCCTCGTTGGCGGCGTTGGCCATGACGGCGAAGCCGATGTCGTCGTTGGGCAGGATCGCAAGCTCGGACGAGAAGGCTCCGAATACCCCACCGCGGCTGAAGACGGCCTTGCCCTCGTGGAACGAGGCCTGCCAGCCCAACGCGAACGAGCGCCCCTCGGAGATCTGCACGCGCGAGATCCAGGTCTGGTTGAAGGCGCGATCGGGCATGACGCGGGTGTCGCCGACCTTGCCCCGGTCGAGGCAGAAGTTGATCCAGGTCGCCATGTCGGTCGCGTCGAGGCACAGGCCGACGGCCGGGGCGATCGGGCCCGCCGCGGGCGTGGCCTGCGCGACGAACTCCTGGGTATCCGCGTCCCAGACGTAACCGATCGCGGCGTTGTCCGTGCCCGAGAGTGAAGCCGGATCGGTGATCGCGCTCGAGATGCCCAGGGGCTGGAAGATCCGCTCGTTCATCGACTCGGCCCAGCTCTGGTCGAGTGCGAACTCGATGGCGGCCATGCCGGCGGTGAACGTGACCGGGTTCTCGATGAAGGTCGTCGCGTAGTCCGCGATGGGCTCGGCCCTGGAGGCGGCCTCGAAGATCTGCTCGCGCGTCGCACCGCTCGAGGTCAGCATCTCCAGCGGGCCCACACCGGTCTGGTGCGAGAGCAGGTCGCCGACTGTGAAGCGGCGCGCCGCGTTCTGGTCGGCGAGCGTGAACCCGGTCAGCGAACGCCCGGCTGGTTTGTCGAGATAGACGCGACGGTCGTACGCGGCCAGCGCGGCCAGCGTCGCGGAGAACGTCTCGGTCACGGGACCGACCGGGAAGACGGTGTTCGATGTGACGGGCTCGCCCGCGTCGAGGTCCGAGAAACCCAGGTTGGCGGCGAGCTCGACCTGCCCGTCCTTGACGAGCACGAAGGCCAGGCCCGGGATCTGGTTGGCGTCGCGGACGACCTCCAGGCGGCGCTCGAGCCTGTCGAGACGGTCCTCCCAGGTGGGCTCGTCGGCGGCGGCGCCGGTCGCGAAACCAGCGAGGATCAGGGCGGCGGCGGTCGTGTTCAGGGCTCGGCTGGCGGGCATGTCTTCCCCCGTTGGCGTGGCGTGACGGGCGCGGACCCGGGGCGGCGTCGGCCCGGGGCTTCTGGGGGGTTCTGTCGGTTTTTTGGTCAACCGGGTTGACGCTGGGGCCGAAATCGGTAGCGTTCTCTTGTCCGGGCGGGAACATCTCCCACCCGGCGTGCGTTAGGAAGATCGATGAAAGCCCTCAACCTCCAGCAGAACGTCATTCACGTTATGTGCCGAACCGGCACAAGCGGTGGCTTTCTGCATGAGGACCTGACGGGCTAAGAACCCCAGCAACTCGGAAGCACGAAAGGCCACCGCCAGACGCGGTGGCCTTTTTTCATTGGGCCCGGGACACCCCGGGCGCGTGCGGGCAAGACAGAAAGGCAGGAGTCGCCATGGGACTCGACACGGCAATTGTGATCGGATTGGACATCCCCGCGGAGGCGGCGCGCGTCGCGGACGCGGCCCGGTGGATCGCCGGGCTCGTCCGCGACGAGGGACGGCGGGTGATCCTCGTCGCCGGCGCCCACGCCGACGACCGCCGGGCCGGCGTCGCGCGGGCCAACAGGATGTCTCCGACCGCGGACACGCGCGAGATCGCGGCGGCGTTGGTCCAGCCGGAACTCGACGCGTGCGAGATCATCGGCGACGCCCTGCGTGAGGCCGGCCTCGTGGTCGAGGTCGAAACGGGCGAGTCGTTCGCGCCTCTCAGCCGGGGCGGGCCGCTGGACGCCGAGCCGCGTCTGGTGGACGCGAGGGCGTACTCCCAGGCGTTGGGCTCCAGCGAGGTCCTCGTGGTCACCGCGGGACTGGGACGGGATTTCGACGGTCGCCTGACGAGCCTGGGCGACGAGGGCGCCTGTCCGACGGCGTTGTTCATCGCCCATCGACTCGCGTTGCCTGTGCTCATCGTGGGCGGACGCGGCGGGCGGTGGAGCCCGCCGCGGCGGGCGGCACTGTTCGCACGAAGGCACGGGCTCGCGTTCGATGTCGTCGGGCCATCGGGCGAGCCGGTCGCACGCTTCGAACCCCTGGCGCCCGACGCGCCATCGGGCCCACGCCTGCGTGTCGCGCTGCTCGGGCTCGGAAAAGTCGGGCTCGGTGTATACCAGCGCCTGGAGAAAGCGCCGCAGAGCTACCAGGTTGTGGGCGTGGCGCTGTCGTCCGGCGACGCGAGATACGCGGCCGAGTTGCCCCGCGAGCTTGTGTCGTTCGACGCCTACGAGATTCTGTCACGCCGCGCCGATGTGCTCATCGACCTGACCGAGCCCGACGACCCGTTGTCGGAGCTGGGCGACGAGGCGAGGCGTCAGGGAGTCAACGTTGTCCGTGGTGCGGGCGTGTGGTCTGCGGCGTCGAAAGTCTCGACGAGATGGAGAGGGGGCGCGAGCGCCGCGACCGCGTGAGAACGATGGACGCGTGAAATCGACCCGGGGGCTACGCGCCCCGCGCCGCACGGACGGCGGCGACCACCCGCTCGCATCGCGCCGTGTCGAGCGGGTTTGACCACAGCCCGCCCTGCTTGAGTGCCGATCCGACGATCAACGCGTCGGCGTGCTCGAGAAGGGCGGGGATGGAATCGGGGGTCACGCCCGAGCCGATGAGGACTGGCAGGCCCGTCGCGCCCCGTGCCTGTGCGGCGTGGGCGGGGTCGGTCGCGTGCCCGGTGGCGGCGCCGGTGACGATAACGCCATCGGCGCCGAAGAACTCGGCGGCGTGGACGGACTCGGCGAGCGTGATGTCCGCCGTGATCGCGTGCGAGGCGTGCTTCTTCTTGACGTCACAGAAGATGGCGATGTTCTCGGCGCCGATCGAACTGCGGTAACGGAGCAGCTCGCCTGCCTCGGCCTTCGCCAACAGGCCCTCGTCTGCGACATGGGCGAAGACGAAGTTCTCACACCGGATGAACGCGGCGCCGATCGCATACGCGACCGCCAGCGCATGGCGGTTGCCGCCCGAGAGGATCTGCACGCCGAGTGGCACATCAACGGCGCGACGGACCTCGCACCCGACGCGGGTCATCGCGGCGACGATCTCCGGGCCCAGGGCGTCGCCGTGGACGTAGGGGCGGTCGTGCATGTTCTCGACGATGATCGCGTCGAAGCCCAAGCCCGCGAGCGTGCGAGCCTCCTCGGCCGCGGCCGCGGCGATCGCCGCGACCGTGTCACCCGCGTGCGCCGGCGTGCCGGGCAGGGCGTGGACGTGGACCATGCCGATCAGGGCCTTGGGGGGCAGGGGGCTGGGCGTGGGGAAGGGCATCGCGGGCTCCGGTGGTCGGCCAATCGTACTCGCCCCGGTACACTCGCCCCATGCCCGAGACCACGATGACCGAGGCCGGCGCCAGAGCACTGATGCACGAGTGGACCGCCAGCCCCGCGCTCCGCGTCCATATGGAGTGCGTCGCTGCGAGCATGCGGGCCTACGCCCGCGAGCTGGCGCCCGAGGACGAGTCACGCTGGGTCGTGTGCGGGCTGCTGCACGACTTCGACTACGAGAAGCACCCGAGCGAGGCCGAGCACCCGTTCGTGGGCGTCAAGCACCTTGAGTCGATCGGCGTGGACGAGGACATCCGGACCGCGATCCTGGGGCACGCGAACTACTCGGGTGTACCGCGGGAGCTCCCGATGGCTGTGGCCTTGTTCGCGGTGGACGAGCTGAGCGGGTTCATCGTCGCGTGCTCGAAGGTGCGCCCCGAGGGCATCGCGACGCTGGGCGCCAAGAGCGTGAAGAAGAAGCTCAAGGACAAGGCGTTCGCGGCCGCTGTCTCGCGCGAGGACATCGCGGTCGGGATCGAGGAGCTGACGCCCCTGATGGGCGATGGCTTCGACCAGACGGCGCACATCGAGCGGTGTATCGACGCGATCCGGGGCGAGGCGGGGCGGCTGGGCCTGTGACGGCACGCCTCAGGCGGCGATGAACAGACCGGCAACCGCCGCGGTCATCCAGGACGCGAGCGCGCCGCCGATCATCGCACGCATGCCCAGCGAGACGAACTCGCGCCGCTTGCCGGGGGCGATGACGCTGAGACCGCCGATCTGGATGGCGATGGAAGCGAAGTTGGCGAAGCCGCAGAGGGCGTAGGCGCCTATCTGGCCCGTGCGGGCGCTGATCCTGGCCCCCTCCGGATCGTTGAGCATGCCGCCCAGGTTCATGTACGCGATGAACTCGGTGAGGACGATCTTCTGGCCCAGCAGCGAGCCGAACGTCGGGCAGTCCTGCCACGCGACGCCCATCGTCCAGGCCAGGGGCGTGAACACCCAGCCGAGGATGGTGTCGATGCTGAGCGTCTGCCAGCCGACACCGTCGTCGAGGTTTGCGTCCAGCTGCGCCCCGAGCCATCCGATTGGCATGTCGATCAGCGCGACGATCGAGACGAAGGCGATGATCATGGCGACGATGTTGAGCGCGAGCTTCATGCCGTCGGTCGCGCCGGCCGCCGCGGCGTCCAGGACGTTCACGTGCGGGCGCTCGATCTCCGACATCCGCACCGCCTCGTCGAGCGGCTCCTCGGTCTCGGGGATCATGATCTTGGCGATCACGAACGCCGCGGGCGCGGACATGAGGCTCGCGGTCAGCAAGTGACGGATAAAAAGTTCCTTGCCCTCGTCGGTCTCGCCGCCCAGCATGCCGACGTAGACCACCAGCACCGAGCCCGCGATCGTCGCGAACCCCCCCACCATCAGCGTCATGATCTGCGAGCGGGTCATGCGGTCGATATAGGGCTTGACACACAGCGGCGCCTCGGTCTGGCCCACGAAGACGTTCGCCGCCATCGCCAGCGCTTCGACGCCCGTGACCCGGAGCGTGCGCCTAAGAACCCAGGCCAGGCCCGCGATGAGCCGCTGCATGATCCCGATGTGGTACAGCACGCTCATCAATGACGCGAAGAAGATCACGATCGCCATCGCGTGGATCGCGAAGACGAACCCGTTGGCAGGGTCGCCGAGGTCCTGGCCCCAGACGAACATGGTCCCGTCCCGGACCGACCCGATCGCGTCGTTGATCAGCGAGGCGAGGCCATCGAACAGCTGCACGACCCCCGGCGTCTTGAGCAGCAGCGCCGCCAGTGCGATCTGGAGGGCGAGGCCGCCCAGGATGATCCGCCAGGGCATCCGCCGCCGATCCGAGGACATCGCCCACGCGATCGCGAGGAGGACGAGGACGCCGAGGATGCCGACCGGTGAGCCCATCTGTGCTCCTTAGGGGCGCGGGGCGGCGAGCGTACCCGACCGGGGCGGACCCGGTGGCCCGGCCAGGATCCTGATCGGCGAGCTAGCCTTGCGGCGTCATGCCAAGCGAGTTCGCCCCCAATCAGCCCCGCGTGCCCTTTGACAAGGCCGCCGAGATGATCCGGGGCTTACTCCCCGCGAGCGATCGCGGCATGAGCGTTGTCGGGATCACGGGCCCGGTCGGCTCTGGCAAGTCCACGCTGGCGGCGCGTCTGGGCGGCGTGGTCATCCGCACCGACGACTACCTGCCCGACTACCACACGCTGCCCGAGCACGAGCGCGACCTTCCCGAGCGGGCGGATCTGGCGTTGCTCGACCAGCAGCTCAGGGCGTTGGCGCTGGGCCACGCTGTCGAGGCGCCCACGTGGTGTTTCCAGGAGCATCGTCGGATCGGCGTGCGACGCGTCGAGCCGGCGGCCCTGATCGTGTGCGAGGGCATCCATGCGCTGCACCCGATCGTTGCGGGAGTTTACGACGTACGGGTCTTCGTCGAGGCCGGCGCAGATGTGCGCTGGCGACGCTGGGAAATGATCGAGCAGGAAGCGGAACGGGGCTGGGGTGTCGAGGCGGCGCGACGGTACTTCGACAAGGTCGCCGAGCCGACATTCCACGCCCGGGCCGATGGATACCGTGCCTCGGCGGACTTGATCGTTGACAACGATCGCTAGACTCGTCAGTACGGGTTTCAAGGAGGTGGACACCGTGCACCGGATCGCTCTGATCGTGATGAGCCTGCTGAACGCCGCGTCGGTCTTTGGCGCCGAGCCGGGGGTGGAGTACGTCGTCCACCTCGACCGCCCGCAGACCCAGACCGTCCGAATAGAGCTGATCCTGCGAGAGGTGGACGCGGACGAAGTCGATCTTGTCTTGCCGACCTGGCGCCCCGGGCGGTACGCGATCAACGACCACTCGGGGACAGTCCGGCGATTCGAGGCGACCGACGCGGACGGCTCCCCGCTCGAATGGGAAAAGACACGCAAGAACCACTGGAAGGTTCGGCTGGGTGACGCGAACGAGATTCACGCGACGTGCGAGATCTATGCCAACTCGATCCGCGACCGAACACGCCACGTGGACGAGACGCACGCGTTCTTGTCGGGTTCATCGGTCTTCCTGTTCGAACCGACGAGACGGGACGAACCGGCCGTGGTGCGGATCGATGCGCCCGAGGGCTGGCGCGTCGCGACCGGGCTCGAACCGGTCGGCAACGATCCCCGGGTCCTGTTCGCACCCGACTACGACACGCTCGTGGACTCGCCCATCGAGGTCGGCGAGCACGAACTGATCGACTTCGAGGTGGACGGCGTGCCCCACCAGATCGCGATCTGGGGCGAGGGGGACTGGGATGGCGATCGGCTCGCCGAGGACTTCGCCAAGATCGTCCGAGAGGAGGGCGCGGTCTTCGGCGACCTGCCGTACGAGCGGTACGTCTTTCTCATGCACGTCGGCGATGGCCTCGGCGGGGCGACCGAGCACCTCAACTCCACGATCATGCAGACCCGTCCGTCGAGCTTCGAGACCCGTGACAACTACGAGGGGTTCCTGTCGCTGGTCAGCCACGAGTTTTTCCACACGTGGAACGTCAAGCGGCTGCGCCCCGCCGGGATCCAGCCGTACGACTACGACCGGGAGAACTACACAAGGCTGCTGTGGGTCGCGGAGGGAACGACGAGCTACTACGACGACCTCGTCCTCGCCCGCACGGGTCAGATCGATGAGCAGGAGTACCTCGACCGCGTCGGCGGCTCGATCAGCTCGTTCTCGCGACAGCCCGGGCGCCTGGTGCAGAGCCTCGAGGAGTCCAGCTTCGACGCGTGGGTCAAGTTCTCGAAGCGGACGCCGGACTCGGGGAACACCACCGTCAACTTCTACCAGAAGGGGGCGCTGGTCAGCCTGCTGCTCGACCTGGAGCTACGCCGGCGGACGGACGGGCGAATCGCCCTCGACGACGTCATGCGCGAGATGTACGAGCGGTTCCCACTGGCGGACGGGGGCTACACACCCGAGGATTTGATCGGGACCGTCGAGGCGCTCAGCGGCTCATCATTCACGGCGTTCTTCGCCTCGTACGTCTCGGGGACCGACGAACTCGAGTACACACAGCCGCTGGCGTCGGTCGGGCTGGAGTTCCATTTCAAGGCGAGCAAGGGCCCCTGGGCGGACGAGGCGGCGGGTGTAGCCGGCGACGAAGAAGACGACAAGGATTCAAAGGACAACGCCGACGACGGGACATTCCGCGAGCGGGCGTCGCTTGGGCTCTCGCTGGCGGCACGCGATGGCGGCGTCTTTGTGCGTTCCATCCGTGAGGACAGCCCCTCGTTCGGGGCGGGCGTTGTCGCCGACGACGAGCTGATCGCGATCAACGGGCGCCGCGTGGACGGCGCGGACATCAAGGAGCTGCTCGAAGACGTCGAGCGTGGTGACGAGGTGACGCTCCTGCTCGCTCGCCGGGGTCGTGTCTTCGAGCGCACACTCGCGGTCGGCGCCGAGCCGGACGGCAAGTGGGTCCTGCGCAAGGTTGAGGAGCCGACGCCCGAGCAGCGGGCGGCCTACGAGGCCTGGATCCATCAACCCTGGTCGGGCGACGACGCGGACAATGGGCACGACGGCGAGGATGCGGACGGCGGCGGAGACACGGACGCATGAGCGGGACGCTGACCATCTCGGGGGCCCTCATGCTGCCGTGTGCCGGACGCTCGGTGCGCCTGGCCTCGGGCGTGTTGGTCGTGCGCGACGGGAGGATCGAGTCGATCTCCGAGAGCCCAAGCCCATCGCCCGATCTCGGCGGCGAGGGGCGCTTGGTGTGCCCGGGGTTCATCGACGCGCACGTCCACTTGCCGCAGTTCGACGTGATCGGTGTGGGCGGGCTGGAGCTGCTCGACTGGCTCGACCGCGTCGTCTTCCCCGCCGAGGCGCGGTGGGCCGACGCGGACTTTGCCCGTGAGATGACGGCGAGAGTTGTCCGCACGCTCCTTTCCTACGGCACGACCGGCATGGGGGCGTACGCGACGGTGCACGCGGAGGCCGCCCGCGGCGCGATCGAGACGGCGGCCGAGCTGGGTGTCCGCGCAATCATCGGACAGGTCCTCATGGACCGGGACGCCCCGGACGATCTGATCCGCCCCAGGCGTGAGCTGATCGCCCAGGCGTCGCGCCTCGAGCCCAGGGGGCGCGTGGAGCCAGCCGTCACGCCCAGGTTCGCGCTCTCGTGCACGGACGAGCTACTCCGCGACGCGGGCGAGCTTGCGAGCGGCGCGGGCTGGGCGGTCCAGACACACTTGGCCGAGACCGAGGCGGAGTGCGCTCGCGTGCACGAGTTGTACCGCGGTGTGCCGTATACGGAGGTCTATCGTCGCGCCGGCCTGCTGACGGGTCGCTCGATCCTCGCCCACGGCATCTGGCTGGATGATGCGTCGCGGGCCGCGATCTCGGGCGCGGGCGCCGTCGTCGCGCACTGCCCGACCGCCAACAGGTTCCTGCGGGCGGGCGCCATGGACAGACACATGCTCGATACCGCCGGCGTGCGCCAGGCGCTGGGCTCGGACGTCGCGGGCGGACCGGACCGGAGCATGGTCCGTGTCGCGCGCGCCATGCTCGAGACCGCGCACCAGCTGGGCGCGTCAGGACCCGACGCCGGCGAGGCCTGGTGGCAGATCACCACGGGCAACGCCGACGCGCTCGGGTGGGGACGGTCCGGGCGGCTTGCTGTCGGCGCCGAGGCGGATATCGTCGTCGCCCGCCCGAGCCCGGGCTGGCTCGACCACCCGGACCCGCTGTCGATGCTCCTGCACGCGTGGGACGATCGGTGGCTCGAAACCACCATCGTCGGCGGTCGCGTCGCGTACGAGCAGCCGGTCTGCGGTTGACCGCCTATCAGCCAGTGCCCGCCCCACCCGACTCGCCCCGTTCGCGGCCCCCGCCGGCGATCCCGCTCGACGCCGTCCAGGTGAACCACGATCGGATCGAGATGATGCAGACGACCGCGTTGATGATCATCCCAGGCGCCGACATGGGCACGAGCCGGGCATTGAAGACGACCCAGGCGAGCGCGGCGCCCGCGGACCAGAGGAAGCCGTCCCGCTTATGGAGCCCCAGTCGCCAGAGCATGACGACCATGCACGCGCCCGCGGCCCAGTCGACGCCGTCGTGTCCGAGGAGGAAGTCCATGGGGCGAGGATAGGGGGCGCCCGTGAGCCCGCAGAACAAGGGCGTTGACTTGTGGGCGGGCGGGGTGTCCCATAGGCTCGCCCATCAGCACCCGGCGCTGACCCCGACCAGGAGCCACGATGTCAGAGCATCAATACCGCGACACGCCCGACCAGACCGAGACGCGGATGCCCAGGGGCATCCCGTTCATCATCGGCAACGAGCTGGCGGAGCGCTTCAGCTTCTACGGGATGAAGGGCATCCTGATCGTCTTCATGACCCAGCACCTGCTCAACGCGGCGGGCGACGACGCGTACCTGAGTGAGGAGCGGGCCAAGACCGTCTACCACTTCTTCGCGGGCAGCGCGTACTTCTTCCCGCTCCTGGGCGCCATCCTCGCCGACGTCTTCTGGGGCAAGTACAAGACGATCCTGATCATCAGCCTGATGTACTGCATCGGGCACGGCTTGCTCGCGATGATGGACCTGGGCCCGATGACCGGGCTCTGGGACATGCAGCCCTTCATGTACGCCGGGCTGATCTTTATCGCTATCGGCGCGGGCGGCATCAAGCCCTGCGTCAGCGCCCACGTGGGCGACCAGTTCGGCACGGGCAACAAACGCCTCATCGTGCAGGTCTTCAACTGGTTTTACTTCTCGATCAACCTCGGCGCCATGACCTCCATGATCCTGACGCCGATCCTGCTCGCCCAGGTCGGCCCGTGGCTCGCGTTCGGCCTGCCCGGTGTGCTGATGGCGATCGCCACATTCCTGTTCTGGATGGGACGCAACACGTTCATCCACGTCCCGCCGGCGGGGCTCGAGAAGTGGACGCGTGAGACGTTCAGCCCCGAGGGACGCCGGGCGCTGCTGAACCTCTCGCCATTGTTCCTGATCTTCGTGCCCGTGTTCTGGGCCATCTTCGACCAGACGGGCTCGTCGTGGGTCCTCCAGGGCGACAAGATGAACCGCGACCTGGGCATCGTCTGGCTGCCCTCCCAGATCCAGGCCGTCAACCCGCTGATGATCCTGATCGGCATCCCGATCTTCACCTACATCGTCTACCCGCTGATGGGCAAGTTCTTCCGCCCGACACCGCTGCGGAAGGTCGGCATCGGGCTGGTGCTGACGGCGGCGGCGTTCTCCATCAGCGCGCTCATCGAGCAACGCATCGAGAACCACCAGGAAGCGATCGCGCACCAGATCTACACAGACCTCGAGACCGACGCCGCCGCGTTCGCCGACCTCGAGGGCGACCCCGACAAGGCGGCGGAGGAGACCGACGAGGAGCGGGCGACGCGTTGGAGCCGCTCGGCGATCAGCGCCGCGCGCGTCTCGCGCTGGGACGACACCGAGATCGCTGTCTACTTCGGGCTCGCCGACGACACCGAGTCTCGGGATGCCGCGCTCGAGAAGACCCCGGGCCTCGAGGGAGACGAACTGCTCGCGGCCCAGCTCGCGAGCCGTATCGACTCGAAGCGGGCATTCTCGCGTGAACAGGTTGCGGCGTTGTTCTCGACGCTCAACGTTCCGGGCGAGTCTGGGATGCGGCGCGGGACGCTCAACGGCGCCGTCATCGGCGCCCGCAACGCAAAGTGGAAAGAGGCGAGGATCGTCGGCTTCCTGGAGCCGATGCCCAACGTCATCTGGCAGTTCCTCGCCTACCTCGTGCTCACGAGCGCCGAGATCCTGGTGTCGATCGTCTGCCTCGAGTTCGCCTACACGCAGAGCCCCAAGAAGATGAAGAGTTTCATCATGGGGATCTACTTCCTGGGCGTCTCGCTGGGCAACTTCTACGTCTCGGGCGTCAACGCGGTCCTCGACGCGACGCGGGCCGAGGACGGCACGACCCCGCTCGAGGGCGCCAACTACTACTGGTTCTTCGCGGGGGTCATGATGGCCGCGTGGCTGGTCTACCTGGTCTGGGCAAAGACGTACAAGGGGCGGACATACATCCAGGGCGAGGACGAGGACGCCGTCCACGCCCAGGCGGAGGCCGAGGGGCCCGACGCCCGCTAGGGCCCGGGATCGGCGGGCCCGGGATCAGCAGGCGTGGTCTCCGCGGCGGGGGCCTCCCTGGCCCGGGGCGGGCCGAGGGTGCTCTTCGCGTCCGCGTATGCACCGTCGAGCAGCGAGCCCAGCGCGACGACGATCAGGATCATCGCGTGCGCCAGCACGACGACGCCCACTTCCATCCGTGAGAGCCTGTTGACGAGCCACACGACCAGCGTGTACGCGAGGGCCGCGAGCGCCAGCTCGTCGATCCGCCCGGGGATGGGGATGTTCAGGTTCGCGACCAGCGCGAACGCCCCGACCGCCGCGAGCATCCGCGCCAGGCCCAGCTCGGCCTTGCCCAGCTCGCGCCCCGCGACCTTCGCCGCGATCAGCAGCGCCGCCAGGCCCGTCATCGTGTGCAGCAGCGTCTGGAACAAGACGTAGAAGACCGCCAGCGTCGAGTCGGCGAAGCCCGCGCCCTCGAGGCCCGAGATCCGCAACGCCGCGGCGATCATCGCCCCGACCAGCAGCGCAACGCCGACGATCAGCGCCGCCTTTGGTCCGCCCAGGCCCGGGCGGACGAGGGGCGCCTCGTCGGTCTTTGGTTTGTCGGCGGCGCCGGTCTCGGGCTTGGATTTCTTCTCGGTCACTGAGGCCGGTCCGCTCGGCGGGTGTTGGGCGCTGAGCGGGGGGGCGGCCTTGCTGGGCGTCGGCGTCTCGTCGGGCTCCTCGAGACGGATGACCTCGTCACCCACGTCGCCATCGGGAGGCTTCGGGAGCTCGATCTCGTCATCGCTTCGCGGGTCGTTGTCTGCGTTCATCGCCGTGTCTCCCGGCTCAGGCGAGCCCGAGGGCGCCCGCGATCGCGTCCCATACATCCCAGGTCATCGTCGAGCTGTAGGCGAGGATGTAGCGCGCCCCAAAGAAGAACAGAAGGAGAAAGAGCCCCCAGCCGACCCACCGCCCGTTCTCGCTGTCGAAAAACTCGCGGTACGCCCTGTTGTAATGCCCGACGATGTGGCTGCCGTCCAGTGGCGGGACCGGAACCAGGTTGAACACCATCAGCAGCACGTTGAGCCACACGCCGGCTCGCAAGAACGTCAGCATGTTGGCATAAAACAAAGGCTCGGCTTGGACGTTGGGGATCCACTTGCCGCCCGCGACGCCCATCCACACCATGCCCAGGATCAGCGAGACGACCGCCAGTGCGAGGTTCATCGCCGGTCCGGCCAGCGACACCAACGCCTGGGCGTGGCGACCACGCATCCGAGATGGGTTCACCGGCATCGCGCCAAACCCAAACCCGAGGATCGCGAACACGAACAGACCGAATGGACCCATGTGGACGATCGGGTTCCACGTCATGTGCCCCAGTTCAATGGGCGTGCGGTCGCCCACGCGTATGGCGGCCCAGCCGTGCGCCAGCTCGTGGAGCACGATCGAACCGATTACCCAGACCACCCACGAGACGAGCAGCACCTTCTCGCCACTGTTCCACAGGTCGTGGACCCACCAGCTCATGGCATCGCCTCGGATGTGGTTCTTGGGAGCGTGGGCCCCAAGCTTGCAGGAGGGACGGGTGCGATCAGGCCTTGGCCGTCGCCTTCTCGGACGCCTTGACCGCCGTCTCGACCAGCGTGTCGAAGAGTTTGGGGTCCTCGATCGCGATCTGCGAGAGCATCTTGCGGTTGAGGAGGTTGCCCGAGAGCTTCAGGCCGTGGATGAACACCGAGTACCGCGTGTCGCGCATGCGGCACGCCGCGGTGATCCGCGTGATCCACAGGCCCCGCAGGTCCCGCTTGCGTCGGCGCCGATCCCGGTACGCGTACCGACCGGCGCGGATGATCGCGTCCCTCGCGCGGTACGGGCTCTTGTGGTTGGAACCGAAGTACCCGCGGGCCTGCTTGAGCAGTCGCTTGCGGGCCTGTGTGCGGGCGGCGCCCTTGCGTACGCGTGGCATGAATCACCTCAACTCTTTGCCCGAAACGGGGCGGACCCGAGCGGTCCGGCTTGTCTCCCGGCGGACGGTGCTACCGACTCAATGAATCACTCGCCCTTGCTGGCGGCCTTCTCGCCCGGCGCCGGACTCCGACGCAGAGCCGCTCGCGGCTGGGTCCGCCCACGGAGGCGGCGGAACAGCAGCTTCTCGAAGCGCTTGGCCTCGGGGTTGGCCGCCATTGGGTCCTTGCGGAGCTGGCGCAGTCGCTTGCCGCTCTTGTGGCTCGAGAGGTGCTTGTGGTATGCCGAGCGGTGGCGGACTTTCCCGGTCTTGGAGATCCGGATCCGCTTGGCCAGTCCCTTGTGCGGCTTGTTCTTCGGCATGATCGACGCGCCCCGGGGGCCGTTGGCCCCGCTGGAATCAACTTCTGGAGAGGCCCGGATCGAGCCCCAGGCCGTGGCGGGAAGCGTAGGCGCGTCTCCCCCCTTCCAGCAACCTTCCAGGGGGTTGACCAGATTCGTGCGGCGACGCCCTAGGGCGCCAGAAACACGTCGTCGGGGCTGGTCGGGCGCTCGTCGCCCCGGAGCAGGCCCCGCGACCGTTTGAGCTGGTCGATGCGGTCCTCGATCACCTTGGGCAGCCAGATGTTGTCGCCGCTGATAATCGGCGAGGTCGCCCAGTCCACGTCCCCGTCCGCTTTCACCACGTGCTGGCCCTCCTGGGCGTGGTTGGGCGAGTTGGCGTCGGGCGTGAACGGGTCGCCCATCGCGACACGCAGGATCACCGGAGAGCGGTCGGCCATGACCACGCTCGCGCCCTGATCGCCCCAACGCAGACGCTGGTTCCATGGGGAGATGCGGTAGCTGTACGAGATCTCCTCGAGCCGGCGCCAGTCCCGCTGGTCGGAGCCGAGGCGGACCGTCGGCGCCTGGGGGTTGCCCGGGCACGCGAGTTGTTCGAGGCTCACGTGGTTGGTGCGCACGAGCACGTACAGATTCGCGGAGTTGGAGCTCCCGGTCGCCTGGCCGACGTCGATCCACCGCGGGTCTGCGCCCGCGTTTGCCATAGGGAGTGACGAGGCGTTCGACATCGCGTACATCCCCAGCGCCCCGCCGACGCCGGCGAGGTTGGAGTTGCAGACGGTCCGGCGCTGGCCCTCGCGGAGCGAGGAGGCGACGGGGAGGATGATCGCCGTCGCCAGCAGCAGCATCGCGGCGATCGAGACGATGTCGGTCAGTCGCAGCCCCGCACGCGGCCCGCGCCAGCGCTCGGTCGAGAGGTTCCCCTCGCTCGCGTCAATCTCCCGCTGGACGCGTGCGAGCGTGGAATCGATCAGCGTCTCGCGCCCGCGCCGCTCCCCCACCACCGGGGCGGTCGCGAGGGCGGCGAGGCGCTGGTGCGCGATCGCGTGCTCGCGGAAGACCGCGGGTGTCCGCGAGGCGTCGTAACCAGAATGCGTCCACGAGTCGAGCGCGTCGGCGCAGGTGGGCGCCAGGACGTCGTCCTCGATGGTGTGCGTCTGACCCGCGCGAATCACGCGGAGGTAGGTCAGGTCCACGAGCGAGCCGTCGCTCGGCTCGTCGGCGCCAGGCGTTCCCAGCAACGCCAGCAGCGCCCCGAGCCGGTCTCGTCGTTCGCTCGATCCCCCGGGGGCCTCGCCCCGCCCTGACATCATCGCGTCCAGGGCGGCCGCGTCCTCGGGGTTCAGGGTCGGTCCGTCGTTGTGGTCCACACGCTCGTCCATGGTGTTCGTCAGCGCCCCCATGCTCGGCCCGGGCTCGCCCGGCGGGACTCGTCCTACGACTCGGTCTGCCCGCGGGTTCGGCGTTTCCAGGCCCTCGCGAAACTCGCGACCGCAGAGTGCAGACGGCTCTTGACGGTCCCCAACGGGATGCCCAGGTCGTCCGCGATCTGGGCGTAGCTCAGGCGCTGAAAGTACGCCAGGAGCAGGATTTCCCGCAGAGGCGGCGTCAACTCATCAAGGGCCGACTGGACCATCCGGTCCCGCTCGGCCAGGTCCATCGGCTCGTCCGGAGCCGGCACGTCGATCTCCATCAGGTCCACGAACGACCCGCCCCGACCATCGCCGGACGGGCCTCCGACGGGGGCCGAGAGCTCGACCGTCCGCCTCCGCCCCTTCCTACGCAGGTAGTCGCGCCCCTTGTTCGCCGCGATCGTGAACAGCCAGGGGCGGAAGCGTCGCGAGACGTCGAACGAGTCGGCGGAGATGTGAATCTGGAGGAAGGTCTCCTGGAATACGTCCTCGGCCGCGGTCCGATCTCCCAGCAGACGCGTCAGGAACCGGATCAGGTCGTCGTGGTGACGCTCGATGATGGTGCGCAGCAGTTCGTTGTCGCCGGACCGATAGCGGTCAAAGAGCTGCTCGTCGGTGGGCTGATCCGGGCGGCGGTCCAGGGAGTCATCCTTCTGTCTGGCACTGTCATCGGCTGGGGCGGGCTTCCCGCTGCGTCAACGCGGCGGGTCGGCGCCCGGTTCGGTCAGGGCGCCGACCTGTCGTGGCAAATCTCCCCGATAGTGCGGCCGAACTCGATACCGGACCCCGCGGGGAAGCGTTCCAGGCCCTCGGCCCGGAGGGCGGGTGCGGACTCGCGCTCGTATCGTTCAAACGCCGCCCGGTCCGTGAAGCGGTATCGGACCTCGACCCGCTGGTTCTCGCTGTCCTGATCGAGCACGACGATGGTGGCCGCGGCGGCCCCGCCCCGGAGTACGCCCTCCAGGTGTCCATCGACCAACCAGGATACGAACTCGCGGGCGGTTTGGCCCGAGTCGCACCGGGCCGAGACGGTGTAGGCGATCTGTGCCATGATGGGGGAGCGTACGTGCCGATCGCGGGCGGCGCCCTGCAATGCGGGGTGGGCCCGGGCGTTGTTCGGAAGGATGGAACCCGCGTTGCGGATGGCCGATTCGCCATCGGAAGTGCCCGAAGGCGAGCTCTCGGCCCTGATCCGGGCCGCGGGCGAGGGTGACGAGCGTGCCTGGGCACGCCTCGTCGATCTGTACGCCAGGCGGGTCTTCGCGCTGGCGAGAAGCCGGCGCCTGAGCGCCGAGATGGCCGAGGAGATCACGCAGTCCGTGTTCGCAACGATCGCGACCAAGCTGACGGGCGGAGACTACACGGAGCAGGGGCGCTTCGAGTCGTGGCTGTTCCGGGTCGCGATGAACCGGATCCGCGACGAGATGCGCCGGCGCAAGCGCCAGGCGACGCCGACAGACCCCGGGAGCTTCGCGCTCGACGCCGCCCCCGAGGCGGACACGAGTCTGGCGGGCGCCGAGGAGTTCGACCGCCTCCGCGCCGCGATGGACGAGCTGTCGGACGCGGACCGTGAGATCGTGGAGCTGCGCCACCACGCGCAGCTGAGCTTCAAGCAGATCGCCGGCCTGCTCGAAGAACCGATGGGCACGCTGCTGGCCAGGCACCATCGGGCACTCAAGAAGTTGCGGGACATCATCGGGCGTCTCGACGCTGGCAAGGGCGGGGACGAGGACGAGCGAAAGGCCGACGCGTCATGAACGAGCACGACGACACATACGAGATAGAAACCCCCGACGAGCTGCGGGGCATCGAGTCGGCGCTGGACCGCCTGGGCGTGG
Source organism: Phycisphaerales bacterium (assembly GCA_029260515.1). Taxonomy (GTDB): domain Bacteria; phylum Planctomycetota; class Phycisphaerae; order Phycisphaerales; family UBA1924; genus JAJRXR01. The sequence continues at coordinate 215,659 of JAJDDC010000096.1, read as the reverse complement.
CCGAACGTGCCTCGGCCCCACGCGGGCTCGAGGCCCGCGTGCACCGGGGGATCCGCGGCGCCGATGACGCCACCTCCCGACCTCTCCCGATGCACCGGCGTCGGACCAGCGCGCGCGTAGCCGCGCGTCTGACGGCGCTGGCCGCGCTTGTCGCGGTCGTCGGCGGCGCGTGGGTCGCGCTGTTGAGCACGAACCACGCCCCGCCGCCCTCGGACACTGGCGTCCGCCTCGTCTCCCTAGAGCAGAGCGTGGACGACCTGCTCGCCCTCGAGGCGCTGCTCGACGAGATGGCCAGTGTGGACACGACCGCCGCCCAGGACGAGGCCGACGAGATCGACACGATGATCGGCTCACCCTGGGACATGATCGAGAAACTGGACGCCGCGATGGGCGAGGAGGCTATCTGATGCAACGCTCTTGGACGACGTTGTTGGGCGTTGCCGGCCTGCTGATCTGTTCGGGCATGGCGCAGCCGCCCCGCGGTGGCGACGCCCCCCCGCCGCGTCCCGCGGACGCCGCGGGCGATGCGGCCACATCCGGAGACGTCCTGCGCCAGCGACTGCAAAGGCGTCTCGACGAGACGCGGCGCGAGCAGCAACGCCTGGAGCGGGCGCTGGCCGCCCTCGACGAGGGGCGTCCCGCGCCCGAGGCGACAGCCGAGCTCCGGCCGCCGGATCGGCGCGAGGGCGAGCGTCGCCCTGGCGGCTGGCGAAGCGCGCGCACCGACGAACTGGGCCCCGAGCCCGACGCACCGCCCCCGACGCCAGAGGCAATCCGCGCGTTCATCGGCGAGCACCTGCCCGCCCTGGCCGAGAACCTGAGAACCGTCGAGAGCGTCGCGCCCGACGGCGCCGGGCGGATCGTGGAACGCCTCGCCCCGCGGATCACGGAGGTCATCGTCGCCCAGCGGCGCGACGAGCGGCTCGGCAACCTCAAACTCGCGGAACTCAAGATCGGCGCCCGCGTCATCGACGCGGCCCGCCAGGCGAGAGAAACCATCGGCGACGCCAGCAATCTCAGCGAGAGCGAGGAGAACACTCTGCGTACCAGCCTCGTCGAGCTGCTTTCCACGCAGGCCCGTATCCGCGACGATGTCCGTCTGCGCGAGATCGAGCTGCTCGAGGCACAGGCCGCGACGATGCGCGCCGAGGTGCTCGCCAACGAGGAGGGACGCGACGATGAGATCGCCCGCCTGGCCGACCGCATGATCGCGCGGATCAAGCGTCCGCGTGGTTCGTGGGACGAGGGGCGTGAACGCCACCGCGAGTCGCCCGAGGACTAGCGATACTCAGGAGACCGTCGATCCGGGCGCGATCGGCGCAATGGGCGTCATCACAACGACGCTGCGGTCTTCTCCGCCCTTGGGCGCGTCCGAGGCGGCCAGCAGCATCCCGCGCGATTCCTCGCCCCGGATCGTCCGCGGCGCCAGGTTCGCCACGATCACGACCTGCTTGCCCAGCAGATCCTCGGGCTGGTACTGGGCGCGGATGCCGGCGCAGATCTGGCGCGGAACGCCCGACCCGTCGTCGAGCTGGAGCTTGAGCAAGCGGTCGGCATTGGGGTGGGCCTCGGCCTCAACGATCGTCGCGATCCGCAGGTCAACCTTGGCGAAGTCGTCGAAGGTGATCTGTCCCTTGTCGCTCTCGCCGTCGGTCTTGGCGTCGCTGTTCGGTGCGCTGGGCTCGGCCATGGCTCGGCTCCTCTCGGGTGGGTCGCCAGTCTAGGGCCCACCCTCGCGCGACCACCGCCCGCCCCGCCAGTACCTGGCGCCGGGATCGACGCCCACGCGGGCGGGGACCTCGCCCGGGTCGGGGTCGTGCATCGGTTCGCCGGCGCCGCCCAGCAGCAGCGCGGCCCACGACTCGGGCTCCACACCCAGCAGCGCCGCCTCGGCCGAGAGATGGGCGATGAGCCCCGCGCGATCCAGGGGTTCGCCCGGGTTGGCGCCGCAGACCGGGCACAGCCGCTCTCCCGCGCGGGCGTCGCGGTCCGGAATAAACCGCCTGTTCCGGCACTCGGCGCATGGCCAGGCGTCGGCCTGCTCGCCCAGCCGCCCGAGCCACTCGTCCCCGACCACACGCGCGATCGCGTCGCGCACCCCGGGCTCTGCGAGCAGACGCCTCGCCTCGTATCCGTCGCCGGCGCGGACGAACGTGAATACGTCGGCGCCCCGCGCCGCGGCCTCGTCCACACGGGGCGTGACGGCCGCGCTCAACGCGGGCAACGAGAACCGCTCGTCAATCGTTCGTGCGACCGCGGCCAGCCACCGGCGTTCGCGGTCCGTCTCCGCCAAACCCGCCAACGCGACGCACGCGCCTGCGCCCAGCGGCGCGTCGCCCGTGTCCAGCGCCATCGAGAGCGTGAGCGCGTACAGCTCGGTCGCCAGGCGAATACCGCCCTCGGCGTCGACCTCCTCGCCCAACTCGAAGTACTCGTGCGGGCGCGACGGGTGCAGGGCCGATAGCCGCGCATCCAGACGCGGGATCGAATCACCCAGGCCCGGCGCGGGCTCGCTCTCGCCGACAGGCTGGCCCGCGGCGCTCACGGCGCCAACCACAATGACCATCAGCATCCCGGCGCGTGCGCGGTTCATCGGTTCAACCCCTCGCGGATCAACCACAGCCTGGCGATCGCCTCCTCGCACGACGCGATCTGCTCGGCGATATGGCCCGCTTGATCCAGCCTCTCGTCCAGTGTGCCCAGCACGCCCGCCACTTCGGGCCCGACTCCCGCCCGCTCGCTCGACGTCAACAGAGCCAGCGTCTCGCACGCCGCGAGCTGTTCGCCAAGGAACGCCTGGATCGGTGTCGTCGCGAGCTCCAGGCGGGCGACCCGCCGTCGTTCGATCCCATCGGCGTCGAGCCCGGCGAGCCCCGCGGGACCGGCCCGGTGCGCCTCACGCCGCCAACGCATGCGTAGCAAGCGGACGGCCTCCGCGGGCGCGCCGCTCTCGCCCGCTGACACGGGGACAGCCGTCGCGCCGAGCTGGTACGCATCTGCCAGCTCGTGCAGCAGGTCGTCCACGCCGCCCCAGCGTGAGTCGTGGGCGAGCATGCCGATGAGCGTCGCGACCAACGCACGGTGGGCCTGAGCTCGCCAAGCCCCGTCGCGTGTGTCGCGCGAGATCGGCGTCGCCGTCGCCAGCTCGATGATGTCGATCATGTCCACGGACCGGGGCATCTCGACAACCTGCTCGAGCAGGGCGTTGAGCACCGCGGGTGTATCCAGGAACCCCCGCAGGGTCTCGCGGGCCCGCTGTTCGACCAGGCGCGGGGCGGCGTTCACTGCCGTCTCCACGAGCACCTCCGCGTCCACCGGACCGATCTCGCCGCCCCGATCGCCCAGCGCGTTGAGCAGCGAGATCCGCTCGTCGGCGTCCGAGTCCGCCTCGTCGAACCGCAGCGCCCAGAGCCCGTCGGGGCCGGCGCGTGTGCTCAGGGGCGCGGTGTCCGAGACGCGGTTCGGGCGGCGTGTCTCAATCGCCGCGGCCCGGGCGATCGCGTCAGCGGCGGCCTCGAACGAGGCGTCACGCATCAGCGACGCCGCCGCGTTGAGCAGCGCCAGACGCACGCCGAGCACGAACTGCGCCTGCGGGTCGCTTCGAAGCGGGCGCTCGCGGAAGATCGACGCCATCGCCGCCCGCAGGTCGCCCGCGAGCGAGTCGAGCTCGCCCGCCTGGTCCAGGCGCCAGGCGCGTTCGAGGCGCGTGCGCAGGGCGCCCCGCTCGCGCATGTCGGCGTTGGGGCTCAGCGAAACCGTCGCGTCGATACCGGGGGCTGCCGACCTCGACGCCAGCGCGCCGATCAGACGCGAGAGCGCTCCCGATGTTGCCGCCGGGTGGTCGAGTGTCCGCAGTAACCACCGGCGCGCGCCCGAGCCGCGCCGCCACGACAGTGCCAGCGTCACCCGTTCGATGCCCGCGCTCCGCGCCTCCACCTCGCCCGCGGGGGGGGCGAGCAGCTCGTCGAGCGCCTCGCTGAGCAGGATCGTCCGTACTGTTTCCTCGCCGGCGGCGAGCGCATCCACGGACTCGATCCAGCGGACCCACGCCTGGTTCTCCGGTGGAACGCGGACGAGGCGGTCGCGTGCAAGCCGGGCGCCCGCGACACCGCCGCGGACGAAACCGGTCGCGCCGGCGCCCAGGTCGGGCGCGGCGAGGCGGAGGAGGCGGTCGCCCTGGGCCCGCTGGGCCGAACTCAGCAGAGACGAGGACCGCACGCGTGCGAGCATCCCGGCCGACCAGACCGCGGGCCACACCTCGCGCTCACCCAGTGCCCCGCGATCGGCGCCCGAGAGCGGCGCGAGCCCCGCGCCGACCGCGTCGATCGCCAGCCGCGATGCGTCGGGCTCCGATGACGACAGTTCCAGGAACCGCTCGGCAGCGTCAATCCCGCGTTCTCTGGCCTCGGGGTCGAACGCGACCCATGTCGAGGCGAACAGGGCGACGGCGTCGGAAAACCGGCGTGTCGCCTCGAAGGGTGTCAGCTCGAACGCCCGCCGTGATGCGTCCAGTTCTCGAATCACGAGCTCGGGGTCCCCCAGCGCGTCGGGCGCGGGGAGCACTCGCGGGCGTGAAGTGTTCCTCGTGATTGGCGCCGTAACGCGTGGGCTCGACGGGGGCGTAGCTGCGTTGGCGTCTTCGTTCTCGACGATCACCGGCGCCTCGTTCGGCGCCGCAAGGTTCATCAGCCCCACAACACCCACGATCAGGCTCGCGAGCGTCACGACCGCGACCACGACAAGGAGCGCGGCCATCTTGAGCAACCGCTGCGCAGGATCAATCTGCTCGTCCAGCGGCGACCCCGGATTGGGTTTGTCTCCGAACGCGGGCGGCGGCGTGCGCGCGACAACCGCGGCCCGTGATTGGCCCGCGGGCCGTTGGTGCGGGCGGCGGCGGTGCCCGATCCGACGCAGCGTCGAGGCCACCTCGCCCGAGCCCATGCCGCGGGCGTGGGCGATCGAAGCAATGCGGCGGAGTGACCGCTTGTTCCACCCGCCGAACATCGCGAGCGCGAGGATCGCGTCGTGCTCCAGGAGCCGCTCACGTGTGGAGGGCCCGCCCGGTCGTACTGCGTCGGCGCCCGTCCCGACGCCCCTGGTTGGCGCGGAGTCCGCCCGGGGATCCGGGACAGGCCGCGGCGCCGGGCGCGATCCGGGCACGCCCCAGCTCTCCGCGAGGCGTGCGCGCACGCTCGGGTTGAGCAGCTGCGCCGCGGACGCGTACAGCGACAGACGTACCTCGTCGGCCTCTGGCGTCTCGGCGAGCGGGTGCTCGTCGATCTGACGCATGCGCCGGTCGCGGGCGTCGAGGATCGCCGCGTCGTCCGCTGCACTCGGCTCGAGCCCGAGCAACGCGAACGGCCCGCCCCGTGCCGCATCCACGCCGAGGAACGCCTCGGTCGGCGATGGGCCACGCTGGCCGGGTTCTCGCTCACGCTTCGTGCTCACCCGCCACCCTCATCATCAACAGGGATATCAGGAGCATCAGGGGGAGCGTCGGCCGTCACGCCGGTCACCGGCGCGAGCTTCACCCGTGCCTCCAGGTCCTTGAACCGCTCGTCCCAGGGCGGGGGGAGCAGGCCCGGGTGCAGCACCCGGAACTGCGCGATCGCGTCGCGCGCCCGGGATGGGTCGGTGAGCAGCATCAACCGGATCGACTCGTGACGGGCCTCGTACCAGCCCGCGGACCCCTCCCCGAGCCCTGCCATGAGCGTCAGCCACGCGTCGAGCGCCTCGTCGGTCGCGCCGGCGCTCTCGCCCAGGCGTGCCGTCCTGCGCAGCACACTCTCCGGGCGCCGTCCGGCGTCGAGCACGCGCCGGTCCAGCTCCAGGGCCAGCTCGCGGGCTGTCGTGTCGCCCAGTTCGACGAACAGGTGCTCGCCCGCGGACGCGACTGTGTCGAGGACCGCGAGCGTCGTCGAGCCGACGAGGTCCGGGTCCGTGCGCCGGAGTTGTTCGATCACCCGCGTGCCGTGCCGGACGACGCGTCGGGCCTCGTCGATGTGCCGGGGCGGAGCGGCCCAGTCTTCGGCGGCTCGGGCGTAGAGCAGGCGATTGGCCGCGTCCATATACCGACCGCCGTCCTCCTCAAGCGTGGCGAGCAGCGCCTCGACGCGCTGCGTGTCGCGCCGGCGCTGCGCGATCTGCAGACGCCGGAACGTCAGCTCCGCGTGCAGGTCGTCGAGCGATTCGCTGCGCCGCTGTGCCAGTGTCTCGATCACGCGGATCGCACGCTCGGCACGCGAGACGTCCGCCTCGTGGACCGTCAGTACGACGTCGAGCACCTGGCGGGCGCGAACCATGAGCGCCGCGGCCGCCTCCCCCGCGGCGGGCTCCTCGCTGTGCACCGCGGCCTCGAGATCCTCATCGAGGAGAGGTTCGGCAACCGCCAGGAACCGGGCGGCGTTTTCCTCCCGCTCGTCTGGCAGCGAAGCCCGGAACACCCGGTACCGGAGGCGCGACTCGTGGCGCCTCGCCGCCGCGGCCAGGGGCGAGCCCTGATTCACCGACGCGAGCACCTCCGCGGCCTGTCGCTCGCCGAGCAGTTCGACGTCTGCCAAACGCATCAGCAGCGACGCAGCCCGTTCGGAGCGTGGGTTGGAGCGGATATAGGTAGCCGCAGCCTCGTCACGCGCCGCGAGCGCGGCTTGCCCCCCGTCCCGCGACGCAAGATCCAATGCAACCACGCGCATCCACGCCGCCTCTGCGCCCACCTCGGGGTCCTCGGCGGTCACCAACGGCGCAAGCGCCTCCGCGGCGCGCTCCAACTCGCCAGCGTAGAACAGGCTCGTCCCGCGGCGCAGACGGCAGGACTCGCTCTCCCGGGGGTGACGCCCCGCGTCCGACGCGGCCAACGCCCGCTCGAACGCCGCCGCAGCCTCGTCGTAGCGCCTCGCGATCGACTGACTCGCCGCCGGGCGCCCCGCGTCCTCGTCCGAGCGCTCGTGGGCCGCCCGGGCCTCGCGGTAGGCACGGATGCCCCGTGCGTAGAGCAGGATGAACCCCGACTCACCCAGGGGAATCTTCTCGAACTTCGAGGCCAGGTCGAGCACGTGCGCCGTCGATGCGGTCGCGTTGAGGTCCTCGATCGCGACGGTCGCCAGCGACTGTGCCGCCGGGCGGGCCGAGTTCGCCAACCCACCGCCTTCGAGCGCCCGCAGCGCCGTAACCGCGAGCAGGCGTGCCTCGCCCTCGTCCAGGCGCACGGTCCGTTCACGGAGCTCGGTGATCCGGTCGTCTAGACGCCGCCACTCGCCCGCGCGGGCGAGCACGACGATCCACGCCGCCTTCAGCTGGGCCCGGGCCTCATTCGGGACCGAGTCCGATTTGTCGAGGACCTCCAGCCACGCGATCGCGTCGTCGTGACGCCCCTCGAGCGAGTAACTGAGCGCCACACCGATCGCCGCGCGTGAGACGTGCTCGAACTGGAGCAGGCGCCTGGGCAGGCGGTCGGTCGTCGGGCGACGCTCGGGCGTGTCGATCAGGTGTGCGAACCCCGCGATCGCGCGGGCCACGTCCTCGGGCGTGAACGCGTACATCGCGGTGTAGTACGACGCCCAGCCGGAGTAGTAGTGCGCCAGCGAGCGTACCCGCCTGGACTCGCCCAGTTCCTTGCGGACCTCGGCACGTTCCTGGTCGGTCGTCGTCCGCTCGCGCCGCTCGAGCACGATCACCTCTCGGTCGGCCAGGATCGCGACCTCGTCGAGCACCTCCCGCACGCCCGCCAACGTCGCGACCGCCTCGCGCGCCTCCTCGTCCTCGGCCAGCATCAGACGCCAACGCTCGATCGTCTCCTCGGCCGGCAGGTACAGCGTGACCGCGAGCCCCACGCGGAGGTTGAACAACCGCCCCTCGGGCATCGCCTCGAGCAGCGCCCGGGCGCGCTGCTCGGCCTGTCTGCGCACCCCGGGCGAGGACGCGCCGACCAGGTCACGCGTGTACAACGCGCCCAGACGCTCGGCGAGCCGGTCACGCTCCGCGCCCTGGGCACGGGCGAGGCGCTCACGGAGCTGGGCGCCGAGCAGCTCGTCGAGCGCGTGCTCTCGCAGGTACCGCTCGACGACTTCGTCGGGGGCGCCAGGCTCTTGTGCGCGCGCCGAGGGCGCAAGAACCCAGGCCAGGGCGAGCACGAACGCGATGATGTCAGCCCTGCGTGGGGACATAGCTTCTCTTGATGAACCCGGCGTCATGGGCGGACTGCATCGCGGCGGCGGCCGCGCCGACCGGTACGTCGCCGTTCACGCGGACCGCGACACCCGCCTCCTTGGGGAGTTGCTTGAGGATCGCCGTCAGCTCGGCGGGCGTGACCGCCAGGCGCGCGCCGATCCGGTAGACCGGCCCGGACGCGCCCATCTCGACGACGACGACCTGGGGTTGCAGGTCAACGCTCGTCAGCGCGGGGCCTTCTGTTTGGAGGGCGGCGTCCAGGCGTCCCTCGTCGGGCGCGAAGCTGGCGGTGACAAGAAAGAAGATGAGCAGGAGGAACACCACATCGATCATGCTCGTCATTGGCAGGGCCCCGAGGCGGCGCGCACGCCCGCGTGCGTGCTTTGGCTGGAGGTTCACGGCGAATCTCCCGGGGGCGCCGACATGGGATCGAGCGTGCCGATCGCCCACCTGCTCACGCCGGCGCGCGAGAGACGGTCCATCATCCGGTTGAGGTGGGCGGCCAGGCAGCGCCGGTCCGGGCGCACGCGGATGGTCACGAGATCGGCGCTGCCCGCACGCTCGATCTCGATCTGCGCGATCCGGGCGAAGCTCTCGAGCGAGATCGGCTCGGACTCGAAGACCAGCTCGCCCGTCGCTGTGAGGTCCACGGTCAGGGTCGCCTTGTCGGCCCGCTCCTCCTGGCCCTGCTCACGGGGCAGCTCGACCTCGGTGCGGCTCAGCTCGCCGAACTGCGAGGTGAACATGAAAAAGATGATGAGCTGCAGCACCACGTCGATCATCGGCGTGAGGTCGAAGGCCCGGATGCGATCGGATTGTTCCGTCGCGAACTTCACGGCGTGGTCGCTCCCCGGGTCGGGGGCGCCGCGGCTGGGGCGGGCGCCGGGCGGGGCCCGGGCGTCGGCGACCTGGCGGGCGCGGCGCCTGGAGCGGCCGCGGATTCGAGGTACGCGGCGAGTTCTTCGATGGTCTCGCCCGCCTCGGCTGTGAGCGTATCGATCCGGTTGCGGAGGAACGTGTACGCCGCTGTCGCTGGGATCGCGACGATGAGGCCCAGGACGGTGGTGACGAGGGCCTGGGAGATCGAGCCGCCCAGCTGGTCGGGGCGGGCCGGGCCCTCGGTCATCGCGATGGTGTCGAATGCGCCGACCATGCCCACGACGGTGCCCAGCAGGCCGAGCATCGGGGCGACGGAAGCGATAAGCCCGATGCCGTCGGTCATGCGGTACATACGCGCGACCTCGGCCTGGCCCGACTCTTCGAGCGCGCCCCGGAGTTCGAGGAATCCGAAGGGCGAGCGCGAGCACCGGACCAGGGCGGCGCCGAAGACGCGGGTGACGAACGACTCGTTGTCCGCGTCCTCGCAGACCGCGATCGCGCCCTTGACGTCGTTGGACCGGAGCCTCTCGTGCAACCGCCCCACGACCTCGGGCGGCGCCAGACGCGCGCGCCGCACGCGCCAGAGCTGGGCCGCGATCATCCCGACCGCGACAAGCGAGAGCAGGATGATGATGAGCCCGATCTCGCGCCCGGCGGCGATGTACTCGAGCAACGACTTGGACGAGCCGGCGCCGTCCTGGGCGAGCACGAGTGTGTGTATCAGCGAATCGTTCATGGGGCTAGGGATCCCTTCGGGTGGGGAGGCGGCGGGCAAGCGAGGGGGCGGTGTCCCGGGTTGCGGCGCCGAGCGCCGGCGCGGCGTCCCAATCGCGTATCGGCGCCCAGCGGGTGGGCGCGACGCCCGGGTAGCGATCGAGCAGCTCGCGCCGCAGCGACTCGCCCGCGACGGCGTCGCCCAGACGCTTGCTGGCGACCGCCGCCTCGGCCAGGGCGATGCCCGCGAGGCGAGGCGGGGCGGCGCCCAATCTGGCCGGTACGTGCAGCAGCTCGACGACGCCGCGGCGTTGGGTCTCGGCGTCGGGCTCGACCAGCATCGACCGCCCGAGCGCGAGCCGGATCCACGCCTCGCGCCACGCGGGCGGGTCTCCCTGCCCGAGGCGCGAGCGGAGCGAGGCACGCGCCGAGGCGCGCGCCTCGGGGGCGCCGACACGCGACACGACGATCTCGAACACGAGCTGCACGCCGGGCTCGCGGAGCGTCCTGGGGTCGAGGCCCGCGACCAGCTCGTCGAGATCGCGACGGACCGCGTCGGCGTTGGCGGGATCGATCTCGAATCGAGCCGCGAGTGTGTACATTCCTTCGAGTGCGCGCAGGCGTGCGCGGAGCGAGACGCCCTCGACCGATTCGGACATTGCGGGCGACACGCCGGTGCGTGCCAGCCACGCGCCCTCGTCGTCGGCGAGCCAGACCGGGGCGAGCATGGGCACGAGCCCGGTCGCGGGGTCGATGAGCGTGTCGGCGAAGGCGCCCGGAGCATTCTCGGGCGTGAATCCCTCGGCGAGCAGCACGCCGAGCCAGGGCGCGATCGCGCGGGCGCTCGCGCCCGAACGGAGGCGGCAGGTCAGCAATCCCCTTGCGACGAGCGACGACGTGGCCCCGCCCGAGGTGCGGTACCTGTCGAAGAGCGTCTCGAACAGGGGCTCGGCGTTGACGTGGTCGCCCCGGGCCAGGCGGGTCTCGGCCCGCCACACGCGCTGTGCGGTCTCCCGGAGCGGGTCAAACTCCTGGGCGCGCCGCCCGGTCACGTCCTTGACGACGCTCCAGTCGAGCGTGAGAGCGACGCCGTCGGCCCGGACGATGCGTACACCCTGCTCGCCAATCTCGACGACGTTGCCTTGGGGCGCCTGAGCACCCCCCCACAGGCGGAGCGTCTCGCCCGCGGGCTGCGCCCCGGCATGGGCGGCGAGCATGCACAGCGCGATCGCGAGCCACGCGGGCGCGTTCGTGATGTTCACGGGCGGCGCCCCTCGACGCGTGCGAAGCTCCCGCCCGATTCGGAGGCGATCAGACGCATGCTCCGCTCGACGTGGTCGGCGTCGGTGTCGGCGAACTCCCCGAACATGATGCAGTGGATCGGGATCCGCGCCCGCGCGTTCAGCTCCTTGATCGTGGGCGCGACGTAGTCTGGGAATCGTCCGTCGGTCATGAAGTAGATCGCGTCCGGTGGCGGGCGGAGGCGGTAGACGGTCTCGAACGCGCCGACGGGGCGTGTGCCGCCGTCGGCGATGACGCGCTCGATCTGCGAGCGGGCCCAGAGCTTCTTGCGAGTGGTCGCGTCGGTCCACATGCGTCGGTTGCCAATGATCTCCGGGCCATCCGAGTACATGACGATGAAGAACTCGGCGCTCTCGAGCAGCGCGTCGATCGAGCGTGACAACTCGTCCTGGGTGAGGCGCATGCGTGTTGCCCCGCCCGAGTCGCGGACCATGGAGCCGGAGCGGTCCACGATGTAGGCGAACCGCCGTCCCTGGGCCTCGAGGCCGAAGAAGCTGGCGCCCGACCCAGATCCGGACGCGCCCGAGCCCGGGGCGGACAGGTCGAAGCTGGAGGCGGAGGCGTCGCCCCCGCCGAGGCTCAGCTCGACGCGGGCCAGGTCGGGGGTGATGGACTCGGCGCCGGTGACGGCGGCCATGAGGTCCACGGGGGCGGTCTCCGCGCCGCCGACATCCGGGATGCTCGGTGCGTCGAGTTCGAGCTCGGCGCTCTGGAGGGCTGAGAGCTCAACGTCGCTCAAGATGGCGAAGTCAACGACCGAGCCGCCAGAGCCGCCCGCGTCCGCGTGCTCGTAGCGGACAGTCCAGAGCGAGGCGATCGCCCAGAGGACGAGGTGGAGGACAATGCTGGCGCCCGCCCCGAATACGGTCGCCCGACGAAGCAGCTTCCAGAGCGTGTCACGAGGGCGTTCGAGCGTGGCGACCGGGGTAGCGCCGAGCTCCCAGCCGACCTCGGGGGCCCCGCCCTGGGACGGTGTGGTGGCGCGATGCCCGTTCACAGACCCATCGTACAAGGGCGCCGTCTCCTTCGTCCGCAGGCGAACCCCCTCCCACTGGGGTTTGTTCGCACGCGGGGGCGGCGGGTTCGCCCGGCCTGTGCCGAGGGGTCTCGGCGGCTTGACCGGGGCGCGCCGGTCACGTTCAATGCCCGAACGAGCCGCCCCCAGCCAGGTCCGGCCACCCGAGGAGGCGCCAGAAGATGAGCACCGCAGACGCCGCGACACAGTCCAGCCCCGCGGGTCGGCGGGCGTGGACCCCCGGGACGCCGCCCTCGCGGGTGCTCCTGAAGCTCTCGGGCGAGGCGTTCTGCTCTCCGGGTGGCTTCGGGATCGACGCGGGCGAGCTGGCGTTGATCGCCGAGCAGATACGGGACGCGGCCGACTCGGGGGCACAGCTCGCGGTCGTCGTGGGCGGGGGCAACATCATCCGGGGCGCAGAGCTGGCCGAGGCGGGCGACATCCAGCAGTCCACGGCGGACTACATGGGGATGCTCGGGACGGTCATCAACGCATTGGCGCTGCGCGAGAAGCTCGTGTCGCTGGGCGTGGACTCGAGGGTGCAGTCTGCGCTGGAGATCAAGGCGGTGGCCGAGCCCTTCATCCGTGGGCGGGCGCTGCGCCACCTGGAGAAGGGACGCGTCGTGATCCTGGCCGCGGGCACGGGCAACCCGTTCTTTACGACCGACACGTGCGCGGCGCTGCGGGCGACGGAGCTGGAGTGCGACGTGCTGCTCAAGGCGACGAAGGTGGACGGTGTGTACAGCGCCGACCCCAAGAAGGACCCGTCCGCGACGCGGTACGACCGCCTCCGGTTCAGCGAGGCGATCTCGCGGAACCTGCGGGTGATGGACATGACGGCCTTGGCGATGTGCCAGGAGCACGACATCCCGGTACTGGTCTTCGACTTCAAGAAGCCTGGCGCGATCGGGTCGGTCGTCCGGGGCGAACCGATCGGGACACTGCTTACGACTTGAGCGGTCGGCGGCGGCGCCCTGGATACAGGGGCGCGGGTGTATGATTTCCGCCGGGCGATGCGGCTGACGGCGACGGAGAACTACGCGATGAGCACCGATCCCGATACGATCCTCCTCGAGGCCGAGGACCAGATGAGCAAGGGCCTCGACTACCTGAAGACCGAGCTGCGGGGCATCCGCACGGGTCGTGCCACAACCGGCCTGGTCGAGTACATCAAGGTGGACTATTACGGGTCGATGACGGACCTGAAGTCTTTGGCGGCGATCTCGATCCCCGAGGCGACGCAGATCTTCATCAAGCCGTTCGACGCGGGGTCCGTGAACGCGATCAAGACCGCGATCGAGGGCTCGGACCTGAGCCTGAACCCGATGGTCGAGGACAAGGCGATCAGGATCAACGTCCCGGCGCTGAGCCAGGACAGGCGCAAGCAACTCGTTTCCCAGGCCAAGAAGCACGGCGAGGAGCAGAAGATCGTCGTCCGCAACGCCCGACGCGACGCGAACAAGGCCGCGGATTCGCTCGCCAAGCAGGACGGCAAGCACTACTCCGAGGACGAGATCAAGACGCTCAAGGACGAGATCCAGGAACTGGTCAAGAAGTACGAGACGCAGATCGAAGAGGCGATCGACCACAAGAGCAAGGAAGTGATGGAGGTCTGACAGACCCCGTCCGCCACGGAACGCATCGAGTCAGGAATAGCCCAGCTCGTCGAGGTCGTCCTCGTCGAGCCCCATCTCGTGGCCGAGCTCGTGCAGGATGGTGATCCGGATCTGCTCGCCGACGGCGTCGTCGCCCCCGCCCCAGCCCCCCGCCTCGAGGACGATCCCGACGCGGAAAAGATGGATCTGGCTCGACGCGACCCCGTCGAGCTCGATGGAACGCTCGGTGATCGCGAGCCCGGTGTGCAGGCCGCAGAGGCTGTCGGCCTCCTCGGGGTCCGTGGGGTCCATGCCCAGATCACGGAGCATCTCGTCATCGGGTCGGTCCTCGAGAATGATCGGCGCTTCCTCGATCATGGCCCGGATGTGCCCGGGCAACCCGTCGATGACGCGTTCGGCGATCGCGTCGAACCGGTCACGTTCGGTTGGTGTCACGACGCCCTGCCAGTCCGCGCGGGCGTGTTCTCTTCGAGGATGTCGGTGATGCCGATGCCCGGCGTCTGGATGATCGGGCGCAGCCGCAGGCAGTCGATGAGTATGCCGAACAGGCCCAGCGTGAACAGGAGCGAACCGGCGGCGACCAGGATGATCTCGGTCGAGTGGACCGCGCGACCGACCGGGCCGCGCAGCTCGATGTCGAGCAGCTGCAGGAGATCGCCGGACGCGGCGATCGCGAGCGGCGCGAGCAGGGCGAGCATGGACTGGCGATCGACACGCCCGGTGCGGATGACGATCGAACGCATGGCCAGGGCCCTGGCGTTGGGCTGCACACCGAGGATGGCGACCACGAGCGCAAGCCCGATCGCGAGCCTGACGATGACGCGTTCGGGCGTCATGCCCGCGTCGCCGAGGACAGGGCGGAGCTCGCCCGCGTCAACTCGGGCGTAGAGGTACCAGATCAGCACCGCGAGCACGAGGTGCCCCAGCACACCAACAATCGCGCGGACGCTCAGGCGGGTCGGGACGTGTGCGTGGGGGCGGACAAACACACACGCCGCGATGCCCGAGAGCGCGACGAGCCCGACGGCCGCGAGCCAGGTCCAGCCGGGCGCCCACGAGAGCGCGAGCCACGAAAACGTCAACTCGTCGAGGCGGATCGCCCATGCGCCGAGGGCTGCGAGCAACGCTGCGGCGGACCAGATCACCATGCCCCACGCCGTCAGCCTCGGGAACATGAGCGGCTCGAGCTCGTCGGCCTTCGGGTCCACGATCGCCAGGAGGGTGGCGCGGACCGGGAGCTCGCACTCGGGGCACTGGGCGCGGACCGAGAGGCCGCGGAGGTTGTACCCGCAGCCGATGCACGGGAGGTCGCCCGTGAGCTCGGAGGCAAGCACACCGGCGGCGCCCGGATCTGTCGAAGATCGCCCCTGAGCTCGGGGGGGTTGGGGCCGGGGTTGGCTCGTCGCGTCCTCTTCCAAGAGACCCTCTCGGCGCCCCGGGAATCGATAGGCGCCGGCGCGATCTTAACGCCCGGGGCGGGCGAGCCGGCGGGTCATATACTTGCCCGCTCCGATCACCCGACGCAACCTCGCCCTGGACGGGGCGTATCAGCCCACGCCAGGGACGCGATGCAAGAGCAGATCGACCGATTGCGGCAGAACATCACCCAGGTATTCCTGGGGAACCCGGCCGCCGTTGACCGCCTGATCTGCTGCCTGCTCGCCCGCGGGCACGCGCTGATCGAGGACGTTCCGGGGGTCGGCAAGACGGTCCTGGCCTCGGCGATCGCCCGCTCGGTGGACTGCCCGTTCACACGAATCCAGCTCACGCCCGACATGCTGCCGGCGGACATCCTCGGGGTGACGATCTACGACCGTGAGTCCGGGCGGTTCGAGTTCAAGCGGGGGCCGATCTTCACGAGCATCCTGCTCGCCGACGAGATCAACCGGGCGACACCGCGGACGCAGACGGCGTTGCTGGAGGCGATGAACGAGGCGAGCGTGTCGATCGACGGGGCGGTACACCAGCTGGGCCCGCCGTTCATGGTGCTGGCGACGCAGAACCCGTACGAGTTCGAGGGCACGTACCTGCTCCCCGAGAACCAGCTCGACCGGTTCTTGATGCGGATCCGCCTCGGGTACCCGCCCGCGGACGAGGAGGCGAGGCTGCTGCAGCTGCGTCCGGCGCAGAATCGGCTGGTCGGGCTCGAACCGGTGCTGCACAGCGACGACGTCATCGCGCTGCAGGACGTGGTGGACGCGGTGCGGGTCGATGACTCGCTGCGTGCGTACATCGTCGAGATCGCCCAGGCGACTCGCGATCACCCCGAGGTGCAGGTCGGCCTGTCGCCCCGCGGGTCGCTCGCCCTGGCGCAGGGCGCACGGGCGGCGGCGGTGATGGACGGGCGCGACTATGTCGTCCCCGACGACATCGTCGATCTGGTCACCCCCGTGTGCGCACACCGGATCATCACCCGGGCGTACTCGTCCGGGGGCGGGGCGGAGGCCGTGGTCGAGATCCTCGATTCGGTCGTCGAGTCGCTCGCCAGCCCGGCCTGACGCCCAGCCGACTCGGAGGCCCGAGCATGAACGCGACGACGAGCATCCGGCGGAGCCTGGCCGCCCTTGTCTGCGCCGCCGCCCTGATGATCGCCCCATCGGCGCCCGCCCAGGACGCGGGCGCGGAGCGGGCCAAGGCGTTGGAGCAGGCCGCGACCGCGGGCGACCTCGTCGGCGTCGATCGCTCGCTGGACGCGCTGTGGGTCGCGGACCGCGAGCGCGCGCGCGAGATGGCCTGGACGCTGCTGACCAGGGGGGGCGAGGACCAGCGCCCGATCGCGCTGGCCTCGTTCACGACGCACGCGACGGGCGACGAGCTCGTCCAGCTCGCGGGCGCTGGCGAGCTGCGTCGCGCCGAGGGATCGCGGGTGCTGCTTGTGCGGGCGTTGGGCACGCGCGCTGGGTCCGAGACGGTCGCCCAGGCGCGGAAACTGCTCCGCGACCGCAGCGCCCTCGTCCGGGCCGCGGCGGTGCAGGCGCTGACCGACCTGGGCGATGTGGGCTCGCTCGTGCTGTTCTCACGCAAGCTCCGCGACGTGCCCAGCCGCGTCGTCGGGTGGGGCGGCGACGACGGGGACATCGAGCAGATGGCGATGTACGGCGCGGTCAACGCGTTGACCGACCTCCAGCCGGCCCACTCCAGCGAGGTGCAGCTGTGGGTCAACGAGCACAAGCGGGAGTTTGACTCGATCACCCCGCCGCCCCCGCCCGAGGCGCGGGCGGACGAGTGGGCGTACGACGAGCGCACCCGAAGACTTTCGACGCCGAGCTTCGACGTGCAGTTCGAGCTGGGCGATCTGGCCGACGCGGGCGCGATGCAGGGGCGTTCGGGGTGGGGCGAGGTCGCAGAGGGGCTCGAGCAGAGCGCCGCCGCGGCCCGCGACGCGGCCCAACCCCTGTTCGGCACGATCCACCTGCCCCCGATCCGCCTGGTCCTGGCCAACCAGCAGACGATCTCGAAGTTCGGCGGCCCCTCGCGCGGGTACGGCGGGTTCGCCTCGGGCAACAAGATCGTGATGCGGTTCGAGAACTGGAACGCCGTCAAGCGGACGCTCGTGCACGAGTACGTGCACATCATCCACCAGGCCCACCACGAGGGCCAGCCCAGATGGCTGAGCGAGGGGCTGGCCGAGAGCCTGTCGAAATCACCGCAGCGCAGCGGGTGGGCGGGCGCGGGCGAGGGCGGGGCCCGCCATGTCAGCGAGGCGCTGGGCAAGGGCCTGGTCACCGAGACGCTCAAATGGGACAGCTCGGGCTCGAGCAACGAGCCGCCCGAGCTGTACGCCCAGGGGCACGCGGTGGTGGACTACCTGCGGTTCGGGCCGTTCCCGGCGCCCGAGGCGCGCCTCCGTGACCTCATGGCACGGGTCGCCCGCAGCCAGCGTCCGCAGCAGGCGGTCGAGGCGCTCTACGGCCCGCTGCCGACGCTGGACGAGGGGATCCGGCGCTGGATCATGGGCGCGGCGCCGCGCGAGGATTGAGTCCCTCGCGTCGTGCGTAGCCCAACTCGACAGTGCGCGCCCTGCTAGGCTCGCGTCGATTCCAGGAGATCGCCCATGCCCCGACTCGTCCGCCACGACGCCGACGGCCCGATCAAGATCGAGCCGCAGGACAAGCCGATCTTTATCTGCGGGTGCGGGCTGACGAAAAACTTCCCGTTCTGCGACGGCACGCACAAGAGCTGCAAGAACGAGACGCCGGGGGTGGTATCGGTGTACGACTCGGAGGGGAATCGTGTTATTGAGGAGCGGGCGGAGGAGTGACGTCCCGCGTCACACGACCACACTCCGGGCAAGCTGTGTGAGCGGGCAAGCCGGCGAGGTCGTAGCGGCAGTGCCGGCACTCGCCCGGGCGCCGTCTCCAGGCGTGCAAGTACGCCGAGGTCGCGAAGATCACAGTTGTTCCACCGAGAGGAGCGACGATGGTCTGTGTAATGAACACGAAGAGCCTGCGATGGTCGAGATAATGAGTCGTGCACGTCCAACCCGCCCGCAAATTGCCGTCCGCCCAGAGCGGGTCGGCGCTCACATTGGTAGAGAATATCATCCGACCGGGCGCCCAGTGGTTTTCGACCCAGGGCGTGATGAGGTCGAAGAGTTGTTCTTCCGCAGGCAGGTCCGGGACTGATTCCGGGAACCCCGATCCGCGCTTGTAGTGCGCCGGCATCCAGGCACGAAGCGTGTACAACGTCTCGCTCGTGCTCCCGCCCCACACCCACGATCGATACCGATTCCTACTCGAAACATCGATGAAGTACGTGTCGATCGTACCAATCAGGGAGCCATCCCCGTTCTTCGGAAGCTCATAGAACTCTGGGTACAACTGCCACGTTTGTGACCCAGTGTCCCAACCGACACCGATACGCGATTCCGCCATACCGAACGCGTACGTCCCCGTCACACCGGTCCGCACCAACGGCCACTGGATCGCGAATGCAACTCCGACCAAGATCAATGTGCTTGCCGCGTACAGCAGTCTGAGTTTCGTCCAAGCAGCGCGGAGGCGATGGGTAGCGATCCGTCTCATCGCACCAGGCACGCGCTGATGAAGCTCATCGGGTGCAACGTCCTCGCCCCCGTCCCGTCCTTCACCTGATGCCGGCAGCTCGTCCCCGTCGCCAGCAGGACGTTCTCGCCGCTCGCCGCCCGGGCGGCGGGGAGCAGGGCACGCCCGCCGATACGCATGGACAGGTCGAAGCGATCCCGGGTGTAGCCGAACGAGCCGGCCATGCCGCAGCAGCCCGAGTCGAGGACCTCGACGCGGTCGCCCACGACGCGGCGGAGCAGGGCGGCGCTGCTGTCGGCGCCCCAGAGCGACTTCTGGTGGCAGTGCGTGTGCAGCAGGACGTGCCCTTTGCACTTGCCGAACGCCGGGCGGCGGGGGTGCTCGGCCCACAGGCGGTCGAGGAACTGCTCGGGCAGGCGTGCACGCGCGGCGAATCGCCGGCGCAACGCGATCGGGCGGTCGATCTTCAGGCTCAGCCAGTCGTCGCGGACCGCGGACAGGCAGGACGGCTCGATGATGAGCAGGGCCGCGAGCGAGTCGTCCTCGATGATCGGCGCGAGCCGGTCGAGCGTGCGCCGGGCGCCCTCGATCGCCTCGGGCAGCAGACCGAGCGAGATCCGGGCCCGCTGGAAATCGTCGCACCGGACGAGCTTGACGCGGTAGCCGAAGGCCTGCAGCACCCGCCTGGTCGCCAGGGCGATCTCCGGCTCGTTGTACTGGGTAAACGTATCGGCGAGCAGGACGACGACCGGCGCGTCGGCGGGCAGGTCTGCGGCGTCGGCCCCCCACCGCTTGTGCAGCGGGCGAGTGAACGCGGGGAGTGATCGCTTGGGGTGCAGGCCGAGGGCGGCGTTGAGGATCGCCCGTGTCGGCCCGAAGCGGTTGACCGCGTTGACGAGTCCCGGCGCGACCGACGCGACCCGGCTGGCGCGGTCGATGTCCGCCATCGCGCGCACGCGAAGGGGCGCCCGCTTGGACGTGTACCCCTGGGCGAGGTACTCGCTCTTGAGGCGGGCGATGTCCACGTTGCTCGGGCACTCGCTCTTGCACGCCTTGCACGAGAGGCACAGGTCGAGCGTTTCCAACGTCTCGGCGTCGTTCCAGGCTGGGCGGTCGGCGCCCTGCAGGTCGAACTGGCCCGTGATCGCCAGCCGGAGGGCGTTGCCGCGCCCGCGGGTGGAGTGGCGCTCGTCGAGCGTGCCCATGTACGAGGGGCACATGGTCCCGCCCTGCTTCTTGCGGCACACGCCCGCGCCGTTGCATGCCTCGACGGCGTGGGCGAACCCGTCCTGGTCGGCGTAGTCGAAGAACGTCTCCACCCCGGGGACGTTGACGGCCTCGCCCAGGGGATTCACGCGGACACGCCGCGAGATCGACTCGATCGGTCCGGGCTCGACGATGGCGCCGGGGTTGAGGCGGTTGTCCGGGTCGAAGATGGCCTTGATCTGGCGGAAGGCGCCCATGAGTTCGGGGCCGAAGTAGTCCTCGAGCAGGGGGCCCCGGGCGCGCCCGTCGCCGTGCTCGCCCGACATGACGCCGCCGAGCGATTTGGCCAGGTGGGCGACGCGGCGGGCGATGTTCTGCATGCGTTCGACGTCCGCGGGGTCGCGGAGGTCGAGCAGCGGGCGGACGTGCAGGACGCCGACCGAGGCGTGGGCGTAGAACGAGGCGATGGTGTCGTTCTCTCCGACGATCTCGCGGAAGCCCCGGACAAACTCGGCCAGGTTCTCGACCGGGACGGCGTTGTCCTCGACGAAGCCCAGCGGCTTCCTCTGCCCCGCGATCGCGTGCAGCAGCGGTTCGCCCGCCTTGCGCAGCGCCCACGCGTCCGCCATCGCCCCGGGATCTGCGTGCGTCTGGACGCGCCCGGCGGGAAACATCGACGCGGCCTGTGCGCAGTTCTCGGCGACCTCGTGCACCTCGGCGCCGAAGAACTCCGCGTACAGCACCGCACGCGGGGTCGCGCCGTCGATCATCGGGAGCAGGTCCACGGAGCGCGCGCACTGTGTATTTTTACGGGCCAGGTCGATGATGATGTCGTCGAGCAGCTCGACCGCCGCCGGCCGCAGCCCGAGCAGCGGTGAGACGGCCTCGATCGCCTCGTCGAGCGACGCGAACGCGATGACCGCGAGCCCCTTTGCCCGGGGGATCGGGTGCAGGCACAGCTCGGAGGCGAGGGTGACGGCGAGCGTGCCCTCGGAGCCGCACAGGAGCGGGGCCAGGTTGAGGCGCTGTGGATCGTCGCCGAACTCGTCGAGCTGCTGCAGAATCTCGTCGAGCTGATAGCCCGCGCTGCGACGGAGTGTTTTGGGAAATCGCTCGCGGATGAGCGCCTCGTGCGTGCGCACGACGTCGATCACACGCCTCGTGATGTCGGCGACGGTTGTGTCGCGGGCGGCGGCGCCCGCGTCGAATGTCACGCGCGTGCCGTCGGCGAGGCAGGCGTCGATGCCCAGGACATTCTCGCTCGTCCGCCCGTAGAGGATCGAGTGCGTGCCGGCGGCGTTGTTGCCAATGCACCCGCCGATGTTCGCCTGGCGGGCGGTCGCGGGATCGGGGGCGAAGAAGAGGCCCGTCTCGCGGATTGAATCGTTGAGATCGTCGATCGTGATGCCCGCCTGGACGCGGCAGCGCCGGTCCCCGGCGTTGGCGCCGAGCAGGCTCGTGCACCGTGATGACATGTCGATCACGACCGCCCGGTTGACACACTGGCCGGCCAGGCTCGTGCCCCCGCCCCTGGGCAGGACCGGGAGCCCGTGCTGTGCGCAGAACCTCACCGCCCGGGCGGCGTCCTCGGGCGACGCGGGGACGACGACCCCCAGGGGCTCGACCTGGTAGATCGAGGCGTCGGTCGCGTAGAGCATGCGGTCGTGGAGGCCGAAGCGGACCTCGCCCTCGACCGCACGCGCCAGGTCGCGCGCTATCCGCTCCGTCACCTGATCGGTAGGCGTCTCGCCTCGATGGTCGAGAACGGGCAGCGGGGTGGGATCGGACGTCGGCACGTGCCGCATGGTACTCGCCCGCGCCAGAAGATCCGGCGTGTCACGCCCGCGTCACGGGCGGACCGGAGCGTGAACGGCGAGGCGGGCCCGGGCGTTGAATTCATCGGGTGGGGGCGAGATGTGCGACGGCCGCGCGGTCGTGGCCGATGTATCCATACGAGACAGGCGGCCGGGCCGCCGGGAAGCGAGGATGCCATGGGACGAGCGAGCACGACGGCGATGGTCCTGGTCGCGGGGACCGCCTGCGGGGCGGGCCTGATCGCGATGCGGGCGGGGCATGAGACAACGGCGGCGGCGCTCCCGGCGCCGGCACAGCAGGGCCTGGACCTGCCCGTGACTTCGATCACCCTGTACCGATCCGGGGTCGCGTCGTACGAGCGCCGGGGAACGGTCGTGGGCGACGTGAAGGCCCGGATGAGCGTCGAGGCGGACCAGATCAACGACCTGCTCAAGTCGATGGTGCTCCTGGACCTCGACGGCGGGCGGGTCGAGGCGGTGAGCTATGAGTCGCGGGATCCCCTGGGCAGACGGCTGTCGAGCTTCGCGATCGATATCTCGGACAACCCGGGGATGTACACGCTCCTCGAGCGGTTGCGGGGCACGGACGTGCGCCTGGAGACCGCCGCGGGCTCGGTCGATGGCGCCGTGCTCAGCGTCGAGCACTGGCAGGTCGTGGAGGACGGCGTCGCGGTGCCCCGCGGTTTCGTGACGCTGCGGACCGACGAGGGGATGCGGACGGTCGGGATTCACGAGGTGCGCCGGTTCAGGATCGCGGACGAGCGGCTGGCGGACGAGCTGCGTCTGGCGCTGGCGGCGATCGGCGAGGGGCGGGAGAACGACGTCAAGAGCGTGGACCTCCTGTTCGCGGGCGATGGCGAGCGGCGGGTGGTCGTGTCGTACGTGCAGGAGGCGCCCGTCTGGAAGGCGAGCTACCGGCTCGTGCTGCCAGAGACCGGCGCCGACGGGGCGACGCTCCAGGGCTGGGCGATCGTCGAGAACACGACCGACGAGGACTGGACGGGCGTGAGCCTGTCGCTCGTGGCCGGGCGCCCGGTGAGCTTCACGATGGACCTGTACGAGCCGCTGTACATCCCGCGGTATCAGGCGCCCGTGCCCGTCGCGGCGGGTGCGCGGCCCAGGGTGTACGCCGAGGGAACTGGCGGGGGCGGCGGCGGGCAAGGCCCGTTCAGCGGGCAGACGGCCGACCAAAACTACGCGTACGCGGAGAAGAGCCGCGAACAAAGCTCGCGGTTCAGAAACGCTCCGGCGGTCGCCGACCGGATGGCGCCCGCGTCCGAGACGATGGCGGGTATGGAGATCAGCGACGCGACCATGGGCTCCGGCGCCGCCTCGGGCGGGGAGGTGGGCGAGCAGTTCCGCTACCACCTCGACGAGCCGGTCAGCGTGGCGCGTCGGCGGTCGGCGATGCTCCCGATCCTGACAGAGCAGGCGGGCGTGCGCCGCGTGAGCATCTACAACGCGTCGGACAATGCCCGCCACCCGATGCGGGGCGTCGAGCTGACGAACACGACCGGGCTGCAGCTGCTGGCCGGCCCCGTGAGCGTGTACGACGCGGGCGCCTACGCGGGCGACGCCCAGATCGGGCACGTGGCGCCGGGCGACGAGCGGCTGCTGGCGTACGCGGTCGATCTGGATGTGCTCGCGGACGCGGAGCAGCGGCAGGACTCGAGCGTCGAGCACGTCCGGATCGTCAAGGGCGTGTTCGAGCAGAAGATCAAGGACGTCCGCACGAGCGTGTACGGGTTCACGAGCAAGGACCGCTCCCGCCCGCGGACGGTCATCGTCGAGCACCCCGACCCGGCGGGGTGGGACCTGGTCGTGCCGGGCCAGGCGGGCGAGAAGGCCGACGGGGCGATGCGCTTCGAGGTCGGGATCGCCAGGGGCGGCGACGCCACGCTCACGGTCACCCACGAGCGCGTCCGCTACCAGCGGACGGGCGTGCTGGGCCAGGACATCGGCACGCTGGTGCGGTACACGACGCAGGGGAAGGCGAGCCGTGCCGTCGTGGACGCGGTCCGGCGGGTCGGAGAGCTGCAGGCACGCGTGCAAGAGGCCCGCGAGCTTGTCGGCGCCCTCGAACGCGAGCGGGACGCGATCGGCAAGGACCAGGAGCGGATCCGCGGCAACCTCGGGCGGGTCGCCAGCGGCACCGAGCTGCACGCCCGGTACCTGGGCAAGCTCAACGAGCAAGAGACACGCCTGGAGGACATCGCCGAGACGCTCGGCGACGCGCGGGAGTCCGAGCGGGCGGCGCAAGCGACGCTCGAGTCGTACGTCGCGGGGCTGAGCGTCGAGTAGGCCCGCTCGGGCGGCGCGGTCGGCACAAGAAAAGGGCCCGCGGCCTTGTGGTCGCGGGCCCTTGATCGAATCAAACCGGACGAGACTCGGCGCTGGATCAGTCGAAGTAGGGCGAGATGCTCGCGGTGGAGCTGTTGCCGCTGGCGGTGACCTCGGCGGTGTAGTACTGCTTGAGGAAGGCGTTGCGGTTGTCGAACCCGGGGTTGGAGGCCGAGTTGTTGACGAGCGTGTACTCCTCCTCCGTCGCGGCGGTGGCGATGTCGCGGTACAGGTCGTCCTCGTTGGCGAAGACGTTGTCCGGGTGGGACTTGTTCTCGTCGGTGGTGATGCCGCTGAAGGTGACGACGAGGGACTCGGGGTCGGGGCGGTTGGCGAAGGCGACGTGGTTGTCGTTGAAGCCGATGTTGCCGTCCCAGCTGGTACGCGAGCCGTGGGTCAGGAGGGTCTGGGAGCTGGTGCCCAGGGGCGTCATGCCGTCGGCGCTGGCGCCCATGTCGTCGTAGAGGATCCATTCGCCGTCGTCGGGGTTCTCGAGGTCGTAGACGGGGCCGCGGTTGCCGAGGGTGGCCTCGGTCGCGACGAAGGTGTTGCTCCACATCGCCTTGCGCTTGCCGAAGGGCGGGGTGTGGGCGTACGAGAAGCTGCCGACGCCCTGGGCGTCATCGGAGAAGCCCATCGCGTTGCCGTTGGGCGCGTCGAGCGGGGTGGCGACGAACGCCGGGTCCCAGAGGGCCAGCTCCTGGCGCTGCATGTCGTTGATGGAGCTTGGGGTGTCGAACTCGTAGGCGTCGTACTCCTGGTAGGCGCCGTTGGGCTCGGACGGGCTGACGCACATCTCGGGGGCGATGGTGCCGTCGAAGACGATGATGGAAAAGATGTGGCGGGTCAGGTCCTTGTTCGCCGGCGAGAGCCCGCCCGCGAGCTCGAGGGTGTTGTCGCCGCGGTCAACACGGCTGGGCAGGGGGTAGGAGTCGGAGTGGTTGGACGCGTAGGTGACGAGGCCCTGCAGGATGCCGCGGACCTGGGTCTGGTCCTTGAGGCGGCGAGCCGCCTGGCGGGCCTTGCCGAGGGCCGGCAGCAGGATGCCGATGAGCAGCGCGATGATCGCGATGACCACCAGCAGCTCGATGAGGGTGAACCCCTTCTTCCGGTTCGTATGCATGAGTCAGATACCTCCAGGTATTCCGGTGACGCCGTTGCGGGGGCGGTCGCGGCAGGTGCCGCGATCGCTCGCGCGGGCATGATTCGTGTTGTGCGGGTTTGAGCCCGGGGGCCGGCCCCATCGGGGGGGGTCCTGGCTCCGGGGCGCCGAGCCGCACACGCCGTGCAGGGCCGCCAACAAGGCTGAACCTGCGTCGAGTTGTCGCCGGCGTGTGGGTGTGGGCGAATGAGGGCGACGGGCTGCGAACCCGCCAATCAGTGCGTCGATCCAAATTCCACGCCCACGCGTCAGCAGAGGCACGCGTGCCACGGACATCTTACCATCCGGGCGTCGCCCCGTCCCGGTTTCACACCCTGTGAACTCGGGCAAGGGCGGAGAGGCGTTTTCCGGCCATCCCCCGAACACGGAGCCCGCCATGAGCCCATCGACCATACAGACCCCAGAAGACCGGCTCGAGGCCCTCGGCCTGAGCCTCCCGACCCCCCCTACGCCCGTGGCGGCGTACATCCCCGCCAAGCGGGTGGGATCCCTGGTGTACGTCTCCGGGCAGATCCCGGTCCGGGAGGGCGCCCTGATCGCGACCGGGCGCGTGCCGACGGACGTGACGCTCGCGACGGCGGTCGAGTGCGCCCGCCAGTGCGCACTCAACGGGCTCGCGGTGCTCAAGGCGGAGATCGGCGAGCTGGGCCGCGTCAAGAACGTTGTGCGATTGGGCGGGTTCGTCGCGTGCGGGGGCGAGTTCTGGGATCAGCCCGAGATCATCAACGGGGCGAGCGAGCTGATGGTCAAGGTGTTCGGCGAGAGCGGGCGGCACGCGCGGGCCGCGGTCGGGGCGCCGAGCCTGCCGCTCGATGCGCCCGTCGAGATCGAGTTCCTGTTCGACGTCGCCTGAACGCGGGCACGCGGTGGTTCAGCCGAACGCTTTCTTGTAGTCGGCGAGGAACTTCTCGAGGCCGATGTCGGTCAGCGGGTGGCTCATGAACTGCTTGATGACGTTGAAGGGCACGGTCGCGACGTCGGCGCCGGCGAGGGCGCAGTCCACCATGTGCTTGGGGTGGCGGATGGAGGCGGCGAGGATTTTGGTGTCGTAGCCGTAGTTGTCGTAGATCTGGCGGATCTGGACGATTAGGTCCATGCCGTCCTGCGAGATGTCGTCGAGGCGCCCGATGAAGGGGCTCACCAGGAACGCGCCCGCCTTGGCGACCATGAGCGCCTGGAGGGGCTGGAAACAGAGCGTGAGGTTCGTGCGCGTGCCCTCGTCGCTCAACGCCTTACAGGCCTTGACGCCCGCGACGGTGGACGGGAGCTTGACGACGATGTTGCCCGCGATCTTGGCCGCCTCGCGGCCCTCTTTCAGCATCCCCTCGACATCAGTCGCGATGACCTCGGCCGAGACCGGGCCCTTGACGACCTCGCAGATCTCGGAGAGGCGTTTGTTGTAGTCCACGCCCTCCTTGGCGATGAGCGAGGGGTTGGTGGTGACGCCGTCGAGCACGCCCATGTCGTGGGCCTCGCGGATCTCGTCGAGGTTGGCGGTGTCGATGTACAGGTCCATCGGGTCTCTCCGGGTCGCTCGTGTGTGGTCGGATGGAGCCCGCGGCGGGCCGGCGGCGCGAGTCTAGCCCGCCGCGGCGTCGCGGGATTCTTCCAGCATGGCCGTGAGTTCGCGACGCATGATCTTTCCCGTCGGGTTACGGGGCAGCTCGTCGAGGACCACGACGCGGCGGGGGACTTTGTAGCCCGCGAGCCGCTCGCGGCAGTGGGTCAGCAACGCCTGCTCGTCGATCGCCGAGCCGTCCTCGGGCTCGACGAAGGCGATGGGGACCTCGCCCCGCATCGGGTCGGGCTCCCCCACCACGCCCGAGGCGTGGACGGACGGGTGGTCGTTGAGGGCCTCCTCGATCTCCCTCGGGAAGACGTTCTCGCCGCCGATGATGAGCATCTCCTTGAGGCGCCCGGTGATGTAGAGGTGGCCGTCGGCGTCGAGCCTGGCCATGTCGCCCGTGCGGAAGTAGCCGTGCTCGTCGAAGACTTCGGCGGTCAGGTCTGGCAGGTTGAAGTAGCCCTTCATGACGTTGGGGCCCTTGATGCGCAGCTCGCCCTCCTGGCCGGCGGGAAGCACGCGTCCCGAGTCGAGCTCGACGATCCGCTCGTCGACGTCCGGGATGGGCGGGCCGACGGAGCCCGGGCGGTACGCGCGGGGCATGCACACGTTGGTGACGGGGGAGGTCTCGGTCAGGCCGAAGCCCTCGGTCAGGTGGATGCCGAAGCGCTCGTGGAATCGGTTGGCGACGTCGCGGGACAGGGGCTCGCCGCCCGAGGCGAGCAGGCGGAACGAGGCGAAGTCCTCGGGCGCGGCCTTCTTGACCTGCAGCAGCGCGTTGTACATCGAGGGGATCGCGACCATGAGCGTGGGTTTGTGCTCGCGGATGGCCGCGACGACCTTCTGGGGCACGAAGCGGGCGGAGTAGACCGCACGGGCGCCCGTGGACAAGGGCATGAGTGTGAGCACGGTCAGCCCGAACGAGTGGAACTGGGGGAGCACGCCGAAGAGCGTGTCGGCGGGCGTGCACCCGACGACGGCGCGGGTCTGACGGATGTTCGAGGACAGGTTCGCGTGCGAGAGCATGACACCCTTCGGGCGTCCGGATGTGCCCGAGGTGTACAGCAGGGTCGCGAGGTCGTCGGGACTCGCCGAGCGGGGCCAGCGTGGGCGGGGCAATCCCTTGAACGAGATGTCCTCGAGCTTGACCAGGTTTGCGACGGTCGGCGCCCCGCCCAGATGCTCGAGCATCGGCCCGACGGTCACGATCGTGTCGGTGGCGCAGTCGTCCACGACGTACTGAAGTTCGCCCGGCTTGAGCAGGTAGTTGAGCGGGACGACGGTCTTGCCGAGCATCCAGCCCGCGAGGGCGGCGATCGGGAACGCGCCGGATGTTGGCAGGAGCACACCGAGCGTGTCGGTCTTGCACCGGGTCGCGAGGGCGTTGGCCAGGTGCGTCGCCGCGGCGACAATCTCGTAGCCCTTGTACGAGCGTCGGTCATCGATGACCGCGACCCTCGTCGGGCGGGCGAGCAGGGCACGGAGGATGGGGGCGTGGATGCTCATGGGGTGTGGTGTGGAGTTTAGTTGATGGCGTTGTGGGTGGGCTGGAGGCCCACCCCTCCGCGCTGCCAAGGAGGCGTCAGTAAGGCCAGAGGGCCAAGCCGTGCGGGGCGTTGCGGACGTCCATCGTCACGTTGACGCTCTTGACGAGCCTCCCCGCCGCCAGGTCGTAGACCGCGACGGTCCCGGGCGAGGAGCCGACGATGACGAGCCCGTCCTCGGTGGTGACCAGCCCCCGGGCGAATCCTTGGCGGGCGTAGTCGGCGGGCGTATCGGCGCTGCGCAGGGCGGCGGGATCGTACGTGACGATCGGCAGCCGCGTGCGCGGGCGCCCCTGGTCGTCGGCGTGGATGACGCAGTCCTGCTCGGTCGCGTTGTAGATCAGCCCGGGGCCAAACGGACGGGCGTTGTGCGTGCCCGCGGGGAGCTTGGCCCTGGGCGACACCCGCGCGCCTTCGAGAGCGAGCATGACCGGCAGCACCGTGCCCGAGAGCAGGATCGCGCCCTTCTCAACCCAGACGGAGTTGAAATGGAACTTGTCTTCGCCGGGCGCGCGTGGGGGGATCCGTGGATCGAATCGTCGGACCGACATGGGCAGCCCGCCTGGCCCGGCCCGAGGCTCGGGGCGGATCTGCCACGCGTTCGAAAACACACGCTGGTCGAGGTCGAACTCGAGGACAGCGTCGTACGTCGTCGAGGTCACCAAAAGACGTCGCCCGTCGAGGAACACCTCGTGGGCGTGGTGCAGGTTCGGGCACTTGTGCGAACGCAGGAGCTTAAACCGCGGGTCGAAGACGAACAGTTCGTCCGAGGCGGCGACGTAGACGTTCTCGCCGTCGTAGGCGATGCCGCGGAGTCCCCGACCCATGCCCCGCCCCTCCCAGCTGATCTCGTGAGAGTCCCAGTCGAGGACCTGGCGATGGGCGCCCGTCTCGAGGTCGATGAGGTAGGCGCCGCCGTGGCTCTGGCCTTGGTTGGCCGAACGTATCACGTCGGTCATGAGGACGGTCGGGAGGGGCATCGGGGGAGCGTATCGCTTAGCCGAGCGCGATGGCCGAGGCGAGGGCGGTCTTGTCGACGTGCGAGAGTGAGATGAGGACGGAGGAGATGCCGCGTTCGCGGGCCTCGCCGGCGGCGGCGCCGTGCAGCTCGATCCGCGGCCTGCCCGACGGTTCGTGGATGACCTCGACGTCGGTCCAGCCGATCCCGCCCGACCAGCCGGTGCCCAGGGCCTTGAGGACCGCCTCCTTGGCGGCGAACCTCGCGGCCATGTGCTCGAAGATCCGCTTCTTGTCCTTGAAGTACGCCTGCTCGCTGGGCGTGTACACGCGCTCGAGGAACCGGTGCCCGTGTCGCTCGACCATGCGCGCGATCCGGGCGACCTCGATCATGTCCACGCCGTGCCCGATGACGTCCATTGCCCCAGCCTACTTCTTCCCAGCCTTGGACGCCCCGGTGTCGGGCTTGGCATCCTTCTTGGCTTCGGTCTTCTTGGCGGGCGTCGAGTCGGACTTGGACTCGGACTTGGATTCGCCCTTGGATTCGCCCTTGGATTCGCCGCCAGATTCGGACTTCTTCTCCGCGTCCGCGGCTTTCTTGTAGCTCTCGGAGCGGTAATCGGTCTCGTAGAAGCCGCCGCCCTTGAACAGCACCGCCGCGCCGGTGCCGATGAGTCGCTCGAGCGTGAGCTTGCCGCATTCCGGGCACTTTTTCTTCACCGGGTCAGACATGGATTGGAAGAGCTCGTATTCGTGCTTGCACGCCGAGCAGCGGTAGTCGTAGGTGGGCATGGCTACTCGTCCCCCTCGGGCGCGACGGCGACCTTCGCGGGACGCACGACGCGCTCGCCGAGGCGGTAGCCCACGCTCAGCAGCAGCACGACATGGCCGGGCTCGACGCCCTCGGCGGGTTGTCTCAGCATCGCCTCGTGCTGGTGGGGATCGAACTCGTCTCCCGCCTTGGGTTCGATACGCGAGACACCGAACGATTCGAGGGTCTTGAACAGCTCGTCGCGGATGACCTTGACGCCCCCGATGATCTGCTCGGGTGTGGTCTTGGACGGGTCCTGACCCAGGGCCAGGTCGAAGTGGTCCATGACAGGGATGACGGACTGGACGACGCCCGCGCGGGCCTGGACGCCGGCCTCACGCTCGTTGATCGCAGCCCGGCGTTGGAAGTTCTGAAAGTCGGCGACCGAGCGGAGCAGCTTGTTGTTCAGCTCCTCACGCTCGCGGGCCAGCTCGTTGAGCGCCTCGACGATGTCGTCGGCGCCCGCGGGGCACTCGAGCTCGTCGGCCTGGGCGCAGTCGATGAGCGCGTTGATGCGGTCGGCGCGCTCGGCGGCGCTCTCTGCGTCGGCGGCGTTCGCCTCGTCGCGGGAGTCTTCGGTTGGGTGTTTGTGCTTTCTCATGGGTCGGGACAGGCGGGGCGCCTGCTCGTGTGCACGGCGTCAGCCGCCGATGAGGTCGGTGATCTTCTTCAGGAAGCCGTGCCGCTCGGGGTTGACGTGCTTGTCCTCGGTCTTGGCGAACTCGCGGAGCAGCTCGGCCTGCTTGCTTGTGAGCTTCTTGGGTGTCTCGATCTTGGTGACGACGACCATGTCGCCCCGCTTGCCCCCCCGCAGGTTGGGCAGGCCCACGCCCTGGATACGGAACATCGTGCCGAACTGCGTGCCCTTGGGGATCGAGAGCGTCGTCGGCTCTTCCAGCGTGGGGACCTCGACCTCCGCGCCAAGGCTCGCCTGGGTGAAGCTGATGGGCATCTCCAGCAGCAGGTGGTCGCCCTCGCGCTCGAACAGGCTGTGGTCCTTGACGCGGACGACGACGTGCAGGTCGCCCCGGACGCCTGCGCCCGTGGGCGAGGCCTCGGGCGGGGGCGGCTCGCCCTCGCCCTGCACACGCACGGCCTGGCCATCCGAGATGCCGGCGGGGATCTTGACGTTGATCTTGCGCTTGCGGGGGACACGTCCCTTGCCGCGGCAGGTCTCGCACTTGTCCTTGACGATCTTGCCCCGCCCGCGGCAGTGCGGGCATGCGACGACCATGCGGAACATGCCTCCCAGGCCCTGCTGCTGGACCTTGCCGTGCCCGCCACACGTCTGGCAGGACTCGGGCTCGGTGCCGGGCTTGGCGCCCGAGCCGGTGCACGTGTCGCAGACGTCGAGGCGTGTGAACTCGACCTCGCGGTCGGCGCCCGAAAGCACATCATGCAGGTCGAGCTTGACCTCGGTCTCCAGGTCGTAGCCGCGAGCCACGCCGCCTCGCCCACGCCCGCGCTGGCCGCCACGCCCGCCGCCGCCGAAGATGTCGTTGAACATCGAGAAGATGTCATCAACGTTCATGCGGCTGAAGTCGTGGGCCGCCGAGCCGGCGCCCCTGAACGCATCATGCCCGAACTGGTCGTACTTCTGGCGCTTCTCGGCGTCCGAGAGGATCTCGTAGGCCGCGGCGCACTCCTTGAAGGCGGCCTCGGCCTCCTCGTCGCCCGGGTTGCGGTCGGGGTGGTGCTTGAGCGCGAGGCGGCGGTAGGCGCGTTTGATCTCGTCGCCGTCCGCCGTGCGTTCGACGCCGAGGACCTCGTAGTAGTCGCGTGTCGCTGGCATGAATCGAGCCCGCGGCGGTCTCCCGCCGGGGCTCGCGTATTCGGAGTGAACGGGGCCCTACCCATCGCCCCGTCCCTCTCTCCTCTGCGTTTAGCTCACCGCGCCGATCGCCGGCTCCTTGTCCTCCTTGAGGTCGGAGACCATCACGTCGGTCGTGAGCATCAGCCCGGCGACGGACGCGGCGTTGGTCAGCGCGGTCTTGGGCACCAGCGCCGGGTCGATGATGCCGGCCTTGACCAGGTCCTCGTAGTCGCCCGTGCCGGCGTTGAGGCCGAACGCGCCCGACTCGTCGAGGACGGTCTGGACCGCCAGGTCGCCGTCGAAGCCGGCGTTGTGGGCGATCTGCCACGCGGGCGCCTCGATCGCCTTCAAGACGATGTCGAAGCCGAGCTTCTCGTCGCCCTTGGCCTTGGAGCGGGCGCCCTCGAGCGCGGGGATCACGCGGAGCAGCGCGACGCCCCCGCCGGGGACGTACCCGGACTGGGCCGCGGCACGCGTCGCGTGCAGGGCGTCGTCCACGAGGTCCTTGCGGGCCTTCATCTCCTGCTCGGTCGAGCCGCCGACGTTGATGATCGCGACGCCGCCGGTGAGCTTGGCGTGGCGCTCCATCAGCTTCTCGCGGTCGTAGTCGGACGTGGACTTGTCGTGCTGGGCCTTGATCTGGTCGGCCCGCGACGTGATGTCCTTCTTCTTGCCCGCGCCCTCGATGATTGTCGTCGCGTCCTTGGTGACGATGATCTTCTTGGCCTGGCCCAGCTCCTTGAGCTCGACCGACTCGAGCTCGCGCCCGATGTCCTCGGAGAAGTAGGTGCCGTTGGTCACGACGCCGATGTCCTGGAGCATCGCCTTGCGGCGGTCGCCGAAGCCCGGGGCCTTGACGGCCGCGATGTTCAGCACGCCGCGGAGTCGGTTGACCACGAGCGCCGCGAGGGCCTCGTTCTCGACCTCCTCGGCGATGATCAGCAGCGGCTTGCCCGAGCCCGCGACCTTGTTGAGCAGGGGCAGCAGATCGGGAAGGTTGCTGATCTTCTTCTCGTGGATGAGGACATACGCGTCCTCGAGCACGCACTCGCCCGTCTTCGGGTCGGTCATGAAGTACGGCGACAGGTAGCCCTTGTC
Source organism: Phycisphaerales bacterium (assembly GCA_029260515.1). Lineage (GTDB taxonomy): Bacteria > Planctomycetota > Phycisphaerae > Phycisphaerales > UBA1924 > JAJRXR01. The sequence goes on along the minus strand of JAJDDC010000096.1, from coordinate 182,655 downwards.
GAACTGCATCCCCTCGACGTACTCGAGCGTCGTCTCGGCGGTCTTCCCGTCCTCGACCTCGACCACGCCGTCGGGCCCGACACGCGAGATCGCTTCGGCGAGCAGCTCGCCGACGGTCTCGTCGTGGTTGGCCGATACGGTCGCGACCTTCTTGTAGTCGGCCTTGCCCTTGCAGGGGATCGCCATGGCGTCGATCGCCTGGCTTGCCGCGTCGGCGGCGGCGTTGATGCCCCGCTGGATGTGCACGGGGTTGGCGCCGGCCGCGACGTGGCGCAGGCCCTCGGTGAAGATCGCCTGAGCGAGCACGGTCGCCGCGGTCGTGCCATCGCCCGCCTTGTCGGCGGTCTTCTTGGCGACTTCGTTGACCATCTTCGCGCCCATCGACTCGAAGGGCTCGGGCAGCGTGACCTCCTTGGAGACGGTGACGCCGTCCTTGGTGACGTGGGGTCCGCCATAGGACTTCTCGATGACCACGTGGCGCCCGGCGGGGCCCATGGTGCACTTGACGGCCTCGGCGAGTTGATCGACACCCTTTTTCATTTCAAGGAGTGCCGAGTCATCAAACATGATCTGTTTCTGTGCCATGTGGCGTTCTCCGTGGGGAGGGGCGTTAGCTGTCGATGACGCCGAGCAACTCGGACTCGCGGAGGACCAGGTGCTTGTCGCCCTTGATCTCGATGTCGGAGCCGGCGTACTTGCCGTAGACGACGGTGTCGCCCTTCTTGACGGACATCTGGGCGCGGCCGCCGTTGTCGAGGCGCTTGCCGGGGCCGGTGGAGACCACCTTGCCCTGGATGGGTTTCTCTTTGGAGCCCTCGGGGAGGTACAGACCCGAAGCGGTCTTCGACTCGGCCTCGATGGGCTTGACCAGAACACGATCTTCAAGGGGCTTGACTGCCATGTCTCGATTCTCCACTCGCTCGGTTGAGCGCAAGTTGCTTTGGTCTGTGTTGAACAATGCGATCGTTCAGGACGGGTCAGAACCCCATCCCACCCATCCCCGGCATGCCGCCGCCCATGCCGCCCATGCCAGGCATGCCGCCCATCCCGCCCATGCCACCCATGGGGTCGCCGCCGCCGGCGTGGTCGTGGTCGTCCTTCTTGGAGGGCTTCTCGGTGACGATGCAGTCCGCGGCGAGCAGGACGGTCGCGACGGACGCGGCGTTCTGCAGGGCGCTGCGGTCCACCTTGGCGGGGGTGAGCACGCCGTCCTTGAGCAGGTCGCCGAACGTGTCGGTCAGGGCGTTGTAGCCGAAGTTCGCGTCGGCCGAGTCCTCGACCCGGGCGACGACGACCGAGCCCTTTGCGCCCGCGTTGTCGGCGATGGTCCGCAGGGGGACGGCCAGCGCCTTGTGCACGACGTTGAGGCCCGCGGCGAAGTCGTACTTGACGTGCCCGACATCGGACGCGGAGACCTCGTCGTCCTTGCCGAAGACGCCGGTCCACTCGCGGGACTTCTCGATCGCGGCCCGGGCGCGGATGAAGCTGGTGCCGCCGCCGGGGACGATGCCCTCGGCGACCGCCGCCCGCGTCGCGTGCAGCGCGTCCTCGACGCGGGCCTTCTTCTCCTTGAGCTCGGCCTCGGACGCGGCCCCGACCTTGACCTGGGCGACCCCGCCCGAGAGCTTGGCCAGGCGCTCCTGGAGCTTCTCCTTGTCGTAATCGGAGCTGGCGTTGTCGATCTCGGCGCGGATCTGGGCGATGCGGGCCTTGATGTCCTTGGTCTCGCCGGCGCCCTCGATGATGGTGGTGTTGTCGGCGTCCACCTCGACCTTCTTGGCCATGCCCAGCTGCGAGAGCTCGACGGTGTCGAGGCTCGTGCCCAGGTCCTTCATGATGGCCTCGGCGCCGGTGAGGGCGGCGATGTCGCCCAGCATGGCCTTGCGCCGGTCGCCGTAGCCGGGCGCCTTGACGGCGACGACCTGCAGCGTGCCGCGGAGCTTGTTGATGACAAGGGTGCTCAGGGCCTCGCCAGTGATGTCCTCGGCGATGATGAGCAGCGGCTTCTTGGCGCCCATGACCTTCTCGAGCAGGGGCACCAGCTTGGTGATGTTGTCGATCTTGTCCTCGTGGATGAGCACCAGGCACTTGTCGAGCTCGACCTTCATCTCGTCGGGGTCGGTGACGAAGTTGGGCGAGAGGTAGCCGCGGTCGAACTGCATGCCCTCAACCACAGTCACCTCGGTCTCTAGGCTCTTGCCCTCTTCGACGGTAATGACGCCGTCCTTGCCGACCTTCTCGAAGGCGTCGGCCATGATCTTGCCGACCTCGGGGTCGTTGTTGGCGGAGATGGTGGCGACGTTCTGGATGTCGCGCTTGCCGCTGATTGGGGTCGCCATGTCGTCGATGGCCTTGGTGGACAGCTCGACGCCCCGCTTCATGCCGCGGACCAGGGCGTTGGCGTCCACGCCCGCGGCGATGTAGCGGAGGCCCTCCTTGAACAGGGCCTCGGCCAGGACGGTCGCGGTGGTGGTGCCGTCGCCCGCGTCGTCGGAGGTCTTGGAGGCGGCCTCCTTGACGAGCATGGCGCCCATGTTCTCGGCCTTGTCGCGGAGCTCGATCTCCTCGGCGACGCTCACGCCGTCCTTGGTGACGGTCGGCCCGCCCCAGCTCTTGTCGATGACGGCGTTTCGCCCGCGGGGGCCGAGGGTGGCCTTGACGGCCTTGGCCAGCTTCTCAACGCCGGCCAGCAGGGCCTGACGAGCCTCGAGGTCGAAGGTCAGTTCTTTGGTTGCCATGGACGGTCTCGCTCCTGAGAGGGTGATCCGTGAGAGGGTTCGACAGATCGGGGGCCCCGCAAGGAGCCGCCGCGTGGGTGGTGATGGTGGCAAAGGCAGTGCCAGCGGGGGATGCCGCCCAGGGGGGCGAGGCACGGGGTTCCCGCGGGCCGGGCGTGCATTCTCACGCCCCCCACTGTCAGGCGCCCCCAGGTGGGCGTCGTTGTCTGCCATTTCGACAGCCCCGCGCGGCACATGTGCAACGGCGTGCGAGCCCTCGGGGTACGCCCTGCATGAGTTCCAAAGCTCCATCAAAAGAGACCAACCGCCGGACGGCGCCGGCCGCGTGGGCGGTCGGCGCTGCCGCCTGCCTGGTCGTCTGCCTGGGCGCCGCGATACGGGCGCCTGAGCAAGGCGCCCACGCCCCCGCCGCCGCGGCTTTCGACGATGCGTCGGAGGACCTCAAGCGGCTCGGCTTCCTGGTCGGCGAGTGGAAACTCGAGACCTGGTTCCTGGGCCAGGACGGCCAGAAGATCCCGGGCGAGGCCCGCCTCTCGGGGGAGTACATCCTCGGCGGTGTCGGCGTCCAGACGCGCCAGCACTCGGGCAAGAGCGCCCTGGACTACACACCCCCTGGGCCCGCGTACGAGGCGATCAGGGTCTGGGTCTACCACGCGCCGTCCGAGACGATCACGGGCTCGTCGCTCAACACGTTGGGCAACCGGCGCGAGCTGGATGGCACGTGGCAGGGCGACCGCCTGGTATTCACCGAGACCGGCAACCTGTTCAATGGGCGGGCGGGCTACAACCGCCAGGTCTACTCGGACATCCAGGAGGACTCGTTCGAGTACCGGCTCGACATCCGCCCGGTCGAGCAAGAGCCGTTCATCGAGGGCGTCTATGGATATACGGCCACCAGGATCATCCCCTGATCGCGGCGACCACTCGGGTGGGCGGTTGCTAGGATGTGGGCCACGGGAGCCCCGCACGCGATGACCGAGCTTGCCGACTACCTGCCCATTTTCTTGATGATCCTCGCCGCGGCGACGTTCGGGATCGCCAACGTCGTGCTGTCGCTGATGATCGGCCCCCGGCGTCTGGGCGAGGCCAAGGGCACGACGTACGAGTCGGGCATGACCCCGGTCCAGACCGCCCGCAAGCGGTTCAACGTCCGGTTCTACCTGATCGCGATGGTCTTCCTCGTCTTCGACGTCGAGGTCATCTTCCTGCTCCCTTGGGCCGTCACGTTCGCGAACCTCGACCCCGGGACGGGCGAGGGTCTGGTCTGGCTCGGTCGGATCATGTTCTTCTTGTTCACGACGGTCGTCGCGTACATCTACGGCTACCGCAAGGGCGTCTTCAGCTTCGATTGATGACCCCTGCGATCGCGCGTCGCGACCCAGCCCGCGCAGGCGGCCCGGGGTCGTCCGCTTTCGCCCAATACAGCCTGTCCCCACGGCACAATCCAACTCCCGGATGCCGCCAGCGTGGCGTACACGCTTGACGGACCGGGCGGGTGGGACGATGAACCGGGGTCGGCGTGGCAGGCGATGCCGCGCTCATGAGGGGTCGCGATGTTCTCGGGCCAGAACCCGCAATCCGAGTCCGCGGAATCCCGCGCAGGAGAAGTCCTCGCGGCGGTGCAACGCCGTCAGCTGGAGGCACGGTTCCAGCCGATCGTGGACCTCCGGCGCGGCGAGATCGCCGCGTTCGAATGCCTGACGCGCCCGACCGACGAATCGGGATTCTCGAATCCCGCCGAGTTCTTCGACGAGGCAGAACGCTCCGGGCACGTATGGGAGGTGGAGCAAGCAACCCGCGGGCTCTCGTTCGACGCGGCCTCCAAGTGGCCCCCGGGCGTGATGCTGTTCATGAACTGCTCGCCCCAGGTTATCGCCGACCCGCGTTTCGTTGATTCGCTCCAGGCGGGGCTCGCGCGGACAGGGTGCGTCACGCCCTCACGCGTCGTGCTCGAGATCACCGAGCGGTCCGACGCGCAGGCCGACGTCGCCATCGTCGAGCAAGTGGACCGCCTCCGCGAGCAGGGGTTCCAGATCGCGATCGACGACGTCGGCGCGGGAACCAGCGGGCTGACACGGATCATGAGCATCCGCCCTTCGTGGCTCAAGGTGGATATGGAGCTGATCGAGGGGATCGATTCGGATCGGGGCAAGCAGAACCTGGTCCGTTTCCTCCTGAACTTCGCACGCCTCTCCGGTGTCCGATTGGTGGCAGAGGGGATCGAGCGCAACGAGGAACTCGCGACGCTGATCGAGCTGGGCGTGCCGTACGGACAGGGCTACCTGCTCGGGCGCCCGGGCAGCTACGAGCGTCCGCTGGAGCCCGCGCTGCGCGAGCGGATCCGCCGCGGCTGGGCCGGAGCCGCCGGGCTCCGGTACCGGGATCCGCGGGCGGTCGCGGTCGCGGCGTTCGCGCGCGAGGTCCGGGATGTGGACGCGAACACGTCGATCCGTGACGTCGCGGGAGAGTGCCTGCGCGACCGGCGCGAGACCGGCGTGCTCGTCGTCGCCGACGGGGAGACGATCGGCTGGGCATCACGCGAGAGTGTGCTCCGGGCCGCATCGGACCAGCGTTGCCATTCGCCCATCCGGTCGCTCGGCGGGCTGGCGAAGACGACAGTTCATTCGGACGCGACGGTCGTCGAGGCCCTCGAGATCGCGTCCGCCAGAGAGAACGCGTACGCGGGCGAGCCGCTGATCGTCCGCGAGGGCGACAGGATCATCGGGATCGTCTCGGCCGCGGACCTGCTCAACGCGGCGTCCGAGGTATGCCGGACGGCCCAGTCTCGCACCATCTCTTCGACAGGGCTGCCCGGGCGTGTGATGTGCGAGCAGCACGTCGCGCGCCTGCTCGACGAGGCCCGCGATCGCGACCCCGGCACGGGTCCCGGGCCCGACGCCGCCTTCTTCGACATCCACGGCCTGATGGATTACAACATCGCATTCGGGCACGACCTCGGCGATGAGCTGATCCAGTCGCTCGTCGGCGCGCTCAGCGCGGCGACCCAGTCCGCGGGGCGCGATGCGTTTCTCGCACACCTGGGCGACGACCGGTTCCTTCTCGTCGCCTCGACCGGGCGGATCCGCGGACTGGTCGCGCGAGTGGCCGATCAGTTCGACCGCACGCTGCGCCACAGCTCGCTCGCCCTCGAGCGTCACGCGGGCCCCGGGAGGAGCGTCGGGCTCCGGGCGCTGGTCGCCATCGACCCGTTCAGCCGCGTCGGATCACCCCGCGATCTATTCGGCATCGAGCGTGAGCTCCACGATCGGGCCACCCACGCCCCCGCCGGGCTCCCGGGGTCCACGATGGCCGTCTTCGACGAGCCCAGGGCCAGGCTCCGCAGGGCCGCCTAGGGCCGGCCACGACGCATCCGCCCCGCGTCCCCCGCGTATCCTCATCGGCGTGAGCGGATCACGCCCCACGACCGTGGCGCCCGCGGCCGCCCTGCGCCGCGTCCCGACCTCCGAGCGCGTGCTCGCAGGTCTGTTCGCCCTCGGCTCGATCACGGTGCTCGCGCTGGCCCTGAGCCTCCGCCCGTCGAGCGAAGGGCACGGCACGCACACGAGCCTCGGCCTGCCCCCGTGCACCTGGGCCGTCGCGTTCGACAGACCCTGCCCGACCTGCGGGATGACCACGTCGTTCTCGCACGCCGCCAAGGGAAACCTCATGACCGCGATGCGGACACAACCCATGGGCCTGCTGCTCGTCATCGGAGCCGCAACGACGTTCTGGACTGGCGCCCACGTCGCCGCGTCGGGAGCCCGCGTCTGGCCCGCGCTGGGCTTGTTCAACCGCCGATGGGCATACCTGACGCTGGCGAGCACCTTCCTGGGGGCGTGGATCTACAAGATCATCACGTGGGGCGGGTAGGCGCCCGCCCCGGCGTGTCCCGCCCGCGCGTACCCTTTGATCCACGAGCCCCCCGCGATGCACCGGCGGGCGAGGAGACCGACCGTGACCCGACGAGACATGCGCAGACTCGCCCGTAGAGCCCTGCTGGCGTTGTGCGCCGTGACCACGCTCGGCCTCCTGGACGGGTGCATCATCGGCGCCGCCGTCGGCGGCATGGCCGAGTCGTACCGCCGAACGGGCAAGCACGATGTGCCCGCCGAGTACCTGGGCCTGCGGGGCAAGAGCTACGCCGTCGTCGTCACGGCCGACCGCGTCATCCAGGCCCAGAACCCCGGGCTCGTCTCCCGGGTGACCACCGTGGTCAACGACCGCCTGGCGCACCCGGACAACAACGTCGGCGCCGGCGGCTACATCCCGAGCCAGGACCTGCTCAACGTTCTCTACGAGACGCCCCAGTGGCCCGCGATGTCGCGGGGCGAGGTGGCGGCGCTGCTGGGCGTCGAGCGACTGATCGTGATCGAGCTCTTCGAGTACCGCCTGCACGAGCCGGGGAACCGGCACGTGTGGGACGGCGCCGCGGCGGGCAGCGTCGCGGTCTACGAGGCCGACTCGGGCCTGCCCGACGATCCGATCTACGAGAAGTCCATCCGCGTGGTCTTCCCCGACGGGACCGGGTACATGAGCACCGAGATCGCCGAATCGACGGTCACCAGTGCGCTCTCCCTCCGGTTCATCAACCGCGCCGCCTGGCTCTTCTACGACCACGAGGAAGAGAACATCATCCCGTACTGATCCCGCGAGACGCAACCCCCACGCGGCCAGCGAGCACACGCATGACCAGACGCCAGAAGATCCACCCCCCGTTAATCCTCGCCGCCGCCGCGTTGTCCTTGGCCGCGCTCGCCGCGGGGTGCAACATCGTGGGCCCCGCGTTCTACGCGGTCCACGGCCCCGAGAAAGTCAACGCGCAGTTCCAGCTCGACCACACGCGGACGGGCGTCGTCTTCGTGGACGACCCGGCCAGCCGTGTCTCGCACAGGCGTCTGCGTACCCAGATCGGCGCCGAGGCGACGCAGGTCCTGCTCAACAAGAAGGTCGTCCTCGACATGATCGACACCCGCTCGATCATGACCGTCAGCGCCAAGGACAGGCACGGCGACGTGATGAGCATGCAGGAGCTGGGCGAGGCTGTCGGAGCCGATTTCATCATCCACGCGCTCGTCTCCGAGTTCACCCTCTCGGCAGACGGCGTCTCCAACATGCCAACCTCGACCCTCCAGGTGCGGGTGTACGACGTGCTCGCCCAGCAGACCGTCTGGCCCGCCGGCGAGGACGAGATGTACCCGCTCCGCCTCCAGGCCCGCCAGAGCCCGGGCTTCGCGCCCCTGGGTGACGAGAAGCTCGCGGCCGAGCAGAAGCTCGCCGACCAGCTGGGCCTCGCGCTCGCCCAGCTCTTCTACCGCCACGAGATCACCGAGGACGCGCGCCGCTAAGCTTGCCGAGTCATGGATGGATCGGCACAGCTCGCGCACCAGCCCGCGCACCAGACCACGCACCTGATCGAGCCGCCCCGCGCCTATGGCGGGCGGACGCGTGGGCGTGAATCGTCCCTGCTCGCGTTCGCATCCCTGCGCGAGCACGGTCTGATCGAGCCCGGACCGGTCGTGCTGCTGGGCGACGACTCGAGCCGCCGGTTTGCGCAGGCCCACGGTGTCGCGTGGGATCACTCGATCACGCCCCGCGCCGGCAGGATCGGGGTGAGCTGGCGCGCGATCCAGCGTGACGTCGCACACGCCGGAAGTATCCGATGCTGGTCGCGGGACGCGCTGCGTGTCGTCGCGGGCGTGCTGCCCCGCAAGAAGGCCGTCGATGTGCGTGCGACGCTGCTCGGCTCGCCCCGGGGCGCGTGGGACCGCCGGGCCGTCTCCCGCCTCGCCGACCGCCTCACGATGATCGACGTCTTCGACGCCTCCGACGCGGACGCCTGGCGCCGGGCCGGCGTCCGTCCCGACCGGATCCGCGTGCACGACGCGGGCGGGGCCTGTGCGCCCTCCCGCGGGACGCGGATCACCCTCCCGGGCACACGCCCGGGCCAGCTCGTGCTGACCACACTCACCGACCACCCGCGCGAGGCCGACGCCCGCCGCTTCTCATTCCTGCTGGCGATCCTGTCGGTCGGCGAGTACGCGTGCATCGGGCTGTGCCCGTCGGGCGCCCGGCACATGGAGGCGGGGCGCCGCTACCACCGCCTGCTGGGCAACCGGCACGGGTTCCAGGTCTCGGACCGCCCGACGATCGAGCTGCTCGCGGCCGCGGACATGTGCGTCTGGCCCGACCCGACACAGCTCGACGCGCCCCGGGGCGCCCGCAGCCTGCTGCGGGCAACCGCCGAACGGTTCGGCGTCACGATCATCGACCCACCCGAGTACGCCAACCCCGCGGGCCCGACGCCTCCCGAGATGGTCCGCCCGGCCCTGCGCCTCTTCGAGACGCCTAAAAGCGGACACCCGACGCCCGCGCCCCCCACGCCCCCCACCGCCCTCGCGGGCAACGCATCATGACCGGCAACAAGGAGACCTTCGGCGTGCTGTTCGTGTGCCTGGGCAACATCTGCCGCTCGCCGTTGGCAGAAGGGATCTTCATCCACATGGCCCGACAACGGGGCATGCTCGACCGATTCGACATCGACTCGGCCGGCACCGGCGCCTACCACGCCGGCGAGCGCGCCGACCCGCGCTCCATCCGCGTGGCCAAGAAGCACGGCGTCGAGCTGGTCTCCATCGCCCGACAGTTCCAGCCACGCGAGGATATCGACCGCTTCGATCTGATCATCGCGATGGACCGCGAGAACGAGCGGAACCTGCTGGGCAAGGGCGCGCCGCGCGACCGCCTCCGGCTGATGCGTTCGTACGACCCCGCGCTCGCAGGCGCAAGGGGCGCCGAGCTGGATGTTCCCGACCCCTACTTCGGCGAGGGTGACGGGTTTCAGAGCGTGTACGACATGCTCACCCGCGCATGCTCGGGCCTACTCGTTTCGATCGACCGTTGATCGATCGTGAGGCTTGTCAGAGATCCAGCATCAGCCGCCGCGGGTCCTCGATCGCGTCCTTGATCGCGACGAGGAAGCTCACCGCCTCGGCGCCGTCCACGATCCGGTGGTCGTAGCTCAGCGCCAGGTACATCATCGGGCGCACCGCGACCTGACCCGAGCCGACGGGATACTCCATCGGGCGGTTCTTGATCGCGTGCATGCCGAGGATGGCGGACTGGGGCGGGTTGAGGATGGGCGTGCTCATCAGGCTGCCGAAGACGCCGCCGTTGGTGATCGTAAACGTACCACCCTGCATCTCTTCGAGGGCGAGCTTGCCCTCTTTGGCCCGCGACCCGAAGTCCTTGATCGACTTCTCGATGCCGGCGAACGAGAGCGTCTCGGCGCTGCGGATGACGGGGACGACCAGCCCCTTGGGGCTGGCGACGGCGATGGCAACATCGCAGTAGCCGTGCTTCTGGATCGCCGGCTTGCCGTCCTCGCCGGCGACGATGTACGAGTTGACCAGCGGGAACTTCTGGAGCGCCCCGCAGACGGCCTTCATGAAGAAGGACATGAAGCCGAGCCCCACGCCGTGCTTCTCGGCGAAGGTCTCCTTGTACTGCTTGCGCAGCGCCATGACGGCGCCCATGTCGCACTCGTTGAAGGTGGTCAGCATCGCCGCGGTCTGCTGGGCCTCTACGAGGCGTGCCGCGATCTTCTGACGCAGCGGGCTCATCCGTTCGTGCGTGACAGTGCGCGAGCCGGGGGGGCTTGTTGGGGCGACGGGCGCGTGGGCCGTGCCGCCCGCCGCGGATTTGCCAGCGTCGATGACCGCCTGGACGTCGTGCTCGTTGATCCGGTCGCCGACGCCCGTGCCCGGGATCGAGCCGAGATCGACGCCGTGCTCCTCGGCCAGCTTGCGGGCCAGGGGTGTGGCGCGTGCCGAGCCGTTTGACCGGCTCGCGTCGGTCGTCGCGTCGGCGTTGTCAGTTGTCGGCTTGGGCGGCGCCATGGTCGCGGTCCCGCCGCCAGACGCGCCCTCGGCCTTGGTCGTCTGTTCGCTCGCGGCGGCAGCGCCAGATGGCTTCTGCGCCGACTCGTCCACCTCGCCGATCTGGGCGCCGATCTCGATCTCGGCGCCCTCGTCGATCGTCCGCTTCAGCACGCCCGCGGCGGGGGCGAAGATCTCGACCGTGATCTTGTCGGTCTCGACCTCCGCGACCGTCTCGTCACGGTCCACCCAGTCGCCGTCGTTCTTGACCCACGACGAGAGCACACCGCTCACGACGCTCTCGCCGGCCTCTGGCATTGTGATCGGGGTCGCCATCGGATCCGTCCTATCGCCTACGCCTCACGCCGAGGCTGCCACCCGCTTGGGCTGGGGGTTGTCCTTCTGGTCACTCTCGGGCTTGGGACCGATCGCATCGGTCAGGATCTGCTCCTGCTCCTTCTTGTGCTGGCGCTTGGAGCCGGTCGCGGGTGAGCCCGCGGGCGGGCGCCCGATGTAACGCGGGCGGTCCATACCGAGTTGGTCCTGCATGACATCGCTCACAAACAGGTACGCCGCCGCGTTGCGGGGCTCCTCCTGCACGTACACACGCTCGGCCGCGTCCGGGTACGTGCCCAGGATCTGCGCGAAAAGCTCCGTGTGGAACGGATACACCTGCTCGACGCGGACGAGGGCGACGTCTCTCAGACCCAGCTCGCGCCGCCTGGCATCAAGCTCGAAGTAGATCTTTCCACAGCAGAGGATGACCTTGCCGACCTTCGCGCGGTCGGCGCCCTCCTTCTCGAACATCGGGTCGTCGATCACCTCGCGGAACCGCCCGTCCACGAGCTCGCCGATCGTGCTCGTGCTGACCCGGAGCAGACTCTTGGGCGTCATCACGATAAGCGGCTTGCGGAACGACCGCTTTATCTGGCGGCGGAGCAAGTGGAATGTCTGCGCCGCGTCGGTCGGGTACACGACCTGCATGTTGTTGTTGCCGCACAGCTTGAGGAACCGCTCCATGCGGGCCGACGAGTGCTCGGGCCCCGCGCCCTCGTACCCGTGCGGGAGCAGGAGCGTGAGCCCCGACCACCGCTCCCACTTGCTCTCGGCCGAGGCGATGAACTGGTCGATGATGACCTGGGCGCCGTTGCAGAAGTCCCCGAACTGCGCCTCCCACAGCACGAGCATGTTCGGGTCCGCGAGGGAATAGCCGTATTCGAAGGCGACGATCGCGGCCTCGCTCAGGGGCGAGTCGTACACGCAGAACTTGCCCTGCCTCGGGCGCCCGTCGGGCCCGGGCGTGCCGGGGGGGGCGTCGGTCCCGGGCTGGCCCATCTCGCGGATGTGGTTGAGCGGGATGTACGCCTCACCCGTCTCGAAGTCGCGCAGCACCGCGTGCCTGTGGCTGAACGTCCCGCGCCGGCAGTCCTGTCCCGAGAGCCGGACGGCGGCGCCCTCGGCCAGCAGCGTGCCGTACGCCAGCGCCTCGGCGTCCGCGTAGCTGATGTCGCCGGATTCGGTGAGCGACGCCCGCTGCTTGAGCAACGCCTTGAGCTTCGGGTTGACCTTGAACCCCTCTGGCGTCCGTCCCAACGCCTCGCACACCTCCGCGAGGCGTTCCATCGGGAGGCTCGTGTCAACCGGCTCGTGCGAGTAGCCGTGCGTCTGGCCCTCCCAGCGGGCCGAGCCGGGGTCGATGGTCGGGTCGTCGGGCGCCTCGCGGGCAGCGGCCTGGGCTTTCTCCAGCGCCTCGTCCAGGCGGTGCTTGATCGCCTGTACGTCCGCGTCCTGGATCACGCCCTCGCCCAGCAGGCGGTCGGCGTACACCTCGAGCACCCCGACCTTGCCCTTGATCAGCTTCACCATCAGGGGCTGGGTGAACGAGACCTCGTCCTGCTCGTTGTGCCCGTACCGTCTGTAGCAGACCATGTCGATGAACACGTCACGCTTGAACCGCGTGCGGTACTCGGTCGCGAACTGGGCGGCGGCGACGCACGCCTCCGGGTCCTCGCCGTTGACGTGAAGGATCGGCGCGTCGATCGACTTACCGATGTCCGTGCAGTACCGGCTCGACCGACCGTCCTCGGGGACCGTCGTGAACCCGATCTGATTGTTCACAACGACATGGATCGTCCCGCCCGTGGTGTACCCCTCGAGCTGGGACATGTTCAACGCCTCGACGACGACGCCCTGGCCCGTGACCGCGGCGTCGCCGTGGATCAGCACAGGGATCACCCGCTCGCGCTCGTGGTCGCCGCGGAGGCGCTGCTTGGCCCGGCACCGCCCCTCGACGACGCCGTTGACCGCCTCGAGGTGGCTCGGGTTCGACGCCATCGCCAGGTGCACCATCCGCCCGTTGGGGAAGCGGCGCGTGCCCGAGTAGCCCCGGTGGTATTTCACGTCACCGCCCGATTCCACGAACTCGGGCGTCCAGCTCTCCTCGAACTCGGTGAAGATCTGCTCGTAGGTCTTCCCGATCACGTTATTGAGGACGTTGAGGCGCCCGCGGTGGGCCATGCCCAGCACGACCTCCTCGGCGCCCAGGCCGCTGGCCGCCTCGATCACGTGGTTCAGCAGCGGGATCAGCGCCTCGGCGCCCTCCAGGCTGAACCGCTTCTCGCCCGGGTACCGCTTGCCCAGGAACTTCTCGAACAGATCGCTCTGGACGAGCTGCTCGAGCACGTGCGCCCGCTCGCCGCGCTCCAGGACCACACGCCCGCCGGCACGCTCGAAGCGTTCGAGCAGCCAGGCCCGCTGCGTCTCGTCCTGGATGTGCATGAACTCGGCGCCGATCGTGCCGCAGTAGGTCTCTTCGAGGCGACGGATGATCTCGCGCACGGGCAGCGATCCCGAGACGCCCAGCGCCTCGGCGTCAACCCCGCGGTCCAGGTCCTGCTCGGTCAGCCCGTGGTACTCAAGCGTCAGCGTCGTGGGGCGAGGACGCTCTCGCCAGAACGGGTCGATCGTGGCGCACAGGTGCCCGTGGTCGCGGTAGGCCCCGATGAGGTCATCGACGACGGCCTGGAAGTGCGAGGCCCGCCCCGCCGGGCGACCGGCGCCGGGCGTGATCTGGACCGCGCCGTCCTGGCGAGCAGGTGTCGCCGCGACCGCGGGCGCCTGGCTCGTCGAGATCGGCGCCGGGGCTGAGCCGCCCGCGCCGGGCGCGAGCTTCAACTCCCCCGCCATCGCCAGGTCGAAGCCCTGGAAGAACGAGCGCAGACCCGCCTCGACCGAGCCCGGGTCGGACTGATACCGCCGGTACTGCTCGTCGAGGAACTCGGCGTCCCAGGTATTCAAAGACGGTGCGACAGGTCGCGGAGCGGAACTCATTTCGGCCTCGCCTCGCCCGTAGTCGGGCCGGCCAAACGGGCGAAGAAGCAACTCCTCGGCGCGCGCGCGCGCCTCGGTCCGATCATAGACAGACCTATCGGCGTCCGGCCCGCGGGGCTGATGATTTCGTCGTCAAGACCGGGGTAAAAGACGCCGGATCGGACCCGCCCTCGGCCACCCCACATCAGACACGCGGGCCGGATCGCCCCGGGCGTCGCGGCTCTGGGCGATCCGCCGCGTCAGCCGAAGCGGCCGGTCACGTACTGCTCGGTCTCGGGCAGGTGGGGTTTCTGGAAGATCGCCGCCGTCGGCCCGTACTCGACCAGCCGCCCCAGGTACATGAACGCTGTGTAGTCGCTCACCCGGGCCGCCTGCTGCATGTTGTGCGTGACCAGGAGGACCGTGTACCGGTCCGAGATCTCGTGGATCAACTCCTCGATACGCATCGTCGCGACCGGGTCCAGGGCCGAGCAGGGCTCGTCGAGCAGCAGCACCTCCGGGTCCGCGACGATCGCCCGGGCGATGCACAGCCTCTGCTGCTGCCCGCCCGACAAGCCCAGGGCCGAGTCGTTCAGACGCTGCTCGACCTCGTCCCACAGGGCCGCGGCCCTGAGCGCCCGCTCGCACGCCTCGCGGAGCACCCGCTTGCGGTTCTCCCCGTCGATCCGAAGGGGGTAGACCACGTTCTCGAAGATCGACATCGGGAACGGGTTGGGACGCTGGAAGACCATGCCCAGGCGCTTGCGCAGGTCGATCACGTCCACGTCTCGGTCGTACACGGGCGTGCCGTTGAGCGTGATCTGCCCGCCGACGCGGACCGTGTCGATAAGGTCGTTGAGGCGGTTGATCGAGCGGAGCAGTGTGGACTTGCCGCACCCGGAAGGCCCGATGAGGGCGGTGACCTTGCCCGTCGGGATCGGCATGGACACATCGTGCAGCGTCCTGTGGTCGCCGTACCAGAGGCTGAAGGCGTTGACCTGCAGGACGCTGGGCAGCTCGGAGATGCCCGCGTGGATGTCGGAGCCGACGGCCTCGCCCGCACGGATCGCCTCGATCACCGAGAGCTTCTCGGGGCGCGCCGGACGCGAAAGGTCCACGCCGATCGGCGCTGCCGGGCGCCACTCGGTCTTCGCGTCGAGGTCCATCGTGGTCATCTCCGCTCCCATGCAGGGGTTCAAGCCTAGACCGCCGCCCCGCCCGCCCGCCGACGCAGGCGCCCGCGGATCAGGATGGCGCCGAGATTCAGGACGAGCACGATCCCCACCAGTAGCAGTGTCGTGGTCCACACCAGGGGCTCGGTCGCCTCCGAGTCCGGGCTCTGGAAGCCCAGGTTGTAGATGTGGAAGCCAAGGTGCATAAACGTCCGCTCGGCGTGCAGGAACGGCGCATCGCCCGACACCGGCAGCGCCGGCGCCAGATTCACCGCCCCGACCAGCATCAGGGGCGCGACCTCGCCCGCACCCCGGGCCATCGCCAGGATCGCCCCGGTCATGATCCCGGGAAGGGCCGAGGGCAGGACGATCCGCCGGATCGTTTGCCAGCGGGTGGCGCCCGCAGCGAGGCTGCCCTCGCGCATCGACTGGGGCACCGCGCTGATCGCCTCCTCTGTCGCGACGATGACGACCGGGAGCGTCAGCAGCGCCAAAGTGAGCGACGCCCAGAGGATGCCCCGCCCACCGAACGTTGGTTCCTCGGGCAATCTCTCGCTGAACAACCCGCCGAAGTAGGGCGTCCTGGCGACGACAACGACCGCCAACGCGACGACCCCGAGCCAGAGCCCCGCCGCGCACGCCCCCGCGACGCGGTTCATCAGCGTCGCCTGCCTGCCCGGCCGCTTCGTACCGAACGCCGAGAGCGTCGCCGCCAGCCCGACCATGAGCACGAGCCCCACGATCAGCACCCACCACCCCGGGCGGGCGACCGTGTGAGTCGGGCCCGCGTCGATGTACCCGCCCAACGTGTAGCAGAAGAACCCCAGCCCGAACATGCCGTACACGATGCTCGGCACGCCCGCGAGGTTGTTGACGGCGATCCGGATCGCGCTGGTCACCAGCCCCTGTCGCGCGTACTCGCGGAGGTAGATCGCCGCGATCACGCCCAGGGGCGTCACGCTCACCGTCAGCAACAGCGTGAGCACGACCGTCCCGACGATCACCGGGAACACGCCGCCCTCGGAGGCGTTCTCACGAGGGTCGGCGGCCAGGAACTCGGCCCACCGGTCCAGGTACACGCCCGCCCGCCCGCCCGCGCCGAGCTGGTTGGCGGGCACGACCCTGACCACCTGCGAGAGCAGCATCGGCTCGTCGGGTTCCGACTGCGACCTCGGGCTGAAACGCCCGGTCCGCGGATCGACGACGAGCAGACGCCATCGAGCGTCCTCGCTCTGCAACCGTGCGACCTGCGCCAGCAGCGTGGCCTGACGCTCGCGTATCTCCGCGGCGCGTGCTTCGATGCGGGCCTCGGTCCGCGCCAGGCCCTCGGCGCTGAGATTACCGCTCATCCACGGCGCCTCGAGCACACCCGCCAGCGCGAACGCCGCCAGCGCCGCCCACGCCCAAGGCCCCAGCCTGCGCCTCGAACGCGAGGGCGACACCGACCCGATCAGCCCCGAGGTCCAGAGCCCGAGCACGCCCGCGGCGACCGCACCGGCGCAGATCAACCCCCAGACACCGATCGCCACCCTCGGCTCCGGGGGCGACTGCGCCCGCATCACCGCCGCCCGGCGCTCCCACTCCAGCGACGCGAGTTTTCGTTGCAGTCCGGGGATCTCGTGCTCGTTGATCCGCCGGATCCGCGCCCGGCGTTCGCTCGCCTCGCCCAGCAGCCCGCCCAGCCGCTCGAGCGTCTGCTCCGGGCCTCGGGCGAGCCAGCTCCGCTCGCGGACGAGCTCCGAGCCGTCGTCGCGGGTCTCGAGCACCTCGCGTTCACGCAGAACCTCGCCCTGGGCGCCCGTGCCCTCGCCAGGCGACTCGCCGGGGGCCGCCTCGTACTCACGCTCGCGGTACGCCCCCCGCGGCTCGCCCAGGAAGACCCCCCACTCGAGCCGCTCGACGAGCAGTGCGTCCTCGGGGCGGGCCATCTCACCGATCTCGTGCACCGGCGCCCAGCGGTACGACTCCTGCCCCAGGTCGCGGTTGCCCACACGGTACCGCCGACGCAGGGCCCGACCGTCACCGCCGGTCGCGTCCTCCCCCACTTCGCCCTGATCGCGCAGCGCGTCGAGGCGTTCACGTTCCGCGCCGGTCGGCTCGTACTCCTGCGTCCCGTGGGGGATGCCCAGAAAGACCTCGCCGTCGCGCATGGTGACGCGCTCGATGGGCCCGGGCCAGAACGTCGCCCCACCCCGGTACGCGATCACGCCCAGCAGCCCGATGATGAGCACGAGGCACACGATCAACGCCGAGCCCATGAGCCATACGAGCGGCTCGCCGTGCGCCGCCGTGGGTGTGCGGCGCGTGTGCCTCGTCTGGCCCGCCGGCCCCGCGTTGGTTGGTTCGCGGCCGCTCACAGCGCGGCGCTCCGCTTGCGGTACGACTGGCGGACTAGCTCCGCGAGCGTGTTGATAACCATCGTCATCAAGAACAGCACGAGCCCGCACAGGAACAGCACGCGGTAGTGCGTCCCGCCCCTGGGCGCCTCGGGCAGCTCGACAGCGATGTTCGCCGCGAGCGTCCGGAACCCCGCGAAAATGTTCAGGCTCATCTCCGGCGTGTTGCCCGTCGCCATAAGCACGATCATGGTCTCGCCCACTGCCCGCCCGAGCCCGATCATGCACGCCGAGAAGATGCCCGAGCCCGCGACGGGCAGCACGATCCGCACCGCCGTCTGCCACCTGGTCGCGCCGGCGCCCAGCGACGCGGAACGCAGCGAATCGGGCACCGACCGCATCGCGTCGTCGGAGATCGTGTAGATGATCGGGATGACCGCGAAGCCCATGACCAGGCCCACAACGAGTGTGTTTCGCTGACTGAACGGGCCGAAGACCGAGTCACGCGTGTCGTACCCCAGCGCCGTGACGAGCACCGCGGCGCCCGCGGCGAGCAGGACAGCAACCGCCGTGCTCACCACGAACCGCCCCAGCTCCAGCGACGCCGCGACAGACCGCGGCGTCCGAGAGACGTACTCGCTCCAGGGGCGCGACAGGAACCGGGCGTTGACGATCATGACCACGACCGCGGCGGGCGCCATCAGCACAACAACCCACCCCGGGAACGCCCCGCCGTACGCCCCGTCGAGCCAGCGCCGGATGCTCGACACGCCATCGACGCCCTCGGGATGCGAAAACAGCGTGCGCTCCAGCACAGGCCCCATCAACGCGGAGAGCGCGACGGCGATCACAAGCACAGCGCTGACCAGCACCAGCAACCTGGCGCTCGCCGCCCGGCGCGCGAAGTCCCGCGGCAACAGGCGCCACGCGTGCGCACTCCCCATCACCACCACCGGAACGATGCCGAACGCGACCAGGATCGTCGGCAACCAGTCGCGCACAAAGGGCGCCACAAGCATCGCAGCGACGAACCCGAGCACGACCGAGGGCAGGCTCGCCATCAGCTCGATCGTCGGCTTGACCGATCGGCGGATCCGCGGGTTCAGGAACTCGCTCGAGAAGACAGCGCCCAGCACCGCGATGGGCGTCGCGATCAGCATCGCCAACGCCGTCGCCTTCAGCGTCCCCCAGATCAGCGGCGTCAGGCTCAGCTTGGGCTCGACGCCGGGCGAGCCTGTGGATTGGTACACCCATTGCGGGCGCTCGTACCCCTCGTAGAGCACGCGCCCGAACAGTGTGGACCAGGTCGCCTCCGGGTGCCCGGGCTCGACGCCCCAGGCCCGGACGCCGCCCTCGGCGTCGATCGCGACTACGCCGTCGATCGCGGGCGCAAGGGCCAAGTGCGCCACCGGCCGCCCGTCGCCCTCGAAACGGGCGACGACCTTGCCGCTGGTGATGTTTCGCAGCTCGACGACGCCTTCGGCCGTCCCGGCGGCGATGGTCCGGTCCCGGCGCCCGAGCGCGACCGCGGTGATGGCGCCACGCCCGAGTTCGAGGCGGTGCGCGCGCGTGAATCGCCCGCCTTCATCCGCGCCTTGATCGTCAACGAACAGCCAGGCGCCGAGCGCGCCCGCGTTGTCGCCGACGAGCAGCGTCCGCGAGCCGAGTCCCATCCGGGCGACCGTGATTGTGCGCCCTTCGGGCGTGAGCCGCCCCTGCTCGACCAGACGGATCGGTTCGCGCACACCGCCCGATGCGTCGTAGCGCTGGAACCGCCCGTCTTCCCAGACCGCGAGCACGCACGGGCCGTCGAGTGTGACGAACACACCGAGCGGGGCGCCCGCGCCGTCCGGGGGTTCGAACTCGATCTCTGTACCGGCCACACGCTCGCTCGTGCCCGCGCCGTCAAGGCGTGTCACGCGGCGGGACTGGGCGAACCAGGCGCCGCCACGCTTGGTCCGTCCGGCGAGGAACCGCTCGCGGTCGGAGCGTGAGGCCGCGTGGACAGCCGTGCCCGGGTCCCGGACACCCCGCATCGTGGTGGTCTCGAGGCGGCCGGGCTTCAGGTCCGAGACCGCCCACGACTCGTCGGTTAACCGGACGACCGAAGCCTGCGTGGTCAACGCGCCGGTCAGACGCAGCTCGCGGGCGAGCGTCGCGCGGGCCGCGTCGTCGAGCGGAGCACGTGCCCCGACGGCGAGGCTCCCCCACCGATTCCGGGCGATCTGTGGATCAAGCAGGAGCTCAACCTGCTCGATCTGGGCGACGCCAAGCCGCCCGCCCGGGTAGAGCAGTGTGATGAGCCCGGAGGCGGGCTCCTTGCTCGCCCCGGTCGGGGCGTCGCCCTCGTGCGAGAGATCGATCCGCGCGAGGGTCGTGCCGTCGTTGAGCGCAACCTCGCGGAGCGTGCCGTCGCGGCCGAGGACGAGGATCGAGCCGTCGCGGACGCCGCGATCGACGAGCAGCGCGTCGGGCAGCGCGGCGCCGGACGCCCCGACGCCCTCACGCTCGTCGCCCGAGCCCTGGCCGAAGAGCGGCGCGGCGCTGGAGATCAGGAAGACGCAGATCCCGAGCATCGCCGCGAGCACGCCGACGCCGCCGGCGGTGATGACCGCGCGCGCAACCCTATCCCAGAAACGGACCAGCGTGCCGGTCCGGCGAGTTGCTTGTGGCGTCGGATCGACGGCCATCCTGGTCCCCGCCCGCAGGCCCGTGCCCCGGATAACCCTGCCTCAGAGACCGACTTTCTCGAGTTCTTGTGCCGCGACCGATTGGGGCACAGGGAAAGCCCCGTCCTTCATGACCGACTCCTGGCCATCGCGGCTGAACATGAATCGGACGAACTCGGCCCGCAGCGGGTCGAGACCGCGGCGGCGGTCGTAGCTCGTGTACAGGTACAGGAATCGGGCCAGCGGGTAGTCCCCCGACAACGCGTACTCAAGCCCGGGCTCGAACGCCTCGTCGCCCGGGGCGAACGAGAGGCGGATCGCCTTGACGTCGGGCGTCTTGAAGCCGATGCCCGAGTAGCCCATCGCGTACGGGTCCTTCGCGACGCCCTGGACGACGCCGGCCGAGCCCGGCGCTTCTTTCACGCTCGACTTGTAATCCGCCTTGTTGCACGCAACTTTCTTGAAGAACTTGTACGTGCCCGACGCGCTGTTGCGCCCGTAGAGGCTGATCGGGCGGTCCGACCAGTCCGCGTCCGCGACGCCCAGGTCGCCCCAGGTCATCGTTGAGCCCTCGACCGAGAAGATCTGCGCGACCTCGGTCAGGCTCAGCTCCTCGAGCGGGCAGTCCTTGTGCACGAAGACGGCGATGCAGTCGATCGCGACCCGCAGGGGCGTGGGCTCGTACCCGAAGCGGTCCTCGAACAGCGCGATCTCCTCGGGCTCCATCTCTCGGCTCATGGGCGCGAACTGGGCCTGGCCCTCGATCAGCGCGGGCGGGCCCGTCGAGGAGCCCTTGCCCTCGACCTGGATCCGGGCCGCGGGGTGGTGCTTCTTGAACGACTGGGTCCACAGACCCACGAGGTTGACCATCGTGTCGGAACCGACTGTCCGCAGATCCCCCGCGACCGGGGCGGACTTCTCGTACCTGGGCAGGCTCTGGTCGAGCATGGACTCGGGTTGGCCGGCGCCGAGGGCCACGGCCGCGAGCAAAGCCGCGGCACAGACTCGCTTCATCATGAAGAATCTCCCTGTCTCTGGGGCGGATCGTGGGTGCGCGAGAAGTCTCCCGGGGCGCGGCGGTCTGCGTGCCCACGAGCGTGCAAAGAAGGCGCTAAGAATCCTTAGTGACGGGCGCCCAGGCGGACGCTGGTCGCGCCCGCCGCGTCGAGAGACCGCCCCTGGACGCCCACGAACCGCCCACGGAGGTCCGCGACGGTCGGCTGCATCTTGTCGAGCCCGCCCCCGAATCGCAGGAAAAACGACTGGGCCCGCCCCACCGGAGTCTTGAGACGGGCGGCGACGCTCGCGTCCGTGTCGAAGATCCACCGCTCGATGGGCTCGCCGTCGCGCCCGGCGAGCGTGAACTCGAACGACCCATCGACCCAGATGGGCTGGGCGGAGGTCTCCGGGGACGGGAACAGGTACGCGACAACCTGGAAGGTGTCGGGGTACCCGTTGGCGTCCGAGTCCGTGAGATTGGAGTCCGCGGCGATGAGCAGCTGCGCGGGCGCCACCCCGGACGCGGCGGTCGAGTGTGTCGCACCCCGTGGTGAGGCGTCGTCCTGCGTCGCCGCACACCCGCCCACAAACGCCAGGGTGAGCACGAGACTAGCGCGGAGAATCATCGTTGCCGATCGAGCCATTGCCCTCGAGCCTTTCCTTCCACGTCCCGGAGCCGTTGGACGGCGGGATCAGTCGCATGACGTCGCCGAACCCGTGTTCGTCGGAGGCGTCGAGCGGGATCTTGTGCTCCAGCTCGAGGACCTCTCGGATCTTGGTCGCGTCCTCGAGCATATCCAGCGAGTGCTCGGTCAGGCGGTTCTGGCGTTCCCAGGCGGTCGCCGAGTCACCCGGGATGACGTACGGCGTGAGGATGACGAGCAGCTCGGTCTTGACCGACGACTGCTTCTGCGAGCGGAACAGGACGCCGAGCAGCGGGATATCGCCCAGGAACGGCACCTTGGTCTTGCGGAGCTGGTCGGTGGACTGCATGAGCCCGCCGATCACGACCGTCTGCCCGTCCTTGACCGTGACCGTCGTCTCGACGCGGCGTTGGGTGATGATGGGCGCGGCAAAGTTCGTGTCGATCTCGGTCGTGCGGTCCGAGAGCGTCGAGATCTCGGGCGTGATCTCCATGCGGACGAAGCCGTCGGCGGAGATCGATGGGACGACCTCGAGGATGATGCCCACGTCCTCGCGCCGGACGATGGCGGTGGTGCCGCCCGAATCGCGTCGCTCCACGCCGTCGGTGATGCCGATGTTTTCACCGACCTGGATGAAGGCGCGTTCGTTGTCGTTGACCTGGACCTGGGGGCGCGAAAGGACTTCGAGCTTGCCCTGCTCCTGGAGCGCGCGGATGAGCAGGCCGAAGTCGGCGCTGGCGACGGAGAAGTTGGGCACACCCAGGGCGGTCGCGATGCCCGCGCCCGCGGCGAGCTTCTGGAAGGCGTACCCGTCCCCGCCGATCTTGCTGCGGTTGGTCAGGTCCGCGACACCCTCGCCCTCCTGCAGGACGCCCCCGATCGAGACGTCGATGCCGAACTCCTTGGAATCGTCGAGCGTGACCTCGGCCAGCAGGACCTGGATCATGACCTGCGGGGGCGCCGAGTCGAGCTCCTCGACGATCTGGGCGACGGTCTCGATGTATCGGGGCGAGGCGGAGATGACGAGCTTGTTGCTCCGCTCGTCGCCCACCACCGTGACCTCCTGCTCGAGCTCGCGGGCCATGGACCCGGTGAGCTGGGGACCGAGGGTCGAGCGGCGGAGCTCACGCTCGCCGCTGAAATAAGCCTGAAGTGTCAACGCGATGTCCGCGGCGTTGGTGTTGCGGAGGTGGTAGACGAGGCGCTCTCGCTCGGTCGCCTCGATCGAGTCCAGCTCGACCACGACCTTGCGGACCTCGTCGAGGTACTCGCGCGTGCCCGAGACGAGCAGCGTGTTGGTCCGCCTGTCGATCGTCACCGACAGCTCCTGGCGCTCGTCGGCGATGGGTGTGAACGTTCCCGACTCGAACTCGTCGGTCGTCTCGGGACCGGTCGGGGCGAGGATGTAACGGTCGCCGTTCTGCTGGAGGTTGAACAGCTGCACGAGCAGCTGCTGCATCTGCCCAGCGTCGGCGTTGACCAGGCGGAACTGCTCGATCACGCGGTCGCCCCGGGTCTCGGCGTCCAGGTCCTCGATCATCGTCACGATCAGGTCCATTAGCTCCGGGGGCGCCTTGATGAGCACGGAGTTTGTCCGCGGGTCGGGCGTGAGCGTGACGTGATCGCGCAGCGTGCCGTCGATGGTCGCCTCGGCCGCGGCCTCGGCGATCTGCTCCTGGAAGATGCGGATGCGGGTCGCGGAGGGCCCGCCCGCGCCGCCCCCGATCGCACGCCCCGCGAGGACGTTCTGCACGAGGTCCACGATCTCGCGGGCGCCGGCCGAGTCCAGGCGGACACGCCGCACATCCTGCAAGAGTTCCACGGGCGCTTGGTCGAGTTGGGCGACGAGGCCGCGGATCGCGGTGATGTCCTCCTCGCTGCCGCTGGCGATCAGCGCGTTCATCCGCTCGTTGGCGACGACGCCCACGGACCGCTGGCCCCGCTTCTGGTTTTCCTTGACGACGTACAACTCGGTGATCGTCCTGGCGATATCGGGCGCGAGCCCGGGTGTTTTGACCGAGATCAGCGCCGTCCGCTCGGCGCCCGCGACCTCGATATCCCCGGTCGTCAGCGACGCGATCAGCTCGTTGACCAGCTCGAGGTTCTCGTCCGAGCACGCGACGATGAGCGAGTTGCTCGCCGGCTCGGCCTCGACCTGGAAGACGTCCATGGGCGACTCACGCCCGCCCCGGTTGCGGCTCGCGTCGATCCGCTCACGCATCAGCCGTTGGATCTTTGGCGCCAGGCGGTTCACGTCAGTACCCGTCACAGGGATGACGTGCAGCCCAACCGCGAACCGCGATTCCTCGTTGTCCAGCGTCCGCAATAACCCCTGGAGCACCGCGAAGCTCCGCGGGCTCGTCGAGACGACCAACGCGTTGGTCCGCGCGTCCACCGAGATGATGACCCGGTCCTCGGGGCGCTGCGAACGCAGGCCCTGGCGCTGACTGAAGATGTCGGCGATGATCCCCGCGACGCGCTCGGCCGCGGCGTGCTCCAGCGGGAGCACCCGCACCGTGTTGCTCGCGGCCGCCTGCTCGACGTCCATGAGCGTCACCAGCTCGCGGATCACCGCGATATTCGCGTCCGTGCCCAGCACGATCAGGGCGTTGAGATTTTCCTCGGCTTCGATGACCAGGTTGTCCATCCGCGAGTACAGGTCGCCCGTGACGGCGCCGTCCCCGCCCGCGAGCGCGACGCGCAGGCGCCCGACCTGCGTCCGCAGGCCCACGGCGTCGGGCGTCTCGCCCATCCCCTCCACGATCACGGTCCGCAGCTTCTGGGCAAGGGTCACCGCGTCGGCGTGCGTCAGCGGGATCACCGACGTCTCGATCCATCCGCGTTCCTGGTCGTCGTCGTCCAGGTCCGTGAGAAGCACCTCGACCAGCGCCACCGCTTCCTCGGGCCCCGCGACGACGATCGCGTTGGTCCGCTCGTCTGCCGTCACGACGATCGGGCCGACAAGGGCCTTGCCGATCGTGGTCGATGGCATGCCCCGGTTCTGCGTGCCCGGGATCCGTTGCAGCTCGTCGCCGCGCCGGAACAGGTCCTCGACGATCGCACGGATCCGCGCGGCCGACGCGTTCTCCAGTGGGAACACCCGCAGCGTGACCGCGTCGCCCAGGGGGACTGTGTCGAACGTCTTGACCAGCTCGGCGACCGCCAGCGTGTTGCCGATCGACGACGACACGATGACAGAGTTGCTCTGCGCGTCGGCGATCACGCGGATCGGACGGGCCAGGTCCAGGCGGACCGCGGCCTCGTCCATGCCGCCGTTGACAAGGTTCAGGCGGCGCACCTGCTCGACGAGCCCCTCGGCGGCTGGCGAGTGCTCCGCGTCGGCGCTGGGCGTGAGCATCCGCTGGAGCATCGCCGCCAGCGCCTCGGCGCGTGCGGTCTTGAGCCGGACAATCTTGACGTGCTCGTCGCCGAGCCCGGGTTCCTTGTCCAGCTCGCGGACGAGGCGCTCGATCGTCCGCGCGTCGGCGGGGTTTGCCAGCACGCTGATGCCGCGGCGGGTCGTGAGCGCGACAAGACGCACCGGCTCGCCGACCAGACCCGGGCGGTCCGCGGGCTGAAGCTGCGTCACGCCGAGGGCCTGAAGATGGCGGATCACGTCCGAGGGCGAGTTGTGCTCCAGCTCGATGATCGTGACGTTCTGCCCGATCCCGCCCGTGGTCGCCCCTTCCCCGTCGTCGGGCGCCGCGGCCGCCTCGAGCTGATCGACGATCCGTGCGATCTGCTCGTGCAGCGTCTGGCTCGCGGCGACGACGATGCTGTTGCTCCCCCGGTCGATCTGGACCGTGAACGCCTCGCCCCGCTGGCGGGCGATGGGCTCGAACGTCCGCAGGATCGTGTCCCGCATCCGGGCCGCGGGCGTGTTGCGCAGCGCGATCACCCGGGGCAGGGCCTCGGCTGTGGCCGCCTGGTCCTGCAACCGCCCGGCCAACGCCTGGATCTGCGCGAACTCGGCCTCCTCGGCCCGGACGATGATCACGTTGCTCGCGTCGTCGCCGTAGATCATGACGCGGCGTGGGTTGTCCGCCTCGCCGGTCGCAAGGAAGACCCGACGCACCGCCTCGGCGAGCGTGGAGGCCCGCCCGCTCGTCAGCGCGATCAGACGCGCCTCGGGGAGCTTGAGGATGTCGGGCACATCGAGCTGCGTGACGATCTCTCGGATCCGTTCGAGCTCCTGGCGACCCGCGAACACGATGAGCGAGTTGGTCTCGCGCTCGGCCGACACGGTCGGCACGCCCTCGGCGTTCACGAGCACCGCGGGCGTCGAGACCGTGTCCCGGTCGCCGTTGCGCCGGCGCTCGGCCTCCAGGCGCACCCGCTCCTGCTGGAGCTGGTTCTCGAGGGGGGCGCGGAAGCCCTCGTTGAGGGCGCGCGCGACGCTCACGGCGCTGGCGTGCTTGAGTTGGATCACCACCAGCTGCTGCGTCGTGTCGTACTCGGGAGTATCGAGTGTCTCGAGCAGGCCCCGCAGTCCTTCCCAGATGCTCGCGTCAGCGCTGACGACGAGCGAGTTTGACGCGGGATCCGCGACGATCGTGACGTTGCGCTCGGCGGGCGTGCTCGCCTCTCGCGCGTACGGGCCGTAGAAGACACCGAGGGCGTCGCGGACCTGCTCGGCGCCCGCGAACTCGAGCTTGATGAACTCCGTTGTCCGCTCGGTCCGCTGGGGCTGGTCGAGCTGCTCGACGAGCGACTCGATGAACTGCATCTCGTCGGCTGTCGCGGTCACCCACAGGACGTCGTCGTTCGGGCTCGGGTCGAGCACGGGCGCCGGCTCGCCCTCGGCCCGGGGGCGGTTGCGGACGAGCGCCCGGATCGAGTACGCGACGTCGTACGCCGTTGTGTGCTCGAGCGGGAACTTGCGGAACTCGACCGGCGCGTGCGGGGACTCGACGTCGAGGGCCGCGATCTGCCGCCTGGCGACCGCCAGGTCCTCCTCGGCGCCCGTGAGCATGATCGAGTTTGTCCGGGGGACCGCCGTCACCTCGACACGCACCGTCTCGGGCAGCGCACGCTGTAGCTCGCGTGCGACCTCGCTCGCCCTCGCGTTGTCGAGCACGACCGTCTCGATCTGTTCGAGCTCCCCGGTCGCCGCGGCGATCTGTTCGATCTGCGATACAGCCTCGTCAACCTGCGATTTGGCGCCGATCAGGATCAGCAGGCGCCGATCGCGGTCCACCTCGACCGAGACGGCGTCCGGGTCGGGACCCATCCACCATCGCCAGTTGGGCGAGGCCGTCGATTCCTCGATGATCCGGGCCAGGGCGTTCAGATCGGCGCCCTCGGCACGCACCGCGCGCACGACCCGCGCCCCCTGCTCCCCGGGCGCGGTGTCCAGCTCAGAAACGATCCGCTCCATGACGGCCATCGTCTCGCCCTGTCCGAAGATCAGCACCGTGTTCGTCCGGTCGTTGACCTGGACGAGGATGCGGTCTTCGTCCGTGTCGCGGTTGCCGCGGAACCAGCTCGACCGTTCCCATTGCAGCTCCGAGGCGATGGTCTGCACGGTGTCTCGGATATCCGAGGCCCGCGCGTTCTGGAGCTGGATGAGCTTGTACTGGAGCTGCTTGGCCTCCGCGGGCGCGTCGAACTGGCGGGCGAGCTCGGCCAGCTGCTCGTAGTCCTCGTCGGACGCCGCGATGACGAGCGTGCCCGAGCGCCGGTCGCCGATGATCGCCGCCCCGCCGCCCTGGCGCGAGCCTCGCGTCGCGCTCAGGCGTGCCCGCTCGCGGAAGAACTGCTGCAGCGAGTTCGCGACGCTCTGGGCGTCCGCACGCTCGAGTGTCACCGAGCGGACCGGGAACGCGGCGGTCTCCGCGGTGTCCACTTGCGCGACGATGTCGCGGATCTGCGCCAGTTCCTCGCTCGGCGCGCGAACAACGAACACACCCGTTGTGTCCTGGGCCGAGATCAGCACCCGCTCGGCCCGCGCCGGGTCCTTGCCGATCACCACCTGCTCGACGATCCGTTGCACCGCGCTCGGGCGGGCGAGCTGGAGCGGGATGATCGCCAGCTCCAGGTCCGCGTCCGCCAGCGAGACATCCGCCAACTCAAGAATGCGTCCGATCTCCTCGTGCTGCTCGGCCGAGGCGGTCACGAGCAAGGCGTTCGTCCGATCGTCGGCGACGAACCTCGCCCGGGACTGCTCGCGGGCGGCCGCGCCCTGGCGCTGCGCGTCGAAGAGCGTCTGCAGCGTCCGCCACAGTTGCCCGGCGTCCGCGTTCTCCAGCTGGTACTGGCGGATCGCCAGGCGGTCGCGGTCCGGGCTCTGGTCGATGAGCGACACGAACCGGTCGATCAGAGGCATCGAGTCCGTCGGCGCCGTCACGATCAGCGCCGTCTGGCTCGGGTCCATCGTCACGCTGACCCGCTGGGGGTCGATCACGCGCCGGACGGTTTGGCCGTCGGCGTCCACCACGCTCAGCTCGAGCGTCCGCACTCGCTGCGCCTGGCGTCCCCGGGGCGCCGGACTGACCAGGTCGCGGACCGACGTGAGCGCCGAGCGGGCGGTCACGTTGCTCAACGGGTAGACCTTGACCTCCAGCTCGTCGGACTTGTCCAGACGGCTCAGGCCCGCGATCAGCTCGCGCACACTCTCGAAATCGGTGTCGTTGGCCCAGATGATGACCGCGCGCCCGGCGGGATCGGCGCTGACCGCGACGCGCCCGGAGAACCCGCCGGGGTTGCGGGCGTTGGCCTGCCCGACCTGGCGGACGGTCTGCGTGACCACCTGCGCCACGCGCCCGGCATCGACAGACTCGGGCAGCTCGACGATCCGCACGCCTGTCGGCTCGGTCGGCATCTGGCGTTGCAGCTCCGCGGCGAGCGACGCGATCCGGTCGGTCATGCGGGCCGAGCCGATGATCATCAGCGTGTTGGTCGTGGGATCGACCGCGATCCGTACCGTCGGCTCGTCGCCAGGGGTGTTCCCCTCGACGGGCTGCGAGCCGAGCACGGAAACGACGCTCCGCACGATCGCGCCGAACACGGGTGAGAAGCCCGCGGGCGCGACCGAACTGTTCGACCCGTTGTCTTCGTCCTCTCCCGAATCTTCGGGATCGGCCAGCAGGTCGTCGGCCGAGATCACCTCGACGCGCACGCCACCCCGCTCCTCCAGGACGCTCTTGAGTGTCTTTGCCATCTCCGCGGCGCTGACGCGCGAGCGGTCGAGCGTGATCAGACGCACCTGCGACCGCGACGAGAGCGTCGCCTTGTCCAGGTGTTCTGCCAGCGAGTCGATCAGGCTGAGCTGCTCGCCCGTGCCCCGCACGATCAGCGAGTTGCTTGAGGTATCAACGCGGACCGTGGGCGCCGCGACCGACTCGTCCGCGTCCTCGAAGAGCGCCTCGACATTCGAGGCCAGCTCCCGCGCGTCGGCGTTCATGAGCGTGATCACCCGGACCGTCCGCTCGCCCCCGGGCCCGTCGCCCGGATCGACGTCGAGGCCCGAGATCAGCTCCTCGGCCAGTTCCAGCATGGGCAACGGCGCGCTGACGATCAGCGCGTTGAGCCTCCGTTCGGCCGCAACCTTCACTCCCGAGAAATCGGGCGTCTGCCCGCGGTTGGACATGTTCCATGCCAGCTGCCACCGCCCCCACTCGGGCGCGACGCTGAACAGCGTCTCCTTGGTCAGCACCTGCTCGACCACGGGCGCGAGCGACTCGGCCCGCGCATGCTCGAGGAAGACCGTCCGCACACCGAGCCCCCCCGGCTCGACCGCGACCGAGTCCATCGCCTCGATCAGACCCGCGACCGTCTCCAGCCGCTCCTTGGACGCCGCAACGACGACCGAGTTGCTCGACGCCTCGGCCCGGATCGTCGGGCGCGGCTCGCCCGGGCGCAGGCCAAGGGCAACCGCGTCGGTCAGCGAACTGGCGACACTCTCGGCGTCGCCTTCCTCCAGGCGGAACACACGGACCTCCACCGCCGTGGCGGGCGCGGGCTTGTCGAGCGCATCGATCAACTCCGACGCCAGGGGCATCAACGCCGAGGCGGCGCTGACGTACAGACGCGACGTCCCGGCGTCGGGATACAACCCCGGTCTGGGCACCGGGGCGCCGGCCCGACGCGCCCTCTCGAGCTCCTCGGGCCAACGCGAGCGGTCCGAGAGCACCTGCTCGACGATCCGCGAGACCGCCGCGACGTCCGCATGCTCCAGGTCGAACGACCGCACCTCGACCAGGGGCATCGCGACCGTCAGGTCGTCCTGCTCGGCCAGCAGGCGCATCGCCTCGCCGACCTGCGCCTCGTCGCCGATGACCACGACACTGCCCGTCGCGGGTTCGGGCGTGAGTTCCAACGGGCGCCGCCCCTGGGCCATCGTCTCGCGGGCGATCCGCCCGACCGACTGCGCCAGGCGACCGGGCTCGCCCTTGGCGGGCGTGAACACCCGGACGACACGGTCCGCGGCCTCTGCCGGCTGGTCCAGCCGCTCGATGACTGACCGCGCCAGCTCGATCGTGGAGGACGGGCCCGAGACGATCAGGCTGTTGGTTCTCCGCTCGCTCTCGACGCGGATCTTGGGCGACTCGGGCCACTGCCCTCGGTTGTAACGCAGGCGCAGCGCAAGCACGCGAGGGTCGGTCTGGAGCTGATCGACGAGCAGCCGCTCGACTGTCGGCGCGACCGCGATCGCGTCCGCGTGGCGCAGCGGGAACGTCTCGATCGACGGCTTCTCGGGGTCGAACGCCTGGCGGTCCAAGGGCTCGACGAGCTGCTCGATCTTCTTCAGATCCGCCTCGGCGCCCGTCAGCAGAAGGGCGTTCGACCCCGCCGCGGCCACAACACGAACCACGCCGCCCGAGGGAAGCTCGATCCCGGGCAACGCCTGGTTCACGGTCTGCGCGACCTGCCCCGCTTCGGCGTACGTCAGCGGGATGACCTTGATCACCGCCCGCCCAACGCTCGCGGCCTCCGTGTCCAGCGCATCGATGAGCTGGCGGGCGATCGCGTGGATCGTCTCGGGCGCCGAGATGATGAGCGTGTTCGTCGCCCGATCGGCCTCGACCTCGAGGAGTCGCTGGCCGCGCGGCACGACGCCCTCGCCATCGAGCTGCTCGCGGAGTCGAGTCTCGAGCAGGCGTTGGAGCAACGGCGCGAGGCGGTCGGCTCGGGCGTGCCCGAGTGTGTACAACTCGAGACGGGTCGCGGGGAGGCCCGCGTCGCCGTCGAGCTCCTTGATGAGCGCCTCGACCTTCTCGAACGCCTCGTCGGGCCCCCACACCAGCAGCGTCCGGCTCACGGGCTCGACACTCGTCGTCACGCCAGGACGCCCGTGTTCGCTCAGCGCCCCGCGGGCGGCCAGGTCGCGCACCGCCCGTTCGACGCTGCCCACATCCGCCCGTCTGATACGGTACGTCCGCAGCTCCACGTCCGTGCCCAGCGCATCCGTGTCCAGCTGCGCAACGATCCCAGCGATAACCTCGTGCTGCTCGGGCCGGGCCCGCACGACGACGGTGTCCAGCTCGTCGAACGCCTCGAACTCGGGGGCGCGGTACGCCCCGCCGTCGCCCGGCTCGAGCAGCAGGCGGGCCATCCGCGAGAGCCGCCCGGTCAGATCGCTCGCCCGCGCGTGCTCCAGCCGGTACGTTCGGGTCTCGAGGTCGGACGCCGCCTGTGCCTGGATCGAGCGGAGCAGCTTCTCGTACCGCGACACGCCCTCGCGCGAGCCGACGAGCGTGACCGTCCGCGATCCCTCGTCGAGGATCGCGCGGACCGCGTCGCGGTCCGCGTCGCCCGTCATCTTCTCGAGCGACTCGGCCATCGCGAGGATGCCCGCCGCGTCGCCCGAGCCCAGGCGTACCAACCTCGCCTCGCGGTTCCGCTCGGGGGCGGCGTCCAGCTCGCGCAGCAGCGACTCGAGCGCCGCCACATCCGCGGCCGGCCCCGCGACGACCAGCCCGTCGCCCGAGGGCGAGGGCGCGAACCGCAGCACCGCGACCTGGCGGGGCGTGAGCACCCGCCTGGCGATCATGTCCGCCTGACGCGCGTCCATGTGTGTAAGCCCGACAACGCGGGCGGCTCGGACAGTGTCCGTCGCGTCCCCGGCGCCCAAACCCGGGTCCAGCTCCTCGAGCACCCGCCTCACCTGCACCAGGACGTCGGCCTGGGCGAGCACGATCAGCTTGCCAACCGCCGGCAGCGCCTGGATCCGCGGGCGCCGGCTCTCGGCCTCGTCCCGGAAAAACCCCTCCAACTCGCGTGCCGCCTGGTTGGCGTCCGCCCCGCTGAGCGTGAAGGCCATGAGCTGGCGTCCCCCCCCGACGCCGTCGCCAGAATCGAGCAGCGCGACGAGCTCCTCGACGGCGCTCATCCGCTGGCCGGGCCCGACCACGACGACAGCACGGAGCCGCTCGTCGGCGTGGATCTTCAGGGGCGGCTTCGAGACGTCGTCCACGATCTGCGGGTTCTGGTTCTTGTCCAGCTGCATCACCTGGTCCCGCTCGGGGACCAGGCCGCGCAGCGTGTCTGCCAGCGTCGAAGGCTCCGCGAAACGAATCGGGAACACGCGGTAGTCGATGTCCGCCGGCGGAGCCGAGTCGATCTGGTGCACGATCTCGCGCAGTCGTCGGCACTGACCCGCCGTTTCCACGATGATCAGCATGTTCTGCGAATCGAATGCCTGGACCAATCCCGGCGCCTTGACCAGGGGCGTGATCCGCTCGGCGACCTGCGAGGCGATCGCGTTGTTCAGGGGCATGTAGACCGTGAGGAACTCGCTCTGATCGACCGCGTCCAGGTCGCCCTCGCCCACGACCGGGGTCGGGCTCCGAGCCGCGTCTTCGAGCGAACGCAGGTACAGGTACCGGTCCTCACGCTCCAGACGCACACTGTGCATCCGCAGGTTGAGGTTGAGGATCTCGAGCGCCTCGGGGACCGTGTAGTCCGCGGCGGAGATGAACGTCATCCCCCCCCCGGGCGGCTCGGCCTCGCGGATCACGGGCAGACCCGTCTGGCGCGCAAAGAAGTTGAGCACCTCGCCGAAGGGCGCCTCGATGAAGTTGAATCTGATCCGTTTGTCGGCCGGTTCGCCCGCGCTTGGGGCGTCTACCGCTGGTGTCGGCGCCGCCGGGGGCTCGCCCTGGGCGTACACCGATCCCGCGAGCCCGGCGGCTCCCGCCAGACTCCATGCCACAACCGCCCGCGCCTTGGATTGGCGATGCATCCTGTGCTCCGTCACATGCGCTCGGGGCGAGCGCCGGCCATCCTGGCCATGCGCCGCCCAGTCTACTCCCTAGTCCTCCAGCCCGCGCCGCTGCGCGAGCGTCCCTCCAAGCTCGACCTCGAACCGCTCTCCCTCGATCACAAACACCCCCCGCTCGCCCTCCCCACCCTCGAAAATCGCCCCCTCGACCGCCTGGCCCGGGGCGAGCACCATGGACTGGCCCGAGGGCCCGACCAGGAATGCCTCCGGGTGGTCCGTGACCGTCAGGCCCGCCAGGCGCCAGGCCCCGTACGCCGGGGGCGCCGGCGGCGGGGTTACCTGGGGCGGCGGCGCATGGACCACGGGCTCGGGAACGGGCGGCGCCTTGAACAGATGCCGCGAGAGGATCCCAGCGACCGCGGCACGCTCACCGGGCGAGATCGGCGCCAGCTCGGGTGATCCCGTTTCGCCCCCGCCCCCATCCCCGCCCAAATCCTGCGCGAAAGCGATCGCGAAATCCGCCCTGAACTCGTACCGCTCGCGCTCACGCCCGACCGGGCGGATGGAAAACGCCTCGACGCGGTGGATCCAGTCTTGTGCGTGCATCGCTCCGAGCATCCGCAGCGACGCCTCGAGTGTGCCCTCGCCCTCGATACGCCCGCGGATGACCATGAAGTCCGCCCGTTCCCCGAGACGCTGACGCAGCCGCCCCCACGACCGGTCCATGCGCGCGCGGGCGACGGGGTTGGCCGCCCCCCTCGGGGCGGCGTTCGACACGACGACGTCGCCCAGGCCATTGGCACGGGCAAGCTCGCCCAGCCCGGCTCGCAGTTCGTGCTCGACGATCTGCGGATCTGCGCCGAGCGTCGGTTCGAGGGCCTCGCGGATCCGTTCGCGCGTGCCGCGGTACGCGTCGGTCGCCTCATCGAGGCGGCGTGCCTGGTCGCGGGCGCTTGCCAGCTCGACGCGCAGGCTCGTCGCCCGGCGCAGGTACACGCGGTCTGCGCCGACGTACACAACGCCCAGCGCGACCCCCGCGCCGATCCCGATCAGGATCATGCGGCGGAGCGTCACGGGGCATCCCCCCCACCCACGACGGGCGAGGCACGGTCGGTCGTCAGCTCGAACGCGAATGTGTTGTCCACGTCCGGGCCCTTGGTCTCCACGTGGTAGTCGCCCATCCCCAGCAGGCGCGCGCGCAGATCGACCGCGACCCCGGGCGCCCCGGCACGCCCCGCAATATCCATCGTGACCCGGCGGTCGATCGCCCACCGCCCCGGGTAGGGCTGTGAGGCGCCCGTCGAGAACCGAACCCCCGACTCACCCGAGCCCGTGAGCGTGTCGAGCAGCGCCGAGTCTGGCCCGGGCAGGCCCGCGCCGACGCGGTCGATATGCGCCAGCCAGTCCACGTCCTCGGACCGCCACCACTCGATGTGGTTGGCCCGGGCGTCGGAGGCCAACGCGTTGAGGTACTCGTCCTGCTTGTCCTGGAGCGCGGCATTCGCGGCGTCAACCCGGGTCTGCAACGCGTCGAGATGCTGGCGTGAGAAGATCCATGCCGCGCCGACGACCGCGATCGCGAGGAATGCGCCCCCGAGCGCGAGCTGGCGACGGCGGGCGCCGACGTCGGGCGCCCGGCGCGGCTCGGCGAAGTTCATCAGCGCCCGACCACTCCGCTCTCGCGCCGCCATACCAGCCAAAGGCAGCAGCGCCCGCTGCTGCTCGTGCGCCGCGTCGTCGAGGCCGCGGACATCCGGCCAGCGCGACTCGCCGGGTACGCCCAGTTCCTCGGCGCACGCGAGAGCGACGTCCCGGCTCAACTCGTCGCGACCGAGCACGACGACGCCCGCGATGTCGGGGGTCCGCTGGGCGACGCGGAAGCTCATCGCGGTCCGCTTGGCCTCGACGGCGACCCTTGCCGCGGTCCGCGCGTTGTTGCCCGCGGCCTCGCCCAGCTCGACGGTGCGCGCGAAGAGCAGCTCGCCCCGCTCGCACAGCGCCAGCTCGACCGACGCGGGCCCGACGCTGACCCCGAGCGTCGGCGCCGAAGCGTCTTCCGTCGTTCTCGCGACGAGTTCCGCGACGCCCGCGGCCCGCAGACGCACGCCCGCGAGCTTGAGCCCGCAGGCCTCGGCGAGTCGCCTGCGCCACTCGACGCGTTCGCCCGCGATCGCACCGACGAGCACGAGGCGTTCGGATTCGGGCTCGCCCCCCTCGAGCGGGACGTAGTCCACGACCGCGTCGTCGATCGACACCGCCGTCTGGCGCGCCATCTGCAGGTGGACGACGCCCGCGAGTTCGCCCTCGTCGAGCGACTCGCCGCCGGGCAGGCGGAGGAGCTTGAGGACGACCTCCGAGCGGGCGACGGCGAAGACCGCCCGCCCGCGCCCGATGCCGGCCTCATCGAGCACCCCGGCGATCCACGCGCCGACGCTCGATGGCTCGTCGGGTTTGACCGAATCGGGGCGGCGTGCCGTCGCCCAGGCGTCCACGCCCCTTGCGCCGATACGCGCGACGGCCAGCGCGTCGTGGTCCAGATCGATGTAGATCCCACGGGCGGTCAGGCTCATGACCCACCCCCGCGTGTCCAGCGGCCGGCGCGCCCGCCGGTTGATCCCGCAGATGGGGCTGGTAATGCGTCCTGCGCGTCAGGGTCGCTCGTCTGTTCTGGCGCGGGCAGGCTCGGCGGGACGTCGTCGCTCGTCCCGAGCGGGTCGGGCCCGCGCCGCAGGCGGACGAACTCGGGCTCTTCCGGTTCAACGATCGAGGCCGAATCGTCCATCGCCAGATCGTGGGGCTCGGGCTCGTCGTCACCAGCCAGGAGTGCCCGCGAGAACGCCAGCGTCTCGTTAAGTCCTGTGACCTCGCGGAGCGTCGCCAGACGCGTGCGGCGCGTCGAGACATCGATCACAGCCTCGAACACGACGCGGTCGAGGAGCGCGGGCGCCGAGCCTCGTTCGGCCCCCTCCGCCGTCGGCGCCTCGTACCCGCCCTCCACGATGACGCGCCACTGCGTGGACCTTGTCGTGAGCCAGTCGGCCGCCTCGACGAACGCCTCGGGCGAGACTGCGCCGACCTCGACGATCCAGGCAGTTGAGGACCGGGACTCGAAGGGTGTCCGGTCGCGGGCGTCCACGATCGCGCCGGCAAGCTCCACGTCGAGACCGGGGACGGCCGCGAGGACGTCGGCGCCCGCCCGGTTGAGGTCGATCAGCCCACGCCGGTGCGTCGCGTCGTAGGGCGTGAAGGTGTCCAGCCACTTGCCCCACGACTCGACCGGGATCGAGGATCCCCGGAGCGCCGTCACCAACTCGCCGATGGACGCGGGCGGGTCCTCGCCCAGGCCGATGCCGCCGACGCCGAAGAGGCTCGGGGCGCCGAATCGCTCCCCGATCGCCATCGCCATGCCGTCCGTCCACCAGCCGCCGGGGAGGCGTACGCGGCGCACACCGATCGACTCGCCCGAGGCGGAGCCCTGCACGTTGGGGTCGAAGCTCCAGACCGTGAGCAGGTCGATGAGGGGTGGCGCCGACACCGCGAGCCCGCCAGGCCGGGGAGGCGTCGGCTCGTGCGCGCCTTCATCGTCTTGTGTTTCGCCCATGAGCGTGCGCCGATCAATCCCCTCCACACCCAGCAGGGACTCGACGCTCACGTACCCACCCTCGGGGCGGCTCGAGATGATCCGCTCTGCGAGCGTCTCGTTCAGCCCTGGGAGCATGGCGAGCATCTCGGGCGCCGCTGTATTGATGTCCAGGCGGGCGTTCTCGCTTGTCGCAGGCAGACCACCCGCGCCCTGGAGCACGCGGAAGACAAGTTCGCCGTCCGCCGACTCGATCGGGAAGGTCCATTGCTCGGGCAGGACCGGGGCGCCGCCTCCGAGCAGGTCGTCGCGCTGCTCGGAAAGGCGGGCCATGACGGCCTGGACGCCAGACCACGCCGCGGCACGCGCCTGGGCGCGGCGCAGTTCGCCCCTGGCGATAACCGTGCCCGCGTCGGCGCGGAGCAGGATCGCCGAGCCCACGAGGGCGGCCATCGTGACGACGACGAGGGAGGCGAGGATCACCAGCCCGCCCGCGCGCCTGGGCGCCTTGCGATAGGTGCAACGCGCCCTCATGTGTTCACCTCCGCCTGGCCACGCGGCGCGTCGGGGACCGCGAAGATCCGCCTGCGGTCCGGCGCGCGTATCGGGGGCTCGGGGGCAATCGACTCCTCGAACCCGGGCGGTGATTCGAGCCCCTCGAACTCGTCGGCGAACATCATCTCGAAATCCGGGGGCCCGGGAGCCGAGGGATCGGGGGCGGCGCCGAGTGGCTGCTGGAGATCATCGATCTGGCGCCGTGGACCGAACCACACCGCGACCTCGATCGCCGAGGGCAGCTCCCCGATCGCGGCCGAGTCGAACGATGCGTGCCAGCGCGAACCCGAGTAGAAGCGGACGCTGATGTACGAGACGCCCGAGACAAGAGCCTCGTCGGCGCTCGCGCCGGAGTCGGCGAGCGTGTGCGCACAGGTGATAACACCGCTCGCCGCGTCCCAGCTCAACGCGAGTTCGACCATGTCGAGGGCGGCGTCATCGCCCGCGGGGGCGACGCCCCGGTAGTGGATATACAGCGCCGCGCCGCCGCCCGAGACGCCCGCGCTGTTGTCGCCGGCCGCGACCATCGAGCCGGCGAGGGCACGTTCGATCGTCTCGAACAGGTCGGCGGCGTGCGCGAGGCGGTCGGCGTGCCTGGCGACCCGCTCCTCGCGGGCCCCCATGTCGATGAGCAGGGCGAACGTGATCCCGGCGACCAGCGCGACCAGCGCCAACGCGAGCACGACCTCGACGAGCGTGAACCCTCGTCGGCGCATCACGGCGTCGCCTCCCCGCGGGCCGCGGCTTCTTGTTCACGCTCGATCAGCTCGGCCAGCTCGTCCGTGTCGCCCACCTCGTCGTGCGCGGGCGCCTCCAGACGGACGAGTTGGTGGAACGTGAACGAAACGCCCGCGGTGGTGGTCCGCGAGGCGGTGATGCTGACCAGGGTCAGCCCGTCGTAGGGCGAGGGCTGGGTCTCGATAGCCAGACGCCAATCGGGGTCGGTCAGGGGCGCGTCGGTGATCGGGATATCGTCGGAGTCCGGGGCGCCCATCGCGGCGTTGTCGGGCGTGAGCAGGACGGCGGGGTCCCAGGCGGGGGCGGGGCCGTTGAGTGTTTCGGGGGTCGCGAGCCCGCCCTCGATGCGTGCGATCGCGGCGCGGGCGAGGTCCGCCGCGGCCGCCCGGTCGAGCGAGCGGTCCAGGCGTGCGCTCGAGTCGCGGACGACACCGGCGAGCAGCGCCGACGCGGTCGCGAGCAGGGCGAGGGCGAGCATCGCCTCGAGCAGCAACGCGGCCCGGCGGCGGGCGAGCGCGCGTCGGCGCACCGCTGTTGGCTCGGGCCAGGTGCGCGGGATCATGGGGCGCCCCCCGCGTCCGTCGGCGGCGCGAGCCAGTCGGTCGGCAACGACTCGGGTGTGGGCACGCTCATGAGATCATCGGCGGGGGAGAGCGCACGCCAGGGCTCGGCGCGGACGCGGCCCGTCCAGGCGCTCACGTTGAGCTCGACGCCCGAGGTGATGGTCTCTGGCGCTGTGCCCTGAGCACGCACGAGAAAGAACCCGCCCCCGACGGCGCAGCGCCCGCCGGGCAGGAAGATCCCGACAAGGATCGTCTCGGGCGTCTCACCCGCGTCGGCGAGCGGAGCCGCGGCGGGGACGGGTGGCATGGGCGGCACATCGCTGGGCTCGGGCGCTTCACGCAATACCTCGACACCACGCGGCAGCGTGCGCAGCACGCGCCAGTCCGGCTCGGCGTCCGCCCGGTCGGCGCCGCGTTCGGCGGAGGCTGCACGAGTTGAGAGGCCATCGAGGCGTTCGGGGGAGTCGCCCTCCGACATGCGAGCCGACTCGATCCGCCAGGCGCCGGAAGGGGTGTCGAGCCTGAAGCGGACGGCGACCGGGAGCCCGGACTCGCTCGTGCCCGAGCGTGCCAGGGCGATCGCGGCCGAGACGTCCCGGGCGACGCCGTCGAGCGAACGCTCGGCAAAGCGGCCGAGGGCGGCGGGAAGGACGAGGGCGACGACGACGGCGAGCACGCCGGCCGCGATCATGACCTCGATGACGGAGAACCCCCGCTCGCGCATTGTCCCGCTCCGCCGGATACCCGCGTTGTTGAAACCGCCCACGCGTCCGTGCGAGCCGCCCGGACTCTCAGCCGTCGCTGGGGGGCGGGAGCAGATCCCCGCCCAGGTCGTCCTCGCCCGACGACGAGGCGTCGAGGTGGATGTCGTCGTCGGTGCCGTCCTCGCGGTCCGGGCCGAAGGACCAGAGATCGAAAGTGGGTTCGGTGATCCCGCCCGTGTCGTCGGGGTCGGCGAACTCGTCGGTCTCGGTGGAGTAGCCCCAGGCGCTGCCCCAGGTGTCGGCCGCGACCGGCTTCTCGAGGTACTTGGTCCACGCGGACTCGTCCGCGTCGGCGTCGAGACTCTCGCGATTCCAGAGGACGGCGAGGCCCTCGTCGTCTGTCGGGTAGCGCCGGAAGTCGAGGCGGAACGAGCGGAGCGCACTCTCGATCGACTCCATCTGCACGCGTGTCGCCTGGATGTCGGCCTTGGCCTTCTGGCCGAAGACCGTGATCCCGACGATGCCCGCGAGCAGGAGCATGATCGCCAGGACGATCATGACCTCGATGACGGAGAATGCCCGGCGGGTCTTGCGGCCCACTGCCCGGCGTGTTTCGACAGTGCTCTTCATCTCGTGCGCGTCCTTTCTACCGGGACGGTCCCGAGCGGGCGCCGACCCCAACATCCGTGTCGTCCCCCGGGCCGGGCGTCGTGCCGACCCGCCCCCCACCCGGGCGAATGCTCGGGAGAGAGACTTGTGTCCCCAACTCGAAACCGCCTTGAGTGGCGGAAGTTCCGTAGACTAGTCCTCACTAGGTTTAGTCCACACTAGCGGCAAGGCGACGGGCCCGCAAGCCCCATCCGGGGATCCGCCCGCGGATTGGGGCGATCAGGCCGCCCCGCCGAGCTGGAGCATCGGCACGATGAGCGAGGCGGCGACAACTGCGATGGTCGCCGCGATGACCGCGAGGAGCAGGGGCTCGATCAGGCGGACGGCGATCGTCAGCAGGTGGTCGATCCGGCGCTCGATCGTGTCGGCGACATTGAGCAGGACCTTGTCGATCTGGCCCGCCGCCTCGCCCACTGCGATCATCTCGACCGATTCTTCTGAGAAAAACCCCGACTCGCCCAGGGGCGGGGCGAGTTGCTCGCCGGCGCGGACGGCGTCGGTCGCGCGGTCGATGGCCTCCTCCATCAGGGGGTCGCCCGCGGCGGACTTGGCGATCCGCATCGCGTCGATCAGCGGGACGCCGTTGGCCTCCATCGTGCCAAGCATGCGGCAGAAGCGGGCGGCGGCCATGTTGCGGATCAGCGGGCCGATGATCGGGAGTTTGAGGCGCAGCTCCGCGAGACGCCGTGCCGGGCCGGGTTGTCGGGAGGCGTATCTGATCCCACCGACAACTGCGGCGGCGACGATCGCGATGAGCACGCCGTAGGACCGCACCGCGTGCGCAAGACCCAGCACGACCTCGGTCATCAGGGGGAGCGAGTCGAGGCGTTCGAAAAGGGGCTCGAACTTGGGCACGAAGACGCCGAAGATCGCGATGAGGATGGCGCCGCCGAACGTCACCAGCACGCCCGGGTAGACGAGGCTGCCGACGACCTTCATCCGCAGCTCGGCCTGACGGGTAACGAAGGCGCCCAGGCGTTCGAGGACCTGCTCGAGGAAGCCGCCCTTCTCGCCCGCGGCGACCATCGCGACGTGGACGCTGGGGAAGGCGCGCGGGTGCTCGCCCATCGCGAGCGCGAGCTCGCCGCCCTCGCTGACCGCCTCGGCGATCTGGGCCCAGACGGCGGCCAGGCGGCGGTTGCTCTTGCCCCTGGCGAGCAGACGCAGTGCTCGCATGAGCGGCACACCCGCGTTGAGCAGGTCGGCCAGCTGGGTATACGAGACGGCAAGGGCACGGGGCGAGACGCGACGTTCGCGCTTCTCGCGGGTCTTGTGGACCGAGATGGGGGTGAGCCGGCGGGACTCGAGCTCGGCGAGAACCGCCTGCTCGCTCGCGCCGCCCAGGACGCCGGTGATCCGCACGCCGCCGGGGTCGAGCGCGTTGTACTCGAACGTGGGCATCCGTACGCGCCGTCCCCGGGCTCAGCCGCCCGCGCCGAGAAGCTGGTCGATCTTCTCGAGCAGGCGTTCGTCGTCGGGCTCGACCTTGGGCGAGTAGCGGGCGACGACGCGCCCGTCACGATCAACGAGGAACTTGGTGAAGTTCCATGGTGGGGGGCCGCCGAGCTTGCCCGGCTCGCCCTCGATCTCCTCGATCTCGATCTTGGCGAGGCGCTGGTAGAGGGGGTGGGCGTCGTCGCCCTTGACGGAGACCTTGGAGAACATGGGGAAGGAGACGCCGAAGTTCTGCTCGCAGAACTCGGCGATCTGCGTGTCGGAGCCGGGCTCCTGGGCGCCGAAGTTGTTGGCTGGGAAGCCGAGGATGACGAGGCCCTGATCCTCGCGAGACTCGAAGAGCTTCTGGAGGCCCGCGTACTGGCGGGTGTAGCCGCACTTGCTGGCGGTGTTGACGATGAGGATGACCCTGCCCTTGTAGTCGTGGAGATCCTGGGCCTCGCCATCGAGTAGGGGCATCGTGTAGCCCAGGACGAACCTGGGGTCGGCCATCTCTTCGGGCGTGGCGGCGGAGGCCGCGGCGGGCTCGGACATCGCCCCGTTCTCCTCGGCTTCGCTGGACCCGTTCACGAAAGGCACGATCAAGACCGGCAGGAAGACGGCGACCCAGACGCCGGCGTTCATGCCTTTTCGATCGCAGCATCGCCCGCAGAATCGCATAGTCGGTCTCCTTCGTGCTCGGTCGCCTCGGATTGTAGCCGGAGCGGCTGTGGGCGCGATCGTGGATCTCGCCCTCTAGAGTTGTGCGATGGTCGAACTTAGACGCACGGTCCGGTTCACGATCTCCTCGGGCGCGGGTGGCGGCGGTCGCAACGCGTTCGGGGGCAGGCCCCCCATGCGCGACCTTGGACAGTACTACGAACTCGATGTCGTCTGCATCGGCGAGCCCGAGGCGCGGACCGGCTACCTCATCGACATCAAGCGGATCGACGACGCGGTGCGAGCCTCGTTCGTACCGCGGCTGGGCGAGTTGGTGGCCGATGACCCGCGTGTCGCGCCCGAGTCGGTTGCGGGCGCGCTGTTTGAATCTCTCCGCGAGCGTCTGCCCGGGCTCGTCCGGGGGGCGGTCTGGCGCCTGACGCCCGCCCAATCAATCGAGATCACAACGGAGGGCGCCATGCCCCAGCCAGACACGACGCGCGTGCTCGTGCGTGAACGCTTCGACTTCGCCGCCTCGCACCGTCTGCACGTCGCGGGGCTCTCCGACGAGGAGAACCGGCGCCTGTTCGGCAAGTGCAACCACCCATCCGGTCACGGGCACAACTACCGCCTCGAGGCGTGCGTAGCGCTGCCCTCGGATGCGGGCGGGGCGCCCGGGTTCTGTGTGGACGAGCTCGAGCGTCTGACGGATGAGCTGATCCTGCGACGCTTCGACCACAAACACCTGAACCTTGACACCGAGGAGTTCCGCGACGGCTCGGGCATCAACCCCACGGTCGAGAACATCGCGCGTGTCTGCTACGAGCGGCTCGCCCCCGCGGTCCGTGCCTCCGAAGGGAACGCCATCCTCGCGTGCGTGACGGTGTGGGAGACCGATCGCACCTCGGCGACGTACCCGGCGCCGGCGTGAGCCGGGCGAGGCGAGCCCGATAAATCCGGCCCGCATCCCGCCGGGCCCCGCGGTGTTTTGAACGCGCCCCGCGGGCCCCGGGCGCCCGATCCCGTACCATGGCGACATGGGCATCGGCCTGATCCTTGTCGAACGCGGGCTGATCACGCGTGACCAGCTCGAGGCGGCGTTGGCCGAGCAGCGCCGCACGGGCGAGCGCCTCGACCTGGTCATGGTGCGCATGGGCGTGGTCTCGCGGGGCGACGTCGTGTACGCCCTGGGCGACCAGTTCCAGATGCCCGTCGTGGACCTGGACGAGACGAGCGTGGACCCCGAGGTGCTCCGGGCCCTGCCCGCGTCGCTGGTCTATAAGCAGAACTGCGTGCCCATCGCGCGGAACAACGGCACGCTGACGATCGCGACGTCCGACCCGTTCGAGCTGTCGGCGCTCGACGAGCTCCGCCTGCTGACCGGCTGCGCGATCGAGCTGGTGCTGGCCGACGAGGAGGAGCTGCACAGGTTCGTGCGTCGGCATTACGGCGTGGGCGGGGGCACCCTCGACCAGATGGCGAGCGACGAGGGGGAGCGGGCGGTCGTCGAGGCGGGCGGCGAGGACGAGATCG
The DNA here is from genome assembly GCA_029260515.1 of Phycisphaerales bacterium. GTDB lineage: Bacteria > Planctomycetota > Phycisphaerae > Phycisphaerales > UBA1924 > JAJRXR01. The sequence continues at coordinate 139,317 of JAJDDC010000096.1, read as the reverse complement.
AGCAGGCCCAGGAGGCCTCGGTTATCAAGCTCGTCAACGACATCCTCGTCGAGGCGGTCACCGAGCGGGCGACGGACGTGCACATCGAGCCGTACGAGGACCAGCTCGCGGTCCGCTACAGGATCGACGGCGTGCTCCAGCGCGCCAGCGTGCCCCCCACCATCAACCGGTACGCCGCGGCGATCATCTCGCGCCTCAAGATCATGGCGCAGCTGAACATCGCCGAGAAACGCAGGCCCCAGGACGGGCGGATCACGTTCAGCCACCGGCGCAAGGACGGGAAGATCGATGATTTCGACCTGCGTGTGAGCGTGATCCCGATGCTGTTCGGCGAGGGCGTGGTGCTCCGCGTCCTGTCTAAGACGGCGGTGCTCATCTCGCTCGACGAGCTGGGCATGTCGCCCGGCATGCTCGCCCGCTGGGACAGCATGATCTCCCGACCTCATGGCATCGTGCTCGTGACCGGGCCCACAGGCTCGGGCAAGAGCACAACCCTGTACGCGTCGCTCTCGCGGATCGTGACCGACGCGATCAAGGCGATCACGATCGAGGACCCGGTCGAGTACCACGTCGATGGCGTTAACCAGATCCAGGTCAACGCGCGGACCGGGCTAACGTTTGCCTCGGGATTGCGGTCGATACTGCGGCACGACCCGGACGTGGTGATGATCGGCGAGATCAGGGACAAGGAGACGGCGGAGACCGCGATCCAGGCGTCGCTGACCGGGCACCTGGTCTTCTCGACGCTGCACACAAACGACGCGTCCAGCGCGGCGACCCGTCTGCTGGACATGGGGGTCGAGCCGTTCCTGGTCGCAAGCTCGGTCGAGGGCGTGCTCGCCCAGCGGCTGGTGCGCCGCGTGTGCACGGAGAAATGGGAGTGGTACACGCCCGAGGCCGGCGAGCTGCCCCCCGGGTTCGAGCCGCCCGCGGACGGCAGGCTGAAACGCGGCGTCCCGGCCCGCGAGAACCGCAACACGGGCTACCGCGGGCGTGTCGGCGTCTTCGAGCTGCTCCGCCTGTCGGAGGCGGCCCGGGGCCTGATCATGGACCGGGCCTCGGCGCCCGAGATCGCGGCGCGTGCCGCACAAGAAGGTGATCTCACCAGGTTGCGCGAGGACGGGTTCGAGAAAGTTCTGGCCGGCGCCACCACGCTCGACGAGGTCGCCAGGGCTCTTGCGGTCTGAGACCGCGTGCCCCTCCCCGCTCGCGCTGGCGGGAGGGTCCGATCCGGCGTACGTTTCCTCCGCGTGCCCATCGACCCCCGCCGCATCCTGATCATCCGCCCCAGCGCGCTGGGCGATGTGTGCCGAACCGTGCCGGTGCTGGCGTCGCTGAAGCTGGCCTATCCGGGGGCGGCGATCGACTGGCTCGTCCAGCGCGAGTTCGCCGACGCGGTCCGGGCGCACCCCAACCTGTCGAGTGTCGTTCCTTTCGATCGCGGGATGCTGGCGGCCGAGCTGCGGCGCCTGAACCCTTCGCCGACGCTCCGGTTTCTGACGGTGCTCCGACGCGAGCGGTACGACCTGGTCGTGGACGTGCAGGGGCTGTTCCGTTCGGGATTCTTCTCGATGGCGACCGGGGCACGCCGTCGCGTGGGCGACCGGGGAGCCCGCGAACTGGGCTGGATCTTCTGCAACGAGCGGACACAGGTCGAACCGGGGTTGCACACGGTGGACAGGATGCTCGCCGTGCTCGAGGGCGCGGGCATCGACACGACAAGGGACATGCGGCTCTTTACCCCACCCGAGAGCCGCGCTGGCATCGGGGCGCAGCACCCGCAGCTTGAGGGCGGCGGATACGTGGTCGTCGCGCCCACGGCACGCTGGGCGGCCAAGCGGTGGGCGCCCGAGCGCTACGCCCGGGTCTGCGATCGCATCCTGGACGAGACCGGCGCGAGCATCGTGCTTGTGGGCGGCGCGGGCGAGCGGGCGGCGTGTGTCCCGCTGACCGCGATGGCCCAGCGTGATCCGCGTGTCATCGACATGATCGGGCAGACAAGCGTCGGCGAGCTGATGGCACTCGTCGAGCGCTGCGACCTGTTTCTGGGCTCTGATTCGGCTGCCCTGCACGCCGCCGTCGGGTTCGCCCGCCCGCTCGTGGCGCTCTATGGCCCGACGCGCGTGGACATGGTGGGCCCCTACCGACGCGAGCTGGATGTGATCCAGCACCTCGAGCCCGAGGATGTGCTCGACCACAAGGACCCGAGTGCGGCGCGGATCATGGAGCGGATCGGGGTGGACGAGGTCGCCGACGCGTGCCTCGACCGCCTCGGACGCGGGCAGTCGGTGAACCACGCCGCGCCCGCGGGCGCGCACAAGTCCCCGGCGTAAACCGGGGCCTCCAAGGCTCCTGCCTCAGGCCTTCGCGCCCGCGGCGTGCTCGTGGGCGAACGACTTCATGAACTCGACCAGCGCCTTGACCCCCGCCATCGGGAAGGCGTTGTACATGCTCGCACGCATGCCCCCGACCGAGCGGTGGCCCTTCATCCCGTCGAGACCACGCTTCTCTGACTCGGTGAGGAATAGCTTGTCCAGCTCGGGCGTCGGGCACTTGAACGTGTAGTTCATATTCGAGCGGCTGTCGGGCCTGGCGTGGGGTGTGTAGAAGTCCTGCGAGTCGAGGAAGCCGTAGACGAGGTCGGCCTTCTGCTCGTTCATCTCGCGCATCGCGTTGAGCCCGCCCTCGGCGATGATCCACTCGAAGACCTGGCCCATGAGATAGACGCCGAATGTGTTGGGCGTGTTGTACCGCCCCTCGGCGTCGGCGTGCTTGGTGAACTGCATCATCGTGGGCAGCTCGCGCACGGGCTCGGCGATCAGGTCCTTGCGGGCGATGAGCAGGGTGATGCCCGACGGGCCGAGGTTTTTCTGGGCGCCCGCGTAGATCAGGCCGTACTTGTTCACGTCGATCGGCCGCGAGAAAATGTCGCTCGACGCGTCGCAGACGAGGAAGGCGTCCTTGGGCGGCGTCGGCTCGGCGTGGAACTGCGTGCCCATGATCGTGTTGTTCGACGTCATGTGCACGTACACGGGATTGTCGGAGTACGAGACGCTCTCGCCCATCGGGATGTACGAGAAGTTGGCGTCCTTGCTCGACCCGCAGACGTGGCTCGATCCGTACAGGGGCGCCTCTTTGATCGAGTCCTGCGCCCACTTGCCCGTCTCGAAGTAGTCGGCGGTGCGGCCCGCGGGCAGGAAGTTGGCCGGCACAAAGTAGCACTGGCTCGTCGCGCCGCCCTGCATCCAGAACACGGCGTATTCGTCGGGGATCCCCGCGATCTTTCGGCAGAGTGCTTCCGTCTCGTGCGTGACCTTGTCGAAGACTTTGCCCCGGTGCGAGTGCTCCAGGATGCCAATGCCCGAGCCGGCGATGTCCCAGATGTCCTTCTGGGCCTGCTTGAGCACGCTTTCGGGCAGGCACGCAGGCCCGGCGGAGAAGTTAAAGATCCGATCACCCATCGTCGTTCTCCTGCGGGCTGTGCTCAGGCCCCCACGCCGTTGACCACGTGCAGCGGGCGCCCGGTCTCCTTCATCGACTTGACAATTCGGACGACCTCGTCGGCGACCGCGTGCTGGGCCTGGTCGGTCGAGGCGCCCGAGTGGTGCGTGAAGTGGATCACGCCCTTGACGTCCGCCAGCGCCGAGCGCCAGTCTGCCTGGGCGGTCCCGGGCTGGTCCTGGTAGACGTCGAGTGCGGCGCGGATGCCCTTGGACTCGACGGCGTGGGCGAGGGCTTGCTCGTCCACGATATCGCCGCGGCTGGTGTTCACGAAATACGCCCCGGGCTTCATCGCGCCGAAGAAGCCGGGGCCGCAGAGGTTCTTGGTGTCGGGCGTCGAGGCGACGTGGATCGTCACGGCGTCGGCCTTTTTGAGCGCCTCGACGATCGCCTCGCGGGTATACGGGATCGGCTCGATGCCCAGGGCCCGGGCCGTGTCGTCGCCGAGCGAACGCGACTGGGCGACGATCTTCATCTCCAGGGCCTTGGCCCGCTTGATGACCTCGGTGCCGATCGAGCCCGTGCCGACGACCAGCAGCGTCCGCCCCTTGAGGCCCCTCGACTTGCCGAACTCTTTCTTGTTCCACGTCCCGGCGCGCAACTGTGCGTCCTGCTCGGGCAGGCGCCTGTCCAGGGCGATCAGCATCCCGATCGTCAGCTCCGCGACCGCGACGGCGTTCATGCCCGGGCAGTTGCAGACCGGGACTCCCTTGGTCGCGGCGGCCCGGGAGTCGATGTTGTCATAGCCCGCGCCCGCCCGGACGATCAGCTTCAGTGTGCCCGCGCCCTCGATGACGGTCGCGGGGACTTTGGTCGAGCGGACGACGAGGATCTCGGCCTCGGTCCGCCTGATCGCCTCGGCGAGCGTGTCCGGGCCCAACTCGGGCTCGGAGGTCACGGTGCAGCCGAGCCCCTTGAGGGCGGCGATCCCGTCCGCCTCGAACTTGTCGGCGATAAGCACACGCACGCGTCGTCTCCACACACCGGGTCCACCCGGACACGCCGGCGCCCGGTCGTCGCGATTGTAGCTCAAGATCCCTCGGGCGCGACGCGAGAGTCGCCGGGCGCAGGAAAGGCGTGGGCGCTAGTCGAGAGGCTGGCCCGTGTTGACCTCTTTACCGCCGAAGTCGATCCCGCGGAGGCCGCCGCGGGTCCAGCGGTAGTAGCCGGTGTACTCGAGTATCGCGACGCCGGGGACGATGTGCCGGATCGTTGTCGGCTCTGGCGAGGCCGGCTCCAGCGGGCGGAAGCCCGGGTTGGACTCGGCGGTCGAGACCACGCGCACCGAGCCGTCGAAGAAAAGGACCGGCTGTCGGGCGTCGTCGCTGAAGAAGAAATACGCGTCCACGTTCGGGCTGGCCTTGTCGCCGTTGAAGTGGCGATCGAACGTGTCGAACATGTGCGTCTTGGATGAGGGGAAAGTGACCTCGGTGTAGCGCCGGTTTGTGAGGTAGTTCGAGTGCGTCGGTGTATTGGGCACGAGCACGTTCCAGGGCTGGTTGTGTTGGTTCCCCGGCTTTACCCCGCCCCGCTCGATATCGACGGTGTACGCGACGGTTGATGTCTCGTACGAACTCTCGAACTTCCGTTTTATCTCTTCCGGAAAATCCGGGATCGGGATCAGCGCGCGATCGGCCTGCTCCCTGTCCTCCGGGCAGACGGCGCCCTCCTCCTCCAGGTCGCCCGAGAGGTACTCCATGAACACGAGGTGCGTGAACCAGAGGTGCGCGAACCACGGGCTGCTCGCGCTGCCGGTCGGCAGCGTGTCCAGCCCGGTTCGATTCCGAAGCAGGTCGATCGCCTGGAACAGGATCGCGACGCGGTCGTTCGCAGGCTCTCGCAGGTCCGTATATCGCGACGGAAACGGCGCGTCCTTTGCCCGCCAGGAATAGCTGGGGATGAAGTCATCGAACGTCGTGCTGTAGTTGCCGGCCCCGATCCCCAGCTGCCGCATGTTCGACTGGCAGACCGCGGTCCTCGCCGACCGCCTCGCCGACGAGAGGGCCGGGAGCAGGATCCCGATCAGCAGCGCGATGATCGCGATGACCACCAGCAGCTCGATGAGCGTGAACCCGGGTTGCCTGTGCTGGCGACGCATGACGCTCGTCCGCCTGTTCTTTTCGTCCCCGATCGAGTCCGACACAGTGTACACGAGGGCTCCCCGATCCCAGACGCCGGGCCCGCTACGGCAACGAGCGGACCTGCCGCCCTTCCAGCTCCGTCCTGAGTCTTGCGAGCAGCTCGGCGCCTTCCTCGGGCAGTTCGCCGCGGCGCTGGACAGACTCGAGTTCCAGGACCGCGGCCGTCAGCGCCTCGTCCGTCCCCTGCGCCACGAGCGTGAGCACACGCGTCCGGACCGCCTCCCAGCCGCCGGCCGTGGGCGCAAGCTCGGCGCCCGCGTCGGGATCAATCGCGGGCGTCGCAGTGCCATCCTCGGGCGGGCGCCCATCGCGAGAAGCCTGTGCGCCCGGCGCGTGGTCGAGCGGCTCGATCGTTGCTGGCGCCATCACGTTGTCGCTCGTCCGCGTCTGGGGCGGGCTGGCATCCCTGAAGCGCGAAAGGAACGCGAGCGCGAGCAAGCCCGCGCACAGCACAACGCTCACGACGACGAGGACCTGGATCGCACGCTGCTGCGAAACGAGGCGTCGTTCGAGGCGCCTGGCCCGAGTCCGCTCCGCGTCGTCGTCGTGTGTTCGGGCGTGCGGCTCGTGCACTGGCGCCGGTCCTATCTCGTCGGCGCCGGCGTCGATCGAACCCACGCCCTGGTTCCACGACCACGAGGGGTGCTCGACCGCGGCGTGCGATGCCCTGCTGAACGCGGCGATCCGCTCGGGCGAACCATGCCCAGGCAACAGGCGCGCCGGGCCAAGTCCCAGGTGCTGGCGGTCCTTGTCCACCTCGAAGACCGCGCCGCAGCGCGTGCACGCGTACTGCTCACGTTCGACCTCCGCCTGGCACGAGTGGCAGACGCCCAGCAGGTGCGCCACGCCCGGCACGCGCCCGGCAAGCATCCAGAACTGGCGTGTCGTCGGGCCCGCGATGACGCTGCTCCGCGTCACACGCCCGCCATCAACGAGCTTGCGGAGCGTCTCGTAGTTGCACCCCGGGCGGGACGGGACGGCCTCGTCACGCATGCGCCAGGGGCCCATCGCGTTCTGGGTCGCCTGGCGCGAGAGGGGGTCGAAGCGGCCGCCGCACCGGTCGCACTTGATGGTGTCTCCCGAGACCGTGCCGCAGTACGGGCAGACGACCGCCCGGGGCTGGGGGGTCGGGCGGGCGGCGGGCGTCCTCGGGGTTGTCGGGGATGTGCCTGTGTGCATGGGTGAGGGGCTCGGATCGGCGCCGGGCGCGCCCCCTTCATCCCCATACGCCCCGCGCCACGCCCCGGTTGACCCGGGACCCGTGCTCGGCTCTGATCCTGACATGAACCGACTGTGCGCCCGAGATCGTCGGCGGTCAAGCAACCGCCCTTGGCCGGCCCTGGCCGCGTTGTCCGCCGCGATCCTCGCTGCGACCCTGTCGATCGGGTGCGGCTCGGGCGCTCACAGGGCCCGGGCTGGCGGGGGCGCGACTGAACCGACGTCGCTCCGGGACGGGTCCGCCGCGCGGGTGCCGGTCCTGGTCAACGGCGACCCGATCGGCTGGGACGAGCTGCGTCCGGCGCTGGCCGAATCGGGCGGTTCTGGGGTCGTTGCGGAGATCGCGCTCGAGCGGGTTCTCTCCCGGGAGATGCAGCGTCGGGGCCTGGCCCTGGCGCCAGGCGCTGCGGACGACGAGCTGGCGATCCTGCTCGAGGAACTGGACTCGCCGGGTGTCGGGGCGGACACCCTGCTCGAGCAGGTACGGGCCCAGCGCGGGCTCGGCGAGGCCCGCTTCGCTCGGCTGCTGCGGCGTTCGGCGATGCTCCGAGCTCTGGCGCAGGGCGCCGCCGGGCTCGAGCCCCGCGAGATCGACCTGTCCGAGCAGATCCGGTACGGCGAGCGGCGGCGGGCGATGGTCATCGTCACGGCGAGCGAGCGCGAGGCGTCGAGTTTGCGCTCGGAGGTCTTGAACGCGGCCGGCAACCCCGCCGACGTGTTTATGGCGCGTGCGGCGACGCGCTCGATCGACGCCTCGGCCTCCCGGGGTGGGCGGCTCGGCGCCGTCAGCCCGCTCGACCCGGCGTACCCCGAGGCATTGCGTCGCGCGGTCTCGATGACTCCGCCGGGCGGTCTGAGCCAGATCCTGGCGATCGATGCCGGCTTCGCGTTCGCGATGGTGACGGAGGTCCTGCCAGCAGAGCCCACGCCCGTGGGCGAGCGCGCCCGGATCGAGCGCGAGCTGCGCCGCCGCAAGGAGCGGCTCGAGATGGACCGCATCGCGACACGCCTTATGGAGCAGGCGAAGATCACCGTGCTCGACCGCTCGCTCTCGTGGTCGTGGGACGCCTCGCGGGCGGCGCCGTGAGCGAAGGCGGGCTCCCCCACCGCCTCTGGCGCCTGGGCGCCGACCTCTCGATCTGGCAGGCGCTGTACGCGACGGGGCTCGTCGCGATGTTCACCCAGTCGCTGGGCGAGGGGCTGCTCCCGGGGCTCGCTCCCGCGATGGCCTCGCTCTTCGGCGCGCACGCCATGTTCCTGCTCGACCGCGTCAAGCTCTCCAACGCGCTGCTCGATCCCGCGGACGCCGCGGCGGACCCACGCCGCGACGCGTTGTTCCGCCGGCACGGCCCGACGCTCCGCCTCCTCGCGATCGCGTCCCTCGGCGCTGGGATGACGATCGGTGGCGTGTGGGTGTCGTGGATCACAGCCGTATCGATCGGCGCGGGCGTGCTCGGCGTGCTGGTCTATGCCGGGCGACCGGGCAAGCGCGCCTCGGCGCTGCGTGTCAAGAGCATCCCGGTCCTGAAGAACCTGTACGTCGGCGCCGGGCTGACCGCCGTCGCGCTCGCGTGCGTCCTGCCGGGCACAGATATCCCGTGGGACCGTGCCGGGCTGGTCGCGCTGGCGTCGCTGCTGCTCGTAACCGCCGACGCTGTTCTGTGCGACCTCGACGACACCGAGGCGGATCGCTCGTTCGGCGTTGGTTCGATCGCCGCGGAGTACGGGGGCTCGCCGGCAGGCGCGGTGGCGATCGCCCTCACAGCCGGCGCAAGCGTCTGCCTCCTCTCGACGGCGCATCACACGAGTGCCGCGGCACGCACCACGTGGGCGATCCTGCTCCCGGCGACGACGGTCGCGATCCTGTTCGCGGGATTCCGGCGCGTGAAATCGCTCGTGGACGTCCGCCTGGTGGTGCTCGCCGCCGCCTGCGCCGCGATGCTCTCGCGCTAGCGACCCTCGACGAAGAGCGCGAGAAACTCGAGCGCGTCGTCGAACGTGAACGCCCCGTCGAGGTCGAGGTCCGCCGCGCTGTGGCCCGAGGCGAACGCGGTCATAAACGCGAGGACGTCGAGGTACGTGTGCGCACAATCTCGGTCGAGGTCGGCGAGCAGCGCGGGCCCGTCGGCGACGTGCCGCGCCTGCACCAGCAGCCCCGCCGCGGTCTCCTCCACCCCCGGCATGATCGCCGTCGCGGGCGGATCGAATCCGGGGCCGCGCAGCTCGAGGAGGTACGAGAACGCGCGGGCGACCACGTGGAACCAGTCCGTCGAGCCGCCCGAGATCGGGTACAGGTGCGTGCGGATCGGGCCGACGTCGAAAGCCTGACCATGCACAGCCTGTATCGCGTCGGCGATCCCCTCGCCCACACCCTCGTACTCCTTAACATTGGGCACGCTCCCCGGGCGCGTGCCCCATGGAAAGAGGACGAGATTCGCGTAGCTGTGCACGTCCACGAACCCGCGGACACGCGGCTCGCCCAGCACCGCGTCGCGGATCGCCGAGGTCTCCAGCTCCGAGAACGCCTCGGCGCCGCGGAACGTGTCCGACTGCGGGTCGTTGCTCGATCCGGTGAGCCCCCAGTCCACGCCGTAGTTCCGGTTCAGGTCCGTGCCGGGCCTGGCGGTCCCCTGGTACCACGGCGGGTGCGGCGAGCGGTTCTTCCGCCAGAAACGGTTCAGCTCCCACGTGAACGCGTACCCGTCCGGGTTGAGCACGGGCACGATCAGCACGTCAAGGTCGTCGAGCAGTGCCGTGATCCCCGCGTTCACGCCTTGCCCGTCGATGAGCAGCTCGGCGAGGTACATCACACTCATCGGCGTCAACCACTCGCGCGCGTGCGTTGTACCGACGACGACGAAGACCGGCTTGCAAGCGCCGTTGTCCGACGAGATCAGAAGCGACCAGATCGGGCGCCCCTCGTGCGTCGTACCGATCACGGATCGGCTGGCCAGGTCCGGGCGCCGGGCGATCAGCTCGTCGATCCGGGCATCGACCGCCTCCAGCGGCTTGTAGTCCTCGTACCAACCGGTCTGGCCGCGAGCGAAGCGTTCCAGGTTCTCACGGATCCGGGCCGACTCGGCGTCGATCGACGGCTGCACATCGTCCACCAACACCTCGTACTCGAGGCCCAGATCATCGAGCACGCTCATCAGCCCGGGCGGGACGAGCACTTCTGCGCCGGCGGGCGAAGCCTCGCACGAGATCATGAGGACGCCGGCCGCCTCGAGCGATTGCGCATCGGCGGCGCCGCGGAAGGCGACACGCACCAGGGCGTGCCCGTCGTACCGGGTCGCCTCACCCGGACGCGCGAGCGGCTGGGTCCGGGCGCCGACGACGCAGATCGCGATCGCGACCGTCCAAGCGAGGACCACTATGTTCGAGGGACGTGCGTAACGCATGCCCGGCGAGTCTACCACGCGGACCCCGTTGGCCAAAGAGCGCCGGCGGCTGGGCTCAGCGGGCGATCTCGATCGCCCGTGTCTCGCGGAGGACCGTCACGCGGATCTCGCCCGGGAACGTCATCTCGTCGGCGACCCGTTTGGCGATCTCGTGGGCGATCAGGTACGCCTCGTCGTCGCTGACGCGGTTCGCGTCGATCATCACACGGACCTCGCGTCCAGCCTGGATCGCGTACGCCTCGGTCACGCCGGGCTGGCTCATCGCGATGTCCTGCAGGTCGTTGAGGCGCTGGACGTATCGCTCCATCGACTCGCGCCTCGCTCCGGGTCGGGCGGAGCTGACCGCGTCGGCCGCCATCACGATCGGTGTGTACCACGTGGTCGAGGGGATGTCCGCGTGGTGCCCGCCGATGGCGTTGAGGACGGCCTCCTCCTTCTCGCCGTACTGGCGGGCGAACTCCATCCCGATCTTCGGGTGCCCGCCCTCCATCTCGTGGTCCATCGCCTTGCCGATGTCGTGCAGGAACCCGCACCGGCGCGCGATGCGCCCGTCGAGCCCGAGCTGCTCGGCGATCACCTGGCTCATGTACGCGACCTCGACCGAGTGGCGTAGCACGTTCTGGGCGTAGCTTGTCCGGTAGCTGAGCTTGCCCATCGCCTCGATGACCTTGGGGTGGAAGCCCTTGAGGTTGACCTCGAGAGCCGCGTCCTTGCCCGCCTTGATCACCTTCTCCTCGATCTCGCCGCGGACCTTCTCGACGACCTCCTCGATGCGCGTCGGGTGCAGGCGCCCGTCGGCGACGAGGCGCTGGAGCGCCTCGACCGCCACCGCCTGACGGACCTTGTCGAAGCACGAGACCACGATCACCCCCGGCGTGTCGTCCACGATGATGTCCACGCCCGTCGCCTTCTCGATCGCCCGGATGTTCCGCCCCTCGCGCCCGATGATCCGCCCCTTCATGTCGTCGGAGGGGATCTCGACGGTGCGGACGGTGGACTCGCTCGTGGTCTCGGTCGCGTACCGCTGGATGGCCTGGAGGACGATCTCGTTGGCCCGCTCGCGGGCGCCGTCCTCGGCCTCCTCGATAATCTTGCGGGTCACCTTCGCGACATCACCCCGGCACGCGTCCTCGACCCGTGCCAGCAGCATCTCGCGGGCCGCCTCCCGCGACAGGTCCGCGACCTGGTGGAGCTTCTCGGTCTGCTGTTCGATGAGACGCTCGACCTCGGACTCGCGTCCGCCCAGGCGGTCCTCCCGGTGTTCGAGTGCCTCGGCGCGCTTGGCGCCCGCCTCCTCGCGTTCGGCCAGCGAGCCCTCCTTGCGGTCGATCTGGTCCTCGCGTTTGGTGAGCCGGCGGTCCCGTTCGCGCAGTTCCTCGCGGGCCGCATCGGCCTCCTTCTCGAAGGCCTCTTTGCGCTCCAGCGCCAGTTTCTCGCCCTCGAGACTGGCCTTCTCGCGGATCCTGCCCGCCTCCTCATTGGCGAGCTGGCGGATCCGCTCCCCCTCGGCCTTCGCGTCCTTGATGCCCTTGAGGGCCAGGACACGGCGGAGCAGGAATCCGCAGGCGATGCCGACCGCGAGCGCCCCGAGCGCGACGAGAGTCACGCCCGGCGTGCTGAGTTGGGCGAGGATGAATGTCGAACCGTTGGCCACACCGCCCCCGTTCATAACGGGCGTGGGCGCGGACAAGCCGCGTCCCGGCCGCGGGGCGGACCTGATGAGCCGGGATCAGACCGTCGGAGTCTGGGCTAGTCTCTGGACGTTCCCCGCGATCGGCCGTGGGCCGAACAAAGCCGCAGCGTCGCTGACAAAAAACCCTTCATCATCGGTCATCGATCCGAAGCCTTTGCCCGCTGGCGCCTTACGCCAACTGGCTCGTTCCCGTACGCCACCCTCGGATATCGGGGTGTGGCGGGGTGCGTGCTCATCTATCCGCGATGCGGCTCCCGCCCATCGCTTTGTCTTTTACGCCCGGGCAAACTTGCTCGAACACCCGGGCTCTGAACTCACTACTGGCAGGATCTTATCACCCCCACAGCCCCCTGCCAATCCCGGAGCCTGCCGGAACCCTCACCCGCCCCGAACCACGAGCTGGCATGTTCCGAGCGATCCCGGTCAGGCCGACGGGGTTCTCGGTCGATAGTGGATTCCGGGGCCGCGAGGCGGGCCCACGGCGATACCGACTGTATTCCGAACACACCTGAGCACGGACCACACGCCATGACGACACGTAAACCCACTCGCTCGCCGGCTCGGATCCTCGCCCTCGTGGCGCTCACGGGCGCGCTGGTGCTGACCGGCGTCGAACTGGGCGGGTGCAAGCACAAGCTGGGCAGCCGCCTCGGGCAGCGCCTGGGCAAGGGCGGCATCCGCGCCCGCCTGGTCACCAACAACCGGGCGACCATGATCGCGATCCACGGCGAGCCCGTCGTGCAGGGGCGGTTCACCGCGATCGACGTCGAGAACCAGAACGGCTCGATCACGATCATCTGCTCGGACCGGTACTCCGAGGCGACCATCCAGGCCCGGATCCCGGGGAGCGACCGCAAGGAACTCGAGCTCTGGGGTCTGGACGCGAGCGACAAGGACAACTGGGTCATCGCTGAGCACGACTCGGGCGCCGACCGCTCGATCCTCCGCGTCACGACGCTGAACAGCCCGCTCGAGAACGGCTTCCAGCCCCGCGTTGACCTGATCATCAAGACCCCGGTGTGCGATGGCCTGCTCGTCCGCAACGCGGGCGGGTCGGTTGACGTGACTGGGGTTCGCGGCGCCGTCACGATCGAGAGCGGGTTCGCGGGCGGCCAGGGCGGGCGGGTCGAGGTCCGGGCCGCCGAGCCCATCATCGAGCCTGTACGGATCACGTCCTCGATCGGGCCTGTCTATCTGGTCGTGCCGCCCGAGTCCAAGGGCGCGATCGACATCGAGAGCGACAGCGGCATCGCCGTGTTCAACACATCCTCCGGCCGCGTCACCAACGTCGCGCCGACGCAGCACCGCTGGACGGGCGTGTGGAACGAGGGCGAGAACCAGATCCAGCTCTACGCCGGCTCGGGCGACGCCCGCATGCTCGTTGTGGAACGCCCGGTGACGTACTCGACCGGCTCGCATTACTCGGCGATCTTCGACTGATCGGCCGCGGGCACATCGGATCAACGACACGGGCGGACGCGCAGCGTCCGCCCGTTTTCTTGCGCACCGGGTGTGCGACCAGGCCCGGCTCGCCGCGGCGTACGGCCGCGACCGGGGTCAGGCCGCCGACCGGCGCTGCGTCAGATCGAAGTAGCGCCTGATCTGCTCGAGCACGAACGTCTTGTGCTCGGGGTGGTGCTGGAAGTCGAACGCCATGCCCGCGTAGACGCTCTGTGTGCTGTCCAGGTGGGTGTGCGCCATGCGGGCGGTCACGGCCACCGGGGCGGCAACCACCGGGCGCAGGTCCAGCCGCAGCCAGAAGCACCGCCGAGCGTCGAGGGCCGGCGCCTGCTGCTTGGAAAACCGCAGTCCCACGCCGCCGCCCCCGATGTTGGCCAGCTCGGCGTTGTACCGGTTCCCGACGTCGGGCAGCAGGGGCGGCTCGTGGGCGCCCGTTTCCCCGATGCCCAGGATGTCGTCGTCCTGGAGATCGAGCAGCTGTGTCCGGCAGGCGATCTCGGCCGCCCGCCCGGTCGCGGGGTCGAGAAGGGACCAGCACTCGACGGGCGGGAGGTTGACCGCCGCGGTCCGGATGCGGTCGAACGTGCGACGCATGCACCGCTCGACGCCCGAGGGCGTCTCGATCTCGAGGGTCGCTTGGGAGCCCTGGCCGGCGATAGCGAGGATCCTCGTATGGAACATCCAGCGGTTCTGGCCGACGGCGAGGATCCCGATCAGACGGGCGCCCTGCTTGACGGGGAAAGGCATGCCCATGGCGCCGGGATGCTCGACGCGGAGCGTGTCGGGCCCGATATCCAGCAGGCGGACACGCCAGACGAGGTCGCCTCCCTGGGCGTTGGGCCCGCGGTCGAGCGTCAACTCGAGGCCGCCGCCCCGCTCGTGGATCTTGGCGAGGCTGTCACGCCAACGCTCTGTTCGCGATCTGCTTGCGGGCATGTGTCTGCGCTCCAGTCTGGGTTTTTCCCCAGTTGGAGAATCGATCCTCGGCCCGCCCGCGTTGAGGGCCCCGCGAGAATCCGGCTCGCACCGCGCCCGGGCGGACCGATCGGCGCGATCGTGACGCTTCTCGGACGGGCCTCAGGAGCGTCTGCTGCGTCGGAGCACGGCTCGGAGCGTGACCAGATCCGCCCGAGCGCTGCTCGTCTCGCCGGGCGAGAGCGGGCGGAGACCGAAGCGGGCGCGGTAGATGCCCCGGGCGACCCTGGACGCGGGCTCGCTGGCGGCGCCGAGGGCGGTCGCGTGCGTGAGCAGCGGGCGCCAGTCTGGCTTGGGGCGCCCGTGGCGGTCGAGCGTGCGCAGCATGTCCTGGCGCAGCGCGGCCTCGGGCGAGCGCCGGCGCAGCGCCAGGAAGCCCGGGAGCGGGATCCGCGAGACGAGCCTGCGGATCAGCACGCGCGGTCGCCACCCGCGCTGGCGGGCCAGCGCGAGCAGAATGAACCCCGACGCCATGCTGAACGCGAAAGCGATCATCCCGGCCCCCAGCGCCCGCAAAAAGAGGGCGGGGCCGCCCGCGCGGACGCGGTCGCCCACCTGCTCGGAAAAACGCCCGACGGCGCTGTCGATCGAGACGTCCACAAGCTCCGACCGCGAGCGCCGGTTGTAGCCCACGACCGAGTTGATCCAGGCGTACTCGACGGTGTCAAGCAGGCGGCGCATCCGCGCCAGCAGCGACTGCGATGGCTCATGGATCTGCTGGAAGTCGGCGACCGGCGTCGCATCGAACGACATCCATCGCTCCAAGGCGTTCGGGCGCGAGCCGCGCGGCACGACCTCCACCTCGACCCACGCGTGCGCGTCGCTCTCGCGCACGATGTAGTGGGACGTCGGCTCGTTCCACTCGTTGGCGATGTAGCCGGTCACGACGCGGGCGTGTATCCCGACCGATTGGCACAGCGCGGCCAGGGCCGAGGCGAAGTATTCGCAGTGCCCGCCCCGCTCGCTCTCGAACAGGAACCACTCGATCGGGTCCGAGCCGGTGGGCGCCGGCAGAACGTCGAGCGTGTACGGGTAGTTGGCCTGGAGGTAGCGTTCAAACTTGCCCGCGACCGCCTGATCCTGCGCCACTGGGCGCGTTGCCGGGTCCGGGTCGATGCCCGCCTTCCCGAGGATCTGCGTCGCGAGTCCGTGTATCCGATCCGAGTTGAAGCTCGCGTATGACTCGGGGCGCCGCTCGGGGATCGGGATACTCGTGTCAACGTCGTCGTCGCACCAGACGGTGTACTCGAACTTCCCGACCTGCCCGACGCGCATCATCGTGCCGTCATCGCGGTCTTTTTGAAGGCTCCCGGGCTGGAGGAACTCGACGCCCACCGGGCGCCAGATGGAGAACAGGTGCGAATCACTCCGACCGGCGTTGCGGACCGTGACGCGGAGTTCCTTGGAAAACGCGGTCATGTTGGAACGCAGGTCCACCCTCGTGTTGGGCTGGATGGGCGACGGCTGCCCAGGGTTTTTGATCTGGGATTTTGTCCGACTCCACGAGCCACCGTCGTACTCCTTGAGGACCGCGCCGCGGAGCCGGAACGACCGGGACGCGGAACCAATGTATTCGCCCTTGTCGTTGAGGACCTCGAGGTCGAGCACGGGTGTTGAGGATTGCGAGATCAGCCCGCCGCGTCCCAGCTGGACCGAGTCGCTGAACCCCGTGACCGAGCCCACCGAGGTGTTCCCCCAGGCGCCGAAAGCCTGCATCCCGACGCCCCGGGGCATGACAACGAACACGCCCACACTGATGAGCATCGACGCGAGCGACGTCGTCCACACCAGGCGGCGCAGGTCAAGGCGTGTTTGGATCGACGGGCGGCGGACCGAGACGCCCGCGCCCGCGGTCTCCCGGACGTTCTCGATCTGCTGGGTGATGACCGCCGCGGCGATGATGGGGATGAACGCCAGCAACACAAGCCCGAGCTCGAAACGGTTGCTCGTCAGGATCGCGCCGATGACGAGGAAGACGATCAGCAACAGCGCCTGGGCGGTGTCGCGGGTCGAGCGGCGGTCGAACATCTTGATGACTATCAGCAGGAGCACGAACTCGCTGAATACGCCGACGCGGAACCCCTCCGAGACGAGGCGGAGCAGTGCGTAGCCGACGGCGGCGAGCGTGAGCGGGATCGTGATGCCGTAGGTCAGTGCACGACCGCCCCGGGCGCGGGCGATGCCCCAGGCGCCCAGGATCCCCGCGCCGCCGATGAGGAAGACGGCCGGGTTCGCGTCCGCGAGGGCGTAGGCGAGTGCCGCGAGCAGGGCGGAAGCGAGCAACAGCATGTCGAGTCGGCGGCTCATACGTTCTCTTCCACCGCCACTACGGGCGCCGTGTTGCGTGCGGCGCGTGCCCGCCAGGGAGCCCGGCGACGCTGATCGGCGCCGACAATGTGCTCGCGGAGGGCGGGCGGCAGCTTCGCGCCTCCCGCGAGCCAACGAGCGGGCTGGCGGGTCGAGAGGACCAGCGCGTCCGGGCGATCTTTGTCGGGCCCGCCGGCGCGCGTGGTGATGCGGATACGCCCGGTGTGCCCTCGCCTCGCGTGCGGGGCAGGAGACGATTGCGCAACGCTGGCGAGGTCGATCAGGCCGAGCTCACGCAGACACCGCGCCGCGTGGTACGCGCCGCCGCCGAGCGGTGTCGCGACGCCGGCCCACGGCGCCTCAACCGAGACGAGGAAGCCCCGAGAGCATGCCAGCACCGCGATGCTAGCGGCCAGCGCGACCGCGAGCTCTCCCTCGCGATCGGACGCGCCGCGTGCATCGGGCGACAGCCCGATCACGACACGCGGCGGCGTGGGCGACGCGGACTGGCGGACGATGAGATCGCCCAGGGCCGCGGACCGTTTCCACGAGATCAGACGCGGGCTGTCGCCCGGGACGTACGCGCGGAGGGCGAAGAACTCGTCGCTCATGCCCAGGCGCCCGGCGCGGGGCGTGCCGCGATCGCCGGCGCTCGCGGCGGCCTCGATGAGCATCTCGCTCAGCTCGATCCGTGGCGGTGTGACGACGACCGACGCCGGCTGCGCGAAGACGACACTCTTGCGGAACAGGCCGAATGGGAACGTGGTCGAGACCTCGAAGCTGCCGAGCTCGACGCCGCCCCGCCTGCCCGCGTTGACCCGGGCGCGGGCGCGCGTCCTCCCTCCCGGTGCGAGATGCACGACGTGGGCCCAGCCGACCTCGATCCGCCCGCGGTCCTGATTTTTGTCGGCGCCCAGCTCGCGGATGAGCAACGCGAACGCGGGAGCCCGCTTGCCCCGGTGGCGCAGCTCGTAGCCGATGGCGCCCGTGGCCCCGGCCTCGAACGTTGCGGGCGCCACGCGCCGGGCCCGCAGCCCCATCATCGCCGACCCGCTCACGAGACCCGAGACAACGATCGCCCCGACCGCCATCCCGAAGAGCCAGAAGAGCAGGTTGTTCTGCGAGTTCACGGCGCCGATCGCGATAAACAGCGTCACCGCGATATACAGAAGCCCGGCTGGGCGGATCTCGTAGCGCCGCCCCGACGCCTCGCCCCAGCCGCCGCCCTTGCGGCGTGCTCGGCGTCGGGCGTGGTCGGTGGCTGGCGTCATCGGCTCGCTACGGCTTCCTCGGCGGACGCATGAGGATCAGGATCCGCTCGCCCGACGCGGGGCGGGCGACGGTAGACCGTACGTCGTATTCGCCCTCCTTGGTCGCGCGGATCGTCATCCTGGGCGGAACCTTGCTCCGGATGGGGATCGAGAACACGCCGTTCTCGTCCGTGAGGCCGCTGGCGATGATCGCCTGGCCCCCGCGCCCGGAGACGGCGGTGGTGATCTCGACCTTGACGCCCGCCATGTCGCCCTCGCCGAGGCGAGCGTCTGAGTAGGTCACGAGGATGGCCTTGCCGATCTCGCCCCGGACCGCCGTCCCCTGGATTTTGGTCGCGGTGCACCCGCCCAGCACGAGCAGGCCGGCGAGAACGGAGCATGCGATCCAGGCGCCGGCGCGGCGTGGAGTCCGTTTTTGAGTCCGTGCGTCAGCGTCCATGCCGAGCCTCCTGCGTGTCGTTGTCGTCCTCGCGGATCGGTCCGCGGGGTCAGTCTTCGAGACCCAGCTCGCCCGGCTTGGGCAGGCTCTTGAGCGAGGGGAGCCCGAAGACGTCGAGGAACTTGCTGGTCGTGCCGTAGAGCATCGGTCGCCCGAGCTCCTCGGCCCGACCCTTGATCGTGACGAGGTTGCGGTCCAGGAGAGTCCTGAGGATCTCGCCGCACCCGACGCCGCGGATGCCCTCGAGGTCCGCCCGTGTAATCGGCTGGCGGTATGCAATGATCGCCAGGGTCTCAAGGGCCGCCCGGCTCAGGCGTGTGGAGGCGCGCAGGCGTTGGAAGCCCGCGACCGCCTCGGTGTGCTGGGGCAGGGTCATCACCCGGAACCCGCCGCCGACCTGCTCGATCCGGAACGCGTGCTTGCCCTTGGCCAGCGAGGTGTTGAGCGTCTCGATCATCTCGCAGACGTGCTCGGGCGTGAACTCGGCTCCCAGCAGGGTCGTCAGAGCCTCTGCGAGTTTCGCCGGCGGGGCCGGGCGGTCGGCGCAGAACACCATCGCCTCGAGCTCGCGGAGGGGGTCGGTCTTGCTGGGCTTGTCCGTGCCGTTGGCCGTCTCGTGCTCCATCACGCTTGTCATGCTCGGATGGTATCGCGCCCGGGCGCGACGCGCCCGGTCCGTGGGAGCCGGCCTGGGCCCGTTCTGCTTTATCATGCGCGGATGCCGACTCCCGAGGCCCTCCTGCCCAGCCGTCAGCACGCGTACCCCGCCCGCCCCCGCCTCGATGAGCTGACGCTGCACCGGCGGCGTGAGGGCGTCTTCCTCGTGCTCGCGGGCCTGTTCCTGGCGACGCTGGCGATGCTCAACCTGCTGGGCATCACCCGGTTCATCGTGTTCGCGTCCTGGACCGAGGGCGGCGGGTGGAGCTGGGGCCAGTGGGGCGGGCTGAGCTTCGCGGTCGCCGTCGGCGTCCTGCCCTATCCCCTCACGTTCCTGTGCACAGACTTCATCTCGGAGTTGTACGGGCGCAAGCGGGCCAACCAGGTGGTCTGGGTCGGCCTGCTGGTCAACGCGTGGGTGCTGGCGGTGCTGTGGCTGGGTTCGGCGCTGCCCGTCCAGCCGGAGGTCGTCGAGTACGGCGTGGACGCGCTGGGGCGCACGATCACCGCCCCACCGCTGCCCGAGGCGGTCTACGCCGACGACGGCACGTTTGTCCGCTTCGCCGACGACTGGACCTTCTCGCGCGTGCAGCAGCTCACGATGGGCGCGGTCGCCGCATCGATGATCGCGTACCTGGCCGCCCAGTTCGTCGATGTGCAGCTGTTCCACTTCTGGAAGTGGTTGACCGGGGGGCGTCACCTGTGGCTGCGGAACAACGGCTCGACTCTGATCTCCCAGCTGGTCGATACGTTCGCGGTCATCACGATCACGCATTTCTACGCGCGGGCGCTGCCGATCGATCACCAGGCGGCCATCTGGCCCCAGCTCTGGGTGTTCATCGCGACGGGCTACGTGTTCAAGCTGCTTGTCGCGTTGGCGGACACGGTCCCGTTTTATCTGGGCGCCGGCCTGCTCGCCCGCTACCTCCGCCTGCCGCCCCCGGCGCACGCGGAGGCGCCCCCACCCGGAGCCCTGGTCGAAGCCGGCGTCGGCTGAACCGGTTATCGGACGCCCCCGGGGCCGATCCTGGGGACGAACGGGGCGTCGCGAGGGCGCTGTGCGTGAAGTCCCGCCCCGTGAACGCCGACAGTACCCCGAGAGGGGCGAAGCCGGGGTTTTCACTGTTATGACCGCCATCAACCCGCACGACGGATCGGTGATGCCGGGCGGCCCGCTGGTGCTGCTGGCCGACGACGAGCCGCACATCACGCTGGTCGTCGCGCGCAAGCTCCGCGCCGCGGGCCTGAGCGTGATCACGGCCGAGGACGGCGAGGAAGCGCTCGAGCTGGCGCGTCAGCAGACGCCCGCGCTCGTCGTCACCGACCTGCAGATGCCCTACATGACAGGCATCGACCTGGCCCGGGCGCTCAAGCAGGACCAGGCGACGTGCGAGATGCCCGTCATCATGCTGACCGCCCGCGGGTACGTGCTCGATCCCGGCGAGCTGGCGAGCACGAACATCCGCTTCGTGATGAGCAAACCGTTTAGCGCCCGCGAGATCCTGGAGAAAGTCTCCGAGCTTCTCCCGGACACGCCCGGGGACCTCAGGAAATCAGCATGATCCCACGCGCGATCACCGCGACACCCGTCAGCGCGGCCGACCCGCTTATCGAGCGGTGCCGAGCGATGGGTGTGCCTGTGTGGCGCGTTGACTCCGCGGGTGTTCCCAGCATCGAGCCGGAGGCCCCGGGCGTGCTCGGGATCTGGCTCCGGTCGGCCGAGATCATCTCGAAGATCCGTGAACACGTCGCGGAATGGGGCGAGCAGGACGAGCCGCAGATTGCAGAGTTGTACGCCGGGTGCTGGCTGCTGCCCGTCCCCGAGTACCGCAGGCGGCGGCGCTCGGGGTACATGATCGGGATGGTGTTCGCACCCGAGATCGTCGAGCACGCGGATTTCAAGCGGTTGTGCCAGGCCGCCGCTGTCGATCCGGCCGTCACACGCCGGGCGCTGCTCGGGATCGCCGGATTCAGCCGCGACGAGGCCGAGCGTATCCACGCGTTGCTCGTCTGGGCGAGCCAGGATCTGCGCGAGTTTGCTCGCGGCCAGACCGCCGTCGAATCACTCGCGGCCCAGCTGTCGGACGCGTACGAGACGATGATGACCGTCTACTCCATCGGGCAGCGGATGAACACGCTCTCCGATCCGGCCGGGTTCATCGACCACGTGCTGCACCGGACCCGCGAGACGCTGGTCTTCGGCTGGGCGTGCGTCGTGCTGTCGGCGCCGGGCGAGCTGGGTGATGAGCACGGCGAACAGCCGCTGTTCATCTCCGGCGACCCTGGATGCGATGCGCAGGAACTACGCGAGGCGGCCGCCGCACTCGCGCGGCGCCTCGGGCCGAGCGAGACCGACATCGCGACACCCGACGACGGACTCCCCGAGGCGCTCGGCGCCCAGGTCATCTCGCACGCGCTGGTCCGCGACAACACGCCGATCGGTCTGATCGCGGCGGGGTCCAAGGGCGGGCTGGACCCGCAGATCAGCAGCTACGAGACGCTGCTGCTCGAGGCCGGGGCGGGCTTCCTCTCCTCGTTTCTCGACAACGTCGAGCTGTACGCCGCCCAGAAGCGGACGTTCCTGGGCACGATCAGGGCGATGACGGCCGCGATCGACGCCAAGGACAGGTACACCCGGGGCCACTCGGACCGCGTCGCCCGACTGAGCGCCGAGCTGGCCCGCGAGGCGGGGCTCGACGCCGCCCAGGTCGAACGGGTCTACCTCTCCGGGCTGGTGCACGATGTCGGGAAGATCGGCGTGCCCGAGCATGTCCTGTGCAAGAGCGGGCGCCTCACCGACGAGGAGTTCGACCTCATCAAGCTCCACCCCGAGATCGGGCACAGGATCCTCTCGCAGATCCCCGCGCTCGAGGACCTGCTGCCCGGCGTGATGCACCACCACGAACGCTACGAGGGCGGGGGATACCCGCACGCGATCGCGGGCGAGGACATCCCGCTGATGGCCCGGATCATCTGCGTCGCCGACACGTTCGACGCGATGAGCTCGACCCGTTCGTACCGCCCCGCGATGCCCCGACAGCGCGTGCTCCAGGAGATCCGCGACTGCGCCGGCACGCAGTTCGACCCCGAGCTGGCCGGGTGCTTCCTGCGTCTCGACCTCGCGTTCTACGACGAGATGGTCGCCCGGCACGCCGAGGACGACGGCGGCTCGCTCGCGATCGCGGCCTGAGCCAACGCCCCGCCTACTCCAGGATCCGCTGGCGGAACGTGCCGGGCGTGATGGTGATCGCCGGGTCTTCGCCGGATCCGATCAAGAGCGAGACCGAGTCCACGCTCAACGGCTTTTTCTCCGCCCACGTGAAGATCAACAGATCCGCGGTCGTGGGCGGGGCGCCGATCCAGGTGATCGTCCCGCTGCCCGACAGCTCCGAGAAGCCTCCCGAGAGTGACGCCGTCGCGAGTTCCATCTGCTGGAAGCTCCCCCCGGCATTGTGGTAGATCGACGCCGTGAAGGTATCTGCTTGGCCGTTGAACATGTGCACCCACGCCGAAAACTCGAACCTCGCGCCGTTGACCATCGCGGGGAGCACATTCGTCGCGATGCCGGCGGACGGCGCAGTCCGGGCGCCCAGCCAGGCGCTCGCGGGGGCGATGTGGTAGCTCGTCATATCGCGCTGGAGGTTCCCGCCCGCGATCGTGCGCCACCCCGAGACATCCGTTTCGAACCCGCCGTTTCCGATCACGTTCGGCGCGGCGCCACCGATCTTCGCCCGGGCGTCGATCGCGTACACGCGGGCGGCCCGCTCGCGGGCCGCGATCGCGTTGATGGTCATGTCCACCGTCTGGCCCGCGTCGGCGGCGGCCTGGTCGTACTCGAGCATGAAGGCCCATTGCGCCCCGCCCAGGCCCTCGGCCGCGGTCCACGTCTTGCTCGGGTACTTGGTGTTCCAGGCGGGCGTCTGTGCGACGCGGCTCATGGCGACACCCAGCGCGGACTGGGCCTCGAACCGCGACGCCCCGCTCTCGAGCCGGGTCTCCGCGGTCTGCCGCTGCACGTCGGCCAGCAGCAGGCCCGAGAGCCCGACGACGGTCACGAGCGTCGTCACGCCCAGCACCGCGATGTAGATCCCGCCCCGCCTGGATTCGTGCGATGCCCCCATCAGTCCGCTCCCTCGGCTTCACGCGGGTCGGGCCACAGCGGCGAGGCGTACGCCTCGAGCTGGTACACCACCCTCGCGCCCCGCTTGACCCTGACCACGACCCGCTTGAGGCACTCGCCGTTTGGGCTCGTGTCCGCGAAGTCCGCGGGCCTGACGCACACGACGCTCACCTCGCGTGTGAGCCCGGTCGCCCAATCGATCTTTGAGCCGCCCTTGTCCTCGGGCGGCGTAGATTCCCAGCCGTGGTAGTCGTCCACGTCGTCGAAGAGTTTGCGTGAGCCATCACCGACCTCGCCGGCGCGCTTGCCGAAGCTCGCCTTGGCCTCGCCCGCGTCCTCGTACGCCTGCGAGAGGATCTCACCCATCAGCGATTCGCACAGGACCGCGCCCGCGGTGCGTTCGTTCAGCTGCGCCTGCGCCGCCTTCGCGCCCGCGACCGTGTTCAACGCCGCGACGAGCACGATGCCCACCAGCGCCACCGAGAGCACGACCTCCATCATCGAGAACCCACGCCCGGCCCGTCTCATGGAGCCCCCATCCGCACGCGCGCCCGGTCCACCTCGACGCCTGTCCCGAGGGGAAGGATCGCCGTTTTGTGCTCGCCCGCGGCGTAGGCGCGCTTCTGGTACGCGAACGTCCCGACCTCAGAACCATCGACCACGAACACGACCGAGTCCGAGCCCGGATCGATGACGAGGCGGGTGTCGAGCATGGCCGTGCTCGTGGGCGAGACGTCCGCGAGCGTCGTCATCCCGTCGTCCGGATCGACGTACGAGAGCGTGAGCCGCTGGCTTGATGCGTCGCGTCGCCTGAGCAAGAGCCGGAGGACTGCCTGCTCGCCGCCCCCCTGGTCGGCCGCGATGACGAAGTATGCCCCGGGCTGCCCCGACGTGACGCACCGCCAGCGGAGGTCCACGGTCGTGACGCCCGTGAGATCCGTCTTGGGCGCTGCGACGAGTTGTTCCAGGCCCTTCCAGGTCCCGCCAACGAGCGCGGCGGCGTCGAACTCGCCGTCCGCTGCGGCCCAGTCGGCGGCCGAGTCGGCGTTGAGGTCGAGGGCGGTCGGATCAGAGGCGAAATCCGCGTCCCAGAACATCGAGAGCACCTCGGGCGCGTTGAGCGCGCGGGCCTCGGTCGCGAGCGACACCGGGTGCTCGACGCCCGACGTCGCCCCGATCGTGAACCGCGTGACGAACCGGCGCGTGACCGCGATGTCCGGGTTTTGCGTCTCGTACTCGCCGTGGAGTCGGAAGAGGATCTCCTGACCGCCACGCTCTGACCAGCTCGGGTCCGTGTCGCCACCGGACCAGTATGTCCCGGAATCGACACTCCCGTCGTACAGACCCGCGCCCGCAGCCCACTCGGTTTGTATGCGACCCGCCGAACCAGAGCCGGACGAGTTGCCAAATACGAGAAAATATTCAGCCCCCGCGTCGAGCGTGGGCGACGTCGCCCACTCGAGCGGGACCCAGTCGTACGAATTCGGAAGCCCGGATTCGTTTGTCGCGATCTCGGTCAGCACGGTCGTCGTCGGGCGCCCTCCTGACGCACTCCTGAGCTGGATCTTGAGCTGCCCACCCGCGCCGATGATGATCACACCCTGCTTCTTTGCGTAGATCTCGAACCGCGTCGGGCGCCACGAAGCGACACCCTCTGGCAGGCTCGGCGTGATGTGCTGGGCGAACGCCTTGCCATCGTCGAGGGTAATGCTGCCGACCTCCGTGACGACCGCGGGGAACGAATCCACCTGCGTCTCGTTCGTCACGATGGCGCCGGGGTACGTGTCGGCCCGGGTCGCGGTGTCATACCCGAGCGCGAAGGCGCTGACGCCATCGAGCACCGCCAGCGGGTCGCCCGCGTCCTCTACCAACGTCAGCGGGTCGTGCTCCGTGCCCGACCAGGCGTAGCGGACGAGTTCGGGGGCGCCGTCGGCGTCGTGGTCGGGCAGGACCACGCTCGCGGCGGTGACGCGGCGCTCGGGCGCGTAGACCGCTTTCTCCAGGTCCGCGGCGAGGCTGTCGAGCGCCCGGGACGTCTCGAGCATCGTGTCGGTCGCGCTCCCGCCGGCGCCGGGCAGCGCGGAGGCCGCGATGACGACCGCCGAGCCCAGGGCGCCCAGCAGCAGCGTCGCGACGCCCATCGCGACCACCATCTCCATAAGCGAGTAGCCGGGCGATCGGCCGCGGCGTGTGCTGGCCATCACGTTCCCCCCAGGAGCCCGCCGATGATCTCGACGGGCAGGTCGATGAGTTTGATCCCACCGTCGTCCTCGGGCTCGGCGTCCCCGCCCTTGGCCGACGCGTCGTCCGCGAGCACGAGCGTGCGTTTGCCCTCGCCGACGCCGAGGACGACCGACACGCCCGCGTACGGGCGACCGAAGCCGTCGAACGTCATGATGGCGCCCCCGCCGGTGATGCTGACCGAGTCGATGGCCGCCCGGTACGGCTCGCCCGCGAGGCGGACGGTCGAGAGCGCGACCCGCCCTTCGCCGGCGCCCGAGTAGATCGTGTACGCCCCGCCCGTCTTGTCGAACTCGATCTCGTGCGCCGCCCCGCTCGCGCGGGCGCGTTCGGCGACGTGATCCGCGTCCGCCTGCAGACGCAGGGCCGCGGCGTCGAGGCGGTACCGGGCATTGGCGCCCGCGAACATCGGGATCGCGATGCCGGCCATCAGCGCCATAATCACGATCACGAGCACAAGCTCGAAGAGCGAGAACGCCCGCCCCACCGTCCGATCCGCGTGTGCGAACGTACGATTCATGCCAGGCTCCCTCGAACGGGAACGGCCCCGCCTCGTCCCGGCGTGTCGGTACGCCGAGCGGAGACGGGGCCGCGCGAAAAGGCTCTCACGCATCGCCGGGATCAATAATCCCGGTAGTCGACGCCGTTCTGATCGGCCGTGCCCGCGGCACAGTTGGCGTAGATCCGGTGGTCCGAGTTCTGGTAGATCCACCCCGCGGTCGCGGCGCCGTCGGTGGCGGAGATCGCGTTCTTGCCCTTCTGCGCCCCGGCCTTCTGCTTCGGGATCGAGTGCAGGTACGGGCCGTAGATGTGTGTCGCGTCCGAGGCGGCCTGGGTGTCGCCCAGGATGTCGGAGTACATCGTCAGCTGGTTGGCGACGGTGGTTTCGTCGGGGTACGTGCCGTTGTGCTCGGCGCGGTACATCTCGATGGCGTTGCGGAGGGCGGCGAGGTCGGCCATGACGGCCGAGTCGGCCGCGCCCGCGGCGCCGCGGCTCATCCGCGGGATCGCGATCGCGCCGATGATCCCGAGGATCACCACCACGATCACCAGCTCGATCAGACTAAAGCCCCGCCTGGCCCGGATATGACTCAGCATTGCGACGTCTCCTCAACGGGCTTGTCCGCCCTGATCGTGCCGGCAACCCCGCCGGTGCTCACGTTCATTCGACACGTTGCGGGCGACGCTTGATCGTGCGCGAGCCCGGCGCCGCGATCAGCCCGGGCCGCCCGGCGCAACCCGCACAGGTCAACACCCCGTTGTGGGGGTCATCGCTCGACCTCGAGGCTGATCACGCCCGCGGGCCCGTCCAGCGTCACCGCCCGGTCCGTCACGCTCGCGAGTGTGTAGGCGCCGATACGCTCGCCCGTCCGATACGTCCGCCCGTCGATCACCGCGATCCCACCCCGCTTGGTCGGCATCGCGGCCGAGAGCTGGAACGTCGGTCTCGGCACGGGCGTCGATTGCACGGAGGCGCCGTCCGCGTCCGGGATCGGCTGGGGGGGAGCGGTCCACTCGGCGGGTATCGCGAACGCGTCGCCCGACCCGTCCCCCTCGACTCCACTCTCGACGACCAGCGCGCGGATGCGCCGTGCGATCTCGGCGCCTGTCTGGTCGATGCCCCCGAGCTGCTCGCCGGCTTGCCCGGGCGTTCCGGCGCTGAGCAGCGGCACGTCCGCAAGGATCGGGCCCGCCGCGGCCTGGCTCTCGCCAAGCACGCCACGGTCGATCACGAACGCGGCCGCCGCTACGCCCGCAACCATCACGAAGATTTTCCGCTCACGCGACAACTCCATATATACACGGAGTGATTCACACGCTCAGCCGTCAAGCGATCCGTCGGGAGATTCCATGTCGTGGCCCGCAGGATCCGCGTACCAGTCAAGATCGAACCCGAAGCGGGCCGGCCTGGCGCCTGCGCCGGCCTCGGCGTCGAGCGAGAACGCGACCGCGTTCATGTCCGAGAACCGCTCGATCAGCAGGCTGAGAAACCGGGCGCACCGCGGGTACCCCCCCACGCCCTCGATCCTGATCGGCATGACGAGGTACATCCCCTCGCGCTCGATCGCGCCCGGCTCCATCCGGTCGATCCGCAGGCCGCACTCGTCGGCCAGTTGCGTGAGGCTCGTCAGCCGCGCGTTCCGCAGCTCCGGGCCGCCGAGCTTGTCCTGTCTCGCTTCGTGCGCCCGCCTGGCGGCATCCGTTTCCGCCCTCGTCCGAGCGAGTGTCGTTTCGAGCTCGATGAGCCGCGGTTCGGCCTCGGCGAGCCGCCGGATCAGCAGCTCGCGTTCGTGCTCCTGGGCCGACGACGGGCGGACCACGACCAGCCACGCCGCCACGGCAACGAGCCCGATCGCGCCCAGACCCGCGGCGTGCACCGGGGCGAGCGGTCCGAGTTTGTCGAGAACACCACTCATGGCGCAGGCGCCTCCACGAGTACCTCGCCGGCGTCGGCGAACACGCTCTCGACCTCGAACGAGATGCGGTCGCTGCCAAGAACACTGATGCGCTGCGTCTTGATGAGTGTCGTGCGCTCGAAGAGCCCGGACCGCTCGAGGCCGAGCACGAGCGTGCCCTCGCGTCCCTGAACGCCGCTCAGACCCCGGAGGCGGAGGACAATCTTCCCGTCCGGCGTCTCGGAGACGCCGACCCGCTCGAGCACGACATCCTCGCCCCGGAGCTGATCAAGATACGCCAGCAACGCCCCCCAGTCCGGTCGGAGCTGGACGCGCTCGGAAGCGCGGAGCCGACGCGTCACATCCGCGAGCTGCTCGCGCGCCGCGGGGATCTCGCCGTCGATCTCGCGGACGCGTGCACGCACTGTCGCCAGCCGCCTCTCGACGACGTCCTGCCCGCTCATCGCGGGCGCGAGGTTCCCAGCGACACCCACACCCACCATCACCACGCAGCCGACGACCACGATCGCCCACCTCTGGACCCAGCGTCTGCGGTCACGGGCGACGAGCGTCTCGCGCGGCAGCAGGTTGATCGTCGGGACGTTCATGCGGTTCCTCGGTCAAACCTGGCCGCCAGTCCCCAGGCCGCCGCCATCGCCGGGCGACCGCCGCACCCGCCAGCGGGCGCCTCCCATACGAGTGTCCGCATCCCGGCGCCCTCACCGATCAAGGCGGGGAGCCCCGGGATCACGGCGCCGTCGCCAACGAGAGCAATATTGCCCGTGGCTTCCAGGCCGTAGTTGCGCACCGCGTACGAGATAGAGACGCCCAGCTCGCCCACGATTGGCTCGGCGAGCCGCGCGACACCCGCACGCACGCTCGGGGCGAGCACCCCCGACGCCGTCCCTTCCGTCGCGGCGCCGACCTTGAATATGGCGCCGCGCGCGGTCTGTGCGTCAGTCATCAGTTCCGCGGCGATCTGGTCTTGGGCGCGCTCGAGCGTGCACTCGGGAAGCTCCCTCTCGTAGAGCAACACGCCGCCGCCGACGACAAGCACGCGTGAGCAGTCCCAGCCGATCTCGACGATTGCATCGAGCACGCGTTCGCCGCCATCGAGCAGCGGGGCGCACGCCCGCGCCAGCGCGAGCGAGCGGACGTCGATCGCGACGACATCGAGACCCAACGCGCAGCAACGCTCGTCGATCCCGCGGGTGATCTCGTGCCCGCAGGCGCACGCCAGCACGGCGCCCCCCTTGCTCGCCCGCCGGGGGAGCTCCCACCACGCGGTCTCGAACGAGCCCGGCTCCAGTGCGTGCGCCCGCGTCAGTTCGACCCGGACGATCTCGTTGACCATCCCGACTGCATCGGGACGCGGGCACTCGACCACGCTCGACTTCGTAGACCCGCCCGGCGCGGCCAGCGCGACACGCCGCCCGCGGAATCCCCGGCGTTGCAGGCTCGCCCACGCGTCCGCGAGCCCCTCGTCTGAGGGGTGGGTGTGTTCGGCGGGCGCCGTGGCATCGGCGCCGCCCTCGCGTCGCGGCTGGGACAGAGGCGACGGCGGGCACGCGGCGCGGTGCAGTCGGACGCCCGCGTGGTCGCGGACGAGTTGGACAGCACGCACCTCGCGCGCCCCGAAGTCGATCCCGATCGGAGAGTACCGGCGCGCCACGCCCATCAGCCGCCCCCCCCCGCCGACGCGGTCAGATCGAACAGCGGCAGGACCATGCTCACCGCGACGAACCCAACCACCAGCCCCAGCAGGATCATGATGATCGGCTCGAGCAGCGTGCCCAGCGATTTGAGCGTCGTCTGGTTCTCCTCGTCCATGTAATCTGCCAGGGCCGAGAGCACGACCGCGAGCTTGCCCGACTGCTCGCCATTGCGGATCGCCTCGCACGTGGATGCCGGGATGAGACCGGAGCGGCTGAACGCCTCGCTGACCGACTCGCCCCTCGTCACCGCGTCCTCGGCCTGCTCGACGATCGCGGCGTAATGCCGATTGCCGACCGAATCACGCGTCAGCGCGAGCGCCTCCATCATCGGCACCCGGCTCTCAAGCAGGGTCCCCAGCAGACGCATGATCCTCGCGACGCATAGCGAGCGGGTCAGGCGCCCGATCTGCGGCGCCCTGATCGCGACCGTGTCCAGCACACGCTTGCCCGAAGGCGTTCTGATGTACAGGCACAGGCCAACAACGCCCACGATCAGGCCCGGGACCACGCCCCACCAATACGCCCGGATGAAGCCGCTGATACCCATCAGCACCTTGGTCGATGCGGGCAGCGGCGCGTCGAGCGTCTCGAAAAGCCCCGCGAACCGCGGGAGCACGACCGCGATCATGACCGTCAGCACGCCGCAGCAGACCGTGAGCAGCAGCGCGGGGTACACGAGCGCCCCGATGATGCTGCCCCTGGCGGCCAGCTGGCGGCGGGTGAGCGTCGCCAGGCGCATCAGCATCTCGTCGAGCTGCCCGCTCGATTCGCCCGCCGCGATCAGGCTACGGAACACTGGATCGAATACTTCCGGACGTGCCTCGAGCGCGTCGGCCAGCGTCGAGCCTTCCTCGACGCGCGTCCGCACATCGTTGATCACGGACCGCCACTTCTCGGTGTCGGCCTGGCGCTCGACCGCGGCCAACGCATCGACAAGCGGGGTGCCCGTCGTCACAAGCACGGACAGCTCGCGCGCCATCAACGCGAGTTGCTTCTTGCTCCCGCCGCCCCCGCCCGACCCGCCCCGACCCCTTGAGGGCCCTCTGTCACCAGAATCCCCCTTCGACACCTCAACCACGAACAATCCCTTGCGACGCAGGCGCTCAACGGCGTCCTCGCTGTCCGATGCGTCGATCGAGCCCTTGGTCTCGGCGCCCGAGTTGTCGTACGCGCGGTACTCGAAGTTCATGCCGCGGCCCTTTCATCGAGCTTCAGCGCGGGCGCCGCCTCGGGCGCCTCGGCGCTGTCGTCCAGATGCGTGACCCGGAGGACCTCCTCGAGGCTCGTCTTCCCTTCGATCGCGTACGAGACGCCCTCCTCGCGCAGCGAGCGGACGCCCGCCCTTGTCAGCGCGGCGCGCAGCTCGTGGCTCGCCTTGCCGGCGTAGATCATCCGTCGGATCTCGGCGTCCACCTCCATCACCTCGTAGATCGCGAACCGCCCCTGGAAGCCGGTATCGTGGCAGGTCTGGCACCCGCCGCCCTTGCGGAATGCTCGCGAGCCCATGTGCCCCAGCCCCGCGTCCTCGAGCACCTCGGCGCTGGGGTGGTACTTGGTCTCGCACGACGGGCAGATCGACCTCGCCAGCCGCTGGGCGACGGCGCCGTTGAGCGCCGCGGAGATCAGGTACGACTCGACGTGCATGTCCCGCAGACGCTCGACCGCGCCGGGCGAGTCGTTCGTGTGCAGCGTCGCGAGCACAACGTGCCCGGTCAGGGCCGCCTGGACCGCGACGTGCGCCGTCTCCTCGTCGCGGATCTCGCCGATCATCACCACGTCCGGGTCCTGACGCAGGATCGAACGCAGCGTCCGGGCGAAACTCAGCCCGATCGGCTCGTTGACCTGGATCTGGTTCACCAGGTCGAGCTGGTACTCGACGGGGTCCTCGACCGTCACAATGTTCAGTTCGGGGCTGCGCAGCAGGTCGAGCGCCGAGTACAGCGTCGTCGTCTTGCCAGAGCCCGTCGGCCCCGTGACCAGGACGAGTCCGTAGGGTCGCTTGAGCGTCCGCTGGAACGCGGCCAGCGAATCGGTGCGAAAACCCAGGTCCTCCATCCTCACGCGAAGGTTCGCCTTGTCGAGGATGCGGATCACCAGCTTCTCGCCCAGCAGCGTCGGGATCGAGCTGACACGCAGGTCGATCTCACGCCCTTCGGCGACGATGCGGACGCGTCCCTCCTGCGGCAGCCGCTTCTCGGCGATGTCCATCTTGCCGATGATCTTGATCCGGCTGACGATCGCCGAGTGCATCCCGGGCGGCGGCTTCATCAGATCCCGCAGGGCGCCGTCGATCCGGTAGCGGATCCGTGTGCCCTTCTTGTTGGGCTCGAGGTGGATGTCGCTGGCGCCGTCCTTGACAGCCGTGAGCAGCGCGACGTTCACGAGGTTGACAATCGGCGAGCCCGCGACCATCTGGTCCAGGTCCGTCGTCGGCGCGTCGTCCACCGACTCACGCTCGATAACCTCGACGTCCGACTCGGCCAGGCTGGTGAGGAACGCGTCCACGTCCACATTCCCGCCCGCGTACTTTTTTATAAACTCGCGTATGTTCGCCTCGAGCGCGAGCACCGGGCGGATCTTGCACCCCGTCAGCGCGCGCAGACGGTCGATCGTCGGCAGCGACTGCGGCTCGGCCATCGCGACCGTCAGCACGCCGTGCACCTTGAACAGGGGCAGCGACTTGAGCCGATCGGCCTCCTCGTCGCCGATCTCGGCGAGCAGGGCGGGATCCACGAGCCCGTGGCGGATCTGCACGCCCCGGACACCCAGCGAGCGGGCCAGGGCCCCCACCAGCGTCGCGTTGGAGATCGCGCCCTGCTCGACGAGGACCTCGCCGAGCATCATCCCCGCGCCCTTCTGCGCGGCCAGGGCCTTGGAGACCTGCTCGTGGGTGACGACGCCCTCCTGGATGAGGACGTCGCCGACGCGCAGCATCTTGCGCGCGCCGCCGCCGCCCTGGGGCGCGGGCGTCCCGCCGCTCTCCGGCTGTCCATCAGGTGCGCCGGGCAGGCTCACAGGAAGCTCCTCACCGCCACGCCGACCTCCTCGAAGTGCTCGAACGCCTTGGCGTGGTCCGTGAGATCGAGGATCTCGCGGAGGGTCTCGGTCTCGCCACACAGCTTGAGCGCCAGGCCCGACGCCGCCAGCTCGTTGGCGACTTCAACGAGCGTCTCGAGCCCGATCGAATCGACGAATGGGATGTCCGAAGCGTCGATGACAAACCGCCCGAGCGTCTTGCGGAATGTCTCGGTCGCGCGCTCGCGGAGGACAGGCGCCTCGTCGGCGCCGATGATGCCGCGCGGGCGGAGGACGGTCACCGCCCCGTGCTTTGTCTCTTCGATCTGCACGCCGCGAACCTCCCTACGCCGCCGCCGGGCGCGCCGGCAGCGAGAGCGTGAACGTGCTGCCCTCGTCGATCTCCGAATCGAGCGTGATGTCACCGCCGTGCAGGCGGATGACGTCCCGCGCCAGCGCGAGCCCGATCCCCGAGCCCGTGATGTCGTTGATCCGGGCGTCCTTGGCCCGGTAGAACTTATCGAACACACGCGGGCGGTCCGCCTCCGCGATCCCGATCCCCGAATCCACGACGTCGATCCGGAACTGCTCGGTTTCCTCGGCCACGCGGACGGTCACCGTCCCGCCCCCGGGCGTGTACTTGATCGCGTTGCCGACGAGGTTGTGCAGGGCCATCGCGATCTTGTCGCGATCCCCGGTAAGCACCGGGAGCTTCGGGGGGATGTCGAAGGTAAGTGTGATGTCCTTGTCCACCGCCGACGCGCCGTAGTCGTTGCGCAGCTCCTCGATCAACGCGTCCATCCGCACGTCCGATTCACGGAGCGAGACGGCGCCGGACTCGATCTCAGAGGCCGAGAGCATGTCCGCGACGATCCGGTCCAGGCGGCGGGCCTCGGTGTTGATCACGTTGAGCGACCTGGCGATCACGCCCTCGTCCCCGTCCGCGTCCTGTGCCTCCTCCACATACAGCCGGATGTTGGTCAACGGCGTCCGCAGCTCGTGCGTCGCGTTGGCGACGAACGCCCCGTGCGATCTGTCGGCGACACGCTGCTGCGTGACGTCCTCGAGAACGACCAACGCGACGGCGCCCTGGGCCTGGGGTGTGGGGCGGATGCTCAGGCGGAGCACGCCCGCGCTCTCGTCGCCCTCGGCCTGTTCGATCTCGATCGAAACGCGCCTGTTTGACCGCCCGGCGATGACGCCGTCGATCGCCTCGACCGCCTCGGGCGTTCGGACATGCTCGCTGAGCCGTGACCCGACAAGCGCGTCACGCTGGGTCTGGAGCAACACGCCCGCGGCGCCGTTGGCGTAGGTGACGCGGCCGTCACCTGCCAGCAAGATCAGCCCGAACCACAGCGAGTCACAGACCACGCCGAAACCTTCACGAGCGCCCGCGCCCGCCTCGAGCGCCTCGCCGACGCGGGTTTCCAGGCGAAGTTCGCGCGCCGCGTCGATCTCGTCCACCAGTGTGTTCCACGCGCTGGCCTCGGGGCACGCCTCCGCGTCGATGAGCAGATGCTCACGCTCGGTGCGCCCATCCTGAACGCCCGCGAGCACGGCACGGATCGCGCTGATCGACCTGCCCGCCGCGACCGCACGGTGCGCGACCACGCCGACACCCGCGAGGGCGCCCAACGCGATGCCGGCGTGGACAAAGATGAACACCGATTCCGGCGCAGCCCGCCCGATGAACGACCACCCGAGGCCGGCCAGGATGCCGCACGCGGCGACTAGCCCCAGCACCGAGACGCGCCGGGGGAGCTCCCCGGACGCGGGCGACAGGGAGGAGCCCCGTCCTGACCTCGTCGTGTCTTTGCGCACCGGCTCTCCTCGCTGATCAAGCGTTTTGACCGCGTTCTCGGTATCGACACGTGGGAGGTCGGGCTGAACACCTCCCCCAGCCTGCGAGACTCGACCGGCGCCGATCGGACGCGCGTCCGAAAACGCACGCGCATAGGGGGTTTGCCCTACTCGCGCTCGCCCGAGAGACGGAAACCGGGGCGTCGATCCTGCGAATATGCTCTCGTGACAGACGCCCGGCTCCGGGTGTCGGATGTGGTTGCTCAGGCCGACTGTCGGTGGCGGTGCATTGCCCGCAGGTTATCGGGCGTTGTGAATGAAGGCGCGAATCGACTGGGGTTCACGCCTGGCCGCGGTATCGTGCAGTCGGAGCGTGGTTTTTGCGTCGGTCGGAGATCGGCGTTCTGGGGTCGGCGCCGGATGCGGACGCCGGCTGGGTCTTGTGGGCCATCGTGCCCATACCGCTCGAGGAAAGGCAAGATGATGTTCATGAACAGACTGGCTTTGTGTGCCGGCGCGGCGGGCTGCACGTTGCTCGCCGGGTCGATCGCGTCGGCCGAGCCGACGCTGGTTGTCCCCTCCGCGGGCGTCCACAGGGACGTCTCCCGCCACCTCTCTGTCAGCGATTTCTCGCTGCAACGCACGGACTTCGCTGGCCGCCTGGGTGATCCGCTCAGGGTCGAGCTCAACATCGACGGCGTTGAGCACGAGTTCTCGCTCAGCCCCTTCTCCGTTCGCTCTGCTGACTTCAAAGTCATGGTGCAGGTCGAGGGCGGGGCGATCGTCGAGATCGAGGCCCCGGCTCCCCGCACATACCGCGGGGCAAGCCAGGACGGATCGATGGTGATCGTCGGTTCGCTGCTCGAGTACGGTTTCAATGGCAAGATCGTCACGCAGGGCGAGGAGCCGCGTGCCTGGGGCATCCAGCCCCTCGTCGAACTCGTCCCGGGCTCGGAAGCCGACCTCTACGTCATGCACGACACCTCCGACGCGCTGCCCACCGGGCACTCGTGCGGCGGCGCCCTCTCCGGCGACGAGCACGCGGACGGATTTGACCCCCGGGTTGAGACCAGCGGGGCCGCCCCCCGCGGCGGCCAGCTGCTCGCCTGCGAGCTCATCATCGACGCCGACTGGCACTTCTACAACAACGACAACGGCGCCAGCGTCCCCGCGACCGTCGCCGACGTCGAGAACATCATGGCCGGCGTGGACACCGTCTACGTCCGCGACGTAGACGTCACGTTCATCCTCAACCAGATCCTTGTCCGTACGGACCTGGGCACGAACCCCTACACGAGCAACAGCGCCGGCACCCTTCTCGACCAGGTCCGCAACGCCTGGGTCGGCACCGGCGCCGACCGCGACCTCGTGCACATGTTCACCGGTCGAAACATCTCCGGCGGCACCATCGGCATCGCTTGGCTCAGCGCGGTCTGCTCGAACAACCTGGGCTACGGACTTTCGGAATCCAAGTTCACGAACTCGTTCAACAGCCGCGTCGCCCTCACCGCCCACGAGATCGGGCACAACTTCAGCGCCCAGCACTGCTCGGGCGGCTCGTGCTACATCATGTGCGCCGGCCTCGGCGGGTGCGGCGGCATCTCCCCGCCCGGCGTCACCGGCGCAGGCTTCGGGAACGGCTCGATCAACTCCATCAGCAACTACGCTGCCGGGCGCCCGTGCATCGAACCCGCCGGCCCGCCCTTCCTCGACTGGCCCTTCTTCCAGGACTTTGCGTCCACCACGCTCGACGCCGACGTCTGGCAGAGCATCGACGGCGCGATCGTCAACACCGGCGCCTCCAACGAGCCCAGCGGGCCCAACTCCCTCAACCTCGACTTCGACGACGTCATCGAGACCGGACGTTTCGACCTCTCCGACGACACAGACGAGACGCTCATCCTGAGCCTCTACACCCAGCACCGCGGCGTCGAGGCCGGCGAGAGCCTCTTCCTCGAATACTTCAGCATCGCCCAGACCTGGCAGTCGCTCGCGGAGTTCACCTCCGACGGCGTCACCCAGAACGACTTCGAGTACACCGAGGTCGTCCTGCCCTTCCTGGCCATGTGGTCCGAGGTCAAGTTCCGCCTCCGCGCCTCGGGCGACGGCGGGAACGACGACTGGTACATCGACGACATCGCGATCGACACCTACGGCGGGCTGAACGTCCCCTTCGAGGACGACTACGAGTCCGGCCTCGACACATCCTTCGTGTACGAGACCAACTCGGGCGGGATCATCTCGACCGCCGCCGACAACGAGCCCTCCGGCTCCAACTCCTTGAACCTCGACAACGCCGACTCAATCGCTACGTTCAACATCAACATGTCCGGGCTGTTCGGCACGGACCACTGGGTCCGCTACTACACCCAGCGCAAGGGCGTCGAGGCGGGCGAGAGCCTGATCGTCGAGTACCGCACGTTGGGCGACACCTGGAACCTGCTCGAGACAGTCGCCTCGGACGGCACGAGCCAGACCGAGTTCGATCTCCACCAGATCCTCGTGCCGGTCGTCGGCTACACCAACGACTTCGCCGTCCGCTTCACCGCGACCGGCAACGCCGGCAACGACGATTGGTACATCGATGACCTCGCCGTCACCACCGAGTTCATCGTGGTCGAGCCCGACGAGGGCTGCAACGCGGCGGACCTGGCCGAGCCGTTCGATTCGCTCGACTTCTCCGACATCATCGCGTTCCTCACGGCCTTCTCGACGTGCGAGCCCGAGGCCGACCTGGCCGCCCCGTTCGGCTCGTGCGACTTCTCGGACGTCATCGAGTTCCTCGGCGCCTTCGGGGCCGGTTGCCCGTAGACGGCTGAACTCCAGAGCAAGATTACACAGGGCCGGCGACCTCGGGTCGCCGGCCCTTTTTCGTGCGCCGAGCCTCGAACGACACACGCCGAGGCCAGGGCCTGCTGGCCCGGGTGCTCGGCGTGTCAAGTGGGCGAGGAGGGATTCGAACCCCCGTAGGCGTTAGCCAGCAGATTTACAGTCTGCCCCCGTTGTCCACTTGGGTACTCGCCCGGGAAGGGTGGAAAGCTAGCCCCGTCTGCGCCGCGCGGCAAGGGCGGCCGAATTCTCCGCCCCGCCGCCACCACGAGGGGGCGCCCCGACGCGGGTTCTCGGACCCGCACGGGCGATCAGGGTGGCCCCCGCCCAGGAACGCCCACGCCCTTGTCTGGCGTCTCGGACACAAGCGGGCGTCACGCACATCCGATTGATACCCAGACAGAGCGTCAGACGGAGCAGGACTGGGGGTCGCGGCTTGGACACGCAAACCACAGAGTTGGTTCTTCTCGGCACGGCCCTGGGCGCCCTGGCCCTCGCGTTGCCCCGACGCCAGAGCCGACCGCTCATCCCGTCCGCCGGGATCGTCGTCGCCGTCCTGGGCATCTCGGTGCTCGCCGCCCACTCGATGCGGGCGAGCATCGCGGCCAGATTCCCCGACGTCCCGCTCCTGCAGGACGCCCAGGGATGGGGCCTCTGGCGGTTCATCGAACTCGTCGGCCTCATCGCCGTCGGCTCGGGCGTCGTGCTGCTCAGCTACGTCGCCGAGGACCAGCGCCGCGACCGCAAGAACGCCAAGTTCCTCGAGACCATCGCCCCGGACCTCGAGATCTCACCAGACGTGCTCCAGGCGGTGCTCAAGACCTCGCCGGGCGCGACCCTGGTGCTCCGCAAGTCCGCCCGGGGAGGCTCCCAGGCCAGATTTCAGATCATCTACGCGACCGCCGGCAGCCGATCGCTGCGCCCCGCGCAGCCCGTCGATCTCGAGGGTGAGTGGTTCCGCTCGCGCTTCTCGCAGTCCGTGACCAGTGCCGTAGGCCGGATCGCGGAGGGCGCGTCCGACGCGCACGGCGTCAAAACGGGCGTGTGCACATGCCCGCAGACCGACCGCTCCTTCGAGCTGACCGCGGGCGCCCACGGCCCGACTGTCATCGTGCTCATCGAGGAGACGACCGAACGCCGGCGGGCCGAGGAATCGCTCCGCCAGGTCGCGTTCAACGACCCCATCACGGGGCTGGCCAACCGCTACTTCATGGAGCAGGTCCTCGCCGACGCGCTCCGCGAGGCGAAGAACTCGGAGGCCTGCGCGTTCGCGGTGCTTTACCTCGACTTCGACGGATTCAAGCAGGTCAACGACCAGCACGGGCACCACGTCGGCGACGCACTTCTCAAGAGCATCGGCGACCGGATCCGCTCGGCGCTCTCGCGGGCCGAACGCACACCCGCGGGCGAGCACTCGGCCGCACGCCTGGGAGGCGACGAGTTCGGCATCTGCTTCCGAGATGCGCGGAGCGACATGGCCCGTGCCTTCGCCCACACCCTGCGAGAGCTTCTGGCCAAGCCGCACGAGCTCGAGGACCTCATGATCGTGTCCACCGCGAGCATCGGAGTCGCACTCACCCGCGGCGGTCACGAGAACGCCAACGAGCTGCTCAAGGCAGCGGACGCCGCGATGTACGAGGCCAAGCAGCAGGGCAAGAACAAGGTTGTCTTCGCTGGGGAGGTCGGCGAAGACGAGCCGGGCCTGCGGGCCCGCAGGCGGTCGGACTGGGACGCGACAGGCGATGACGGCGCCCAGGCCGGCGCCGAGGAAGTCGCCTGAGACCCCCGCCAGTCGCCCCCCGCGCGAGCCCGGCGAGCCAGATCCAGTACAAGCCGCCTGCCGGACTCGAACCGGCGACCATTGGTTTACAAAACCAATGCTCTACCAACTGAGCTAAGGCGGCCGGTCGGGCGGGCGACCCATGGCCGCCCGGTCCGTCTACAAGACCGGCCCCGGGGGTGAACCCCAGGGCCGGGCAATGGGCGATACAGGGCTCGAACCTGTGACCTCCAGTGTGTCATACTGGCGCGCTAGCCAACTGCGCCAATCGCCCATCTCTCGGCGCCCGAGCCGCCGACGCGGGAGTATAAGCCCCGCCCGGACGATCGGCCAGCCGTCGGGCCCGCTGGAGCCAGATTCCGCCCGCCCGCGCCGGGGATCACCCGTTGAGGATGACGATCTCGACGCGCCGCGAGTCCTTCTTGGTGCCCTTGGGGTTCGAGGGCCCAAAGGCGGCGGAGTAGATGCTGTTGTTCTGCACGCCGCGCTTCACGAGGTACTCCTCGACCGCCAGCGCCCGCTCCATCGACAGGTGCTCGTTGGAGCGCCACTTGCTCTTGCGGATCGGGTCCGAATCGGTATACCCCTCGACGCGGATCGACTGCCCGGCGTACTGGCTCTGGATGACCTGTGCCACCCGGTCCAGCGACGCCTGCGACGAGTTCTTCAGGTCCGTTTTGCCCGAGTCGAACAGGACGTCGCCCGCGACCGCGACGATCACGCTCCCGCCCGCGCCGTAGCTCGACGAGACTCCGGGGATCCCCTCGAACCCGCTTCGGCTCGCCTTCTCACGCTCGGCGTCGAGCTGCGACATGTACTGCGCCCGCTGGTCGGCCAGCGCCCGGTCCTTCTCCGTCTGGGCCGCGAGCACCTGCTGGTTGGACTGGGCGACCTTGTCCTGGAGCGAGGCGACGCGCTCGCGGAGTCGGGTGTTCTCCTGGACCGCGGCGTCGTAATCGGCCTTCTTGACGTTCTTGCACCCACCGAGCAACGCGCCCGCACAGACCGCGCCGATCAGCAACGCTGTCCCGAATCGCTTGTTCATCCGTGAACCTCCGGTTGTTCGTTCCCGCCGGGGAATTCGGCCCGACGCACGGGCAATGTACCCGTTCGCACGCACCCGTGCGCGCCGTCCACGCCGCTCAGGGGATGTCTATGGGTGTCGCGGACCGCAGGATCAGCGTCAGCAACGCCTCGACGCCGGGCTTGGCCAGGATCACCAGCATCGTGCTCACCGCCAAGAACGGGCCATACGGCATCGCCCGCTTCAGCGTCCCCCCAGCCAGACGCCCGAGAACCGCCCAGGCGAGGCCAACGAAGGCTGCGCCGAAGAAGGCGACGCTCGCGTCGATCCACCCCAGACAGGCGCCGACGGCGGCCATCAGATGCACGTCGCCCAGGCCCATCGCCTCCTTGCCGAACGCCAGCGAGCCCAGGATCCGCACCGCCCAGACGATGCCCCCCCCGATCAGGTATCCCAGCAGGGCGCCCGCCAGGACCATCAGCCACAGAGGGGCCGTCCCAGTCTGGGCGAGGGGCCCGCGGGCCGGGTCGAGCAGCCATGCGCCCAGGACAGCCAGGGCCACGGGCGGGGCCAGGAAGGCCATCTCGCGGACCATCTCACGCCTCGCGTGCGGGTACTGGATCCAGAGATCGGCGCCCCCCGGGGCTTCCTCGCCGCCCTCGATGGTCGTGGACGCCTCGGTCCCGACCGGGACGTCGGTCGCGACCGGACCGGCGGGCTGTTGCGTGTCGAGAACCCCTGCCTCCCACGCGTCGTAGTCCTCGAAGCTGCGTCTGATGATGCCGGTACGCAGGAGGATGTTCGCGATGGCGAGGCCCGAGGCGCCGCCGATCGCGGCGCCGATCCACGTCCACCCCGTCGGGCCAGGCGTCGCGATCGTCCAGTACCAGTCCAACGCGGACATCCACCAAATCCCATCGAGTGAGTACCACTGGCCGGGGGCTGTCTGTGTGAGCGGGCCGTGTGCGAGTTCGAGCCAGAGCGCGTGCAGCGGGTGGATGAGCAGACCCGCCGCGGCCGGGACCCAGGTGAGCACGAGCGGGATCGTGAACGTCTTGGCGTCCACGATCGTCATCGCGACCAGGGAGCCGACGAGCGTGACGAGGACCAGGAACGCGGGCCACGTCAGGACGGGCAGGGCGTTGACGCCGTCGGTGCGTGCCCACTCGGGCTTGATCTCGCCCCAGAGCGTCACCGACCCGGGCACGACGTACCACAGCGCGAAGAGCCCCGCGAACAGGACCGCGACGACCAGCTCGACGATCGGGTACTCGGGGCTGATCCGGCACCCGCAGAACCGGCACCGCCCCCGCAGGATCACCCACCCCAGGATCGGGATGTTCTCACGCCACGTCAGCTTGTTCTGGCACGTCGGGCAGCGCGACGAGGGGCGGACCACGTCCAGCCCGCGGGGCAGGCGGTAGACCAGCACGTTGATGAGCGATCCGACGCACGCGCCGAACGCGAACACAAACAGAAGCGTGACGATGCGTGGCGCCCAGGTGTAGAAATCAGCCATCAGGGCCCTTCATCGGCCCGATCGCCCGCCGCCCCCCCCACTTCACCGCCCGCGATCTGCTCGGCGCTCAGCTCTTCGATCCGGGCCTCGGCCTGGTCCAGGATCGATCGGCAGCGGGCGATGAGCTTGGCGCCCTGTTCGTACGCCGCGATCGACTCCTCGAGCCCGATCTCGCCCGACTCGATCCGCTCGACGAGGCCCTCGAGGCGTTCGACCGCCTGCTCGTAGCTGAGCCGCTCGTCGGGCTGTGGGTCGGGCTTGGATCGTTTGGCGGGCATGGCGCCACGTTACCCGCCCCCGGCGAACAGGTCCATCTGGTCTCGACCCTGGTCGTCGCGCCGCGGGCGCGAGCGGGTCCGGCGACGCGGCGGGGGCGGCGGCGCGGGCGCCCGGTTCTCGTGCCCCGAGCCCTCGACCACCGACCGCACCGAGCCGTCGGCCAGGCGTGTGAGCAGCGGCTGGCCCGGCGTGACGTCATCGACGGATCGGACGAGGCGCCCGCGCTCGTCGAGCGTCGCCGAGAACCCCCGGGCAAGCACCGCCATCGGTCCGACCGCGTGCAGCTCGCGCTCCAGGGCGTCCGTGTGTTCAACCTCACGGTCCTTGGACACGCGGACAGCGCGTTCGAGGCGGGCGTGAAGCGCTCGCAGCCGCTCTGACCGCCGAGCGTGCACGACGCTCGGTCGCCCGCGTTCGAGGCGCGCACCGAGGCGTTCCAGACTCCGGACAGCGCGCCCGAGGCGATCGCGCGTCGTGTGCGTCAAACGCCCGCCGATCCACTCGAGGGCGCCGCGGCGCTGTGAGACGATCTCGGCTGGGTCCAGGATCACAGGTCGGCGCGAGAGCGATGCCAGCCGCCGGCGCTCGAAGCTCGCCCGGTCCTTGAGCGTCCGGGCCATCCGCCTCCTGACCGTCTCGACCTGCTCACCGAGCGCGGCCCGGTCGGGCGTCAGTCGCATCGCGGCCTGGGTGGGCGTCGCGCAGCGCTCGTCCGCGACAAGCTCGGCGATGGTCTGGTCCGTCTCGTGCCCGATCGCCGCGACGACCGGGATCGGGCATTCGTGGATTGCCTTCGCGATATCTCGGTCGTTGAACGCGGCCAGGTCGTCGGCCGAGCCCCCGCCACGGGTCACGATGATCGCCTCCACGCCCAGACGCTCGTGGGCGGCGCTCAATGCCCGGATCGCGCCGGTGACCTCGCCGACAGCGGCCTCGCCCTGGACGCGCGCATCGACCACGAGCAACCCGACAGCCGGGCAGCGGCGCCGGACCGTATCGATCACGTCCTGCAGCGCCGCCCCGGTGCGGCTGGTCACCACCGCGATCCGTCTCGGGAAACTTGGCAGCGTGCGCTTGTGCTCGGGGTCGAACCAGCCCAGCGCCCTGAGCTCGGCGAGCAGCGCTCGCATCGCCTTCTCGCCCGCGCCGATACCCACGGGCTCGACACGCTCGACGATCAGGCTTACACGCCCGCTGGGCGCGTAGAAATCCACACGCCCGGTCGCAACGACCTCGGCGCCGATGCTCAGCACTGCCCTGGACTTACGGGCCGCGGACGCGAAGAAGACCGCGTTGACCACCGCCCCCTGGTCGGCCAGGTCGAAGTAGAAGTGCGTCCGCTCGCGGAGGTTCGTGATCTCCCCAACCACACGGACCCTCGCGGGCAGCCCATCGCGGAGGGCCCCGTCGATGAGCGAGGCCAACGCAGAAACGCTCAGCGGCTTGTCGGCCGCCGAGCGTTCGCGCTTGTCGCCGCCGGGCGGGGTCTTGCGCCCCGCGCCGGCGGACATCTTGGACGGATCGAAGGGGAGTCTCCCGCTCACGGTCCGAGTGTATCTGCCCTCGCGTGCGGGCTCAGCGGCTCGCGACGCGGTCCTCGCCGGTGCTCGGCTTGGAGACCCGCGCCACCGAGAAGTCGAACCCGGGCTTGGAGATCCGGATCGGCTCGCCCGAGCTCGCGAGAGCCCGGCCGGCCTGGGCGGCATCGGGCGCAGTCTCGCGGCGGACCTCCTCGCGGGGCAGCGTGCGGGGCACGTCGGCGGGCTTGCGGAAGATGGCGCGGGGCTCGGGCAGCTTCTTGGTCACACGCTCGTCGGTCTCGCCGTTGGTGAAGGTCCGCACACCGAGGTACCCGCTCGCGCGGAGCCACTCGAGGCGTGCCGACTCGAGGCGCCGGAAGAGCTCGCTGGTCGCCTCGACGCGGTCCCAGTTGAACAGGGTGTTGTCGGTCTGGAGGCTGAACTCGCCGAAAATCTGGCGTTGGACCGCGA
Organism: Phycisphaerales bacterium; assembly: GCA_029260515.1. Taxonomy (GTDB): domain Bacteria; phylum Planctomycetota; class Phycisphaerae; order Phycisphaerales; family UBA1924; genus JAJRXR01. The sequence goes on along the minus strand of JAJDDC010000096.1, from coordinate 95,544 downwards.
GCGTGTGCGGGCTGTCGGCGCCGGGCACGTGCGCAAAGCTGTGGACCGGGCGCGGAACAAACTGCTCGAGAGGCTCGAAGGGATCGATGGCGAAGACGCCGTCGAACACGCGGACGTAGATCACGGCTGGGGCGTCCTCGCCTCCGAGACGCTCGCGGCGGAGAACACTCGCGTCGCTGAGTCCGCCGTCGAGGATCATGTACCCCCGGGAGCCGAACTCCTGGTCGGTGAACCGTCTGCGGACGTCGACGATCTGGGCCGCGGGGCGAACCTCGGTCACGGGCGCGCCCGCGCCCGGAAAGCTCGCCTGGGGCTCGGCCATGATCACGGTCGCGGCGAGAACGCCGATGGTGGTCAACATGTCTGTGTCTCCTCGTCTGTTCGGTTGTCGCCGCCCGCGCACGACCGCGGGCCGCCTACGCGCCAGGATCTGCGCCACCCGCACAGGTGGCCGATCCGCGCACAACACCAGTATTCACCAGGGCTTACAGACAGCAAGCTTGTTCCGGACGTCTGATGCCCCTGTCGTATTTTGGGGCCTTTTTTCGGACTCGATCAGGCCCCGGCGCCCTTGAACGCGAGGCTCTGGCGCCCGGTCGCCCACTCGTAGACGTCCACCACACCCGAGACGTGGGCGCTGACCCGGTGCTTGGACCGGGCATAGGCGCGAGCCGAGACTCCCAGGGCACGGGCCGAATCGCGGTCGTCGAGGACCGCGGCAAGGGCCTCGGCCCAGGCCCCGGCGTTCGCGCCCTGCGGCGCCAGACGGGCGGTCTGCCCGTCGATCAGCACGCCGACGGCCCGGTCCTCCGAGGCGACGACGACCATCGACGATGCCATCGCGTCGAGCAACAGCGAGCGCTGCTCGCCCCTGGCGTCGGGGTGGACGATCACATCGGCGCGGAGCACCAGGTCGCGCCGATCCTCGAGGCGCCCGATGAGTGAGACGCGGTTGCGGATGCCGAGCCGCGCGGCCCGTTTCCAGATGTTGAGGCGCGTCGCCGCGTCGGCGTCGAGGAAGAGCAGCACGTCCTTGTGCGTCTCCATGACCTGGGCGATGCCCTCGAACGCGCGGGTCGAGGCGGCCTCGTCGCGCCCGAACCCGATGAGCACGACCGCTGGAGCCCGCGACTCGTTCAGGATCTCGTGTGACTCGGGGCGCGGCTGGGCCCCCCATGGGACGAGGCGCACGACCGCGCCGCGTGCATCACGCAACGCCGCCCGCTCGATCGCGGGGTCGGGTGCGATGAGCACAGGCGGCTCGCGCATCGAGCCGGCGATCGTCCGCGCCCGCTCGACCATCCCCAGGCGCCAGAGCTCGAGCACCAGGGGGACGTCCCACATGCGGCTCAACTCGACGCCGATCCCCCACGCGGCCCCGCCGAAGACGTGGACGAGATCGACCGGGGCGCCCGTCTTGTCGCCGGGTGAAAGGTCGCGTGCCAGGCGAGATGCCCGCATACGCCGCGTGAACGAGAGAGACCCCGCCCGGTACGGCACGTGCGATCCGAGCATGTCGTGCCCGGGGCGCGAGGAAACGTCGGTCGGCGCCGCCAGCGTCACCCGCACCCCCTCGTCCATCAGCCCGACCTCGAGACGCGAGAGCAGCGAACGCTCACGCACGGCGAAGATCGAGTCTGCCAGCAGGAGGGCGTGCATACACAAAGTCCTAGGCGGGGTCTGCCCCCGGGGCGACGGGTGTGGGCGGGATGGTCGGCGTAGCACTCCCGGTGGCGGCGAGCGACTCGGACCGCCACACGCCGACCCAGTGGGCGTCGGCGACCTCGACAAGCGTCGAGTCGGGCACGCACGAATCGGTCGCGACGCCAGAGGGGCGGTCGTGCCAGGGCCACCAGGGGCGGACGGTCTCGCCCTCGTGCACCAGGCCCTCGAACTGGGCCTCGTCGTTGACGATCTCGCTGACGGTGGACAGGCGGGCGGCACGATCGTGAAGCTTGGGCACGCACGCGAGAAGCCCGCGCGTGTACGGGTGGCGCGGGTTGGCCATCAGCTCGCCCGCACGCGCGTACTCGACGACGCGCCCGGCGTACATCACGCACACGACGTCCGCCTGCTCGGCGACCACGCCCAGGTCGTGCGTGATGAGCAGCATGCTCATCCCGCGGGACTCCTTGAGACCCGCGAGCAGTTCCAGGATCTGCTTCTGGATGGTCACGTCCAGCGCGGTCGTCGGCTCGTCGGCCAGGAGCACCCGCGGCTCGCAGGCCAACGCCATCGCGATCATGACCCGCTGGCGCATCCCGCCCGAGAACTCGTGGGGGTAGGCGCGGAGCCGCGTGCGCGCGTCGGGGATGCCCACGTCCTGCAATGCGCGGACCGCCGCGTCCCGCGCGCCCCGGGCGTTGACGTCCTGGTGCAGGCGGATCGCCTCGGTGATCTGCTCGCCGATGCTGAAGACCGGGTTGAGCGAGGTCATGGGCTCCTGAAAGATCATCGCGATCTCCCCGCCGCGGACGCGCCGCATCCGGGCGCCGTCGGCGTGGAGCAGGTCGGTGGTGGACCGAGAGTCGTTGAACATGATCTCGCCCCGGTCGTATGACGCGGGCGGCGAAGGGATAAGCCGGAGGATGCTCATCGCGGTGACGGATTTGCCGCAGCCCGACTCGCCCACGACGGCGAGCGTCTGCCTCGGGAAGAGCGTCATCGACGCGCCGTCCACTGCCCGTAATCTCGGTCCGCGCCCGTTGTCGAACGACACCGCCAGGTCGCGGATCTCAAGCACAGGCGCCGTAGCGCCGGGCGACCGCTCGGTCGCGCTGGTCCGGGCGAGCGTGCTCATCGAGGTCTCACCGCCTCGCCCGCTTGGGGTCCAGGGCCTCGCGGAGACCCTCGCCCACGAAGTTGAGCGCCAGCAGCGTCAGCCCGAGCAGGAGGCACGGGAAAAACAGCAGCCACCAGTGGCTCTTGTACTGGTTGAGTTCGCTCAGTCCCTCGGCCGCGAGATTGCCCCAGCTGGGCAGGGGGGGCTTGACGCCGATGCCCAGGAAGCTCAGGAAGCTCTCCTGCAGGATCGCCTGGGGTACCGCGAGCGTCGCGTACACGATGATCGGGCCGACGAGGTTGGGCAGCAGGTGCCGGGCGAAGATTCGCCGCGTGGGGGCGCCGATCGCGCGAGCCGACTCGATAAACGGCTGGTTCTTGAGGCTCAGCACCTGGCCCCGCACAACGCGGGCCATCGTCAGCCAGCTCACGCCCCCGATCGCGACGAAAAGTACCACGATGTCGAATCCCGCGCGTGTCCGGGCCGAGAGGTCGCGGGGCGTGTACGCCCGCAGTCGTTCGAACTCGGGCGGGCGCGGTCCCAGCTCTGCCAGGTACTCGGCGACCGGCTCGGGCATGTCCTCCAGCCTCGCCCGGCGTCTTGCCTCGCGCTCGGTGCGGACACGCTCGTAGACGGCGAAGATCCGCGACTCGATGTTGTCACGCACCTCCGGGTGCTCGGCCTCGAACTGATCGACGTCCCTGTACGCACCCGCATCATCGCGTGCATCCATCTCCACGCGGATCTGGCGGTCAACATACCCCCCGCGCTTGTGCGCACGCGTGTCGTATTCGGTGATGAGCGCGTCACCCGCGACTGCCAGGAGCACGACGAGCAGGATGTACGGCAGGCCGTAGAGCACATCCACGATGCGCATCATCAGCGCGTCGGTCTTGCCGCCCGCGTACCCCGCCAGGGCGCCGTAGAGCGTGCCGATGCACACACTCAGCAGCGCCGCGGCGATCCCGATACCCAGCGAGATCCCGCCGCCCGTGAGCACGCGGACGAGCAGGCTCCGCCCGAGATGGTCCGTGCCCAGTAATGGTCTCGGCCAGAGGCGCTTGAGTTGCTCGAAGACCGGGCCCTCGCGCAGCCCGAGGGCGTCGTCCACGCCGATACCCGCCTCGGCCGCGATCAGCTCAAGGCTCGCGCGCGTCCGCGGGTCGCGCGCCGCCTCGGCCCGGACGCTCTGCATGAGGCGATCGACATCGTCCCGGTCGATCGACGCCCACGCGGGCGGTAGGCGCCCATCAACGGGGGCGCCGGCGTTGTACAACGGGACGCCGCCCGTCCCGCCGACGGTCCACGGGAGCGACCCCAGGCAGGCTGCGACCATGACGACGAGAAAGAGCGTGCCGATCATCCCCGCCGCCGAGCGGGTGAACGGATTGTCCCGGCGAATGGGCGGCGCCATGATCGCGGGGACGGGGTCGGGCTCTTGGCGCCGGGGCATCAATAGAGAAGATAGCGGCGGGCGTGCACGCCCGCACGGCGTGGGGCCCGTGAGAAGGGCCCCGTGCCGCGCCGCACCGTGCCCGGCTCAGCCCTCGTCGGCGTCCGTTCCGCCCTCGTCTGGCGCGGCCTCAGCTTGTGGCTTCGGCGCGACGATTACAGTAATCCGCGATTCGTCCGAGTAGTACTTGCGGAAGGTCTCGTGGATGTCGCCCTCGCTGAACGATTCGTATTGGGCCGGCGCCCCGAGCAGCTCGTCGAGGTCCATCTCGCGGTAGTCGAGCGTGGACAGCTCGCTCGTCCAGAAGCGGGGCTGCTTGACCTGCTCGTCGTAGGTGTTGAGGATCTGCGAACGCGCGGTCTCGACCTCCTCGGCGCTGGGCCCGCTCTGTGCAAACGCCGCGAACATTTCGTGGATCGTCGAGGCCAGGCGTGGCCCGTTCTCCGGACCCGTCTGGGAGAACGCGACGAACACACCCAGTTCGGGGAACTCGGCGCCCGGCTGCGAGACCGCCTGGATCGAGTAGACCTGCGTGTCCTCCTCGCGGACACGCTCGATGAGGCGGGTGCTCAAGATCTGGGCCGCGATGTTCAGCGCCCGGCGGTCTCGGGCGTTGTCCATGCTCGTGCCGAAACTGCCGGCCATCGCGATCGCGAACGGTGTCTGGGTCTCGACCTCGCGGATGACCTCGCGCGGGCCCTCCGGGCGCCCGACGCCGCGGCGCGAGTCCAGGGTCGAGCCCGTGATCCGCTCGCGGGGCGCGAGCGAACCGATGTAGCGGGTCACCAGCTCCATCGCGGGCTCGAGGGCGAGGTCGCCGACGAAGGAAACCTCGATCGGCGCCGAGCGGACGTGGTCGTCGAGCCACGACTGAGCCTCCTCGAGCGTGACATCCTCGACCTGCGCGACGGTCAACGGGCGGACGCGGACCTCGGCCTCGGGCAGCAACGCCTCGGCCATCGCGTCCATGAACTGGCCCTGCGGGACCATCATGCTCTGCTGGATCTGCAGCACGCGCTGCTGGCGCCACTGGTCGAACGAGCTTTTCTCGATGACGGGCGAGGTCAGGAGCAGGTAGGCGAGCTGCATGCCCTGCTCGAGATCCGCGGGCGACCCGGAGACCGAGAGCGAGAGCGCGTCGGCGCCCGCGCCGCCGCCCACGCGGACCTTGAGCCCGGTCATCAGGTCGCGGATGTTGTTGGCCGACAAGCCCTCGGAGGCCGGTCGGTTCCACGCGAGGGCCGCGGCCTCGGAGACACCCCGGTTGCCCGCGTTCTCGTTGATCTCGCTCCCGGCGAGCGTGATCGTGATCGCAACCTGATCTTTCTGGATATCCATCGCCCGGTGGTGGACGCGGATGTTGTTGGACAGCCACGCCGAGGTCACACCCGTCCCCTCGTGCGTCGTGCTCGCAACGACCTCGCCCGGCGCGGGCAGCTCGGCGAGCAGCTCGGTCGGGCGGTCGGTGTCCGCCTCGGCCTCGGGCGTGACGGCCAGCGCCTCGCGGGCCAGGGCCAGAAGCTCGCTTTGTGTCGGGATGTCGGCGGAGCTGGGAAGCTCGACCAGCACCGTCACACGCTGATCGTCGAACAGCTCCAGGAACGCCTCGTTCACTTCTTGCGTCGAGATGTCGTTGACGTACTTGCGGGTGAGCTCGAGCGAGGCTTCGGCCGACATGGGCGTCGCCCCGGCCGCGACCGCGCCGTTGAGCATGCCGACCCGAGACTGGGCGTGCAGCGTCTGGCGGACCTCTGCGGCACGCTCGGCGCCCGCGATGACCTGCTTGCGGACGTCGTCGAGCTCGCGTTCGGTGAAGCCGTGCAGGCGGGCACGACGCAGCTCTGTCGCGATGTCGCGCAGAATCTGGCGCCAGTCCGCCGGCGAACCCGAGCCGCTGAACTGCGACAGACGCATCTCGTTGAACAGGTCAATCACCATCGCGGCGCCAGACTTGAACGCGACAGCATCGTCGTTGATCTTCGCCTGCAGACGCCTGTTGAGGGCCTGCGAGGCGAGCCCGTCCACCAGCTCCTCGCGAAAACGCGCTTCGGTCGTCACGGGAGCCCGGGGCGCCTCGATCCCGATCAGCCCGACCTCGGCCTGCGTCAGCTCGGGGTCGGTCGCGACGATCGCCCGCATCCCGGTGTAGGGCGTGATGCCCACGGCCAGGTCCTCGGGGTGGGGCGCACGATCACCGACATCGAACGTGTCGCGGATCACGCCCTCGACGGTCGCGGGGTCCATGTCGGCGACAACGATAAGCGTCGCGTTCGAGGGGACGTACCACCGCGAGTAATAGTCAACAAAGTCGTCGCGGCTGACGGAGTTGATCGTCTCCTCGGTGCCGATGGGCAGGCGGCGACCGAACGTCGAGCCGGGCGCGAGCTGCTCGAAGACCTGGTCCATAATCCGCTGCTGGGGGCCCTTGCCGGTCCGGAGCTCCTCGAGGATCACGCCGCGCTCGTTGTCGATCTCCTCCTCGAGCAGGAGCGCGCCGAAGAGCACATCCTCGAAGAAGAGGAAGCCCTTCTCAAGAGTCGCGACCTGCGTATCGGGCAGCGAGAGGGTGTATGCCGTCTGGTCGAAGCTGGTGAAGGCGTTGAGGTGCTGACCAAAGGTCATGGCCAGGGACTCGAAGTACGGGATGATCTCGCCCGGCGGGATGTTGCTCCCGCCGTTGAAGGCCATGTGCTCCATGAAGTGGGCGATACCGCGGGTCTGCTCGGTCTCGTTCAGCGAGCCCGTCGAGAAGTGGAGCATCAGGTTGGCCCGCCCTGGAGGGTTGGCGTGCTGGAGGATGATGTAGCCCATGCCGTTGTCCAGCTCGCCCGTGCGCAGGGCGGGGTCCGGCTCGAGGGGCTGGGCGGCGGCGCCGGAGGCGGCCAGGGCGAGGATGGCGATGGCCGGGGCGCGGTGAAGGCTGGGGCGATGCATCTCGGGGGTTCCTCCCGGGGGTGAACTCGTGGGTTCCCGCGAGCCGGTGGCGTCGCGGGCGTACGGACAACTCTATACCGGCGTCGATGCCCGATGATTGCAGGCAAAATGAGATCTGACTCACGCCCCCGCAGGGCGGGTGCTCGCGCCCCGCCCCCCCTGACCCATGTGGGCTACGGGCAGCCGGAGCCGTACGCGTTGAGGAACGCGAGCACGTCAGAGAAGTCGAACGCTCCGATCGGATCGGCCAGGTCCGCCTCGGGCGACATCGAGCCGAACGCGACCAGGAACGCGAGCACATCGGAGAAGTCAAGAGACCCGAACGGCTCGGCAATGTCCGCGGCGTTGCACGACGCGCCCGAGGGTTCGTGCTCAAGCAGCATCAGGCCCCGTGCCGGGATGTCGATCGCGGCCGACTGGGCGTGCGGTCCTGAAGCAATCGCCTCGGCCTCGAACGTGCCGGTCTCGCCGTCGCCCGCGCCGCCGAACTCGGCCGCCTGGTTGCTCACCGCGACCCCCCACGTGCCGGTCCGCGGCAGGCCGATCCGGTAGTCATCCCGGTTGGTGTTGGAAAGGTTCACCAAGACGACGAAGCTCTTGCCCCCGTCAACCCAGCGCTCGAATGCGATCACGTCCGCGCCCTCGTTGACGTGGTACACCCAGACGTCCGCGTCCGCGCCGAGGGCGGGCTCGGATGTGCGTCGCCCGATGATGGCCTTGTAGTAATCGAACACGCCCGCGTACGTGGTCTTGTGCGACCAGTCGATCTTGTTCTCTTCCCAGCCCTGGTCCTCGAGCCACTCGCTGCCCTGGAGGATGGCGGGGACGCCCGCGGCGAGCAGGACGATGCCGTTGGCCAGCGTCGTCCGGCCTCGGGCAAACTGGTCGTCGTGCGGGAAGCTGGTGTCGATCTGCTTGACCGCCCGCTCGTGCCCGTTGAGAGGCCAGGCGTCGTCGTGGAGCTCGAAGTAGTTGAGCACCTGCGTGCCCACGACGCCCCCGGTCCCATCGATGGCCGCGGCGACGGCGCTGACGTTGGGCGTGCCGCCGCCCGCCGCGAAGACCGCGTCGCGGAGCGCGTTCTTGAAGCTGTTGTGGTACTGCGTGTCGAAGTAGATGCCGGTGTGAACCCATGGGTTGTCGATGTAGATCTCGGCGATCGCGTTGGCGTCCGCGTAGCGGTTGTCGATCACGTCGTTCATCGCCCGCATCAGCGCCTGGCCCGCGGGCCACTGGCCCGTCCAGCCCGAATCGGTCATCGCCATGACCGCATCCTGGCGGTAGCCGTCCATCCGGAACTCGCCCATCACGTGGTGGACCGAGTCGAGGTAGTAATCGAACACCCCCTGCGCGTCGAAGTCCGCCTGGGCGCCCCACGGCGTGTCCTGCGCGGGCGAGTCGAAGTACAGCTGCGTGCCGTCGTAGTTCCAGAGGAAGTTGTCGCTGGGCGAGAGGTGGTTCCAGACGACGTCGAGGATGACCGCGACGCCGTGGGCGTGCAGCTGGTCCACCATGTACTTCAGGTCGTCGGGCGTGCCCAGTGCCCACTCCCAGGCGTAGGCCGAGACCGGGTTGTACCCGCCCGAGAAATCGCCCGGGAACTCGTTGATCGGGTTGACCATGACGGCGTTCACGCCCAGGTCCGCCAGCTGCGACGCACGCTCGCCCACGTCGCGGTACCCCGAGGGGTTCGACGCGGGCCCGAACGGATCGTTTCGCCCCGCGAACGAGCCCACGTGCAGCTGGTACAGCACGAGGTTCTCGAGTGGGTCGGCGATGAAGTCGTCGTGCTCCCACGCGTACGCCAGGGGGTCGGTGATGATCGCGTTCTGGTTGTCGGTCGGGTTGAGGCTGCTGGCCCGCGGGTCCGTGTTCCAGACAGAGTTGTTGAAGTAGTACTTGTACATCTGGCCCGTGCCCGCGCCCGCGACGAACCCGATGAAGTGCTCGCCGACCTTGGTCAACGAGTTGGCGGTTGTCCACCCGTTGAACTCGCCCCGGACGTGGCAGGTCGCCCGCGTCGGGGCCCAGACCCTGAAGACCGTCCCGCCGGCGACGGGCGTCGCGCCAACCGGCGCATGGCCGAGCGTCGCAAAGTCGAGCTCGTACCCGCTGGCGTGCGGCTCGCTCGACATCCCGTCCGGGCCCAGGTAGTCCGTGTCGAGTCCATCGGTCAGCACGAATGTGTACGACATCGCGGTCTCGCCCGTCGCGGGCAGGTCCGCCTGCCAGATGTCGTACGGGCCCAGCTGGCCGACGACACTGGCCGGGTACGCGGTCTCGACGCCCCCGACGTCCGCGACCGCGCTCACCCCGGTCAGATCGCCGCGGTACGCCTGGACTCGGACCCCGAACGCATCGCCCTGCATCGGCACGAGCGGGCGGAGGTCCTGCCAGACAACGTGGCTGACGCCGTCCCACTCGACGTTCCCGTCGTGGTCGGCTCCGAGCAGAGGGGCGGTGAGGACGAGCGCCCCAAGCAGAGGGGCGGCCAGGGTGAATCGCATCTCAAGCTCCGTTCCGTTCAACCCACAGGCAATCCGATCGCGGGCGAGCGGGCCCACGAACGAACATCCCCGGGGCGGGGAGGGGCCAGCCTATCACGGCCTAACCCCTGATTGCAGAAGCATTTGACGAATCAGGGCGACTGGATTCGAACCAGCGACCTTGTGGCCCCAAACCACACGCTCTACCAAGCTGAGCTACGCCCTGTCCTGCACAAAGACTCTACCCACCCGACGTCGTCGGCTCCGGCGACGCCCCCGCGGCCGGCCTGGGCCGGCCGTCGGCGGCGACAACGGACCGTACTCAACGACACAGACCTAGTACGGGACCTCCTGGAACAGCAGCACCCGCGGCTTCTGGCCCTGGGCCGTCACGTTCGACCGGTCCACCACCATCATGAACCGGCGGGCGTAGCTGGGCACCAGCGGGTCGTCGTCGCGGAGGTTCTTCACGTCGCCCTCGCGGTAGCCGTGCACCACGAACCAGACCGCGTACGTGTCCGAGCGGGTGGTCGTGGTATTGAGCAGGCCTGAGAGGACGGCCAGGCGTTCCTCGTAGTCGTTGGGGATGTCGTCGCCCGCGCCGCCGTACAGCTGCGTCTCGAGCGTGACCACGCCCGAGCCCGAGCCAACGACGCCCGTGTTGACCGGAATGCCGCTGCCGTCCTGATCGAGACCGATATAGCTGGGTTGGTTCTGCGAGACCGCGTCGTACTGCATGAGGCTCGCATCGCCGAGGACATTCTCGAAGTACGCCGGGCTGATGACGGCCGCGGCGGCCTCGCCAGTGCTCGTAAAGCCCGGGCGTTCACGCATCGCCTCGATACCGGTCAGGAACGTCCGCCCCATCTCGAAATCGTTCTGCGCCCCGCTGTAGTTGTTCAGCACGACCGTGGCAGCATCCGGGATGTTCCGCACCGTTCCGTCGTTCTTGAGCAGTCGGTAGCCGAATGGCTCGGCGCCGCCCGGGGTCAGCGAGCCGGGCATCGTGTCGTAGTCGTACGACCAGACGCGGTACTCGCCCGCGAGGCGGTCGCGGTAGGCGACGAGCTGGGCCGCGACGTCGGGCGCCGTGAACGTGGCCGCGTCCGCGACCGCGTCGGGCAGGCCCGTGCCGAAGGCGCCCATGTCGGTGTTGCTCCCCCACCACTCGGCCTTGCCCTGCGAGTCGAGCTCGAGCGAGGGCGTGAGCAGGGGCGCAGCCCGCATGACGTTGGGCGAGACGGTGTTGATGTTCAGGAGGCCCGGGACCTTGGTCGTAAGGGCCTCGGCGCTGTCGGCGGGCCCGAGCCCGCGGAAGCGAGAGAGCAGGTCGATCGCCATCGGCACGCCGACGCCGACCCGCGCGTCGCCCGCGTCGGGCTCGTAGTAGCGGTCCGGGTCCATGTTCTTGTTGTAGAACGCGACGAAGTCGTCCACCCGCAGGTTCAGCCCGTCGAGGGCGTAGCGGCGCTGGGAGTTGACCTCGCGGACGAGGTGGCGGAGCACGGGGTCCCCCGTGCCCGTCGGGGTCATGTGCATCGCGTACCCCAGCGCCTGGCCGAACGTCACCCATTGGGTGTCGTCGAACAGCAAGGGGTTGGTCGGGTCGGGCTTCTCGAACCAGCCGAGCGCGGGGACGAGCAGCAGGTCCGTGGCCCGGACCAGCGGGGTGTCGATCATGAAGCTCGAGCCGCCGCCCGGGTACTGGACGTTCACGTTCTGCTCGACCGCCTCACGCTCGCCCGGCCCCAGCTCGGGGTACAGGGCGACGGCGCCGGGCGTCGTCGCCGGCTCGTAGTACGTGTCGTCGTCGAGGGGCGAGACCGTCTTGGTGGTAAACAGGCCCGCGACGTCGGAGCCGGTGATGCTGGACTTCAGGTACGGGTGGTGCGCGATCGTGGCGACGATCGGGCGGCTCGGGCTCTGGAGATCAAGGAAATCGGAGAACCGTTTGTGCGCGTAGCGGCGTGTGAAGCCCGCGAAGTGCGCGTCCTTGAGGCGTGGCGGATTCATTTCCGTGCCGTTGGGCGCCAGCGAGTTGGCGAAGGGCACGGTGTCAGAGATCGTCGTCTTGGCGCCCGCGTCGATCATCCAGCCGGGCAGGACACCGTTGTGGCTCAGCGAACTCCCCGGGTGGTCGCCCCTGCGGATCGAGCCGTAGAACGCGAACGTCCAGCCCGAGTTGTCGTTGGGCCCGAGGTTCCCGCCCGCGGTGGACTCATTGCCCGCGACGGTGTCCTTGACCTCGTCCTCGTCGATCCGCGACGGGACCGGGTCGAGCGTCTGGCTCGTGCCGACCAGGCCGCCCGTGCCCGTCTCGCTCAGGCGATCAACCAGCAGGTCGTGCTGGGGGGTGTTGAACCCGGTGGCGCCCTGAACGTCCATGCGCCGCCAGAGGCGGACGGTGGTGTTGGTCGCGGGGCGGTTGAGCAGCGCTTGCGATTGGCCGCCCGCGACGAGCATGTTCTCGAAGCCCGAGGGCGGGCTGGCCCGCCCGTTCATGGGGTTGAACTTGAGCACCCGCCCGGGCAGGACCGTGCCCGCGCCGACCGTGTTGGTGTACTGCGAATCCAGCCATGCCTGGACCTCGGCCGCGTCCACCATCGCGCCCGCGACGTAGCCATCGACCAGGTCGGTCCACTTGTCGGCGATGTCCTGGAGCGTCGGGTTGGCGATGATGTAGAAGGTCTTGGACTCGCCCGCGCCCAGCACGATGTTGTTGTAGTCGGTCTCGTCCCAGTTCCCAACCTTGAAGTACCGCCCGTTGAACTCGAGGTAGTAGAGGTACTCGTCGTCGTCGAGGGCGACGTCGTGCCCCTTGTCGGGCGAGCCGAGGCTGATGTCCTGGTCGAAGGGGTTGGTGAGCTGGAAGGAGAAGCCGATGTAGGCCAGATCGGGGTTGCCCGCCCATGCGCCGTCGGGCCCGTACGAGTTGCCGTCGCTGTCGCCGTCCCAGTTGTCCACCTCGATGGTGATCTCGGGCGGGGGTGGCCCGCCGATGGGCACCCACGGGCCCCCGCCGCCGCTGGCGTCGTTGTCGCCGCCCGCGTTGGTCGAGGCGTCGGTCAGCACGACCATCGCGCTGACCTCGGTCAGCACCGGGTACGCCTCGACGCCGTAGACCGTGTACGCCTCGCTGGTCGCCTGATTGTCCAGACCCGTGTACTTCTGGCCCTCGAAGTCGTTGAGGTTGATGATGTTGGCCGGGTCCCAGGGGAAGCTGGTGCTCGCCGGGTTCCCCGTGCCGCCCATGATCAGCTGCTCGAACTCGGCCTTGAGCGCCGTGTCTTCGGTGACGAGCAGCGAGAACGCCGTCGGCTCGTCGTCGTCGTCGTACATGTCGATCAGGTTGGCGGCCAGGTGGGCGCTCAGCCGCACCGCGACCTCCGGGCCCGCGGCGCCGTAAAACAGCGTGCTGTACTCGTTGAGCTGGATCTCGTCGCCCGTGACCACCCAGGTGTCCTTGGCCCGCGCCGCGTCCGCCAAGGCGTCGAGGTACAGCCCGAGGACCTCGGCGTTGCTCGTGCCCCCGCCCGCGATCCCGTCGAGGAACTCGTGCGTCAGCTCGGGGACCTCGCCCGACGACAGCGACGTCACCTCGCCCGTGTCAAGACGGCTGGAGAGCAGCGCAGTCGCGCCCGAGATCGTCGTGACCATCCGGCGCACACTCGCCTGGAGCAGCGCGATCGAGTCCGGGTCAACCTGGCCCGTGGGCTGGGGGGCGGCGTTGCGGTCGAAGTCGTTGTACAGCGAGTCGTGGCGCTGGCGGTCCAGCTCGATCGGGCGCCCGTCGTAGATCGGGCTCTGGCGGAGCGTGGACCCGGCCACGTTCGTGCCCGCGCCGTTGTCGTACCGGTTGCCGACCGTCTGCTCGAGGCGCGAGTACACCTGGTCGTCGTTGATCCCCCAGAAGGCAAGCAACTCGCCCATATCGCTGATCCCGAAGTACCCCGCGCCCAGGCCCGCGACGCCCGCCGAGACCGGGTCGGTCGGGTCCTGCGAGCCGATCCGCTGGTAGAAGAACAGGCGCCGGAGGGCGGCCATCGCGTCGTCGGCGCCGCCGGGCGCCTGGTTCACGTCGTAGAAGCTCGACCCCTCGAGCAGCGTGCCGTTCCGCCCGCCGCCCGCGGTCTGCTCGCTCAGCGTCCCCTCGCCGAGGATCGCGAGCGTGAGCGCGTCGGCCGCGTACCGCCCGATCAGCAGCCCGGTCGTGTCGGTGTACAGGCCCGTGCCCGGGTTGATGTTGATCTGGTAGTTCGAGTAGTCCGAGTACAGGTCGGTCTGGGCGCCGCCCGCCCACGCGGGGCGCCCGTCGCGCTTGATGCTTGTGTATGACAGACGCTTGGACAGCGGGACCTTCCAGTCCGCGTTGTTGCGCGCGGTGTCGATCATCGCCAGGACGCGTCGCATGTCGATGTCCGCGGGCGTCGAACCGATCCACGCCTGGTCGGTCGGCGGGATCAGCCCGTCGGTCGCGGTGTTGATGTTCACCAGCGCCGACAGGTCCACCACGCGGGCCGCGGCGAACAGGCGGTACCCGTCCACCGCCGCCAGGTTCCGGTAGATCCAGTTGTTGAAGCCCGAGTCCGACGAGTCGGTCATCTCGAACCAGCGTGAGTCGGCCAGCCCGTCGCCGTCCGCATCCGCGTACTGGTACGCCGGGTAGTCCGGGCTCGACCAGTCCGCGATGACCCCCGAGCGGTCGTAGAAGATGAACGGCTGGTTGAGGGGCAGCAGCATGTACCGCTGGTTGGAGCTCCACACCGCGGGCACGTTCTCGGGCGGGCCGAACGTCCCGGCGTTCCACATCGCCGGGGCCGCGGCACCGGGGACCCAGAAGCCCTCGGCCTCGACGTCCATCGCTCTGAGAGGGTCGTCTGCGTCGCCGCTCAACTGGATCAAGGAGAGACCAGCCGACATCGGAGAACGTGGCTGATTCGTGCTCGGATCAGGATATGTGTCCCATCCGGGTCGCGCATCGTAACCACCACGTGCATTATTAACTGAATTTATCCACGGTCGCAAATTGTACAGGTTCACGTACATCCCGTCGGGCGAGATGTTGGTGATGTGCGCCCAGTCGCGCCGGTCCAGGTAGAACAGCTGCGCCTGATCGACGGCATTGGCGGCCCGGGCGCCGCTGTACAGACGGTCCGTCAGCGCGGGCCCGCCCAGGTACGTCGCCTCGGTCGAGGCCAGCCACGGGTCGGACGCCGACCGCGTGTCCCTGGCCAGCTCCACGAGCTGCTGGCCCACGTCCGAGCCCGCGGGCGCCCAGATGCCCAGGTTCGTCGCCGGGTCGTAGTGCGTGCCGGGCGGGTTGAACTTGAGCAGCTCGCGGGGCGGCGTCGTCGAGTTGATCAGCCCGGGCACGCTCCGCACGCTGTAGTCGGTGTACGGGAAATCCGTGTTCTCGCGCCGCAGCCGCAGCTGCGCCTTGGCCAGGCCCTGGTTGGTGCCCCCGCCACCACCGCCGCCGAACGTCCCACCCACGGGCCCGCCCTCGCCCTCGACCCCGAACTCGGCGCGCACCTCGACCGCGAGGCGGTCGGCGCCGATGACGTCCGCGATGTGGTCGGCGAAGATCAGCGGGAACTCGCTCACGCGCCGGTTGGTCGCCAGTGCGGTGGAGGTCCGCCGGTCGCCCTGCCCGACGGTGACGTACACCGCCGCGAATATCGAGATCAGCGCCAGCGCGCCCAGCACCAGGATCAGCGCCGAGCCGCGCCGATCGCCCTTGGGCGCCGCGGTCCCGCTGGCCTCGGCAAGCTCCGCGGCCTTGGACCGCCGGAACCCGGGGAACCGTGCGAGCATCGAACGGGTTGCGCGCGTCGCGTTGTGACGCATACCGACTTCTCCTTCCGCGCCGCGGCGCGGGTCTGGTGGGCGCGTCCGCGCCCGCCCCCGAGTCTGTGCCTACTCCACGCCCCCGCCCGGGATCTCGACAACGAACTGGGTCGTCGCCTCGATCGTCGGGTCGTTGGGGTCGGCGAAGCTGATCGTGATCCGGACGAGCTTGGGCCAGGGCCACGCCTCGTCGTCGTCCGTGTGGTTCATGTCCGTCGTATTCGTGTTGACGCCCGGGTCGTAGTACCCGAAGGCCGCCTCGGCGAGGTTCTGGTTCACAAGCCCGCCGAACCCGCCCCCGCCGCCGCCGCGCCCCAGGATGACCTGGTTCAGGCGGTTGACCTCCTGGCCGAACTCGCCCTGGGGGACGTCGAGGAAGCCCGCGAGCTGCGCGCGACTGAAGTCGTCGGCGACGCGAAGGTCCGACTGCGGATTGATCTGCCCGTCCCCGTTCGTGTCTTCCTGGGCGCGGTCGAGGCCGAACCACTGGATCTGCCCGAACCGCGGGTCGGCCGTGTCCGTGTACGTCGAGCCGAACGACCACTCGACGATGAACTCGGTGCACCGGGGGATGAACGCGCTGGCGGTGAGCATCTCCTGATCCGCCTCGCGGTATGCCCGCACGCGGTCGGCTGTGGCGCCGCCGCCCAGGATCAGGCTCTCGGGGATGCCCAGCAGGGGCGGGACCGTCTCGTAGCGCATCCGGTAGCGCGTGTTGTTGGTGTCGTACTCGGCGGGCATCGCGTCGAGCATCCACAGCCGCGCGTTCTGTCGGGTCGCGACCTGCGTCGCGTCGAAGCGGGCGCCGCCGCCGCCGGTGAAGTAGTCGTTGGGCGCGGTCGCGGGGGGAAGGCCGACGGCCGTCGTGATCGATCGGATGTCCGCCAGCGTCTCGGTGCTCACGTCCACGAGCCCCGACGAGTACCGGGGCCAGACCGCGTGGTCGCCCTGGCGGACCGTGATCGTCGGGCGTGTCAGCGGATAGCTCGCGGTCGGGCGCCCGATGTTGCCCGTCCCGCCCCCGCCCGTCGAGAGCCCGCCCTGCTCGTACACGTCGTCGATCCGGGCGCGGAAGACGCTCTGTGCCGCCGGCTGCAGCGCGACCTGCCAGGCGTGGTCTTTGAGGCGCTTGCGCTCGTTGAACGAGTTGGGGTCGATGTCGAAGACCGGGTCGCGGGGCACCCGCGACTCGCCCGCCGCCGGCGCGACCAGCACCGTCTGGTGACGCAGCAGCGTCCAGTCCGACGCGTACTGATTCGGGTTCTCAACACCCGCGGTCGTCGCGGGCCAGCCCAGGCGGGCGTCAACGACCGTGTTCTTGTCGCCGGGCCAGGGGTAGAGGTACGAGGGCGCCTGCGTGCGGACCAGGTCCTCCGGGCGCCGCTGGCCATGCCCGTAGTACATCCGCGCCTCGTTGCCAACCGCGGTGTACCCGGGCGCGAGCGGGCGCCGGGCGCTGACGAAGTCGCCCCGCATAAAAAACAGAATCTCGTCGATCCGGCGCACACGCCGCTGGTCCTCGGGCTCGCCCGGGTACGAGGGCACGGGGTTCCCGTTGACCGCCTTCTCGTTGCGGATCACCAGGAACCCGTCGCGCGTCAGGCGCGCGAAATCCTCGCGCATCACCGTCTCGACCAGCGCGGCGTACCGGTTGACCGTGCTGATCCGCTGGCCCGCGGCGACCGTGTCGCCCACCGAGGCGAAGATCGCCGCCATCCCCGTCGCGACCAGTATCACGATCGCGACCACGACCATCATCTCCATGAGCGTGAAGGCGGTCGCCGCCACATCCATCGCGAAACCGAACTGTCGGCGTCTGCGCTCCATGTTCACTCCTGCACCCGCACGATCTGCACCGCGATCGGGATCTGCGGCGTGAAGACCACCTGCTGGGCCCGCGTCGGGTCCACCGAGTTCGCGGCGATCCCGCCCCCGCCCGGCGCGTTGGAATACCCGCCGAGCTTCTGGGCCTCGGTGAAGGGCGGCGACACGATGATCCAGCCGTCCTCGTCGGTGTCGATGACCGTCCTGACCGTGCCCAGGTTGTCCACGAGCCGCTGTCCCGGCTGGCCGGCGAGCTCACGCACGACGCCGATCGCGGGGTAACCGGCCGGGCGGACCTCGGACTGATCGATCAAGATCCGCTCGTACAGCCCGTCGTTGTCGTTGTCCCGGAAGCTATTCCCGTTCTTGATCCACGCCGACAGCGGCACCGCGTAGAACGCGCCGGGCGCGTCGCCAGCGGTCGGGCGACCACTGGCGTCCACTGCGACCGGGAACGCCGTCGGGCGCGTGCCGTCCGCGATCGAGCCGTCACTCAGCACGTTCGACAGCGTGAGCTGCGCGTTGGTGCGGATCCGCGGGTCGATGCGTCGCACAAAGATCGCCGCCTGCGTGCGCCGAGACCCGGGCTCGAGGCGCAGGACCATGTCCCAGACGTACCGGGGCGTCTCGCCCGAGAACGGCGGCGGCACCAGCCGCGACGCGATCGGGATCTGCGCGTGCTCGGGCGTCGTCGTGGTCTGTTGCTGCTTGATCCACACGTCGTCGTTGTGGTCCCAGCCGTTGAACGTGATCACGCCCTGGTTGCGGTACGACCCGTAGAACAGCCCCGAAGTGTCCTGGCCTGTCGAGTTGGGCGCCTCGCCCAGCCAGTTCCAGTTCGCCTCCCACAGCGATGTGGGCAGCGACACACCGGCGGACGTGCCGTTCTGCATGTTCTGGCGGCGCCCGAAGTACTTGTCGCCCGAGAGCATGTCCCAGGCGTCAAACCGCGCCCGCTCCGCGATCGGGATGCGCCCGTCGAACCCGCCCGCCCACTGGTCGCCGCCCCGGAGGGTCGCGCCGGCGCTGGCCGCGGCCGCCGCGCCCCGGGTCGAGTCCACCGCGTCGCGCTGCTGGGCGATCACCGCCGGGAACACCGCGCCCAGCCCGAGCAGCCCCAGCGCGAGCACGAGGATCGCGATGAGGATCTCGATGAGCGAGAACCCCCGCCTCGAGTCCTCGGTCGCGTGAGGTGTGCCCGATCGTCGCGTCAGCTTCGTCGTCCGAATCATCGCACCACCTCCGTCAGGTCGCCCGAGTACCCGTGCAGGAGGAAGAGCCGCGAGTCGGGGACGTCGTCCTCGTCGATCTCGCCGTCCTCGTTGGTGTCGCCGTTGATCCAGTTGTTGATGCCCACGCGGATCTGCTCTCGGTTGCGATCCGGGAACAGCGCCTCGTCGAAGCTGATCCGCCGGTTCTGCGAGTAGTCCTCGTAGATCGTGCCGGTCCGCTCGTTCAAGCGCCCGCCGAGCCCACGCGCCAGGCGGCGCTCGTCGTACAGCGCCAACCTCGTGACCGGCTTGACGAGGACCGTGTCGTTCGACGCGTCGCCCAGCAGGCGGTACAGCTCGTTCTGCGAGCTCGCGGGCAGGCCCGTGAACCGACCGAGCGTCCGCGACGTCCACGCGCCCGTGTCCTCGGCCCAGTCCACGCGCTTCCACGCGTTCGGGTTCGAACGCGAGTTGGCGAACTGGTCACGGTCCAGCTCCGACGGACGGGGATCAACGAACAGGGCTGCGGTCTCCGAGCGGCTCAGCGTGCCGGTCCGACCGGAGAAGCGGATCATGAAAGACTGGCGGGGCGTCGTCGAGGGGCCGCCGAAGCCGGCGAGCCCGCCACCGCCACCCCCGCCGCCCCCACCGGCGGACAGGTGGTCGTCGAGGTCGTAGAGACCGGACTCGGGGAAGACCCAGTTGCCCTCTTGCTTCTGCTGGGCGGTCTTGTTGTTGCCGCCGTAGTTGGCCGAGTCGTACCAGCTCACGTCGTCGCGCCCCAGTGGCGGGAGCATCGAGTTCGGCGCCGCGTACCCGCGGATGTTCCAGTACCGCGGCAGCTGCACGCTCTCGGTGAACGCGACCGGCGCGATCACGTCCCGACGCACCCGGTTGAGCGCGCTCGGCGGCTGGTTCTGATTGAGCTGGGCCTCGAAGCTCCCCACCACCTCGCCCGCGACGATCCGCATCCGCCCGCCCGGCTCGAAGGTGAACATCGCCACGCCGTCGCCCCCGCTGCCCGAGGCGATCGCGACGTCCCGCGCCAGCGACACGCCCACCCTCAGGCCGTTCTCCGCCAGCGCCCGGTTCGACGAGTAGCTCATCGACCCGATCGCCGGCACCGCCAGCGTCAGCAGCACCAGGATGATCCCGATCACCACAAGCAGTTCGAGCAGGGTAAACCCGCCGCGTCGCCGCGCACGCCCCGGGTTGGTCTTCGTGTGCATCACTCGCCCACCCCCACCGTGTTGTCCAGCCACGCCTCGCGCCGCAGCCCGGCCTTCCCCTCGTCGGTCGAGGGCACGCCCCGCCCCAGCGCGTCGGCGATCTCATCGAGCGTCTCGGTCCCGAAGACGCCGTTGGGGCCGGCGCTCACGATCGCGTACTTCGCGCCGCGCAGCTGCTGGTCGCCCCCGGTCAGATCCGTCGTGGTCGTCGGGTCGTTGAGGAACTCCAGTCGGAGCGTCGGGTCGAGCAGGGGCGCCGGGATGTTCAGATCCCCGGACGTCATCACAAGCTTGTCGCCCGAGAGCAGGTTGGCCGTGTTGCCCTGCTCCCACCGGTAGTAGCGGTACGCCCGCCCGCCACGATCTGTAATCGACAGGCGGAAGCGGTTGTCGGCGTCCGTGAGCATCGGGTTCGTCCCGTCGTGCTCGTCCGCCTCGCCCGCCTCGATGTACGCGTCCTCGATCGAGACCGAGGGCGAGCCGGTGTCCACGTACGAGTCGTACCGGTCGCGCCCGCGCCCGACGACGGCGCCTACGCCCCGGAACCCGCCCGAGGCCAGGGGCTCGAGCATGCCCGCGCCCTCGATCCCGTCCACGTACTCGGGCAGCGCCCCCGCCAGGTAATAGGCGAGCGCGAACTTGCTGTACCGCGGGTCGGACCACGCGTCCTGGCCGACGCCGGACGCATCGGGGAGGCCCGACGAATCACGCTGACGCAGGAACTGCAGATCGTCGCGAGCCCCGGGGTCCCACACGCTCACCAGCCAGCGCTGCACGCCGCCCTGGGTGACGTCGAAGACCGGCCCGTCGCCGCCCGCGTCGCGCGTCGCCCGGGGCGCCCGGTTGCCGCCCGAGCCGCCCATGGGGTCGCCGTCGTAGACCAGCGGCGGCAGGAAACTGTGGTCGGTCTTGAACTGGTCGGTCGCCATCTTCAGCGAGGACACGGCCTGGCTGTCGCCCGCGGCCCGCGCCGCACGGCGCGCCGCCGACAAACCGACCACGACCAGCGAGACGAGCACCGTGATGATGCCGATCACGATCAAGATCTCGATGATCGTGAACCCTCGCCGCCCGAGGCCCGCCGCCGGATTGTCCACGCTGTGCGTGCGCATCGTCGTCTCCCGGGTCAGCCGCCCTGCAGGCCCTCGAGCATCGCGACCATCGGCATGAACATCGCGACAACGATCGTCCCGACCATGCCGCCGAGGATCACGATCATCAAGGGCTCGATCAGCTTGGTCAGCGACTGCACGGCGACGTCCACTTCCTCGTCGTAGTTGTCCGCGATCTTCAGCAGCATCGCGTCCATGTCGCCCGACTCCTCGCCCACGTCCACCATGTTCACGACGATCGCGTCGCAGGTCTTTGACTCGCGCAACGGCTGGGCGAAGCTCTCGCCCTCTCGGATCGAGTCGTGCACCTTCTGGAGCGCCTTCTCGAACACGTAGTTACCGCAGGTTTCTTTCGTGATGATGACCGCCTCGAGAATCGGCACGCCCGCGCTGATCAGCGTGCCCAGCGTCCGCGTGAACCGCGCGATCGTGGACTTCTTGATCAGCCCCCCGAAAATCGGCGTCCAGAGCATCATGATGTCCGTCACCGCCCGCCCGGGCCCGGCCTTGCGGATCAGCTTGAGCAGGATGAACGCCGCCGGGACACCGACCACGAGGAACAGCCACCCCGGGTACCGCTGCCCTGGGATCTGCCCCACGAACCAGCGGCTCGTGTTGATCATGATCACGGTGATCGTGGGCAGCTCGACCCCGAAGTCGGCGAAGATCTCCTCGAACTTCGGGATGATGAAGATCATGATCGCGGCGAGGATGCTCAACGCCACCGTCACCACCACCGCAGGGTAGATCAACGCGCCCTTGATCCGGCGCTTCAGCCGCTCGCTCTTCTCCATGAACTCGGCCAGACGCTGCAGAATGATGTCCAGCACGCCGCCGATCTCGCCCGCGTTGACCATCTTCACGTACAGCCTGTTGAAGGCCTTGGGGTACTTGCCCATCGACTCGGAGAGCGAGCTGCCGCCCTCGACCTCCTCGACCACGCCCTGGAGCACGTTCTTCATCAGCCCGGGCTTCTGCTGCTGCTCGAGGATCTGCAGCGACCGGAGCAGGGGCAGACCCGCGTCCTGGAGCGTCGAGAGCTGGCGGGTGAAGGCGGTCAGGTGCTTGGGCTTCACCTTCCCGATCGAGATCGTCATCCCGCCCTTCTTCTTTTTCTTCTTCGCCGCCCCGTCGGCGCCGCCCTCCGCCTTGCCCTTGCCCTTCTGGGCACGGACGGACGTCGGGAAGTACCCCTGGCTCTTGATCCGCTGGATCGCGTCCTCGCTCGACTCGGCCTCGACCGTCCCCTTCTGGGACTTGCCCGCCGCGTTCAGAGCCTCGTAGGTAAACGTCGCCATCGTCTGGATCCTTCTTGACCGATCCACCCCGGCGCCGGCGCTCCCGCGCCGTCGCCCGGTGTCATTCCTCGTTCAGCGTCTCACGCACGACCTCGTCGATCGTGGACTGCCCCTCGTAGATCGCAAGCAGGCCGCTCTCGCGGAGCGACCGCATCCCGCGCCGACGCGCAAAGTCACGCAGCGTGTTCGTGGACGCCTCCTTCATGACCAGCTCGCGCATCTCGTCGTCCATCGTCATGATCTCGAACAGCGCCATCCGCCCCTTGTAGCCCGAGCCGTTGCACTTGTCGCACCCGCCACCCCGGTGGAACGTCCGCCCCTTGACGTCCTCGGGCAGGAGGTCCAGCTCCATCAGCTCCTCCTCGCTCGGCGTGTACTCCTCCTTGCACCCCTCGCAGATCTTGCGGACCAAACGCTGCGCAACGATGCCCTCCATCGTCGCCGTCAGCAGGAACGGCTCGAGCCCCAGATCCACCAGTCGGATGATCGAGCTGGGCGCGTCGTTCGTGTGCAGCGTGCTCATCACAAGGTGGCCCGTGAGCGACGCCTGCACCGCGATCTGCGCCGTCTCCAGGTCCCGGATCTCGCCCACCAGGATCACGTCCGGGTCCTGACGCAGGAACGAACGCAGGCACTTGGCGAACGTCAGCCCCACGTCCGTGTTGATCTGGCACTGACACAGCCCGTCGATGTCGTACTCGACCGGGTCCTCGCTGGTCAGGATCTTCGTCTCGATGTCGTTGAGCTCGGCCAGCGCCGCGTACAGCGTCGTCGTCTTGCCCGAGCCGGTCGGGCCCGTCACGATCACGATGCCGTTGGGCCGGTGGATCAGCTGGCGGAACTTCGCCAGGTCGTCGTCGCGGAACCCCACCCGGTCCAGGCTCAGCTGCACGTTCGAGCGGTCGAGCACACGCATCACCACGCTCTCGCCGTAGATCGTCGGGAGCACCGCCACACGCAGGTCCACCGGGCTCCCGCCCACCTTCAGCTCGATCCGCCCGTCCTGGGGCAGGCGCCGCTCGGCGATGTCCATCTCAGACATCACCTTGATGCGGCTCACGATCGCGGGACCGAGGTGCTTGGGCGGGGGCACCATCTCGTACAGCACCCCGTCGATCCGGTACCGCATCTTGAACTCGTTCTCGAACGGCTCGAAGTGGATGTCACTCGCCCGGTCCCGGATCGCCTGCAACAGCACCAGGTTCAAGAGCTTGATGACCTGGTTGTCCTCCGCGGCCTCCATCACCGCGTCCAGGTCGATCGACTGCCCCCGGTCCGCCAAGCCGTCGAACTTGTGGTCCGCCGACAGGGCGCTGACAACATCGACGACCGATTCCTGCTTGGAGTAGTGCTTCGCCAGCAGCGCGTCGATCGTCTTCGCGTCCGCGACCACCGCCTCCACGTCAAAGTTCATCAGCAGCCGCAGATCGTCCACCGCCTGGAAGTTGTCCGGGCTCTTCAGGGCGACCCGCAGCTTGCGACCCTTCGGGTTGTACGAGATCGGGACCACCGAGTACGCCTGGGCGTTCTCGGACGGGATCGCAGCGATCGTTTCCTCGTCCAGCTCGATCCCCGCCAGATCGACGTACTCCATCCCCGCCTGGCCGGCCAAAGCCGCGTCCACGTCCTGGGCCGTGCAGTACCCGAGTTCGACGAGCAACTGCCCGATCGGCGCCTTGCGCGTCTTCTGTACCGACAGCGCCTCGTGCACCTGCTCGCGGGTCACCTTGCCCATCTTCGTGAGCACTCGCCCGAGCTTGCGCCCCTTAAGCTCCGAGGGCCCGACTGTCTGGCTTGCACCGCTGCTGGACATGGATCGCCGCTCCCGGCCCCCGCCGCGCCCCGACAGACGCCGAGCGGGAAACCTTGTGTATATCTTCGCGGACCTGGTCCGACCTGTTCACCGACTGAACAAGGCTCATGTTCATTATTCAAATGCGACACGTGGATTATGGTACATCTGACGGCGTGCTGGCGACGCAATCGCAGGTGACGCCGACCCAAACATCATCCTAGTCTTCTTTGTCCTTGTCCTTGCCGTCCCCGCCCTCGGTTTCGGCCAGTTCTGGCCGCTCGATGGTGGCGCCCGCGGCGTGGACCTTGTTCCACATATGGGCCTGGTTCTTGCACTTGTCGATCATCTCCTCGGCGGCGATCATCCCCCGCGAGTAGAGCGACCACAGGTGGTCGTCGAGCAGCTGCATGCCGTACTTCTTGCCCGTCTGGATCATCGAGTCGATCCGGAAGCTCTTGTTGTCGCGGATCAGGTTCGAGATCGCGGGTGTGATCACCAGGAACTCGTACCCCGCGACCATGCCCTTGGTATCCACCCGGGTCAGGAGCACCTGGGACAGGATCGAGATCAGTGCCGTCGAGAGCTGCACCCGGATCTGGTTCTGCTGGTCCACCGGGAACGCGTCCACCAGGCGGTCGATCGTCTTGGCGGCGCCCGTGGTGTGGAGCGTGCCGAACACGAGGTGGCCCGTCTCGGCCGCCCGGACAGCGGCCTCGATCGTCTCGAGGTCGCGCATCTCGCCCACGAGAATCACGTCCGGATCCTGACGCAGGGCCCGCCGCAGCGCCTCGGCGAAGCTGGGCACATCGTTGCCCACCTCGCGCTGGTTCACGATCGACTTCTTGTGCACGTGGTAGTACTCGATCGGGTCTTCCATCGTGACGATGTGCCGATCCATGTACGTGTTCACGTAATCGATCATCGTCGCCAGCGACGTCGTCTTGCCCGACCCCGTCGGCCCAGTGACCAGGAAAAGCCCGCGCGGGCGCCGGATCAGGTCGCGGCACATCTCGGGCAGGCCGATCTGCTCGAACGTGAGCAGCTTGTTTGGGATCTGGCGGAGCACGACCGCGATATCGCCGCGCTGGCGGAAGACCGAGACACGGAAGCGGGCGGCCTCGCCGTACGCGAAGCCGAAGTCCGTCCCGCCCTCCTCCTGGAGTTCCTGCTGGTTCCGCTCGGGCGTGATCGACTTCATCAGGCCGACCATGTCGTCCGAGTCGAGGACCTTGGTCTGGAGGTTGCGCAGCCCGCCGTGCAGGCGGATCGTGGGCTGGCGCCCCACCGTCAGGTGGAGGTCGCTGGCGCCCGTCCGCACAACGGTGTCCAGCAGGCGGTCGATCTGCATGGTTGACATCGTGCGATCCCTCTCGGCTTATGCGGTGGACTGATCGTCCACGACCTGGCTCACGCGTGCGATCTCCTCGGGGGTCGTCACGCCCTTGAGCACCTTGATCTTCCCGTCATCGACCAGCGGACGCATGCCCGACGCCAGCGCCGCCTTGCGCAGCTCCGAGACCTGAGCCCGGTTGAACGCCAGCTCACGGATCTGGTTGTTCATCAGCATCATCTCGAAGATAGCCTGACGCCCCTTGAACCCGCCCGGAGCCTCGTCCGAGGGCACCGGCTTGTACACCCGACCCAGCGCGTCCTTCACCGACAGCCCGATCAGGCTCAGGAACTTCGGGTCCAGGTCCTTCTCCTCGGCCAGCTTCTTGGACTTGTGCAGCACCCGGATCAGCCGCTGGGCCATCACCGCCTGGATCGACGACGCGACAAGGAACGGCTTGATCCCCATGTCCGTCAACCGCGTGATCGCGCTGGGCGCGTCGTTCGTGTGCAGCGTCGAGAACACGAGGTGACCGGTCAGCGCAGCCTGGATCGCGATCTCGCCCACTTCCTTGTCGCGGATCTCGCCCACCAGGATGACGTTGGGCGCCTGGCGGAGCATCGATCGCAGGATCGCCGGGAACGTCAGCCCGATCCCCTCGCGGACCTGGCACTGGTTGATGCCGTCGAAGTTGTACTCGACCGGGTCCTCGGCCGTGATGATCTTGCGGTCCGGTCGGTTCAGCACGTCCAGCGCCGAGTACAGCGTCGTCGTCTTGCCCGAGCCCGTGGGCCCGGTCACCAGGAAGATCCCGTTCGGGCGCCGGATGATCTTGTTGAAGACCTCGAGGTTCTCGGGCTCGAAGCCAAGGTTGACAAGGCCGATCCGCACCGCGTCGGGGCGGAGGATACGCAGCACGACCGACTCGCCGTGGTACGCCGGGCAGGCGCTGACACGGAAGTCGATCTGCGTGCCATCCACCTCGAGCTTGATCCGCCCGTCCTGGGGGATCCGCTTCTCGGCGATGTTCATACCCGCCATCAGCTTCACGCGCGAGAGCATCGAGTTCTGCATCCGCTTGGGCAGGTTGTCCCGCTCGATGCACACACCGTCGATGCGGTACCGCAGACGCACCCGGTCTGTCATCGGCTCGACGTGCACGTCGCTCGCCCGGCGCTTGACCGCCTCGTGCAGGATCCGGTTGCACAGCTTGACGACCGGCGCGTCCTCGCTCGCGACGTCGATCGAGCGGTCCATCGACCGATCCACCGAACGGTCGATCGTCCGGTCGATCGAGTCGGTCACCAGCGACGCGTCGTCCTCCACCATCTTGGGCTCGGTCTTCACCTCGCCCTCGATGAACCGACGGATCTGGGCGCGGCTGGCGATACTCGGTTCCAGCTCCGTGTTCAACCGGAACCGCAGGTTGTCGAGAAGGTCCAGGTCCATCGGGTCGTGGATGACAAGCCGCATCTTGCCGTTCTTCACGCCCATGGGCAGCACGTGGAACTTGCGGATCAGGCTCTCGTCGAGCGCCTTCTTGTCGATCTGCTCGCCGACGCCCGGCGCCCCCAGGTCCACGTACTCCATCCCAAACTGCTTGGCCAGGCCCTCGGCGACCTGCTCCTCGCTCGCAAGCCCCGCCTCAACCAACGCCTCGCCGATCCGCTTGCCCGAAGCCTTCGCGTCTTTGGCGACCTGGTCGGCCTGCTTCTGATCGACCACGCCCATCTCGGCGAGGATCTGCCCAAGGTTCTTGCGTGATCGTGCCATGAAGCTTGCCGCATCCTGCCTCTGCCGAGCATCCCGCCACGCCCCGCCACCGCACCGCGCGGCGGGAGACTATAGCGAACGACTCCCCGATCAGATCCCAAATCTACGCCTCGCGACACAGCGCGGCCCGCCGCGCCCTGCAACCCACCGCCGCCGGGGCTCGCGATCATACGGCCCCCGCCCCCGCGCCGTTCCGTCCGCACGCGACCGGCGTCGAGAAACACACGACCTATACCTACCTGTATGCCCGCCACGATCCCACCCTCGCTGCTTGTCACCGCGGGCCCCACCCACGAGCCGATCGACGCCGTCCGCTACATCGCCAACCGTTCTTCGGGGCGGATGGGGTGCGCGATCGCCGACGCGGCCGCAAGACGAGGTTGGCGCGTCCGCCTGCTTCTGGGCCCGACACCCCTCTCGCCCGCCGAGCCCGGGGTGCGGATCGATCGGTTCACGACGACCGCCGAGCTGGGCGACCTGCTCGACACGCTCGCCCCGCAGCACGACGCACTGGTCATGGCCGCGGCGGTCGCCGACTACCGCCCCGCCCCCACCGCCGCCCAGCGTCTGGGCCACACCCAGGGCAAGATTCCACGGGGCGAGGACACGCTACGGCTGGAACTCGAGCCCACCCCGGACCTGCTCGCCTCCGCCGCCTCGTGCAAACGCCCGGACCAGGTCTTCGTGGGCTTCGCGCTCGAGCCCCGCGAGCGCCTCGCCCGATCCGCATCCGCCAAGCTCGTGCGCAAAAAGGTTGACCTGCTCGTCGCCAACCCCCTCGAGACGATGGACGCCCAGGATGTGCACGCGACGCTCCTCTGGCCCGAAGGCGGGGGCGGGCCGCGTGTCGAAACCCTCTCACCGATGGGCAAGCCCGCGTTCGCGTCCCGCCTGCTCGACGAGATCGAGACCCTCCGCCGCGCAATCGCCCCGGACCACGCGAACAATCCGGGCACGTGAACCAACGCCCACCAGATCGTCGCGAGCCCAGGGGGCGCCCGCCGCCCCCCCGCCGCCCATCCCCCCCCCGCGCGGGCCCGCCCCGGGGCGGGCCGGCGCCCGCGCCGCTGCCCGCCAACGTGCCGATCGTGCACGAGGACGCGTGGCTCATCGTCGTGGACAAGCCCGCCGGCCTGCCCGTCCGGTGCCGGGGCGCCCGCGCGTCGCTGGAGCGGATGGTCGAGCGGTACATGCGGATCTCGCGCGATGACGCGCGCCCGTTCGTTGTCCACGAGCCCGACCAGGCCGCTTCGGGGTTGGTGGTCCTCGCCAAGCACCCCCGCGCCGCGAACCTCCTCCGCATGGAGCTGGCGCCCCTGCGCGCCGGGCGTTCGTACCTGGCGGTGGTCGAGCCGCCGGCGCCGGGCGTGACGCCGCCCGAGACGACGACGATCCAGAGCATGCTCGCCCCCTCGCCTCGGGGTGTCGCCCAGAGCGTGCCCTCCGAGGCGCCCAAGGCGTCCGGCGCACGCGGGCGCCCGACGGTCACACACGTGCGCACCGTCCGCGCGGGACTCGGCGGAAGCCTGCTGCTGGCCCGGTGCGAGACCGACGTGCCCTACCAGGTCCGGGCGCACCTGGCAGAGTCCGGGCGCCCGGTCGTCGGCGACCGCGCCTACTCCTCGGGGCGCTCCGACGTCGGGCGCGTGTGCCTGCACCTGAGCGATCTGACGTTCAAGCATCCCAAATCCAGCGAGCAGGTCCGCTACCGCTCGCCGGCGCCGCCCGAGTTCGACGCGATCGTGGACGGGCGCGAGGTCGAGGCCCGGGGCGTGCGCACACCCGTGACCGACGCACAGGGGCGCTCCGCGGGCGAGACCTCGTGGGACCACGTCGCGGGGTGGTACGACAGACTGCTTGCCGACCGGGGCTCGGACCACCACGCCGAGACGATCCTGCCGGGCGTGCTGCGCCTGCTGGCGATGCAGCCCGGCGAGAAACTGCTGGATATCGCGTGCGGCCAGGGCATCCTGGCGCGCGCGCTGCGCGAAGCGCCGAAGAACGATGGCGTCGCGTACGTCGGGCTGGACGCGTCGGAGGCGTTGATCGAGGCCGCGCGTGCCGGGTCGCCCGAAGGCAGCGAGTACCTTGTCGGCGATGCGCGGGATATGGCGGGCGCCGGGCTCGAACCCGGCGGCTTCGACGCCGCGGCGTGCGTGCTCGCGCTGATGAATATCGATCCCATGAACGGGGTTCTGCGCTCGGCCGTGGAGATGCTCCGCCCGGGCGGGCGCGTCGTGATCGTGGTGCTGCACCCGGCGTTCCGCTCGCCCGGTCGGACGCACTGGGGCTGGGCGACCTCGCCGCTCGACGGGACCGAGGTGCAGTTCCGCCGGGTGGACGCGTACCTGTCCGACGACGCGACGGATGTGGTCATGAACCCGGGGCAGGTCGCGGGCGGCGCGGCGCCGGTGACGACGACGACGCACCACCGCCCGATCGGGGGGTACACGGGCGCGATCGCGTCGGCCGGGCTCGTCATCGACGCGGTCGAGGAGTGGGCCAGCGCCCGGACCAGCGAGCCCGGCGCCCGCGCGGGAGAGGAAGACCGCGCCCGCGCCGAGATCCCGATGTTCCTCGCGATCCGTGCGATCCGCCTGGGGGCGGCGCCGACACTGGCCGCGGCTGACCCGCGATCAAGCTAGACTTATTCCATCGCGGGCGTAGCTCAATTGGTAGAGCGTCAGCCTTCCAAGCTGAATGTTGACGGTTCGAGTCCGTTCGCCCGCTTTTCTAAATCCTTCATGACCAACTGCTTACGTGGCAGTCAGGATTGACGCGCTACATCGGGCGTGTCGTTTTATGGTCGTTTGTCGTGCAGGATCACCCCGTTATGTAGTGCAGATTTCTTCGTCATTTCGGGGTCGCCAGGACTGTCTACGGCTTGGCGGAATCAAGCACGTGCAATGACGGGGCGACTATCCCTTCGAGCCGGATGCGATGAGAGTCGCTTGTCCGGTTCAACGGAGGCTCTGGAGAGTAGAACTTCGAGAGAAGAGAAGTACTCCAGTTCGATCCGATGCCCTTCGTGCGGAAGAGGGACGACGCTGACAGACCTCGTGATGCTGGGAGGTACCAGCACGATGAGGCCGACAGAACTGAATGGGCGCGAATCCCTCGGCGGGGCAAGGTGGCTACGGCCATCGTGCAACGTTCGCTGACGTGTGGAGCGTGCTCACGGTGACGTGAGTACCCGAAGACTGACTACTGCGGCGATCTGCTGACTTGAAAAGGCAGGCGGTGAATAGCTCAAGCATGAGAGGCCCGAAACAAATATGGCTTGCCAGTAAGACGATTCGGAGACGGGTAGCCGAACAGCAAAAGGCCGGTGTTGGTGGATAGGGCGAGCATCTGTGTTCGTAGCTTGGAAAGCATGTGCCTCGGCACATGGCGACTGCGGCCTGGCGGAAGCCGGGCACGTACAACACTCGGTCCCTCGGGAAATACCGATTCCTGATTGTGACAACGAAGAACTCGATGAACCGCTCGATCGCGTCGCTGCCGGCTCCCTCGATGATTGCCGGAACGTGAACCGGAGAAAAGGCAAGGCTGCGCAGAAAAAAGCGGCCGCAGGCGCGGCCGCATGGGGTCTGTGGTAAAGCGCCAGCCGCTTATCGACGGCGACGGATCGCCGCGAGGCCGCCGAGGCCGAGGAGCGCCGCCGAAGCGGGCGTCGGAACGACGGAGACCGAAACATTGTCGACGTAGAGGAGCGAGGTGCTTCCGATGACGGCGCCCGTCGTCGCGGTGAGCTGCAGGGTCACGCCGCCGCTGACGTCAGGCCCGGCGAATGTGGTGAACGAGTAGAACTCCCACTGATCGGTGACGAAGAGCGGCGCTCCCCCGAGAATCTCGGTAGCAGATACCCCTCCACCATCGATCTCAGAGAAGAACTCGGCGAAGTTGACACCGCCGACGCCGTTGGCGCCCTTGGCCCAGAACGAGATGGTGACCTCGTCGCCGGCGCTGACGTCACCGATGCCGATGTTGGCCTGCTTGATGACGGCGGCGCTGCCCTCCGTAAGATTCTCGAGGCGTCCGCTGAAGCTCCCGGAGAACGCATCGATATCCGCCATGAATGTCGACGCGGGGGTCGGGAAATACGACCACCCGGTCGTGTCTCCTGTCTCAAAACCGCCGTTCGTTGTGAGTTCTAGTCCGGCCAGACTCGTGGCGGCCCCTGCTGTCAGGGCGAGTACGACGGCGGCAGCGGTAATTCGGCTGGTCATCATCTCTCGGTCTCCTTGTGGCTGTCACAATCTGTGGGTAACCCGTCTCCACGTACCCGAGTCGAGCGGTCCGTTCCGTGCGCGCAGGGTCCGCGGATCTGGCGAAGAAGGATTGTAACAGTTCCGGCGCATGCAGTTCAACATGCGTAATAATAAATAGCACTACGCTGTTTTCACGGGCATATACTGGAACAGTTACTTGCTTGGGCGTGCTTTGTTCGGTAGTAACGGAGTTCCACGATCGGTGGTGATCCATGTGGAGAGGCAAGAGGCCGGGCTCCCGTTGATTGCCAACACCGGCTTTCGCCCGTTCCCGGGAGCGGAAGGACACCGCGAGACGAATCCGAAGAGGCAGAGCGTGCTGCACCGTTCGATCGAGGGCACGTTCCCAGCACTTCAGGATGAATCTTCCAAAACGTTCGGATGAACTCGGCCCTCCGACACCGCCGCGATGGTCCGGGTGGCAGCAGGCGGGCGCTGGCTCGAATCCGCGAGTTAGTCTCGGAGTCGGCCCACGTCACACACGAGGCTGAGTTGGAGTACGGCGATTCGACTCCATTTGCTTGGTCAGTTTGGGTCTGATCGAGCTTGCCGGCACTGCCACCTATGCCACAGTTTGCCGCGCCGCCGCGATCTCCCAAGCCGCTGCCGCGAGATCAGAGAGTAATGCTGTAGCCTCGCCCTTGATTACTCGATCACGTTGATGTCACACAGGTTTGATTCCCGTCATCGCGATCGAGATCAATCAAGCACAGCCAGTCCTTCAACTTGACCACTTGCGTGCTCGGGAGCAAGGATGCGTTCTGTGTTCGAGTGTCTCAGTCGTGCGTTCGAGTTGCGTCAGGGGCATCCGTTTCCGAACGCCACCAAGAACGCGACCACGTCCGAGAAATCATAGATTCCCGAAGGCGGAGCCAGGTCCGCGGCGGGGTCTGCTGTTGCGAAGCCGACGAGGAAGGCGGTGACATCGCTGAAGTCGAGCACGCCGAGCGGATCGGCAAGGTCCGCCGCTCCGCACGACAGACTCACCGCCTCCAGTTCGAACCAGTTGATGTTGAACTCCGCGCCACCACCCCCGAGATTGACTAGACGGACGACCTGCTCGCCGGCGTCGAGTTCAACCCGGGTCTGGACGGTCGTCCAGGTCTGCCAGCCGCCGGTCGCCGGAACACCGATCGCCCCACTCACGTCGGCGCCGTCGAACTCAAATCGCAAGCTACCGCCGGATGCCTCCGAGGCGACACGAGCCAGGAGGTCGTACGTCCCCGCGGTGGCGACATCGACCGTGTACTCCAGCCATTCGCCGGGGCACATCCATCCAACGTCAAATCCGCCCTCGGAGCAAGGCTCGATATCAACATCGGAATCGGGGCGGTATGCGCCACCGTTGTTCGCGGCGTCGCAGTCCACGTACGCGTCCCCGGGCCAGCCCTCGTCGAAGTCTTCGGCCTCGATCCGTCCCGGGATCGGGCTGGCGGCGCCGGCGAACGGGGTTTGCGCAAGCCTGTGCACGCGAACCCAGTCCACCAGCAACTCCTGGGGGAAGACCGTCGAACCGTTGGGATCTCCAGGGAAGTTTCCGCCGACTGCGAGGTTCAGCAGCAGATGAAACTGCTGATCGAACGGTGCACGGGGGTTCGAGGGCGCCGAGGCGCTGTTCCACGCCGAGTTCGAGAGCGTTCTGTACGGCTGACCGTCAACAGACCAGCGGATCTGGTCCGGCTCCCACTCGACCGCGTACACATGGAAATCCTGCGAGTAATCAGCACCGCCCACGGTCCCGCCGGCGCTTGTGTTGTCGGGGAACGACCCCCCGTAGTGGATCGTCCCGTGTATCGTCGTCATCTGATTTACAGCCTCGATCACATCGATCTCGCCGTTGGCGGCCCAGCCGCCGTACGGCGAGTCCGTCGGCAGCATCCAGAACGCTGGCCACATACCGGCCCCCTTCGGGAGCTTGATCCGCGCCTCGACTTTCCCGTATCTGAACTCGAACGCGCCTTTGGTGCGAATACGTGCGGATGAGTAGTCGAAGCCGGCGAACGGGACATCGTATGTGACGATGTGCAGAAGGCCGTCCTGTACATACGAGTTGAGCGAGAGCTGCGTGTAATACTGCTGTTCGTTGTTGCCCCAACCGCTCGGCAGGCCGTACGCCGTACCATCACCGACCTGGCGCTCCCAAACCCCGAGATCAAGCACGGCCCCATCGAACTCGTCGGACCAGTACAACTCGAGCTGCGCCTGTGCTGCCGCCGAGAAACACAGGACGCAGAGCATCAATACGATTGTTCGCTTGTGTTTCATGCCAGCGGTTCTTTCCAACTCATATCCTACTCGTCGTTCGCCTTGACGAGAAAGGGTAGATTCGCCGTACCGGCGCCACCATTGTCATCGAACGCATACACAAACAGGCGGTATGCCCCGGGTACGGCGGGCGCCTCGATCACAGCCGTCGCCCCTGACGACGAGAGCACACGTCCCGGGATCTCCGGCGGGGCTTGCTCGCTGTCTCCGCCAGTCTTCCGGTCCGAAGATTCTGCGACGACGCTCCATTGGTACCTCAACTCGTCGCCGTTCGGGTCCTCCGCCTCGGCCGACGCGTCGAATCTGTCGCCGGGCCTGACATAGTGCGGGATCAGCCCCGCCTCTATCCGCTTGACCATCGGCGCCGCGTTGGGGGGCTCGCTGCCCGTCCACAATCGGTGCATGACGTCCACGGTCGGGAGCGATTCGCCGCTCGGGAGGAACATCCCGAACCAGGTGGCGGTGGTCTCCTGCTTCTGCCCCCAGAGGAACACGTACGAGCCCAGGCAGCGTCCCGGCATCTCTGCCTTGATGCCGGCAAGGTAGTGGGCCTCGTACATGGCCGCTTTCTCGGCGCTGGTCGGTTCGATCGGCGCTCCCCACTGGGTCAGCGGGCCTTCCCAGTGACCACGCGGTCCGAACTCTGTGACGATGTAGGCGCCGTCGTATCCCTGCTCCGAGAGACGCTGCGGCACCGACGCGATCCCACCGTACGAGTTGATCCCGAGGAGGTCGATGCTCGGACAACGCTCGCGGACTCGCACGGCCTTGTCATCACCGATCTCGGCGATCACGGCCATCGTCGGATGAGCGCTGTCTAGTTCCTTTATAACCGCAGCGGCTTCTTCGATTGCACGGAGGGCCTTGTCCAGATCCCCCCCGAGCTCGACCTCGTTGCCGACACCCCAGAGCAATACGGCCGGGTGATCGCGATAAGCTCGCACGATCCGAGAAACCTTTGCCAACTGGTTCGCTCGGACGGTCGCATCGTCGTAGTCGTATCCGTGACGCTCGTGCTCGAGCCAAATACCGACCGTGACCGTTAGCCCGAGAGCATGCGCCTGATCCAACAGGTCTTCGATGCCCTCGCCGTCCCAAGTGCGTATGGAGTTGCCGCCTGCATCGGCGAGGCGGTCAAGTTGCGAGCGGCCGCCGGCGCCTCGGATCTCGTACACCTGACCATCACGCAGGAGTCGCCAAGACTCGCCGTCACGTTCGAGGCTCACGTGGACGCCGCCCTGCCCCCCCCCGATCGTGACCACTGAGCATCCCGCCACAACAGCCGCCAGGATCGCCAGCAGACTCATGATCATGTACTCCATCTGCCGGTCCTCGAGGTGCTACAACGTGCGTAGCGTAACAGTTGCAGCATTCACAGGAAGATCGCCGCTGTGATTTTATGGGAAAGCATGGCCGGTGTGTGATAGGGTATTCATTGATTTTTGGCGATTAGAGTGCGTATTACACAATCGGTCTCCGCGCAATCACCACTTGCAGCTGGGGCTCGATTCTGGGACACTTCCGAAACTGTTCCGGCGTTGGCCGCGAGATGCAAACAGCGAAAGGTACGGCATGACTCGAAGGAACCCCGCGTTCACGCTCATCGAGCTGCTCGTCGTCATCGCCATCATCGCGCTGTTGATCGGAATCCTGCTGCCGGCCTTGGGGTCGGCCCGCGAGTCGGCACGAGACTCGCTCTGCCGATCTAACATGAAACAACTTACTCTTGCTGCAATTACCTACTCCACCGATTTTCGAGATCAGTTCCCGACAATCCTTGCGGGATCGGTGGTCATCGACCCAACCAATGACAAGCGAAACATGCTCTGGTACGACGTGAACCGCATCGGGCAGTACCTACCCCAGCAGGATTTCAGTAATCTGGCGGCGAACAACGTCGAGAACCAGACCGTGGGTGGCGGAGTGGTCACCTGCCCAAACCACCCGCAAGCGGGGCGGTCATTCACCATGAACTACTGGGCTTCTTCGGCCGCCGAGTACGTACCAGATTTCTCGACGGGTACCTTGAAGCTGTTTAAGCCCGGAGAGCACGCCGGAAACCCTGGGACGTACCGCAACGGGCGCGCATTCGACAATGCGGTCAGCGAGTCATACCGCATGATCTTGTTCAGCGAGGCATGGGGGCTGTGGCGCGGCCAGATCGAGTCGCTCTCCGGAGACGATAGGTACTTTACAAATGGAAGCATCGGCTCACACGAGTTGCCAGGGCGACGGTTCGGAGCGGGCGAGGGCATGCCGACTCCGAACTGGAACATCGGCAACTGGCAGGCCGGCTCGAGACCGCCGGAGTTCGAATCGGTGGGAACGCCCACTTCGTACATCCCCTTTTACCGCCACCCCAGGCGACTCAATGACACCTATGGGCTCGAGGGTCGGGCCAACACAGGGTTCGTGGATGGGCACGTCGAGGGGTTGAGCGCTCCCACGCTCATCAATACCGAGACCGAGCAAAGTTCGTACGAGGCGCTCTGGTCACCGCTGGATCGTCGCCAGGAAAGGGATCTGGACCCCGGGTAGTCTGGGCGGTGGGCGCGAGTCACAGGCTCCAACGAGACGTTTAAGAAGGAGCAAAGCCGGATGGCATCGGTTCGAGAAATTGCGAAGTCGCTCGGAGTTTCGGTCGCGACGGTGTCGCGGGCGTTGAACGATCATCCCGAAGTGAGCGCCGACACGCGACAGCGCGTTCTTGAGGCCGCCCGGTCTGTTGGGTACACACCCGCGGTGGGAAAGCGCCCGACAAACGTGATCGGCCTGGTCTACCCCAGCGGTCCCATCCAGGCGGGTTTCGGCGACTTCGACTCGCTCATGCTCAACGGGATGGTCCGCGGTGCGAGCGAAGGACGCTTCGACCTGACAATCATCAATCTTGAACGCGACCGCGACGACTTCGAAAGCTACACGCACATCTTCCAACGCAAGGGTGTCCGTGGGATCGTGCTCCGTTCGCTCGACGCGGCTCCTAGCCTGGCCGCCCAGATCGCCGCCGAGGGATTCCCGGTAATCCTGGTCGCGGACCGGTCGGACGACCTCGCGGTCAACTTCGTAGACTCGGAGTCGCGCTCGACTAGCCGCGCTGCGGTCGAGCACCTGCTGAGTCTCGGACACAAGCGGATCGCATTGGCGATCCACAACGTGCAAGACTCCGACCACCAGGATCGTGAGGACGGGTACGCACAGGCGCTCAGGGCCGCGGGCATCGAGCGGGACCCGGGGCTGACAGTGCGGGCGCCCGCCGGGCCCGAGGGGGGGGCCATGATGCTCAACCACCTCCTGGAGATGGAAGACCCTCCCACCGCGATCTACTTCACGAACCCGCTCTCGACCGTCGGCGCC
This sequence comes from Phycisphaerales bacterium, assembly GCA_029260515.1. Taxonomy (GTDB): domain Bacteria; phylum Planctomycetota; class Phycisphaerae; order Phycisphaerales; family UBA1924; genus JAJRXR01. Next base: position 58,580 of record JAJDDC010000096.1, on the reverse strand, counting down.
CTCCACAGGTGCCTGCAGATTGGTATTCGCGTGCCCAAGGATCTGTCGATCGTCGGGTTCGATGATGGCGATGTACGCCTGCGCACGTTTCCAAACTTCACAGCTGTATGCCAGGACGCACACGGGCTCGGGCTGGAGGCCGCCCGGTGGCTGACCCGCGCACTCTCGGGAAACGCGCACCCGGTATGCAGGGAACTGCATGAGACCACGCTGAGTATTCACGAGAGCACTGGGCTCGCACCGATCACCGCGGTCCGGCTCGTCGACGGACAGCGGCGTGTCGTCCGCCAGATTTAACACGCGCGACACCACTGCCAGAGAAGATGACTCCCGAGTCCGTCCGGATGTTAGCCCGCGGCCCGATCAACACGCAGTGACTCGGATACATCTTGATCGCGTTCGAGGAACCATCGGCCAGATGCGCACGGCACTCGAAACGTTGATCCGGAGCTTGTCTCCAGGCGCCGCAATCATCATCGCGTTCGCGATCGTCTCTGCAGTCGCCCTCGTCGCCTGGCCTATCCCGAGCCGGCCAGGGCTCGAGATGTGGATCTTCTCCCCCGAACACCGTTTGCTCTACGCCCCCGCGCTCGACGACCGCCGTGACCACGACGAACCCAACGTCAATCTGCGCGTGATCGGCATCCCCGCGCTCAAGCGCAGGATGATGTCCGGTTTCTTTGCCGGACTCCAGACGGCCGACCTCATCGAAGTCGAACGTCAGATGGCCGGACAGGCCTTCACAGGGCCCCTCGAGAGCGTCGGTTTCGTCGATCTCACCGATAGGCTTGCCAGCGAGGGTTTACTCGATCAGATCAATACGCCGTCATTCGGGCCGTGGTCCTCACGGGACCGAATCTTTGGCCTCCCACACGACGTGCACCCTGTGCTGCTTGCGTATCGGGCGGACATCGTTGAGGCCGCCGGCATCGATCTCTCGACTGTCAAGACCTGGGCCGACTTTCGTCGTGTGATGCGTCCGCTCATGGTCGATCATGATAAAGACGGTAAGCCGGACCGGTACCTGCTGGGACTCTGGGAGACCGACGGCGACAGATTCGAAACCCTTCTGCTCCAGGCCGGCGGCGGGTTCTTCGACGCCGACGAACGCCTGGCGATGGACACCGAAACGAATGCTCGCGTGCTCGCCGAGTTGATCTCCTGGTGCGTCGGCCCGGATCGGATCGCGGCCGACGTGCCTGACTTCACGGCCGCGGGCAACAAGCTGAAGATCGACGGCTACGCGATCGCGTACATCATGCCCGACTGGATGTGCAACATCTGGCGCCTGCAACTCCCTCAGCTCGCGGGCAAGGTCAAGGTGATGCCCCTTCCGGCGTGGGAGCCGGGCGGGCGGCGGACGAGCGTGTGGGGCGGCACCATGGTCGGGATCCCGAAGACGTCGCAGCGCGTCGATGAGGCGTGGGAGCTCGCGAAAGATCTTTACTTCTCCGACGTCATCGCTCGCGAGCTGTATACCCGCAACGACATCGTGACGCCGATCAAGACCTACTGGGACGACCCGATGTTCGATCAACCCGATGAGTACTTCGGGGGGCAGGCCAAGGGACGGCTCTACGTCGAGCAGGCGCCGCTGATCCCGGCCCGTACGTCGTCGCCCTACGCCAAGCTGGCCCTCGATCGATTCCGCGACGCCGCGGTCGCTGTCGCGGAGTGGGCACGCAAGAACGGGACATTCGATGCGTCGGCACTCGTCCCACGCTGCCGAGACGAACTCGCTCGCGCCGAGACGGCCGTACGCCGCCAGATGGAGCGGAACGTGTTCCTGGAGGGCGCGGAGTGAGCGGGCGTGCGCGTGAGCAAGGCTCGTTCGCCGCGTACATGCTGGCCGCGCCATTTTTAGGCGTGTTCCTGCTGTTCGTGGTCGTCCCTCTTGCCCGGGCGGGGGTGCTCGCCCTGATGCAGACGTACGGGCCCCAGGACTCCCGCTTCGTCATGCTGCGAAACTTCACGAGCCTCGTGCAGGACCCGCTCTTCTGGCGTGCGGTCGGGAACACACTCGTTTTCACCGCCGCGTCGGTGTTCATCCAGCTCCCGCTCGCCCTCGGGCTCGCGATGCTGCTCAACCGACCTGGTCTGCGTGGGCGAGGCGCCTACCGCCTCATCTTCTTCAGTCCGCAGCTCATGGGTCTTGTATTCGTCGCGATGCTCGCGAGCATCATCTTCGAGAAGAGGTCAGGACTACTCAATCAGGCATTGCACGCCGCATTCGGGACCAGCCTCGACTTTCCCTGGCTGCAAACGTTTGTAATGCCCACGCTCATCATCACGACGCTCTGGATGTACGTTGGATTCAACATGGTCTACTTCCTCGCCGCCCTTCAGAACGTGGATCAGACACTCGTGGAGGCGGCCTCGATCGACGGCGCCGGGCCGTGGGCACGTTTCGTCAACGTCACGCTCCCCGCCATCCGCCCGGTCGCCTCGTTCGTCGTGCTGCTCTCGATCATCGGCAGCGTGCAGCTCTTCGAGTTGCCGTACGTAATGCTCAACGCCACCGCCGGCCCGGCCAACCGCGGCCTGACAATCGTCATGTACCTCTATCAAAGCGGTTTCGAGACCGGGGACCTCGGCTACGCCAGCGCGATCGGCTGGGTGCTTGCGCTGATGCTGGTCGGGTTCGCGGCCATCCAGCTCAGGCTCGCGCGATCGGAGGCGAAGGCATGAGATCACACTCTGTCTCGCTGAAGATGTGGGCGCTGGCCGCACACGCCGCGCTCATCCCGCTTGCCATACTCACCCTCATCCCGTTCGTCTGGTTGCTCACCGCCTCGCTCAAGTCCACCGACGATTTCTTTTCATCCATGTTCCTGCCAGCTGGCGACGGCCCGCTCGGGATCGCGTGGGGCGACCTGACCCTCGAGCACTACAACCGCCTCTTCTTCGAGCTCGGCATCGGGCGCGCCCTGCTCAACTCCGTCTTCCTCTCGTCCACGACCGCAGTCCTCGCCACTCTCGCGTGCGCGGCGGGCGGCTACGCGCTGGCGCACCTCCGGTTCGCCGGGCGCGGGCTCGTCACGACGCTTGTCCTCGCGGCCCTGATCATCCCACCGCCGCTGCTGCTCGCCCCGACGTACCAACTGCTGTACGAGCTCGGCATGCTCGACAGCTACACGGGGCTCATTCTCCCGGCCCTTGCCCCGGCGTTCGGCGTCTTCCTTTTCCGCCAGGCGACACTCCAGTCCGTCCCCCGAGAGCTACTCGAGGCTGCCCGCATCGACGGCTGCTCCGAGATCGGGATCTTCTTCGGCGTCGTGCTCCCGCTCGTGAGGCCGATGGTGGGCGCGTTCATTCTCATCACGTTCCTCGCAACCTGGAACAACTTCGTCTGGCCCCAGGTCGTCCTGCAAACCGCCGAGAAGTTCCCCCTGTCGGTCGCCGTGTCCCAGCTCAAGGGCGTGTACCGCCAGGACTACGGCTTGCTCATGGCCGGCACGGTCGTCTCCGTGCTGCCGCCCGCCGCCCTCTTCATGCTGCTCCAGAAGGAGTTCATCTCGGGGCTCACGGCGGGCGCCGTCAAAGGCTGAACGCGGGCGGCCAACATCGTGCAATAAAAAAACGCGGGGGCCCGTGAGGGCCTCCCGCGTATGACGAGGGGGTTCCAGAATCGCCGCGATCGCGGCATGAGAGTCCGTTTACGGGCAGCCGCTGCCGAACGCGCTCAGGAAGGCGATAACGTCTGAGAAGTCGAGGACGCCGAAGGGCTCGGCGAGGTCGGCCGGGTTGCAGGGCTGGGGCTCGGCGTCGCCCACAGTCAACGACACGTTGTCCCAGAAGATAGCGCCGGTCGCCAGATCCCACTGGAGCAGCAGCAGCGTGAGCTGGACTGTCTCCGCGCCCGCGGGCGCGGTCGCACTGAGGTTGTACTCGTTCCACTGATCGAGCGACGAAGTGTTCGAGTCATGCACCTGGACCTCGTTGCTCTGAATGATACCGCCGCTAGAGTTCTTGAAATCAAGAATCGCGAGCGCCAGGTGCCCGAACGTGTTGCCTCCTGGGCTGCCTGTATCGTCTTGGGCCTGGATCGGGTCACTCGAGAGGACGTGCGTGTACACCTTCAGGTCGTACTTGACGCCGGGTGAGACGCTGAGCTCCTGAAAGAGCCCCGCCTCGCTCTGCGCCTCAGGAGCGAACTGCCCGAACATCTTCGCCGACTGCAGGCCGTCCTGCGCGACGACCTCGACGCTCTCGTCCTCGAAGACGTTGTTGAACTGACCCCAGCTCTCGAAGAGTGTGAATCCCGGACCATCAACCTCGAAGCTGCCGTTGGCAACCAGGTTCTGGGCCATGGCGGGCGTCGCGGCCGCGAGCGCGCCCGCGAACAGGAGACCCCGGAATCCAGTCGTCACGTTTCTCATCTCGATACTCCCTCTGGTTGGCCCGCGGCGAGCGTCCGCCCGGGATGTAACTGTTCCAAATAGTACCGGATCCCCTAGGGCACACCAAGCGGCAAGTACGCCGATTGCTGGCCTGTGACCTGGGCTTCAGAGCGTACTGAAACCCGAACATATCGCTTGTGACCGCCGGATTCGGGGGTCGCATGCCGGGAAAGGGCCGCGAGGGAACCTGGAGCGGTCCCGCACACGACGGGCCGACCCGACGATCAGAGGCGCTCAAAATACTTGGAACTGTTACATTTTCCCCTGACAGGGTTCCGCGCTGACACCCCGCCCGGAGATCACATCCCGGTACCACGCGTAGGAGGCCTTTGGTGTCCTGAGCAGCGTCTGGTAATCGACGTGGACAAGCCCGAACCGCATGCGGTAGCCCTCGGCCCATTCGAAGTTGTCCAGGATTGACCAGCAGAAGTAGCCACGGACATCAACACCGTCATTGATCGCCCGCCCGAGCTGCTTCAGGTACCTCGACAGGAAGTCGATCCGGCCCATGTCGCGGACCTGGCCGTCTTCGCCGACCCAGTCCATCGAAGCCAGCCCGTTCTCCATGATGTACACCGGGAGCTTGTACCGCTCCGCCAGGAATCGAGGTCCCCAGTACAACGACTCGGGCGCGACGGGCCAGTCGAACATCGTCCTCGGAGAGCCCGGGGGGAACTCCACGGCCTCGGGTCCGTCGGCGCCTTGCCTGGCACGAAGCCCCGTGTACGTGTTGGCGCCGTAGAAGTCCAGGGGCTGGGCGATCTGTTCCATATCCCCGGCGCGGGGCTCGGGTGCATCGCTCCCAAACGCCCTGAGCCCGTCCTCCGGGTAGCGGCCAAAGACCGCTGCGTCCGCGAACCACGAGTTGTTGAACGCCCAGTTCCCCTCCGTCGGGCTGACACGGAACATCAGCTCCCGCGCCGCATCCACCGAGCTTTCGTGCCCGTCGGCGGGCGAGACAACGGCACCAACCGGCGCCCAGCCCACATTCGTGGGCGTCTTGGCCCGCTCGCGGATCGTCTGCGCCGCCTTGCCGTGCGCCAGCATCACGTGGTGCGCCGCCAGCAGACTCTCGCGCCGGGAGAGCTCGAGGCCCGGCGCGTGCGTGCCCGTGATGTGCCCCATCCCAATGAAGATCTGCGGCTCGTTGATAGTGATCCAGTTCGCGACCCGGTCGGAGAGCCGGTCAACCACCCGCCCGACGTATTCTGCGAACCAGTCGGCGGACTCGCGGTTCAGCCATCCACCCCGGTCCTGGATGGCCTGAGGATGGTCCCAGTGGTAGAGCGTGATCCAGGGCGCCACCCGGTGTCCGAGGAGTGCGTCGACGAGGCGGTCGTAGAAGCCCAGCCCTTCCTGGCTGACTTCGCCGACTCCGCCCGGTATCACCCGTGGCCAGGAGATCGAGAGGCGGTAGGCGTTCACGCCCAGGCCGGCGATCAGGCCGACATCCGCGGGCATCCGGTTGACGTGGTCGCAGGCCACATCGCCGGTGTGCCCACCGTGCACACGCCCAGGCTCGCGGCAGAACGTGTCCCACACGCTCGGCGTCCGCCCGCCCTGGCTGGCGGCGCCCTCGATCTGGTACGACGAGGAGGCCACCCCCCAGACAAAGTCGCTCGGAAACGTCATGGCAATCTCGTCGTCAAGAGCGGTCGGGAAAGAGAAGTTCGTGCGCGAGGCCCCTGAATTATCTTCGCCCCGGGACGGGTACCCCGCCCCTGGCGGTGCGGATCTTAGCCGGGTCGCCCAGTGACAGACCCCCGACCGGGCGAGCGGTTCGCGCGGTCTGGTCGCTATCCTCATCGATCATGGCGATCGTCCAGCTCGACAATGTCGGCAAAACGTACCCAGGCGGTGTGGACGCCGTGCGCGGGGTCTCGATCCAGATCGCGGACGGCGAGTTCCTCGTCCTCGTCGGCCCGTCCGGGTGCGGCAAGTCCACCACCCTCCGGATGGTCGCCGGCCTCGAGACGGTGACCAGCGGTTCCATCCGCATCGCGGAGCGGGTGGTCAACGACGTCGCGCCCAAGGACCGCGATATTGCGATGGTCTTCCAGAGCTACGCGCTCTATCCCCACATGAGTGTCCGGAAGAACCTCGCGTTCGCTCTGCGCCTGCGGCGTCTGCCATCGGCAGAGATCGACCGCCGCGTCTCCGACGCCGCCGAACTCTTGGGCCTGACCGACATGCTCGACCGGCGACCTGCCCACCTCTCCGGCGGGCAGCGTCAGAGGGTCGCCGTCGGGCGGGCGATCGTCCGGGAGCCGGCGGTGTACCTCTTCGACGAGCCGCTGTCCAACCTCGACGCAAAGCTCCGGGCCACGATGCGCACCGAGCTCAAGGCCCTCCATCAGCGACTCCGCACGACAACGATCTACGTCACCCACGACCAGGAAGAGGCGATGTCGCTCGGCGACCGGATCGTGGTGATGGACGGCGGTACTGTGCAGCAAGTTGGCACACCCATGGATGTGTATCAGCGGCCCTCAACACGATTCGTGGCGTCGTTCATTGGAAGCCCGCACATGAACTTCTTTGAGGGCACTGTCCGCCGCCGGGGGGAGGCGTGGGTGTTCCACGAGCGGGCCGGGCAGGGAGAGGCCCAGCAGCCAATCGCCGTCGATCTGCCGGCGAGCCTCAGCGGGCGTTTTACTCTGAGCCAGGACCGGCCCATGACGCTCGGCGTACGCCCGCAGCACTTCAAACCACTCAAATCTGCCACCACGCCGGGCTTCGCGTGCGTGCGTACGACCGTGCGTTCGGTAGATCCCCTCGGGGAAGACGCCGACATTGTCTTTCAGACACCCACGAACGAGCGCGCCATCTCCCGGATGAAGCTGGACAGCGAGGTACGCGCGGACGATCCGCTCACCCTCGCCGTCGATCCCGCCCTGGTACACCTTTTCGAGGCCGAGGGCGACGCACGAGCGATCGCCTAGCAGGGCGATCGGCTCAGGACGAGGTTTATCGCTACGGCACTGACCCTCACACACTCTGTACAGACAGTGCCGGCAGAAACTCGGTGAGCCCGGCTACTCGAGTCATTCCAGAACTCAGGCCAGCCCAAGGTCATCTCCGTCGCTCGTCATGGGTGATGTTGGGCGGAGTCGCGAATGACACTGTTCCGGAACCTCAGAACACTGATTCTCGACACGGACAGCCTCTATCGCGGCCACACGACAGACCCGGTTAAGCCTAGAAACGAGATCATTACCGCATTTGTTTGGCATGTGTTCTGGCATGCTCAAAAACCCCCTTGACCGCGGACGATTGAAACTGTTACGGTTTACTCCGAGGAAGACGGGCTGAGGCGTTCCGTTGGACTCGTCATCGAGATGAGAGAAGAAACGCGGACACGTTGGCTCGGTGCCGACCATGAGAAAGAGAGACACCATGAAAAGCATTCTGAAGCGCGGCATGTGCTGCGGCGTCGTGCTCGCACTGGGCGTTGTGCCCGCCGCGATGGCCGACATCTCGGCGTACTCCCAGGATTTTGAGGGGCTCAACATGGCCTCTCCGACCGCACTCGGCGACGATGGCTGGCTGGTCGGGGCCAACGTCTTCGATGCCGGCGGCGGCTTCTTGTACAACTACTTTGCGTTTCCGGCGCCCAATGGCGGTCCGGCGTTCTCCGCCATTGTGAGCGGCGAGGGCGGACCCCCGCAGGGCCAGCAGCAGCTCAGCGTCTACAACGACTACAACAACGCAGATCACGGCAACGGCCTCCTCATCGAGGCCAATGTCTTCCAGGAGTCCACTATCGGCGCCGCCGATATCGGCAGCACATGGACGTTCTCGTACGACGCCAAGCTCGGAAACATCGAGGGCGACTCGACCGCGGTCGCGTTCATCAAGACGCTCGATCCGAATAACGGTTTCGCGCTGACCAACTTCGTCACCATCGACATGACCAACACTCCGGTCGATTGGACTGGGTACTCGATGGACCTCGCCATCGACGGCTCGCTCGAGGGCCAGCTCTTTCAGTTCGGATTCTTCAGCGTCGCGAGCAACTTCGAAGGCTCGGGCATCTTCTACGACAACATCAACGTCACCCCAGCACCGTCCACTCTCGCGGTGCTTGGCATCCCGCTCCTGTTCGGCCGCCGTCGACGCTGAACCTCGCAACGCCCCCTTCAGCGATAGGCCAAGGCGGGTAGCCCCCCTCCTACGCCAACAAGCACGAACGCCGCAGACACCTGTCTGCGGCGTTTTTCATTGCATGCCACCGATCACTCGCTGTTCTCACCAGGTATCAGTATGTCGGGGCGTACAGCCGCCGCATCAGGTCGTCCACGTACGTGTGGGCGGACTGGGCGAGCCGGAGCCCCTCGAAAAGCCCCTCGAGCTGGTACCGGAGAGCGTCGCCGAAGATGGCCCCAGGTACTGCGCAGGCATGAATCTGTCTCGCCGCTATCGGGTCTGTGGCCGGATCACCGCTCAGTTTGATCACCGGCGACGGTTCGCCAGATTTCCTCGGCTTGTCACGTTGTTTAGTCACGGGCGGCCTCCTCGGCGAAGGCAGCGATCAACGCGAGCACGCCGGCCTGGATTGCTGGCGGTAGCGTCGGCCACGCATCCACGACCTTGGACAAACCCGGAGCATCAGCGCGGCGATTCAGCGAATCGCTGTGAGTATGGCCGGGGGTCTTGTGCGCACGCGCGGAAGTATCTGGAAGACCAAGGGCTTGCGCGAGGGGCTTTCCGCCTTCCAAGCTGAATGTTGACGGTTCGAGTCCGTTCGCCCGCTTTGCACCCGACGGCCCGCGAGAGCCGTCGTTGGCCCGCCATGCCCCGAGCCTGCTGCCCTGCCTGCCGTTTGGCAAGCACGCGGAATCTCACGACCCCAACCATGTGCCCGTCTTGACGCGGAGATGATTCAATCATTTGGTGCGGCTACAGGCTCGGGTGGCGGGGCCGCAGCTTCGAGCTTTGCCCTCCACTCGGCGGCCTTGGCGTCGTAGCCCTTGTTCGGTTCGGCGGCTTGCCAGGAGTCGGAGAGGTCAATAAGGCCACGGACACATTCCAGTGTGTCCTTGTGATCGGGGCCGCGGACTTCGGCGAAAATGGTGTGGGCCTCGAATAGGTTGGACTCTGCGAGCAAGAACCGATCGGGCTCGTATCCGAGATCGAATCGCGCGCAACCGAGCGTTCGCAGCATGGCGTCAAGGCAGAGCGCATATCCTCCCGTGAACACCGTGCGCATCGCGGCCTCGGCAGGCGCGAGCAGGCGAGGCCACTTCGAGGACCTCGGCGCCCCGCCTGCTCGCGCGGTCTTCGACGATGAGCCGACCGCGTCCAAGTCGACACCCCTGACCTCGCCGGGAAATCCGTCGGCGCATGGGCGCTGAGCGAACCGCCATCATCGTTCCGGGCCCGTCGCCGATCATGCCAGCGCCCCGCGTGCCTCGCCGAGGTACGCTCCGCCGATGCTCACGCTCGCGGCCGGCTTCGCGCCGCTCGATTGGCTCGTCCTCGGCGCGTACTTCGCTGTTCTCATCGTCACCGGCGTCGTGTTCGCGCTCCGCGCCCAGCGTTCGACCGATGACTACTTCCTGGCCGCCAGACGGATGCCGGCGTGGGCAGTATCGATCTCAATCCTCGCGACCAGCCTGTCGGCCGCCACGTTCATCGGGGGCCCGCAGCAGGCGTACGTCGGCGATCTGACGTACCTCGCCAGCAGCCTTGGGATGATGCTCGCCGCGATCGCCATCGCCATCTGGTTCATCCCCGCGTTCTACCGCGCCAGGGTCGCGACGGTCTACCAGCTGCTCGATGCACGGTTCGGGCCAACCGCCAAGCGGTCCGCGTCCGCGATGTTCATGCTCGGTCGCGTGTTCGCCTCGGGCGCCCGCTTGTTCATCGTCGCGTTGCCCGCGTCGCTCATCCTCTTCGGCGAGCCCCCAGACACCCAGCACATACCCGCCTGGCAGCTCGTCGCCGCGATCGCGCTGATGGCCAGTGTCGGCATCGTCTACACACTCGCGGGCGGGATCTCGAGCGTTATCTGGTCCGATGTGCTACAGACCTTTGTGTTCCTCGCCGCGGTCGTTGCTGCGATCACGTTGCTTCTTGTAAAAATCCCGGTTGGCGTGGGCGAGATCGCGCGCGTACTCGCCGAGGCGCCGGGCTCCGCCGCCGCGGGCAGCGGCGACAGCGGGAAGCTCACGCTCATCAGTCTCTCGACCGACCCGCGCGCTCCCTATTCGCTCTGGGCGATCCTCGTCGGGTTCACGCTCCTGGGCGTCGGCGCGTACGGCACGGACCAGGACCTCGTCCAGCGCATGCTCACGTGCCGCTCGGCGCGGGCCGGCTCGTGGTCCGTCATCGCGGCCCAGCTCGTGGGCCTGCCCGTGGTCCTGCTGTTCATGGGCGTGGGTCTGCTGCTGTTCGTGTTCTACCAACGCCCCGAAGTCATGGGCGCGGCCGCCCCGCTCTCGGCGCCCGACGACTCGCGGACCATCTTCCTCAACTTCATCCTCCGCGAGATGCCAGCGGGTATGACGGGGTTGATGATGGCCGGCTTATTCGCCGCTGGTCTCTCGAGCCTGAACTCCGCCATCAACGCGATGTCCTCGACGTTTGTGAGCGACTTCTACACGCGTTGGGCGCCGGATCGCGACCCGGTCCACTACGTCAGGGTCGGTCGCGCCGCCGTTGTCGGCTGGGGCCTGATCCTCGCACTCTTCGCGACCGGCTGCGTCTTCTGGCAGCGCTCCAGCGGGCAGACGCTCATCGACTTCGCCCTCGGCGTCATGGTCTACGCATACTCGGGGCTCCTGGGCGTGTACTTCACCGCGCTCTTCACCCGGCGCGGCTCGACCGCGAGCGTCGTGGCCGCTCTCGCCGCCGGGTTCCTCGCGGTCGTGCTCATGGAACCGGCCGCGTGGTCGCTTGCGCTGGATTTGCCCTCGCTCCGGTGGATGCTCGGGCAGATCGATGTTCTCCGCGCGGCATCACCCGCCACCCCCTCGGGCGTGTCCGCCCAGGAGGGATTCCTGAGGGCACTCTCGTTCGTGCTCGGGCTCGCGTTCCCTTGGAAGCTCTCGATCGCGACGGCGCTGGCGACGGGCGTCTGCGTGCTCGGCCAGAGCGCGCGCGCAGACGCCGTCGTAACCTCCCCCACGTCCGAACCACCGCCACGCTGATCAGCCGCGCCCCATGCCGACGGGGCGCCCGGTCCGCAGCGACTCCAGCTCCGCTTCGAGCGTCCGCGTCACGGCCAGCGCGTCGTCGAGCGTCGGCAGCCTCGTCCTTTCGCCCGACGCAACCGCGCGCACAACCCGCGCCGCCTGCGCCTCCCACCCGGTGCGGGTGTCCAGCTCCGGGCTCCGCAGCTCGCCCCCGACAAGCACGCTCATCGCCGGCTCGCGTCCGAAATCAAACTCCACCAGCGCCCGCTCGAACTCCACGACGTACCGCATCCGGAACGCGGCCTCCGGGTCCGACAACCACCCGCCCTCGGCGATCACCAACGGAGGCCCGCCCTCGAGCCTGTAGCTCGCCGACACGTGCCCCGGGCGACCCACCGCGTGGACCTCCCGGGGCGCCCCGAAGCACGCGTGCACCATGTCCACGTCGTGGATGTGCAGGTCGAACAGCGCATCGCCCGAGCGGGCGGCGTCCGCGTAGAAGCTCGACCACCTGGGCGGCGCCCCCATCCGCTCGAACCGGGCGCTGAGGGCCTTGCCGTGCTCGCCCGAGCGGGCCATCCCGATCAGCGTATCCCAGCCCGGCCAGTGGCGCATGCACATCGCGGGCACGCACAATCGGTCCGAGCCCCGCGCCCGTTCCGCCAGGCGTTCGACCTCCGACGCCCGGATCGCCAGCGGCTTCTCGACCAGCACGTGCTTGCCCGCGTCCAGTGCCGCGATCGCCAGGTCCACGTGCGTGTCGGTGGGTGTGCACACGCTCACGAGGTCCACGCGTTCGTCGTCGAGCAGCGCCGCGGGATCGGTGTACGTCGCGGCGCGTGACGGATCGAACAGCGGCTCGGCGTCCTCCGCCTTCAGGTTGCCGCCCACGAACGCCCGCCCGTCGAGCCGCGATCCGTCGCGGTCACACACCGCGACCAGCCGGCACGCGTCACGCGTGCCGCCCGCGCCGTACGCGCGCACATGCACCGCCCCGATGAACCCGAGGCCGACGACGCCGACGTTGATGGGTGGAACGCTCATGCGTGACGGAGCGAGCGAGTGTACACGCCCACGGTCCGCCCGCGATCGCGGGCGAGCCCGGCGTCACCGGCCTCCCCCGCAATCACGGTAACCCACAGCGATCACAATCCTTGCCATTACCGGACCTCCCTGATAAACCATGAACCGAGGGGATTGGCGAGCCGGGGGATGTCCCCCGGTGGGGATGGACCGCACGCGACCCCCCACACATCGCGAGAGCTCGTCGTTCGGAGTGTCCGACGCGGCATCGCAAAGCTGGAGCCCGCCATGCAATGCTGGAGTTCTGTCCTGGCCACGGCCTGTGGTCTCGCCGTCGCCGTCACGTTCGGGACCCCCGCGCTCGCAGAGCCCGTGGTCTACGAGGGAACACTCTCGTACCTCGACGCACCCGTGGACAGCTCCGCGGATCTGCGCTTCCGACTCTTTGATTCGGCAGAGGCCGGCGCCCAGATCGGCGACACGATCGAGCTGCCCGCGCACACGCTGGCCGACGGCGCCTTCAAGGCCACCCTCGACTTCGGCGCAAGCGCCGCCGGCTGGCTCGAGGTCAGCGTCCGTGCGCCCTCGGGCGACGGCGACTACGTCACCCTCACCCCCCGCCAGCGCATCGAGCCGGGCGTGACCAACATCTCTGACGAGCAGGCACGCGCCGCGGCTCTCGCCGCCGAGGAAGCCCGCTCCAACGCGAGCCTCTCGCTCTCGCGCAACACATCACGCAACCCGCTCCTCGATCCCCAGGGCGCCGGCTTCGACCCCAACGCCGACCCGGGCGGACTGGGCGGCTTCGGCAACCCCGACGACGACTACACCGTCGGCCCCCAGGGCCTCTGGGTCTCCTCGGGCGCCAACACCTACTACACCGGCGGCAACGTCGGCATCGGCACCATGACCCCCTCCATGCCCCTCGAGGTCCGGACCACCTCCGCGCAGCAGGCGGTCCGCGGTGTCAACTCGTCCCTCGGCGGGTACGGCGTCTTCGGCGCCGCCCTCGGCGCCGGCGGCGTCAACTTCGGCGTCTTCGGCCTCTCCTACTCGCCCGACGGCTCGGGCGTCTTCGGCCAGGCCAACTCCGCCACCGGATCCACCTTCGGCGTCACCGGCCAGGCTGATTCCACCTCGGGCGTCGGCGTCCGCGGCCTCGCGACCGCCACGACGGGAACCTCCGCGGTCGGCGTTTACGGCCAGTCCGCCAGTTCCGGCGGTGTCGGCGTCGTCGGCGAGGCGACCTCCACCACCGGAAGCGCCCAAGGTGTGTTCGGACTGACCCAGACGGACCTGGGGAATGGCGTGATCGGTTTCGCAGCCAATGCGAGCGGCGTGGGCGCCGGCGTCTACGGACAGTCCTTCAGCACCACCGGGCAGGGTGTCCACGGGCTCAACGTTACCGGCGCCGTCGGATCGGTCGCGGTCCAGGGCACAGCCGCAGGATCCGGATGGGCGGGCAAGTTCGATGGCGGCCAAGGCGTCGAGTCCGACCTCGCGTTCGACGCCGGGCCGCTCGATGTGACTGTCGACAACGACGCACTGTTCCGCTGCAACACGACGGCAGGGGGGACGAACGACCCCCTCCGCCTCCAGGTCGATGGCAACACCAAGCTCTGGGCGCAGACCAATGGCGGGCTCTCGATCGGGATCCTCACCGGCGCCCCCGCCAATGGCCTCCTCGTCAGCGGAAGCCTCGGTGTCGGCAACGTCCCGATCACCAACAAGCTCGAAGTCAGCGGCAACGCCTCCAAGACCGCCGCCGGCTCGTGGCTCGCCAACTCCGACCGCCGCATCAAGACCGAAGTCGAGACCGTGACCGACGCGCTCGACACGCTCGATCGCGTGCGACTCGTCAGCTTCGAGTACACCGACGCCTACAAAGCAACGCACGAGAGCATCGCCGACCACCGCTACCTCAACGTCATCGCCCAGGAGTTCGCACAGATCTTCCCCGAGCACGTCCAGGGCTCGGGCGAGCTGCTCCCCGACGGCTCCGAGATCCTCCAGGTGGACACCTACCCCCTGACCATCTACGCCGCCGCCGCGGTCCAGGAACTCCGCGGCGTCGTGGACGCTCAGGGCGAACTCATCGCCGAGCAGGCCGGTGATCTGGCGGAAGTCCAGAGCCGCAACGAGACCATGGCCGCCGAGCTTGCCGACCTGCGCGCCAGCATCGAATCGCTCCAGACCAGCCGCCGCCCGTCGAGCGCCGCGCTCGCCCTGCCGCTGCTCGCGGCCACGGGCCTGGGTTTCCTCGCCATCACCAGAATCCGAAAGGACACGACACGATGAACGCCCGCACCCGATGCATCGCACTCTTCGCGCTCGCCGGCGCCGCGGTCGGCGCCGCCCCCGCGCTCGCCGAGCCCGTCGTCTACGAGGGAACACTCTCGTACCTCGACGCGCCCGTGGACAGCTCCGCGGATCTGCGCTTCCGCCTCTTTGATTCCGCCGAAGCCGGCGCCCAGCTCGGCGACACCATCGAGCTGCCCGCGCACGCGCTGGCCGACGGCGCCTTCAAGGCCACCCTCGACTTCGGCGCAAGCGCCGCCGGCTGGCTCGAGGTCAGCGTCCGCGCCCCCGCCGGCGACGGCGACTACGTCACGCTCACCCCACGCCAGCGCGTCGAGCCGGGCGTAGCGAGCATCGCCGACGCGCAGGCCCGCGCCGCGGCTCTCGCCGCCGAGGAAGCCCGCTCCAACGCCAGCCTCTCGCTCTCGCGCAACACATCACGCTCCCCGCTGATCGACCCCGCGGGCGCGGGCTTCGACCCCAACGCCGGCCCGGGCGGCGCAGGCGGGTTCGGCAACCCCGACGACGACTACACCGTCGGACCGCAGGGCCTCTGGGTCTCCTCGGGCGCCAACACCTACTACACCGCCGGCAACGTCGGCATCGGCACCATGACCCCCTCGATGCCCCTCGAGGTCCGCACGACCTCGGCGCAGCAGGCGGTCCGCGGCGTCAACTCCGCCCTCGGCGGCTACGGCGTCTTCGGCGCCGCCCTCGGCGCAGGCGGTGTCAACTTCGGCGTCTTCGGCCTCTCCTACTCGCCCGACGGCTCCGGCGTCTTCGGCCAAGCAAACTCCGCCACCGGCTCCACCTTCGGCGTCACCGGCCAGTCCGATTCCTCCTCAGGAATCGGCGTCCGCGGCCTCGCAACCAGCGGCACGGGCACGCCGATCGGCGTCAGTGGTACGAGCGTCGCCAGCAGCGGCTTTGGTGTCCGTGGGCACAACTCCGCAGCCTTCGGAAACGCGACGGGCGTAAACGGGGTCACAGATTCCACCAACGGCTTCGGCGTGTGGGGAGACTCGACCGCCAACGGCGTCGCAGACGCCGGCATCGGCGTGCTGGGCACGTCTTCCGGACCGAGCGGCGACGGCGTCAGGGGACAAAATACCAACGGTGGCGCAGCGTCCGCCGGTGTGCGCGGCATCGCGGCTGGCAGCGGCTGGGGCGGCCACTTCTCCGGCGGCCAGGGCCTCTTCACAAACAATCTCAGCATCTTCGGCACGCTCGGCGCCGGCGTCCCCGACGCCTCGCTCGGCAGTTTCTCCGCCGGCGCCGACGACACGCTCATCCTGCTGAAGAAGCAGGTCTTCGACGGATCCGAGGCCGGCCTCCAGATCCGCACGCTCGACTCCACCTTCGGCTGGGACGTCGTCGCCGAGGGCGGCATGGACGGCGGCCTCCGCTTCTGGCGCCTCGACGGCGGCGCCCGCGCGCTCGTCATGCACATGAACCGCGAGGACGGCTGGGTCGGCGTCGGACGCGAGGCCACCGCCAACGACTTCGAGGTCGAGGGTACCGCCTCCAAGACCGCCGCCGGCGACTGGGCCGCAAACTCCGACCGGCGCATCAAGACCCAGATCCAGACGGTCACCGACGCGCTCGACACGCTCGACAAGGTCCGACTGGTGAGCTTCGAGTACACCGACGCCTACAAGGCCGCCCACCCGTCCGTCGCCGAGCGCCGCTACCTCAACGTCATCGCCCAGGAGTTCGCAGAGGTCTTCCCCGAGCACGTCCATGGCTCGGGCGAGCTGCTGCCCGACGGCAGCGAGATCCTCCAGGTCGATACCTACCCCCTGACGATCTACGCCGCCGCCGCGGTCCAGGAGCTGCGCGGCGTCGTGGACGCCAAGGACGCGCGGATCGCCGCCCTCGAGAGCCGCGACGAGTCCATCACCGCCGAGCTCGACCAGCTCCGCGAGAGCATCGAGTCCATCAAGTCCAGCCGCCGCCCGACAAGCGCGTCGCTCGCCCTTCCGCTGCTCGCGGCCGCGGGCCTCGGCCTGCTCGCCGTCACACGCACACGCAAGGAGACCACCCGATGAATCGTCGAACCAAGATCCTCGCGATCCTCGCCACCGCGGGCGCCGCCCTCGCGGCCACCCCCGCGCTCGCCGAGCCAGCGCCCCTCGTCTACGAGGGCCAGCTCTCGTACCTCGACGCGCCCGTGGACAGCTCCGCCGATCTCCGCTTCCGCCTCTTTGATTCCGCCGAAGCCGGCGCCCAGCTCGGCGACACCATCGAGCTGCCCGCGACCGCACTCACCGACGGCGCCTTCAAGGCCACCCTCGACTTCGGCGCCAACGCCTCCGGCTGGCTCGAGGTCAGCGTCCGCGCCCCCTCGGGCGACGGCGACTACGTCACCCTCTCGCCGCGCCAGCGCGTCGAGCCCGGCGCGACCAGCATCACAGATGCGCAGGCCCGCGCCGCCGCACTCGCCGCCGAGGCACGCTCCAACGCGAGTCTTTCCATCTCCAACCGCGCGCCACGCGACCCGCTGCTCGACCCCCAAGGCGCGGGCCTCGATCCCAACCCGTCCGCGGGCGGCGCGGGCGGCTTCGCCAACCCCGACGACGACCACACCTTCGGCCCCGCCGGCCCCTTCTGGCAACTCACCGGCTCCAACATCTACTACACCGGCGGCAACGTCTCCATCGGCACCACCAGCGCCATCAGGCCCCTCACCGTCGTCACCTCCACGTTCGACCAGGCAATCCGCGGGATCAACTCCTCCATCGGCGGCTACGGCGTCTTCGGCGCGGCGCTCGGCGCCGGCGGCGTCAACTTCGGCGTCTTCGGCATCTCCTACTCGCCCGACGGCTCCGGCGTCTTCGGCCAGGCCAACAGCGGAACGGGCGCCACTTTCGGCGTCACCGGGCAGTCCGACTCCACAACCGGCACGGGTGTCCGAGGTTTAGCCACCGCCGTGTCGGGTACTCCTGTCGCCGTCCGCGGCATCAACTCCGGCACGGCAGGCTGGGCGGGCTACTTCGATGGCGGGGAGGGCGCTTACATCCGCGGCGCCGGAGGCATCAACGCGGACAGCGGTGACCTGCGGACCGCCGACGAGGCGAGTCTCATCATCGAGGGCTCCGACGCGGCCCTCGAGCTCCTCAGTGATGACCTCCAGATTATCGGCTCGGTCATCAATCTCAAGGAACTCCTGACCAACGGGACGTATGTCGATCATTGGTCGATCGGCCGCCAGGCGAGCGGCATGGGTACATCGGAGTTCTACATCTCGTACGAGAATGTCGGCCCGAATAGCACCTTTAGCGGAATTGGCATCAGGATTCAAACAAACGGGAATACGGGCATCGGACGCATGGCGACCACCAACAAGCTCGAGGTCAACGGCAACGCCTCCAAGACCGCCTCCGGCTCGTGGCTCGCCAACTCCGACGCCCGCATCAAGACCGATGTCGAGACCGTGACCGACGCGCTCGATACGCTTGACCGCGTGCGACTCGTCAGCTTCGAATATACGGACGACTACAAGGCCGACCACGACGGCATCGACGAGCGGCGCTACCTCAACGTCATCGCCCAGGAGTTCGCGCAGGTCTTCCCCGAGCACGTCAAGGGCTCGGGCGAGTACCTGCCCGACGGCTCCGAGATCCTCCAGGTGGACATCCACCCCCTGACCATCTACTCCGCCGCCGCGGTCCAGGAGCTGCGCACACTCGTCACGGATCTTGAATCCGAGAACGACGAGCAGTCCTCACGCATCGCCGATCTCGAGTCGCGACTCGAACTCCTTGAGAGCCTCATCCTGGAGACACCATGAATCACGCAAGACACATCATCATGATCCTCGCCGTCGCGGGCACGGCCCTCGCCGCCCCCGCGCTCGCCGAGCCGACCCCCCTCGTCTACGAGGGCCAGCTCTCGTACCTCGACGCGCCCGTGGACAGCTCCGCCGATCTCCGCTTCCGCCTCTTTGATTCCGCCGAGGCCGGCGCCCAGCTCGGCGACACCATCGAGCTGCCCGCCCACGCGCTGACCGACGGCGCCTTCAAGGCCACGCTCGACTTCGGCGCGAGCGCCTCCGGCTGGCTCGAGGTCAGCGTCCGCGCCCCCTCGGGCGACGGCGACTACGTCACACTCTCGCCCCGACAGCGCGTCGAGCCGGGCGTGACCAATATCACAGACGCGCAAGCCCGCGCCGCGGCCCTCGCCGCCGAGGCCCGCTCCAACGCCAGCCTCTCCATCTCCGGACGCTCGCCCCGCGACCCGCTGCTCGACCCCGCGGGCGCAGGCTTTGATCCCGACACCGGGCCCGGCGGCGCGGGCGGCTTCGGCAACCCCGACGACGACCACACCTTCGGCCCCGCCGGCCCCTTCTGGCAGCTCACCGGCTCCAACATCTACTACACCGCCGGCAACGTCGCCATCGGCACCACCAGCCCCATCCGGCCCCTCACCGTCGTCACCTCCACGTTCGACCAG
The DNA here is from genome assembly GCA_029260515.1 of Phycisphaerales bacterium. Lineage (GTDB taxonomy): Bacteria > Planctomycetota > Phycisphaerae > Phycisphaerales > UBA1924 > JAJRXR01. The sequence continues at coordinate 39,271 of JAJDDC010000096.1, read as the reverse complement.
GCAATCCGCGGGATCAACTCCTCCGTCGGCGGCTACGGCGTCTTCGGCGCGGCGCTGGGCGCGGGCGGCGTCAACTTCGGCGTCTTCGGCATCTCCTACTCCCCCGACGGCTCCGGCGTCTTCGGACAGGCCAACAGCGCCACCGGCGCCAACTTCGGCGTCACCGGGCTCTCCGACTCCACCACTGGCACAGGCGTCCGCGGCCTCGCCAATGCCGCGACAGGGACCGCGACCGCCGTTCTCGGCCAGGTCACATCCGCAGACGGCTGGGCGGGCCAGTTCGTGGGCGGCAACGGCGTGTATTCGCAGAACGGCGTCTCGATCGGCACGACAAGCAACGATGCCCTTATCCGGGGCGAAATATCTTCGGGCTTCGACCCAGCCGTCCGCATCCAGATTGACGGCGCCACCAAGCTCTACATGCCAGACAACGGCGGCCTCTCCATCGGCGTTTTCTTAACACCGCCCACGGATGGACTCCGCGTCGAGGGAGCGACCGGTATTGGCCGCGCTCCCCTGTCCAACATGCTCGAGGTCGGCGGCAACGCCTCCAAGACCACCTCCGGCTCATGGCTCGCCAACTCCGACCGCCGCATCAAGACCGAGGTTGAGACCGTTACGGACGCACTCGACACTCTCGACCGCGTGCGACTGGTCAGCTTTGACTACACCGACGAGTACAAGGCAACCCACAAGGGCATCGACGACCGCCGCTACCTCAACGTCATCGCCCAGGAGTTCGCCCGAGTCTTTCCCGAGCACGTCCAGGGCTCTGGCGAGTACCTGCCCGACGGCTCCGAGATCCTCCAGGTGGACATCCACCCCCTGACCATCTACTCCGCCGCCGCCGTCCAGGAGCTGCGCACACTCGTGACGGATCTTGAATCCGAGAACGACGAGCAGTCCTCACGCATCGCCGACCTCGAGTCCCGCCTCGACAGTATGTCTGCTGGCCGGGGCCTCAAGGCCGGCGCGTTCGCCTGGCCCGTGCTCATCATCGCCGGCGTCGGCGCCGGCTTCCTCGCCTCACGCCGCAACAAGGAGAAGGCACAATGAGAACCCTCACGAAGACCGCGTGCATCGCGGCGCTCGCCGGCGCAACGATCATCGCCGCCGGCTCTGCCCCGCTCCAGAACACCACGCGCCTCGAGGGCGCCGGCTTCCTCCTGGAGCTCCGGCCCGTGACCACGCCGGCGCAGACCACACTCAGCGCCGACGGCTTCACACTCACCGCCGTCCTTACGCCCGCCCCGGCGCCCCGCGTGCCGGACCTGGCCGCCCCCTTCGGCGTCATCGACGCGGCCGACACCGCCGCCTTCGTTGGCAAGATGGAGAAAGCCGACCCGGGCGCCGACATCGCCGAACCCTTCGGCGTCATCGATGCGGCCGATTTCATGGAGTTCACGCGCCGTCACGAGGCCGCACGCTGATACGCTGGCAAGCCTGATCCGCACGGCGGCGGCCTCGACCGGGGCCGCCGCCTTTTTCGTTTGAGACGTCAATATCCGAAGGGGAATCGCATGCGTTTGTGTTCCAAGATCTTCGCCCTGCTCGCCGCCCTCGTGCTCTCGTCACCGGCCTTCGCCGATGGCGACTCGCCCGCGAGGGGATTGCCCGTCGAGAACCTCAACACCGACGCCGAGTACACCACGCTCCAGGGCGCCATCGACGACGCCAGCCCGGGCGACAACATCCGCGTCTACAACGTCACCCTCAACGAGATCGACGTCACCATCGACAAACCCCTCACCATCATCGGCCAGGGCGACGGGGGGACCGGGACGAGCATCATCGACCCCGGCTCCGCCGGACGCTGCATGAGCATCGTCAACGCCGCCCCCGTCCGCATCATCGGCATGATGTTCCGCAACGGCCTCGTCACCGACACCGACGGCGGCGGCGTCCTCATCGACAACTCCACGGTCAACTTCGAAGGATGCATCTTCATCGGGTGCGCCGCCCAGAACGGGCTGGGCGGGGCCCTGTTCGCCCTCGGCGGCTCACAGGTCACGATCGACAGCTCCCTGTTCCTCCAGAACTTCGCCAGCGCCCACTCCGCGATCTGGGCCCCCGGCGCGACCAGCGTGACGCTGACGAACTGCGAGTTCTCAGACAACAGCGCGCTGCAGGACATCGACGGCGAGGTGATCCTGGTCCAGAACGGGACCGCGCTCACGATGGCCAACTGCACCCTCGCCCGCAACGGATCCAACACGCCGTCCCTCTCGCTGATCGCGGGAGGCCCAACCGAGCCCATCGAGGTTGCCAACTCCATCATCTGGGACAACCTCACCGGGACGCCGTTCGCCGCGGGCAACCTGTTCACGTTCGCGAGCATCTACCCGGGCGCCGTCGGCCCCGACAACCTCGACACCGACCCAATGTTCCGAGACTCCGCCGGGTACGACTTCCGCCTCGCCCCCGGCTCCCCCGCCATCGACGCCGCCGCCGCTCAAGTGCTCTTCGAGTTCGACCCCGTCACCGAGCTTGTCTCGTCTGTCCGCGACGCCGACGTCTTCAACGAGAACCGCTTCGTCGACGACCCCCGAACGCCCGACACCGGGTTCGGCTACGGCCTGGGATTCAACCCGGGCATCCGCCGCCTCGGCCCGCTCGACATCGGCGCCCACGAGTTCAGCGGAGGCCAGTGCGCCGCAGACCTCGCACTCCCGTTCGGCCTCCTCGACTTCTCCGATGTCTTCCAGTACCTCATCGACTTCGGCGCCGGCTGCCCGTAACCCCCGACGCCACACGCATGCCCGATCCTGCGACCGGGCGAAGCGTGCGCACAGGCGCCGCGTGCGCCCGCGCCACGCCCCCACAAATCGCGGCGACCCGCCCCCGGTCTGGTAGCATCGCCCGCGACCCCGATCGGAGACCGCCATGAGAACGCCCGCCGCCATCGCCGTCCTCGCGATCTGCCCGCTCGTCACAACCCTTGCGCGTGCACAGGTCATCGACGAGTACACCGCCCCCGACCACGACCGCCACACCCACCACCACAACACCCCCCACCCCTCGGCCCACGACCCCGACCGCTTCGTCACCAGCCGTGACTCGTCGGTCAACCTCCCCCTGCCCGACGAGCAGGACGCGTTCTTCTTCGTCGTCTACGGCGACCGCACCGGGGGCCCAGACGCCGGCGTCAACATCCTCAAGGACGCCGTCCGCGACACAAACCTTCTCGAGCCCGACCTCGTCATGACCGTCGGCGACCTCGTCGATGGCTACAACCAGACCGACCAGTGGACGAGGCAGATGACCGAGTTCCGGTCCATCATGGACGAGCTGCTCTGCCCCTGGTTCCCCGTCGCCGGCAACCACGACATCTACTGGCGCGGGCGCAACAAGCCCGAGGGCGAGCACGAAGCCAGCTACGAGATGCACTTCGGCCCCCTCTGGTACGCCTTCGAGCACAAGAACTGCTGGTTCGTCGCCCTCTACTCCGACGAGGGAAACCCCGACACGGGCGAGAAATCCATCTCCAAGCCCGCGTCCCAGACCATGAGCCCCGAGCAGCTCGACTGGCTCGCCAACACACTGGATCGCGCCGAGGGCGCCGACCACGTGTTCCTCTTCATCCACCACCCCCGCTGGCTGGGCGGGCGCTACGGCGACGACTGGGACAAGGTGCACAACATGCTCGCCGAGGCGGGCAATGTCTCGGCGGTCTTCGCCGGGCACATCCACCGCATGCGTTACGACCCCCGGGACGGCATCGAGTATGTCACGCTCGCCACCGTCGGCGGCGGCCAGTCGCACACAGTCCCACAGGCCGGCTGGCTCCACCACTTCAACATCGTCACCGTCCGCAAGGACCAGCTCGCGCTCTCGTCCCTGCCCGTGGGCGAGGTCATGGACGTCCGCGAGATCACGGGCGATCTCGCCGACCAGGCCGCACAACTCGCCGCCCAGACGCCCGTGATCTACCCGAGGATCGAGATCGACGCCGACGGCGCCGCGGACTCCGTCGTCCGCGTCCGCCTGACCAACACCACCTCGCACGACGTCGATGTCTCGCTGACCCCGGACTCACGAGACAGCCGCTGGTCGTTCATGCCCGACCACACCCACGCGACACTCGAACCGGGCCAGTCGCGCGTCGCCGCCTTCCGCGTGCTGCGTGCCGGCGTCTCGCTCGACGACGCCATCCGTCCGTTCTTCTTCCGGATGGACGCCGAGATCCTCATGCCCGGGCGCCGCTACGCGCTGCCCACCGCCGAGCACGAGGCGCCCGTCCGGTTCCTCGCCCCCCCCGAGCCCGCATCGGAAGCGGACCTCGCCCTCGCGCTCGACGGCCGCTCGACTTACGCCTCGATCCCCGCCGATCAGATCGAGCTGCCCGACGGGCCGTTCACGCTCGAGTGCTGGTTCCGCGCAGACAAGTACGCCCCGCGGACGGGCCTGGTCGCGAAGACCGAGTCGAGCGAGTACGGCATCTTCGTCTCGAACGCCCGCCCCGAGTTCTCCGTCCACCTCGACGCGGCGTACGCCACCGCGGCGACGACTGCGCCAGCCCTCGAGACAGACCAGTGGACACACATCGCGGGTGTCTACGACACCAGCGAGATCCGCCTGTACATCGACGGGCGCCTCGTCTCGAGCGTCGCCTGCTCCGGCAGCCGCACGCCCAACACACTGCCCCTCATGATCGGCGCCGACGTCGATGGCCACGGCGAGCCCATGAGCCACTTCGACGGCCAGATCGACACGCTCCGCCTCTCACGCTCCGCCCGCTACACGGGCGAGTCTTTCACACCCGAGCGGACCTGGGCGACCGACGCCGACACCGTCCTCATCCTCGATATGGACAACGCCGTCGGCCCCTGGATCCTGGGCCGCGACGGCTCGAACGCCAGGCTCGGCGGGGGCGCCGCCCTCGAGCCGCGCTCCCCGTGAGCGCACGTCAACACCGGCGAGCCCAGAGGGCCGCGCCCGGCCTCGATTAAGCGTGTTGATGGGTCACTGGCGGTACGTGATCCGCGCCCGCGTCAGGTCGTACGGGGTCATCTCGACCGTAACCGTGTCGCCCGGCAGGATCCGGATGTAGTGCTTGCGCATTTTGCCCGAGACGTACCCGATCACCTCGGACTGCTGCTCGTTGGGCAGCCGGAGTCGGAACATCGCGTTGGGCAACGCCTCCACGACGACCGCCTCCATTGTGAACTTCTCTTCCTGCTTCGGCATCCGGCTCCTTTCCAGCCAACCCGACGGACCGAACACCGGGAACCAATCCCGTGCCCGCCCGTCACGCGCGGATCATACGCACCCACCACGCCCCGGCCCGCGCGCCTCGTGCCTCACCCCGATGCTGGAATCGGCCAGACCGTGCCCCGCACGCTGCTCAGGCCCCGCCCGGCCCGTTCAGGCAGCCGCTCGCGAACCTGGCCAGGTACGCCATGATGTCCGCGAAGTCGATGACGCCGTAGGGCGGCGCCAGATCCGCGCCGGGAGCCCCGTCCGCGAACATCTGCAGGTACAAGAGCAGGTCGTTGATGTCGATCAGCCCGTCGCCGTTGAGATCCGCCAGGCACACCGGCCGCCGAATCGGCACGCCCCCCGAGTTCGCCAGGTACGCCAGCGCCCTCTCCGCGTTCACCCGCCCCCAGCCGTAGACATCGTCCACGCCAGGATCGCCCAGGTCGTCGGCGGTGACCTCCAGGATCGTCCGCACCACGTCGCCCGACAACTCCGGGTACCGCGACATGACCAACGCCGCCGACCCCGAGACGAACGGCGCCGAGGCCGAAGTCCCGTGGTCACACACCGTCGTATCCGGCGCCCCGGGCGTGTCCATCAGCGACACGACCCCGACCCCGGGCGCCACGAGCGACAGCTCGGGTCCGGTCGTCGAGTTCATCCAGATCGTGTCGGTGTTGTTCGTCGCCCCGACCGCGATCACCTCGTCGAACGCCGCCGGGTACAGCACGTCCTGGGTCATCACGTTCCCGGACGACGCCACCAGCAGGGCCCCGCTCTCGTACGCGTAGATCACCGCGTCGTGCAGCAGCCCGGTCGATGCGCTCGGGCCGAAGCCGAGGCTCATGTTGATGATGTCCGCGCCGTTGTCCGCCGCCCACACCAGACCGCTGCTCACCTCGGCCTCGAACCCGATCCCCCAGTCGTTGAACACGCGCACGGGCATGATCCGCGCGTTCGGGCTCACGCCCGCGATCGCGATCCCGTTGTTCTGGATCGCCGCGGCGATCCCCGCGACGTACGTCCCGTGGTTGTTGTTCATGTGGCCCGTGGCATCGGGATCGCCGTCCGCGAAGTTCCGCCCACGGACCAGGCGCCCTACGAGGTCCGCGTGCTCGTTCACGCCCCCGTCGAGCACGGCGACCGTGACGAGCGAAGATCCGAACGCGATCCCCCACGCGCCGACCGCGCTGATATCCGCGCCGGGCAGGCCCGGGGACGTGCACGCCGTGATCTGACCCGTGTTGTGCAAGCCCCACTGATCCGGGAACGACGGATCGTTGGGCCAGGGGGCGCCGCCGTTCAATGTCCCGTCCACCTGCAGCCCGCCGACCGCGTCGGCGTCCACACGTTCAAAAACCGCGCCGTTCGCCGCCAAGCCCCCCGCGAGCCCGACGACATCCACACCGGCCGCGGTCTCGAGCACGTAGTACCGATCGAGCCCGATACGCTCAGCCAGCGCCGGGCGCGCGAGCACCCCGATGTTGAACACCGGACGAGCTACGAGAACGCCGGATGTCTCCGCGCCGCCGACCCGCGACGCGAATCGGACATGTCCCGCATCGCCCTCGACGCGCATGACACCATCCACGACCGACAACGAGATCCCCTCACGGACCTTGACGATCAGGCGTGACGTGCTGTACCCGCCGAACCGATCGCCAACCCCGGAGAACTCACCCACGACAGAGGGGGGAGCAGCGAGCTCGGCATAGATTGGCGCCCCCGGCACGCTTACAGCGACCGCCGACACCACAACCGTTATCGCGAAACGAGCCGCGCTCATCTCTACTCCCAAGCCCAGGAGGAACACCCCTGCAGCCTGTTATCCCTGCAAGCCCGATGCTATCACTATCCGACGCATCCGAATACTCCCGAGGCGCGAGATCGAGACCACATCGCACAGATTCACACGGATCGCACAAAATCCAAACATCCGGTGCCGCCTCGCCTAAGTGCTGATAACTGAATGAGCTATCTCGACACCCGTACATAATCCGTATTGAAACGCAAAAAGAAATCACCGTTTCGGTGGCAAAGTCCCGGATCAGGGTATTGACACCGCCCCTCGGCCATGGGAGGCTGGGTCCGGAATCCAAGATCTGTGGGGATCGAGATCGAGCAAGAGAGAGAACGAACTGGAGCGGTATCGACGGGGGGAAGAGAGAGACCCCGCCGAGTTCAAAGAGACAAGCTAGGGCACGCACCCCACAGTGCCCACCAAGAGAGTCTCTGAGAGCGGCTCCTACATAAGCCTGCATCAGGTCGAGGTGAGAGACATGAAGATCAAGGGCATCACTCGTGGAATGGTCGCGACCGCCGCACTGCTCGCTGGAGTGTCGACCGCGGTTGCTGGCGAAGACGTCGTGTTCCGGATGGAAGCCGTGACGGACGGCAGCCTCTCGGTGTACGAGGTCCACTTCGCCGACGGCACCTGGTCCGACGACGGGCTCCGCTGGGAGTGGAACTACGACGGCGATACGTTCTTCTTCGGAGGCAACGGCGCCGACGACATGGGCATGGGCGGCTTTGATAACGCCGGCATCGCCTTCGACTTCACCACCCGCGGCGGCCCCGCGCAGACCGTCAACCTCAACTTTGACGTCTTCGCCGGCGGCGCCAACACCGCGTTCGGCATCGGCTCCGGCCCGCTGAACTTCGCCCAGTTCAGCAGCGCCCAGGGCATCGCCTCCGCCTCCGTCGGTGTCACCGACATCCTCGGCGGCGGCGCCACCCTCGCGCCCAACGCCCCCGGTATGTACCGCGCGTTCTACAACGGCGGCACAACGTTCAGCGACCTGCTGACATCGTCGCTCGTCGCCGGCCAGTTCAGTTCGGCACAGGACGATGACAGCTTCGGGTACGCCGCCATCGGCGGCTCCGTCGATGAAATCGCCGCCGAGTGGGCCTTCACACTCACCGCCTTCGACTCCGCCGCCGGCACCAGCACGTTCTCGGTCGTCCCCGCCCCGGGTTCGGCTATGCTGCTCGCCTTCGCCGGCATCGCGGTCACCCGCCGCCGTCGCTGACGCGGCCACGCTTGCTCGATCCCTCGGCGGCCCTTGATCGGGCCGCCGAGTATTCCGTCCGAAAAGATCCTCTTCAGGCCGCCGTTTCCTGTCGAGGACTGAGGCCTCTGGATCGATACTCGGCCATGTCCCTGGGGATGGAGAGACCCGGGAACTGAGAGAGGGAAGAGAGAACGACCATGAACAGAATTGCGCAGCTTCGGCGTCGATCGGGAGCAATCGCGCTCGTCGCCACACTTGCCGGCGCCGTATCCGTCGCACAGGCGGACTTCGGTGATCCGATCCTGACGTTCAACGCATCGAACGCCCAGGGTTCCGGCTCCTTCTCTGTCAGCCTCGCCGACGCGCAGTTCAACAACGGCGAGATCGTCGTGTGGAACCTGGCGGGCGGGATCGACATCATGGACGGCGCGACGTCGATCGCCACCGTCGCGGCCGCCCAGCTCACGCTGCAAACCTTCACAGCAGCCTCGCAGCAGGCCCTCGTCGCCCTGTCCTTCGATGTCACGGCAGGCGCTGTTGACACCGAGTTCACAATCACGAGTTCGCTGGTCGACGCATTCCTCATCAACAACGCCAGCGCCCGCGCGACCGGCACCTACTCGCTCTCAGACGGCAACCTCAACGGCTCGACCCTCACCGGCCTGCACGCGGGCGGTGGCCTCTACAACGCGGTCTACAACGGCGGCACCAGTTTCACCGAGTTGTTCGACACCGGCCCCTACGTCACCGGCGTCTCCGGCTCCACCGGCGGCGCCCAGGACGTCCCGCTCGGCGCAGGCAACTTCTCACCCACCGGCGACGATATCTCCGCTATCCAGGCCCAGTGGCACTTCATGCTCTCCGCTCGCGACCTCGCCGGCGGCACCAGCAACTTCATCGTCATCCCGGCTCCCAGCGGCATCGCGCTGCTCGCCGTCGGCGGCCTCGCCGCCGTCCGCCGCCGCCGCTGATCTCTCACCCCGCATCGCGAGAGGGCCGACGCAACGCGTCGGCCCTTTTTCATGCGCGCCGTCGCGGCATCCCCGGGGCCGCCGCCCGAGAAAGGCGGCTCACCCTCCGACCGCGACCCGTTCGATCGGGAAAAGTGTCGTCTCGTCCCCGAGCATCGCACCCACAGCCCCGCGCGCGGTCTCGAACGCCATCGACATCCCGTGCCCCGTGAACCCGCCGCAGTACCACACCCGCCCATCCAGCCCGCACGCGCCGGGCGCCGCCCCGACCAAGGGCAGCCCGTCGGGCGAGAACCCCATCGTCCCCGCCCACCGTGCCACGACCTCGAACTCATCCGTCACCAGCTCTCGCACGAACCCCTCAAGGCGTGACTGCACCGCCGCCGTCGGCCACATCTCGTGCCCGACCTCCTCGTCCGCGGAGTACGTCCGCGCCCCCCCGAACACGACCAGCCCGCTCGGCGCCGCCCGGAAGTACTCCGAACCACGGTTCGCGTAGTAGGCGTACGCCAGTTCGCGGCCGACCTCACCCCCCCTGGGCCGGATCGCGAGCATCTGCCCCCGCCGCGCCGTCACCACCCCCTCCAGGCCCGGGAGCAGCTTCGCACCGTACGCGTTGAGGCACGCGAGCACACGCCTTGCCCGGACACGCACGTCCGGCGCCTCGACGACTACGCCCGCCGAACCATCGCCCGAGATCGTGTGCGCCGCCTGCCCCTCGACGACCGTCGTGCGCCCGAGCGTACCGCGTAGGAACCGCACCAACTCCACCGGGTTGCACACCGCGTCCGCGGGGTTGAGCAGCCCGCACCTCGCGTGCCCCGACGCCCAGAGCGCATCGTCGGGCCCCTCGCCCGCCTCGATTAGTTCGACCTCGAACCCGTCCTCGCGCAACAGACCGATCGAGTCACGCAGTTCGTGTTCCTCGTCCTCACCGAGCGCCACCAGGCATGACGCCCGCGCCGAGTACCCTTCCAGTCCCTCGATCCCCTCGACCCGCAGCGCCGCCAGGTTCGCCTCCGTCAGGCGGAGCACGTCCCGGGCCAGCCCACGCCCGTACGTTCTGCACGCCTGGGCGTAGTTGTCCGCGACCCCCCGCATCAGGAACCCCGCGTTGCGTCCGCTGGCCCCGCCCGCGATCTCGCGCGCCTCGAGCAGCACGACGCTCGCGCCCCGCCGCTCCAGCTCCAACGCCGCCGAGACCCCCGCGATGCCGCCGCCCAGCACGCACACGTCGCAGGCCAGCTCACCAGGCGCCCCCGACCGCCTCCACAACGACACGCTCGACATCCAGCCCGCTCCCGTCCAGCCGGCCTCAGGCCTTGCCCTTGATCCGCCCCACCAACGACTGGGCCTTGACCTGCACGCCCTTCAGGCGGCTTGTCAGCGCCTCGCGGTTTGGCGCGTACTCCATCGCTGTCGCGATCGAGATCCACTCCTTCTCGACCAGCTCGGCCAGCGAGTCGGTGAAGGACCGCATCCCGTCCGAATGCCCGGTGTTGATCACCGAGGGAAGGTCCTCGTCACGCCCGTCGCGGATCAGTTCCTTGACGGTTGACGAGGTCATCAGCACCTCCGTCGCCGGCACGACCTTCGTCTCGAACCCCTCGACCGTCGGCGTCAGCCGCTGGGCGCAGATCGCCTTGAGCGTCGCCGCCAGGCTCGAGCGGATGAACCCCCGCTCCTCCTGGGGGAAGAACTCGAGCATCCGGTTGAAGGCCTGCATCGTGTCCGCCGTGTGCAGCGTCGCGAAGACCAGGTGCCCGGTCTCCGCGGCCTGGATCGCGCTGAGCACCGTCTCCTTGTCCCGCATCTCCCCGATGAAAATCACGTCCGGATCCTGCCGCACCACATACCGCAGCGCCGTCGCGAAATCCTTGACGTCGATCCCGATCTCACGCTGCGAGATGATCGACTTGTCGGGGGTGAACCGGTACTCCACCGGGTCCTCGACCGTGATGATGTTCACCGCCCGTGTGTGGTTGACCTCGTTGATCATCGCCGCCTGCGTGGACGACTTGCCGCACCCGGTAACCCCGACAACCAGCACCAGCCCCTCGTACGTCTGGTGCACGATCTTCGAGTACACCGGGGGCAGGTGCAGCTCGGCGTAGTCCGGGATCTCCGCCTTCACCCGCCGGATCGCCGCGTGGGTGTGGTTGCCCGAGCGGAACATGTTGATACGGAACCGGTCGCCGTCGGGCAGGTGCCACGCGAAGTCCAGGTTCCCCGCGTCGTTGAACCGCTTGATCAGGGCCTCGTCCAACAAGGGATCGAGCAGGTGGTCCGCCTCGTCCTCGCCCAGGGGCTCGGCCTCGATCGGACGCAGCATCCCGCCCACACGGTACGTCGGCGGGATCCCCACCTTCACGTGCAGATCCGACGCATCGAGACGACGCATCGCCTCGAGCAGCTTCTTGATGTTCACGCTCCCGCTGATCACGCCGAGCCTCCCATCATTGCCCCGGCCATCCCCACGATCCCCCGGACCCGCAGCATACCCCGACACACCCCGCTCAACCGCCTGGCGTCAAAAAGCCCACCAGCACGTCGTTCACGTTTGTCCCCGTCGGCCCCGTCCGGAGCAGTGCGTCCACGCGATCCAGCGCTGTGTACGAATCGTGCCGCCGCAAGGCCGCCGAAGGATCCACGCCCGCGTCACGCATCGCCTCGGCTGTCCGCGCGTCCGCCCACGCCCCCGCCGCATCCGTCGGCCCGTCCACACCGTCGGTCGCAAGCCCGATGACCCCCGCGCCCGAGACACCCTCCACCCCAACGCACGCCGCAAGCACCGCCTCTTGCACGCGCCCCCCGGCGCCCCCCCCATCACGCTTCGAGTCCCCCACCGCAACCGTCGTCTCCCCGCCCCACACCACACACCGTGCTCCACCCCCTCCGCCCGCCAGCGCGCGCACGCGCTCGCCCAGCGCCCGCCCCGCGACCCCCGCCTCGCCCTCCACACCCAGGCGCGTCTCCACGACCTCGAACCCGAGCCCCCGCATCACCCCCGCCGCCGCCCCGACAGCGACCGCGTTGTTCGCCGCGATCACATGCCGGACGCGCGCGATGACTGGGTCGTCGGGCCCGAGCGTCTCGTCGATCTCGCCCCGCACGCCGCGCTCCAGGCGGGCGCGCACCGCGGGCGACACACCGAGCGCCCCGTGCCCCTCGAGCACGCCCAACGCGTCGCCGAAAGTGCCCGTGTCCCCCGCCGTCGGCCCCGACCCGATCACATCCAGTGGATCCCCAAGCACGTCAGACAGCACGATCGAACACACCCCGCCCGCGCCCGAGCCCGCCCGAGCCAGCCCGCCCCCTTTGAGCAACTCGCAATGCTTGCGGACCGCGTTGAGCTCCCGGATCGTCGCGCCCGCGCGCACCAACGCGTCCGTCACCGACGCGAGATCCCCCAGCCCCAGCCCCGCCGAAGGCAATGTCAGGTACGCAGACGCCCCGCCCGAGATCAGCACGAGCAGCGTCTCGCCCGCGCGCGCGCCCCCCGCCATCATGCGCACGCGCTCGGCCGCCTCGACGTTCCGCGCCGTCGGGATCGGGTGGTCCGCCCCCAGCGCCTCGACAGACCCCGGGCGATCGGCCCACGCGTCCACGTGCCGATCCGGGCCGACGACCACCCCACGCGCGAGGCGCCCGCCCAGGCGTGCGACCGCGGCGCGCGTCATCCCGACGCTCCCCTTCCCCGCCGCGATCAGCACCACCCGTTCCGCCGTGTCCAAGCCCGCGGGCCAGACCCGATCGACCGCCCCGCCCGCGTCCGCCGCACACAGGACACCGCCCACAACCCGCCCCGCGATCTCGCCGACGCCCAGCATCACCCCCGAAGATACCGCCGCCCACGCCGGCGCGTCCCAACATGTTCGTGTATCCTGCCCGCCACGCCGTCCCGAGCCGCGGACGTGCCCGAAGGAGTCCCCATGAGCCAGGCCACCCCGCCGACCCACGCGTCCCATTCAGGTGAGCCGCACCGCGGCGCCCTCGTCCTCGTGCTCGGCATCCTCAGCCTCGTCGTCTGCCAGATCCTCGGCCCCATCGCCTGGATCATGGGCAAGGGCGATTTGGCCAAGATGGACGCCGGGCAGATGGACGCCGAGGGACGCGGCCTGACCCAGGCGGGCAAGATCTGCGGCATCGTCGGCACCGTGTTCCTGTGCCTGGGCCTGCTGCTCACGATCCTCTACTTCATCATCATCATCGTCTTCGTCGGGGCCGCAGCCGCCGGGGCCGCGTCCAACCCCTGATCGCCCCCGGTGATGCTCAAGGTCGCACCCGCCACCCGCATCCCGCGCGTGAACCCAGGGCTCGCCGCGCTCTACATCCTCTGGGGGGCTGGCGTCGTGTTCGTTTTCATCGGCTCGCGTGCGACCAGCGTGCGCGCAGATCTCTGCCCCATGCACGCGACCACCGGCCTGCCCTGCCCGTTCTGCGGCGGCACCCGCGCCGCCTTCCACCTCGCCGCCCTCCGCCCCCTCGACGCGCTGGCGATGAACCCCCTTGTCGCCATCGCGCTCCCGCTGCTCGCACTCGCGCTCGCGCTGCGGTTCGCAACCGCCCGCACGATCACCCTCGACGCCCCAGCACCGCGCCGCCGCGCGTTCACCCGCGGAGCAACCCTTGCCGCGGCCCTCCTCCTCCTGGTCAACTGGGCGTACCTCCTTGCACGCCCGCCAGGCGCCCCCTTCTAACGAGCACCGATGACCTCGATCACCTGCCACGCCTGCGGCCGCGACCTCGCGGGAACCGCCTCCATGACCTGCCCCGCGTGCGGCGCCCGCCCGGACTTCACGACTCCCCGCGCCCCCGACGCCCCCCGCCCCCGCCACGAGCTGCTCAGGCCCGTCGTCCTGCTTGGCCTCGGCGCCGCCGCCATCACGCTCTACATCCTCGCCGAGTGGTCGTACACACTCCCGTCCGTGCTCTCAGCAATCGGCCTCCAGGCATTGCTGGGCGTTGCAGTCTTCGTCGTCTCCACCATCACCTGGATCGGCGCCGAGGACCCCATGCCCCTCAACCTGCTCCGCCTGGCCTCGATCTACGCCGCGACCTGGGGCATCCTCCTCCCGGTGACCCACCTCCCGCTCATCTACTTCATGATGCTCACGATCCCGTTCGTGATGTTCATCGTCTTGCACATCACCATGCTGGGCCTGGAGCTGAGCGAGGCGTTCATCCTCGCGATGCTCAACGCAGTGGTCTACATCGCCGCCGGTTTCGTGCTCGTCGCGGGTTGAGCGACGCCGACGACCGGGGCGACGACGACGCGCTCGATCGACCCGCGTCGCCTGCTATATTGCCGCAGATCGAGTATCAGGGGGGACCGGCGTCTGCCAGAGCACCCGGACAACACCAAGGTCTGCCGCATCTGCGGCCAGGACTGCTCCGGGCGCCCGCGCGTCAAGGACGCCAAGGGCCGGTACTACTGCCGCGCCTGCGCCGAGTCCGCAGCCACCCGCGACAACACCGAGCCGGATCCCGACCCCGACAACGAGCCGATCGACCTCGACCTCGACGAGCCGGGCATCATCCCCATCGAGCCCGACGCCGCTCCGAGCCGCAACACGGGCTTCTGCCCCGTCTGCGCCCGCCCGCTCGCGCCCGACACTGGCCGATGCCCCGGGTGCGGGTACGACCCGGCCAAGGGCCTGGACTCATCACGACGCGTCGCCAAGAAGACCAACGCTTCCAAGCCCGCTATCTCGTGCCACAAATGCGGCTACGACATGTCCAGACTGCGCTCGCTTCGGTGCCCCGAGTGCGGCACGATCCGCACGCCCCCCACGCCGGGCGCCAGCGACGCCCCGCGACGCCCCATGCTCAGCGCGCTGCGTATCCCCGCCATCTGCTTCGTCGTCGGCATCCTGGGCATCGCCGCCTTCGGCGTCATCACCGCCGAGCCCCTCCTGCCCCTCTACTTCCTCGCCCAGTACGTCGTCACCCTCCCCATCGGCCTGGGCATCTTCTACCTCTGCTGCCTCCTCTGGATCGGGTTCGACGCCCCGCTCGTCCTCAACGCCGCCGCACTGCTGGGCACGTACGCCATCGCCGACCTTGTGGGCGTCGTCGTCGAGCCACTCAGCTATTTCGGCTGGGTCATCTGGATCGTCACCTACATCAGCGTCCTGAGCCAGCTGCTCGACATCGAGCTCGTCGACGCGATCTACGTCGCGCTCATCACGGGCTTCGCGAAGTTCGTGCTCGCGCTGATCCTGGTCGCCCTCTACTACGGCGCCATCTGAAACCGCTCAGAACAGCAGCAGCCCCAGCGCCATCCACAGCCCCGCGACCACCATCACGACCGCCGTGTACCCCACGATGTCCCGCGCCTTCGCCCCCGTGATCGCCAGCAAGGGCAGCGCCCAGAACGGCTGGAGCATGTTCGTCAACTGGTCCCCGTACGCGACCGCCATCACCATCTTTCCGGGCGCGACCCCCGCCGCCAGACCCGCCTTCAAGGCGATCTCGCCCTGCACAGCCCACTGCCCGCCCCCCGAGGGCACGAAGAGGTTCACGAGCCCCGCCGCCCCCATCGTCACAACGGGAAGCGCCGTCTGACCCGCCCCGCCCGCGATCGCCTCGGCCATCATCGCCGTCAGCCCGCTCGCGCTCATCACGCCCATGATCCCCGCGTACAACGGGAACTGGATGATGATCCCCGCGCACCCGCGGGCCGCGTCCTCGACCGCCCCGATGTACCGCCGCGGCGTCCCGTGCAACAACAAGCCGAGCCCCAGCATCGTCAGGTTCACGGTGTCCGGGCTCAGGCGCATCACCCCGCTCGGGCCCTGCGACGGCAGGTAATACCGCCACGCCCACCACGCGATGAGCGCCGCCAACGCCACATTGATGGTTGGCGTGTCCTCGAGCAGCCTCGGGATCAGGGGCGCCCGCTCCACGCGCGCCGCCTCGGTCACCCCCGTCGCCTCAACGCCGAACGACGAGGCGTCCCTGATGTCCGACCCGCGGCGCGGGCTCATCAACGCCATCACCACCGGCACGATCACCAGCAGCCCGCCGGTGACAAACAGATTCATCGGGCTCAGGATCGTCTCGGAGAGCAGCACAGGCCCGATCGGCGACTCGCCGCCGAACACCTCCGCCAGGTCCTTCGCCGTCGTGACTTTCAATGGCGCCGAACCCGAGAACCCGCCGTGCCAGACAAGCATCGTCGTGTACCCCGCCGCAACGATCAGCGGGTAGTGCGCGCGCACACCCCGCCGCTCCATCCCCTCGCCCACACGCCGCGCGATCAGCGCCCCCGCGATCAGCCCCAGCCCCCAGTTGAGCGCCCCGAGCACGACCGACACCGCCGCGACCAGAGCCACCGCCTGCCACGCCGACCGCGGCGTCCCCGCCAGCCGCGTGAGCACCCAGCTCACCGCGGGCGAGCTCGCCAGCGCGTGCCCCGTCACCAGGATCAGGCACATCTGCATCCCGAACCCCAAGAGCGACCATACACCACCGTCGCCAGCCCACGTGTCCACGAGCGAAGACGGCGTCGATTCCGTCATCGTCAATGCGAGCACGATCACGACCAGCGTCAGCACCACCGCCAGCACGAACGGGTCCGGCGCCGTCCGCCTGAACCCCTCGCTGATCTTCAGCCCCAGTGTCGCGATCATGCCAGCCCCTTCTCCAGCCGCCCGATCGCCGCGTGCATCGTCTGCTCCGTCTTACAGAACGCGAAACGGGCAAACCGCGCCCCGTGCGTCGGCGTCGCGTAGAACGCACTGGGCGGGATCGCCGCCACACCTACCTCCGCCGTCAACCACCTACAGAACGCCACGTCATCCTCCAACCCCCGCGCCCCGCTGACCGCCGAGTGATCCGCCATGATGAAGTACGACCCCTCCGGAACGACCACCCCCAGCCCGCACCGCGTCAACGCCTCGCCCAGCAGATCCCGCATCGACCGGTAGTGTGCGCACAGTTCACGCACACTGTCCCCGCCCTCCGTCAACGCCGCCGCAGCCCCCAGCTGCAGCGGCGTCGCGACCGCGAACGTCAGGAACTGGTGCGCCGCACGAACGCCCGCCGTCAGGCGGGGCGGCCCGACCGCCCACCCGATCTTCCACCCCGTCAGGCTGAACGACTTGCCCATGCTCGAGAGCGTCAGCGTCCGCTCACGCATCCCGTCGATCGCCGCCAGGTGCACGTGCGGCCGGTCATCCTCGTAGGTCAACCGTTCGTACACCTCGTCCACGATCGCGATCGCATCGTGCTCCACACACAGATCGCGGATCAGCTCCAGCTCAGCCCGCGTGAACACCTTCCCGGTCGGGTTGTGTGGCGTGTTCAGCAGGATCGCCCTCGCCCCGCCCGCGAACGCCGCCCGCAGCTCCGCCTCATCGAACGAGAAACGCCCCTCGCGCTCATGCAGCGTTACCCACGCCCCATCCGCTCCCGCCATCGCCAGACACGCCCGGTACGAGTCGTAGAAGGGCTCGAACACCACCACCCGCTCGCCCGGGTTCACCAGCCCCAGCAGCGACGCCGCCAACGCCTCCGTGCACCCCGCCGTCACCGTCACCTCGCGGTCGGGATCGACGTCCAGCCCGCTCGAACCCCCGAACCACCCCGCGACCGCCCGCCGAAGCTCGGGCGACCCCGGCATCGGCGCGTACTGGTTCCGCCCCCCCGCCATCGCCCGGGCCGCGGCCTCCTTGACGAACCCGGGCCCATCAAAGTCAGGAAACCCCTGCGACAGGTTGATCGCCCCGTGCTCGAGCGCGAGCGCACTCATCTCGGCGAACACCGTCGTCCCGAACGGTGCGAACCGATCCGCCGTGGATGCTCTCGAGGCGCCGCCCATCCAGACACACTACCACACACGACCCGGTCCCCGGTGGCGGCGCCCCCCCGCGTCTGCAACACTCCCCCATGCTCAAGCCCGTGCTCAAGCAAGGCGCCGTCGCCCCCCACTTCACGCTCACCGACGACGCCGGGCGCCCGCACAACCTCCCCTCCCTCACCGAGCACGGCCCCCTCCTGCTGTACTTCTACCCCGCCGACTTCTCGCCCGGGTGCGTCAAGCAGGCCTGCGCCCTCCGAGATCGCCACGCCGCCCTCGCCGACGCGGGCATCACCCTCGCCGGGGTCTCCCCCCAGGGCGCCATCTCCCACGCCCGCCTCCGCGAGAAGCACGACCTGCCGTTCATCCTCCTGACCGACCCCACCAAGACCGTGATCAAGTCCTACCGCGCCGATGGGCCCCTGGGCCTGGGCGTGCGGCGCGTGACCTATCTCATCTCCGAAGACCGCCGAATCCGAGCCGCCCTCCGGGCCGACTTCAACATCGACAAGCACCTCGAGTTCGTCGCCCGCGTCCTCGCCGACCGTAGGTCCGCGAGGGCCCCAGAAGCCCACGACCCCTGACACGCGAGCCCATAATGCGTCCCCTCGTCTGGTTCCGCGCCGACCTGCGCACACGCGACAACCCCGCCCTCGCACAAGCGACACGCGACGCGACCCGGGGCGTCATCGCCGTCTTCACCGTCTGCCCCGCCCAGTGGCGCGACCAGCACGACCTCTCGTCCGCGAAGGCCGACCTCATCCGACGCACGCTCGAGGTGCTCTCGAAGGACCTCGCCAAGCTCAACATCCCCCTGCTGCTCATCGAGCGAGCGACATTCGCCGACGTGCCCGAGGCGTTACACGACCTTTCCAGGCAGCACGACTGCGACGCGATCTACTACAACGACGAGCACGAGTGGAACGAACGCCAGCGCGACGACGCCTGCCGTGATCGCTTCCGAGACGCGCGTCTCAGCGTCCGCTCGTACACGGACCAGTGCGTGTTCCCCCCGGGCACACTCCGAACGGGCAAGGACACCTACTATTCGGTCTTCACGCCCTTCAAGAAGTCATGGATAGCGCAGCACAAAGAGGGCGCCGCCCCCGACGAGGCGCCCGACCCGAAACGCCAGCCCGAACTTCCCTGCGAGCCAGACCCGATCCCGGGCTCGTTCGCAGGGTTCGAACCCGATGCCTCGATCGCCGACCTCTGGCCCGCGGGCGAACGAGAGGCGCGCCGACGCCTCACCGCGTTCTGCGCGGGACCGATCAGTTCCTACTACGGCGCCCGCGACCTGCCCGCCGCCGACGCGACCAGCGCCGTGTCGGCGTACCTGAACGTCGGCGCCATCACCACCAAGCAGTGCATCAACGCCGCCCTCGCCGTCAATCAGCGCAAGCTCGACTCGGGCTCGAAAGGCGCCACGACCTGGATCACCGAGCTGATCTGGCGCGAGTTCTTCCGCCACGTCATCGTCGGCTTCGCACGCGTCAGCAGGCACGAGCCATTCCAACTCACCACACGTCGCATCGAATGGGAGCAGAATCCCGGACACCTGGCCGCCTGGCGCGAGGGCCGCACGGGCGTCCCCATCGTCGATGCAGCCATGCGCCAACTCGCGCAGACCGGCTGGATGCACAACCGCCTGCGCATGATTGCGGCGATGTACCTCACCAAGGATCTCTTCCTGGACTGGCGACTCGGCGAGCGCCATTTTATGCGTTCGCTCATCGACGCTGACCTCGCCAGCAACAACGGCGGGTGGCAATGGTCCGCGTCCACAGGCGTCGACGCCGCCCCCTACTTCCGGATCTTCAACCCGTACTCGCAGTCGAACAAATGCGACCCCGAAGGCGGGTTTATCCGTCGATACGTCCCGGAGCTCGCCAACCTCGACGCCCGTGACATCCACGACCCGGGCAAGCTGCCCGACCTCGCCCGCGCCCGCCTCGACTATCCCGAGCCGCTCGTGGACCACGCCAGGGCGCGCGACCGCGCCATCGCCGCCTTCAAAGCCATCAAGAATTGAGGTCGCGGCAGCTCACGCCACGTCGCGTGCCGTGCTGCTCTCAAGCACGACGCCTCGAAGATACCCCGCGACGAACGCGGGCCTGATCGCCCGGGTGACGAAGTCGTCGCGGATGTGCTGGAAGTCGGGCTTGCCCGTCTCGGGTCGCCGATCCCGGTAGACC
This sequence comes from Phycisphaerales bacterium, assembly GCA_029260515.1. Lineage (GTDB taxonomy): Bacteria > Planctomycetota > Phycisphaerae > Phycisphaerales > UBA1924 > JAJRXR01. The sequence continues at coordinate 19,092 of JAJDDC010000096.1, read as the reverse complement.
ACGTCCTCGCGCTGGAACGTGACGATCTCGTAGCTCGGGAAGTAGTCCAGGTTCGCCGCGCCCCCGGCCCGCAGTCCCGCCAGCGCCTCGTGCAACGCCGAGCGCAGCGTCGCCTTGCCCACGGCCGTCCCCACGAACACGTCGTCGTGACAGAAGCTCGCGCTCAATGGGATAGGCGACACCGAAACGATCACTCGCATGCGTGGGTTCACTGACCGCAACAGGCCGATAATCTCCTCGATCTCCCGCTTATTTTCCGCGTGAGTCGTCGCGCGCACCCCGAACCGCTCGTCGAATTCCGCGGCCAACCCTGTCGGCGGCATGTGGTTGAGCGCGACCCCCGTCGCCCGGTCCCACCACACCTCCGACAACCCCAGCGTCATCACGAAGACCGAAGCCGAGCGCGCGTACGCGCCCAGCTTCTCGTACCTGGGCGACATCGTCGCCAGCGCCTCGTCCGCCGATGCATACCCATCGTGCACCCGCGTCCGGTCGTGCGGGTCGTACCAGCGCCCGCCCGCAAGCTCGACGAGGTGCTCGCGCCCGAACCGTTCGCCCTCGACCCCGAGGCCCCACCGCAGCCCCTGCAGGATCGAGAACGCGCTGTACCGGTGCGTCAGGTGCGCGAAGCTGTGCTTTACGCCACACGATTCGAGCACGTCCCCGACCCGGCGTGCGAAGCAACTGCCCATGCACAGCACGAAGTCGTCGGGAGTGATACAAAAACTCGCGGACGCCTCGATCCCGAGATCTGGCTTACCGAACCGGCGATGCGAGAACAGCGACGACCTGGGCCGACCCATCGCGTTGCGCGCGAGCACCGTCATCGTGTCACCCCATCAGCCTCAGGCCCGCGAGCGGTCGAGGATAAACAGCTGCATGCTCCGCCGCGCCACGCCCTCGGGCGTCTTGCGCACGCCGTGGTAGCTCCGGTCGGTGACCAGGAACCCCGCCACCGAGTTCGCCTCGAACGGCGCCGTCTTGACCGCCGCGAACCCGGACCAGTCGTTGTCCGCACTGTCCCGCAACGGCCCGTCCCCCGTCTTCTTCAGGAGCGTTGTCCCGCACGCGAGCGATCGCTCGTCCTCGGGCATGTAGAACAGCATCGTCACGATCTTGCGTGCCGTGTCCGCGTGCGGCCCGATCGCGTACCCGCCCGCGTCCCTGAACAAATACAGCCGCGCCTCCAGATCCGGCGCGAACCGGTCGCCCACAGCGTCGCCGAACAATCGCACGACGAAGTCCATGAACGCCGGGCTCGACAGCCCCGCGCGCACGCCCGCCCAGAACGATCGCCGCGGCTCCGCCAGCCCCGCCGCCGCGTCCTCGTCGCTCAGCGTGATCGTCCGCCGCAGCGGGTACCGCTCGTTCAAGGGCGCCAACTCGTCGTCGCCCGGAAAGTTCGCGACCATCTCCCGATAGAACCACGCCGGGAAGACCCGCGGCACAATCAGGTGCGCAAACGGGTAGCCCCGCACCCCCGCGTTCACCATCGCGTACATGGCGTGCTCGAACGGGTCATCACGCTCGTCCGCGCCGCCCGCGAGTCCGGTCGCCGCCCGTCGTTCCTCGATCGCGATCGTCATCCGCCGCCCTCCGTGTGTACGCCGCCTACCAGACTGGTTTCGGGCGGCGCACGATCGCGGCTGGATTTTTCCCCCCCCAGACAGCGCTACGGCGCCCCCCCGGGCCGCTCGTACCCCAGAAGCCGCGCCGCACGCCACGCCGCCTGAGACCAGGGCGCCGCGTTCGTAATCTCCACCAGCGCCCCAGCCGCCTCATCGTCCGTCGGCGCCGCGTGCCCAAACCACTCGAGGTACGTGTCCCACATCGACTCCGCCCGCTCGACTCCCGCCCCCCGCGCCTCCCGCCAGGGCTCGTCGATCCAGCGGACCGCGTCCGCAACCGTCCCCTCCGCCGGCATCTTTTCGTGAGGCATCCCGGGCGTCGTGTGCAACCGCACCTGCAGCCCGTCCTCCACAAGCCCCGCCACCCTCGCCTCCATCTCCACGCGGTTGAAATCCTCAGACCCCGTCAACGCCCACATCCGGCGCTCTTGCACCAGCTTCCACCGCGCACCCTTGGGCTTGGGCAGCCGCGCCGGCACGTACTTGCCCCCCCCGACGGGCGCCGGCTTGTACGAGTCGAACCCGACGATCGGCGCCGCGCCAGCGAATACCTCCGGGAACGCCAGCACCATGATCGAGCTCACCCGACCGCCACCGGAGAACCCGCTCATGTACACCCGCGACCCGTCAACATTGAACCTCGCACGGCACGTCTGCGCCGCGTCCAGCATCAACTGCAGACGATCCACAATCCCGTGCGTCGAACCGTCCCGTGTCCGGCGATTGTTCCCCGCATTGTCGAACCCGCACGCGATCAGGTTCAGCTCGTCCAACACACCATGAAACTCCGCGGGGATCCGCCATCGAGGCGTCGGGCTGCACCAGACAACTACCCCGCTCGCGACGCCGGGGTCGTAGCCCTGCGGCAGCCGCACCCACATCTGCTCTTCTTCGAGCACCCGCGTCACGCCAGACAACGCCTCGTCCGCGCCCCCGCGCCCCGCCCCAAAACGGTCGCGCATGACCAGATCCGTCAGCACCACTGCCCCCTCGACGTACGGCGGCGCCAGATCAACAACCCGCCCGGCCGGGATGCCCTCCCCCCCGTCGATCGGAGCCGGCGCCCACGCCGTCGCCAACGGCGCGAACCAACGCTCGTGCAACTCCGCACCGAGCGACGTGTCCTCGAGCGACCTGACCACCCACGCGTCGGGCGACCGCAGGATCTCGACCCGCGTCCGTCCGTGCCCGTTCTCCAGATGCACGTACCACCGGCTCTCGAACTCGTCGGCGTCCCCCCGCCAGGCTTTGCGCGCCGACCGCCGCAGCTCACGCACCGCGGCCCTGTCCAACACCGCCGCGACCCCGTTCAGCCGCCGCAGCATCCCCGACCCGGCCCGAGCCCCGGCTGGCGCTTCCTCCGCGAACGTCACCCACCCCCGCTCCGCGGGCGCCCCGCCGACCTCGAACACGTCCGAGGGCGCCCCGACGGCCCGCAACGCCATCGCCGCGAGCAGGCACACCCCAACCACATACCGCATCCTCGCCATACCCAGCCATACCCCCCGCGACGTGACGCGGTTTCTCGCCCGGACCGCCCGACCAGTTTTTCTCTCTCGTGCCTTGACCGGGCCACACCGCATATGTAACCTATTTGTTACATGAATCCGGACGACATGGACGCCGTCTTCCAGGCCCTGTCGAACCCCGCAAGGCGGCGGATCCTCGACATCCTCACCAACCACCCGGGGGCCCCGGTCGGGGACGTCGCCGACCGCTTCGACATGTCACGCATCGCCGTCATGAAACACCTGTCCGTCCTCGAGGCCGCCGGCCTCGTCACGTCCCGCAAGGAAGGCCGCGAGCGTCTCCTCTTCTTCAACGCCGCCCCCATCCAGCTCGTCTATGAGCGCTGGACCACCAAGTACGCCCGCCACTGGGCGGGTCGGGTCACCGACATCAAGTACCGCGCCGAGGCCCAGGCCAAAAGCGAGTCCAAGGCCGCGCGCAATCCCAAACGGAGCAAGAAGCGATGACCGACGCCGCCGCGACCCGCACCGAGACCGGGGCCGCCCCGATGGTCTACTCCATCGAGATCAACGCCCCCATCCAGACCGTCTGGCGCGAGATCACCAAGACCGACGAGCCCCAGGCCGCGATGTTCAACGCCCAGATGTTCGCCCCCACACTCGCCCCGGGCGCCCCGATCCGGATGCGCACCAAGAGCGGCAAGTACACCTCCGTCGTCGGCGACGTCATCGAGTTCGACCCGCCCCGCCGCCTCAGCCACTCCTTCCGCTTCACCGCCTACGACGACCCCGAGTGCACCGTCGTTTACGACCTCGAGGAGCTCTCGCCCACCGCGACCCGCTTCACCCTCACCGTCGAGAACGCCGCGCCCGGCACGAAGACCACCAAGAACATGGCCCGCGGCGGGAACTTCATCTGCAAGACCCTCAAGGCCGCCTGCGAGAAGGGGCGCCCGCCCCTGACCACCCGCCTCATCTACCTGGTCTTCCGTGTACTCGAGCCCACCAGCCCCAAGAAGTGCCGCACCGAGAACTGGCAGTAACACCTCGTACACAGGAGTCCACACATGGCCCGCGCCATCCTCGCCGTCGTCGTCGGATTCGTCCTCTGGAGCGTCCTCTGGGTCGCCGCCGGCCTCGCGGTCTCGGCCGTGTGGCCCGACGCCGTGGATGAGTCAGAAGGCGTCCAGGCCGTCCTCCCCCTCGCGACCATCCTCGCCATCAGCGTCGTCATCAGCCTCGCCTCGGGCGCCCTCGCGGCCCGCATCGCCCCCGCCCGGCCCACGCAGGCCGCGGCCTGGCTCGCAGGCGTCCTCCTGGCCGTCGGCCTCATGGTCGAGATCGCCGCGTGGGACCTATACCCGGTGTGGTATCACGTCCTGTTCCTGGCCCTGCTCGTCCCGGCGACACTCGCGGGCGCCGCCATCGCCCGCCCCCCGCTGAGCCCCTCAACGCCTTGACCCCGCCGCGTCGATACCTACCCTTCCCCCGCCCCGGAGACGGGCCCGATCCCCGATAGCTCAATTGGTAGAGCGAGCGGCTGTTAACCGCTAGGTTGCTGGTTCGAGTCCAGCTCGGGGAGTTCTTCCTGTACCAGCGGGTCGCCTGCGACGAGGCTGGCGACCCCGTGTGGACCGGCGGGGGCGTCACATCCCATCGCGCATCTGAGACGCATGACGCGCCGTGCCCCTGGTGGCCGTCGTCCCCGGTCACCGATCGTGGCCTGCGGGCCCAGACTTCGTCGCGAACCGGGTACGCGGCGCGCTCCCACGCGTCCCTCCATGCCCGCGCGGCACGATGCCCGAAGCGCCGTGAGCGAGCCGGGCCCTGGCGGCCCGAGCGCCTCTCGCGCCGTCCGGGCCGATCCGAGCGGGTTCTACGCCCTCGAACCCTTGCTCTTCGGCACTGAGTGTTTGGTGTTGTACGCCACAGCCTCGCGCAGCAGCGCCTTGAACGCGGCCTTATCGATCTTGTCGCCCTCGTAGATGTCGATCGCCCGCCACTTGTTCCCGCCCAGACCATTGTTGAAAAGCTTCTTCGCGTCGCGGAGTTGGGCGCCGTGATGAAACGTGATCTTCACCTTTTCCTTAAGGGCGTTGGCGTTGACGTACATCCCATCGTGCGACCAAACGGGGGTCCCCATCCACTTCCAATCTTCCACCACGGCGGGGTCAACCTCGTGGATGAGCCTGCGGATCTCGGCCATCCGCTCGCCTCTCCAATCGCCCAGCCCCGCGATCTTCTTGTCGATCAGCCCGGAGGCGCTCATCTGGCCTGATGACTCTGCGACCACCTTGCGCGGCTTGACGGGCTTCGCACTGACCCCCTTGGCCGCGACCTTCTCTGTGGACTTCGACGGCTTCTTCGCGGTCTTCGTCGCGGACTTCTTCTTCGACGCGACCTTTTTCGTCGTCTTGCCGGCCATTGTGTTCACTCCAGGACTGCGGTGGCCTCGACAACAAGGCACAAGCTGAGGGACGATCCCTCAATGCCGAATCCGGCGCGGGCGTAGCGTCCCCCGATGATACGAAAGCGATCAGCCGGGGTCCCGCGGATTCGCCACGCGAAACCCGAGCCCGCAGTGATCGGCCCGCGCACGGATCCAGACGCTCTGATTTGCTCAGGCGCGGGGGGCGTCCGAGGCGTGCCGGAGCGGGCGCCTGCCCACCATCACACCGATTCCATTCCGGTCGGACGGGCGTGTCCTCCCGCGCGCAGATCGTCCAAAGACGACGCTCGCCCCGCATCATCAAGAAAAAAATCCCCCGGGACGCGGCCGCGATGCGGCGCGCGATCCCAGGGGGGGTCGCTGTTCGTCCAGCACCCGCGCCCGGATCAGCCGCAGGGCGTCCCGGCGAAGAACACCAGGAACGCAATCACGTCCGTGAAGTCGAGCGAGCCATCGCCCGAGTAGTCCACGCTCAGATCCGCCGCGGCGAACCGCACCAGGAACTCGAGCACATCAGAGAAATCCAGCGACCCGTCCGGGACCAGGTCCGCAGGGTTCGCCGCTTTGTGGTTCTGGCCAGCGACCACGTACACCGCGCCGCGGCTGCCGGTGTCCCCGTTCGCCGCGAGGATGTAGTCACCGATCCCGTCGCCGTTCGCGTCTCCAGCGCCGGACAGCGTCCCCGCCAGGAACGCCCCGGCACGGTTGGACGTGAACGTCCGCAGCACGGCGCCCGTCGAGGTGTCGAGCAGGTGCGCCTGCCCGCCCTGCGTCGCGCCCACCTGGCTCCGCCACGACGCCACCAGCGCGTCCGAGATGCAGTCCCCCGTGATGTCCCCGATGCTCCCCGCGGGTGTCCAGGGCGTACCGCCGAACCCGCTGTTGATGCTGAACCCGGTGACCGTCCCGATGATCGAGCCCGTCAGCCCGTCCACCTTGTAGAACCGTCCGGTCTCGGGCCCCGACGCGTTGTCCCCGATGTCGCACATCGCGAAGTCCGGCACACCGTCGTCGTTAAAGTTCTGCAGGCCCTGGCACTGCTGCCAGCCCGCGAGCACCCACCCGCTCGCCACCGGGTCCACGCGGTACAACTCCGCGCCCGATGCGCCCGAGTACACCCGGACCTGCCCCGCGAAGCTCGAACTCCAAGGCCCCGGCGCCCCGACGCTGTAGTCCGGGACCTCGTCGGCGTCCACGTCGCCGATCAGCGACACCGTGTGCCCGTATTGGGCGTTGGCCGACGCGGGCCCGTCGTGCGTCCTGATCAGCGAGCCGTCCGCTCCCGAGTACAGGAACGCCCGCCCGAAGTTGAACCCGGCAGTGTCGTCGCTCCAGGCGCCGACCAGGATCTCGCCCTTCCCGTCGCCCGTGACGTCCCCGATGCCGCACGCACGGAAACCAAACGCCGTCCCTGGGCTGCCTGCGATGTCGTGCAGCTCGCTCCCGTCCGCGCCCGAGTACACGTACACGTGTGCCGTGTTCGTACCAAAGAGATAGTCAACGATTCCATCACCGTCCACGTCGCCCGCGTCGCAAAGATACCCAGCCGCCGCCGACGCCTGCGCGCCGAAGTGCGACCGGATGATCGTCCCCGTCGCCCCGTCGTACAGGTGCACTACGCCCGCGTTGTTCGCCGCAGTATCCACACCCGGCGCCGCGACGAGAAACTCCATCGCACCGTCGCCGTTGTAGTCGGCGACCGCACAGACGTTGGCCCCGAAGTTATCCCCCCCCGCCGCCCCGGTCAGCTCGTGGATGATCACCACGTCCGGCTCAACGAACTGCGCCGACGCCGTCGGCACGACCACGCCGACTATGGAAACAAAAAACACCGTGCGCAACGCTGGCATATCTCTGACTCCTGTGCAACCAGACCGCGGGCGCCGCCCCCGCGTCCATCGCGGCGGCTCGCCCCCGGTCTTCTCACGAGGCGTCACGGATCGCCCGCACGCCCCCGGCCTGCCGCCCACAGAGCGGCCGCCACCGTGTCATGCAAGATCCACGCCCGGATCGCGCACAAATATCCCGCCTTTTGTCGAGAACATCCCACTGCTCCCAAAGGAGGCCGGCCCGCCCCCGAGGACGCTCCCGGTGCGTCACACGCCGGCCGCCCGTCATCGGCCGGGCCCCCCCACGCAGGGAGACATCCACGCCCGACACTCGGTTCGGATGGGGTCGCCCGACGCGACTACTCGACGTCGGCCCGGTACACGCCCGTGTCAGCCGCAAGGCGACCCGGCGAAGTACTCCAGGAAGTCGAGCACGTCCGTGAAGTCGAGCGAGCCATCGCCCGAGTAGTCCACGCTCAGATCCGCCGCGGCGAACCGCACCAGAAACTCGAGCACATCAGAGAAATCCAGCTCGCCGTCCGGGTTCAGGTCCGCGGGATTCGGCGCCCTGTGATCCTTGCCCGCGATGACGTACACCGCCCCTCGACTGCTCGAGTCGGCGTTGGCGGGGAGGATGTAGTCAACGATCCCGTCCCCGTTCGCGTCGCCCGCGCCCGAGAGCGTCCCGGCCAGGAACACACCCGCACGGTTTGATGTGATCGTGTCCAGGATGGCGCCCGTTGCCCCATCGAGCACGTGCGCCTGCCCGCCCTGCGTCGCGCCCACCTGGCTCCGCCACGACGCCACGAGTGCATCCGAGATGCAGTCCCCGGTGATGTCCCCGATGCTCCCCGCGGGCGACCATGGCGTGCCGCCGAACCCGCTGTTGATGCTGAAGCCCCGGAACGACGCGATGATCTCGCCGGTCCGCCCGCTCACCTGGTAATACCGTCCAGACTCGGGGCCCAACTCGTTGTCCCCGATGTCGCACATCGTGAAGTCGGGCACCCCGTCGTTGTCAAAGTTCTGGAACCCCAGGCACTGCTGCCAGCCCGCCAACGCCCACCCGGTAGTCACCGGATCAACCTCGTACAGCACGCCGCCCGTGGCCCCCGAGTACACACGCACCTGCCCGCGGAAAAACTGCCCCCAGGGCCCCGGGCCACCAACGCTGTAGTCCGGAACCTCGTCGCCATCGACATCGCCGATCACCGAGACCGTGTGCCCGAACCGCGCCGCGTTCACCGCCGGCCCGTCGTGCGTCCGCAGCAGCGACCCGTCCGCTCCCGAGAACAGGAACGCACGCCCGAAGTTGGGGCCCACCGTATCGTCGCTCCACGCGCCGACCAGGATATCGCCGCGCCCGTCGCCCGTCACGTCACCGACACCGCACGCCCTGAACCCGAACCCGGTCCCCCCGACACCCACGAGGTGAAGCAACTCGTTCCCGTCCGCGCCGGAAAAGACATACACGTGCGCCGTGTTCGTCCCGAACAGATAATCGATGATCCCGTCGTCGTCCACGTCCCCGGCGTCGCAGATCCACCCTGCCGCCGCGTTCGCATGCTCGCCGTAGTGCGAGCGGATAATCGTCCCGGTCGCGCCGTCGTAGAGGTGCACGACGCCGGCGTTGTTGGCGACCGTGTCATCGCCGGCCACTCCAACGAGAAACTCCATCGCCCCGTCGCCGTTGTAGTCCGCCACCGCGCAAACCTGTGACCCGAAGTTGTCGCCCGCGGCGTCGCCGATCAACTCGTGGATCACCACGACGTCATCCTCGACGAACTGTGCCGACGCCGTCGCCACAAAACCTGTAACCACGGACAGAACCAACACGGTGCGCAACGATGGCATAGCTCATGCTCCTGATCAGCGAAGACGAGGACGCCCCACCACGCCCGGTGCGATGCGGTACGTCCGTGAATCCCGCCGAGCGACACCAATCGCCCGCACGCCCCCGGCCCGTCGCCTACGGAGCGACCGCTATCAGGTCATGCAAGAAGCACGCCCGGATCGCGCAAAACAACCCCGAAAATCGTCGCCCCCCGGGCCACCTCTCACGGGTCCCCCAAGGCTCCCCCACGCAGCCGCGCCGCCAAGGCACGCAGGGCCCCGACCGCCGCCTCGTCGCCCGCGCCGTCTCGACCCATCGCCCCAGCGCACGACTCGACCGTCTCCGCAGTCCACGCGTTCCCCCATCGCGCCGTGCCAAGACCCACCAGATGACCGATCAGGCCGCTCAGCAGCGGCGAGTCACCACGCAGGACCCGCGCGAACTCTGTGAACGCCTCGCGGACCGCCTCGCGTGCACCTCCTCGAGTCATCACGCCGTCGAGCCGCGACACCAGACCGCCGAGCGCCCCCGCCTCATCGGGATACATATCCGCGAGCAGCCGCGACTGCAGCCGCACAGCCTCGTCCATGTCGCCCGTGAACGCCGCGCCCTCGTCCGAGCCATCGCGACAAATCACCCGTTCCCATGCCGCGTCCACCGTGGACTGCAGCACCACATGCCTCGGCGCCCGCCCGATTGATTCCGTATAAACCTCCACCGCCTCCATGCGCCGACCCGTCCGCCTCAGGTAGGCCCCGTACGCGTTGAGCGCGTTGAGTGTGAACTGACTCGTGGTCGTCTCGTCCGCCCGGTAGATCTCCACCGCGCGCCGAAACCGCTCCCCCGCCGCCTCGTCCTCACCACGTGACGCGTACGCGTGCCCGAGCCCCACGCCCGCCTCCGCGATCTCCGCCGACTCCCCGTACCCCAGCCGCTCGAACATCGCCAGCGACTGCTCGTACAACGCGACCACCTTGTCCGACGCCGCCTGGTGCGGCGCCTGCGACCAGTGGGCCAACGCGAGATCGCCAAGGTTCTCCGCAACCAACGCGTGCGCCTCCCCCAGCACACCACGCCGGATCTCCAACGCCTCGAGCTGCATCGCCACCGTGTCCCTGCAATCGATATCCTGCGTGAACACCAGATCCGACCTCGCCCGCGCAAGCATCGATAGATCCTCGGCCAGCCTGAGGCTCCCGGGCTCGTGCGCCCCCCGGTCGTGCTCCAACGCCGCCGACAGATGCGGGATCGCGTTCTCGTACTCGAAGAGCCCGATGTAGACCCGCCCCATCGCCTTGTGCACGCTCGCCGCGACGTCTGGCTGGTCAACAAGCCGCGTCCTGATCAGCGTGTCGGCCGACCGCAGCAGGTCGTACACCGTGACGTCGCCCTCCCGCTCGAACGGGCTCGACGACGCCAGCATCGTCTCGAGGAACCGGACCACCCCCTCCGCCTCGTTGCGGGCCCGTATCGCCTCGTCACGCTCCCGCTCCGCAACCACCGCGGCCGCCCGCGCCCGTGCCATCCCCACCGACGTGGACGCCACCCCGCCCGCCACCAGCACAAGCGCGATCGCGCCGAACGCGACACCCGTCTTGTGCCGCGTCACGTACTTCCGCGCACGGTACGCGTAGCTGTCGTGGTGGGCCGCGACCGGTTCGCCCGCGAGGAACCGCCCCAGGTCCTCCGCCAGCGCCTCGGCCGACGAATACCGCTCCCCGGGCCGCTTGCGGATCGCCATCATCACGATGTCGTCAAGATCGCCCGGGATCTCGCCCCGCGCGCCTCCCTCCCCGTGCACATCCCCGCCCGCCCGCCGCCGCGTCACGCTCGGCGTCGGCGGATCCTCCTCGCAGATTACCCGCTCTGACTCGTACCGCGGCCCCCCGTCATCCTCGTACGCCGCCCGCCCCGCCAGCAGCTCGTACAGCACCAGCCCCAGCGAGTACACGTCCGTCGCCGTCGTCACCGGCTCCCCACGCACCTGCTCCGGGCTCGAGTACCGGAGCGTCATCGCCGCCGGCGTCGTGACCGTCAGCCCGTCGCCCCCCCCCGGGCCGGGATCGATCAGCCCCGCGACACCGAAGTCCAAGAGCTTGAGCACGCCGTCGTGTGTGATCAGCACGTTCGCCGGCTTGATGTCCCGGTGGATCACCAGGCTCTGGTGCGCGCACCGGACCGCGTCGCACGCCCCCAGGAACAACCCCACGATCTCACGCGCAGACAGCCCGCGCTCGCGGCAGTGCGCCGTGATAAGCCCCCCGTCGATGTACTCCATCACCAGGTACGGCAGGCCCGACTCCGTCGTCCCCCCGTCCAGCAGCCGCGAGATATTCGGATGGTCCAGCACCGCCAGCATCTGGCGCTCGCGCTGGAACCGCCTGACCATCCCAGTCGACGCCAGCCCGAGCCGCATCACCTTGATCGCGACCTGCTCGCGGTAGTCGTCCACACGCGTCGCCAGGTACACCTCGCCCATCCCGCCGGAGTTGATCAGGCGCACAACCTCGAACTTCCCGATCCGGGCGCCCGCCGCGTACAACGGCTCACCAGCGTCCGTCGATCCGAGCATCTCCTCCAGCGTCGGCGACCCCTCCAACACACCGCCCTCGACGTGCGACCGCAGCAGCCCCTCCAGGTCCTCCCGCAAAGCGCCGTCCCCCGCGCACCGCTCGTGCACAAACCGCGCGCGGGCCTCGCCCTCGAGATCCAGCGCCTCGAGGAACAGGCCGCGTACTGTCTCCCACCTGTCGTGCACGCTCACGCCCGCATCTCCCGCAAGAGCCACGCCCGAGCGAACGTCCAGCAGGCGACCACCTTCCGAGCCGATACGCCCGTCACCTCAGCCGTCTCCTCGATTGTCAGCCCCCCGAAGTACCGCAGCTCCACGACACGCGCATGCAGCGGGTCCCGCTGCGCCAACTCACGCAGCGCCTGATCCAGCTCCACAATATCGACCCGCCCGCGTTCCATCGCCTCCACCGCGCGGTCCACCGGCACGCGCGACCACCCCGCCCCGCGCTTGTCCGTCTTCCGAGCCACCGCGTGGTTCACCAGGATCTGCCGCATCAGGCGCGCCGCGATCCCGAGGAACTGCGCCCGCGACGACACCTCGGGCATCCGCTCGCCGACGAGCCGCAGGTACACCTCGTGCACCAACGCCGTCGGCTGCAGCGTGTGCCCCGAACGCTCGCCCCCGAGGTACCGCCGCGCCAGATCGTGCAGCTCCGAGTATGCCAGCGACATCACCTGACGGACCGCCTCCTCGTCACCGCCCTGCCACCGCTCGATCACCCGCGTCAGGTCTTGCGACTCGCTCTGAGCCATCGACGCCAACTCCACGCCGCGCCCGATCGCACGGCTCGCACGCCCTCGATCCGATCCTACCGCCGGGCGCCCATCATGATTCACATCCACCCTCGCCGCGAGAACGCCAGACCGCTCCGGATAGGCCCTCACCCCGCGCCAGTCGGCCGCCGCCACACCCCCGACGCCCCCTCTGCCATCGTGCCTCGGTCCAGGGCCCAGCACCCGCCCCCCCACGCCCTGGGGGACCCCGCGACGCGTTGGATTCACGCCCCCAGGGCCGCCTACGATCCTCCCCGAGCAAGCCGGAGCGATCGCCATGAAGTCCCAGACCCACCCCACGTACTACCCCTCCTGCCGCGTCTTCTACAACGGCGAGGTCGTCATGACCTGCGGCGCCACCGTCCCCGAGCTGCACGTGGACGTCTGGTCCGGCTCGCACCCCTTCTTCACCGGCAAGCAGACCTTCGTGGACGCCGCGGGCCGCGTCGAGAAGTTCCAACGCAAGTTCGCCGGCGACTACTTCAAGGGCAAGAAGAAGAAGTAACCCGCCGCCGCCAATCGGCCCCCCCCCAACCGACCACCTATAGGACGCCCCCACGCGGGGCGTCCTGTCGTTTTGACCCCGCAGGCCCGCATTCCACCCTGGTATCCACGCCGCCACGCGATAAACTAAGCCCGGAGGCCCCGGCGCGATCCGACCGATCACGCCCCGCCCGGAGAGAGCCCATGCGAATCGACGGCGCCCGCCGCCACGTGATCGCCGCGACCATCGCGGCCGCCTCCCCGCTCCTCGCGGCGCCCCACGCCCACGCCCAGACCCTCCAGTTCGCCGAGCGCGCCGCGCCCGCCGGCCTCGCCGCGGAATACGACCCCAACGTCCCGCTCGGCCTCGAGTTTCAGAACGCCGGCGGCGCCGTCGGAGACTTCAACGCCGACGGCATGCCCGACCTCTTCGTCCTCGGCGGCGCACGAGGCGTCGATCGACTCTTCATCAACCTGGGCGACGGTTCGTTCGCCGACCAAGCCGCCGCCTGGGGCATCGACCGCACGCACGCCGGCTCGGGCGCCTGCGCCGGCGATTTCGACAACGACGGCGACCTCGACCTGTGCGTCACTTCCCTCGGCGTCCTCGGCGACATGACCGGCGACAACAACATCCTCTACCGCAACAACGGCGACAATACTTTCACCGACATCGCCCAAACCGCCGGCGTCAAGAACACCCGCCCCGACTCCTTCCAGTTCGGCGAGGCCTACTCCCCCGCCTTCGGCGACTACGACCTCGACGGTGACCTCGACCTCTTCATCGCCGGCTACTACGGCGGCTCCACCCTCTTCCAGAACAACGCCGACTCCACGTTCACCGATGTCACCGCCGCCGCCATCGACGCAGACCTCTCGGGCGTCCGCGGCTTCTCCGTCGCGTTCGTGGACATCAACAACGACCGCTCCCCCGAGATCCTGCTCGCCGCCGACTTCTTCACCTCCAAGCTCCTGCTCAACAACGCCGACGGCACGTTCTCCGACATCACCGCCGCCTCGGGCACGGGCATCGACTCCAACGGCATGGGCCACACCTGGGGCGACTACAACCACGACGGCATGACCGACTGGTACGTCACCAGCCGCCTCAACGACACGGGCATGGCCGGCTCGGGCAACATGCTCTACATCAACCAGGGCGCCGGTACGTTCGCCGAAACCTCCGTCGCGGCCGCCGTAAACGACGGCGAGTGGGGCTGGGGCGCCGACTCACGCGACTTCGACCACGACGGGCACACCGACATCCTCGCCACCAACGGCTGGGACGGGCCCTACTTCACCACCGACCCCACCCACCTCTTCCTCAACAACAACGACGGAACGTTCACCGACGCCGCCCCCGCCTGCGGCCTCGCACACACCGGACAGGGCCGCGGCGTGGCAACGCTCGACGCCGACGACGACGGCGACATGGACATCGTCATCTTCAACAACGACCAGCCCGTTTCCTACTTCGAGAACCAGGCCCAGGGCCCCGACGCCAACTGGATCAAACTCACCCTCGACACGTCCAACCGCCCCGAGCTCGCCCCCAACGGCTTCGGCGCCCGCGTTGATCTCACCACACCCGCCGGCCCCCAGACCTACCTCATCACAGGTGGCTCCAACTTCCTCGCAACCTCCGAGCTCGTCATCCACGCCGGCCTGGGCGCGGCCATTACCGCCGACCAGATCACCATCACCTGGCCAGACGCCTCCACAACAGCCCTCTACAACGTCCCCGCCAACGCGTCGTACGTCATCACCGCCCGCGGCCCGTGCGTCGCCGACCTCGACGTCTCGGGCTCGCTCGACTTCACAGACGTCCTCCTCTTCCTCACCGGCTTCGCCACCGCCCACCCCCAGCTCGACCTCGCCATCCCCTACGGCGTCTATGACTTCTCCGACGTCATCGCCTTCCTCACCTCCTTCGGCGCCGGCTGCCCCTGACCAGCCGTCCCTCCGTATCTCTCTCCAACTCGCCCGCGACGAATCCGCGTGTCGTGCGGCCGCCAGACCCCCGCAGAAAGCATTTTCTTGCCGCGGCACCACAGATTCATCCATTGATCCGGATAAATGGATATACTCCGGCCTGAGATCGCACCCCACGGACCGGGAGCCGACCCCATGCCCTCCGCCTTCCTCGACCACCTCACCCGCCGCGTCCTCGTCCTCGACGGCGCCATGGGCACCCAGGTCCACGAGCACGACCTCGACGTCGAGACCGACTACCTCGGCTGCGAGAACTGCACCGACGTCCTCGTCAAGTCCCGCCCCGACCTCGTCCAACTGATCCACGAGAACTACCTCGAGGCCGGCGCCGACGCGATCGAGACCAACTCCTTCGGCGGCGCACGCCACGTGCTGGGCGAGTTCGATCTTCACGACGAGACCTACGACCTCGCCAAGCGTGCCGCCCGGATCGCCCGCGCCGCCGCCGACAAGCACTCCACCCCCGACAAGCCCCGCTTCGTCCTCGGCTCCATGGGCCCGGGCACCAAGCTCATCACGCTCGCCCAGATCGACTGGCCCACCCTCGTCGCGTCGTACCGCGAATCCATGCGCGGCCTCATCGAAGGCGGCGCCGACGCCATCCTCATCGAGACCTGCCAGGACCTCCTGCAGGTCAAAGGCGCCATCAACGCCGCCCTCGGCGCGCTCGACGACACAGGCAAAACCCCCGACGACATCCCCATCATGGTCTCGGTCACCATCGAGCAGACCGGGTCGATGCTCATGGGAACTTCCATTGAAGCCGCGCTCGTCGCACTCAAGGGCTACCCGATCGCCTGCCTCGGCCTCAACTGCGCCACCGGCCCGACCGAGATGGCCGAGCACGTCCACCACCTCGCCCGCCACTGGGACCGCCACATCTCCGTGCTCCCCAATGCGGGCCTGCCCGTCATGGTCGAGGGCCGCGCCGAGTTCCCGCTCCGGCCCAAGCCCTTCGCCGAGGCGATGCTCCGCTTCATCGACAACGACCGCGTCTCGGCCGTCGGCGGCTGCTGCGGCACAACCCCCGAGCACATCCGCCAGCTCGCCCAAGCCGTCAACGCCCGCGCCCCCCAGAGCCGCGACGTCACCCCCCCAAAGCCCGCCGCGACCTCGCTCTACGCCCCCACCGACTTCCGCCAGGACGCCTCATTCCTCATCATCGGCGAACGCTGCAACGCCTCCGGCTCGCGCAAGTTCAAACGCCTGCTCGAGGAGGAGGACTGGGACGCCATCGTCTCGCTCGCCCGCGAGCAGATGCGCGATGGCTCGCACGTCCTCGACGTCAACGTGGACTACGCCGGTCGTGACAACGCGATAGACATGACCGAGGTCGTCTCCCGCATCGCCCGCCAGGTGGACGCGCCGCTCATGCTCGACTCCACCCAGACCGCCACACTCGAGGCGGGCCTCATGCACGCCCCCGGCAAGTGCATCATCAACTCCGCCAACTTCGAGGACGGCGAAGACAAGTTCGACCAGCTCTGCCGCCTCGCCAAGACCTACAACGCCGCCCTCGTCATCGGCACCATCGACGAGGACCGCGAGGCCGCCATGGCCCGCACCGCCGACCGCAAGCTCGCCATCGCGACCCGCGCCATCGAACGAGCGACCACGCAGCACGCCATCCCCATCGCCGACATCTTCATCGACCCCCTCGTCCTGCCCATCTCCACCGGCATGGACGCCGACCGCCGCAGCGCCCTGGAACTCATCGAGGGCACACGCCGCATCGCGCAGGCCTTCCCCGACGTCCAGCTCACCTGCGGCCTCTCCAACGTCTCGTTCGGACTCAAGCCCGCCGCCCGCGTCATCCTCAACTCCGTCTTCCTCCACGAACTCACCCAGGCCGGCATGACCAGCGCCATCGTCCACGCGAGCAAGATCCTCCCGCTCAACAAGATCGAGGACGCCCACAAGCTCGCCGCCCTCAACCTCATCTACGACCGCCGCGACAAATCCGCCGGCGGCACCGGCCTCCCCACCCCCGCCCAACGCCCCGAACCCGCCATGGCCTGACGCCTTCCTCCCTCTCCCTTCTGGGCAGTGGGCCGGGGTGAGGGGCTCCGTCTCCTCCTCGCCCTCCTCCCCCGATCTGCCGACCTCACCGCGAGACTCCATGCCCAACTACGACAACACCTTCGACCCCCTCCAGGCCTTCATCGACCTCTTCACCGACGTGGACTCCGTCCACGAGGCCAAGAAGGAGAAGGCCAACCTCACCCTCGAAGAGCGCCTCCGCGCCCACATCATCGACGGCGAGAAAGAAGGCCTCGACGACTGCATCGACGAGGCCCTCGACAAGTACGCCCCCCTCGACATCATCAACGACCACCTGCTGGATGGCATGAAAACCGTCGGCGTCCTCTTCGGCTCCGGCCAGATGCAGCTGCCCTTCGTCCTCCAGTCCGCCGAGTGCATGAAGAAAGCAGTCGCCCGCCTCGAGCCCCACATGCAGAAGGTCGAGGGCCAGACCAAGGGATCGATCGTCCTCGCCACGGTCAAGGGCGACGTCCACGACATCGGCAAGAACCTCGTGGACATCATCCTCACCAACAACGGCTACACCGTCCACAACATCGGCATCAAGCAGCCCATCGCCGACATCCTCAAGGCCTGGCGCGACACCAACGCCCACGCCATCGGCCTCTCGGGACTGCTCGTCAAGTCCGTCAACGTGATGGAGGACAACCTCAAGGAACTCAACGAGCAGGGCATCGACGTCCCCGTCCTCCTGGGCGGCGCCGCCCTCTCACGCTCGTACGCCGAGGGGTACCTCCGCTCCGTCTACGCCGGCTCGCTCCTCTACGGCAAAGACGCCTTCGACGCCCTCCGCATCATGGACCACCTCGCAACCGGCAAGCTCGACACCCTCAAACAAGAAATCGAAGACCGCCAGACCTCCCGCTCGCAAGCCAAGCAGGCCCACGACGAGAAGCGCGCCAAAGCCGCCGCCGCGGTCTCTGTTGCTTCCGACTCGGCCTCCTCCGACTCCTCCGCGTCCTCCCTCCCTCTTCCCTCCGGGGGAGAGGGCCGGGGTGAGGGGGCGCTGTCTCCTACTCCTCCTCCCCGCTCCGACACCCCACGCGACAACCCCATCCCCGAACCACCGTTCTGGGGCTCGCGCATCGTCAAAGACATCCCCCTCGAAACCATCTACGCCTACATCAACCCCACCGCCCTCTTTGCAACCCAGTGGCAGCTCAAGCGCGGCCCCCGCTCCAAGGCCGAGCACGACGCCTACCTCGCCGAGCACGCCCACCCCGTCTTCGAGCGGCTGAAACGGGAGTGCGCCGAACGAGACACACTCCAGCCCGCCGTCGTCTACGGCTATTTCTCTTGTCACTCCGAGGGCGACGACCTCGTCGTCTTCAACCCCGACGACCCCGCCCAAGAGATCGAACGTTTCACCTTCCCCCGCCAGACCACCCGCCGCGCCCTGTGCATCTCCGACTTCTTCAAGGACGCCGACGAGTGCGCACAACTCGGCCGCAAGGACGTCCTCGGCCTCTCGTGCGTCACGATGGGCCAGAAGATCACCAGCGTCTGCAAACAGCTCTTCGACGCCGGCGACTACCAGCAATACCTCTACACCCACGGCATGGGCGTCGAGACCGCCGAGGCCCTCGCCGAACTCTGGCACAAACGCATGCGCCAGGAACTCGGCTTCGCCAGCGAGGACTCCCCCAAAATCCCCGACCTCTTCCAACAGAAATACCGCGGCAGCCGCTACAGCTTCGGCTACCCCGCCTGCCCCGACATGGCCGACCAGGAAAAACTCTGGCGCCTCATCGACCCCTCCCGCATCGGCTGCCACCTCACCGAGAACTGGCAGATCGACCCCGAGCAGTCCACCAGCGCACTGATCGTCCACCATCCCAACGCCAAGTACTTCAACGCCTAGACGCGTTGTTGAACGGTGCCACGGCTGACCACTTCGGGCAGCCGTGCTCCCCCGACCTACCGACCTCACGACCTGCCGATCTCCCGAGCCCCTACCTCCCCCGCTCCCGCCACAGCAACCCAATAAACACCGGTCCCCCCAGGATCGCCATCAGCA
>JAJDDC010000095.1 GCA_029260515.1 Phycisphaerales bacterium | reverse complement strand
AGGAGTCCGGGCAGTGTCTCAGTCCCGATGCGGCGGGTCATGCTCTCACACCCGCTACCCGTCTTCGGCTTGGTGAGCCGTTACCTCACCAACAACCTGATAGGACGATCGCCGCTCCCAAGGCGGTAAACCTTTTCTCCGTAGAGGACATGGGGTATTACCGTCAGTTTCCCGACGCTATCCCCCACCTCGGGGCACGTTCGATCGTATTCCTCGCCCTTTCGCCACTGTCCCCGGGCCGAAGCCCGGTTCTCGTTCGACTTGCATGTTTTAGCCATGCCGCCAGCGTTCAATCTGAGCCAGGATCAAACTCTTCAATTGTTGTCCTTTGCGTGGATCACAAGACCTTGGCCTTGCTCTCCGTTGCTTCGGATTGAAGCGATCCAGCTACCCCGTACGTGCCTCTTTACGAGGGCGTTGCGGGGCCGGTCATTCATCGGTCGGCAAACACACGACCGAACCCCCGGTCGGCTAGACCGGGGAAAATCAACACTCATTGGTTCTTCAAATGTCCGAGCGGGGGAACCGCTCGGACAAGGGCTGATCCAAGCACAAGAATGTTGAAGCCTTCAGGGCTGTGACCCCCCGAAGGGCTTCTTGATCGACGACGAAACGTCCCAAGCAGGGACCCGGTTGTGCACCGGTATCGTCGCCGCACATTCTCGCGGTGGACCCAACTGTTCACTTGCCAAGGAGGCTCGCCGCCCCGGAGTATCCACCCCGCGACGACGCCGCTCACGAGCTATACGCTCGTTCAGAGCGGCGGGGGAGAGTGTAGCGCGCACCACCTTGCAGTCAATCACGGCAACCACGTTCTCGCGCATCCGGGGGCGGAATTTTCACGCCCTGGTCGCCGCCCGTCCTGCGCGTCTCGCTGACGGCCGCCACGCACGCCCAGATGCGCTCTCGGGGCACGCCCCCGGCCCCGACCGCTCGGCACGCCGCCCGCAGGGTCGCCCCGGTCGTCCGGACGTCGTCAATCACCACCACAAGCCCCGGATCGCCCGCGGTATCGGGCAAATACCCAAAAGTATTCCGAACATTGCTGGCGCGATCGGTCGCGCTCAGGGTGGTCTGGCGGGGACGGTGGGCCCGGGTGAGGGCCCGGGCGAACGGCACACCCGCTATTCGGGCGGCTGCCCTGGCGAGCACGAGCGTGTGGTCCACGCCACGCGACAGGCGCCTGCGGTGCGTCGTTGGGATCGGTACAAGCACGACTTCCTCACGCGCCACGCCGGCCCGGCCGAGCTCGATCACGAGGCGCCGCCCCATCATCGCGCCCAGTTCGGCGCCGATGCGCCGCCAGGAGGAGAGCTTCAGATCCAGGACCGCCTCGCGGAGCACGCCCTCGTATACGCCCAGGCGGACGAAACGGTCCCAGGGCACACGCGTCGTGCGGCACGCGGCGCACCCCTCGCCGTCCGTCTCGTGCGGTCCAACGAGCCCGCCGCAGCGCCAGCACGCGGGCGGCGGCGCCCAGCCCGTGTCGCGCAGGCGGTCGCCCACTCCCCGGGCGCCGAAGCCGAGCCAGACGCGTTCGACCTCGCGCACCGCACGCGCCACACGCCCGGGCGCGGGTCGCGTGAGCAGATCGTCGAGTGTGAACGGCGCCTGTGCGACCGAGTCGTTTGGCGACGAAGGTTGATGGTCATCGTTGCCCGGCGCGACGGGCGGCCAGGTGAAGCGCGTCGATCCGCCCCCACCCATGGGCTAGGTGTCCCCGCCCAGCCGCGTGCGAACGAGCGTTGCGCGTTCGATGCGGCGTTCGGGCTGGGAGAGCGGGCGCCCGACGCTCCGCTGCAGGTGCGCGGGGTGGACGAGCAGCATCAGCTCGTTGACGGCGTGCTGGTCCACGTCATCGATGAGCCCGAGCACGACGCCCAGACGCAGGTGGCTGAGCAGCCCCATCGCCTCGCCGGCGCGCATGAGGCGGGCCGAGCGGAGGACGCCCAGTGCCCGGTGGACCTTGTCCTCGAGCACGCGTCTGCGTTTGTCCATCATCGTGCGCCTCGCGTGGCGCTCGTAGTCCACGATCCGGGGCACGATCTCGCGCTGCATCTCGTGCAGGAGCACCGGCTCGCTCTTGCCCAGCGTGGTCTGGTTGGAGACCTGGTAGAAGTCACCCGCGGCCTCGGAGCCCTCGCCGTAGAACCCCCGCACAGCCAGCGACATGTCCTCGGCCGCCCGCTTGACGCGTTCGATCTCGCCCGTGAGCTTGAGCCCGGGCAGGTGGAGCATGACCGAGAATCGGATGCCGGTGCCGACGTTCGTCGGGCACGCGGTCAGGTACCCGAACCGTGGGTGGAACGCGTAGTCGAGCCCGCCCTCGAGCGCGTCGTCCACGGCGTCGATCTCGCCGAGAAGCTCGCCCAGCGCCAGCCCGGAGCGGATCACCTGGATCCGCAGCTGGTCTTCTTCGTTGACCATGACCGCGACACGTTCGTCGGGCAGGGAGACCGCGACGGCGCGCGGCGCGTCGGCGCCGCCCGCGCCCGTCGCCAGGCGCCCGCGGGCGTGCTGGCGGCTGATCAGGTGACGCTCGACGAGCACCTCGCGCTCCAGCTCCTCGACGTCGTGCAGATCGATCCACATGACACGCTCGGCGCCCGCGGCCTGCTGGAACTCGCCGCCCATAACGCGCCGGCGGCACAGGTCCAGGATCTGGACCCTGTCGTCGTGCGTCGCCTTGGTCGTGAACGGGAACCCCGCCAGGTTGCGTGCGACCCGGACGCGCGAGGACATGACGACGTCTGCCGCGTCGCCCTTGCCCCGGAGCCACTCGGTGCCGCGGTCCCACGTTGCCCCGTCTCCCGCGTGCTTCATCGCCCGTCCGCCTCACCTGAAGGGGCCTCGGGGTGAGACCCGGGCTCGGACTCGATCGACGCCGCCCGCCGGAGTTCGTCGCGCAGGTGGGCCGCCCGCTCGTACTGCTCACCCTCGACCGCGTCGGAGAGCTGCCTGCGGAGCGACTCGAGGCGTTCGGCCCGCGTCCGCGCGTCGCCGAGCAGTCGTTCCATACCCGCGCCGCCCGCCTGCTTCTCGGCCAGGGCCCTTCGTGGGACCTTGCCCACGTGGTGCGAGCCCCCCTCGTGGGCCCGCTCGAGCAGGGGGCTCAGCCGCGTCTCGAACGCGTCGTAGCACGCGGGGCAGCCGAGCAGCCCGCTCTGGCGGAACTCGGCGTACCCGAGCCCGCACGAGGGGCACGACGGGGGCGCCTCACCCTTGGCCGTCCCTGGCGACATCATGTACTTGGTGATCAGCTCGGAGATCGGGGGGCTGCCCTTGGCCTGGACGCCCGCGTGCTGGGCGCACGTCTCGCACAGGTGCTGCTCCACCTTCGTGCCGCCCTTGATGAGCACCTCGTGGATCGTCGCCTCGCGTTGGCCGCAGTTCTCGCAGAGCAAACCCGCGTCCCCTGTTCTGGTCTCGACCAGTCTAGGGGACGCGGGCGCGTCTGCCGAACAGGTTGTGGCGGGCGATCAGGCCCGGGGCGTGTCCGGCATCACGGGCAGCCGGCGGAGAACTCGATCAGGAACTGCACCACATCGGAGAAATCGAACTGGCCGATGGGGGCGGCGAAATCCGCGTCCGGGTGGCCCGAGGCGAACAGCCCCAGGTACGCGACGACGTCGGAGAAATCGAGCTGGCCAAAGGGCAGCGCGTAATCGACGCGGCAGAACGGGGACTCGTCGCCCGTCTCGACCTCGTCGGTCGGGATGTTGTACCACTCGGGCCCGTCGTGCTCCTGGGGGTCGAAGTTGGTGCGCGCGCGCGTGACCCAGAGGTCGGCGCCGACGCTCATCCGCGACAGGGGGCCGCTCTCGACGGGCACGAGCTGCCCGTCCTCGAGCAGGTACTCGTGCATCTCGCCGTCCTGGCCGACGTAGAGGCGCCCGTCGTTGGCGATGCTGAAGCCGCCCAGGTCGAAGGCGCGCCCGCCGGCGAGGCGGACGCCGCGCTCCCAGATGTTGGCGCGTCCCTCGAGGTACTGGGTGATCGAGTTGTCGGACAGATCGCCGATCCAGACGCTGCCGTCGGCGGGGCTGACCTCCATCTCGACGCTCAGCGGGTTGAACTGCGCGCCCGGGAGGCTCGCGATGCTCGGGTTCCCGAGCGTGCGCGAGCGGACGGGATAGCGGAACAGCTCGCCCGTCTGGGCCGAGAGGACGACCAGCTCGTCGCGCTCGTCGTCGTAGGCGATCGCGTCGGGGGTCGCGTTGCCTCCGAACTGCTGGCGCCAGACCTCGTAGTCCTGGTGCTTGCCCGTCGGGTCCATATTGAAGCCGACGATCTCCTGGCCCTCGAGCAGCCAGAGCGTGCGGTCGTCGCCGAAGACGCACCCGCGTCCCTGCGGCGCCTGCTGGACGTGTGTCGCCTCGTGCGTGTTCAGGTTGACATACCAGAGGGCGCCGGGGAGGACCCCGATGCTCTGGGTCTGGATGGCGCAGTGCGTGCGGTCTGGCAGGATCGCGAACGAGCCGATCGGGAGGTTGTCCGGGGGGATGTACGTGTCGAGGACGTAGCCGCCGCCGGTCCCGTTGTGGATCCCCCAGAAGTTGAGGCCCTCTCCGCCCAGGGAGCTGGAGAACCCCTCGCGCGGGTAGACGACGTAGACCGAGTCGATGAGGCGGAAGCGCTCGTCGTCGGGGTCGGAGACGTCGAACAGGATCCGCGTCATGATCAAGGACTCGCCGTCTTTGAAATAGAGGTCGTTGATAATGCTCTCGTCCTGCTGATTGAACGAGGCCTGCGTGGTGGTGATCGAGGAGTTCGAGGGGTTGGCGTACCCGATGTCGCCCTCGAAGTCGGGCTGGAAGGCCCGGTGGTCGATGCGTGTGAGCGCGACGCAGTGCCCGCCGTCGCGGTCGCCCAGGACGGCGGAGTTTTCCATGTTCCAGCGTCCGTAGCAGAACATGACGGCGCCGCCGGCCAGGGCGTACTGGGCCATGTCCCAGCTCTTGGGCGCCCAGTCCTCCTGGCGGTAGAACGAGTACACGTCGAACGCGCCGGGCTCGGTCACGTCGAGGACGAACTGGAGGGTGTCGCGGATGGCCGAGCCGCCGGTGCCGCCGTTGCCGTCGGTGCCCATGAAGGTTCCGAGCGTGGCGATGACGCTCGTGACGTTGTTGTACGTCGCGACGCTGCCGGACTGGTAGTCCACGTCGCCCGGGCCGTAGGCGTCGGGGTAGCCGTGCCTGTTGGCGTACCCGAGCAGGTCGGTGGCGGCGGTGGGCACGCAGAACATCGCGCCGCCCTCGCCGTCGTCATTGGGGTCGAGGCCGAGGATCCCCGGCGCCGGGTCGCGCTTCTGGTCGAAGTCCGGCATCCCGTGCACGAACATGTAGCAGTCGTGGTTGCCCGCGTAGTACCCGTAGGTGTCGGCGGACGCGGGCGTGATGAGCGCGCCGGCGGCGAGGAACAGGGCGATCGCTGACGGGCGGGTGATGGCGCCTTGCATGTCGAGCCTCCTCACGAGGGTCTTCGCCCTCTGAAGAACAGTCTGCCAGATCGGAGCCCGTCTCTCAGCAGAAAAAAACGCCCCGCACGAGGGCGGGGCGATCGATCGGCGTGGTAGGGGCACAGAGCCCGGGATCGGCGGTCTCAGCCGCCCTGCTTCTGCTGGCGGGTGTAGCCGTACTTGCGCTTCAGGGGCTTGATGACCAGCCCCGAGCGGATCGCCTGGGTCGAGACGATGATCCGCTTGGTCCGCGTCTTGCCCTTGTCGTCGGTGACGACGGCGTTGACGGTCTGCAGGTTGGGCTTAAACGTCCGCCGGGCGATGCCGGTGGTCTTGAGGCCGAAGCCGCCCTTCGAGATCTTCTGCCCGCCGTGGGCGATCTTCCGGCCGAAGGTGGTCCGCTTGCCTGTGAAGTAGCATTCTTTGGGCATGACTGGCTCCCGTCTGGAGGGCCCGAATCGTAGGCCCGCCAAGCCCTCGGACAACCCCCGTCGGATGACACCGGCCCGGCGGGCGCTGGCCAACCCTGCCCCGGGTGCCCGTTACGGCCTGCTCAGGCTCTCGCGACGCAGCATCAGCTCGAGCGTCTGGGCCACCAGATCCACCTCCCGCTCGCCCAACCGGGCGTGGAACGGAAGGGCGATCGTCCGCTGGCTCACCGACTCGGCGACCGGGTAGGCGCCGGGCCCGTGCCCGAACATCTCGCGGTAGAACGGCTGGAGGTGGATGCACGGGAAGTAGTCGGCGCACCCCACGTCGTGGTTGCGGAGGCCCCGGATGATCCGGTCCCGCTCCTCGCTGCCGTAGCCCGCGGCCAGGCGGACCACGTACACGAACCAGCTCGTCTCGTCCCCCGGCTCGACCGTCGGGAGCACCAGGTCGTGCACCCCCAGCAGGCGGTCCATGTACAGCGACGCGACCTTCTGGCGCCTGGCGACGATCTCGTCGAACCGGCGCATCTGCGCCACGCCGATGGCGGCGCTGACCTCGCTCATCCGGTAGTTGAACCCGAGGCGATCGTGCGCGAGCCACGAGCCCGTGTTCATCGGCGACGGGTCGCGCGTGCGAATGCTGGCCCCGGCCACCGCGCGCCCCTGGTTGCGAAGCGATCGGCACACGTCGGCCAGGCTCGGGTCGTCGGTGACGATCATCCCGCCCTCGCCAGTCGTGATCTGCTTGTTGGGGTAGAACCCGAACACACCCGCACGCCCGAACGAGCCCGCCCTGCGTCCGCCCGAATGGCACCCCAGCGCCTCGCAGCAGTCCTCGATCAGCGGGATCTCGTGCCTGGCGGCGATCCGGGCGTACTCGCCCATGTGCGCGCAGTTGCCGAACGCCTCGACGCCCAGGATCGCGCGTGTCCGGGGCGTGATCGCCGCCTCGATCCGCGACGGGTCCATGTTGAGGCTCGTCGGGCAGATGTCCACAAAGACCGGCGTCGCGCCGACCATCAGGATGACGTTGGCCGAGGCGATGAACGAGAACGGTGTCGTGATCACCTCGTCGCCGGGCCCGATGCCCAGCGCCGCCAGCACCGCGTGCAGGCCCGAGGTGCCCGAGCTGACCGCGACGGCGTGCGAGCACCCGGCCCGCCGGGCGACCAGGTGCTCGAACTCCTCCTGCATGGGCCCGAGAGACAGACGCCCCGAGCGGAGCACGCCCAGGACCAGCTCTTCTTCCAGCTCGCCAACGTCCGGCGAGGACAGCGGGATCTCGTGGTTGGACAACCCTGCGCCTCCATGCACGCGCGCCCGCAACTGGGGGGTACGCCGAGCGGGAGGATACCCCGCGCCCAGCGTCCGCCGCCTACCCGCCCCGTGCCGCTGCCGCCCGGATTTCGTGCTCGAGCCGCTCGCCCAGCTCGCCCATGCTCAGCCCGTCGTACGTCGAGCCGACGTCCACAATCTGCCCCGCCTCGATCTGGCGTTTCACACGTTGGTGTGCGGTGATGACCGTCGAGTGGTTCCGCCTGGCCATGACCCGGGCGATCTCGGGGTAGCTCCGGGTCGTCAGCGAGCGTGCCGTCTGGGCCACCATCGAGCGGGCGAGCACCACACGCTTGTGCCGTCCCTTGCTCATCAGGTCGCCCATCTCGACGCCCAGCTCGCGGCAGACGGTCCTCGCGATGATCTCCAGGGGTATGGGCTTGTCCACGCGGGCCGCACCGCCCTCGACCTGGCCCCGCCCGGCCCGCAGGTCCAACGCCCGCGCAACGACGCCCGCGTCGATCACGCGCCGCTCGCCCCGGGCCCCGGGCAGCAGGTTCCACACCGCCTCGACCTGGATGAGCACACCCTCGAGGTCACGGACGCTCGCCATCCCGCCGGGCAGGGTTCCCGTCGCGCGCTCGGCGATCAGCTCCACTCCCGCGTCGCTCAGCGCCAGGCCGCGGCGTTGGGCGCGGGTGCGGATCAGCCGCGACTTCATGTCACGCCCGGGCGGGTCGATCCGCACCACGGGCCCGGCGACGAACCGGCTCGCCAGGGCCCGCGAGATCGCGGTCATCTCGCCCGGGTGCGAGTCGGAGGCGAGCACGACGCGCCCGCCCGATCCGAGAACCTGCTCGATGACCAGCAGCACCTGGCGCTGCGTCTTGGTCTTGCCCGAGAGGATCTGGACGTCGTCGAGGCACAGGGTGTTCACGCCCCGGAAGCGGGCCTGGAACCGCTCGACCTTGCCGTCGCGGACACTGGCGATGAACGAGTTGAGGAATGTCTCGGCGGTCATGTAGACCACCTCGGGCGCCCCGGCCTGGCGACGCACCTTCTCGCACACGCCCCGCAGCAGGTGCGTTTTGCCCAGCCCGCACGCGGCGTGCAGGAACAGGACCCGCAGCGAGCCGGCCTCGCACATCTGCCCGCACGCGCTGTGCGCGATCCGGTTGGACTCGCCCACGACGAAGTTCTCGAGTGTCTGGGACTCGCGGCTGGCCCGCGCGTCGTCGCCCGGCTGGGGTGTCGGCGCGCCCGTTGGCGGCGCGGGCGGTGTCGGCGGGCGTCCGGCGGGCGAGGCGGCGGGGCCCGCGTCGGTCCGCGGGGCGCGTCGATCAACGCGGCAGCGGACGCGGACGTCGTGCTCGCCCCCGAGCTCCTGCTCGACGGCGCGCCGCAGGCTGTCCCCGAAGCGCCGGTCGATCAGGCTCGCGGTGAACCGGTCGGGCACGCGGACGTCGAGGGTCGGCCCGTCGAGTTCGAGGCTCTGGCCGTCGGCAAAGTACCGCCCGTAGCCCTCCTCGCCGACCTCGCGTTCGATGCGCTGCCTGACGCGCTCGAGCGCGCCGCCCTCGCGCCCCGGGCGTGCTCGGTCCCGGTCCTGGATTCGTTCGTCCGCCCCCGCCTCGCGTCGTTGCACGGCTGTCCCTGCCCCGGGCCCCGTCCCTGGGCCCAAAGGGGTCCGCCGGTGCGGGCGGGGCGCCAGTCCATGGCGCCCGCGACCGGGCGCACGGATTCCCCCCGTGCGCTCGGCGCCCGTCCGACGAACAGATCGATAATCGTGACCGGGTCCTTCCGCCCACCAGACACCCGGGAGAACCCCCGGCGCACCGATACCCTCGCGGCGAATCGTCTCGCCACGCCCCTCGCTCCGACGTCTTGTCTCGAGCCCTTCCCGCCATCCGCGGGTCGGGTGGGGATGCAAACCGATGAGTGCGTCTGTCGGTCGAT
The DNA here is from genome assembly GCA_029260515.1 of Phycisphaerales bacterium. Classification (GTDB taxonomy): domain Bacteria; phylum Planctomycetota; class Phycisphaerae; order Phycisphaerales; family UBA1924; genus JAJRXR01. Next base: position 138,458 of record JAJDDC010000095.1, on the reverse strand, counting down.
CCTTGACCGTGCGAGCGGAAATCTAGGTGCTCTGGGCGGATCGTGCAACACACGGCGGGGTCCGTGACGCGTGTGTGGACGCCTCGCGCCCGAGGGCGCAACGGTTTATGCGCGCGTAGTTATTTTCATCCACCAACCCACCCGCCGACCCCACAACATGTGAACAAGATTGTTGAAAACGCGCGAATGTTTGCACGCCGTGCGTTCGCTCACGCGCCCGCCCGGGTCGGCGGGAACGGGCGGACAAGGGCGGTGCGCGACGCGAACTCGCCGAATCCCATCGCGTCGTACATCCGCAGCGCGGGCGCGTTCCGGTGGTCTACCGCGCAGGTCAACCTCTCCGCGCCGCACCCGGCGTTCGCCTCGATCGCACGATCGAGCAGCGTCCGCCCGAGCCCGCGCCCGCGGAGCACGGGCGAGAGCCCGATGTACACCAGTTCCAGGGCGCCCTGGTCCGGGCAGTGGCTCATGAGCACGCACCCCTCGGGCCTGCCATCGACGCGCACCACCCACCACCGGGCCGGGTCGTACACGCCCGTCGCGCGGTGCGAGGCGAGCACGTCGGGCATCTCCCGCATCCCGCACAACTCCGGGCAGTCGAGCGTGTCCTCGTACGACCGGTCGAGGGCGGCGACGATCTGCTCGTCCGTGCACGTGTCGGCGCCCACGACCTCGACGCCCTCGGGCCACTCCCAGGATCCGGGTGGTGTCGGCGGCGCGGGGCCGGTCGCCCGGATCGCTCGCTGGAGGTACGACAGATCGCCAACAAGCTGCATCCCCGCGTCCCGGTACGCCCGGATACTCCAGGCCTCGTCACGCTCGGGCAGGGCCTGGGCCAGGCGGATGTCGCGGCCGCAGGCGGCGATCCCTTCGAACGCGGCCCGCAAGACGGCCACCCGCTCGGCGTGCTTGCGGTCCTCGTCGCGGGTGTCGCCGCGACCGGCGAGCACCGAGAGGAACAACATCGCGGTCCGCCCCTCGCCGGGGACGACCATCACGGCCTCGCCGACCCTGGGTGGGCGGCGGGTCGCGTCGAGGCTGATCCACAGCAGGTCCAGATCGATCCCGAAGCGCGGGGCGGACGCGAGCAGTTGTCGGGCGGCCCGCTCTCGGGCCCGCTCTGGGACACCCACGAGGCGTTTTGCCGCCGCGAGGCGGAGCGATTCGGGCGCCCGAACGACCTGGATCTGTGCTTGCGACATGCGGGGCCCGCGAGCCTCCCTGAACCGGTCCCCACGGCGGCCCGTATCGATTGACCGGGCGGGGGGCGTCTCTAGACTACGCCCGCGCCCGGGGGGCGCCCGAAGCGGCCCCCAACCACAGCACCCACGCCCAACCCTCACGCGAGGATCCAAGGCCATGCCGAGCCACGCGAGATCGCGCCGACCCGCCCGCCCGTTGGGGCGCCTCCTGCTCGCGGCATGTGTCGCGCTCGTCGCACTGCCGATGGCGTGCGTCGCGACGACCGCGGGCGCCGCCCCCGAGCCCTCGCCTGTCCCGACGACGTGGGAGTTCGACTTCCGCGAGGGTCCGATGCGTCTGATCACGGTGGACATGCCCGGCGTCGGCCCCCGCGCATACTTCTACCTGACGTTCACGATCACCAACTTCTGGGGCGGGGAACTGCTCTACGCCCCCGAGTTCGTGCTCAAGACCGAGGAGGGGGAGGTCCAGACCTCGGGCCAGAACGTCCCGCCGCAGGTCAACGAGTACATCCTCGACCTGCTCAACGATCCGCTCATCGACGACCAGAGCACGATCCTGGGCCAGGTGCTCGAGGGGATCGAGAACGCCAAGAGCGGCGTCGTCATCTGGCCGGCGACGGACCTGAACGTGGACGAGATCATGGTCTTCGCGGCCAACCTCTCGGGCGAGCACACGACCTACTGGACCAAGGACCCCGAGACGGGCGACCGCAAACGCATCGTCCTTCGCAAGACCCGGATGCTGCGGTACGAGACACCGGGCGAGATCGCCGGGCGGGGCGCCAGGCCCCTGGAGCTGGTCGAGAAGCGCTGGATCATGCGGTAGACGCCGCGGCTGGCGCCCGGCGCGGCGCGGCGGCCGCGCCCGGGGCACGCCCATGTGCGGTCGATACGTCAGAACGACTCCCGCGGATGAGGTTGCCGCGACGCTGGAGATCCTCGGTCTCGCGCCGCCGACCAACGACCTGCCCGCCCCGAGCCACAATATCGCTCCCTCGCAGAAGGCGCTCGCCGTCGTCGGCGCACCGCGTGAGAAGGCGGGGAACGCGTCGCTCACGGGGCTGCGATGGGGCTGGGACCGCGCGACGCCGAGGGGTGGCGGCTCGCTCATCATCAACGCGCGTCTCGAAGGGCTCGAGGGGCACTCATGGACCTTCGGCGAGGCGCTCCGCTCGGCCCGGTGTCTGATCCCCGCAAACGGGTACTACGAATGGCAGGCCATGGCCGACGCCAAGCAGCCCTGGTACTTCACCACAACCGATCGGCCGCCGTTCTTCTTCGCCGGTCTCACGCGGGGCGACGCGTTCGTGATCCTGACGGCCGACGCGTGCGACGAGCCGACGCGTCGGGTGCACGAGCGGGCGCCGTGCGTCGTCCGCCCGGAACACCGGGCGGCCTGGCTGGACCCTGCAATGGACAGCGCCGAGGTCGCGGTGCGGATCCCAGTCGCCTACTCGTCGTCTGTCATGCGGACGCGGGCCTGGCCCGTGGGGCGGGGGGTCAACAGCCCCAGGACCGATTCGCCCGGTCTGATCGAGCCGGTGGAGGCCGACCGCCCCTTGTTCGGGTGAGTGCCGCCCGCCGCGGGCTCGGACCTGGGGCTGGAAGACGCCCGGCCTCAGCGCCTACGCTTGCCCCTGCATCGCGGCCCAGTTGGGGCCCACCCGGAGACGACGCTATGGCGCACAAAAAGGGACAGGGCTCGACCAAGAACGGTCGTGACTCGAACCCCCAGTACCGCGGGATCAAGCTCTACGGCGGCGAGTGGGCCCAGCCCGGTTCGATCCTCGTCCGCCAGTGCGGGACCAAGTTCATGCCCGGGTTCCAGGTGCGTCGCGGCAAGGACGACACACTCTTCGCCGTCGGCGAGGGCAAGGTCGTCTACCAGGGCCGCAAAGTCCACGTCGATCCGGTCGAGGACGAGGCGGTCCGCCCGACGCCGCTCCGTCGGATCCGGGCCAAGGCCGCCGCCCGCTAGACCCCCGGACTTTCTCTCCCAGTCCGCCTGTTCGATCAGCCGCCCACGCGGGACGGACCGATACCCGTGCGCCCACGCGCCGGGCGGGCAGAACTTCTTGTCCGCGTCGCGGGTAGCAACTAGTGTGGTCGTGGTATCGGAGGAGAGTTCAGCATGAGCTATGTGTGTCGCATCCCGTCCATGGCGTTGGCGTTGGCGTTGGCGTCCGCGGCCGCCCTCGCGGGCGAGCCCGGTTTCGTCGAGGAGTTCAACGCGGGCCTGGCCGGCTGGAGCGGGGGCGCGAACGAGCAGGTGCTGACCTCGGGCGGGCTCACGGGCGACACTGACCCGTACATGCTCGTGTCGAGTTCGAGCTTCGGGCAGGTCGCGACACGGAACCTGAACCCGCCGTACTCGGGCAACCTCACCGCCGACGGTGTGACGGGCGTCTCGATGTACCTCCGCGATCTCGGGGGTTCCGAATCCGTGCACGTGCACGTGCTCGTAGGCACGCAGCTCAACTTCTGGATCTCGATCGCGAGCTTCACGCCCAGCGCCGACGGCTGGGGATACTTCGAGGTCGATTTCACCGACCCGTCCGGCTGGGTCCGCTACCGCGGCTCGGATTCGTTCGAGAACGCGCTGGCGGGCGCCGACCGGATGATGCTCCGCCACGAGCCGCAGGGGGGCGACATCATCCCGTCGGATAACACGATCGACTTCGCGGTGGACCGGTTCACGATCCTGCCCGCGGGCCCCGAGCCCTGCTCGGCCGCGGACCTGGACGAGCCCTACGGGCAGCTCGATTTCTCCGACGTGGTCGCGTTCCTCGGCGCGTTCGCGGCGATGGGGCCGGAGGCGGACCTGGCCGCGCCGACGGGTCAGTGGGACTTCTCCGACATCGTCGCGTTCCTGGGGCTCTTCGGCGCCGGGTGCCCGTAGCCGCGTCACGCGTCGATCCCAGGCCCGATAGCACGCGTGCGGCCGCCTTCGCGCCCGAAGTTCTTGTCCGCCCACCCGCCTTGGTTTAGCTTTGATTCCGAGGAGTGTCTCATGGGGATCCCGCGCGCGATCAAACTGCTCCCGCTCGCCCTCGCGGCGGGCGCCCTCGCGGGCGAGCCGGGCTTCGTCGAGGAGTTCACGGGCGGCCTGGGCGGCTGGGCTGGCGGGGCGACCGAGACCATCGTCAGCTCCGGCGGCGTCGGGGGCGCGGGCGACCCGTACATGCTCGTCGCCAACGCCATCGTCTCGCAGGTCGCGGTCCGCAACATGTCCGCCCCGTACACGGGCGACCTGCCCGCCAACGGCGTGACGGGGCTCTCGCTGTTCCTCCGCGACCTGGGCGGGACCGAAGAGCAGCACATCCGCATCGGCGTCGGCACGATGGCGAACTTCTGGATCAGCGCCGCGCAGATCGACCCGGGCGCCGACGAGTGGGTCAAGTTCGAGGTGGATTTCACCGACCCGGGCGCGTGGACACAGTACTTCGGCGCGGGCACGCTCGCCGACGCGCTGGCGACGTGCGACCGAATTCTCATCCGCCACTTCCATCAGATCGGCGACGACGTGCCGACCGACGGCGTGGGCGAGTTCGGCGTGGACCGGATCACCATCCTCCCCGCCGCGGTCCCGCCCTGCAACGCCGCGGACCTGGGCGAGCCATTCGGCACGCTCGATTTCTCAGACGTGCTCGCGTTCCTGTCCGCGTTCGGCGTGATGGACGGCGCGGCGGACCTGGCCGACCCTGTCGGGGTATTCGATTTCTCCGACGTCCTCGCGTTCCTCGTCGCCTTCGGCGCGGGGTGCCCGTAACGGCGACGCGCCGCCCCGCTCAGCCCTCTATCCCCCGATGAATCCGCGCGATCTGCGCGAGCAGGGCGGTGATCTCGCGGAGCGGGATCTGCGTCGCCCCGTCGGACATGGCGCTGGGCGGGTCGGGGTGCGTCTCGATGAACAGTGCGTGCACGCCCGTTGCGGCCGCCGCCCTCGCGAGCAGCGCCGCCCGGTCCGGTCGCCCGCCCGTCTGGTCGCCAGAGCCCGGGAGCTGGGTCGAGTGGGTGACATCGAAGCAGACCGGGGGCGGCCCCTTGTCGGTAAACGCCGCACAGTCGAGGTCCATCAGGTCGCCCAGGCCAACGAAGTCGTTGACGAGCCGGTGATACCCGAAGAAGGTGCCCCGCTCGGTGAGAAGGACATTCTCGTGTGCCCCCTCGGCGAGCTTGCGGACCGGGCCAGCCATCTCGCGGGGCGACAGGAACTGGCCCTTCTTGATGTTGACCGCGCGATCGTGGGCCTTGCCCGCAGCGGCCGCCGCCGCGAGCAGGTCCGTCTGGCGGCACAGGAACGCGGGGATCTGGAGCATGTCCACGACCGCCGCGACCGGCATCGCCTGGCCCGCCTCGTGGATGTCGGTCGTGACGGGCAGGCCGAGCTCGTCGCGGATCGCCGCGAGGGCCTCGAGCCCCTCGCCCATACCCGGGCCCCGGGCGGAGGCCACGCTCGTGCGGTTGGCCTTGTCGAACGAGGCCTTGAAGATCAGCGGCAGCCCAAGCGACGCGCACGCGTCCTTAAGCACCCGCCCGACTTCCAGGCCCAGTTCCTTCGACTCGAGCGTGCAGGGCCCGGCGATGACCGCCAGCGGGCGCCCCGCGCCGATCTCAATACCCCCGACTGTGCACACGCGTCCCATGCGTCAACGGTAGACCGGGCCGGGGTCAGGGGCAGCCGGCGCCGAACTGGCTCAGGAACTCGATCACGTCGGAGAAATCGAACTGGCCCGTCGGCTCGGCCAGGTCCGCCGCGGCCTCCATCGCGCCGAACGCGACGAGGAAGGCACTCACGTCGGAGAAGTCGAGCTGCCCGAAGGGCTCGGCCAGATCCGCGCCGTTGCACCCGCCGGCGGGCGGGTCCCACACGGCTATCGAATCGGGCGTGATGCCCTCGGTGATCACGGGCGAGGGTGTGATGGGCAGGAACTCGCCCGAGCCCGTGTCGGCGTCGAAGCTGTACACGCCACGCACGCCGTCGATCGCGGTGGACTCGTCCGTGATCAGCAGCAGCCCGGGCAGCGCCGCGAGCCCGCCGAGCGTGCCCTGGAGGCCGATGTCGAAGCCGAAGCCTGTGGAGGCCAGCACGCCGGTCTCGTTGTCGATGAGGAAGCTGCGGCACGTCGCGTCGGTCCCGTGCCCGACGTAGAGCACCTTCGAGTCGGTCGAGGCGGTCATCCGCGCCGGGCTGTTGCCGGGCGAGAGGTAGGGCGAGCCGGGCGCGAGCGTGAGCGTGCCGTCGGTCTGGTTGACGACGAAGCCCGAAACTTTGTCACGCCCGCTGCTGATCCCGCCCGCGGCGTAGAGGTACCGCCCGTCGGGGGTCAGCTCGATGCCCAGGGCGTAGACCCCGCCCGTGAGCGTCAAGCCGTTGGGTGTGATCGTCCCGTCGGGCGCGACCGTGTACGCGTACACCGCGTTGTTGGTCGAGTCGCCCGCGTACACCCACGCGCCGTTGGGGTGGGCGGCCATCGAGGATGTGAACGATCCCGCGGGCGCGCGGTCCGTCTCGGCGAGCGACAGGTCCTCGGGGTCGAACGCGTAGACGATCACCTCGTTGGTCCCGCCCAGGTCGGTTTTGATCGCCGCGAGCAAGGTGTCTGTCAGCCAGCCGCTATCCAGGGGCGTGCTCGGGACCGCGAGCTCCTGGCGGACCGCGAGCGTGCCGTCGGACGCGACCTCGATGATCGTGATCTGCTCGTTGGCGCTGCCCGAGGCGTGCGACGTGAGCAGGTACCTGCCCGAGGGCGAGATCGAGATCGCGGCGGGGTTGCACCCGGGCTCGTCCACGCTCAGACTCGGGCGCGAGCCCGTGACGACGCGATCAACAAGCGTGAGTGAGCCGTCGGTCTCGACGCGCAGGCACGAGACCGAGCCCTCGAGGTTGCCGTTGTTGGCGACGAAGACCGCGCGGAAATCGGCCTGGGCCGAGGCGCCGGCGCAGAGCGATCCGAGGACGAGGGGCGCGAGGACGAGGCGGCGGCTGTCGGCGAGGCGTCGCATGTCGGGCTCCGAGAACTGGGTAGGTGTGGACAACCTCAGTCAAACCGGGGGGTAGTCCGGGTATCAAGCGGATTCTGAGCCAAACAAAGAGCAAAAACAACGGACGGCAAACGAAATGCGCTGTTTTTCTCCGCGTGGGCCTCCGGATACTGGCGGCGGTCTGGTATTTTCCCGTCACCTGTCTTTTTTCACTCCCCAGAGACCGCAGCGTCCGAGCCAGAAAACACACACGTCCGGGGACAACCCCATCTACACACCCCCGGACACCACGCTCAAGCAATCCTGTTTTCTGATCAACGCCCCGCCGCACGCACGTGCGGCGGGCGGTCTCTTTTTGGACCCCGCGGTTTGTGACGCGCGGGCGTGCGCAGGGCCCGGGGGCGTAGGCTTGGACCAACCCGGGCGGGTAGCTCAGCTGGCCAGAGCGCTCGCTTTACACGCGAGGGGTCGCGGGTTCGAGTCCCGCCCCGCCCATGTGACTCCCCGGCGCCGACCGGGGCTCGAGAACGGGCCTGCACGCGCGTGAACGCTCTGGACCTGGTCTACATCCTCGCCGCCGTCGTCGCCGCCCCGGTGTGGGCGCGCAAACGCCGCGCCGGCTGGTCCGAGCGGCTCGGTCGCGTCGAGGCGATGCTCGGCGCCCGACGCGACGAGGATGCCCCGCGTCGCCCCCGTGTGCTGCTGCACGCGGTCTCGGTGGGAGAGGTCAGCGCCCTGCGCCCGCTCGTCCCGCTGCTGACACCCGAGGCCGAGGTGATCGTCTCGACGACGACGGACACGGGCCTCGCGCGCGCCCGCGACCTGTTCGCCGACACGTGCGGTGTGGTCCGTTACCCCCTGGATTTCTCGTGGTCGGTGCGTCGTTTCCTGGACACGGTCCGCCCGGACACGGTGGCGCTGGTCGAGCTGGAGCTGTGGCCGAACTTCATCGGCGCGTGCGGGCGCCGGGGCGTGCCTGTCAGCGTGATCAACGGGCGCCTGAGCGCGCGGTCGTTCCGCGGGTATCACCGGTTCCGTCGCCTGCTCGGCCCGATGTTCCGATCGCTCGAGTTCGCGGCGGTGCAGGACGGGGCCTACGCGTCGCGATTCGAGGCGATGGGCGTCGCGCCGACCAGCTGCCTGCTGACCGGCTCGATGAAGTGGGACAGCGTGGGCGTCTCGGGCGAGGCGCCGTCGCCCGGCGCCGCGGCGCTGGCGCTGGGCGAGGCCCTGGGCATCGACCGCGGGCGCCCGCTGATCGTCGCCGGCTCGACCGGGCCGGGCGAGGAGGCGCTGCTGCACGAGGTGTGCCCGGCGGGCGTGCAGCTCGCGTGCGCGCCCCGCAAGCCCGAGCGCTTCGACGAGGCCGCGGCCGCGTTGCCTGGGTGTGTGCGCCGATCGGGTGAGGGCCCGGACACGCACGCGCCCCCCCGCGACCGCTTCGTGCTCGACACGATCGGGGAGCTGGGCCTGCTCTACCAGCTGGCGGACCTGGTCGTGATCGGGCGGTCGTTTTTCGACCTCTACGGCTCGGACCCCATCGAGCCCATCGCCCTGGGCAGGCCCACCCTCATCGGGCCCAGCTTCGGCGACTTCGACTCGATCGTGACCACGCTGCGCGACGCCGGCGGGATCGAGGTCTGCCCGCGCGAGCGTCTGGGCGAGCGGCTTGCCTCGCTCATGGGTGACCCCGCCCGTCGGGGGGAGCTGGCCCGCCTGGGGCGCGGGTGTGTGGGCGCGAGCCAGGGCGCCTCGGCGCGGCATGCCGAGCTGCTGCTGAGCCTGTGCGCCGCCAGGGGGTCGGGGCGCCGTGGCAAGCTGCCCTCCTGAACGCGTGCGTGCATGCCAGGGACAATCTCACGATCGGCGTTGTGGAGGGGTCGTCGGGTGGACGCGTACACTTCCCCCTTGGCACGCCCGGACGGGGTTTCGGGCACAGCGGAAGGGCGAGGACCGAGCGGGCAGGACCAACCAGGGGCGTAGCTCAATTGGTAGAGCAGCGGCCTTTTAAGCCGTTGGTTCAGGGTTCGAGTCCCTGCGCCCCTATTCGGCGCCCCCCGGAGGGGATGCGCCGGGCGAACACGCGTCGGCGTGCGCACAGAGACGATCGATGGCCGGCAACGGAATGGGCGGCGGACACACGTGACGCAGATGACAGGGACGTTGATCGTGCACGCCGCCTGGACCGGCGGGCTCCTCCACCTGTGGGGCGAGAGCGATCGTGGATGGAGTGACGCGGGCTCGCCCCTGGGCGCGGAGGTCTCGGAGCTCGAGGACGCCCTCGCGTCGCTGGGCATCACGGGGCGGGCGGGCTCGGTCCGTGTGCGCCTGCCCGAGGCGGGCGGGCGGCGCCTGCCCAGCGCCGAGATGGCGCACGCGATCGGGCGGTCGAGCCACGAGTTCAACGCCGACGAGGTCACGCTCCGCGACATCGCGGTCGCGAGCGTCGCGGTCGGGCCCGGGTCGGCCTCGGCGGCGCTCGAGCGTCTCGACGAGACGACGCGTGACAGCGAGGGCGTGATCGGCGGGGCGTCGGTCTCGTACCTGGCGATGCTCGCGCGTTTCGCCAGGCACCTGCTCGTCCGTCAGCGGTTCGTGCCCATGGCCAGGCAGGACGGGTCGGGCAAGCTCACCGGCGCCTGGCGGGCGTGGATGGGCGACGAGCACAGCACCAGGCGGGCGGACGCGCTCGCGCGTGCGATGCCCCCGGTGGTGCGCGCGGTCGTGGACGAGACGCGTCACGACTCGTGGACGATCCTCGAGGAGTTCGTGGGCGCGCTGGTGGACGCGGGCTGTCGGCGGACATTGCTCCGCGAGGAGATGATCGACACGATCGAGGGCCAGGACACAAACGCGGACCCCCAGGTCGCGTGGCTCACGGGCCTGCTGGGCGGGTCGGACGAGGCGCCGATCGCGCTGGCGCAGCGGACGGAGGCCTCGCGGCGGATCAAACGCTGGATCGGCGCGCTCGAGGAGCGCGGGCAGAGCTCGTCGTGGCGCCTGGGCTTCAGGCTCAACGAGCCGTTGGACGAGCACCTGCCGGCCGACATGGAGGACACGTCGGGCGCGGTCGGGTGGTCTGTGAGCTTCTACCTCCAGTCGCAGGAAGACCCGCGGGTGCGGGTGGAGGCGGCGGATGTGTGGCTGCTCTCGCGCGACCGGGCGACTATCGAGGGGTACTCGCTCGACTCTCCCCAGGAACTGCTGCTGGGCGAGCTCGGTCGGGCGAGCAGGCTGTTCAAGCGGCTCGAGTCGGCGCTGAGCGAGTCCGAGCCCATCGACATCGATCTGAGCACGAACCAGGCGTACGAGTTTCTTCGCGAGATCCGCCCGGTGCTCGTCGAGCAGGGTTTCGGCGTCGAGGCGCCCGGGTGGTGGGAGTCGCCGGTGGGGCGTCTCGGGGCGCGACTGCGGATCGAGTCTGGCGCCCAGGAGCCGGAGGCCGGCGCTGGCGGGGCTGCGGGCTCGTCGGTCGGCCTGACGACGCTCGTCGGGTACCACTGGGAGATCGCGATCGGGGAGACGACGCTGACGCTGCACGAGTTCGAGCGGTTCGCCAGCCGCTCGAGCCCGTTGGTCCGCGTCGGGGGGCAGTGGGTCGAGATCCGCCCGGAGGACGTGCAGAGCGCGATCCGGTTCATCCGCGAGAACCCCGGGGGCGAGATGGCGTTGTCGGACGCGATGCGTATGGCGTACGCGACCGACCAGGCGCAGACGGGAGTCCCGGTCGTCGGGATGGAGGCGAGCGGGTGGGTGGCGCGCCTGCTGGGCGGGTCGGACACGGCCCGGGTGGAGCTGCCGGTCTTGACAACGCCGGTCGGTTTCCACGGCACGCTCCGCCCCTACCAGGAGCGGGGGTTCAGCTGGCTCTGGTTCCTACAGCGCTTCGGGCTGGGCGCGTGCCTGGCCGACGACATGGGCCTGGGCAAGACGATCCAGCTGCTCGCGTTGCTGCTCTTCGAGCGCGAGGAGGGCGAGCGGACGGGCGAGGCGGTGGACCCGACGCTGCTGGTGGTGCCGATGTCGGTGGTGGGCAACTGGATGCACGAGTCCAAGCGTTTTGCGCCGTCATTGAAGGTTCTGGTGCACCACGGCGTGGAGCGGCTGACGGGCGACGCGCTGGTGGACGAGGCCGAGGCGAGCGACGTGATCGTTACGACGTACGCGCTGGCGCACCGCGACCGCGAGACGCTCGGGCGGATCCGCTGGGGGCGTGTGGTGCTCGACGAAGCGCAGTTCATCAAGAATCCGGCGGCCAAGCAGGCCCAGGCGGTGCGCGCGATCGAGGCGCCCCGGCGCGTCGCGCTCACGGGCACGCCCGTCGAGAACCGCCTGAGCGAGCTGTGGTCGATCATGGACTTCCTGAACCCCGGGTTCCTGGGGACGATCGGGAGTTTCCGCAAGAAGTTCGCGGCGCCGATCGAGCGGTACCACGACCAGGCCAAGAGCGATCGTCTCAAGTCCCTGGTCCAGCCGTTCATCCTGCGCCGCGTTAAGACGGACCCGAACGTGGCCGCCGACCTGCCCGAGAAGCTCGAGAGCAAGGAATACTGCCACCTGACGAGCGAGCAGGCGCAGCTGTACGAGAGCTGCGTCAAGCGGATGCTCTCGGACATTGACCAGAGCGAGGGGATCCAGCGCCGGGGCGTGGTGCTCGCGGCCCTGATCCGCCTCAAGCAGATCTGCAACCACCCCTCGCAGATGCTCAAGGACCACGAGCCCACGTCGCGCCGCCCGGCGGACCCGAGGCGCTCGGGCAAGTGCATCCGCCTGCTCGAGCAGCTCGATGAAGCCTTGTCCGAGGGCGACCGGGCGCTGGTATTCACGCAGTTCCGTCAGATGGGGCACCTGCTCGCGTCGATCCTGAGGCACGAGCTGGGGCGGGAGATCCTGTTCCTGCACGGCGGCACGCCCCAGGGCGCGCGCCAGAGCATGGTCGAGAAGTTCCAGTCGGGCGAGAGCGATGCGCCGGTGCTGATTCTGTCGTTGAAGGCGGGCGGTGTGGGCCTGAACCTGACGGCCGCGACGCACGTGTTCCACTACGACCGGTGGTGGAATCCCGCGGTCGAGAACCAGGCGACGGACCGGGCGTACCGGATCGGGCAGACGCGGACGGTGCAGGTGCACAAGTACGTCGTGCGGGGGACGCTCGAGGAGCGGATCGACGAGATGATCGAGTCGAAGATGGAGCTGGCCGAGAACATCATCGGCTCGGGCGAACGATGGCTGACGGAGCTTGACTCCGACCAGCTCAAGGACATCCTGACGCTGCGTGCCGACGCGGTGGGGGACGAGGAGTGAGCGTTTGACCTCGAACCCGACGAACCCAATGAACCCGACGAATCCGGCACACCCGATGAACCCGGGGAGTCCGGCGGACCCGGCAAAGCCGGCGAGCCCGGCGAATCCGACCGGGCCCCATCAGCCTTTCCGGCGTGACCCCAAGCCCCTGATGCACCCCCGCCGGGTGCGTGGGGGTGTGCGCCTCAAAACCAAGGAGGGCGAGGCGCCCGAGAGCTGGGCGGCCCAACGGGTGCTGCGGGTGATCGAGCAGGCGGCCGAGGGCGGGGCGCTGCGCGAGGGGCTCGAGTACGCCCGCCAGGGGCAGACCCGGCGGATCGAGTTCACCGACGGCAGAGCCCAGGGGAGCGTGCAGGGGCGCTCGTCGCGCCCGTACAAGACCGTTGTCGGGCTCAAGCAGTTCGCCGACGAGCAGCGCGAGCGGATCATCGCCGCGATGGGGGACCAGGCGCTGTACGCCGCCAAGCTGCTCGCCGGCGAACTGCCCACGAACATCGAGGACCTGTTCGGGCCCCTGGAGATGCGGCTGTTCCCGACGGAGTCTGACGACTTCGAGCTCTCGTGCACGTGCCGCGAGAAGGACAAGCCCTGGTGCAAGCACGCGGTGTGCGTCGCGGCCTTGCTGGCCGAGCGTCTGGGCGAGGACGCGCTGCTGATCTTCTCGCTGCGCGGGCTCGACGGCGAGGAGTTGATCCAGCGCCTGCGCGAGCACCGGTCGCTGGCGGGGCGCGGCGACCACGCCGCGGACCTGTATTCTGCCCGCCCGCCCGAGGGGATCGAGGAAGCGAGCCCGGATTTGGAGTCGGTCGTGGACCGGTTCTGGGAGGCGGGCGGCGAGCTGGCGCACGTGGACCTGCCCATCACGCCCCCGGAGGTCGGGTACGTGCTGCTGCGGCGGCTCGGCCAGAGCCCGTTTCCCGAGGGGCGGTTCCCGCTGGTGGGGTTGCTCGCGACGTGCTACGAGCTGATCGGCGAGGAGGCTCTTCGGGGGCCGAGCGAGGAGCAGGGGCTCGGCGACGAGCCGCCCGACCAGGCTGGCGGAGAGGACTCCCCGGGCGACGGCCTGGGCGGGGATGATGGCCCCGGGTCCGATTGACCCGACCCGGGGGGTCCCTACGATTGGCGGCTTGCGGAGCCGAGCGCGACGGAAGTGACCCGACCCGGGGACGGGTTGGCTCGCGGAGGCGCGTTCAGGGGTCCCACCGGAGTTCGGTCGTACAGACCGACGCGGCACAGGGGGATCCAAGCTCCAAGCCCGGGACGACCCGGGCGAATGTGCCGCGGACTGGGTCGCCCGCCGGGCGTCTTGGGCCGCGACTGATCGGTCCACGGCGCCGCTCCTCACGGGGAGCCATGAGCGGAGGGAAGGCGACGCAGCTCCGACCACCGACGCCTCGACGAGGCGCGAATGCCCGGTGGTGTAATGGCAACACTTCTGTTTTTGGTACAGACATTCCAGGTTCGAGTCCTGGCCGGGCAGTTTTCCCGGGTCTGAGGGTGTTGTTGCCGCGACCGGGTCGGGGTCGGGCGTCGTACGAGATCGCGATGGGGTCTTCTCAGCACAACACCACACGCGGGGCGCCGGCGGCGATCATCCTGGCCGCGGGCAAGGGCACGCGGATGGGGTCCGACCTGCCCAAGGTATGCCACCCGGTGGGTGGGCGGGCGATGGTGTGCGCCGTCGTGGATGCGTGTCTGGAGGCCGGCTGCGAGAAGGTCGTCGTCGTTGTCGGGTACAAGCGAGAGCTGGTCGAGGAGGCGCTGGGTGAGTTCGGGGGGCGCGTGGAGTTTGCGCTCCAGGAGCGGCAGCGGGGGACGGGCGACGCCGTCCTCGCGGCGCTGCCCAATCTCGATGATGACCTCGATCGGGACGTCTTCGTGCTCGCGGGCGACGGGCCGCTGATCCGGAGCCAGACTCTGTCCCGCCTGCTCGACGAGCACCGGAACGCCGGTGCGGCCGCGACGCTGGCGACCAGCGTGATCGCGGACCCGGACGGGTACGGGCGGATTGTCCGCGAAGCCGACGGTGCGTTCGTCGCGATCGTCGAGCAGAAGAACGCGACGCCCGGGCAGTTGGAGATCCGCGAGGTCAACCCGAGCTACTACTGCTTCGGCGGGCGGGATCTGGCCGAGGCGGTCGATGCGCTCGAGGAGAACGAGGTCTCGGGCGAGGTGTACATCACCGACGTGCCGTCGATCCTCAAGGCTCGCGGGCGGACGGTGCGGGTCGTGGACGCGGTCCCGCCCGAGGATGTGCTGAGCGTGAACACGCCCGAGCAGCTGGCGGAGGTCGATCGGGTCTACCGGTCGCGTCACGCGGGGTCGGCGGCAACCAGGGAGGGTGCACGATGAACGGCGACCTGGCGGGCGAGCTTAAGGTCTTCGCGGGGCGCCACTCCAAGGCCCTGGCCAAGCGAGTTTGCGACCACATGGACGTCCCCCTGGGCGACGCGCGGACCAACGCGTTCCCCGACGGCGAGCTGTTCGTCAAGATGGAAGAAGACGTCCGGGGTCGCGACTGCTTCGTCGTGATCTCGACGTGCCAGCCGGTGAACGACAACCTGATGGAGGTGCTGATCTTCACGGACTGTCTGCGCCGGGCCAGCGCCAGCCGCGTGACGATTGTGATGCCTTACTACGGGTACGGGCGCCAGGACCGCAAGGACGAGGGGCGGGTGCCGATCACGGCCAAGCTGGTCGCGAACCTGATCACCGCGGCGAGGGCCGACCGGGTGATGGCGATCGACCTGCACGCGGCGCAGATCCAGGGCTTCTTCGACTTGCCGATGGACCACCTGAGCGCGACGCCGGTGTTCCTCGAGTACTTCGAGCAGATCCGCGACGAGCTTGGTGATCTATGCCTGGTGAGCCCGGACGTGGGGAACGTGAAGGTTGCCGAGGGCCTGGCGAATCTGCTGGGGGGTGATCTGGCGATCATCAACAAGCAGCGTATCTCGGGCTCGGAGGTCAGCGTCGGGAACATCATCGGGTCGGTCAAGGGCAAGACGGTGCTGATGTTCGACGACATGATCTCGACGGCGGGGACGATCTGCGAGGCGGCGCAGCTGGTCATGGACAAGGGGGCGACGAAGGTGTACGCCGCGGCGACGCACCCCGTGCTCGTGGGCATGGCGATGCAGCGCCTGGCCGCGGCCCCGATCGAGAAGGTGATCGTGACGGACACGATCCCGTGCGACGAGCGGTGCGACCCGATCCGGGGCAAGCTCGTGGAGCTGAGCGTGGGCCCGCTGATCGGCGAGGCGATCCAGAGGATTCATCACAACAAGTCGGTCAGCGCCCTGTTCCGCCGGACGGCGGCGATGAAGCGCTGACTTTGGAAGAACGCAGCAATCGCCCCGCGCCGAACGCGTCGGGGCTCGGAGGATACGGATTATGCACGAAGACTCACCAACCCTGAGCGCCCAGGTCCGCGAGCGGACCGGCAGCCGGTACTGCAAGCGGATCCGCGAGGCCGGCGGCCTGCCCGCGGTCGTCTACGGGCGGGGCAAGGACCCGGTCTCGATCACGCTCGACGCCCGCGACGCGCTGGTCCACATCCGCAAGGGCGAGAAGGTGTTCGGCCTCTCGCTCGACGGCGGCGACGCGACCCAGCACGTCTTGCTCAAGGACCTGCAGTACGACCACCTGGGCACCAACGTGGTCCACGCGGACCTCACGCGGGTGGAGCTGACCGACCGCGTGGACGTGACGGTGCCCATCCACTTCGTGGGCGACGCGAAGGGGCTCAAGAAGGCGGGCGCGGTCATGATGCACCCGACGAGCGAGCTGGAGCTCAACGTCATGGTCTCGAACCTGCCCGATTTCATCGAGCTGGACGTGTCGGGGATGGACGTGGGCGACGCGTTGCACGCCTCGGAGGTGCCCCTGCCCCTTGAGACGATGAAGCTGCTGACCGACGAGGACACGGTGGTGGCGCAGATCAGCATCAAGGCCGAGGAAGAGGACGACGCCGAGGCGGTCGAGGTCGGTGTCGATGGCGCCGAGCCCGCGGTCATCGGCGAGAAGAAGGACGACGAGGACGAGGACGAGAAGAAGGAGGACTGAGGCGCGCGAGACGTGTCGAGGGCAACGGCGTGAAGCTGATCGTTGGACTTGGAAACCCCGGGCTCGAGTACGAGCGCACCCGGCACAACGCCGGGTGGATGGCGCTCGACGAGCTGGCCCGGCGTCACGGCGCGGGGGCGGTCCCCCGGTCCAAGTTCCACGCCGCCCTGCTCGACGCACACATCTCGGGCGAGAAGTGCCTGCTGATGAAGCCGACCACGTACATGAACCGCTCGGGGCTGGCCGTCGGCGAGGCGGTCCGGTTCTACAAGCTCGAGCCGGGCACGGACATGATCGTGCTCGTGGACGACGTCGCCCTGCCGGTTGGCGAGGTCCGCGTCCGCGAGCGCGGGGGTTCGGGCGGGCACAACGGCCTGTCGGACCTGGACCGGGCGCTGGGCGGGGCGGACTACCCGCGGGTGCGGATCGGGGTGGGCGCGGTCCCGCCCGTGATGGTCCTGGCCGACTGGGTCCTCTCGCGGTTTATGAGCGAGGAGCGTGACGACGTCGCGCGGTCGGTGAAGTCGGCGGCGGACGCGGTGGAGCTGGCGCTGGGCGAAGGGCTCGGCGCCGCGATGAACAGGTTCAACAAGAAGATCCCCCAGCCGCGACGCGACGAGGGGGCGGACGACGAAGCACACAAGGACGCCGACAACGCGAGCGGCGGATAACGAAGCGGAGAAAACAGCATGACCCAGACAGCGACCAAGACCGTGTACGAGGTGATGTTCCTCGTGAACCAGGGCGAGGCGGCGAGCCTGTCGTCGCTCGTCGAGCACATCAACGAGGTCCTCGCGCGGGCCGAGGGCGACGTGGTCTCGATGCGCAAGTGGGACGAGCGCCGCCTGGCGTTCCCCATCGAGAAGCAGAAGCGGGGGGTGTACTTCCTCGCGTACGTCGAGATGACGGGCGACGGGCCGGCGAAGATCGAGCGCGACGTGGTGATCTCCGAGAAGATCATGCGGGTGCTCATCACCAAGGCCGACCACCTCACGGAGGAGGAGATGAAGTCGCACGACAAGCGCGACGAGCTGGCGGCGGAGGCCAAGCTCCGGGCCGAGCAGGGCGAGAGCGCCGAGGAGAAGCGTTCGACGATCAGCGTCGGCGCCCCTGTCCAGGACGAGCCCGAGGCGAAGGGCGATGCCGAGGGCGGCGCCGAGCCCGAGGGCGAGCCCGAGGCCAAGGCGGAGGCCAAGGGCACTGGCGAGACGGCCGACGCAGGCGGCTCGGACGATCCAGAGAACTGATCGGCGCCGGGTGGGGGGAGGCCCGGGTAGGATTCTGCTCGGGGCATTGTTCCGGACTGCGGGCGGAGCCCGCGATTCACTGAGGAGGCGACATGGCCGGCAACGTCAACAAGGTGTTCCTGATGGGCAACCTGACCCGCGACGTGGAGATGCGGTCGCTGCCCAGCGGGATGAGCGTGGGCAGCTTCGGGCTCGCCGTCAACGAGCGGTTCAAGTCCAAGGACGGCGAGTGGCAGGAGCGGGCGAACTTCATCGACTGCGAGATCTTCGGCGCACGTGCCGAGGCGTTCGCCAAGTACCTGTCCAAGGGGAGCCCCGCGTTCATCGAGGGCAAGCTCCGCCTCGATCAGTGGCAGGACAAGGAGGGCAACAAGCGCTCCAAGCTCAAGGTCGTCGTGGACAACTTCGAGTTCGTCGGCGGGGGGCGTGACGCCAACGGCGGCGGCGGTGGGGGCGGCGGCTCGCGTGGCGGGTCCCGCGGCGCCCCGGTCGGCGCAGGCGCCGACGAGCCCGCGATCGACCACGACGACATCCCGTTCTGATCTTTGATGCATGGGGCCGGCGTCCTGCCGGCCTCATACATCTCCGGGCATAGAGGCCGGCAGGACGCCGGACCCACAGACAGTGCGCCTACCCTTCCAGCCCGCCGACCGGGTTGTCCCGGATCGGTGGGATCGTTGGGGCCGCGATGGACGGCTCCTCAACTCCCGGGCTCCCCATCTCAGGGGCGATCCCGGGCAGGACAGCGAAAGGACAGTCATGGCCCGCAACATCAAGCTGCTGCTCACCGAGAACGTGGACAACCTCGGCATCGTCGGGGACGTCGTCAGCGTGCGCATCGGGTACGCCCGCAACTTCCTGCTCCCCCGCGGCCTGGCGACGACGCCGAGCGACGACCTGCTGGGCCAGCTCGCCGAAAAGCGCAAGCAGGCCGAGAAGGATCTGGGCGAGCTGCGCAAGCAGCGTGAGGCGATGATCAGCAAGCTCGACGGGCTGGACATCACGATGGCCCGGGCGTGCAACGACCAGGGCCTGCTGTACGGCTCGGTGACGCAGCAGGACATCGCCGACGGGCTGACCGAGCTGGGCTTCGGGGTCAAGGCCCGCGAGGTCCGCCTGGCGCACACGATCAAGCGCATGGACAACTACGAGGTGTCGGTCAAGTTCGACTCGGACCTCGAGGCGTCGATCCGCCTTCACGTCGTGCCCGACCGCGAGCTCGAAGAAGACGAGCGCGAGGAGATGGAGTTCGACAACGAGGGCGAGCTAATCGTCAAGAAGCCGGCACGCAAGGGGCAGGGCGCCGACGCCGAGGCTGGCGCCCAGAAGGCCCAGGCCGGCGCGTCCGACGCCTGATCGGACGACGCGCGGCGCTCGTGCGATCAGGTGTCCCGGGGACGGGCTAGTTCGACTTGGCGACCAGCGGCGGGTCGAACTTCATCAGCGCCTTGTCGCCGACCGTGTAATACTGGATCTCGACGCCCTTGCTCACCAGGAAGAGCAGGCGGAGCTTCTGGTCCGTGCGGGCGCTGGACATGGTCTTGGGGATGTCACCGGAGCCGTCCAGCGGGTTGGGGGGGGTGAGGCGGACGCACACGCCGTCGCCGTCCTCGTAGACGTACCCGACGGCGTCGTACATGTTCCCGTCCGAATCGACCAGGCGGATGGGCTGGTCGGTGTCCATCGTGCGCATGATCGGTCCCAGGAAGCTCGCGGGCATGGACTCCTGGTCGGCGACGACCTGGATAAGTTCGGTGTCGCTGGCCGAGCCGAAGCGGTCGACGCGGAATGTTCGCTCGCGGGTCTGGCGGCCCTGCTGGAGCTCCTGGCTCGAGAAGCAGCCCTCGCCGCCCACGACGGCGTTGGCGCGCCCCTGCTCCTCGATGACGAGCCCACGCCGCGCGGTCTGGCGGGTGAGCGTGAAGCCCAGGAAGTTGGAGACAGCGACGCCCGGGGGCTGCGGGTCTCGCCCGAGGCTGCGCCCGAGCGCCGAGCCGTCGATGACGACAACCTCGCTCTCGTCGAACAGGACCTCGGCGCCGCCCGAGATCAGCGACCCGGTCTCGATCGCGTTGTCACGCTGGCGGACGGTGGTGTAGGCCTTTGGCTTGGTCGCCTGGGGCGCGTCGTCGAGCTCGAGGCGGGTGTTCTTGATCCGCAGCGCGATCGGCTCGTAGTCCTTCGGCACGATGAACTCGAAGGACATGCGGACGACCGAGGCGCCGCCGACGGAGGCGATGAAGACCTCCTCTGCGTCGAACCGCCAGCGACCGAACAGGTCGCCGTCCTCTGCCCGCGCCTGGCTGATGACCGCGACGGGGTAGACGGCGATGGTGTCGGTGGGGTCGGCGTCCGCGCCGGCGCGGGCGCACAGCAGGGCGGCCTGGCCGTTGGAGACGATGAGCTGCCCGCCCTTGGAGTCCTCCTTGGCGCCCGGGGCGAACTCGACGACGTAGCCGGCCATGTACCCACTCGCGACGTTGTCGCCCGAGGAGTTGGCGTACGGCTGGCTGATGGTCTGGCCGCCGGTCTCGTAGGCGAGCAGGTCGGACACGGGCGAGCCGGCCTGTGTGTTGCCGACGGTGTACGCGCGGAGGACCTTGAAGTCGTCGCTGGTCAGGACATTTCGGGCCTGGCCGTCGCCGGGCGAGATGCGGGCGGCGAAGCCCGCGAGCTCGAGGTCCGGGTGCCACTTGGCCAGGGGTTCGCCGGTCGCGAGGGTGGTGCCCGAGAGGCGGTGGTAGACGCCCGCGGTGATGCGATCAACGGGGAGCCAGAGGCCGCCGGTGCGGACGAGGCTGCCCCCGTCGGCGCCCTTGTCCGAGGAGTACCAGATGGGCTTGTACCCGGTGAGGCCGACGCTCAGGCGGGCGTACGAGACGCCCAGGACGAGGAAACCCATCGCGATGCACGAGGCGATGAGCCCGCACGCGCCGCCGCCGACGAGGTCAACGATCGCGAGCTGCTTGGTGTTGTTGCTGGCGACCTTGTCCACGACGACGCGGAGGATGATGAGCGAGAGGATGAACGGGACGAGCAGCGCGATCGACCAGCTCAGGCCCTGGAGGAAGCGGAGGAAGCCGCTCGTCGGCAGCATGTCGAGGAGCATGTATGCCAGGGGTTCCCAGAGCGCGAAGGCGATGGCGCCGGCGACGATCGTGCACAGCAGGTGCAGGAACGCGCTGAACAGCCCCCGGGTGGACCAGAGATACGCGATGCCCAGGGTGAGCAGGATCACGATCAGGTTGAAGACGATCAGCATGGGGATCCTCCCGTGCGCGGCGCCGAGTCCGGCGCCGGGTCGTGCGGGGTGGCTCAGTCAGCCGCCGGCTGGGCCGGGGCGGGGCGGGCTACTTTTTTTTTGCCGGAGCTGGGCCGCGAGGGCGACGCGGCGGTCACGCGCATGACCTCCTCGATGCTCGTCACGCCCTCGACCGCCCGTCGGAGGGCGGCCTGCTGGATGGACGGGCGCTGTGTCTTGCGCAGCGCGTTGCGGAGGCCCGCCCAGTCCTGCTTCGTGACCGCGGCGCGCATGTCGTCGTCGAGCTCGTATACCTCGTAGACGCCGATCTGTCCGACGTACCCCAGGCCCTGGCACGCGGGGCAGATCTCGGGCTTGTTGCGGATGAGCACCTGCCCGCCCTTCTTGTGGAGCTGCTTGATCTTGTCCGCGGGCAGCCCGAGCTTCTTGAGGATCTCGGGCGGGGGCTGGTAGGGCACGCGGCAGTTCTCGCACAGGCGGCGGACGAGCTTCTGTGCGATCAGCCCGGTCAACCCGTCGGACGCGCCGTTCGCGTCGCCGACCGCCTTGACCCAGAGCTGCGCCGCGGCCAGCGCGCCCTCGGCCTTCATCGAGACGTAGACCCGCGAGCGGGCCTTGTCGCACTTGGAGATCTCCTTCGCGGTCTCCACGTCGGGCAGTTCCATGATGCCAACGACGTCGGGATCGCGCCGGAGCACCGAGCGGACGGTCGTCGCGTAGTCCGGTCCGTCCTCCTTGGGCTCGAACTGGAGCTGGCGGGCTCCCTCCATCCGGTCCTCGATCTCCAGCTCGATCGTCTGCACGTTCTCGGTGTACGCGTCGTGCATGCGGAGCAGCGCGTACATCGTCGAGGTGCGCCCGTGGTCGGACGGGGCGGCGACGAGGACGATCCCGCCCTCCTGCTTGCCCAGCGTCCGCACCGAGTCGAGCTGCGGGCCCAGCAGGCCCAGGTCGTCGATGTCGAACCGGACGGCCTTGTCCGGATCGAACGTCATCGTCAGGCGCATGCCCGACTGCGAGCCGGAGGTGACGATCTTGACACCCGTATGCTCGGCGCCGGACCCGACCTCGACGGTGTTGGTGAGCTTGCGCCTGCGGTCCTTGAGATCCAGCTCGGCACTGCCCTTCCAGAAGTCGATGAGCTTGAGCGCGTCCGGGGTGGGGATGGCGTCGCCCGCCTGGCGGACGCCGTCGATCAGGTACGAGGCGGCGTACGTGCCCTCGCCCGCGGGCGCGAAGTCCACCTGCGACGCTCGGGCCTGCCGGGACTTGATGAAGATCTGCTCTGCCGCCGCCCGGATCTCGTACTCGGGCGAGTCCTTCTGCGGCGCGCGGATCAGCAGGCCCGACGGGCCCTTGATCTCGAGCTGGACGGTCGCCTGCTGCTTGGCCTCGGACCGCGCGAGCTTGGCTTCCGCGAAGCTCGAGAAGTCGAGACGCAGGTGGTGCTTCTCGGGGACGCGCTCGTCCTTGTTGGTCAGACCGACGAACAACAGGACGTCGGCGGCGAGCAGCACGATCAGGATGAGGTAGCCCACGAGGAAGCCCGCGATGCCCGGCAGGGGCATGAGCAGCGCCGCGCCGACACCCACGACGCCGAAGGCCAGGTGGATCGCGTTCCACTTCTCCGGCCCCAGGAAGAATCGGGCGGCGTGCTTGTCGAAGACCGAGGACACCATCCAGGCCCAGGCGACCACCGGCGCAAGGATCAGCACAGGTTTCCACCACGAGACCAGCACGTGGGGCGACTGGGCGAGGACGGCGGGGTCGAGCTGCGCGAGCGTGGACAGGGCCATGACGGGGTCGGGGTTGATCACCGGTCTGGTTCCTGGAAGGGTCGTGGGGTGGCCGGGGCAGGAATGCAGAGCATACGGGCCCCGTCGTGTGCGTTCGACCCGCCGCCGGCCGCACCCGCCGGCGTGGTGGGGGGCGTCACTTGAGCTTCTTGAGCTTCATCATCAGGTCGTCGACGTTGGGCGAGTTCTCCTGGGCGACACGCATATGGATGTACTCCTCCTCGACGAGGCGGACGAGCGAGTCGTTGAAGTCGATCATGCCCACCTGGCGTGCCTCGATGGAGTTGAGCACGTCGCGGATCTCGCCCTCGCGCTCCTCGAGGATGAACTTGCGGATCACGCCGTTGTTGATCAGGATCTCGAGCGCGGGGATGCGGTGGATCTTCTCGTGCAGGGTCGGCAGGAGCTTCTGGTAGACGAAGGCCCGCATCTGGTACGCGAGGATCTTGCGGACCTGCTCGACCTCCTCCTGGGGGAAGAGGCCGTAGATGCGGCTGAACGTCTGCGTCGTGCTCGAGGCGTGGATGGTGCCGTAGACGAGGTGGCCGGTCTCGGCGGCGTGGAGGGCGGCCTCGAACGTCTCCTGGTCGCGCATCTCGCCGACGAGCACGATGTCAGGGTTCTCGCGGACGAGGGCCCGCAGCGCGATCTTGAAGTCGAGGCAGTCGATGCCGATCTCGCGCTGGTTGATGGTCGCCTTGCGGTCCTCGAAGATGTACTCGATGGGGTCCTCGATGGTGACGATGTGGACGCTCTTGCGGGCGTTCACGTAGTCGAGCATGGAGGCGATGGTGGTGGACTTGCCCGAGCCGGTCACGCCGCACAGCAGCACGATGCCCTGGGGCTGCATCGCGATGTCCGACATGATCTCGGGCAGGTGCAGGCCCTCGAAGGGCAGGATGTTGCTGGTGATATTCCGCGCCGCGACCGAGAGCTTGCCCCGGGCCTGGAAGAGGTTGACGCGGAAGCGGTTCTTCTCGGAGTAGTTGTACGCGAAGTCCACCGAGCCGAACTTGTGCAGGTCCTTGAACTGCTCCTCGCTGAGGATGTGCTTGGCGATCTGCATGAACTCGGCGGCCGTCACCGCGGGCACATCCAGCGCCTTCAGGTTGCCCTTGAGGCGGATCTTGGGCTGCTGGTCCGACTTCATGATCAGGTCGGAGGCCTCGAACTTGATCGTCGCCTTGAGGAAGTCGCCCCAGCGCGTCGCGTGCGGGTCGTGCTTCTGCTCGACCGCGGCCAGGTCCAGGTTGACGTGCCCGGCGTGGCTGTCGCCCAGTGTCGGATCCGTATCTACCGCCATTGTGCTCTCGCCTTCCTCGCCGACGGGCGCCCCGCCGACCTCAATGAAACCTCGCGAGCCACCGCCCGGGCCACCGGGCGGCGAACCGCCAATCCTATTCACCTTCACCGCGGCTCTCGTGGAGTCCCCGATCCGGGGCCGACCCACCCGGTTCGCACGCTCTCGTCGCGGGGTTTCCCCCGGGCGCGACGCGCCGACCATGAAAAACGCGGGCCCCATAGGGCCCGCGTGCGTGGTCTGTATCAGCGGATCCGGGTCAGGACGCGGTGGCCTCGGCGACCTCGTCCGAGTCCGTCTCCTCCTCGCGGGTGCCCAGGAAGTTCACCTCGAGCTGGAGCTTGATCTTCTCCATCGCCTTGTTCTGGATCTGGCGGACGCGCTCCTTGGTCACGCCGATGATCTGCCCGACCTGCTCGAGCGTCATCGGCTTCTCCTGTGCGCCCGACTCGAGCCCGAAGCGGTGCTCGATCACCGTCCGCTCGACCGCGGTCAGGTCGGCGGAGTTCTCGGTGACGATCCGGCGCACCTCGTCGGCCGCGTCCTTCTCGAAGCCAGCCCGCTTGGTCTCCAGGTAGTCCGACTTCTCCAGCTTCGGATCGAAGTCGGTCGGGAAACGCTGGCGGTACTTGCTCAGCTTCATCCCCTGGCGGCTGAACGCCTTGAGGATCGCGCGGCACGCGTACGTCGAGAACTTGAACCCACGCCCGGCGTCGAACTTATCGACCGCCCGGAGCAGGGCCATATTGCCCTCGGACACCAGGTCGGCGAAGTCCACCTCGCTCATGCGGGTGCGCTTGGCCATCGCCAGCACCAGGGCCAGGTTCGTCTCGGCGATCTGTTCGCGGATCCTGTCGGCGCGCCGGTGCCAGCCGAGCAGCTTCTCGGCGTGCTCGGGCGTCGGCTTCTTGGCCGGGCTCGCCCACACCTCCTGCTGCAGCTTCCACACCCGGTACCGGGCGTAGTTGAACTGGTAGAACAGCACGCGCTCCTCGGCGCCGGTCAGGATCACCTGCTGGGTGCTCTTGACCGTCCGCGAGCGGGCCGACGTGATGTCGTCCATCACCGGGTGGTACCAGGTGGTGTCCGGCTTGGCGACGTCGGGGGCCTCGTCGTAGATGCTCTTCTCGGCGCCGTCCTCGCGGAAGACCTCCGAGTCGATGAAGTCCTGTTCCTTCGCCAGGATCTTGGCGAGCAGACGCTCGTCACCCTGGGAGAGGCGCCGGCGCGGCGACCGCGCGGTGCGGCCCGTCGCCGTCCGTGTCACGCCGACCCTGCGTCGGCTGCGAACCTGCTCGAGCGGGCTCGGTGAGTTGCTGTTTGCCTGCGTCATCCGAGAGAGTCCTTCGTCTTCCTGCCCTGGCGGTGTCGCGCCCGGCGCGATACGCCTCTTTCTGCCTTCCATACGCCCCCGGGGCCCTCCGTGTGCGGCGCCGGGTCTCTCTCCCGCCCTTTTTTCGCCGCCCGAATCCGGCGGAAACACCCGCCCCGGCACACATTCCGGGGTGAACACCTCAGCACGAACGTCGAACGCATTCCAGCCTGGCCCGCCGCGGGATCCTCCCGCGTGTCTGCTTCTCATCCGACCCCTTTTCCCGACTCCTGACCCCGGCGCCCGGGGCGGTTTGCCTGGGGCGATCGGGCGGCGTCACGAAGGGGCCGCGGACCGTGCGATCAGATTGTCGGCGTCCCACCCGGGACACCCCCACAAGCCGTCCATCCATGGCTCAGTACGAACACCCTGATACGCCGCCAGGCTTCCCGAGTTTCGCGTTGATTAGAGTGATTCGAAGAATAAGGAGAGGGAAATCCATGGTTTCGTCGTCGCCGGGGCGTCCTGCCCTCGTGCGACCGGACGGGTTGGTGCGGGGGGTACGAGTCGTTGACCATGTTCGGGGGTGCGCCTATTCTCGGACGTCAACCCGCGGTCTCGACCCGCCGCTCAATCGGCCGGACCGAGAGCATACACGATCCGACCCCCTCTTGGCAAGCTGGGGTGGGCTTGTGGTGGCGGTTTGTTGCAATCTCTTGTTAGATAACTGTTTGTGGAGGATCGAGATGGCTTTCGAGCTTCCCCCGCTCCCGTACGCCCCCGAGGCGCTGGAGCCGCATATCGATGCGCGGACGATGACCATTCATCACGACAAGCACCACGCCGGCTACGTCTCCAAGGGGAACGCAGCCGTCGAGGGCACCCCCCTTGCCGGCGAGACCTGCCCCTGGAAAGCCTGCACCCGCCTGGGTGAGGTCTCTGAGGACAAACGGACCGCCGTCCGCAACAACGTGGGCGGGCACGCGAACCACGCGCTGTTCTGGCAGGTCATGGCCCCCAACGCCGGCGGCAAGCCGTCCGGCGACCTGGGCAAGGCGATCGACGACGCGTTCGGGTCGTTCGACGCGTTCAAGCAGAAGTTCGCCGACGCCGCCGCCACCCGCTTCGGCTCGGGCTGGTCGTGGCTGTACGTCGGGGGCGACGGCAAGCTGGCGGTCGGCTCGACCGCCAACCAGGACAACCCGGCGATGGGCAAGACGTTCGCCGGCATCGAGGGCAGGCCCGTGCTGGGCCTGGACGTCTGGGAGCACGCGTACTACCTGAACTACCAGAACAAGCGTCCGGACTACATCGAGGCGTTCTGGAACGTGGTGAGCTGGCCGCAGGTCAGCGAGAACTTCGAGAAGGCTAGGGGCTGATCCTCCGAACACAGCCGCGTGCGTGAGCACGCGAGGACACACGCCGGGTCGCGAGCTCACGCTCGCGGCTCGGTTTTTTCATGGGCGGGTCGCCGGGCTCGGGATTCCTACGATCCGGGCATATGCGGCGGCACGCCAAGCAGAACCTGCTGCTCACGATCTGGCTGGTGACGCCCCTGGTCGTGATCGGGCTGCTGATGTACTGGATCTTCGCCTCGTTCCGGACCGGCCCGGCGATGCACGAGCCGGGCGTCGGCGCCGGCGCGGGCGACGCGGGGGGCGCGAACGCGGTCGGCGAGATGCTCCACGACGAGAACGCCGACGAAAGAGATTCGGCCGAAAGCGGGAGCAACACCGACGCCGCGGGCGACGAACAGTCCGACGACTGATGCGGATGCCGATCGCCAAAGTCTGGCGGGCGTTCTCGGAGCTGGACAGGTTCGACGATGATCGGTGCCGGGTGTACGTCGCGGAGGCCAGGAGCCGTCGGCGGACGCTGGGGGTGGTCCTGTTCGCCGTCGGCTCGTTCGCGGCGGTCGTGTTCCTCGTCATCACCGGCGCGCTGGCCGGCTCCATCCAGGACGAGATCCCAAACGAGATTCGGTACGACGCGCTGTCGCTGCTCGTCTCGCTGAGCACGGGGGTCGTCTGGCTCGTCGCGCTGACGGCGGTGGTGCTGCTCGTGCGCGACGCGTGGCTGCGATCGGCGATCCGCGACCGCCTCAACACGATGACGTGCGGCGCGTGCCGCTACAGCCTGCTCGGGCTCACGCCCCGGGGCGAGGCGGGGTCCCGGCACGTGGTTTGCCCCGAGTGCGGCGCCAGTGTCGTGCTGACGCCGGAGATGCTGGAGCAGCTCGAAGCGCTCGGGGTAGGCTCGGCGTGATGCGGTTTCTGTTCCGCAAACCCTGGCGGGGAATAGCGGCGTTGGACAACGCTCCGGATGAAGTCTGTCGAGCGTTACTGCGCGAGGCGAGGGAGTCAACGCCGTGGCCCGCGGTGGGTTTTCGGTTTGCCCTGCTCGTCGTGTTCGTGCTCGCGTTCTGGGTGGATGTGTTTTACGTCGTTCCGCTGGCGGATTCGTTCACGCCGCGCGGGCCCGAGGAGAAAGAGCGTGGTCTGATCTTGATTGTGGTCGCGTTTGCGATCGGGTTGCTGGCGCCGATCGGGGTTGTTCTGGTTGCCCGGGACCGCTGGAATCGGCGTGTGCTCCGCCGCCACCTGCGAGATGTCCGGTGCGGCTGCGGATACTCCATGCTGGGTTTGTCGATCGAGCGAACTCCGGAACGCGAGGTCCTGCGATGCCCGGAGTGCGGACACGCGACGGAGATCACATCGGCGATGCGATATCGCTTGAATGCGACGCTCGTTACGCTTTTACCACCCTCGTCGCCCTAAACCGCCCCTCGAGGATCTGGCTCGAGTCCTTCGTCCCCAGCCAGCGCTCGAGCACGTCGGCGTAGACCGAGCGGAAGTCGATGCCGAACTTCAGGTCGCCGTTGTCCAGGTTGGTCAGCGAGGGGTGGTTCCCGACGACGCCCGCGTTGACCATGGGCCCGAGCAGGAACATGGGGGCGGCGGTGCCGTGGTCGGTCCCGCCCGAGGCGTTCTGCGAGACGCGCCGACCGAACTCGCTGAAGCACATGCTCAGCACGCGCCCGTCGTTCTCCTGGGCCTTGAGGTCGCGGTAGAACGCGTTCATCGCGTCGGCGAACTGCCCGAGCAGCTGGGCGTGGCGCCCGAACGCGCCGCCCTGGCCCGAGTGTGTGTCGAACCCGCCGTGCGTGACGTAGTAGACCCGGGTCTTCAGCCCCGCCCGGATCATGCTCCCGACCATCTGCAGCTGCCTGCCCAGGGCCGAGCCGGGGTAGTTCACCAGCGGGCGCTGCTCGACGGCCTTGCGGATCTGGTCGCTCGAGACCTGCGCGTCCAGCGTCGTCCGCATCAGGAACGCGGCGTTGGACTCGGGGTCGGTGCCCTCGGTCACGCCCTGCTCGGCGATTCTTTGGTACGGCTCGACCAGCGAATCGTGCACGTCGGCGCCCATCCAGCGGAAAAGGTCGGGAGTCTCGAACGCGACGGGCTTGACCGAGCGCCCCTCGAGCGCGAGCGGCGCAGTGCGACCGATGGCGATGGGGGGGTAGATCGTCTGCGAGCCGTCGGGTTGGCCCGACTCGCCCTTGCCGTACCCGCAGCACTCGGCGTCCACGTAGCGCCCGAGCCAGCCGTCGCCGGTGCCGGACATGTCGGCGGTCTGCCAGATGTCCATGGATTTGAAGTGCGAGCGGTTGGGGTTGGGGTAGCCAACGCCCTGGACGACGGCGCACATGCCCTCGTCGTAGAGGTTCTTGATGCCCGCCAGGCCCCGGTGGAGGGCGACGCCCTCGGAGCCCTTGGCGCCGACCTTCGACAACTCGAGCAGCTGGTCCTCGCCCCGAAGCCCGATGCCCGGGCGGACGCGGTAGTAGTTGTCGTCGCGGAAGGGGATGACGGTGTTGAGCCCGTCGTTGCCCCCAGAGAGCTGGCAGACGACGAGGATCCGGTCCTCGTTGACGCCGGGGATGGAGGACATGCCCGGCGCGGCCATGGGCAGGCCGAAGGCGGAGCGCTGCAGGAACATGGGGACGGCGACGGACGCCGAGGCGAGCGTGAGCCCGGTCGTCAGGAACTGACGACGCGTGAACGCGTTGGCCTCGGACGGGTTGTTGTGCAGCGACATGTGGTCTTCCTAATGGCTAATGCCTAATCCCTGATGCCTGCTCTTCAGCACAGCTGATACTCCGGCATCGCCGTCACGAGCAGCAGCGCCCCGGTCAGGACGGGCGGGCGGACGCCGCCGTGCTCGTTGACGAATGTGGTCAGTGTCTGTCGCGCGTGCTCGGGCGCCGAGCCGAGGGTGAGTCGGAGCAGATAGTCCACGGCTTTGGCCGGATCGCTCGACGCGCCCGGGTCGCCCTTCTCGAGCTCGGCGAGCAGCGGCGTCGGGTCGTACGTGTTCTCGTCGGCCAGCGCGTCGTAGCCGACGGGCTTCTTGCCGGTGAGCAGGAAGGCGAGGATGTTCTGGCGGACGAACATGGTGGAGGTGTTGACCCACGAGCGCCCGCCGTCCCAGCCTTTCACGCTGGGCGGGTAGAACAGGTTCTGGCCCATGAGGTTGAGCGCGTCGTTGAGAATGGCCAGGTCGCGTACGGGCGTGTTCATGGAACGCACCGCGCCGACGACCAGCTCCGTCGGGCTCTTGATCTTCTCGCCCACGACCGTCGGGTGGTAGAAGTGCTCGGAGAGGAACAGCTGGCGGAGCACGGGTCGCAGCTCGTACCGGGCCTTGATCATCGTCCCCGCGAGCTGCTTGACGATGGCCTTGGTCGTCCGGTCCTGGTCGCGGGGGTTGGTGGGGACATGGCGTGCGAAGAAGCGGTAGAGCTTGGAGGCGATGAACTCTGGGCAGGCCCGCTGGGCGAGGATGGCGCGGCAGAAGCCGTCGCCGTCGAGCGAGCCCGAGGCGCCCAGGATCCGCTTGGCGCCCCTGTCGTGGTTGGCCTCGTTGAAGACGAACGCGTCGTCCTCGAAGGTGTACCCCGTGAGTGCGCGGGCGCCCTCCTTGATGTCGCGCTCCGAGTACGCGCCCTCGCCCAGGCTGAACAGCTCCATCAGCTCTCGGGCGAGGTTCTCGTTGGGCTGGCGGGCGGACGACTCGTCGTTGTCGAGGTACTTGAGCATCGCCGGGTCGCGGATGACCTGGAAGAGCAGGTCGCCGAAGTTGCCCGCGGCGTGCGCGCGGTACAACTGGTTCTGCAGGTACATGTGGTAGCTGTTCTCGATCGTGCGGTAGCTGGTCGCGAAGTGCCCGTGCCAGAACAGCGTGAGCTTCTCCTGCAGCGGGCGCGGCGTCTCGATCATCCGCGCCAGCCACCACCGTTGCAGCTCGCCCATCTGCTGGCGGTCCTGGCGCTGCGACTGCTGGCGCCGCAGGCGGAACTGCGCCAGCGCGTTCTCGTCGCGGGCCCGCTGGGCGGCGCGGTACGCCTCCTGCTCGGCCCGCGTGGGCGGACGCATGATCCCCTTGTCGAACTCGTCGGCGCCCGGCGCCTCGACCGGCACCGCGTCGTACTCGATGAGGTAGTCGACCGCCTTCTCGGGGCCCCAACCGGCGAGGGTCTGGATCTGCGTGGGCGTGCCGCCGAAACCGGCCCGCAGCAGCAGGTGCCTGGCCTGCTCGTAGCCGAACCGGCGGGGGGGGATGGGCTTGAGGTGGGTCGGCGCCTCGTCGGCCCGGGCGTCGGTCGGACCCGTCCGGGCCGTATGTCCCTGCTCGCCCGCGGTGCTCACGACCATGCCGCCAACCTCCCCTGGGGGTCCGGGACGCCCAACGCCCGGCGGGGCCCGCGATTGCCGCGGGACCATCCGTGCCAGACTACCGGGTGGATCGCGGCTCACGTTGCCGCGGGGCGGTCCCGTTACAGGGTCCTTACGTCGTGTCGCCCACCCTGTTTCGGGCGAGCCGCCTCGCCCAGACGAGGCCGAGGGTCGCGGCGGCGAGCACAAGGGCCCCGCTGGCCTGGTGGGCGGTCGTGATGATCGCCTCCATGGCCTCGATGTCGTGGGCCGTCGGGAGCTGCTCGGCGGTCGGGATCGGGCGGGCCTTCTCGCTCGGCGGGACCTGCCAGAGCGCGAGCCAGCCGAGCACGAACTGCCAGGTCACGATCGCGTGCATGAAGACGCCCGCGAGGCGGAGCGGGCGCCCGCCGCGGTCGGACTTGTCGGTCTTCATGCACAGCGAGCCGGTGATGATGACGAGCACCATGACGACGAACGACCAGCCGATGTGCGAGTACAGCGCGTGCGTCGAGCCCATGTGCCGGTACATCGCGCCGAAGACGAGCTGGATGAGGACGGCGATGACGGCGAACAGCGCGAGCTTGCCCGCCCGCCGCGCGGCGCTGCGCGTCGCGTCGCCCACGAGCGATGGCGCCTCGATGTAGCTCTGGCGCTGCGCGGCCGCGACCCCGACGGCGACCATGAACGTGATCTGGCCGAAGACGCCGTGGGCCAGGGCGAGGGCGACCGAGTTCTCCCCGACGCGCAGCGCACCGAGCGCACCCTGCACGACGACGAGCACGAACGCAAGCCAGACGGCGAGCTTCATGCTGCCCCGACGATCCACGACCGTCGTCGCGATCGCCCAGATCAGCGTGACCAGGCCCACCAGCGAGCCCAGCAGGCGGTGGGCATGCTCGAAGAAGATGCGGTCCTCGCCCATCAGACTCAGTGGGAAGAGGAACGAGACCGAGCCGTAACTGGTCACCGGGTCGGGCACGGCCATTGCGCTCTCGGTCCCCGTGACCGCTCCGCCCGCGACGAGCAGGGGGAGGAAGGAGGCCGCGGCGACGACACCCAGGCGCCCGAGCCAGGCCTGCGCGCTCAGGCGAGGGCCGCGCCGACCGAGCACGCCGCCAACGGCGCCCGCGAGGGTGCCCGCGACCATGCACGCGCCGACAAAGCTCACGATCACGAGCGGCGCCCCGGGCTGGAGCTGGTTGGCGGTCGCGCCGAGTTGGTCGGTCGCCGTCGCCTGCTCGACGAGATTGCTCAGAAGAAGGATGAGGTTGAGCGCGCCACTGACGAGCCCGGCGAGCAGCCCGACGAGCCAGCCAGGTCGCCCGCCGCGCCCGCCCGAAGCGACGCCCAGCAGCACGCACAGCACCAGCAGCGCGCCCATCACGGGCACTCCCGCGCTCCGCGGCGCGTCTATCCCGGGCATATGCATCACGTACCAGGCGGCCCACATGGCGATCGACGCCCCCAGCCCGACGGCCAGCGCGGGGACGATCACGGGCGGACGTTCTGTTGTCTCGGGCATCGCGTGCTCCGTGCGAAGGGGCGGCTGGTGAGTTGACCCGATCGCCTGGCCGCGCGCAAATGAGACCCAGTCTCAATTCCGGTCAGACAGTGACGCGGCCAGCACAGGGTATGCCGGGCGGCCCAGAATTTCGGCGTGGCAGCAATGCGTCCACACTTAGCCCTTGCTATCCTCTCGGACCTTCGCCGGGGGCCCGCAGCGCCCGGGGAATGCGACGAAGGAGCCCCAGGGCGTGTCCGCACTCTTTCCACGATGGATGAACGTGCTCCCGACGCTCGGCGCGATGGCGGCGATGGGCGGGGGCGTCCTGACCGTCGGCGGCGTCTGGTACTACTTCACGCCCAAGTTCTGGGAGGTCGGGTACATGCCCGTCCAGCCCGGCAGCGGGTTCAACCATCAGATCCACGCGGGCAAGCTCGGCATCGATTGCCGCTACTGCCACTCGCACATCGACGAGTCCAAGCACGCCAACATCCCGAGCGTGCACACGTGCTACGGCTGCCACCAGGCGACCAAGCTCCAGGGCGTCGAGGAGAAGACCGCCTTCGTCCGCGACGCGTACCTGGCGGGCGAGCGGTACGACGAGATCCAGGGCCTGCTCGACGCGGGCGACGCCGCGGGCGCCGAGGCGAAGATCCGCGAGTACGAGGTCGCGGGCCTGCCCGTGTCCGAGCACGGCGCCTCGATCGCGTGGCGCCAGATCCACGTGATCCCCGACTACGCCAACTTCCCGCACTCGGTGCACCTGTCTGCGGGCGTGAGCTGCTACTCGTGCCACGGTCAGATCAAGGGGATGCCGGTCGTGTACCAGGCCCAGCCGCTGAGCATGGGCTGGTGCCTGGACTGCCACCGCGACCCGGGCAAGAACCTTGTGCCCCCGGACCGGATCACGGACCTGATCTGGGTCGAGAACGAGTGGTTCGCGGTCCCGCCCGAGGAGCGTGTGGACGAGGAGCACGGCGGGCTAACACCCGAGCAACTCGTCGAGTCACTGCGGCGCAATCCGCCGGACTACTGCGGGGCGTGCCACTACTGAGATTGTGTTTGGGTGAGTCCGTGTGGGGTTTCGGAGACGCACGCCCGTGCCGGGCGTCGGAGCAAGGGCGAAGATGAGCAAGCTCGAGCAGTGCCCATCAACGAAGGGGAAGAAGCCAGCGGCGGTGGACGACCCGCGCCCACAGGGCCGCGGCTCCGACCGCACGTGGCGTTCGCTCGAGGAGTTCGGCGACACGCCCGAGTTCCGCGAGTTCCTCGAGCGCGAGTTCCCCAAGGGCGCGTCGGAGCTGCACGCCGAGTCGCGCCGCGACTTCATGAAGCTCATGGGCGCGGGGCTCGCGCTGGCTGGGGCGGCGACGCTTCCCGGCTGCCGACGCCCCGAGCGGCACATCATGACGTACTCGGCCGACGTGCCCGAGCAGATCATCCCGGGCCAGGCGTTGTACTACGCGACATCGATGCCCCTGCCTGGGGGCGGCGCCGAGGGCCTGCTCATCGAGACACACGGCGGGCGCCCGACAAAGGTCGAGGGCAACCCGCTGCACCCGATCAACCAGGGCAAGACGAGCCCATGGTCGCAGGCGAGCGTGCTGACGCTCTACGACCCCGACCGTCTCAAGTCGCCCGTGTACCACAACCCGGCGCGCGGGCGTTTGGCCGCCACGTGGGACGACTTCAAGGGCTGGTCCGCGGAGCACTTCGCCCAGTTCGATGCGACGCAGGGTCGCGGCCTCGCGTTCTTGGTTGATAAAAAATCGAGCCCGACGCGCGACGCGATGAAGGCCCGCGTCATGCGGCGGTGGCCGCAGGCCGCGTGGCACGCGTACAGCCCGGCCGACGAGCCTGGCGCGGCCGAGGGCGCCCGCAGCGCGTTCGGCGGCGCGATGCGCGTCCACCACGAGCTCGAGGGCGCGCGGTGCATCCTCAGCCTTGATTCTGACTTCTTGTGCTCGGGCCCTGCCTCGCTGGCCGCGGCGCGCCAGTTCGCCTCGACACGGCGCGTGCGCCACGCGGGCGACGAGATGAGCCGCCTGTACGTGCTCGAGGCGTGCCCGACCGGGACGGGCTCGGCCGCCGACCACCGACTGCGGATGGCGCCCTCGCAGATCACGGCGTTCGCCGTCGCCCTCGCCCGCGAGGTGCTGGGTTCTCGGGGCGCTGGCCTCGCGGGTGTACAGATCCCGGACGGCGCTGGCATCGACCCGGTCGTCGTCGAGCAGATCGCCGCTGACCTGCGCGATGGGCCGGGCGGTGTGGTGATCGCGGGCCCGGGTCAGCCCGCGGCGGTGCACGCGTTGTGCCACGCGATCAACGACGCGATCGGCGCCCTCGGGCGTCACGTGCTCGTCTCGCCCATGAGTGACGACGAGGCGGGCGACTCGGCCGCGGGCATCGCGGCACTGTGCGACCGGATGCGCGCGGGCGAGATTGACACGCTTGTGTGCGTGGACACCAACCCGATCTACGACGCGCCCGCGGACCTGGACTTCGCCGCCCAGTTCGGCGCGATCCCGAACACGATCACGTGGTCGGTCCAGGCGAGTGAGACGGCGCACGAGTCGGCGTGGGCGCTCAACGGCGCGCACTTTCTTGAGTCGTGGGGCGACGCCGAGGCGTACGACGGCACGCTGAGCCCGATCCAGCCCATGATCGCCCCGCTGTACGCCCCGGCGATGAGCGAGATCGAACTGCTCGCCTTGCTCGCCGGCGTCGAGAACGCCGAGGGGTACACGCTGGTCCGCGAGACTTGGGCGGCGCGCCTGGGCATGGCCGCCGACACGCCCGGGTTCGACAAGGCCTGGAAACGGGCGTTGCACGACGGGCTGCTGGCCGGCTCGGACCGCCAGAAGGGCGGGGCGGCGGTGAACATGGGAACGGTCGCCGCGGCCGCCCGCGCGTTGACGCTGCGTGCGGCGCCCACGCTGGAATCGCTCGAGGTCGTGTTCACGCCAGGAATGGTCGGCGACGGGCGCTGGGCCAACTGCGGCTGGCTCCAGGAACTGCCCGACCCGGCGTCCAAGGTCGTGTGGGACAACCCCGCGTACATGAGCCCGGCGACCGCCAAGGCGATGGACCTGCTGCCGGAGCACACGTGGCAGGACGAGTACAACCCGTACACCAAGCAGCAGATGCCCAAGGCGTTGATGGCGACGATCGCCTGCGACGGGCGCGAGCTGGAGATGCCGGTCTGGATCATGCCGGGCATGCCCGACAACGTCGTCGCGCTCCGCGTGGGCTACGGGCGCAGCTTCGCGGGGCACGTGGGCGACCAGGTCGGGTTCAACACCTACGCACTGCGTTCGAGCGGCCTCGCGGGCGGGCGACGCGCGACGGCCCGGGCCGCGGGCTCGACGTACACGATCGCCAGCACACAGAACCATTGGACCATGGCGGGGCGGGACACCGTGCTCCGCTCGCTCGACAAGAAATGGTGGGACGAGCACGGCGACGCGCCGCCCAAGCAGATCCCCGACGAGATCTACGGCGCCGAGCACGGCGTGAGCACGATCCACCTGGCCGAGCAGCTGGGCGAGCTGAGCCACACGCCCCCGAACATCTCGATCTACGAGAACCCGCAGAACCAGTCGCGGACCGACGCGGCGCCCGGCTCGACGTACGCCCAGGGCCCGCAGTGGGGGATGACGATCGACATGTCCACCTGCACCGGGTGCGGCGTGTGCACGATCGCCTGCCAGAGCGAGAACAGCATCCCCATCGTCGGCAAGCGCGAGACGGCAAAGGGCCGCGAGCTGCACTGGATCCGCGTGGACCGCTACTTCTCGGGCGAGGACCTCAACGACCCCTCGGGCATGCAGATGCAGCCCGTCGCGTGCGTGCACTGCGAGAACGCGCCGTGCGAGACCGTCTGCCCGGTCAACGCGACGACCCACGGCGACGAGGGGACGAACGACATGGCCTACAACCGGTGCATCGGCACCCGGTACTGCGCCAACAACTGCCCGTACAAGGTGCGTCGCTTCAACTTTTTCGAGTGGGGCTGGAACAAGTACAACGGGCGGTTCTACGGCGAGGAGCTGCTGGGCGACGGCGCGGTCCAGCAGAAGGACCTCAACAAGAACCTCATCCCGCCGCGTCTGCGCGAGAAGCTCGAAGAGATCCAGCGGATGCAGCTCAACCCGGACGTGACCGTCCGCTCGCGTGGTGTGATGGAGAAGTGCACCTACTGCATCCAGCGCGTCAACGAGGCCCGCCAGGAAGTCAAGGTCCGCGGCATCTGGGACCGCGCCCAGAACACGACCAAGGACGATCCGAACTACGAGGCCCCCATCCCCGACGGGTTCTTCCAGGTCGCGTGCCAGCAGGCCTGCCCGACCGAGTCGATCGTCTTCGGCGACATCCTCGACCCCAAGAGCAAGGTGTCGGCCTGGCGCGACAACCAGCGGTCGTACATGCTGCTGGGTTACCTCGACACGCGCCCGCGCACGACACATCTGATGCGGATCAACAACCCCAACGAGGCGCTGCTCCTGCACCTGCGGCCCGAGGACCACGAGCACCGCATCGCCCACGACCCGTTCGCCCACGGCGGCGGGCACGGCGAGGACCACAGCGGCGGGGATAGCCACGGCGAAGACGACGGCGGGGGCGAGCACAGCGAAACACACGGCTTCTTCTACGACAAGGCCCGCACGCTGCGTGACGAGGGCTATGCCCTCAGCCTCCGCGTGCTCGGCGCCGCGACCGGAGTGACCGCATGAGCTCGATCCACCCCGACAAGGTGACGGCCGAGCGCCTCGCGGGCCTCCGCGACGACGCCGCCCTCGGGCGCGACGTCGAGATCGAGGCCCTGGGCGACGGCTCGCTCGTCGAGGACCCCGCCGTCCGACCACCCCTGGTCCTGTCGGACCGCACCATCGGCGAGGTCACGCAGATCGTCTCGGGCTACGTCGAGGACCCGCCCCCCAAGTGGTGGTTCATCGCGATCACGATCACCTCCACGCTCGCCGCCATCGGCACGGGGATGATCCTCTACCTCATCATCACGGGCGTCGGCGTCTGGGGCCTCAACAACCAGGTGGACTGGGCCTGGGACATCACCAACTTCGTGTTCTGGATCGGTATCGGCCACGCCGGCACGCTGATCTCCGCGATCCTGTGCCTGTTCAAGCAGAAGTGGCGGACGGCGGTGAACCGGTCGGCCGAGGCGATGACGATCTTCGCCGTCATCTGCGCCGGCATCTTCCCCGGCATCCACGTCGGACGCGTCTGGATGGCCTGGATGCTCTTCCCGATCCCCAACTCCAACACCATCTGGCCCAACTTCCGCTCGCCCCTGCTCTGGGACGTCTTCGCCGTCTCGACGTACGCGACCGTCTCGCTCCTGTTCTGGTACATGGGCATGATCCCGGACCTGGCGACGCTCCGCGACCGCGCGGATCGGCGCCTGCGACTGGGCGTGTCGCGCCGGTTCACCCTCGCGCTGCCCGGCGGGCGGACACTCACGCCGCCGATGCCCAGGCCCGACACGCTCCGCGCGTTTATCTACGGCCTGCTCAGCGTCGGCTGGCGGTTCTCGAGCCGCCACTGGCACCGCTACGAGGTCGCGTACCTGATCCTCGCGGGCATCTCGACACCGCTCGTGCTGTCGGTGCACTCGATCGTGTCGTTCGACTTCGCGACATCGGTTCTGCCCGGCTGGCACACGACGATCTTCCCGCCGTACTTTGTCGCGGGCGCCATCTTCGGCGGCTTCGCGATGGTGCTGTTCCTGCTGATCCCGCTGCGGGCGCTGCTCCCGAACTTCAAGGATCTGCTGACCCTGCGTCACATCGAGAACATGGCCAAGATCCTGCTCGTGACGGGCATGATGGTCGGTTTCGCGTACTCGATGGAGTTCTTCATCGCCTGGTACGGGGCCAACAAGTTCGAGTTCGAGGCGTTCGCCAACAACCGGGTGAACCCGCGGGTCGCTCCATACTGGTGGGCGTACTGGACGATGATCTCGTGCAACGTCCTCTCGCCGCAGGTCTTCTGGTTCCGCAAGGTGCGTCAGAACCCCTGGGCGGTGTGGGTGGTCGCGATCTTCGTGACCATCGGCATGTGGTTCGAGCGGTTCGTCATCATCGTGACGAGCCTGCACCGGGCGTTCCTGCCCGGCGAGTGGCACATGTTCTACCCCACGTGGGTGGACATCTTCACGTTCGTCGGCTCGTGCGGCATCTTCCTGACGCTGTTCCTGCTGTTCATCAAGTTCCTGCCGATGTTCGCGATGGCAGAGCTCAAGGCCGTCATGCCCGACGCCGACCCGCACGGGCACGACGACGAGCACGATCCGATCGCGGAATCCGCGCACGGGGGGGGTCACTGATGCCCAAGCTCCCGATCCCCAAGCCGCCCAGCCGCGACGAGATCATGGCGCTGGCGAGCGAGTACTTCCCATTCGTCCCGCGCCCGCGTCCGAGGTACGTGACGCGCGAGGGCAAGCGTGTGTACGGCGTCAGCGCCGAGTTCTCCAAGACGCCCGCCGTCTACCACGCCGCCGAGAAGGTCCGCGACGCGGGGTACACCAGGTGGGACGTGCTCACACCGTTCCCGATCCATGGCATCGAGCAGGCGATGGGCATCAAGCGGACGATCCTGCCCCTGCTCGCCTTCGGCGGCGCCGCGACGGGTGTGGGCGGCGCCCTTGCGATGCAGTTCTGGATGAACCTGGACTACGAGCTGGTGGTGCAGGGCAAGCCGTACGCGGCCTGGGAGCCGTTCGCCCCGATCACGTTCGAGCTGGGCGTGCTGATCACGGCGTTCACCTGCCTTCTCGGCATGCTCGCGCTCAACGGACTGCCCCGGTTCCACCACCCGCTGTTCTCCAAGGAGCGATTCCTGCAGGTCAGCGACGATCGCTTCTTCGTGTGCATCGAGGCGAGCGACCCGAACTTCGACCCGGCGCGAACCCGCGAGCTGCTCGATTCGCTCGGCGCCGACCGCGTCGAACTTGTGGAGGACGAGGACTGATGGCCCGCCCCCGCACGAACCAACTGCTGACCGGGCTGGCCCTGCTGGGCGCGGCGCTGGCGATCGCGGCGCCCATGTCCGGCTGCCGCGGCGATCGCACCGACGCCCGCCCGCGCCGCATCCTGCCCGACATGGACAAGCAGCCCAAGTGGAAGCCACAGTCGGAGACCGAGTTCTTCGCGCTCCAGGACGGCTCGTCCCGCACACAGCGCGTCCCCGAGGCGGGCACGATCGCATTCGGGCGTCGCAGCTTCGACCCCGCGACCTACGGCGCCGAGGCGTGGGCCGCCGGCTACATGACCGAGCGGTCCTCGTTCCTTGCAGACGACGACGCGTTCTTTCGCGGGCGCGAGCCCGGCGGTGGGCCCGACGATTTCCTCGACGTCATGCCCGTCGAGGTCACGCCCGAGATGCTGGCCCTGGGTCGCGAGAAGTTCAACATCAACTGCGTCGCGTGCCACGGCTACGTTGGCGACGGCCAGGGCATGGTTGCCAAGGCCGGCATGACCCCGATCCCCGCCAACTTCCACGACCCCAAGTACACCGACCGATCGCAGCGGACCGCGAAGGACGGGTACATCTACGACGTCGTCCGCAACGGTCTCTGGAACGAGATCACCGGCGCCAACCGCATGCCCGCCTACGGGCACAACGTCACGCCCGAGGAGACGTGGGCCATCATCGCCTATATCCGGGCGCTGCAGGCCTCGCAGAGCATGGCGATCGACTCGCCCGCGATCCCCGAGTCGGCCCGGGCCGAGCTGCTCCGGCGGAGGCCCGAGCCGGCGCCAGCCGAGGACGGAGGCGAGTCATGAGTCAGGCGCCCACCAACGCCCCGGCGAACGACCCGACGCGCACACCCATCCCGCAGCGCGCGACGACGATGCCCGTGCTTACCGACAAGGCCTGGCGGGCCCGCCTCGATCGGATCGCGGCCCACCCGGCGATGCGCAAGGACAACATCACCCTCCCCGACAACGCGGGCGCGACCCTCTCGACCGGGCTGCTGTTCGTCGGCCTCATCGCCTTCGTGCTCACCGTCCTCGGCGCGTTCGTCTACGACCCACGCCATGCTCTGGGCGCCTTCGAGATCGGCCTGTTCACCGCGACAGCGATGAGCCTCGGCTCCATGTTCTTCGTCATGGCCTTCCACTCGGTCAACGCGGGCTGGGCGAGCACCGTCCGCCGCCAGTTCGAGAACGTCGCCTCGGTCCTGTGGGTCTGCTGGGTGATGCTCGGCGGGGTCGTCATCATCGAGCTCGTCTCGGGCGGTGTCCTGCTCGAATGGCTCAAGATCCCCGCCGGCGAGAACCACCTAATCGACGCCAAGCAGCCCTTCCTCTCGGGCGGGCTCTTCGTGGCCAGGTACGTTGTCTACGGCCTGGTCTGGATCGGCATCTCCCAGCGCCTGCTCGCGCTGAGCCGCAAGCAGGACGAGACCGGCGACCGCGCCCTGGGGCGCAAGGCCAGGTTCATGTCGGGCTGGGGCCTGCTCGCGTTCGCGCTCACGACGGCCTTCTTTTCCTTCGACTTCCTGATGAGCATGGACTTCCGCTTCTTCTCGACGATGTGGGGCGTGTACTACTTCGCCTCGGCCGCGTTGTCGAGCGTCTCGGTCGTCGTCGTGATCCTGGCGGCCATCCGCCTCAAGGGGCGACTGACGGGCGCGGTCACCGAGGAGCACTTCCACGACCTCGGCAAGCTCATGCTCTCGTTCACCGTCTTCTGGACCTACATCGCCTTCAGCCAGTACTTCCTGATCTGGTACTCCAACATCCCGGAGGAGACGGCCTGGTTCGTCTACCGACAGCAAACCGGCGGGTACATGCCGCTGTTCCTGATCCTGTGCTTCGGGCACTTCGTCGTGCCCTTCTGCATCCTGCTCTTCCGTCGGGTGAAGCGCTCGACCGGGCTCCTGGCCGCGATGGGTGTGTACATGATCCTGATCACGATCGCGGACATGGTCTGGATCGTGCGCCCGATGGTGTACGCGGCCGGCTACGCCGAGGCGAACCCGGGCGTGGGCGGGTGGTGGCTCGACGCGGCCGGCATCGTCTCGCCGATCTGCCTGTGGGGCTTCTTCGTCGTCCGCCAGGTGACCCGCGGGCCGCTGGTCCCGCTCAAGGACCCGACCATGCACGAGGCCCTGAAGCACGCGAACTACGTGTAGAGGAGACGCCCCGGGCGAGGGGCCTGCACGCCGAACCGAATCTATGGGCCAGGATGGCCCCGAAAACGAACGAGATGGACAAAATCCGGTTAGACGAGAATGATTCTTAGATAGCAGGATATGACCGGAGGCCGCGAAAGACGGTCCCGGCGCGGAGCGACAGGCCATGAGCGACAGCACCCACGAGACCCCGATCCTGGCCGAGCGTCCCGACGAGTGGCACCAGCACTCGACGGACGAGGGGGCCCCGCAGATCGAGCACGGCTCGCACGCCACGCCGACGGCGCTGGCGATCACCTTCGTGGGCATGGTGCTCGGCGTCGCCGCCGTCGTGCTCATCCTGATCGCGTACTTCAACACCTACGTCTCGCAGGTGAAGGCGCAGAAGCAAGAGGGTGTGGGCCTGTCCGAGGAGTACGAGGGCTACCGGGCCGAGTCGCTCGAACGACTGGCCGGCTACGGCTGGACCGACGCGGAGGCCGGCACAGTCTACGTCCCGATCGAGATGGGCATGCAGCAGGTCGTGAGCAAGTACGCCGCCCTCCGTGGTATTGGCGAGGACGCCGACCTGGCGATGACGGAGGGCGCACGCGTCGATGCCCCGTGAGGCCCGCGCCATCCCGGTGCTGACGAGGCTGCTCGCCATCGGCGCGGCGGCGATCGTGTGCGCGTCCGCCCCGGCCCAGGTGCTGCTGGACGAGTTGCCCGAGCAGGCGCAGGGCGCGGACCTGTTCGAGCGC
Source organism: Phycisphaerales bacterium (assembly GCA_029260515.1). Lineage (GTDB taxonomy): Bacteria > Planctomycetota > Phycisphaerae > Phycisphaerales > UBA1924 > JAJRXR01. The sequence continues at coordinate 95,867 of JAJDDC010000095.1, read as the reverse complement.
GTCGGCGAGCGCGTGCCCCTGAACCTGGTCTTCACCGGGTCCGACGCCAGGCCCATGCCGATCGCGGACGTTTTCGACGACGGGCGCCCGGTCGTGCTCGCGCTGGTGTACTACGAGTGCCCGTTGGTGTGCACCGTCGTGATGGACCGGATGGCCGAGTCGTTCGCCGGGCTGGACTATGTCATCGGGCGCGACTTCAACGTGCTCGTGGTCAGCTTCGACCCGAGCGAGACGCCCACCCAGGCGCTGGCGACAAAGCAGACCTACCTGGGCTCGTACGCCAAGCGGGCGCCCGAGACCGAAGCGAACTGGTCGTTCTGCGTCGCCGACGAGGCGTCGATCATGGCCATCTCCGACGCGGTCGGGTTCACGACCAAGCGGATCGCGGGGGGCGAGTTCGCCCACCCGGTCGGGATCATGGTCCTCTCGCCCGACGGCATGATCTCGCGGTACATGGTGGGCTACGAGTACCCGCACCGCGACCTGAAGCTGGCGCTGCTCGAGGCGAGCGAGGGCAAGATCTCGCGCTCGGTAGGCGACTGGTTCCTGCACTACTGCTACCGGTACGACCCCGAGGCGGGTTCGTACTCGACCGACGCGATGGCGCTGATGCGCCTCGGGGGGGTGATGACGGTGATCGCGCTGGTGATGCTGGTCGGCGGACTGCTCGTCGGGGATCGTGTGAAGCGCCGCCTGTTCGGCGACCGCGCCCCGCGCAGGATCGTGCGTGAGCGGGCGAGCGAGGGCTACACCGCGCAGAGCGGGACCGTGACTGGAGCCGTGCGATGACGACGCCACCGACGCCACCCGCGGGCGCCGACCAGATTGTCTCCGACGCCGCAGCGCCGGCCGCAAACGCCGCCGCGCAGGCCGCCCCCGCGGGCCCGCCGATCCGCCCCTACCTCGAGGACCAGGGCGGCATCCACGGCCTGTTCTTCCGCAACGAGGGACACACCGACGCGATCATCGCGACCGACGCGATGTACATGCTGATCTTCTGGTTCAGCGCTTTCTTCTTCGTGCTCCTGATGTTCCTGATGGTCTACTGGACGATCAAGTACCGTCGCCGCCCGGGCGTCGCACCGCCGCGTTCGACCGCGCACAACACACTGCTCGAGGTCTTCTGGACCGTCGTCCCCTCGTCGGCGATGCTCGTCATGTTCTTCCTGGGCTTCTGGGGGTACATGGACAAGCTCGTCCCCGCGGGCAACGCGATGGAGCTGAACGTCAAGGCCTGGAAGTGGGACTGGGGCGTTACCTACCCCGACGGCACGCAGTCGGGCCAGCTCGTCACCCTCGGCGGACGCAGCGACATCAAGCTCCACGCCCTGCCCGAGGACACCGAGATCAAGCTCCGCATGTCCTCCAACGACGTCATCCACTCCTTCTGGATCCCCGACTACCGCGTCAAGATGGACGTGTTCCCCAACCGCTATACGGGCTACGGCTTCCGCACGCCCGCGCTCGGGCCCGAGGACGACCACGCCGAGGGGCGGTACCGCGACCACTGGGTCTTCTGCGCCGAGTACTGCGGCGACCTGCACTCGGAGATGGCCGCCATTATCCGTGTGATGCCCCAAGAGGATTACTTGCAGTGGGTCAAGGACCAGGGCTCCACTGGCGACCCGATCATCGACGGCAAGAACGTCTTCAAGCGCAAGTGCGCCACATGCCACTCCGACGACGGCTCGAACAACATCGGGCCCACCTGGCTCAACAACTTCGGCACGGAGCGCCAGTTCATCGACGGCACGAGCGCGATCGGCGACGAGAACTACGTCCGCGAGTCCATCCTCAACCCGGGCGCCAGGATCCGGGCCGGGTTCGACAACCAGATGACGTCGTTCCAGGGCCTGATCACCGACGAGGAGATCGAGAACGTCATCGCGTACATGAAGAGCATCTCCGAGGCGGCCGGCGGGGGCGCGGACGACGCCGCGGGCGATGGCGACGACGCCCCGGCAGACGACGCGCCGCCCGCGGACATCGACGCGGCAGGGGAGCACGGCTGAATTAGTACTGCGCCCACGGGCGCTTGCGCACAGGCGACACGCCATGACCACCGTTGACACCAACCACGACCACGCCCACGGGGGCCACCACGACGAGGGCTCGTACCTGACGCCCCGCGGCGGCTTCTGGTCCACCATCTGGGCCTGGGCCTCCACCGTCGATCACAAGAAGATCGGCGTCATGTACCTCTTCGCCGTCCTGTTCATGTTCTTCCTGGGCGGGATGGCCGCAATCGCCGTCCGCCTCGAGCTCTACGAGCCCGTCCGCCAGGCGATGGACGCGACCGGCGCGACCACGATCACGGGCCAGCTCTTCGCCCCCGCGGGCGCCGAGAGCATCGACACGGGCAACCAGATCTACAACCGCCTGTTCACCCTCCACGGCGCGATCATGGTCTTCATGTTCATCGTGCCCTCCATCCCCGCGAGCCTGGGCAACTTCTTCCTGCCCCTGATGCTGGGCGCCAAGGACGTCGCGTTCCCACGCGTCAACCTGCTCAGCTGGTACATCTACGTCACCGGTTCGATCTTCGGCGTCGCGTCCATCATCTTGGGCGGCGTCGATACCGGGTGGACCTTCTATACGCCGTATTCAACGACGACCGACGCCGACCACTGGCGCGTGTTCTTCATGGTGCTCGCCGCGTTCGTGCTGGGCTTCAGCTCGATCCTCACGGGCCTGAACTTCGTCGTCACGACGCACAAGCTCCGCGCCCCGGGCATGGGCTGGTTCGACATGCCCCTGTTCATCTGGGCCATCTACGCCACGAGCATCATCCAGGTGCTGGCAACGCCCGTCATCGGGATCACGCTCCTGCTGCTGCTCTTCGAGCGCCTGTTCCACATCGGGATCTTCGACCCCTCCCTGGGCGGCGACCCCGTGCTCTTCCAGCACTTCTTCTGGTTCTACTCGCACCCGGTCGTGTACGTAATGATCCTGCCCGGCATGGGCATCATCTCCGAGCTGCTCGCCGTCCACGCACGCAAGCACATCTTCGGCTACCGCGCCATCGCCTTCAGCTCCCTGGGCATCGCCGCGGTGAGCTTCCTCGTCTGGGGCCACCACATGTTCACGGCGATGGGCGAGCTCTCGTCCACGCTCTTCAGCGCCCTTACCTTCCTCGTCGCCATCCCCACCGCGATCAAGGTCTTCAACTGGATCGCGACCCTCTACAAGGGCTCGATCGCGCTCAACACGCCCATGCTCTACGCCCTCTCGTTCCTCTTCCTCTTCTCGATCGGCGGGCTCACCGGCTTCCCCCTCGCGACCCTCTCGACCGACCTGCACCTGCACGACTCGTACTTCGTCGTCGCCCACTTCCACTACGTCATGATGGGCGGCACAGTCATCGCCATGGTCGGCGGCCTCCACCACTGGTGGCCCAAGATGTTCGGCAAGATGTACAACGAGACCTGGGGCATCATCGGTTGCCTCCTCGTCTTCGTCGGCTTCAACGTCACGTTCTTCACCCAGTTCTTCCTGGGCACGCAGGGCATGCCGCGCCGGTATGCCAGCTACGTGGACGAGTTCCACACGCTGCACATGATCTCGACCTACGGCTCGTGGATCATCCTGCTCGGCTTCCTCGTGCACCTGTTCAACTTCATCCACTCGCTCGTCGCGGGCCCCAAGGCGCCGCCCAACCCCTGGGGCGGGCTGACGATGGAGTGGGAGACCGAGTCCCCGCCCATCGAGCACAACTTCCACCACGAGATGCTCGTCAAGCACGGCCCGTACGACTTCGAGTCCGTCGTGCCCCCGCACTGCGACGAGGCGGAGTTCCCGCTCCCGCCGCCACAAGAGGGGGCGGGGCACTGAGCCCGGAGTGACCATGGCAACGATCGACACACAGCGTGCTGACCTGCCGGCGCCGGGCTCCGAGGGGCACCCGCTCTTCTGGAAGAACCGGGGGCACGGGCACCACTTCCGCTCCTCGGCCGAGGAGTTCGACGCCTGCAAGCTGGGCATGTGGCTCTTCCTGGCGACCGAGATCCTGCTCTTCGCCGGGATCTTCTGCGCCTACACCGTCTTCCGCACGCTCTACCCCGAGGCCTGGGCCGAGATCTCGCACAGCCTCGACTGGCGGTTCGGCCTGCTCAACACCGTCGTCCTGCTGCTCTCGTCGTGGACCGTCGCCAGCGCCGTCCGCGCCGCCCAGCGCGGACGCAACGGCGCCCTGATCCTCAACCTTGTCGTCACGCTCATCTGCGCTGCCCTGTTCATCTTCATCAAGCTCAAGTTCGAGTACATGGTCAAGCTCGACCTTGGCAAGGCGCCTGGCACCTGGTTCAGCTACCCCTACGCCGAGAACCCGCAGGTGCCCCTGTGCTGGAGCATCTACTACATGGGCACGGGCCTGCACGCCCTGCACGTGATCATCGGCGCCTGCCTGCTCTCCTGGGTCCTCTTCCGCGCGATCCGCTACAAGGCCTACGGCCCGACCCACTACACCATGGTCGAGACCAGCGCCCTCTACTGGCACCTCGTTGACCTCATCTGGATCTTCCTCTTCCCCCTCCTGTACCTGATCCACTAACCGGACGCCGCCATGGAACACTCGATCGACGACACCCACATCCCCAACCCCGCGTTCGATCCGCTGGACCCGCACGGCGCCACGCACGCCGACCACGGGCACCACATCGCCTCGGCCGGTCTGCTCATGGGCACCCTGCTCGCCCTGCTCTTCTTCACCGTTCTCACGGTCTTCCTCTCCCGCGGCGAGGTCTGGTTCCAGGACACCTTCAGCGTCGTCCTGCCCCAGTGGGTCAACGTCCTGATCGCGATGAGCATCGCGGTCGTCAAGGCTTCGCTCGTCGTCGCCTTCTTCATGGGGCTCCGGTACGACAAGCCCCTGAACCTGTTCGTGCTGCTCTTCTGCCTGGCCGCCACCGTCCAGTTCCTGCTACCCACCACCCTCGACCTGTACTCGCGTGACTGGGTCACCAACGAGCACAAGGGCGAGATCATCCTGGGCGGCACGGGCGCTGGCCTGGACATGACCACCGAGGGCGGCCTGTTCGTCAAGGCCTCGCCCCGCCCCAACACCGGCGGCGAGCCACTGTTCGAGTTCCGCCGCCAGCAGAGCATCGACGAGCGGGCGAGCGCGATCGCCGCCGCACACGGGCACGCCGCCGCCAGCCCCGAGGACATGACCCAGGCCCGCCACGACTTCTGGGTCTACCACTACGACCACGAGCTGCACGACACCGGGCACACACGCCGCCACCCGGACGACCTGGAGAACGTCTTCGCATCGTGGAGCGTCACCCGCGCTTCCCACGGCGCCGACTCGGCCGAGTCCGTCGCCCGGGCGGAGCTCGCGGACGTCACCTCGTCGAGCGAGAACCACTCGGTCCGCCACACCGGACGCACGCTGGGTCTGTTCGACGAGCACGCCCCCGGCACAGACACCCACGCCGACGACGCCTCGGGTCACGGGGAAGACCACTGACCGACGACCCCCGCCATCGTGGTGGGGGGGAGGGCCGCGCGCCGCGCGGGCGCGGCGCTCTGGTCCGCCGCCTCGCATGGTTCGGCGCCCTGGCGAGCGTCGCCCTCCTCGCCGCCAGCGGCTGGGCGCTGGCCAAGCGCATCAACCGCTTCTACGACACCACCGACCGCGCGATCTATTACTTCGTCCCCGCGCCGGGCACCGCCTTCGGCTTTCGCGGGCGCGACGTCGTGATCACCGACGAGCTCGACGAGCAGGGCGAGGGCGACGTCATCATCACGTACGCAGACGACACCCTCCGCCTGCCCGTGCAGATCCCCCAACCCCTGCCCTTCCCGGGCCTGGCCCGCCACGCCGACTGGTTCCGGATCGCGCAGTTCGCCGAGGGGACCGGGATCGACTTCGAGGAGTTCGAGCGCCGCCTCGCCGCGGGCGAGATCACGCCCCGCCTGGTCGTCGTCACGCGGAACCCGTTCACCGTAGAGCGTGACGAGACCCGTTTCGGCCTCGAGCACGAGCAGGACTGGGGCTGGGGCGAGGTCCGCCGAGACCTGTGGACGTTCTCGTTCCACGAACTGCTCCCCGAAGGCGGCTTCGCGTCGCACACACTCAAGTTCCCCGAATCTGGCGCCCGCTTCTACCGACGCCAGATCAAGGCAGAACGAGCGGGCCTGCCCCCGCCTGTCCGCGATGAGGACGAACTGAAGGAAGGCACGTGGGAGTTTCAGGCCGCCCTGCCCCTGATGAAACGCCCGCCCGGGATCACCAAAGAGCGCCAGGCCCTGCGCGAGGCCGGGTGGACGCTCCCGGTCGCCTCCGCCTCGATCATCGCGCTCATCGCGTGCATCGCGATCGCGCTGGCGCCAACGCGCGAGCAGGTCGATCGACGCGTGGCCGCACGCGACGCCGCGTCCTGACGATCTCGCCCCGACTATCAAGACAAAGAAAAAAGCCGGGCCACGACGGCCCGGCTCGCTTGTTCACACCGGAAATGGCGCGTTACTTGGTCGGGTCGTAGACCCGATCGGGCGCGCTCTCCGTGTCCACGTTCGCGGTCGTGGACGAGCGGTTGCTCGTGAAGTTCCGGCTCGACGTAACCAGGAACACCTCGACGCGCCGGTTCTGCGGCGTGTTCCCGTCCGCGGCGTTCGACACCGCCGGTCGGAACTCGCCCCAGCCGGCGACCTGCATCTTCGTCGCGTCGATCCCGACGCCCGCCAACTCGTTGCGGACCGAGATCGCCCGGTGCGCAGACAAGTGCATGTTCGTCGGGTGGCGCTGCGCCGTCCCCGAGCTGATCTTGGCGGTGTCGGTGTGCCCGACGATGACGACGTCGTACGGCTCGGCCTCTGTCATCTTGAGGACCTCGGCCAACGCCGCGATCGTCTGCTTGGCCTCGTCACGGATCTCGTCGGACCCCGAGCCGAACGTCATGTCCGACGCGAAGCGGAGCATCCCCCGCTCGGCGTCGTACTGGATCTGCTTCGGGAAGCGGGCGGCCAGCTTGGCCAGGGCCTTGTCGGTCGCCGGATCAAGACGACCGAGATCCATCGAGCCCAGGCGGTTCTCGAGGTCCGCGTTCATCTCGCGGAACGAGACGATCTGCTGACGCAGCTGCGAGATGTCCTGGTCGCGCTGGGCGAGCAGGTCGGCGCAGTTGCCCTGCGAACCGCGGAGCCGGTTTGCGGTGGTGTTCGCCTCCTCGAGCTGGGCGACCAGCTCGATGTTGCGTTCCTCGAGCGACCGGTTGTTCTCGTACAGGGTGTCGTATTCCTGCTGGCTCACACAGCCGCCGAGGCCGCCGGCCAGCAGACCGAGCACCACGATCCGTCGCGTTGCGCGATTCAATATCATGTCACCACTCCATAGCTCCGCGGGCATCCGCGTCCGTCGCGCGCCCGTCCGTGTTCCGTGCGGAGTGCGCGGAGCGTACCCGAATTGTGCCCGCGCCGCCGAAGATCCACAGTGCCCGCCCACACGCCGAACACGACGCTGGTCCGGATAAACGCCCGCGCCGCCGCAGACGAGCGGGGCGTCCTGGCGGCCCCTGCCTCGCTCACTCTGCGGGTCACCGGCCCGATCGAACCCGGTGTCCCGACGCGCGCCGCCGCGCTCGATATCGTCGCGGTATCCACAGCAACCGACAACCCGCCCGTGGATGTCGTGATCGAGCGATCAGACGCCGTCCTCGTCCCCGCGCTCGTCAACGCGCACGCCCACCTCGACCTCACCCACATCGGCCCCCAGCCCCACACCCCCGACGACGGCTTCGTCGCCTGGGTGGACATGGTCCGCGAAGGCCGCGTGGGCGACGACGACGAGATCGCGGCATCTGTCAGCCGGGGCATCGAGCTGTCGATCCGGGGCGGGACCGCCGCGATCGGCGACATCGCCGGCGCCCCGGCCGGCGTCCCCAACCTCATGCCGTTCAAGATGTTGCGGGCTTCCGGTCTTGGTGGGGTCTCGTACCTGGAGTTCTTCGCGATCGGCAATCGCGAGGGCACGGCCCGCGATCGCATCTCGGCGACGCTCGACGCCGCCCTCGCCGATGGACTCTTCGGGCCCGATCCCGCGACATCCGTCCGCCTGGGTCTGCAGCCGCACGCGCCCAACACGGTCGCGATCGCCTCGTACCTCTGGGCCGCGGCCCGCGCCCGGGCGATGGGCATGCCCCTGTGCACACACCTGGCCGAGACACCCGAAGAGATCGAGTTCATCGCCAACGCCTCGGGTCCGCAGCGCGAGATGCTCGAACGGTTCGGATTCTGGGACGATTCGACCCATGCCGGTCGCGGCGAGCACCCCATCGCCCACCTCCGCCCCTTCCTCGACGCGTGCGAGGGGCTGTCCCCGCGACCCCTGCTCGTCCACGTCAACGACGTCGGAGACCAGTTCGACGCGCTCGCCACCAGCGGGGCGAGCGTCGCGTACTGCCCGCGTGCCAGCGCGTATTTCGACGCCCCGGTGCGTCTGGGTCCCCACCGATACCGCGAGATGCTCGCGGCGGGCATCAATGTCTGCCTCGGCACGGACTCGGTCGTCTGTCTCCCCCCAGACCAGCTCACGGGCGAGCACGCCCGCCTGTCCGTCCTCGACGACATGCGTCTGCTCCGTGCCCGCGACGCCGCCGACCCCGCGCTTCTGCTCTCGATGGGCACGACGCGTGCCGCCTCGGCGCTGGGTCTGGACCCGGGCGCCTTCCGTCTGGACCCGGGCCCGCTGGCGGGTCTGGTCGCGATCACATCGACAGGCGCATCATCCGATCCCCTCGGCGCCGCCCTCGCACGTGGCGCGCCGCCGGAGTTCCTGTATCTGCGGAATCATGCCTGCCAGACCGTATAAATCCTCGCCGTCCGCGCTCGGCCGCGCGTACCATCCCTAGAACGATTCCGGGTTTACGACACTCGAGGCCCCGTGCGCCCCCCGGCGCCGGGCCCGCCGACCCGAGGCGACATGAGCCGCAAGTGGCAGCACGTCAAACGCTGGGACGACGAGAACCTCACGGGCGTCCTCACGCCCGTGCGCCTCGTGCTCCGAACGTTCAGCTCGATCACCCTGGCCGTCTGCCTGCTCGTCTTTGTCGCGGTCTACGCCGTCCTGGCCAGCGTCCCCGTCGGCCTGCTCGCGCTGGCGCCGACGTACCTCTTCTACGCGATCACGCTTGCGGCCGCCGTGCTCGTCGTCGCGCTCGTACCGACGCTCGGGGTCCGTCGCCTGATGCGCGGGGCCGGTCGCGGCGCCCGCTTCGCCGTCACGATGCTGATGCTCGTCGTGCTGGGCGTCGTCGGCGCCGCCCTCTGGCGATCGCTCGTCTGGCCGACGCTGTCGTACGTCCCGACGACCGGCGCGGGCGTCCGGTTCTTCCCGGCGTTCGTCGAGGTCTACGGCGCGACGACCCTCCGCCGCCTGCCCGGCTTCGAGATGACCGAGCAGCAGTTCTACGCCTGGTGGCCCCTCAAGCTCGCGCTGCTCCTGTTCGTCACCAACATGATCTGCGCGACCCTGCGCCGCATCGAGTTCTGCTTCAAGAACCTCGGCGTGCTCACGGTGCACACCGGCATCGTTCTCATCTCGCTCGGTTCGCTCTTCTACGGGCGACTCAAGCAGGAGGGCGACACCCTGCTCATGGCGCCCAACACGCCGACGCAGGACGCGGGCATGCCGCAGGTGGCGTTCTACGACCGCGAACGCCCGGTGCTCTTTGTTACCCAGACGCACGACCTCGGCGCTCTCCGCCGCCCGGGGCACACGCCCTGGGAGCAGCGCCGCCTCGACCGGCTCCCCCGGTACAACGACTACAACCTCGACGCCGGCGTCGGGGACACCGACTCGACACTCTGGGCGATCCGCGGGATCGACGACGCCTGGTCGGGCGGGCCCGACCGGGACCTGTCACAGCGAGTCCCCGCCTGGCGCGCGCCCACGAGCTACGTGGACACAGACATCAGTTTCCGCGTCGTGGGCTACGCGGCGTATGCCCAGGCCCAGCGCGACGTCGTGCGGGTTGACCTGCGGGCGGATGACCCGATCTCGCCCGGCTTTGAGGCCAACCCCGTACGGTTCGTCGAGCTGTACTCCGAGCTGCCCGACGAGCACGGGCACGCGGCTCCGGGCGACCGTCCAGCCTTCAACTTCGCCCTCTTCCCGCGCGACCCCGCCTCGCGGACCTCCGACAACGGCGATTTCGGTGTCGAGTACACGATGGGCATGGACGAGACCCGATGGCGCGACCTGGCCAGCCCGCTCCGGACACAGGCCGAGCACGCGCTGGTCATCGAGGTCCCCCGCGACAACGCGCCCGCGTACCGCGAGGTTGTCGCGATCGTGCCCGGCGTTCGCAGAGTCATCTCTGACACGGGCTTCGCGGTGCGTGTCAAGGAGATCCTGCCCGAGCCGCCATTCCCGATCATCACCGAGGGCTACCAGGGCGCGACGAGCATGGTCGCGGTCATCGAGGTCGAGCACGTCGCGACCCAACCGCTCGAGCAGGCGACCACGTACGACCGGTGGGTCTACCACCGCTTCCCCGAGATCAGCCAGGACCTGCTCGCCCAGACCGACCCGGCGACCGGGCGCCCGATCCGGCGCGACGCCGACCCGGAGATCCGGCTCTCGCTCATCGACTGCTCGCAGCTCAACGTCTACTTCGACGAACGCCCCGACGGGCGCGTCCGGGCGATCGTCCGCCAGGGGCGGGGCGCGGTGCGTGTGATCGACGACGTGGGGCCGAGCGCACGCGTCGAGGACATCGTCCCGATGATCGACCTCGCCCTCGCCCAGCGCTGGGACCACGGGCGCCCGTTCGAACGCCCCGTGCCCGTGCCGCTCGCCGAGCGGAAGAAAGACCAGATCGGCACGCACGATCAGGCGATGATGGCCGTCGAGATCTCCGCCTCGGGCGAGTCGCGGGTCATCTGGCTCCCCTTCAAGCGATTCGCCTTCCTCGACCCGGACCCGGGCGAGATCGTCACGCTGCGTGACGGGCGCCGCCTCCGCCTCGCGTTCGGTCGCATGCAGCACCTGTTCCCGGGGTTCGCGCTCCGCCTCGTGGACTTCGAGATGATCGCCTACGACCACCGCGGCGCGCCGCGCGACTACCAGTCTATCGTCCGCGTCGAGCCCAGCGATGTCCTCGGCGCTCCCGCGGATTTCGATACCTACGAGCACGTGACCAAGCTCAACGCCCCACTCCGCGCGCCCTTCCATTGGGACGAGGACGCGACGTGGCTTCGCAACTTCACCAGCCGCATGCTCGGCGGGCTCAATCCCCGCCAGTTCAAACTCTCGCAGGCCGGCTGGGACCAGACGGGCTGGACACAGAGCCAGGAGCTGGTCGATCAGGGCATGCTCGACCGCCCGCGCGCCCGTTGGACGATCCTGGGTGTGGGCAACAACCCGGGGATCCACGTCGTGGCGCTGGGCGGGATCATGATGGGCGTGGGGATCCCCTGGGCGTTCTACGTCAAGCCCTGGCTCCTGCGCCGCGAGAAGCGCAAGCTGGCCTCGGGCGCCTCCGCCCGGGCGGTCCGAACGAACAAGAAGTCCGATGAGTCGCCGGCGCCCGAGCCGGTCGGAGCCGGGGCATGAACACGACACGGAAGCTGCTCACGCTCGCCCTGATCGCCCTCGCGACGGCGATGCTCGTCTCGCCCGCACGCGCCCAGCAGGCGCCCCCCGGCGGCGTCGAGCAACCGCCGTCCACCCCCAAGGGCGGCGCAGGCAACACCCACCCCGAGCAGGACCTCATCCAGGGCCGCGACCCCTCCGCCCTGCTCAACCCCTTCGCCCTGCCCTCCAACACGCCAGCGGGCGATGCACAGGCCAAGCGCGCCTTCGCCCAGTCGCTCGATCTGGCCCCCCTCCGCGGACTCGCGGTCCAGCACGACGGGCGCGTCAAGATCCTCGACACGCTCGCCCGGGAGACCGTCCGTTTCATCACCGGACGCAAGGACTACATCGACATCCTTCCAAAGGACGCGGACGGCGAGCCGCGGACATGGAAACCCGACCCCGTCTTCACCCTCCTCGACATGGTCATCGACCCCGTGTACTACGCGGACAAGCCCCTGATCCACATCGAGTACCTGCCCCTGCGCGAGGCGCTGCTTGCCCACGCGTTCCCGAACGACCCGGCCACCCAGAAACTCTGGAACACGCGGACCCGCCTCTCGCCCGCGATCATCGACGCCAACGCGACGCCCGCCTTCAACGACAACGCCGACAGCGGGCCCTTCCGCGACGCGCTCAACCGTGTCGAGACGATGCGCCGCCTGTACCTGCTCAGCGCTTCCAACCTGCTGATGGTCGCGCCCGATACGACAGATCAGAAGTGGGGGCCCATCACGAGCCTGCCCGCCGACGCGCCCGCCCGCGTCGCGGCCTCCGAGCTGGGCCAGGCCTGGCGCGCCCTGGACGCCGACCGCGCCAACGCCGCGATCGCGACGCTCGCGGCCGAGCTGCCCTCGATCCACCCCGACGTGTACCCGGGCTCGCGGCGCGAGCTGGAGCTGGCGTACAACCGCTCCAACGCCTTCGCCTGGGGCGCGTGGGTCTACCTGCTGAGCCTGCTCATGCTCGTGCTCGCCTTCGGCACCGGGCGCCGGTGGCTCATCGTCGGGGGCGTGGCGACGCTGGTGATCGCCCTCGCCCTGCACGCGTTCGGGTTCAGCGCCCGGTGCATCATCGCCGAGCGGTTCGCGATCCAGAACCAGTTCGAGTCGATGACGGGCGTCTCCCTGTTCGCGGCGATCGTCGGGCTCGGGATCATGGTCTGGCGCCGCCAGTGGCTCTTCGGCGCCGCCGCCGCGGGCGCGGGGTTCCTGATCCTCACCGGCGCGACCCAAATGAACATCCCGGGCGTCTCGATCAGCCGCGAGGCCGCCATCCTCAACACCTCCGTCCTGCTCAAGTACCACGTCACGACCGTGCTCACCAGCTACGGCCTGATCACACTGGGCCTGATCACCAGCCTCTTCTACCTGGGCTCGCACTACGGCGCGAAGTGGTTCGGACAATCAGAAGCACAGCTCGTCGCCCAGGGCGCGGTCTCCGCCTCCCTCTCCCCGCCGGGGGAGAGGGCCGGGGTGAGGGGGTCTCCGTCCTCGTCATCTTCATCTTCATCTTCATCATCTTCTTCTGCCCCGACCAACGCCCGCCTTCTCGCCGACCTCGACAAGGCACAGCTCGTCATCCTCCAGCTCGCGTTCTGGACGCTGGGCGTGGGCATCCTGCTCGGCGCCTGGTGGGCCGACCACTCCTGGGGACGCTGGTGGGCCTTCGACCCCAAGGAGACCTGGGCGCTGGTGACCTGGATCATCTACCTCATCGTCATCCACGTCCGCGTCGCCATGGGCGGCGAGAAGCGCGGCTTCGTGACCGCATGGCTCTCGGTCGTCGGCTTCATCGTCATGCTCTGGACGTACTTCGGCGTCAACCTCCTGCTGCCGGGGCTGCACGCGTACGCGTGACTAGCCTCGCTCATTTTCAGCTCCGCCGTACGTCGTCACCTCGACGATGACGTCGTCCGGGTCGCGCACGAAGACCGAGCGGCAGATTCCGAACTCCTGCTCTTCGTGCTCGATGCCCCGCTCGCGGAGGCGGGACAGCAGCGCCGCTTGACCGGCGAGCGTCGTGCGGAACGCCAAGTGGTCAATGACGCCCGCCGGACGATCGCTATGCTCGCGCACGCCTGTCGCGCTGGGCGCCGTGGCGCGGAAGATCGCGACTCCGGTCCGCGAGCCCGGCGCCATCATGATCGTCGGCGACCCGCCCCACTCGCCCGGGTATGCATCCTCGAGCCCCAGGACCTCTGCATAGAACGCCGCCGATTCAGCGACATCAGATGCGTTGATCGCGACGTGATCGAGCTGATCTCCATCCGAACACTCTACCGCGAGGCGCCGAAGCAATCACCGAGTGTTCAGCACCACCCGCCCGATCACATCCTTGCCCGCGATCGTGAACGTGCCCACGCCGTTGCGGTTGAGCACGAGCATGCCCGCGGCCTCGTCCCACGCGTCGACCCGCCCGAGATGGACATTCCCGCTCATGTGCCGGTACGCCACGATCTGCCCCGGCGAATAGCTGTCGGCCAGCTTGTACACCAGCACACGCGAGCCCGCGGGCAGCTCCGGCTCCATCGAGGCTAGCGGCACCGTGAACACCTCCGCGACCGTCGTGCGCACGCCGACGGTCAGCAGCACGGCCACCCCCAGCCCCGCGCCCGCCTTCACCAGCCGCCGCCTCGCGCTGCCCGTCTTCTTCTCGGTCTGCTCGCTCATCGGTGCGCCCCTTTCACGGTGCCACGGCTGACCCCGACAGGGGCAGCCGTGCTCTTCCGGTCGCTGTCACGCATGCCATTCGAGTCAGGCATGCCACCATTCCCCTACCCCGCCCATCACCCCCGGGTTCGGGCCAGGCCGTACCGTTGGCCCATGAGGGCCCGCCGCTCCTTTTTCTCGGCCGATTCGCCTGCGCTCGCCCAGCGGCTCCTGGGCGCGACGCTCGTCCGCGTTCTGGAGGGCGGCGCCCGCCTGGCCGGCACGATCGTCGAGACCGAGGCCTACCTTGGCCCCGACGACACATGCGCCCACTCGCACAAGGGCCGGCGCACCGCCCGAACCGAACCCATGTTCGCCAGGCCCGGGACGGCCTACGTCTACTTCACCTACGGCATGCACCACTGCTTCAACGTCGTCGCCGGGGAGGTCGATCAGCCCGTCGCAGTCCTCATTCGTGCCCTCGAGCCGACCGAGGGCCTCGACCGGATGCACGCCCACCGCGCTTCCGGAAAACGTCCGGCAAGGCCCCTCCGTGACACCGACCTGTGCTCGGGCCCGGCCAAGATCTGCCAGGCCCTGGCGATCGACCGGGCCCTGACCGGGATTGACCTCACAACCGACCCCCGCCTCTTTGTGGAATCTCCGCACCCCGGTCCGATAGACCCTGTGAATCTGGTGAACGACGCGCGGATCGGCGTGGGCGACGCGGACGACTGGGCACGGGCGCCCCTCCGCTGGCACATCGCCGGGAATCCGAACGTCAGTCTGGTGCGAACACCCTCTTGTGGGGCGACGAAACGACCCCGCGCGAACCGCGAATAACAGGGGTGCGGATCGGGTTGTGCTTCCTATGATTGATGGTGTCGAGGCCCCCACGACGGGCCGCGACCCCCGGAGCGTTGCGACCGATGTCCCAGCAGATCGACCTCAAGCAAGTGATGCGTGACGCGGGCGGGTTCTCCCCCGAGTCGTACCGGTTCATCCGCGACGGACTCGCGCACACCGTCCGCATGATCCACGGCGACGACGCCTCCGAGACGCCCGCCTCCGATCCGGGCGAAGAAGACTCCCGCCACGTCTCCGGGCGCCAGCTGTGCGACGGCCTGCGCGACTACGGCCAGCGCCAGTACGGCCTGCTCGCCCGCACCGTCCTCTCCCGATGGGGCATACGCACGACCGAGGACTTCGGCAAGATCATCTTCGCGATGGTGGACGCCGGCCTGATGCGCAAGACCGACGAGGACACGCTGGCCGACTTCGTGGGTGTCTACCGCTTCGACGAGGTCTTCGCCGAGCCCGAGCCGACCACCGCCGGCGCCTGACCCCGACCCCATTCACCGAGCCTCCCACGCCCGCGCACAGCGGGCGACGCATGTGGTACGCTCGGCGCCGATGGCCGAAAACGCGCCGGGCAAGGGCAAGAACAAGGGCGGCGGCGCCGGCGAGGGTGCGCAGCCCGAGTGGTCCCGTCTCCACCTCTGGCAGGTCCAGTACGTCCGCGACGCGCTGATGGTCCTGGGCGTGATCGGCCTCTTCTGGCTGGGCCAGAAGCTGAGCATCGTCACGGTCCCCGTCCTGCTGGCGATCCTGCTGGCGTACCTGTTCGAGCCGGTGATCCACTTCCTGATGACGCGGACCCGGCTCAAACGCCAGGGCGCGGTCACCGCGATCCTCATCACGATCGTGCTGGGCATCGTCGTGCCGGGCGCGCTGGCGCTGAGCTACGGCGCCATCCAGGGCGCCGCCCTCGTCCGGACCGTCGGGGGCAACACCATCGCCCTGAGCGACGCGGTCAACGCGTCGCGGGCCGTCCGCGCGGCCGAGCGTGAACTCGACGACGCCCGCACCGCGGCGGCCGCGCTCGAAGAGCAGACGCCCGCGCCGGACGACGGGTCGACCCAGGAGACGGACGGCGGAGCAGACGACGCCTCGGCGCAGACCGAGGACCCGGGCGCCGACCCGGGCGCCGACTCGCGCGACACCGAGGAGCGCCTCGCGGCGCTCAAGACGGGGCTCGCCGAGTCACGGGCCGAGGAATCCGTGCGGATGCGTGATCTCGACGAGCAGGCCGGCCCGGCGTGGGTGGACCTGCACAACTGGCTCATCGGCGCCAACGAGCGTCAGGACCTGACCGAGGTGCTCTCGCTCGTCGGCGACTGGCTCCAGGCCGAGGCCGGGCGCGTCGCCCAGGCCGCCGCCGGCGTCAGCGCCAACGCCGTCGGTGTCGCGTTCGCATTCCTCTCCGGCGCCTTCAGCATCCTGTTCATGCTCTTCCTGACCGCGTTCTTCTTCTACTTCTTCGCCACCGGCTGGGTCGAGTTCAAGGGATTCACGAAGACACTCCTTCCCGAGAAGAACCGCGACAAGATCATCCACCTCGCGATCGAGTTCGACCGCGTCATCGCCGCCTTCATCCGCGGGCGCCTGACCATCGCCTTCATCCAGGCGATCGTGTTCACCCTGGGGTACTGGATCATCGGCGTGCCCGCCGCGTTCATCCTCGGGCCCGTCGTCGCGATCCTCTCTATCGTCCCCTACCTCGCCCTCGTGGGTGTGCCCGTCGCCATCACCCTGCTCTGGCTCGAGAACCACACGGGCATCCGCGGGAACATCCTCTTCGTCATCGCCGCCCCGACGCTCTTCTACTTCGTCGCCCAGGCCCTCGACGACTACGTCTGGACACCGATGATCCAGGGCAAGGAGACGGGGATGTCCACGCCCGCGATCCTCTTCGCCTCGCTGGCCGGGGGCGTCCTGTTCGGGGTCTTCGGCCTGCTGATCGCGATCCCGATCGCCGCCTGCCTCAAGATCCTCATCCAGGAGATCTTCTGGCCCCGGTTCCGGGCATGGGCCGAGGGCGACGCCAAGGACTTCCTGCCCATCGACGGCGGCTAACCCCGCAGGCGCCAGGCGCAGCCCCGGACCCCACCCCCTTGCGGGGCGGCCCGCTTTGCGGGATGATCCCGCCCATGACACAAACACCCGACGACCAGGGCTCCGAACCCACCGCCCCCGCGTCGGCGCCCGCGGGCGCCGCCGGCGAGCTCGACATGAACCTGCTGAAGTTCCCCTTCCTGATCTCAGGGATCTTCAACGCGATCTCGGCGCTGTGCTGGCTCATGATGGGCGTGCTGCTGATCATGGTTTTCATCGGCTGCGCGATCATCCCGCTCGCGATCGCGGCCGGCGTGCTCGCGGTCTTCGAGATCCTGACGTTCGTCGCGCTGCACTCCGAGAAGAAGCCCCGCCCGACCAAGAAGAAGCTCAGGCTGCTCGCGATCTTCGAGATCTGCTCGATCCTGCTGCTCAACGTGCCCAGCGTCGCGTGCGGCATCTGGACGCTGCTCCAGCTCGAGAAATACGACGAGAACGCCTGAGGCCCAACGATCCTCTCGCGGGGTCGGGTTGCAGACCGCGCGGCTTTCAGGGATGATCCCGCCATGACCGACACACCAGACACGCCGCCGCCAGCCCCCGCCCCTGCTCCCGCGGGCGCCAGCGCTCCGAACATCATCCGCATCCCGATCCTGATCTCGGGCATCTGCAACGCATTGCTCGCGTTTGCGTGGGTATGGGGATGCATCACGATCATCCTGACCATCCCTCTGGCGGTCCTGGCCGTCTTCGAGTTCATCTACTTCGTCAAGCTGGGACAGCCTGATTTCGCGAGGCACAAGCCCAAGCTCAAGCTGATCTCCATCCTCGAGATCTGCTCGATATTGGTCGGCAGTGTGGGCGCCCTCATCTGCGGCATCATCATCCTGCTCAACCTCGACAAGGAAATCCCGGACACACCCGACGCCGGCGCCTGATCCGTCACGACCTCGAAAAATAATGCAGCCGCGGGCACGCGCCCGCGGCTGTTACTTTGTGCAGCCGGTCGTCTCGGCTCAGTCCTCGGTCGGCACGCCCGCGTGCCCAACCCGCGTCATTTCCGCGGGGATCGGCCTCTCGGGCGACTCGGTGTCCCAGCAGATCATCAGCACCTTCCACGGCGCGTCAGGGTCCGCCGGGTCGCGCACGAGCTGGAAGCTGTTCACACCCCGCGCCACCGCCTCGCCGCCCGGCTCGGTCGTCGTCTCGTACGCGCTCATCACATGCGCAATCCGCCCGAACACCTGCGCGTTGTCCCACGTGGATTGCTCGTAGAACGCGTTGGACGCCATGTGCGCCCCGGCCTTCTCGACGTACTCGTCGGGCGTCCACGAGATCCGCCGCGGCGGGACCGCCTCCTGATCCGCGGTCGCCGGGCGCCCCTGCGTGAAGAACGTCAGCGTCCCCCCCTCGGCGAACATCGAGCGAAACGCATCCCAGTCCCGATCCGTGCCCGCCGGGCCCGAGATCACGTCGTACATCGCCTGCACGGTCCCGATCGCGTCCCGCTCCGCCCGCTCGCGGGCCGTGGCTCGCTCGTCGAGGTGCAAGAGCCCCGCGGTGCTGGCCACCACGCACGTCGCCGCGACCGCCCCGCCCATCCACACGACTGACTTGCCCATCGCGAGCCCTCCCTTTCTGGCTGAACGCAGATGGTACCTCAAGCTCGGCAACATGGTTGCTGGGGGCCAGGCTGACCCCGGAAGAGGCAGCCGTACGCGACTCGGCGCCACGGCTGATCCCCCCATCGGGGCAGCCGTGTTCGTTTCGTGAGCGTGCTGCGGCTCGGGACACGACTGCCCTGACGGGATAGCCGTGACGCATTTTGCCGCGTTACCGCCGCTTCTTCGGCTTCCGCTTCTTCACGCCGCGGGTCGCGGACTTGGTCGAGCCTCGCTTGCCCATGCCCAGAGCCCCCATCCCCCCGATCATGTCGCCCATCCCTCCCCCGGCCAGCTGCTTGGCCGCCGCGACCTTCGCCCCCGTGCTCATCGACGCCATCTGCTTGGTCATCTTGCTGATCGCGTCGAACTGCTTGACCAGCTGCGCCACCTGCTGCGGCTCGCCGCCCGAACCGTGCGCGATCCGCTTGCGGCGTGAGGTGTTGATCGTCTTGGGCGACGTGCGCTCCCGCGGCGTCATCGAGTGCACGATCGCCTCGGTCCGGTCCAGCTGCTTCTCGTCGATGTCCACGCCCTTGAGCATCTGCCCCACGCCCGGCAGCAGGCCCATGACTTGTTTCATGGGCCCCATCTTCCGCAGCGACCGGAGCTGCTTGAGGAAGTCGTCCATCGTCATCTCGCCCTTGGCCATCTTGGCCTCGAGCGCCTTCGCGTCCTCCTCGCTGACCTCCTCCTGCGCCTTCTCGACGAGCGACACGACGTCGCCCATCCCCAGGATCCGCCCCGCCATCCGGTGCGGGTTGAAGACCTCGATCGCGTCCATCTTCTCGCCCACGCCGATGAAGCGGACGGGCGCGCCCGTGACCGCCTTGACGCTGATGGCCGCGCCGCCCCGGGTGTCCGAGTCGAGCTTGGTCAGGATCACGCCATCGACTTCCAAGCGCTCGTGGAACGCCTTTGCCGAGTTGACCGCGTCCTGCCCGGTCATCGCGTCCACGACCAGGAAGATGTGGTGGGGGGTCAGGCTCTTGTTGACCTGTTGCAGCTCGCCCATCAGCTCGTCGTTGACGTGCAGACGCCCGGCCGTGTCGAGGATCAGGACATCGACGCCCTTCTCACGCGCGGCCTTGAGCGCGTTCTTACACACCTGCACCGCGACGCCGACGGCCTTGCCGTACTCGCCGCACTTGTCCGGCTCGCCATAAAAATGTATCTGCGCCCCGCCCGAGACAGTCTCGTTGGCCTGCTGTGCAACGGTCTCGAGCTGCTCGACCGCGGCCGGCCTCTGCAGATCCGCCGCGGCGAGCATCACCGACCGCCCGCGCTTCTTCAGGTACCCCGCCAGCTTGCCGCAGGTGGTTGTCTTGCCCGAGCCCTGCAGCCCGCACATCATCACGACCGTCGGCCCGGGGGAGATCTTGAGGATCCCGGGACCCGACTCCATCGCCGCCTCCGGCCCCGCCGCAGGGTTCCCCCCCAGCAGCTCAACCAGACGGGCGTGGACGATCCCGATCATCTCCTGGCCCGGCTTGAGGCTCTTGGTCACCTCCCGCCCGACCGCGTCGGCGATCACGTCGTCGGTGAACTTCTCGACCACGCCCAGGTTCACGTCCGCGTCGAGCAGGGCGGTGCGGACATCCTCCATCGCCTCGCGGACGTTGGACTCGGAGATCGAGCCGCGCCCGGAGAGCTTGCGGAGCATCCCATTGAAGCCGTCGGAGAGTCTGTCGAACATGCGATCGCCGGGCATTCGGGGGGATGCCCCCGCGCCCGCTCCTTGTCTGTATGTCAGAGCCGTGACCGCGGCAGTGGGGGGAGTGTATCCTGGCGCCAGGAGCGTATGGCGCCAATGCGTCCGTACTCGGTGATATGCCGCGACCTGGCCGGCCAGGAGTTCTATCGCCTCGTGATCGAGGCCGCGAGTGCGGACCAGGCCGCGCGGATCGCGACCGACCGACATCACCTCGTCGAGAAAGTCATGCCCGCCAAACGTCCACTGCCAGCGGATTCTGTGGTCCATCGCCGAATCGGGAAGTGCCCCGTGTGCGGCTATACCCTCGATGGCCTGGAGGCACGCAACGACATGGTGACCTGCCCGGAGTGCGGGCAACGCAGCCGGCTCGTGTTCTAGCGCGGCCTCTACTCCGTCGCGTCCCGGTCATACCCGATCCCGTTGAACAGGCTGTTGTCCCCGGTATCCGGCTCGACGAACCCCGTCTCCTGATCGACGACTTTGTACCCCAGGTCCTCGAGCCCCTTCGCCTCGGCGTGCCCGTCCAGCCAGCTCACGATCGCCCGCCCGCCGTGACGAAGCTCCGGCGTCACCTGCCCCGTCTCGTGCCCCCACTCGATGGCGCCGTTGTTCGCGGTATCCAGACGCGGCGGGTCCAGCGTGTACGCGTGCTCGCGATGCCCCGTCGTCGTCCGCAGCGACTGGCTCCCGCCCGAGTCCGCGAACGCGACCGTCCGGTACGGCTGCAGCACGTGGTGCTCGGGCACCGGGTAGTTGCTGTAGCCCCCGCCCGCCCCGGTCCGCGAGTTGCCCAGGTACTGGTAGTTGTACCCGTACGACCCGCACCGGAGCACCTGGATCAGCCCAGTCTGCTCCGAGCGCATGTCCTCGAAGCTCTGGGCCGGGTCCAGGAACACCTCGTTGTCCAGGCGCGGGAAGTCGTTCGTGTTGAGGAACATGTCCAGCTCCTCGGCGTTCTGCGGCACGACCGGCGCCCCCACGTACTCGCCGATCATGAAGTGCCACCGCGCCTTCGGGCGCCCGGTCTCCGCGTGCTCGCCCGACGGCATCTTGTGGGGCGGGTGGTACCCGTGATCGTCCGTGTACATCCGCAGCGCCAATCCGAGCTGGCGGTGGTTGGACATGTTCTTCGTCTTGCGCCCCGCCGCCACCGCGCCGCCCAGCGCCGGCAGGATGATCGCGATCAGCAGACCGGCGACCGCGATCACGACCAACAACTCGATCAGCGTGAGCCCATGACCTGCAAGACGCTTGCCCGTGCTCCCGGAACGCATCGCGTGCTCCTCGCAGACCCTGGTGCGGACCCGCAAGCGTATCGGCCGCGACCACCGATGGGAATCCCCCGGCGGGGTTATCCCCGCTCCTTCGACCGCAGCCACGCGTGCAGCCTCGCCTTGGTCCACGTGTTCACGCACTGGGCCGCCGGCAGCCACCCCCGCCGCCCGGTCGAGACGCCGAACCGCAGGTTGTCGAAGTCGCCCAGCTCGTGCACGTCGCAGTCGATCGCGATCTTCGCCCCCGCCTCGACCGCCGCCCGCACGTGCGTGTCGCGCAGGTCCAGCCGCATCCAGTGGGCGTTGATCTCCAGCGCCACGTCGTGCTCGACCGCGGCCGCGATGATCTCGTCCATCGCCGGCTCCAGCCCCTTGCGCCGGTTGATCAGCCGACCCGTCGGGTGCCCGATGACGTGGACGTACGGGTTCTCGATCGCCCGCAGCAGCCTCGCCGTCGCCTTCCTCGGGTCCTGGCTCAACGCCACGTGCGGCGACGCGACCACCACGTCCAGCCACGCCAGCGTCTCGTCGTCGAAGTCCAGCCGCCCGTCGCCCAGGATGTCCACCTCGCACCCGCACAGCACCTCGATGCCGGGCTTCGTCCTCCGGAGCGCCTCGATCTGCGCCCGCTGCGTCGCCAGGCGCGACTCGTCGAGCCCGCCCGCCTGGGCGCTGCTCTTGGAGTGGTCCGTGACCGCGATCGTGTGGAACTTCCGCCGCTTGGCCTCCGCGACCAGTTGTTCGAGCTCAAGCGATCCGTCCGACGCCGTCGTGTGCGCGTGCAGCTCGGCACGCACGTCGCCCACCTCGACCAGCCCGGGCGTCTCGTCCAGATCCAGCTCCCCCGCGTCCTCGCGGATCTCGGGCGGGACCCAGACCAGATCCAGCGCCTCGTAGATCGATTCCTCCGTCTGAGAGGCCTTTGCCTTCACGCCGCGCTTCTGCGGCGGCTCCTTCTCCCCGTCCTCCGGGTACAGGCCGTACTCGTTGAGCGTCAGCCCCTTCTTGATCGCCCGCTCGCGGAGCCGGACGTTGTGCGCCTTCGAGCCCGAGAAGTACATCAACGCCGCGCCCCACGACGCCGCGGGCACGATCCGCAGATCGACCTGCACGCCCCCAGCGCCCTCGCCGTCGTCCCCCCAGCGCGACAGGTCCGTGCCCCCCAGGTCCATCCGCACCGACGACTTGCTCTCGCCCTTGGCGAGCACCTTGGTCACACCCGCCATCGAGACGAACGCGTCGCGCACCGCGTCGGGGTCCTTGGTCGCGACCAGGATGTCGATGTCCCCAATCGTGTCCCGCCCACGCCGCAGCGAGCCCGCGTACGCGACCCGCTCCACACCCTTCACCTTCTCCAGCAGCCCGACGATCCGCTCCGCGATCGGCGCCGCGATCCCCAGGCTCATCCGCGCCCCGCTCGTCGCCATGAACGCGAGTGACGCCCTGATGTTCTCGACCGTCTTCTTGCCCATCCGTGGCAGTTCCAGGATCGACCCGTCCTCGATCGCCGCCAGCAGCCCCGCCTCGTCGGTGATCCCCATCTGCTTCCACATCAGCGCGACGGTCTTGGGCCCCAGCCCGGGCACATCCATCAGCGTCAGCAGCCCCGCCGGGATCTTCTTCTTCAGTTCCTCGTGCTCGCCGATCTTGCCGGTGCGTTTGAACTCCCCGATCTTCTCGGCGGTCCCCTTGCCGATCCCCTCGATCGCGACGAGCGCCTTCTCGTCCTCGCCGAGCGGCTCGAGGTCCGACGTCATGTCCCCGATCACACGCGCCGCCTTCGCGTGCGCGTTGACCTTGAACGGGTTGGCCCCCGTCAGCTCGAGCATCCTCGAGATCTGTTCGAAACTGGCCGCAAGCTCTTGGTTGAAACCCATGCCCGATCGTAGTGGTGGGGGCGAGCGTTCAGGCGTCCGGGCCCGCCCGCCCGGGCGCAAACCCCGGCGCCGAGCCCCCGTACTCCTCGACGATCTGCCGCTCGACCGCCTCGACGATCCCCTGGCGCCGGTCCTCGGGCACGAGCATCAACGCCGCGACCCAACGCCTGGCAAGCTCAGGGCTCCCCGCCCGCAGCAGCTCCACCAGCATCCGCACGTGCTCGTTGGGCAACAGCGGATCGGACCCGGTTGGCCGCCCCTGAGGCGTGTGGATCGGCTGGTTTGGTTTCGACATCGCCCGGCGGATCCCCCGGCTCGCCCCCGCCCTCGATCCTACCAGACGACCCCCGGATCCGAGTTTCCAGCCCCTGCACGAAACGCTCCAAGCGATCCACGCGCTCGCCCAGCGCCTCCAGAGATTCCGCGATCGCCGCCAGCAACTCCGATGGGTCCGCGGCCCGCAGCGCCTCGCGACGCACCTCGTCGCACCGCATCGGACCCCGCCCGGTCAGCACCCAGTCGCCGTTGAGCTTCAGCGCGGCGCAGACGGCCGACACGAACTCGATGCTCGGCGCCTGCCCCTGCATGTACCGACGCACCGTCTCCGGATGGACCCCCGTCATGTCCGACAGCGAGCGGTACGTCCGCTTGCCAACCGCTACGCACAGCCGATCGTGCAGATTTCCCCCGTCCATCCCGGCAGGCTATCACCCTGTTCGGCCAACGTGAACCGATCAAAGCGGGTATGGTGAGAATTGTTCACAATTTGTGCGGTGTTGAAACTCATAATTGGGTGCCCGCGCCGCATGTCAACCCGGGGGTCACACCTCGAAACTGTGGAAAGTCGCCTGCGGGGCGTCGGTAACAAAAAATCAACCAACATCTCCCAGGCCCAGCGCCTCACCGTGGGCGTGCATGAGCCGCCGCCTCGCGAGGGCGTCCTCGGCTCGGTCGAGTGTTGGCGCCTCGTCGATCCAGGCAATCGCGTCGCGTCGCGCCATGTCCAGCAGCTCGCGGTCCCGCCGCGGGTCGGCGACCCTGAACGGCGCGATCCCCGACTGCCGCGAGCCGAACAGCTCGCCCGGGCCCCGGATCTCCATGTCCTTCTCGGCCAGCACGAAACCACTGGAGGTCTGCGCCATCACCTCCAGGCGCCGAGCAGCGTCCTGCGTCGTCGTCTCCCCGATCAGCACACACAGCGACGCGGCGGCGCCCCGCCCGACGCGGCCACGCAGCTGGTGTAGCTGCGCCAGCCCGAACCGCTCGGCGTGCTCCACGACCATCACCGTCGCGTTGGCCACATCGACCCCCACCTCGATCACCGTCGTCGCGACCAGCACGTCGATGAGCCCGGCCCGGAACCGCCCCATCACCCGCTCGCGCGTCGCCCGCTTGAGTCGCCCGTGCAGCGCCGCAACGCGCAGCCCCTCGAGCGGTCCTTCCTCGAGTTCCTTCGTGAGCGCGCGCACGTCCCGCAGGTCCGCGCCCACGCTCTGGCCCGAGTCGATCGCGGGCGCGACGACGTACGCCTGCTCGCCCTTGTCCAGCCGCGTGCGCACGTACTCGTACACCTTCTCGCGGTCTTCGACGCCGACCACGCGCGTCTCGATCGGTGTCCGCCCGGGCGGCAGGCCGTCGATTGTGGACACGTCCAGGTCGCCGAACTCCGTGATCGCCAGCGTCCGCGGGATCGGTGTCGCGGTCATCACCAGCACGTGGGGCGTGACGGTCTCGCCCGATTCGCCGACCGTGCCCTTCGCCCGGAGGCTCGCCCGCTGGTGCACGCCGAAGCGGTGCTGCTCGTCGATGATGACGACCGCCAGGTCCTTGAACTTCACCCGCTCGGTCAGCAGCGCGTGCGTGCCGACCAGCAGGTCCACCTCCCCCGCCTCGGCCCGGGCGAGCACCGACGCTCTGTCGGCCTCGCCCATCGTCCCGGTCAGCAGCGCGATCGAGACGCCCTGCTCGCGCGCTCGCTCGGAGCGCCCCAGGATCTCGCCGATCGACTCGGCGTGCTGCTCGGCCAGGATCTCGGTCGGCGCCATCAACGCCGCCTGCTTCCCGCTCGCCACCCCCATCAGCATCGCGTACAGCGCCACCAGCGTTTTGCCCGAGCCCACGTCGCCCTGGATGAGGCGGTTGGTCGGGATGTCCGACGACAAATCCGCCGCGATCTCCCCCGCGACCTTGTCCTGACCGGGCGTGAGTGTGTACGGGAACAGCGCCCGGATGCGCGTATCAACCTCGTCGTCCATCCGCAACGCCGGCGCCTTGAGCGTGCGACGCAGGTGGGCCCGCTTCATCGCCACCCCGAGCTGGAGCATCAGCAGCTCGTCGTAGATCAGCCGCCGCCGCCCGTTCCCGGCCTCCGCCTCGCTCGCGGGCGCGTGGAGTATCCGGTACGCCTCGCGCAGCTCGGGCAGCTCGCGCTCGCGCCGAAACCCCTCGTCCAGGTGGTCCTCGATCAGCGTCAACGCCCGCGACGCCAGACGCTCGATCAGAGCCTCGATTTTGCGCGAGCTAACCCGCTCACTGGCGGGGTAGACCGGGCGGAGCCGCTCGTCGCGTTCGTCCGGCTCGGCGCCCTCGTCGGCGATCAGCTCCCACGCGGCGTTGGCGATCTGCAGACCGCCTTTGTGCGCACGGGCCTTGCCCTGCACGCGGACGCGGTCGCCCGGGTTGAGCTTGCCCTGGAGCCAGGGCGCGTTGAACCAGATCAGATCAAGCCGCTCGACACCGTCGTGCAGCACAGCCTCGAAGCGGCGCTTGCGCCCGTAGCCCGCGACCTTCGTCGCCGTGATCTCGCCACGGGTCGAGACGACCGCGCCCGCCGTCAACTCGGCGATGGGCGCCTCGGCCTCCTCCCGCTCATGCCGCATCGGGATGTGGGCGATCAGGCGCCCGACGTTGCCCAGCCCCAGCGCCCGCAGGTCCGCCGCCAGGACCGGGTGGACGCCCTCGATGTGCGCCAGAGGAGTGGTCAGCTCGACCTCGCCCGCTGGCACGAGTTCCTGGTTGGTCTCGGGCAGCGTCACCTCAGGCGCCCCCGAGGCCCAGCGGGTCGTTGTGCGCCGGGCCCTCATCGCCGGGGGCCGAGTCCCGCTCGCCCGAGGCCGGGTCGATCTCACGCAGGTACGCCCAGGTGTAGAGCCCGGTCGAGTGCCCGTCGGAGAACGAGATCCGGATCGCGTAGTTGCCCACAAGCTCGGCGTCCGTCGCGGTCAATGCCCCGCCCGGATCGGATGTGCCGTGCCCGGATGGAAGGACGGTCAGAGGGTTGGTGTCTATGTGCCGACGCAGCTCGCGCATGTCCGCCGAGGGCGACATCCGGCGGAGGTACGCGATCGTGTAGTAGGATCCCGAGCCGTCCGCCCACTGGATGGTCAGACCCCGGTCCTTCCTGAGGTCGATGTGCGCCGGCGTGTCTGGCGTGCTGGCCACGAGACGACTCTAGGAGATCGCGCCCTGCCCGAGCACGCCCCACACCCAACGCCCCATCCCGCCGACCGCCTCGTCGAGGCGATCGACCGGGCGGGCACGCCCGCGTGCGTGGGGCTCGATCCCGTCTTCGAGCGGCTGCCCGACGAGCTGCGCTCGCTGCGGATGACGCCGGCGTCCGCGATCCAGGCCTTCTGCCTCGAGGTCATCGACGCGGTCGCGGGTGTGGTGGGGGTGGTCAAGCCTCAATCCGCGTGCTTCGAGCGGTACGGCGGCGAGGGTGTCGCGGCGTTGGCCGAGGTCATCGCCCGTGCGCGCGAGCGGGGCCTGTACGTCATACTCGACGCCAAGCGGGCGGACATCGCGAGCAGCGCCGAGCACTACGCCGCGGGCGCGGCGGGCATGGGCGCCGACGCGATCACGCTCAGCCCGTATATGGGTCGATCGACGATCCAGCCGTTTCTGGGCGCGGGGCTGGGTGTCTTTGTCCTGACGCGGACAAGCAACCCGGACGCCGACGAGCTTCAGTCGGCCCGCCTGGAGGATGGCGCGACCGTCGCGCAGCGCGTGGCGTCGATGATCGCCGAGGTCGGGCGGGCGCAGATCGGCGCGAGCGGGCTCAGCGCGGTCGGCGCTGTTGTGGGCGCCACCAAGGCGGGCGCCGACGGGGCGCGGCTGCGCGAGATCATGCCCGACCAGGTCTTCCTTGTGCCCGGGGTCGGCGCCCAGGGCGGGTCGGTCGCCGACATCCGCCCGCTCGCCCGCGCCGGGGCGCGTTCGTCGGGCGGGCTCGGCCTGGTCGTCAACGCGAGCCGCAGCGTGCTCTACCCGACGCCCCCGGCCGACACGCCATGGCCAGAGGCGGTCGCGGACGCGGCGGGGCGTTTCGCGGGCGATGTGCGCGATCTGGCGGGCTGAAGCGACGCGCCCCGCCAACGAAGAACGCCCGCCGGCACGAGGCCGACGGGCGCAAGATGGGTCAAGGCACGAACGGGAGTATCGGTCAGCGGCGCCGACGCGTGCCGGCGATGCCAAGCCCGGTCAGGGCGAGCGCAAGCGCGCCCGGGGCTGGGATGATCATGACGCCGTCGGCCTGCGTCGAGACGCTCTGGAACGAGCTGGCGAAGAAGTCCATGTCGGGCTGCTGGAGCAGCAGCGACACGGCCCCGATGAGGTTCTCGACGCCGAAATCGGTCGAGAAGCTCCCGCCCGACGGCCCGTCGAACGTGCCGTCGCCGCCCGAGGAATCAAAGGCGAAGTCCGTGCCGGTGCCGCCGTAGAACGTGAAGCCGAACCCGGCGCCGCTCCAGGTGCCCCCGAACGAGCCCATGAGCTTGTCGCCGTCTGCGTCCACGATGGTAAACTCGCCCATTCCGTCTGCGGTCTTGGCGATCGAGTTGATGTTGAATACCGAGATCTCGAAATGGACCGAGGCGGGGCTGTCGTCGACGTCGCCCGGGTTGTAGCGGGCTGTGCCGCCGGGCGCCATGAGGCGCGTGACGTCGCCGGTGGTGTCCAGGTTCCCGTCGGCGAGGAACATGCCCCCCCCGAGGCCCTCGTCGAACGAGAAGCTGGAGTTGAGCTCGGTAAAGCCGAACGAGGCGACGATGTCCGCCGGGGCCGTCGCTGCGCACGCTCCAAGCGCAACGATCGCGGCCACGCCAGCGGCGCGGGTGATCTCTCTCTGTCGAAGCATTGGGGGACGCTCCTGTCTTCGCACGTATTTGGAGCCTGACCCCCACCGGGGGCCGGACCCTGCTGCACACATCCACAAGGTGCGCCATGCCCCGTCGAATGCCACCCGACCGTGTTGTTTTGTTGCCACATGTCCCAGAATGGGGCAGGGATCACACCGTGCGACGGGCAATTCCGGGACCGGTGAACACCGCCCGAACGCCGTGCGCGCCGCGTATCGCCCCTGCCGTACACGGCGAACTGGATGTGGTGAGCCGGGGGCCCGCCCCGGGCGTCACATCGGCTTCTTGCCGATCGTCACGTCGTAGACCTCGAGCAGCTTCTGCTTGTCGAAGACCATCTCGGGGCGTGACAGCCCCACGATGTCGTACTCGGTGGTCAGCTCGATCGCGTCCACCGGGCACGCCTCCTCGCACATCCCGCTGTAGATGCACCGACGCTCGTCGATCTCGAACTTCGCGGGGTACTTCTCGCGGTCGTCCCAGGGGCTCTCGGCGGCTGTGATGTGGATGCAGTTGGCCGGACAGATCGTCGGGCACATCATGCACGCGACGCACTTGACCCTGCCGTCCTCGTCCTTGTTTAGGCGGTGGACGCCCCGGAAGTTGGTGGGCTCCTGCCCGCCGTCCTCTGGCTTGTACTGCTCGCGCCGCTGCTCGGGGTACTGGATGGTGCGGCTGGTCCGCCCCTGTCCGAAGGACGTGAAGAAGTGGCGCATCGTCGTCGCGAAGCCCTTGAAGATCTCGGGCAGGTAGACGCTCTCGCTCCTGTTCAGGGGCGACGCCTCGATACGGATGATCTCGTCCTCGCGGATCGCCATCGGGGGCGAGTATAGCGCCCGCCGCCGGGGGTCCCCGGGGCATGTGAATCCTTGAAAACACGCCCGATCGCTCGGGGTGGGGTTACCCGGACGCCGCGAGAATCGGTTAGAATCCCCGCCATGACCGGGCGGTCGAGCAAGCCGCTTTTCGAGCTGATGAGCGCCAGACGCGCGTCGGCTGCCGCCTCGACGCGTGTGCCCCCGGCGCCGCGCGTCAAGGGGCCCAAGGCGCCCGCGCCCGAACCCGTCGCGGTCAAGCCGCCCTCGCCCCCCGCCGAGCCCGGCGCCCGCCCGTGCGTGACGTTCCCGACGACCACGCTCTACGTCGCCATCGTCGTCGTCTTCGCCTGTTGCCTGCTGGCCTACGTCGTGGGGTACGCCCTGGGCGAGCGTGCGGGCAAGCGGGAATGGGTCGAGGCGGGTCTGGGCGGCGCCAGTGTCGGCGAGCCGATCAGCGACCCGGTCCTGGACTATCCCGCGGCCCAGAAGCCCGCGGGCGGGGCGGATCGTGGCACGACGCGACCCGGCAGCCTGGGGCCGACGCCCGCGGGGGCGCCGCCACACGGCGGGTCCGAGGCGCCCCGCATCCAGCCGACCGTCGGCTCGGGGCCGATCCTGACCCACGGTGGGCGGGTCGCCAGCGACCCCCGGACGCCGGACACGAACTACCTGCAGATGGGTGATCTGCCGGAGGGCCACGCGACCGCGGCGATCGAGTATTTCGCGACCAAGGGCGAACGCCTGATCGCGATCCCGCTTGAAGACCGGGTCGGGGCGTCCAATGATCGGTGGTTCCGGATCTATTCGCTGGAATCGCCGATCCCATCGGGTCGGTTCAGCGAGATGGGGCCGGAGCGGCGTGAGCACAAGCGGCGGGTCGCCGAGATCGGGGACCGCTGGCGCCGTGAGGAGCGGGGTGGGTCCGACTTCTCGAGCGCCTTCTACAGCCTTTACCGCCCCTGACCGGGACGGTGACCAGACGAAGACGGAGACGCGTGATGAGCCTCGATCGTTCGCTCAAGACCAAGGGCGCCCTCGCCGGCAAGCGCTCCGTGATGACCCGGGCCGAGCGCATCGAGGCGATGAAGGCCGAGAAGAAGATCGACACCAAGAAGGACTCGCCGCTGGGCCTTCCCAAGACGCGGATCAAGGAAGCCTGATCGCGTCTCGCCCCGCGCGCCGCGCGTGGCGTCCCCCCCTGCAATATCCTCGGGCATGGACATCGACCGCCTGATCTCGGATCGGGCCCGCGCGATCGACGCGTCGGGGATCCGCAAGATATTCGACGCCGCCAGCAGGCTCGCCGACCCGATCAACCTCTCGATCGGCCAGCCCGACTTCCCGGTGCCCGAGCAGGTGAAGGCGGGCGCGGTGCGCGCGATCGACGCCGACCGCAACGGGTACACCCCGACCCAGGGCGTGCCCGAGCTGCTCGAGCGGATCGTCGCGTGGTTGAAGCTCGACCTGGGGTGGGAGGCCGCACCCGCCAGCGCCGCGGCGGGCGCCGACGCGAGCGTCCTTGTCACGACCGGCACCTCGGGGGCCCTCTCGCTCGCGCTGCTGGCGATGCTCTCCCCCGGCGACGAGCTGGTGATCCCCGACCCGTACTTCGTCGCCTACCCGCACCTGGCGCGGATGTGCGGCGCCACCCCGGTCCTGTGCGACACCGCCCCCGATATGCGCCTGACCGCCGCCCGCGTCGAGCCCCTGCTCACCGACCGGACCAAGGCGGTGCTGTTCAACTCGCCCTCCAACCCGTGCGGCGTGGTGAGCACCAAAGAAGAATGCAGCGACCTGCTCGAGCTGTGCCGCGCCCGGGGCGTGCTGCTCATCACCGACGAGATCTACGACGAGTTCACCTATGCCGACTCCCAGACGGACGCGGCCATGGGCGACGCCTCCATCGCCCGGTGCCCGAGCCCCGCCCGCCTGGAGGGGGCGAGCGAGGACGTCCTGCTCATCCGGGGGTTCGGCAAAACATACGCGTGCACGGGCTGGCGCCTGGGCTACGCCGCCGGCCCCGCGGCGCTGCTCGCGCAGATGGCCAAGCTCCAGCAGTACACGTTCGTGTGCGCACCCGCGCCCCTGCAGGTCGCGGCCGCAGAGTGCTTCGACGTGGACATGGGCGCCCACGTCCGCGAGTACCAACGCCGGCGCGACCTCGTTGTCGAACGACTCTCGGCGGTGACCGACGTGCCCGCACCAGGCGGGGCGTTCTACGCGTTCCCCCGCGTGCCAGAGCGCCTGGGCATCTCCGCGACCGAGTTTGTCGACCGGTGCATGGATCGAAACGTCCTGGTGATCCCCGGCGGCGTATTCAGCGCCCGCGACGAACGCGTCCGTGTCAGCTACGCCACGTCCCTGTCCCAGCTCGAGAAGGGATTGGACATCCTCGTGGAGTTGATGGGCGGCTGAGGCGGATCCGGGCCGCCCTAGAACGTGATCTCGAGGCGGGCGAACACGCCCGAGACGCTCAGCGACGCGTCCAGGTTCTGGACCTGCACCGTCGTCCGCAGGTACTGGTACCCCGCCCGCAGGCCGACGTTGGGCGAGAAGTCCAGCCCGGTCTGGGCGGTCAGGTCGAGCAGCGATGCGCCGTCGGGGATCGTGTGCGTCTGGGCGGCGCCCGAGATGTAGAACGTGTCGCTCACGTCCCAGCGGACGCCCCCGCCGAAGACGGGCACGGGCGCGATGCCGTACGCGTCGTCGAGGCGTGTGGAGACAAGGTTGCCCGAGACGTCGTACTCGCCGACCTCGTTGACGATGTCGGCCGCGACCGCCTTCACTCCACCGATGAGCGAGAACGTGACCGGGCCCTGGCTCACCGCGTCCCAGCGGAAGGCGATGTCGTACAGGTCGATCTCACCGCGGTCATCGGCGAAGGCCGAGAGCTGGCCGACGCCGAATGCGCTGTGCTCCCCGTTCACCCCTCCGTCGCGCAGCTGCGTCGGTCGCGAGAACTCGAGGCGCAGGCGCGGCGCAAGCTCGAAAGGCGATTGGTCCGTACGCAACAGCTCGTTGATCGATTTGATCTCGCCCGCGCCGAACGCGATCGAGCGGTCCTCGAACGAGGTGGCCGCGAGCGGGGGGGCGCCCGACGACGGCGTTGTTCTGGCGCTCCGCTCCGTGCCCCCGCCCTGCGCCTCTGAAGCCGGCGTGCTGTGCGGGGATAGGGACAGCGTTGGCGCCGTGTCGATCGACGCGCTCGCGCCGGCATCTTCGGGCGCCGCCGCCTGACCCGGCGCAACAGGCTCGTGGTGGGCGCGGGGTAGCGAGAGCGAGAGCGGCCCGCCATCGCTCGCGACCGCGCCGGACGGCGCGAGGGCGAAGAAGAGGCAAAGGCTTGGGGCGCTGATGCGCAATGGGCGCTCTCCATCGGCCGCGTGAACAGGGCGGCGATCCGCCCGGCAACAATCGTCGCGTCGTGCGCATGCCACGTCCAGGGCACGCCCGCAAGACGCCTCTGTGCCCTCTATCGGCGATCCCCCGGCATGATCTCTTGCACGAACGCCCCGATCACGTCGATCATCTCCCGGAGTTGGGGGCTGCTAACAACGCCGGGCGGCGCGGGGTTGGGCGTGTTGAGCACGTGGTTGGCGCCCGCGATCATCACGCGGCGCGCCTCGCGCGCCGCGCCCGCGATCACTCCGGCCGACCCGGGATCAACAGTCGTATCGGCGTCGCCGTGGATCACGAGCACGGGCGCGTTCACGCTGGACGCGGCGTCCGCGACGTTGTGCCACGCCGGGTCGTCGAGCTGGGTCTGCAGCCACGCCCGACCGACTCGCAGCACCTGACCTGTGCGCGCACTCGGTGATTCGAAGATTCCGTGTTCGAGCAGCGACCGCCGATCACCCTCGCCCATCGAGCAGCACGCCGCGGGCGCGTTGATCGTGACGAGACCCGCGAGCGGGCCGATCTCGTCGCCTTGCCGCCCCGCGGCCAGCAGCGCCGCGACCCCGCCCCGCGAATGCCCGACCAGCATCATCGGCAGCCCGCGACCCCGGAGCTTTCCCTCGCGCACGGCCCGGGCGACGCACACGACGTCCTGCGCCTGGAACGCCCACGTGTCCCGCTCGAACAGCTCGGGGCGTTCGAACGTCGCGATGTCGTCGGTCATGCCCGAGTGTGCGAGGTTGAACCGGTGACAGACCAGGCCCATTTCGGCCAGCGCCCGCCCGAGCACGGGGAACATGCCGTAGTCCTTGTACCCCTTGAACCCGTGCACGAGCAGCGCGACGCCGCCAGGCTCGCGTGCCGGGGTGTCCGTGTCGCCCAGGATCGCGAGCCCCTCGCTGCCGTCGATCGTCCAGTCGCTCATCGCGTGCGGTCCCTTTGTGGTCGTGATAATGCTCGCGGGCCGGGGGGCGTCGCTATTCTCCGCCCGTGAGTGATGACATGTCCAGAACAACGCCCGACGCCGCGACGCCTCCTGATCAGAGCGCCCCGGGCCCGACCGGCGAGCCGGATCCCCGCTGGGGCAAGCGCCCGCCCGAGGGCGATGAGAAGGCCCTGCTCGGCGGCCCCCGCCTGCGTCGCGAGGAGCTCTTCCGGGCCGTCAGGATCTTCTTCGAGTTCATCCGCGGATTCCGGCGCCTGCACTTCATCGGCCCGTGCGTGACCGTCTTCGGCTCCGCCCGCTTCGACGAGGACCACGAGTACTACGCCCTGGCCCGCGAGATGGGGCGTGTGCTCGCCGAGAACGGATTCGCCGTCATGACCGGCGGCGGGCCCGGGATCATGGAGGCCGCCAACCGCGGCGCAAAGGAGGGCGGCGGGGTCAGCGTCGGGTGCAACATCGAGCTGCCCATGGAGCAGGAGCCCAACAAGTACCTCGACAAGTTCGTGGACTTCCACTACTTCTTCGTCCGCAAGGTCATGCTCGTGAAGTATTCCGACGCCTTCGTCGTCATGCCCGGGGGCTTCGGCACGCTCGACGAGGTCTTCGAGACCGCCGTTCTGATGCAGACGGGCAAGATCGACCACTTCCCGATCATCGTCATGGGACGGCGCTTCTGGGACCCGATGCGCTCGTTCATCGAGCAATCGCTGCTCGCCAACGCGACGATCGACGCCGAGGACATGAAGCTCATCCACCTGACCGACGACCCCGAGGAGGCGCTGGCGATCATCCGCGCCCACCGGGCGGCACGCGCCGACGGGCGACGCGACGTCGCGCCCAGCCCGATCCTCGGCGAGGGCTAGCCCTCACCCGACCAGCCGCTCGCCCTCGCGCCGCGTCAGCTCGCCGAACAGCTCACGCAGGCTCGACGTCACCGCCCCGATCGAGCCGTCCCCGATCACCCGCCCGTCCACGCGCCCGACCCACGCCAGCTCGCCCATCGTCCCCGTCGTGAAACATTCGTCGGCCCGGTAGACCTCCGCCATCGAGATGTCACGCTCGGCGTGCGGGATCCCGTGCCGCGCGCACAGTTCCAGTATCGTCGCGCGCGTGACCCCCTCCGGGCAGGCGACGCAGCGGCTCGTCTCGACCACGCCGCCCGTGACAACGAACACATGTGTCGCGTTCGTCTCGGCCACGAAGCCCCGCTGGTCGAGCATGACCGCGTCGTCGGCGCCCGCCGCGTTCGCCTCGATCTTCGCCATGATCGACTGGATGAGATTGCAATGGTGGATCTTCGGGTCCATCTGGTCGGGGCCGAAGCGCCGGATACTCGACGTCGCCAGGCTCAGGCCCTTCTCACCCACGGCGCTGTCGTACACCGGGGGTTTGTGCTCTGCCAAGACAATCAGGGTGGGCCCGGACTGGTTTAGCCTCGGGTCCATGCCGGACGTGACCTTGACACCCCTGGTGAGCGTGAGGCGGATATGCACGCCGTCACGCATGTTGTTGGCCTCGAGCGTCTTCTTGATCTGCGCGACCAGCTCGTCGTGCGACGGGATCGCGTCGAACGCGAGGGCCTTGGCCGAGTGCGTCAAGCGGACCAGGTGCTCGCGGAGCTTGAAGATGCGCCCGTCGTACAGGCGCAGACCCTCCCAGACGGCGTCCCCGCCCTGGACGCCCGCGTCGAAGGGCGAGATCCCCGCCTTGTCACGGTGGACCAGCCCGCCGTTGATGTTGACCAGTAGGTCCCGGTTCTTCTCGTTGAACGTCTGGAGCATGGGCCAAGCCTACCGCACGCCCCGGGCCCCGGTCGTGCTCAGACGCGCTCGCCCACGAGCGTCGCGCCCGCCCACGGCACAACAACCCGCGACGCCCGCCCATCCTGGATCTCAAACCTGATCACGACGTGCCGGGCGCCCGCGGGCGAGTACTCGTGCTCGCCGACCGGGATCAGCATCCGCGAGATCCCGCCCGCCCGCTCGAGCGTGATCGAGGACCGGCGCTCGAACCACTTGACGACGAACCGTTCTGTCTCGCCCATCCCCCAGGCGTACTCGCCGAAGTACGGCTCGCCCCGCGACATTTCGACCGCGAACGGGTCCTCCGGCGTCATCTCCCTGGACTCGAGGTACTCCATAACGCGGGCCGCCTTGCCCGCCCGAGCGTGGTCGTACAGCGAGATGCTGTGCGGGCCCTCGAGCGCGTCCGCGTTCGGCACATTCTCGATCACCGCCCGCACCGCGTCCACCTCGTCGAGCGTCGCCATCGTGAACAGCGAAGGCCGGGCCCCGTGCGCGACGAGGACCTCGATGATCCCGGTCTGCCCCGTGTGCGAGGCGGCTCCGATCGCGGTTTCCCAGTCGCCGAAGCCCCAGTCCCACGAGGACTTGGCGAGTCCCGGGTCTTCGCCGAGCATCTCCGTGACGCGATCCAGACGCACGTGCGAGGCGCCGACGAACTCGCGGGCCCGATCCGCGGCTGTGGTCGGGTACTGGATCCCAACCGTATCGGCGTCGCCCGCGGCGCCCCGCGTCCGTCTTTCGCCCGCGAGTGCTGTCGCCCCCAGCACCCCGACCGGGCCCGCCGCCAGGAACGCACGCCTCGTGAACTCGCTCATAGGATCGACCCTTTCGCTGCGGGCGCTACCGCCCCGTGGCGGCCGCGTTGCATCGGATCGGTCGCGACTCACGACGGCGTGATCTTGTGCGCCGCAAGCCGGCCGTACAGGTCCTCGCACACCTCGCGCACGCCCGTCAGACGCTCGGGCACGCGCTCGTCCTTCGGGCGGTAGGGCGCGAAGCCGGTTGACCGATAGACGCCCGCGTACCAGTGGGGGGCCCAGACCCCATCCTCTGGTCGCGCCCCGGGCGCCCACGACAGCATCGCCTCGTCGAACGCGACGCCCAGGCGGGCGCACAACGCGCCCAGCACCCCCCGGGGGTCCTCGAGCACGTCCCGCGAGTCGATCACTGGCGGCGCCCGCCCCGTGCGTTCACGGACGAACTCGAACAGCGCCACCTGCTGTGGCAATCCCAGGTCCTCGGCGCTCGGCTCGGGGATGACGCGTATGAACGACGTGATCATCTCCGCCGGGTCGCGGATCAGGAAACAGTTGGCCAGCCCGAGCAGCCAGCCCCGGTCCATGCCGGGCGTCAGGTGGTGGGCCATGTGCTTCTGGTACCAGACCGGCTTGTCGCCCGGCGCAGGGCCCGCGAGCGCCGCGACGACCTCCCGCCAGTCGGTTGGCTGCGAGCGCATCACGTCACCCGCGCCCGGGTGCGCCGCACAGGCGCCGGGCGCCAGCGTGCTCAGGTAGTGCGCGTACAGGGGTTCGTCGCACACCGCCGTGTCCGCCCGCGATCCCCACGAGCGCATCAACGCCGTGGAGATATTCCGCGGCCCCGACCACATCGCGATGCGCGTTGTCTCGCCCATACGCGGCGAGTGTAGTGGGGGGGCGCCCGGTGCAAAAACGACGACGGACGCGTCTCCACGCGTCCGTCGCCGGTGTGCGTTCGCGGAGTGACGCCGCGAAGAAAGGGGCTTACTTGCGCCGGCGGCGGGGGATCGTCAGCAGGCCGCCGCCCAGGGCGAGGGCCAGCGTCCCGGGCGCCGGGATGACCTCGGCGGTGAACAGCCAGTCCTGCGTGTACCCGGAGCGCCGGACGTCGTCGGCCATGACCCAGCCGCGGCCGGCCCAGGTCTCGTCGTCGCCGTCGATACGGTGCCCGTCGGGGGCGAAGATGAACGAGACGCCCGAGCCGTCGGCCTTGGTGCCGAATGTGGCGTAGAAGTCGCCGGCCACCTCGTCGAGGTACCCGCCGTTGGCGTCGGGCGTGCCGATGACGCGCCACCCGCCGTCGTGCTCCTCGACGCCCTCGTTGAACCAGAACTCGTAGGTGTACAGGCCCGAATCGACGCCCTCGGCGCCGCCGTCCTGCCCGCCGTACAGCGTGCCGGCCATGTGGATCGCCAGGTCGCCGCCGTTGTTGTGGATCGTGATGACCGAGTCGCCGACGTGGTCGATGCTGAAGGTGTTGATGTTGCCCTCGTTGAAGAGGTTGTCGACGCGGAGGCCGTAGAAGGGCGGGGCGGCGTTGCCGTCGGGGTGGTCGCTCATCGCGAACTCGGCAACGACGTCGGCGTTGGCGCCACCGGCGGCGAGTGCGGCGAGTGCGAGCGCGGCGATAGCGCGGGTGCGGTTCATGATCATCTCTCCTGTTTTTCTCTCTCGGGCGGGTGTGTCCCCGGCGTCTCTCGTCGCCGCGGCCATGCACATCAGGCCACGAGAACCGGGCGCCGCCAAGGCATACGCACAGATTGACACGCGCACCACGCCGGTCTGCACCGACGATCACGGGGATCCTGTCTGTGCCGGGCGGTTCGTGCCGATTACGCCGGATACACGTGCGCATGTCTCGATCGATACGCGTGCATAAAAAACGGACGCGCCGTGACGCGTCCGCTTTCATTGCATGTATCCGAGCTCACGCGTTTCGCGGCGTGTTACCGCCGCCGACGCCTGGGCAGTGTCAGCAGGCCACCGCCGAGGGCCACACCGAGCGTCCCGGGCGCCGGGATCGCGGTAAACAGCCACTCCTGGGTCGATCCTGTGCCATCGGGGTCTGGGGTCAGGACACCGCCACGGCCCACCCACGTCGAATCGTCGCCGTCGATGCCGAAGCCGTCGGGCGCGAAAACGAAGGCGATACTCTGGTTATCAACCCTCGTGCCAAGGGGCATGAAGAAGTCGCCGCCGACCTCGTCGAGGAACCCGCCGTTGGCGTCGTGCAGGCCGACGACGCGCCAGCCGTCGCCGAACACTTCGACACCCTCTGTAAAATCGAACTCGTACGTGTATTGCTTCGGGTTCACGTGGGCCGCGCCGCCGTCGCCCCCGCCCCAGAGCGTGCCCGCCATGTGAATGGAGAGGTTCCCGCCGTTGTCCGTGATCGTGATCACGGAGTCGGCGAAAGTATCAATGCTGAACGTGTTCACGCGGCCGTTGCCGAAGATGTGGTCCGCCCGCAGGCCGTAGAACGGCGGGGCGACCTCGCCGCCCGGGTGGTCCATCATCGAGAACGCGGACACATCGGCGCTCGCAGGGGCGGCGCCGAGATAGATCACCGCGCACGTGACCGCCGAAACACACAAGGTGCGTGCCATACTCTTCTCCTCAGAGACGGGGATCGTCTTGCGTACCCGGCGCGGTCACGCCGGCTCAGCCCGAACAGACCGCGCAACCACCGACCACGCCAGCGTGCGGGTTGGGACGCCTGTGCCGGGCGACCGGTTGTGCGGGTTGTGACGGTTGGGCGGCCGAATCCGGACGCACGGCCTGCCCGGGAGGAGGACCACCCGCCCTGATCACGGATCAGCGCCCCGCGGATCCTTCTCTAACCAGCCGACACGCCGACAGGCTCGAAACGCCCTCGGACACTCGACGCACCCTTGCTGGCGATCTCCTCGCGGATCCCCTCGACGAACTCGCCCAGCGGCATCGCCCCCAGATCTTTGTCAATCCCGAAGGCTCGCACCGAGACCGCGCCCGCCTCCGCGTCACGCGGCCCGACGACGAGCAGGTACGGCACCTTCATCTCGGCGCCGTGCCGGATCTTCGCCTGCACGCGCTCGTTCCCGTCGTCGATCGTCGCCCGCACGCCAGCCTCGGTCAGATCGTCGAGAACCTTCTTCGCGTAGTCCGCCGATTTCTCGCTGATCGGCAGCACGCGGACCTGCTCGGGCGCCAGCCATGTCGGGAACGCGCCCGCGAAGTGCTCGATGAGCACCGCGACGAACCGCTCGAGCGAGCCGAACGGCGCCCGGTGGATCATGACGGGCCGGTGCTTCTCGTTGTCCGCCCCCGTGTACCACAGGTCGAACCGCTCGGGCAGGTTGTAATCCACCTGTACCGTGCCCAGCTGCCACTCGCGCCCCAGCACGTCCTTGACGATGAAGTCGATCTTGGGCCCGTAGAACGCGGCCTCGCCCGGCTCTTCGCTGACCTTCGATCCCAGCGCCCCCGCCGCCTCGCGGCAGGCCGTCTCCGCCTTGTCCCACACCGCCGGGTCGCCCACGTACTTGGCGCTGTCCGGGTCGCGCAGACCCACACGCACGCGGAAGTCACTCAGCCCCAGCGTATCGAACGCGATCTTGACCAGCTCCAGGCACCCCTGCACCTCGTCCTTGATCTGGTCCTCGCGGCAGAACAGGTGCGCATCATCGACCGTGAAGCACCGCACCCGTGTCATGCCGCTCAGCTCGCCCGACTGCTCCCATCTGTACACCGTCCCGAACTCGCTCAGGCGGACGGGCAGATCCCGGTAGCTCCGCGGCTGCGAGTCGTACAGCTTGATGTGGTGCGGGCAGTTCATCGGCTTGAGCAGGTACCCCTCCACCTGCCCCATCGACACCATGTTCGACAGCTCGGCGCAGCTGCACCCCTCGTCCGAGATGCGCACAATGAACTCCCGGTCCATCACCGGCGTGAACTGGCTGTCGGCGTAATACGGGAAATGCCCCGATGTCCGGTACAGATCCAGCTTCCCGATGTGCGGGCAGAACACGTCCGTGTACCCACGCTTGCGCAGCTCGCCCCCGATCCAGTCCTGCAGCTCCTTGCGCACGATCGACCCCCGCGGCGTCCACAGGATCAACCCCTGCCCCACCGCGTCGTCGATGTGGAACAGCTGCAGCTGCTTGCCCAGCACACGGTGGTCGCGCTTGCGCGCCTCCTCCAGGCGGTTCAGGTGCTCGTCCAGGTCCTTCTTCGAGAAGAACGCGGTGCCGTACACGCGGGTCAGGCGGTCCGAGTTCTCGTCGCCGTGCCAGTAGCTCGACGCGAGCGAAGTCACCTTGAACGCGCCGATCCGCCCTGTGCTCGGCACGTGCGGCCCGCGGCACAGATCCTCCCAGTTCTTCCCCGGCTCGCCCGTCGCGTACCAGCTCAGCTCGAGCGAGCCCGCCTCGTGCGCCCGGTGCGCGTTGTCGAGCTTGTACTTGCTGCCCTCGGCGTTGAGCTTGGCGATGCCCTCGCCGTACTCCATCTCGTACCGCGTGAAGGCCCGGTCCTCCTTGACGATCGACGCCATCTCCTTCTCGATCGCCTCGAAGTCGCCCTCCTTGAGCGGGCGGTCCTCGGGGAACGCGATGTCGTAGTAGAACCCGCTCTCCAGGGGCGGGCCGTACACCAGCTGCGCCCCGGGCACGACCCGCACGATCGCCTCGGCCATCACGTGCGCCGTCGAGTGCCGCAGCAGGTACAGCGCGTCCGGGTCCGCCTCGCCCTCGCGGGTCTTCTCGGTCACGATCGCGATCGCGCAGTCTCGCTCGATGAGCGTGGACAGGTCCGCCAGCTCGCCGTCGATCTTCGCGCCCACGGCCGCCTTCGCCAGCCGCGACCCGATCGACTCGGCGACCGCCAACGCCGTCACCGACCCCTCGAACTCCTTGACCGACCCGTCCGGCAGCGTAATCCGCGGCATACCTGGTTCTTCCTAATGCCTGTTGTCTGATCCCTGATGCCTAGTTCTTCCAACCAAAAGAGCCCGGCGTACCGGCCGGGCTCTCGTCATCCTCGCGGTCGATGAGCGCCCGTCACCCGTCCCGGGTGGTCGGAGTCTGCGTCGCAGTGGTCGTCGTGGGGCCCATGAGGCCCATGATAGCCGCACACGCCCCCGCACGGGCCCGGGGGAGGCGTCTTTGACGCCCGTGCCCGGGGTCGTCATCATGCCCGTCGAGAGGGACGCCCCGCCGCATGATCTGCCCCTTCTGCCACGCCAACGACGACCGCGTGATCGACTCCCGCTCCACCGAGAGCGGGCGTGTGATCCGCCGGCGCCGCCAGTGCAACAACTGCGAACGCCGCTTCACCACCTACGAGCGGGTCGAGCAGGCCTCGCGCCTGATGGTCGTCAAGCGCGACGGCTCGCGGGTCCCCTTCAGCCCCGACAACATCCTCGCGGGCATCGCCGCCGCCTGCGGCAAACGCCCAATCCCCGAGGAGGTCAAACGCAAACTCGTCGAGGACGTCGAGGAGGAACTGCACCACGAGTTCGAGCGCGAGGTCGCCAGCCACATCATCGGCGAGCGCGTCATGACCCGCCTCCGCGCCACCGACCACGTCGCGTATATCCGCTTCGCGACCGAGCACCTCCAGCTCTCAACGCTCGCCGACATCCAGGCCGAACTCGACGACCTCACCACACGCCCCGCGGGCGGGGTAGACCAGACCGATCTCTTCCGCCCGGGCTAGGGTTCGCCCGCACACAGCGCACGCATCGGGGGGACCTCACCAGATGACCAGCACCTCGACAACCCGCAAATACACACCGCTCGCGCTCGCGGGCGCCGCGATCGTCGTCTCGGCCATCCCCGCGTGCGCCCCGCCCCCGGTGCGTCGCCAGCCTGAGCCCAAGCGACTGGTCGCCGAGCCGCTCTCGGTATCACCCGAGCTGGAGCGTGCGCCCGCGCAGCCGCAGGCCAGAGCGAGCCAGCCCCCCACCCGGCAGCCCGCCGGCGAGCTGACCGCCGCGACGCGCGACGAGCCCGACGCCACACCACCCGCACAGACGACCCGTCCGCAGACCCAGCCAGTGACGCCGCCGCCCGCGTCCGACGACTGGTGGTTGCGAACGCCTGCTGCTGTGCCCGGGCGCGTCCGTCTGGTCGCCAGCGCGACGGGCCAGACGCTCCGCGAGGCCCGGCGGGCCGCGGTGGACCAGGGCATCGCCGATCTCCGCCTGGCCGTCCGTGGCGAGCCCGGCGGCGTCGTCTACGAGCTGACCAGCGTGCAGCGCGACACCCCGGGCCGCTTCCGGGGCTACGTCCTGGTCAGCTGCGACGAGCCAAGCCCGTCAGAGCCCCGCTGAGGCGCTCCAGAGGGAGTGTGCGCGTCGCTTCATCCGATTCTGCCCTGAACTCGGGCGTTTTGCCGAATCTTGTATGATCGGAACCCGGCCGCGCGCGCCGGGCGTATGGGCGGCACCACTGTCATGGAGGACAGCACGTTGTCACGCACCAGCAGGCCATTCTGTCGCACGCTCTCGGCTCGCCT
Organism: Phycisphaerales bacterium; assembly: GCA_029260515.1. Taxonomy (GTDB): domain Bacteria; phylum Planctomycetota; class Phycisphaerae; order Phycisphaerales; family UBA1924; genus JAJRXR01. The sequence goes on along the minus strand of JAJDDC010000095.1, from coordinate 52,867 downwards.
CGTCTCCCCCCTAATCCTGGGGCTCGGGCTCGCCGTCGCCCAGGCACACGCCTCGCGTCTCCCGCCACCGACGCTCGACGACGACAGCGTGCAGGCGGGGGCGCAGGACCGCACCGGCGGGAACTTCGGCTACCACATCCACCCGATCGCGCCATCGGGCGTCGGCATCCACGTCAACATGCACGTCATCCGCACCACCACGTTCGGGTGGGAGCGGTTCGCGGAGATGGTCCAGGTCGCCCGCGCGGGCGGTTTCTACCTCCTGCTCAACAACCTCGACGGCGTTCGCGAGCACCAGCACATCGCCGCGACCTTCGAAAACTGGTCGTACGACGAGAAAGTGACCTTCGCGACGATCCTCGCGGGCTCGCACGTCCCGGTCCTGTTGTACGTCGGCGCCGTCGAGGTTGACGGCGTGATGTTCGTCGTCGGCGCCGGACGCCTCGTCTCGTGGCGCAACGACGTCGCGTGGCTCAAATCAATCACGGGCGCCAACGCCGGGCTTGTCATCGACGCAGGCTCGCTCGGCGAGCCCGACACTGCTCCCGGGGGCGGGACGTTCCTCGGCTACTACTCCCTCTACGCCCGTGCCATGGCCGCACTCAATATCGAGGTCGGCTTCGAGGCGATCCGCACCGACAACCAGGACCGTCCGCTCGAGGATCGACGCTACTACGGCCTCCTCCAGTTCATCACCACCAGGTACGCGACCCTGCCGCCCGGGACCGACTTCGACGCACGCATCATGAGCGCGATCGACGCGATCCCGCCCGCCAAGACCTCGCTGTGCAACACCATCTGGCTCGAGAACACCACCTGGGCCGAGCTCGGCGACGGCGACGCCGTCCCACAGGAATGGCTCAACAGCTGGGGCGTGAGTGTCGATCAGCTCCAGCACGCCGCCGCCGCACGACTCTACGAGAAGGGTTACGGCCTCATCATGCCGCCCGAGGTGTTCGGGGTCGATTAGCCCCCCGGCAGGCCGCCCGTCGGTCCGAAAATCCCCGAGACTCCGGGGTTTGTGTCCGGTACCATCGCCTCGCACCCCATTCGTTCGAGCGTCGCAGACGTCCTCGTGGGGCCGCTGAGGAGAGGTTGCCGTGTTCGTACCACCACCCGAGGCGCCCCGTGCCGCGCCCCGAAATCGGTCGGCGATACTCGCCATTTTCTCCGCGCTTTCCCTCTGCCTCATCGCGGCAACCGTCCGTGCCCACCCGCCCCTGCTCGATAGTGATGCCGCTCGAGTCGATGCCGCGCCCGACGACGCGGTCCCGGAGCGTGGGATCAACTCGCCGGTCTACGTCCTCGACCCGATCACACCCACCGCCATCGGCGTGCACATCAACATGCCGGTTGTTCGTGGCGAGGTCAACGGGTGGAACGAGTTCGCCGCGACGGTACGCCGCGCCCGCCAATCGGGCCTCTATCTTCTGTTCAACAATATCGATGGCCCCCGGAGCGGGCCGAAGATGCTCGCGCAGACATTCGATGCGTGGCCCTACCACGACCTGATCAACCTCGTCAGCACCCTCGCCGGATCGCGCGTCCCGATCCTCCTCTACGTCGGGCCGTACGAGAGCGTCGAGGACCCGCTCGTCGTGAACGTCGATCGTCTCATGAAATGGTGGAACGACGCCGCCTGGATCAGCCAGATTACCGGCGCCCCGTGCGGCATCGTCATCGACGGCAGCGTCCTCTACACGCCCGGGGGCGCGCCCGATGGCTCCACGCCCTTCGCGTGGTTCTCCATGTTCGCCCAGGCCCTCGCGCCCTTCAACATGGAGGTCGGATTCGAGTCCTTCCGCCGCCACCCCAACGGCACGCCCTACGAGGACAGGCGCCACTACGCCCTCCTCCAGTACATCGTCTCCCGCTACGCCACGATCCCCGAGAGCGAGGACGCCGACGCCCGCATCATGAGCGCCATCGACCGCATCCCCGCCGCGCAGGCGCCGCTCCGCAACACCGTCTGGCTCAACAACGTCCCATGGGACGAACTCTCAGACGGCGACCCCGTGCCCGCCGAGTGGCTCGAGGCCTGGGGGCTCACATCGCCCGCCCAGCTCCAGTCCGCGGTCGTCCAGCGCCTCTACGCCAAGGGCTACGGCCTGATCTTCCCCCGCGAAGCCATCGACCCGTAACCGCGCCCGCCCCCCCGGCGCGGTACCATCGCCGCATCCCGGCGTGCGGATGTTGTGCGCGCCGGGACCGACACCCGAACCAGGCGCCGCCCGAGCCGGATCTCGCCAGAGGCCGGTCCTCGCAAGTGACCGGCGTGCGAGAGATGGTCCCATGATCGACAAACGCTCCGACACCGCCGCCGACGCCCTCGCCGACCTGCGCGACAAGGGCGTTGTCCGCGACGGTATGACCTGCATGGTCGGCGGCTTCGGCCTCTGCGGCATCCCCGAGCAGCTCATCATCGCCCTCCGTGACACAGGCGTAAAGGGCATCACCTGCGTCTCCAACAACGCCGGCGTGGACGGCTGGGGCCTGGGCCTCCTGCTCGCGACCAAGCAGATCCGCAAGATGATCTCCAGCTATGTCGGCGAGAACGACGAGTTCGCCCGCCAGTTCCTCGCCGGCGAGCTCGAGGTCGAGTTCAACCCCCAGGGGACGCTCGCCGAACGCGTCCGCGCAGGCGGCGCGGGCATCCCCGCCTTCTACACCGCCTCGGGCGCGGGCACCAAAGTCGCCGACGGCAAGGAGACCCGCGCCTTCACCCCCCCGATGAGCGCCCCCGAGGTCAACGCCGAGTTCCGGCGCGAGCGTGACTACGTCATGGAGACCGGCCTCTTCGGCGACCTGGCCCTGGTCAAGGCCTGGAAGGCCGACGAGTTCGGCAATCTCGTCTTCCGCAAGACCGCCCGCAACTTCAACCCCATGATGGCCACCGCCGCCGCCTTCACCGTCGCCGAGGTCGAGCAGATCGTCCCCGTTGGCGAGCTCGATCCCGACAACATCCACACCCCCGGCGCCTTCGTGGACCGGATCGTTCAGACCGTCAGCGAGAAGCGCATCGAGCAGCGGACGGTTTGCTCGGGCTGACATCGCGGGAGCGTGGCATGCCCTATTGGCTGATTGTGGTCCTGTTCGTCGTCGTGCTCTCCGTGGTCGTGTTCGGCTGCTTCTGCCTGCTCGTCTACCTCGGCGTGCGGGGGCTTGCGGCCGCCCACGTCGATCCCATCGACCCGAGCGAGGTCCGCGCGGCGGTCGAGGCCTCGCGACAGGACAACGAGTGGGCGACACGCAACGGCTTCGAGTGGGTCGGCAGCTTCCGCCTCCGGGCTTCGGCGAATCCAGCGATCATCATCCTCGCGTGGCAGTCGCCCGGCGCGGCGGCGTTCATGTGCGCGTACCACCTCCGCGCCAGACGCTACTACGACTTCGTCACGGAGTTCGACGGCGGGTCCAGTGTGACCACCGGCTCCATCGCCGACGGCACCCTCCTCCCGAATCAGCCGGGGAGCTACACCCAGGTCTTCGGCGACGCGGACCTGGACACGCAGTTCGCCCATCACATGCGGGGCGAGGCCGCCGTCGAGCGAGCCCTCGGCGTGCAGCGGGAGGCCTTCGACCAGCCCTTCCACGAGTACATCGCCGATGAGATCCGGGCGCAGGTGCGCCACGTCCGCGCGATCCCGTTCTGGGTCACGAGGGTCCCGTGGTGGATGCTCACCAGGTCGCGCCGCGCCAACATGCCGATCGAACGTCGGTACCCCGAACTGGCGCCCCAGCGCGTCTGAACTCGCCCGCCTGCGGAGCCGTCGATGGACGCCCAGACCGTCACCACCATAGTCGGCATCGTCGTCGGCGCAATCCTCGTCGCCCTCTTCCCCGGCGTACTCATGTGGTACGCCGCACGCCCCTACCTCTCGCCCGACGCGCGGATGGAGCCACTCGATCCCGAGAAGTTCAAGGACTTCCTCGACGCGACGCGCCCCACCGGGCTCTGGGCCGAGCGCCACGGCTGGCACTGGGTCGGCGCCTACGCCCACCCCGCCGGCACCATCGCCGAGACGCATCTCGAGGTCTGGCGCTCGCCCGGCCTCGACCGCTTCCTCATCGCCTACCGCCACAAGCTCAAACCCAACGCGTACTACACCGAGTTCATGACACTCTTCGACGACGCAAACCACCTCGACACCCTGACCAGCCGCGACGACCTGCTCCTCCCCGACATGCCCGGGCGCCTGTTCCAGGTCTTCCCCGACATGACCGACCTCGACCGTCTCTGGTTCCACCACCAGGAGGGTGAGCACTGGGCCGCCCGCACGCACGCCCTCAAGCCCCGCCCCGCGGGCGAGGACTTCGAGGCGCTCTGGATCCACGGCGCCGCCCGGGTCATCCGGGGCATTTTCGCCAAGCCGCTCTGGTTCCTCCGCGTCTGGTTGTGGTACCCCCGGACCGTCACGCTCGCTCGCAAGCCCGTCACCAGCCGCCGTGGCCTCCGCCCGGCGCTCCGGATCACCTAGCCAAAAAGGGGGCGGGCCGCCCCAGGGGAGGGACGGCCCGCGGGTTCCCGCCAGGCGAGGGTCGTGGACGCCCGCGGGAGAGAGTGCCGTGCCTAGCGCCGCCGACGCGCGCCGACGAGGCCCCCGATGACGAGCAGCGACGCCGCCCCGGGCGCCGGCGTGATCGTGACGTTGTCGATCACGCCCGCGATCACGGTGTTGGTCCCGTTGCCGAACTGGGCGTACAGACGAAGCTCATCGAACTCCACGCCGTTGATCGAGAGGTGGGTGCTGGTGATGTTGTCGCGCCCGCCCAGGTCTGAAACTGTCAGCACGTTGCTGGCGACGACCGAGCCGCCGAGCAGCGCGTCGAAGTGGATGTCGATCGCGCCCCAAGGCCCGTTCTCGAAGTACAGCAGATCGAGGCTCGCCGAGTTCTGCACCGACCCATTGGTCATCGAGACCGTCGAAAAGATGTTGACCGACAGGTTGTCGCCCGGGACGAATGCGCTTCCCCAGCTGAGCACGTTGGGCGAGCTGACCACGCCCGGGAAGTCGTTGAACAGCGCGACCGCCCGCTCCACGATCAGGTCCGTGCCGTAGTCCCCGGGGCCGAACCCCGACCCGTCCGGGTTCTCGCCCGTGACGGTGTTGAGGTCGAAGAAAGTGATCCCGCCGGAAGTGAAGCTGGACCCCTTGAAGCCCTCGGCGTCGGCGTCGAAGTTGGCGACGTCTCCCGCCGCGATACCTGTCAGGGCCGCGATTGCCGCGCCCGCGATCAATGTTCTCATCACAAATCTCCTCTCTCGAACAAATCGAGTCTGTGTAATCTGGCGAAACGCGCCGACGCCGACCGCCGACGGTCTCGTGCACGACGGTCAGATTCAGAAACTCTCGCGCTCACGGGCAGCCCGAGCCGAACACGGTCAGGAACCCGACGACGTCGGAGAAGTCGAACTGCCCGAACGGCTCGGCCAGGTCCGCCTCGGGCGCCATCCCCGCGAACGCGACCAGGAACGCCGTCACGTCAGAGAAATCGAGCTGCCCGAACGGCTCGGCCAGGTCCGCGGCGCAAGCTTCAAGCCCGTAGGCCTCGATCACAAAGCCCGCGATTGCGCCGTCGGTCGTCAGCCCGTACCCGACGATGTCGTTGTCCTCGTTGATCCCGGTCGCGGCCAGCAGCTGCGAGAACCCCGTCTCGCCCCGCCCGACGAGCAGGTCGTTGAGGTCGTGCAGCTCGCCGTCCAGGTACACCCACGCACGCTCGGGCAGCAGGAAGTCGTCGTCCCACGAGAACCCGACGACCACGCCCGCCTCGTTGACGTCGTACGCCTCGGAGTTCTCCAGCTCGGGCAGCGTGCCCAGCGTGGCGTATCCGGGCGGGGTCTGCGTGAAGATGCACGCGTTCCAGGGCCCCGGGCTGTCGGCGTTCGTGAACCCGACGACCACGCCCGCGTCGTTGATCTCCGTCGCAATACTGAACGTGAAGCCTGGCGGACCGATCTCGAACTCGTCCCACGCGCCGCGCCCGTCGGGCGTCGCGAGCATCGCCATGTCCGGGTCGCCGAAGAAGAACCCGTGACCCACGAGCACGCTGCTGTTGTTCATCCCCTTGTTGGCGCCGCCCATGTAGAAGGACACGGTCCCCTCGGTCCGCGCGCCGTTGACGTCGTCCCAGACGAAGCCCTTGGAGAAGCCGGGCGACAGCGCCGCCTGACCGCACACCTCGCCCTGCTCGTTGATGTCCCACGGGATCGAACTACCCGCGGCGCCCATCTCGATCCCCAGATTCCGCATGCTCAGGTCGGGCGCCCACAGCGTCGCCTCGCGCAGGCCCGAGGACAGCTCGGAGTACCCGATGATCTGCCCGCCGTTGTTGATCGCCTCGGCCGTCGAGATGTCCCCCGCGCCCCCCCAGGCGCCAAGGTCCGTCGCCGCGCCGTTCTCCCAGAGCACGCCGTGGGCGACCGCGTCGCCCGCGAGGTTGGCCTGACCAACGATCTGCCCGTTGTCGTTGATGTCCCAGGCGACCGAGTCGGTCCCGCCCAGGGTGTCCAGGCGGACGACCTGCCCGCCCGCGACCGCCGTCCCGCAGGCCACGACCAACGCCAGACCCGCTCCGCCGATGCTTCCAGCCGTCTTCATGCCGTCTTCTCCGATTGGGATCTCGTTGGGATCCGGGGGTGTCGCGATTGGCCCGGGCACACAGGACGGTGGGATCTTTCCCACGACGCGCTTGATTTTCAAGTCTGTCCTGAGGATAATATCGGGACAGATTTCATGTCAATGGGCCACCCCCAGATTTTTCCATGAGCCAGCGACCACCACGCCAGACCCCCGCGGCCCCCGTCCTCCCCACATCTGGGCGGGGATCCGGTATCGTCCGGGTCATGCCCGTGACGATGGCGCCCCGACGAGCCGATCCCCTGTCCTCAGAGCAGTGGGGGCGTGCCGAGCGTCTGGCCTCGCGCCTCAGGGGTGAGCTGGGCTCGATCGTCGCCGCACTCCCGGAGCACGCCCGCGGCGCCTCCGGAATGGCACGGCACATCGACGTCGTACGCAACACATGTCAGCGCGTCGTCTCCGTGCTCGCCGAGCCCGCCGCAGACGCGGGCACGCTCGCCCGCCTCCCGGGCGTCAAGGGCCTCGAGCAGTTCCTCGACGGGTGTGCCCGCGTAGGGGTCGATCAGAGCCTCGTCGCCCTCGGCGGGGCCGCGGTCCGCGACTTCGACCGCTTCATCCGTGAGAACGCGGGCAGCCAGTCCAAGCTCGCCGACCGCATCGCCGCGGCCGAAGCGGGCGCCGACGCGCACACGCTCTGCTCCGTCGAGGCGCGTGCGGACCTCTTCAACGCCGCCGCCAACGTCACCGGGCGCGCCTGCGAGGTCGCCATCAGCCTCGAGGCCTACCGACCCGCGCCGGGACAGCCCGACAAGATCGAACGCGCCGTTGTCAATGGCCTCATCGGCACCACCGTCACACCGGGCGGCATCCCCGCCTCCATCCTCGCGGGCGACACGCTCGATCCCGAGAGTGAACCCCAGCCCGCGCCGGTTTCTCTCGATGAGCAGCCCGCAAAGGGCGTCACACCCTCGGCCATCCTCGCCGAGTTCTCTACCACGCCCCTGCCGACCGTGACCACCCGCGGCCCCGGCTCGCAGCTCGTCCAGGTCGTCGATCCCGAACGCCTCGAGCCCGGGCAGATGTTCGATATCGTCACCGCCCGACGCTTCACGCACCCACGCCTCAACCCGGACGGCTCGCCCGCGCTCGACTCGGTCTGGAGCCTTGTCAACTGCCCGAGCCGCCGCCTGATATTCGATGTCTACTTCCACCGCGAGATGGAACGCATGTTCCGCCCCGCCGTGGACGCGCAGATGTGGTACCCAAACCTCGAGAGCCCGACAGGCGACCGCTGGCTCACCCGTTTCCCCGCCCAGCCCAAGCTCCAGTTGCTGGGCGTGGGGGTGTCCGCCGCCGCGTCCCCGTTCTACACCCGCCACGCCGAGCTGACCGCCCGCACCTTCGAGCGTCTGGGCTGGAACCCGAACGACCTCGTCGGGTTCCGGTGCGAGGTCGAATACCCCATCTGGCGCGCCGGCTACTGCATGAGCCTCGACTACGTCACGCCGAACGCGACCGACGACGCCTGAGCGCGGCCCGCGTCTGCGCCGTAGCCCGCGCAAGCTATCCTTGTCCATGCAGACCCGGACCCACCCCGACGCGATCACCTTCGACTGCTACGGCACGCTCGTCGACTGGTCGGGGGGCATCCTGTCCGCCCTCACGCCGTTCCGCGACCGCATCGCGATCGACAACGACGCCGCGCTCGTCGCCCGATTCGCCGAGCACGAGCGAAACACTGAATCCCGCGCCTGGCGCCCGTACCGGGCCGTGCTGCGTGAGGTCTTCCGCGCCCTGGTCCCGGGCGCGACCGACGCCGAGGCGGACTCGCTGCCAGAATCGGTCAAGGACTGGCGCCCGTTCCCGGACACGGTCGAGGCCCTGCGTCGCCTGAAGGCGATCAGCCGCCTGGCGATCGTGAGCAACATCGACGACGACCTGATGGCGCACACACTCAAGAAACTCGGGATCGACTTCGACGCGGTTGTGACCGCCGAGCAGGTCCGCTCGTACAAACCCGCGCCCACGCACTTCAAGGAGGTCAGCGCCCGCCTCCGCCTCGACGCCCCGAACATCCTGCACGCCGCCGAGAGCCGGTACCACGACATCGCCCCCGCACGCGCGCTCGGTTTCCCGACCGTCTGGGTCAACCGCGCCGGCGCAAGCGCCTCGGGAGGCGGCGACACGATCGCTGACGCCGAGGTCGCCACCCTGGCCGAACTCGCCGACACACTCGGCGCCTGACGCAACGCAGTAGACTCACCCGGAGACACGACGCCTATGAAGAAGGCTCTCGGGACCATCCTGATGATCGTGGGTATAGGGATCATCGCCTACGGCCTCATCGGCGCCCTCCGAGAGATCAACGACCTCTACCAGCAGGCCACCACCGACGCGCTCGCCCAGCCCGACGTCGCCGAGGAGGACCGCCCGGACCGGATCCTGCGTCACGTGGGCATCGCGGCCGTCGGCGTGCCCTTCCTGCTTGTCGGTTCTGTCCTCTCGACCCGGTCGAAGATCCGCCGCCTGCACAGGATGATGCGGGGCTGACGACCCTGAGACGCGATCGCCGACGCCGCCTCCTATATCCTTTGCCCATGGCACTCACCCGCGACCAAATCACCCGCCGCGCCGCCGCCGAACTCCAGGACGGCTTCATCGTCAACCTCGGCATCGGCATGCCCACGCTCGTCGCCAACCACATCCCCGAGGGCATGGACGTCTGGCTCCAGAGCGAGAACGGTCTGCTGGGCATCGGCCCCTTCCCCGCCGAGGCCGACATCGACGCCGACCTCATCAACGCGGGCAAGCAGACCATCACCGCACGCGAGGGCGCCAGCTACTTCTCCTCCGCAGACTCGTTCGCCATGATCCGCGGCGGGCACATCGACATGTGCATCCTCGGCGCCATGGAGATCAGCCAGGCAGGCGACATCGCCAACTGGATGATCCCGGGCAAGATGATCAAGGGCATGGGCGGCGCCATGGACCTCGTCGCCGGCGTCAAGAAAGTCGTCGTCACCATGGAGCACTGCTCCAAGAAGGGCGACCCCAAGATCGTCCCCGAGTGCACGCTCCCGCTCACCGGGCTCGCGTGCATCGACATGATCATCACCGACCTGTGCGTGCTCGAGTTCGACGCCGACGCGGGCCGCTTCCGCCTGACCGAGCTCGCGCCCGGCGTGAGCATGGACGAGGTGAAATCGAAGACGAGCGCCGAGATCCTGACCGACCGCGAGCCCATCGAGATGAGCGTTTGAACGCGCAGACCACCGACACCGTCCTCATGGTCCGCCCGGCGCACTTCGGGTCGAACCCCGAAACCAGCGCCTCCAACCCCTTCCAGCACGGCGCCGGCATCGACGCGGCGGCGGTGGGGGCCTTGGCCCGCGAGGAGTTCGACGCCGCCGTCGATGTCCTGCGCGACGCGGGCGTCCGCGTCATCGTCGTCGATGACACGCCCGAGCCGCCCCGCCCGGACGCCGTCTTCCCGAACAACTGGTTCTCGACGCACGCCGACGGACGGGCGGTGCTCTACCCGATGCTCTCGCAAGCGCGTCGTCGCGAGCGTCGCCCCGAGACGCTCGAACGCGTCGCCGCCGAGAACGGGTTGTCGCTGCGCATTCTCGATTCGTGGCTCGTCCGCGCCCACGAGAACAAGGGCCAGTATCTTGAGGGCACGGGCTCGCTCGTGCTCGACCGCGTGAACAAGATCGCGTACGCGTGCCGCTCGCCGCGCACGCACGACGCCGCCTTCGATGCGTTCTGTGCGCGCCTGGGCCACGCCGGCGTCCTGTTCGACGCGACCGATGCCCAAGGGGCCCCGTACTACCACACCAACGTCATGATGTGCGTCGGGACCGACGCCGCGGTCGTCTGCATGGAGTCGGTCGCCGAGCACGACCGCCAACGCGTGCGTGAATCATTCAAAAAATCATCGCACACGCTCATCGAGATCACCCGCGACCAGGTGCTCGCCTTTGTGGGCAACATGCTCGAACTCCGCTCGACGCGGGGCGCCCCGCGCATCGCCATGTCTACCACGGCCCACGACGCGCTCACGCCCGATCAGCTCGCGACGCTGGAATCCAAGGGCCTCCGCACCGTCCACGCCCCGATCCCCACGATCGAACGCGTCGGCGGCGGCAGCCTGCGCTGCATGATCGCCGAGCTGTTCCTGCCCGCGACCTGACCGGGCTCGTTGCCGGGCGACGCCGGCCCCTATCCTCTTTGCTCCCCCCGACGGGGCGACACAGTACACCAAAGGAGAACCGAGATGGCCAACTACCCGATCGAGGACGTGGAGGGCATCGGCCCGACGTACGGCAAGAAGCTCCGCGACGCGGGCATCGCCGACACCGACGCCCTGCTCGCCGCGTGCAAAACCCCCGCCGACCGCAAGGCCCTGGCCGCCAAGGCCGACATCGCTGACGCGCTCGTCCTGAAGTGGGCCAACATGGTCGATCTCTACCGCGTCAAGGGCATCGGCAGCGAGTTCTCCGAGCTGCTCGAGGTCTCGGGCGTGGACACCGTCCCCGAGCTGGCCCAGCGCAACGCCGCCAACCTTGCCGCCAAGATGGTCGAGGTCAACGACGCCAAGAGCCTGACCCGCCGCGTGCCAACAGAGTCCGAGGTCGCCGGCTGGATCGATCACGCCAAGACCCTCGCCCGCGCGCTCGAGTACTAACCCGCGCCGCGACGATCCTGACGAACAAAGCCGCCCCGGGGATCCCCGGGGCGGCTGTCGTTCACCCATGCTGTGCAGACGCGTTCCCCTGCTACGGACCCTCGATCGCGGGCGTCTCGCCGTTGAGCACGCGGTCGATCACGGCACGGAGTTCCTCGGACGCGTCGATCTCGAGCCGTTCGTTGGGCATCCCCGCTTCGTCCGCGGCCGCCTGCGCGTTCGCGATCACCTCGCGCAGCTCGTCGTCCGTGCAATCGTCCGGGTCCTTGAGGTGCAGGTTGAACTCCGGGTGGTTGATGTGCACGCCGGACCCCGTCGAGCTCACCGTCTGGATCGGGTCGAAGATGTTCGCCAGGGGGTCGGCCTCGATCTTGTCCGCGGAGACTGCCTGCGCGACCCGCGACAACGCCAGCCCGCCCGCCTGCTTCTCCTCGTCGCTCAGACCCGACGGCGCCAGGTACATCGCCTCGAACCCGCCCACGATCGCCGCCGGGATCAGCGGGCCCTCCGCGATGTCCTTGCCGATCTGCTCCAGCTGCGCGAACGTCACGTCCCCGCTCCTGAACCCGTCGGTCAGCCGCTTGATCTCGACGAGCACCTCGCCCTTCTCGCCCTCGGGAAGATCCGAAGACTGGATCGCCTCGGTCGCGATCTTCTCGGCGAACGAAGCGGTCCACCCGCGCCAGCTCATCGCGACGTAGACCCCCCCGCCGACGATCAGCAGCACGACCAGCACGAGTGCGACAAGGCACCCGATCAGGACCTTCCCGCGCCTGGCCGGGGTCCGTGTGTTGTGTGTCAAACCGAGCGCGCGCATTGTGTCATTCTCCGAGTGGTCGGCCGGACTCCCCGCCCGTGGCCCGACACGATCATATTCGGACACGCCCGCGCCCGCTTTCACCGCGTCTACCATCGCCCATGCCCAGCCCGCCCCGGTGGTTCGACGCGCATCTGGATCTCGCGATGCTCGCCGAACTGGGGCGGGACATGCACGCGCCCCTCGACGACTGCCGAGGCGAACTCCGGCCCGCCGCCGTCACGCTCCCTTCACTGCGTGACGGGCGTGTGTGCGCCTGCCTCGGCACGATCTTCACCGAGGCGGTCACCGATCCGTCCGCGCCCGACGCACAGACCAGCGCCTTCGCCTACCCCCTCGCCGACGCCGACGCCGCCTACCGCGCCGGCATGCGCCAGCTCAAGCTCTACCAGGCCTGGGCGGGCGCGGGCGTCATCGAGCTCGTGCCGCGCAGGAACGCGGAGGGCTTGCCCGCGCCGTCGTCGGCGCCCCTCCGCCTCGGCGTCCTGATCGAGTGCGCCGACCCCATCCCATCGCCGGATGACCTCGACCAGTGGGTCGAGGGCGGCGTTGTCGCCATCGGCATGGCCTGGTGGCACAAGTCACGCTACGCCGCCGGCAACGGCGTCGAGGCCGGGTCGTCCGACGACGGCCTGACCGATCTGGGATGCGCCCTCGTCAAACGCATGGACGAACTGGGCGTCGTCCACGACCTCTCGCACCTCAGCCAGCGCTCGACCGAACAACTCCTCGAGCTGACCGACGCCCCCGTCATCGCGTCGCACTCCAACTGCCGCTCGCTGCTGGGCGATCGGGACAACGAGCAATGGCAGCGCCACCTGTCCGACGAAACAATCGCCGAGATCGGACGCCGCGGCGGCGTCGTCGGCCTCAACCTCGTCCGCAACTTCATCCGCACCGGGCTCGACCCCAACGACCCCACCGACCGCCCGAGCATCGACGAGGCCGCCGCACACGTCGAGCACGTCTGCGAGGTCATGGGCCACCGCCGGGGCGTCGGGCTCGGATCGGATATGGACGGCGGGATCACCGCCCACGACCTGCCCGCCGGTCTCAACACACCGTCGGAGTTGTCCAAGATTGCCGACGCCCTCAGCGCCCGCGGCTGGCCCGACGACGACATCCACGCCTTCGCGTGGGGCAACTGGGCCAGGTTCTGGAAGCTCGAACACGCGTCGGGACGCTCGTCCGGCTAGCCCCAAGCGTCAGCGCGGGGCCCACTGCGCACCGAAACAAACCAGCATGCTTCGATCTCACCGGGCCCGTCGCTCACGCTCCGGGCTAGTTCTGAACGCCCGGCGCGTCGTGCAATACCAGCGCTTCGGCGTGCTCCGCCCGGCAATGCGCGCACCACAGAGACGTCTGCGCAAGCAGACTCCCCTCGCCCTCGCCGGGCGCCATCGCCTGCGCCTGATGCTTGGCCGGGGGCAACCCCGCCAGTCTCGAGAGCATCCGGTCGCCGTACCGCTCGGGGTACATCCCGTACTCGGGGTTGTTCTGCGTGTACGCGTACTCGCCGGCGAGCATGCCCTGGATCCGCGTGATCCGCGTGTCGGACGCCGGGTGCGTGCTGAGCCACTCGGGCGGGGCCCCGCCGCCGCCCGAGGCCGCCTTGAGCGTCTCCATCACCAGCTCCTGGCCCTTCGGGTCGTACATCGCTTTGCTCATGTACCGCACGCCCAGCATGTCGGCCTCCAGCTCCTCGTCCCGCCCGTACTTGAGCAGCACGACGTTGCCACCGATCGCCAACGCCGGCACGCCCAACTGCCCGTACCGACCCAGCGCCGTGTCGTCGCCCGCGGCGCCCACCGCGATCGCCCCGGCCGCCAGCGCGATGTTAAACCCGATCTGCTTGCTCATCCGCTGGTTGCCGTGCCGCGCCGTCACGTGCCCGATCTCGTGCCCGATCACGCCCGCCATCTCCGCCTCGCTGCCCAGCTTCTCGGCCAGCCCGCGCGACAGGAACACCTGACCCCCGGGCAGCGCGAAGGCGTTGATCACCGCCGAGTCCAGCAGCGTGAACTCCCAGGGCAGGTCCGGCACGCCCTCCTCGACGTGCACGACGAGCTTGTTCCCCACCTCGTTGACGTACGCCCGCGTCGTCTCGTCGTTGACCTCGCCCCCGAACTGCTCGGTCATCTGAGGCCCGGCCTCCAAGCCGATCGCCCGCTCCTCCTCCCAACTCAGCAACGTGAACGACCGCGCCCCGGTCGCCGGGTTGGTCGAGCACCCGACCTGCGTCAGGGCGCCCAGCGCAAGAGTGATTGTGATCGCGATGGTCCGTGCAGTTGCGAGCGGCGTGCGCATGTCGTTCTCCGCGGTCTTCGTTGGGCGGGCGGGGAACCCCAAGGGCTAGGATCAGACGCCCATGCCCGCGACCGATCCTATCACGCCGGTCACCGACCCGTCCCCCGCCTGGGCTGGCGAGAAGCTCGACCACGTCCACACCCAGTCCGACAAGGCCCGGCGTGTCCGCGACATGTTCGCGTCCATCGCCCACGCCTACGACCTCAACAACCGTCTCCACTCCTTCGGGCGAGACCAGGCCTGGCGTCGCGCCGCCGTCCGACTCGCACGCGTCAACCAGGGCGACCGCGTACTCGACGTCGCCTGCGGCACGGGCGACCTCTCCCAGGCCTTCGCCGCCACGAACGCCTCCGAGGTCGTCGGCCTCGACTTCACAGACAAAATGCTCGACCTCGCCCGCGACAAACGCAAACGCCTCGACCCCGCGCGCGCACAGAAGCTGTCCTACGTCCAGGGCGACGCCCAGGACCTTCCCTTCGACGACGCCTCGTTCGACGTTGTCTCGATCGCCTTCGGCATCCGCAATGTCCAAGACCCGGCCCGCGCCCTCCGCGAGTTCGCCCGCGTGCTCGCACCGGGCGGGCGCCTCGTCGTCCTCGAGTTCGACAAACCGCGCAACCCCGTCGTCCGCGCGCTCAACACCTTCTATTGCGGCTGGCTCATGCCCCGGACCGCCGCCCTCATCTCCCGCGACCGCTCGGGCGCCTACGCCTACCTGCCCAGATCCGTGGGCCAGTTCATGGACTCTGGCGCCCTCCGGGCCGCGATCGCCGAGTCGGGCTTCGCCGACGCCGAGTCCAGGGCCATGACACTGGGCGTGTGCGTCTGCCACCGCGCGGTCCGAGAAGGCGCGACGCCGACTGCGCCGGTCCAATAAGCGGCGCGTCCAATAACCCGTCCGAGAACGAACGCGCCATGAACCCCTGTTCATGCGGCATTCTCGCGCCTCGCCCGGTCCAATAACCGCGGTCGCGCGGGACTCCGCACGGACCTCAAACGCCCCCCGCCAACTTCACGCAACGCCGCGGCCCCCGCCGATCCCTCGCCTGTCGCCGGGGTGTGTCCCCGGCGTCCCGGGGGCTGGGAGGCCACCGACAACTTCAGACTCAGGCCCGCCCGGGCCCGCCACAGGGAGGCAACCCGCCATGTCGTCCGACCTCGTCACAGAACGGTTCTTCGAAACGCTCGTGAGCGGCGACCGCACCACGGCCCGCCGCATCATCGAGGAACAACGCACCCTGGGCGTCGCGCCCCAGTCGCTCGTCACCGATCTCTACTGGCCCACGTACGAGATGATCGAGCGCCTCCGACGCGACGACCAGGTCACCACCCTGGGCTACCACCTGGCGACCCGCCTGCTCCGCGTCGTCGTGGACCAGACCGCCGCACGACTGATCCAACGCGTCGAGACACCACCGCGTGGGCGATCCGTCTTCGCCTGCTGCGGGCCCGACGAGGGCTGCGAGCTCGGCGCCCAGATGGCGGTGGATCTGCTGGAATCCCACGGGTTCCGCGTCCGCTTCGCCGGGGGCGGCGTCCCTACCGACGAGATCCAATCGCTCGTCCAGAACGACCAGCCCGACGTCCTGCTCATGTTTAGCTCGGCGCCCGGCGACCTGCCCGTCATCCGCGGCCTGATCGACACCCTCCACGAGGTCGGGGCCTGCCCCAACACCCAGATCGTCGTGGGCGCGGGTGTCTTCAACCGTGCCGACGGCCTCGCCGAGGAGATCGGCGCCGACCTCTGGGCCTCAGACCCCATCGAACTCGTCCAGATGCTCCTCGAGGAGCCCGAGACCCGCGCGACCGAGGACCAGCGGACCGTCGGCCGCAAGCGCCGCCTGCCCAAGGCCGCCTAGACCGCCCACCCCGCCCCGGCGCCCGGGGCCACACCGCCATCCCTGCCGGCGGCCCCGGGTTCACGCCCGGGGCCGTCGGTCTTTGCACCGGGCGGAACCCACGCCCCGATATCCCGAACAGAACGCGGGAAACGCCGGAATCAAGCGGGAACCGATAGGGAGCCGCCCGGTATACTCGCCTGACGCGGAGTCATCGATGCTCAGATCCGAGGAACACAAGCTGATCCGGGAGGCCGCACGGGGCGACCAGGAGGCCGCCGCGTCGATCATCCGCCACCACCAGC
Source organism: Phycisphaerales bacterium (assembly GCA_029260515.1). GTDB lineage: Bacteria > Planctomycetota > Phycisphaerae > Phycisphaerales > UBA1924 > JAJRXR01. Next base: position 36,335 of record JAJDDC010000095.1, on the reverse strand, counting down.
AGTCCCTCTACGCCTACATGCTCCGTATGTCCGGGCGCCCGGACGTCGCCGAGGACATCGTCCAAGAGGCCTTCGTCCGCGTCCTGACCAACCTCGATCGCTTCGACTTCCGCTACCGCTTCTCGACCTGGCTGTTCACCATCGCCAGGCGCCTGTACCTCAACGCGATCGCCAAGCACCGCCCGGCCTACGACACCGACATGGTCGGGTCTTGGAAGTCCTCCGCCGCCTCGCCCGAGGCGCCCGTCGAGGCCGACGAGCAGCAGGAAGCCCGGCGCGACACGCTCCAGGCCGCCCTGCTCACGCTCCCGCCCGACCAGCGCGAGGTCGTCATCCTCTTCCACCAGCACGACTGGCCCATCGCCCTGATCGCCCGGCACCTCGACATGCCCGAGGGCACGGTCAAGAGCCACCTGCACCGCGGGCGCAAGCGCCTGCGGACGCACATCGAGGTCGCCCCCAGTTCGGGCGACGCACTCGCGGAGAGTCTTGCGTGAACGAATCGGCGCCGAACCCTGGCGATCGCATCCCGCCCGACGAGCTCATCGACGCCCTGTTCGACGGCGAGCTCTCGCCCCGCGCACGGCGCGAGGTCCTCGGCGCCGTCCGGCACGACGCACGCGCCGGCGCGGACCTGGAACGCACAGCACGCGTACTGGCCGCCCTCCGTGCGCCACCCGAGGCGCCCGACCTCACCGACCGCATCCTGCACAGCGCCGACCACCGCCGCCGCTTTGTCCCGGGGCGACTGCGCCGCATGACCAAACTCGCGCGAGCGGGCGTTGTCGTGTTGGCGCTGGTCGTGATGCTCGGCGTCGCCGCCGGTCGCCGCGCCTGGCCCGAGGCCACCACCCTCGCCGACGAGCAGACACCCCTGGCCGATGTCAACGAGGCGTTCCGCGACGACGCCGCCGCCGGTGTCGGCGCCATCCGCTCGAGCGTGCACCAGGTCCGCATGTCCTTCCAGGCCATCTCCACCGCCGATCCGTGCGTCGCGCGCCTCGAGATCGAGGCCGCGCCGCCGCACGCCCGCATGCTCACCGCCGGCTTCGTCACGAACCCATTCGGCATCGAGGACGAGCGGGCAGACGCCCCCGCCTCGATCCGCTGCGGGGCGCCGCGCATCGGCGCAGGGCCCACCATCTGGGTTGGCTCCAACCCCCTCGACCCGGCGCGCCCCGCCGCCCCGGACGACACCCCGTGACACGATGTCGGCCGTGACTGGACGAGCCGTGCACGCCCCGTCAGCCCAACGCCAGCCAGCACCGCCGACCAGGCGACGCCGATGTGTTGCGCTCGCTCTGTGCGCGGCACTCGCGTTCCTCGGTGCACACTCGTACGCGGCCGAGGCCTGCGACGCCCCCGCGTGGGACCAGCTCGCCGCGGCTCCCGCCGACGCGGACGTCGTCGTCCTCATCCAGGACCCCGCCGCCCTCGCCCGATCACGCAGCGGCCTGGCGCTCCGCGCCGCGCTCGCCGAAGCCGGCCTCTTCACCGACACCCTCGCGCGGTGGGGGGCCCTGGCCGACCACCTGGGCCTGACCGAGCAGCAAGCGTTCGACGAGCTGCTCGCCCGACGCCTCATGTTCATCGCCCGCAGGTCGCAAGCCCCCGCCGCCGACGGCACGCCCGCACCGCCGAGCTGGGCCCTGGTCACCTCTGTCTCCAAACACGGCGAGAAGCTCGTCCGCACCCGCCTCCGCCCCGCCCCGCGCGCCAAGATCGCCGCCCAGCCGATCCTCGCCGCCGAGCACGGCCGATTCCTGCTCGCGCTCGTCGATCGCCTCGACGCGCAGGGACGCCCGAGCACCGAGCTGATCATCTGCCCAGACGAGGCGGCGCCCCTGCTCGAAGAGCTCGTGCTCGCCCGCGCCGCGGGCGCCAAGGGCGCCCCGCGCGACACGCTGGGCACGCACGAGCGGTTCCCCATCACCCGCGACCTCCCGCCCAATCAGATCCTCGCAATCATCCGCGACCCGACCCCAGACGCCGACGAGATGTTCGTCGCCGCCACCGCCGGTCCGACCGACACCGGCTGGAGCGCACAGCTCGCCTGCGACGCGCCCTCGTGGCGCCACGAACCGGGCGGGCGACTGCTGGACCCTGCGGCGCTGGCCGACCTCGAGCAGGGCGCGCTCGCGCTCGTCGCCGAATCGCTCCCTCCTACGGCGAACGGACAGCACGCCTCCCGGCAGGGCGTCTGGCCCATCATGCTCCCGTTGCCGGGCGAGCTGGTCGGGCTGCTCGCGGGGCGCACCGTCGTCCGCCTCGACCGCGCACCCGGATCACCTGGCGCCCCCCTCCGCCTCGCGATCGCCTCGGAGGCGCCCCCGGGCCAGCGCCGCGCCGCAGCGATCGACCTCGCCATCGCCGCGTTGATCGAATCAACCGAAGAGGGCGCCGCGCTCGACGGCGTCATCGCGGGCGAGTTCCCCCACGCCGTCCGCACAAAGCGACTCACGCTCAGCACACCGATCCCGTTCGGTCGGGACGTGCTCGCGAGCTGGGCGCTCGGCTTCCCGCCCGCGGCTCGCCCCGGGGATCCGAACGCCGAACCGACATGGTGGGCGATGTGCTTCTCGCCGGGCTCCGCGGGCGCCGACGGGTCCTCTGACGCGACAAGGGTGATGGCGGCCCGCCTCGCAAGCTCCGCCGCGGACCAGGGGGCGCAGCTGCTCGCCAGCGGCATGATCCGCCCGCGTCAGATCCACGACGTCATCGCCGACGAACCATGGGCCACCTGGGCGCCGCTCAGGGCGCTGCGCCGTATCGATCTCCTCCGATGGCGCTTCGTCTCGCCACCGCGCGGGGACGGCCCGGGCCGGGATGGGTTGGTTCGTGGGTGGGTGGATATCGAGTTGAACGCGGCGATCCTCGACAGTCCCACGAAGCCCGGCCCGGGCGCCCCCTGACGCAGCTCTCCTCTCAGACTCGGGGTTCTCTCTCCCCTAGTTTTTCCTGCGCCGTCTGCGGAACGCCATCACCACCGCCCCGCACCCCAGCAAGCCACCTGCGCCGGGCGAGGGCGTGATCACGTATCCCACCCGCACGTTGTCGATCCCCCACGACTCGTCCTCGAGTTCCTGGTTCAGGCTCCCCGCGAACGTGATGCTCAGCAGCTCGTCCGTCGGCTCAACCTCGAACCAGACCTCGATATCGCGGAAGATCGAATCCTTCCACTCGGCGTACCCCAGGCCCGCGGGCCCGACCTCCGGTTCCTTGAAGTTCACCGCCGACGGGTGATTCGACAGGACCTCGTCGAAGTACGTCTTCCCGTTCACAGAAACCGAGAACGAGTCGGGCCCGTCCGCGTGCGCGTCCGAGTCCCACGAGTCGATCACGAACAGGTCAAACGTCAGCCGGTACAACACGCGCGGGTCGTTGTCGCGCCCGTGCAGGTCGCCGTCCATCAGATCACCCGGGACCGCAAAGTCGCCCGGGAGGTACTCGCCGGGCCACCCGTCGTCATCGCCCCCGCCCCCGCCGCCCCCGCCCGGCGGCTTCGGCGGCGCCTCGATGGCGCCGAGCGTCAGCGTGACAGCGTCGTCGCCGCCGAACCGCCCCAGGTACCCGGTGAAGACCCCGGTGCGGGAGTGATCGCGCCGGGACCACTGCCCCGGGAAGTTCACGCTCTCGAACGCGGTTTGGTACAACGGCGTAACGTCAACGTCGGCGCTGGCCGCGCCCCCGGCGCACACAAACACAATGAGCGCCGCCGCAGCGGGCGCCTTCTGGCAACGCATCGGTATGACCCCTTCACACAGACGCGGCGTCGCCCGCGACCCCGCTCGACGAACACCGCCCAAGGCATGTCACTTCGCCCACGCTCCGCGCCGGCCCACGCCAGCATGACCCGCGGGACGGTCTGTGCCAGTCATTCCGCCTGTGCCGGACGCGCCCGACCGGGACTTTCTCGAACGCCCCGCCTCAGAGCCCGCCCGCGCCGTTTTTCCCGGGCGTCGATGGGCCCGAGAATCGGCGCCGTTCCGCAGGGGCGACGCCAACGCCGAGCTATCATCCCGGACACCACCTCATGACCGCACCAACAAACATCCCGACGACGACCTCCCAGGCCGACGCCGTCGCGCACCTCCGCAACGTCGCCATCATCGCCCACGTCGATCACGGCAAGACCACCCTGGTCGATCAGCTGCTCATGCAGTCCGGGAACTTCAGGGCGGGCGAGTTGGAGAAACTCCAGGGCGGCCAGCACGACCTCATCATGGACTCCAACCCCCTCGAGCGCGAGCGGGGGATCACGATCCTGTCCAAGAACTGCGCCGTCAACTACCACGCCGCCGACGACGTTGACTACCGCGTCAACATCATCGACACCCCCGGGCACGCCGACTTCGGGGGCGAGGTCGAGCGCGTCCTCCGCATGGCCGACGGCTGCCTGCTCGTCGTGGACGCCTTCGAGGGGCCAATGCCCCAGACCCGCTTCGTCCTCTCCAAGGCCCTGGGCGAGAAGCTCCGCCCCGTCGTCGTCGTCAACAAATGCGACCGCCCGGACTCTGACCCCGACCGCGTCGTGACCGAGGTCTTCGACCTGCTCGTCGCCCTGGGCGCCGGGGACGACGCCCTCGACTTCCCCATCGTCTACGCGTCGGCCAAGAACGGCTGGGCCTCCGACCACTGGCCGCCAGAGTCCGAGCCCACCGACATGCGCCCGATCTTCGAGGCCATCCTCCGCCACGTCCCGCACCCGGACGTCTATATCGAAAAGCCCCTGCGCATGCAGATCACGACCCTCGACTACTCGGACTACGTCGGCCGCATCGGCATCGGCCGCGTCCACCAGGGCTCGATCCGACCGGGCCTCCCGATCTCCCTTGTCAAGCACCTGCCCGACGGCTCGACCAAGGTCGCCAACGCCAAGATCGGCAAGCTCCTCGGCTTCGAGGGCCTGGGCCGCAAGGACGTCAACAGAATCGACGCCGGTGACCTCTGCGCCGTCACGGGCCTCGAGGGCATCGACATCGGCGACACCATCTGCGACCCCGACCACCCCGACGCCCTGCCGGCCGTCTCCATCGACGAGCCAACCATCTCCATGCTCTTCCGCATCAACGACTCCCCCTTCTCCGGGCGCGACGGGCAGTACGTCACCAGCCGCCAGATCAAGGCCCGCCTCGAACGCGAGCTCGAGCACAACGTCGCCCTCCGCGTCAGACCCGGACAGACCGCCGACGAGTTCGTCGTCTCCGGCCGCGGCGTCCTGCACCTGGGCATCCTCCTCGAGACCATGCGCCGCGAGGGCTTCGAGCTCTCCGTCGGGCGACCCATCGTCATCGAGAAGGAGATCGACGGCAAAATGCACGAGCCCGTCGAGGAGCTCGTCATCGACTGCCCCAACGACGTCGTCGGCGCCGTCATGCAGCTCATCGGCGAACGCAAGGGCGAGATGCGCAAGATGGAGCCCAGGGGCCCCGAGATCACGCACTGCGTCTTCGAGATTACCTCACGCGCGCTCATCGGCCTCCGCGGGCGTGTCATGACCGCCACCGCCGGCGAGGCCATCATGCACCACACCTTCGAGAAGTTCGTCCCCTCGACGTCGACACGCCACCAGCGCCTCGCCGGCGTCATGATCGCGACCGAGACCGGGGCGGTCACCGGGCACGCGTGCGAGAATCTCCACGACCGCGGCGTCCTCTTCGTCCGCCCGGGCGACAAGGTCTACGCGGGCCAGGTCGTCGGCGAGCACAACAAGGGCACGGACCTGCCCGTCAACATCGTCCGCCTCAAGAAGCTCGACAACATGCGCAGCGCCAACAAGGAAGCGACCGTCACCCTCAAGGCGCCCCGCGACCTCTCGCTCGAGCCCGCCCTCGAGTACATCGAGCCCGACGAGCTCGTCGAGCTCACCCCCGTCTCCATCCGCCTACGCAAGCGCCTGCTCGACGAGAGCGCCCGCAAACGCGCCGACCGCGCCGGGAAGGACCGGGCCGGGGCCGGCGCCTGATGGCCGGCGCCGACCCAACCTCCGACCCCCGCCTCCCCCGCGCACACGACCTCTACGTCCACGGCCACTACCACGAGGCCCACGACCTCTTCGCCGCCCTCGCCGCCGACTATCCCAACCAGTGGGGCCTCCGGTACACACTCGGCTCGTGCCTCATCGGCATGGGCCAGCGCGCCCAGGCCGTCCCGCACCTCACGCGCGCCGCCGCCCTCAACCCCGCGGCTGTCCTCCCGCACATCGAGCTCACCCGCGCCTACTCCCTGCTCGAGAAGTACGACCAGGCCCGCGCCGCGATCAACCGCGCCCTCGCCCTCGAGCCGCACAACCAGACCGCGCAGGCCTACAAGGCCGACCTGCTCGCCGTCGTGGGCGAGCACGACGAGGCGGCGCAGATCGCCACCGCCCTGCTCGACGCGGGCGTGTCCGCCCCCGCGATCGCCGTCCAGGTCGCCCCGATCGCCGCCAAGGCCGGGCGCGCAGACGACGCGATCGCGCTCCTCCAACGCATCACGCCCGAGACCGCGCCCGCCGCGCCCAACATCATCATGGCGCTGTTCATCCTCGCCGAGCTGCTCGACAAGGCCGGACGCTGCGACGAGGCCTGGCCCGTGCTCGAGCGCGCCAACACCCTCGCCAAGACACCGTTCGACCCCGACGCGCACGCCGCGTGCGTGGATGCTATGACCGCCAACTGGACCCGCGCATCAATCGCGTCGCTCGCCCCCGCCGCGAGCCCCGCAACCAACCTCCTGCTCATCGTCGGCATGCCCCGCTCGGGCACGTCGCTCGTCGAGCAGATCCTCGCCTCGCACCCCCGTGTGTTCGCCGGCGGCGAACGCACCACACTCCCACACATGGCGATGCAGCTCCAGGGCGCCCCCGACCACTCGGGCTCGTACTTCCTGCTCGACCCCGCCCCCCTCCGAGACCGATCAACCGTCGCCCAGGCGGCCGACAAACTCCGCGTCTCGATCCCGCCTGCGGCACGCGCCGCCGCCCGCTTTACCGACAAAACCCCCGGCAACTGGCGCTGCCTCGCCCTCGCCCAGACCCTCGCCCCAGACACCCGCGTCGTCTGGTGCCGACGCGACCCCATGGACAACTGCGTCTCGTGCTACTTCCAGCACTTCTACGGCCCGCACCCCTGGTGCTACGACCTGGCCCACACCGCCCGCGTCTACCGCGACCACGAACGCATGATGCGCCACTGGCAGTCCGAGCTCGACCTGCCCATCCTCGAACTCGAGTACGAGCAAATGGTCGAGGACCAGGAGGCCCAGACCCGCCGCCTCATCGACTTCGCCGGCCTCGACTGGGACGACGCCTGCCTCCGCTTCCACGAGACCAAGCGCGTCGTACGCACCCGCTCCAACGAGCAGGTCCGCCAGCCGATCTACAAATCCGCGGTCGCCCGCTGGAAACGGTACGAACAGCACCTGGCGCCCCTCCGTGAGGCATTGGGAGTCGCCTGATGCCGGTGCCGCTGGCCGACCGCAAGCCAAGTGAGCGACTTCGCCTGCTTCAAATCGCGATCTGGCAACGTCGCCTCAACTGGATGGTCGCGGTCGCGCTCGTATGGCTGTTCATCGCGGCGGTCATCGCCTTCTACGCACGTCCACTGCTCGGCGGCCGTAACTTCTGGCACGTCGTCTGGTGGCCCCTGTACTTGCCAGTATGGATCGCTGTTGTTGTGACCTATATCCGGCTCATGCGTTCGCTCGGGATCCACGTGCTCTGGATCGCGCTGCTCGTTGTCTCGATGACAGCCACACTCGTCACCATCTTCATCCCCATGATTATCCTGGGCGCCGCCGGCGATCGTGCGACCCGCGCCCTCGTCGACGCAGGCCTCCGGGTCGGCTTTATGGGCGCGACCCCCGCCCAGCGCCGCCAACTCTTCGATGGGGTCTGCCACGCCTGCGGCTACGACCTCCGAGGCCTGCCAGAGGCCCGCTGCCCAGAGTGCGGCGCCCTCTCTCGTTCCCCCGCCTGAGTCCCCAGCCAAGGCCTACCATTCCGGCCCGCCGCGGAACGGGCACGCAAGCCGGGCGCCTCAGCCCGCCCCGACCCCGCGCGGCAAGCCTCGGAGCAACCCCCCATGGCGACCAACTACGCCATCATCGAAGAGTCCGGCGGCCAGCGCAAGGTCCTCGAGGGTGACGAGATCCTCATCGACCTCCACGCCTCGGGCGAAGCCAAAGCCGGCGACGCAATCACCTTCGACAAGGTCCTCGTCGTCGGCCCCGAGGGCGGCAAGGCCAAGATCGGCGCCCCGTACGTGGACGGCGCCTCGGTCTCCGCCGAGATCGTCGAGCCCCTCGTCATGGGCGACAAGCTCCACATCTACAAGTTCCGTCCCAAGAAGGACTACAAGCGCAAGACCGGCCACCGCCAGCGCTACACCGCCGTTCGCGTTACCGCGATCACGGGCTGACCGGCGCACGGCGTGGCCGCCGACGAGATCCAGCAGGTCTCCGCCCGCATCGACCAGATCGCCATCGCCGGCGACTACGACGCCGCACTCACCGCCGCCAAACGCCTCGCATACGCCCGCCCGAGTGAGGCACGCGCGCACCTCGTGCTCTCGCGCACGCTCGCCGCCGCCGCCCGCCACGAGGACGCGATCAAGGCGCTCGAGAACGCCCTGTTCCTGCTGGGCGATTCCGAACCCGCCGTCCTGATCCGCCGCGCACTGGCCGACGCCCTCCGTCACGTCGGCCGCACGACTGATGCGCAGGGTGTCCTCGACCGCGGCCTGGCCACCCGCCCCGATTCCTCCCCGCTCCTCGCCGCCCGAGCCACGACCCTGATCGAGACCGGCGCCCTCGACGAGGCCGACGCGGTCATCGATGAGCAGTTTGCGCGCACGACAGTGCCCCCCGAGTTCGCCGCCATACGAGCCAGACTCCGCGAGCGTCAGGGCCGGTTCGCCGACGCCGCAGCCGAGCTTGTCGAGTTCCTCGACCGCGTCAAGCCACCCCCGCCGATCGCGAGCGCGTTGCACACCCGCGCCGGCGCCATGTACGAGAAGGCGGGCGACCTCGACCGCGCCATGCAACACTTCGAGCTGGGCAACGCACAGGTCGCATCGACCTACGACCCCGACCGCCAGGAACAGCTCATCGACCGCCTGATCGCGACCTGCTCGCACGACGCGCTCGCCGCCGCTCCCCGAGCCGGAATCGACGCCTCGCACCTCACGCTTATCGTCGGCATGCCCCGCTCGGGCACCTCCCTGGCCGAGCGCGTCCTCGCCGCCCACCCGGGCGTCCGCGCCGGGGGCGAGCTGAACCAGCTGCTCTGGTCCTCGCGCCGCCTCCTGGGCGCCAGGGGCTCCCCGATCCCCGATCTGGCCGCGCTCACACAGGAGAACGTGGACGCGACCGCCGCGTGGTACCTGACCGAGATCGACCGCCTCGCCCGGGGCAAGCCACGCCTCACCGACAAGGCGCCCCTGAACGCCATGCGTCTCTGGCTCGCGCCGATCATCCTCCCGGGTGTCAAGATCGTCCACTGCCTCCGCGACCCCAGGGACACGTGCCTGTCCAACTACGCCCAGCAGTTCACAACGCCACTGCCCGCCGCAGGCTCGCTGGCGAACATCGGGCGCTTCTACCGCACGTACCGTCGCCTCGCCGACCACTGGCAGCGCGTGCTCGCCGCCCCGCCCCTCGACACGCCAATCTTCGAGCTGCGCTACGAGGACCTCGTCGCCGACCCCGAGTCGGTCTCGCGCCGGCTGGTCGAGTTTGTTGGCCTCCCCTGGGACGACGCCGTGCTACGCCCCCACGAGGCCGATGTCGTCACCTGGACCGCCAGCCGCGACCAGGTCACCGCGCCGATCAACGCCTCGGCCGTCGCACGCCACGCCCGCTTCGGCGATCGCCTCCGCCCCCTGCTCGACGCGCTGGGCGAGTACGCCCACGGCATCGACCCCGCCTGAAGATCGGCATCACGCCGACGCCCCCGCCCGTGCGCTCAGGTCGCCGGCCCGGACGACGCGGGCACGAACGTGCCGCGCACCCGGTCCTTGCGCACCCCCGGGAACCGCAAGACCCGCCCGTGCGCCGCGACGTACACCCCCGCCCCCAGCACCCCCGAGGCCAGCATCGCCTCGGTCAGGTTCTGCAGCGCGTCCGACCGCGTCATCTCGTACGGCCGCATCGCCCCGGTCAGGATCACCGGCACGCCAACCCCGCCCAACTCCCGGGCCAGCAGGTCGCCCGTCTCGCACAGCGTGTCGGTCCCGTGCAGCACGACCACCCCATCGCCCGCCCCCGCCCCGCCCGCGTGCAGGCGGACCGCCTCGACGATCCGCCGCCGATCCTCCTCCGTCAGGTCCAGGCTGTCCTTGTGCATCAGCTGGACCGAGCTGACCTGCGTCTCCTCGAGCCGCAGCCGCCGCAGCATCCGCGGCACGATGCTCGCCCGGTTCGACAACGACCCCGACGCCTCGTCGTACGTCTTCTCGATCGTCCCACCCGTCGAGATCAGCGTGATCCGGCGCACGCCCCAACGATACCCGCCAAAGACGCCCCGCGGCCCCGGGCCCATCCCCGCCGCCCCGCCACTACAGTTGCCACACGATCTCCCCGGAGCCCGACCTGGCCACCGACCCCGTCATCCTGCGCGCCCGTCAGGCCGCCGCCCTGCTCACATCGGGGCGCGTCGCCGAGGGCGTCGCCGCCGCCCGGACGCTGCTCGACGAGCACCCCCGGTCCGTCGCCGCCCTCACCCTCTGGGGCCAGGCCCTGATGCAGTCCGGGCGCCACGAGCAGGCCCGCGACCACCTCCGGACCCTCCTCGACTCGATCACCGACCCCAGGCAGAGCGTCCGCACCCGGTTCCTGCTCGCCGAGGCGTGCGTCCGGCTGAACGACATCGCGGGCGCGCACGACGCGATCGACCCGGGCCTGCGTGCCGTGCCCGACGCCACCCCCCTGATCGCCGCCAAGGCGGGCGCCCTGCTGCACGAGCGCCGCACCGACGAGGCCGCGACACTCCTCGACGCACACATCGACTCCGCCGTCGGCTTCGCCCCCATCGCGCACCACTACGCACGCCTGTGCGCACAGACCGGCCGAGCCGACGAGGGCGCGGCCCGCATGCGGTCATGGCTCGACGCGGCTGACCTCGACGACGAATCGCGCAAGCTCATCCTCTTCGCCCTCGGCTTCCTGCTCGACAAGCTCGAACGATACGACGACGCGTTCGACGCCTACACACGCGCCAACGCACTCCGCGCCGTACGCTTCAACGCCGACGCCTACGAGGCATGGGTGGACCGCACGATCGCGGCCTGGACCGCCGACCGCGTCGCCGCGCTCCCCAAGTCAACCGTCACCGACCAGCGCCCCGTATTCATCCTCGGCATGCCCCGCTCGGGTACGAGCCTCACCGAGCAGATACTCGCCGCCCACCCGACCGTCCACGCCGCCGGCGAGCTGATGACGATGCCCACCGTCCTCCGCCGCGCCCTGGGCCTCGACCGGGTCCCGGGCTTCCCGCTCCCGCAGGACCCGTCAACGGTCACGCCCGATGCGCTCGATTCCGCCGCCCGAGCGTACCTGGACACGATCGACGCCCTGGCCCACCACGCCGAGCGCGTCACCGACAAGCTCGTGGGCAACTATCTGGGCCTGCCCCTGATCCACGCCGCCCTCCCAGCAGCCCGCGTCGTCCACCTCCGCCGCGACCCGCGCGACACCTGCCTCTCGTGCTTCTTCCAGAACTTCTCCGTTGGCCTCGACTACGCCTTCGACCTTACCGACCTCGCCCGCGCCCACCTCCAGCACGACCGCATCATGGACCACTGGAAGCGCATGCTCCGCGAGGCCGACCCGGCGTTCGGGGTCATCGAGCTGGCGTACGCCGACCTCGTCACCGACCAGGCCGCCACCACCCGCCGCCTGCTCGACTCGCTGGGCCTGCCGTGGTCCGACGCGTGCCTCCGCTTCCACGAATCGACCCGCATCACCTTCACAGCCAGCGTCGATCAGGTCGCCAAACCCATGTACGCCTCATCGCTCGGGCGTTGGCGCCGATACGAGAAACACCTCGCACCCCTGCTCGACGCCCTGGGGGGCGCCGAGCCCGACCCAGCCCCGCCCCCCGCGTCCTAGACTCGCCCAGACCGCCCGATCCGGGCCCGGAGGTCCACACCTTGGAAGGCCAGTCCGTCACCCTCGCCGACGCACTCCAGGACGTCCAGCGCCTCATCCGCACCGGCGATTACCGCCATGCCGGCGGCATCACCTACCAGCTCATCCAGCAGGCGCCAGACCACCCGCCTGTCATCGCGGTGCACGGCATCGTCCTCGCCCGCCTCGGGCGCTACGACGAGGGCGCCAAGCATCTCGAGCGCGCCCTGGACGCGGGTCCCGAGTCCGCACTCCGCGTCCGCCTGACAAACGAGCTCGCCCAGCTCCGCATCAACCAGGGACGCCACGACGACGCGCTCGCCATCCTCGACAAGGGCCTCGAGGCGGACCCCGACGCCCCGTTCCTCATCGGCACAAGGGCCGAGGCGCTTATCTACGCCGGCCGCCGCGACGAGGCCGAGGCCCTCCTCAACGCCGCCGCCGACCGCGGCATCAAGCACATCTCGCCCGCCATGGCCCTCGCCCGCCTCCGCCTGAGCGGGGGAGATACCAAGGACGCCATCGACACGCTCACGCCATTCGTCGAGGCGCCGGGTATGTCCGCCTCGCAGCTCGCCCAGGCCCTCGGGCGCCTCGGGGACCTGCACGACCGCGCGGGCGACTACGAAAAGTCCTTCACCTGCCACCGCCGAGCCGCGAACCTCGTCCCCATCCAGTTCAACGCCGCCGCACACGCGCGCACGATCGACAACGTCATCAAGAACTGGACGCCCGCGAACATCGCCAAGGTCAAACGCCCCGAGGGCACGTCCGGGGCGCCGGTCTTCATCGTCGGCATGCCCCGATCCGGCACGAGCCTCGTCGAGCAGATCCTCGCCTGCCACCCGGACGTCTACGCCTGCGGCGAGCTGGACACCATATTCCTCATCGCCCGCAAAGCGCTGGGCGCCTCCGCAGACACGCTCCGCCCCATCGTCGAGAACCCGACGACGCTCAAAGGCAAGCAGCTCGAGGTCGCCGCCCAGATGTACGAGCAGAAGCTCACCCGAACCATCGAGCACGAGGCCCGCGATGACGCAAGCCAGCCGCCCGCGTCCCTGCCCGCCCGCGTCACCGACAAGCAACCGTTGAACTTCTACAGCCTCGGCGCCATCGCCCTCATGTTCCCCGACGCGCACGTTATCCACTGCACCCGCGACCCCCGCGACACGTGCCTCTCGTGCTACTTCTCCCAGTTCACCAGCTTCCACCCATACGCCTACGACCTCGAGAACCTCGCGTCGTTCTACCGCGACTACGACCGCCTCATGGCGCACTGGAAGTCCGTGCTCACCGCCGCCCCGACAAACCTGAAGCTCACCGACCTCCGCTACGAATCACTCGTCGCCGACCAGGACGGCGAGACCCGCCGCCTGCTCGAGTTCCTGGGCCTCGACTGGTCCGAGGCGTGCCTCCGCTTCCACGAATCGGGCCGCGTGACCCGCACGCTCTCCAACGACCAGGTCCGCCAGCCGATCTACGCCGGCTCGGTCGGTCGCCACACGCACTACACAAAGCACATCAAGCCGCTCACCGATGCCCTGGGCGACCTCGCCCTGCAGGGCGCCTGAGGACCCGGCCCGTGTGCGCCGCCTACGCCGACGCGCTCAACGCCTACAAGGCGGGTGACTACCGGCGCGCGATCACGATCACCGACGCCCTCCGCGCCGCCGCACCGCGTGACCTCCGCGTCCGCTCGCTGCACGCGATGCTCCTCGCCCGGTCTTCGCGCCTCGACGACGCCGAGACGGAACTCCTCGCGGTCATAGACGACTGCCCCGACGAGAAGACCGCCTACGGCGTCCGCCACCAGCTCGCGCTCGTCCACCTCCAGCAGCGCCGCCCCGACGACGCGATGGCCCAGATCGACAAGGCCCTGGAGACCGCTCGGTCGAACCCCGTCCTCCTGGCCGCCAAGGCCGACCTGCTCGACACGCTCGGGCGCGCCGACGAGGCCGCGTCGCTCGTCGCCAGCGCGACCGTGAGTTTCCCCCGCAGCCTCCCGCTCGCAACCCTGCACGCCCGCCTGGCCTCGCGCGCCGGACACGCAGAGGACGCCCTCGAGCCGCTCGCCTCGCTCGCCGCCGACGCGCCCGCGTCGATGGAAACGATGCGCGCCCTCCGCCAGCTCGCCGCCGTGTACGAACGCCTCGGGCGGTACGACGACGCCTTCGATGCGCTCACCCGCGCCGGCGCGATGAGCCCGGTGAAGTACGACGCACGCGCCACCGCCTCGCTCGCCGACCGCCTGATCGACGCCTGGACCGCCGACGCGATCGCCGCCGCCCCGCGTGCACACCTCGCCTCCGACGCCCCCGTGTTCATCGTCGGCATGCCCCGCTCGGGCACCAGCCTCACCGAACAGATCCTCGCCAGCCACCCGCGGGTCGCGGTGGTGGGGGAGTCGGACGCGCTCGCCGAGGCCGCCGCCCTCCACCTGGGCGCGGGCGACTCGCACTGGCGCGCCGAGCCGACACCGCCCGCGGGGCTGACCAAGGGGGCGCTCGAATCCGCGGCCGCGCACTACGCCGACGCCGTGATCACGCCCAACGCCAACGCCGCCCGGGTTACCGACAAGCACCCCATGAACTTCTGGCGCCTGGGCCTCGTCCCGCTGCTCTTCCCGGGCGCCCGTGTCATCCACTGCGTCCGCGACCCGCGCGACACGTGCCTCTCGTGCTGGGCCCAGCACTTCGTCGGCGACCACCCCTGGGCCAACCGCCCCGAGGACCTCGCCCACTTCTACCGCCAGTACCACCGCCTCACCACCCACTGGGAGCGTGTCTTCACCGACCTGGGCGTCGCCCACACGCGTGCCGTCTACGAGGACCTCGTCGCCGACCAGGAGCGCGAGTCCCGCCGCCTGATCGATTTCCTGGGCCTCGACTGGTCCGACGCGTGCCTCCGCTTCCACGAGTCCGACCGCGTTGTCTACACCCACTCCAACGAGCAGGTCCGCAGGCCCATCTACACGAGCAGCGTCGGACGCTGGAAGGGCTACGCGTCCCGCCTCGCACCGCTCACCGACGCGTTGGGCGACCTCGCGCCTCCGGAGGCATGACGCCCCTCCCGGGTGTCACTCGCTGAACGCGACCAGGAACGCCACGACGTCGGAAAAGTCCCACTGGCCGAACGGTTCGGCCAGGTCCGCCGCGCCGCCCATGTCCGCGAACGCTGTCAGGAACGCCAGCACATCCGTGAAGTCCTGCTGCCCATCGACATTGATGTCGCCCCGCCCGGAGCTGGTCAGCGGGTTCGACGCCGCCTGCGCGAAGCGGACGACCGCGGACGTGTCCGTCCCGCCGATGCCGCCGCAGCTCGCACCGCTCCCGAAGTCCTGGATCGCGATCGACATCACGCCGTCCGGGTACGTCATATCAGGCGCGCTGATCGCGGCCTCCGGGAACGCTTCGCCCGGGCGCCAGACCCGCGCCGACACCACGCCCTCGAACACGTCCAGCTGCACGTAGAAGTCCCCGTCCACGGGCGAGTACGGCCAGAGCACCGAACCCCCACCGAGGTAGACGATCTGCCCGATCACGTCGCCACGGAACAGCTCCACACGCCCGCCCTGGCACGTCGAGAACGAAGCGACATACCCCTTGATCCCCGTCTCCGCGTCCGCGAACGCAACCGTGTACCGACCCGGCCCGTTGACAGCGACCATCCTCGCCCGCACCGAAGCGCCGTCCGCGAAGTAGTTCCCCACCCGCGGCGACGAGATCGGGACACTCGCGCCCGGCGCCATCGAGACCACGAGATCGCCGTCCACGACCTCGAACGCAGACCCGAACGCCGGCGAATCGACCCACGAGACCGGCGAACCGTCCGTCGCGCTCCCGTCGTTGAAGTTGTCGAGCCAGTCCGGCGCAAACTTGGGCGGCCCCATCGCCACACCGCACAGCGCCACAGCGAGAGTCGTCGTCAGCATCTTCAATCTCCAGGTCGTTCGTGTGATCGGGAACGGGCACGCACGCGGGCGCCGCGCGACAGCTCGCGCGGCCGTGCCGTGCAGACCGGTTTTTTACGAACTCGCGAACGCCCGAGCGTCATCCCGGGGGTGTCCGCACGCCGCGCCAGTCGCCGCGACACGAGACAGTGCCCGCCGGCGACACCACCCCTCGCGCATTTCGAGAAATCACAACCCGCCGCCCCGCCCGACGCGCCTACGGCCCCCCGGCACTCCCCGTCACCCGCGCCAGCAACGCCTCCGCGTATTCGAGCCCCCGCCTGCCCGGCGCCGAACTCAGCACCACCCGCCGCCGCGTGTCCACCACCTTCACCACCCCGGTCTCCGCGCCCAGCGGCGCCAGCAACGCATACCCCAACCCAAGCGCAGCAATCTCCCGCTCGACCGCATCGCGCTTGGCGCCGGTCACATCGAACGCCAGAAAGCGCTCCGAGTCCCCCGTGCGCCGCGCCGCCATCGCCTCGAACCCGGGCGTGCTGTAGCGGGAGATCGGGCACAGATCGTGGTGGAACGCGACGAGCACGAGGTCCTCGCCCCGCACGCCCGCGAGGTCCGCGGGCGCCTCGACGACCGCGTCGTCCCGCCGCGCCCGCATCAGCAGCTCGATCGCCTCGTCCGTCTCCCCGCGCGAGGCGGCCAGCTCCCCGCGCGCCTCGCCCAGCCGCGCTCCCAGCACCACGCACCAGATCCCGAGGCCGACGACCAGGCCGATGCACGCCGCCAGCATCCAGCCCGACCCCGCGCGCGGGCTACTCGGACGCACCCGCCCGCCGAGAGTCGCCATCAGGCGATCGCGGGCCCCGGCATCCAGCTCCGGCCGCGGCACGTCGGGCCCCAGCTCGCGCAACCGCGCATCAAACCGCCCGTCATCAGTCAGATCTGTACCGCTCATGCCGCGCCCTCTCCGCTCGAATCCCCAACGCCCGAATCTTCTTCACCCGACGCCAGCGCCGCCCGCAGCCGCGACCGCATCCGGTACAGCCGCGCCTCCACGCCCTTCACCGTCGTCCCAAGCTCCGCCGCGACGCTCGCGTGCGACCGCCCCTCTCGGTAGACCGCATAGAACAGATCCTGGTCCGCACGGTTCAACGCCGTCACCGCGAGCAGCAACGCACGCAC
Organism: Phycisphaerales bacterium; assembly: GCA_029260515.1. GTDB lineage: Bacteria > Planctomycetota > Phycisphaerae > Phycisphaerales > UBA1924 > JAJRXR01. The sequence goes on along the minus strand of JAJDDC010000095.1, from coordinate 19,141 downwards.
CGTCCCCGCCCGCCGCTCATCATGGATCGCCTGCCCGCCCGCGAGGTTCACGCCGTCCGCCTCGGACCCGCCCGAGACCAACCGCAGCACCGCCTCGCGCCCGCGCCGCGCCGACCGCGCGTCCCGCCGGATCACGTTGCGGACGATCCCACGCAGCCACGCCCGCTGACGCCCCGCCTCGCCCGGCGGCGACGCGTGCGCCAACGCGATCACCAGCGCCTGCTGCACCACGTCCTCGGCCATCCGCGACCCGCCCCCCAGACGCGCCACCGCGAACCGGTACAGACAGTCCAGCTCGTCGGCCGCAGTCTCCTCGATCGGCGCGCACGACCCCCGCCCGTCCGCATCGTCCGCGGACAACGGCACAGAACCCGAAGATCCCTCACGCGGGGTCATCAAGCCGCCCGGGCGCCACGCCCCTCAACCCACGATCCAGCGCCCGGATCGCCGATCCGCCCGGGCCGCACACCCACTAGTGCCCGCACCCCCCCGCGCCCCTCACCAGAACAGCCCGGAAACCCCGGAACGGCACACCGCTTACGGGCACCCACCCCCGAACGCGCCCAGGAACCCGATCACGTCGGAGAAATCCCACTGCCCAAACGGCTCGGCGATGTCCGCGTCCGCGCCCATCGTCCCGAACGCCGTCAGGAACGCGATCACGTCAGAAAAATCCAGCGACCCGTACGGCTCGGCCAGGTCCGCCGCGTTGCACCCGGGCGCCGCGACGAAGTACTCGCTCGCCCCCATGTCGATCAACGGCGCCGTCCCCGACCCCGCGTCGATCGTCGCCGGGTCGTCCACGAATCGCGCCCCGCCCAGCAGGTCCATGGGCGCGGCCTCGCCCTCGTCGGTGTCCCCGTCCAGGTCCAGCTCGTCCGCCGCCGCCGACGCGTTCTCGCCCCGGTCGATGGTGGGCGAGCCCGCCGCCTGCCTGTAGAACTGCACACTCCCCGCGTCGGGTTCGAACACCGGGTTGAGGTTGATGTTCCCGAGCCCCGGGTACGAGCCGCCGATGAGGCTGTACCTGGCCGTCGCGCTCCCGCCCGCCAGGTTTGTCACGTTCTGCGTCTGGCCCCACACGATCGAGTTGCTGATCGTGCACGAGGCCTGGAAGTTGCAGATACCGGGCGCGATGTTCGCCGCGTTCCCCGTGATCGTCACGCTGACGTAGTCCGGCGCCGCCCCGAGCTCGTTGGCCACGCCGCCCCCGAAAGTCGCGGTGTTGTCCGCGATCACGCACCCGCTGACCAGGGGCGTCGGGTCGAAGATCGCCATCAGCCCCCCGCCCAGCGACTCCGCAACATTGTCGTTCATCACGCACCGCGAGATCACCGGGCTGCACGCGTTGAGCACCGCGATCGCCCCGCCCCCCTCGTCCAGCGCCGTCCCGGTGGACTCGTTGCCCACGAACCAGCATAAATCGATCATCGGCGAAGCCCCATCGATCAGCGCCCCGCCGCCGTTCACCGCCACGCCCCCCGTGATCGTGAACCCGATCAGCCGCGCATCCCGCGTCTCGCCCGAGACAAACGAGACGACCGGCCCGCCCCCGTTCCCGTCGATCGTCGTGGCGCCGGGGCCCTCGAGCGCACGGACGATCACCTCCTTGCCAAGAAAATCGATCGTCTCGGCGTACACACCGGGCGACACGAGGATCAGGTCGCCGTTCCCGGCCGCGTCGATCGCCGCCTGGATCGTCGTGTGGTCGGCGGGCACGCCCAGCGTGTCCGCCAGCGACACCCCGCCGAACCCGGCGAAGCAAACAACGACAACACCCGACGACAACGCCCGACGCATGCAATCAACGCGCACGTGATACCTCCATCGTTTCTCCCCACGTGTGGTTGCGTGACGCGTCGGGGCCCGTCCGCTACGGGCAACCCGCCCCGAACGCCGTCAGGAACGTCGTGATATCCGAGAAATCCCACTGCCCGAACGGGACCGCCACGTCCGCCAGGGCGTCCATCCCACCGAACGCCGTCAGGAACGCCGTCACGTCGGTGAAGTCGAGCTGGCCGTACGGCTCGCCCACGTCCGCGAGGTTGCACGACGGGTTTGTCCCGTTGATCGTGATCGCCACGTCCGTGTCGTCGTGGCCCGTGTTCCCGTCCCCGTCCGTCGCGACCACGCGGACCACGCCGTTGGTCGTCGCAACGTCGGGCACGATCCAGCCGCTCGAGCCCGTATCCGCCACGTCCTCGCGGAGGACGACGTCGAAACTCACCCCGCCGTTCGTGCTCAGCAGGATGTCGATCGAGGCGATGTCCTTCTCGTCGTCGTCGCTCATCCAGGTGCTGAAGACCGGATCGCCCGGCTCGAGCGTGGGCCCGTCGTTCATCGACGACTGCCACACCACCGGGTTCACCCCGCCCGAGTTGGCCGGCACGTGCATCACGATGCAGTGCATCACGCCCGCCGCAGTCACGATCGAGTCGCAGTCGATCTGCACGACCGTCTTGCCCGGGAACGCGTTCTGCCACGCGTTGAGCGCCTGCGTCGAGTACGTCGCCGGGATGTTGTCGTACTCGGGCAGCAGCACCAGGTCGTTGCACATCACGACATTGGTAAACGTGTAGTGCGTCCCGCCCGACGAGATCCCCGGCACCCGCACGACCGTGTACCCACGCCCCGCGTACAGCGCCGCCGCGGCGTCACAGATCTGGTCCTGCGTCGAGCCCGGCTGCAGGGGCCAGTCCGAGATGACGATCACGTCGTCCGCAGCCATCTGCATCCACATGTCGATGTGCTGCGTCGCGTCCACGTTCGTCGGGAACGGGTTGTGCAGCGTCGTCTCCAGGTTCTGGTAATCACGCCAGAGCTGGATAATCTGCGCCTCGCTCAGCCCGCCGTTCTCGTTGGCGATCAGCCGCGTCGCGGCGCTCTCGCCCAACGCCTCCAGGTGGTAGTTCCCCCCGCCGTGCACCAGCGGGATCTGATACTGCGGCTCGCCCCGCGCTCCCGACCAGTAGTCGGGCAGCGCGTTGTCCTGCGGCCGCGGCCTGTTGTACGTGTGGTCAACAACCGCGCGAACCCCGCCCTCGTAGATGTACCGTGGCCCGTAGTCCCGCATCCAGATCGTGTTCGTCGAGCGCACATGCGTGATCACCCGCGAAGGCATCGCCCCCGCGTTGACCATCGAGTTGTACGTGCTCGTCGCCTCGTTCGACGTATCGCAGATCACGTACACGTTCGCGTTGCCCACCGTCGTGATCTGCGCCGCCATCTGACGCAGGATCAGCAGCCACCCGCTCGACCCCTCGTACGCCATCAGGATCCCGTCCATCGGCTCGTACTCGGCCACGCAGTGCACCGGGCCCTGGGGCGTCCCCGCCCCACGCAGCGCCGGCTCGGCGACGATCGGGTTTGCCTCCACCCACGCCGCCTCCGCATCGGACATGCCCCGCGGCAAATCCACGCCCTCCGGGTACACCAACGCCCCGGGCGGCCCACCCGCCGCCGCCACGCTTGCCATCCCAATAACCGCCGCCCCGAACATCGCCGCACGACCTCGCATGGTGCATACCCCGCCGCGACGCCTGGGCGACGCGTTCATTGGAAAGAGGAGACAAAGACAGATACCAGACCGGGCTGACGACCCGGCCGACCCTCAGACTACCGGGCGGACACCGCCCGGAGAACCCATCCGCCCCGCCTCGCACGCGGTTCCCCCCGCCCGACCCCCTTCACGCACCCTCAGCCCCTGGGTACCCTGAAGCCAATGCACAAAACAAGGCCCGAGAAAACCCTGAACATCGACCCCGACATCCGCCAGGCACAGACCCCCCCCGGCTGGTTCTACACAGATCCCGACGCCTACGAGCGCATGAAGGCGAGCATCCTCGCCCGCGCCTGGCGATTCATCGCCGACGAATCCCAGGTCTCCACACCCGGGTCGGTCCTGCCCCTCACACTCGCAGAGGGCTGCCTCGACGAGCCCATCATCCTCACACGCGACGCGTCCGACACGCTCCACTGCCTCTCCAACGTCTGCACCCACCGCGGCATGCGCCTCGCCGAGCACGCCGACCACGCCAAATGCCTCACGTGCCGCTACCACGGGCGCCGCTTCGACCTCGACGGCCGCTTCCGCTCCATGCCCGAGTTCGACGACGCGCACGATTTTCCCCGCGAGGATGACAACCTCCGCCGCATCCCCATGGCCCGGTGGCGCCAGTTCATCTTCGCCTCCCTCGACCCCGACCACGACCTCACCGACGTCACACGCGAGATGGACTCGCGCATCGGCTTCCTCCCCATCGAACGCGCCCGCCTCGACCACTCCCGCGCCCGCGAGTACTACATGCACGCCAACTGGGCCCTCTACCTCGACAACTACCTCGAGGGCTTCCACATCCCCTTCGTCCACGCCTCCCTCGCCGCAACACTCGACTATTCCAAATACGACACCGACATCTACCCGCTCTCCAACGTCCAAGTCGGCGTCGCCTCCGGCGCCGAGGACACATTCGATCTCCCGGAAGGACACCCCGACCACGGCCGCGACATCGCCGGCTACTACTTCTGGCTCTTCCCGACCACCATGATGAACGTCTACCCCTGGGGTATCAGCGTCAACGACGTCATGCCCCTGGGCCACGACCGCACCCGCGTCCGCTTCCTCCCCTACGTCTGGGACGAGTCCCGCGTGGGCCGGGGCGCCAGCGCCGACCTCGACCGCGTCGAGCGCGAGGACGAGTCCGTCGTCGAGGGCGTCCACTCCACCATCCACGCGCGCGGCTACGCAACCGGGCGCTACTCCCCGCGCCGCGAAACGTGCGTGCACCACTTCCACCGCCTGCTCGCCCAGCGCTTCAACGAACACGCATAGCGCGGCCCCGCGCGCCGCCACCCTCATCCCGGAGGGGTCGGCTTCAAGCCCACCCTCACCACCAAGAAGCGCCACACTCCCAGAACCAAACCCCACCCCATCCGTACCGACTCACAACAACCGCCGCGGCGGGCGAACATCCTGATCATTCCTTTTTCCAAGGAGGTTTCAGATGAAGCTCGTCCACGCCGCACGTCTCTCCATCGCGTTCCTCGTCGTTGTCTTCACCCTATCGCTGACGGTCTCTGTCCTCGCGGGCGGCGGGGGCTACAGCCGCTCGCCGAAGCCCTCCAACAACGATCCCCGCACCGTCCTCGTCCAGCTCGCCCTCGTCAGCGCCGCCCCCAACGGCTCCTCCTCCCCCGCGATAGACCTGCTCCGCGAACAGTTCATAGCCGGCGACGAAGGCGCCAAGCCCATCGACCACGCCGCGTTCCTGAAGGCCCTCGCACAGGCCCGCACGCTCGTCGGCGCCGGCGACCTTTGGCTCTCGCCCGCCCTCGCCGCCCAGCACGGCGAGAAAGCCTCACTCCAACGCATGACTGGCAATGACGAGGCCGCCAAATCGCTCAGCTTCTCCGCAAAGCCCGATGTCCTCGACAAGGACATCATCCGCGCCGACCTGGACTTCGACATGAACGACAGCGCCACGCACACGCGCATGGCATGGTCAACCGCGCTCACGCTCGCAGACGGCGCCGTCGTCGCGATCGATCTCACCTCGATCGACCCGCAGACCGCGGAACCCACCGCGATGCTCCTCGTTGTCCGTGCCTCGATCGTGACCAAGAAGCCCAGCTGAAACCCAGCCGAACACGCCGGTGGATCGGGGTCGCCCGATCCACCCGCTTACACCGCCGCCGGCTCGTCCTCGGCCACAAGATAGAACCGCCCGACGCCCACGCGGAAACGCGTCCCGTCGTCACGCGCCATCTCGTACTCCCCCTCCATCGTCCCCCAGGGCGTGTGGATCGGCGCCCAGCTCGTGTACTCGAACTCCTCACCCGGCTCGAGCCGGGGCTGCTCGCCCACGACCCCCTCGCCCGCCACGTCCTGACGATCCCCGTGCGCGTCCACGATCACCCAGTGACGGCTCAACAGCCGCGCAGGCGCATCCCCTTCGTTGCGGATCGTGATCTTGTACCCGAACGCGAACCGCCGGCTCCGCGGATTCTCCGCGTCCGGGTCCGAATGCTCGGGCAGGTACACCGGGCGCGCCGCCACCCGGAAGCCCTCCGTCACGCATTCGGAATCATGCCTAGTCATCTCGTCCTCGCCCCGTCTCGACCGAGACGCCCAACTCTAGCGCCCGCGACCACGACCCGCCCGATCACCGCCCCCGCACACCTGTGCGTGCCTGAAGCACCCCACGAGGTGGTCGTTCACAAGCCCCGCGGCCTGCATAAAGGCGTAACACGTCGTCGGGCCCACGAAACGCAGCCCTCGCCGCTTCAACCCGCGGCTCATACGCCGCGATACGTCCGTCTGCGCAGGCAGTTCCCCCATCCCCCGCCACGCATTACGGATCGGCTCCCCGCCCACCATCGACCACACCAGTTCTTCGAGTGTTTCCCCCCCCTCGCGCATCCCCACGACCGCCCTGGCGTTCCCGATGACCGACTCGATCTTCCCCCGATGCCGCACGACCGCCCGCGACGTATCTGTTTCGCCGAGCAGCCGCTCAACGTCCCGCGCCCCCATCCGCGCCACACGGTCCACGTCGAAGCCCCGAAACGCCCGCCGGTAGTTCTCCCGCTTGACCAGGATCGTCCGCCAGCTCAGCCCCGCCTGCGCCCCCTCCAGCGTGATCAGCTCGAACAGCCTCGCCCCGTCACGCTCGGGCACGCCCCACTCGGCGTCGTGGTACGACAACTCGGGCTCCGTCGCCGCCCACCCGCACCGCGTCTGCTCGCCCGTCCCCATCACGAATCCTCCCGACCGATTACGATACCCCTATGCAGTTCGCCCACGAGAAACTCCCCGACGGCGTCCTCGTTCTCCACGCCGACGGCGGCCTCGACGCCTCCAACACCGACGAGCTGCTCAACCCCATCGAGTCCCTCGCAGACGCCGGCTTCGACAAGATCATCGTGGACTGCGCCAGCCTCGACCACATCACCAGCGCCGCCCTCGCCGTCCTCGTCTCCCTGCACAAGCGCATGGCCAAGCGCGGCGCCGACGTCAAGCTCGCACGAGTCCGCACGCTCATGGCACAGGTCCTCGAGGTCGCCCAGCTCGACCATATCTTCGAGATCTACCCCGACGTCGAGCGGGCCCACCTCGCATTCCGCCCCAAAGACGCCGGTTCTCACTGATCGCCGCACCGGCCAGGGACGCCAGCGTGCCGCCGGGCATAAACTCCCGCTCGGCAACCGTCAAACCACACGACCACACCCAAGGGGAGAAACCATGAACGCACGCAGATTCCGCACCACCGCCCTCGCCGCCGTCGTCGGCGCCGGCATCCTCGCCCCAATGCTCGCCGGCTGCTCCGCCGGGTACAAGACCTCCGAGCAGAAGACGAGCATGCAGTCCGACGTCGCTCGGGCCGAGTCCGAGTTCAAGCGCGAGGACCCCAGCATGGCAAGCTGGTTCCGTGAGTCCTACGGCTACGCCATCTTCCCGACCGTCGGCAAGGGCGCCATCGGCGTCGGCGGCGCACACGGCAAGGGCCTCGTCTACGAGCAGGGCGCCCCCATCGGCAACGCCACGCTCTCCCAGGCCACCATCGGCCTCGCACTCGGCGGCCAGGCCTACCGCGAGGTCATCTTCTTCCAGAACAAGGCCGCACTCGACAACTTCACCTCCGGCAACTTCGAGTTCGCCGCCCAGGCCTCCGCCGTCGCCGTCAACGCCGGCGCATCCGCCGACGCCGACTTCGAGAACGGCATGGCCGTCTTCACCATGGAAGAGGGCGGCCTCATGTTCGAGGCCTCCATCGGCGGTCAGAAGTTCAGCTTCAACCGCTGGTAAGCCACCGGGCGAACCCCATCACCCACGCACCTCGGAAGGGCGGGCATGTGCCCGCCCTTTCTCGTGCGCTCACCCCCCCTGCATCACCCGCACCTCCAACGGCGAGAGCGTGTCCAGGTGCACGTCCCGCTGCGGGTACGCGATCACAACCCCCGCCTCGCGGCACAGCTCGTCGATCCGGAACCGCAGCTCGCTCTCGATGATGTACCGCTCCTGCGTGGACGACGGCCTGATCCACGAGTGCAGCTCGAACCCCAGCGCGTTGTCACCGAACTCCTTGAACAGCACGATCCACCCCGGGTTGTCCAGCACCCGCGGGTGCTCGTCCGCCGCCCGCCCGAGCAGCTCACGCACCTTCTTCGTGTCCGACCCGTACGCCACGCCCACGCTCACCTGGCTCCGGTACCGCTCGTCCGGCCTGTCGTAGTTCGTCACCACCAGCTCGAGCAGCATCGAGTTCGGGATGATCACCATCTTCCCGTCGTACACCTGCACCAGCGTGGACCGCGCCCCGATCTTGTGCACCGTCCCCCGGTTCCCGTCCACCTCGACCAGCTGGCCCACCGCGATCGGCCGCTCGATCAGCAGGATCAGCCCCGAGATGAAGTTGTTCACGATGTTCTGGCTGCCGAACCCGATCCCCAGCGCCAACGCCCCGCCGAAGATCGTAAAGACAGTCAGCGGCACCGCCGCCATCTGCATCGCCAGCATCACAACCAGCACGACAGACACGTAGTAGATGATCGTCTGGATCGCCGACGCCGGGCCCCGGTCGATCTTCATCCGGGGCAGCACCCGCTGCCCCACGTGACGGCTCACGATCCGCGCCGCCACCATCCCGACCACCAGCACCAGCGCCGCGATCACCAGCTGATCCACCGTCACGAGCGTGTCGTCGATCGTGAACAGCTCGAAGTTCCAGACCCGCGACGCGACCGCGAGCACCTGGTCGAGCGTCGATCCGTCACCCGCCGACGCAGCCGGAGTTCCCGCGACAGGCCCACCGCCCACGCCGGCGCCCGTGACGTCTGTCGCCGCGGCTGGTGCTGAGTTGTCCTGCATCGGTGAGCGCTCCATCGCCGGCCGGTGGGACGGGCGTCCCGCCCGTCATCGCCGCGCTGCGCCGGCAGACTACCCGCTCACGCCGCCATCCGCGCCCCGACCGTGCCCGCTGTGCGCACCACGCGCAGTGTCCCAGCATCAACCGAGCACGACGCGACGCCCCGCGCCAGCGCCCGCCCCGTCGCGCCCGCGCCCACCAGCACGACCAGCTGAGACCCCGCGAACCCCGCGAGCACGCCCCACACCGGCAGCACCAGCAACCCCACACCCACAACACCCGCGAGCACGCACGCCGCCGCGATCACATACCACATACCGACGGCCCTCCGGGCGAGCACCGCTCGCCGCCCGGTCATCGGCCCGCCACGAAGCCCGATTGAGCCCGATATCTCGCCTTCCGGGACGCCACGCCCTAGCGCACGCCATCCCCCGTACCTTCCAGCACGCGGTCTCCGCCCCCTACGTCCCCGGCCGCCGCGCCAACGCCGCGTCGTAGATGTACATCAGCGTCGTCGGGATCGGCGGGTACGCCATCCGGAACCGGTAAATATCAAACGAGTTGCGGTCCCACCCCAGCCACCCCAGCGACCGCTCGAGCATCGCCACGTACTCGGGCGCCTCGCGCAGCCCCGCCCGACGCACGTCCGTCCCCACCATCTCCAACCGTTCGGGCGTGGGCAGCTCGTCCGACGCCTGGTACGGCGCCGTCGACTCGCCCGCGAACAGGTCGCTCATCAGCTTCACCCGAGGCGCCGCCCGGTGGAACAGGTCCTGGTGCATCAGCAGATCCACCACCCCCATCTCCGCAGGCGTCCGCAGCCCGAACCGGATCCGCAGCGGGTTCTCGTCCTCCGAATACCGCGACTGGCACGAACGCACAACCTCGCCCATCACGCACGTCACCGACCCCTGCGTCCCCACCGGCGCCTCGGCCAGCTGGTACTCCACCACCCCCTGCGCGCTCTCGATCCGCTCGTACTCCGGCATCGGCGCCGAGCAGAACTCGTCCATCAGCGGCAACTCCTCGGTCACCGGCGTCCCCCGACGCTCCGGATCGATCGCCTCCCGGCGCTCCACCTTCCGCACGCCCTTCTCCGCCGATCGGAAGAACATCCGCGCCACACGCCAGGGCACCTTCCGCCGCACACGCTGCAGGTCGTACACGCCCCGCAGCAGCGCGATATCCAGCCGCTCGGGGTCCTCGCTCGGCGCGACGATGAACGTCGCCAGGTTCGTCGCCGCCCGCACCCCCCAGATGTAGCTCGACCCCTCGTACGCCAGACGACGCTGCTCCAGGTCGCTCCGCTCCGCGCCCGACTCGGCGTGCTCGGCCAGCAGCGCATCGAACGACCGCCGCGACCCCCCGTGCCGACGCACCAGCGACAAAAACGCCTCCGCCGCCTCGTCCAGCTCCGCGACCTGCGCCCGCGACGCCCCCGCCTCGCCCAGCGCCACCGACATGATCGCCAGCCCGCGCCGCCCGGGCACGTACGGCCCGCACGCCATCGCCGCCTCGCTCGACACGATCCGGTGCAGCTTCCACGCCAGCTTCGTGTCCAGCCCCGTCCTGCGTGCCAGGTCCGCCGGGCGCCACTCGCTCTCGCCCATCACCGCCGCTGCGCACGCGCCCAGCGCCCCCTGGAACCGTTCCAAGGCGCCGCCCACCTCGCCCTCGAATGTCGTTATCTGAGCGTTCGTGCCCACGCGTGCAGCCCCGGAGAAAGAATCTGGAAACCCGCCGGAAAGATCTACCAGAGCGTACCCGCCCCCCCAGCCCCCCGCCCTCCCCGCAAGAGTCGGGTTCCTTGCCCGGGCGTCCCTGGTCCGCTCGCCCCGCCATTTTCTCTCCGAATAGTGCCGAGCGTGCCCGCCGACCCGAGCGGTCGCTTCCGAGCCCCTCATGATCCCCGGCTCGCCACACCCACCCGCATCAGGAACGCCGCCAGCCTCTCGCGTTCCCCGGGCAGGTCCACGTGCTCGATCCGCTCGATCAAGCCGGCCCCGCCGTCGTCGCCCTCGGATCCACCCACGCCGACACACACCACCTGCTCGCACTCGTGCCGATGGTCCACGCCCTTGTGCTTCGTCAGATCGACAAATCGGATTCGGAACCGCCGCCGCCCCTCGCCGTCCTCGCCCTCGTCCGTCACGCACGACTCGTACCGGATCGAATCGAAGCTCCCGCGTGCCCACGCCGCCGCCGCCGCGTACGAGCCAGCGACCTCCCCGCCGCCCCGCATCTCCGCCCCCCGAAACACATACACGCAGCCGGGCGAGATCACCCGCGCGACATCCGCAAAATCCTCGTGATCCAGCGCCGTCACGAACCGCTCAACAACCCCGCGTGCATCCATCCCCGCAGCCTACCCCACCCCCCGCACCACCCGCTCACACACCGCCATCCAACCGAGTCATCTCGTTGTCATGAGGATGGGCGATGGGCGGCGCGGGCGTATGCGACACACCCCCGATACCGTGTCAACAATCGTCTATGGAACGACGCGAACGCTTCGACTCCCTCGACCGCCGCATCTCCACCACCATGCGCCGCCTCGGCGCCCCCGCACTCCGCGTCGCCCTCGCCCTCGTCTTCATCTGGTTCGGCGCACTCAAGCCCCTCGGCCTCAGTCCCGCCGCAGACCTCGTCGCCAAGACCGTCTACTGGGGCGTCAACCCCGACTGGTTCATCCCCTTCCTCGGCTACTGGGAAATCGCCATCGGGCTCTGCCTCCTCGACCCCGGGCCCCGCCTCGGCCTTGGGCGCCTCCTCACACGCGTCGGCATCCTCCTCCTCTTCCTCCAGATGCCGGGCACGTTCCTCCCCCTCGTCCTCCTCCCCGAGGTCACATGGCAGCGGCCCTTCGTCCCGACCATGGAGGGCCAGTACATCATCAAGAACGTCGTCCTCATCGCCGCCGCCCTCTACCTCGGCGGCCTCGTCCGACACAACGCACACACCCAGACCCCCGCCAAGCCAGCCGCCCCCTCGTAACCCGCACACCGCTGCCACCCCGTTCACAACTTCTTTTCACTCCTCTCTTTGGGCCACCCGCGCCGCGCCCGCGGACCCGCCGCCCCAAACCACCCACGCGACCCTCCCGCCCGATCCCCCTCCCGGCTAGACTCGGGCGCCGCAGGGCACACGCTCCGAGGTCGGACCGTGATCCCCCAGGCCCGTCGCTGTCTCCTTGCCCGAGTCCACGCGCGGCGCCACACACACCAAGGGCAAAGCAGAAGGTTTCGAGATGAAGAAGCTCTACGTCGGGAATCTCTCGTACGACATGTCCGAGTCCGAGCTGCGCGAACTCTTCGAGCAGCACGGCGAGGTCACCTCCGCCTCGCTCGTCATGGACCGCGACACCGGACGCCCCCGGGGCTTCGGCTTCGTCGAGATGGCGGACGACGCCCAGGCCAACGCCGCCATCGAGGCCCTCAACGGCCAGAACGTCGGCGGCCGTGACCTCACCGTCAACGAGGCACGCCCACGCGAATCCCGCGGCGGCGGCGGAGGCGGCAGCGGTCGTGGCGGCTACGGCGGCGGCGGCGGTGGTGGCCGAGGCGGCTACGGCGGCGGCGGTGGAGGCGGCGGCGGAGGCCGCTGGTAATCAACCCCGCGCACACGCAACCACGCGGGCCGAGTCACACGACTCGGCCCGCTTTTTCGTGACCCATACCCACATCTCCCGCGCAGTACGCTCGACCGCAACGACCGCACCACAACGCCCACGGACACACGCCTATGACCAACGAACCCGACCTCTCCGCCCCCGTCGAAGGCCGCGACGGCATCTCCGTCATCCGCGCCTCACAGAACTGCCGAGGCTGGAACGGCATCCACTACAAAATCGGCATGTCCGCCAACAACGTCGGCTCGGCCAAGCTCTCCATGAACGTCGCCACCATCCCACCCAAGGGCGTCGCCAAGGCCCACGTCCACGTCGGCTTCGAGCTCATGCTCTACATCGTCCAGGGCCACGTCCGCCACGAGTACGGCGACAACCTTGCCAAGTCCGTCGAGAACCACGCCGGCGACTTCATCTACATCGAGCCCGACGTCCCCCACGAGGTCTTCAACATGTCCGACTCCCAGGAGGTCGTCGCCGTCGTCGCCCGCTCCGACGCCGCCGAGTGGGCCAACATCACGCCATACGAGCGCACGACACCGCGGGTCTGAGCGCTCTGCGCTGGGCGCCATCAGCCCATGTGGTAGAAGAACTCCTCGCGCGCGACCCTCCCGTCCTTGACCGTGTATACACCGACCTCGTTCATCTGGAACCGCTGGCCCGCCATCGGCCCCGCCTTCGCCGTCACGTCGATCGCGAACGTCACCGCGAACCGGTCGTCGTGCGGGAACGGCCCGCCCACCTCGCACGAGTGCACCTCGTTGGCCGCCTCCCAGTCCGCCGTCTTCTTGCGGATCGCCGCGATCCCCCGCGTCTCGCGCCCGCCGCCGCCCATGTCCATCGGCTCGACCGAGACGATGTCCTCCGCGTAGCACGCCTCGATCGCGCCCCCGAACTCGCCCGCCCGGCACATCTCGACCAGCTTCTTCCCGACCTCGATCGTGGACATGCGTCCCTCCTTACTCTGTGTGTGATCAGTGAAATGATGGCGTAGCGCAGACCGTCTCACGCGGCCCAACACCGCCCGCCCGTTATTCGTACCGTACGCCCGCGTGCTCGATCCACCCGCCCTCGTGCCGCCCCGCCGGGTCGTGGTGCGTCCAGTGGACGACGCCCCCCTTGTCGTTGAACTCGTACTGCCCGTTGAGGCGCACCGTGTCGCCCTCCGCGAGCGGCACACGCTCCGCCAGGTCGATGTTGTGCGCGACAAGCACCGTGCCGTAAGGCGCCCCGCCCGCGTCGATCGCCAGCAGGAACCGCTGATGCCGCGCCCCGTCATTGTCGTCGGGCAGCGTCTTCACGACCCGCGCGTCGAACACGACCATCTCGCCCGACCGCTCGGCCCGCATCAGTTCGACCACGCGACCCTGGGTCGCCGCCGGATCGCTCCCGACGAGAACCCCGCCGCCCCCGCCCCCGCCCCCGCCCGCCGCCGGACCGGACGGCCCGCCACCACCCCCGACCAGCGGCACGCCAAAGTACGCCCCCGCAGCGATCACGACGAGCACGACCACGACGCGCACCACCCGCGCCCCGACCGCCGACCCGTCCCTCGACCGCCCGTCTCCGCTCACGACCACCGCACGCCCTCCCGCCATCCCCGAACCCACGCCGAGCTGGGTGTCATCCGCGTCCACCTCGCGACACCTGCTCCCCGGGGCGTTCCCCGGTGATCCCCCAGATGAGCTGCATCAACGGACCGGGATCCGTTTTACGGAAGTCAACCATATGGATCGTCCGCAGGAACGTGGGCAGCTCGGGGTCCGCACCGCACGAAGGAAGAACTACCGGAATCACCGGGCAGCGACGCTGGGCGAACTGCATCAGGAACGCCTCGATCTCCCAGTTCTGCCACGGCCCGACGCTGTCTTTCCCCACGAACACCGCGGCCGACTTGATCTGACCGATCTGATCTTGTAACGCTCGCTGCCAGGGAAAACCGGGTCGCAGGTTCCACTCGTCCAGCCATGGGAGGATCCCATGGTGCTTGAGCTCCTCCCCGATCCGTTTCACCTCATCCTTGTCCCTCGAGTTGTGGCACAGGAACACGTCGAACTCCTCGGCCTCGATCTTCTGCTGAAGCCGCAACGCACGAGCACTCGCCAGATCGGCCTCGCCGACCCCGCCCTCCCCATCGATATCGTCCTCCGCCTCGGCGTGGTCGTTCAGGACACGGCGATCTAACGCCCAAACTCGTACGGAGCGTCCGTCATCGCTCAGCGAGCACAGGCGATCCTGCGTCGGACTGAACGCCACAGACGCGAACAGCCTGCTGCGGCTCATCGGTTCGGGCAAAAGCGCGACCTGCAGACCGTCATGACGATCCCACAGCCGCACCGTGCCATCGTCGGACTTCGACGCGATGTGCCCGCCGTCCCGATCGAACTCCGCCGAAACGACTTTTCCCTTGTGCCCGCGCATGAGCGACAACGCACCCAGCTTACCGTTGACGATCGGGACGACACCGACTCCGCCATCATCCATCCCAACCACGACGGCATCCGACGCCCGCGACCAGGCCACCGACCAGCACGTGCCCACGTCCAGACGATGTGACATCGCGCCGGCGCCTGTGTCCCACAACTGCAAACCCGCGTTCAGCCTGTCGCCGACCGATGCGATCCACCGACCGTCCGGAGACCACGCCAGGTCGTAGATCGGCTCGATGTATCCATTTAGTGTCGGATGCGCCTTCGGGGTCTCGTCCCACAATCGGATGCTGAAGTTGTGCCCACCTGTCGCGATCACCGAACCGCACGGAGACCAGCGTGCTGTATGCACCGGCGTCAGACAATCGATGCGTGTGATCGGCGCATTCTGTCCACCCGCGATGTCCCACACGTGCACCATGTGATCCAGAGATCCCGACAGCAGCCGTGTTCCGTCCGGCGACCAGTCCACCGAGCACACATCGCTCGTATGCCCACGCAGAAGCCGAACCAACTGCCCTGTGTCAGCATCCACAACCCGGATGATCCGGTCTCGGTCGCCAGAAGCCGTCGCGATCCGACGACCATCGGGTGACCACGCGATATCCAGCACCACGTCCTCGTGGGGATCGAGATTCCGTTCCAACTCGAACCCGGGCGGCACGTCTAGGTCAACCCCGATCGAGAGCAGCGTGTTGTACAACTCCACCTCGTTGGTCGCACGCTCGACCGCGCTCCGCACGTTCGGATCGCTCAACGTACTCGCCAACGCCTGCAGAATCTGTGTCCTCGCGTTCGGTTCCGAGCTCGGCGCCATGAACAAGCAGACCAGTCCGACATTCTGACCCGTGTATCCCTGCCAATCCGTCAGCTCAGCAAACTTCCCCACCGCAAGACACTTCTGCTTGATGTCGGCATGATCGCCGTGCGGCAACGCGATCCCGGGTAAGAGGTCAGTCGGCTGTTTTTTTTCGCGCTCCAGCACTGCCTCGTTCAACTCCGCCCCATCCACACCGCCGATCCTCGCCGCGATGAGGTCGGCCAACTCGCGTATCGCCTCCCACTTCGTGCTCGCCTCGAGCGGAACCTTCACACAATCAGCACGTAGAATCTCGGTCAATCGCATAGACAGGCGCTCCTCACCCGCTCTCCGGGTTCCCCCTGAACCGCTCGCCTCAACACCCCCACGCCGGCACGCGGGCGCCAACTCTACCCCCGGGGCGCAGACAGACCCGCGAGCGCCGCCGTCGGTGTCAACCGCCGGCGACAGTCATCGCGTCGATAAACGCATTCGCCTCGTCGATCGACGCCTCCATATCCGCGATCAGCGACGCGATCTCACCCTCCAGCTCCGACACCGTCGCGTCCAGCGACGCGATCGCCCGCGCGTTCAGGTTGTGCTTCAGGAACAACACCTGGTCCCCGAACGCCGCGAGCACCGGCTCCATCTTCGCCTCCGCCCGCCGCATCGCCCGCGTCAGGTCCTCGTACCGCTCGAACGTCGCCTCCATCTGCGCCTCGCTCGCACGGCGCAACGACGCCGACTCATACTCGTCGAGCTCCGCCTCCCATTCCTTGAACAACGCCTTGCCCACACGCTCGACAGAGTCGATCCGCTCGCGCACCGTCTCGGCCCGCGACTCGGAACGATCCAGCTCGCGTTTCAGCCGCGAGTACGTCTTCTCGAGTTCCCCGCCGTCCGCCCCCGTCAACGACCGCAACTCCTCGAGCGTCGAGGCAAACTGCACCTTCGCCGACTCCTGCGCATCCCGTGTCTCCTCGACACGGCTGACCAGCTGCTCCCGCTTGGGATACCCGAGCTTCTCGCGGACCGCGATCCCCGAGCACCCGCCGCACAGCCCACCCCCGCCAAGGGCCATCAGGGCAACCAGCAACAGTCCGGTTCGTGCGCGCATCGGGAGGCCTCCTGTGGGATCCGCCCAGCGTATACACCGGGAACGGACCGGGAGGGCGTCTCAGGGCCCAGGAATGGCCCGGGCCGGCCGGGCGGAGTCTCGCCATGCAGCCACCCCCGGGATAGACTTATGACGCCCTGGGGGACGCCGCCGAAGTCGGTCGGCGACCACGCAAGGCCCGAGGCTTTCGCTTTGCCCGAGTTCAAGCACCGGTTTCACTGATCCCAAGGGCAATGCAGAAGGTATCGAGTATGAAGAAGCTTTATGTCGGGAATCTGTCCTTTGACACCTCCGAGACGGAGCTGCGCGACCTGTTCGCACAGCACGGCGAGGTCGCCTCGGCGAACCTGGTCATGGACCGCGACACCGGTCGTCCCCGTGGGTTTGGGTTTGTCGAGATGGCGGACGACGCCCAGGCCAACGCCGCCATCGAGGCGCTCAACGGCCAGAACGTCGGCGGTCGTGACCTGACCGTCAACGAGGCCCGTCCCCGCGAGAACCGCGGCGGCGGCGGTGGTGGTGGCGGCGGTCGCGGCGGCTACGGCGGCGGCGGCGGCGGCGGTGGCAACCGCTGGTAAGCACCGCCCCGCGGTGATCTGAACAACTATTAGACGGGCCGGGGCCGCAACGCCCCGGCCCGTTGTTCTTTTGCCCCGGGCCCCCCCGCGCCGCCGGTAGCATGCGCGTATGGGGAACGTCGCACGCCGCATGGCCGAGCTTGGTATCGAGCTGCCCGCGACGCGCGCGCCGGTCGCCGACTACCTCGCGTGCAAGCGGTCGGGGGATCTGCTGTATGTGTCGGCCAAGGTCAGCGACCTGCGGGGCTCGGTGGGCGGGGACGTCACGCCGGAGGCGGCCCGGGCCGCGGCCCGGGCGCTGGCGCTGGTGCTTGTCGCCAATGTCCTCGCCGAGCTGGGTGATCTGGACCGGGTCGCGTCGGTCGATCGGGTGCGGGGGTTCGTGCGCTCGGCGCCGGGGTTCGGGGGGCAGCCGGGGGTGATGGACGGGGCGTCGGGGGTGCTGGTCGAGATCTTCGGGGAGGCGGGGCGGCACGCGCGGACGGCGACCGGGACGGCGGAGCTGCCCTTCGGGGCGGCGGTGCAGATGGATATGGTCGTGCGGGTGGGCGGGGGGTGAGCGGCGGAGTGGGTGTGAGCCCCCCCGTGTTCCGGGGAGAATGGGGCCCGGGATGGGGCGGTGGGGGTGGGGGCGGGTTTGTGGTGGTCGGCGGCGCTAGACTTGGGCGCCGAGACGGGCGCGTCCGATTGCGGACGCCGCCTGCACCAGAGCCCGACGCTTTCTCTCCTGCCCGAGTTCAAGCTGCGGAATCACAGTCCACGGGCAATGCAGAAGGTATCGAGTATGAAGAAGCTTTATGTCGGGAATCTCTCGTTTGACACGTCCGAGTCGGCGCTGCGCGACCTGTTCGCCCAGCACGGCGAGGTCGCCTCGGCCAGCCTGGTCATGGACCGCGACACCGGTCGCCCCCGTGGCTTCGGGTTTGTCGAGATGGCGGATGATGGGCAGGCGATGGCCGCGATCGAGGCCCTCAACGGCCAGAACGTCGGCGGGCGCGACCTGACCGTCAACGAGGCCAAGCCCCGCGAGAACCGCGGCGGTGGTGGCGGCGGCGGCGGCTACGGCGGAGGCCGTGGCGGCGGCGGCGGCGGTGGCGGCAACCGCTGGTAAGCACCACGCTGACGCGTGAATGAATCTGAACGGGCCGGGACGGAGACGTCCCGGCCCGTGTTGTTTTTGGGGCGGGAGATCGGCGGGTCGGCGGGTCGGGGGGAGGTAGGCTGGGGGGATGCCGGGGCTGATTGAGTTGTCGGTGTTCTTCCTCGTGCTCGGGGCGTTGTACTCCTGGGCGGGGAGCCGGTTCGGGGACGAGGGTGTGTCGGTCACGCGGGGGCTCGTCGTGATGACGGGCGCCGGCGTGATCTCGTCGGGGATCGGGCTGATCGACGGGCGGCTCACGTGGCTGGTCGGGGCGCCGGTGTTGTTCGTGCTGCTGGTGCTGGGGGGCAGGTACGTCGCGGCGCTGGGGTGGAAGGCGTCGCTGGCGATGGGGCTGGTGTTCGGGGCGGTGTACCTGGGCGCGGCGGCGTTGATGATGTTCCTGTTCGTGGGGCCGGGCGGGGATTGAGGGTGGGGTAGATCGGCAGGTCGTGAGGTCGGCAGGTCGGGAGGTCGGCGGGTCGGGGGGAGGCTGCGGTAGGCTGGGGGGATGACCGGGCTGCTGATCCTGGTGGTCTTGTTCGTCGTGCTGGGCGGGATGTACGCGTGGGCGGCGAACCGTCTGGGCGG
>JAJDDC010000094.1 GCA_029260515.1 Phycisphaerales bacterium | reverse complement strand
ACACCAGCAAATACTATTACCCATATTGCTAATGCCAAAATTTTATGAGGTGCTAACAATATTGTAATTATTGTAATAGCCCAAGGCAATACAAGAATAATAAATTTAAAAGATTCAATTTGAGAATCATAGGAATTAGGAAGATAAGGAGATAACACATCAATTATTTTAATTCCTAAAGCAGACGGATTAGCATCTACACCAGTTCTGGCATAAAATCCAGCAAAAATTCCATCAAATAAAGCAGAAACTGCAATTGCAATATAGATACTCATGACTTCGCCTCACTGTTATCGTTCAAAGTTCTATCTTTAGAAATATCAGATCCAAGAAATGGTTTATCAGAATCACCTAAAGAAACAATTGAAACGTATGGACAATTTGGAACACATTGACTTGGTTTTGCAGTAAGTGTGCTTGATCTATAATCATATTCTTGCTGACCTAAATCACCAATATTTGCAAGGTTTGTTACTAACTCAATAAATTGAGTAGTCTCAACAAAACTCAATCCAAAAACAAAAGGCATTATATTTTGTCGTGATGGAGTTTTTGAAATTTTTTCTTGTTCTTTGATGTAATCAGGATTATCAAACAATCCATCTCTGTCTTGTTGAACTTCACTTCCCTTGAAAGTATTCAAACAATTCATACACGGTCTTTCAGGACCAACAGTTTGTGTACGAAACATACCGTGAACAAATTTACCATCAGGAACACGAAAATCAATTCCACCATTAATCACAGGAATCAATGATGAATATGCAAGATGATTCAATACTTGTCTAGGCCAAGGTCTATCAACACAGCAAAACAATACATCATAGTCTAACGCTTCAGCATACCCAGTTTCTTCTACAACACTGTCATAAGATACAGTACAAATAAAATTGTCATTAGTTGCTCCAATTTGTAATTTTTCTGAAATCACATCAGCTTTTTTCTTACCCACATCATTTTTTGAGGTACCAGGAAGTCTATCCAAATTGTGTAGTTGAATAAAATCATAATCCATCAAATGTATACGACCAACTCCCATTCTGGAGATAATTTCTCCTACTGCATCTCCGACACTTCCAGCCCCAATAATCCCCACCTTTAATCGCATCAAATCTACTTGCTTTTTGTCTCCCCATACACTCGAAGTTCTCATGTGTTTTTCATTTGGTTGAATAATTGGATTCAGTTCTGGATGAAAATCCACATGTAAATTCTTTCCAACAATACGTACGCTGGAACACCATTGAATCAGATATGGTTTTGGATAAATTCTTGCACTCCATGTAGAATCACCTGCAAGAGTCATTCCAACAAATGGAAGGCCTGTGTAACCAACTATCTCTCGTGCCAATACATCTTGTTCATAGTATAGATCTGGTTCAGATACTGATTGATGGCCACTGCCAGAAGGATGTGTGTGAATCATAATTAGACCTGCATTTTTGAGTCGAGCAAATTCTTTAGCTCGATCCAAATATTGAGGCAATGCAGTAACAGTTCCATGTCTTTCTCGTTCTCCATCACGAGGAAAAATAATATCATTTATTAAAATAGAAAATCGAGATTTGCCTTTTGCAGGATGCCACGTAGCAAAACAAATTTCTTCATCATCTAAATCGTTTAAGAGGAATTTTTGAAGAGAATCATTAACAGATTCAGTCATTGCAACACTGTATTCAATCATCTTTCAAGCCACCTATTCACATGATCCAAATAATATTGAGGCTTGTTTGTTGCAGAAGGCCAATTGTTTACTTGTCTGCTCCAAAATTCCCATTCATTTCCTAGCACACTTGCTGTTGGTGCTTTAATATTACCTTCAATGCTATGATCTTTTTTGATATGTACACCGTAGGGAGGATTTACATTAAAATCAGAAGGTATCGGCAATCCAACATTAACAACAGTTCCTGTATGTTTACCATGAGGAATTACATGTTCAAAAATAAAAATTGTAAGATTACCTGATGTTTCTGTAGTAAATGAAATATTCTTTTTTTGTAAAAAATCTTCAAAAAAAGAAAAAGAGGGTGAAGACATTTTCTATGCAGGATTTACTGTTCCAAGAAAATGAGTTATGAAGTGAGTTCCGTTTTGAACTGTGATGATCTCATCAGGATCTTTGAATGTCTTGACAACAGGACCGTTGTTTCCTTTACGTTCCTGTAAATCATATTCCTCAATGTTGCCACCGCCAAGTTTGATCAAAGTTCCAACTGAGACTTGTTCACAATCTAGATCAAATTTTTCTCCGTTAACAAAAACCACTGTTTTCATTGTTGTTTCCTCCAATGAATTTTGCAGTTTACACAATAGTTGTTAACGACTACTAGCTTTGTTCCACATGTAGGACAATTTGGGGCATTAAGTTGTGCTGCCAAACCAATAATTCCCACTGCAAGACCAAGTCCAGATACGATATCTCTAGTATTCATTATACATCATGTCTCCAGTTTACCCACTTCCAGGACTTCATTGAAAGTGGTTTTTCCCTGTTGCCAGGGAGGTTAGACTCGTAAATTTGGTTTAGAGTGATTTGGCAATTTTGTGCCTGTAATTCTCTTATTCCCAAACCGTTCGGTTTCATTTGAGCCATGTAATGTATACAATACATTCTCTATTTATGTATTTTATACATTTAATAGTAGTGAACAGGTGTATAGTGGATGATCAAATCGGACATACATAGTGCTACAAATGTAGAAATGATATATAATGGATTAATGTCAAAAATGCAGTTGTCGTCATTAGTAGCTCCACAAAAAATACTTGCTGGACAACGAGTTTCAATCCCTGATACATTTCTAAAAGAATGGGGACTTGCTACAGGTGATTTCGTGATCGTATCAAAAGAAGGAAAACGCATGTATATCGCACCAGCAAAAATTGAAGAAGTAAAATAAACTTCTTCATCTATTTTGTATTTTTATTAAATTAAAAATCAAAGATCTGAATTACAATTCATGCAATACCACTGACCATTAGGGGATTTATCTCTCATCTTCTTTGGATGTTTACAGTTTGTAACTAGTTCTTTTTTAACAAGATTCAAGATTTGTACATTATCTCCGTGAGATTTTGCAAGAGATGATGCAAGTTCTTTCATACAATCAAAACCAACATTCCAAGATTGTGTAGGATCAATCATTCCTTGTTGCAGTTTTGTTTCATATTCAATTAGAAAATCAAGTAACGCAAGTGCTCTTTTGACTGTCATGATGAATAATTGCAGTTACAATTAGAAAAAATCTATCAAAGGTTATGAGCCCGTAGAGGCTTGAACCTTTCTAGAGGA
>JAJDDC010000093.1 GCA_029260515.1 Phycisphaerales bacterium | reverse complement strand
AAGCTAAATCTTCCTTAGACGAATCTATATTAAAACAACAAGGAATGACCCATCTAAATGAAAAAGCTAGACAGGAAACCTTAGAGAATGGGTATAAGGTAGGTGCTGGAGTAGCTATTAATTTCCTTAAAATACCAGAAGAAGAGCGCCCAAGATTGTGGAAAGAGGTATATCGTCCAATAATGTCACAAATGTTAGGAAAGAACGATAAGTTGCTTTCTGAAAACTACACTAAAAACACCGAAGCAACTCTACAAGGCATCATAGGGCTAGCCACTCCCCAAAGTATGGCATTTCAGAATCATATGCAACATCAGAAGCTACAAGTCCAATATAAACAAATGATGAATAAAGACGCTTCCCAAAGTGATTTAAACAACATTAAGAATGACTTGGAAATGTCTAAAGCTGGCGTAATCATTAATAAACTCCCTAAAGAACAAACAGCTGCTGAAGATGTTCTTAGAAAAGAAATCAACAATCTATCCACAGATTTTATTAAAGTACAAGATTCGTTTAACCGCATTAAAGCTGCTGGAACCCAACCCACTGCTGCTGGAGACTTGGCCCTTATCTTCAACTACATGAAAATGTTAGACCCAGGGTCTGTCGTACGAGAATCTGAATTCGCAACCGCTAAGAATGCCGGTAGCATCCCGGATAGATTGAGGGCCACGTGGAACGGACTACTCAGAGGTGAAAAGCTATCGAGTACGCAACGTAAAGATTTTTTAGGTCGCTCTAGCAAACTCATGGAAGCCCAAGAACTTTCATATAGTTCTATAAGGGGACATTACTTAAAGATATCTAAAAATAGAGGTCTTAATCCTGAAAACGTTCTTACTGAATTTAGAACCTCTAAATCTCAGGGCAAATCTAAGGCAAGAGAAAACATCACTAAAATGCAAGGCGTCCCAGATAAACTCAAACAAGACGCTATCGAAGCTATTGAAAAAGGGGCAGACCCAGAAAAGGTTCAAGCCCGCATTCAAGAATTAATGAAAGGAGGTGGTCGCTAATGTTTGACTTTCTAGACGGACTAGGTGATTTCTTTTCAGATATAGGCGGAGGTGTAGCTAACGCTATAGGAGGGGGAGCTGAGGTGGCCATTTCTGGACCAGGTGAACTTGATATAGCAGCACCTGCCGCAGACATGTCTTCAGAAGCTCCAAATTTAACCGGTACGAGCACTTTAGGTTCCCCTAGTGCAGGACCTCAAGCAGAGGTATCTTCAGCCCCAGCGACCTCACAGGGCCTTTTAGGTAGTGTTATACCTAGAGGAGCCCCCTCGATGAGTAACGAAGCCACTGCTGCTTTAGGGGGACCTCAGGCTCCCGTAAAGCCTCAGCAAGGACAACTACCTCCAGGATACTCCATTGGACCCAACACCCCAGGATTGACTAGTCCCACAGTATTGCGAGGACCTCAAAATCAATTATTGGGCCAAGGCTCTAAAGAGAAATTGATGACTATGGCCATGGCCAGGGCGCAGCCTGGCGCCCAAGGACCTCAACAAGGTCAACCAAGCCCCCTAACTCCTCAAGGAACTACGGCCCCTAACAATGTGAACCCTCCTCAAGACTTAGGTACTCAACAACTTACAGAGCCTCAAGAGCAGGTAGAAAGCTTCCCTATCCCCATTCAATCATTTAAGCAAACGTTTCCCAAAGCTAAACCTGAAGTATATGGAGCATTAGCAAATAACAAAGGGTACTTAGAAGAGATGGGAATAAACACTCCAGAACGCCTGAGACATTTTACAGCTCAAATGGGCCATGAATCTGGAGGATTCCGCCACTTAAAAGAATTAGGAGGTAGGAGTTACTTTAAAAGATATGAAGGGCGGAAAGACATAGGAAATACTTCCCCTGGAGATGGGTATAAATACAGAGGTCGAGGAATCATTCAATTAACAGGTAAAAGTAACTATAAAACTTACGGGAATAAATTAGGTATCGACTTAGTAAATAAACCGGAATTAGCCTCTAATCCAGACATAGCTGTAAAGGTTGCCGCAAGATATTGGAAAGATAAAGGATTGAATAAATTAGCTGATAAAGGGAATATGCGAGGCATCACTAAAAGAATTAACGGCGGCTATAATGGGCTCAGAGATCGTCAAAATATATATAGGAAACTAGGTCAATGACGTTTAAGAAACCTTGGCGAAAAGTAGATAGAGTATTTGTTCATTGCTCAGCATCAGATCACCCGCACCATGATGACGTATCAGTGATGGACAAGTGGCATAAACAAAGAGGATGGTCTGGAGTAGGTTATCATTTCTTTATTAAGAAGGATGGAACGCTTCAAGCAGGACGATCTCTACGTAAAACACCGGCAGCACAAGGGGGCAACAATCGGGGCACTATCGCAATATGCCTTCACGGCTTACAGAAAAGTGCCTTTACTGAAGCTCAATTTGACACTTTGAGGGAATTATGCAAAGAAATAGACGATGCCTACAAGGGCAAAATCACATTTCATGGCCATAAAGAAGTTTCTCCCAAGTCATGTCCAGTATTCGACTATAAAAAGGTGTTAAAATTAGACTCAAAGGGCCACTTAGGAATTTAATAAAATGACAGACTTATTTAATGATTTGATCCCTCAAGAAAAATCCGCAGATCCGTTTAGTGATTTAGTTCCTAAAAAAGAACCTCCGACTAAATCCACTATGAAAAACCCTATGACAGGAGACCCTAATTGGAATCCTAATAAACCTCTTAGCTCCTCCCCGGGGTTGGAAGGGTCGTTAGATGCCGGCGCGGCAGGGATACGGTCAGGCGTATCTAAGGTGGGTCAAGGACTGCAGCAAACTGCCCTAGAGGCGGCCGAAGCCTCAGGAAGTCCCTTTGTATCCCCCGGAACTGCTGCCCAGTATACTAAGGATAAAGCTCAAGAACAGGCTCAAGCTCTCCAATCCGCAGAAAATAGAGGTCAAGGACTACAGTACAAGACGGGACAGCTTATCGGCGAGTCAACCCCCGTTATGGCCACAGGCCCCTTAGGTGCTGCTGGAGGGCTTATGTTCCGCATAGGAGCCCAGGCAGCTACTGGGGCTGCAGTCTTAGGAACCCAATTCCAAGAGAAGCCAGAGAGTAGGATACAGAACGCATTATTAGGTGGGGCATTATTTGGAGCTTTTGCGGCCGCCCCATCTATAATGACAAGAACTGCCCAGAAGATGTTTACCCGGCCCGTCAAAGAAGCAGAAAAAATGCTCGACTCTTCTTTAAAACCTACAGTGGCCCAAATTACAGATTCCGAAGGAGCTAAGATATTAGAGACTAATCTAGCACGAGTTCCTGTAGTAGGTATGAAGAAAACTTTTAGGGCCCAAGTAGAATCTATATCGAAGAAAGTAGATGACGTGGTATCTAGCATGGGCGCTAGCGATGACGCCGTAAATGCCGCGTATGACGATTTCTACGCAAGTGTTAAAGGGAATACTACTCCGATAATATTAGAGTCGTTTAAACCCACAAAAAACAAAAT
>JAJDDC010000092.1 GCA_029260515.1 Phycisphaerales bacterium | reverse complement strand
GACGTACAGGTTATCGGCCCAGCCGAGGCAATTGACCTTGAAACGGAATGCGGTTCCGGTCTGTGTCAAAAACTGGCAGGCGACTTTTTGTTCCATTGCCACGTGGCGCATCATTATGTTGCCGGCATGTGGGGTTACTGGCGTGTGTACAACACCATCCAGAACGGTAACTATCCTAGTGGCAGCACGGACATCATGCGGCCGTTGAAGGAGCTTCCTGACCGGGTGGGTTATATTCCGAAGGGCGTGACTTCTGACCAGCTGGTCGGTAAGACCATGAACTGGTACGGCAAGAAGTTCAAGATTGTCGACAAGGGTAACAGCAAGTGGAATCGGGACAGTCCTGTAGTTCACATCAAATCCTGGGTGAAATACATGTTGCCGCCGAAGGGTCAGCCGGGTCATACCAATGACGAGAGAGGTCAGACCCTGGCTTATGACGGCACGGTTTGGGACTATGCGTGGAAGGGGACTCGGGCAATGTCCGAGCGGGAAGCGAGCTTCCCGATGGCGAAATTTAAAGCGCCGCATCCCGGGAAACGTCATCCCATTCAGTTTCATCCGACCAACGGTAAACTGGCATGGCCGCACATGACGCCGCATTTTGGTAAACGGGTTCCGTTTGCACGGCATCACGGTGGTGCTCCCTGGTTAGAGCCGTTCCACATGCTGACGGATCCTGGCATCATCAGGAAAACCGAGTCCGGCAGTGGGCGATCGAAACATTGGCAGGAGAATTCTTCTCCGGCCAAACCCGGTGAGCATGGTCGTTGGAGCTTGTGTCCAGCGGGTGCAGGTCGTAAGCAGTACAACCTGCATTTCATCAATACCCCGATTCAATTGTCGGGTGCTTATGGCAAGACCAAGCCGGTTGTAGACAAGTACGGTCTGATTTACGTGATCGACGAGGATATGGCGGCGATCAAGGCGGATCCAAAAAAGGCCCTGCCTTTGGTCATTCGCGCCAACGTCTATGATTGTGTAGATGTGTTGTTGGTAAGTGAATGGAATGATGATGATTTCACGAACTTCCAGATGTCGAAGATCAATATTCATCCTCATTTCTTCCAGTTCGACAACCAATCGTCGGATGGCGTTATCACCGGTTTCTCTTATGACCAGTCGATGCGCTCCTACCGGCAGTTTGATAAGAAAATGAAGAAGGGCCATCATGTTGGTATGCCGGTTCCGATGAACGCGAAAGTGTTAAGCAACACCAAGCGTGGATCGAAAACCGTCAAGATCAAGATGGCTCATCATGCAACGCCTTACCATGTGGGCGCCGATATCATCGTAGGTATCGAACGGCCTAATGGCAAGGACGCACGCTGGGTTAAGTCGATGAAACCCGCTCCCGGTAAGGCGAAGGACGGAGTGTACACGATCACTTTTACTGAGGGCATGACGCATGCTCACAAGAAGGGTGAGATCGTGAGCGCTGAGTTCGTTCGTTATCGCTGGTGGGTGGATGCCGATGTTGGATTGGTGTTCTGGCATGACCATGCGTTTGGTGCGACCACCTGGCCGCACGGCGGTATCGGTTCGACCATCGTTGAGCCTTGGGGATCGACTGACCATGATCCGAAAACCGGTAAGCTGATTCGTAGTGGACCGGTAGCGGATATTCATGGAACCGAGCCGGTCGCTTATGCGCGTAACGGTAGCTTCCGTGAACTCGTTGTTCAGTTGCATGATACGGTTCCACACAATGCACAGCTGGTGAAAAAGGGAAATCCTCCGGGTCTGTCGCGTGAGAATGCGATTGCAGCCGGTCAGTCGATTTCTTTCCAGATGCCTGCGGTGATGCAGGATGTCGCCTTTCCGCATCTGAATGGCGGTACGCACACCACGGGCGGCGGTTTGAACTTTCGCTCGGCTTCTCTGGCGGCTCGATTAGCGGCTAATCCGGATGCTTCGATGATGTTCAGCAGTAAAGCGCATCGAGACCCGGATACCCCCATGTTGAAGGCTTATCTGGGGGATAATGTTGTGTTCCGCCTCCTGCACGGGATGCAGAACGAAACGCATACCTTTGTGGTTTCCGGTCATGGTTATCGGCCGGAGCGGTATGATGGCGACTCTCGCGTGACCAACACGATTCATGTTGGCATCGCGGAGCGATACGACCTGGCTACCACGGCAGGTGGTTACCAGCAGATCGCGGGTGATTATCTGATCTACAATGGCCGTACATCGCATCTGTCGGAAGGTAGCTGGACTATTTTCCGGGTATACGACAAGCTCCAGAAGGACTTGCGACCACTGGAAGGCACACGGGGTATTTTACCGAACAAGGCAGTTTGTGCTGCTGACGCGCCGGTGAAAAACTTCAGTGTGGTTGCCATTGATAAAGAGTTGCAGTTCAACCCGAACACCGAAGAAATGATCGAAGTGGATTTTGAGCGGAAGCTTCTGCTCCACAATCCCAACGGTAAGGTGTTCGTGCTGGAGAATGAGGTCAGCAAAGCGGCGGATGATAAGGTCATGCCGCATCCGTTGACCTTGCATGTCAATATCGGCGACTGTGTCAAAATTAAACTGACCAATCGTCTGAAAAAAGGTAAGACCTCCCTGCATGTGAACAACATGGCGTTTGATCCCAAGGATTCTCAGGGAATCAACGTGGGTAACAACGAGGG
>JAJDDC010000091.1 GCA_029260515.1 Phycisphaerales bacterium | reverse complement strand
GGGCCTCCCAACTGGATGGCCTGATCGATAACCTTCAGGGCTTCCTTCGGGCGGTCCAGTTCCATGAGAACATGCGCGAGGTTGTTGTGGGCTGCACCTGATTGAGGAGCCGCCTCGACAGCGGAACGAAACGCCTCTTCGGCTCCTGCCAGATTTTTCAAAGCATATCGACTGTTACCGAGACCGATCCACGCTGTCTCGTTGTGCGGCCAGCTCTCTGCCGCGTGGGCATAGGCCTGTTGGGTTTCGGTCCAGCGTTCGGTCTGCTCCAACCCGACAATGGCTTTGAGGTAGACCACTTCTCTGACCGTGGCGGGAAATTTTTCCGGTGAAAGGGTGAGGAGTCCCCAATGTCCCGAAGGTTGCCAGGTACCCTCAAACTCGTCGATGGAGAGCACTTCTCTGGCTTTCACACCGGAGTGAAGAATGACTGTGTGCTGATCCAGATCGTATCCGATGACCACCGCATAATGCCAACTGGCTTTAAAAAAAGAACTCAAATGTTGCAGGACAATAACAGGGTGACCACCCGCCACTTCCCTGAACACATCTTCAATGCGGTTGATCGGGTACGCAATGCGACCATGACGGCGGGCCGCGCCGATCATATCGGGAGGCAGGCTGCCCTGGCGGCTGGGGGTATACACTTCCGGTTTCAGTTGGTCGGGGGTGATGGTGACACCGGACCATTCCAGCGTCATCGCCAGAGAAGCCGGACCGCATTGATATTCACCCTGGGGATGGAACGGGACTTCGGTTAATTCAACTACGCGGGGAATGTCGAGAGAAGTGGGCAACTCCACTTTCGGTGGAGCAGAGGCACATCCTGTCCACCCGAGGCAGGCCAGTCCGATCCAAATCAAAAACCGATGTTTCAATGCAACCGGTTTTCCCATAAGGATCCACTCAAATAAAGATGATCCAGCAAAACGCCAGGCAACCCAGAACGATTATCCCAATGACAAGAGCAAAAATATGACCGGCGTCTTTGTCTCCGGAAACTCTCCAGAGCGGGTCCCCTGCAGCAACGTACTGTTCGATTTGATCGGTGACAGAGGCAATTTCCTCATCGGTCATGCTGTTGACCCGGTTCAACGATTCCTCTTCGGACAAGCCGTATTCCCGCAGCTGTGTCTGCACCTCTTCACGGAGGACCATGGCGGTGAACCACTCACGTTTTTCAGTGCTACTCGTCAGGGATTGAAGTGATTTTTGGGTACTCAGCATTTCCGCCTGGGCAACGGTGGTGGGCACCCAGAGCATAACAGCTGCCAGCAGGTATACTCCACAGAACCGAATTGCTTTTCTGAATTGCATATCTGAGTTCCTTAAAAAGGAAAGGTCGTCCGGTGGTCAGGATCGCTCACCGGTATTGCAGGCCATTTCGTTTTAACCCGAATCTATCTAAAAAGCAACAGAATCACCGAGTCTCGGTTCAATGGGACAAACGAACAATTGCATTCTTTTGCAAACAGGGATTTTAAGGAAAGGTAGGGAAGCCTGCGCTCACTCCATTTCAGCGGCAAGAAACATGGATTGGCTCAGCGTTTTGAAAAACTTCTGGTACATCACGGGATCTTCTACCGCTCGGATGTTGTATTGCACGCTGGCGCGCACCAATGACCGGGTCTTTTCCTTGGGGCGTACGGTCACGGTCATGCGGGTGAGGTCCGTTCGATAGTTAAACGGCCCCCAGTTTCTGAAGTTGGTGTTGAAGATGATCAGTTCATCTGTTTGGTACAAGTAGTAAGTCGGGTGATCCGCCCAGTCGCTATCATTATTGAACCATTTTTTACCCGATACGATACCCAGCTCCTCATCCACCACATCGATATCAAAAAAGAGATCCTGCATGGTCGCGATCGCGGCCCGCAAGATTTTGGCTCGATCGGTGGTATCGAATACCCGGCTCTGGATGGACCGTAGCTTGACCTGGCTGTCTTCCGACATCAGGATCTGGCTCTCGGAACTCCATTGAATTTCGGCTCCCCACTGCATGGCGCACCCCTGGAACATCAGGCTCACAAGCAGGAGCAAGGTAAAACGGCCAAAAGGTTTTTGGATGAACGACGAGGGTTTCATTTTTCTTGTCAACTCCGGGTTTACGGAACAGAACTCACTAAGGCAATGATTTTCGGATGCGTCTTATCCTCGGGTAATAAACAAGGAACGTTCCACAGCAATAAAAAAGTTCTGGTACACTTTCGGATCTTCAATGGGCTTGGTATTGAAAAGGGCATTGACCCGGACCTCGGTCTGCTCCTCCCCCTTGGCGCGTACGACAACGGTGAGTTCCACAAAGCCATTGCCATTGGGTCCGAACTTGCCGGCTGTGACCAACCCCATGGGGCCGTTGGCTCGCTCGACGATGAATCCCAGATCCTGCAAAGAAGCGACAACGCCCCTCAGCACTTTATTCTGATCTTTAACGTCAAAAGCCCGGGTCTGAAAACTCCGTATCTTCATCTGGGCCTCGTTAAGCGCCAACAACTCCTTCGGCGCTTTTTGCGGTCCTCCCGCACAAGCCTGCAATAAAAAAACCAAACTGAATGCAAATAAACGGGTTCGGGCGTTCACGCTGATCCTCCTCAAATTTTATGCGCTTCGAGAAACAAGCTCTTGGACAGTTTTGCGAAAAACT
>JAJDDC010000090.1 GCA_029260515.1 Phycisphaerales bacterium | reverse complement strand
GGGACGCAGCGGTGCGGCGGCGCTGACTAGGAGAGTCGTCCAGGTGGCGAGCTTTGCTGCGAGCACGCGTACGGCTGGCAGAGCAGGACTGCGAGTAGCGACCTTGCCTCGGAGGATCGAGGTGTATTCGGTGATGGTGGCAACGGCGAGTTGGGCCCAGGCGATCCACACGATGCTGGTGATGAGTTTGATGATCAAGATGTCGGGGATGTCCGCATCGGTGAGGTGCTGGACGACTGTGTCGCTTCCTGGCCATTGGGTAGGCAGGGGCCAGCCAACTGTGGCGGTCAGCCCGATCGGCAGGCCGACGATGAGCCCGAGGGTGATGATGAGGCCGGCGAGGCCTTTGGTGAAGTCGGTGAGTCTTTGCATGGGGGTCCTCAGATGCCCGCGATGGCGGAGGCTGATTCGGTGGCGGAGACGACGATCGGTCCGGGAAGGAACCTCGTGTCGACGGTGATGGTGACGGTCACTGTCACCGTTGTTGCGTTCACGGTGATGGTGCCTTGGTGTCCTTGGGAGGCCAGGTAGGCGTTGGCTCGTTGGGTGGCTGCTGCCGGGTCGATAGCTGGGGTGCCGGTGGAGCGGTAGGCGTCGGTGTCGACCATTTGCGCTCCGGCTCGAGCGGCGTTGTCAGCGATGTCGCGGGCCTCGGAGAGCGCTCCGAGTTTGCGTCCGCCGTCGACGGCGAGGCCGGTGGCCATGAGCAGGGCGAGCCCGAGCGCGGCGACGAGGATGGAAACCGAGCCTCGCTCGTTGTCGCGATTTCTGGCCACGTTTGTTCAGCCTCCCCGATACGTGTCGATGATCTCGGTGGCCGACGCGCTGAACACGGCGGCACTTGCCACTCCCAGGGCTCCGACGTCGGCGAAGGACGCTTGGCAGTCGACGGTGACGGTTACTTGGCCTCCGGGTCCGAATTGGGTGAGGTCCACGGTGATGGCCGGCTGTGGGCCACAAGCCACACCGGATCTGGTGAGGTTGGCCAGGGCGACGGATCGAGCTGTGGCGTCGGCACCTCCGGGGCTGCCTTCGAGGCTGGCTGCTCTTGCGGCCTCATGGGCAGCGCTTCGTACGTCGTTCTCGGCTTGGACCACGCGGCCTCCGTAGATGGCGAGGGCAAAGAAGCCCAACAAGATCGCGGCCATCACGATTGCGAATTCGGTGGAGACGGAGCCTCGCTCGGTGTCGACGGGCCGGCTCATCGCTGGGCCGCCGGCACGAATTGTTCGATCGATCCCTGGGCTTGGGCGGTTACCGACCAGGAACCGAAGGGGATGATCGAGGGGGCGTCACCGGTGATGACGACGGTGACGGTTCCCGTGGCGATGTCGCGGTTGACGGTGACGACTGTGTTGGTCAGGTTGCCTGCCTGGCCGAGGATCGCCGCTGCTCCGCTGTAGCCGTCGGCTTCGGTGGCGATGGCCACTTGGGCCGCTTCTACCGCTTCTTCGGCTGCTACGTCGGCGGCCTGTTTGGCGTGCCAAAACATCCCGACTTGGAAGACCATCATGATGACGATGATGAGCACGGGCATGATGACGGCGACCTCCGTGGAGGTCACGCCCGCTTCATCGTCGAGGCGCGTCGGTAGACGCCCTCGTCTCACCATTGATGGTCGATTCATGGTCCGGGTCACCCGGGCGCGGGGACCGTGTCTGGGATGTTGTTGGCGTTCGATTGCGCCTTGGCGATGAAGATCGCTCCTGCGGTAACGGCGATGGCCACCATGGCGGCCATGACCACGGCCATCTCGGTCGAGATGGCGCCTCGTTCGTCTCGAGGGTCAACGCCGACCAGGTTCATGTTGTATTCGATGGCGAGATGCATGAACTCGATGTAGGACTTGATTGCATTCATCTTTCGGTTTCCTTCTTGTTGGGTTCTTTGATGGTTGATGGGCAGGACAACTCGGCTCTCACGGCGCCAAGTCGGTTGTTGGGGTCACGAAGGTTCCGCCGCCGTCGGTCCCGATGGCGTCGACTGCTCCGAAGCCGATGAACAGGGTGAGACCGACGATCATCACGGTGACCGGGACGATCATCTTCTCGGTGCGTTCCTCAGCGTTGGTTTCGATCTCGGCGCCTTGTTGAGCGCGCAGGGCGTCGGCCTTGGCAGCGAGCGATTGTCGGATCTTGGCTCCCTGGCCCCCGGCGAGAGCGACCGATGCGGCGAGTTCTCGCAATTCGTCCACGCCGATGGTGGCGCCCAGCTCGTCAAGCAGATCCCAGGGTGTGCGGCCGGTGAGGTCCGCTCGTCGTAGTGCTGTGCGGATCTCATCGAAGGCCCAGCCGTCTCCGGCGTCGGCTGCTCCAGCCAGCGCGGTTTCAATACCGCCGCCACCAGCCAAAATGATGGTGACAAGGTCGAGCCAGCTCGACAGCGCATGGCGAAACGACTGTTGGCGCCTCTTAACCTGTTCCCCGAGGGGGAGGTCGGGGTACAAGAATCCGGCAGCGCCGAAAGCAATGCTGAGACCGAGGCCGACAAGTGGCGACACCGATACGCCACCGGCTGCCATGGTCCCGAGCATCAGTATCGGCAGCAAGAACCCAACCGTTGCGCCGAGGAGCTTCTCGTAGGCGTGGCGTTCGATCGGTTTATCCAGAACCCGGAGTTGCTCCTTGAGGGCTTCACTCTCACCGAACCCGACCGACGCCATCAGCCGAGTGGCGAGGCGCGCAACGCGTCGGTGCAGCGGACTCGACAGCCAGCCGTCGGCCTCAGCCCGTGGCACACCGGTGCCCATCCCGCGGCCCGGTTCGCGCACGGCACGTAGGGTCACCAACAGCGGCGTCGGTCGGGGTTGGATG
>JAJDDC010000089.1 GCA_029260515.1 Phycisphaerales bacterium | reverse complement strand
CCATCGGTTCCTCAACCAGATACACTTCCCGGGCGCCCGCAGACTCTGCGGAGTCGCGCACCGCCCGTTTTTCGACCTGCGTGATTCCGGAAGGCACGGCAATCACCACCCGCGGCCGGACCAGTGACTTGCGGTTGTTATGGACCTTCTGAATAAAACTGCTGATCATCTGTTGCGTGACTTCAAAATTCGCAATGACCCCGTCTTTCATCGGACGAATGGCTTCGATACTGCCGGGAGCCCGGCCCAGCATCTGTTTGGCTTCCGCCCCGACCGCCAGCACTTCCTTGGTCTGGGTATTGATGGCTACGACAGAAGGTTCGCGCAGACAGATGCCTTTATCTTTAACAAAGACCAGCGTATTGGCTGTTCCTAGATCAATTGCCAAATCGTTCGAAAACAAATCCCAAAAGAAGTTGAACACAACTGTTATCCTGTTGAGGTTGATAAAAGCCTGGTTAACTGATTGATTTTTCTACAATAACACCCTTATACCAAGGGAGTTGGGAATTTGCAAGACCCGGTGGTCCTGGACCTCAAAAGAGGAGATTCAGGATTGTTTTCAATGCAATAAGGTTGGAATAAACAGGTTGCGAATTAGAACCTGGTGGACTAACATAATCAGCTTAAATTTTAACATCTTTTTGCAAGACGTGGGAGTGTAAATACATGCTCAGTTGGATTCGAAACAGCGGAATGGCCAAGGGCTTTTTATGGGTAATTATCCTCGCCTTTGTGGCCACAATTTTCTATTCCTGGGGAGCGGGAGGCAGCATCGGTGAAGCCAACCGAACCGTCGCCACCGTCAACGGAATGGAGATCAAGGCGAATGAGTTTGATCGCGCCTACACCAACATTATCAATTTTTACCGCAATCAGTTTCGTGGCCAATTTTCAGATGAGATGGCAGCGCAACTCAAACTGAAGGAAAATGCGCTGGAGGCTCTGATCCAGAACAAGCTCGTTCTCCTCGAAGCGGAAAAAATGAACCTCATGATCAGTGATGAGGAGCTGGCCGAAAGCATTTCCAAACAACCTGAATTTCGAAAAGACGACAAGTTCAGCAGTAGTCTCTATAAGAACTATCTTCGCTTCAGCCGCATCAGCGCAAAAGACTTTGAAGATGGCCAGCGCAAAAGCCTTCTCCGTCAAAAGCTGGAGGGAATCATCAAGGCTTCGACACATATTTC
This sequence comes from Phycisphaerales bacterium, assembly GCA_029260515.1. Classification (GTDB taxonomy): domain Bacteria; phylum Planctomycetota; class Phycisphaerae; order Phycisphaerales; family UBA1924; genus JAJRXR01. Next base: position 1,661 of record JAJDDC010000089.1, on the reverse strand, counting down.
GGAAAGCGAGGTTCAGGAAGCCTATAAAAAGGAAAACGAAAAAATAAAATTCAAATATGTTGGTTTTTCGAAAGACTACTTCAAACCCGCCGACCGTCCCTCGGACGAGGAAACCCAAAAGTACTTTGATACGCACAAGAGCCAATTCGAAGTCCCGGAACAAATCCAGGTCCAATACGTCAAGCTGACTCCAAACCTGGTGGAGGACGTGATTGAGGTTTATGAAGAAGATATTCAGGACTACTACAAAACCAATGAGGCCAAGTATTTGATCAAAAAACAATACAAGGCCAGCCACATCCTGATTAAAAGTGACTCCCCTCTTCCGCTTGGAGAAGACTTATCCACTGAGGAGAAAGAAAAATTACTGAACGAAGCCGACGAGAAAACCAAAATCAAAGCCGAAGAAATCCTGAAACAAATCAAAGAAGGCGCCGATTTTGGGGAGATGGCTAAGAAGCACTCTGCAGATACTGCATCCGGAAACAACGGCGGCAGCCTGGGACAGTTCTCCCAGGGAATGATGATCCCGGAGTTTGAAGCGGCACTCGATCAGTTGAAACCCGGAGAGCTGAGCGATCCCGTCAAATCCATGTTTGGTTTTCACATCATCCGGCTGGAAGAGATGAAAGAGGGACGCACGAAACCCCTGGAGGAAGTGCAGGAGGAAATCAAAAAAACTCTCAAAGAAGATAAAGCGCTGAAACGCATCCGGACCATCGCCAAAAAAATTCGCAAGGAGGCCGGAGCCGGCAACGACCTGACCCAGGCGGCCCTGAAATACAAAGCTGAGGCCCAAACCACCGAATTCATCTCAAGAAACGTCCACAATGTCCCCGAAATCGGCAATGTTCCCGAATTTTTCAATACGGCATTTTTACTAACGGGCGAACAACTGAGCGAACCGGTCAACACGCCGGACGCTTCCTACCTGCTTAAAATAGCCGCAAGAAAAGATCCCTATATCCCGAAGTTGAATGACGTATTGAGCGCGGCGACGCAAGCGGTGGCTGAAGAGAAAAACAAATCCGCTACGGAAAATCAGTTTAAAGCTCTTGGAGAACAGCTGAAGAACAATAAGAACCTGGAGCAACTGGCCAAGAAACTCAAGATGACGGTGGAAGAAACCCCATTCATCAATCAATCGGATTCTATCCCGGGCATCGGCAACATCCAGTCCATCAAAGACGCCGTGTTCCCACTCAAACCGGGGGAAACCACAACCGGAGAAAGTCGTGGGGTCTACTACCTGATCCAACTGGTGGAACGTGAAGCGGTGAGCCAACCCGATCCTGAACAATCGAAAAAAATCTATGCCCGCCTGAAGGCCGATAAGTCCCGGGTAGCGTTCCAGGAGTGGATGGAAAACGTCAAGGAAAATGCTGACATTCTGATCGACCGGACTTTTCTATAGGGCATTTCAGATGAAGATGCCGGCCTTCAGCAGACTCAGGGTGACATCGAAAATGGATAGAAGGACTACCGTACCCGCCAGGTATCCTTTTCGCCTCTAGTTTGATTGGCTACGACCCATCGATTTATCTTGAGAACTTTTTCCACCAGCTCACCGATATCCCGTGCCAGCACCCGGATCATCTCCTCCTTGCCCTGCCCTCCCAGATCGTAAATGATATCCGGCACAAATCCACACTTTTTGATCG
>JAJDDC010000088.1 GCA_029260515.1 Phycisphaerales bacterium | reverse complement strand
GGCTTGTGACTTGGACTCGAGCGGAAAGGTGTGGCTCTACAGGCCAATGACCCACAAGACGGAGCATCACGACCGAGAGCGGTTGATCTGCCTGGGGCCACGCGCTCAGGAGGTTGTCCGGCCGTTCCTCGTTGATGACTTGAACGCCTATCTCTTCAGCCCGAAACTGGCCATGGCTGAGCACCGGACGAGGCTCCGCGCCGATCGTAAGACGCCGCTGACGCCGAGCCAGCGTCGACGCCGGCCAAAGCGGAACTTGAAGAAGCGACTCGGAGAGTGCTACACCATCGGCAGCTACGAACACGCCATCAACCGCGGTTGTGACAAGGCTTTCCCGCCTTCGAAGAAGCTGAGTGATTCAGAAGCCACGCAATGGCGCAAGGAACACCGATGGGCGCCGAATCGGCTGAGGCACAGCGCAGCGACCTTCCTCCGCAAGGAGTTCGGCATCGAAGCCGCCCGCGTTGTTCTGGGACATAGCTCCGCTGCCATCACGGAAGTCTACGCTGAGCTCGACCGAGGAAAGGCGGCTGACATCATGGCCAAAGTGGGGTAGTGTCAGTCGTGCGGTACCGGCGACATCGTCGCCGTGCGGCCTCCGCCGACCGTCTATGGCGGCCGGTGGAGGCTGAACCGCTCTTCGTTGGAATGCTCGCCAAGCAGGCTTGGCCCCGAAACATACAGCCACGAGTACGCTCAAGGGTCCTTCTTCCCGTCGGTTCGACCGTTTCGCACCTCCAGCAGTACGGTTTCCATCACGATCTCGGGCCGTCGACCGCTGACTACTTGCATGTGACGCAGAATCTCGGCGCACATCTCAAGGTCGTCGATCGTGAATGTAGCAACGCCGTTCGAGACCTTGAAATGCGACAGTTTCGTACCGTACTCCGTGGCCATGACCTCCAAAGCACCACGAAATCGCACGACGTCGGGATGCGTGAGTGAATTCACGGATAGATCGAACAACTCGACAGTGATGGTCGGCATCTCACGACCCTCCTCGCATTCGACACAAGTGGCCGAACCGTTCCTCGATAGGCTCGGTCATAACCGGTTCGTCGATAGCATCGTCCACAGGGCGCGCGCTGCAATGCTCAAAGCTTACGCCGCTGATCTTGACCGGTACGATCTCAACTACGCCATTTCGTTTTGAGCGTGCCCAGCCGCATTCTTCGGCCAGAAACCGGTTCTTCTCGTCGTCGGCGTGCCGATGGGCGGCCCAACCTTCGCGGTAAGTATGATCGTCACCGCAAAGAGCGAGGACGCTCACGCTCTTCGGGGCTGAAGCGTCAGAATGAAAGGCGCATCGTGCTTTGCGTGGTGTGCGGTTCGGCGGTTCATTGCGGTATTTCTGGTGTGTGACCAGTTGCTGCGTTCCGTCGGGTGAACGGCCGAGGAGGAAGTTCTTGTAGGCTTGCTGCGTTACCTTGTCACCTTCGCGGAGGCCCAGGGGCTGCAACCCATTCCCGAACCACCTGCCCTCAGGCTCAAGACCCGGAACAAACAAGTAATCGTCGAGTGCCTGCGAGAACAAGTACCGGCCTTTTCCGCCGGCCGCGATCGGCTTCGCCGACACGAACCAGGAGGCTATGACGATCAGAACTGTCAATGTGAACAGAACGAACAGCACTACTGCTCTCCTCCGCTTTCGTCCATGATGGCTTCGGCGGCCTCTACGGCCTGGGCTTCATCATTCATCTGCCCTCCATACCGGAGCAACAACACCGTGGCATTGAAGAGGTCGTCCCTAAGCGAGCCGAATTGCTCCAGGAGTAGCTCACGCAATCGTTCACGCTTCGTGAGCTCGTCGTGCACGATGCGAGCTGCGAACGTGCTCGGCTTTTCGTTCGCCTTCTCGGCATCACCGACAAGTTGCTCGTGTAGCTTCGTCGTGAGTCGAATTGTTAGTGTCCGGTCCTTCTTCACGTTCCAGCTCCCTCTAAATGCGTACACGCGGCGTACACGTCGGAAGTCCCTTCGTCACCTGACCTTCCGGCAGGCTGCATTGATTTCCGTGCACGCGGCACCTCGAAGAGGTGCATAGGTGTATGACCGTCTTTTCTTTTTGTCATGTCATCGCCCCAGTACAAGACCGCGGCCGAGTTGACGGCAGAGGACAAGCAAGGCTCGGTCATTTGTGATGTAGTGATAGTCCTTGCCTCCGGTGGGGAGCCGCGAAGCGAGCCATGTAAGCAGTGTCTCATCGACTTCCTTCTTGTCTTTATTCCCGATCCCGATCGTTGTGACGTGGATACCCCGCGGCATCTGAGGGCCATCGGGTCCGATTCCCCACGGGAACGACCCTCCAGAGTGGGGATGCGGCCCATCGTTGTGCTTGCCGTCAGTGAGAAGCACGATTCGAGGCGTCCCTTCGATTCCGTGTTGAAGCAGTGAACACGCCATCTGAAGCGCTGAAGTGATGTTCGTGCATCCTTCGCCGCACTTGGTAGCCGCAACGGCCGCTAGGAGCTTGCCCACACCGCATGTGTCGAGCTGGTGTCCCGGGCAGACGACCGACGCCGATGAAGAGAATTGAATGACCGAAACGGTAGAGGCCGGGTCGAGGCTTTCGGATGCCGATTGAATGAGTTCGGCAAGCGCGGCCCGGGCGGCTTCAAAGCGAGTTGATTCTCGGAAGCGCTGACGCATGCTACCGCTCTCGTCTGAAACATAGATGATGTGCTCCCGGTCTCTCCACGAGGGTATTGTATGGACCCGCTGGGAACTCATTGTGATCCTCCCTTCATCGCATCCCATTCAAAGGACACCTGCTCTTCGATACCCGTGACGTCGTCCCAGATTCTTCCGCTCACCAAGCCCGACCGGCCAACCTCGAGCCGCGCGTGGATTCGTTCAGACAGGCCACGGCCGGGTTCAGGGGTGAGACCGGTCAACAAGACCCTCTTAATGACGAGGCAGTCCTCGAGGCGGGCCGCGTCTTCCGAGCCCTGGAGGATGATCACTTCGGCCTCGCTCTGATTTGCGTGCTCAAGCCTGAATCGAAGTTCCCTTTGGGCGGGCACGCGGTCGCCTTTTTGGATGAGCGTGCCGAGCCGAACACCGGCGCTTCGCCCGAGGGAATCGATGAAGCTGGCAATGCCGACGAAGTGCGGCGATTTGAGGATCAGGTTCCCGCCGGCGTCGGGGATTTCTTTCCCGTCTTGCGGGTCAATCGCCTTGCCGCCGCGTTCCCGGAGGGCGATGACGCCGTACTCTGCCGCACCCATCGCGACGGCGTGGGTTTTGTCGATGCCGTCGAGCAGAGGTATGCCAGGAAATGCCTTGGCGAAGAATTCACGCGCGAAAGGAAGGTGCATCGCGCCGCCGACCGGCAAGATGCCGTCCAACGCGTGGTCACCGATGCAGGTCTTCGCCGCCTGTACGGCTCGTTCCAGAAGCGGCTCGATTGCTTTGTGGAACTCCGTCTGCGTCACCGTCCTCCGAAGACCC
>JAJDDC010000087.1 GCA_029260515.1 Phycisphaerales bacterium | reverse complement strand
TACGAGAAATGGCAGAAAAATTGGGTTATGTGCCTTTCAAACCAATTCAAGAATCAATTGCCATTGAACCTATGGAAGTTCCAATGCCAGACACTTTTGAATTAGATTCACATACTCTTGTGGGTTACAATATCCAAGGCGGTACCATCAAAGATATGAAGACAATTGCTGAGGATAATTCATTTTTGGTATCCATTAACGCCATCAGTGACGGTAAGTTGGAAATTTACATTTCTCCCGAATATTTGAATACGTCTAATCTATACGATGCAAATGATGTTGTTCGATATTTGGTCTTAATTGATGGAGAAAAAGTAGATTTTGATAACCTTGGATCTGGAAATGGGGTTTCTAATCTTCAGATAGATTTTGAACAAGGCGATTCTAATATCATAATATCTGATTCAATGGTGGAGGAATTTAGTGACGGTCTTGTAATTGGCTTTTTTGTTCTCATATGTGGCATTATAATTGTGATCATCTTTATTATTTGGAGAAAAAGAAAATAAAAACTAGACTTTTGATAATAATAAATTATTAATTTGATACCTAGGCACCTTCAAAATTAATCCGTCCTGATCAGAGAGTACTTGATTGAATCACGGGACTCCTGACAAACTAACAATCCTTTGTTTGATATTATATAGAACACTTTATGAAGTTCGTACTAATTCATACCAATATGAGGCTAGTCTGGGCAGCAATTCCGCTAATTGTGATGGTTTTTACTATTGGAATTGTTGGAGTTCAAGATGTTGACGGATTATGGATTGCACGTTCTACTGAAGAACTTGTGAAACAAAGTCATACAATAGTAATTGGAAATGTAACTTCTATAGATGTAATCCACACTACGCAAACCTCTGAAATCGTAGGAGAATTTGACTCTGCAGATGATCTTCCAGTTGGTGGGTTTCATTCTTCTAAAATTCTCTGGGAAAAAGATGGCTCAAAAGCATATGAATTAACTTATGTCTCAAATATTGAAGAGATCACTATTGACGTTGAAGAATATCTAAAAAATCTTCCAATGTCTGAAAATACTATAGTTAAAGCAAGAGCACCACTCTTTGCAGTAGGTGTTCCGACACTGCATACTGAAATAAGTTCTAAATTTGAATTGGGAGATCGTGTGTTGTTATACTTTACAGGATCTTTGATAAATCAAACCTATACTCGTGAATCTTTTGTCACCGAAGATAATTTTATTGCAACTGCAAAAGATGGTTTGATTAAAGTTAATGGTATCAGTCAACATTTAAGTCCAAAAAAACAATTTGAATCTGGAATCAATCTTGAAAATATAATTTGTAAAGAAGGATTAGAATTAATCTTCAAACAAAATAATTCTCCTGCATGTGTAAAACCATCAACTGCTGAAAAATTAATTGAACGGGGTTGGATACTATTTCATGATACAAAACAAATACTTGCACAACAATTAACTCCAAAGCAAGCCTGCGAAGAGATTGCAGATTTGGGAGTATATGAAGTAAAAATGTCCTGTTATGGAGACTCGGAACTTGCCCAAAAAATGTGTGATGAAAGGGAATGGATGTTCGGTATGTGCGAAGTATCCGAGGAGACTTGTAGTGAAATAGATGGCATGTATCTTAGAACTAGTGGCTGCCTGCCACCACGCGTCTGGTTAGAGCAACGTGATACTGACACATTTTTAGCTAAGACTGATTATGGTATGTGTGAGCAGTATCTTGAAATATGTGTTGTAGAAAATTCTGTACGTGATTTTAGGATAGAAAATCAGCCTTAATTTTTACTCTGTTGCAATCGAGGGAGAAAGTGTTGCATTCAATGATATTAATCTAAAAATTTGATTTCAGAGATCTGTGAACTACAGCAACCGATTTTTACAGTATTTAAACAACCACAGACTTGACAGAACCCAAAAAAGACATAGTTATAAGAAATGAATTAAACAGATTTAAAAATCAAAAATGAAAGTATTGGATTTTCTCCAATCTTGATGTAGAGACTTTTGCCAATCATACAATTATCCTTAAGAGTTTGAACATGCTAGTTTTTGTTCATTGCGAGAATAGAATGTCTCATGACTCCCACACAGAGAGATTTGAGGAATTAATTTAGATAACTTTATGTTTTCTCAGAATTTCCTCAATTCTCTTGTTTTTTGTATCATCTAATTCATCAGTCACATCCTCACGATGCTGTCTCTGCATGTCGGCAATCTTTGCATCAGATTCTTTTTTATAATCTTCAAAGTCTTTCTTCAATTTCTGAACTTGTTTATTTTCATCTTCTTCATCTTTATGCAATGTAATTTTAGGTTCTAATTGTTCATAATGAAATTCCATAGTATTTCTATCATCTTCCTCATAAGTTTGTGATTGATCCCCTGACTGACCAAGCATTATTTTTATAATATCTCTATCAAGTCCAGCGTTAGAAGATGCAGTCTTGAAAACTTTTCTCCATCTTTTTGGTCTAAGAGGGCTTTGCGTTCCTTTTTCTATAAAAATGCCCATAGCTTTTTGAGCTCGTCTAAATGCAGAAGATATATCCTCGGTAGTTAATTG
>JAJDDC010000086.1 GCA_029260515.1 Phycisphaerales bacterium | reverse complement strand
AGCTGATTTGAGTAGAGCTTATTTGAGGGGTGCCAATTTGAACGGTATTAGAGGTACTGAGATACTCACCTTTACTGCTGGGAAGGACTTTGCTTATTACTGGAATAATTTAGTTAAAATTGGATGTATAACAAAATCTTTAGATGATTGGTTAAAGACGTATGAAGAACTGGGTGAAGAATATAACTACACTAAAGAACAGATTAAAGCGTATGGGTTATGGTTAAAGATATGTAAGGAGATATAAATGGTCTATAATATGATCTTAATAGATGAAAAAGGGAAATTACGGATGGATTTATGGTATCAGCGTAAGGCGGACGTATTTAAGAACATGGTGGATTATCGTACGCGATATCCTAATTTTGTGGCTTACTGGCGTGAATATGATGAAGAAGCGGGCCAATTCATACGAGGTAAGCAGTTATGAGTCGTAGACATATTTCTAGTAATGCTTTCGGATTTTTAAGTAGTTGTCACTTTGAGGCATGGGAAGAGCTAATATCCCCCGCCGTAGGTAGAGTGATATTTAATGACAATAGCTACATAAGACCTGAGGGCACGTCATTTTACATAGGTTTTTATCCTGAGAGTGAAGCCTTAGTCGATAATGTAGAGTATACATTTGAACAATTAGAGGTATTAGCGGAGATTTAATTATGAATTCTAAAACTATAGCGATTGAAAAATGTTGTAGACTAGCGCAAGAAATTCAGGTAGAATTACTATTACACAATGAACAATATTCAGAGAAGGATGTATCTAAGATGTATCTCGCTTTAATCCAAAATTATAATAAGTTGAAAGATGATGCTGCGAAGACTAACCAGACCTCTTAAGGTCAAATACGGTAACTTATGTGCGACCATATCACGTCATGAACTAATGGCATTGGTTAAATCAAGTGAACTATTATATGAAGTCAAAGGCAACGTTATATATGTATATGGCTGGCGCGAAGACTTGGAATTAGAGATAGAGTAGCAAGGGAGTCGCAATAATGAATAACCATGATAATGAAGACTTAGATTTAGATTTAGATGTGTCGGCATCAAAAAGTTACCATCTTAAAGAGGTCACCATGCCCGGAAAGAGGTATAATCTTACCCTGAGTATGGAAATCACTGATGAAGTCAGCGAATACTATGAGTTGTTGCATTTTTTACAGCACGGGGCCCAAGAAGGTGATTTAATTGATTTAAACCTTGTAAACTTGGGAGGAAGCTGTTATACTGGAGTTTTCTTGGCTCACGCCTTGAAAAACTGCAGGGCCTACGTTAACACTAACGTTTGGTTCACTGCAGCGAGCATGGGTGCCATTATAGCGCTCTCAGGGGACACGTTAAACATGGCACCAGGCTCGACCTTAATGTTCCACAACTATTCCACTATGGATGCAGGCAAAGGACACGAACTTTTAACTTCAATGGTAGAGTTCAAGAAGAGTTGGGAAGAAACCTTTAAGTATTTTTGTTGTCCTTTCTTGACAGAGAAAGATATTAAGAATATACTTCAAGACAGAGATATGCACATTCATGCTAATGCTGCTGCCTCTAGGATTGAGCGCCATTTCGGTGTTCAAGAATTAATTATAGAAACAGAGGAAACTCAGGAGAATTCTAATGACTGAAACAGTGAAGTCACCTGTTGGGGAAATTAGCTTTGCTGCCTTAAAGGTTAAGGTATCAGGCAGTATAGATAGCGACGTGAAAGACACTTATACGACCCGTCTTGTATTTGACGGCTCAACCAAGGAAGGTGCTAAGTGGAAAGAAACCGTCACATCAATTAACCCACGATTATTGGGCACTAAACATGCCCCTACGCCAAATCATTTCACAGTACAGGCTAAAACCAAAAAGGATGTAGTTGTAACAGATGCCTCCGGTAATGTATTAACGCAGGAAGAGATTCCATTTATTACCGGCGGTAGTGCTCAAATGGTTTGTACAGTAAACAACTTTAACCCTATGGGTGGAGGTCTTTATTTAGACGCCGTCATATTAGGGTCTGACATTGAAACTAGTGCTCCTAGCACCGACTCAGGTGAGTCAGCTGAGGCACGACGTTCTAGAATTTTAGACACAATTAAGAATCTTCCCTGAAGAATAAAAGCAACGATTGTGCTAAAATCAAAGGGCTCTAATGTGCTAAAATCAAAGGGTTCTAACGGACCCTTTTTTATTCCTTCAAAAGGACCACCATGACCGAATGTATAGCAATAGATTTTGAAACTTACCTAATAGACAAGGACAACCCTTACCCTAAGCCCGTCTGTCTGTCCATACACACTGAGAGGAATGAGAATGACTCTAAGGGACTAGATTCATCTAATTCCAAGAGGTATAGTGAGGTATTAGTAGGACATGAAAAGATGCACCAAGGGCTTCTATGGGCGTTTAACAGCGGTAAAAAGATAGTAGCTCACAATATTACCTTTGAGGCGGGTGTGATTTGGTACCACTTCTCTGAATTAAGACAGAATCTAAGGAACGCCCTAGCTAAGGGGAATTTAGCCTGTACTATGATACAAGAACAACTCATGTCCTGTTATATCAAAGAGAATGGCCTTAAATCCTCCTTAAGTGCATTAGTAGACAAATATCTAGAGGTAGACATATCTCACACCAAAGGTGAAGACTCGTGGCGTACCAATTATAATCAGTTAGACGGTATTCCAATAGAGAGATGGCCGCAGGCCGCTATAGATTACTCGTTGGGGGACTCTATATATGCCCATAAGATATTCCAGATCCAAGAATCTAGGATGCAAGGTGAGGCGACTGAGGCAATTGAGGCATCTATATGGCTAAATCTTATGGCCTCACTAGGTATAACCATAGACTGTTCCCGTGTTCGCGAACTGCGAATGGAGATAGGAGCCAAATTAAAGCCTCATTATGACTTACTGATAGACATGGAACTGTGTAGATACAGTAAAGGTAAGATTGTGAAGAACATGAAAGTGTTCCGAGGACACTTAAGAAAAACTTTAGGTAAGAATGTAAGATATACCCCTAAAAGAAACGTAAGCACTAGCGGTGAAGATCTCGCATACTATCAAACTATATCTAATGACCCTGTAGTTAACAGCTTTGTCACCATTGCCACTTATGAGAAGGTTATATCAGCCTTCACTAATAGACTCGAACAGGCAGACCCTGTCATACGCACCAATTACTCGGTGGCTAAATCATCAGGTAGGACATCATCTACCTCTAGCAAGCTATACCCATCAGTGAATATACAGCAAATGCCTCGCCAAGTACCAGATGTAAATTGGGATGTTCGCAACTGCTTTGTTCCCCGAGAGGGGTTTAAGATATGTTCGATAGATTACACTGGCCTAGAGATGGCCTCAGTAGCACATCAACTATATAAACTTTTCGGCAAGTCGGCCATGAAGGACGCCATGAATGAGGGAGAGGACTATATTGACATGCATTCAAAGCTGGCCTGCCAGATAATGCGCAATAGTTTACCCAATAACAGCCCTATTGGTCAAAGTATTGACCCTTACGAGCATTTTATAGAGAATAAAAAGAAGAAACAATATAAGCACTATCGTCAACTTTCTAAGCCCATTAATTTAGGGTTTCCCGGAGGACTAGGGTACGACACAACTAAGACCCTTCTATTTAAGGAAGGAATCATCACTAAGTATGAAGTTCTTGAACGATTTAAATATGAGCAAGAGGCGAGATGGGCATTTAGAGGGGTAAAAGACATCCCCAACCTACGTATTGAGAGGACAGAATTCAAAGAATGGTCTATAGTATACGATGAATTAGTGGGGTTGAAGCAAGAGTTGTTTAGATTATACCCTGAACTAGGGTTTTTCTTGTCAGATGGACATAAACAGTTTATGACGGGCGAGACCTCATGGCGTAAAAATGATTATGGTGAGTGGGAAGAAGAACCAATGTACTCTTATGATATATACGGACATAAGCGCGACTGGTGCACCTATACTGCCTTTTGTAACGGTTATTTGATGCAAACGCCGGCCGCAATTGGTGCAAAGCGGGCAATGTGTGATATAATAAGCAGCTATATCGAGCATCCGGACGTAAATCCCCTTGCTTTTATACATGACGAAATACTCTTTGAGGTCAGAGACAATGATGAAAAAGAGTTACACATTGAGAATATTGCTTACAAACTGGTACGAAACATGAAAACTGTATTAGACAGCGTACATATATCAGTAGAAGCAGAGTTAATGTCCTACTGGAGCAAGGATAAGTCCTACTGGAGTAGGGTTTATGGGTCAAAAGACAAGAATTATACCTAAAAGTCTAACAGAGTAGGATTTAAGTAGTTATACTACCAAAAACACAAGAGGAATAAACCAATGGATAATACAGAGATCAAAATCCGCAAAGGACAAGCCATGAATCTAGCCATTTCGGCCGCTATATCGAAGGAGAGGACCGAGGATATTGAATATATATTTACTAAAGCGTTATTCTTCATGGATATCATTGAAGAGTTTCAACAGTTAGATCATGACGGTTTAGTTAGCTTAATTGAAGATTTCAATAGAGCTAAAGGTAAGAAAGAGTTCATAGCCTCTAAAAAGAAGAAATAAGATGACTGAAGCAGAATGGCTAGCTAAAAGGAAGAGATGTGTAACGGCTACAGAAGTTGGCTCTATACTCGGAGTTAACAGATGGTGCACAGCTAATCAAATGTGGAAAGAGAAAGCCAATTCTACTTTTAACGGTAATGCTTATACTATTATAGGGCAATGGTTGGAACCAGTAGTGGTAGAGGCTACTAATATGAAATTAGGCACTGACTTTAAGCTGTACGAAGGTCGCCAATTTTTCACTAACGATGAGTTAAAACTAGGTGCTACCCCCGACGCTCATTGGGAAGAAGTATTGTTAGAGTGTAAAACTACCAAGCCTGCAAATTATTTAAGGTATCAAGCCAAGGCCCCAGAATATTATATAGCTCAATTAGCTACACAAATGATGCTAGTTCCTGATATTGATTATGGATATCTTAGCATAATGAGCACTAATTTAACTCAATATAGTCAAGAACTTAACTTACCTTTGGTTATTTATAAGGTGGAACGAGATGAGTTATTAGAAAGGATTATAAAAGAAGAGGTCGAACGATTCTGGACTTGTGTAGACAAAGGTCAACAGTTCAGGAGCAAAAAGATTGTTAAAGATAAGGTTAAATTATTATGTCGACTAAACGCTATAAAAATAGATTACGAGCTTTAATAGAGGCAGTTGCCAACGTAATATCTGGATTTTTATTATCTATCGCATTGATTCAAACGGGAAATTTATCAGAACCCTATATTCAAAAGTATTTATATTCTAATTTTATATGGTCAATGTCTATACAAAGTAACTTGATTTTATCTACTGCACTCACTATAATGTCATTAGTGCGCCAGTATTTTTGGCGAAGATATTTTCATAAACGGTGGAGAAGATGAAACTTAGTTACTTAGCTGTTCCATACACTCATACTAACAAGTTTGTTATGACGTTGCGTCACTTGTTAATCACTGCGGTAGGGGATAGACTAATTGCTAACGGAAAGCATATATTTAGCCCCATTACTGAATCCCACATGTACCAACAATATGGTGAAGCGGGCCATAAATGGGAATTCTGGGAAAAGCATGATAAACTAATGATCCGCAAATGTGATGAATTGTTAGTATTAATGCTTCCAGGATGGAAAGAATCAACTGGAGTACAGGCTGAGATCGAGTATGCTAAGGGTCGAAAGATGCCCATTACGTACTTAGATGTACATAAAATATTACCTGAACTAAAAGAAGTAATACAGAAGGAGCAAACATGAGAAACGAAAGCGATCTATGGGTACCAGAATTTGAAGATTTTATCGAAGTACTAGAGTTTGGTGCTGAGAAACACGGTAGATTCAATTGGTTAGATGTTAACGGTAAAAAGAGTAGCCATAAGGACATGCACGCGTCAATGTTCCGCCACGTCGCGGAGTCTTATTGTGGGCGGACTCAGGACGAAGAAACAGGACTACACCCATTATTGCACGCCACCTGCAGGTCACTAATGTATTACACTAGATGGAAACGAGGATTATTACATGATGAAGATCTACAGATCACTAGGATTAGATATGAAAATGATTAATTACGTAAGGGGTATGCACGTTATACAACATATATTATATAAATGGACCCCCACACACGTTATAGTTAAACACCCTAGATCTAAGATATGGGTTAAAATGCGTCGTAGGAATCAGTTTGACGGCATTACTGCCCGGTTACACCTTCAGAAGGTGGTTCAGGAGATATGCACTAAAAGGTTTAAAGAATGAGTTTAATACAGAAAATGTCCTATGCTTTATGCTTTACATTTTTGGCATTTGGGGCAATTACTGGTGAACCTGGCCTACTTTTTGCAGGGACTTTATTATGGGTAATTGCCAAACATGGCGAAGAAATTATTGACAAACTGTTTAAGGCAGACTAGAGTTAAAGTAGACTGTAGGAGATTGATATGAAAGTAACCGATGTGTATATAAATATGTACCTCATCAATAAACATGCCCCTAAGCACCTAGTACGCGCTTTAGAGGATATTCTCATAGAGCTTTCCTATATTAGAAACGAAAAAGGTCAAATGGTAGATGTATTTAATCAGGAGGACGGAAGAGGTCGCTCCTATGATTATGATTTCTGTGGCAACTAAAGGTACTTATAATGAGTGAGCAGCAGCGTAAACATTATTTAGTAGAGCACATTTGGAGAGCACTAAGAGCATCATTATTATTCGCAGCAGTAGTTGTTTGGTTGTATACTGTACATACTGAGTGGGTAATACTGACATTATGTTTTTTAGCTCACATGACTGAGCAGTTTCACGGTAAGATTTGTAATTTAATAGAGAAGTTACTTGGATGGGATCCAGACTTTGACGAATGGGACTAATAGACATGAACAATGCAGGATTTTACTCAGCGGCAATAGTATTAGGTACCATATTTGTACTATGGTTAATCTAGGAGAGGGGGTGGCTATGGTTTTGACAATAGATAAGACCCGCAGGGTAACTATTGGACGCGGGTTCGATTCCCGCCCACTCCACTTTAATAGGAGAGCATAATGGTTAATTATTTTACACCAGTGGAATTTACTGACATAACTGAAGTTATTGCTTTACCTAAAAGATTTGAAGTCTTTAAGGCTACGGGCCCAGGTTCTGATGAGTTACCATATATTAAATTCTATACTTATATAGCTAATGAGCTAGGCAAGCCCTTAAAAGAGATTAATGTTAGTTCAGTATGTGTATCTAAAAAGGTAGATGATTTATTAGAACGATACGTTAGGTTTTGGCTAAAGAAGGAATGTTCTTACTTAAGGGTAGGAGGCTATAAATTTGATGCTAAAATGGCCATGTTCAACTTACAATATGGACCAGTGGTCATTAATGAGGATTATACTGATAATGACAACGCTTACATAAGGAGCTTACTATGAAAACTCAGGAGAGCATGATAGAATACGTGGAAGAATTGACTTTGGAGCGAGATGAGTTACTAGAGGAAAACAGGACTCTTAGTGATGAAGTGGACGACTTGCGAGATGCTATAGCAGACATAGACTATATAATAGGGGCGCTGAAAAGAAGATGAGTATAGAAAAAAAGTTAGAGGAAAATACCGTATTGTTAGCAACTACATTAAAAAGAGTAATCGTACTGGAGTTAAAGGTTAAAAACCTCCACGATAGTTACGATGACTTGTGCATTTCTCATTCAATACAAAGTTGTGCGTATAATGGATTATTAAATTATATAGAATCTAAAAATAAAATAAGGTACAGAATTTTAAAATGGGTGTGGCCTAAGTATATATCTCCAGTAGATAAAATAGTGAACAATATTAAGGGTTCTCTATCATGATTAGTAAATTTATGACAGCTTTAACTTTAATTCTTTGGGGAATAGGGCTAATGTACACTCTTTTTTACGTAGGATGGCTATTTCACGAATCTTATGGAGACCCTTACCATGATAGCCAAAAATTTAAACCTCATTACATGTACACTGTGGTGAACAGTAAAGATGAGATTATTTGCAGGGCAACAGACTGGAAAGAACTTGAGGAGTGTTATAATCGATGAAGTTAATAATTGTAGGGATTTTATCAGCAATATCATTTAATGCATATTTATACATGATGTTTCCAGGAGTGATGATCCCTGTATATAAAGGAGTAAGGTCTCTAACGCAAGATAGCCGAGTTTATCACAACGACATACATAAGATGTTTAAGAAAATGACCAAAGACCTACCTAAAGAGTATACGTATAAGCTTAGGCTTGTAATTCTTAATTCTCCTACAATGAATGCTTGGGTTGCTCAAGATGGCCAAGTTACTATAACTACTGCCTTTATATCATTTATGAACCACGATGAAGGAGAAATAGCATCAGTAATAGGTCACGAAATAGCACACTACATGCTTGGACACCATGGAATGGACGCGCGCAATAAAGAGCTAACTCTTTCCCCTTGGAAAGAATTAATGGCAGACGACTTAGGGTTGATGTTAGCATTAGGTTCGGGGTATAATGCATGTAATGGACAAAGATTATGGGAAAGATTAAAAGAAAAATACGGGGACACCATGGCTCCAGGAAGTCACCCTCCCCACATGTACAGAGCCTGGAACATTAAAAGATTATGTAAAAACGTGATATAGAAATCAATCGAGGAGAGTAACATGTTTAAATCTGAGTATAAGAAGAAGGTTCTAGAGACGATGTCTTTAGAAGACTACGTAAAGAAATCTCAGAAAAATAAAACTATGTATGCCACAGCAGCAGAGAGGCTGCTCAAGGCCATAGGCGATCCTGTATTATTGGATACGGCTAAAGACCCTAGGCTATCAAGGATACATGGTAACAAGGTCATTAGAACATACCCGGCATTTAAAGATTTTTATGGTTTAGAGCTAGTGATAGATCGCATAGTATCGTTCTTTCGCCATGCTGCACAAGGTTTAGAGGAGGCCAGGCAGATACTTTATCTCCTCGGTCCGGTAGGTTCTGCCAAGTCTTCTCTATCTGATACGTTAAAGAAACTCATGGAACAGGAGCCTATCTATGTCTTAGCTGACGCAGAAGGCAATCCTAGCCCCATACAGGAGTCTCCTCTGGGCATTTTAGATCATGAGCACGTCCCTAAAATACCTGTGAGACATCTAGCTATCACGGCCTCTCCTTGGGCCGTTAAGCGCCTAGATGAATATGAGGGAGATCTTACTAAGTTTAAAGTATTTAAGATGTACCCTAACCAAGACAGACAAATATCTTTAGCTAAGACTGAACCTGGAGATGAAAATAATCAGGACATTAGCGCATTAACAGGTAAGCTTGACATTCGCAAACTAGAGTTTCATGCTCAGGATGACCCTGATGCATACAATTATAGCGGCGGGCTATGTAGAGCTAATCAAGGCCTGTTGGAATTTGTAGAGATGTTTAAGGCCCCTATTAAGGTCTTACACCCATTACTCACGGCAACCCAAGAACACAACTATCGAGGGACCGAGGCCATAGGTAACATTCCATTTGAGGGCGTCATTTTAGCTCACAGTAATGAATCTGAGTGGGAAGCGTTTAGATCTAATAAGAACAATGAAGCATTCTTAGACCGCATCTACATTGTAGAAGTTCCTTATTGTCTTCAAATTGATGAAGAAGTTAAGATCTACGAAAAGTTATTATCTAGCAGTGACTTGAGTAAAGCTCCATGTGCCCCAGGAACATTAAAGATGTTAGCAGAGTTTTGTGTCTTTTCTAGATTGGAAGATATTGAGAATAGTCTTAAAGTGTCCAAGATGAAAGCTTACAACGGAGAAAACATAAAAGAATACGACGCTCGAGCAAAGTCCGTGCACGAGTATAAAGACCTAGCATCTAATGATGAAGGGTTCTCAGGTATGTCCACTAGGTTTGCTTATAAGGTATTATCTTCGGTGTATAACTTCGATCCTAAAGAGATAGCGGCAGACCCGGTGCACTTATTATACGTCTTAGAAACAACAATTAAGAAAGAACGATTAAGTAAGACAGAGGAAGAGTCCCACTTAACTTACATTAAGCACTACTTAGCTGCAGAGTTTAAGAAAGATCTTACTAAGAACATCCAACGGGCATATTTAGAAAGCTATTCTGAATACGGGCAGGCCATGTTTGACCGGTACATACTATTTGCTGATCACTGGGTACAAGACAATGACTACAGAGACCCAGACACAGGTAGTTTAATGGACCGAGAGCTTTTAAACCAGGAACTTACTAAGCTAGAAAAGCCAGCAGGGATTACCAACCCTAAAGACTTCAGACATGAGGTAGTAAATTACTCACTCAGATATCAAGCTAAGAATGACGGATTAAATCCTAAGTGGACTGCTTATAACAAGCTTAGAAAGGTTATTGAGGCTAACGTCTTTGGTAAAACAGAGGACTTACTCCCAGTGATTACTTATACTGGTCACGGCAACTCAGAAGACAAGAAGAAACATGACAGCTTCATATCTAGAATGGAAGAAATGGGCTACACTCAAAGACAGGTTCGAAGACTTGTAGAATGGCACATGAGGTATGTGGATCAATAGGAGACATCATGAAAGTAAAAGATCTTGAAAAAGAAATAGGTAAATATATAGAGATTAAAGAGCACACTGAGGGCAGTGTTTCTATTGTACAATTAATGGGAATAACTTGCAACGAAGAAGATATAGTTAGCCAAGTTATCATTAGACGTACCCCAGAAGGACTGCCAAAAGATGCCGAATATATACCAATATCTAGATTTGTTAAAGTAACGGATCAATAAGATGCATTACGGGTGGCGCAGAATATATAAGCTGACTTTGGTAGATGAGGCCCCCGAAGCTTTTGGATATGCCATGGTTACTTTACATGAGAATGCTGAGAGCGTATTGCGGGAGATAACCTACCATAGAAAAAAGAATCCACAGTATAGGGCCTATTGGGCCCAAGTGGATTCTAAAACTTCACCTGCACCAGGAAATGGCCGAGGGCATTAAAATGGTAAACATTGTAGACAGAAGAAAAGATAGTAAAGGCAAGTCTCTATCTAATAGGAAAAAGTTTCTAGAGAGAAATCGAAGGAAGCTTAAGCGATATATAGATAGAGTAGCTAAAAAGAAGAACATCAAGGATTTGTTAAAAGATGATAAAACTGACGTTACCATAGACACTACTAAAGAACCTTCGTTCCAATATGATTGGAATACAGGGGACAAGGATATTATCCTTCCAGGTAATGATAAATATAACAAGGGCGATAAACTTGATAAGCCTGAGGACGGAAAAGGAAAGGCAGGAAAGTCTGCTTCTAAGGACGGGGATGGAGAGGATGAGTTCTCCTTCACTCTATCTAAAGAAGAATTCTTAGACATTTATTTTAGTGACATGGAACTCCCTAACTTTATTAAAGAGGGCATTAAGGAATCTCTAAAGACTAAGAAAGAAAGAGCAGGGTACTCCAAAGAGGGCATACCTGCCAGGTTAAATATTAAGAAGACATTCGAACAGGCAACGGCCCGTAAGATAGCCACTAAATCCCAACTTAAGCAGCAGTTACAAACATTATTATCATTAGTTACAAAAGGGAAGGCTACCAAGAAGCAAGAAGAAGAACTTCGCAGATTAGCCAATAAGAAAGCAAGGTACTTAGACGACAACGATTTAAGATATAACTATTTCAAAGACAAACATAAGCCTATCAAACATGCTGTCATGTTCTGCTTAATGGATGTCTCAGCCTCCATGGGAGAAACAGAGAAAGAAATCTCCAAGAAGTTTTTCTTACTTCTATATCTGTTTTTGCACAAAGAGTATGACGCTGTAGATATAAGATTTCTAAGACACACCCACGTGGCAGAGGAAGTAAATGAAGACGAATTCTTCTATGGCAACAAGTCTGGAGGAACTTCGGTGGCCTCTGTACTATCATTATTTAAAGAGATTGTTGATGAAGAGATAGATCTAACTACTACCAACATATATGTAGCTCAGGCCTCAGATGGCGATGTATTTGCAGGAGATGCTAGAGATACTGTGGACATGATGGAACGAGACATATTACAGCTCTGTCAATATTATGCTTACATTCAAGTGGATATATATGAACGAGGGGGCTTTAACAGTCTCTTTAGTCTATATGAGCTTTTCGAGTCTAGGAAGAATTTCAGTCGCGAGTTAGTAACTCAGGACTCTGAAATATACCCAGTTCTCCATAAACTATTTAAGAAGGGGGAGTCATGACACCACTACAAGAAGGTGACGGAGTTACAATACTACATCCTGTTACTCAAGAGTTATTAGAAGTAGAAGTTACCGCAGTTAGGTTACATGGCGTTTCGGTAATAGACGAGAATGGCGACGCTTACTTTGTGAGGTATAGCTATGTCCAAGACTAATTTATTATTTGAAGGAGCTGAATGGTCTCAGAAGTCTTTAGAGACTGCCTGGACAGCCATTGATAAGATAGGGAAAGAAGAGCTAGGATGGGACTATTATAAGCCTCAGATAGAGATTATCTCAGATGAACAGATGTTAGAAGCATACTCTACAGTGGCCATGCCTATCATGTATTCCCATTGGTCATATGGTAAGTCCTTCATTAAGAACTACTCTGACTATAAGCAAGGTAAAATGGGACTAGCTTACGAAGTAGTTATTAATACTGACCCGTGCTTAGTGTACCTAATGGAATCTAACTCTATGACGATGCAAACCCTAGTTATGGCTCATGCCGGAGTTGGCCACAGTGCGTTCTTCAAGAACAACTACCTATTTAAAGAGTGGACAGATGCAGAAGGTATAGTTGGCTATTTGAAGTACGCAAGAGATTATATGAGACAATGTGAAGAAAAGTACGGAGATGATGAAGTAGAATACTTATTAGACGCGTGCCACTCCCTACAATATTTTGGAGTAGATCGA
>JAJDDC010000085.1 GCA_029260515.1 Phycisphaerales bacterium | reverse complement strand
TTCCTTTCAGATAATGAGGACTGGACTCGCAAAAGTATTTGTACATGTGCGGCGCACTGGAATATTTCCCATCTTTGTATCGGAGGGCCTTCATCGCCGTCAGTGCATTGAGCAGGGCCTCCATTTCTTCCGGTTGGGTTTTGGACTGCCGGGAGACCTGCCCCGCCGTCATGCTCCTTTGCCGCAAAATGGAAAAAATTTTAAACTCAAGCGCTGCCATTAAAATCCGCGCCTCTTCCAGGCGGTCAATGGTTTCGGTGAACTTCTTTAAAGTCAACATGGCATCCTATTCGTCAAGGAGTTGTTCGATGTGCTTTTCCAGTCCCAAATTGGAACCGAACAGTTTGTGCCGGATAACACCATTTTTATCAATGAGAATACTCGAAGGTGTGCCTTTTAAACCATATTGATCGAAGGTCAATGCGTTGAATTCCTTCTTTTTCAAATACTCACGAATCTGCATTTCAATCTGTTTTTGATGAAGTCCCGACATTTCCTTGAAATCAGGAAAATCGCGCTCGATCCATTGCTTGATTTCACTTTCTTTCACACCATCGGTTCTCTTCACCACTTGATCCATGGCAATCGGGAACGGCATGAAGTATTGAAGTCGCCCCATGCTCAGCATATCCCGCTCGGAAAGCATAGCCATGGTTTCTCCCACCACTTCGCCGGTATCGACGAGCTTTTTTAAATTGCCCAACGTATTGAGGTGATAATCTTCAAACGCGGTGGCCAAGCCCCACACCGTGAGTGGCTTTCCTTTAAAAGTCATATAAGCTTGAATCACTTCCGGGAGACCGCCGATAAAACAACCGGGACAATTAACCTGAAACACTTCTATCAGAATTACTTTGCCGACTTCCTCATCGATATTCGAGGGATTTCCCTGCACCCACTCCGCCACATGGAGATTGGGAGCCGGTTCGTTAACTGCTGGCATCCGCCGCCCCTTCCTTCGCCAGCTTCAGGAGGCGATTGATAATTTTGGAAAGCTCCGGATTCGGTTGGTGTTGAAGCGCCGATTCAAGTACAGGAATCGCTTTACCGGGTTGTCCCTGATTATTGTAAATCAGTCCGGACATGGCATGCGACACCAGCCATTTATCTCCCCTGGGATGATCCCGAATAATCGTATCCAGGTGCTGGAGAGCGGAATCGTATTGTTTCAGCTTGAAGTAGTTGGAAGCCAGACCGAACAAAATATTATCCTCCAATTGATCGGGATGTTCTTTCTCCAGGATTCTTTGGAACGCAGCAATACTTTTCAGATACTGAGCATTCCGGAACAACAGAATGGCCAAACGGTAATCATCCGCCTCCGCCTTCGGCGGAACGGCTCGGGTTGCCCGCTCCTTACGGATGGCCTCCAGGCTGGCATCCATTTCCTGAACATTGCCTTCCATCTCCTGCAGAGCTTGATTCAATTCCTTAACCTTTTCTTCGTGAGCTAATTGTTGGCTCAGCCGTGCCTCTAATTGTTGGAGTGCAGGTTCTTTCCCTCTGAGAAGATTTTCCAGTATAATCTCGTTTCCCAGAATATCGGCGAACCCCATGAACAAACGCTCCAAGTCGGCTGCAACCACGTCCAGGCGCTTTTGACGCTGACGGCGGGCCTCCAGCTCTTCTTCATTCGGAGGAAGCCAGATATGCCGCTCTTCGGGATGCATGGATTGAAATTTTTGAGCTTTTGTCTGTTTGGGCGGTTCTTCAGGCGTGTGCGCACAGCCCAACCCAATGAGCAGAAAAAGAAGCCAAAGATTTTTAAGTGTTTGGTTCATAAAGATAATATAATGAAAAAGTTGTCCCATCATAGATTAAAAACTTAAATATTTCAATTGTTTACACTATGAAAAGCTATTACGACACTCTCGGTATCACCAAAACTGCCTCGGATGACGAGATCAAGAAAGCCTTTAAGAAAAAGGCGTTGCAGTACCACCCCGACCACAACAAGAACGATCCCAAGGCTGAGGAGAAGTTCAAGGACGTCAACGAGGCCTACGCAGTGCTCAAGGACAAAGACAAGCGGAAGCAGTATGACCAATTCGGCGCGGAAGGTTTCAAAAAACGGTACACCCAGGAAGATATTTTTCAGGGGTTTGACGCCAACGAAGTATTTCGCAATTTCGGTTTCGGTGGCGGCCGTCCGCCCTCGGGTTTTGAAGAGTTTTTCGGCGGTGGCCGCTCCCAAAGACCTAGAAAAGGTCAGGATATGATGAGCGAGATCACCGTCACGTTTGAAGAAGCGGCACGGGGAACCGATAAAAGCTTCACCATCGATCGCGGCGGCAGGCACGAAGACACCAGCGTCAAGGTGCCGCCGGGTATCAGCCAAGGCAAAAAACTACGTCTGTCCGGTAAAGGGTTTCCCGGATCCAATGGCGGGCCGTCGGGCGACCTTTACTTCAAGGTCCATGTGCTTCCCCACCCGGTCTTCAAACGGGAAGGCAATGATATTGTGGTAGAGCACACGGTGAACATGACAGACGCCCTACTGGGGACCGTCATCAAGGTCCCGACTCTTGAAGGGGAAAAGCAGGTTAAGGTCCCCGCAGGCACCCAACCGCTCACCCGGCTGCGTTTGCGCGGGCTCGGGATCCATCGCCGCAGCGGTGACCGAGGGGATCAGTTCGTAAAGATTATCGTAAACCTCCCGAAAACCCTGACACCGGAACAGAGCGAATTAATTGAATCTCTTAAAGAGCAAGGGTTATAGCATTGATTATAAACAGAAATCACCCTAATCTATATCCGCAAATTTAATAAATCCTCCACCGGTTAATCCGCATCTATACACACAGTCCACCAAGCCCTATCACCCACAGGAAATTTTCATGGCTAAAGTCACCTTTCAACCCGACCACCTGACCCACGAATGTGAGGATGGCATGATGCTGATCGATATCTGCGAGGAAGTGGAAACCGACCTCTCCTTCGGCTGTACGGAGGGCACCTGCGGAGTGTGTGAATTGACGATCGTGAAAGGCCGGGAGAACTGCAGCCAACCCAACCAAGAAGAAAAAGACTATCTCTACGAAGAAGACCTAGAAAAAGGCATGCGTCTCGGCTGTCAGATGAAAATCAGAAAAGGCGAAGTCACCCTCACCTGGAAGGGCAACCGGGCGAAGTAAAATACCCCCCTTATGTAGCCAAGAATAGACTTGACCCCTTTTTCTTTTTAAATCGAATGTCTCCGAACGGCCAAAAGCGGACATTAAACACAAAGAGAAAGGGCGGCCCCGAAGGACCGCCTCTGTATTTCATTTATCTAAAAAACCTACTCAATTCCCATCGACATTACCGGTGGCGAGGTCGAGGGCTACAGCCGGGTCCAAGTTCTCCACGGTGGTCATGTTCTTGAAGGCGATGGTGCCGACCGTGTCAAACGATAGAATCATGTCGTCCTGACCACTGCTGTCCACATCTCCTGACGCCATCGCCACTGGAACCAGGTCGGTCAGGATCTCGCCACTGG
>JAJDDC010000084.1 GCA_029260515.1 Phycisphaerales bacterium | reverse complement strand
ACAAGTTAGCCAATCCAAATTTATTAATTTTTGGACATCCCCATCGATCTTCTTTATTCCCAACAGCCCAAACCCCGGTGGTGCGGGGAAAGATGATTTTTTGGGACTTATTGACTTTTCCTTGAAATTTTTAGGGAGGGAGAAAATATTATTCCAAGCATCCGCAGGCAATTAGGTATACCTCTTGCGATCTTAAATATAGTATGATCGCAAAAATAATTCAAAACAGTTTTCCAGCATAGAGAGCACTTGGAAGTTTTTGAATGAATCTTTTACATCCTAAGGAACACTAAATGAAAGTCGCCGTAATTTACAATAAACCAAAAGACAATGAGGGTGTTCTCAATGTTTTTGGAATGCAAAATCAAGAAACTTATAATCCTAAAACGGTTGAAAAGGTTGCGTCTGCTTTGGAAAAAGGAGGCCACAATGTCAGAGTAATAGATGGAAATATCAATGTCATTGAGCAACTGCAGGAGTTTATGCCCAGGGTCGTTCAAGGAGAACAGCCGGGAATGGTTTTCAACATGGCATACGGGATTCAGGGAGTCAGTCGTTATACCCATATACCCTCTCTACTGGAAATGCTTGGAGTCCCCTATGTGGGTTCAAGTCCTGCTGGCCATGGAGTGGCCCTCGATAAAGTCACCACTAAAGTAATGGTTCACGCGGCAGGACTGCCCACAGCACCGTATTGGGTTTTTTATAATGCCGATCAGATTCCAGATGATTTACCTTTTCCCGTAATCACCAAGCCAAAAATGGAAGCCGTTTCCATGGGCATTCAGGTCATCTATGATCTTTCTTCACTGAAAGACGCTATCGTCGATCTGGTAGCCCAGTTCAAACAACCAGTTTTAGTCGAGCAGTTCATTCCAGGAAGAGAGTTTGCTGTAGGATTATTGGGAAACAGTGCTCCAGAGATTTTTCCAATACTGGAGATTGATCTCGAAGGGGACCCTGATGCAATTCAAAGCCTTGAAGATAAGCTCAAAAAACCTAAGGGGAAAATATGCCCATCTCAAGTGGATGAAAAGATAAGTGAAGAAATTCGCCGTTTGACAAAAGAAACATTCCGAATCCTGGGAATATATGATTTTTGCCGGGTGGACTTTCGCATGGATAAAGAAGGCAATTTGTATATTCTGGAATTAAACTCGATGGCAAGCCTTGGGATGACCGGCTCATATGTTCATGCCGCCCAGGTAGCAGGTTACACTTTTGAAACCATGGTAAATAGGATGCTGGACGTTGCGGTAGAACGTTATTTTGGAGGTGAACAAGTAGATCAGGTTTTGGTTCAAGAGCCGGAATCTAAAGCCAAAAAAGACCCACTTAGAATACGGTTAAGAAGTTATCTGCGGGGAAATCTTAGAACGATGGAAGATGACCTTGAGAAAATGGTGGACATAAACTCCTATGTTCAAAATATTGAAGGCATTAATTCCCTGGGCCGTTGGATCGCCAACAAACTCAGCGCCATTGGATTCCAACGTCATGTGTATTCGCGAGCGGAATTCGGAAATATTTTATATCTCAGCAATCACATGGAAGAGACCAACGATATTCTAATCGTTGGAAATTTAGACAACCCTGTGGACTTTGAAGATTATAATGCGTTCCTTGAAGAAAAAGGCCGTTTATACGGTACAGGAGTGGCCAGGGGAAAAGGAGGTATTGCTGTACTATTAGGAGCGATTAAAGCCTTGAGATACACACGGACCTTAAAAAGGGTCAAGTGTGGAATTCTGTTAATCACGGATGAGTCTATGGGAGAGCGATCCTCAAAACCAGTCATCGAGGACCTTTCCAAAAAATCCAATTATGTGGTTGGGTTAGGGGGTGCGGGATTGAGTGGAGAGATCATGACATCCTGCTCAGGTACTTTAAGATATGAAATTGAAATTAATCGCCGCCAGAATAAACAAGGGCTGAAATCTTCTTCTGAGGTCAGTGATCCCATACTTTTTGCCTCTCAAAAAATAACCGCGTTAAGAAAATTAAATTCTGAACAGGACGGAGTTTTTATCACTATAACCGGATTGCAGACAAAAGGAATGGAAGACCAGCCCACCTATCACGCGGCATTGTCATTTGTAGTTCGCTATAAAACTTTAGATCAAAGAAAGAGCTTAGAAAATCAGGTCAATCAGATATTTGCTTCCAAGCTACAGGATAACATTAAAGTCCACGTGACCAAGGGATCGCAAAGAAAGCCATTTCTGGAATCCGAAAAAACTATTCGATTTTATGAAAAGGTAGAAAGCATGGCTAAATTACTGGAAGTCCGTGTTAAAAAAGCAGAGAACAGTGTGGTTTCCTGCATGGCAAATGTTGCGGAAGGTGTTCCCGCTCTTGATGGATTGGGCCCGGTTACGGGCGGTTATGGTTCAAATAATGAGCACGTTGTTCGAGACAGCCTCATTGACCGAGGGGTTCTCCTCGCCTACCTCATCTATCAGTCTTCCAAAAATTTTGATTTATGAAAATTGATAAAATCGAAAGTAGTTTTTCCTCTACTGAAGAAGGGAAATGCGCCACATCTGAAAATGGGATGGTCTCCACGGCTTTCCCTGAGGCGACGGAAGCGGGCGTGGAAATGCTTAGAATGGGTGGCAATGCCGTGGACGCAGCTTGCGCTGCAGCTCTTGCCTTAGGTGTTTGCGAGCCTCAAGCCAGTGGCCTGGGAGGCCAGTCCATGGCCATACTTCATATCGAGGGAAAGACCATAGCTCTGGACGGTTCCAGTCGTGTTCCCTCCTTAGCCCATATGGACCGCATTGATAAGAAGACACAAAGGTTTCGAGGTTATAAGGCTACGACCGTCCCCAGCACTCCTGCGGTACTTGGCCATTTAAATTTCCGTTACGGAAAACTGGAATGGTCACAAATTTTGGAGCCTGCGATTCGTATTGCCCGCGAAGGTTATGCCATCACTCAACTTCAGCATAATCTTCAAGCCCGGGAAGCTGAAAACTTTCTGCTCATGGATTCGCTGTCAGGAGCTAAATACTTTTTGAAAAACGGAAACACTCCTTACCCTGTGGGGGAGCGGTTTGTACAGGAAGACCTGGCGCAGTTATTGGAACATCTATCCAAACACGGGGTGAAGTCATTTTACACTGGCGATATCGCTCAGCGCATTGATGAGGATATGCGTTTTCACGAAGGTTTCTTGCGCGCCGAAGATTTAGCGTTGATTCCCTGGCCTGTTGAAAGAAAACCCATCAGTAGAAATTATAGGAAATTAAAAATATTCACCAGCCCGCCTCCAGGGGCAGGTAGAACGCTGCTTTTAGTATTACAAATCTTAAAAAACCTTCCATCTAAAGTCCTAAAGAGTAGAAGCGCTCAAGCCTACCATTTCATGGCTGAAATTTTTAGAAAGGGACTATTAAACCATAAAGAGCGTCCTTTCGATCCGAACATCTACCCACAATTACCGGACGATAGAAAAATCCTGAGTCAGACATTTGCAAGAAATATCTCTTCCACCCTTCGAGATGACATTGA
>JAJDDC010000083.1 GCA_029260515.1 Phycisphaerales bacterium | reverse complement strand
CTGCTTTAGCAGCTAGATTTAGCATAGACCACTCATTTTCGGGAACTTGTAGAAAATTTTGAGCGGGTAGCTTAATAATCCAGGTACCACCAATTCCTTTTGCAGGAATCGTGAGACCGCCATTCTTTTCTGTCATAGCTGAAAACTTAAGCTGTACACCTGCTAAAGAAAATCGAAGTGGCTCAGCCGTTGTTTTTGTGTTTTCTTGGGTAAGTTCTTCTGTTGAAACTTCCCCTGCTGGCCTGATAATGACCGCACCTGGTAGATCTTCTCCAAGCCATTCAATGAGTTTGAACTCTCTTGCCGGTTTAATTTTTCCTTGTTCAGCTAGGTAGGCACGCAGATGGCCTTCGGGCAATAAGTTTGAAAAAAAGGAAGGTAATTTTGTTTTTGTTATTTTTGTTTCTGGTATGAGCTCGCCAGAAGGCTGAATAAAGGATTGGCTGAATGTAGGATGATTTGGGTTGTTGAGGTACGCTTCGTCAAAAGCAAAAAAACTGCGATCACCATTGAGCAGAGCCAGCTGCCCAACAAAAACTTTGGAAAGGTAGACATTAAGAATGCTGCTCATGCCCCCTCCTCATCATCAATAACCCAGATTGGCTTTTGCTCGCCCTCACCTTTTAAAAGCGCTTTTACAGCGGGCACCCTATTTCTTGGAATGAGCATTAGCTCTTGATCAAGAACTCGCGCCATTTCTATGACTGTGATAAGACGAGGATTTGTAATGCCTCGTTCAATATTTGAAATGTGGCTTTGAGGCAGGCTCAATTTTTTGCCTAGTTCTGATTGATTAAGCACTTTGTTTTGCCGAACTGTTTTTAATTGTCGAATAATATCATTCATATTTATATATTAGTACATATATTTGATATTTCAAATATGTTTTTATATATTTTTATAGTAGATTGCGCTTAGGTCCACCCATCATTACAAACGACATTTCAAACAATACCGACCTAACCCAGTACTGCTCAAACAACTATTTAAACTGCTAGGAATTGAGTAATGTTAGTGATAATGCGGTGTCGAATCCGATGTTAGAAGGCTTATAAAGCCTTGATCTCATCTGTAAACTTCAAATAACATCGGTTTCGACACCGCATGACGTTCAAGGGCCACAAGACCGTTAATGAATTAGCCAGTGAATTTGAGATTCATCCGACTCAGGTTAACAACTGGAAGCGTCAGCTCATTGAGATGAGCAAATCAGCCTTTAATGACAAGCAGCAA
The DNA here is from genome assembly GCA_029260515.1 of Phycisphaerales bacterium. Lineage (GTDB taxonomy): Bacteria > Planctomycetota > Phycisphaerae > Phycisphaerales > UBA1924 > JAJRXR01. The sequence goes on along the minus strand of JAJDDC010000083.1, from coordinate 1,357 downwards.
CGAAAAACACAAAAGCAGGAAGAGGAAGAACGCGATCGATTGTACACTCAAATTGGCAAGCTCAAAGTGGAAAAGGTTTTTGCATCACATACTATTTATACTGAAAAAACAGACACAGCAGTTTTTTTGTCGAATGATGCTACCGTGTTTTGTTAGAGCTTAATCTGCTAATTTGGGCAACAGCCCGTCAAGACGCGGCACCGCAACTTTATATTAAAGCTGGGTCATTTACTTTCAATCTCTTAATGATTATTTGGAATTCTTCAGGACTTAGCTTAGTCATGGTTTGATTACTCCATTAATTATTATGCTTGTCAAAAATTATACAACCACTGCTTGCTTAAGTCAATATATCAGTCTAGGTATATCCGATCGAAAGATCTAGAATTAGCTCTAATATCACCGACAAAAGAAAAAAAGCGCTGAGTTTTCATTTAGCATTGCATCTTTAATGCCATAAAAATTAGTGGCGGTCCTGCAGCAAAAACTAGTGTATAAAATATTAATTAGTATTTTTAATACTCTTATATTATTTTTGATTGGAAATTCATAGAATATAACTATGAGCTACGATATTGAGTGAAGCTGTTAACTGTTTTTTCAAAAGCAACTTCTTCATCATCATAATCTGCTATAAATCTTGCAAACATCTTATCAAATAAGCCTCTTGCTTTTACAACTTTATCTGCCAATTCTTTTTCGTTTTTCGTTAGTTTTAAATCAATAGATTCAGATTTAAGCGGAGGTTGTTCCCGCCCATCTTCTGCTAACGGAGTAAGTTTCTTATCCTGCTTATCTTCTTCTGCTGGAGCAGGATTCAGTCTTAATATTAAATGTAATAAAGTTTGTTTTACAATAAAATCTTCTGAATTTATTTCTAGTTGGTCCATTAAATTTTTAATATGCCCAGTAGTTCCTTTTGATTCTAGTTCAAGCACATTTCTGACAATACTTATACTTTCCAGTATCTCCTTTTCCGTTTCCTTTTCTGGCCCAAGTACATTTCTGATAACATTTACACTTTCCTCTGCCTCTGTCTTAGACAGAGTTGATGCAGACTTTAAAGGACTTAGCATAGAGTGCTGGTAAATGCTCACTTGTTCTTGAATTCTATCAAGATCATCATCCTTACGACAAAAAGAATCAAAAAATCTAAGCCGGCTTTTACTTACTGATGCCTTAGACATCGTAGTAGGCACACTAGCAGCACGAGGCGGTGGAGGGTCTGCCTTTTTTCTAGCTCCTGCAATTGGAGGTAGTGTCTGTGTAGAGCTAGATCGAACTAGTTTTTTAGCTGAGGGTTGCTTTAAACCTGCCTTTTCTTCTAGACCCCTTTCAACTTCTCTTGCTGCCTTAA
>JAJDDC010000082.1 GCA_029260515.1 Phycisphaerales bacterium | reverse complement strand
AGCATCACCCAACTTAGCCCTACTCAAATCAGCTCCACTCAAATCAGCTCCACTCAAATCAGCCTTACACAAATCAGTCGTATACAACTTAGCCCCACTCAACTCAGCTCCACTCAAATCAGCCCAACTCAAATCAGCCTTATACAAATCAGCCCTACTCAAATCAGCTCCACTCAAATCAGCCCAACTCAAATCAGCTCCACTCAAATCAGCTCCACTCAAATCAGCCTTACACAAATCAGCTTGGTCTCCACGCTCCCCCTTACTAGATATCCACAAGAGATGACGCTCTAAAGCATCCCTTAAGTCGAATTTTTTCATCCTCGTTCTCCTAAGTAATTTTAAAGTGAGGAATGGATGTCACTTTCTCTACAGTATCTTCATTACCACAGTATGTACACCTCTTAGGGGGCTTAGCACCTACTTTCTGGATTAACTCGAATTGCTTTTTGCAAGATTTACAGATATACTCATAAATGGGCATTATATAAGCCTCATAGATTGTCATACCTATAAGTATAGAATAAATGACAGATAAGTCAAGCAATAAAAATTGTCAAGAGGGTCTTTTTTACCTACAATATTAAAATATTGATATCTCAAGTCATTGATTTCAGGGGACATTATAAAATAAATAAAATATTACTTGACAAGCACTATATAGTTTACTATACTTGGACACTAAGTGTGTTAGTCTTTAAGAGACGGACTTGGTTGAGAATAAACCGTACCTCAGCCACAAACGGGTCAAGATAGGGTAATGTAGTACAAATCAAGGGCTTAGCGGCCACCCGATAAGAACACATACTGCCACGGATCATATTGGTTACAATATGGACACACTAAACAGAATACTCTAGAGAACTATAGGGTAAGTAATATTACCCTATACGTCTCTAATGACTCTATAGGAATATCATGCTGGAAACTCTTATCGCATCTGCTGGAATACCCATTATATCTGACTTAGTCAAGAGAATGGCTAATAGGTACATTGGTCCAGTATCCAACCCTGAATCAGACGTAAAGAAACTACAGGCTCTTGCTTAGCTTGATAGTGTAGGCACCACATACCCCTGGGTTAATGCCATACGTGCTCTCATGCGTCCCACAGCAGCCTTTATCACCTTATCTGCATGGGTATATGCATCGTTTGACCCTACTATATCATCTGAGGTCTACAATGTAGTCTCTCAAGTATCAGGTGCAGTTATATTTTACCTATTCGGTGAAAGAACCATGATGCACTTACGTGCAAGTAAATAAGGACATAGCTATGGCTAAAGATAAAAAGAAACTACGAAATACCCTCGGCAGTGGGATGGCTGGTAATGCAGCTGACAAAATACTATCACGAAGAGAACAGATAGAACAAGCAGTAGCTAACGCTACATATGGTAATAAGGTTGAAGACGGTCACATCATTCCAGGTGAAGACTCAAACTTCATCGACAAGGATAAGAAGAAGTAAGCTATTGATTAATAAAGAGAATTACCTAGGGCAGTTGGAACTTACTTGGTCATTATACAATGACCTTGAGATGATAAATCTTTATCATCCCCGGTAATGTCTGAGACTATATAAAGCTCAGTGTTACCTGGGCTCAGTCTCTTTAAAGAATGTCTCTTGTTGATGTCAAAGGAGGAAGTCATTGAGTTCCCCACTTAATCTCCTCCTTATCAACACTCCTAATCGTACCCTATAAAACTAACACGAACACAACACAATATACTAAGTAGACAACAACATGACAATGTTACCATTATCTATAGATGATATTACTATCATCACTACATAACTATATCATTACTGTACACATGACATACTCAGTAACACATCCAGTGATATACCTAACGAACCGCACATTATGTAGTACTGCACAGACATACAGTATGGTACGGTTACTGACAGTAACCAATAGACAATGAGTCCATTGTCATACGATAGAACAGCCATACAAGCTCACTATTGAACGAATATCTAAGGGTATGTATGGGTACTAGGCATACACACTACGTACAACACGGGCACACCATGACAGCCTGCAGGTGAAATTAGATACTATATAATGGGAGACCTCAGTAGATACTATACAGACGGGGTATGACCCAAAACACAACTGGCGCGGGCGAGGGAGGGCACCCTTCCAAGCATTCCTTCTCTGGCCCAAATATAAAAAGTACTTAAATCATTGATTCTACAGGAGAAACCTAAGTGATTAACATTAAATTGACTTACTCAGATAACACCACTGAAACTATGCGGTGCGACAAGGCCAATTTTAGTCAAGCTATTAAATTTGTGCCCAGAGTGCGCTCTAGGGCCAAGTCTAAAAAGAAGCTGGTAGGTCTAGAAATGACAGTTGAAAAGGATAACCACCACCCTGAAGGGTGTACTAAGGACCCGGAATAGGGCCTAAGCGCTAAGCGGGGCGTATAATATATGGATTTACAGCATGAAATTAGAGATTTGGAGCATAGTAGGGGCCGTCCTTGGCCTAGTCAGCGCATTTGGGTGGTCTCACTCAAGTCTCCGCACACGCATGAATCAAATGGAAGAAGACATGCATAAGAAGCTAGGGGACCAGCAAGCGCGCATTCTTATTGAAGATAAGTTGGCCCCCCTCCATGTGGAATACCGCTCATTATCACGCCGGATCGGCGAAATGCAGGGTAATCAAAAGGCCCTAGAAGTGAAATTAGATAAAGTACTAGATATATGTAGGAATTTAAATGGCAAAAGCTAAAGTCAAGACTGAAGCTCCTACTACAGATGGGGAATACATCCCTAACAAGTTTCCACGGAAAAGAAAGTATGAGCCTTGGATGTGTGACAAGATTGTCGAGATAGCGGAGCAAGGGGGCCACGTTCCCGCTATGTGTCGCGCAATCGGAATCGCCTCCAAGGACACTTTCTATCGGTGGA
>JAJDDC010000081.1 GCA_029260515.1 Phycisphaerales bacterium | reverse complement strand
GGTCTTGACCATGGAATAATGCGCCTGATCCAGAAATGCGAACCGCTGGCCGATGCTCAGCGGCGCATCCCACGTATAGTCGCCAATCACATCGCCTGCCAGACACGACGGCCCGCCAAGGCGATAGGTATGACCCGTCAGCGCCTCATCCAGCAGGGCAGGGCGGTAGGGGGCCTCAATCACATCGGGCATGTGGCACGTCGCGGAAATATCGGTAATGGCAAGGTTCATGCCGTTCTGGGGCAGGTCCAGCACCTCTCCCACCAATATCCCGGCATCGAGCGCAACAGCCTCGCCCGGTTCCAGATAGACACGCAGGCCGGTATCGGCCTGAACCTTCCGCAGAAACGCAATCAGCGCGTCGCGGTCGTAATCGGCGCGGGTGATGTGGTGGCCGCCGCCGAAATTCAGCCATTTCAGGTTGTGGAAATAGGGTTGCAACCGGTCTTTGACGGCATCCCATGTACGTGCCAGCGGCGCGAACCCCTGCTCGCAGAGCGTATGCATGTGCAGGCCATCGACCCCCACCAGTGCCGCCGCATCCAGCTGAGAGACCGGCGTGCCGAGCCGCGAGCAGGGTGCGCAGGGATCGTATTTCGCGATCTCGCCCTCCGAGTGTTCAGGATTGATGCGCAGGCCGACCTCTACGCCTTTTTTCGCCCGGACATTCGGCAGAAACCGGTCTTTCTGGGCCGGAGAATTGAATATGATATGGTCCGACAGGGCGACGATCTCGTCAATTTCGCTGGCTTTGTACCCGGCGCAGAAGGTTGCGACCTCTCCGCCATATTCCTCGCGCGCCAGCCGCGCTTCGAACAGGCCGGATGCGCAGGCACCGCCGAGATGGCGCGAGACGAGCGGGGCCAGCGCATACATTGAAAACGCCTTGAGGGCGCTCAGCACATGCGCGCCCGACCGGTCTGCGACATCGGCCAATATGGCGAGGTTGCGCGCCACCGCGACCTCATCAACCACGAAGGCGGGTGAAGGCACGCGGGCAAGGTCAAATTCGCGGAACGCGCCCGCGTCGCCTGCCTGTGTCTGCATCAGTTCGGCCATGATGGCTCCGTCAGGTTCAGCCAAACGCGGCGGCATAGCTGACCGCGCCTGTGGTGGGCAAGGCATCCGGCACCAGTGCCAGTGCCATGAAATGAGGACCGGCAAAGGCGTTCTGAAACCCCTTGGCGGCATCGGGCGAAAACCCGAAACGGGTATAGTATCCCGGATCGCCGAGCACAAAGACAGCCTGCCAGCCGGTCTCTGCCGCGATGCCAAGGCCCTGCCGGATCAGCGCCGTTCCAACGCCCTGCCGCTGATACGCAGGCAGAACGGACACCGGCGCAAGGCCAAGCGCCCGCATCGGGGCGGTCATGTGCGAAAACATGACATGTCCGGCCAGTGTGCCGTCATGTTCCGCCACCAGACTGATCACCGCGTCATTGTCCGCGATGAGCCGGTCAACAAGGTCGGCTTCGTCCGGCTGGCCAAACGCGGCTTCTGTCAGGTGCCGGATGGCAGGCATGTCTTGCTCACGCGCCGCCCGGACCTGCATCAGAAGGAAACGGGGCCGTCAAGCTCATGCACCTGCCAGGGCAGGCCCTGGGTGTTGAGCATCTCAAGGAAGGGATCGGGGTCGAGTTGTTCCATGTTCCAGACGCCGGGTTCACGCCAGAGGCCTTTCAGCACCATCGCCGCCCCGATCATCGCCGGCACGCCAGTGGTGTAGGACACGGCCTGCGATCCGACCTCTGCATAGCATTCCTCATGATCGCAGATGTTGTAGATGTAATAGGTCTTTTCCACCCCATCCTTCATGCCCGTCGCGATGTCGCCGATGCAGGCCTTGCCCTTGGTCAACGCACCGAGATCGCCGGGATCGGGCAGCAGGGTTTTCAGGAATTTGATGGGGATAATCTCTTGCCCGTCATGCATCACCGGCTCAATTCCGGTCATGCCGACATTCTGCAACACGGTGGCGTGCATGATATAGGCGTCCCCGAACGTCATCCAGAACCGGGCGCGCTCAATCTCTGAAAAGTGGGTTTTCAGGCTTTCCAGTTCCTCATGATACATCAGGTACATATTTTTCTTGCCCACGCCGGGAAAGTCGAATTCCACCTTCTTGGTCATCGGCGCGGACGGCACCCATTCGCCGTTTTCCCAATGGCGCACTTCCGCCAGCACTTCGCGCAGGTTGATCTCTGGGTTGAAGTTGGTCGCAAAGGCCTGCCCGTTATCGCCGCCATTGGCGTCCAGCACGTCGATCTGGCGGATGGTGTCCAGCTTGTGCTTTCTCAGCCAGGTCGCGAACACGCTGGTCACGCCCGGGTCAAAGCCGGACCCGAGGATTGCCGTCAGGCCCGCCTCTTTGAACTTGTCCTGATACGCCCATTGCCAGCGATATTCGAATTTCGCCTCGTCCTCTGGCTCATAATTCGCGGTGTCGAGATAATGGATGCCCGCCTCCAGACACGCATCCATCAGCTTCAGATCCTGATAGGGCAGCGCCAGATTGACCAGCAGTTCGGCCCCTGTCTTGCGGATCAGGGCAACAACGGCCGCGACGTCCATCGCATCCACTTCGGCGGTGGCGATGGTCACGCCGGTGCGCTGTTTCACGCCCTCGGCAATCTCGTCACACTTGAATTTGCGGCGGGATGCCAGCGTGATCTCTGAAAAGATGTCCGCGTTCATCGCCATCTTGTGTACGGCAGCGGAGGAGACCCCGCCCGCGCCGATTACCAGTGTCTTGCCCATGGGAACGTCCCTTCGCTGTCGGTTATTCGTAATAGGTATAGCCTTGGATGCTGTCGCGGTATGCCGCCATCAGCTCTTTTCGATCACGCGCTTTCAGGTGACCGCTGGAAATCGCGCTTTCGACCAGCTTGCGAAAGGCCGAGACGCAGGTCGCGGGGTCGTATTCGACATAGGACAACACTTCAGAGATCGTGTCCCCCTCCTGCTCATGCAGAAGATCAAAACCGCCATCTGCGCGCAGATCAATCGTCACCACGTTGGTGTCGCCAAAGAGGTTGTGCAGATCACCCAGCGTTTCCTGATACGCGCCAACAAAGAAGACCCCCATGTAATAGGGCTCCCCCTCGGTCAGCGAATGCACGGGCAGCGAGGGCGCGACGCCGTCCCCAAGGATGAACCTGTCCACCTTGCCATCGCTGTCACAGGTGATGTCGGACAGCACCGCCCGCCGGTCCGGTACTTCGTCCAGCCGTTGCAGCGGCATGACCGGGTGCAGCTGGTCAATTGCCCAGACGTCGGGCAGTGACTGGAACAGCGAGAAATTGCAGTGATAGATA
>JAJDDC010000080.1 GCA_029260515.1 Phycisphaerales bacterium | reverse complement strand
ACCACACCTTTCTGCCCACGACACTAGCTAGTGTAGAGAGCGCAGTCCAGATATGAAACTCGGTAGGGGACTCAGTTCCCTTGGTGTAAACATCAATGTAGCGAGAGATGAAGTTGTCGTTCATTTTTTCTTTCTCGTAATTTTGATCTCATTGATCTCTTCGAGGATTTGTTGGGTGCCATAAGCTCTACCAATATGCTTATCTAAGATTTCAAGAATAGCAATTCGCATTGCTTGTGGTGTAGCAACTCGAGTAGGTCCAAGTTTAGGTGGCTCAGGTTGTGCTATTTTCCTTACATCATTACGCAAACAAATATCTTTAAACATTTCTGCAATGTTCAAAGCAACAACAGTCATGGAACCACGTTCATAAGGAAATGAATACTCCCAGTCAAGAGCACTCTGCTCTTTGCAAAGAAGCATGTTTGGTTTTTCAGGGTCGGACATGTAAATGAAACCCTTATGATTTATTGGTTGTTCAAATGGATCCATCATCTTTGTAGTTCCTCCTCAATTGCCTTTTCAATAATCTTCCTTGCGTGAAGCAATATCTCTTGTTGCAAAGCACCAAAGAGTTCATCATCAAGTCGAAGTGCATCCAGTTGTGCAATAGCTGCTTCCAAACGAGACACCTTCCACCATTGTTTAATTGCTTTGATCATTTTCACGAACACTCCTTCCAATTCTGACCAACAGTGTGGTCGATAGAAATAAGGCACTCTTTGCCTTTAATCATAATAGGAACAGACAGCGCTTTGTCAAGCACAACCTTCGCTTTCTCCGAATCACCCTTCGGGCAAGACCAGACAATTGCATCATGCACTTGCAAAAACATATCAAGACCCACAGCATTGTCCTCTCGCATATACTTCCAGACATTCTCTATCCCCCGTGACATGATCCAGCACACAATTTCTTGAGGTTCATATGCGTAAGCATCGCGGAATGTATCATCAGACAGTCTGCCTGTAAAGAATCTGGACCTGCCCGTAGCTGAGGTGATAGTCCGTCCGTTGTATAGCTGCTGTTGAATGCTCTCTTGCCAACGCAACACCGCAGGAAAGGCTGCGAAATATTTACGTTGGATGGATTTGCATTCCCGTTCAGTAGTTGGGAATCCATCTTTGGAAATAATCATCGCCATTTTACGTGCGCCCATTCCATAATTGGATGCATGCACTACACGCTTAGCGAGGTAGCGTTGATCGAAGTCGATCTGATCCTCAGCTACACCGAAGATACGAGCAGCGTTAGCTCTATGCACATCGAAGTCAGGATCATCAAACATGTTAATCATGTCAGCATCCTGACAAAGATATGCAACGACCTTAGCTTCGGCACGGGCAAGGTCAGAGTATCCCATGTCCTTTGCATTGTCCGCAATGATTACATCACGCATCCACTTTCCAATGTTTTGCATGTTCGTTCCAGTCCAAGTAGTGAACTCTGAACACGCAAAACGACCTGTGCTGGTGGTCACGTTCAATGAGTAGTGGATTCGATTGTCCCTGTCAGTGGTAATCTTGTTAAGGTCTTGAAGGTTAGTCCTTTGCTTACGAAGGCCCATTAGTAAATAGAATAGTGGATCACTTGTTTTTTGCGAGAGCTTAATGAGAGCATCTTCATCAGTCGTGATTTTGTTTTTGATCTTCACAGGAGGTAGACCCATGCCAGTGGGTGGCTTACTATAGAGAATCTCTTTCATCTGCTTAGGAGATTTCACATTGAGTTCTCTACCAATCACACCTTCAGTAATAATTTGCAGGTTCTCAATAGCCTTGGCCTTCTCAACTTTGTGTTCAGCGAGTCTTTGATAGTCAACGCGGAGACCCCTCAAGTTCATGTGGAGAAGTGGATCTTGCATTGTCATGACTTCACGATACGATTGCATGAGGCTGCGGTTAGTTAACTCACGGGCCTGCTTCACTCGCACTTCCTCAGTCGTTGTGCAATCTTTGCCATTGTAATCCCAGAACTGGGTCCACAGTTTCATCACTGATGGATCAGGGTTCTTCCAGAACTTGCCTTCATCCTTGTAGTAAATGTGATCAGTCCAAATAGAAGTGAGGAAGTCCAACCCCTTTGGAAAGTCTGGGTAAAGAATCTTGTTGGCGAGCATGGTATCATCAGTGTAGTTCAGAACCATTGTATCCCACAGCCACGCAAGCATCGTGCGATCATACATACCGTTCTGACCACACTTAGCTGATTCGTTTTGCAGCAGTTTTTTCAATCGCCTGCGTAACTCGACCTCCTGGTGCTGAGTGAATATGGAATAGGTGGATCTATCTTGGCAAAGTTCTGGTGGTCCTGCGAACGGTATGACGAATGCATTTTTAGCATCCTTGGCGAACCCAATACATAACACTTGCCATCCACCCACGGGGGTAGTCTCAATATCAAAGGACCATTGGGGTAGTTGTTGATACTCATTAATGAATGCAATTGCTTCATCGCAATTGGTGGTAACAGAAATGTTACGTTCTGGGTAGGTGAGTTCGGCACTGAGTGACTCCTTCTTTGCGAATTTAATATCCGCCATTGAGATCATGTTCCACTTATACATGCGAAGGATAGCAGCCGGATGGTAAGTAGGTATGACCTTTGTGCCTTCAAGTCCATGCAATGTGCAAGGCAATTTACTACCACGCCACTTGGTAATACCATGCTTGCCCGTGAGCACCTGCATCGGCAACTCGCCAAGTGCTATGATAACATTAGGCTTCAGCTCCTCTAGTTCTATGGAGAGCTGAGTTATCCCCTTTACTAATTCATCATGGAGGGCGTGATCTTCCTTGAATAGTGGAGCAAGCTTGTTGCTTGGAGGACGGATGGGACAGAGGTTCCCGAGGAATACACGAGAACGAGACAGTCCTGTGTCTTTAAGTAATGAGTTAAGGACAGATCCTGCCGCCCCCATAAACGGTCGGCGATAGCCAATCTCTTTTTCGCCCGGCGCTTCACCAACGAAGGCAATCTTCCCGTCCCATAATTCCGAATCGGGGATTTCATTTGGAACCTTCGGGCGATCCGTGTTGAACATTAGCACTGACATTAGCTAGCTCCTTCTTGAGTGATTCAATTGTCTTGAGGTGTTCATACTCGTTGCTTTTGAGTTTGCTAATGACTTTGCCTCGCTCAGTCACTTCTTTGTTAAGGCTC
>JAJDDC010000079.1 GCA_029260515.1 Phycisphaerales bacterium | reverse complement strand
CGTCGATTATTCGCTGCACCGGCTGTCGCATTACACCGGCACAGATAGCGGAGAGTTTCAGAACGTTGTGCTGTTCACGAACTATCAGTTCTATATCGACGGCTTTTGCAGGATGGCCGAGGCGAAGGTCGGCAAGGATGGCTACACCGCCTTTGTGCAACCGCGCGATGCCGACCATCCGCCGCAGATGCCGGCCTTTCACCTGAAACGGGCGGACGGCAACGGGATCACGATGATCAATATCGGCGTGGGGCCATCGAATGCCAAGACGATGACCGACCATGTGGCCGCGATTCGCCCCTCTGCCTGGATGATGCTGGGGCATTGCGCGGGCCTCAGACGCACGCAGCGGTTGGGCGATTATGTGTTGGCGCACGGGTATGTCCGCGATGATCATGTGCTGGATGCTGATCTGCCGACTTGGGTGCCGATCCCGGCGCTGGCCGAGGTTCAGCAATCGTTGGAGGCCGCGGTAGAGGAGATTGCCTGCGCCGATGGCTGCGATCTGAAATCCGTGATGCGCACCGGCACTGTGGCCAGCATCGACAACCGCAATTGGGAGCTGCGCGATCAGGCAGAGCCGATCCGCCGGTTTTCGCAATCGCGCGCCATTGGCCTTGATATGGAAAGCGCGACCATCGCCGCCAACGGCTTTCGGTTTCGGGTTCCTTACGGCACGCTTCTGGTGGTTTCTGACAGGCCAATGCACGGAGAGTTGAAACTGCCGGGCATGGCATCGGATTTTTACCGCCGTCAGGTGGATCAGCATCTGGCGGTCGGCGTGCGCGCGATGGAAGTGCTGCGCCAGATGCCCGATGATCGCCTGCACAGCCGCAAATTGCGGAGCTTTAACGAGGCACCGTTTCAATAGATGCGCGCGGTGCCTGCCCCTCGTGTGATATTGCATCTGGGCGCGCACCGGACAGGCTCTACCTGGGTGCAGGAAAGCCTGACGCGGCATCAGGACCGGGGTGGGTTCAATGACCTGACCGTGTTCGGCCCCCGCGCTTTGCGCCCCCGATTTCTATGGCTCGTGAGGATGCAGGCGGCGCTGCCGGTGCCCGCATCTGCGTTGTTGGTACGGATCGCCGCGCCGGGGCTTGCACAGGCGCTGGCGGCCGGCGGCGGCTTGCTGATTTCCGAAGAAAACCTGCTTGGCCGCCCTGACAAATGCCTGACCGGGACAGGCGCGCTTTATCCCGATGCGCGGCGGATGCTGCGGGCGGCGGCGGCGCTGCTCGGCACGGCAACGGTGCGGCCGGTGTTGGTGGTGCGCAGCTATGACGAATGGTACCCCAGCGCGCACTGGATGGTATCGCTTCGCCGCACGCTGCCACCGGTTGAGGCGCTGGCCCCCCGGTGGGCCAGTGCAAAGCGTGGTTGGCCTGCGGTGGTCGCCGATATCATCGACGTCTTTGGGGGGTGCGATGTGATCCGATATGAAGATGTCGCGGCGGACCTTGGCAAAGCAGCGGAGGCATTGGTCGGCCCGCATGATCTGCCAAATATACAGGCGCGGCTGGGTCGGTCGTTTTCAAAAGAGGCGATGGCGGCTGTGACCAAAGGGTCCGGCACCCGGCTGAGCGCCAGAGACATTCTGGCACTGCATGAGCGCGAACGCGGCCGCCCGGCGCAATCGCCATTGTCAGACGACCACCGCGCCGCGCTCTGCGCCCGGTATCAGGCAGATCTGGCGATACTGGCTAATATGGGCGTGCGCATGGCCCCGCCCTATCCGGTCTGGCCCAAAGACCCGGCGCGCTAGACCTTGGCTGCGCGCGCGGCCTGCATCTCTCGATGTGAAATATAGGTGGCAGAGGTCACGATCACGCCCGCGCCGATGATCACATAGATATCCACCGCCTCGCCGAACGCGAACCAGCCGAGCAGGGTGGCCCAGACGATTTGCAGAAACGTCACCGGCTGCGTCACCGTAATCGGCGCTGCCTGATAGGCGCGTGTCAGGCAGTAATGGCCGAATGTGGCGAACCCGGCGGTCGCGCCCAGCCACAATGTCTCCTCCCATGTCGGGGTCTGCCATGTGGCGATGGCGAAGGGCGCGAGCATCAACGTGCACCCCAGCGACAGCATGGCCACGATCTGCACCGGCTGCGCCACATTTGTAAGTTGCTTGGCCAGAATGAACGAGGCGGCAAAGATAGGTGCTGCGATCACCTGCGCCAACTGGCCTGTGCCGATGTCCTGAAAGCCGGGGCGCAGGATGATCAGCACCCCGCAAAGCGCGATCACGACAGCGGCGAGCCGCCGGGCGCGCAGCCGCTCACCCAGAAACAGAGCGGCCCCGATGGTCACGAAGATCGGCGAGGTATAGCCAAGCGCCGTCACCTCTGCCACCGGGATGCGGGCCATGGCGTAAAACCACAGAATAACGGCCACCGTATGCGCCACCGACCGCCAGCCATAAAATGCCCAGGTGCGCCGCGGTATCGGATGGCGGATCAGCGACAGCAGCGCCGGCGCGACCAGCAGCAAGCCGATGCCATAGCGGATAAAGGCTGCGACGGGCGCGGGCAGATCGCTGCCGATATAGCGAACGGTTGCTGTCATGACGATGAACATCAGCCCGCTGACAAGCATCCAAAGGACACCGGCAGGCACGTTGTCGCGCGGTCTGGCGGCCACGGCGACAGCATTCGAAATCTCGACGGGCATGAATGACCTTCTTTCCCCGATATCGATAAGCGCGATCCTGATGGGCGTCAGACGGAAAATGCGATAAAGGGCGCGGTCGCTGACCTTTTTCTGCCAACCGTTGCATTTTTCCCCGGACGGTGGCGCTATGCCCGGTACGAGCGAAGCAAATATGAGGGAGAAACCCATGGCGCAATTCACAGGGCCGGAGCTGTGCGGGCTGACCGCTGTCAACGCCGTCAAAGCGTTGGAGGACGGCGAGGTTTCGCCGGCGGAGATGCTCAACGCGGCGCTGTTGCGCATCGAAGCGGTGGAGCCGGAGGTGAACGCGCTGCCGACGCTCTGCCCCGACCGGGCGCGCGCGCATATCAAGCGGCTGGACAAGGGCGATGCCGCGCCGTGGCTGGCGGGTTTGCCAATTGCCATAAAGGATCTGACGCCGGTCAAGG
>JAJDDC010000078.1 GCA_029260515.1 Phycisphaerales bacterium | reverse complement strand
CGATTGGTTCGGTCTTCGGCGATAGCAAAATGCACGATGCTGAGGACGCAGGCCGTGTGCAATACGATGAGCGCTGGCCGTGCCAAGTGCGCGCGTTTGATGGCCTCCTTCATGCTATCGGCGCCGACTCGTGCGCTACCTAGCGCTTGTCGACGTTCTTCTGTCTGAGACTCATCATACGATGATACGCTCCTGCGATGCGGCGAATCGCCGGTGTAGCCGGGGCTCTCCTTTTGCTTATTGGATGTACACTCGATCTCGGTGCCGATGTGCATCCTGGCACCGGCGGAGGCAGCGCTACCGACGTTGCGACGAGCGCGAATAGCAGCACTACGGTAACGTCGACCGCCAGCGGCGGTGCGGGGCAAGGTGGTGCCGTGCCGCAGGGCACGGTGGTCGGGCAGGGGGGCCAGAGTGCCGGCCAAGGCGGGCAGGGTGGTGCAGTGAGTTGTCAGACCCCCTCCGAGTGCGGCACTGACGACACGTGCGGCACCTATGCATGTAACAACGGATTCTGCGAGGCGACTTACGCTTCTAAGTCGACGGCCTGTTCGGACGACGGCGGCAATGTGTGCTTCGTCGGTGATTGCGTTCCGTGGGCACCGTTGTCCACCACCAATGCACCGTCGGCCCGCTCGTTGCACACCATGCTGTGGACGGGCACGCGTGCTATCGTTTGGGGCGGGCGCACCGCTGCTGGCGTTCAGACGGACACTGGTGCCATGTACGATCCGGACACCGACACCTGGACCACGATGTCGACTACAGGCGCACCTGTAGCGCGTTCAGCTCATAGCGCGGTGTGGACTGGCACGGAGATGATCGTGTGGGGCGGATTTGGGGGTGGCATCTCGCGCAACGATGGTGGCGCGTACAATCCATCGACGGACATGTGGAGAAGCCTGGCCGCAAGCGGCATTACCGGACGTGTGGACCATGTGGCGCAATGGTCCGGGACAGAGATGCTCATCTGGGGTGGCCGCGACGGCTCGACACTTCGGTCCGACGGTGCGCGCTACAACCCTGGCGCGGACAGTTGGGGACCCATCGCGGCCTTTCCTGGCGGCGGTCGTTTCAATGTCATGGCCAATTGGCTCCCGCCGTATGCTGGGATTCTCGACAACGGTGCTCTTGTGGTTTTTGGCGGAGCAGATTTCCTCTCGTGGTTCGACGATGGCTACTATTGGGATCCAGCAACGAACATGTGGACGCTCCTGTCGACCAGCGGCGCGTCACCCGCGTATCCGTTTGAGGGTGCCTCGTCGGTGACCCTCAACGGTCGCGTTTACATGTGGGGCGGCTTCGATGGTGGCAGCCACTACGCTCGCGGGTACTGGCTTCGCATGTACTTCAATCCGACCGAACACTGGTACAATCTCAGCCCAAAGCCCGACTCACCAACGGCGCGCAGCTTTCATGTTGCGGTTCCGTCGACAAAAAGAACGGCGTTCTTTGTGTGGGGCGGCTGTGGCGACTCTGGTTGTCTCGAGACGTTGGGTGATGGCGGCTACTATCTTGAGCCCGTGGCCTCACCGGCGACGTGGACTTATGTACCTGAGCACGCCAATTTGGCTCCCCGCAGCGACACCGCGATGATCAACACTGGAGACGTGATCATCGTGTGGGGTGGGGTGGACGCGAGCAACGACGTGTTGGCCAGCGGTGCGCGGCGTTTCATGCCCGACCCGTGATCCGGCGTGCTCGAACCTGGGTTCCCTGCCCGGTGATTTCCTGATGTTCGCCACCGTGCGCCACTCGCGGTACATTTGAATAGGCCGCATCGCGTCGGCAACACACACTCTGACGGGCCCAATCAGCAATGAGGAGCTACCTAGCTGCTTTTGTCATCGCCGCCATCAGCGCGGCGATTCTTACGCCGCTCGTGCGTCGTCTCGCACTGCGTTTCGATGTGGTGACGGCCGCGGCGCGCCGCGACGTTCATGACGGGCGCATCCCTCGTCTCGGCGGCGTCGCCATCTGTTTGGCGCTGTTTCTGCCGGTTGTTGGCATCCTTTTCGTGGACTCGAGCGTTGCGGAGCGCGCGTTCACCAACGAGCTGACCAAAGTCTTCGGACTGTGCGTCGGCGGTTTGGCGATGTGTTGTCTCGGCCTGGTCGACGATGTTCGCGGTGTGCGTGCGCTGACGAAGTTGTTCGTGCAAGTGCTGGTGGCCTCTGGTGCGTACCTTTGTGGGTTTCGTATCGAAGTCATCCTGCTTCCGTTCGTCGGGGAGCTTTCCATGGGCATCTTTGCGTTGCCGGTTACGGTGTTGTGGGTTGTGGGCATCGTCAACGCCCTGAATCTCATCGACGGACTCGATGGGCTTGCCGCGGGCGTCGCCTTTTTTGCTGCGGTGACCAATTTTGTCGTCGCGTACATCAACGGCAGCATGATGGGGGCGCTCATCATGGCCGCGCTGTTGGGAGCCGTACTGGGCTTCTTGCTCTACAACTTCAATCCCGCCAGAATCTTCATGGGCGACTCGGGAAGCTACTTGCTCGGCTACGTGCTCGCTGTGACCGCGCTGGTGGGCAACTCGCAGAAGGCATCAACGGCCATCTCTTTGCTCGTCCCCGTCGTGGCACTCGGCGTGCCCATCTTCGACACGCTCTTCACCATGGCGCGTCGCTACTTGGAACGGAGACCCCTGTTTTCGCCCGACCGGGGACACGTGCATCACCGGTTACTCGACCTCGGCATCACCCATAGGCGCGCCGTGCTCATTCTCTATGGGGTGAGCTGTTTGTTCACGGTCGCAGCCATCGGGATCTACTTGGGCCGTAGCTGGCAAGTCGGGATCGCGATGCTGGTTACCAGCGTGATCGTCGTCGGGCTCGCCCGCTTTGTGGGCTACTTCTCGATATTGCATCTGCGGAAGCGCCAGCGTGCTCGTGTTCGTTCG
>JAJDDC010000077.1 GCA_029260515.1 Phycisphaerales bacterium | reverse complement strand
GTCTTGAGCATCGGCACCTGCGGGAACCAGATCACCCGCTCGTCGGTCGGATCGATGGTCAGCGTGGTGTAGTACCAGGCGCGCTGCCGGAGCCCCCGACTCGGGTTCACCAGCTCCCACGAGTCACCGCCGTTCGACGAGCCAAAGAGACCGCCCTCCTCGGCTTCGATCAGCGCGTAGACCAGTCCCGGGCGGGTTCGCGCCACTCGCACGCCGACCCTGCCCCAGAGCCCCTCCGGCAGACCGTTCCCCTCCAGCCGCTTCCAGGAGTCACCGCCGTCGCGCGATCGGTAGAGCCCGCTGCCGGCGCCGCCGCTGGTCATGCCCCACGGGTAGCGCCGCGCCTGCCACAGACCGGCGTACAGGATGCGCGGGTTCGACGGGTCGAAGGCGACGTCGGCGGCGCCGGTATCCACGTCGTGGTGCAGCACCCGCTGCCAGCTTTCGCCGCTGTCGATCGTCCGGTAGACGCCACGCTCGGCGCTGGGCCCGAAGGGGCTGCCGAGAACGGCGGCGAAGGCGATCTCGGCGCGCGTCGGATGAACCGCCATGGTGCCGATCTGTCCCTCGAGCTCGAGGGTGCGGCGCCAGCTGGCGCCGGCGTCGGTCGAGACGTAGATGCCGTTGCCCTCGGCGACGTTGCCGCGCGGGTTGGCCTCGCCCGAGCCGACGTAGACCAGATTGGGATCGGCAGGCGCGACCGCGATCGAACCGATCGACGAGACCGGCTGGTCGTCGAAGATCGGGCTCCACGTGGCGCCGCCGTTGACGCTCTTCCAGACGCCACCCGAGGCGGTCGCCGCGTAGTAGGTCAGCGGGTCGCCGACGACGCCGGTGACCCGACTCACCCGGCCGCCCGCGGCGGGTCCGACCGAGCGCACCTTCAGGCCCCCGGATCGCTCCTCGACTGCCTGCAGCGACGTCCCATTGAGGAGTGCCAACAAGGTGAGCGCACAGATACCCTTCAGCGATTCCGGAAATCTCATGGTCGGCCTCCTTCGCGGCGGACGGCGTTTCTTGCAAGCTCGAACTCGAACGCACCGAGTCTAGCAACGACGAGGAGCGTCGTCGCGGATCGCCGCGATGTAGCGCTCCGCCGAGCGACGGACGATCTCCTTGCCATCCGCGCTGACGAGCCGATCGAGCCACGGGCTGTAGATCCGGTCGAACTCGAACGGCTCGACCGTGACGACGATCCGCCGCACCTTCGATTCCGACAGCGGCACCATGTTCGGATAGCTGTACATGAAACTCACCCAGCGCCGGTCGTAACCGACCTGGATCGTGTCACCAGCGAACAGCGCGCCGCGACCCTCCGCACCGGCAGCCCAGTGCAGGACCGTCGAGCCGGCGAAGTGACCGCCTGCGCTGGTGTCCGTTGGCCCGGTCAGGAAGGTGCCGGCCTTGTCGAGCACCGCGAACGACACGTTCACGCCGTGCACGTAGTGGTTCGGTCCCACCGCACCCTCGGTGTCCGGAGGGTAGAACCCCTGGATGTTGCTCACGCCCTCGAAAGTGATCGAGGGCGCCGGTGTCAGCTGACCGGCCGGGGGTGTGTCGGCGAGCAGGTCATCGATCTTGGGCGCCGAGGTTCCGAAACGGCGGCCCTGCTCGTCGAACAGCGTCTCATGGCGTGGCGGGTTGATCTCGGTGTTGGTGTCCAGGCGCGGTGCCGGTGCGGGCACGCTGCGTGGCAGCTCCCGGACAGGACGGCTGAGCTTCGGGCCGATACCGGGAAGGGTGTAGGGCCGACGGAAGACGCCGCCCTTCTCGTATCCCACGACCTCGGGCGCGGCGCCACCAGGCGCCAGCACTCCGGACTGGAACGCGGTAACACCGCCCGGCGCATCGTAGTGCTTCCAGTGCTGGTCCTCGTCGTCGTCCTGCCGCGAACCGGCTGCGACCAGGACGCTCTTTACCGAGTGTCCCGCGGGCAGGATCCCGATCCGCGGACCGAACGTGGTCTCGCCGATCGCGACCTCGAGGCTCTACGACGGGTGCTCGGCGAACGTGGCCTGCAAGCTCGGGTAGAGGCTCCGCGAACCGGTAGCGCCCGCGCCGAGCTCGATCGAGAAGTGGCCACGCGAAACGACCACGTTCTCGAAGGTCTCGCTCAGGAGCAGCTCACCGTCGGTCCCCAGGTAGCTGAGGGCCATAGTGTGGGCGCCTTCGATCGGCGTGCCGCCGGCATCGATGATCTCGCCGGCGTAGGTCACGTGACTCGGGAAGCGCGTCTCCGAGGGAGAAGAGGCGAATACGGGGGTCAGCACCGACAGGCATGCCAGTGCCGCGAACGAGGCGAAGAATCTGACTTTCATGCTGTTCCTCTTGTCGCAGGTGGATGGTTCAATTGCGGCCTGGGGCTCGCCACTCCGGGAGCCTTCCCAGTCCAGCTGTGCCCTCGCGTCCCCGGAAGTGGCACCCTCCAACCATCGACCGACCGGGCATTGTCTGATTTGAAATAACTGATTACTTTTCTCACACCATTGCGCCGGCCACGATTCTTCACAGCAATGGGTTGGTCGAAGGGGAAAATCGGTCGATTGCTTCATT
>JAJDDC010000076.1 GCA_029260515.1 Phycisphaerales bacterium | reverse complement strand
AACGATGAAGTAAATATGGTCGCTTGCCAAGCAGCATACTCTGTTTTTGGTTTGCCAACTAAAATCGCGCGTATCCGTTCGTCCGAGTATTTTAAATTTCCTGAATTGTTCGGCCGTGAGCACCTTCCCGTTGATGTTTTTATTAGTCCAGAGCAATTAGTCACAAAATATGTTGAGCATTTGGTTGAGCATCCCGGCGCGTTGCAAGTATTAGATTTTGCAAATGGTCGCGTTAAGCTCGTAGCGATAAAGCCTTTTTTTGGCGGTCCGATGGTTGGAAAAACAATTTCAGCTTTAGGCAACGAGCTTAGCGTTGAATTTCGCATTGTCGCTATTTATCGATCAAACCACGCCATTATTCCAGATGGTGACACAGTAATTGAAGTGGGGGATGAAATCTTTTTCTTAGCAGCAGAAAAAAGCATTTGTAAAGTGATGGGCGCATTGCGCAGGCTTGATCAGCCGCATCGTCGTATTATGATCGCTGGCGGTGGGGACATTGGTGTGAGTTTAGCGCGCGCATTGGAGTTGCGTTTTGATGTGAAAATTATCGAACGTAACGTAGAGCGAGCAGAAGAAATTGCAACAGAATTGCATCAAGCTACCGTACTAAGTGGCAATATTGCTGACCGTGAATTATTATTTAATGAAAACGTTGAAAGCATCGATATGTTTTGTGCGGTCACGAGTGATGACGAAGCAAATATCATGTCATGCATGCTAGCAAAGCGTTTTGGTGTTAAAACGGTGATGGCATTAATTCAGCAAACGATTTATGTTGACTTAGTCGAAAGTAGTACGATCGATATCGCGATTTCACCGCAGCAAGCAACGGTCAGTAGTATTTTGCGCTATGTGCGTCGAGGCGACATCGTTAACGTTCATTCGTTGCGACGTGGGGCTGCAGAAGCAATTGAGATCGTTGCGCATGGTGATGAAGGTACATCACGTATTATCGGGCGAAAATTAAAAAATATAAAATTACCTATCGGCACAGCCATTGGCGCACTGATTCGTGATGATAAAGTGCTAATTGCCAATAGCGACTTCACCATTGAGTCAGGCGATCATGTGATTTTGTTTTTAGTAAATAAAAAGAAAATACGTGATATTGAGAAGTTATTTCAAGTCAGCTTAGGATTTTTTGGATAATGCAAATAAAAGCAGTGATAAAAATCATTGGTATATTGCTAACGCTGTTTAGTTTTACCATGTTGGTGCCTGTTTTTGTTGCGGCGTATTTTCATGATGTTGATATTTCTCCTTACTTCTACTCATTTGCATTAACTATTGGTGCGGGTTTGTTGTGTTGGTTACCGTATTATCGTCAAAATACAGAATTAAAAACTCGTGATGGATTTTTAATTGTTGTTTTGTTTTGGACGGTGTTAAGTGTCTTCAGTGCATTGCCATTTGTCTTTGCTTTGCATCATAACTTAAGCTTTACTAGTGCAATGTTTGAGTCAGTTTCTGGATTTACGACAACAGGCTCAACAATATTTGCTAACTTAAACCGCTTGCCGCCAGCGTTATTATACTATCAACAGCAATTGCAGTTTTTAGGTGGAATGGGCATTATCGTATTAGCAGTGGCGATTTTGCCAATGTTAGGGGTAGGTGGCATGCAGCTTTATAGAGCGGAAACACCCGGCCCGATGAAAGAGGAAAAAATGACGCCACGTATTACAGAAACTGCAAAAACAATTTGGATTATTTACGTGGGTTTAGTGGTGTTATGTGCAATCGCGTATTGGTTTGCTGGCATGCCAATCTTTGAAGCGATTGAAGAAAGCTTTTCAACGATTTCAACAGGCGGATTTACTGTGCATACTACCAGCTTCGCTTTTTATCATAATAAATTTATTGAGATCGTTGCGATCGTCTTTATGTTTTTAGGCGGCGTTAATTTCTCGTTACATTACATTGCTGCATCAAAAGGAAATTTCTTTGCTTACTGGCGAGATAGCGAATTTCGCGCATATGTACTTATTGTGGTAGTTACCTGTATAGTGAGCGCAGTATTATTGGCGTCATATCATGTCTATAAACAAACAGACACAGCATTTATTCAATCGCTTTTTAATATTGTATCGGTAATGACAACCACAGGATTTTACTCTGCCGATTTTTCAAAATGGCCGTTGTTTATTCCGTTTCTAATTATGCTGCTGGGTTTGCTAGGTGCTTGTGGTGGCTCAACCAGTGGTGGTATGAAAGTCATTCGTGTTGTTCTATTAAAACGTGTTTTTTCAAGAGAAATAAAGCGTTTGATTCATCCGCATGGTGTTTATCCATTAAAGCTTGGCAAAAAAACATTGTCACCAACAATCGTTGATGCCGTGTTTGCATTTGTGACGGCATACGTCGCTATTCTTTTATTATCAATGATGTTGTTAATGGCAACAGGTATTGATTTAGATAGCGCGTTTGGTGCAGTCGCACAATGTTTAGGGAATATCGGTGTTGGCATTGGTAAGTACGGTAGCAGCATGCATGGCATTAATAATTTTTCAAAATGGGTATTAATTTTTGACATGATTACTGGGCGACTTGAAGTGTTTACGGTTGTATTACTATTTTCTTCAACGTTTTGGCGTCAGTAGCAATTTAAAAATTACCGTTTCATTCGTAAGCCAATCACAACGATTTGACGATGTTGATTATAAGTTGCTTTTATTCGTGGATAGTTTGATAACAGCTGACTTAAGACATATTTAAAAGATGGCCCCATGATTTTTGCATTACGTACCAAAGGATAATCACGTTTCGCATACCAACGCACACGCCACCCATGTTGCTTCGCATATGACTTCACATTGTTGTAAAGCAATCCTTTTTGAGTTGTCATGGTATAAGCTGGGTTAACGTGAAAACGTTTTGGGTAGTTCTTGTAGATAAGTTTATCAGGTTGTTTGCCTGGTGTGCGCACGGGAGAGCCCGCGATTTGCCAGTAGCCAAATGCGGGTACTGAGCAGAGTAGAAGAATAGTAATAAATAGCTTTTTTAGCATCAGGAAATTCCATATATTTGCATTTTTAACCACAAACCAGTATAAAAGTTAACATTAAGAAATTCAACCTAAAGGAATGCTGAATAAGATGAAAGGATGCATACGCCGATTGGCGCTGTTCTCGCTGTTTATTTTAAGCTCAAGCCTATTCGCCCAGAATTGGCAAGCGCAATTAACGCAATTGCTTAATAATGAGTTGCCCAGCGTTGAAAAAGGCTTGGTGGTTGTAAATGCTAAAACGGGTAAATTGCTTTATGAAAAGAATGCCAATAAAGCATTTACCCCGGCAAGTGGTTTAAAGCTATTTACTAGTATGGCTGCAGTTTATTATTTAGGGCCTAGCTACCGGTTTAATACAACGTTAAGTGTGAGCCCAAACAAAATAAAAAACGGCGTGCTTTATGGAAACGTTTATTTAAAATTTACAGGTGATCCTTCGCTAAAAATTACAGACTTAGAAAGAATGTTAATGACCTTAAAAAGTAAAGGTATCAAACAAATTAACGGTAATGTCATTATAGACAATAAACGTTTTCGTGCACCTTTCTACGCACCAGGCTGGACGCAAGACAGTGTACCATGGGCATTTTCCGCACCGATTACGGCAGTGATCCTTAATCAAAACAAAGTGCGTATAAAATTATTGCCAAGTAAAACCATTGGCCAGCGTGTTAAAGTTGAGCCGGGCAAATACGTAAAATATATTAATCTAGCGCACTATATTAATACGGTTTCTTATCAACACGGGTTGCATAATTGTTCTTTGGTAATTAATACTAACGACAAAAATAAATTAACGCTTGGTGGATGTTGGCCAGTTGGTGTGCCTGGTTGGCAAGCATTTTCTATTAAGCATCCAACGTTATTTGCTGAACGTGTTGTTCGGCACTTTTTAATTAAAGAAAAAATAAAGCTAAATGGAGGGGTGATCACAGGCATTCAGCCAAAAGTAGCAAAAGCAATTCTCACCCGCCGATCAAAAAAATTAAAAGTGTTTTTAAAAAAGGTGTTAAAAGATTCAAGTAACGTTTATACCGAAAGTATTTTAAAAACGATGGGCTATAGGCGAACAAGACGTGGAACGTTTTTAGAAGGCAGTAACGCGGTAAAGGCAATCGATGGCTATTTAACAGATATTGATTTTGATAAAGCACGTATTGTCGATGGTTCTGGGCAGTCACGTTATGATTTAATTACACCGCACCAAATGACTCGTTTGCTACAAGTCATTTACACAAATAAAAAATTAAATAAATATATTATCCCGGCACTACCGATTTCGGGTGTTGATGGTACATTAGAATACCGCATGACAAGTGAAGACATGCGCAATAAAGTCAAAGCGAAAACAGGTTCAATGACAGGTGTTTCAACATTATCAGGGTATTTAAAAACAAACAATGGCAAGACACTAATTTTCACAATGATGATGAATCACATTGCCGGCAAAGTAAAGCCAGCACGGCATTTGCAAGATGAGCTTTGTGAAGTGTTGGTAAGGCAGTAATGTTTAGTTGCCGTGGGTATTGTGTTATGATAATTAATTACTTTATAGATAATAAGTAAGGCAACCATTTTATGGGTTTAATACAAAAAATTCTTATTTGGGCCATTCCGTTATTATTCGCGATTACTTTGCATGAGGTCGCGCACGGTTGGGTTGCGAATAAATTTGGTGACAAAACGGCATTAATGATGGGGCGGATTACGTTAAATCCCATTAAGCATATCGATTTAATCGGTACCATTATCGTGCCGCTTGTGTTGTTAGCGTTAGGTGGATTTATTTTTGGTTGGGCAAAGCCTGTGCCAGTAACGCAGCGTAATTTACGTCATCCACGTCGTGATATGGCCATCGTTGCGCTAGCCGGGCCGGTGGCGAATTTGATTATGGCAGTGTTCTGGGCGTTGATTATGCGCTTGGGTTATTTTATTCACGTTGAAGGACTTAGCGTTGGTCGGCCAATCATTTGGATGGGCCAAGCCGGTGTGTTTATTAATTTGATGCTGATGATTTTAAATTTAATACCGCTTCCTCCGCTAGATGGCGGCCGGGTTGTTTCAAATATTTTACCGCCTAAGGTTGCTTATCATTATGATCGTATTGAACCGTTTGGTTTTATGATTTTATTGATTCTATTAGTGACGGGTATTTTAGGTGGGGTTTTGGGGCCGTTAATTTTTGGTAGCGCGCGGTGGCTGTTGCGTTTGGTGGGCATTGATTTTTAGAGCTTATTCGCTTTTTTCACTGCCATTTGTTCTTTCATCCCATACCATTTTTGTGCACCAAGTAATGTTGACATACCATGGTCAAGTATCGTTAAGTTAAAGATTTTTAATGCGCTAAGCATACGTTGTGATAAATTTTCAGGGCGTGAACGTACAGCTAATGAGAATCCACCCGTTGAGTAATAAACGTAATGCCAATAGCCTGTCGGGATAAATAGGGTATCACCATGTTCTAAGTCACAAATGTAACCTTTCACTTCCTTTAAACGAGGATAACGTTCAAAATCAGGATTGCCGATATCAACGTTGCAGGATACGGTGAGTGGATGACGGTATAAATAATCAGAGCATTCGGGCGCGAATAATATAATACGTTTTTTACCATGAAATTGAGTTAAAATTACATGTGACAAATCTAAATCATAGTGCACATCAACAAATGACGTTTCGCCACCAAAAAACATAAATGGATGTTTTTTTAAATAGCGATCAAAAAGATCAGGATAGTCGAAGTCATGACATAATTCTGGCGCATGTTTGAAGATATTAAATAGAAACATACGATATTGCGTTGGGCCTGTAGCAATTAAATCGAGATATTCAGAAAAACGCATTTTGTTTTCTGTGCTGGTATAGCTTGTACCAGTGTTTGCAAATGCCTCTTTATAAACGGGCACCATTAAGTCACCATGATTTTTTTTAAAATAATCTAAAGTCCACTTGTTTCTAGCAGTCCAGTTTTTTGAAAAGTTTTTCATGACGACAGGCTTATAAGGATTTATGAAGTCATTTTGAAGTGTCTCGCGCGTCATCGTTTCACGAATTTCAACAGGCTGTAGGTTTAGTTGATTCATATTGTTTGTCTTTAGGTTTTAAGTGTAGCTAGTATATATGATCATTATCCAAAATCCAACG
>JAJDDC010000075.1 GCA_029260515.1 Phycisphaerales bacterium | reverse complement strand
TTTTTTGTGGTGACGCATGAGTTACCTAGTATTTTTGCTATTGCAGATCGGGTGATTATGTTGCAAGATGGTAAGATTATTGCAGAAGGAAAGCCGGACTATTTGTGTGAGCACAGTGAAAACAAATTTGTTAGGGATTTTTTTAATCGTGAAAGTGAACCGATGTGATTGGGTGTATATTATTCGCGAATGAAGATGCGATATTTTCGCCTAGTGTCATCCCGCACTTGGTGCGGGATCTATACGATGAGCAAAGCCTCGATAGATTCCGCATCAAGTGCGGAATGACGCTAAGGAGAGAAAATTACATTGAGAACTTTGCATCTTGAAGTGGAATGGGTATATGTCCAGAGTAAAAAAGAGAAGATTAAATCATGTCAATCAGACATAAAACACATTTTCTAAGAATTGGTACGTTTGTCATCATAGGGCTTGTGCTATTTATCACGGCTATTTTAGTGTTTAGCACCTTTCATGTTTTTCAACGACAAATTCAAATTGAAACTTATTTTAATGAATCAGTGCAAGGATTGTCAGTTGGCTCACCTGTTAAGTATCGCGGTATTGATATTGGTCGTGTGAAAAAAGTTGATTTTCTTGGTAATATTTATAGGTTAAGTAGTAGTGATAGTAAGTATGATCACTATATTTATGTGCTAATGACAATTAACCCTAAATTTCTTGGGCATGTCTCTTCTGATAAAATTGATGCTATATTTGCTGAGGATGTTAAAAAAGGGTTACGAGTTAAGCTCGCGCTTTTAGATTTAACAGGAAATGCCTATCTCGAATTAAATTTTATGCCACCTGCTCAAAACCCTGTGCTGCCGATTGATTGGACGCCAACAACTGCTTATATACCATCAACGACCAGTGTATTGACACGTTTTACTGATAGTATCCAAAATATTTTGGAAGGATTGCAAGGGGTGAATTTTAAAAAATTCTTTAACAATATTCAAGATCTTGCAAACACAACAAATAAAGCAATGACGCGCGTTGATGCACTGTTATCAAAATCGCAAGCGGACATTGTGAAGAGCATGAAAAATGTGAAGTCGATTTCTGGCAATATGCGTGATGTGACGCAGCAATTAAAAGAAAATCCGTCAGGCATCTTGTTTGATAAGCCGCAACGAGTGGATCCGTCTAAATTATAAGGGCTATATCTTTCACCAATGAAGATGCGAGATTTAACTATTGTCATCCTCGCGCAGGCGGGGATCTAACCGCATTAAATAAGTGTTTTGGGATCCCCGCCTGCGCGAGGATGACAGTAGTAGAGAGTGTTCGGCATCTTGAAGTGGAATGGTTATAGAGCCAGCTGCTCATGGGCGTTTGGTTTAAATTGAGAGACGATATGAAAAAAATTGTATTACTTTTTGTTTCCATGTTGCTTGCGGGTTGTTTTAATTTTGCAGGCCCGAGTGCGCCACAGAAAAAATATTTGTTTGATGTGCACTATCCAAAAGCTACAAAAAAACAACTTACTTCAGATACGTTAGAGGTTGAGTCAGCAGGGGCATTACAGCAATTCTCAAGCAGAGAGTTTGTGTATCGCATCAGTAACACCCAATATATAACCGATTATTACCACATTTTTATGATCTCTGCGGCGCGGCAAATTACCGATATCACAGCAAAATATCTGCAAGGTAAAGGAATATTCAAACAGATTTCTACGAGTAAAATACTTACGGATAATCCCGATTATACATTGCGGACAAAAATCATGGCGCTTTATGCCGATTATCGAAATAGCTCACATCCATTGGCTGTTGTTAAGATTCGTTACGCGTTAATTGATAACCTAAAAACAAAACATCCGGTATTGATTGATAAAACGTTTTCAGCAAAGATCCCATTACAAACGAAATCAACAGATGCATTAGTTAAGGCATGGGATCAAGGGCTGCAAAATATTATGCGAATATTTAGTCGGCACCTTTATAGTATAATGAGAAATTAAGTTAATTAGGGCTTGCCCACGCCGCCGGCTGGAACTGCTGTTGCTGGCTTGTCTGCAGTAGTAGTAGGTAGGCCACTAAAAAAAAGGTTCCTAACAACAGTCATAGGTGGTGTTGCTGTAGTTACTTTAGTTTTTATATTTCTTTCGTAGGCCATGCGTAAGTCTGTTTCAAAACGACCAATCCACCATTTTGCGTCTTGAGATTCCACGCTTTTAGCCAGCGAAGCTAAACGTGCTTTGCGTTTATCTATTGGCATGTCTAGTGCATCCTTAAACGCTGTAGCTAATCCTTTAAGGTTATCAATAAAGCACGCTTTTAGATCTTTTGAGTCTGGCACAACAGGTGATATCGTTATTGCACCTTTATCACCTAATTGCTTAGCAGCGCCCATTCGATCAGAAAGAATCATTACAACAGGCCTTTCAATTTTGCTGCTTGATGTAGTTGAAGTCGCAGTAGGTAGTACTGCTTTTGTGTCTGTCATCGCCGCATGAGATGCAGCAATACATTCTTTAGCAGATAAATTCATACCATCACGTTTCGGCGTGACAACATTCACATCAGCTTCTTGATAAATTGCAGCCATTTCTTCAGGCGAGTTAATGCGCTCATGGACGCAATGAACGGGCTTCCAAATCCATGTGCCATCTTTTGCTGGAGTACCAAAGTCATGGTTAATGCTGTTGACTAGCTCGTCAATAAGCTGCCTTTCGGCAATATACTCAGGTTGAACTGAGCGGGTCGGTACCGCAATGACTAAAAAGGATGCTAAGTTTTTAATATCTAACTTACTTAATGATCCGCCATGCTCTGCTGCTAGGTTTTTGAGGTAATACTTAAATGCCATTAATTTTGCCGGAAGGCCTTTTGCAGGATCGGCACGTTCAATGGCTAAAATTAATTGGCCACCTCGACCCTGGAAATCAGTTATCTTTTTTACCGCTTCAGTTTTTTTAGCTATAGTATATTTTTCATAATTGATGCCAATTGGGTGCGTGCTAATTTTTGATATTCTACCATCAGCAAGTACTACCTCTTTTGTTTTATCATCGATCTTAAACTTAAAATGTTTGGCTAAA
>JAJDDC010000074.1 GCA_029260515.1 Phycisphaerales bacterium | reverse complement strand
TATATTTCAAGTAATTGATAAAGTTATTCGAACGGGTAAGCCTGTTACTGTTGAGCGAAAAGGCGAGCGAGTAAAAATTATGGTAGAAAAAAAGAAAAGTAAGCTTGAGAATATTGTGCCTCATCCTGATTGTATCGTTGGCGATCCAGAAAACTTAGTTCATGTTGATTGGTCAACTCATTGGGGTGAAGAAAAGCTTTTAAAATAATATTTATATAAGAGAGTAAATATGATTTATTTGGATACCCATGCGGTTGTTTGGCTTTATTCAGGCATGTATAAACAATTTTCACCTAAAGGACGAAAATTAATGTCAAATGAAGATGTATTGATTTCACCGATTGTACGTTTAGAGCTGAGTTATCTTTTTAATTTAAAGCGAATAAAATATCCGGCAAGGCGTATTATTCAGCAGCTTGAGCATGATGTGGGTCTGTGTGTTTGTGACGAATCATTTGATGAAGTGATGAAAATAGCTGAAGATAATAGTTGGACGACAGACCTTTTCGATCGTATTATTGTCAGCCAAGCAGCGTTGACTGAAAGTTTATTGCTGACAAAAGACAGGCATGTTAGAAAACACTATCAGCATGCCGTTTGGTAAAGTATAGAGGAAAAAAATGACATCCATCCAAGACGCATTAGCGATCATAAAAAAAGGCACCGAAGAAGTGATCGGTGAAGCGCAATTAATCGAGCGTTTAAAAGAAGGCAGGCCGTTGCGTATTAAAGCGGGGTTTGATCCAACAGCGCCTGATTTGCATTTAGGCCATACCGTTTTAATCAATAAACTAAAGCAGTTTCAAGATTTAGGTCATGAGGTGATGTTTTTGATTGGTGATTTCACGGGGATGATTGGAGACCCAACCGGTAAAAACATCACGCGTAAACCCTTAACGCGCGAAGATGTTGAATCTAATGCAGAAACCTATCGCGAGCAAGTTTTTAAAATTCTCGATCCTGAAAAAACAAAAATTCTATTTAACTCAGAATGGATGTCGCAAAAAACCGCGGCAGATATGATTGAGTTGGCATCCACCTACACTGTTGCGCGTATGCTAGAGCGTGATGACTTTGATAAGCGTTATAAAGCTAATCAACCCATTGCGATTCACGAGTTTTTATATCCCATTATTCAAGGCTATGATTCAGTTGCAATGAAAGCAGACATCGAGCTCGGCGGCACCGATCAAAAATTTAATTTATTAGTCGGGCGTGATTTGCAACGACACTTCGGCTTACCATCGCAAATTGTGATTACTACACCATTAATTGAAGGTTTAGACGGCGTGCAAAAGATGTCGAAGTCGCTAAACAATTACATCGGCATTACTGACGAGCCAAATGATATGTTCGGTAAAGTCATGTCAGCTTCTGATGTATTAATGTGGCGATACTTCGATTGCTTAAGTTTCAAAACACCTGAAGAAATCGACCAGCTCGCAAAAGCCGTTAAAGAAGGCATGAACCCGCGCGATGCAAAATTCCAATTAGCGGAAGAAATCGTCGAACGTTTTCATGGTGAAACAGCAGCGCATGCGGCAAAAGAAGTCTTTGTAAATCGCTTCAAGCACGGTGAAATGCCAGAAGATATGCCGGAAATTGAATTGAGTGCAGATAGCGAAGGTGTATTAATTGCACATCTTTTAAAAGCAGCCAGTTTGGTCACCAGTACGTCAGATGCGAATCGTATGATCAATCAAGGTGCAGTGAAAATTGATGGCGAACGCTTGGCAGATCGTGAGAAACGTTTTCAAGCGGGTAGCCATCACGTTTTTCAAGTAGGCAAGCGACGTTTTGCTAGGGTACGGGTTGTTTGATTTTCTTATAACAAATATTTGCAATCAGCTAGATTCTTCCCTAAAATGCCGCTTCATTTCCCTTGTCCAAAAATGCTGGTGTAGCTCAATTGGCAGAGCAACTGATTTGTAATCAGTAGGTTGGGAGTTCGATTCTCTCCACCAGCACCATAATCTCTTTTATTATCAGTAAGTTACAAATCTCCTGGTTGTTCAAAAAATTTGCTACGCCAAATTTACGATAAACTAGAGGCCTTTGATGAAAGCTTTCCATAGTATCATTGCTTATACTATGTATAATATGCTAGGATATTTGTACATTAGAGAGAAAATTTTTCATTATTGTTTTTTTGAAGGGTTTTAGTATGTACCGAAGAATGCTTTCTGTTCGTGAAAAATCAAAAGATAGTATTATTTTATTTGGGCCGCGTGGGACAGGAAAAACGCATTGGGTAAAAGCACATTTTCCAAAGGCGCTTTATGTTGATCTATTAGATACGGCTACCTATAAAGATTTGATAGCCAGTCCAAATCGTCTACAGCATTTTATTCCAAAAGAATATCATGGTTGGATTATTATCGACGAAGTGCAGAAAATTCCTGAATTGATGAATGAAGTACATCGACTAATAGAGCACGAAAATTGTAAATTTATTTTAACTGGATCGAGCGCGCGTAATTTAAAAAAGAAAGGTATTAATCTTTTAGCAGGGAGGGCGTTGAATTATTATATGCATCCTATGACAGCGCATGAGTTGGGAGAATCATTTGATTTGATTAAAGCGCTTAAAGTTGGTTTGTTGCCAAAGGTATTACA
>JAJDDC010000073.1 GCA_029260515.1 Phycisphaerales bacterium | reverse complement strand
AGCCGCTGCAGGACCGCCCGACCCTCTTCTTCGAGATCATCTCCCGCCGCGGCTCCCAGTCCTTCGGCAAGGGCAACTTCAAGGCGCTGTTTGAGGCACTGGAACTGGAGCAGGAGCGCCGGGGAAACCTGTAGGGCTAAGGTCCCTCGCTTGGGCATCAGCCTCGGCAAGGTACTTCGAGTTGAGGTGCTTGCTGACTCCGTCGAGGTCGGGAAACAGCATGGCGTCATTGATTCCCAAAGCCACTAGATCATCTCGGATGCTCTCACGGTGACGCAAATCGACGACTGCACTACGAAGGTACCCCTCGTCACCTCCGAACGCACTGTCGATGGGACGGAGCAGATCCTCTTCAGGCGTCAATGGGTGGACCGTGAAGCAACCTGCCTGTGCTTCGATCCGTCGCGTGTTTATCACCGGATCGAGTAGCAATACATGGTGTGTCTCAAATGGGCTGAGATCCCGGTCGGTACCCGGTGAGTTCTCGCCGGTGTACGCGGGATCGAATGCCCAGACTATGCAGGGACCTCGACTTGATCGTGACCGGTGAGCAGCCGCGAACCACATCGCCGCAAGCGGATTTCTAGTCCAGTCAAGAAGCCGAGTTGCGAGTCCGTGATGTTGTGCGAGTGCGAGCCACTCCCACGCATCCGCGGGAGGGTTGCGAACGAGTGAAGTCGCGGACCTACGAAAGGCATCGTACAAGTTGCGCTCGATGATGCCTAGTTCTGGGGTTGCGATTCGCCCTAGCCGCGGAACGAGCCGGCATGCGGATTCGCGGCCGTTCATCAGGCTTGACTTGGGTTGTCCTCTAAACACTGTTCGAGAAGTGCACTCACTGCGGACCCAGTCAACGAACTCGGTGCAGTCGGTGATGCGTACACATTGTATGCTTCTAGTAGAGTCCAAGTTGGCCCCGGTATTCTCGTCTTGAATCTGTCGGATCCTGACGATGTCGCTTAGCTTGCGACACGATCGCGAGCCAACACTCGCGCCTATTCAAAGTGCCGAGTCCATCATTGGCAGCCTTTGCGTTGTACTGCCGACGAAGCTCCTCAAGCTTGATTGAGTAGGGCAAGCGATCACGAAGTGACCAATCGATAGGCATGACAGAAGTTAGGATTGCCCCATCGAAACCGACCAATGCCGGCCGGGCGAGAGGTGTACCAACTCTCTGGCGGAACGGAGTTGCCCTGCCCGACTTCCTCACGCGAATAGCCAACTGCCAGATCCCATGCTTTACGTTGTCATATTGAACAGTGTTCAACGCATCGGGAACGGGCAACTCTGCGAGGAAGCGAGCGACAAGTCGATCGAAACTTGACGTATACGGGAGTTGATCGAGCGGGAGGGTTGCCTTGCGCAGTTCACTGCCCATGAGCCTCACTGCTTCCGCTGACACGCCGAGTACGTCGTGATCGCCGGGGTCTTCCACCGGATCCCATAGCGTCGGTGGCGATCGCAGAGTAAGATACCGAACGGCTGCGCCCGTTCGGCTCTCGTGTCTGTGCATACCGTGCCCGCTGGCCATCCGTTAGCCTCCGGAACCCAGTTATCGGATATGGGCATACTACATCTTGCGCAAGCCTGAGGCCAGCGAGCACGGATTGGGGCTTTTTTGGATAACTTGTCGGGTGCCGGGTGCCGTGGAGACGCCGTCCTCGGCTTCTCCACGAGGCCTGCCAACCACCTCGGCATCCGCCGTGCAGAAGGCTGCGCCGTCTGCACGCCACCCAGACTCAATCAGAATCTCGCCCGACGTCCCACCCGCGTGCGCAACCTCCCGTCCCTCCACCCCTCCCCGCTTGCCCCGCCCCGCCGCCGCCGTAGCCTCGTCGCATGATCGCGACGAACACCCAGACCGCCCCGCCCCCAACCGACACGCCTCCTCCTCCCTCTCCCCACCTCGCGGGCGAACGCCCGCGACACAGCCAACCCGGAGAGGGCCGGGGTGAGGGGTCTCCGTCATCTCCCCCGTCTTTGCCTGATGCCCGATCCCTGATCCCCGATGCCTCTCCCACCGATCCCCGGTCGCCGGTCCCCGGTCCCTCTTCCCCCAATGCCCAATCCCCAATCCCCAATGCCTCCTCCGCCACCCACCTCTTCGAAGACCTCCTCTCCCCCTCCCTCGGCCTCGCCACACTCGCCCACCACCACGACCTCACACTCGAACAACTCGCCGACTGGCTCGAGTCCGACGACTGCCATCAGCGCATCGACGCACTCGAACGTGCGGCCCGCGTCCGCGAGCGCATCCTCCGCGCCCAGACCACATGCGCGGCCATCACCGCCCTCACCCACATCGCCATGCGACCCGCCGCCGACCCCGAGGCGTGCACGACCGCCGCCGAGCGCGACACCGCGCGCAAGGCCGCCGCCGCGCTCCTCGGGCTCAGGCCCGGCTCACTTCCTCTTGAACAGCCCCAGCGCCAGCACCACCGCCAGGTACCCCGCCAGCACGGCAAAGACGATCTGCACGACCGTCGCGGCCCCCAGCTCCAGCTCGCCCCGGAACAGCGGCGGCAGCACCCGACCCGCGGGCCCGAGCACGCCGAGCACGCTCACGACCATCGCCCCGATCAGCAGCGGCTTGCTCTTGTTCTTGGGCATGGCCTTGAGGGCGAACAAGCCCAGGCCAGCGATCACGACGCCGAAGAACGACGGGATCAACGCCGTAACGCTGACCATCCCCGTGAGCAGGTACGCGGCGACCCCGAGGATCACCATCACGACACCCACGCCCATCGTCTGCCTGATCATGCCAACCATGGCGGCTCCGTTCCGGCCGCGAGACCCGCGGCCCGTGCCCGGACAGTAGGGACGTCACGCGACGACGGCGGCGCCCCGCCCCCAGCCAGCGAATCCCCCGCCCCCGAATCCGCCCCCCGCCCGCCCCCGAACCCACCGATGCCCACGGGGAATCCACCATGAAGCGCCGAACGAAGCTCATCGCCGCCGCCTCCCTGACCATCGTCGCCGCCGGCGCCGCATTCCTGACCGGCTGCGTTCATCGCTCGGGCGGCGAATGGATGATCGATTCCGCCGCCCGCCCCGAGGGCTGGCCAGACATCACCCCCGTCAACGAGGTCGAAGTCAAGAGCTACCCGACCACCCGCGCCGCCAGCGTGACCCGCGAGGCCGCGGGCGGCGGCACAGGCCCCATGTTCAACGAGCTCTTCAACCACATCAAGCGCAACGACATCGCCATGACGGCGCCCGTCGACATGGGCTACGCGCCCGCCTCGGACACCGCCGGCGCGGGCGATGCCGCCGAGCCCCAGCTGAACTCGATGACGTTCCTCTACCGGACCACCGACCTCGGCGAGCCGGGCCCCGACGGCGCCGTGCTCGTCCGCGACCTCCCGTCCACCACCTACGCCACCACCGGACTCCGCGGCTCGTATTCCACCCGCAACTATGAGCGCGCCCTCGAGAGGCTCCGCTCCTGGCTCGACGCCCAGTCCGAGTGGGCGCCCGCGGGCGAGCCCCGATACCTCGGATACAACGGCCCGTTCACCGCGCCGTTCCTGAAGTACGCCGAGGTCCAGATCCCGGTCCGCCCCGCCGACTGACCCGCCTCCGACGACGGCGCCCGCCGCTTCGACGCCATCGAGCGCGCCGCCTCGCTGGCGAGCCCAGGGGATAGGCTACGTGCCCCCCGTGCGCACAGACGAGACCCGAATGACGCCGCAGCCCGACCCGCACAACCCAGGCGCCCCGCCACCCGACCGCGCCCGCGTCCTCGGCGCCCTCGAGGCCCTGCACGCCCGGTACCGCGCCTGCGACGAGGGGCGGATCGCCGACTACATCCCCGAGCTGGCCAAGGCCGACCCCGCCTGCTTCGCGATCAGCATCGTCACAGTCGGCGGCGAGGTCTTCGAGGTCGGCGACCACGCCCGCACGTTCACCATCCAGTCGCTCTCCAAGCCCTTCACGTACGCCCTTGCGCTGGCGGACCGCGGGCGCGAGCACGTGATGCAGCGCGTCGGCGTCGAGCCCTCGGGCGACTCGTTCGACAGCATTATCCGCCTGGACGCCAACAACCGCCCGCACAACCCGATGGTCAACGCGGGCGCGATCGCCGTGACGTCGATGATCGAGGGTGACAGCCAGGCCCACCGCCTGGAACGCATGCTCGAGATGCTCGGGCGGACCATGGGGCGGCGCCCCGCGATCGACGAGGCGGTCTTCGAGTCCGAGCGGAGCACCGGGCACCGCAACCGCGCGATGGCCCACCTGATGCTCAACTTCGCGATCCTCGACCGGGACGTGGAGGAGATCCTCGACCTGTACTTCAAGCAGTGCTCGGTCGTGGTGAGCTCGAGCGACATGGCGACGATGGCCGCGACGCTCGCCAACGGCGGGGTCAACCCCAAGACCGGCGAGTTGGCGGTGCGGCGCGAGTACATCCGCGACGTGCTGACGGTCATGCACACGTGCGGCATGTACAACTACGCGGGCGAATGGGCGTACACCGTTGGCCTGCCCGCCAAGTCGGGGGTCTCGGGCGGGATCATCGCGGTCGTGCCGGGCCAGTTCGGGATCTGCGTCTACTCGCCCCCGGTGGACGAGCGGGGCAACAGCGTCCGCGGCATCCGGGTGTTCGAGGACCTGAGCCGCAGCTCGGGCATGCACGTCTTCGAGACCTGGCACCAGCAGGGGCGTGTGCTGGACCACATCGACCGGGCCGAGGACCCGTCCCCCGCGTTGCCCGACACGACCCAGCCCGTGGGCGACGCGACGGTGCACAAGCGCGAGCCCGGGCCCGACGACGAGGCGCCCGACCTTCACTAGCCCGGGCCGGGCCTCGCTGGGCAGGGCCCGGCCTCCCGCTCGGCCCTCGGGCTCGCTACATTGAGATGCCCATGAACGCCGTCCAGAAACTCCGCCAGCTCGCCGACCAGATCAGTTCCAGCACCAACGGCCTCGAGCTCGTGGACGCCTGGGCCCTGGCCGAGCGTCTGAGTGCGCGCATGCCGGTGGACAAGCCCGAGGCGGCACGCGTGTTCAAGGAGAAGGATGCCGCGGGCCTCGACGCGCTGGTCGGCAAGCTCGAGAACCCGGACGCGTCCGTGCCAGCCGCGGCGGCGCCCGTGGTCAGCGAGCGCGAGATGAACGACGCGATGCGCGCCTACCGCAAACGCATGAAGCTGATGCGCCTCGACGAGGAGTCCAAGCTCGGCGGGCGCGGTATGACCGCGGGCAAGAAATCAGGCATCGCCTCCATGGAGCCGCCCAAGGAGTTTCCCACACGGGTGTGGAAGGCGCTGGCCCGCGCCGGGCGTCTGATCGACGAGGGGCACGGGTTCTACGCAGAGCCCCCACAGATGCCCAGCGACTAGCCGGCGGGCGGCCCGCCGCGGCGGATCAGGCGCCCTCGAGTGTGAAGCCGACCTTGATCGTGACCTGCCAGTGCGCGATCTTCTGGTCCTCGATGTGCCCGCGCGTGCCGACGACCTCGAACCAGCGCATGTTGCGGACGGTTTTGGCGGCCCGCTCGACGGCCCGGCGCACCGCGTCCTCGGGCGAGGCCGCGGATGATCCGGTCAGCTCGACGGTCTTGTAGACATGCTCGGACATGGTGGCTTCTCCTTTGGGGCGTCGGACCGCGGGACTGTACACGCGGCGTGGCAACCACGGCGGGCGGCGCCGGTACGGTGGGCATGACGACACGCCGGGCGATCATCGTGGCGCTCCGGGGCGCCCTCTCTGGCATAGATGTCTTCAGGGCGGCGTGGCTTGGCGGGTCCGACGCGACCGGGCGCGCCGACGGGCTGAGCGACATCGACCTGGTCTGCTTCATCCGCGGGGGCGGGGCGGACGCCGGGTTTGCCCGAGTGCGCGCTGTGCTCGCGGCGCTCGCGCCGATCGAGCGTGCGTGGCGCTTGCCCTCGCCGACCTGGCACGGCGGGGAGCAGATGTTCATCCAGCTCGACGGCTCCCCGGACTTCGGGCTGGTGGACGTGGTGCTCGCTACACACGAGCCCGGGTTCGAGTTCTTCGTCCGCGAGCGTCACGGCACGCCGATCGTGCTGTTCGACCACGACGGGCTCATCGCGCCCACACCTCTCGACCGCGCCGCCCACGAGCACCGGATGCGTGAACGCGTCGAAACGGCGCGTGGCAAGTTCCTGTTGCTGTCACACCTTGCGGTGAAGGAGTCCCGGCGCGGTCGCCCGATCGACGCGTGGCATTACTACGACAGCCTCGTCGTCCGCCCGCTGGTCGATGTGCTCCGGGCGGTGCACTGCCCGGACCGGTTCGATTTCGGTCTTCGGTACCTGGGCGATGACCTGCCGCCGGGCGTCGTCGAGTCGGTCGAGCTGCTTGTCTGTCCCGAGTCGTTCGAGGCGATCCCGGCCATGGTCGAGCGGGCGCGGGGGATGATGGACGAGGCGTTGGCGGCGTGGGACGCGCGGGTTACTTCTTCCGGTGGTAGTGCGCGGTCATGAATGTCATCCACTGGCCGTCGGGGCCCGGCGTGCTGGAGCGGAAGATGCGGTGGTTGTCGTCCACGATCTCCATAGTCTCGCGGTACTTGGCCGTCTTGGTGGGGTCGGAGAACGATGGGCCCTCGGTGTCGAGCGTGAGCGTGCGTTTGTCGGCGTCGAGGGCGCCGGTGTAGACGAACATGCAGGTCATCATGGAGCCGACCCAGTTTCCGACGAAGCAGTTCTTGGCGGGGTCGTAGCCGAGGGTGAGGCGCATGGAGGCGGAGCCGCCCCCGGGCATGTCGCCCTCGCCCTCGCCGATGATCCACAGGTCGCCGACGGCGCGGACGGTCTCGGTGCCGGCGTGCTTCATGGGGGGTTGGTCCGGGCCCATGAAGCACTCGGCGTCGAAGGTCCACTCGCCGACGAGCCTGGTGAGCCAGGCGTGCTCGGCCTGGGGCTTGGACTGGCACGCGGCCGCCATCTCTTCGGGGGTCATGTCTGACGTGGGGGATGCTGCGGTGTCGGTCATGGCTGTTTGTCTCCTTCGCGGCGTGCCAGTTCCTCCTCGAGAAGGCGGAGGTTGCGCATATTCGGCTTGTACCAGAAATCGAAGGCGTCTCCAAGGATCGGGATGGAGCCGACGAGCCAGTCGAGGGTGATGACGCCGAGCATCTTCGCGATGACGGGCCAGCGGACCCCGCGGGCGCGGGCCTCGGCGAGGACGACGAGCGAGAGGAGCATGCCGGCGGTGTCGCCGACGACTGGGACGAGGCCCAGCAGCGGGTCGATGCCGAAGGTCCAGTTTGTGCCGGGGACCTCGAAGGCCTCGTCGAGGTAGTGGGCGAGGCGGGCGGCGAGGGAGTGTTCGGCGTCCGGCTTCGTGTCGCGGTTAGAGGTCACTTGGGAGTTTTTTCCGCTGGTAGTACGGGGCGTGCGCACCGCACTCAGGGCAGGGCTGATCCGAGTTCTCGGCGTGCGAACCGCGGAGGTCATAGCCGCAAACGTGGCACAGGTAGGGAGTCGGCTCGATTCTGTGCGTTCCAGGCAGTTTCCCGTTCAATGCGAGTGCGACGATTGCCGCCCAGTAGAGGGGCATTGGTCCACAGATGTACCAGCCGAGTTCGAGGCCGAAGAGCGTCGGCAAGCCGCTGGGGTTCTCCGCGAGCCAGCCTGTTGTCCAGAGCGAGTGGTAGATGACGAGCGACACGATGTAGAACCCGACGGGGAATCCGAGGATCCAGACAATGCGCCAGAAGGTGTGCCTGCTCTTGCGCATCGACGAGGGGTCGCTTCGTGGCTGTCGCATGGCTGCGAGGCTCGGTCACTCCTTGCCGAGGATCTCCATCGCGGCGGTGGTCATGGCGTGGACGCCCGTCGTGATGGTGGGCTGTGGGTCCGGCGCGAAGTAGGGGGTGTGCAATGAAGGCAGGACGACGCCGCGGCGTGTGGAGGCGTCGTAGAGGTCCTGCTTGATAGCGCCGAGGCGGAACATGAGGCTGGGGATGGGCGGGTCCTGGCGCCCGTAGCGGCTGAAGTCCTCTCCGCCCATAACGGGGCTGGCGGGGAGGATGCGGTCGGCGCCGATCTGGGCCTCGATCGCGGCGCGGATCCGCTCGGTGAGGTCGGGGTCGTTGTAGTGCGAGGGGGTGAACTCGTCCTTGACCTCGACGTCGGGGAGCTTGTCGTCGGGCAGGCCGAAGGCCTTGGCGTTGTTGATGGTGATGCGTTCGATCGCGGCCAGCAGCGTCTCGCGGACGTCGTCGGAGTAGGAGCGGACGGTGATCTGCAGGTCGGCGCGTTCGGAGATGATGTTGTGCTTGGCGCCGGCGTGGATGGAGCCGACGGTGACGACGGCGGGGTCGAGCGGGTCGATCTCGCGGGCGACGATGGTCTGGAGGTCCATGATGATGGAGGCGGCGAGGACGATGGGGTCCTTGGTGGTGTGGGGGGCCGAGCCGTGCCCGCCGATGCCGTGGATGGTGATATCCACCGAGTCCACGTTTGCCATGGCCCAGCCGGGGACGAAGGCGACGGTGCCGGCGGGGTGGTTGGAGGAGACATGGAGGGCGAGGTTGTAGTCGGGGCGGGGAAAGTTTGTGAACAGGCCGTCGTTGAGCATGGCCTTGGCGCCGGCGCCGCGTTCCTCGGCGGGCTGGCCGATCATGACGAGCGTGCCCGACCATTCTGAGTTGTGCTTCGCCATCCATCGCGCGACGCCGGCGAAGACGGTCATGTGGACGTCGTGCCCGCACGCGTGCATGACGGCGACGTCCTGGCCTGTTTGCTCGGTGGCGCGGACCGCGGAGGCGTAGGGGAGGTTTGTGCGTTCCTCGACGGGGAGCGCGTCGAGGTCTGTGCGGAGCAGGAGTGTTGGGCCGTCGCCGTTGCGCATGACGCCGACGAGGCCGTGCCCGCCGACGTTCTGCG
Source organism: Phycisphaerales bacterium (assembly GCA_029260515.1). Taxonomy (GTDB): domain Bacteria; phylum Planctomycetota; class Phycisphaerae; order Phycisphaerales; family UBA1924; genus JAJRXR01. The sequence goes on along the minus strand of JAJDDC010000073.1, from coordinate 5,723 downwards.
TGACGTCGAAGCCGGCCTTGCGGAGCTCGCTCGCGACGCGGGCGGCGGTGTGCTCTTCCTGGAACGAGAGTTCGGGGTTGGCGTGCAGGTGGTGGTAGAGGGATTCGAGGTAGGTGTAGTCGGCGGTGATGTCGGGCGGGGGGGCGGCGGCGAGGGTGGGGAGTGTCGCGACGGCGAGACTCACGGAGATTGCGGCGCGGGCGATGTGCGTGTGCTTCATATCGCCACCATACCGGCGCGACGATCGGGGGGCGAGCGGAGATATGGGGCTGCGTGGGTGGGGGCGGTCAGTCCAGCGCGTCGAGGGCCAGCGCGATGAATGCCGGGGCGGTGGCGTCGATTGCCTGCAAGTAGGCGTCGAGTGAGACGACCAGCTCGGAGCCGTCGGAGGATTCGTCGAGGACCCTCGCGTCCGAGAGCAGGGAGTGGCGGGCGTCGAGCGTGGTGGCGCCGGCGGGGGTGGTGAGGGTGAAGCGCGAGCCCTCCTCGAGGCTGGCGCGCTCCAGGTACACACCGACGCGGAGGTGGACGCGGAGGACGGCGTCCACGCCCAGCTCGTCGAGCAGGGCGGCGCCGGCGGCGCCGACTGCGTCGTCGTCGGAGGTGATAATGGGGGCGCCGAGGGCGGGGACCTGGCGCATCGCGCGGATGCGCCCGGTGTCGGTCGAGGCGAGGTTGATCTCGCGGATGTCGCGCGTCTCGTCGTCGGCGAGCGTCTCGAGGGGCGCGTAGGCGGCGGCGTCGCGGACCGCGTCGGCCGCGACGGGGTCGAGGCCGTGACCGCGGAGCTCGGCGACGAGCGCGCCGGCGACGTGGTCGGCGATCGTCTGGTAGGCGTCGTCGGCGAACACGACGTTGCGCCGTCCCATGCCGGCGGCGCTGGCCGCGAGGAAGACCGGGTGCGGCGGCATGAACGCGGCCTGGCGGCGTTCGCCGGCCTGGTTCTTCGAGGTCACGAACTCGACGACGACCTCGCTGAGCGCGACGGTCCGCGGCTGGTCGGGCGCTGGGAGGCGGGCGTCCCCGTTGGCTGTCCAGTAGTCGCCCGCGTCGGCGCGGTCGTCGGCGGATTCGCTGAGTGTTCTGGGGGCCGCCTTGCAGCCGACGAGCGCGGCGGCGGCGAGGCAGAGGGCGGCGAGCGTCGCGGTGCGGTGGGCGGTCATGTGCGGAGGGTAGCGCGCGGGGCGTCGGGCGGGCGTGGCGTCCTATGGTTCCCGCCCGACCCCGGGGTCGGGCGCACGATCACGCCAACGACGGAGAGACCAGATGGCCGAGACGCTGACCCTGACGAGTGACTCCAACCAGGCGCTCGGCATCGCGCGGTACGCGATCGGGTTCCTGTCGCCCGACCCCGGGACGCGGGGGGCGCCCGATCGGGCGGTGCTTGATCGGGTCGGGCTGTTCATGACCGACGCGGCGCTGTGCGGGCTCAGCGCGCTGGCGCTGCGGACGGTGGCGCCGACGGTGCTGCGGGACGAGGCGCTGGCGTACCCGGTGACCGACGCGGCGTGGAAGCCCGAGGGCGCGGCCCAGCGCGGGGCGACCGTGTTCGGGTCCGACGTGCTCGTGCACCCCGAGAAGGCGATCGTGGCCAACTCGTCGGCGGTACGCGAGTGGGACTCCAACGGGACGAACTTCGGGTACAACCCGGCGCGCAACGCGACGGCGGGCGAGTTCGGGCACAACGACTTCTATCCGGTGTGCGTCGCGGGGGCGCAGATGGCGGGGCGTTCGGGCGAGGACGCGCTGCTGGCGATGGTCTGCCTGGACGAGATCCGCGGGCGGCTCGCCGAGGTCTTCAGCCTCAAGACGTACAAGATCGACCACGTCGTGCACGGTGCGATCGCGTCGGCGGCGGTCTTCGGGGCGCTGCTGGGCGCGAGCGAGGAGCAGATCGAGAGCGCGATCGGGATGACGGTGGCGCACTACATCCCGTTCCGTGCGATCCGTGCGGGCAAGCAGCTTTCGGACTCGAAGGGCGCCTCGGCGGCGATCTCGACCGAGGCCGCGGTGCTGAGCGTGAAGCGTTCGATGCGCGGCTTCCGCGGGCCGCGGGACATCTTCCGCAACCCCGAGGCGGTCTTCCGGATCTTCGAGGGGCCGGGGCAGATGTTCAAGGCGGTGGACGCCGAGGACGCGAACACGAAGAGGTCGGACGCGAGCCCGTTCGAGCTCGTGCTGTCGCGGGCGGGATCGGATTTCGCGGTGATGGGGATGCACTTCAAGCTGGGGCTGTACGAGCACCAGTCGGCCGGGGCGTTGCAGGCGGTGATCGACCTGCTGACCAAGAACCCGGCGCTGCTGGACGGCGGGGACGGGGGGCGGATCGACAAGGTCCGCATCGTCGCCTACGAGCCCGCGTTCGGGATCATCGGCGACCCGGCCAAGCGCGACCCGCGGACGCGACAGTCGGCGGACCATTCGATGTGCTATATCGTCGCGACGCTGGTGCGCAAGGCGATCGAGGCCAAGAAGGTCGGGTGGAAGGAGCTGATGCTCTCGCCGTACGACTACGACGAGCGGTCGGTGTTCCACACGCTGACGCGGTCGATCATGGACAAGATCGAGTTCGTGCACGGCGGGCCGGACTACGACGCGAGGTACCCCGACGGTATCCCGACCTCCGTCGTCATCACCGACGCGGACGGGACCGACCACGACTCGGGGCTTGTGATGTACCCGGGCGGGCACGCGCGGAACACGACCGCGGACCTCGAGGACATACTCCGGCACAAGTTCGACCTGCTGGGCTCGCTGGCCAGCGACGACGCGGGGGCGATCGTCGAGCGGTTCCGGTCGGTGGGGTCGATGTCCGCGTCACAGCTCGCGTCGGTGCACGGCTTCGGGCTGGTGTACCGCGATGATTTCAAGGACTGACACGTGAGGTTGTGAGGTAGGGAGATCGGGGGCTGGCGTGTCGGGGCGTGAGATCAGGTCGGTGTGCGTGTACTGCGGGTCGCGTCTCGGGTCGCGCCCCGAGTACCGGGACATGGCGCTGGCGATGGGCGAGATGATGGCGCGGCGCGGGCTGACGCTGGTCTACGGCGGCGGGCGCGTGGGGCTGATGGGCGTGGTCGCCGACGCGGTGCTCGCCGGGGGCGGGCGTGTCATCGGTGTGATCCCCGAGTTCATGGTCGAGGGTGAGCGGGCGCACACGGGGTGCACGGAGCTTGTTGTCGTGCGGACGATGCACGAACGCAAGCAGACGATGTCGGACCGGTGCGACGCGATCGTGACGATGCCCGGGGGCGTGGGGTCGCTGGACGAGCTGTTCGAGGCGGTCACGTGGAACGTGCTCGACGTGCACGATCGGCCGCTTGGCGTCCTGGACGTGGGCGGGTACTACGCGCCCTTGCGGTCGCTGATCGAGCACGGCGTGGGCGAGGGGTTCATCGACCCGGGCGTGGGCGCGATGCTGCGTTGGGCGGATGAGCCCGGCGCCCTGCTGGACGCGATGGGGGCGGTGGGACGCGGGCGTTAATTCGCGTTGGGTTCGCGGCGCATGCGCGGGAGCCGTGCGTCTGAGATGCGGAGGCCGGCCTCGCAGGCGATCTGCGCGAGGCGGACGCGGCTGGACTCGCCGAGCTTGCGGGCGATGGACTGGCGGTGGTTGTCGATGGTCTTGCGTGCCCGGTTGAGTGCGGCGGCGGCCTGGTCGAGCGTCTTGCCCTCGCCGAGCAGGGCGAGGACCTCCAGCTCGCGTTTGCTCAGCGCGTCGAGCGGGCCGAGATCGATCAGGCCGGACTCGATGATTTCGATGTCCTCGCGGAGGGGCGCGTGCTCGCCCCGGTGGGAGATGATGAGGATCTGCGCGTCGGCCTGTGTCTGGCCCGGCTTGGGCCAGAGCGTGCACTGGAGCTGGCGCCCGGCGAAGATGCGTCGCAGGACGACGGGCCTGCCCGAGACGAGCACCCGCTGGGCGAGTGGGGTCCACTCCTCGATGCAGTCGGTCGGGAACAGCTCGATGTGACGCATGCCGACGACGGAGGCTGGGTCGCCCAGCTCGAACAACTCCGCGAACCGGGCGTTGGCGAACCGGAACACGCCCAGCGCATCGACGACAGCGACGCCGATGGCGGGGTCCGAGACGAGCGCGCTCCAGACGAGCGGGTCGCTGGTGAACTCGGGGGGTGGGGTGTTCTCGGGGGTGATCGGCGCTTGCGTCATGATCACCTTATGGACGCGGCGGGGTGTGAGGATGGGCAAGAATGCTGGCGCTGAAAAAAATAGGGCGAACGGCTCATCCGCCGGGGGCGTGGGGTGTTTACCCCGGTTCGTCGCGCCGCGTGCTCGTGCGCTTGAGGCTTGCGTCTGCGACATCGAGGCCGGCGGCCTCGGCGATCTGGGCCAGGCGGACGCGGCTGGACTCGCCGAGCTTGCGGGCGATGGACTGGCGGTGGTTGTCGATCGTTTTTCGCGAGCGGTGGAGGACCCTGGCGATCTCCTCGAGCGTCATGCCGTGCTTGATGAGCGCGAGTACCTCGAGCTCGCGGCGGGTGAGCACATCGAGCGGGCCCAGGTCGGCGGTCTGTGCCTCGATGAGCTCGAACTCGCCGTCGCGGCCCGGGATGTCGTGCTCGCCCTCGTGGGTGATGACGAGCACGCAGTCGTGCTCCTCGTCGCACTCGAGCAGGCGCATGGTGGACTGGATCTGGGTGCCCCTGCGGATGCTGCGGAGGACGACCGGCTTGCCCGTGCGTGCGATCTGTTCGAGGATGCCGAGGCGTTCGGAGGTCCAGTCGGCGGGGAAGAGGTCGCCGAGATTCTTGCCGATGACCTCGGCGGGCTCGGCGGCGAGGAAGAGCTGGGCGGTCTTGAAGTTCGCGAAGCGGATGGTGCCATCGACCTGCACGACCGCGACGCCGACGGCCGGGTCGGAGACCAGGGCGTCCCAGGCGCCGTCACCGAACGGAGCGGATTGGTTCGGAGCATCGCCGGGCATGCGGCGTCCCCCAGTTGGAGAGATCTCCCCACGAGATCCCCCCGCAGAGTGTAGTGTATTCACCCTACAAATTGCACCCCGTGATTCCAGAAGGAGGGCGCGTGGCGAACTGGCCCGCGGGGTGCGGGTTTCGGGCGAACGTCGGGCAGCTCGGACCGGGCCCTGGGGGGCTGGCTTACGGGAAGATGCCTCGGACCTTGTAGACGGCGCCGAGGTGCTCGAGTGCGGCGGCGAAGGCGGCGGTGCGCAGGTCGCAGCCGTAGCGCGAGCGGGTCGCCATGGTGCGCCGGGCGGCGCCGACCATGTGGCGGTTGAGTTCGCGGTCCACCATCTCGGCGTTCCAGAACTGGCTGGTCTTGTTCTGGAGCCACTCGAAGTAGGACACGGTCACGCCGCCGCAGTTTGCGAGGATGGCGGGGATGACCTCGATGCCCTTCTCCATGCAGCGGCGGTCGCCGGAGGGGTCGCAGGGGGCGTTGGCGGCCTCGGCCATGACCTTGCAGTCGAGCCAGTCGGCCTGCTTCTGCTTGACCATCTGCTCGAGGGCGCCGGGGATGAAGACATCGACCTTGGTCTTGTAGAACTGTTCTTCGTTGATCTCGTCGGCGCCGGTGGAGGTGGCGCCGCCGGAGCCGGTGGCGGCGCCGTCGCCGAAGCCCTTGACGCCGCCGGTGCGTGAGCAGTGCTCGGCCAGGGCGTGGCAGTCGATGCCGTTGTCGTTGCGGATGCCGCCGGTGTGGTCCATGACGGCGACGATCTTGGCGCCCATGTCCTGGAGGAT
>JAJDDC010000072.1 GCA_029260515.1 Phycisphaerales bacterium | reverse complement strand
GGCGTGGGCACACCCGCCGCGGTCTCGAAGCTCCCTCGGGCGCGCCCCGAGCCCTGGCGGACGATCTCCTGGAGCAGCGGGACGAGCAGCGGCTTGGTGGGCAGGTCGGTCCACGCCGGGTCGATGGAGGCGGCGAAGAGCACGACGAGGCCCCTGGCGTCGGCGCCCGGCCGGGCGGCGATGACGAGCGGGGCGCCGTCCTCGACCTCCAGGAGCATCTCCGTGTCGTCCTCGCGCCCGGGCTCGATCGAGACGGGCAGCAGGCGCGTGACGCGGACAGGTCGTGCGAGCTCGTCGAGCTCGCCGGCGAGCATCGCGAGCAGCCCGGCCGCGTCGCCCTCGGGCGCGCGCACGCCCATGGGGCGTTCGTACTCGCGGGCCTCGCGGGCGATCGACCAGGGCAGGGCGAGGGCGCGCGACGCGCGGTCGGTCCACAGCTGCGCGCCCGCGTCGGCGGGGGGGACGACGACGAGCAGACCCCCGCGGCGTGCGAACGCGCCCAGCAGGTCCCAGGCGGTGTCGTCGATCAGGTCGGGGCGGGCGACGACGGCGGCGTCGATCCGGGCCAGGCGTGCGTCGGTGATCGCGCCGGGCTCGAGCGTGTCCACCTCGATGCCGCCGCCCGGCGCGTCGCCCGGGTGCATGGCCAGTCGTGCCCAGTCGGCGGGGGTGAACTCGTCGAGCGCGGCCGCGCCCGCGTATCGGCCGGGCGAGACGAGCGCGACGCGGAGCGTGTCGCGGACCTCGAGCGCCCGTCGGCGTGTGTCGTCGCGGCCCAGGGCGTCCGGGTCTATCTCGGCGCGCAGGACGATCGCCTCGCTGACGCTGGCGGCACGACCGAGCGCCTCGGGGTCGAGCGTGACAAGGGCCGCGCCCTCGGACTGGCCCGGCTCCCAGCGGACGCTCGACGAGCCGAGCGGGATCGGCGCCGATCCCTCGGCGAGCAGGCGGACCGCTGTCGCGGATCGGCGCCCGACGCCCTCGCCCGAGCGGCGCAGCGTCACGCGGACCTGCCCGACGCCCAGGGGCCCGCCCGAGGCGTCGGCGAGCACGAGCGCCCGCATCGGCTCGACGCCCACGATCGTGGTGTTGCTCGCGGGCGCGTCGGCGGGGGGGGAGACAAGCAGGCGGGCCGGCGCGCGCCCCAGCGGCTCGATCGGCGCGCGCCCAAGCCCCGCGCCCTCGCGGAACGCGGACAGGACCACGAGTGTGGGAGGCGCCTCGTCCGAGGCTGTGACCGTCAGGTCGAGGGTGTCGAGCGCGCCGCGCAGGTCCATCGCGCTGTCGGTCGGGCGCAGGGACTCGACGGCCCGCCCGATGCCCGCGATATCGGGCGACACGGGCAGGACGACGGGGTCTGCGGGGCCGCCCAGGGCGATGAGCGCGGCCCGGTCGCCGCGGGCGGTGTCGAGCTGCGCCAGCGCCTCGGCGGCGAGGGCCTTGTGCCGGTCGAGGTCGGTCTTCCCCTCGTCGTCCGTGAGCGCGCTGGTCAGCGAGTTGTCGATGAGGATGACGAGCGTGCGCGCGCCGCCCGCGAGCGGGGCGGCGCCCAGGAGCGGCCTGGCGACCGCGAAGGCGAGCAGCGCGACGAGCAGGCAGCGGGACGCGAGCAGCAGGATCTGCTCGAGGGCCATCCGCCGGCGCTGCTTGCGGTACGCCTCGAGCAGGAACCGCATCGCGGCCCAAGGGACGGGCCTTCGCCGCCGACGCATCAGCAGGTGGATGATGATCGGCAGCGCGACCAGCGCGAGGCCCGAGGCGAGGAGGATGGGGTGGAGGATGGTCATCGCGTGATCATCCAGACTTGCTCCGCTTGATCATGGCGTTGCGGCGCGCGACGAAGGCCGCGAGCGGCGGGCCCAGCCAGTCGTGGGTGCTGACGCGCTGGTAGTCGAAGCCGAAGCCGCGGCTGATCTTCTCGATCTTCTCCAGGTGCCCGTTGATGCTCTCCAGGTACGCCTTGCGGATCGAGCGGGGGTCCAGGCGCAGGCGCCCCTCGCCCTCGAGCCCCTCGAACGGGCTCGGGTCGGCGAACTCGAAGCTGGTCTCGGCCCGGTCGAGCACCTGGAACACGATCACGTCGTGCCCCTTGTGCTTCATCCGCGCCAGGGCCGCCTTGACGGTCTCGGGTTCGGTGAAGAAGTCGGAGATCACCGCGATCAGGCACCGGTTGGTGACCTTGGCGAGCATCTGCTCGACGACGCGCCCGAAGTCCGTCGGCGCCTCGACCGGGTGCGTCGCCAACGCCTCGACGATCTTGCGCCAGTTGGAACGCTGGCCCGAGCGGGCGATGATGTTCTTGACCTCGTCGGCGAACACGACGAGCCCGGCCCGGTCGCCCTGGTGGAGGGTGATGTACGCGAGAGCCGCGGCCATCGCGGTCGCGTGGTCGAACTTCGTCCAGTTGCTCCGCCCGTCGAGCGAGGTCTTGCGCCCCGCGCCCGAGGCCTCGGCGAACGAGCGCGAGCCGAAGTTCATCGAGCCCGAGCTGTCCACCATGACGACCAGGTCGAGGTTGGTCTCCTGCTGCTGCTCCTTGACCTGCAGGCGGTCGGTGCGGGCGAAGACCTTCCAGTCCAGGCGGCGGATGTCGTCGCCGGGGGCGTACTGGCGGTGCTGGGCGAACTCCACGCTCACGCCCTTGTACGGCGAGCGGTGCATGCCCGACATGACCCCCTCGACGATCATCTTGGCCCGCAGCTCGAACGAGCCCAGGCGGGCCAGGGTCTGGGGGTGCAGATAAAGGGTGGCGTCGGCGGCGGCCTGCCCCGGTGCGGGTGATGGGGCGGGAGCGGGGGTGGGGTGGCTGGCGCCTTCCGTGGACATCCGGACTGATCGTACCGGTGGGCGGATCGGGCGTTCCGATGGGGCCCGGGGATGGGACGCAGGGCTGAAAATGAGAATGCGAAAGCATTTGCAATTACTGGCCCGCAGGCGTAGGCTCGGGGCGTGAGACGGTCCTGCTCGTCCATGCACGTGCTCGTGGGTGTCGCGGCGGTCGCGCTGCAGCTGTTGCTCGCGGGCTCGGCGGCGTGGCACGCGCACGAGGACGCTTCGCACGAGCACCCCGGCGACTGCTCGGTCTGCCTGGCGGTCGATCTGATGGGGCAGGCGACGCTGGACGCGCCGGAGGCGCCCGCGCCGCGGCCGGTCGTCGTGGTCGTCGAGCGGGACGCGCCCCGCGTGGTGAGCCGGTCGGCGCCGAGCGGCGTCGCGCGTGGCCCGCCCACGATGTCCTAGCCCCGCCGTCGTTCTTCCCACACAACCGATCATGACTCCGTACACGGGGCCTGTCCCATGCGCTCACAACATGCGCGCTGGGCGAGCGCGTTCACGCTCGTCGAGCTGCTCGTGGTCATCGCGATCATCGCGCTGCTGATCGGGATCCTGCTGCCGGCGCTCGGCGCCGCGCGACAGACCGCCCGGACCGCCGCGTGCCTGAGCAACATCCGCCAGCTCGAGTTGGCGCACCAGATGTACCTTAACGACGGCGGCGAGCGGTTCATCGACGCGGCGATGCCGCACGGCGAGCCGCCGATCCGGGTCCACAAGAGCTGGCTGGTCACGCTCCGCGACTATTACGGGAGCGAGGAGATCACCCGTTCACCGGTGGACAGGTCGCGCTGGTGGAGCGTCGAGGACGGGGGATCGGACGAGGGGCTGCGGCTGGCGGAGCTGATCGCGTTCATGCGCGAGCACGAGGCGGCGTTCGCCGACGGCGACTCGTCTAACGACCCGGCGATCCCCGCGTACGCGCGGGCGACGAGCTACGGGCTCAACAACTACACGACGCGCACCCCCGGGGTGTTCTGGCCCAACGACCCGGTCAGCGGGCGCGACACGACCTACGGGTCGTACAACGAGTTGAAGGAGGTCCCGCGCCCGTACCAGACGGTGCACTTCCTGATGATGGCCGACGACGGGCGGGCGGACTCGCCGGCGGACCCGGGATTCGCCAAGAGCGACCACGTGCATGTCGAGCAATGGCAGCAGTTCGCGTTGCCCGATCGTCTGGCAGAGTTCGCGCACGCCCAGATGAATCTGGACGCGCACCACGGATCGGTCGGCCCTGACGGGCGCGCGAACTACGGGTTCCTCGACGGGAGCGCGCAGACGCTGCGATTCGGCGAGGTCTGGACAGACTACGCGACGAACAGGTTCCATCCCGAGGCGCAGCCGCCGGGATGAGTCACAGCGCGCGAGGCGCACAGGAGAACAGACGTGAACAGAAGCATTAGAATATCGGTTCTCATCGCGGTGCTCGGCGCCCCGTGGGTAGGGGCGCACGCCCAGCACGCGGGCGACTACGCGATCCGCGTGGACAACGGGCGGATCGACATCGGCGTGTTCGAGTCTCCCGGTGTCGCCGTGTTCCCGGGGGTCGTCAACGCAGGCGAGTTCGGCGAGACGGGCATCCCGGGATTCACCGACGAGCCCGGGTGGAACTCGGAGTGCGTGGGCGTCGTGCCCGAGGGCACGCAGATCGGGTTCGACATCGTCGGCGCGGTCCGCGAGTGGGACGGGTCCGACTTCGACGGGATCTCGGGCGACACCATCACGGTTCGTGCTTTACTGCAGGACTTCGAGGCGCCGCCGACGGACGGGACCGTCGCCGGGATCGTCTTCGGCGCAGGCGACGCCGACGGCGTCTTCCACCACCACCTCCAGTTCTTCCTGAACCTCTCGGGCGGCCCGATGGACGCCGACGGGGTCTGGCTCCTGCAGATCGAACTGTGGAGCCCGACGCCCGAGGTCGCACGGTCGGACACGCTGTACATCGTCTTTGCGCAGGGGCTGGGCGAGGCAGAGCACGACGAGGCGATCGCGTGGGTCGAGGCGAACCTCGTCGCGGGCGGCGGGTGCGGCCCGGCGGACCTGGCCGAGCCCCTTGGCGTGCTGGACTTCTCCGACGTGTTGGCGTTCCTTGAGGTGTTCAGCGCGGGCGGCGTGGCGGCGGACCTGGCTGACCCGGCGGGTGTCTTCGACTTCAGCGATGTGCTGGCGTTCCTGGCCTCGTTCGGGGATGGATGTCCCTGAACGTTCCGGAAAGCGGGCGTGGTCGCGACGCGCACAGTTTTGGCCAACGCGACTTGTAGGAGCGTGAGGCGGTGTCAGGAGGAGGCTGGCGGGCTCTGGCCGGTTTGGCGCCGCGTTCGCAAAGTGGTGTGTGGGTCACGAGGGGAGAGAGACCCGTGGGCGGGGCGCGTCCGTGCGGCGCGTCCCGCCACTTCCCTGCACCGCCACGCAAACGCGGGGCGAGGCCAATGTGTGCGGCCTCGCCCCGCTGCTGGTGGCTTTTCGATCTGAAACTCGGACCGCGTCAGGCGTCGCGCTGCGGGCGTCGGCGCTGCGGGCGGTCCTCGCCGTGGCGCCCGGGGACGCGGTCGGCGCCGGGGCCGTTGCGGTGACGCATCGCGCCCGGGCCGCGGCGGGGTCGGAGCAGCTCGAGCAAGGGGTCGCGGGCGGGGGGTTGCTCGTTCTCGCGGAGGGCCTCGTGCTCGTCGCGGTCGAGGACGCCGTCGGCGTTGGTGTCGTATTTCCCGAGCAACTCGGCTCGCTTGGCCTCGTGCTCGGCGCGCTTCGATTCGCGTGCGTCCTCACGCTCTTCGGGGCTTAGTTCGCCGCTGGCGTCGGCGTCGAACCGCGCGAGCATCTCCGCCTTGCGGGCGTCGAGGCGGGCGTCGAGCTCGATCTCCAGCATGACGCGTTCGTCGTCGTTGATCGCGCCGTCGGCGTCGATGTCGAACGCTTCGAGGGTCGCTGCGGCGTGGGGCGGGAGGGCGTCGAGCCCGCGGCGCTGGAGCATGGTCAGCACGCGGTCGCGGTGCTCGTTCATCCGCGCCCGTGCGAAGGTCCGGGCGGCCTGGCGCTCGTCGTCGGAGAGCGTGCCGTCCTCGTCGGCGTCGAATCGGGTGGTGGCGCGGTCCTGGCGTCGCTGGCGCATCGCGTCCCTGGCGGCCTCGCGTTCGGTGGCGCTGAGGGCGCCGTCGTTGTCGGCGTCGAACAACTCGATGGCGCGCTCGTGGCGTGGGGCGTCCTTCTCGGGCTGGGCGGTGGTCGCGGCGAGGCAGGCGCCGGCGGCCAGGGCGAGCGCGATCGCGCCCAGTGCCGCGCCGGGTGTCATGCGTGGGGTCGTGCGTTGGGTCGTCATGTCGTGGTCCTTTCAGTCGTCGTCGGGGCGTCGCCCGGCGGTCGGGGGGCCCAACGACACGGGCGGGCCCGCATTGCGGACCCGCCCGGTGAAAAAGCGGCAGAGGTGGGGTTGTGCGGGCGGGTCAGCCGCCGCGCTCGAAGGTAAGGAGCTTGAGCGTGCTCTTCTGGTCCATGGTCATGGTCATCATGGCGCCGGCGCCGGGGGGGCCGACGGTCATGACCATGTGGACGGCGCCCTGGCTGGAGACGACAGCGCCCTTCTCGGAGGAGAAGACGGAGTTGCCCGTGATCTCCTGCTCGGCGAGCTTGATCTCCATCGGCGAGCCCGCGGGCGGCTGGAGGTCGATGGTCCCGGTGGTCTCGATGTCGGCCTGCTTGTCGCCCGAGCGCGTGGCGATGGCTGCGACGGTGTTCTCGAACGAGAACGTCATCGAGGCGCCGGGCGCGAACTCGTTGCGCATCTCGGTGGTCCAGCTCTCGCCCTGGGCGATGGTCTTGCCGGCGAGGGTCTTGTACGCGCCCTCGATGTTCTTCATCAGCGCGTCCTTGGGCGGGGCGGCGGAGAGGAAGGGCTTGGCGCCATCGCCGGCGTTGGCGCCCTCGCGCCACGCGTCGTAGTCGGGGATGTCGATGACCGAGCCGTCGGGGCCCAGCACGATCGTGAACTCGGAGCCGTCGAGCGCCGCGAGCGAGGCGATCATGGGGTCGGCGGCGGCGGATGCGTTGGACTCGGCCTCGGAGTCGTAGCTCAGCTCGACGCCGCTGGGCTTGGTCACGTTGACCTTCATCGATTTGGTGGTCTGGCGGATGGTGCTGACGCCCTCGGCGTCCACGCTCAGGACCTCGATCGCGAGGACCTGCTGTGAGTTGGCGGAGGTGGACTGGTTGGCCATGCCGGTCTGCGCCTGGGACGACTCGCTGGTCATGGCGTAGGTGAGCGTGTCGCCGGCCTGCCAGGTGTACGAGAGGTCGATCTCCTGGGCGGCGGCCGGGGCGGCGAGCGTTGCGGCCGCGACGAGCGCGGGCAGGGCGTGGCGGAATGTGAGCGGCATGGGTCTCTCCTGGGCGTGATGGGCTGGGGTGGTGGGGGGATGACGCGGGCGCCCACATGCCCGCGAGAAAATCGGGGGGAATCGTACCCGCGCCGGGGCCATCGCCGCGGGGGGCGCCCGACCGCTATTCTCCGCCCATGAGTGGCGTTTCAGACCGTGTCGCGACGAGCGGCGTTACACGCATCGGGGTGCTCACCGGAGGGGGAGACTGCCCGGGGCTCAACGCCGTCATCCGGGCCGTCACCAAGGACGCCATCTTCCACGGCATCGAGGTGCTCGGGATCGAGGACGGGTTCCTCGGGCTCATCGAGGACCGCGTCCGTCCGCTCACCATCGAGGACGTCTCGGACATCCTCACCGACGGCGGGACGATCCTCGGCTCGTCCAACAAGGCCAACCCGCAGAAGTACCCGGTGGGCGAGAACGCCGACGGCTCGATCCGGTTCAAGGACCTCACCGACACCTGCATGACGCACCTGGAGATCCACGGGATCGAGGCGCTGGTGTGCATCGGCGGCGACGGGACGATGTCGGCTGCTGCGCCCTTCGCGCAGCGCGGCATCAACTGCATCGGCGTGCCCAAGACCATCGACAACGACCTGTGGGGCACGGACATCACGTTCGGCTTCCAGACCGCGGTGCACGTCGCGACCGAGGCGCTCGACCGGGTGCACACGACCGCGGCCAGCCACCACCGGGTGATGGTGGTCGAGGTCATGGGGCGCAACGCGGGCTGGATCTCGCTGTACGCGGGCGTCGCCTCGGGCTCGGACGTGATCCTGTTGCCCGAGATCCCCTTCGATCTCGAAAAGGTCTGTGCGTTCTGCCTCGGGCGTTCGCAGCGGGGCAAGCGGTTCAGCATCATCTGCTGCTCGGAGGGCGCGAGCCCCAAGGGGGGCGAGCAGATCGTCGAACGCGTCGATCCGACGAGCCCCGACCCGATCCGTCTGGGCGGGATCGGCAAGTGGCTGTCCGACCAGATCGAGGACTGCACCGGGATCGAGTCGCGGTACGTCGTGCTCGGGCACGTGCAGCGGGGCGGGACGCCTGTGGCGCGGGACCGGGTGCTGGCGACGCAGTTCGGGCACCACGCGATGCACCTGCTGCGGATGGGCAAACGCAACCGCCTCGTGGTGATGCAGGGCGGGGAGCTGGGCGACGTCGAGATCACGTCGGCGGCCGACCGTCAGCGGCTGGTCCCGCTCGACCACCAGCTCATCGCCGCGGCGCGGAGTGTGTACACCTGTTTCGGGGACTGACACCCGTTGTGTCCCCGTCCAGCCGCCTCGTGCCCACGCGACTGAGTGCTCGGTGCATCGGTCGATAGGTCAATTACCTAAGTTCTCATATCCGGCCCGATTGATCGAAACAAAGTCATTGCGGTAGAAACTGGATCGTCGTACCGTCGCGGTACCGCAGAAACCGCGACGGAGATGTGACGATGCGCCTTGCCTATCTTGCCCAGTTGGCCGTTGTTCTGGTGATCGCGCTCTCCGCCGGCGTGGCCCGGGCGCAGCCGTACCCGCCGGGGTACTGCTTCGGCTGCAACGGCACGCCGAGCCACCCCGACGGCTACGACGGGTACCCGGGCGATCACCCGGACAACCCGTACGCGCCCAACGGCGGGCCCGGGGGCAACGGGTACGACATGGGCAGCGGCGGGGCCGGCGGCAACGGGGGGGCCGGCGGCTCGGGCGGCAACGGCGGGAGCTCGGGGCCCAACGGCGGCGTCGGCGGCGCGGGCGGCAACGGCGGGGACACCGACAACGGGAGCGATGGCGGCAACGGCGGCGACGGCGGTGACGGGCGCAACCAGGCCGGCGACGGCGGCAACGGCGGCAACGCCACCAACGGCGGCGACGGCGGCAACGGCGGGACGGGCGGCGACGGGTTCGCCGGCGGCAACGGCGGCGACGGGGGCGACGGCGGCGCCGGCGACGACGGCGGCGATGGCGGTGACGGGGGCGAGGGCTTCGAGGGCGGCGAGGGCGGTGAGGGCGGCAACGGCGCCACCGACGGCGGCGACGGTGGCGAGGGCGGCGACGGCGAGGTCGGCGGCGATGGCGGCGACGGCGGCGACGGCGACGAGGGCTCCGGCGGCGACGGTGGCAACGGCGGTCAGGGCGAGAACGGCGGGGTCGCGGGCGACGGGGGCGCGGGCGGCAACGGCGCCGTCGGCGGTCACGGGGGCAACGGCGGCTGCGCGCCCGGTGGCGGCGACGGCGGCAATGGCGGCAACGGCGGCGACGGGACCAGCGGCGCGGGCGCGGGCGGCACCGGGTGCGGCGGCACGAACGGCGCGCCGGGGCTCAAGATCACCTCTCTCCAGGGCGGCCCGATCGGCTGGCCGTTCCCCTACCTCAACGACCAGGCCGCCGATTCGTTCGACGACCCCGAGGGGCCCGACCTCGCGCTCATCAGCGCGTACTGGGACGACGTGCCCGGCGTCCAGATCGACTGGCGCATCGTCTCCCTGATCGACCCGGGCGCGAACGCCGGCGTCGAGGTCGTGCACGGCGTGCTCCACCCGGACAGCAAAGACCTCGACCGTGTTCGCTTCACCATCGAGTTCAAGGCCGACGGCGCGCAGCCGTTGCTCGACCTCTCGTTTGTCGATGGACCCGGCGCTGATCTGAGCGACGCGATCGACATCGCGGGCGAGCCCGGGTGGAAACGCCTCGTGCTCACGGCGGTGCGCCCGCTGGTCCAGCAGACGTACGGGCCCGTCGTGGACCAGTTCGTCTACGAGAACCGGGACATCGAGGTCCGGTACATGCTGCTCGAGGACATCGGCAAGAAGGGCGACCTGAACCTGAACGGCGTCGTCGAAGTGGGCGACCTGCTGCTCGTGAGCGCCAACTTCGGCGTCTCGGGCGGGCTCCAGCCCGAGGACGGCGACGCGAACGTAGACGGCGTCGTGGACATCCTCGACGCCTCGATCGTTGTTGACGGGCTGTCCGAATAGTCGCAGGCCCGGCGAGAATCCGCCCCCAGAAACCGGGCGGCATGATCCACCAATACTCTCCCCGGCGGGCAAAGCCCGCCGCGGGAGGTTTCTTATGCGCTCCGTGGGCGTCTCGTATGTTCTCTGGCTGTTGTGCTTCGTCGGCCTGTGCGGCATCCACCGCTTCTACAACGGCAAATGGGTCACGGGTCTGATCTGGCTGCTCACCGGCGGGCTCTTTCTCATCGGGCAGTTGATCGACCTGTTCCTGATCCCGGGGATGGTCGAGCGGACGAACGTGAATCAGCGCCTGCGCGCGGGCGGGCTGTGAGCGCGCGGGCGTTTCTTGCCCGCGCGTCGCGGGCCGGCCGGGCCGGGCGTTGACACCGTTGCGGGCGCCGACGAGAATCGCTGGAACAAGACCCAGCAGGAGCCGCTTGCCATGAATCGATTTCTGATCGCCGCCGCGGGCGCCATCGTCGTCGGCCTCGCCCCGCCCCTTGCCAGCGCGTCGGACGGCTACGACGTCTCGCGGGTTGCGCCCGTTCACGACGCGTCCGGGTTGGGCGTGGGCTCGTGGATCGCCGACGCCGCGTTCACGGACCTCGCTGGGACGCCCGGGCGGCTGTCCGACTTCGCGGGCGCTCGGGCGCTGGTGATCGCGATGCGGGACGTGTCCTGCCCTCTTGCGCAGAAGATCGGGCCGGCGACCGCCGAGATCGAGAAGTCGTACACCGACAAGGGCGTCGCGTTCCTGTACCTGAACGTCTCGACGACCGACACCCCCGAGCAGATCAGTGAATCACAGTCGGCGTACGGCATGCACGGGCGCGTGGTCCACGACCCGGAACGCGAGCTGGCGGCGGCGCTCGGCCCGATGACGACGACCGAGGCGTTCGTGCTCGACAGTTCCCGGACACTGCGTTTCCGCGGAGCGGTGACCGACCGGTTCGGTGTGGGTAGCGTGCGGCCCGGCGAGGCGGCGTCACCGCTGGGGGCGGCGCTGGACGCGGTGCTCGGGGGCCGGGAGGTCGCGACCGCTGCGACGACCGCGCCCGGGTGCCTGCTCGAGATCGAGCGGGCGCCGACGCGTGGCGAGGGCGAGGCTCCGACGTGGAACCGCGAGATCAGCCGCGTGTTCCAGGCCAGCTGCGTCGAGTGCCACCGGGGGGGCGGGATCGGGCCGTTCCCGCTGGACACGTACGGCGAGGCCGGCTCGCGCCTTCCGATGCTCAAGTACATGGTGGGCGAGCGGCTGATGCCCCCGTGGCACGCGGCCCCGAACACCGGGCCCTGGGTCAACGACCGCTCGCTGTCGGACAAGGACGTGCAGGCGGTGCTCGACTGGATCGCGGCGGGGGGCCCGGAGGGCGAGCCGGCCGAGGCGCCCGCGCCGCTCGTGTTTGATGACACGGAGTGGCAGATCGGCGAGCCGGACCTGGTGCTGGAGCTGGACGCGGTGGACATCGCGTCTTCGGGCACGGTGGACTACATCTACCAGTACATCGAGACCGGGCTGCGCCGCGACCGCTGGGTGCAGGCCGTGGAGATCCGAACCGAGACGCCGAGCGTGATGCACCACGCGCTGGCGTTCGTCGAGGCGCCGCGCAAGGAGGGGGAGAGCGATCGTCAGTTCCGGGGACGTTGGCAGGGGGGCGCGGACAGTTACTTCGCGGGGTTGGTCCCGGGCCAGGGGCCGACGGTCTTCCCCGATGGCCAGGGCATGAAGCTCCCCCGGCGGTCGTGGCTGAAGTTCCAGCTGCACTACACGCCGGACGGGACGCGGCGGACCGACACGGTCCGGATCGGGTTCAAGTTCGCCGAATCGACGCCGGAGGAGAAGGTCTTCATCGAGGGCGTGTACAACGAGGAGTTCACGATCCCCGCGGGGGCCGCGGCGCACGTGGTTGTCGCCGAGCAGCGGGTGAACTCGCGGCGGACGATCCTGGGCTTCTCGCCGCACATGCACCTGCGGGGCGCGTCGTACAAGTACGAACTGACGACACCCGAGGGCGAGACGACGACGATCTGCGACGTGCCGTCGTACGATTTCGATTGGCAGCACTTCTACAAGCTCGCCGAGCCTCTGCTGGTCGAGAAGGGGTCGAAGCTTACGTGCACGGCGGTGTTCGACAACTCGGAGGACAACCCGCAGAACCCGGACCCGGGCAAGGACGTGTCGTTCGGCGAGCAGACGTGGGACGAGATGATGATCGGGTACTACATGCACTACCGGTCGCCCAAGCCGCTCTACCCGGTCACGATGGCGCCGGCGGCGGCGGACTGAGCCCTCGGGTTCAGAACGGGGGCAGCTCGGCGTCGTCGAAATCGGTGTCCGGGCCGCCGCCGTCGCGGTAGTCGGCGACCGGGCCGGTCTTGTTCCCGGGCGCGAAGCCCGGCGGGCCAGGCGCGAACGACTGGGCGCCCGGCGCGTGGCCCAGGGACGCTGGGGCGTTGTGCGGGGCGGGCTGGCTCGGGGCGGTGTAGTCCCCGCCGTGGCGCCAGTCGAAGCTCTTGAACCGCGTCGTCTTCTCGTCCCACGTCAGCTTCACGAGCCCCGTCGGCCCGTTGCGCTGCTTGGCGATGATCAGCTCGGTCAGGTTGAGCTTGTCGGTGTTGTCCGGGTCGCGCACCCACTCCTCGTCGTCTTTGTGGTAGTACGCCTCGCGGTGCAGCAGCATCACGACGTCGGCGTCCTGCTCGATCGAGCCCGACTCGCGGAGGTCGGACATGCGTGGGCGGTTGCGTTCGCGCTGCTCGGCGCCGCGGTTGAGCTGGGCAAGGCATACCACCGGGATCTCCAGCTCGCGGGCCAGGGCCTTGATGCCGCGTGAGATCGCGGACACCTCGACCTGGCGGCTCTCGCGCCCGGCGCTGCCGGCGGTCAGCAGCTGCAGGTAGTCGATGAACAGCGCCTCGATCTTGTGCTTGCGCTTCATCCGCCTGGCCCGGGCCCGCAGGGCCAGGACGCTCAGCGCCGGGGCGTCGTCGATATAAAAAGGAATCTCGGAGAGCTCATGGCACGAGTGCGTGACGCGCTCGAGCTCCTCGGGCGAGATCGCGCCCGTGCGGATCTTGTGCGCGTCCACGCCCGAGCGGGCGGAGATCAGACGCTGGACCAGCGAGTGGCGCGACATCTCAAGCGAGAAGAAGCCGACGGGGATGTGGCGCTTGCCGGGCGGGCTCCAGGGCGAGGCGCCGCCGAAGGCGACCTGCTCGGCCAGGTTCAGCGCCATGGCCGTCTTGCCCATCGACGGGCGGGCGGCCAGGATGAGCAGCTCGCCCTTCTGCAAACCGCCCAGCATCGCGTCCAGGTCGTCGTAGGCGGTGGGCACGCCCACGACCGCCTTGCCGTCGGCGATCTCCAGGCGCTTGATCTCCTCCTCGACGAGCTCGAAGAGGCTCTCGGCCTCGGTGGTCTGCTCGTCCTCGGCGATGTCGAAGATCCGCTGCTCGGCCGCGTCCACCACACCCTTGCCCCCCTCGGGCGAGGCGTCGTCGGCGTGGTACGCGTCATACAGGATCTCGCCCGCCGCGTCGATCAGGCGACGCAGGCGGGCCCGGTCGGCGACGATTCGCGCGTAGTGCGGCGCGTTGGCCGCGCTGGGCACCGCCTCGGCTAGCTGCACCAGGTACTTGGTCCCGCCGACGCGGTCGAGGACGTCGCGCGATCGCAGCGCCTCGGCAAGCTGGACGAGGTCACCCGACTGCTGGCGGTCGTAGATCTGGATGAGGGCCCCGAAGATGGCGCCGTGCCCCTCGAGGAAGAACTGCTCGGGCTTGTGCACGTGCGGGAGCACGTCGGGGATGACCTGGGGGTCCAGGAGCATCGAGCCCAGCAGTGACCGCTCGGCGTGGACCGAGGCGGGCGGCTCGCGGTCGAAGAGTTTCAGGCCCGCGTCGGCGCCGCCGACCTTGCGGTCGGGCTTGCCCTCGGCGAACGCGTCCTTGCGTGTGGGGGTCTGGGTCACTGGGGGCCATCCTTGCCGCTGGGCAACCCGGCATGGTACGGGCGACCGGTCATCCCCATGCCGTCCACGCCCGGGCGGGCGGGCGAACTACCCTCAGGCATGCCCACGGGCGAGCCGGCCAACCTCGAGGGACTATTCGACGCGGGCGACGGCCTGCCCGAGTCGCTGCCTCTTGACCCCATGCCGACGCTCGCGGCCTGGCTCGAAGAGGCCTGGAAGCGTCGGGACGAGCCCAATCCCAACGCGATCGCGCTGGCGACGGTGGATGTCGAGGGGCGCCCGTCGGCGCGGATCGTCCTGTGCAAGTCGATCGTCGCCGACCCCGGGTACATCGTGTTCTACACGAACTACGAGAGCCGCAAGGGGCGGGAGCTTGCGGCGAACCCGAACGCGGCGGCCGTCTTCCACTGGGACCACGCGGACCTGCAAGCCCGGATCGTCGGACCGGTCGTCCGCTCGCCCGCGGGCGAGTCGGACGCGTACTACGCCTCGCGCGAGCTGGCCAAGCGTCTGGGCGCGCACGCGAGCGACCAGTCGCGTCCGATCGGCTCGCGCCAGGAGATGATCGAGAAGGTGGGCGAGACGGTCGCGGGCCTGGGCGTGGACCTGGACGCCCTCGCGGGCGCGGGCGACATGCAGATCCCCCGCCCCGCGCACTGGGGAGGGTTCCGCCTGTGGGCGCGCGAGGTCGAGTTGTGGGTCGGGTCAGGCAGCCGCATCCATGATCGGGCGCGCTGGACGCGGGAGCTGACGCCCGAGGGCGAGGGGTTCAACGCGGGCGCCTGGAGCGCATCACGGTTGCAGCCCTGACCGGATCGCGGACCTGATCACAGCCGCGAGCGGGAGCTCGCGATCCGCACGCGCACCGCACTCGCGAGCTCCCGCTCGCGTCTGGGATTGAAAGCGGCCCACGGCGGCTTCACTCGCCGGCGTGTCCGCCGCGTCTGCGCCAAACGACCCAGCCCGCGACCATCCGCGCGAATGCCCAGAGGCCGACGGGCCTGACGCCCTGGGCCCGGCGGGCGGCGCCGAGCTCGAACGCGTGGGTCCACTGCCCCGCGAGCTGGCGCCACGCCCAGATCGCGGTCTTGCTCGGGTCGTAGTAGTTGGTGGATTCGGCGCCGGCGCCGTTGAGCTCGATCACGCCCAGGTTCACGCCCCTGCGCAGCTCGTCCTCGCTGGCGTAGCGGACGTCGAAGCGCCCGATATCCAGCGACCCGCCGTCGATGCCGCGGAACGCGCCGGCGACCTCGTCGATGGCCCGCTCCAGCTCGGGGGTGATCAGGTCGGCGCCGTCGGTGAACATCGCGCCGCGGCAGTGGTTGCCGACCTGACCGATCTTGACCGATTCGCCCGCGCCCGGGACGTCGTCGGCCCGGTCGGCAATCTGGTCGAGCAGCGCGGGCGCCTGGACGCGGCAGCGCGGGTCGGCCAGGACGAGCTCGCGGAGCGTCTGCCTCCCGTCGCCCTCGACGACGCTGAGGCTCTTGCGCGTGATCGAATAGATCCGCCCCGTGCGCCCGCCCGCCGGCGCCTCGCCCGCCACGTGCCGCGGATCACGGACCCAGAACACCCCCGCCTCGCCCGGGCCCGGGTGGTACCGCTGCACGACGACGCGCCCGTGGATGGTCTGGAAGTAGTGGCGGACATCGTCGTCGGTGCGCGCGAGGCGGACGTCGGCGCCGTTCTGCCCGACGTCGGGCTTGAAGATGATCGGTAGGCCCCCCAGTTCGTCGCGCGACCCGATGAGCGCGAGCGCCTCGTCGGCGCGCACGGCCGGGGCCGGCCCGGGCTCGATGATGGCGCTGGGCATGACGGCGGCGCCCGCGTCCTCGAGGCCCCTGAGGATCTCGGCCTTGGACTCACCCACGAAGCCCCCGCCGTGGGTCATGCCGGGGTTGGTCGCCGTGAACACGAACAGCCCGCGGTGCCTGGCGGCGAGCCGGAGCAGGTGGGGCAGGATGGGCAGGTACATCGCCCAGATTGGCCACCACTCGTGGTTGCGCGCACGATCCCAGCGGTTGCGCAGCTCGCGCCACCCATGCGGCGAGAGCAGCTTGGGCACAACGCCCAGCGCGAGCACGCCCAGCGGGACGGCCAGGAAGAGCCCCCACCCGTCGAACGCGAGGGCGAGGGCGAGCAGCCCGAGGTCGGTGCGCTGCGCGAAGTCCTGCATCGGGACGCGGGCGAGCAGCCAGACGAATGTGAGCGCGATCAGCGGGCGGGCGATGGCGCCGAGCCAGCACAGCGTGCTGCGTCGCCGGACAGGGTAGAAGGCGACGCCGACGAGTGCCGAGGCGATGAGCCCCGCGGCGGCGACGCCGAAGTCGAGCGTCATCGCCGCGACGAGCAGGGCGGCCAGGACCGTCGTCACACGGGGCGCGATCCACGCGAGCGGCGCGATGATGAGGATCCAGATCACCCAGTGCACGCCCCTCGCGTGGACGATGACCCAATCCCACGCCGCGGCGAGCCCCTCGCGCTCGGGGCGGGGCGCCCGGTTGTCGTACCCGCTCAGCGGCGCGACGCCCGGCGTGTCGTGGCGCGCGAAGTGGGCGAGCATGACCTCCGCCGCGTCGTCGGTCTGGAGGAACGGGATGAAGTGGCTGCCCTCCATCATCACCAGGCGGCTGGCGGGCATCAGCACGTGGTGCCGCTCGGCGTTCCAGTCGGCCGCGAGGAAGTCGTTGCGCCCGTGCACGATGAGCGTGGGCGTCTCGAGCCTGGCCATGATGTCGCGGGCCGGGCGTTGGTCGGTGTCCCAGAAGTTCCAGAGCCAGCCGAGTCGCTCGGCGCGGGTTGCGAAGAGCCCGAAGTGGGGGACCAGCTCGCCCGCGGCGCCGATTGCGACCAGGCCCAGGGCGTACTTCGCGTGCTCGAAGAAGTAGCTGCCCGAGCCCTCGGTCTCCTGTGCGCCGACGGAGGCGAGCATGGTGACGGACGCGACGCGGTCGGGGGCGATGTCGGCCATGTGGATCGCGGTGTACCCGCCGTTGGACCAGCCGACGATGTGGGCACGCTGGATGTTCAGCTCGTCCATCATCGCGAGGACAGCGTGCGCGTGCGCCTGTGCCGAGTAGCTGGGCACGAAACGGAAACGGAGAAGGTCGCGGGGCCTGCCTGAGTCGATGAACTCGAGGCTGCCGCCGAAGCCGGGGAGGTTGGGGGCGTAGACGTGGCGCCCGTCCTGTGTGAAGAAGGTGACGAGCGAGGGATCACCTTCGGATCGCGTGAAGCCGAAGTCGGCGCCGTGACCGGGCGAGCCGTGGAGCATGATGACGGGCAGGCGACCGTCGGGTCGGGCTCGCGGCCCCCATCCAAACAGGTCCATACCCATGCGCCCGGTCGAGCGCGGACCGGAGGTCGCGGCGCCATCGCGCCCCATGGTGGGGATGTCGATCTGTGCGTCCGCCGGCGGGGCGACGGGCATGGTCACGAAGCCTTGGAAGATGTGCGACGCGATCAGCAGCGACAGATAGAGGGCGGCGCCCCCCCAGACCAGACCCCGCTTGTGTTCGCGGCAGAATCGTCGCATGTGTCAGCCGACGGTCTGGTTGGTGGTCACGGGGGTGTAGTTTCGCTTGCGGATGTCCGGGGCGCCCAGCTGGCCGCACGCGGCCATCTGCGTCCGCCCCTTGGTCCTGCGGCGCTTGGCGAAGATCCCCTCGGCGCGGAGCCAGCCGACGAACGCCTCGACGGACTCTTCACTCGGCGCGGGCCAGGGCGAGTCGCGGCGCGGGTTGTACGGGATCACGTTGAGCATGCCGATGTGCCCGCGGCTCTGCGTCCGCACGAAGGGCTGGAGCCAGCGGGCCAGCTCGATCGCGTGCTCGTGGGCGTCGTTGACGCCGGGGATCAGGACGTACTCGAAGAGGATCTTGCGGCTTCCACGGACCGCGACCAGATCGAGCATCACCTCGCGCAGCTCGCCCATCCCCCATTTCTTGTTCAGGGGCATGATCTGGTCGCGGATCTCGTCGTTGGGCGCGTTGACGGACAGGGCCAGGCCCAGGCGCTTCCATCCGGTCTGCTGGACGACGTCGATGAGGCGACGCAGGCCGTCCACGCGACCGACGGTCGAGATCGTGATCGCGCTCATGGGCATGCCCGGGCCCGTGTGGTCGGCGAGGCACGCGACGGCGGCGAGTACCTCGTCGAGGTTGTCCAGTGGCTCGCCCATGCCCATGAAGACGATGTTGTCGATCTTGGGTGGGACATCGCTTGGTGGGACAGGTGTCCCGCCTGTCTGGTTATTGGGCGTGTGGTGCGTCTCGAAGACAGGCGGGGCGCCTGCCCCACCCGCTTCCTCGATCAACAGCTCGCGTGCCGCCCACCACTGGCCGACGATCTCGCTCGCGCTGAGCGAACGGACCAGCCCCATCTGCGCCGTCTCGCAGAACCCGCACCCCATCGCGCACCCGACCTGGCTGGAGACGCACAGCGTGTGCGTCTTGCGCCCGGTGCGGCCGAGCATCGGGATGATGACGCTCTCGATGTCCAGATGCGGCACGCCCTGGTCCGCGAGCCGGCCCGTCCCGGGGCGATCCAGGCGCTGGACGAACTTGGTGGTCACGCCCTCCTCGCACGTCTCGTCGAGGCGGTTGACGATGGGGGCGATCTTGGCGGCGGCGCACGCGGGCAGGGCGTCGTGGTCGCGCTCTCGGAAGAAGCGGGTGTAGGCCGCTCGTGCGGGGTGGGGAGAATGCCCGTGCGCGGCGCACGCGTCGGCGAATCCGTCGCGTGTCTTGCCGAGGGGAGAGATTGGCTGGGGCGTGCTGGTCATCGCGATCGGCGCTCGGAGGGTGTCCGGGCGGATGGTATGCTGGGCGGTCGCTCGGCCCTCGCCGCCGAGCCCCCGCCTTGCCCGATCCCGACGAGGTCTCATGCCCGCCAGACGCCCGAGCCGCGCGTTCACGCTCATCGAGCTGCTGGTGGTCATCGCGATCATCGCGCTGCTGATCGGGATCCTGCTGCCCTCGCTGAGCGCGGCCAGGGAGTCGGGGTACACGACGGTCTGCGCCAGCAACCTGCGTCAGCTGGGGGTCGCGACGACGATCTACGCAGACGACCACGACGAGCAGATCTGGGCGGCGTCGTACGAGAACGTCAACACGCCCATCAGCAACTGGGCCCGGCGCTGGCACGCCGACACCGGGCGCTGGGGTGTCGGGCCGGTCTACGACTATGTGACCAACACGCACGAGGTGCTGGGCTGCCCCAAGAACAAACGCCGCAGCGCCGACGGGCAGGACCACTCGCAGACGGGTTTCACGAGCGGGGACGTGGACTTTGATTACACGTTCATCGCGGGCATGCAGGGGGCGCGGATCGACCTGGAGAAGCGCGTCTACTACCTCGACCGGGTCGGCGGCGGGTTCCCGGGCGGGACGGGGCCGGTGGTGATCATCAACCCCGACCAGGCCGACGAGCAGCTCGTCGCGTTCCGCCGCCCGCCCGTGTTCGTCGAGGAGAGCACGTACTGGTACAACTCGGGCGTGCCCGACGGCCTGTGGGGCAACGCCGACCAGCTGTCCTCACGCCACAAGGGGCGGTCGTGGATCCTGCTGCTCGACGCCTCGACGCAGCTGTTCCCCGTCGCCTCGGGCGAGCGGGGTGAGGAACTGCAGGACAACGATGACTTTGTCGCGATCAACGTCTACGCCCAGGTCATGGGCGGCTCGGGCTGGGTCTACCGCTCGCTGTACTGGTGGGATCAACGCCGGGTCTTGCGCAAGCACGGCTGGATCAACGGCATCCGGTACTGACGCCCACCGGATCGCCCCGGAAACACGCCGCCGCGGCTACCATCGCCAGCGCTCCGACGTGGGCGACACGAGGGACGCCGATGGCATGGATGAAGGTCAGGGACGCGCTGGGCGCACAGCCGGGCGGGGCGATCACGCTCAAGGGGTGGGTGCGCACGCGCCGCGACTCCAAGGCCGACGGCGGGCTCTCGTTCATACAGATCCACGACGGCACCTGCTTCGACCCCATCCAGGTCGTCGCGAGAGGCGCCCTGTCCAACTACGAGTCCGAGGTCGCCCGTCTGACCACCGGCTGCGCGATCGAGGTGGACGGCGAGCTGGTCGCCAGCCAGGGCAAGGGCCAGAGCGTCGAGGTCCAGGCCAATGAGATCAGAGTCATCGGCTGGGTGGACGACCCGGACACGTACCCCGTGCCCCAGAAGCGTCACACGATGGAGTACCTGCGCGAGCAGGCGCACCTGCGCGTGCGGACCAACACGTTCGGCGCCGTCGCCCGCGTGCGCCACACGCTCGCGGCGGCGGTCCACCGGTTCTTCGACGAGCGGGAGTTCTACTACGTCCACACGCCCATCATCACGGCCTCCGACGCCGAGGGCGCGGGGCAGATGTTCCGCGTCTCCACGCTCGACCTGGCGAACCTCCCACGCACGCCCGAGGGCGGGATCGATTTCGACCAGGACTTCTTCGCCAAGCCCTCGTACCTGACCGTGTCGGGGCAGCTCAACGTCGAGACGTACTGCCAGGCGCTCAGCCGCGTGTACACGTTCGGCCCGACGTTCCGGGCGGAGAACTCGAACACGAGCCGCCACCTGGCCGAGTTCTGGATGATCGAGCCCGAGATCGCCTTCGCGGACCTCGCGGACGACGCGGCGCTGGCCGAGGAGATGCTCAAGTACCTCTTCGACGACCTGCTCACGCGCCGGGCCGACGACATGGCGTTCTTCGACCTGCGGATCGAGCCGGGGATCGTCGATCGGCTCAGGCACATCATCGACTCGCCCTTCCGCGTGCTGCCGTACACCGAGGCGGTGGACATCCTGACCAGGTCGGGCAAGAAGTGGGAGTTCCCGGTGAAGTGGGGGACCGATCTCCAGTCCGAGCACGAGCGGTACCTGACCGAGGAGCACTTCAAGCAGCCGGTCACGGTGATCAACTACCCGGCGTCGATCAAGGCGTTCTACATGCGCCTCAACGACGACGGAACCGACGGGGCGCCGGGGCCGACCGTCGCGGCGATGGACACGCTCGTCCCCGGCATCGGCGAGATCATCGGCGGCTCGCAACGCGAGGAACGCCTCGACGTGCTCGATTCGCGGATCAAGGCGATGGGCCTCGAGCCCGAGCAGTACTGGTGGTACCGCGACTTGCGGCGCTACGGCACGGTCCCGCACGCCGGCTTCGGCCTCGGGTTCGAGCGCCTCATCCAGTTCGCGACGGGTATGAAGAACATCCGCGACGTGATCCCCTTCCCCAGAGCGCCGCGGCAGGCGGAGTTTTAGCGCGTCTCGCTACAATAGGTCCGCATGGTTGCCGAACACGAAAGCGATTCGCGGCACAGGTACTCCCGAGCCCTGTGGGCGCTTGGATTCGCTCTGGGATTCTCAGCGGCATTCGGTGTGGTCATTACATTGGTTGACGCCTTCTTCGGAGGGACTTGGGAGGAGCGGGCACAGCAAGGCGATTTCTGGGGCGGTCATCTTGCCGCATTTGCTTCGATTGTGACGACTGTCTTGCTCGTAGTAACACTGCTGTTGCAGAAGGAAGAGCTAGAGCTGCAGCGCAAGGAGCTCCGGGCAGCGGTCAGTGAAATGGAGCTTGCTCGTGAGGTGAACGCGCAGCAAGAAGTTCAGCTTCGAGAGCAAGTTCGAATCGCGGATCGTACATCGACTATCAACGGGTTCATGGAACTCGTGAACCGGAGGAACGAGTTGCGGCGGATCTTCAGAGATCGACTCAACAAGGCGAACACTCCGGATCAATCGCAGCGCAAGGCGAAGCAGACCGAGATTCGCGAGAATTGGCGGCCTCGAATTGAAGCTGTTAATCGGTTGCTGATCGCGATGGCAAGTCGCGATTGCATTTCATCGGAAGAAAAAGAGGCGTTGCTCGCCATAGCCAAACTCAAAGATGATGAGAGTTAGCCTGGCCATACTGGCAATTGGTAGTGTCGGCGCTGCTCATGCCGGCGACGATGCCGCGGCGTTGGCCGGCATCCGGGCCCTGCTCGCCGAGATGTCCGAGGCGGTCGAGGCCGAGGACATCGGCGACTACCTCTCGCACATCGCGCCCGACGACGTGGCGTACCTGACCGAGCAGCGCAACTGGGCCGCGGACCTGCGCGATCACCCGGTGCACGAGTTCGAGCTCACCCTCTCGGACCCCGGCGGGCTGGTGGTCTCGGAGCACGGCTGGGCGGTGGGCGAGGTGCGGATGCGCTGGCGCCTGGGCGAGTTCGAGCCCCGCAAGGACGTGCGGTTCAGGGCCCGGTTCACGCCCGCGGGGCACGCCGACGGCGTGTGGTTCTACGCGGGCGAGTACTGGACGGTCGTGCGCGACGATCGGCACGGCGCGCCGTGCCGGGCGATGGCGCCCGAGGGGCTCGAGAGCGTGGCGCTGCAGATCGTCGAGGTGTTGCCGTCGGTGCGTGAGCGTGTGGACGCGATGTTCGGCATCACGAACGACCGCGAGGTGCAGGTCAAGGTCTACCCCACGATGGAGCACCTCCAGGCTTCCATCTATCTCAGTTATGAAGACCCGTTGGGCGGGTGGAACGAGCCGGGCGAGGCGATCAAGCTCTTGGCCGGTCCCTCGCTCAAGGCGCGGAATCTGCGTCGGTTGCTCGCACACGAGTACGGGCACGTCGCGACGTTCGTGCTGGGCGAGCGCGTGGACGACGCGCCGTGGTGGGCGCTCGAGGGCGTCGCGGAGCTGGCCGCCGACACGGTCGCGGGGCACACGTCCGGCGCCCGGGCGCGGATGGTCCGGGGCTGGGCCGACAAGGGCGCCCTCAAGGCGTGGGACCAGCTCGACGACTTCCGCGGCGAGGCGGGGATGTACGCCCAGTGGGTGTACGTCCAGGGCTGGCACATGCTCCGTTACATCACCGAACGCTTCGGCGACGGCGCCCGCAACGACTGGATCGCGATGCTCGCGGCGGGCGAGGACCTCGACATCGCGACACGCCGGGCGCTGGGCGTCGGGTTCGACGAGCTGGACACGTCGTGGCGCGGGTCGCTCGAGACGAACGACGACTCCGGCGCAGAAGAGCCCGATCAGGGCGAGAACGCGGACACGGACACTGGGCCCGCTCAATCGCCTGGTGACGGGTAAGTCGCAGGCGGGTGTCGGTGCTCAGTCTTCGACCGAGCCGACGCGAGCCGACGCCGCGTTTGCGGGTCCGTCGGGCGTGACGACGCCCGCGGGGCGGGCGTCGTTCATCGGCGCGGGCGCCTGGCGGATGACCGCGATGTAGACCCACACGCAGGCGCACATGAACGCTGAGTAGATCGCCAGCCAGCCGAGCGTCTGACGCAGGCGGGCCGGGCGCGATTCCAGGGGCTTGGAGAGCGCGAGCACGAGCGTCGCCGCGTGCGGCGCCGCCAAGCCCGCCAACGGCGCGAGCCGGGCCCAGACCTGCACCGCGACGGCGCGGACGCGCTCGGGCAGCGTCTCGGCGCCCGCCGCGACGGGCGCCTCGGCGAACTCGCTCGCGGGCGCCGGCTGGGGGCTCGGGGCGGACACCTCGGGCGCCGGTTCGTCGGGCTCTGACTCGGCCAGGGGCGCCTCGTCCGCCGACACAGGCTGCTCGGCGCCATACGCGTCCGGGTCCGCGTCCTCGGCCTGGGGATCCTCGTCGTCCGCCGGCTCGGGCGGCTCCTCTCCCAGCGGGTGCGGCGCTTCGATGACCTCGGGCTCGATCCGGTCCTGCTCCATCAGCGCGTCGCTGACCGCGGCCAGCTCGGCGTCGAGCTCGTCGGGCTCGATCGCGGGCGACGCGGCGGCGGGCGGTTCGGTGATGACGGGCGCCGACGGCGCGTGGTCCGCGGGCTCGGCGACGCGCTCGGAGTCTGGCGAGTCGTCCGTGTCCGCCCCGCCAAGCGCGCCTTCGAGCGCGTCGGTCGCGGTGTCGGCCGGCTCGGCGATCACCGTCTCGTCGTGCCCCGGGGCGTCGCGTGCGGGCTCGTCGATGGTGTCGGCGGGTTCGGCGATCGGGTCGGCGCTCGGCAGGTCGGTGAGGTCCTCGCCGGGCGCGCCGGCGCCCAGGGCGGCGTCGGCCGCCTCCGCCAGCAGGTCCTCGACACTCTCGGTGAGCTCGCCGATCTCCTCTTCGAGCGCCGCGCTCTCGGCGGTGTCGGCCGCGATGGCCTCGGCGGGCGGCGCCTCGTCGGTCGTGGACGACCCGGGCGGCGTGCCGGGGTTGGCCTGGAGCAGCTCGTCGATCGCCGCGGTCAGCTCGTCCAGATCGCCCGAAACCTGATCGACCGAGTCGATCGCGTCTTGCCCCGACTCTTCATGGCCCGCCCGGGCTGGTGTGGCCTGGTCCGGGGCGCTCTCGTCCTGGGTGGTCGGTGAATCGGTGGCGGCGTCAAGCTCGGCGCTGACTTCGGTGTCGAGCTGCGCGCGAAGGCTCTCCAGCTCGCTTCCCGCGTCGATCGGCTCGGTCGGCTTGTCCGCGGCGTCCGCCATCCGTGCGAGGGCCCCTCTCGGCGGGCATGATCGGACCGCATGCCCCAGAACTCAAGCAGGGGGCGGGCGAATCGCCCCTGGGGCCCCCGTATCCTCCCCCGAGTCCCTACGTCCCGGAGGATCGGCGTCCGAATGCACCGGATCTACGTCGAAACCGGCGTTCTCGACGGCGGCCCGACCATCCGTGTCGAGGGCGAGGAGGCACACCACGCGCTGCGGGTCCGACGGGCCCGGGAGGGCGACGCGCTCGAGCTGTTCGACGGGGCTGGGGCGGTCACACGGGCGCGTCTCGCGGGCGCGGACGGACGCGGGCGGTGGCTTGAGGCCGAGCTGTCCGGGCCTGTCGCCCGTCACCAGCGGGCGGTCCCGCGCGTGGCGATCTGTTCTGCCGTCCCCAAGGGTGACCGCGTGTCGTCGATGATCGACCAGCTCTCCCAGCTCGGCGTCGCCTCGTGGCGCCCGCTGAACGCCGAGCGGTCCGTCGTCGAGCCGCGCGGGGCGAAGCTCGACCGCCTCCGCCGCGTCGCGATCGAGGCGGCCAAGCAGAGCGGGCGGGCGTGGGTGATGCAGATCGGGGAATCATGCACGCTCGGCGAGTCTCTGGACGCGGGGAAGGACACGGCGGTGTTCGTCTGCGACGGCGCTGGCGGCCCGGCGCCGAGCCCGTCGCCGGGGGCGATCAGCGTGATCGTCGGGCCCGAGGGCGGGCTGACGGAGGGGGAGCTGTCGCTGGCGGCCGAGCGGGGGGCGCGGGCGGTCCGCCTGGGCCCGCACACGATGCGGATCGAGACGGCGGCGGTCGCTGCGGGGGCGTTGCTCATGCGCGACGCGACCTCGCCTGCTCCGGGCCGGTACACGAGCGAGGAGGTCGAGGCATGAGAACTTTGTTGGAGTGTGCCCTCGTGTCGGTCGCTTTGCTGGCGGCGCCCGCGTCGGCGATCGACGAGGCGCACCACGCCCGGGGGCGGGCGATGGCCGCCGACGCCGTCGCGTTCCTCCGCGCCCAGCAGGACCAGGCCACGGGCGGGTGGTCGCACAACGACGACGGGCCCAACTTCCCGGCGGTCTCGGGGCTCGTGCTCACCGGCATGCTCATGGACCCGCGGATCGACGCACGCGACCCGGGCGTGCGGCGCGGGCTCGACTACGTCCTGTCGTTCCGCCAGAGCGACGGCGGGATCTACGACGGCGTCCTGCCCAACTACAACACCGCGGTCTGCCTCTCGGCGCTGGCGCTCGTCCACGACGCGCGGGCGGGCGAGGCGATCGCCCGAGGGCGGTCGCTGCTCCGCGGCCTCCAGTACCACGGCACAGACGCGTCCTCGCCAGAGGCGCCCGACTTCAACGAGCCGGTGGACGAGTCGCACCCGTATTTCGGCGGTGTCGGCTACGGGCGCCACGGTCGCCCGGACCTGTCGAACCTCGGGTTCTTCCTCCAGGCGTTGCACGACACGGGTGTGAGCGCCGACGACGAGGCGGTCCAGAGGGCGATGGTGTTCCTCTCTCGCACGCAGATGAACGACGCGACCAACGACATGCCCTACGCCGACGGCTCCGACCAGGGCGGGTTCATCTACGCAACCGTCCCCGACCGCGAGAGCATCGACGGCGTCGCGGGCCAATCGCAGGCGGGCGAGTTCGAGGAAGCCCCGGGCGTGACGAGGCTGCGGGCGTACGGCTCGATGACGTACACCGGCTTCAAGAGCATGATCTACGCCGACCTCGCGCGCGACGACCCGCGCGTCGCCGCCGCCCGGCGCTGGATCGGCGAGCACTACACGCTCGGACAGAACCCGGGCCTGGGCGACCAGGGGCTGTACTACTACTACCTCGCGCTCGCCCGCGCGCTCGACGCGTGGGGCGAGGACACGATCGAGACGGCCGACGCGCAGACCGGCGAGAGCGTGACACACGACTGGCGCGAAGAACTGATCGACACGCTCGCCGGGCTGCAGGCCGACGACGGCGGCTTCGAGGTGAGGCACGAGCGGTGGATGGAGGGCGACCGCACGCTGATCACCGCGTACGCCTTGATCGCCCTGCAGATCGCCACGGGCGCGGACTGATCATTGCGGGAAGGGGGCTTGCCATGATCCGTTCGGGAATCGTGACCTTGTATGTCGCCGACCTTGATCGCGCCTGGTCGTTCTACACCAAGACGCTCGGGCTCGAGCCGGGGATGCACGTCTCGGGCACGTGGGCCCAGGTCTCGGCGCCCGGCGGGCTCACGATCGGGCTGCATCCGAGGTCCGACGCGTCACCCCCGGGCGGGCGCGGATCGGTATCGATCGGCTTCTACGCCGACCGGCCCATCGACAAGGCGGTCGCGGACCTCACGCGGGCGGGCGTGCGTTTCGCGGGCCCGATCTCGGACGACGGTCCGGTCCGTATCGCCTCGTTCACCGACCCGGACGACAACCCGCTCTATCTGTGCGAGTACACGGGCGGGGCGCCCGGCGCGTCGTAGACTCCCGCACGCGACAAGTTCCGAGGAGATCGTGTTATGCCCATGACCGCGCCGAGCGCCGCCTACACCGACCTCGCCGCCCTCCGCAGCGAGGCCGCGACACTCACGTCCGTCGGCGCCCTGGCGATGTGGGACCAGGAGACATACATGCCCGTGGGCGCGGGCGCTGGGCGGGCCGCCCAGCTGGGCCTGCTCGCCCGCCTCGTCCACGAGCGCGACACGAGCCCGCGTGTGGGCGAGCTGATCGCGGCGTGCGAGGCAGACGCCTCGGTCGCGGGCGACGACCGTCTCGCCGCCTCGGTCCGCGAGATGCGCCGCGACTACGACCGCGAGGTGAAGGTCCCCGCGGAGCTTGTGGAGGAGATCGCGAGCACCTGTTCGCGGGCGCAGCAGGCGTGGAAGGGCGCGCGCAAGGCGTCGGATTTCGCGTCATTCAAGCCCTGGCTGGGCAAGGTCGTGGACCTGAGCCGTCGCAAGGCCGAGTGCATCGGCGGGGGCGACGAGCTGTACGACGTGCTGCTCGACGAGTACGAGCCGGGCGCCAAGGCCGCCCAGATCGAGGCGGTGTTCACCCCCCTGCGCGAGCGGCTCGGCGCCTTCATCCGGGACGTGCAGACCAACGGCACGAAGCCCGACGACGCGCCGCGCAGGATCCACGCCCCGACCACAGCCCAGCACGACCTGGGCCAGCGCGTCCTGAAGGCCATCGGCTTCGATCTCGACACCGGGCGCCTCGACGTCACGACACACCCGTTCTGCGAGGGTGTGGGCCCGGGCGACACGCGACTGACCACCCGCTACCGCGAGGACCACTTCACCGACGCGCTCTACGGCACGATGCACGAGGGCGGGCACGGGCTCTACGAGCAGGGCCTGCCCAAGTCCGGGCCGCACTACGGCACGCCCCTGGCCCACAGCGCCGGTCTGGGCATGCACGAGAGCCAGTCGCGCATGTGGGAGAACCTCGTCGGACGCTCGCTGAGCTTCTGGCGGTGGCTCCTGCCGATCGCCAACCAGGCGTTCTGCGGCGCGCTGGGCGCCTTCTCGCCCGAGGACATGACGCGCGCCGTCAACACGTGCGAGCCGAGCCTGATCCGCGTCGAGGCCGACGAGGGGACGTACAACCTGCACGTCATGCTCCGCTTCGAGCTCGAGCGGTCGCTGATCCGTGGCGACCTGTCCGTGGACGACGTGCCCGGGGCATGGAACGAACGGATGAAGTCCATGCTCGGGCTCGACGTGCCCGACGACGCCCGCGGGTGCCTCCAGGACGTCCACTGGTCCGCCGGCCTGCTCGGCTACTTCCCCACGTACACCCTGGGCAACATCTACGCCTCGCAGCTCTGGGAGACGATCAAGGCCGACCTGCCCGGTCTCGAGGACGGGTTCGCCAAGGGCGAGTTCGCGCCCTTGCTCGACTGGCTGCGCAAGAACATCCACGCGCACGGGCGCCGGTACCCGGCCGTCGAACTGATCGAGCGGACCACCGGGCGCCCGCCCGAGCCCGACCCGCTCGTCCGCCACCTCGAGTCGCGGATCCGCCCGGCGTATGGCCTGGGTTGAAGCTCAGTCCTTCTCGGGCAGCGTGCGTGCGTACTTCACGCCCTTCTCGACCCACTGCTTGAGCGTGTGGTCCGAGCGGAGCACGTCGGCGCTGACGAAGACCATGGTGCTGATGACCTTGCCCGTGAAGTTCATGGGGCGGACGCCGCGCCTCTTGAGCGCCTCGGCCGCGCCCTCCTTGCCCAGGCGGAGGCACAGGTCGTCCTGGGCGACGCCGCAGGCCATGTTGCCGTTGACCATGAACGCGACGCCGCCGAACATCTTCTGCTCGCGCACCCCGCGCCGGCGCTTCATGAGCGATCGGACACGTTCGACGAGGACGGGGTCGGCGGTCATCGCTATGCGGTCTTTCTCCCTGCGCCGACGAGCTCGTGCTCGCGGTCCAGCTCGGTCGCCAGCGCCTCGGCCAGCTTCTCGTAGTCGTCCAGCGTGTTGTACAGGTGGGCGCTGACGCGCATGATCCTGCCCGCGACGCCCGGCAGGGGCCAGACGGGGACCTGTATCCGGTGGCGTTCGTACAGCGCGTCCCAGATCGGGTCCTCGAACGAGCACGCCCGACCGGGCGCGGGGTCCTCGGGCAGCGCGAGCCCGACCATCGATCCGATCATGGACCCGGGGGCGTACATGCGTGCGCCGGTCCGCGCCGCGATCATGCGGCAGCCCTCGACGACGAGGTCGTGGTTCCGCTGCATGAGCTGCTCGAGCCCGCCGGGCAGCTGGGCGCCCAGGTGCTCGATCGCCTCGGGGGTGACGAGGTTGCCCGTGTAGTCGCTGGTGCCCACGTAGTCGAAGTCGCACAGGAACGCCGCCCGGTCGTCGCGTGTCTCGTGCACGCGGCACGACAGCGCGAGCGGCTTGATCGACGCGTGCCTGTCGCGCTCGGCGTAGAAGAACCCCGTGCCCTTGGGCGTGCACAGCCACTTGTGGCTGCTCGCGGCGTAGTACGTCGGACGCAGCGCGCCCAGGTCGATCGGGACCTGGCCCGGCGCGTGCGCGCCGTCCACCAGGATGTCGATACCACGCGCCCGGACCTCGCGGACGATCTCCCCAACCGGCATGACCAGCGCCGAGGCGCTGGTCACGTGGCTGACGACAACGAGCCTCGTCTTCGGGGACAACGCCGCCATGATCCGCTCGACGACGAGCACCGGGGTGATCCCCTCGACGGGGAGCTTCGCGGTGACCACCCGAGCGCCTGTGCGTGCGCACAGTCGGGTCAGCTCGTTGAGCGTCGCGTTGTATTCATGATCGGTGACGACGACCTCGTCGCCTGCCCCGAGGCCGGCGCCGTGCAGGACCGTCGCGACCGCGAACGTCGCATTGGGGACCAGGGCCAGGCAGTCGGGCTCGGCGTTGACCAGGCGCGAAACCCGGTCGCGGGCCCGGTCGGCCAGGGCCTCGAGGTCCACCTTGAAGAACCGGACAGGGTCGGCGTCCACCCGCGCCCGCAGCTCGCGCTGCGCGTCGCGGACCGCGACCGGGCAGATCCCGTACGACCCGTGGTTCAGCATCGTCAGCCCGGGCTCGATGGGCCAGTCGGCACGCTCGGCGAGACGCTGCGGGTCGATGATCGTCCCCGCGGGCGGGCGCGGGGCGCGGACGCGGCTCGGGGCGGGTGTGCGTTCGAACGGGGCGGCGTGGGGGATCATCGACATCCTTGTCAATGGGGGTTCGGGTGCGACCCACTCTATCGACCCGCCGGGCCCTGGGCGTGCACGCGAGAACACGTGTGGACCAAGCGTGTGCCGGTGCGTGCGGGGACGCGGGTCAGAGGCCGCGTTCGCGGTCCAGC
This sequence comes from Phycisphaerales bacterium, assembly GCA_029260515.1. Lineage (GTDB taxonomy): Bacteria > Planctomycetota > Phycisphaerae > Phycisphaerales > UBA1924 > JAJRXR01. The sequence goes on along the minus strand of JAJDDC010000072.1, from coordinate 22,759 downwards.
TCCTCGACCAGCGCCCCGGCGAGGCAGGCGTACTGGGCGGGCGCGTTGTAGAGCTGGGCGCTCAGACGCACGAACCGCCCGGCGCCCGGGGCGGCGTTGTGGGCGCTCCAGACCGGGATCTGGATCCGGTGGCGTTCGAGCAGCGCGTCCTGCAACGCGTCGGCGTACGCCGTCGGGCGCGCCCGCAGGCGGGCGCCCAGCCCGGGCGGGTGCTCGGGCAGCGCCACGACGCCCATCGACCCGACCATGGATTCGGGCGAGAGCGCGGGCGTGCCCAGTCGGTCCGCGACCAGGCGCCTGGCCTCCAGGGCCATCGCCCGGTTGCGCGTCTTGACCGCCACGAGTCCGCCCTCGATCACGCCCTCGAGGAACGCGATCGCGTCCGGCAGGGCGAGGCGGGCGGTGTAGTCGTCCGTGCCCATGTAGTCGAAGTCGAGGTTGTACCGCGACCGCTCGCCGGGTCCCCGCCAGGGCCCCGAGCCCAGCTCACGCGAGTACACCGACTCGACGAGCGGGCGGACGGGCGGCTGCATGTCCGAGCGGGTCCACAAGAATGCGGCGCCCTTGGGGGCGCACAGCCACTTGTGGCAGTTGCCGGTCGCGAACGCGGGGGCCAGCGCGGTCAGGTCCAGGTCCGCCTGCCCGGCCGAGTGGGCGGCGTCGAGCAGCGTCTCCACGCCCCTTTCCCGCAACGCCTCGACGATCTGCTGGACAGGGAGCACCATCGCCGTCGCGCTGGTGATGTGCGAGAGCAGGCACAGGCGCGTGCGATCCGTCACACGCGAGAGCACCGCCTCGACGACCTCGCCCGGGTCGGCGACGGGCCAGGGGAGCCTCGCCTCGACGGGCGTCGCCCCCGCGCGTGCGCACGCGGCCCGCACGATCGCGCGGCACGCGGGGTACTCGTGATCCGTGAACAGCAGCTCGTCGCCGTCGTCCAGCGGGAACGAGGCGATCGCGGTCGCGACGCCGGTGGTCGCGTTGGGGACGAAGACGATGTCCTGGGGTCGTGCGCCGACGATCGGCGCCAGCGTCCCACGGGCGCGGTCGGTCAGGGGCCAGAGGTCGGCGACGAAGAAGCTGACGGCCTCTCGCTCCATGCGGGCGCGGAGCGCGTTCTGCGCCTCGAGGACAGGGATCGGGCAGGCGCCGAACGACCCGTGGTTGAGGTGCACGATCCCCGGATCCAGCGTCCAGCAGCGCGCCAGCCCGCTCGGCTCCGGCAGGGCGGGGGCGCCCGTGTTCATCCGGAGATGTCGACGGACCGCCCGAGATCGACACCGGTCGCGGCGGCGTTGCGGTCGGCCGGGTGGTGGTAGAAGGGCAGGGCGTCGCCCTTGAATGTCTCGGCCCGGCGTCCGGGCGTCGCAGAGACTCCCTCGAACGCCGGGACGTTGACCTTGGCGCTCACGAGGCGGGCGGCGCCCGTGCCGAGCCTGGTCGTGTCCACGCGGTCGGTGGGCCTCGCACGATCAATGCGGGCGATGGGCTCGGTCCTCGCGGCGCCCTCGGGTATGGCGCGGACGCTCAGCGGTCGGGGCGCCTGGACGCCGTAGGCCTTGGCCAGATGGAACGCGAGTGTTGGGGGGATGGTGCTCATGGATGGTCCGCCGACGGGTTTGGTTCGGCGGGGCTCCGCCCCGTGATGGACACTATCGGGGCGGTGGCTTTGGTTTCAACACCTTTTCGCGGCGCGCCGCCGGATCCGGGCGATAGCGGGGGTTTTCGGCCCCTCGCTCGCGTCGGCGGGGGGCCGCGCCCGGGGCTCGGATGGGTGGTCGGACGGCCTGTCAGTCAAGCAGGTCCGCGATCTGGCGCCCGATGTCGTCGTCGCGCGATACCGCCCAGTCGCGGGCGGTCTTGCCCGTGCTGTCGGCCCGGGCGCGATCGGCGCCGGCGTCGATCAGGACACGGACCTTGGGCTCGTCGCCGTACTCGGCGGCCTTCATCAGGGGCGTGACCCCGTCGTTGTCGGCGTTGTCGGCATCGGCGCCCGCGTCCAGCAGCAGCGTGAGCAGTTCGGTGTCCGAACGCCCGCTCGCGGCGATGGCCAGGGCGGTGGCGCCGTGGTTGTCGCGGATGTTGACCGCGGCGCCCGCGTCGAGGACGGCCCGGGCCTTGGCGGGGTCCGAGGCGTGGCACGCGAGCATCAGCGCCGTCTGGCCGTACTTATTCCGGGCGTCGATGTTGGCGCCCGCGGCGGTGAGCATCTGGAGGTTGGCCAGCTCGCCACGACCGGCGGCCATCATGACGGCGGTCCACCCGCTCGTGTTGCGCGCGTCCAGGCGCGCGCCCGCATCGATCAACGCCCGGAGCGTCTCGGCCTGCGCCCAGCCGGCGGCGAGGATCAGGGGCGTCTGGCCCGCGCTGGATCTGGCGTTGACGTCGGCGCCCGCGTCGAGCAGGGCGGCGACGGTCTCGGGCGAGCCGGACTCGACCGCGAGCATCAGCGGGGTCATGCCGTCGCGGAAGCGGTTCTGGGCGCGACGCGGGGCATTGACGTCCGCGCCCTGGGTCAGCTGTGCGCGCACGCCGGCGACGTCGCCCGCCTCGGCGGCCAGGTGCAGCTCGGACGCGCCCTCGCCCGTGGTCGGAGCGCCGATGTCGGCCGACAGACGCTGGACGGAAACGAAGAGGACGGCTCCGGCGATGATCAGCACGATCACGATCACCGCGAACGGGAACGGTCTGCCCTCGGCCATGTCTGCCTCCGTCCTCGGTTTCCCCCCGCCGCGCTCGGATAGGGCGCCGACGGACCCTGATTCAACCAGATCCTGCCCGCCGGCACAAGCCGGCGTGGACGCGGGCACGCTGTGGCCGGTCCAATTCCGACCCACGGTGGGCGATCCCGTGGGGTCAGTCGTCGTCCTTGTGCCCCTCGAAGGCCGCGATGACCTCCTGCTGGATGTGCGGCGGGGTGTTCTCGTCGTGCGAATACTCCATCGTGTACGAGCCGGCGCCCCCGGTGATGCTCTTGAGCTCGTTGGAGTAGTTCTGGAGCTCGGACAGAGGGACCTGGGCGACGACGGTGCACATGTCGCCCGCGAGCATGCGTGTGTCCTGGACGCGTCCGCGCTTGGTGGACAGATCGCCCGTGATGTCGCCCATCTTGCCCTGGGGGACCGTGACCTCGAGCATCACGATCGGCTCGAGCAGCGCGGGCTTGGCCTTGTTGACCGCCTCGATGAACGCCCGCTTGCCCGCGGTGATGAACGCGATCTCCTTCGAGTCCACGGCGTGGAACTTGCCGTCGTAGACCTCCACCTTGACGCCCGTCATCGGGTACCCCGCGACCGCGCCGTCGGACAGGCACTTTCGGATGCCCTTCTCGATCGCGGGCATGAACTGGCGGGGGATCGATCCGCCCACGGTCGCGTTGACGAACTCGAAGCCGTGGTCGTGGTCCTGCGGGAGCGGCTCGACGCGGAGGTAGACCTCGCCGAACTGGCCCGCGCCGCCGGTCTGCTTCTTGTGCCGGTGGTGCCCGTCTGCCTTGGAGGTGATCGTCTCCTTGTAGGCGATCTTCGGGGGCTCGGTGAGCAGCTCCATCTTGTAGTGGTCGGCGAGCTTCTCCATGACGACGCGGAGGTGCAGCTCGCCCAGGCCGCGCATGACTGTTTGCTTGGTCGCGGCGATGCGTTCGATGACGAGGCACGGGTCCTCGTCCTGGAGCTTGTGGACGACGGAGCCGAACTTGCCCTCGTCGGCGTGGTTCTTGAGCTCGATCGCCAGGCCGTACATGGGTTTGGGCAGGGGCAGCGGCTTGAGGTGCAGCCCGTCGCCGGTCTTGCCGTCGTGCAGGGCGGCGTCGAAGTGGATCTCGTCGATCTTGGCGATCGCGCCGATGTCGCCCGGGCCGAGCGCATCGACCTCGGTCTGCTCCTTGCCTTGCGTGCGCAGCAGGTGCCCGACGCGGATGGGCTTCTTCTCGTCGCCCACGCGGACCTCGGATTTCGCCTTGATCGAACCCTGGTGGACGCGGAAGACGCCCAGCTTGCCGACGAAGGGGTCGGTGGTGATCTTGAAGACGTGGGCGATCAGGGGCTTGTCGGCGTCGGGCTCGGGCGAGACCGGGGCCTCGGCGCCGTCGTCGCCGTCACGCTTGAGGAACGCCCGGGGGTTGCCCTCCAGGGGGCTGGGCAGGAGGTTTGCGATCAGGTCGAGCAGCTCGCCAGCGCCCGCGCCCGTCTTGGCGCTGACGTAGCAGATCGGGACGAGGTGGCCTTCTCTGAGGGCCTGCTCGAAGGCCTCGTGGACGGCCTTCTTGTCGAGGGCCGCGGCGTCCCCCTTCTCCAGGTACTCGGCCATCAGCGCCTCGTTGACCTCGACGACCTGTTCGATGACGCGCGTGTGCGCCTCGTCGGGCGAACTGAACAGCGTCTGGCCCGAGTGCTCCTCGCCGAAGACGTCCACAACGCCCGCGCGGTCCTGTGTCGGCAGGTTGATCGGCAGGCAGACCGAGCCGAACTCCTCGCGGATCGCGTTTGTGATCGCCTCGGGGTCGGCCGCGGCCTCGTCGATCTTGTTGACGATGATCATGCGGGGCAGGTTGCGTTCGCTGGCGATGCGCATCATGCGCCGGGCCATGGGCTCGATGCCCCCGTGCGCGTCCATCACCACGCAGGCCGTCTCGACGGCGGGCAGGCAGGCGATCGAGTGGCCCGCGAAGTCGCCCAGCCCGGGCGTGTCGATGATGTTGACGAACCTGCCCGCGTGCTCGAAGTGCAGGTTCTCGGGGCGGAGCGAGTGCTGGTGGCGTTTCTCCTCGTCGGACCAGTCCGAGGCGGTCGAGCCGTCCTCGATGCTGCCCATCCGCTGGGTCGTCTTCGTGACGAACAGGAGTCGCTCGGTGATCGTGGTCTTGCCCGAGCCGGTCTGGCCGACCAGGGCGATGTTGCGGATGTCGGCGGGGTTGCGTACAGCCATAGAAGGGGGCTCCTGCGTCATGTCCCGGCGGCGCGAGAGACCGATCGGCGACGGGCCCGGGGCCCGGCGCGCCGTTCGCCCGGCGGCGGGTGCTGTCTGTGCGTGGGCGGGCGCCTCCCGATTGGCCCGTCGCCCACGCCGCGAAGAAACAGTTTAGAGCACCCACCCCCCACCCGCGAAGCCCTCAGCCGGGGGCACGCTACCCTTTGCCCGCGATGCCAGAAACCCCCGTCATCACCCGTTTCGCCCCCTCCCCCACGGGCCACCTGCACGTCGGGGGGGCCAGAACCGCCCTGTTCTGCTGGGCATACGCCAGGCGCCGCGGCGGGACGTTCCTCCTGCGGGTCGAGGACACCGACCGGGCCCGCTCCAGCGAGTCGGCGACCCGGGGCATCCTCGAGGACCTGGCCTGGCTGGGGATCGATTGGGACGAGGGGCCCGAGCACGCCGCGACAACCGATGTCTCTCCGGAGGGGGGGGCTTCCAGCCCCCCCGCCAACGCTCCCTCGAACCCGGGGGCGCCCTCGCAACGTGCGGGGGGGCAGGATGCCCCCCCCTCCAAGAAAATCATCGGCGGTGACCCGAGGGGCGTCGGCCCGTTCTACCAGGCACAGCGCCTCGACATCTACAACGAGCACATCGAGCGCCTCATCGAGCAGGACAAGGCGTACCCGGCGTTCGACACGCCCGAGCAGCTCGCCGCGATGCGCTCCGAGGCGCAGGGTCGCAAGGAGACGTTCCGGTACATCCGGGCCGCGGACTACGACCGGGACGCGTCGCTCGCGCGCGCGCAGTCCGAGCCCCACGTCGTCCGCTTCCGCATGCCCGCCGAGCCGATCGTGGTCCGCGACGAGATCCTCGGCGACGTCCGCTTCGAGCCCGAGCACGTGGACGACTTCGTCATCCGCAAGGTGGACGGGTTCCCGACCTACCACCTCGCGGTCGTCGTGGACGACGAGCTGATGGGCGTGACGCACATCCTGCGCGGCCAGGAGCACCTGAACAACACGCCCCGGCACGTAGCGCTGCAGAAGGCGTTCGGCTTCCGCACCCCCGCGTTCGCGCACCTGCCGCTGATTTTTAACGCCGACGGCTCGAAGATGTCCAAGCGGGACAAGGACAAGGCGGCGCGAGCATTCTTCAAGGGCGAGATCGACCGCGACCGGGACCGGGTCTACCAGCAGGTCGCGCCCGCGGTCGAGCGCGCACGCTTCGAGGCGTGGCTGGGCGACAAGAAATCCCAGCTCGAAACACAGGACCTGGTCGGGCTCGAGACGCTGTTCACGCTGGGTTTGCCCGAGATCGAGGTCGAGGACTTCCGGCGCGCCGGCTACCTGCCCGAGGTGCTCGTCAACTTCCTGGCCCTGCTGGGCTGGAACCCGAAGCGCAAGGGCGCGGACGGCAAGGACCTGGAGCGGTTCGACGCGGCGTTCCTCGCGGATAACTTCGACCTGGGCGCACTGGGCAAGACCGCGAGCAAGTTCGATCGGGCCAAGCTGCTCGCGTTCAACGCCGACACGATCCAGGCGATGGGCGACGAGGAGTTTGTGCACAGGTGGCGTGAGTGGGCGCAGCGCGACGACCCGGAGTTGCTTGAGGCGCTGTCGGGCGACCGGTTCGTCTGGGCGGCGGCCGCCGTCAGGCCCCGGTGCAGGACCTTCCGCGACGCCCGCGACGTGCTCGCGTTCGCGTTCACGGACGACGAGGCGATCGAGTACGACGAGAAGGCGGTCGCCAAGAACCTGACCAAGCCCGTCGAGGGCGAGCCGACGGGGCTGGAGCTGCTGCCCGAGATCGCGGCGGCGCTGGAGCGGGTGGACCCGTTCGAGCCCGCCGCCATCGACGCGGCGATCGAGGGATTCGCCGAGGGCCGCGGCCTCAAGATGGGGCGCGTCGCCCAGCCGATCCGCGTCGCGCTCACCGGGACGGCGGTCAGCCCGCCCCTGGGCCAGACGCTGGCGGTCTTGGGCAAGGAGCGGGCGGTCGCGCGGCTGGGCAAGTGTGCCGAGACGATTGCGCAAGGCCTCGCTGGCTAACCGAGGAACTCGGCGTGCTGGATCGAGACCAACTCTGCGATGCGCTCGACCGTCTGTCGGAGCCATCGGAGGGTGATGGTGAGGCGCGACGCCCTCCGGTCGAGTCTGTCCGGGCACTGTTGCTGGCACGGGCGAGTAGACCGGTGCAGGCATTTGTGCTCGATGTCACCGAGGCGTACGTGCGCATCGTCCACCTGCTGGCGGCGCCTTGGTGGTCGCGGCGCGACCGCGTATCGCGGAGAGCCGTTCGACCGAGCGCGGCAGCTGTTGCACTCGCGCTCCTCGTGCTTACGTTCGGGGGCGCGGGCATTTTGCTGGGTGGGTCATACAGCTCCAGGCCGATGGCGCTCGTGTTCTGGCTCGTCGTCTTGTTTCTCGTGTACCTGGGTTTGGTTGCTTTCGCCCGGTCCTTCGGGCCCTTGGGAGGAGTCGTCGCCGAGAGCTGCTCGGGGTGCGGCTACGCCCTCGGCGGCCTCCCGCCGGGGTTCGAATCCGAGCCGGTCGAGAAACTCGCGATGGGGCCGCGGACCTGCCCGGAGTGCGGGCGACGGTGGCCCGCCGTCCGCTGATGCCCTGTTCGGTCGGGCGGACGGGGATACGCTCCTTGCCATGTCCGACCGCCACTTCATCCAGCAGATCATCGACCGGGACATCGCCGAGGGGAAGTGGGGGCCCAAGGGTGACGGCTCGGTCGTCAAGACCCGCTTCCCCCCAGAGCCCAACGGGTTCCTCCACATCGGGCACGCCAAGGCGATCACCCTCTCGCACGGCCTCGCCCGCGAGTACGGCGGGACCTTCTTCCTCCGTTTCGACGACACCAACCCCGCCAAAGAGGAAGACCGGTACGTCAGGTCCATCGTGGACAACCTCCGCTGGCTGGGCTGCACGTGGGAGGGCGCCCGCGACGACGACCCGATGGCCGGCGTCCGCTTCGCCTCCGACTACTTCGACCGCATGTACCAGCACGCACGCGAGCTGATCTCCAAGGGGCTCGCGTACGTCGATGACCAAACGCCCGAGCAGATCCGCGCGACACGCGGCACACCGACCGAGCCCGGCAGGCCCAGCCCGTTCCGCGACCGGCCTGCCGCGGAGAGTCTCGACCTGTTCGAGCGCATGAAGAATGGCGAGTTCCCCGACGGCTCGCGCGTCCTGCGGGCCAAGATCGACATGGCCTCGCCCAACTTCAACCTGCGCGACCCGGTCCTGTACCGCGTCGTGCACGCCCACCACCACCGCACGGGCGACGCGTGGAAGATCTACCCCATGTACGACTGGGCCCACGGGCTCGAGGACTCGTACGAGGGCATCACGCACTCGCTGTGCACGCTCGAGTTCGAGAACCACCGCCCGCTCTATGACTGGTTGCTAAATAACCTCGACGGCGTCCACCACCCCCGGCAGATCGAGTTCGCCCGCTGGGCGCCGACGTACATGATCACGTCCAAGCGCAACCTCAAGCAGCTCGTGGACGAGGGGCACGTGGACGGCTGGGACGACCCGCGGATGCCGACGATCTCGGGCCTGCGCCGTCGCGGGTACACGTCCGAGGCGATGCGTGCGTTCTGCGAGGAGGGCGGGGTCACCAAGTTCAACGCGAAGATCGACGTGGTGCGTCTGGAGAACGCGCTGCGGGACCACCTGAACAAGGCCGCGCCCCGGCGGATGGCCGTCCTCCGCCCCCTGAAGGTCACGATCACGAACTGGGGCGAGCACGGCGCCCCGACGCGCGTCGAGGAACTGGACGCCGTCAACAACCCCGAGGACGAGTCCGCCGGGTCGCGCAAGGTCCCCTTCTCGGGGAGCCTGTTCATAGAGCGCGACGACTTCATCGAGCAGGCGCCCAACAAGAAGTGGTTCCGCCTGGCGATCGGCAAGGAGGTCCGCCTCCGCTACGGGTACTGGGTCGCGTGCCACGACGTCGTCAAGAACGACGCGGGCGAGGTCGTCGAGCTGCTGTGCACCTACGACCCGACCACCAAGGGCGGCGAGGCGCCCCCGCCCGACGCCGAGGGGAAGGTGCGCAAGGTCAAGGGCACGCTGCACTGGGTCAGCGCCGACGATTGCGCGGAGGCGGAGGTCCGTCTGTTCGACAGGCTGTACACCGCCGAGCAGCCGGGCAAGGCGTCCGGCGCCCACATCGACGACCTGAACCCGGACTCGCTGGAAGTGATCGCGGGCGCGAGGCTCGAGCGATCGCTGGGCGAGGCGAGCCCGGGCGATCGCTTCCAGTTCGAGCGTCTGGGCTACTTCTACGCGGACCCCGACTCGAAGCCGGGCGCCCCGGTCTTCAACCGGGCGGTCACGCTGAAGGACTCGTGGGCGAAGGTCGCGGGGCAGGGGTGAGCCGGGCGGACCTGATCGCGTGCGATCAGCCGCCCGCGGCCTCCGCGGCATCGACGAGCAGGTTGTCGGGTGGCAGCGGGTTGTGCGCGACGACGCGGCGCCCGCAGTCGGGGCAGATGGTCGGGCCGGTCTCGCTCTTGAACTCGTTGAGCAGGACGTAGCTGGGCTCGAGTCTGGCCGTGCCGTCCGCGTTCCAGAAGCACATCTCGGCGGGGTACAGGTTTGCCCCGCCCGTCTTCGGGTTGGTGTAGGGGATCGGGGCGCCGTCGGGCAGGCGCATGTCAACGAACGTCTCGCCCGTGACGGCGTCGATCATGGTGCGCTTGTCGGTCAGGGCCTTGAGGTCGTCGCCGCCCAGCGTGGACCGCGCGATGAGCCAGGCGCCCGCGCCCAGGGCGACGGCCGCGACGGCGATCATCGCGATCTGCTTCGTGTTGATCTTCGATCCTTCGGGCATGGTCGGCTCAGGGGACGCGGTACGTGCCGTCGAGCTTGTCGGGGAAGGCGGCACGCGTGGACACCCAGAACTCGTTGGGCCCGCGCAGCTCCGAGCCTGTGGGGAACCACATGTCCGGGTCTGTCGCCTCGAGGTCTGTCATGAGATCGACGTGCCCGTCGAAGAACGCGACGTTGCCGTTGGTCTGGTCGGCGAGGTCGCCCCGCCCGACGCTGGTGGTCTTGCGGTAGTGGCGGAATCCGACCTGGCGCCAGTCGGAGATGACGTTGAGCAGGGCGGGGATGCCGCGTCGCGGCTCGCCCGGGGCGAGGGAGCGGTCGAGCTCCTTGCTCGAAGAGTACCACGGCCCGACACCGCCGAACGCGCCGCCATAGGCGGCGCTGATGTTGGTGTCGAAGTCGGGGCTCGTCGAGAGGCCCGCGTACCGATGGCCCTCGAAGATCATCGCCTTCATGTAGCTGGGGCCGACGAGGTCGGCGCGGGGGAAGTAGGACTTGCGGTCGTTGCTGCGCGCGCCCGTGCCGCCCTGGGTGGCGTTCTTGGTGGACGAGGTGAACTGGGTGGACATGTTGAACGGGATCATCGCGCCCTTGGTCCAGGCGCCGCCCGCGTTGGAGCCGTAGGGCACAGCCTCGAACACGTTCTCGGGGCACTCGAACGCCTCGAGGTCATTGCGGTACCAGTCGAAGCGGCGCGAGCGCGCCTCGTCGTGCGTCTCGCCGGGCGTGACCTCGACGTCCGAGCCGGGCCCCGAGCCGACCATCTGGTCGGCCAGCGGGCCCATCCAGTCGTAGGTCTGCATCGTGACGCCGTTGAAAGTGCGGGCCGAGCCGCCCGTGCCTCCGAACGCTTCCCACCCGCTGGTCTCGGGCGAGCCCATGATGTTCTCTTTGTTGTCCAGGAAGTAGCCCGAGCCGGCGAGGGCGAGCTGTCGCATCGCGGACTGGCAGACGATGTTCCGCGCCGCGGCCCGCGCCCGACCGAGCGAGGGCAGCAGGATCCCGATCAGCAGCGCGATGATCGCGATAACAACCAGCAGCTCGATGAGTGTGAACGCTCGTCTCGGGTGGTTCGAGGTGTGTGCCATGGATGTCCTCGTGGTCCGACGCGAACGCGCCGGACCATGATACCGCGCCGGGCCTTCACCCGGAGCGCGGCGATGCGCAGGATCGTGGCGGCCGGGCCCGCGGCGCCCGATGCCCCGGCACGGATGCCGCCCGGGCCCCGATCCGGGCGCTCAGCCCTCGAATGGCTCAAACATGATGTTTGCGATAAGCCACTCTCCGTTGACCTTAAAAATGTGGAAGTAGTCGAACCAGCCCTCGGCGGTGAGTTTGGCGGCGGCCATCGTGTCGTCGATGTAGTACACCTCGATCTCGACGGGGGCGGTGTCGGCGTCGATGTGCCCGGAGGCGTTGTAGTAGTCGCCGAGCAGGCGGACCTCCTCGTACGTGATCGAGCGCATGAAATCGAACCCGCCGTCCTCAGGGCGTGCGTGCTCGACCGTCCGCTTCGACAACCCGGAGTGGCAGGTCTTCTGGACCCGCTCGCCATCGACGTGGTAGAAGCCCAGGCAGTAGTTCGCGACGACCTCACGGACCGCGGCCTCTTCGCTCCGGTCCTGGGCTGGCGCGTCGGCGCCCGGCGTGTCGAGGAGGCGGACCGCCGAGTCCGCGACGACCCACGCGCCGTCGAAGTGAACGAGGTGGACGAGGTCCACGACGTCTTCCATGACGACCCTGGCCGAGGCGCTCCAGCGGGCGACGTCGTAGACCTCGATCTCGAGGCGCCCGTGCTGCGGGTCGTCGCGTCGCGACGGGTTGTGGGATGTGCTGGAGAAACGCAGGTTGTCCCAGTTGTACCTGCGGAGCCACTGGTCGGACGGGCGCCCGAAGTAACGGTCCATACGCCTGTACCGCGAGATCGCGTGGTGCGCCCGCGCCCGGACGCCGTCGGCGTCGCCCGCGTACCTGGCGTGGACGTACTCGGTCAGCGCGTGCTCGACCGCGGAGGCGTCGATCGCCTCGGCGTTTCGCGGTGCGCTTTCCGGGGCCCCGAGCAAGAGGCCAACGATCATCGGCGCGAGCAGGTTCATTCGGATCCCTCCCGTTCGTTCGCGCCCGGGACACCGGGCGCCTCGACGCGTGCGGCGAGGTGATTTACCGCCGCGCCGGGCGGTGGTTGCGGGGGCGCCGAGCGGGCCCGAAGGCTACAGTCCCGCCATGAGCCTGATCGTCACCGGAACCATCGGAATCGACACCGTCTACACGCCCGACGGGCAGCAGCGCGCGGGCGTGCTGGGGGGGTCGTGCGCGTACTTCGCCGCCGCCGCCAGCCATTACGGCCCGGTCCGCCTCGTCGCCGCGGTCGGAGACGACTTCCCCGACGAGCACCGCGACACGCTCGCGGCGTTCTCGAACATCGACGCCTCGGGGCTCGAGACCCGTTCGGGCTCCAAGACCTTCCGGTGGTCGGGCAAGTACCTCGACAACATGGACCACCGCGAGACGCTCTCGACGGACCTGAACGTGCTGGCCGAGGCGCCCCCGAGGGTGCCGGAACATTTCCGCGACTCGTCGTTCGTGTTTCTGGCCAACTCGCACCCCGCGGTGCAGGGCGACATGCTCGCCCAGCTCGCGGACGCGGAGCTGGTGGTTGCCGACACGATGGACCTGTGGATCGACTCCGCGCGTGACGACCTGGAGAAGCTGCTGGGTCGGGTGCACGGGCTCGTGCTCAACTACGACGAGGCAGAGCTGTTCACGGGCAAGAAGAACACCGTCGCCGCGGGCAGGCGCCTGCTCGAGTACGGCCCGCGTTTCGTCGTCGTCAAGAAGGGCGAGCACGGGGCGATCCTGGTCCACCGCGACGGGATCGCCGCACTGCCCGCGTACCCGGCCGAGGACGTTGTTGACCCCACCGGCGCGGGCGACACGTTCGCGGGCGGCATGATGGGTTATCTCGCACGCGAGGCCGCGGGCGGCAAGATCTCGGACCCGGGTGCGTTCGACACCATCCGGCGCGCGCTCGCCCACGGCACCATCATCGCCAGCTTCACAATCGAGACCTTCAGCCTCGAACGCCTCTCGGCCCTCCGCCCCGAGGCGATCCAGGCCCGGTACGACGAGTTTGCATCGATGATGCACCTGCGCTAGAGCGCGCGACGGAGCGGGCATGCAAGAGTCGGGTGAGCACGGCGGGACGACGCCCGGGCCGGGCTCCCCCGGGCCAGAATATTTGCGACCGTACCAGGAAGCCGTCGATCGGCTGGGGCCGGGCTTCGAGGCGTTGCTCTGGAACGCCCCCGAGACCCAGCGCAGGCGGTTCCGGGCGATCAACACCATGGTCAAGCTCGCCGGACGCGTCGTCGCGGACATGGGGTGCGGGCGGGCGGACCTGGCCGCGTACCTGCGCGAGCGCGGCGTCGCGTACGCCCGGTACGTCGGTATCGAGGGCGTCGCGGGGCTACTCGAGGCCTCGCGGGCCCGGGCCACGAGCGAGTCGCTGCCCGGGTGCGAGTTCCTGGCGATCGACTTCGTCGCCGACGAGAGCGCGTTCGAGACGCTCGTGCGCAATCACGGCGTCGAGGTGATCGCCTTCTCGGGCTCGCTCAACACGCTGCGGCAGAAGGACGCGCAGCGTGTGCTCGATCGCGCGTGGGACGCGGTCTCGCGCGTGCCCGGGGGCGTGCTGGTCTTCAACTTCCTCTCGGACCGGCACGAGAGCAAGGGAGAGACCGGCCCGGCGCACCGATTCAAGACCGACAAGATGATCGCACGGGCGCTCGACAAGACGCCCATGATCCGCGTTCGTACGGATTATCTGAGCGGGCACGACGCGACGATCGCGATGACAGCGACACGCGCCTGATCGGGCCGCGGCGGGCTCAGTCCTCGTGCTCCCAAACGGTCAGCAGCGGCGAGGACATCCGCCGGCGGATCGAGTTGTCCTCGAGCACCTGCTCGGTCGCCTCCTCGATCTCGATGCGGTCGAACACGAGCAGTTCCTGCGTCGTGTCATAGAACTCGAAGATCACGAAGTCGTCTTCGAGGTCGCGGAGCGTCCGCGCGAGGTGCGCGAGGTTCTTGATCCTGATGTCGTTGACGCTCTTGAGCGTCGGGAAGTAGCTGACCTCGTATCCCTTGGACACAGGGTGCGGGAGCATCGAGCCCGGGACGACGACGAGCTGCTCGCCCTCGAACTCCTTGGGCCCGCCCACGCGCTCGGCGATCGGGCTCTTCTTGATCGCCAGGAACCCTGTGTTGAGCGCCCGGAAGTGCTCGATGTACGCGGGGGTGAAGACCAGCGGGCCGTAGATAAAGTAATCGGGGTCCTGATCGGACAGGAAGTCCATGACCGTGTCCTCGGAGTCGTGGACCGGGATCTGGACGTCCACGCGTTGCCCGTCGCGGACGACGACGCCCGGGACCGAGCCGTTCTCGGCCAGGCGCGGGATCAGCGTCTGCCACGCGAGGCGGAGGTCCTGGCGGAGGGTGACGAGGCCGGCGCTGTCCACGTCGTAGTCGCCGATCTTGACGAGTACGTCCCAGCGCTTGAGCGGGGAGTCCTCGCCGAACGTGTCGCCGACGACGAGTCCCTGGACGCCCTCGTCCAGGCCCAGGTAGTCGCGCAGCGCCGGGTTCTCGAGCGTCTGGAACGAGTCGAAGTTGCGGGGCGGGCCGTCGTATCGCCCGTCCTCGACGTCGGTCAGGAACCGCTCGACCTCCTCGGTGGGGATGACGAAGCCGATGTTCTCGCCCTCGGGGACGCGGCTGAAGACAACGCCGATGACCTTGTCGCCCACCAGCGCCGGCCCGCCCGAGTTGCCCGGGTTGAGCGCCGCGTCCACCTGGATGCGCACGCCCGCGCCGTCGTTGTAGTACGAGGAGTACTCGACCCGAGAGACCACGCCCTCGGTGACCGAGAGCTGCTCGCCCCCCATCGGGTAGCCGTACACCTTCACGAGCGAACCCGACTCGGGCAGGTCGTCGGCCAGCGTCAGCGCCGGGTGGTCGGCGAAGAACGACTCGCGGTCGCGCTCGCGCGAAAGCTCCAGGATCGCCAGATCGATCCCGGGCGCGATCGCGACAACCTCGGCCCGCAGCTTGTCCGAGCTGCGAGGCGGCTGCACGAACACCTGGCTCGCGTGCGTCACGACGTGCGCGTTGGTCAGGATCCGGTCGCCCACGATGACGAAGCCGGTGCCCGTGACCTCGCTGGGCGGGGTTTTGGTCCAGGGGCGGAGCAGGTCCGGGCGGCGGATGGTCGCGAAGATCTTGACCGCCGCGTCGCGGGGGTTGACGCCCTCGGCGCTGAGCGTCCGGGGTTCGTCCCCGGTTTCCTCCTGGGCGAGGGCGGGGCGTGCCCCGAGCGCGATACTGGCGAGCAGGGCGACGAGCGTGGGGTACGTACCGAAACGCATCCGGCCTCCTTTCCGGCGGGGAACAAACAACGCGGGCGGATCCTACGCCGGGCGTGGCTGGGGCCTCATCACCCGTCCCAGATCTCCTGGAGCTCGGGCGACATCTGGCGCCGGATCCCGTTGTTCTCCAGGATCTCCTCCGTCACATCCTCGATCTGCTCGCGGGGGAAGACGAGCGTCTCGGTCCCACGCCCGTGCCACTCGAAGGTGACGTACTCGCCCTCGGCGTCGCGGAGTGTCTCGACGAGGTGCGCCAGGCTGTGGATCTCGACGCCGTTGACCCTCGCGAGCGCCGGCAGGTCGATCGGCTCGTACCCCTGGGTGATCGGGTGCGGGAACATCGGGCTCAGCACCACAACGAACTGCTCGCCCCCGGTGCGCGGGACGTCGAAGGCCCGTTCCGACAGCGGGCTCTTGCGCAGCGAGAGCAGGTACCCGTTGTTGCGGTTGAAGAAGTCCTCGTACGCCGGGATGAACACCAGCGGGCCGTAGATCATGTACGGCGGATACTCCGTGCCCCTGTACTTCATCACGAACGGCCACGCGCGCGGCGCGGGCACGCGCACCTCGATGCTCGCCCCGTCCCGGTGCACCGCCATGGGAACATTCCCGTCATCACCGACGGCGTGGGGCGCGGCGTACTCAAGGTCCACGCGGATGTCGTCGCGGAGCTTGATCGTGCCCTCGTTGTCCACGTCCCACTGGCCGACGCCGGTGATCACGTCCCCGCTCCGCAGCCCCCCTTCCAGGCTCGGCATGTCGCTGACGCACAGCACGCCGGTGACGTCGTCGCCGATCCCGACCGACGCGCGCAGCGTCTTGTTCACGAGCTGCTGGTACGAGACCCACAGGCGCGGGCGCCCCTCGTACGCCCCGTCTTCGATGTCCTCGAGGAACGCGAGGACCTCCTCGGTCGGGATGAGGTACGCGATGTTCTCCGCCTCGTCCATGGTCGAGAACACGACGCCGATCACGCCCCCGTCCTGCACCGCCGGGCCCCCGGAGTTTCCCGGGTTGACCGCGGCGTCGATCTGGATCGTCAGCCCGGGCGTGAGGTTGTAGTACATGTCGTACTCGATCCGGTTCACGTCGCCGGCGGTGATCGACAGCTGCGTCCCGCCCATCGGGAAGCCGTACACCTGCACCGTGCTCCCGGCGTCGGGCAGCTGTGTCTTGAAGCTCATCGGTGGGTGCTCTGCGAAGAACGCCTCCGCTTCGCCCTCGTCTTTGAGTGTGATCACCGCCAGGTCGATCCCCGACGCGATCGCCGCGACCTCGCCCACCAGCTTGTCCGTCGTCCCTGGCGGCTGGATCAGCACGCGGCTGGCGTGCTCGGCGACATGCGCGTTCGTGATGATCCGGTTGCCCTCGATCACGAACCCTGTGCCCGTGATCTCCTCCGGGCCCTGCTTCGCCCAGGGGCGGTACAGGTCCGGCGCCCGGTACGTGACCATGACCTTCACGACCGAGTCGCGCGGATTGCCGGCCCCCTCTCCCCCCTCCTGGGCGCGGCACACGGGGGCGGTGAGGACCGCGAGGACCAGGGCGAGGATCGGTCGGGGGGATCGCATCGGCTGCCTCCTTGGGTGCCAGGGGCTCGATCGTACCGGCCGAATGCACCGCCGTATGCCCTATCATCGCCGCCATGGCACGAATCCTCGTTCTCCAGCATGCCGTCAACGAGACGCCCGGTCGATTGGGCATGACCCTCCGCGATCATGGGTTCAAGCTCGACATCCGTCGCGTAGACGTGACGCCCGACGAGGGCGGGCGCCCGATGCCCACCGACCTCGACGATGTCCAAGGCGTCGTCAGCCTGGGCGGACCCCAGAACACCGACCAGAGCCCGCCCTGGATGAGCCGCGAGTTGGAACTGCTCGCCGAGGCGCACGCCCGCGGCATGCCTGTTATTGGCATCTGCCTGGGCGCCCAGCTCATCGCCAAGGCTCTGGGCGGCGAGGTCGTCAGGATGGACACGCCCGAGGTCGGGTTCAAGAAAGTCCGTGTCCTGCCCGCGGGCCAGACGGAGATCATGCTCGCGGGCGTTCCATGGGACACCCACCAGTACCAGTCGCACGCCTGGGAGATCAGCGAGCCGCCCCCGGGCGCGCAGCTGCTGGCGACCTCCGACGCGTCCAAGACCCAGTGTTTCCGCGCCGGCATGCGGACGTACGCGTTCCAGTATCACTTCGAGCTCGACCGCCCCGGCATCGAGGCCCTCGCGGCCGACGACGCGAGGCTGCTCGAGGAAGCCGGCGTGACCGAGACGCAGATCGACACACAGTGCGACGAGCACTACACACGCTTTGCGCAGGTGGGCGATCGCCAGTGCGTCAACCTCGCGGCGTACGCGTTCCCGTTCTCCCGGTTGCTCGCGGTATAGCGGGCATGGGCACGCGACTGACCATCCGCCCGCCGAGCGACTACCTCCTGGCCCGCGACGTCTGCTCGTACGGCTATTTCCTGCTCGAGCCCAACTTCTGGGATGTTGACGCGCAGACACTGCGGCGTGTGCTCGACCTGGAGGAGGGCGCCGCGGGTGTTGTCATCGCCCAGCCCGCGACGACAAAGCGCGGCAAGCCGAGGCGCGGCGATCCCCTCGCCGTCCGGTTCGATCGCGCCCTGTCGCGCCCCGAGCAGCGCGCGGCCAAGTCCCAGGTCGCACGCATGCTCCGCCTCGATGAGGACGCCGCGCACCTGCGAGAGTTCCACGCCCTCGACCCCCGCTGGAAAAAATCCGGGCGGGGTCGCCTCTTCCGCTCGCCCACCTTGTTCGAGGACGTGATCAAGACGGTCACCAGTTGCAACGTCACATGGCCGAGCACGGTCGGCATGAACCGCCGCCTGTGCGATGTGCTCGGCCGCAGGTCCGCCCTCGGCGCCGCCTTCCCGACCGCCGACAAGGTTGCGCGCACCCGGGTGGGAACCCTCCGGGGGCGCTGCCGCGTGGGCTACCGCGACCAAAGAATCAAAGACCTCGGCGCCATTTTCACCCGGGGCGAGATCGACGAGGCGTGGCTGACCGATCCCGCGACGGGCGACGAAGAAGTGTTCAAGTTCCTGATCACGCTCCCGGGCATCGGGCCGTACGCCGCCGGCAACATCATGCAGCTGCTCGGGCGGTATTCCCGCCTCGCGCTGGACACCGAGTCCGTACGCCACGCAAAGACCGTCCTCGGCATGAAGGGCACGGACGCTCGGATCATGAAGCGTATGGCGGGCCACTACGACGCGTTCGGCGCCCACAAGTTCCGGTCGTACTGGTTCGAGATCTGGTCTTTCTACGAGAACAAACGCGGCGCCGCGACCACCTGGGAGCGCGAGACGACCGGCAAGACGTTCACGGCCGCCCAGTTCTAGGGCCCGCGCGACCCAGGCGCACCGGCCTGTCACACGCGCGTCACGTGTGCGCAACGCGCCGGTCACGGCCCGCGTCAAGCAGCGGGCCGGGCACGCCGTCTGATGGTATCTGTGCATGGAGCAACACCAACGGAGATTCCACCATGCACACCAACCGGATCGGACGCCTCGCCCTGGCCGCGGGGGCGATCGGGGCGATCGCACTGAGCACGGGCGCCGCCCGAACATCCGAGACCTGCCCGGATGACCCCGCGTACACGCGTGCGCCAACGCGATCGACCACGCCCGTGGGCGCACGCTTCGACCTGCACACCTGGGAGGGGGTCGTCTGCCAGTTCAACAACATCAGCGCGGGTGTGACGCACTCGGTGCAGGCCTGGGGCCAGCCCGGGACGCGGGTGATGCGCACGCTCGCGGTCAGCGGCGCGGTCTTCGACCCATCGGGCGGACGCATTTATCGCCTGGTCGGCCCGCCGCGTGTCCGCGAGATGGTGGACAGCGACGGCGCCGACCTGGCGGCGACGGCGCAGTTCAACGCGCACCCGTACCCGCCCCAGGCCCTGAGCTTCGTCCGCCCGACCAACGGGCAGACAAACATCAACTTCGGCGTCAACATGATCGCGATGGCCAGCACGCCCCGGGGCCTGGCCCGTCTGGCCCTGGAGGTCGAGATCGAGATGGCGGCGGACATCGCCGTCGTCAAGCTCCCGCGCAAACCACAAGCCGAGATGGTCGGGCTGGCGCCGAACTTCGCCGGGCGGGTCAGCAACTTCATCATCGACCCCGACGGACGCGTCTCGCTCGTGTTCGAGTACCGCATCGGGCTGGGCGGCGGCCCGCGCCCCGCGTTCTACCAGCTCGAGCTGCTCGACACGACCGGCGCCGTCATCCAATCCAACTCACCCCCCCAGGAGATCGTCACGCGTGACGCGATCGTGGGCACACACCGCGTCCACGGGCTGAACCTGGGCCGGCGCGAGCTGGGCGAGATCCGCCTGACCATCATCACCGACCTGGTCTCGCACACGTTCGAACTCGTCGAGGAGGACCTGGTGCTGCTGGAATGATCGGGGCACTCAGCCGGCGATCCGCACGCCCATCAGCATGGGTGGGTCGGCGTCGTCGAACTCGAACGACCACGATCGCGTCCGATCCTCCGACTCGGTCTCAACATCGAGCGACCCCGGCCCTGGCGAGGCGAGGCGGACGGGCTCCTGCTCGCCCCAGCGCTCGACGAGCTCCATCCAGCCCCCGACGCGGTCGGCGACCGAGCGCCCGCGCCCGTCGGCATCGCCGCGGAAATCGCGCTCGAACCGGGCGATCGCCTCGGCGTCGCCCGCGTTGAACGCCTCGAACAGCGCCCGCGCGCACGCGGCGGGCCGCGTCTGGGGCCACGCGTCCTTCGTCAGATCGACCACATCAACGAGCGCATCGCCCGGGGTGTCGAGCTGTTCGCGCATGGTCTCCTCGAGCCAGCCGCCCGCCGCCGAGACGCGGGCGTAGTACTCGCTCGACTCGTACGCGCAGTGCACGCCGCTCGGGCTGTCGTTGGCGGAGCTGACGCCAAGCGTGAAGAGCTTGCCGTCGATCTCGGCCAGCGCGGGCCCGCCCGAGTCGCCCGGCCCGCTGATACCCTCGAGTTCGAGCCCGTCTGGGGGCGAATCGAAGTCGAAGACGAGCCACTGGCCGAACTCGACGGCGTCCACGACGTTGTGCGCCCCCCGCAGCTCCCCGTCGCCGTGCGTCACGCCACGCTCCCCGTCGCCCGTGTCACCCCGCCCGACGAAGACGATGGTCATCCCGACCTCGTCCCCGCCCCGGTACACGCCGACGGGATCGACCGAGGTCACCGGCGCATCCAGTCGGACCAGCGCGATGTCGAGCGTCTCCTCGGGCGATTCGAGCTGGCCCTTCCAAGAGGGGTGGAAGAAGACCTTGTCGATGGTCCGTTGCTCGTCGCCGAATCGGACTGTGCGGCTGAACGGCCCGAGGCCCTGGGCGACGTGCGCCGCGGTGATCACCCATCGCGGGTGCACGAGCGTGCCCGTCCCGCCGCCGACGTTGGCGGTGCAGGTGTACCGCTCGCCGAGGGCCTTGTAGGCCGCGTCGTCGCGGTCGTGACGGGTGACGATCGAGCCGGCGAGCGCGGGCGATGCGCCCGCGGCGATGGTGAGCGCGAGCGAGAGCGAGAGCGCGGTCCGGTTCATTTCAGTTCACCTCCTCGGCCGCGCCCACGGGCAGGGCCGTCGTTTCCTTGAACGTCTTGAGCACGATCGTGGTTGACGTCGAACGGATATTCGCGACGGCGCCGATCCGCTCGTTGATCAGCACGTGCAGGCCGCGTATGTCACGGGCGACGACCTTGAGCAGGAAGCACGCGTCGCCCGCGACGTCGTGGATCTCGAGCACCTCGGGGATCCTCGCCAGGCCCTCCGCGACACGGTCGCTCTTGACCGCCGCGTCGGTCCGGACCTCGACAAACGCCGTCACCCGGTACCCGAGCGAGTCGCGATCGACGCTGGCCCGGAACGCCCGGACGACGCCGTCGGTCTGGAGGCGGCGGATCCGTTCGAGCACCGCCGAGGGCGCCAGACCGATCTCCCGACCGATCGCGGCGTTGCTCGTCCTCGCGTCGTCCTGCAGGATAGTCAGGATCTGTTTGTTCGTCGTGTCGATCATGCTGGTTATTCTACAGGACGGCAACGAATCATCGTTCAGGCATGATCTTGGGAGAAATATCGCCGGAGTTTCAGCGATTGGGCAGAACGATGTCTGGATCTTGGGCGGTGATTTAGACGCCCGCGCCCGCCGGGGCGTAGTCCTGCAGGGGCGTCACGTCCCAGTCCCCGGCCCGCTGGGCGGCGATCGCTCGAGAGCACGCCTGGGCAGCCCCGAGTGTTGTGATCATCGGGATGCCCAGACGCACCGCCGTCGAGCGGATGCGGCCCTCGTCGGTCCGCCACCCGGTCTGCGTTGGCGTGTTGATGATCATCTGGACCTTGCCGTCGCCCATCAGGTCGAGCACGTTCGGGCGACGCCCGGCCTGGATCTTTTCCAGCACTTCGGGGCGCATCCCGTGCCGGCGCATCGTCTCGGCCGTCCCCCCCGTCGCGTACGCGTGGAAGCCCATCGCGATCAGCGACCGGACGACCTCCATGACGTCCTCCTTGTCCGCATCGCGCACCGACACGAACAGGCCGCCGTCGCTGGGCAGGATCACGCCCGCGGCGGTGACGGCCTTGAGGTATGCCACCGGCATCGACACGTCGATCCCCATGACCTCGCCCGTCGATCGCATCTCCGGGCCGAGCACAAAGTCCACGCCCGGGAACCGCTTGAATGGGAACACGCTCTCCTTGATCGCGAACGCGCCGGTGTCGCGGACCTCGCCCGCGCCCAGTTCATCGAGCGAGGCGCCCATCATGACCTTGGCCGCGATCGATGCCCAGGCGACGCCCTTGGCCTTGCCCACGAAGGGCACGGTCCGGCTCGCCCGCGGGTTCACCTCCAGGATGTACGGCACGTCGTCCTTGACCGCCAGTTGCAGGTTCATCAGGCCGCGGACACGCAGCTCCTTGGCGAGCGTGCGCGCGATCTCGCGGATTTCCTTCTCCACGCGCCGCGCCATCGACCACGGCGGGATGCAGCAGGCCGAGTCGCCCGAGTGCACGCCCGCGTGCTCGATGTGCTGCATCACGCCGCAGACGATCGAGCGGCCAGCGTCGCCCGCGCCGGGGTCCGTCTCGTAGTCCCCGATGACATCGACATCCACCTCCATCGCCCCGTCAAGGAACTTGTCGATGAGGATGGGCGCGTCGTCGAGGCCCGAGACGTCAACCGCCGTCGCCATGTAGTGGCGCAGCGCCGGCTCGTCCGGGCAGATCTCCATGCCCCGCCCGCCCAGCACGTAGCTCGGGCGGACCAGCACGGGGTAGCCGATCCTGCCCGCGATCGCGACGGCATCCTCGAGCGAGCGGGCGATCCCGGACTCGGGGCGTTTGAGGTCCAAGCGTTCGAGCATCGCGTCGAACCGGTCCCGGTCCTCGGCCAGGTCGATCGAGTCCAGGCTCGTCCCGATCAACGGCGCGCCCGCGAGCGCGAGCCCGTGCGCCAGGTTCAGCGGCGTCTGCCCGCCGAACTGGACGATAACGCCGAACACGCCGCCGCCCTCACGTCTTCCGGAGGGGGGGGCTTCCAGCCCCCCCGGCGGTG
>JAJDDC010000071.1 GCA_029260515.1 Phycisphaerales bacterium | reverse complement strand
ATTGAGGACTTGGAACAGAAACGGTATGCGGAATTATCTGGAGGTCAACAGCAACGCACGTTAATCGCCAGAGCATTGGCCAGCGCCCCCGCTGTCTTAGTCCTGGATGAACCGTTGGCAAGCCTCGACAAAAAGACGGTCAAAATGATGTTGCAGTTGTTGGTCAAGTTGAAGTCTGATACCGGGATGACTTTATTATGGGCTGATCATTTTATTCCTGAACTTCTCCAAGTCGTACAGGACGTTCTCGAGATTGAGTATCGGACCGTGCATACACAGACAGTAGAACAGTATATCCGACGTGATTAAAGGAAGATGATTAACGGATAGCTAACGTGTATGGAAGAACTTTTCACCATTCTTCATCCATCATATGTGTTACGGAATGCCTTGTACGGAGGAATTGTCACGGGGCTCGTTCTTCCCCTCATTGGGGTTTTCATGTATTGCCGAAGGATGGTGTTCTTGGGAGTCACCCTTCCTCAGTTGTCGACCGGTGGAATCGCCGCGGCGGTGTTTTGGCATTTGACCTATCATCAACAACAACCGAATCATAGTGATTTTCTTCTTGCCCTTTTAGGGTCAACGATTGTGACCACGGGAACATTGTTGCTCCTCGCGGCGCTTGAACGGCGCGGCCATGAGATGGTGGAAAGCCGGATAGGAACCGTGTACGTGTTGGCAGGAGCCGTGACCATTCTGTTACTGGCCTCGGAGCGAATTCCGGAGGTAGGCATCGTCACATTGTTGCGAGGACAAATCATCGCCATTTCCGATATGGATATGGCGATTCTCCTGGTGTCCTACACGGGCATTGTCCTGTTGATCACTCTGTTTCGCAGGGAGCTATTATTAGTCTCGGTCGATCGAGATCTGGCCTTGTCTCTGGGGAAGAAACTGTGGGTGTGGGATATCCTCTTGTACGGGCTGGTGGGATTCGCCATTTCGTTAGGAGTCTTGATGGTCGGACCTTTATTGACGTTTGCCTTCCTTCTCCTCCCCACCATGATGGCCATGCAACTTGCCAAAAGGTTTTTTCTTGTCCCATGGCTTGGAGGATTGTTTGGAGTAGGAATTGCTCTCATTGGATTTATTGTGTCGTTTTTCATGGATTGGCCTACCGGTGCAACGGATTCTTTATTGGCGTGTCTCTTTCTTGGCGTCATTACTTTGGGGCAATGGCTACGTCGGTTGGTGTCTCGGCCTATTTCGAGATAAGGGGTTTTTGTCGAGCTAGTTCGTCGAACCCGGACCTTGAGCCTAGAGATGCTTGTGATGGCTCTTGTGCACGTTCATCGTAAGAGCTGTGGGGGACTGTCTATTTGAAGTTGGTTCTCCAGGCGTTCGATTTGTCGATGTTGCTGTTGAAGGGATTCACGCAATCCTTCCACTTCCTCATGAATGGACGGGGACTCAGGAGTAATGGGGGAGGCATGATGTTTCATCGTTTGGGTCAATCGAGGAAGATGGATCGCAAAGTGAAAGGGAAAGGATGTCTGGGAAGTGGTATCTAGGCTAGTGTTAATCACCGCCTTACTTGGTTGAAATGACATTGTCCACATTTTTGGTCGGCTAAATGAGGTGGACGGTCTAGAAAGTAAGGGAGGTTTTTTAGAGGCCTCATGATACCCGTGAATGAGGACATGGGCCGTGGAATCCGAACAATACAGGGAACCGGTTGTATATCGCGTATGGTGGGATTGGGATGAATGCATTTGAAAGACAATCTCCTCCTCTGGGGTCGCTTTTTCCAGTCCGGCAATGATGTGTGGAACTAAAAAATCGATTTCTTCTTGCGTGAAGGCTTGAACTGGAGAATTATTGGCGGTCAGTGCTGATTCAAGTATGCTTTGGGTGTCATGAACATACAGCCCCTTGAGTACGCCCCGTATGATGTGAGGTTCTAGGGTGACAGGGTGTTGAGCCCTTTGCATCGGCTCGGCAAATACTCTTAATGAGATTGTCCCTTGTTGTCCTTCGAAGATAGAAGTTTTAACCCTTGGAACTGCCACGCAACTCGAAATGGCACAGCCAATACAGATCAGAATCAAAAGAGTCGTATGTCGAAAAGTTGAGCTCATTAGCTTATAGGCTTCTAATAAATTTCAATCCCTACTTGTTTTAGAAACGGATTGAGACCATGAACAATATGAACAATCTGGTATTTATCCGTCAATAGAACATGGGGCTATTGAATACTTACCAGCATCAAGAGCCAATTGTCCCAACGCCAAGTCGTCTATCTGTAGTCTTTGTTTTGACAAAGACGCCGGTTCAGCAAGATCACGCAAGGCCAGCTATTCCCAGTGGATTATCAAGGTATTGTGCTCGCGGAGGACTCTTAGTCTGGAATTACCTAATATTGGCAAGAACGTGGCCTGTCCAGTTCTATCCTGCAGGGTTGGCGATGGATTTCAACAGAACCCTTACAAGAACGGAGCATCATTCATAGGGAAAGTTCTCTGAAAAGGGAGAGTTTCAGTTTGAAGTGGAAAGCTCTCTAGAGGCTTCATGGATAATGACAATAGCGGACCGAAAGAACAGGGTAGCGATCAAGAGCCCAATCACAATATCGGGCCAAGGAGAGTCCAAAAGGTAGACCGTAAGAGCCGCAACGAGTACGCCTGCATTGTTCAGGACATCATTGCGAGAACACATCCACGCGGACCGCATATTAATGTCATCACGACGGTGTTGCCAGAGGAGCAGGAGACAGATGAGATTGGCAGCAAGCGCCATAATGCCCACCATACCCATGATCTCGGAATGCGGGACGAATCCATGAATAGTCTGGAAAACTACGTGAGCCAGTATTCCCAATCCTAGTGCGGCCATAATGGCACCTTTAAGCAAGGCCGCACGCCCTAGCCACACGGAACCCCGTCCAATCACATACAGACTGAATCCATAGACAATGGCATCGCCTAACATATCAACTGAGTCGGCAAGAAGCGCGGTCGAATGGATCAGGAGGCCCGCAATAGCCTCCAGAAGAAACATACTGATATTGATCCAGAGTACTACCCGAACTACCCGACGCTGTTCTTCTGAAATGGTCCTGACCCGGCAACATTCATCCATTTGCCGATTCTAGCAAAGTTGGCCACTTTTTTGGCAGTCGCAGAGTTCAGCAAGGACTTAATCGCTTCCTACGACACAACTGGTCTATCCCTGCAATTGTGGCCACATCTGAAAAGCACGATACTGCGCAAGGAGGTGTGTTGGTGAATTCAATTTCTCAAATTTTACATTTGGTAAAGGCGAAAATTGAAAAGACGCTCTGGGAGAAACTGTATGTCCGCTTTGGGTGGTGAGTTCAATTGATCAACGCAACACTTTATCTTATCTTCTAGAGATTAAGAAGGAGTGTGACGATGACACACCGAACCCGTATCTACTTGAGTGCTGCACAGCGGGCGGACATTTGGGATCGCTG
>JAJDDC010000070.1 GCA_029260515.1 Phycisphaerales bacterium | reverse complement strand
ACCGCGTGCTCGTCCGCCGCCCGGGTCCGGGCGAGGTCATCGCGGGCGAGTGGGACAACGACCGGCTGGTCGAGCTGGGGTACACGATCGGGGAGGACGGCAAGGCGCAGGCGCCGCGGGGACCGACGCCGTCGATGCGCCGCGCCCCCGGCTCGCAGCAGCCGGCGCGGGGCGGGACCGAGGGCGCCGACGCGTCGAAGGACGGCTCGGAGACCGAGACCACCTCGGACGGAACGGAAACCGAAACTGCGAGCGTCGCGGAGGTCGAGAGCCAGACCGAGGCCGACGAGACACAGGCGCCCGCCGCGGAGGCCGACGACGCGGCTGTCGAGACATCGAACGAGTAGTCAGCCGGCCTTGCGCGGCGCCCTGAGGTCCTCGGCGGCGTTGACCATCCGCCTGGCGATCGCGCCCAGATCGAAATCATCAGCACTCTCGGGCGCGAAGTTGTCGTCACTGACATCCTCGCCGTCGGCCTCGACGATGTACTCGTCGGGGACCTCGCGCAGGTCGATCACGCTGCCCAATGCCGTGTCGATCCGCTCGCCGGTGTCGTTGATCTCGTGGACCTCGGGGCGGCACGGGTCCAGGGGCGACCACGACGTGACGACGGCGCGCACGCCGGAGTTCAGCCGGACGACCGTGCCCGGCGGGTAGGCCGGAACCACCGAGATCAGCCCGCGCAGAACCACCGGGTCAACCCAGCGACGCATCGGCCCGGAGACCATCAGCTTCAACGCCCGGACGGTCGGGATGCTCGGGCGGTCGAACGCCTCGGCGCCCGGTGAGCACGCGGGGTGCTTCGTGCGGTTGAACAGCTCCGCGGCGGCAACGATCCGGGCAAAGACGTGGATATCGGAGCCCGAGATCGGGACCTCGTCGCCGCCGAACGTGATGCGCGCGGGGAATCCCGTGCCGTCGTACCGCTGGTGGTGGTGCAGGACCGCGGCCGCCGCGGAGGGCTCCAGCTCGCCCCGCACCATGTTGTAGCCGATCTGGACGTGCTCGCGCCACGCCGGGTCGCCCTCGTCGCCCGTCTTGTTCCAGCGCCGCAGCGTGTCGTCGTCGAGGCGGAGCATGCCGATGTCGTGCAGGACACCCGCGACGCCGAGGCTCGCGACGCTCTTGGCGTGCGTGCCGACCAGGCGCGAGCGTTCCTTCATCAGGTAGAAACCGAGCTTGAGGCCCATGAGCACGGAGATGAAGCCGACGTTGGCCGCGTGGCGCAGCATCGGCTGGCCCGACTCCACGATCTCAGACAAGTAGATACCGGTGCGGGGCTGCTCGACGAGCAGCGAGATCATGTCGTTCATCGTCGAACGAAACTCGACGAAGTCCAGCTCCGCGTCCACGTGCGTGCTGAACGTATCGAACGCGTCGGCGATCTGACGCGACAGGCGCGCACGCTCGGCGTACACCGCCGGGTTCACGTACTCGGAGATCTGCTCGAGCATCGGGTACCTGATCCACAGCTCCGGCAGGTTCATCTCCCGCAGGCGGGCGATCGTCCGGCTCTCCAGGTGCACCCCCGGCTTGAGCAGCAGCGTGTCGTGACGACGCGGGTGGTACACCGGCATCGCCAGCTCCATCCCGGGTCTGGCGTGGTTCGTTCGGACTCGCAGCATGGCTGATCGCGCCTCCGCGGGCGCCATCGACCCGAATAACGCCCCGCTTTGGGCCGGACGCGGGATTGTCCTACCCGGGGGCATTCTCGGCGACGTACACGAGGATCACGTAGGCCAGGTAAGCCGCGAACAGCACCCCGCCGCCCGCACGCCCCAGTCGCCGGGTCGGTCCGAGAAGCAGCGCGGCCCCCAGCACGAACACGTGCATCACTCCCACGTGCGTCCAGATCGCGTTGGGTGCGTACAGAGGACGCACCAGCGACGCACCGCCCAGGACACACAGCAGATTGAACACGTTGGACCCGATCACGTTGCCCAGGACGATCTCGGGCTCGCGCCGTCTGGCCGCCGCCAGGCACGCGGCCAGTTCGGGCAAGGACGTTCCCAGCGCGACCATCGTCAGGCTGACGATCTCGGGCGCGACGCCCATCGCCGTCGCCAGCGTCGAGGCGCCCATCACGACGAACCGCCCGCCCACGCTCAGGCCCACCAGCCCCACGAGCACGAACACCACGTTGAGCCATGCCCGCGAGGGCTTCTCCTCGCCCTCGAGATCGAGCCCGTGCTCGCGCTCACGCTCCAGTTCCAGACGTATCGCGTCCGGGTCCGACCGCCCCCACCGGTAGCACATCGCGACGTAGGCGACGATCCCCGCGACAAGGAACGCGCCCTCGAGCCTCGTGACCAGGTAGTCGATGAACACGAGCGAGGCGATCGCGCCGATCCCGATCATCACGGGCAGGTCGCGGCGCAGTATCGACCGCTCGACCGGGATCGGGCGCACCAGGGCCGTGAACCCGAGGATCAGCCCGATGTTCGCGATATTCGAGCCCACGACATTCGTGACCGCGGCCTCGGGGCGCCCGGTCAACGCGAACGCGATCGAGGCGAACAGCTCGGGCGTCGAGGTCCCGAACGCGACGATGGTGACCCCGATCACGAACGGGCGCAGGCCCAGCAGGCGGGCGATGTGCGCCGCCCCCCGGACGAGGGACTCGGAGCCGGCGACAAGCAGCGTCACACCGGCGGCGAGGGCGAGGATGGCGACAAGAACACTCACGCGGGCGTCAGGCTAGCCGCCACCACCGGGCGGCGTCGTCGCGATCGTGTACGCGCCTTGCGTGTGCGGCACGAGCACGATCAGCACCCGCCGCCTGGGGCGCAGCACGCGCCCCCCGCCGACGTCGTCGATCCGCGTGGGGAGCAGACCCGAGAGCATCGCCTCGCCCAGCGTCCGCGCCTCTGGCGCCTCGGGCCCGACGGCGCCGATCACCGCCTCCCACGGGTCCGCGACGCGCGACCCCGGGGTCGCGTCGGATCCCGCGTCGGGCGCGGACGCCACGCCGCCCTCGTCGCCCGACGGCCCGGAGACGGGCGGGCCGGTGGGCCCGTTGTCGATCGGGTCGAGCGCGAGGGCGCCGATCCTCGCCTGCTCGGACCAGTCCGCGTTGGGGGCCTCGCCAACGATGATGAGCGCCTCGCGCCCGTCGAGAGACGCCGCGAGCCCGAGGCGCTCGAGCACGGGCCCGTCCTCGCGGACGGTTGGCAGCTCGCCCCGCAAACGTGACTCGATCTCGGAGAGCGTCTGCGCGCCCCGGGGCTCGACGAACTGGGGCACAAGCTCGACGCGAAGCTCCGCCGAAGCCTCGTGCCCGGGCACGATCCGCGGGCGCACCCACGCGCGGGCCATGAGGCGGAGGCGTCCCTCGTCGATGGGCGCCGGCCCGTCCGCGGTGATCAGCCGCTCGCCGACGAGCCCGGGCCCGAGCGCGACCGGGCGCCACGCGAGCACCTGGCCGAGCCACTCGCGCCGCACCGGCGCGGCCAGTTGGAGCTGTGACCGGACGTGATCGACCTGCCCCGCGGGCAACCCGACGACGCGCAGACCCGAGTCACGCCACCGCCGCGCATCCCCCGCGTCCAGCGCGAGCGCCGGCTCGTCGAGGCCCGCGAGCACCGCGGCGACCTGCCCGCCCAGATCGTCCACGACCCAGAGCTGGACCTCCAGACCGCGGGGGCCGCGGGCGGTCTCGAGCGGCGCCGTCACCGGAGGCGCCCCGACAACCTCGCCCGCCGGCGCCTCGGGCGCCCGCGCCCGCCAACGCCCGCGGCACCCGCCCACCGCCGCGACCACGAACACACACGCCGCAATCGCGACGAGGGCCCGGCGTCGGGTTGCGTGCCCGGAGGTCTTCACTCGGTTGTTCCCGCCCGTCTGGTCGCGTCGCACGCGCCGACTATTCGTCGGCGCCCAGCTCGTTGATCCGATCGATCAGCCGCCGGACCAGGCCGTACTTGTACCGCGTGTGTGTGAACACGACCCGCGGCAGCTCCAGGTGGTCCGTCTCGATAGGAAGGGGTCCGCGCTGCTCGATCCGCCCGGATTTCACCAGCACCGCGAACTCCTCGTTGAGCGTCTCGATCGCCGCGTCGGGCAGCGGGCGCTTGATCCGGATGACCAGATCGTCGCGGACGTACCGCGAGGAGTGGTACGTCGAGTAGAACGCCAGGACGTGGTCCGCCGCGTCCCTGGGGGTCTTGGCGACGTAGTAGAGGTTCTCGTCGTCCGGGCTGATCCAGCCCCGGTTGAGCAGCTGTGATTCAATGAACTCGACCCACCCGCCCCAGTAGTTGGCGACCGCCATGGCCGGGTCGCCGCCCGAGGTGGTCCGCCCCTCCTCGGGCTCGCCCTCGACGAACACGATGGGGATGATGCTGGCCTTGCCCGTCTGCACGAGCGTGAGCGTCTCGAAGCACTCGTCCATGGTGCCGAACCCGCCCGGGAAGCAGACAACCGCCTCCGCCTGAGACAGGAACATCAGCTTGCGTGTGAAGAAGTAGCGGAAGTGGATGAGCTTCTCGTCGCCCGCGATCACCTCGTTGGCGGTCGTCTCGAAGGGCAGGCGGATCGCGACGCCGAAGCTCGCCTCGCGCCCGGGCCCCTCGTGCCCCGCCTTCATGATCCCGTCGCCCGCGCCGGTGATCACCATCCAGCCCGAGGCGCCCATGATCTTGGAGAAATCCACCGCCGCCAGGTAGTCGGGGTGGTCGGCGGGCGTGCGCGCCGAGCCGAAGATCGTGACCTTGTGCGTGCCGGCATACTCGCCGAAGACCCGGTAGGCGTACCGCATCTCCTTGAGCGCCGCGGCCATCAGCTTGAGCTCGCCCGTGTCCCGCCCGTCGGGGATGAGCTTGAGGCCCGCCGTCATCAGCTCACGGACCAGCTTCGCGTCGTAGTCGCTCACCGGCTCGCACGCGACATCCTGGATCAACGCCGCCAGCTGGTCCTGCACCGCCCCGTCGTTGGCCCGCTGCTGCTCGGGGCGCTCGGGCGGCGCGGCCCGCTCGTCCCTGGGCTGCGTCGTCGCCGGCGGGTCAAGCTCGACCCGATTGTGCTCTTTGGACATAAAAAAACCTCCCGCCCCGCGGGGGCGAGAGGGAGGATACGTGGCCGCCCCGGTCGAGTCGATGCCCCTCCTAGGGGCACCCCTCGCCGAATGCGACGAGAAAGGCGAAGACATCGGAGAAGTCGAACACGCCTGCGGGCTCGGCCAGGTCTGCGGCCGGGTCCATCGACCCGAAGGCGACAAGGAAGTCGAAAACGTCGGAGAAGTTCAGCTCCCCGAATGGCGGGGCGGTGTCGGCGATATTGCACCCGAAGAGAAACGGCACACCGGGCCAGAATCCGGGCTCGACGATGCTCGTACCGCCCGAGGAGGGTGTCGAGGCGTCGGCCTGGGCGATGGTGCCGCGGAGGGTGTAAGTCCCACCGGCGCTCTCGCCGCCGCCGGCGTCGAGGGTGGACCAAGCGAGGCGGTAGTCGCCGCCGATAGAGCCGCGGCCGCCCTCCTGGGCGAGCGCGGGGACCGACGCCACCCCGACGGCGAGCACAAGGGCGCGCCGTGTCACGGGGCGCCCTCGCCCGACGCCAGGACATGCTCGAGCATCGCGTGGAGCTCGTCGAGGCGGCGGTGCAGGTCAACGTTCTCAGCTTCGAGTACGGCGAGACGCCCGGAGATCATGCTCCCGCTCGGTTCCGCCGTCGGTGACACGACGGGCGCCTGCGTGAACGGCGCCGCGTGGACCGGATGGGAGCCCAGCTGTCCGGGCGGGGCGTACGAGGTCGGCACGAAGAGCAGCGTGAGCCTCGCCTCGACGTTCTCGGTGGCCGTTGTGAACGAGCCGCCGAGAGCGAGGAAGCGATACCGCCCCTGTGCAACAGGAACAACCCGCTGCGTGGAGACAGGGATCGTGTATTGAACCGGGTCGTCGCTGTGCGGGCCTACGCCGAACGAGCGCGCATGCTCCAGCCACTCAGACTGCTGCTCGCAATCGAACGCGACACCATCGAAAGAGCAGACGGAGATCGCAAAGAACAGACCCCCCCCGAAGCCGGATGATGTCGTCAATTCCGCCGAGCCGTCGAGCATGGCGATCACGAATCCGTCAGACGGCGCTTCGATCTCGGCGGAGACGATCTCGGTCTGCAATGGCGGCTGGACCGCTTCTGCCCAGACGACGCCTGCTTCGTTGAGAATCTCGGGCGCCCCGACCGACTTGAGCGGCAGCACGACGGACGCGTCCTCGAACTGATCCAGGTCGATGTGGAGCGAGTGGAAAAAGCCGGTCATGGTCAGCCTCGGGGAGGTCACGCCCCCGCTCAGCAGGACCGTCTCCGTGTTCTTCGAGGAGTGCAGGCGGATCTCGGCGCCGGAGCTCGCCGGCTCCGCGTAGAGGTTCAGGAACCCCGCGTTGATGCCGTTGACATCCGCCGCGCCGAGCGACGCGAGAAGGTTCCCGGTCGAGTCGAGGAACTCGAACTGGCCCGTCTCACCCGAAGGCGTTGGCCCGAGGCGAGCGAACAGCGAGAACGTCGGCTGGGGGGAGAACGCCAGGAGGTTCTGGCGGCCCGTGCCCTCTCCGAGGTCGAAGTTGAATGCTGTCGTTACGACGTCGGGGGTGTCCTCGGCGTCGCCGACGACCATCGCGTTCTCTACGAAGATGTTCTTGTCGGCATCGACCATGACGCCGCGGGTGTTCGTCGAGAAAGGCACGCCGGTAATCGGCTGGGGCGGAAGGAGCTTGGTGAACGACGTGTCCGGCTCCTGCACCTCGACAAGGACATGCCACTGAGGCTCGCCCGGGACGTTCACGTACGCTTGGACAATGTCCTCGCCGAAGTCGAGGTTCGCCGTGAACAGGCCTTGTGCGATGTCGACATCCAGTGTGATACGGCCTCCGACGGACATGCCCGTCGGATCAGTCGTGAGACCGAAGCGCATGGTGCGTGTACCGGTCACCGGCTGGCCGCCCTGCTCGAGCACGCCCTGGTACGTGAATGTGGTCTCGGGCCCCGCGTGCGAATACCCAGCGAACGCGCAGACCGCGGCCATCACGACAGTGATCGTTGTTCTCAACATCTTTTCCCCCGCGTTCATATGTACGGATCACGGCGCCACCTGCAAGCCGGAAGCCTACCGGGCGGCAAATATCAGATCAACGCATTCCTCGCGGCAACAGACCCCTATGGGCACCCAGCACCGAACGCCGTCAGGAAAGCGATCACGTCGTCGAAGTTCCACTGCCCGAAGGGCGGCGCAAGGTCGGCCTCGGGCGCCTGGGCGCCGAACGCGACGAGGAACGCGATCACGTCGTCGAAGTTGAGTTGCCCGAAGGGCTCGGCCAGGTCCGCGGGGTTGCACCCGCCCTGCGCCGTCGCCGGGACGATCTGCAGCTGCATCGCCGGCCCGCCCGCGCCGTCGCGGAGGAACTGGAGCTGCGAGGGCTGCCCGTACCAGTTGGGCCCGGTGCTCACGCCTGTGGGCAGGCCCTGCTCATCCCAGCCGCCGAAGATGACGACCTGCCCGTTGACGGGAAGGGGCGGGCTCGGCTGCTTGTCACCCACACGGGTGAACGCGAATACCGGCTGGACGGGGACGACCGCGTCGAAGCCACCGCCGAACGGGTTGTCCTTACACGTGGTGAGCACGCCAAGCTGCGGCGGGTTGTCCTCCGAGAGGCCCATGCCCACGAGCCACTGCTCGGGGTTCTGCCCGCCGTTGTACGTCACGACGATCGGCTGGGTGCTCTGCAGGTGCAACTCTCGGATCTCGATCTCGACCTGGTCGCACGCGGGGAACGGCCCCGGGAGGATCAGATCATCGAGGCGCCCGATCTTGGTGTCGGTGTTGCCCGGGCCGACGGGCACGCCCGCCAGCGGGACCTCGCCGAAGAACGGGTCGGAGCCGGGCCCGAAGAAGCCCGGCGGGATCGGGATGTCGTTGCCCGCGCCGAAGCGGACGGTGCTGCCCGGGTTCTCCGGCGTGTGCCAGCAGTCGTCGCCCAGCGGGTGCGTCGGTGGGACCGGCTTGGCGCCGAACCCCTCGATCGTCACGCCCAGCGAGTTGTCCAGCGCCCCGCCCTCGAAGATGTACGGCCCGAAGGCGTTGCTCGAGTCGGGCGGTGGCTCGACCGCGAGTTCCTCGATCGTCAGCACCGTGCCGATCAGCGTCGCGATCCCGCCGTCGCCGAGAATTTGATCCAGGATGCGTCCCAGGATCGCCGACGGGCTCTCGCCCGCGCTGAAAGGTGTCTGGTACACAACCACCTGCGGGAACACCGGGTCCGGCGCGCCCGTCGTCAGGCGGAAGAGCCCGTTGTCCTCGGGCGCCTGGGGCACGGTCACCATGTAGCGGCGCTTCCACGGCTCGGGCTGCTCGCGCAGCGGCACCGGGATGATCGACGCCGTCCAGTTCGACATGGAGATGCACAGCCCGTCGAGGTCGTACCCGCAGTCGATCAGCGCCTGGCTCACATTCGCGCACACCTGCGCCACGATGTTGCCCGGCTGGCCCACCGGCGGGCGGACCTGGATCCCGCCGAAGATCGGCGTCGGGCCCACGCCCGGCTTGTTGAACGTCGCGGCGTTCAGCTGCGCCATCATGATCAGCGCCTTGAGGAACCCGTTGCCCCCGCCGAAGCCCACGATCTTGTTCGTGTACGTGATCGTGACGGAGTTGTGCATCGGGTCGCACAGCTTGATCTTGATCGAGAGGTTGATGACGTTGGGCAGCGTCATGTCGCAGATGTTGATCCAGAACCCGCCCGAGGGCAGGCGGACGCCCGGGTAGATGTTGACCAGGGGTTTGATCGGCGGGGGCGGGATGTCGCCGCCGCCGTAGAAGATCGCGTCCAACGCGTCCATCTCGTCGCCCGCGTCGAGCAGGATGTGGTCCCGCCCGTCGTACAGGAGCTGATTCCCGAGCGCCCCGCCCGAGGTGAAGACGTCGCCCTGTGCGCCGTTGCCGGCGACCTCGGACGCGACGTCGGTCCCGGGCAGCCCGAGGGAGGCCGCGTCAACAGAGAAGAACGCGAACATGGTGTCCGACGCGCCGTCGATCGAGCCGTCCCCGTCATCGTCGGTCGAGTCCGAGAGTATGAGCGCGTCCAGGTTGTCGGCGGCCCGCAGGCCCAGGCTCGTCGCGGTGATCGCCCGATCGAGCGTGATCGGCAGCCCGACGACGACCGTCAGCACGTCCGCCGCCGACCACCCGCTGGCGATCAGCGTCGGCGAGCCGGGCGCGAGCGAGAAGTAGATCCGCGTGCCCGGCGCGATCGGACCCCCGCTCTCGAAGGTGAACCCGTCCACGCTGTCGGTCGTGTTCGCTGCAAGGCCCAGGTCCATGTCAAACTTGTCGAGCGCGTGCCCCGGGACCGTGATCTGGTACAGGTCGGCCCCGTTCTCGGGAGACAGGAAATCAATATCCGTCCCGGGCTGACCCAGCGAGCCCGGGAGCACAGAGAAATCGTATGTCCCGGTGAACTGCGCATCGCCCTCGGCGAACTTCTGACCATCATCGAGCGCATCGATGTTGTCGTTCGGCATCAGCCCGAGCGAGAGCAGCCCGTCGAACACGAGCGTGTTGTCGCCGGCACAGTCGGTCCGGAACAGGTCCTGCTCGTCGGGCAGCAGGAACACGTCCGTCCCCGGCGCGCCGACGGTCCCCGTGTCATGCGTAAAGACCTGGGCTCCGGCTTGGGCGCCGAGCAAGGCAACAACTCCGACGGCGTAGGCACGCACGCGTTTCATCGCGTTCCCCTTCGTTCATCTTCCAGGCGGTCACGGGCCGCAGCCGATCGCGCAGACTCCGAACCCGGGCGAGGGCCCCCGCCCCCTCCCGCTCCCCATGCCGCATTCTCACCGCAATCCAGACCTGTCGCACGCAAAAAATGGGCGATCACGCCCACGCGGAAGCACGCGGACCCGCAAACCGGCCTCAAAGGCCGCTATTCGCACCCGGCGCTGAACGAGCCCAGGAACGATACAACGTCCGTGAAGTCGTACGACCCCGCCGGCGCGTCCAAATCGGCGATAATCTCGCCCGCCGCGAACGCCCCGAGGAACCGCGTCACATCAGTGAAATCGAGCACACCGAACGGCTCGGCCACGTCCGCCGCGCACTCCTCCGGGCAACCGTTCACACACGAGATCGTCACCTCGGCGACCCGCGACCGCGCCACGCCTCCCGGGCCCGACGGGTCATCCACGCGCCACTGCATGTACAGCGTCCGCCCCTCGAGGAACGTGTTGAACGGCACCGGGTAGTGCAGCGTCGCGTGCCCGCCGCCGGGGCCCAGGCCCTCGGCGAGGAACGGCCCGAGCACGATGTCCTGCGCGACAACACCGGCGACCGGGGGCGATTCCGAGATCGCGAGATTCGCCGTCGCCCCGCCCAGCGCCCTGCCGAGCCCGACCTTGAACCCAGTGTTCCCGACGTTCGGTGGCACGACCGCGATCATCCGAGGGATGATCCCGCCCTGGCCCGCCGCCCCGCCGCCGAGCAACACTGGGTTGGGCGCCTGCTCGACGCCGAGCGTCGGGCGGTCGAACGGGAACTGCTCGCTCGCGACGCGCGGGTCCGTGAGCGCGTTCTCGATGAAGTCAGTAATCGGATCGCGGTCGGCGATCGGGATCACGACGGGCAGCAGCGGGTCGCGGTTGTTGTTGCCCGTCGACCCGGGGCCCAAGTAAAAGTTGAACACCGTGCTCATCAGCTGGAAGTCGCCCGTGTGCATGAACGATGCCTTGAGCCCGACGTTGCGGAGCGTCGGCACCTTGAACCGACCGCGGTCGCCGAAGTCGCCCGTCACCGCCTGGCGCCCGATGTCGTCCGCCAGCGGTCGCAGCGCGATGTTCTTAAACGTGTGGTTCGTGAAGAAGGGCGCCTCGTGGCAGATCCCGCAGCGCGACGCCCGGAACAGGTTCCAGCCCTGGACCTGCTGGGGTGTCATCGCGCCCGTGTCGCCGGCGATGAACAGGTCCCACGGCGTCTGGTCGGGCAGGAGCGTCCGCTCGTAGGTCGCGATCGCGAACGCGATGCGTACCGGCGTGATCTCGCCGTCGCCGAACGCCGAGGCGAACAGGCCGGGGTACGTCCCGTGCGCGTCGATCGCCGCGGCCATGTCGGGCGGGATGTCCGTCGCGAGCCCGAGCGGGCGCGCTCGGCGCAGCTTCTGTGCGATCTGCACCCAGTCGCGGTCCTCGTGCGACATCTCCACGTCGGACAACGGCGGCGCGAGCACCTGCGACTCGAGCCCGCCCCCGGCAGGGATCAGCGTCTGCCCCGAGACCGGGTCCACGAACTCGGTCGTGGCCCGCCCGTCCCAGAACGGCTCGGCCGTGTACATCGTCATGATCGAGGTGGGCGCGGCACGAGGCGTCGCCTGACGCCCGAGACCGAACACCGGGTCGGGCGAGTAATCATCGAACGCATCGGATCGGATCATCCCGAAGCTCGTCCGCAGGTCATCGGGCGTGCCCGGCGCGCCGTCCGGGCCGGGGTTGAGCCCCAGCACGGGGTCCGCCCCCCCCGACGAGGGGATGTGGCATGTGCCGCACGCCATCGTATTGTCGCTCGAGAGCTGCTCGTCCCAAAACAGGATCTTGCCCAGCACCCGCTTCTCTTCCGTGATCGGGTTCTGCGGCGGGACGGGGACCGAGGGCAGTTCCAGGGGCAGACCACGCCCGGGGTCGGACGCGATCAGCACGCCGCCCGTGACCATCGGAACGCAGATGAACAGCGCGGCGATCGCACGCCCGGAACTCCTCGTGTCGTGCATCGGATCCTCCGCGTCAACCCACCAGCGAGCGTCGCGGCCGCCACGGTCTTCGCCGGCCTGGCAACGGACGCCGCGGGCACTGTACACGACACACACCGCCCGAGGGAACCCCCGGACACACCCTCTTCCGTCGCTCCTGATCGCGCGGATCCCGTGATTTCATGAAGGGGCGTCAGCTGCCTACGGGCACCCGCCGCCGAACGCCTCGAGGAAGGCGAAGACGTCGCTGAAGTCCCAGACGCCGTAGGGCGGCGCCAGGTCCGCGACCGATTCCTCGCCCGCGAACGCCAGCACGAACGCCAGCACGTCGGTGTAGTCGAGCGCGCCGTAGGGCTCCGCCAGGTCCGCGGCCCCGCCGCCCGCCGCCGCGAGCCAGCGGAACAGGTTCAGCGCGTACGCGCGATGGTCGTATTTATTGATGTTTGTCCCCGCCCCACTCTGGTTGAAGAACGTGGTGCGGTCGAAGTGCCCCGCGAGGCGCCCGCACCCCGCGGTCGCGATCAGCGTCGCCGCGTCGTCGGGCGTGATGTCGCGGAACGTGCCCGGGTTGCCGTTGTTGTTGCGCGTGCGATCGCCCGGCTTGGCCCGCACGACGATGGTCGTGCTCACGCCGGCGACGTCCTTGCTCGGGCGCACGAGCGGGGACTCCCCCTCGCCCTCGATCGTGTCCACGCCGTCGAGTATCGGGTGGTTCGGCACGAGGAAATCACCCTCGGCGCGCTCGACCGTGTAGAACCCAAAGTCCTGCTGCATGGTCCAGCCGAAGCGGTCGAGGAACTGCTGGTCCGAGTTGGCGGCGTCGGGCCAGCCGGACCCGAAGCCCGCGTCCGAGATAAACAACGCCGCGCCCCCGCCCAGGATGTACGCCTCGAACGCGTCGATCGCCGCGGCGTCGTACACCGCGTTGTTCGAGCCCATGACGATCACGTCGTACGCGGACAGATCCATTGTCTCCAGGCCGATGTGCTCGCCCTGTGTGGAGCCCGATCCCGGGGCGCCCGCCTCGACCGACTCGCTGATCTGCTCGAGCACGAACCCGTCGTCGCGGAGCAGCTCGGCCAGCTCGTACCACCCGTGGTTCCCGTTCGCCGTCGATTGGTTCGTGATGTCCCCGAGGTGCTCGGTCCGCTCGAAGTCCGTGTCCGCCTCGAAGAAACCCCCGCTCCGGTCGGCGCCGCGGATGAACAGCACGCGCGGCTGCGCGAGCACGTCCGCGGCGAGCACGGCGACAGGGATGGCGCTGATCAGACGTTTCATGGGGGCTCCGTGCGGCGGGCGCCGACACCCCAAGTCTGGACGACGCGGCGCACGCGACCACCCACATGAACGCGCACACGCGCACATCACGGGCGATACGCCCGCCCGCGATGATTCTCGGACCCTGGCGCCGCCTCAGCCGATCAGGGGCAGCCCGCGCCGAACGCCCCCAGGTACGCGACCACGTCGGAGAAGTCGAACACGCCCAGCGGCAGCGCGAGGTCCGCCGCGGCCTCCTGGCCCGCGAACGCGCTCAGGAACGCGACCACGTCGGAAAAATCGAGCTGCCCGAAGGGCTCGGCCAGGTCCGCCGCGTTGCACGCGACCGGGCCCGAGCACCCCGTCTCCTCGATCGAGAACCCGTCCACGCCCGCCTCGACAACCGAGCCAGACCCGACGTCGGAGGCCGTGAACCGGACGCGGACCTGTGACGTCGTCGCGACAAAGTCCGCGACGCGATACGAGGCGAGGAACCACCCGCCGACGGTCTGGGCGCCGGTCGGCCCGACAGTTTCCAGCGTCGTCCAGCTCCCGCCGTCGTTGTCCGAGATCTCGACGACGAAGATATCTTCGTTCGGGCTTGCGCCGGCGGCGTTGTTGTACCAGCGCCAGTAGCTGACCACCGCCTCTGGCGTCGCGGACAGGTCGAGCGTCGGCGAGCTGAGGATCGTGGATCCGCCGTCCACGTCGGTGTTGTCGTCGGCGGCGCCCGTGAGGTAGCACGAGCCCGAGCCGTCGGCGTCGGCCGGCGGATCACCCCGGTCACCCCCGCCGTTCGGCACGGCGCGCGCCCATTCGCCCTCGCCGGCGCCGTTTGCGTCGCCAGTGACCGACCAGCCCTGGTCGGTCTCGAAATCATCAGCAACGACGACCGCGATCTCGAGCGCCGTGGTCGCGAGCGGGCCGCCAGCGCCGTCAACCGGGAAACTCACGCTCTGGGCATCGGTCGTCTGCGCGGTCACATAGAACTCGATCTGCTCGCCGCACGCCGCCGCCGGCAACGTCACAACGAACGCCGACCCGCCCATCGGGACCGCGGGTGTCACGACGAACGATCCCGAGCCGCCCACGCGCGCGTGCAGCGACACCGAACCGGCGTCCAGCGTTTCGATGCCGTCCACAACGCTGACATCGAGGTCGTTGGGCTGCCCGGCCTGGACATACGAGGGCGCGACCGTGTTCACCGACAACAGACGCGTCGTCTGATCCAGGAAGACGAGTAATCCCTCGAAGTTCTCCTGCGCCGTCGGGAGGATCTGCTCGGGCGGCAGCAGGAAACCGTCGAACCCGGTATCACGCAGCTCGATCCCGAACGAGGTCGCGCCCAGCTGGCCGTAGAACCAGTCCGACGACGTGCCCGCGGCCGGGTACAGATCCACCGATTGGATCGGGTCGTAGAACGCCCCGTTGACCGAGAGCATCGCGCCCGACATCTGTGCCGACACGTTCTGGAACCTGGTGCGGTCGGGCTCGGGCGTCTGGACGCCCTCGGCGTACCCGAAGGGCCACATGATCAGCTGCGAGAAGCTGTGGTAGTCGATGTGCGCGACCACATCGCCGCCGAACGACAGGGCCAGGTCACGCAGCGCCGCGGACTCCGGCTCGGAGAACGGCGACGTGCCGCGGTACGTCTCGTCGCCCGTAGACCCGCTCGAGCCCTGGCCACCCCACTCGTACCCCCAGTTGCGGTTCAGGTCCACACCGTACCCGCCGCGCCTGTTCTTGCGCCACAGCCGCTGGCTCGACCACGTGTACTCGTACCCGTCCGGGTTCACCATCGGCGCGATCACGATGCGGGCCGTGTCCACCAGCCCGCTCACCCTCGGATCCGTGCCGTAGCGCTCGAGCAGCTGGTCGGCCAGGTACACCACAGTCGCCGGGCTGACCCACTCTCGCGCGTGCTGGCACCCGTTGAGGATCACCACCGGTCGGTCCGCGGCGAGGTTGCCCGGCGCGTCCGGGCCCGTGATCGTGATCTGGTACAGATCCTGGCCCTGGATCGACGAGCCGAAGACGGACACCGAGGCCAGCGCCGGGTGCGCCGCGGCCAGGCCATCGACGTACGAGCGGATCTGATCCTCTGTCTTGTAGTTCGCGAACCAGCCGAGCCCGCGCATCTGCACGCGGTCCTCGACACGCGCCATGTGCGCATCGACCGCGCCCTGCACATCCGCCATCAGCACCCGCGGCGACATCCCCATGTCGCGCAGCGCCTTCACGCCCGCGTCGTCAACCAGCAGTTCCAGGGGCAGCCCCGGGCCCGGCCGGTGCGTCCACACATCGCGGGCCACGCCGATCGCTTGGACGAACTGCGCATCCGAACCGGGCGAGACCCGCACGAGCCGCACACCCTCATAGGGTCGCGCGACCGGCGCTCCGTCCACAATGACCGCCCCGTCCCCACCGGACGCGACGCCCAGCCCGGCCACACCCAGCGCGACGACAGCGATCCCGACCCGATTCAGCAGACTGCTCGACATGCGCGAACTCCTCGGCCGCGACCGCGGCCCATCGACCCTGACCCACCGCGAAGAACCCGCAGCGGGGAAACTCAACCTGTGACCCGGACCCATCTCAACGCCGCCGACGCCGCAACGCAAGCCCGGCGGGCGTCCGAGGGCGATTCGGGGCCAATCTGGGGCGGTTCCAGGCGTGGGCACGAACAGGCCCGATGTCCGCAAAACGCCTAAACCCCCAGCGCCCGCTAGACCACCGCCTCGCGGGCGCCTGCCTCCTGGGCGCCCCCGTCGCCGCCGGCGCCGCGGGACACCTCCGTCTGCATCCGCACCAGCTCGGCGTACCGGCCTTCGCCCGCCATCAGCTCGTCATGGCTCCCCACCTCGCGGATCCGCCCGTCCTCGATCACAACAATCCGATCCGCGTGCCGGATCGTGCTGAGCCGGTGGGCGATCACAAAGCTCGTCCGCCCCCGCATCAGCACGTCCAGCGCCCGCTGGATCAGCAGCTCCGACTCCGTGTCCAGGTTGCTCGTCGCCTCGTCGAGAATCAAAATCCGCGGGTCGGCCAGGACCGCCCGCGCGATCGCCACCCGCTGCTTCTGCCCGCCCGACAGGCGCACGCCCCGCTCGCCGATGAGGGTGTCGTAGCCGTCTTCCAGCTTTGTGATGAACCCGTGCGCGTTCGCCGTCGTCGCCGCGGCGATCACGTCGTCCATCGTCGCGTTGCGCCGCGCGTACGAGATATTCTGCGCGATCGTGCCGTCGAACAAGAACACGTCCTGCTCGACGATCCCCAGCAAACGCCGGTAGCTCTCGACCTGCACGCCCCGCAGGTCGTGACCGTCGAGCAGGATCCGGCCCGCGCTCGGGTCGTAGAAACGCGCAACGAGGTTGCACAGCGTCGTCTTGCCCGCGCCGCTGGGACCGACCAGCGCGATCGTTTCGCCGGGGGCGACGTCCAGATCAATATCAACGAGCACCGGCGGCAGCGGCTCGGACGCACCGCCGACTTTCGTCTTCCCCCGCTCGCGTGCCCGTGGGTACGAGAACGTCACGTGCTCGAGCGTGACCGCGCCGCGGACGCTCGCCGGCTCGAGCGCCGGCAGGTCCTCCTGGCCCGGGAACTCCTGGCCCTCGTCCATCAGGTCGAGCACCCGGTCCAGCGCCGCCAGGTTCGTCTGGATGTTCGTTGCGCTCGAAACCAACGCCTCCAGGGGCCCCAGCAGCATCAGCAGGTACGCGCTGAACATCATCAGGTCGCCGATGGTCAGCGTGCCGTCGAGCACCTGCGACCCGCCATAAATAAGCACCGCCGCCGACGCGAGCGGGATGATCACCTGCCACGCGATCTCGAGCCCGCGGGTCCACCACCACGTCAGGATCTCCTGGCGGGCCATGAAGTGCCCCTCGCGGGTGAACCGCGCCGCCTCGGCCTGCCTGCGGTTGAACCCACGCACCACGCGCATCCCCGCGAACGCCTCGGTCGCCTGCGCGTCGATCGACTGGCGCGTCTGGCGCACGTCGCGGAACATCGGCCTGATCCGCGCGATGTACGTCTTGTGCGTCACCCAGATCAGGGGCACGACCGCCAGCGCGCCCACCAGCAGCCGCCAGTCGATCACCGCGAGGATCACCAGCGTCCCGCCCAGCTGCGTGATCGCCCGCCAGGGGTTGTAGACCATCCCGAAGATCAGCTCGCCCACGCCACCGGCGTCCTCCCGGAGCACGCTCGCGACGCCGCCCGACTTGATCGCCTGGATCCGAGACAAGGGCAGCTTCGACGCGTGCTCGAACACACGCCGGCGCAGGCCCACCTGCACCCGCTTGGTGATCCGCGTGCACTGCCACCGCCCCCACATCGCGAACAAAATCTGCGCGATCGTGATGACGACCATCGCCCCGCCCAGGATCCACAGGAGCGACTTGGCCGACGGCAGCGCCCCGGGCTCCACGCCCAGCCGCTGCGCGATCCCGCTCGGCCCCGGGTTGTTCGTCAGCACATAGTCGAGCGCCACCTTCGTGGACAAGGGCAGCAGCAGCCCCAGCGCCACCGACGCGCTGAGCGTCAGCAGGCTCACCAGCACCGTCCGCCGATGCCCCGCGAGCAACGCGAAGAACCGCGAGCCCAGCGCCGTGAACGAGCGGTGGGCCTTGGCCGACCGCTTCTTCTCACGCTCGGCGTCGACATGGTCGTGGACGCGCTCGCGCGTCCCCGCGCGCCGACGCTTGTCCTTGTAGTCAGTAAACCGCAGGCGGCTGGAACGAATCTGTCGTGGCATCGCCGGATCCTAGGAGGCCGCACCCCCCGCCCCCGCTTGTGATCTCCGCCACCCCGGCGTAGCTTGTCGCGATGCCCAAGCTCGCGCTGCACTGGCGGATCATCATCGGCCTCGTCCTCGGCGTCGTGGTCGGCCTCGTCCTCAACCTGTCCTGGGACGCGGGCACGTGGCGGTCCATCGGCGTGGACGACCCGGGCGCCTGGCTCGCCGGCGCCGACCCCGCGAGCGTGCCCGAGGGCGTCAGCCTCGATCAGCTCCCCGAATCCCAACGCCTCGCCGAGTACCCCAACGCCGAGGCCGGATTCGGCGCCGGCGCCGCCCGCTTTGTCCGTTCGCTGACCGAGTTCGTTGGCGACCTCTTCATGCGGGGTCTGAAGTTCATCGCCGTCCCCATCGTCCTTTTCAGCCTCATCGCGGGCGTCGCGAGCCTCAACGACACAACCAGGCTCGGACGTATCGGCGGACGCACGATCGTGATCTACCTGATCACGACCGCCCTGGCGATCACCATCGGCCTCGTGCTCGCCAACGTCGTCTCCCCCGGGTCGGGCTTCCCGGAGGACGTCCGCACGCAGCTCGCGGACATGAGCACCGACTCGGCGACCGGAAAAATCTCCGACGCAGAGGCGCAGCGGGCAAAGTCCACCTGGGACATCCTGCTCGACATCTTCCCGTCCAACCCCTTCGCCGCCATGGCCGCGGGCAACACCCTCCAGGTTGTCGTCGCGGCCCTGCTCGTCGGGATCGCGTTGACGCTCATGCCCAAGGACAAGGCCGCCCCGGTCGTCCTCTTCTTTCAGGCGATGACCGAGGTCATCATCAAGATCGTCCACATGGTCCTGCTGATCGCCCCGTTCGCGGTCTTCGCGCTCATCGTCGTCGTCATCACCGACCTGGGCATCGGCGTGCTCGGCTCGCTCGCCAAGTACGCGCTGACCGTCGTCGCCGGGCTGGCGATCATGATCTTTG
Source organism: Phycisphaerales bacterium (assembly GCA_029260515.1). Taxonomy (GTDB): domain Bacteria; phylum Planctomycetota; class Phycisphaerae; order Phycisphaerales; family UBA1924; genus JAJRXR01. The sequence goes on along the minus strand of JAJDDC010000070.1, from coordinate 745,061 downwards.
CCGTCTACCCGCTTTCTCTGAAGATCTTTACGCACGTCGGCTTCGCACGCTTCTTCCGCGCCATAAGCCCGGCGCAGCTGCTCGCGTTCAGCTCGTCCAGCTCCGGCGCCACCCTGCCCGTCACCATGGATTGCCTCGAGAACCGCCTGGGCGTGAAGGAAGAAATCACCTCGTTCGTCGCCCCCATCGGCGCGACGATCAACATGGACGGCACCGCCCTCTACCAGGGCGTCGCCGCCGTCTTCATCGCCCAGGCCTTCGGCGTCCCCCTCACCCTCGGCGATCAGCTCACGATCGTCCTCACCGCGACCCTCGCCTCGATCGGCACCGCCGCCGTCCCGGGCGTGGGCATCGTCATGCTCATCATCGTGCTCCAGGCGGTCAACATGCCCGCCGAGGCGATGACGACAGGTATCGCCGTCATCCTGGGCGTGGACCGCATCCTCGACATGTGCCGGACCACGTGCAACGTCACGGGCGACTGCATGGTCGCGGCGGTCGTCGCCAACGCCGAGGGCGCGCTGCTCAGCGAGGAAGAGGTCCGCGCCAGGCTCGCCCGCGAAGCCGCGGGGCTCGACGAGTACCCCAAGGAGGCCGAGCAGCGCGAGAAGGCGCTGGGCTGATCTCAGCGGGGATTCCAGTTCAAGCCAGATTCACCGACCGGTTCACCGCGATAATGTGCTCGAACATCGCACGCGCGCCCGCCAGAATCGTCGCCTTCTCGCCCTCGGAGAAGTCGTACTCACCCAGCTCGGACTTCCACGCCTCCCAGAGTTGGCGCTGCCGCTCGCCGTACGGGTCCAGGTGCCTGAAGCCGTCGGCGCCCTCGACGCCCCACGTCTTGCGCAGCCGCATCGCGATGTACTTGTTCCCGTTGTTCGCGCCCTCGCGCACGTAGTGCAGCCCGAGCAACCGCAGGGGCTCGCGCTCGCGGCACGCCTCCACGTCATCGACGAACGCCCGCGCCGCGTCGCACGTCTCGATCGACGCCGGGTCCGCGACGCCGTAGTGCGCCAGATCCGCCCGCAGGTTCGCCTCCTGGAGCTGGTGGTCCTTCACGAGCGCGTCGATCGCGGGCGTCGTGGCGCGGGCCGCGACGAGCGCCTCGTCCAGCGCCCTGTTCACGACCCACAGCTGCCCGAGCAGCTCGACCATCGCCTCGCGCGTGATCGTTCCGCCGACCATCGCCTGGGGCACGCGGTCCTGCTCGGCCTGCTGGTGGATGTCCGCGTTGTCCTCCTTGAGCCGCTGGGTCAAGGGACGCTGGTCGGTCGAGGCGCTGGTCGTCATCGGAATACCCCCGGTCCGCCGCCGACGCATTCGCGTCCGCGGCGAGGAGTCGCTTGTCATTGAGATCCGTTCTCAATCATTGCCCGCTCCGACCCGCGGTCAACGCGACCGCGCGGACCGGCGCAGGCGCCCCCACGCCGTAGCCCCGTCCCGGACAAGCGCTTGCGTCATCCGTCCAGACCCCGGACAATCCCCCCGGGCGTCCCGCGCCGGGCCCGCCCCCCGGGGGTTGGACCGCGCCATGGGCACGCAAGAGGTCGAGCAAGTCAGCGGCGAGCAGCGACGCCTGTTCATGCAGCGCCTCCTGACCGATGTCAAGGCCCTCGAACGCATGCTCGACGAGGGCCTGTTCGAGACCGGCGTCCGGCGCGTCGGCGTCGAGCAGGAACTCGTCCTCGTTGACGACCACTGGCAGCCCGCCCCGGTCGCGGTCGAGACGCTCGCGCGCATCACAGACGAACGCGTCACCCACGAGCTGGGACGCTTCAACGTCGAGTTCAACTGCGACCCCGTGGTCTTCACGGGCGATTGCCTCGCCCGCGTCCGCGCACAGATCGACGAGCTGCTCGCCACCGTCGCCAGCGCCGCGGCCCCCTCGGGCGCACGACCTCTGCTCATCGGCATCCTCCCCACGCTCCAGCTCTCCGACCTGTGCCACGCCAACATCGTCCCCAAGCCCCGGTACTACGCGCTCGACGAACTGATCCGCGCGCAACGCGGCGGGAACTACGAGCTGCGCATCAAGGGCATCGACGAGATCACCATCGAGCACGAATCCATCATGCTCGAAGCGCTCAACACCAGCTTCCAGCTCCACTTCCAGGTCGCCCCCGACGAGTTCGCCCTCGCCTTCAACGCCGCCCAGGCCCTCGCGGGCCCCGTGCTCGCCGCGTGCGTCAACTCCCCGATCCTCTTCGGCAAGCGTCTGTGGCGCGAGACACGCATCGCGATTTTCCAGCAGGCCGTCGACACACGCCCCGAGGCCAGCCCGCACGAACGCGACCAGCTCGCCCGCGTCCGGTTCGGCGAGAGATGGTGCAAGGACTCCGTGCTCGAGCTGTTCAAGGAGGACGTCGCCCGCTTCCGCGTGATGTTCGGCGCCGAGACCGACGAGGCGCCGCTCGACGCCCTCGACCAGGGCCAGATCCCCAAGCTCACCGCCCTGTGCACGCACAACTCCACCGTCTACCGCTGGAACCGCCCGTGCTACGGCATCACCGAGGGCAAGCCCCACCTGCGGATCGAGAACCGCTACCTCCCCTCGGGCCCGAGCGTGACCGACGAGATGGCCAACGCCGCCCTCTGGTTCGGGCTCATGGCCGCCCTCCCCGCCGCCTTCCCCGACCTGACCGAGCGTCTGAACTTCGAGGACGCGGCCAACAACTTCGTCGCCGCGGCCCGCGCCGGCCTCGAGTCCCAGCTCGCCTGGCTCGACGAACGCACGCTCTCGTCTGCGGAGCTCGTCCGCGAGATCCTCCTCCCGCTCGCCCGCGAGGGCCTCGCATCCTCGGGCATCGACGCGACCGACGCCGACGCGCTGCTCGAAGTCATCGACCGGCGCGTCGAGACCGGGCGCACCGGCGCACGCTGGATGCTCGCATCGGTCGCCAAGATGCAGGGCCAGGGCACGCGCGCCGAGCGACTCAGCGCCCTCACCGCCGGCGCCGCCTCCCGCCAGGACGAGGGCGAGCCGGCGCACACATGGGAACCGGCCACCCTCGACGAGGCCGGCTCGTGGGAGCAAAACTACCAGCGCGTCGGTCAGTACATGGTCACCGACCTGCTCACGGTCCAGGAGGACGAGCTGATCGACCTGGCCGCGTCCATCATGGAGTGGGAGCACGTCCGCCACGTGCCTGTCGAGGACGCGGACAGCAACCTGGTCGGGATGCTCTCCAACCGCGAGCTGCTCCGCCTGCTCGCCGACCCGAAGCGCCAGACCACCGCCCAGACCGTGTCCGTCGGCGACATGATGCGCCGCGACCCGATCTGCGTCACGCCCGAGACGCTCACGATCGAGGCCATCGCCCTGATGCGCGAGCACAAGATCTCGTGCCTGCCCGTGGTCGCCCGGGGCAGCCGCAAGCTCGTGGGCATCATCACCGAGCACGACTTCATGCGGATCGCCGGCCAGCTGCTCGAGCGCGAGCTGACCCGGCCGGACCCCGCCCCGCCCGCCTGACGAGCCAGGCCGACGCTCTGGCCCGGCCGGCTCGCATGTCAAGATAGGAAGGCGCCGCCGCCACCCCGTCGCGCACAAAAGACTCCCCACGCCCGGGGCAAGGGGATAGCCTGCGCCCATGCGTACTCAAAGACTCCTCGTCGTCGCCCTCGCCCTCGGAGCGTGCGTGCTGCCGGCCTGCCGCACCACCCCGCAGGACGGCGCCGCCCGCGGCTACAGCGCGCTGTTCGACAAACAAGCCGTCGCCGCCGACCACCCCACCGCCTCCGAGGCGGGCGCGGCGATCCTCGCCCGCGGCGGCAACGCGGTCGACGCCGCCGTCGCGACCAGCTTCACGCTCTCGGTCGTCCGCCCCTACTCGTGCGGCATCGGCGGTGGCGGCTTCATGGTCGTCCACATCGCGGGCGGGACCGACCGGCCCGCCGTCAACGTCGCGTACAACTACCGAGAGACCGCGCCCTCGGGCATCACCCCTGATTTCTTCGAGAAGTACGACGACGACCGGCACTCGCGCTACGGCGGCACCGCGATCGCCGTCCCGGGCACGGTCGCGGGTCTCCTGCGCGCGCACGCACAGCACGGGCGCCTGAGCCGCGAGGCCGTCCTCGCGCCCGCGATCGCCGCGGCACGCGCCGGGTTTGTTGCCGACGACCACTACGCCGACGCCTCGAAGCGCCTGACCGCCAAGTTCAAGGCCAACCCCGGGTGGAAGACCGATCATGCCTTTGTCTGGGAACGCCTGCTCAGGAAGGGGCGTGTGCAGGCCGGCGACCGGATCCGCCTGCCAGAACAGGCCGAGGCGCTGGAACTCATCGCCCACCAGGGCGCCGACGCCTTCTACAAGGGCCCGATCGCGGACGCGATCGTCAAGGCGGTCGGCGACGCCGGCGGCGTCATGACCCACGACGACCTCGAGGCGTTCCACGTGGATCAGTCGCAGCCGCTGCGCGCACAGATCGCGGGCTACGAGTTCCTCGGCATGCCCCCGCCCTCCTCGGGTGGTGTCACCATGTTCGAGACGCTCCGGATCCTCCAGGCCCTGGGCATCGATCCGCGCACCCGAGACACTTCGCTCGAGCGCCTCCACATGCTCGTCGAGTCGATGAAGCACGCGTTCGCCGACCGCGCGATGTGGTTCGGCGACCCCGCGTTCGTGAACGTCCCGGTCGAGGGCCTGCTCTCGGTCGAGAACGTCCGGCGCCTCGCGGCACAGGTCCGGCGCGACCGGACCCAGCCCCTCGACCGCTACGGCACGCACTCGCCCCCGCCAGAATCGGGCGGGACGAGCCACGTCTCGGTCGTGGACAAATGGGGCAACGCCGTCGCGTGCACCGAGACGATCAACCTCGAGTTCGGCTCGCTGGTCGGTGTCCCGGAGTTCGGCTTCGTCCTCAACGACGAGATGGACGACTTCCTCACCCGCCCGGGCGAGCCCAACGCGTTCGGCCTCGAGCAGAGCGATCGGAACCTGCCCGAGGCGAGCAAGCGCCCGCTGTCGAGCATGTCGCCGACGATCGTGCTCGACCACCGGGGCGTGTTCGCCGTCGCGGGCGCCTCGGGCGGGCCGCGGATCATCTCGGGCACAACGCAGGCGCTGCTGCGCGTCATACAGGGCGACGGCGCGGGCGAGGCGGTCGCCGCCAGGCGCGTCCACCACCAGTGGGCGCCCGATCTGTTGTATCACGAGCCCGGCGCGTTCTCGCCCGAGCGGGCAGACGCGATCGAGGCCTTCGGGCACGTCCTGCGCGAGCGCGACGCGGTCGGGAACGTCCAGCTCATCCGGCGCGCCCGCGTCGGCGGGGGCTGGGAGGCCGCCTCCGACCCGCGCAAGGGCGGGCGACCCGCGGGACGCTAGAGCCGCCCCGGCGCGTCCGGCGCCCGAGGCCACCTAGATTTGGCCTCGATGAGCCCGCCCCGGACACAACCGCACGAGCCCGCGTTGCGAGCGCCGAGGCTCGCGTGCCCCCGCACGCGCGCGGGCGTCACCATCGGCGCGCACAGCGTGACCGACTTCTTCTCGTTTATGGCTGTCTCGCTGATCCCCCTGCTGACCGCGCGTCTGGACCTGACGACGGGGCAGGTCGCGCTGCTGCTGGGCCTCGGGTCGGTCACCAGCGGGCTGGTCCAGCCTCTGGTCGCCTGGGCGAGCGACAAGCTCGACACCCGCTCGCTCGGCACGCTCGGGCTGTTCGTCGCGGTCGTGTGCGTCTCGCTGATCGGGCGGGCACGGAGCTTCGAGGTGCTCATGCTCCTGCACGGCGCGGGGGCGGCGGGGATCGGCGCGTTCCACCCCCCCGCCGCGGCCGCGGTCGGGCAGCTCTCGGGCGCCCGGCGCTCGCTGGGCGTCGCGGTCTTCTTCCTGGCCGGCATGCTCGGCGGGGTCGGGGGCAACGTCTTCACGCCCCGTATCGTGGACGCGTTCGCGGGCTCCGACGCGCCCGGGGCGATCGATCACGGCCTGGCGTCGCTTGCGTGGATGATGATCCCGGGCGTGCTCGCGGTGGGCGCGCTGGCGTGGGCGATCCACGCAATCCCACACCGCCACCACGACGCCCGCGAGCACCACGGCCGCCTCTCGAAGGGCGAGCGACGCGGGCGCTGGGGCGCGGTCGGCGTGTTGTACGCGGCCAATGTCCTCCGCTTCAGCGTGAATATGGCGCTGGTGTACCTCTTCACGCAGTGGGCCTCGGAGCACACGCTCGACAAGCTCGCGGCGGGCGAGCTGACCAAGGCGACCGGGCTCAAGGCCTCTGCACTCAATGGCCCGCTGCAGGGCATGATGCAGGTCGGCATGGGCGGGGGTGGGATCGCGCTGGGCGCCATGCTCGCGGTGCGGTTCGAGAAGCTCGCGTTCGTCGCGATGCCGGTGCTGGGCGCGGCGGCGATCGCGCTGATCCCGGGCGTGGACACGCTCGCGCCCCGGGCGGTCGTGCCGTGCGTCTTCGCGCTCGGGATCGTCGCGGGTGTCGGGTTCGGGAGCGTGATCCCGGTGAGCATGGCGCTGGCCCAGCGGCTGCTCCCGCACCGCACGGGCCTGGCCTCGGGCCTGATGCTCGGCGGGGCGTGGTCGCTCGGGTTCGTTGGCCCGCTGCTCGCGAAGGTTGTGCACGCGGGCGTGGACGACATGCCGCGGACGAGGGCGCTCGTCGAGCGGCTCGGGGTGGGCGGCGCCGACGCGTCCGCGGTCGGCGGCTCGGTGTGGTCGGGCTGGGGCCTGGACGCGGCGTTCTACGCCGCGGCGGGGGCGCTGCTCGTCGCGGGGCTGATCTCGACGCTGCTCCCCCACCGCCTGATCGTGCGCAGCGCCGCCTGAGGGCGCGTGCGTGTGACACTCTCGTGACAGTGTCGCCCGTGACATTGGCGTGACGGCCGCGCGCCGATGAAGACGGTACATATCACCGGACGAACAACCGCGTGCCGCCACGAGGGCGGGCACGAAAGGAGGACGCCATGCGTCGCCAGCGGATACTTGCCTGGATCGGTGTTGCGTGCTTTGGGCTCGGGTCGTCGGTCGCGGGGGCGCAGCCGTCGGGCGTGCACGAGCCCGTGCAGGTGCTCATGCCCCAACGCCACGTGCGGACGCCGGGCGTAACGAACGGCGTACTGATCGACAAAGTCGATGCCCAGATCGACATCGCCGGGCGCGTCGCGACGACGACGCTGGCGATCACGCTCCGCAACCCGGGCGCACGACAGGCGCAGGCCGAGCTGGTGATCCCGGTCCCCGACGGCTCGGCGATCCGCGCCTTTAGCCTCGACGGGCTGGGCGACGAGCCCAGCGCGAGGCTCCTGCCCCGTGACGAGGCCAGGCGGATCTACAACGACATCGTTCGGCGGATGATCGACCCGGGCCTGCTCGAGTTCGCGGGCACGGGGATGATCCGCTCGAGCGTGTTCCCCGTCCCGCCGGGCGGGTCGCAGACGTTCCGTGTCGCCTATGAGCAGGTGCTCGCCGGCGACGGCGCCCGGGTGGACTACGTGCTGCCCCGCTCCGAGTCGCTCGAGGACTCGGGCGTCACGTGGAGCGTGGGCGTGCGGGTCTCGGGCGACGGGTCGAACGGTTCGCCGGCGGCGGTCTTCTCGCCCAGCCACGAGATCAGCGTCAAGCCCGTCGGCGCCGCCAGCTTCCAGGCCACCGCCTCTCCCGGCGCGATGCGCGAGCCGGGTTCGCTGCGCCTGAGCTACATCCTCGCCCAGGAGGGCGCACTGCCCATCAGCGTGATCGCGTACCCGGACCCGCGTGTCGCGGGCGGCGAGGGCGGGTACTTCATGCTCGTCGCGGGCTCGAGCGCCGCGTCGGCCCCGACAAACCCGACGCCCCGGGAGGTGACGGTCGTGATCGACCGCTCGGGCTCGATGCGGGGCGAGAAGATCGAGCAGGCCAAGGCCGCGGCGTTGCAGATCATCGAGGCGCTCGACGACGGCGAGCGGTTCAACATCATCAGCTACTCGGACACGATCGACCGGGCATTCGAGGCGCCCGTCGAGAAGAACAGCAAGACGATCCACCAGGCTCGCATCGCGATCGAGCAGATCAAGGCCGTCGGCGGGACGAACATCCACGACGCGCTGCTCGAGGCGCTCCGCCCCGAGCCGGCTTCGGGCACGCTGCCGCTGGTTTTGTTCCTCACCGACGGGCTGGCGACGGTCGGGATCACGGGCGAGAAGGAAATCCGCGCCGCCGCCGAGGCGGCCAACACGCACGATCGGCGCGTGTTCACCTTCGGGGTCGGCTACGACGTCAACGCCCCGCTGCTCAGCGCCCTGTCGGACAAGTCTCGGGCCGCGAGCACGTTCGTCCTGCCCGACGAGGACGTGGAGGCCAAGGTCGGGCAGGTGTTCCGCAAGCTGGCGGGGCCAATCATCGTCGAACCCCGCCTGGTCACCGGGCCTCACCCGATGCGCGACGGTCTCGCGCCGATGATGGTCCGCGACCTGATGCCGGGCGAGCTGCCCGACCTGTTCGCGGGCGAGCAGATCGTGGTGCTCGGGCAGTACACGTCCGACGAGCAGATCAGTCTGATGCTCACCAGGGGAGCCGACCGGGTCGCGATGCCCGAGTCCCGCGTCGTGCTCGACCCGGCGCTGGCCTCGACGCGGCACAGCTACGTGCCGCGCCTGTGGGCCCAGCGGAAGATCGCCTCGATGATCGACCAGATCCGTCTCTCGGGCGACGCGTCGTCGATCAAGGGCGAGCTTGTGGACGAGATCGTGCGCCTGTCGCTCGAGTTTGGGATCCTGACCGAGTACACCGCATTCCTGGCGGCCGAGGAGGGCGAGTTCGCTCGGGCCGGTGGTCTGGCGGGCGGGCGGCGCGCGGACGCGCGCGACGAGGCGGTGGACATGCTCCGCGAGCGGGCGGTCGAGGACCGCTCGGGCGCGTCGGGCGTGAACCAGTCGGTGAACATGAACTCCATCAGCGCGTCGCCGCGGGCCGCGGCCCGTCAGACGTACGTGGACGCGGACATGGAGCGGGTCGAGATCCGCACGGTCCAGAACATCGCGGACCGGACGCTGTTTCGGCGCCAGAACCGCTGGGTTGACGCCCGCCTGCTCGAGCAGGAGGCCGAGGCGCCCGAGGAAACAATCGAGTTCGCGTCCGAGGCGTACTTCGAGCTGGCCTCGCGCCTCGCGGGCGAGGGTCGCCAGGGCCTGATCGCCCAGCGGGGCGACGTGTACCTGCTCGTTGACGGGCGGCGTGTGCTGGTGAAGAACCCGGCGTGATCCCCTGACCCGATCGCGTCGTACAAGCGTGGGGGCGGGCGCCCGGCAAGGCGCCCGCTCCCTTTGAAGTAGGATTGTGGGCGGGCCGATCGGGGTCTGGCCCGAGCGAGAAGGGGTAGCGCGTGCCCTTGGCGACCGTCATCGTGGTTGAGGACGACCCGGCGATCCGGCGCGGGCTCGTGGATGCGCTGCGCTTCAACGGGTACGTCGTGCACGAGGCCGCCGACGGGCGGGCGGGGCTCGACCTATGCCTGTCGGTGGACGCGGACATCGCGCTCTTGGACATCATGATGCCCAAGATGGACGGGCTCGAGGTGCTCGAGAACCTGCGACGGGCCAAGCCCTCGATCCCTGTGATATTCCTCACCGCGAGGGGCGAGGAGGAGGACCGCGTCCGCGGTCTCAAGCTGGGGGCGGACGACTACGTCGTCAAGCCCTTCGGGGTGGACGAGCTGATCGCGCGGGTCGAGGCCGTGCTCCGGCGCTCGGCCGAACGCCCGACGCCCGTGTCCAGGCTCGAGATCGCCGGACGCGTGATCGACTTCGATCGGCGTGAGGTGACCCTGCCCGGGGGCGAGCGACGGGCGCTGGCGCAGCGGGAGGCCGAGGTGCTCGCGTACCTGGCGGCCAACCGGGGACGAGCGATCGGGCGCGACGAGCTGCTCACCCGCGTCTGGGGCTTCGATCCGCGGGGCACGCAGACGCGGACGGTGGACATGGCCGTCGCGCGCCTGCGTGAGCAGCTGGACGACTCGCCCACGGAGCCCAAGGTCGTGCGCACGGTCCGGGGCAAGGGGTACATGCTGGCGGCTGCGGACGAGAACGGGTCGACCCCGTGAACTCACGCCGGCGCGCAACGTGGTTGGTCTTCGGCGGCTGCGTCGCGATCGTGGCGCTCGTGCTCGTGCTCGTCACCTGGCAGGGCCTGCGGCTGGAGCGTCAGGAGCAGCGGTCGCGGGCGCGCGCGGCGCGCGAGGAGGCGGTCCGCCTGGCGTTGTGGCGCCTGGACTCGCTGCTCACACCCGTGATCGCGCGCGAGGCGGGCAGGCCGTACTTTCATTACCGCAGCTTCTACCCCGCAGAGCGTGCGTACACGCGGATGTGGCAGGCGATCGGGCCGGGCGATGTTGTTGTGCCCTCGCCCCTGCTGGACTTCGGCGCCCAGCAGGTCGAAGGGCCCTCGCCAGACGCCGGGCTGGTCCTGATCCACTTCCAGATCGAGCCCGACGGGCAAGTCAGCTCGCCGCAGGCGCCGACGGGGAACATGCTCGACCTGGCCGAATCGGGGTTCGTGCGTCCAGAGGACATCCGGGCTGCCGAGGCGCTGCTGGGCGAGCTGCGCGGGCTGATCGAGGGTCGGCGCCGGGAGCTTGCGAAGGAGGAGGGCGGCGACCCGCTCGCGGCGTTGGGCTCGGCGCGGCGTGATGCCTTCTCGCCACAGACGATCTCGAACGGGGAGGCGCTGGCGTCGAGCCGCGAGGACCAGGAGTACATGGCGCGCCAGCAGGCGTTCGAGAACGCGGCGAACTACCCGGTCAGCGGGCAACGCGCTGCGCCGCAGGGCGCGCCGAGCCCCGAGGGCCGCGCCGGGCGTACGTCGGGCGACCTCGATGCCGTGACATTGAGCGAGCTCGAGCCCGAGAAAGACCTCATCGATCGGCTCTCCGATGCAAGCGTCGCGGGCATGGACGAGGCCGCCGCCCCGCCCGCGTTGGTCGCCAGCGGCGGGGGCGTGGGCGACGTGCTCGTCGGGCCCATGGAAGCGACGTGGGTGCAGGGCGACGGGCCGCAGCTGCTGTTCGTCCGCGAGGCGAGCGTCTCGGGCCAGCGCGTGACGCAGGGGTTCTGGGTGGACTGGCCCGCGTTGAGCGCGCTGCTTCTGGGCAGCGTCCGCGACCTGCTCCCGCAGGCGAGCCTGGAGCCGTCACCCCGGGGCGAGTGGGACGGGGCGTCGAGCGCGAGCCTGTTGGCGACCGCGCCGGTGCGTCTGGTCCCTGGTCCCGAGCCAACGCCGGCGGGCCTGGGGCTCACACCCAGCCGCGCGACGCTCGTGTTCTCGTGGCTCGCGCTGGTCGCGGCGGCGGTCGCGATCGGGCTGGTGCTCCGGGCCGCGATCCAGCTCTCGGACCGCCGCGGCCGGTTCGTCAGCGCGGTGACGCACGAGCTGCGGACGCCCCTGACGACGTTCCGCCTGTACGCGCAGATGCTCGCCGACGGGATGGTGACCGACGAGGACGCGCGGCGCGAGTACCTGTCCACCCTCAAGAGTGAGTCCGGGCGGTTGTCCGGCATCGTCGAGAACGTGCTCGAGTACGCGCGCCTCACGCGTCGGCGTCCCGGCCCCGAGCAGGTACAGGAGCTGACGCCCGAGGCGCTGCTCGTGCGTCTGCGCCCGACGCTGTCGCGCCGGGCCGAGCAGAGCGGGATGGACCTGATCGTTTCGGCGGACCTCGACGAGGCAACGGGCGCCGGCGTGACGCTCTCGATCGATCCGCACGCTGTCGAGCGGATCCTGATGAACCTGGTCGAGAACGCGTGCAAGTACGCGGGCCCGGGCGAGGGCGAGGACGACGAGGACGTGGACCCGCGGATCCACCTGGACGTGCGGGTGGACGCGGGCGTGCTGGAGATGCTCGTCGCCGACTACGGCCCGGGCATCCCGGCGCGGGACCGGGCGCGTGTCTTCGGCGAGTTCCAGCGCGGGGCCAGGCGCCTGACGCGCTCGGGCCTGGGGCTGGGCCTCGCGCTCTCGCGGGGGCTGGCCCGAGAGGCGGGCGGGGAGTTGCTGCTGGTGCGACGACGCGGGCACGGCGCCGAGTTCCTGCTCACGCTCCCCCTGCGTCAGACACAGTCCACAGGGCGGCGTGCCGATGCGACCGCCGGCGCGTAGGGCGGGGGGTATACTCCGCTCCCACGGGGCTCGCCCCGGCTCGGGGCCTGTAGCTCAGTTGGCTAGAGCGCACCCCTGATAAGGGTGAGGTCACTGGTTCGAGCCCAGTCAGGCCCATTGAGGCGCCCGCCGCGGCGGGCGTTTTTCATTGGCCCGCCTCGCGGGCGTCGGACCCGGACGTGGCGCGAACACGCGCACGCCACGCCTGTAGAATCCGAATCAGGGTCCGTGCCCGGGCGTTGCCCGGGGTCGTCGATCTTTCGTGGGGCGTTGTCGGGTCCGTCGGCGGGCAGGGAGGCGGCGAGGGCATGGCGCACACGACGTTCGAGGGCGACTTCAAGAAGTTCTTCGGGCGCGGGCTGGCGATCCTGCTGCCCTCGGTGCTCACGCTCTGGATCCTGTGGCAGGCGTTCGTGTTCGTCTTCCAGAACGTGGCCGAGCCGATCAACGCGGGCACGCAGACGGTTGTGCTGTGGGTGGTGCCGCGGGTCGTGGACGACGCGGACCTGCCCGACTGGTTCGTGATCGATCGGGGCGAGATCAACGACGCACGCGTGTCCAAGGCGTTCCGTCCGGGGGCGAGCGACGACGTGATCCGCGCCGGGCTTCGCCGCCAGTACCTCCAGCAGTACTGGGACAAGTACTGGATCCTGAACCTGACGGGCCTGTTCGTCGCGATCCTGCTCATTTATCTGGCGGGCGTGCTGCTGTCGAACCTGATCGGCAAACGCGTGTACGCGCGTCTCGAGCGTCTCATCAGCCAGATCCCCGGGTTCAAGCAGGTGTACCCGCACGTCAAGCAGGTCGTGGACCTGATCCTGGGCGAGAAGAAGATGGCGTTCCGGGACGTCGTGATCGTGCAGTACCCGAGCGAGGGGATCTGGACGATCGGGTTCCTAACCGGGACGTCGATCCGTGAGATAGACGAGCCCGCGGGCGAGGCGGTCTCGAGCGTGTTCATCCCCACGTCCCCGACGCCGTTCACGGGGTTCACGATCAACGTGCCCCGCTCGAAGATCCACCGCCTGGACATGAGCGTGGAGGAGGCGTTGCGGTTCGTGCTCACGGCGGGCGTGCTGACGCCCGACGACCCGACGGGCGAGTCGCTGCCCGGGGCGCCCGACGCCGAGGCGCTGGCTGCGGAGGCCGAGACGGCGCGTCGGGTCGCCGAGGGTAGAGCGGGCGACGGCGTGGGCGACCGCCAGGGCGACGCGGGAGCCTGACCGGGCGCGGGCGCGGGGGCGTCGGCTATGCTGTCGCATCGGCATAAGCGCCGCCCGCGGTTCGGCGCGGGCGGGGAGACCAGATTCGGGGCCAGACTCGAGGGGAGTTGTGCATGCGTATCGACGTCGTCGGGAGGCACATCCAGATCACGGACCCGATCCGTGAGCACGCCGAGTCCAAGGGAAGCAAGCTCGTCAAGTACTTCGACAAGGTTCAGCAGATCACGTTTACGATCTTCGATCCCGACACGAAGGGCGATTTCAAGGTCGAGGTGGTGGTGGACGTGGAGCACCACGACGACTTCGTCTCGCACGCCGTCGGCGACGACCTGTACGGGACGATCGATATGGCGACGCAGAAAGTGTCGCGCCAGCTGACGGACTACAAGGAGAAGCTCAAGCTCGGGCACCGCGGCTGACGCGGGGCTCGGGCGCGGGGGCCGGGGCGGGGTGTGCCCGCACGACCGGCCCGCGGGGCGTTACGCTGCCATGAAGCTCAGAGACATCATCGTCAGAGAGGCGATCGTCGCGGACCTGGAGGCCAACCAGCGCGACGACGTGATCCGGGAGCTGGTCGGCGCGCTCATCGGCGCGGGGGCGGCGCCCGAGGGCACGGGCGACGAGCTCGTCGAGCGCCTGCTCGTCCGCGAGCGCAAGGGCTCGACCGGGTTCGGGCGCGGCGTCGCGGTCCCGCACGTCAAGCACCCCGCCGTCACGCGGATGGCCGCCGCCATCGGGCTCAGCCCGGGCGGCGTCGAGTTCGAATCGCTCGACAAACAGCCGGTCTACTCGGTCTTCCTGCTGCTGAGCCCCGAGGATCAGCCCGAGGAGCACCTGCAGGCGATGGAGTCGATATTCAAGAACCTGAGCAAGGACACGTTCCGCAGGTTCTTGCGTCAGTCGGGCAGCGTGGACGAGGTCTGGTCGCTGCTCGACGAAGCGGACACGCAGCAACTCGGGGGCTGAGCGCCTCTGCGCGGCCCCACGCGGGACGGAGGATCGGGCGTGCCGGACCGATGCGCGGTCATGGTGACGATCGTCAACGAGCTGGGGCTGCACGCGCGCCCGGCGACGGCGCTGGCAGACATCGCGGCCAAGTACACGGCCTCGGTCCGCGTCCGCAAGGGCGACGACGACGTAGACGGCAAGTCGATCATGGAGATCATGATGCTCGCCGCGACCAAGGGCACACAGCTCGAGCTGGTCTGCGAGGGCGAGGACGCGAAGGCGTGCGCCGAGGACCTCAAGGCCCTCGTCGCGCGCGGGTTCGACGAGGACTGAACCAGCCGCTTGGCCAGGGGGGCGATCAGGCCGCGACGAGTTCCTCGGACTTGGCCCGTGTGATCCGGGCGCCGACGCGCTCGAGGCGTTCCTCGAGTCTCTCGTACCCGCGGTCGAGGTGGTAGACGCGGTTGATCGTCGTCCTGCCCTTGGCGGCCAAGCCCGCGAGCACGAGCCCTGCGCTGGCGCGCAGGTCCGACGCCATGACGGGCGCGCCTGTCAGCCCACCGACGCCCGAGACGACGACCGTCGAGCCCTGGCGCAGGAGCCTCGCGCCCATCCGCGTCAACTCCGCCACGTGCAGGAACCGCTCGGGGAAGATCTTCTCGGTGATCACCGAGTTGCCGTCGGCCAGGGCGACCAGGGCCATGAGCTGCGCCTGCGCGTCGGTCGGAAAACCCGGGTACGGCTGGGTCGTGATCTGCACCGGCGCGAGGCGGTCGGCCGGGCTCACGCGGCACGTCACACGCATCGGGTCGGTCTCGTGCGGGCCCACGCTGATCCCGACCCCGATGTGCCCGAGGCAGTCTGTCACCGCCAGCAGAGCGTCCACCGGGCAGTTCTCGAGCGTGAGCGAGCCGCGGGTGATGGCGGCGGCGGCCATGAATGTCGCGGCCTCGATCCGGTCGGGGATGACGGTGTGGTCCGCCCCCGCGAGCGACTCGACGCCGTGGACGACGATGCGGGGCGAGCCCGCACCCTCGATCCTCGCGCCCATGCTCGTCAGCAGCTTGGCCAGGTCCACCACCTCGGGCTCGCACGCGGCCGACTCGATGGTGGTCGTTCCCTCCGCGAGCGTCGCCGCGGACATGACGTTGGCGGTGCCCAGCACGGTCGAGCCGAACGAGCCCCCGAGGAAGATCGTCGCGCCACGCAGGCGCCCGCCTTGGGCGAAGTTGGGCACGCGGGCAACGACGTCGCCCGAGTCGAGGCTGATGTGCGCGCCCAGGGCCTCGAGGCCCCGCAGGTGCAGGTCGATGGGGCGGTCGCCGATCGCGCACCCGCCGGGCATCGAGACACGCGCGGCGCCGCGGCGCGCGAGCACCGGGCCCAGGATGCACACGCTGGCCCGCATCGTGCGCACGACGTCGTACCGGGCGTGCGAGCTGGTCTCGTCGCGGGTGTGCAGGCTCAGGACCGAGGGCTCGGACGCGTCGGCGGGCTCGGTCAGCTCGCCCTCGCAACCCAGCTCCCCCAGCAGGCTCACCATGTTGCGGATGTCGGCCAGGCCCGGGACGTCGCGGAGGGTGACGGGCTTGTCGGTGAGCAGGGCCGCCGCCATCAGGGGCAACGCCGCGTTCTTGGATCCGTTCACCCGCAGGCGCCCCTCGAGGCGGACCCCGCCATCAATATGAAACACGTCCATGTGTCTGCCCCGTCGCTGGAGGCCGTTCCTCGGCCCGTCGGCGGAGCATACCGGGTGGCCTGCGCCCCCGCGCCGGCCGGGCCCGGCGGGATGAGCGGTGGACGGCTCGGCTCCGGTCCGAGAAGGACCGCTGCCACGTGCCCGGACGCGGGTAGCCGCCGCGCCAGACCCGAAGCCCCGCGCAGGCGGGCCGCGGACGCGGGCCGTCGTGTCCAAGCCGCGTGCAACGACGCGCGGTTCTTTGCATGTTCGTGGTGAGCGACGCGGCGTGCCCGCGGGTGCTCACGGAGGACGCAGCATGTCGGATGTTCAGGACACGCACGGCCCGCCCCGCGGGGGACTCTCGCGGATCGAACGGGTGTTGATGGGAACGGCGATGGTGGTCGGCGCGGTGTGCGTCGTCCTCACGCTGGTCGGATCACAGGATTCTGTGGCGGCGATCACGGGCCTGCTCGGATCGTAACGCGAACGCGGAGCACCAACGCCCCGGGAGGGGCAGGCAACGAGCGCGGGGGGATACCAGCCCGTCGCCGAGCTTTGAGGAGAGCACAATGACGACTCACCGAGGAATTTCGAAGTTTGCCATCGCCGCCGCGGCTGGCGCCGCGATGTGCGCCGCCTCACCCGCGATGGCCCAGTTCGGCTCGCCCGGCGGGGATCGCGACCCGTATATGGACCTGCCCGACGAGATCACCCTCTCGGGCGTCGTCCGCGACTTCCGCGAGCGTACCGCCGAGGGCGGGCACCCCGACTTCGAGCGCCGGCCCAGCTCCGGCTTCGGGCACTACATGTACATCGTCGAGGACGAGCTCGACGGGCGCGGCATGCCCGTCTTCCACTCCACCGGCAAGAAGGTGACCGGCAACTGGCGCGACGCACAGGGGCGCAACATCATGGCGCCCCGCGACTACATCGCCTCGCGTGACGGCGACTCGTCGGGCTCGGTCAGCTCCAGCCAGACCGGCGCCGCCACCGACGCCGACAACTTCGCCATGTGGTTCCAGGGCGTGGACGGCGTCAACTCGTCGGCCCCCCTCAGCCTCACCATGGTCCGCCAGGAGGACAGCAACGTCTACACGTTCGACGACAAGGAGGACTCGTTCTTCGCCGACCGCGGCGGGTTCTTCCCCATCAACGGCGAGCTGTACGGCAACTCCGCCGGCGACAGCAAGAACTTCCACTTCACCTTCCACCTCGCCACCGAGTTCGTCTACGAGCGTGACGCCGGCCTCGTCTTCTCCTTCATCGGCGACGACGACGTCTGGGTCTTTGTGGACGGCAAGCTCGTGATCGACATCGGCGGCGTCCACTCCGCGGTCAGCCAGACCATCGACATCGACCGCCTCGAGTGGCTCGAGGACGGCGAGACCTACACGCTCGACTTCTTCTTCTGCGAACGCCACCGGACGCAGTCAAACTTCCGCATCGAGACCACGCTCCAGCTCCGCAACGTCGAGCTGCCGCCCACCTCCGCCCTGTACGACTGATCCAACGGGCCCGGAAGGGCGCGGATAACCAGGCCTCCGTGAGCGCGCAAGCTCTCTCGCCCCGGTCGCCCGAACACGGCCGGGGCGTTTTCGTGCATATACAGGGAAGGGATTACCGCCAGTAGCGGCGCTGCGGCCGGTACCGCGGGGCGTACTGGTACGCCCGGCGCGACGAGTACATGAACCGCTCGGGATCAGTGCTCGTCCGCCCGGTCCGGTCGGAGTCCAGGTCGGGGCGCCAGGGCTCGGGCCACGACGCGCTGATCGCGTCGATCGGGCCATCGTCGCGCGGGCTCAGACCCGCGTCGTTGCGCGAGTACTCGGGCGCCCACGCCCGGTCGTAGCGCCGCTCGAAGCGGGCGACCTCGGGCGGGGGAAAGACCGCGTCCCATCGCACGCCCGATGACTCGACCGCACGCGCCCGGCAGGGCGAGCACCGGCTGTGCGCACGCGCCCCGTCGCACCTGCGACACGGGCGGCACGCGTGGTCCGAGTAGCCAACGCGGATCTCATCCCGCGCGTGGCAGACGACCGGGTCGGCGCGGAGCGTGTGCGTTGTGCACCCGCCGGCGCACACGACCGCCGCCCCAGCGAGGCAGGCGCCGACCATCATGACTCGTACAGAGCGCATCACCCGAAACGTACAACGCCCCGGGCGCCCCGCCAGCGTTCACCCGCCCGGGCGCCGAAGATGTGCGCTCGGGATGTCCGAGAACCGCTGCGAACGCCGTTCTAGTCGATGATCGCGTCGCGGAGTCGCCCGCCCGCGGCGTCGATCGCCGCGGCCGCCGCGCCGCGGTCCAGCCCACGCGCGTGCATCACCAGGGCCGTCTTGACGTGCCAGCCCGCGCTCTCCAACAGCACCAGCGAGGCGGCGCGGTCCAGGCCCGCCAGCTCCATCACGATCCGGGCGGCCCGGTCGCGGAGCTTGTCGTTGCTCGCCCGCAGGTCCACCATCAGGTTCTCGTGCGTCTTGCCGAGCCGGACCATGAGCGTCGTCGAGACCATGTTCAGGACCATCTTGGTCGCCGTCCCCGCCTTCATCCGCGTCGAGCCCGTGAGCACCTCGGGCCCGGTCTCGACGAGCACGAGCACGTCGGCGTGCGCTGGTTTCTCGATCGGCGAGCACGCGAGCAGACCCGTCGAGACGCCCCTCGACTTGGCGATGCGCAGCGCGCCCAGGACGTAGGGCGTGGTCCCGCCGGCGGCGATGCCGAGGAGCGTGTCGTGTACGCCGAGACCGAGCCGTTCCAGCTCGTCGCGTGCGCCTTCCGGGTCGTCCTCGCGTCCCTCGCTGGAGACACGGAGCGCGGCGTCGCCACCCGCGATGAGGCCGACGACCAGGCCCGGGGCGGCCTGAAACGTTGGCGGGCACTCGCTTGCATCGAGCACGCCCAGGCGCCCGGAGGTGCCTGCGCCGATGTAGACGAGGCGCCCGCCGGCGCGGACACCCCGCTCGGCCAGGGCGACGAACCGCGCGATCTCGGGCATCGCCGTGCGGACGGCAAGCGCGACCGTCGCGTCTTCCCGATTGATCAGTTCCAGGCACGCCTCGACGCCGAGCGTGTCCAGCTGCATCGACGCGGGGTTGCGCTGCTCGGTGCGCAGGCGACCGCGGTCGGGCGGGGCGGTCAGAGGGTGGGGCGTGTGTTGATCCATGCGCCGCTCAAGGGTACTTGCGTGCGCCGCCCGGTGACGCGGGGGAGCGTGACCGGGACGCCGTCGGCGGCGAGCAGGCCCAGGACGGCCATCGCCGCGGACTCGCGTGCCTGGGGCGCGACGCCCAGGTCGTCGAGCGGGCGGGCGCCGGGGATCGCCGCGACGAGCGCAGCGTTGCGCGCACCGCCACCCGCGAGGTATATCTCGCACCCTTGTGACGCGTCCGGGGAAACCCGCTCGCGGATCACGCGACCGACGCCCACCGCGATCGTCGCGAGCAGGTCCCGGGGCGCGAGACGGTCCGCCCATGTGTCCAGCCACGGCATGCCCTCGTCGCCAGTGCCCAGCGAGCGACCGGAATCGACCTGGGCTCGAAGGAAATCGAGAAGCGCGTTCGAGGCGTCCGGGGCGGGGGCGCCCCGGCTCGCGGCGGCGCCGCCCTCGTCGTAGTCGTGTCCGAGGGCCCGCCTCGCGCCCGCGTCGAGGAGCTGGTTGCAGGCGCACACATCGAAACCGATGACGTCTTCGTGGGCGCCGCCCGCGGGGAGGATGGTCGCGTTGCAGAACCCGCCGAGGTTCACGATCGCGCGTGCGTGCGTGGGCGATCGGAACATCAACCAATCGCTCAGGGGCGTGATCGGGGCGCCCTGTCCGCCCGCGGCCAGGTCCGCGGATCTCAGGTCGCTCACGATCGGGCACGCAAACCGATCGGCGACGGGCCACGCGTCGACGAGCTGCCATGACAGGGGCGGATCGTGCACGACGGTCTGGCCGTGCAGAGCGACGAGTGTCGGGCGCCCCAGCTCGGCGTGCTCCTCGAGCAGCAGCGAGACGGCGTCGGCGTGCGCTCGCCCGAACGCGGATCTGCACTGTGTGATCTGGCGGGTGGTCAGCGCGTCGCCGTTGCACAGGCGGCGGAGGTCCGCGCGGACATCATCGGGGATGGGGACCGAGACGTGCCCGAGCGGGTGGGCGTGCAGGTCGAGGCCATGACCAACGGCGTGGACAGCGGCGGCGTCGATCGCGTCGAGGCTCGTGCCGGTCATGCAGCCGATGGCGAGTCGGGGTGTGGTCATGGCGTGTGGGTTCGGGAGAAGCGCGCCCGGGAGGACTCGAACCTCCGACCTGCGGTTTAGGAAACCGCCGCTCTATCCTGCTGAGCTACGAGCGCGTCGCGGCGGCGCGGGGCGCCGCACGTCGGAAGGATAGCGGGCGTGTACGATGCCCGGCCCGCCCTTGGGCGGGAGCGAGGGGCCGCGGATGGAGATCGCGCTGGGAATCGTCGCGGGGCTCCTGCTCATCGACATCGTCTTCTCGCACTACTGGCTCGGCGCGGGGATCGACCGGCCCGCGCCTCCCAGGGCAACACCCGACGCCTGGCCCTCCGTCAGCATCGTCCGCCCGGTCAAGGGCGCGGACGCGGGGCAGATGGACAACTTCCGCGCGACGCTCGACACGGGGTACGCGGGCGGGGTCGAGACAATCTTCGTGTTCGACGACGATGCTGATCCTGGGCACGCCAACGCCGTGCGCGCGATCGAGGAGCACGCGGGCGCCGGGCGCCCCGGCACGGCCCGCATCGTGATCGCGGGCGAACCCCCGGCAAACCGCACCGGCAAGCTGCACGCGATGATCGTCGGGGGCGAGGGCGCGACGGGAGACCTGCTCGCCTTCGGCGACTCGGACACACGCCCGGGCGACACGCTGCTGACCGACCTGGTCGAGACGCTGCTCGCCGACGAGCGGGTCGGGTGCACGTTCGCGCCGGCGGTGCTGACGTCGGATCTGCGCACCGCGGGGGACGTCGGGTACGCAACGCTGCTGAACTCCATGTACGGGTCGGCCGCGGCGCGGGCGGCGGGCACAAACGGCCAGCTCCCGTTCATCATGGGCCAGGTCATGGTTTTCCGGCGCGAGGCGCTTGCCGACGTCGGGGGCGTGGCGTGCGCACAGGGCGAGCTCGTTGACGACATGGCGATCGGGCGATGCCTGCACAGGGCGGGCTGGCGGAACGTCATGGTCAGGACGGTCCTGCCCATCGTCGGGGGCGGGCTGGGGATGCGCGAGTTCTTCGGGATCTACAGGCGGTGGCTCCTGTTCGGGCGCAACGGGCTCTCGATCCGCTTCACGTGGCCGACCGCGCTGCGGGCGGTCGAATATTTCCTGGCCTGGATCGTGCTCGTCGTGAGTGTGGCCCTCGGCGCGTGGTGGGGCTGGGGGCTGGCGCTGGGGGCGATCGCTGCGATGGGCCTGAGCAACGCGGGCCTGCACAGGCGTCTGGGCGGCGGGCGGATCGGGTGGCGCGGCGCGTGGATGCTCTGGGGGACCGTGCTGCTGGCGCCGATCGTGTACCTGACGATGCTCCGCGGCGGCGTGGACTGGCGCGGGCGCGACTACCGCCTGGGCAGGAAGGCGTCGCTGCGGGGACAGGCGGGATAAGGCCGCGGCTATCATCCGCCCCGCGCCAGAGGGCGTGGGACGGAGCACACGCTATGGAAGCCGGTATTGTCGGGCTGCCCAACGTCGGCAAGTCCACGCTGTTCAACGCGTTGACCGCCGCGGGCGCGCTGAGCGCGAACTATCCGTTCGCGACTATCGAGCCCAACGTCGGCGTCGTGCCCGTGCCCGACCCGCGTCTGGCAACGATCCGCGAGCTGATCGAGTCGCAGAAGATCGTGCCCGCGGCGTTGCGCCTGGTGGACATCGCCGGGCTCGTCCGCGGGGCGTCCAAGGGCGAGGGGCTGGGCAACCGGTTCCTGTCGCACATCCGCGAGGTGGACGCGATCGTGCAGGTGGTCCGCTGCTTCGAGAAGGCCGTGGGCGGCGAGGACATCACGCACGTCGAGGGGTCGGTGGATCCGATCCGCGACATCAAGACGGTCGAGAGCGAGCTGATCCTGGCCGACCTGCAGACCCTGGAGGCGGGGCTGGGCAAGGCGGAGCGCGCAGCACGCGGCAAGGAGCCGGGCGCCGCGGCACGCGCCGCGGTCATCAAGAGCCTTCTCCCGTTTATGGAGGAGGGCGTGACGGCCCGGAAGTACGAGCCCAAGAACGCAGAGGAGGGCGCGGCGCTGCGATCGCTGGGGCTCATCACCACCAAGCCTGTGCTGTACGTCGCGAACGTGGACGAGGACGATCCGATGGGCGAGGGACCGCTGTCGCAACGCGTCCGCGAGCACGCGGCGGCGGAGGGTTCGGTGGTCGTCCCCGTGTGCGCCAAGATCGAGTCGGAGCTCTCGGAGCTGGGCGAGGAAGACAAGCGGGAGATGCTCAAGGACATGGGCATGGACGAGCCGGCGCTCAACATGCTGGCGCGGGGCGCGTACGAGCTGCTGGGTCTGCAGAGCTTCTACACCGCCGGGCCCAAGGAGATCCGGGCGTGGACGATCCCGGTCGGGACGCGGGCGCCCCAGGCCGCGGGCGTGATCCATACTGATTTTGAGCGCGGGTTCATCCGCGTCGAGGTCTACGCGGTGGGCGACCTGGTCGAGCTCAAGAGTGAAAAGGCGATCAAGGACGCCGGGCGGATGCGGATCGAGGGCAAGGAATACGTGATGCGCGACGCGGACGTGTGCCACTTCCTGTTCAACGTGTAGGCACGAGGCTCACCGGCCGGCCGCTACCGCGCGTAGGCGTGGCGTTCGAGGACGGGCGCCAGGATCGCGTCCAGGCGGGCGATCGTCGGCGACGCGAGCTTCTCGCGGTGGTCGCCCGGGTGCGCGCGCCGGATGTGCGCGTCCGGGTTCTCGGCGTCGGGGATCGTGTCGTGTGCGCGCGCGACGCGCTCGATCACGTCATCGGGAACGTCCCACGAGAAATGCTCGCGGATCTGACGTGCCCAGCCCGCCTTGTCGTACAGCACATCCTCGTACCGGGAGACGAGCGTTTTCGGATCGTCGAGGATCCGGGCATAGCCCGCGTAGATATCAGCGATGACAGGGGCGCGCCGGATCACGAACCCGTCGATCGACGCCGCCATCTCCCCGGCGCGGTCGGCCTCGAATCGCTCCTGATGAGAACCCGCGTCGCCCTCGGCGAGCGCCCCCGGCGACGCGTGCGAGCGCGTCAGCGAGAAGTACAGCGACACGAGCATGTCCCGGGGGTCACGCACGAGCAGGACCTTCCTGGCGCGATCGAGGATCGGGATCTCGAACGCCTCGGGCAGGCGTCGGAACCCCGAATAGCAGTACCCGCGGCGCAGAAAAAGCGCCGAGGTCTCGGGCGGGCACCGCTCGATCGGGACGCCGGCCTGGAACAGGCGCTCCTCGAGCCCGAAGTACCACAGACCCGCCTGATCGGACATCGCGTGGACGATGCTGTCGAGCAGCACGCTGCCCGCCTTGGGGAGCGAGAAGACGAGCACGCTCTCTTTGCGTGACGGGACCCAGCGTGTTTGCGCGATCGTGCGGTCGCCGACGCGCAGCTCGCGGACGATGGGCCCGTGGCGTCGGACCACGCGGGGGTCCTCGCCCGGGCGCCCGCCCGACGGCGGCGGCGGTGATTGGATCGCCGGCGGGGGCTCGTCGGACGCGGGGCTCACTCGCCGCCGTGCCCCCAGGAGTAGTTGGGCGACTCCTTGGTGATACGGATGTCGTGGGGGTGATTCTCGACGACGGTCGCGCCCGAGACGCGGACGAAGCGGGCGTGCTCGCGCATCGCGTCGATCGTGGGGGCGCCGCAGTAACCCATCGATGCGCGGAGGCCCCCGACGAGCTGGTAGACGTACTCGGCCAGCGGGCCGCGGTAGGGCACCAGCCCCTCGACGCCCTCGGGCACGAACTTGGCCTTGGCGCGTCCTGTCCGCTCGTCGAGCTTGTCGGACTGGCGGTAACGGTCGGCCGAGCCCGCGTTCATGGCGCCCTCCGAGCCCATGCCGCGGTAGGTCTTGAAACGACGCCCGCCGGAGATGACCAGCTCGCCCGGCGATTCGTCGAGACCCGCGAACAGCGAGCCCATCATGACCGAGCCGGCGCCAGCAGCGATAGCCTTGGCGATGTCGCCCGAGAGGCGGACCCCGCCATCGGCGATGACTGGGACGTCGCGCCCGGTCGTGCGCACACCCTCGACCGCGTTCATAATCGCGGTGATCTGCGGCACGCCCACGCCCGTCACGACGCGTGTGGTGCAGATCGAGCCCGGCCCGATGCCGACCTTGACAGCGTCGGCGCCCGCCTCGATCAGGTCGATCGCGGCCTGGGCGGTGGCGATGTTGCCGGCGATGACGTCGATGTTGTGGCGCTGCTTGATCTGGCGGACGGTCTCGATGACGTTCTCGGAGTGCCCGTGGGCGGTGTCCACGACGACGACGTCCACCTCGGCGGCGAGCAGGGCGTCGAGCCGGTCGAACTGTCCCGGGCCGACGGCGGCGCCGCACCGGAGGCGCCCGCGTGAGTCCACGCACGCCTGCGGGAAGCGGCTGGCCCGCTCGATGTCGCGCATCGTGATCAGGCCCGCGAGGTTGCCGCCCGCGTCGCACAGCAGGAGCTTCTCGACCTTGTTGCGGGAGATGATCTTCTCGGCCTGCCCCAGCGATGTGTCCTTGGGGGCGGTGATGAGCCCGTCGGCGGTCATGACGTCGCGGATGCGTGTGGACTCGTCCTCGACGAACTTGAGGTCGCGCCGGGTGAGGATGCCAAGCAGCTTGCCCTTGGAGCGGAGCACGTCGGCGCCGTCTTCGGTGACGGGGAAGCCCGAGACGTTGTGCTCGCGCATGAGCTGGCGGGCGCGGGCGATGGTGTCGTCGGGCCCGAGGGTGACGGGGTCGGTGATGACGCCGTTGGCCGAGCGTTTGACCTTCGCGACCTCGCGGGCCTGGGCCTCGATCGGCAGGTTCTTGTGGATGATGCCCAGGCCGCCCTCCTGGGCCAGGGCGATGGCGATGGCCGACTCGGTCACGGTGTCCATCGGCGCCGAGACGAGGGGGATGTTGATGCGGATGTTGGTGGTGAGGCGCGTCGAAGTGTCGGCGTCGGCGGGCATGACCGCGGAACGGGCGGGCAGGAGCAGGACGTCGTCGAAGGTGACGCCGTCGGCGACGATCTTGGCGGTGGGTGATTGGGGTGTGCGCATCGACAGGTCCGGCCCCCGCGTTGCCCGGGCGGGGGCGCCTGGGGTGGCCTGGGGCTTGGAGACGGGCTTGGGACGTGTATCGGGGAGGGTCGCCATGAGAGAGTGTCCCAGGGGGCGCGGGGGGTGTCAAGCCGGGCGCGCCTCAGTGGCATGTCCGCGGGCGCACGAGAGGGCCTAGTCTGGGCGTCATGACACCCGCCGCGACGAGCGCCGAGTTGCTCCCACCGCCCATCGGGCGCCGCCCTGCGCACGACGCGGGCGCCCCCGGGCCCCTGTGGACCGAGTGGTCGCTCACCAACGGTCTGGGCGGGTACGCGATGGGGACAGTGCTGGGCACGCCGACGCGTCGGTACCACGGGTTGCTGGTCGCCGCGGCCAGGCCGCCGGTCGAGCGGTACGTCGCGCTGTGTGCGGTGCACGAGACGATCGTGCTGGGAGTCGACGCGGGCGGCGGGCGGCGCATCCACCTCACGCCCTTCCACTTCGAAGACGCGGGAGAGCGGGCGATATGGAGCCCCCACCTGGCCGCGTTCGAGCGCGGGCTCGGGTGGTGTCGCTGGGTGTACCGGGTGGACGCGGGTGGCGGGCGGACACTGGGTGTGCGCAAGCACGTACACCTGTTCCGCGATCGTCAGGCGGTGAGCGTGCGGTACGAGCTCGCGGGGGCCGCGTGCCGGATCGAACTGCGCCCGCTCGTAGCGATGCGGGGGTTCCACTCGCTGCCCGCGCGGGGCGCGTTCGGCGGACGGTTCGAGGTCCGCCAGCGCGACGAGGGGATCCTGGTCGGCTCAAGGGACCAGGAGCTGGAGCTGACCAACGTCGGCGGGACGATGACCGCATGCGACGAGCGGTGGCGCGGGTTCGCGTACGCGTGGGAGGAGCGTCGTGGGCTGGAATCGAGCGAGGACCTTCTCGCGCCCGCGGTCGTGCACGGCTCGTGCGACGGGGCGGTGGCGGCGCACGTCGAGCTGTTCGCGGAGGCCGACGGCGGGCCGCCCCTGTCGGTCGAGCAGGACGCGGCGGCGCGCACGCAACGGGCCCAACGACTGATCGGACGCACGCTGGGCCTGGCGGGGATCGAGCCGGGCGATCCCGAGGCGGCCCGCCCGGTCGCACGCCTGGCGCTGGCGGGCGACGAGTTCATCGTGGAGCGCGCCGGCGGTGTGAGCGTCATCGCCGGGTACCCCTGGTTCGCCGACTGGGGGCGTGACTCGATGATCTCGCTTCCCGGGCTGCTGCTCGTGACCGGGAGACTGGGCGAGGCGATGGACGTGCTGCGGACGTTTGCGCGCGCGCGGCGCAACGGGCTGATCCCGAACCGCTTCGACGACCACGACGCGCCCGCCCACTACAACACGGTCGATGCGCCCCTGTGGTTCGTGCACGCGGCGCGCGAGTACCTGGACGCGGGCGGGGACGCCGAGGCGTACCACGCGGAGCTGGTCCCGGCGTGCGTCGAGATCGTCGAGGCGTTCCTGGCGGGCACGGACCTGGGCATCGGCGTCGACGACGACGGGCTCGTCTTCGCGGGCGACGCGTCCACGCAGCTGACGTGGATGGACGCGCAGCGCGACGGCGTGACGTTCACCCCCAGGCACGGCAAGGCGTGCGAGATCAACGCGCTGTGGTTCAACGCCCTGCGCTCGCTCGCGCCGACGATCTGGGAGACCGACCCGGAACGGGCCGCGAGGTACGAGGCGCACGCGGACCGTGCGGGCGCCGCGTTCCGGGCGGCGTTCGTCCGCCCTGACGCGGGGCTGATCGATCATTTCACGCCCCACGAGGGTGGCTGGGCCGCGCGGGGGGGCGTGCGCCCGAACCAGGTGTTCGCGGCCAGCCTCCCCCACTCGCCCCTCGACGACGCGGCGAAGCGGCGTGTCGTGGACGAAGTACGGCGCGAGCTGCTCACGCCGTACGGCCTGCGGACGCTCTCGCGGGCGGGCGCCTCGGGGGGCGACGGCGAGTCCGATGCGCCCTACCGGGGTCGGTACGAGGGGAGCCTGTTCGAGCGGGACGCGGCGTACCACAACGGGACGGCGTGGCCCTGGCTGCTCGGGCCCTACGCGGAGGCGGTCATGCGGGTCGGGGCGTTCTCACCCGAGTCGCGGGGCGAGGCGCGGCGGGTGCTCTCGCCGCTTGTGCGCTGGGCCGAGGACGGGTGGTCGCCCGGTCAGCTGCCGGAGATCTTCGATGGCGATGGCGATGTTCGGATGCCGCAGCGCCCGGACGGGTGCCCGGCGCAGGCGTGGAGCGTGGCGGAGTCGCTCCGCGTGTGGGTGATGGCGTTGGACTCTGGGCCGGGGTCGGGGCCCGGGAGCGGGTGAGTCAGCCGCACTCGCCGCGGCTCTTTTGGCCTGCGGCGAGGATGCGTTCGGCGTCCTCGGGGCTCATCGAGCCCTCGGCGACGTAGGCCGCGATCTCCCGACGCGACTCTTCGGTCTGCTTGCGATCGAAGACGCCCTTGATAAGGCCCCCGATGACTGCGATGAGCCCGATACTAATGCCGCCCACGATCGCGATCACCGGGATGAGGTTGGTGTCGAATGAGGCCAGTGTGGGCTGCATAAGTCGGTGTCCTTCGGAGCTGGTCTGTGTCGGTGTTCACTTCGGTGAGGACGTGCACGGAGAGGCGGGCGAGCCCGCTCAGCACTCCATCTTCTTGCCGGCCTTGATGATCCGCTCGCCCTGGTCGGGCGTCATCGATCCCTCGGCGATGTAGGCGGCGATCTCCCGCTTGGTCCGCTCGCGGCACGAGGTCGTGCAGACCTTCGCGACCGTCGCGCTCAGGATCCACACACACGCGACGCACAGCCCGACCACCAGCATCAGGCTGTCCTCGTCGGAAACGATCTGTTCGACGATGCTGTTCATTCTCAACCCCTTCGGGCTCTGGCGCCCCGTGGCCGGACCCTGGGCACACGCCGGCCCCGCGTCCTGATTCGGGAATGCCCGCCGAGGATTTCAGCCGGGCCCGGGGGCGAGTCGTGGGCGTGAGTCGCGTGCCCACAGGAGTTTATCACGTGGACGCCAGGATCAGAACACCAACGGGCCGGCCCGCCGGGCGAAGGGAGAAATCCGGGCTCGGCTCACGGGACGCGTGGTTTCCACGGGGGCGGGCTGGGGCACGCCCTACGAGCGGGGCGGGATCGGGCGCGCGCTGACTCGGCGTCGGCGCACGTGTGGCGTGCGTGGTCCGTGAGGCGGGTTTGGCGGGTTTGGCGCGGCAGGCGGGGCGTCGTAAGAAACGGGCGTGCCCACGCGTTCTTATTGTTGTCGTAACACACCCATTCTTCACGCAAGTTGCGCCCGCTCTTGACCGTGTTGGTCGCCCGCTGTCTCTAGTCTTGCGTCCTCTCGGGCGGGCGGATCTGGCACGTCGCGGCGCACCGCCCGGGGATCACCTCTCTCTTTGACGGAGCCCAGCAACATGCGGCACGAGCGACCTCGACACGCGTTCACTCTCATCGAACTGCTCGTCGTCATCGCGATCATCGCGCTGCTGATCGGCATCCTGCTGCCCGCGCTGGGGGCGGCACGCAAGTCGGCGTGGACGGCGATGGCACTGAACAACGCCAGGCAAGTGAACCTCGGCGTGGTGACGTACACCGCCGGCAACAAGGACTTCTACCCACCCTCGTACGTGTACCCCAAGTCGAAAGACCTGGAGAACTACGGCTGGGACGTCACCGAGCAGCGGGACCCGCAGCCCAACAAGGAGTACGGGTACATCCACTGGTCGTACGCGTTGTACGGCAACGGCGAGGTGCCCGAGGAGGCGTTCGAGTCGGCCGCGCTGCTCAACCGCGGTGCGCCGCGGACAAACCCGGGCCCGAACCCGGATCACTGGGAGCCGGGCCAGGTGGACAAGGCGAGCGGGTCGAACGTCGAATCGGGCGGCGGGATGACGACCGACCGCCAGGTCGCCCGCCTCGCGTTCGGCGGCAACGGGGCGATCTTCCCCCGCAACAAGTTCAACCAGCGGGAGTTCGGCGACCCCCGACAGAACGTGTTCGTCCGCGAGTCGGTGATCCAGTTCCCCGCCAAGACGATCCTGATCGCGGAGTTCGGCGACGGGGACAAGGACTGGCGCATCCTCGCCAGGAAAGTTGACTCCTCGGACAACGGGAGCTGGACGAGCGGCAGCCACCGCCCCTTCATGCCCTTCTTCATGTTCGGCGGCCAGGACGGCGACCCGACGACCGTCCCGGACAACTCGTCGGCCGCGTTCCGATACCTGTTCCCGAGCGAGATCGTCGACGACATCGACGACAGCAGCCTCCACCTCGACAGCGAGTACCAGCTCAACGCCATGTCGCGTGCCCACAGCGGCAAGGCGGTCACGGGGTACACCGACGGCCACGCCGACCTGCGGACAGCGAAGGAAACCATCATGAACACCGAGTGGGGTGATCGCTTCTACGCGATCAGCGGGAACACGAACGTCTGGACCCCCGACGAGATGATGCGAGAGGGCGTCTGGCAAGACTGATCCATCGCGCGTGGCCCCCGACCGGGCCCCGCGTCGTTTCGGGCGGCACGGACGCCTGACAACTCGACAACCGGTTTCGAGCCCCCAGGCCGCAACGCGAGGGGACGGGTGTTGCGGTGGCGCGGTGGTTGTGCGCTTTCTTCACGGCGGGGCGTGTTCGAGGAGAGATTCCGTCCGCGGCAGGGACAGACACGAGTGTTTCGGGTTCCAACCCACAGGGAGATCACACGATGAATCGTCAGAAGAAGATCATGCTCATGGTGGCCGCGTGCGGCGCGGCGGCGACGCCGGGCCTTGCGCAGCCGTCCGTCATCACCGGCTCGGGCGCGACGCTCCAGGCCAACTACTTCGACAGCCCCGCGGCGACCAACGACTTCATCGACGTCGATGGGGACCTGCAGGCCGGCTCGCTCGGGTCCATCTTCCCCGACCAGCTTGCGCCCGGCGCGGGCTCGCCCCACTGGTATCTGCACTACCGGATCCTGGGCTCGGGCAACGGGATCAACGAGCTGGACACGTTCGCGACCATCTTCGACCAGATGCCCGACGAGTTCGACGACGACATCGACGGCGAGACGTCCGACGACCCGGGCAACTCGTCGTACACCGACGACGCGCTGTGGAACCGTGCCGATCTGGTGATCGCGGGCGTGCTGCAAGGGATCGGGAACCCGAACCATCGCTCGGGCATGCCCTTCGTGCCCAACGCCGACGCGGGGTACTCGGCGCAGCTCCTGAACGCGGGCGACCCGGACAACGGGTTCACGATTGACTTCGCGGCCGCCGACGTCCCGGTGAGCTGGTTCGCCATCCAGGCGGGCACGCCCCGCCCGGACGCGACGCCCAGTTCTTCGGGCTACGGCGCCAACCCGCGTCTGACAACCGACAAGACCGGCGTCGCGACGGACCAGACCAACCTGCTCCGCCCGCTGGCGATCCTCAACACCAACACCGGCTCGCCCGACGCGAACACTGTCTACGAGTACGCCCTGGCGCTGGCGCCGGTCTCGGCGACGGTGAACTACGGCGTGGGCAAGAGCGAGATCCACGTCTCGGACCTGCGTCACCTGGCGGGAACGGGCCGCCTGCTCACCGGCGAGAACCTCGAGAAGATCTGCCGCGACTCGGGCTCGGGCACACGCAACGCGTTCATGAACGGGATCGCGATCGACCCGTCGTACGGCGTGGGCGAGAACGTCGGGCGTCGCGCCGACAGCAATAGCTCCTCGGACCGCGTGGGCGCGAACTACCAGCCCTCGAGCAAGAGCGGCTCGAGCCGCATGGACGCGACGGTCAAGAACGCGCGCCTGGCAATCGGGCACACCGGCGCCGAGCGCGGCGTGACCGGCTCGGGCTTCCTGGCCCTCAACCAGAACGACGTCCTGGGCGTCGTCTTCGACCTCAAGGGCGGCACGGTCACCGCCCGACCGACCGAGGACACCACCAACGACGGCGGGCCCAACGGGTACAGCATCATCGGCCCGGCGTCGATCTCGACCCGCGGCGATTACCGCTCGGTGGCGCCCGAACTGGGCGGCTGGGGCTGGGACCCCTCCGAGGTGGGCCCGATCCCGGGCTCGTTCGGCCCGCCCACGCCCAACGCCCAGGTCGGCGCGTTCGTCAACAACATCCGTCGCTCGGTGGCGGCGTTCATCGACGTGCCCGGCGGCCCCGAGTCCGACTTCATGCCCGGCGAGCGGCTCGCCCAGCTCTTCCTGCTCAACGCCTCCCCCGATTTCGTTCCCGAGAGCAACCCGAGCAGCGCAACCCAGCCAATCCCGATCATCGCCAACCCGGACCTGAACCCCAACGTCCAGGACTTCTCGCTCAACGACCCGGGCAACGCGCTGGCGAACGCGGCGTTCGACTCGTTCGACTTCGCGGCGACCGGGACCGTCCCCTTCCGCACCACCGGCCCGACCTACACCGACGGCGTCGTCGGCGGGGTCAGGTACATCAGCCAGGGCGGGGCGAACATCAACTACGGCGGGGACAACTCCATGCCCCGGCGCAACAAGATCGCCTACGACTTCGATGGCGACGGGCTCCGCACCGCCGCCGACGCGAGCGATATGCTCGAGGCCATCATCGATCGCGAGGGCGGCGCCGCCTGGGCCGCCCCCGCCGGCTCGGGCGCCCTGCTCGACATCGATGGCGACGGGACCGCCAACGGCGGCGTGACCGCCCCCGGCGCCGACGCGTGCCCGGAGCTGCTGGGCGACGGCAACAACGACGGCAACTTCGACCGCGAGGACGTCCGCTACTGGGCCGACGGCCTGGTGCTCGCCGACAACGGGCTGGACATCCTGCCCGTGCTCGGCGTGGATTCCGAGGGCGGCGACGGGATCATCGACTCGTTCGTGGTCGGCGACGGGATGAACGACGAGACCCTGGACCGGGCCGCGGGCTTCGTGGCCGTGGACAACGCCTGGTTCTCGCTCATGGGCGACAACAACTTCTTCGGGACCGTCATCGGTGACGGGTCGATCGCGTACACCGTCGGCGCCAGCCGGGCCGACGTCGCGGGCGCGGCGGGCACGACCCGCGGCTGGGCCCCCACCGGCGCCGACGGCGTCGTGGACCAGGCCGACGTGGACTACATCGAGGCCAACCTCGGCGACTGGACCGACCTGGGCCAGGCCGTCAAGATGGACCTGTCGTGCGACATGAACGGCGACCTGGTCGTCGATCAGGCGGACGTCGACTACGTGCTGGGCCTGCTGGGCGACCTGGGGTGCAACGACGCGGACTTGTCGGTCCCCTACGGCACACTCAACTTCGACGACGTCATCTCGTTCCTGACCGCATTCGGGTCGATGGACGCGGCGGCGGACCTGGCCCTGCCCTTCGGCGTGTGGAACTTCGACGACGTCATCGCCTTCCTGACGGCGTTCGGCGCCGGCTGCCCGTGATCGGATCCCTCGGGTGAGCACACCCTGTTCCCGGCCCGCGACCAACCGGTCGCGGGCCGGTTTTCGTTGGCACGGCTACTCGTCGTCGCCCGAGACCCCGGGCTGATCGCCGGTCTCGTCGAGCATGCGGTCGGGCGGGGGCCAGGGCAGCTCACCCGCCTCGATGCGTTCGAGCACACGGGTGGGCAGCGCCTCGAACTCGACATGGAAATGGATCGGCTCCACGAACGTGCCGGGCACGCCCGAGTTCCAGGGGTCCTGGAGGTGGCGGAGCAACGGGTATGTGAACTCACA
The DNA here is from genome assembly GCA_029260515.1 of Phycisphaerales bacterium. Taxonomy (GTDB): domain Bacteria; phylum Planctomycetota; class Phycisphaerae; order Phycisphaerales; family UBA1924; genus JAJRXR01. Next base: position 712,195 of record JAJDDC010000070.1, on the reverse strand, counting down.
CACGAGTGTGAGCGAGCCGTCTGCGTGTGTTGTGACCGCGCACGAGCCCTGATCAGGCGGGCCGGCGGCGAGCACGCCCAGGCGGGCGTCGATATCGGGCTGGACACGCCCGTTGAGCGTGTCGGTCGGGCTTGCGGTGTTGAACTGGTCGCGTGCGTCGGTGGGAAGCGAGCAGACCTCGAGCTGCTCGGGCGCGAACTTGAGGTGCTGGATGACGCTCTGGGCCAGCGCGCCCGCGGGCTGGTTGAAGCGGACGCCCGACAGCTCGATCCGGACGCGGCCGTTCTCGGCGATGTCGTCGAAGAACAGGGCGGTCGCGTCCTTCTTGTAGAACCCGACGCGGACGATGGCGCCCTCGGGGCGCCCGGCGCCCTTGGTCAGCCGCGTGCCGCCAACGGCGACGAAGCATTCGACGTTGCGCCCCAGCAGTGTGCGCCCCCGGTCACCCGCGTACGGGCGGGCGCCGACGATCTCGACGCGCTCGCCCTCACGCGTGGTCCACGAGAGGGCGACCGTCGGCGGGTGGTCGAAGTCGGCGAGCAGGATGGTCGCGGAGGGCGTCGGCGTGTTCTCGGGCATGACCGCGCGGGGCTGGGCCAGCGGCTCGCGGGGCGCCCCCTGGGGAGGCGCCTGTGGGCCGGCGAGCAGGGCGGAGACGGCGATGATGGTTGCGGTCGGCATGCCGGGCATCATTCGGGCGCCCGGGCGACGGGGTTCGCCCATTGAGAAAGACGGGCAACCAGATCGGGGGTGGGGCCGTATCCTGGGGCGTCTGGGTCAGGATTGGCTTCTCGGGGCATATCGCCCATATTGCCGCTCCGCAGCACGAAGGATGTTTGGGATGCACCAGGGTTTCCGGGTCGCCGATCGTTCTCGCTTCCTTCTTTCGCTCGGGGCGTGCGCGGCCATCGTCGGCGCCGCCGGGGCCCACGACGAGGACTGGCGCAAGCTCGTCAGCCTCCAACCGCCGGTGCTCGGCGAGCTGTGGACATTCGGGCAGCCGATCGACACGAACGACCCGGCGCGTGGGCCATACCAGTCCGCGGGCGCGACGCTCCTGGCGCACATGCCCCTGGGCACGTTCCCCGGCGGGCACGCCTCGGGAAACGACTGCTGGGGGTACGTCTCGCCGAGCGGTCGTGAGTACGCGATCATGGGTCTCGAGCGCGGCTACGGTTTCGTCGAGATCACCGACCCGGTCAACCCGGTTCTGCTGACCGTCGTCAGCGGGCCCACCAGCCTCTGGCACGACGTCAAGGTGATCGGTGATTACGCTTACGGCGTCTCGGACCAGACCGGCGTCGGCGTCCAGATCATGGACATGTCCGACATCGACAACGGCAACGTCACCCACGTCGGCAACTCCACCGCGGGCGGGTTCACCACCGCGCACAATCTCGTGAACAACCCGGAGTCGGGGCGGCTGTTCATCGTCGGCGCGAACGCGGGCAACGGCGGGCTCGTCGAGCTGAACATCTCCAACCCGACGAGCCCCCAGATCGCCAGCGCGTGGTCGCAGATGTACGTCCACGACGCGCAGGTTGTCAGCTACACCGAGGGGCCGTACGCGGGGCGCGAGATCGCCTTCTGCTGCTCGGGCCTCGACGGCGGGTGGACCAACACGGGCCTGCGGATCGTGGACGTGACGACCCCCGGGAACTTCTTCACAATCTCGACGCTGAACTACTCGACCCCGAGTTACTCGCACCAGGCGTGGTTGAGCGAGGACAAGCAGTACCTGTACCTCAACGACGAGCTCGACGAGATCGACGGGCTGGTGTCGCAGACGACGACCCGCGTCATCGACGTGTCCGATCTGGGAAACCCCTCCCAGGCCGGCACGTTCTCCACTGGCCTGGGCGCGACGGACCACAACCTGTACACGGTCGGTGAGATCCTGCTCGAGTCGAACTACCAGAGCGGGCTGCGGATCTTCGATGCCTCTGACCCGCTCAACCCGTTCGAGATCGGGTACTTCGACACGTACCCAGCCAACAACAGCGACGGGTTCAACGGGGCGTGGAGCAACTTCGCGTTCCCGTCCGGGACGGTCATCGTCTCGGACATCAACCGCGGGATGTTCGTGCTCGGCGTTGACGCGCTGGGGTCGCGCCTGCGGGTCCACCAGGTGGGCGAGATCCCCGGTGTGCTGCCCAGCACGGGCGGGGCGCAGATCGAGATCCTGGTCGAGGAGATCGGGCTGGTGCTGGACGCGGGCGAAGTGAATCTGAACATCATCACGGACGCGGGGCAGACGAGCATCCCCGGCGTGCCGACCGGCTCGCCCGGCGGGTTCACGTTCGCGTCGCCTCCGCTGGAGTGCGGGGCGGATTCGTACTTCTGGGTCAGCGTCCACTCGACCGACGGCGGGGTCTACACGCTCCCCTCGGGCTACCCGGACATCGCGTTCGAGGCGCCGGTCGCCGACTCGGTCACGACCGCCTTCGATGACGATTTCGAGACCGACCAGGGCTGGGGCGTGTCGGGCAACGCGAGCGACGGGCAGTGGGACCGGGGCGTTCCGAACGGCGGGGGCGACCGGGGCGACCCGGCTTCCGACTTCGACGCCTCGGGGCGGTGCTACCTCACCGACAACGAGGACGGCAACTCCGACGTGGACGGCGGTTCGACCATCCTGACCAGCCCGTCCATGGACGCGACCGGCGGCGACGCGTACCTCTCGTACGCCTCGTGGTTCTCCAACGCCAGCGGGGCGGGCGCGGGCGAGGACGTGATGCTCGTCGAGGTTTCCAACAACAACGGCGGCTCGTGGCAGACGCTCGAGACGATCGGGCCCGGGGGCGTCGAGGCGACTGGCGGGTGGTTCGCCAAGAGCTGGCGCCTGGGCGATATCTTCGCCGAGCCATCGGGCCAGGTCCGCGTGCGGTTCACGGCCAGCGACACGGGCTCGGGCTCGGTGGTCGAAGCGGGCGTGGACGCGGTCGAGGTGGTCGTGTACGAATGCTCGAAGGTCCAGCCGTGCCCGGCCGATCTTGCAGAGCCTTTCGGGCAGCTCGACTTCTCCGACGTGTCGGCGTTCCTGGTCGCGTTCGGGACGCAGGACGCGGCCGCAGACTTGGCCGAGCCCTTCGGGCAGTGGGACTTCTCCGACGTGGTCGCGTTCCTGGCGTCGTTCGGGGCCGGGTGCCCCTGAGCGAGATCGGGTGATTACACGGACCCGCGGGACGGGGCGGGAGCGGCGAGATCGGGCCTCCCGGGCCCGGGATCGATTGCTGCGCATCCGGTTGCAACGATTTTCTTGGGATTCTGGAATATGCGGGGTAGCATGGATTTGCGGGCACGATCCGTCGTTCTGACGGTCCGCGCCCGCCCCGGATGTCCGTGTGGGGAGCCGGGACGGTAGAGAGTGGATCGAACCAGGCGAGGACAGGCGATGGACATGATGAGATTCAAAGTCGCGGCGCGGCCGCTGGCCCTGGCGGCCGGCCTGCTCGCCGGGATGACGTTCTGCGTGGGCGCCCAGGCCCAGGTGATGGAGTACAGCCACTCGGGCAAGGTCGATCGGGGCGGGCGGTACCTGTACCGCGCGCTGCAGCCCGACGGCACGCTCAAGGAGATCCCGCACCGCGGCTCGGAGGACTGGTCGGTCGCCCGCCACTGGAACGAGACGATGCTCGAGTGCATCCGGCACGACAAGTCGCGTCCGACGGTGCACGCACGCAACCTGTACCACGTCTCCGCGGCGATGTGGGACGCGTGGGCGGCGTACACGACCGTCCCCGACCAGGTCTTCCACCACGAACGTGTGGTCTCGGGCAACCTCGAGGCGGACCGGGACAAGGCGATCAGTTTCGCCGCCTACCGCCTGTTGCTGCACCGCTTCCAGAACTCCGTCGGCGCACCGACGAGCATCCCGCTGATCGAGGCCAAGCTGGGCGAGTTGGGGTACAACCCCGCCGACAACACGCCCCCGGCGGCGCTGGGCATCCGCATCGCCAACACGATCATCGCGTTCGGCGATACGGACGGCGCCAACGAGGCGGGCGACTACGAGAACCAGTACTACGAGCCGGTCAACGAGCCGCTGATCGTCGAGCTCCCGGGCAACCCCGAGCTGAGCGACCCGAACCACTGGCAGCCGCTGGCGATCGAGTTCTTCATCGACCAGTCGGGCAACCCGATCCCGTTCGGCGCGCTCAACGCGCTGAGCCCGGAGTGGGGCATCGTCTCGCCGTTCTCGCTCCATCCCGAGGACGCGAACGTCTACCAGCGTGATGGCTTCGACTACTGGGTCTACCACGACCCCGGGTACCCGCCGTTCCTGGGCGGGCCCGGCGAAGACTACTACCGCTGGGGCGTCGAGCAGGTGCTGATGTGGTCGAGCCACCTGGACCCGACCGACAATGTCGTGATTGATATCTCGCCCGCGACGTTCGGCAACTCCGACCTGCCCGACGTCGATGAGTGGGCCGACTACTACGACCGCGAGAACGGCGGCGACTGGAGCCCCGGTCACCCGATCAACCCGGTCACCGGCCTGCCCTACCCGCCCGAGATCGTGCCGCGCGGCGACTACGCCCGCATCCTCGCCGAGTTCTGGGCCGACGGCCCCGATTCCGAGACACCCCCCGGGCACTGGTTCACGATCCTCAACTACGTCAACGACCACCCGGACTTCGAGAAGCGGTTGATGGGTGAGGGCCCGATCCTGCCCGACCTGGAGTGGGACGTGAAGGCGTACCTGCTGATGGGCGGGGCGATGCACGACACCGCGATCGCCTGCTGGGGCGCCAAGGGCTGGTACGACTACATCCGCCCGGTCAGCGCCATCCGCTGGATGTGCGACCGCGGGCAGAGCAGCAACCCCACGATGCCCAGCTACAACCCGCTCGGGATCCGCCTGGTCCCGGGGTACATCGAGCTGGTCACCGCGCAGACCACGATGCCCGGCGCCAGGCACGAGCATCTTGCCGGCAGCGAAGGAAAGATCGCCGTCCTCGGGTGGCGCGGCCCCGACTTCATCGTCGATCCCGACGTGGACGACGCCGGCGTCGGCTGGATCCTGGGACGCGACTGGTGGCCCTACCAGCGTCCGAGCTTCGTCTCCCCGCCCTTCCCGGGCTACTACTCCGGTCACTCCACGTACTCGCGGTGCGCGGCACACGTGATGGGCGCGATGACCGGCTCGGAGTTCTTCCCGGGCGGCGTCGGCGAGTTCCTCTGCCCGCAGAACGAGTTCCTCGTCTTCGAGGACGGCCCGAGCATCAACTGCACGCTGCAGTGGGCCCGCTACATCGACGCCTCCGACCAGACCTCGATGTCCCGCATCTGGGGCGGCATCCACCCGCCCGCCGACGACCTTCCCGGTCGCCACATCGGCATCGAGATCCACAAGGACGCCGTGGCACTCGCGCGCCGCTACTACAGCGGGCAGGTCAGCTGCCCGGCCGACTTCGACGGCAACCGCATGCTCGACTTCACCGACGTGCTCGGCTTCCTGACCGCGTTCGGCACCGGCGACCTGCTCATCGACACCGCCGCCCCCTTCCGCGTGCTCGACTTCTCCGACGTGCTCAACTTCCTCATCGCGTTCGGCGCCGGCTGCCCGTGACCCGCTGAACGTCTGATCCGATCACCAACGCGGCCCGCGCCACCCGGCGCGGGCCGCTTTTGTTTTGCTGCACACGCGCCCCGGCCACGCGGGCGCCGGCGCCTGATCGATCAGGCGAGCAGGCTGGCGATGCACCAGCCGCCGCCCGCATGGCGTTTGAGAATGAAGACCGCCGTCGTCCGCGGCGAATCGAGATGCTTGCTCTCGTTCCCGGGCGCGGCGCACAGGACGAGGCCGCTCTGGCACGAGGCCCAACCCCCCTGGATCTCGATCGAGTCGTCCACAACGATGCCCCGCCCGGTCGTCCCGCGAGCCCGATCGCCCAGTCCGTGGCGGTCGTGATCGAACGCGGACCGAAAGAACGCGCGGACCTCACGCCTGCCGAGCACGACCGCGGGCTCGCGACGGAGGATCACGATCGGCGTGTCCGTGAAGAGGGCGGCGAGCGCATCCGTGTCCGCCGCCGCCCACCCCGTGTGCCATTGCTCGGCCAGACGCCTGATCGCGACCACGTCCTGCTCGCGCGACATTCCTTGGCCCGCCTTCCCTGGCTCTGCGCCGGGCCGGGCGCGCCTGCCTCGGCGCGTCCGGCGAGAGACTCGATCAGGCGCGTCGTCGGCGGAGCAGCGCCACGGGAACCAGCGCGACGAGCGTCGCGGGGGCCGGAATCTTCGTGATCGTCATGTTGACGTACTCGATGCCCACGGCCTCGAAGCCCAGGTCCACGAGGTTGAAGTAGAAGCTCTGGATCCCGGTGTAGTCGTACGTGCCCGTCGCGTCCGCGATGTCCAACGAGCCCAGCGTCGCGCCGTCGTACGAGACCTCGAAGGCCGCCTCGAACGGATCGCCGAACAGGCCCGGCTGGTCGGTGGGCAGGCCGCCCGGGAAATCGACGCCGCCCCACGTCAGGTAGAACCCATCGACCGCGGGGTCGTTGTCGCGGATCACGAAGTAGGGCGTCGCGCCGAACGGGAACGGGTCGGCCAGACCGGCCTGGACACTCCCGCCCGCCCCCGAGATCAGGAACGAGTCGTTCATGATCTCGTACCCGCGGACGGGGAAGTTCTCGCTGTCCTGGTACACGCCCCCATCGACGATGAAGCTGTAGGAGAGGTCGTCGCCGGGCAGGAGATTCGCAAACTCGTTGTCGCGGGCCTGGTTGTACTCGATGACGCCGTTCATCTCGATGCGATAGAGCTCGTTGGCGGACGCGGACGCCGCGATCCCTGCGATCGCGCACACGATGAGTGTCTTGTGCATAGCTTTCTCTCTTTCGTTCTCGGCCCGGGGGGCCGGGGGAATGGCCCGACGCCCGGATTCGCCGGGCGTCGGAGAGGGACCAGATATGTGTCGGCGTCACGCGCGGCCTGTGCACGCCCCTCGGGCGGCGAAGGCGACGCGTCCGCCCTCGATCACGGGCAACCGGCGCCGAACGCGGTCAGGAAGCTGATGACGTCGTCGAAGTTCCACTCGCCGAAGGGCTCGGCCAGGTCCGCCGTGGCGTCCATCGCGCCGAACGCGACGAGGAAGCTGATGACGTCGTCGAAGTTGAGTTCGCCGAAGGGCTCGGCCAGGTCCGCACCGTTGCAGGCGTACTCGAGCGTAACGATCCAGGCGCCCGAGCCCGAGCTGTGCCCGATGATGGTGCGTCCGTCGGTGGAGATCGCCTGGCAGACCTCGAGGTTGACCCCTGCGGGGACGACGGCGCCGAGGGACTGGATGTAGCTCTTGAACTCGACCAGGTCGCCCTGGCCCTGGGGCTGGATCCAGGCGCGCCGGGCGCCGAGGAGGATGTCGAAGCCGACGATCGTGCCGTTGTCGGCGATGTCCATGGGGTTGCCGCCCCAGCCCGGGATAAGCGAGCCCTCGCCGATCTTCTCGACGACGCCGTTGGTGATCTTGGCGGCCTCGAACGTGAGCTCGCCCATGCCCCACGAGCCGAGCAGGACCGAGCCGTCGTCGCTGATGCCGTTGAACTCGCCCTCGATCTCGCCGTTGGGCGGGTCGAGGAGCGTGCCGACGAGCGTCGGGCCGTCCCAGGTCGTGGGCGTGCGGTTGAACGCGCCCTGCGCGAATCCGGCTATGGTGTTGCCGTCACCCGAGAGCACCGAGGCGCGGTTGCCGCCGTTGGCAGGTTCTCGAGTTCCTGCATGCCCGTCGCCTCGGTCCAGCGGAAGGCCCGCCCCGAGCAGCCGTCCCACGAGAGGCCGACGACGACCGTGCCGTCGCCCGAGATCTCGTACCCGCTCGAGCGGCTGGGGCAGAGGCCGGCGTTGGGCAGCCAGCCGAGCCCGGTCCACCCGTCTGCGTCGGTCCAGATGGCGGCCTGGTGCGAGAACTCCTCGACCGAGGTCTCGGGGATGTTGCCCACGAGCACCGAGCCGTCGTCGGATACCGCGAGGATTGTGTCCACGCCCGTCGCGGTGCCGACGCTGGGGATGATCGTGAAGATGTCGGTGAGGCGGTCCCAGCGGTAGCCGTCGTCGGGCAGGAAGTCGCCGTTGGAATCGTAGCTGCCGACGACGAAGCGCCCGTCGGGCGTCAGGTCGTTGGCGGACGAGACGTTGGGGATCTGCTCGAAGGTCGCGGAGACCTGGGCCAGGGCGGGTGTCCCGGCGAGCATCGCGAGCAACGCGGTGTATCGGATCGTCGTGCGTGTCATGGTTCTGTCCTTGTGTCTTCGTTTGACCGGTGGTGTGCTTCACATACCGCCAGACGCCGACGGAACGCCGTGTGCAGCGCGGGCGAGCCAATGGCGCACGCCGCGTGTGGGCGGCGGACGCCGAGGGGAGGTGAGAGACCTCAGCGGCGGCGACGGGGGAGCGTCATCGCGCCGAAGCCGAGCAGCGCCAGAGCGCTGGGGGAGGGGACCGCGTTCCAGGACAGGTTGTCCACGTGGGTCTGGGGCAGGAAGCCGAAGCCGAGGATGCGGACCTCGTCGAAGACCATGCCGCCGGAGGTGGTGACGTCGAACCACTCGTCGCCCAGGCCGCCCCAGGCGGGGGTTGTGAAGTGGTTGCCGACCTCGACGCCGTCGTTGAAGACGATGAAGTTGAGCCCGCCGAAGATGCCGGGGGGCCCGGAGGGGTCCCAGACCTGGGTGGAGAACTCGGTGAGGTCGGAGTCGAAGGTGATGAAGACGCCGAAGTTGCCGAAGAAGACGTTGCCGTCGCCCAGGCCCCAGCCGCCGTTGAGCGTGTCGAAGTCGCCGACCTGGGGGACGCCGTCGCCGGCCTGGAGCTCTGAAATACCGAGCGAAGCCCACGCGTCGGTCGAGACGACGCCTGTGGGCCCGCCGATCTCGTCGAAGTTCAGGGTGGTGGCGTAGCTGCCGGCGGTGGTCCCCTGCGTGATGGTGATGTCCGCCATGGCGGCGGGGCAGGCAACGGTCGCGGCGGTCGCCAGGGCGCCAGGGCGCCAAGGGTGATCTGCGTGCGGTTCATTCTGACTCTCCTTGCTCTCGATTCGAGGGGCCGCACCGGCGACTCCTGGGGTGACATTGCGGCGACGATACGCGGGCGGGCCACCCCACACAAGTTTCCATATGGAAAATCATTGAACTTTTTGCTGTGGCCTTTCTTTGGGCTAAAAACCCGCTATGCTTGCCCCGGAACGGGGGTATCCCCGCCGGAATGGACGGAGACGGCATGGAATCAGCCACCGCACAAACCTTCGAGAGCGATTGCAGGGAGTGCATCGACGCGCTCAAGGCTGCGCTTGTCCGCCTCTACGAGGACCTTCGCCTGGATCCCGAGAGCCCCCAGGACGTCTCACGTCGGTTCAAGCTGAACAAGACCCTGACGTGGAAACTCTCCAAGGTCATGGGCGCATCGGACAACCTGGCCGCGGTTGCGCACGTGCCCGGGGCGGGGGCGACGCAGATCTTCCTCAAGAAGATGCGCGAGGCGGGCGGGTCGCCGGCGGCGGTGGACGGGGTGCGCCGCGCCGCCGCGCGGTTCGAGCAGATCGTCGAGTTGCACGTGGGCGACCGGACAACGCTCGAGCTGGTGCTCGACGGCATGGCGCCCGGCGCGACCGATCGGCTCGAGGTCAGCCGCAAGCTCGCGTTCCGGGGCAACAGCGGGATCTGGGGCGTGCAGGCGCGGACTCGTCTGATGCTCAACGTTCTCACGCCGAACGCGTCGGACCCGGGCACGCTCGACGTCGCGACGGTCCGCGGGTACGTGGGGTTCCGGCGCCTCCGCTCGTCGGTTCGTTGGCCGCTGTTCCAGGTCCGCGAGTGGAGCTCGGGCGACGACGCGATGATGACAAGCCCGAGCTGGGGGCCCATCGAGGACTGCGACGGCCCGCCGGGCGCGAACATCATGGGCTCGTTCAGCTCCGCCAACCTGCCCGACATCCGCGCAGAGCAGACGCCCAACGGGACGGACTTCGTCCTGATGCCCGGCGCGGTCGGGAACTTCGGCGCAGTGGACTGCTTCCAGGGCGAGATGATGCGTGCGGCTGTGAGCCGGTACAGGAACGGGGACGACGACGTCGGCGAGTTCGGCGCCGCGGTCTCCGTGCCCGTCGAGACGCTGATCATGGACCTGGTCGTGCACGAGGATCTGGCGTTCGCGCTCGATGCCCGGGTGCTCGTGTTTGGCAGGCTCACGCCCAGCGGCCAGCACAGCCCGGGCGAGGAGGACATGTCGGCGCTGCCGATCCTCGACGAGGTGCGCGAGCTGTCCGGGCGCCCGCCGGCGATGGCGACGCCGCGGATCCCGAACTACCCGAAGATGCTCAAAATGGTCTGCGACAGCATGGGGTGCGACATGGCGAAGATGCGGGCCGTGCGCCTGGAGATGAAGTACCCCCCGCTGGGCTCGCACGTGCTGCTCCGGTTCGGGCTCCCCGAGCCGGCTGTGCGCGTTAAGGCGTAGTGCGGTAGGGCCCCGTTCGCCACGACGCGCACCGCTCGGATCACGCCCGATATCGGGTATACGCGTTCGCCACGTTCGGCAGCATCGACGGCTCAAGCCGCCGAGGGCGCTCAGAACTCACAGAGCGGTTCTTGCGTGCGCCGGACGCGTGCGGTATCGTTGTATTGTTCACGTTTTGCTGACTTTAGGAAAGGGTCTCGGGAGTCCCACGATGTTCCGCCCGACACTGCTGACGCTCGTTGCCACCGCCCCGTTCGCGATCACCAACGCCCGTGCTGATTGGGACGACGAGTTCCGCTCGACGTTCGATCCCGAGCCGCAGCTCAACTGCCTGCTGGCCCGCGACGCGGGCGGGCGCCTGTTCGCGCTCTGGCCAGACTGGACCGATTTCGAGGACACGCAGGTCCGCCTGATGTCCAGCCCCGACGGGGGCGTGACGTGGTCGCACATCGAAACCGTGTTCAGCGGGGCGGCCTACGACCAGTTCGAGATGGCGGCCGACGAGGACGGGCTCCACGTGTTGCTCGTCGAGTTCACGGAGGACGACGAGGACGAGTACAAGCAACTGTACTACACGTTCAGCGACGACAACGGCGCCAGTTTCACCGAGCCGTCACCGGTCGGCGAGCACGAGCTCGTCGAGGAAATCCGCATCCTCGTCGCCGGGGGCGAGATCTACGTCGGCGCCACCCAGCAGGGCGAAGAGGACTCGGTCCATTACTTCTTCCGGAGCGACGACGGCGGGAAGACCTGGACCCAGAGCGTTCCCGTCGAATCGGCGCCCGTCCGCAACCCGCATTACAGCATCGCCGACGGCACGCTCTACCTTGTGTACGCCGGCTCGATCTTCTCCCCGGAGATCCAGTTCGTGCGGAGCGACGACTCGGGCGCGACGTGGTCGGCGCCCGTCGGCGTGAGCTCGGGGGCGGGCGTGCACTCGCAGCTGCCCCGCCTAGCCATCGACGGCGACGGCGCGCTGCACGCGATCTGGGAGGACGACCGCGAGGGGCACTACCAGGTGTACCACGCGCGCTCCGTGGACGGGGGGGCGACGTGGTCCTCGGGGCAGCGGCTGAACACGACCGAGTACGGCGCCCGCCCGAGGCTGCGGGTCGTCGGCGACACGCTGCACGCCGTCTGGTGCCAGTACCACGGCGATTCCGGCTGGCCCTCGACCTGGAGCAACTTCGATTACGGGATCATCCGCCACCGGTCGAGCACCGACGGCGGCCTGACGTGGTCGCCCGAGACACGCGTGTCGCAGAACGAGGCGGTGCCCACGATCGAGCTGCCCGATCGCGGCGCCAACCACGTCCGCCTGTTCGCCGAGCCGGGCGGGTTCACCGCGATCTGGCAGGACAAGCGCGATGGCAACACCGACCTGTACATCCGTACGTTCGCGGCGAACGCCTGCCCCGCCGACATCGACGGCGACGGCGCCGGGGACGGCTCGCTCGACATCCTCGATGTGCTGCAGTTCCTGGCCTGGTTCGCGGCGCTCGACCCCCGCGCCGACCTCGCCCCGCCCTTGGGCGTGCTCGACTTCTCCGACGTCGTGGCCTACCTCATCGAGTTCACCACCGGCTGCCCGTGACGGGCGCGGTTCGAACCCGCGCGAACAGCGCAGCACGAGGCCCGCGCCGAGGGGCGCGGGCCTCGTTGGGTCGGACCCGGGTCGCGGGATCTCAATGGAGCCGGGGGGATTCGAACCCCCGTGCCGGGACAGTCAGCAGGGCGCCTCTACGTGCGTAGTCGGTGTTTTCATCTCGTCCTCGGGTCGGGCTCCGACACCCTGCCCTTCGGACCAGCAGCTCGAGTTTTCTCATCCGCGCGCCAAGCGGCGCCACGCGCGGACCAGCCCGATAGTCATTGTCACCCGCCCCATCGGGCGTCGGGCGGATGACAGACGGCTTTATTAAGCCGCCAGAGCGAACTGCGTGTTGGCAGTTAACATGTTTGCGTGCTTTTTACGAGGCCAGCACGCCCCTCGGCACGCCACGCCAAGCCTTCCCTGCCCGGTCGATGCCATTCTCGGCCCCAACTTGTCAATGACCGACGGATCGGCCATCGCAATCGTAGGCAAGAGCCCTGTTCCGGACGATCCAGGCATTCCTGCCCGCCCGGCACGCGCCGCCCCATATTCACGCCCGATACGATTGACGCATGAGAATCTGCGTCATCATCCCCGCCGCGGGCGTCTCCAAACGCTTTTGCGACGCCGACGACACCGACCTGCTCGCCCGGCGCTCCAAGCTCGACGAGGACCTGGGCGGGCGCCCGGTCCTCCAACGCAGCGTCGAGCTGTTCACCAAGGACGACCGGGTCTTGTCGATCATCGTCGCCGGCCCCCACGACGAGGCGGCGTGGGCCGACTTCAAGCTCCGGCACGCCGACCGGCTGGCGATGCTCGGGGCGACGCTCGTGCAGGGGGGCAAGACGCACCGGTACGAGACGGTCGCCGCGGCGCTGGCGCACGTGCCCGAGGACGCGACGCACGTCGCGATCCACGACGCCGCCAGACCCGCCGCACGCCCCGAACTTATCGACCGCGTCTTTGACACCGCACAGCGCCATGCCGCAGTGGTCCCGGCGATCCCGGCGCCCGACACCGTCAAGCGTGTGGGCGAGGAGATCGCCGACGACGCGGGCGCCGACCCGCTGGCCGCGATCCTCGGGGGGGGCGGCAAGAAGAGCCCGCTGCACCGGGTCAGCGAGACCCTCGACCGCCAGGGCCTCGTGCTCGTGCAGACGCCGCAGATCTTCACACGCGAGCTGCTGCTCCGCGCCTACGCCCAGGCCGAGCTGACAAGCACGGACGACGCCTCGCTCGCCGAACGCCTGGGCGAGCCGGTCGTCACGGTCGAGGGCGATTCGCGGAACATCAAGATCACGACGCCGTCGGACGTGCCGGTGGTGCGGGCGCTGCTGGGCTTCAGGCCGCCGGCGGAGCGGGCGACGCACAAGAAGTTCTGAGCCCTCGGAGCGGTTCGGCCTCCTGCTCCCTCTCCCCTCTGGGGAGAGGGAGCGGAGCACCGCGCATCTCAGGAATCGCTCGCGGGCACGGAATGCTCGGGACGCGCCGTCGATCCAGTTGCCGTGTGCCCGTTTACGAACACAGCAGGCATGGCGACCAGCCAAGGCAAGAACGCACCGATGAGCAACACCCACCTCAACCTACCTGCACGCTGACCGCGAAGTAGCAACACACAACATGCACCGGCAGGAATCGGGCACACTACTCCCACGATCGGCACCCACCAAACGCTCGCGTCGGAGCCGAACTCCGACGCCCACGCCCATACGAACATCGTGCCCCAGACTCCGAGCACAAAGATAGTGGCGTTCACCACAAGCATGAGCACGCTCAACTGGCGGAGCCATGATTCAGAGAGAGAGGTCATAGCACACGTTCTGGGATGACCAAACTTCTTGATGTCAGAGCTTCTTCAGCGCCTCAACCAGCCGCTCGATGTGCTCGTCCGTGTGCGCCGCCGACATCTGGATCCGCAGCCGCGCCGTCCCCTCGGGCACGACCGGGTAGCCGAAGCCGATCACGAAGACACCCAGTTCCAGCAGCCGCTTGGACATGCTGATGGCCTTGGCCGTGTCGCCCACGATGATGGGGCAGATCGCGGTGGGCGACTCGAGCACCTCGAAGCCCGCCGCGGCGAGCTTCTTGCGGGCTGTCGCGACGTTGGACCTGAGCTTTTGCACCCGTTGCGGCTCGTCCATGAGGATCCGGATGGCTTTGTTCGCGCTGCACGCGACGGTCACGGGCAGGGCGTTGGAGAACAGGGTCGGGCGTCCGCGTTGGATGATGAGTTCTGTCCCGCGCTTGGGGCCGGCGATGAAGCCGCCGGCGCCCCCGCCCAGGGCCTTGCCGAGGGTGCCGGAGAAGTAGTCCACCGTGCCGTTGGCCTTGTCGAAGTTGGGGGCGCCGGGGCACATGCCGTAGTGCTCGTGCGTGCCGCGGCCCGTGTCGCCCATGACGCCGTGCCCGTGCGAGTCGTCCACGACGAGCATCGCGTCGAACTCGTCGCAGAGCTTGCGCAGGCCCGGCAGGTCGGCGATGTCGCCCTCCATGCTGAACACACCGTCGGTCACGACCCAGATCTGGCCCGTGACCTCGGGGTCGCTGCGCGCCGCCTCGAGCTTCTGGCGGGCGCTGGCCATGTCCGAGTGCTTGAACACGCCCTTCTTGACGCCCTTCTTGATGACCGGCGTCAGGCGGATGGAATCGATGATGCACGCGTGGTTGAGTTCGTCCGAGAGGATGAAGTCGCCCGCCTCGCAGAACGTCGGGAACAGCGCCTCGGTCGCGTTCCAGCACGAGACAAACGTGTAGCTCGCCTGCGTGCCCATGTACTCGCTGATGGTCGCCTCGAGCGTCTCGTGCGGCTCGAACGTGCCGCAGATGAAGCGGACGGAGGCGGTCCCGGCGCCGTACTTCTTCAGGCCCTCGATCCCCGCCTCGACGACCCGCGGCTCGTTCGCCAGACCCAGGTAGTTGTTCGAGCAGAAGCACAGCACCTCGCCGTGATCCCGCATCTTCACCACGGCGTCCATCGGCGACTCGAGCATGCCCAGCCGCTTGTACTGCCCGCCCGCTTCGAGCGTGCGCAGGATCTCGTCGGTGCGGGCGTCGAACGGTCGTGCGGTCGCTGTCGTCATCGGCTGGGCTCCTGTGGAGAGGATTCTACCGGTGGACAGGGCGGTTCAGGCGTCGCGGTCGTCACGCTCGGCGTCCACGCCCGTGATCAGCCGCGCCCCGCGCTCGTAGAAGACGTAGCTCCACGCCCACTCGATCATCGTCAGCACCTTCGACCGGAAGCCGATCAGGTAGAAGATGTGCACGCCCGCCCAGAGCAGCCAGGCGAGCATCCCGCCCACGCGCCGCCCGGCCAGCTGCGCCACCGCCCGGTTGCGCCCGATCGTCGCCATCATCCCCTTGTCGCGGTATACGAACGCCGTCCGCGCCGGCGCCGGGCGCCCCGCCGCCAGCGCCCGCGCCTCGCCCGCGATGATCTCTCCAACGTGCGAGCCCATCTGCATCGCCCCCGGCGCCATCCCGGGGACATCGCCCCCGGTCGCTCCGTCCAACACCCGTGCAAGATCCCCGACCACGAAGACCTCGGGGCGCCCGGGCACGCTCAGGTCCGCGTCGACCTCGACGCGACCCGAGGCGTCGGTCGGAGCGCCGAGCATCGCGCCCAGGGGGCTGGCGCGCACACCCGCGGCCCAGACGACGTTGGCCGTCTCGATCCGCGTTGCGCCCTCCGCCCGCTCGATCGACACGCCCGACGCGTCGATCGACGTGACCATGGAATCGAGCATCACCTCCACGCCCAGGTCGTGCAGGTCGTGCAGCGCGATCTCCGAGAGCTTCGGATCGAACTGCGAGAGCAGGCGTCCCCGCCCCTCGACGAGCACGATCCGCGCGGTCGAGGTGTCCACCGCACGAAAATCCCTGCGGATCGTGTGGTCCGACAGCTCCGCCATCGCCCCCGCCAGCTCCACGCCCGTCGGCCCGCCCCCGACGATCACGAACGTCAGCGCCGCGCGGCGCGACGCGTCGTCGCGCCCCGTCTCCGCCCGCTCGAACGCGCCCAGGAACCGCCTGCGGATCTCGAGCGCGTCGTCGATCGTCTTGAGGGGCGGCGCAAAGGCCCGCCAGTCGTCGTGCCCGAAATAGCTGTCGCGCGCGCCAGACGCGAGCACCAGCCAGTCGTACGTGTATGCCCGCTCGCCCACGCGGACCGCACGCGCCTCGGCGTCGATCCCGCGCACCTCGCCCATCACCACGTCCACGTTGTGCTGACGCCTGAACACCTTGCGGATGGGCTGGGCGATGTTCGCTGGCGACACCGCCGCCGTCGCGACCTGGTAGAGCAACGGCTGGAACAGGTGGTGGTTCTGGCGGTCGATGAGCGTCACGCGGACGGACGCACGACGCAGTCCCCGGGCCGCCCGAAGCCCCGCGAAGCCCCCGCCGACGATGACGACGCGTGGGTGTTCCCGCATCGGCGCCTCCTGGACACGAGCCTAGCACGCGCCCGCGCGAGGGCACACGCCCCCGGTCCCCCACCACGGCGCTTGGGAGACCGACCGGCCCGGGCTACACTGCGCACACGTGCTCCGCCGGATCTTCAACCAGAACACGCTGCTCCGCTCCGCGGGCGCCCGCTTCCGGCGTGAGCACTCCCGCTGGCTCACCCACGCCGTCTCCTCGCCCACGCCCTACCCGCGGATCCCGACGCGCCGGGCCTCCGACGGCGGCTTTGACCGCCTCCGACGCCTCGAGCACGGGCCCGAGCGGGCCAGCAAATGGTGGTCGCTCGCCTCGTCCCGCGTGGACTCGCTGGACGACTGAGCCCGCCCGCACCGAACGCGGCTCATATCCTCCCCCGAATCTGGCCGATTGAGCCCGGACCGGACATACGCTCCGGACACCCGTCGCCCGACGAGAACACCATGCCCGACACCGCACCCCAGCAACGAAGCACCCTCAACCGCCCCTGGGTGCTCAAGATGCTCATATTCATCCTGGTCCTCGTCGCCTTCGGCTCCTGGGGTCTCTACGACGCGGCCGTCAAATACCCCGCCAGCGGCGGGCGGTTCGCCGAGTGGGCCGAGTGGCAGTACCTCCAGAAGGCCCGCGAGGCGGACGCCGAGGAGTTCGGCTATTTCCTCAACTACGCCAGCGTCCCCGACCCGAAGCAGGAGCTCGCCCACCTCTCCGATCCCGAGACGGTGCGCAAGAACCAGGAGGCCGCCGAGAACCCGGATTCGACGCGCCGCCTCCGCGCGATCGCCGAGATCACCCGCCGCCAGTGGCTCGACGGCCTGCGGCTCGTGGGCCAGATGACACCTGAGCGCACCACCATCGAGAACCCGCGCGCCCGGCTCGACGAGCTGTCCACGGCCTGGGGCACACGCCAGCAGCCCACCGCCCTGCACGGCTACGACATCCCGATGCAGTGGGGCATCATGGTTGGGTGCTACGCGCTGGCGCTCTACCTGCTCTACCTGTTCGTCCGCGTCGCGTCCAAGAGCTACCGATGGGACCCGGAGCAGCAACGCCTCGCGTTCCCGGGCGGCGCCTCGATCGTCCCGTCCGACCTGGCCGAGATCGACAAACGCAAGTGGGACAAGTTCATCGTCTTTCTCAAGATCAACGACGGGCACGAGAAGCTGGGCGGCAAGGAGGTCCGGGTGGACACCTACCGCCACGCCCGGGTCGAGGGCTGGATCCTGGAGATGGAAAAGACCCGCTTCCCCCCCGAAGAAGAAGGCGATGACAACGCCCCCAGCGAGCCCGGGTCCGGGAACAACGCCGACGCATCGGACGCCGTCGCCGGCTGAACATCCCCAGCCGCGGGGATGTCTCGCATGATCTACGTCGCCGCCTCCATCGTGACGCTGGCCGCCCTGCTGGGCATCGTGATGACGCTGGTCACGCTGCCGGGGATCTGGGCGATGATCGCGGTCGCCCTGGGGTGCCAGCTGTGGCAGCCCGGGCTCTTCTCGTGGTGGACGCTGGCAATCGTCGTCGTTCTGGCGCTGCTGGCCGAGCTCGTCGAGCTCGTCGCCTCGGCCGCGGGCTCCAAGCGGGCCGGGGGGACTCGCGCCGGGGCGTGGGGCTCGATCGGGGGCTCGCTCATCGGGCTGGTCCTGGGACAGATCCTTATCCCGATCCCGATCATCGGGGCGCTCATCGGCGCGGTCGCCGGGGCGGGGCTGGGCGCCATAGCCCTGGAGCGGGGCGTCTCCAAACGCACCTGGGGCGAGTCCACCAAGGCCGGTGGCGGGGCGGCGGCCGGGCGTCTTCTCTCGGTCTTCATCAAGACCGGGTTCGCCTGCGTCGTCGGGTTCATGCTGGTTGTGGACGCGTTCTGGAGCTAGGCCCGCGGGCAGCCGTGCCCCGCCGAATCTGTATGCTCAGCGGTGAGGACGCCCCGCCGCGACGACGCGCGCGGGCGGACAAGGAGGTCTCGGCCAGATGGGCGACCGCGCCACCGACGTACCACAACAGCACGCCCAAAGCCCCGCGGACGCAGCCCGCTCGCGAGACCCAGATCCCTCGCTCGTCAAGCACTTCGTGCTCGACACCAACGTGCTGCTGCACAACCCGGGCGCCCTCTTCGTCTTCGAAGAGAACCATATCGTCATCCCCTACCCGGTCATCGAAGAACTCGACACGATGAAACGGCGCGAGGACGACATCGGGCGCGCCGCCCGCGAGTGCATCCGCTACCTCGACCGCCTCCGAGAGCTGGGCAAGCTCACGGAGGGCGTGAGCTGGGCCGGGCTCGACCTGCCGCCGTCGGCGCCGAGTTCATCGGGCGCGGGCGGCGCTATCGGCACCATCGCCATCGACGTCAACGACTACGAGCGACCCCCCGTGATCGCCGCGGAGACCGCGGACAACAAGATCATCGCCGTCGCCTGGCGCCTGCACCAGCGGGCCGACACACACGCCGTCTTTGTCTCCAAGGACCTCGCGGCCCGGATCAAGTCCGACGCGCTGGGCATACGCACCGAGGACTTCGAGAACCAGAAGATCGACGCCGACCGCCTGTACACCGGCTACGTGGACGCCGACGCCGACCGCGCCCTCATCGACGACCTGTACCGCGACCGGATGCTCCCGCTCGAGCGCCTCGCGCCCGCGCTGACCGTCACCCCCGACAACGGCGCCGAGCCCTACACCCGCGAGCTCTCGCCCAACCAGTTCGCCATCCTCCACGACATCGAGGACGAGGCCCACTCGGGCCTGGGGCGTCGCCTGGCCGACACCGACCACATGATCCCGGTCACGGGCCAGAAGCGCCCGACGTTCGGCGTCATGGCCCGCAACGTCCAGCAGACCATGGCCCTGGACCTGCTGCTCGACGACGACGTACAGCTCGTCACCCTCCTGGGCGCCGCGGGCACGGGCAAGACCCTCCTCGCCCTGGCCGCCGGCATGGCCAAGGTCTTCACCGAGCAACGCTACGACAAGCTGCTCGTGGCACGCCCGATCATGCCCATGGGGCGCGACATCGGCTACCTGCCCGGCGACAAGGACGAGAAGCTCTTCGCCTGGATGCAGCCGATCTTCGACAACCTCTCGTACCTGATGTCCACCCGGGGATCGCCCAACCAGAACGCCGAGTCCATCGGCGCCGAGCAACGGATGGACAAGCTCATCGCCGACGGCAAGCTCGTGCTCGAGCCCCTGACCTACATCCGCGGGCGCTCGATCCCCCACCAGTTCATGATCGTCGACGAGGCCCAGAACCTCACGCCGCACGAGGTCAAGACCATCGCCTCGCGCGTGGGCGAGGGCACCAAGCTGGTGCTCACGGGCGACATCGGGCAGATAGACAACCCGTACCTGGACCGCTCGAGCAACGGGCTGTCGTACGCCGTCGAGAAGATGCGGGGTGTCGGCCTCGTCGGGCACGTCACCCTCGCCAAGAGCGAGCGGAGCGAACTGGCCAGCCTCGCGGCACAGCGGCTCTAGCCCACGACACTCCCACGCCTGATCTGGGGAGCGATCGCTAGTCGTCCGCGTCGTACCCACGCCCCGCCTCGGAGCGCATCTGCGCCTCGACGCGGAACCGCTGGCGCTCGAAGAAGGTCCGCCACTCGGGGTCCTTCTCGCGGAGCAGCCCCCGGCGGATGTAGTCGAGCGTCCTCTCGTCGGCGTGCGCGAGCATGTCCGCCGCGACCGCGTGCCCCCGGAGGGCCTCCTGCATGCTCGGGTCGCGCTCGAGCGCCGCGGCGTAGTTGCTCATCGCGTCGCGCGCCCACCCGACACGCTGGTACACCAGCCCGGTGTTGTACAGGGGCCGCGGATCCGACGGGACCAGCTCGGCCGCGACGCCGAAGGCGCTGACCGCGTCGGCGTAGTCCCCGCGACGCATGTACAGCTCGCCCAGGTTGTTCCACGCGCCCTGCAGATCGCCCGAGTGCGCCAGGGCCTCCTGATATTTTTCGATCGCCTCGTCGATCCTGCCCGCCTGCGCCAGACGCTCCGCCTCGCGTGCCGCGCGGACGCCGTCCGCGTGCCGCCGCTCGGGCGTGATCGTCGCCCCCTCGCGGGGCGCGCCGGTGGCGCACCCGAGCCAGAGCGTCGCCAGACCCATCCCACCAGCCGCCAGCGCCAGGCGCGCCAACCCCACACATGTTCGGTTCGGCTCGCGCATCAGCTTGTCTGCTCCCATCTGGCGAAGACGATCTCCAGGCTCCACTGTCGCCCGGACGGTTTAATCACGATCTCGTGCACCCACGCGCCCCGGTACTCATCGAGCACGAGGCGCACCCACTCGAGCATCGGCTCGAGCGTCTCCTCTCGGACCGTGTACCGGTACCGCAAGCGGACCGCGTTGCTGCTCGATGGGTCGCGCCGGACCACGGCGATCGGCGGCACGCTCGTCATCCCCGCCCGCGTCGCAAGCTCGCGCACGCGGCTGTCGGGGATCCCGCCGTCGTCGCCCCCGCCCTCTTGGGCCGCCAGGAGCTGGCGTTTGGCGACGATCTCGGAGGAAAGCTGCGCGATCTTCTCGAGCTCACGCTCCTGGCGCACCGTCGCACCCGCCGCAGACGCGCGCGACCCCCACGCGACCACGAGCACCAGCACCCCGATCGCCAGGACCGCACCGGACACCACCAGCAGGTGCTTGGGGCGGTTGCGCCGCTCCGAAGCCTTCGCCTGGGCCGCCAGGTCGTAGCGGTCGTCGGCGCTCAGCGCACGCGTCTGGCCCATCACGCTCACGGCGTCACCCCCCCGCGCGCCTCGGGCGACCACGTCCCGGTCAGATCGCAATCGACCGCGCCGGCACGCTCACGCTTCACCATCGGCGTCCACTCGAGAATCCCCGTCGTGATCGACAGCACGCCCTGCTCGAGCTGCTCGGCCGTCACGACATCGGGCACCGTCACCCGCATCGACACCGCCGTCGATCCCACTGAGATCGACACGAGGTCCCACTCCGGGTTGCTCAGCACGAACGTGAGCCGCTCGAACGCGCTCATCACGGGCATGATCGGCTCGGTCCGCGTGTTCTGCTCGCCGTAGAGCACGCCGTGGATCGTCTCGAGTTCGAGCATGGCCTGGCGCCACTTGTCCTGCTCGAGCCCGACCTCGCGGAGGATGTCGTTGCGGTTGTCCAGGATCGCCCCGCGCTGCTCGCGCAGCGCATCGGCCGCCGACCAGTAGCGGTACCCGAGCGCGCCCGCCGCGATCCCGCCCAGCGCCAGCGCCCCGGCCAGCCAGACGTACATCGACCTGTGCGCCCGCCCGGGCCTCGCGCCCAGCTCGCCCAGCTCTCCCGCGCCCTGCGCCTCGCCGCGCTCGGCGAGAATCCCGAGCGTCCGCCCGATCGGGTCCGGCTCCTCGATCACGTCCACGCTGGCCCCGGGCCAGACCGCCGTCAGGGCCCGGGCCGCGCCCCCCGCGTCGAGCACGCCCGCGACCGACTCGTCCACGCGCCCGAAGGGCCCGACGAGGACGGCCCGCGCCGGCGTCCGCCCCAGCTGCGCCGACCAGCTCAACCACTCGAGCCCGAGCCGCGAGACGTCCTGCTCGCACAACGTCGTCGCGGCCTCGTCGATGATCCTGCCGTGCTCGTCCTCTCCGCCCGCGTCCTCGCGCGCCCGCAGCAGGCGGACCGAGCCCGCCGCCACCGGGCGCCCGTTGTCCGACCACACCCAGACCGCGCGCGGCCCGTCGGGATCGACCGCGACCACGGCGCACAGCGGGCGTTCGTCGGCGACGACCCGGTCGGCCCGGACGCCGCCCCCGCCGCCGTCGCCCGCGTCCCACGCCGCCGCCAGCGCCTGCCAGACCGACATCACCCCGCCCACGCGCACGCCCAGCGCGTCGAGCTCGTCGAGCAACAGGCGGGCCGGGATGTCGGGCGTCGCCATCACGCCCACACGGGGCGAGGCCGGTGCCGCGTCGTCGCCCCGGGGCGCCAACGGCTCGTAGCCGGTCTCGTCGGGCAGGTCTGGGAAACGCGTGCGCGCCCCGGGCCCGCCCTCGTCGGTGTCCATGCCGCCCGAACCGGCGGCGCCCTCGATCAGCGCCCGCACCAGGCGACGGTCCGTCCCCGACGCGTTCACCCACGAGCACGCCGCCCCGTCCACGTCCAGGCACACCCGGTCGAGCACGCGGGCCGACCGCCCGTTGCTGGCGGACAGCGCGACCAAGCGGTCGCGCAGCCACTGTGCCCCCGAGCCGATCGCCCGGCGCGGGTCCGTGGACGGCGCGGTCCACGAGTCGCTCGTCCGCTCGCCGACCAGGCGCAGCGCGCGCACGACGGCGCCCCGGTCGTCCCTCGTCATGTAGCAGATCCGTCCGCCCACGGGCTCCCTCGCTAGCGGTCGCCCTCGCGCTCGCGTTCCTCGCGCATCCGCTGGATCCGTTCGAGCATGCGGTTCGCGTCGTCCTGGTCGATACGCCCCTCGCTCAGGGCCTTCTGGATCGCCTCGAAGCGGCGCTGCTCGAAGTCCTCCCGGGGCGCCTCGCGCCCGCCCCGGTCCGCCGCGGCCGAGACCGCCGACTGCCCGGGACGCGTCGAAGTCACCGTCGGCGAAGGCGCCACCGAGGACGGGTCGATCCTGGTCACGCTCGACGAGCCGCGCGCCGTCTTCTCGATCCGCTGGCGCTCGCGCCCCTCGGAGAGGACCACGTAGTCCGCCTGCACGCTGAACACGCGCAGCTCGCCGCCCGACCGGACCAGCGTCCCGCCCTGCGCCACGATCCGCTGCACGCCGTCGATGTTCAAGAGCGCCGAACGCCGCAGCCCGACCGTGATCATGCCCAGGTACTTGATCTCGCCCGAAGCCTGGGTCTCGACCGGTCCTTCACCGTCCGAGTCCGGGGTGTCGATCACCACAGGCACGGGTATCGGTGCGTTCTTCATCTGCCGCAGACGCTCGGCGATCCCCTCGAAGTCCACACGCGACTGGTCTGGCGCGGGGCCCGAGGGGCTCTGGGCGTCGCCCGCCCCGCCCGCAAGCACCGGCTCGATCGCGACGGGCTCGCGGTCGCCGGCGCCGCTGGATGGGGCCCCGATGACGATCACAACGCCGAGGGCGAGCGCCATCGCCGCCGCCGCGCCCTGCGCCCCGATCCGCACCCGTCTGACCCTGGCTCTGCTGATCATGTGCGCCTCCTTGGCGCTGCCCAACGCCCGGCTCCGTCCGGGCTTGCCGGGAGTTTACACCATCGTTACCCGCCGGGGCCCGCCGAGCCCGGGGGCGGGTCCTCGAGCGCCTCCCAGGTCAGGAACTTGCCCGACTCGGCCGAGGTGTTCTGGGTGCTCGACGCCCCGATGTACGCCAGCCCGCCGTACCGCGCCACCACCCGTCTCGTCCCGCGGGGCCGCAGCTCGACGCGTATGAACCACAGCTCGGGCTGGTAGGTGAAAATCCGCGCCAGCGACGTCTCCGCGCCCTCGCTCACGCCCGCTTCCTCCAGCGCGTGCTGGACCTGCGAACGCGTCATCCGCCCGCCCGCACGATCCCCGAGGATCCGCGAGACCGCCGAGGCGACCGTCCCCTCGTCCTCCACCCGCGAGGCGATGACCGCCCGCAGGACGGTCTCGTCGGCCGCGTTGGGGCTGATCTGCCACGAGCCCACCCGACGGATGCTCCTCCGGTACGTGTCCACGCTCGTGTCGCGGAGCAGGGCGTCGAGGACGCGGGCGCACGCCTCGAGGGCCTCGCCGTCCAGCGCCCCGAGGCTCGCCAGGACCTGGCCCTGCCCGTCCTGGACGTAGACGCTGGCGACGTCGCCGCCGGGCAGGAGGATGTCCATCGCGTGCCCGTCGTCGCCGATCGCGTCGGGGATCTCGCGGGAGTTGAGCCGACGCAGCCAGGCGCCGATCGCCTCCTGCATCCCGCGCCCGGCGTGGTATTCCTGATACGCGCGGACCTGGCGCGCCACCGTCCGGTTCTGCACGCCCTGGCGCGCGAGGAACACGCCCACCGCCAGGCCGATGACCAGCGTCAGCAGCACGACGATCGGCATCGCGAAGGCGCGGCGAGCGCACACCCCGAGCCTGCAGGTCTTGGACGAGATCACGGCGGGTCCCCCGGTGGCGGGGTCCTCGGGACACGCTGGCCCATGCCCGCGTTGTCCCGACGTTCTGCCCGCCGCGAGTCGCGCTGGCCCGAGCGGAAACGCCCGCCGCCGGGCCCACCGCCCTCGCCGCCACCGCCGCGCAGCGTGCCGCCGCCGCCACCACCACCGCCCGCGTCGTCGCCTTCGGTGTCGGCGTCGGCGGCGCTGGCCTCGTCCTCTGTCGGTTCGATCCCGACGCGCCAGCCGACCTCGAACATCCAGTTGGCGTACTTGCCGCCCGTGGTCCGGATCTCGAGCTCGAAGTACGCGGGCAGCTGCTTCTGGGCGAGGCCCGCGTAGGTCTCGAGGCGCTTGTTGTCGTCGAAGACCTGCCAGCGGAGCGAGTCCACGCCCCGGACGAGCGGGTACGCCCGCATGAGGCGTTCCTGGCCCTCGGGCGTGAGGATGTCGTCGGGCTGCATCGCGGCGCCCGCGGTCAGCGCGCCGATCTCCGCCACCGAGTACTCGCGCCACCAGAGCGTCCAGCCCCCGGCCGGGTCGTCGTCGGCGCGGACGGGCCAGTCGCGGGCCGCGAGCCCGGCCGACCGCATCAGCTGCTCGCGGACGCCGTCGGGACGCAGCTCGAAGACGCCGCGGACGCCCCCGGTGTCCTCGCCCGCGATGTCGGCCAGCGAGAAGTCCATCGCGTCCGCGGGCGCACGGCTGGCCCAGCCCGCGGCGGGCCCGAGCAGCGCGTCGGGCACGGGCGGCGCGTCGAGCACAACCTCCAGCCTCTGCATCTGCGCCGTGCCCAGCGGGCGCGTCCACCGACCGGACGCCAGGTACGCCTCGGCCAAGGGATCGGGCACGAGCAGGATCCGTCCCCGGGGCGGCTGCTCGCCGTCGGGTGTGATCACGTTCCCGTCCTGGTCCAGTGTCGAGTTGGGCGCCATCACGAGCGAGAGCAACGCCCGGCGTGCCGTGGCCTGGAGCCAGGCCATCTCCGTCGTCTGGTCGTACCGGGCCGCGAGCGTCCGCTCGGTGCGCGCGACCGTGAGGAACATGCTCATCGCGGCCAGCAGCACGAGCGAGGCGACGGTGCTGGCGAGGATCGTCTCGAGGAGCGTGAAGCCGCGGGTTCGGGGCCGCGCCAGGCGCGAGTTGCTCGGCGTGCGCGCGATCATGGCGCCCCCCCGCTCGGGCCGCCCGACTGGGTCCCGCCCTGCAAGCGCAGGATCTCGTCGATGATCTGGCGCAGGCCCTCGTCGGACTCGATGAGGCGTTGCGACGAGTCGGGGCTGTGGTGCTCGAACCCCAGGGGGTCGAAGAGGCGGGTGATCGTGACCGAGGGGACCGCGTCGGAATACAGGTACGAGCCCCCGGACTCCTCGCTGAGCCAGGCACGGACGACGATCATGCGGATGCGTTCGAGGCCCAGCCCCCCGCCCCTGTCCGCGTCGTTCTCCTCGGCCGCCGCGTCGAGCTTGAGTTCCACGGGCGTCTCGTCGAGCGACCAGCGGAACCGCATGCGGTTGTAATCGACCGGGAGGCCCTGGGAAGGCAGGAGATTCTTGTCGTCGATGTACTGGAGGATCATGCGGCTGGCGATCTCGGCCGCCCCGAGACGCTGCGATTCGCGGGCCGCCGCCGCGTGCATGTACGAGTGCGCCGTCGCGAACGTCGCCGCGAGCAACGCCAGCAGGACAACCGCGAGCACGACCTCCAGCATGGTCATGCCGGATCGGGCCCCACGGAATGCTGACGCCCCTGTGCGCATGATCCGCCGCCTCCACGCGGCCCGTCCTCCGGAATCGTCAGTTCTGGCCCTCGGCGTCCATCGTCCAGACGCTGATGTCGTCCTCGGTCCCGGGTGTCTTGTCGGGGCCGTTGGAGATCAGCTGGTACTGACGCTCCTGGTTCGTGGCGCTGACGGTGTAGTAGAACTGCTGGTCCCACCCGTCCTTGAGGGCCGTGTCCTCCAGGTAGTCATCGTTCACGAGCACGCTCAGGCTTGTGGGCGGCGTGCCCGCGTGGTTGAGCTGGTAGTCCTTGATCGACGTCTGGATCGTCTTCATCGAGATCTTCGTCGTCTTCTTGCGTGCGCGCTCGGCCCCGCCCAGCAGGTTGACCGCCGCCACCGCCATCAACATCCCGATGATGACGAGCACCAGCGTGATCTCCAGCAGCGAGAAACCCGGTCGTGCGCCGCGTCGGCGGGTCGGCTGGCCCCGACGCGGCTGGCATGGCGTGCTCATCTCAAGAAACTCCTGTCACCCGCCGTCGTCGCGGCGTCTGGCCCGTCCTGGTACCCGGGGCGCCCACGCCCCGGCTCGCACGATTCTACGCGCCGTGCCCCGAGCCGTGCACACACCGAACGGGCACGCGCTGTCCCGGGGCCCAACGAGTCGCTCGCCCCGCCATTGCCCGCGTTGACGGGCATCGGGCGAGGCGCCCCGTCCGGGCGTCCGATCACCCTACCTGGTTCATCAGCGAGAGCATGGGCATGAAGATCGCCATGATCAGCGACCCGATGATCAGGAACATGAAGATGATCAGCCCGGGCTCGAGCGCCGCGAGCACGCGCTCGGTGGACCGGTCCACGGCGTCTGCCATGTCCTCCGCCAGGGCCTCGAACGCGGTCTCCAGGTCCCCCGCCTGGTCCGCCGCGACCAGCAGCTTGCGCGTCGCCAGGGGCAGCGACTCGGCCTTGTTCACCAGCGTCCGGAACACCCCGCCCTCGATGAGCCTCTGACGCAGCTCGCCCAGCTCGCGCCGCAGCGTCGGGTGCCCGATCGCGGCGTTGGCGACGCCCAGCGCGTCGGCCAGCGGGATCGCCGACCGCGTCATCGCGGCCATCACCGAGAAAAACCTTGCCTGCTCCTGGGTGAGCACGAGGCTCCGCGTCACCGGGAGGCGGCGCATCAGGCGGAGCCCCGCCGCCCGGATCGACACGCGCGCGAGGAACAGCCCGACGATCAGCACCGCGACCACTGTCAGCGAGATCATCCAGTTCTCGCGGAGCGTGGACCCGATGGTGATAACGAGCTTGGAATACCCCGGCATCTCGATATTTGCCTCGAGCAGGGCCTTGCCGATCATGGGCACCACCACGGTCAGCAGCGCCGCGGCCGCGACGAGCGTGACGATCAGCACGATCGCCGGGTAGATCATCAGGCTCTTGGCCTTCTCGAGCAGCCTCACCCGCCGCCGCGCGTCGCGCGAGAGCTGCTTGGCCGCCCCCGCCAGGTCGCCCGTCCGCTCGGCCGCCCGGTAGACCGCGATCGTCACGTCGTCGAACGAGCCGACCCTGCCGCACGCCTCTGCGAAGCTCGCGCCCGAGGCGACCGCCTCGCGCATCCGGTCCACCCGGTCGCGGTTGGCGGCCGACACCACCGACGCCGTCACCTCCAGCGCCTCGACCAGGGGCACGCCCCGCGAGAGCAGCTGGGCCAGCTGCTCGTTGAGCTGGGCGTGGTCCTTGAGCGAGAGCTCTTTCGAGGCCCCGAGCCACTCGGGCAGGCGCCAGGTACGCAGCAGGACCATCCGGTCGCGCCGGAGCGTCTCGGCCAGGGCACGCTCGCTCCGGGCGGCGCGCATCCCCAGCTTCCGTCCGCCCCCGGGCTTGGCGGCGACGAACACGAACGAGCCCGAGGCGACCGTCGCTCTGGACATGACTCTCCTGAACCGCTCCTGACGCCGTTCCCGGGGGCCCGCCACGCGGACCCCGGGGCGTCTCCATTGATCGGACCGGGACGCCCCCTCAACAATACCTTCGTCGGCGGGCACGGCGCCCGCACGCCACGACCCGCCCCAGGGAGCCTCCATGGAATCGACCAAGACCGGGCCGGCGACCGCCCAACGCACCGCCCCCGCCGACAATGCACCGCCCGAGGTCATGCCCGCGCTCGTCAAGCACCACGCCGGCGAGGGCCTGCGATTGGACGAGGCACGCCCGGTCCCCGCCCTCGGGCCCCTGGACGTGCTCATCCGCGTGACCAAGGCAGGGATCTGCGGCACGGACCGGCACATCTGGCAGTGGGACGACTGGGCCGCATCGCGGATCCCCGTCGGCATCGTCACCGGGCACGAGTTCGTGGGCGTGGTCGAGCGGATCGGCTCGGCGGTCACCCTCTTCTCGCCCGGGCGGCGCGTCAGCGCCGAGGGGCACATCACCGCCGGCACGGACTACAACTCGCGCACCGGCGCCGCCCACATCGCCAGGGACACGCAGATCCTGGGCGTGGACCGCGACGGGTGCTTCGCGCGGTACGTCGCAGTGCCCGAGTCCAACGTCTGGCCCGTGCACGAGGAGATCCCGGACCGGATCGCCGCGACGTTCGACCCCCTGGGCAACGCGGTGCACACCGTCACCGCCGCGGGCGTGAGCGGGCGGAGCGTGCTGATCTCGGGCGTGGGGATCATCGGGCTCATGGCGGTAACCGTCGCCCGGGCCGCGGGCGCGTCCAGGATCTATTGCACCGACATCAACCCGCCCCGGCTCGAGCTGGCCAAGAAGCTCGGCGCCGTCGAGGCCTTCGACGCCCGCGAGGGAGACGCCTGGATCAAGCACGTCCGCAGCGAGACACGCGGCGAGGGCGTGGACGTCCTGCTCGAGATGTCCGGCTCGTCCAACGCCTTCGACGAGGGCTTCCGGGCCCTGCGCAACGGCGGGACCGCCGCGCTGCTGGGCCTGCCCGCGAAGCCCGTCACGTTCGACTTCAACACCAACATCATCTTCAAGGGCTGCACCGTCCTGGGCATCAACGGCCGGCGCATCTGGGAGACCTGGTACCGCATGGAGGAGATGCTCCTGGGCAAGCGCCTCCAGCTCGACGAGATCATCACCCACGAGTTCCCGCTCGCCCAATACGATAAGGCGTTCGAGACCATGATCTCGGGCGAGGGGATCAAGGTGCTGATGAACGTGGACTGAACCAGGTCAGGGCGCGAGCACCGAGATCACGATCAGCACGATGACACCGAGCGTGATCAGCGACACGAGCACGCCGCAGACGATCCCCACCCACGCGTGCGCGGCCCCGTGCACCTCGGGCTGGGCCTTGTAGCGGCGCAGGCCCTTGATCCCCAGCACGATCGCGATGATCCCCGCGACCAGCCCGAGCGGGAAGAGAATCAACGCCGCCCACGCGCCGATCCCGACGTAGTACGACGCCAGCGCCGGCCCGTTTTTGTACGGGATCAGCCCGCCCGTCACATCGCCCAGAGGCTCGGCGGGCGCCGCGCCCCGGACCGTCGGCGGCGCGAGCAGGATCGGGCCCAGCCAGGGGTGGTCGAGCACACGCGTCTCGGCGCCGTCCGTCTCTGCGACGAGCACGGCGTCGTTGGGCACCCGCCCCTCGATCGCCCACCGGCGCAGCACGCCCTCGTCCACCGGCCCGTAGACCGCCCCATCCGCCGCCCGCACAGAGTATCGCCCGCCCATCGGCGCACGCTACCGCCCCTCGTGCGCACACGCAACACCCGGGCGATGAACCAACGTATACGACCCGGTGCGTCGTCAGTCGCGGTACTTCGCGTGGCAAGCCTTGCACGAGGCGCCCAGCGTCGCGAACCCCTCGCCCACGCGTCCGCGCGGCGCCCCCGCGACGATGAGCCGCTCCAACTCCGTCGCGCTCGCGTTCGCCTCGCGCATCCACGCGTGGAAGTCCGAGGGCTTGTCCGCAACGGCGGGGTCGTGCGCCGCAGCGCGCAGCGCATCGGCCAGGATCCCCGCCTCCGACGCGGGCGCCAGGTCGGGGTGGTCCGTCGGCGCGGCCCACCCCGCCGCTTTGCACCGCTTCAGGTTGTCCCACGCGTGGTCCACGACGCTCATCCCCGAGACGAAATCGGAGACCTGCGCGACCGGCGGCGCAGCCGGCGCGGCCTCGATCGTCGCCGTGTCCAGCGTCTCGCCCTCGCGCACCGCGCCCCACAGCCCCGGGTACGACCGGCTCGTGCCCGCACGCTCGAGCAGGGCGAGACCCGCGTCGTTGTCGATCTCGCCCAGCGCGATCAGCCCAACCGCCGCCGCGGCGGGCCCGCGGTGCTTGCCGTGGTGGCAGTGGACGTACAGCGGGCGGGGCGCGTCGCGCATCGCACGCGCGATCTCGTCGCGCTCGCCTTCGGTGAGGCCCGAGTACCGGATCGGCACGTGCGCGTACGCAATCTCGCACGCCGCCGCGTCCCCGACGTCCGGGCGGGCGCCGTCCACCGACAGCACCGAGACCACCCCCAACGCCGCCAGCGCCTCGAAGCCCGCGCGACCCTCGGGCATCGGCCCCGAGTACACGCCCGGGACGACCTCGTAGACGCCCAGTGGCAAGCCGGCGACGGGGGCACGCGCCGGCGTGTTTTCGGCGCGAGACCCCACCTGCGGCGCGGAGCACGAGCCGGCGACAAAGAACAGCGCCAGAGAGAGCGACGAAACGACAAGCGACTTCGTGGCAAGCGTTGTTCGGCGCATGGCGGAGTCTAGTGATCCACCGCCCCCGCCGCCCACGCGCTCAATCGTCCGAGACCGCCTTGACCTCACGCCAGCGGGTGACGCGGAGCGAGCCGGTCTTGCCGGTGACCGTGAGCATCTGGGGGACCGTGACGGCGCCGAAGGTCGAGATCGCCGCCCCGGGCATGACCTCGACAACCGTCTCGTCGCCCCCGGGCCAGACGACCTTGACGTTGTAGAGCAGCCCCGGGTCCACGCCGCCGAAGTGCGCCCACACGGGCTCGGAACCGCCGAACCCGCGCGCGACGCCGATGTCGCGCCGTGCCATGACCGACGTCATCGCCTGGTCCCACAGCTCGACGCGGACGCCGACCTGCTCGATGTCCACCCCCCCGACTGTCCGCAGCACGCGGACCTTCAGGTACGCGGCGTCGTCCGTGTCGTTGCGGAGCAGGATGTTCGTGTCGTCCTCGCGTGTGGCGGCGATGTCCAGGTCGCCGTCCGAGTCGTAATCCACGAAGACCGCGTCGTGCGCGTTCCCGCCGATCGCGGCGCCCTTGTCTACAAGCACAAACGTGCCGTCGCCCTGGTTCTCGTACAGCAGCAGGGGATCGCCGTCCTCGGTCGCGACGAGCAGGTCCAGGTCCCAGTCGTTGTCGAAATCGCCCCAGGACGCGGAGGACTGTGCTGCGGTGTCGGTAATCCCCGCGCTGGCGGCGATGTTCACAAACGTGCCGGCGTCGTTGCGGTAAAGGCGCCCGCCGCCCGAGCGGAACGGGATGTACAGATCGAGGTCGCCGTCGTTGTCGTAGTCACCCCAGGCCGAGCCTGTCTTCTCGTTGTTGCCCGGGTCGGATCCGGGAACGGGCGTGGTGCTGATGTAGGCGCCCGCGCCGTCGGAGAGCAGGAGCACGCCCTTGTTGTAGTGGTAATAGAAGTCCATATACCCGTCGTTGTTGGCGTCGCCCGAGGAGACGAACGCGCCGTTGCCCACGCTCCCGGCGTCGTTGAGACCGATTGCCGGGTCGTCGCTGGCCACGAAGTTGGCCGGGTCGTCGTGGGTGCTCAGGAGCCTCCAGTTGCCGTTCTCGGAGAACATCACGAGGTCGGTCCACCCGTCGTTGTCGATGTCGCAGGCCGCGATGCCCTCGTTGTTCGATGGGTCGCTGACCCCGGCGCTGCCCGCGTACGACATGGCGGCGGGCCACGAGTTGGTGTAGAGGCCCTCGACGTAGTACGAGCTGTCGCACGCTGCGAAGAAATCGAGGTCGCCGTCGCCGTCCGCGTCGAGGAACGCGCCGGCCCGCCACAGCCCCCCGCCACCGATCGTCGCCGCCGAGAAGGCGTCGCTGTTGGCGTCGTACCGCATCACGCGGCTGGACTCGCCCGTCGTCACGGCGTCCATGTCGCCGTCGCCGTCCAGGTCCGCCCAGTGCAGCCCAGAGGCCCGCTGGACCTGAGCGCTGTTGTACACGTCGAAGCCCGTCGCAGCGGAAACATTCGTGAACAACGGGATGTAGGCCTGGGCGTCGTCCTCGTGCAGGACCATGACCTCGTCGAGGCCCCACGACTCGTTGCTCATGTCCGCGGTCATGTCCGACTCGAACCGGATGATCGCCGTCGCGTCGTCGGCGACGAACGACAGGTAGATCCGCCGATACGTAGAATCCACGTGCGAGTCGTACCCGATGTTGGTCCCGCTCAGCGCGGGCGAACCCGGGTAGGTCTGGCCGACGCCGGTGTTGTCGAATGTCTCGTTGAAGACCTGGGCGCCGTCGATGGTGATGGTGAAGTCGTCCTGGCTCGAGCCCGCGCCCTCCCAGTTGTCGATGACGTACAGGTCGAAGAACAGGTAGTACGTCTCGCCCGCGGCCATGCTGTCGACAGACAGCGTCGTCGCGTCCTGCAGCTCGTACCGCCCCAGATACTCGGTCAACGCCTCGAGTGTCGTGGTGGTCCGGTCGGACCACTCGAGACCCGCGCCCGACTCGAAATCCGTGATGTACGGCACGCTCGCGAAGTACGTGAACGCGCCGTACTCGTATGCGCCCAGGTCCCACCCCGACCCGGCTGGTCTGGGCGCGTTGAGACGATCAACACCGGTTGTCGAGCTGACGTCTTGGGCGATGTCGATGGCGCCAGATCCCGCGTTCAGGCGGTAATCCCCGGTACCGACGCTCACGTAATCGGGATCGAAGGAGAACTCGGTCGAGTTGAACCCTTCCGAGCGGCTTCCGCCGTAGTTCCAGACGAGGTTGTGCGACGCGTTGAACGTCGAGCCTTCCTTGTCCATCCCATCGTCGCCGATGTTTGTGAAGATGTTGTTGTAGACGTTCGCGGTCCCCCAGGACCGGACCCCGTCGGCGCCCGTGTCGTCGATGGTGCAGTTGTAGATATGCAGCGTCGTCGAGCCCTCCCCCCGGACCGCGTCGTCGTCGATGTCGTAGAACACGCAGTTCACCAGCGTCAGCGTGCCACCCGTCGCGAACGCCCCGCTGCCCGCGTTCGACACCGTGCAACGCCGGGCGACCAGCGACCCGCCCGAGTCCGACAGGTACAGCACGTTGTCGGAAACATCGTCGAACGTCGTCGATTCGACCGTGACGTCGCCCGAGTTGACGTCCACGGCGTCGTCGCCCACGTCGGAGATCGTGCACCCCCGGATCGTCAGCTCCGAGTTCCCGCTGACCTCGATCAGGTCGTCGAACGACCCCCGGATCACGCAGTTCTCGAGCACGCCCCCAACCGAGTTGTCCCAGGTGATTGTGTCGCGCCCGTCCTCGATGATAAACCCTCGGAAGGTGAGGTAGTTGTCGGAATCCACGACGAGCACGTCCTGCCCGTTGCCGGTTCGCCGGATGATCACCTCGCCCGCGTCTCCGGTCTGAGCGCCCGAGGTGTCCGCGACATACACGATCGGCGAGCCCGCCGTGCCGTCGTTGCTGGGCGTGACAGTCTCTGTGTAGGTCCCCGCGCCGACGTAGATCGTCGCGCCAGCGGTCGCGGTGTCCGCCGCCTTGTCGATCGTTTTGTACGCGCTCCCGGGCGACGTGCCGGCGTTGCTGTCGCTGCCCGTCTTGC
Organism: Phycisphaerales bacterium; assembly: GCA_029260515.1. GTDB lineage: Bacteria > Planctomycetota > Phycisphaerae > Phycisphaerales > UBA1924 > JAJRXR01. Next base: position 678,164 of record JAJDDC010000070.1, on the reverse strand, counting down.
GGACGTAGTACGTGCTCTGGGCCTGCGCCGACGCGCTCGCCAGTGCACAGGCGACCACCGCGAGCACGAACCGACTCATTCTGTTGCGCATCACGACCTCCGGGCTGGGTCTCCCCCGGAGGATCTGATCGGCCAGTCCCGGCTCCCGGCGCCGCGGCGCCCGCCGATCGTCCCGGACAAACCCCCGCCCCGCCCGCGCCCGCGTCACAACCGTCACAGGCCGACCGCCGGGATCAGCCCTGCTCGCGCAGCGACGCCGCGATCGCGACCTCCTGCAATCGCACGCTGGCCTCGTCCAGCGCCTGCTTTGCCCTGTGAAACTCGCCCGGATCGACCGAACGCCAGTCCGCCGCCCCCAGCTCGGCCATCGCCCGCAGCGCCTCCAGGCGCGCGCGCAGGTCGTCGCGGTACGCCGGCTCAAGCTCCCCGCCGTGCCGTTCGAGCTTCTCGCCTATCCACTTGATGTCGAGCCTGGAGTTGGCAACGAGGTCCACCACCCGGTGCCGGTCCATGTCCTCGCGTGCGTGCAAAAAACTCTCGGCCTCGATCCGCTCGACCTCGTCGCGCGTCAGCCCGTGGTTGGGCACGACCTGCAACGACGCCCGCTTGCCGCTGCGCCGCTCGCGCGCGCTCACGCGCAGCACCCCGTTGGCGTCCACCAGGAACTCCACCTCGACCTGCGGCACGCCCGCCGGCATCGGCGGGATCCCCCGGAGCTCGAACTCGCCCAGCGACCGGCAATCCGCCGCCATCTCCCGCTCGCCCTGCAGGACGTTGAGCTTGATCGAGACCTGCCCGTCCACGCTCGTCGAGAACATCTCCGTCGCCCGCGCCGGCGCCGTCGAGTTGCGCACGATCAGCTTCGCCATCGCCCCGCCCACCGTCTCGATGCCCAGCGACAACGGGATCACGTCCAGCAGGAGCTGGCCCTTGGTCGTCCCCGCCAGGATCGACCCCTGCACCGCGGCGCCCAGCGCCACCACACGATCCGGGTCCAGGGCCGTGTACGGCTCGACCCCGAACCGCTCGCCCACACGCGCCCGCACAAGCGGGATCCGCGTGGACCCCCCCACCATGATGACGGCGCCGATCCCGCCCTCGCCGACCTTGTCCCCCGCGTCGCGGACCGCCCGGTCGCACGCGTCGATCGTCCGCTCGACCCAGGGCGCGATCATGGACTCGAACTCATCGCGCGTGACCGTCCGCTCGTAGGTCTGCTTGTCGTTGATCGCGATCGCCACGCTCGCCGACGCCGCCTCCGACAGCCGGCACTTGACCGACTCGGCGAACATCTTCAGCGCCCGGCGCGTCGCCGGCGGGAACGCGCCCAGGCCGCCCTCGTCGTTGGCGCCGCCCGCGCCGAGCAACTCCCGGATCTCGCGCATGAACAGCGCCACAAGCATGTGGTCCACGTCGTCGCCGCCCAGGCGTGTGTCGCCCGCTGTCGAGAGCACCTGGAAGAACGACGTCCCCCCCTCGCCCTCGCCGGGCGTCAGCCTGAGGATCGACACATCGAACGTCCCGCCCCCCAGGTCGTACACGACGACCGTCTCGCCCTGAGCGCGCTCGCCCAGCCCGAGCCCGTACGCCAGCGCCGCGGCCGTCGGCTCGTTGACGATCCGCACCACCTCCAGGCCCGCCAGACGCCCGGCGTCGCGCGTCGCCTGTCGTTGTGCATCGTCGAAATACGCGGGCACGGTGACCACCGCCCGGCGCACACCGTGCCCCAGGGCATGCTGTGCCCGGGCCTTGAGTTCCCGGAGGATCACCGCCGATACCTCCTGCGGCGAGACGATCTTGGTCGTCTGCTCGTCCAGGCGAAGCTCCACCCGGGCCTGGGCGTGCTCGTCCTCGATCACCCGGTACGACAGGTAGGGCAGGTCGTCGCGGGCGTCGGCGAGCGACCGCCCCATCAGCCGCTTGACGCTCGCGGCTGTCCGCTCGGGGAACTCGACCGCCCGGTCCTTCGCACCGTCGCCAACAATCGTGCGCACACCCCCGGGCGCCGAGTCGTCGTGCTCGTACCGGACGACGCTGGGCACGATCGAGACGCCGTCGTCGCCCGAGAGCACCCGAGGCCCGCGCTCGTCGCACAACGCAACCAGGGAGTTGGTCGTGCCCAGGTCGATCCCGACGATGATGTCCTCGCCCGCGCTCACGGGGCACGATAGGGGAGAGCCGCCCGGGCGTCGGCAGATCGCTGCACGCAGGAAACTCAGTCGTCCGTCGGCGTCCACGCCCACGCCGAGTCGGGCTCCCAGGCCAGCGCCGCCAGGCGATCGATCAACGCCTCGACCCGCGGCGAACCCCCGCCGGCGCCCAGGGGCGCCCCGACGTGCACGCGGCGACCGTCGTGGGTGACCGAGACGATCGCCGACGCCCCGATCGGGGGCGCCTCCCATGTCTCGCCCCACGCGATCCGCCCGGGCGGGTCGGTCTCGAACAGGCCGGCGCTGTCGGCCAGTCGCCAGAGCCCGTCGCGCTCGCTGGGCGTCAGCCGCCTGGCCAGCACCGGGATCGTGTCGGTCCCCACGCCCGCGCCCAGGGCGACGAGCAGCGAGCCGTCGGGCGCGAGCTGGTACCGGCCCGGGCGGCGGGCCCGGGGCGTGTGGCGCCCGGGCTCGGCGCCCTCGGGCGTCACCACCACCGCGTCGAGCGAGAAGTCCTGCGGCGCGATTGTTGCCCCCATCGGCGACGCCGACGCGCACCCGCCAAGCAACGCGACGACCACCAGCGACCCGATCGTCAGGGCGAGGGCGGGCAGGGACTGGCGTATCGCGGGCGTGCGCATCATCAGAGAGGGTACCGGGCCGCGTCTATCCTTGCCCCCATGGATATCTCGCTCCGCTGGCTCAACAAGTACCTCGCCCCGGGCGACCTCACCGCCGACGAGGCCGACGAGGCCCTGACGCACGCCGGCTTCCCCATCGAGAGCCGCGAGGCGCTGGCCAGCGGCGACACCCGCCTGGACGTCGAGGTCACCTCCAACCGGGGCGACGTGCTGTGCCACCTGGGGTGCGCCCGCGAGGTCGCGGCCTCGGGCATGGCCTCCACGCCCCGGACGCTCATGCCCCCCGCGATCGCCACCCCCCCCGCGTCCGGCCCGGTCGCCGACGCCCTCACGCTCGAGAACCGTGAGCCGGGCGTGTGCCCACTCTTCACGGCTCGGGTGATCCGGGGCGTGAAGGTCGGGCCCAGCCCCGGCTGGCTCGTCGAGGCGCTCGAGAGCGTGGGCCAGCGGTCCATCAACAACGTCGTGGACGTGACGAACTTCATCACGTTCGAGCTGGGCAACCCCTGCCACGTCTTCGACCTGGCGAAGCTCGCAGGCGGGGCGCTGATCGTCCGGTACGCGGGCGACGGCGAGACGCTTACCACCCTCGACGACAAGCCCCGCAAGCTCGTCAAGACGGACCTCGTCGTCGCGGACGCCGTGCGCCCGCAATCGCTCGCGGGCGTCATCGGGGGCGCCGACTCGCAGGTCGATGACGCGACCACCGACGTCGTCTTCGAGATGGCGACGTGGGAGCCGGTCACGATCCGCACGACCGCGCGGCGCCTGGGCATCCGCACCGACGCGGGGCACCGCTTCGAGCGAGGGGTAGACCCCCGGACGATCGAGGACGCCGCCCGGCGGGCCGTCGCGCTCGTCTGCGAGCTGACCGGCGGGACGCTGTGCGAGGGCGCGCTGCGCGAGGGCGCCCCGACGCCGCAGGACACGGTCATCACCCTCCGCCCGACGCAGTGCGAGCGGATCATCGGGATCTCTATCCCCGTCGGCGACATCATCGCATCGCTGCGTGCGCTGGAGGTCGGCGTCGAGCAGGCGGGCGGGGACGAGCTGGTCTGCACGATCCCGCCGTGGCGGATCGACCTGACGCGCGAGATCGACCTGGTCGAGGAGGTCGCGAGGACGCGGGGCCTGGACGCGGTCCCGATCAACGAGCGGATACCGGTCGCCGTCACGCCCCCCCAGGAGGACGAGCGGGCGATGCGAGAGATCGCGGGCGTGCTGACCGGGCTCGGATACTACGAGACGGTCACGTTCAGTTTCGTCTCGCCCGAGGCGGCCAGCGACTTTGTCGCCCACGACCTGCGCCTGGTCGAGGTGGACGACGAGCGTCGCAAGGCCGAGCCAACGCTGCGCCCGAGCGCGATCCCGAGCCTGCTTGCCTGCCGACGAGCCAACCAGGACGCGCAGGCGAGCCCGCCCGGGGGTGTGCGTCTGTTCGAGACGTCCGCGGTCTTCGCGCAGACACAATCGGGCGAGTCCCGCGAGCGCCGAACGCTGACATTGCTCGCCGATGTCCCGGGCCAGGGCGCGGCTCGCACCGCGGCGGACGCGCAGCTGGGCATCCGCCAGGTCCGAGGCGTCGCCGAGGCGATCGTCCGCGCCACGTTCGGCCCCGGCGCTCGCGTCGCGCTCATGCCCGCGACCCCCACGTGCGAGGGCTGGGACGCGGGCGCGTTCGCACGCGTGCTGGTTGACGGCGCCGACATCGGCCAGCTCGGGCTCGTCTCGCGGTCCGCGCACGAACGTGCCGGGCTCGACCTGCCCGTCGTCGCGTGCGAGCTGGACCTCGATCCCGTGCTCGCGCCCTACCCGCCCAAGGCCAGCGCCCGCCCGCTGCCCGCCTTCCCGCCCATCGACCGAGACGTCTCGCTGATCGTGCCCGAGGCATTGGCCTGGGCGAGCGTGGAGTCGCTCGTCGAGGGAGCCGGGCTCGAACGCCTCGAATCCTGCTCGTTCGTCGGCGTCTACCGCGGCAAGCAGGCCGGGGGGGGCGGCAAGTCGCTCACTCTCCGCCTCCGCTTCCGCGACGGGTCACGGACGCTCCGCCACGAGGAGGTGGACCCCCAGGTCGAGGCCTTCGTGCAGGCAGCGACCCGCGAACTGGGCGCCCGGGTCCGGACCTGAGCGGCACGCGCCCGAACGCGATGGACCCGCCTGGCGTACGCAGGGCGCGATGATTGGGTAGATATAGTAGGTGTATGTACGTATTGTGTTTGTTTATTGGTAGCAAAAATCGAACCGATGATGACTCCGTGCGGTAGAATGGGCACGTCGGCGCGGCAGCGCCCGCGCACGGAGGACCGCCGATGAGCCAGATCTCCGCAAGGACGAAGCCGATGCCCACCCCCGCCAGCTCACCCGTACACGCGACCGCGGACCCCACCCAGGACCGCCCGTACATATGGGTCAACGGCGAGCTCGTGCCCAAGAGCAAGGCCATGGTCAGCGTCTACGACCACGGGCTGCTCTACGGCGACGGCGTCTTCGAGGGCATCCGCGTCTACAACGGCAAGATCTTCAAGTGCGGGCAGCACATGGACCGCCTGTACCGGTGCGCCGAGAGCCTGTTCCTCGATATCCCCGTCTCCCGCGAGGAGATGATCGACATCCAACGCCAATGCATCCGCGCCAACGGCATCACCGACGGGTACATCCGCCTGGTCGTCACCCGGGGCGTCGGCACGCTGGGCCTGAACCCCTACATGTGCCCCGAGGCCGGCGTCATCTGCATCGCCGACACCATCACGCTCTACAAGCCCGAGATGTACGAGAAGGGCATGCGGGTCGTCCTGGCCAACCGACCCAAGACACCCATCGAGTGCCTCGACCCACGTGTCAAGAGTCTCAACTACCTCAACAACATCATGGCAAAGTGCGAGGCGATCCACCTGGGGCGCAAGCTGGGCATCGAGAAGGCCGAGGACCAGCTGCTCGAGGTCATCATGCTCAACATCCACGGCGAGATCACCGAGGGCTCGGGCGACAACATCTTCATCGTCAAGGACGGCAAGGCGTACACGCCCCCGACCGACGTGGGCATCCTCGAGGGGATCACACGCCGGTTCGTCAAGGACACGCTCTGCCCGGCCTGCGGCGTGCCGGTCGAGGAGAAGGCGTTCGGGCTCGACGAGTTGCTCGGCGCTGACGAGGTGTTCCTGACCGGGTCTGCCGCCGAGATGATCGCCGTCCGCGAGATCCTGCGTCACGACAACCTGAATCTCACCTCGACGCACACGATTACCGACGGCGAGGGCCCGATTACCAACGCGCTCCGGTCCAAGTTCCGTCAGATCGTCACCTCGGACGACATCCCCGAGGACTGAACAAGAAGCCGTACGCATCACGCGAGCCGCCCCGTGCCCGGGGCGGTTTTTTTTCATGCCCGCGCCGGCCGTCTCACGCCGCGGCTGGGAGGGCCCCGACCGCCCGCGCCCCCGCGCCCGCGACAAAGAGGTACTCGCGGTTGCGGAGCTTCTTGACCTCGCCCACGCGTTGGCCGCTGGGGTTGTAGATCCCGATTTGTGCGCCGACATACCGCTTGTCCTCGCGCACGACGACGGCTGGCGGTTCGCCGAAGCGTTCTGCGAGCATTGACTCGAGCTGCGCGCGCGTCAACGCCCCCTCGTCGGAGAACGAAACAATGACCGTCCTCGCGCGGACCGCGTCGAGGACCTCCGCCAGCGCGGCGCCGATGCCCGGTCTGGAGTTGAAGCGTGAGCGTCGCTCGCGGCAGTCCACGCGCTTGCACGCGACGCCGTAGGTCTCGGGCTTGTCCCAGCGGACGAGCGACTCCCAGACGTGGTAGTTGCCCAGGTACGAGTGCTGGTTGTACGGGGGGTCGAGGTAGGCGATGTCGGCCTCGGGCCCGGCGCCCGCGAACAGGCGGGCGGCGTCCGGCGCGTCGGAGCACGCCGCGTGCCCCTTTCCCGCTGCAGCACGCGGCAGCACGTCGGGAACACGCAACGCCAGCTCTCTGTGCGCCCGCGGCGCCCAGGATTTGAGGTAGGCCATCTGCACGCCGGTCGTCGAGTCCACCCGGTCGGTCGCCTCGACCAGGGACGTCAGGACGACGGCTCGCAGTTCCGGTTCCAACGCCATCTGCTCGACCCGCTCGCGGATCGCGTCGATCCGCTCGCCGTTGCGGGGGTGGACGTAGCGGGACCGCTCGCAGAACATTCGCGTGAAGTACCCGGGGCGACCCGGGAGCGAGGACAGCTCGTTGATGATTCGGGCCGCGTCGTCGAGCGCGTCGGACGCGTCGGCCTGGACGTAGCAGGTGGCGAGCGTGTGGGCGTACGCGTTGTGGTCGTTGGCGAGCACGCGCCAGCCGCGGGCCTTGAGCGCGTGGCCCACGCGGCTTGTCCCGCTGAACAGGTCGATCGCGGTCCCGGCGCGCCCGCCGGCGGCCCCCTCGACGAGCGAGAGGATCGTCGGCAACAGGCGGCGCTTGGATCCGATGTACTTGATCACGATCTGTAGGTCGGCGATCTGGCCGCGTGACCGCCAGCGGGCGGCGCTACACGGGCGCACGGGCGACCATCGCACTCTGGCCCGGCGCGGGCAGGACACGGGCTTCGACGAGCCCCGCACGGGCGCACGCGTCGAGCAGCCAGGCCCGTTCGTAGGCGACGGCGGCCTCGGGGTAGGCCTCGTTCTCGATGGAGGCCGGCCCGTGTCTGTGCCGGAAGCTCCAACGCCCGCCCAGCGCGCCAGCGTCGCGCAGATCGTCGAGGCAGAAGACCGTCATCCGCATTGTCGCGCCCGGCGCGAGCACTCGCGCGGTCTCGCGGAGGTACCCCTCCACGTCATCGTGGAGCAGGTGCGTGAACAGGCTCACCGAGAACACGAAGTCCTGGGACGCGTCGGGCACGTCGAGGCGGGCGGGGGCGCCCGCGTCGGCGCCGGGGCTGTAGACGCGCGAGCGCATGGGGACGAGCACGAACGAGAACCGGTCGGGCGGGAAGTGGTTCCGGCACCAGGCGAGCATCCGCTCGTCCACGTCCACCCCGGTGTAGTGCCCGGTAAACTCGACGCGCCCGGCGAACCGCGAGCCGGCGAGCACCGAGGCGTACCGCCCGCACCCGCACCCGATGTCCAGGATCCGCGAGTCGAGTTGGATCGCGCCCTCGCCGATGCGGTTGAGCCAGAAGCCCACGCCCATCTCGCGGTGCTGGACATGGTTGAAGAGGATGCGGTTGCCGGCGCCCACACGGATGCGGTAACGGTTGGGAGGCAGCTCGCGCGCGACGCCCAGGGCGAGGGACACGAGCCGATCGGCGGCGTCCAGGGGCGCCATGAGCACGCGCGAGCGCGACAACGCGGGGACCGCGGGCACGAGGCGCCTGGCCGCTGCGTCGATACGACGGCGGAGGCGTTCGACGCTCGGCGATGCACGCCGCGCGTCACGATGGACCGTGCTGTCGTGCCCGCCCGTCATCGGGGCACGGTAGCCGCGGCAGGGGTAGTCTGCAGTGCGCATGGCGGTCGAGATCAGAGCAAGCGGCGTGGAGACCGGCAGCGCGGGCGTGCGCTGGGCGGGGCTGCTCGCCGGGCCGGTGCTGGCGCTGCTTGTGTACGCGCTGGCGCCCTCGGGCGAGGGCGGGCTGGGCGAGGGTGGGCGGGCGACGGCCGCGGGCGCTGCGCTCATGGCGACCTGGTGGCTGAGCGAGGCGATCCCGCTGGCGGCGACGGCGCTCGTGCCGATTGTCCTGTTCCCCCTGATCGGCGCCCTGGGCCTGGGCGAGACGACGGCGCGGTACGCGCACCCGCTGATATTTCTCTTCATGGGCGGGTTCCTGCTCGGGCTTGGCATGCAGAGGTGGGGGCTGCACAAACGGATCGCGCTGACCACAATCCTCGTTGTCGGCACGCGCCCGCGCCGCCTCATCGCGGGCTTCATGATCGCGACGGCGATGCTCTCGATGTTCGTCTCGAACACCGCCACCGCGATCATGCTCGTCCCGATCGGGCTGAGCGTGATCGATCTGGTCGATCGGCGTCTTGGCGAGTCTGGCGCCGACCCCGATGCCGGCGGGCATTTCGCGACGGCGTTGATGCTCTCGATCGCGTACGCCGCCTCGATCGGGGGCGTTGGGACGCTCATCGGCTCGCCACCCAACACGCTGCTCGCGGGCTTCGTCGAGGAGCGGTACGGCGTGACGATCTCGTTCGTCGCGTGGATGAAGCTCGGCGTGCCGATCGTCATCGTGTTCCTGCCCATCGCCTGGCTGTACCTGACCCGCGTCGCGTGCCCCATCCGACTGCGTGAGATCCCGGGCGGGCGGGCGATGATCCGCGAGCAGCTCACGGCGCTGGGCCCGATGAGCCGGGGGGAGTGGACGGTCTTCGTCGTGTTTGTCTGCACGGCTCTGGCGTGGATCACGCGTCCCCAGCTCGTCGCGCTGGGCGAGATCGGCGCGAGCGTGAACGTGCTGCGCACGCACCCGCTATTCGAGCACGTTGGTGTGGACCCCGAGGTGCCATTCCGCCTGCGTCTGCTCATGCTGCTGACACCGCTCGCGGCGCTCACGGACACCGGCATCGCGATGCTCGGCGGGCTTGCCCTGTTCGTTATCCCGGTGCGCGTACGCCGGCGCGAGTTCGCGATGGACTGGGCGAGCGCCGAGCGGATGCCCTGGGGCGTGCTCATGCTCTTCGGCGGGGGGCTGGCGCTGGCCCGGGCGATGGAACAGAACGGGGTTGACGTCTATATCGGTTCGACGTTCGCCGGGGCGGATGGGCTGCCCGTGCTGCTGGTTGTCGCGATGATCGCGGCGGCGGTGATCTTCCTGACCGAGCTGACCAGCAACACCGCCGTCACCAGCGCCCTGCTGCCCGTGCTCGCCGGCGTCGCGGTCGAGCTGGGCATCGACCGCCCGGCGCTGCTGCTCGTGCCCGCGGCGCTCGCGGCCAGCTTCGCGTTCATGCTCCCGGTCGCGACGCCCCCCAACGCGATCGTTTTCGCCTCGGGGCGTGTGAGCGTCGGGCAGATGGCGCGGGCCGGCTTCGTGCTCAACCTCATCGGCATCGTGCTCGTCGCGCTCGCGGCCTGGGCGCTGCTCCCGTCTATGGGCGTGAATCTGGGCACAACTCCCTAGCGAACCGCCTCCCGCGGCGCCGGCGAGACCGACACACCATCGGCGTGGCCTAGCATCCGTGAACCATGGACACACCGGGCGCGACAAGTGAACGTATGAGCGAGTCGGAACCCGGATCCCAGGCCCAACCGCCGGGTGGGCAACGACTGACCTGGCTGGCGATGCTCACGCGGGCGCTCATCGCGGGCGGCGTTGTCGTCGGCGCCCTCGTCGTCTTCGTGCTGCTTTTCGTCCTCAAGGCCTCGCCTCCCAAGCACGAGCAGGAAGGCCCGACGCTGCTGGTGCGCACACTTGTGGTCGAACAGATCAACGTGCCCAGGGTCTGGGAGGGGTTCGGGACGGCAAGGGCGATGGCGTCGGCGGACGTGCCGGCGCAGGTCGCCGGACGCGTCGTCAAGCGGCATAAGCGGATCGAGGAGGGCGCCGCGGTCCAGGCGGGTGATCTGATCGTGCGGATCGACCCGACCGATTACGACCAGAGGCTCCTCGCCAGCCTCAAACGGGGCGAGGCGCTGGAGGCCGACCTGTCGGCGCTGGAGGTCGAGGAGGCGAATCTACGCCGCCAGGTCGAGCTGGCACAGCAGGAGGAGCAGACGGCCAGCCGCGACTACGACCGGGCAATCGAGGCCGACCGCGCTGGCGCGGGCTCGCCCAGCGAGATCGACCTCCGCCTCGGTGCGCTCCGCAGAGCACAGCGGACGCTCGAGACGCTCCGACAGCAGCTGGGCGTGGTCCCGGCGCGGCGGTCGAGGCTCGTGGCACAGCTGGCCGGCGAGCTGGCGACGCGGCGGATCGAGCAAGAGAACGTCGCGCGGACTTCGGTCACGAGCCCGATCGACGGCGTGCTCCAGCTCGTCGGCGTCGAGGTAGGCGAGTGGGTCTCGGTCTCGCAGACCGTCGCGCGTGTCGTGGACCTGCGGCGGATCGAGATCCCGCTCCGCCTGGCGATGTCGGCCCAGGGGAGCGTCTCGGTCGGTGACCGTGTCGAGCTGCGCCCGGACGGCCCCGCCCAGAGCGTCTGGACCGGGCGGGTTGCGCGGATCGCGCCCGAGGGCGACCGCGCGACGCGGACGCTGGGTGTGTTCGTCGAACTCACACAGGATCCCGAGAACGCGGACGGGGCGCCGATTTTGACACCCGGGCGGTTCGTCGTCGGGCGTGTGCTCACGCTCCGCGAGCACCCCCGCGTGCTCGTGCCCAGGCGCGCGATCGACGAGGACCGCGTGATGATCGCGGTTGACGAAGGCGACGTCGGCGTGCGGCGCGTCCGGGCCCTGGACGTCCGCGTCGAGCACTACTACTCGGGCGCGATCCCCGGGCAGAGCCCGAGCGAACGCGAGTGGGCGGTGCTCGAGCCCGCCGGCTCGATCGACCCGGGCTCGTCGGTGATCCTCACGAACCTCGACCAGCTCGTCCAGGACATGAGCGTCGGTGTGCGCCCTGACGAGGGCGCCGACTCTGGTCTGGTCCGCGACGGGGCCGGCACGGGCCCCGAGCCCGCGGCGGGGGGCGGCTGAGATGGGCCTGCCAGAGTTTGGCGTCCGGCGCCCGGTCGTCGCGAATCTCGTCATGCTCGCGGTCGTGGGCGCTGGCATCATCTTCGGTCTCTCGCTCCGGCGCGAGTTCTTCCCCGAGATCGCCCCGTCGAAGGTCGCGATCGCGGCCCCGTACCCCGGCGCGGCGCCCGAGGAGATCGAGGACTCGCTGGCGATCAAGATCGAGGACCGGGTCGCGGACCTCGACGGCGTCGAGGAGGTGAGCGCGACGATCGTCGAGGGCGCCGCCAATGTCGTCGTCGAGTTCGCCGAGGGCGTGGGGATCGACGCGGCGGTCGCGGACGTCAAACGCGAGATGGACGCGCTCCAGGACCTGCCAGAGCTCGCCGACCGCATCACGGTCCAGAAGATCGAGCCCAACCTGCCCGCGGTCGTCCTCTCGCTCTACGGCGACGCGCCCGAGCGGGACATGAAGCGGGCGATCCAGCAGATCCGCAACGACCTGCGCACGATCCCGGGGATGGGCGATGTCGTGCTCTCGGGCGTCCGGGGCGACGAGATCCGCGTCGAGGTCCGCCCGGAGGCGGTCATCGAGCACGGGCTGAGCCTGCCCGCGATCGCCGACCGGGTCGCCGCGGCGATGCGCGAGCTGCCCGGCGGCTCGGTCCGCTCGGACAGCGCCAACGTCGCGGTCCGGTCGGTGGGCGTCGAGGAGCGCGGCGAGACGATCCGCGAGATCGTCGTCGCGTCCGACCCATCGGGCCAGGTGCTCCGCCTGGGCGACGTCGCGGACGTGCACGACGGGTTCCGCGATGTGTCGCTCACCAGCCGCCTCAACGGCAAGCCCGCGGTGAGCCTGACTGTTTTTAAGGTCGGCGAGGACGACGTCGTCAAGATGGCGGCGCTGGTCAAGGCGTACGTCAAGGGGAGGCGGGGCGAGGAGATCGCGTATACCGCGGGCGAGAAGATCGCGGCGTTCGCGCCCAAGAAGCCGGGCGACGAAAAGCCCGTGTCAGACCGGATCGCGGCGTATGAACTGGGCATGGCGCGCGCCGCGGACGGGCCGCCGCCGGGCGAACTGGTCACAACCACCGACCTGGCCCGGTTCGTTCAGCAACGTTTGTCGCTGCTGTCCAAGAACGCGCTGTTCGGCGGGATCCTCGTCTTCGTCACGCTCGTGCTGCTGCTCAACTGGCGGATCAGTTTCTGGGTCGCGATCGGGCTCATCATCTCGCTCTTGGGCACGCTCGCGGTGATGAGCCTGCTCGGGCTCACGCTCAACCTCATCACGATGTTCGGACTCATCATCGTGATCGGCATCCTCGTCGACGACGCGATCGTGGTCAGCGAGAACATCACCGCCAGGCACGAGCGGGGCGAGCCCGCGGAGATCGCCGCGATCAAGGGGACGAACCAGGTCGCCTGGCCGGTCGTCGCGACCGTGCTCACGACGATCTGCGCGTTCCTGCCCCTGGCGCTGGTCGAGGGACAGCTGGGCGACTTTATGCAGTGGCTGCCCGCGGTCGCGGCGTGCGCGCTTTTCGTCTCGCTCATCGAGTGCCTGTTCATCCTTCCCAGCCACATGGCGCACTCGCTGCGCGCCCAGGACCGCCAGGAAGAGGCGGGCGGCACGACGAAGCTCCAGGCGATCGAGCTGAAGTTCGACCACGCCCGGGACCGTCTGTTCAACAAGAAGATCATCCCCGCGTACATGCGCACGCTCGAGCTCGCCCTGCGCCGGCGGTACCTGACGGTCTGCATCGCGGTCGCGGCGGTGATCCTCTCGGCGTCGCTGTTCGCGGGCGGGATCCTCAAGTTCGTCTACTTCGAGACCGAGGACTCCGAGACGATCAACATTTCTCTGGTCATGCCCATCGGCTCGCCAGCCGTCGAGACGGACGCGGTCGTCAAGCGCCTCGAGGCCGCGGCCCTGGCCCAGCCCGAGGTCGCGAGCGTGTACGCCGTCTCGGGCGGGATCGGCGACATCAACGGCGAAGGGAACGACTCGGTCGGCGACCACCTGGGCCAGCTCATACTCGAGCTCAACCCGGTCGAGACCCGTGACCGCACCAGCGAGCAGATCCAGATCGCCATCCGCGAGCACGCGGGGGAGTTAACGGGCATCAAATCGTTGCGGATGGAGGGCATCGGCGGGGGCCCGGGCGGGCCGGCGCTCACGTTCACTGTGACGGGCGAGTCGCCCACGCAGATCGGCCGGGCGGTCGCGCAGCTCGAGCGGCGCATGCGCGCCTACGACGGCGTGTTCGACGTCGCAAACAACGCGGACGCGGGCCAACGCGAACTGCGGTTCACGCTCCGCGACGGCGCCAGCGAGCTGGGCTTCACCCGCGCCGGCCTCGGTCGCCAGATCCAGGGCGCGGTCTTCGGGCTCGAGGCGTTCACCTTCGCGGGCGACCGCGAGGACGTGGACGTCCGGGTCATCATGCCCGGGCGGGTCCGCAGGAGCCTCGGCGCACTGGAGAACATGCACGTGATCTCGCCGGCGGGGCTGCCCGTGCCCCTGAGCGAGATCGCGCGGATCGAGGAGGGACGCTCGAACGCGACGATCCGGCGCCTGGACCGCAGGCGGGCGATCACGGTCACGGGCGACGTGAACCCGGGACTTGCCAACCCCGAGGAGATCGCCGCCCAGCTCAAGGGCGAGATCCGACAGATCGAGAGCGAGGTCCCGGGGGTGCGCGTGCTGGAGCGCGGGCGCCAGAAGGAGATGGCCGAGAGCTTCAAGACACTGCCCATCGGGATGCTCGTCGCGATGGGGCTGATCTACGTGGTGCTCGCGTGGTTGTTCCAGAGCTACCTGCAGCCGTTGATCGTCATGAGCGCGATCCCATTCGCGACGATCGGGATGATCTGGGGGCACCTGATCCTCGGGTTCAACATGACGTTTCTGTCGCTCATCGGGTTCGTCGCGCTGGCGGGCGTGGTGGTGAACGACTCGCTGATCTTCATGCAGTTCTTCAACGAGCGGCGTGCCCTGGGAGAGAGCGTCCGCCAAGCGGCGCTGGACGCGGGGCGGGCGCGCGTACGCGCGATCCTGCTGACCACCATCACGACGGTGCTGGGCCTGCTGCCCCTTATGCTCGAGCAGAGCTTCCAGGCGCGGTTCCTGATCCCGATGGCGATCACGATCAGCTTCGGGCTGATGAGCGCGACCGGGATCATCCTGGTCGTGCTGCCCTGCTTCCTGATGATCCTGGCCGACGCGAAGCGGTGGATCGCGATCGCCTGGTCTGGTCGCCTGGACCTGCCCGACGACCGGGGCGAGGGCGTCGCGGCACGCCTGCACGCGCCGCCCAACCCCGTCTGACAACCCGGCCTGAGCGTCCTCAGCGGTCGAGCGAGAGGTCGATGAACCCGAGGCGCGAGCCGCGGATGACGTTGACGCGGATGCCCCCGGACAGGTCGCCCGCGCGGAGGGCGCGGACGAGGTCATCGACCGAGTGCAGCGGCGCCCCGTCGGCCGCGGTGATCACGTCGCCCGCCTGGAACCCGCTCTGCTCGGCGAGGCTGCCCGGGGCGACTTGCTCGACCACGAGGCCCGGCTCGTCCACACCGGCCTCGCGCCCGGCGGTCATGTCGATGCCCGCGGGTATGACGTCGAGCCCCAGGAGCGAGCCGCCGAGCTGGTCGGCGACCTCGAGGAAGCGGTCGGCGAGCACGACGGTCCCCTCGAGGCGGGCGCCGTCGCGGTAGTAGACGACCGCCGTCTTGGTCTCGGGCGGGGTGATGGCGATGACGTTTCGGAATCGGTTCCAGCCGGTGACGCGCCGCCCGCCGAACTCGGTGACGACGTCGCCGGCGCGCAGGCCCGCGGCATCGGCCGGGCTGTCCGGCTGCACACGGGTGATGATCGCGCCGTCGGCGGTGCGCAGGCCCAGCTCGCGGTAGCGCGAGGGGTTGATATCTCCCGCGGCGATCCCGAGCCAGCCGCGCGGCACGTACCCGTGCTCGATGATGCCGTCCATCACGACCTTCGCGATCTCCGACGGGATCGCGAACCCGAGCCCGTTGGACCCGCCCGAGCGCGATGCGATGGCCGTGTTGATCCCCACGACCTTGCCCTCGAGGTTGACCAGCGGCCCGCCCGAGTTGCCCGGGTTGATCGCCGCGTCGGTCTGGATGAACTCCTGGAGCGTCTCGGCGTCCTCGGGCGCCCTGATGTCGCGGGGCGTGCGCCCCTTGGCGCTGACGATCCCCGCCGTCACAGTGTTGTCGATCCCGAACGGGCTGCCGACCGCGATCACCCACTCGCCGACCTCGAGGGCCTCGGAATCCCCGAACTGGGCGACGCCGAACCCGTCGCCGTCGAGGCGGAGGACGGCCAGATCGGTCGGAGCGTCCTGGCCCACGACCTCGGCCTCGAACTCGCGCCCATCAGACAGGCGGACGATGTACTTCTGCCCGCCGTCGACGACGTGGTTGTTGGTCAGCACGTACCCGCGCGCGTCCACGATCACGCCCGAGCCCAGGCCCGTCGATTGCAGCCGGGGCTCGCCCGCGGCGAAGCGGCGCCCGAACGGATCCCGCCGCACGGGCTGGACAAGCCGGGAACTCGTGATGTGCACCACCGCCGGCTCGATCTGACGCGACGCGTGCTTGAACGCGCTCGACAGTCGCCGCGCGAACGCGATGTCCGCCTCCGTCTGGGTGCTGTACAGCTCGTCCTGCGCGATCGCGCCGGGCGTCGAGAACACGACCGAGGCGCCCGCGGCCGCGACGATGAGGGCTCTGCTGATTCGTGCCATGATCTCCGCTCCATTCATTTGTGCGCGTCTAGCCGACGTTCGGCACGCCGTACTCGGCCCACGAGCTGGACGTCTCGCCCACCCGGACGCGTTCGACGCGGACACTCTCCGGGAAGCGGTACTCCACGCCCCCCTCGTCCGCGACAACCCCACCCGACGCGAGGCGGTGGGCGACGTGCTCGTAGATGCGCCGGGCCAGCGCCTCCGTCGTGGGGTCTTCGCCCTGAAATACAACCACACGGTCCCCCGCAACGCCCTTGACCGCCTCGAGCCTGGGGTCGTCGCTGTTCAGAGCCATCGCGTGGTCCCAGGCGTCGAGCAGCTCGCCGATGGCCAGCTTGATCGCCTTGAAGTCGCACACCATGTCGTTGGCGTCCAGCGTCTGGCTGACAAGAACGACCTCGACCCGGCGGGAGTGCCCGTGGGGGAACCGGCACCGCCCGGGGTGCTTGGAGAGCATGTGCCCGCTCTCGATCTCGAATGATTTGCAGACCCTGTAGACCATCGACAATCCTACCGCTGACGCGGGTGCGCGGTTCGCGCACTCAAGTCCCCCGCGTGTCCCCGAACAGCTCGATGTGCAGGCGGTGGCAGTACCGCCAGCCCCGCTCGACGCACGCGTCGGCGATCCACCGCACGCGCGACGGGTTGGGCGTCCTCACCCCCTCGGGCATCAGCATCACATCGCAAGGCGACAGACCCTCCACGCGTTCGAGCACACGCCCGATCTCCGCCAGGTCTTTGGGATCGCTGACGACGAACTTGAGCTGGCGGTCCGGGAAGCGGGCGACGAGGGCGTTGAGGACGGAAAAATCCAGTCGCCGAGCCTCGTGCCGTGCCGCCCAGGCGCCCGACGGGTCGCGCGGGTCGCCCGTCGGCGTCGAGTTGGCGAGCTTGGGCGACAGGCTCATCAGGTCGGCGTGCACGCCGGGCAAGTCGTTGGTCCCCGCGGTCTCGATCGTCACGTGCAGGCCCGCGTCGCCCAGTGCGTGGCTCAGCGGCACGAGTTGCGGAAAGATCATGGGCTCGCCCCCGGTGAGCACGACGTGCGCCGCGCCCGAGTTCGTCGCCTGCGCAACCAGCGTCGCGATCGAGACCCGCCCGCCCTCGGGATCCCAGCTCGCGTACGGCGTGTCGCACCAGACGCACCGCAGGTTGCACCCGCTCACGCGGATAAACCACGAGGACACGCCCGTCAGCTTCCCCTCGCCCTGGATCGAGAGGAACGTCTCTGACACAGGCAGCTCGTCCGCCGATGCGCGAACCGGATGGTCCGGAGCGCCCGCCTGCGGCAACTCGACACCCATCACGTCGCCACGCCGGGCGCGTACCGCGTCGGGTCCGGCACGCCCGCCTCCTCGAAGCCTCTGCGGCGCAGCGCGCACGAATCACAACGCCCGCACGCGCGTCCGTCGTCGTCCGGGTCGTAGCACGAGAGCGTGAGCGCGTAGTCCACGCCCAGGTCGGCGCCGAGGCGGATGATCTGCGCCTTGCTCAGGTGGATCAGGGGCGTGTGCAGGCGGAAGCTGTCGCTGGCGACGCCCGCCTTGGTCGCGAGGTTGGCGGTCTCCTCGAAGGCGCTGATGAACTCGGGGCGACAGTCCGGGTAGCCCGAGTAGTCCACGGCGTTGACGCCGATGAACAGGTCCCGGGCGCCGAGCGTCTCGGCAACGCCCAGCGCCAGCGACAGGAACACGAGGTTCCTCGCCGGGACGTACGTCGCGGGGATCCCGCCCGCGATCTCGGGCCCGCTCCTGCCCTTGGGGATCTGGCCGTCGCCGGTGAGCGCGTTGCCGGCGAACGCCGACGCGTCGAGCTCGATGACCCGGAGCGGGGAATCCTGCGCCCGGGCGACACGCGCGGCGGCCCCGAGTTCGTCGGCGTGGTTCTGGCCGTAGGCGAACGCGAGGCAGACCGCGTCGAACCCGTCGCGCCTCGCGACGGCGAGCGTGGTCGCGCTGTCCAGCCCGCCAGAGAGCAGGACGACGGCTTGTCTGGGGGCGGATACCACGCGTGAGTTTATGCCCGGCGGGTGCTCAGCCCGGATCCCCGCCCAGTTTGCGAAGAACCCCCGCGTGGAACGACCGTCCTTCCACACGGAACTTGCGTTCGAAGTTCGTGCCCACAAGCTCGCCCTCGCCAGCGGACTCGGGGCGATCGAAGGGGATCAGCCCGAACGCCGGGGCCCCGCCGGTCGCGGCGCGGACCCGCTCGTCCGGGGGCGCCCCGGTGGTCCATCGCTCGAAGTGCGCCGTGTCCCACGCCCAGAGCCCGTCGTGGTCGGTGACGACGCGGAGCTCGCCGCCGGGCGTCAGCGCCCGCCACGCGTCGGCGAGGAAGCGGTCCTGGATGACGCGTTTCTTGTGGTGCTTGCTCTTGGGCCACGGGTCGGAGAAGTACAGGTGGATCACCCGCACGATCCCGGGCGGGCAGCGCCAGCGCAGGAACTCGCCCGCGTCGGCGTGCAGCACGCGGATGTTGGCCAGCGAGCCGTCTGCGTCACGCCGCCTCCGCACGCGGTCGGCGGCGTACGCGTAGAACTCGCCCGCCCACTCGATGCCCAGGTAGTTCACGCCCGGCTCGAGCGCCCCCTGCTGGACCAGAAACGCGCCCTTGCCCGAGCCGATCTCGATCTCGAAGGGCGCGTCCGGGCGTGCGAACCATGCGCGCGGGTCCACGCGCCCCGCGTCGGGGTCGTCGAGGATCGTGTCGGGCAGGGGCGTCAGCTCGTCTGGCCCGACGCCGACCCGACCGATCGCGGGATCGAGGGCACGCCCGTGCCCGAGGCCGAAGGACATGCGCGATCGTACCCATGCCGATCGCGTCCCGGCCCCTCAGGGGCATTCCTGCGCGAAGCGATCCAGGAACACGAGCACGTCGATGAAGTCGAAGACACCCGCGGGCGCGGCGTAGTCCGCCTCGGGCTCGCCCGCGGCGAAGGCCACGACAAAGGCAAGCACGTCCAGGAAATCGAGCGTCCCGTCGTTGGTCAGGTCTGCCCAGCAGACTTGTGCAAGCGAGACCGTGCCGTAGAGCCCGAACCCCGTTCGGATCGTGCCGAGACGTGCGCCGGTGTCGGCGCTGTGGACGAAAACGCCCGCGTTGAAGCTCACGCCCAGGATGTTGCCGTCACGCAGCGCGAAGCAGCCCTGGCCGGCGTTCTGGAGCCCTGTCAGCGACAACGTGCCGAGCGAGACGTTGTCCGTGAAGATTGTGACGAGCCCGGAGAACTGGAACCCGTAGTACGTCCCTGGTTCATGCCCGTCGGTGATCTGCGTGGGGAATGACGCGGAGTAGATGTCGGTGACGTGCGTGCCGCCCGCCGTGTACCTCGCGACGGGCGCCGGCGGGGGAAGAGCTTCCACGTCCCCGATGATCAGATCACCGCCGTACGACGGGTGGATGTCCCACGCCGAGATGCCCGAGCCAGGCGGGATCAGGGGTGTCTTCTCGGCCCCGTCGGGCGCGAACCGGAGCACCGCGACATTCTCCTCGTCGACCATCGTGCCGATGATCGGGTTGTTCGCGACGAGCAGGTCGCCATCCAGGAAGTGCAGGCCCCGGACGTTGTCGAGCCCGTCGTCGGGCCCGAGAAACTCGTCAACAAAGTTCCCGTGCAGGTCGTACCGGTACACGGCGTCATTCACGGAGTCGGACAAGTAGATCAGCCGGTCGGGCCCGATGATCGCGCAGTTCGGGAAGATGATGCGCGTCGGGTCGGGCGGGACGATGTCGCCCAGGTACGTGCCGTCTTGGGGCGAGTACATGCCGATCGAGCCCGAGCCCGGCGTGGGGGGGTTGCCCGCGCCCCAGGGGATGAGCAGGAACTCGCTCGGCTGGGCCAGCGCGGGGGCCGCGCACGCAACAGCGACAACGATCGCTCGGTTCATCGGGTGCTCCTTGCTCGGGCTCGTGGCTGGGCGCCTCTGGCGCCGTGCCTTCCCGGGTCTTGGCCGCGCGGGGTGCGGGGCGAGCGTGGCTCGGACGCGCGGCGTGGGCGACCGCTCGGGTCGCCGCCCCTGCGTACAGACAACCTCGCCGCCCGGTTGCCGCTTCTGCTCGCAAAACCGCCCGTCAGAGGTCAGCTTTCACTGATCCGGAGCGGTCCACGCCCGGCGACCAGCGGAGCGCCGGGCCCACGTCCCAGAACATCGCCCGAGCGGTCGACGTATCTTGTTGTGGCCCCGGGTCGGCGCCGACAGGCGCGACGCCGGAGATTGCCCGTCTGAATCACGGGTATCCACACGCCGGCCCCCGGGCTGGCCGATATCGCGTTGAGTCGCCCGTTCTCCAGAACGGGCGCGAGAGGCACGGAGGGCCGCGGCATGAACCACGAGCACAACACCACCTCGAGCGAGCTGCTCGGCCTGATCGAGTCCCGGCTCGACCGCAAGCAGTTCCAGGACCACCACTGGACGGGCAACTTCTGGGACTACCTCGCGCTGTGCGAGAACAACCCCAGCGTGCTCCGCAACGCGTACCAACGCCTGTACGACGCCGTCCTCTCCCAGGGGTGCGACCACTACAAGCTCTTCAAGAAAGAGTGCGTCCGCTACCACTTCTTCTCCGACCCCTTCGACCAGGGCGCCGACGGCATCTTCGGGCTCGACTTCGCGCTCATGCAGCTCGTGGACGTCCTCCGCTCCGCCGCCGAGGGCTACGGCACGGACAAACGCGTCCTCCTGCTCCACGGCCCGGTCGGCTCGTCCAAGTCCACCATCGCACGCCTGTTCAAGAAGGGCCTCGAGGCCTACTCGCGCACGCCCGAGGGCGCGCTGTACTCGTTCAGCTGGATGCTCGACGAGCGGTGCGAGGTCTCGCCCATGGACGGCAACCCGCACGAGGCACGCCGCGACCACGCCTTCCCCTCGCCCATGCACGAGGACCCCATCGTCCTCGTCCCCAAGGAGGCCAGGGCCGACCTCATCGAACGATTCAACCAGGGGTACAAGCCCGAGCACCACGGCGGGCGCCTGCGGATCTACGGCGAGCCCGACCCGTTCAGCCGCAAGATCTACGGCGACCTCATGGCCTTCTACGACGGCGACTGGAAGAAGGTCATCGACCACGTCCAGGTCCGACGCATCGTCCTCTCCGAGAAAGACCGTGTCGGCATCGGCACCTTCCAGCCCAAGGACGAGAAGAACCAGGACTCCACCGAACTCACCGGCGACATCAACTACCGCAAGATCGCCCAGTACGGCTCCGACTCCGACCCACGCGCCTTCAACTTCGACGGCGAGCTCAACATCGCCAACCGGGGCGTGTGCGAGTTCATCGAGCTGCTCAAGCTCGACGTCGCGTTCCTGTACGACCTCCTCGGCGCGACGCAGGAGCACACCATCAAGCCCAAGAAATTCGCGCAGACGTACATCGACGAGGTCATCATCGGGCACACCAACGAGCCCGAGTACAAGCGCCTCCAGTCCAACGAGATGATGGAGGCGTTCCGCGACCGAACCATCAAGATCGACATCCCCTACAACATCCGCCTCGACGACGAGATCAAGATCTACCACAAGGACTTCGGGCCAGAGAAGATCCGCAACATGCACATCGCCCCGCACACCCTCGAGGTCGCGGCGATCTGGGCGGTGCTCACGCGACTGGCCGAGCCCAAGAAGGCCGGGCTCACCCTCATGCAGAAGCTCAAGCTCTACAACGGCAAGTCCATCCCGGGCTTCACCGAGGACTCGGTCAAGGAACTCAAGGAAGAAGCCCCCCGCGAGGGCATGACCGGCATCTCCCCCCGCTACATCCAGGACAAGGTCTCCAACGCCCTCGTCAGCCGTCAGGCCATCGAGGAGCACACCATCAACCCCTTCATGGTCCTCAACGAACTCGAGGCGGGCCTCGGGCATCACTCTCTGCTGACCGACGAGGAGACCAAGAAGCGGTACAAGGAGCTGCTCTCGATCGTCAAGGACGAGTACGAGGACATCATCATGGGCGTGGTGCAGCGGGCGATCAGCGCCGACGAGGAGGCGATCAAGCGCCTGTGCACCAACTACATCGAGAACGTCCGGGCCTACACGCAAAAAGAGAAGGTCGTCAACAAGTACACCGGGCGCGACGAGGAGCCCGACGAGCGGCTGATGCGGGCGATCGAGGAGAAGATCGACATCCCGGATTCCCGCAAGGACGACTTCCGCCAGGAGATCATGAACTACATCGGCGCGCTGTCGCTCGACAACAAGAAGTTCGAGTACAACACCAACGCGAGGCTGTACAAGGCGTTGGAGCTCAAGCTCTTCGAGGACAGCCGCGACACGATCAAGCTCAAGAACCTCGTAAGCTCGGTCGTGGACGACGAGACGCAGCAGAAGATCGACGTTGTCAAACAGCGGCTGATCAAGAACTTCGGCTACAACGAGGTCAGCGCCACCGACGTGCTCAACTACGTCGCGTCGATTTTCGCGCGGGGCGACTCAAAGAGCGGGTAACGCATGAAGCGGGGGATCGCAATCGCCGCCTCGATTGTGGTTCTCGTCTCTCTCGCCTGGTTTTTCTTTTTCTCGCCCTACTGGTGGTACACCGGGCGCCATGTCCCGCCGTGGCCCTCGGGCGAACTGCCCGCGGCGATGTACGACGCCGTCACGCTCACGCCCGCGACCGAGGAGGGCGAAGACGCCTGCGGCGCCCCCTTCGCCTATGCGTTCGCGGGCGGGGTCGTCGCGGACAGCGGCTTGTATATCGATGTCGTCGTTGAGGTGGAATGCAATCCCGAACTCCCCGCCGACGCCGTCGCCCACGAGCTCTCTACCGTTTTGAACCTCGCCACCAACCAGTGGATCTCGATCACCGACCCCGACGGGCGCCCCGTGCACCTCGGGCGAACAGTGCGTCCCGCCGCGGTTGGGCCCGGCAAGCCCGATCACATCTCATGGCAGTTCGGCTGCACGGGCATGCTGAAACCCCGAGAGGGACGATGCCGAGCCGTCGCGATCGTCTGGGGCAAGGCGCCGCCCCGGCTGAGCCCCGGCTTCTACACAATCCGGACCCTCGACAAGGCCTCCCAGATCGGGCTCGTAACCGGGCAGACATACCGGATTGAAGTCACAAAGCCGTAGTCTTCGGGAGTTTGCCCTTGAGCACGCGTCGGCGTGGCTAGCGTCTAAGCGTGCCCCCCCACCACGCCAACGACTTCGCCCTCCTGACCTCGACCCTCGACGCCGTCTGCGAGGGGGAGTTCGCACGTGCCAGAGACACGACCCTCGCCCTGGCGGCCCTGTGCCGCGACGCGGGAGACGCCGACGAGCACCCGGACCGCGACGAGGTCGCCCGGCGCGTCGCGGCCCTGCCCACCGACGAGCTCACCTGGGTGCTGCGGTACTCGACCGCCCGGTTTCACCTGCTCAACAAGGCCGAGCAGCTGAGCATCGCGCGGATCAACCGCGAACGCGAGCGGGGCGCCTCGCCCGAGTCGCCTCGCGCCGAGTCGATCCTCGACGCGGTCCGCACGCTCAAAGAACGCGGCGTCACCCGCGAGGACGCCCTCGACCTGCTCGCGAGGATCGAGGTCATGCCGACCTTCACGGCCCACCCGACCGAGACCCGCCGACGCGCGATCATGCACAAGCAGCGCGAACTGGCCGCCAGTGTCCAGACCCTCCGCCGCACCGACCCCACCCCGCCCGAGCGGGCCTCGATCGAGAGCGAGCTGCGGCGTGTGATCGCCCTGCTCCTCGTGACCGACGACGTCCGGGCCAGCCGCCTGGGCGTGCTCGACGAGGTCCGCAACGGGCTGTTCTACCTGACCGACGCGGTCTGGGAGGCCCTGCCACGCCTCGCGGCCGACATCGAGGACGCGGTCGGCGCGATCTACGGCGGCGGCCCGATCCCGCCCATCACACCCCTGCGCTACCGCACCTGGATCGGCGGCGACCGCGACGGCAACCCCAAGGTCACAGCCGACGTCACGCGTCAAACACTCGCCCTGATGCGCGAGTCCATCGTCGCTAAGCTCGCCGACGAGCTGCTGAGCCTGCGCCACGAGCTGAGTGTCTCGACCCGGCGCGCCCCGATCCCCGCCCCGTTCATCGAGACGGTCGAGCGTGCGGGCGGCGCGGGCATCGACGACGAGAGCTTCGTCCAGCACGCCCGGTTCGAGCCATTGCGAGTCCGGGCGATGCAGATCCGCGCCAGGCTGCTGGGGCACAACGGCTGCACCGCCGCCGAGCTGGCGTGCGACCTGGACGAGATGGACGCAGTCCTCCGCGAGATCGGCCTGTCCGAGGTCGCCTCGCGCGGGCGCCTGGCGGCGCTGCGTCTCCGCGTCCGCGCCTTCGGGCTGCACCTGGCGACGCTGGACATCCGCCAGCACTCGCGCGTGCACGAGGGGGCGGTCGCCGAGCTGCTCCGCCTCGCGGGCGTCGAACGCGATTTCGCGGGCCTCGACGAGGACGCCCGCATCAGAACACTCTCGGCCGAGCTGCTCAACCCCCGCCCGCTGCTCGCCTTGGGCGCGGCTCTCACCGACGAGACCCGCGAGGCGCTCGACGTGCTGCGCGTCGTCCGCGAGACGGTCGCCCGCGAGCCGCTGGCCGTCCAGTCGTACATCGTCTCGATGACCGACTCGGTCAGCGACCTGCTCGAGGTGCTGGTCCTGATGAAAGAGACCGGCCTGCTCCGCCCGGGCGACGACGGCCCCGAGAGCGACCTGGACGTCGTCCCCCTCTTTGAGACGATCGACGACCTGCAGCGCGCCCCCGCCCTGCTCGCCAGGATGTTCACCACCCCCGCCTACCGCGCCCAGCTCGACGCCCGCGCCCGCGTCCACGCCGAGCACTTCCAGGAGATCATGCTCGGCTACTCCGACTCCAACAAGGACGGCGGGTTCCTCATGGCCAACGCCGCCCTCCACAAGTCCCAGCGCGAGATCGCCGACACCTGCAACGAGCACGCCGTCGCCTTCCGCCTCTTCCACGGGCGGGGCGGCACCGTCGGGCGGGGCGGCGGGCGCGCCAACCGCGCGATCCTGTCGGCGCCCCCCGAGTCGTGCAACGGGCGCATCCGCTTCACCGAGCAGGGCGAGGTCATCTCGTTCCGCTACGCGATGCCCGAGATCGCCCGCAGGCACCTCGAGCAGATCGTCCACGCCGTCCTGCTTTCGACGCAGCGCACGCCCGAGTCGGGCGGCGCAAAGCCGCGCGACGCCGAGCGTCTTCTGGGCGACGTCGCGCAGCGGGCGATGCACGCCTACCGCCAGCTCATCGACGACCCGGGCTTCTGGCCCTGGTTCGCCGCCGCCACCCCCGTGCGCCACATCGGCGCCCTGCCCATCGCCTCGCGCCCCGTGTCGCGTGGGGGCTCGCTCGGGTTCGGCTCCATCCGCGCCATCCCCTGGGGCTTCAGCTGGATCCAGACCCGCTACCTCGCGCCGGGCTGGTTCGGGCTCGGCTCGGGCGCCGAGGCCGCCGGCCCCGACGAGCTGCGCGAGGCCTACGAAAACTGGCCCGCGATGCGCGCGATCATCGACAACGCCCAGCAGGAGATGGCCCGCGCCCGCCTGCCCATCGCCGCCCGATACGCGGCGCGGGCAGAAGGCGGCGACGCCTTCCACGCGCGGATCGCGCACGAGTACGCCAACGCCCGCGACGCCGTCCTCGCGATCACGGGCCAGGCCCGCCTGCTCGACAACGTCCCGGTCATCCAGGACGCGATCGCGGCCCGCAACCCCTGGACCGACGTCCTGAACCTTGTCCAGATCGAGCTGCTCGCCCGCGCCGACCGGGCGACGACCGACGATGAGCGGGCGACGCTGACACCCGCGATCCTCGCCAGCCTCAACGCCCTGGCCGCGGCGATGCAATCGACGGGCTGACCCGACGCACTCCCCTATCCCTCACCCAACCGCGTCCGGCAGCGCCAGGTCCGGCACAACATTGAACGCGATCCCGCCGACACGCTGCGCGCGCGCGCTGTGCATCGACGCGTAGTACACCGCGTTGCGCCCGTACCGCGTGTTGATCCGGTCCATCGCCGCCGACAACGCCTCGTCCACGCGCTCGGGCTCGAACAACGCCAGCGTCATGTCCCGCTCGATCAGCCCGATCAGCGTCACGCCCACCCACTTGGGGCGCGTCGGCGGGCGGCGCGACCACGCGCCCGCCAACGCCCGCGCCATCGCCCCCGTGTCCACGCACCCGGGGCCCAGGGGGACCACCTGCTCCCACGAGCCCAGGCGCGGCCCCCACCGCCCGAAACCCGCCGAGCCCGCCCCCGCCGAGCCTTCTGAGCCCGAGCCATCCGACCCCCCGCCCAAGGGGTCCATTCCGGGCAGGTCCTCGGGGCGGACGCCCACCCACAACGCCCGGGCGGCGTACCCCTCGTGCCGCGCCCGGGCCGCGGCCTTGTGCAGCAGACGGAACGCGACCGCCCGGGCGCCCTCGTCGGTGCGCATCTTCGGCGCCAGCACGTGCTGGTGCCCGATCGTGTGCCGACGCACCCGCGGCATCACGACCTCCTGGCCCCGCAGCCAGTACCACCACCGCCGCCCGACCACACTCCCCCACGCCCGCCCCAGCTCGTCCTCCGACAGCGCGCACAGATCACGCACGCTCCGGATGCCGACCCGGTCGAGCCGCGCCCGCATGCGCTTGGCGATCCCCGGCAGGTCCGTCAGCTCCAGCTCGTAGAGAACCTCCGGCAGGTCCGCGTGCTCGATCGTCATCAGCCCGTCGGGCTTGCGCATGTCGGTGCCGATCTTGGCCAGCAGCTCGTTGGGCGCCAGGCCGATGGAGCATCGGAGGACGTCGCCGATGCGCGCGCGGATCGCGCCCTTGATCCGCATCGCCAGCGCCTCGCCCGACGCCCGGTCACGCTCGCCGAGGCCCAGCCGGCAGACCCCCTCGTCCACCGACCGCATCGCCGCGATCGGGATGCACGTCTCCACCGCCTCGCGGACCCGGTGGTGCATCTTCACGTACTCCTGCGGGCGCGAGACCACCAGGCGGATGCCCGGGCACAGGGCCCTGGCCTCGCGGACGCCCGTGCCCGTCTTGACCCCCACCGCCTTGGCCTCGACGCTGGCCGCGATGCAGCAGGTCGAGTCCGTCCGCATCGGCACGATCCCGATCGGCCTGCCCCGCAGCTCGGGCCGCAGCTGCTGCTCGACGGAGGCGAAGTACGAGTTGAGATCGAAGAACAGCACCCGGAGCACGCCAGCCCTCCTCCCCATACCCGTCCATATACCTATCATTGCCCGGACGCAGAATCAAGGCTTCTCTCACGGATCACGCCGGGGCGATAGGCTGACGCCCCTCTGGGGGCCGACGGCCCCGGGCGATGACGTGTGGGGGCGACTCCACCGGAGAAGGGGGGACGCGGTGTACAACACGGACCCGGGCTCGGCGTGGTCGCTGATCGCCGCCCGCCTGCCCTACCTCACGCCCATGATCCTCGTCGAGATCGCCGGGATCCTGCTGGCGATCGTGCTCGCCAGGCGGGCCGTCGGCCCGGCGTTGTGCGTGATCCTCGCGCTGGGCGCGATGCTGCTCGTGGGCGTCGCGAGCCTCGTCGCCCGCCAGACGCTGATGGCGGGCGTGAACCGGGGCGAGCGCGCCTTCGAGGACATCTACCCGCTCATGATCGCGATCGACATCGTCCACGTGATGACCGATACCGCGGCACTCGTGCTGCTGATCACCGCCGCCCTCGCCTGGCGGCGAAGACAACCACAACCCACGCCCGCGCTCTCGCGGGGCGACACGTAACCGTTCAACTCACGGGGAACCAACCATGCCGGCCATCAACAAGAACATGTACCTGGGTCTGATCTTCGGCGGCCCAGTTGTCTTTCTCATCCTCCTTTTCCTCGGCGTGCTGCTCTCGATGGCGGGCAACGACAGCCTCGCCATGGCCGCCATGGGCATCATCTGCTTCGCCTATATCCCCGCCATCGTCGGCATCGTCTTCACCATGATGCTTGTCTACAAGCTGTGGGATTCGATCCAGGACGGGACCGCGAGGACCACACCCGGCAAGGGCGTCGGCTTCCTCTTCATCCCGTTCTACAACTTCTACTGGGTCTTCGTCGCCTACTGGGGCTGGGCGCAGGACTACAACAACTACATCCGCGAGAAGAACATCCAGGGCCCGCAGATCAACGAGACCATGGTGCTCATCATCTGCATCCTCATGATCTGCTCGATCATCCCGTACCTGGGCCTCCTGGTCGCGCTGGCGAACCTCGTCCTGCTGTTCATGTTCTTCACCAAGGCGATCGACGGCGCCAACGCGATCCGCGCCACCAAGCCCGCGGCCCCGCAGCCCGCCGTCTGATCCACGCCGCGGACGCGCGGTACAGTCCGGCATGGCCCGCGAGCCGACACGCCCGGAACCGACGAGCCCCGTCCCGACCGACGGCGCGGTCCGTTTGCGCGTCCGGTACGCCGAGTGCGACCCGTTCGGCGTCGCCCACCACTCCAGCTACGTCCCCTGGCTCGAAGAGGCCCGGACCGAGCTGCTCCGCGACACGGGCGTCACCTACGCCCAGCTCGAGAAGGCGGGCGTGTTCCTGGTCATCACCAAGCTCGAGCTGAAGTACCGGCGCCCGGTCCGCTACGACGACGTGGTCGAGGTGCGGACACGGGTGGTCGGCGGCTCGCGGATCAAGATCCGGCACGAGTACGAGGTGTGGCTGTTCGAACGCCTGGGCGCCGCGCCAGACTTCTCGGACCCCGCCGTCCCGACCGATGGCGTGTGCGCCGTCGCCTCGACCGAGCTGGCGTGCGTGGACGCGGCCGGGCGCCCCCAGGCCCTGCCCGGGTGGCTGGCGCAGGCCTGATCGCCCGGCGAGGGCGCGGGTTGTCGCCCGACCGGTAATCCCACAGCCCGCCCGGCGGCCTCCCGCACAATCCGCGCGACGCGCGGCACGCTCGTCGCCCGCGGCGCACCCCGCGCAGGCGGACCGCGCCTCGCGAGCGATTGTCTTGCGGCGACGCGCACTCGTGGCATCGTTGGTGTGAGCGGGCCGCGTCCCGCCACCCAACAGAGAGAAGACACGAGGAGAGAAGAGATGAAGATCGCGACCACCCTGTGCGCCGTCGTTGCCGGCGCGTTCACCTGCTCGGCCGCCAACGCCGACGTCATCAGCTACCTCGACCTGACCGAGGGTGTCTCCAGCCAGACACTGTTCGTCGATGGCGTCCAGGTGGACGTCTCGACCTGGCCCCGCAATATGGAGCTCAAGACCGTCAACGGCGTGACGGGCATGGGCATCGACCGCGGCGCCGTTGATGGCGAGATCGACGGCTGGGAGTTCATGAAGTTCGAGTTCGACCAGGCCGTCACCATCAACCGCCTCGAGCTTGCCTTCCTCTACGACGAGGGCGAGTTCGGCGACCGCTGGGCCGAGATCGCCCGCGTCCTCACCGACATCTCCGACGACACGCTCACCGTCACCAGCGACACCACCGCCGTCTGGACCAACTCGGGCGTTGTGGTCAACCTCTCCGTCGCCAACGAGCAGGGCGGCGGCTACTGGCAGATCTCCGGCGACGACATCTTCGGCGGCGCCGTCACCAAGGTGAAGCTCAAGAGCGGCAACCCCGGATTCCTCGGCAAGTACTCCGACTTCTCGTTCGTCAAGATGGGCGTCGTCCCGGCGCCTGGCACCGCGTTCCTCTTCGGAGCAGGCGCCCTGGCGACCGCCCGCCGCCGTCGCCGCTGACGCAACGATTCTCCTGCTTGTTCACTCGCGGGCGCGGGGGCTCAGCCCCCGCGCCTGTTCTCATGCGCCGGCCGGGTCAGAGCCCGAGACCGACGATCCGCCCCCCGCGATGCACGCGTCCACACCGAGCCTGCCGGAGCCCGTCACCAGCACGACGAGCGCCGCGAGCAGGATGACCACGGGGAAGAAATGCGGCGGCAGCTCGATCGGAGGATCGGTCGCGTTCACGTCGATCGTGAAGTGCACGTACAGGGCCCCGAGCATCTGCACGACCGCCAACGCCGCCCCGACACGGGCCAGCGCGCCAGACAGCAGCAGCACGCCCGCGAGGATTTCGCCCGCCGCGACAACCCAGAGCATCGAGGCCCCGCCCGGGATCGACGCCTGCTCGAGCATGGCGCCGACGTTCTGCTGCAGATCTGGGCTCACGAGCTTCATGGCGCCGAACAGCGTCAGCACACCCCCGGCGATCAGCCTGGGGATGATCGGCCACCACCCCGTCCCGGTGCGGAGAATCGGATTCGTCATGCGAGGCTCCCTTCGCGTGTGTGCAGGCGTGATGCCGCGGGTTCCCGAACACCCGGTCAACGGCGCGTGCCCGTGTGCTATTCGCCCCATCCGCAACCCCGGAACCCGCCCACGCGTATCTGCCCACGACGCGCGGGGCACGCGCGTCCGAGGCGGCGCGGACACGCATCCCGAGCCGAGATCCCGCCGGGCGCGTCGAATCGGCCCATCCCGCGGGCGGGGCCAGCCCCGCCGACCACCCCACCCACACCGCCTCACGGGCGGTTCTCACCGATCGCTGGCCCCCCGCGTGCCCATACCCCCTGCTTTGACCCGGGGCGGCGTGCACAGCCCACCACCGGGGCGCCGAGACGCGCGACGGACCCCCCGCCCGGGTGTACCATCCAGACCCCGCCGGCCGCACTCGAGCGGTGCGGCACAGGGCGCCCATGACCACGCCCCCCCCGACCACATCCAGGCCTCCTCGCGGCGGACCCGCCACGAAGACCAGACGCGAGGGCGTGTCGCGCAAGCGCCGGTTCTTCCGTCTGGCCCTGCTGACGCTGGCGCTGGCGCTGGTCTTCCTTTTCGTCGCGGCCCGCTCGGGCGTCGCCCGCTACGCCGTCCTGCCCAGCATCGCCTCCAACATCCACGCCGACATCCAGGCCGACCGTGTCGTCGTGGACCTCGACGGCTCGATCGTCCTCCGCAACGCACGCTTCACCGCCCCGGGCGAGTCGGGCGTCGCCTCCCGATTCTTCGAGGTGGACCGGGCCCGCATCTGGGTGGACTGGGGCGCGACGCTCACCGGCTCGCCCCGCGTCACGCGCGTCGAGCTCGACCGCCCGCACCTGCGCGTCAGCCAGGACGTCGCGACCGGGCGTCTGAACATCGCCGACGTCTCCCTGCTCGGCCTGGGCGGCGAGAAGGACGCGGACGGCTTCACCCTGCCAACGCTCGTCGCGCGCTCGGGCATCATGGAGCTGGGCGAGCACGGGCCGCAGGGCTACGCGACGCTCCGGGCCCTGCCCTTCGCCGGGCTTCTCGAGCCGCGGACCATCCAGGGCCTGCCCGGGTACTCGTTCCACATCCAGCAGGTGCACGAGGCCTCGAACCCGGGGGGACAGCCCATCGAGCTCTCGGGGCGCATCGACGAGGCGGGCATCGACCTGACGCTCCACGGCGTCAAGCTCGAGGACTGGTCCGCCGAGGCGGTCCCGTCCCTGTACCGCGGCGTCTACGAGCGCCTCGACCTGGTCGGGCGCGTCCGCCCCACGACGTTCCACATGGACCCCGACGGCTCGGTCCGCGCCACCCTGTCGCTCGAGTCGGTCGCGCTCAACCTGCCCTTCGACAAGGAGGGCTCGTTCGCCGCCGACGGCCCGCTGGCCCGCATGACACAGACCTCCGGGCACATCACCTTCGACCGCGACCGCGTCGAGGCCGAGTTCCGGGGCCTGCTCGACACCCTCTCGTACACCGTCAGCGTCGAGTACCTGGGCACAAGCCTCGACTCGTCGTTCTTGTGCACCCTCGACACACAGTTCCGCCTCGAGGAGGACATGGACGTCTTCCTGTTCGCCCCCGACGTGGTGATCGAGAAGATCGCCATGTTCTCCGGGCCCACGGCCGACGTGAACGCATCGATCGATGTCATGCGCGACGAGCCCACGGGCGACACCCCCGCGCCGGTCAAGGTCTCGGGCACCGTCCTGATCTCCGGAGGCGCCGGCGCCTTCGCGCAGTTCCCCTACCCCTTCCACGACATCTCCGCCCGGGTCGAGTTCGACCGCGACACGCTCGCGATCACGGGCATCACGGGCGCCGCCGACAGCGGCGCGAGGCTCGCGGGCGACGCCCGCTTCCACCCCCTGGGCCTGGAGGCCGGCGTCGCGATCGACCTCAGGGTCGAGGGCGCACCGATCGACGACGAGCTCCGCGCCGCGCTCAACCCCAAGCGCCTCGAGATGCTCGACGCGCTCTTCAGCACGCAGCGCCACGCCGAGCTTCTCGACGCGGGCCTCATCACCCCCGCCGGCGACGGGCCCTGGGGGCCCGACCAGGCGAGCCTCGCCGACAGCTCCGCCGCGCCGGCGTTCGCCCTGGGCGGGAGGGCCGACGTGCAGATCAGCCTCCGACGCGACCCGGGCGAGCCCGACGCCGACGACGCCGACTGGACCAAGCACATTGTCGCGACGCTGCCCAGGGGCGGCGTCCTGCCCGAGCACTTCCCCCTGCCCATGCTCGTCACCGGGCTCGTACTCGAGATCTCCGAGGACGAGACCACGCTCACCGGCGGGACCTACCACCCGCTCCGCGGCGGGACCGCCAGCGTTGAGGCGTTCGTGGACCTCGCGCCCGGCGCACCCCGGGCGCCGGTCATCTCCATCGTCGGGCGTGACGTCCCCGTGGACGACCTGGCGCTCAACGCGATCCCGGGCGTCAGCGCCGCCAGGGGCGTGCTCGCCGACGCGCAGGACACGCCCGGCTCGCTCGACGAGCTGATCGACCGCCTCAACATCGGCGGGCGCGTGGACTGCTGGGCCGACATCGCGCCACGCGCCGACGGCACGATCGGCTACGACGTCGAGACCACCCTCACAGGCGTCCGCACCGTCCCCGAGCCCATCAGCGCAGACCTGCCTCCCCTCGAGCTCGAGAACGCGGTCGGCACCATCTACGTCCGCGAGGACGTGATCATCGTGGACCTCGCGGCCGACGCCCGCCCGATCGCCGACGACGCGGACCGCCCGTCCACACGCGTCGAGCTGTTCACGCAGATCGAGTCGCCCCCCGGTCGGCGCTGGGGCGACGAGACCGAGAGCGACCGCGGGCCGGCGCTGTACGCCGAGGCGACGACCAACGAGCTGGACCCCGAGGTCCCGATCGAGCACTTCGTGGGCGTCTTCTCCCCGGAGGCCGCCCTCGCGATGGCGAACCTCAACGACGCGCACAGCCCGCGCGGGCGCCTGCCCGTCCGCGCCCGCGTCGTGGGCGAGCTGGGCCAGCGTGTACGACCCGAGATCCAGATCGGGCCCGTCGGCGAGCTCGAGTTCATCGTCCGGGGGCGCGAGGTCCGCCTCGAGGGCGGCGAGGGCGTGGTCCGCATCGACGCCGGCCCGCGCCCGGCGGTGCACGCACAGAACCTGAGCGCCGACGTCGTCGTCGGTGGCGAACCGGGCGGGCGGCTCGTGATCAACGGCTCCCTCCCCCTCGTCCGCGCCGGCGAGCGCCCCTCATCGACACCCCCGCACGAGCTGGTCATCAGCCTCGCAGACGCCCCGGTCGCCTCCGCGCTGGCCCGCGCGCTCGTCGCCGAGGCGGTGGGCGAGGAGCTTCTCGACGTCTACGACCAACGCGAGCCCGCGGGCGTCTACTCGCTCGACCTCCGCCTCACACCCGACCCGGGCAAGCCCCCCCGCGACTCCGGCGGGCTCGGCATGCCAGCCCTCTCGCTGGGCGGCTCGCTCGAGCCACGCTCGCTCTCGTTCATGACCGAGTCCGGGCGCGTCGAGATCGAAGAAGTCTCCGGACGCTTCGCCCTCGGCGACACCGGCGGACGCATCGAGGGGCTCGAGGCGCGCGCGCCCGACTGGTCCCTCCGCCTCGACGGCGCCTGGGACCGCGGGCCCGACGGCGGCCTCCGCCTCGACGCCGACGCACAGCTCACCACCGATGGCCTGCCCGACGACGTCGTCGCCCTGCTGCCGCCCACCGCCCGCACCGTGCTCGACGACCTGGGCATCCGGGTCGTGGGCGGCGCCCACGCGCCGGCGCTCCGGTTCACGCTCACACGCGAGGGCGCCGACGGCCCGGTCTCCTACGAGCTCTCGGGCGAGATCGACGTCCGCAACGCCCGCGCCGAGGTCGGCATGCCCATCACCGACGCCTCGGGGCGTGTGGACTTCGAGGCCTCGTCGATCGGCGACGCCAAGCCCGCGTTCCGCGTGGACGTCCTGGCCGACCGCCTCCGCGCCGGGGGCATCCGCCTGACCAACGCCCACGCCCGCTTCCGCTCGGGCGACGAGGAAAGCGTCGTGCTTGTCCCGATCATCACCGCCGACGTCCACGGCGGGCGTCTCGCGGGCGCCGCCCAGATCCACGAGCGCACCCCCATCCCGGACCTGGACTCCCTCGACCTGACCTTCGGCCCCCCGATCGAGCTGGCGGGCGCCACGACCAAACGCCGCTACTGGGCCGACCTGCAGATCTCCCGCGCCCGGGCCGCCCCGCTGCTGGCCGATATCACGACCGCCTCACGCCCCGCGACCCTGGGTGGCGCGTGGTCCGAGCCCGACGACCTGTCCCGGGGTCTGCTCGACGCGAGCGTCTCAATCTCCGCCGACATGGGCGACCCACGCTCGCGCGTCGGGCGGGGCGCCGCCATCGTCTCGGGCGGCGAGGTCGTCGAGATGCCCCTCATGCTCCAGCTCATCGAGTTCTCCAACCTCCAGGCGCCCCTCGGGCGATCGCTCGACCTCGCCCAGGCCGATTTCTACATCCAGGGCGACCACGTCACCTTCGAGACCATTTCCGTGTTCTCGCCCTCGGTCGAGCTGTTCGGGTACGGGACGATGCGTTGGCCCGCGTCGGACCTGGACCTCGTCTTCCGTTCCCAGGCCGTCCGCCCTGTGCCGTTCCTGTCCGACATCGTCGAAGGCATCCGCGACGAGCTTGTGACGACGCGCGTGCGGGGCACGCCCCCCAACCTCGACATCACCGCCGAGCAGTTCCGCGGGACCAAGGGCGTCGTCCGCGCCCTGCTGGGCGGGGAGGACTCCGAGCAGCAGAAGCGTCTGCTGCGCATCGAACGCCGGGCCCGCCTCGAGCACCAGCGCGCCCGGCGCGACGCCAAACGCGTCAACTCCTCGCTCGACACCCCCGACACCGTCGGCGCCGAGTTGCTCTCGGGTGATCGCGGCTTCGAGAACATGGCCGGGGGCGAGGCCGGAAGCCAAGAGGACGGCGCCCTGGCGACCGAGCCGACCGACGCCCCGATCGGCGAGGACCCCTGAGCCGGCCCGGGCCTCGTTTTCCCCGGGGCGCAGCAAAAACGCCCCGCTCGACACGGGGCGTTCTGGCAAGCTGGGGATCTGAGACTTGAACTCAGACTAACGGAATCAGAATCCGTCGTGCTGCCAATTACACCAATCCCCAGTGGCTCTCCGCCCCAATCCTAGTCGCACAGGCCCGCCCGGCAAGGACAAGGACCGACACCCGCGGCCAGGTTTTTGCCCATCCGCGCCGCCCCGCAGCTTGTGCGATCGACGCCCGTACGCTTGGGCATGAGCACGACCCGCACAATCACACGCACGGCCCGCCTCGTGGGCGCCTCGCTCGCCCTGGCCGCGGCCTCACTCGCCCCCCTCCCGCCCGCCGCCGCCGCCCACCCCGATGCCGACGCGTCGGCGCCCGGCCGCCACCCAGCCCTGATCGCCCTGATGGACGAGGTCCTGGAGGCGACGCTCGAGACATACCCAGAGCAGGTGGGGCCGGCCCTGGGCGACGACCGGTTCAACGACCGGCTGAGCGACAACTCGCCCGCCGCGACCGCGGAGTGGCTGGAGCGCGAGCGTGATTGGCTGGACCGCGCCCGGGCGCTGGACATGGCGGGCGCTTCGGACGCGGACCTGCTCGACCGCGACCTGCTTGTCTACCAGCTCGAGCTGGCACTGCGGCTCGCGCCCCTGCACCGCGAGCAGATGCCCGTGAACACGATGGGCGGGCCGCAGGTCTGGCTGCCCCAGCTCTGGCAGCGCGTCCCGTTCACGAGCCCGAGGCACGACGCCGACTACGTCTCCCGCCTCGAGCAGGTCGCGACCCAGATCGGCGACGCGCTCGACCAGATGCGCGCCGGGATGGACGCCGGGCGCGTGCCGCCGCGTGTCGCCGTCGTGCCCGCGGTCGAGCAGGCGATGGCCCAGGCCACGCCCAGCATCCGCGCCGACCCGACGCTCAGCCCGTTCTACACGCCGCTGCGTGATCTCGACGACGCCGACCCGCTCGCCCGGCGCGCCCAGGCCGCGGTCCGCGACCGGATCGTCCCGGCGTACACCGAGCTGGCGCTGTTCCTCCAGAACGAGTACCTGCCAGCGTGCCGTGCGACGGTCGCGATCTCCGAGTCGGTGGACGGGGTCGAGGCGTACAACATCGCGCTCAAGGAGCACACCACACTCGACCTGACCGCCGAACAGGTGCACAAGATCGGCCTCTCGGAGGTCGCGCGGATCCGGGCCGAGATGTTCGAGGTCATCGCCCGGACGGACTGGCCCGGCAACGACGTTGTCTGGGATTCGAAGGACGACGAGTTCGCCGAGTTCGTCGCGTATCTGCGGACCGAGCCCAGGTTCTACTTCGACGACGCCGAGGACCTGCTCGCCGGGTACCGCGAGGTCGCCAAACGCGTGGACGCCGAGATGCCCAAGCTCTTCGGCCTGCTCCCCCGCCTGCCCTACGGCGTGCGCCCCATCCCCGCGTTCTCCGCCAAGGCCTCCCCGACCGCGTACTACTACTCGGGCTCGATCAAGGGCGGCATCCCCGGCTACTTCATGGCCAACACCTCCGCGCTCGACCAGCGTCCCAGGTACGACATGGTCGCCCTGACGCTGCACGAGGCCGTCCCCGGGCACCACCACCAGATCGCCCTGGCCCTCGAGCTCGAGGGCGTGCACCCGCTGCGACGCCTGGGCGGGCACACCGCCTTCGTCGAGGGCTGGGGGCTCTACGCCGAGCGTCTGGGCCTGGAGATGGGGCACGACGACGTGGACGACGGCGTCGACCGTGGCCTGTACGCCGACCCGTACGACGATTTCGGGCGCCTCAACTACGAGATGTGGCGGGCCCTCCGCCTGGTCGTGGACACCGGCATCCACACCAAGGGCTGGAGCCGCCAGCGGGCGATCGACTACATGCTCGCCAACGGCGCCCTGACCGAACGCAACGTCATCTCCGAGGTTGACCGCTATATCGGCTGGCCCGGGCAGGCGACCGCGTACAAGATCGGCCAGCTCAAGATCCTCGAGCTCCGCGCCCGGGCCCAGCGGGCCCTGGGCGAGGGCTTCGACGTCCGCGCCTTCCACGACGCGATCCTCGACACCGGCGCCCTCCCGCTCCCTGTGCTCGAGCAGAAGATCGACCGCTGGATCGCCTCACGGGGCGGCTGATGGCGGCGAGCCGTGCAGGCGGTGCGTGAGCACCCGCCCGCTGTCGAGCACGACGACGACGAACACGTTGTCGTATTCGCCATCGTCGAGCGTCTCTTGTTCGCACACCCCGCCCAGGCGACGGACCAGGTCGGGCACGGTGTTCGAGTGCCCCACGATCGCGACGACGCCGCCCTCGTGCGCTCGCCCGATCCGTGTGAGCGACGCGCCGGGGTCGCGCGGGTCGTAGGTCCGTGGCTTTACCCCAGCCATCTCGGCGATCGGCGCCGCGGTCTGCCGCGTCCGCTCGTAGTCGGTCGTGTACACCCCCGCCACACCCATCGAACGGAGCATCGACGCGAGCTGCGCCGCCCGCTCACGCCCCGCGTGGGTCAGCTCCGGGTCCGGGGTCTCGCCCCCGGCCTTCTCCGCGTGCCGGACGATGATGTACGTCGTCGCGGCGGGCTCGTCGCTCGCGGCGCCGGAGGAACCGAGCCCGGCGAGCACGCCCAGCACGATCGCGGAGGCGAGCAGGACCGACAGCGTGACGATGGGTGTGCGCATGCACGAGGATACAGGCGTGCGTGCGAGAGGTTGAAGTCGGGATCGCGTGCAGGGCCGAGTCAGGCGGCCGGGCGTGCGCGTCTCAGCCGACGGTCTCGTCCAGGCCGTGCCCGTTGCGGGCGGGCGCGGACCACGCGCCGGTCGCGTCCCCGGTGCGGTTGAGCGGGCGGGCCCTGCCGTACTTGGACTGGCGGGCGGGCATGCCGGCGTTGGGCCCGTTGGGGTCCGGGGAGCCGTTGGTCGTCGGCGTGTCGGTCGCGGCGGGCGAGGCGCTGTTCCGCACCGGGTGGATCGGGAGATCGTCGTCTCCCAGGCGCTTGTGCCTGGCCTCGTCGACCTGGCGGTCGAGCTTGCCCAGGATCGCCTTGACCTGATCGAACGCCTTGCCGTTTGCAGCCATGATCGAGCGCCTCCGCACGGCGTATCGGCCCAAGGATGCTCGGACTTGCCCCGCGGGCCTCGAACGCGGCCCCCGGGCCGCAAGCCGTAGCATCTGTGCGGGTTGGGCCCACCCCCGGCGCACCCTCCCTGATAACACCCCCAGACCCTACGGAAACCGCGGCATGACGCACCCGACCCCCAACGAGCAACACGCCGCTGCGCACGAAGAGGACCCGCGCGTCGTCGCCGCACGCCGCGAAGTCTTCTGGCAGAACGTGATGCGCGAGATCCTCTCGGCCCTGGCGGTCGCCGCCGGCTCGGGCGGGCGCCTGAGCCCCACCGCCAAAGGGGCGGCCAACTCACCGGGTCCGATCGACGAGATGTTCGACGGGCGTCTGGCGCTCATCACGACCCTGGGCCAGCGGATCCCGATCGCGGATATCTACCCGGTCTTCGCCTGCTCGGTCCCGGGCAACGCCCGCAGCCGCACGGTCTCGGGCGACGTCCAGAGCACCGTCTACCAGGTCCGCACGCCCACGGGCGAGATCTTCACCCTCCCCATCAGCCAGATCCGGACGTTCCACTCGCTGAGCGAGGAGCTGATCCGCCGTCTGGAGGCCGCCAGTGTCGAGGGCGGCGACGACGAGTCGGACCAGACCAAGCCCTTCGGGTTCGCGGCCTTCACCTCCCTTGCCCAGGAGGACGCCCCGCCGGGCTGATCCGGGCCCGCCGGACACCCGCGAGGCCCCGTTCTAGAGTTTGTGCCCCGGCGGGATGATCCGAGCCGCCGGGCGAGTTGATGGCGAGGGGCCGGTCCCCCCCCTGGAGTGTGTGCCATGAAGACCCTTGTCGCCGTCCCGGTCTACAACGAGCAGGCGTACGTCGAGGGGGTGCTCCGGCGCCTTCACGGGCACGCCGAGGACGTGCTGGTCGTGGACGACGCCTCGAGCGACGACTCCCCCCAGCTGCTCACCGACCTCCAGCCCGAGCTGGGCTTCGAGCTGATC
This sequence comes from Phycisphaerales bacterium, assembly GCA_029260515.1. Classification (GTDB taxonomy): domain Bacteria; phylum Planctomycetota; class Phycisphaerae; order Phycisphaerales; family UBA1924; genus JAJRXR01. Next base: position 638,738 of record JAJDDC010000070.1, on the reverse strand, counting down.
CGCCACCCGGTGAACCACGGCTACGGGCGCTCGCTCCGCGACGCGTTCGCATTCGCGATGGGGCGCGGGTACGACTGGATCATCACCATGGACTGCGACGAGCAGCACGAGCCGGCGATGATCCCGCGGTTCGTCGAGGTCGCCGCCAAGGGCGATCTGGACATCATCTCGGGCTCGCGGTACCTGGACATCGACGAGGATTCCGACTCTCCCCCCCAGGATCGGCGGGCGATCAACCACCGGATGACCGCCGAGATCAACGAGCGTCTGGGGCTCACGCTCACCGACTCGTTCTGCGGGTTCAAGGCCCACCGCGTGAGCGCGATGTCCCAGCTCACGCTCAGCGAGGACGGGTACGCCTTCCCGATGCAGCTGTGGGTCCAGGCGGTCGCCGCGGGCCTGCGGATCGGGGAGATCCCGGTCCGGTTGATCTACAACGACGCGACGCGGACGTTCGGCGGCGGGCTCGACGACCCCTCGATCCGCGAGGGGCACTACCGGCGCGTGCTGCACTGCGAGCTCGAGCGGTGCGCCGACCGCCTGCCCGCCCAGGCGCTGACGGACGTCGCGGCCGGGTGCCGATGTCGGTGAGCGTCTCCGCCAGCGGGCACGGGCGCCACACGGGCGGGGCCTGCCCCGATCTCTTGATCGAGCCGTCGGCCTCGGGCTGGCGCAACCTCATCCGATTCGAGCCCACCGACACGCAGCAGACCCTCCGGCGCGAGCTGGGCCTCCCCGCCGACCAGCCGGTGCTCATGAGTGGGCATCAGGCGACCCTGTGGGGCCCGGGGATCCTGGCCAAGTGGATCGCGTGCGTCGAGGGCGCCCGGGCCCTGGGCGCCCACGCGGCGTGGCTCGTCGCCGACCTGGACTCGGGCGACGCGTCCGAGGTCCGTTACCCCGCCCGCGACGAGCACGGGGCCCCACGCCCGGGATTGGCCCGCCTCGAGCCCGGGCGGGACGCGGGCGAGCGGGCCAAGCCCACGGCCAACCAGGCGCCCATCCACGTCGATGGGCATGTCCCCGACGCGGTCCACGACATCGCCGATGCGCTGCGGGCGCACGAGGGCGAGACGGACGCCGCCCGCCAGGCGCACGGGGCGCTGGCGGACCTGGCATCGCCGATCGTGACCGCGCCGTCGAGCGTGTTCGCCCGCGAGCTGTCGGGGACGACGCTCTTCGCGGGGCTTGTCGAGCGGATGCGCGACGAGCCCGACGCGTGCGCGCGGGCGTACAACGACGCCGTCGCGCGATACCCAGAGTCTGGCGTCCGCCCGCTGGTGGTGACGGACGACTCACGTGGCGTCGAGCTGCCCCTCTGGGTGCTCACGCCCTCGGGCGGACGCCGACGCGCGACGGCCGACGATCTGCACGACACCGTCGTGACCAGCCTCGCGCCCCGGGCGCTGCTGCTCACGGCGATCGTCCGCCTGGGCGCGTGCGAGCTGTTCATCCACGGCACGGGCGGGGGCAATTATGACAAGGTCACGGAAGACTGGGTCGAGTCCTGGCTCGGGCGCCGCCTCGCGCCCGCGGCGGTCGTGACCGCGACCGTCTTGCCCGATGTCCCGGGTGTCGATCTGGGCGCGGGCGAGGCGGGCGATCGGGCCGCGTGGCGCGCGCACGCGGCCAGGCACAACCCAGCGATCCTGGGCGACGACGAGGCCGGCGCCTCCAAGCGCGACCTGCTCGCCCGGATCGACGCCGCCCGCGACGCGGGCGGGGACCCGGGCCCCCACTACCGGCGCCTGCACGAGATGCTCGCCGCGTACCGAACACGCCACGCCGCCGAAATCGAGAACCTGGCGGACGAGGCCGCCAGGCTCCAGGGCATCGCGGCGGGCACGCGCCGGGGCGCCCAGATCGCCCGCGACCGCACCCTCGCCTTCCCGTTCGTGCCCCGCGACCGCCTGATCACCCTGCGCGACGCGATCCGCGAGCGGTTCAACGAACCCGGCTAGTCTCAGGCGATGCGCCGCGCCTCCGTCATCGTGTGTCTCGTGCTCGCCGCGGCGTTCACGCTCGTGCTCGGCGGGTGCGGGCGATCATCTCCAGACACGGCGGCGCCCGGCGCACCGAAGACGACACCCGAGGGCGAGCGCCGCATCGTTGCGCTGAGCCCAGCGCTCGCGCACATGCTCGTCGGGCTCGGGCTCGAGGACCGGATCGTCGGGCGACACGACTGGGACCTGGTGCTGAGCAAGCAGGTCCCCGCGGTCGGGAGCCAGGACGGGATCGATTACGAGGCGCTGCTGCGCACTGACCCGACGGACGTGCTGCTCGAGTGGGGCTCGCGCCCGCTGCCGACGCGCCTGACGACGCTCGCCGACGAGCACGGCTGGACGATCCGCAACTACGGCGCGCTGCTCACGCTCGACGACATCGCGACCACGCTCGACGACCTGCACTTCGCGTACGCCCGGATCGACGACAAGCCCGACGAGGCGTCGCAGATCGATCGGGCGATGAACCCGGACCCGACGACACGGTTCACCCGCCCGCGCCCCAGCGAGCGGCTCGCCCAGGCCTGGCTCGACCGGGGCCCGGGCGTCCGCCGCGCCGGGCGGGTGCTGCTGCTGGGGATGGCCGACCCGCCGTCGGCGATGGGCCCGGGCTCGTTCCACCAGCAGGTGCTCGAGCGGATCGGGGGGACGCCCGCGATCACGGATGGCGCCGCCTGGCGGGAGCTGGACGCCGAGGACGTGCTCCGCCTGGCGCCCGACGCGATCGTGCTCGTGCTCCCCCGGGTCCCGAGCGACGACGAGGCGTTCGAGCCCCCGCCCGAACCAACGGCCGACGAGCTGATCGCCCGCCTGGGCGCGATCGGTCGTCTGGACATCCCCGCTCTCAGCGCACGGCGTGTGGCGCTGATCGACCACCCCCTGGCGCACCTGCCCAGCACGTCGATGGCGGACTTTGCCGACGAGCTGGCGGAGATCCTGCAGCGCTGGGGGCGTGAGACGCCCGCTGTTCCCTAGACTCCGCCCCATGCACGAGAAGGCGAACGCATCGATCGACCCGGTGGACCTGCTGCGCGTGCGGTTCGAAGCCGCGATCCGGGCGGCGCTGCCCGAGCTCGAAGGCGAGTTCGACACGCTGATCACGCCCAGCCGCCAGGAGAAGCTCGGCGACTTCCAGTCCAACGCCGCGATGCCCCTGGCCAAACGCGTGGGCATGAACCCCCGCGAGCTGGCGGGCAAGATCATCGAGAAGCTCGATCTCACGGGCGTGGGCGAGGCGCCCGGGCCAGACTCGATCGCGGGACCGGGGTTCATCAACGTCCGCCTGCTGCCCAGCGCGCTGGGCGAGTGTCTCGGGCGCCTGGATACACCCGAGCTGGGCGTGAGCCCGCCCGAGTCGCCGCGGATCGTCGTCGTGGACGTGTGCGGCGTGAACCTGGCCAAACAGCTGCACGTCGGGCATCTGCGGGCGACGGTCATCGGCGACGCGATCGCACGCGTCTTCGAGCGCCTGGGCGACACCGCGATCCGCCAGAGCCACGTGGGCGACTGGGGCTTGCCGATCGCGATGGTCGCGTGGCGGGTGAGCGCGACGGCCGACGCCGGCGGGGCGAGCGTGCAGAGCCTGACCCTGGGCGACCTGGAACGTGAGTACAGGGCGGCCCAGGCCGCGTGCAGGCCCGAGACGCGGGCGCTCGAGCGGGTGCGCGCGCGGGGCGGGCACCCTAAGGCGGAGGCGGAGCTGGAGCTGCGGATCGAGGAGGCCGAGGCGGCGCGGGCCGCGGCACGCGCGTTCCTTGTCGCGCTCCAGGGCGGGGACGAGGCGGCGTGGGGCGTGTGGCAGACGATCCGCGACATCACGATGGGTGAGTGCCTGCGGCTGTGCGCACGCCTGCACACGAGGATCACCGACGAGCACAGCGCGGGCGAGAGCTCGTACCGGACGGAGCTGGGCCCGATGGTCGAGGACCTGGTCGCGCGGGGGATCGCCGAGGAGTCGGATGGGGCGCTGGTCGTGCGGGTGGACGGGATCGGCGAGCCGGCGCTGATCCGCAAGGGCGACGGGGGGTTCCTGTACGCGACGACGGACATCGCCGCGGTCAAGAGGCGCGTCCAGGACCTGGGCGGGGACGAGCTGGTCTACTGCGTCGATGCGCGCCAGAGCCTGCACTTCCGCCAGGTCTTCGGCGCCGCCGAGAAGGCCGGGTACACCACAAAGCCCGATGGCACGGTGGCCCGACTCGAGCACGCGGCTTTCGGGACCGTGCTGGGCGAGGACAACAAGCCCCTCAAAACACGCTCGGGCGAGAACGTCAAGCTCGCCGACCTGCTCGACGAGGCGGTCGCGCGGGCGGCAACGACGGTCGCGGAAAAGAACCCCGACATGCCCGAGCGCGAGCGGGGCGAGGTCGCCGAGGCGGTGGGGATCGCGGCGATCAAGTACGCGGACCTGTCTGGCGAGCGGGTCAAGGACTACGTCTTCAGCTTCGACAGGATGCTGGCGTTCGAGGGCAATACCGGGCCGTACCTCCAGTACGCGCTCGTGCGTGTCCGCAACATCCTCCGAAAGGCGCGGGACGAGGGGATCGACGTGGAGGCGGCGATGGGCGCGGACCTGCTCATCACCGAGGCGCCGGAGAAGCAGCTGGCGCTTCTGCTGCTCCGGTACCCGGGCGTGCTGGCGGGGGTAGCGCAGAGTCTGGAGCCGCACCGGCTGTGCACGTACCTGTACGACCTGGCGACGGCGTACAGCTCGTTCTACGAGAACTGCCCGGTGCTCAAGGCCGAGTCAGACGCGGTCCGGTCCTCACGCCTGCGCCTGTGCTCGCTCGCGGGACGCGTTTTGGGCGACGGCCTTGAGACGCTCGGCCTGCCGACGCTCGAGCGGATGTAGCGGGCTCAGAACAGCAGCTGGAACTGGATCACCAGGGCGATCTGGTCGCCGTTGGCGTCGGCGAGCAGCGGGATGCTGTCGCTGGGCCCGACGACGCCCGCGAGGTCGCTGGGCGGGTCGAGGTACCAGAGCACGTTGGCGGTGAGCTTGGCGGCGTGCGACTCGGGCAGGAAGTAGTAGTTCACGCCCGCGGCGATCGTGTGCAGCTCGTCGCCCGGGAGCATCCGCCCCGTGTCGGCGAAGACGGCGTCCCAGCGGGCGAACAGCTCGGCCTGGTCGGTCACGAACACGCCGCCCTGGACGCTCGCGCCAAGGTCGTCGAACGTGGGCATCGCGGCCGCGTCGGTGCGTCGCCATACAAACGAGGCGAACGCGTTCCACCCGTCGCCCTCGAGCGAGGCGTCGGCGGTGAGTGTGAGCAGGTCGATGTCGGCGCCCATGCCCGAGGCGGCGCTGGGGTTGGTGTCGCCCGTTGACTGCCAGTGCAGGGCGGCGCCGAGCATCGCGTTGAACGGGGCGCCCCGCCAGGACGTGAAGTCCTTGAAGCGCTTCCAGTCGCCCGCCTCGCCCACGAGCACCTCGACGCGGGCGCCCAAGGCGACGTCGGCCTCGGCGGCGGCGTTGTACGGGGTGTTCGCGCTGGCGAGCCCGTCGGAGATCATCGCGGCCAGCCGGACGCGGTCAGAGTCCCACTCGAGCCGGGCGCCCTGCATCTGTCCCTGGTTGAACGTCTCGTTGACGACCGAACGTTCGACGAGCAGCTGGGCGCTGCTGGAGACCAGCTCCTCGCGCAGCAGCGGGCCCTTGAACTGGCCGACCGAGAGCGTCCAGTCGTCGGTGAGATCGAACGCGACGAACGCGTCCTCGAGCAGGAACATGCCTGTCGAGCGTGAGAAGGCGCCGATCAGCTTGTAGCTCAGACGCTCGCTCTTGTCGTGTCCCTCGAGCTTGATCTTGGCGCGCCGGGTCGCGAAGCCGCTGGTGACGTCGTTGTCCGCGCCGATGACGGGCGGGTCGTCGGCGCGGAAGGTCGCCTGGTATCGGAACTGGAGCTGGCCAGAGATGTTCAGACGGGTGTCGCCGGGGGCGTCGGCGAGGAAGAACTTGCCGTCGTGCCCGCCCGTCGGGCCGGCGATGGCATTCGGCGACGCGAGCAGTGCGAGGGCGGCGACCAGGGCGGCGGGGTGTCTTTGCGCTCTCATAGCGGAACGCTAATCCAAGCGGCGGGCTTGTGTCGGTCCACGGACGCGTCAGAATCGAGCACTCATGAAGTCTTCATAGTCCGCGGGTCGGTCGGCGCATGAAAAAACCGGCCGACCCAGTGGGCCGGCCGGTCGGAGTTGATGAGTATCAGACGGGCTCGATCAGAAGACGAGCTGCATCTGGAGGCGGAGGAGGATCTCGCCGTCGCTGGTGGGATCGCCCTGGAGGCCGGTGATGGCGTTGGGCAGGGCGCCCGAAGCGACGCCGACGCCGCTGTTGTTGAAGGCGTAGACGATGTCGCCGGTGAACTTGGCGGCGTGGGACTCGGGGATGAAGTAGTAGTTCATGCCCGCGGTCAGGAAGTAGAGGTCGTCGTCAGCGCCGGGGATGGCGCCGAAGGGGCCGGTGGCGCTGGTGACGGCGCTGTCGAGCCAGATGGCCTCGAAGCGGCCGAAGAGCTCGACCTCGGGGGTCAGGAAGACGTTGCCCTGGACCATGAGGCCGAAGTTGTCGAGGTCGGAGATGCCGGAGGCGCCCTGGAACTCGACGTGCTGGCCGACGAATGCGGCGTAGACGCCCCAGCCGTTGCCCTCGTACGAGCCGTCGATGGTGTAGACGAACAGGTCCTCGACGGAGGTGGATCCGGCGTTGGGGAACGCGGGGTTGGTGTCGCCCATGTGCTGGTAGTGGAAGGCGCCACCGATGCGGGCGGCGTTGTTGGAGTTCTGCCAGCTGGTCATGTCGGCGAACTGCGACCAGTCACCCATGAACTTGAAGTCGGCGCGGGCGGTGATGCCGAAGTCGGACTCGAAGCCGGCGTTGTAGGGCGAGTTGGCCGCGTTGGCGCCGTCGTTGATCATGCCGGTGAAGCGGAATTGGTCGGAGTTGTACCCGACCGCGAGGCCCTGGGTGTAGCCACCGGTGAACAACTCGTTGACGAACGAGCGCTCGACGGCCATGCCGTGCCAGTCCTCGACGCCGAACTCCTCGTAGAGGAGGGGGGTCTTCATCTGGCCGAACTGGACGTACCAGCCGTTGCCGTCACCCTCGAACTCGTACTTGCCCCAGGCGTTGTGGAGCTCGAAGAAGCCGAAGTTGGTCCCGCCGACGGTGTTGTCGGCGAAGTCACCGTCGATACGGTAGGAGAGGTTGGGGTTGTTGATGGTGCCCTGGAAGATCAGGCGCACGCGGGGGACCTCGAAACCAATGGTGGTGTCGTTGTCGGTGGGGATGCCGCCGGCCGGGCCGCTGTCGCGGAAGCTGGCGAGGTAGCGGAACTGCATGACGCCACCGATACTCAGCAGGTTGTTGCCGCCGTCGGACAGGTGGAAGCCGTGCTCGTCGTTGTGGCCGGAGCCACCGACGGGCTGGAGGAGGCTGGCGCGGTTGGCCGCGTCGGCCCGGAGCTCCGCGGCGTACGCGCGGTCGAGATCAAGATCGCCAGCGAATGCCGTCGAGCTCGCGCCCAGCGCCATCCCGGCGAACAGCAGAACCGTGGTCTTCCGACTCATCTTCAAGACTCCTTCGCTTGCGTGGCTCGTAGGTGGCCCCGCGCTGGCGCCCGACATGGGCAATCCTGTTTCGTGCTCTACCCCGGGGGGAACCCCTCCCTATGTCCCGGGCTCGTGCGGGGCCGGCTCGCCGACCACGCTTCGGTTTCCATTCACGTTTCCGCCCCGTGTACTGATGGGGCCCGTCTGAACTCCCGCCCGGCGCGTCCTGCGCCGAATCGGTCTCGCCTTGAACCGGCGCCGCCTCCGGCGACGCGCTGCACGATCGGGCGGTGAGCGAGGAACGCTCCACAAGACCCGATCGGTTTTCATCCCCGGACTTCCGGGACTGAGCGGGGAGTATACCCCCGTCATTAGCAAGTGCCAACTCCGCGATCGGCGTCCACAGAGGCCTCTCAATAGGAAATTCTCGGACAATCCCCCGACGATACCAAACACATGCCGTCTATGAGGCGTTTTTTGCGCTCCTGTCCCGTACAGCCCGAACACATGACACCCGGGAGCTGGCGAGGGGACGGGCCTCGGAGACGGCTGTAGAAGGTAGCGGTGGATCGGGGCGGGCGGTCCCGGTCCTGGGCCATGGTCGGTCGCGTGTGTTGGGATCACGTCAAATCTGCTTCGGGCGTGCGAGCGGGGCGCGGGGGGCTCGTAGCCTTGATCGCGGCCCGTGAGAACGCCGAAGCAGGAGTGCAGTCACAGTGCCCCCGACGCGCCGGATCCTCGTGGTTGATGACGAGCCCGACCTGTGCGAGCTGGTCGCGTACAACCTGCAGCGCGCCGGCTACGAGGTCGAGACCGCGTGCGACGGCGGGGAGGCGCTCGCGGCCGTCGCGCGCGACCGCCCGGCGCTCATCCTGCTCGACCTCATGATGCCCCGCGTCTCGGGCCAGGAGGTCGCACAGAAGCTCAAGCGATCGGCGGCGACGAGCACGATCCCGATCGTGATGCTGACGGCCAAGACCGAGGAGCTCGACGAGGTCAAGGGCCTCGAGCTGGGCGCCGACGACTACGTCACCAAGCCGTTCTCGATGCAAGTGCTGATGGCGCGCGTCGATGCGGTGCTGCGCCGCGTCGGCGAGGCCGCCCCCGCGGAGCCCCTGACGCTGGGCCCGCTGACGATCGACGAGCAGACGCACCGGGCGACGATCGACGGCAGGGTGATGAAGCTGACGGTCACGGAGTTCCGGCTGCTGGCCGCGCTCGTCGAGAGCTCGGGGCGTGTGCTCTCGCGGAGGGCGTTGATCGCGCGGGCGATGGGCCCGGGCGTGACGGTCACGGAGCGGACGATCGACGTGCACGTGACGTCGATCCGCAAGAAGCTCGGGCGCGAGGCGGCGCGGATGATCCGGACCGTCCGGGGCGTGGGGTACCGCGCGACGCTGGGCGACGAGGAGTCGGGGGGCGAGGAATCCGACGAGCCCCGACACGCCGCGGCGCACGCCTGAGCCCGCGCCGTCCCGACCGAAGAACCCATCCTCGGGCTCGGCCGCGGTCGCGCACGCACCGGCGCCCCCGGCCCGCCTCGGCGACGCTGGTACGCTCTGGAGTGTCGCGGGGATCGTCATGAACGGAGCGGATCGCACAGATCCTGACCGGCCCGGGCTGGCCCGGGCGCTGATCATCACGGCGTTGGCGCTGCTGGTCGCGGGCGGGTCGATGCTGCTCGGGCTGACGGCCGCGGGCTGGGCCTCGCCCCTGATCGTCGTGGGCGTGTCGGCGGCGCTGGTGTGGTACCTGCTCGAGCGGGCCGCCAGGCTGCGTCGCGTCGAGATCGGCAGGATCGGGCGGCGTGTGGCGCGGATCGGGGCGCCGCTCATCGAGCCGATCGCACGCGGGCCCGCGCCCACGCTGCCTGCGATCACCACGGCTCTCGACCAGCGCGACGAGGCGATCTCGCGCGCGTTAACGGCGATGGAGGAGCGTCACGGCGCCGCCCGGGCGGTCATCGACGCCATCCACGAGCCCGTCGTCGCGACCGGTGCGGACGGGCGAGTCGTCATCTGCAACGGGTCGGCGTCCGCGATCTTCGGTCAACCGTCGGGCGAGGCGATCGGCGCGCCCCTCGAGGACCTGGTCGCCCACCGCGAGCTGCTGGACCTGCACGATCGTGCCCGGGGCGAGCTGGCAGTCCGCGCCCGCGTCCGCCTGCCCCTCGACGCGGGGCCCCAGTGGTTCGACGTTTCGCTGGCGACGTTCGGAGACGCGGACCGCGAGGGAGGATGCGGCGTCGTCATCACACTGCTCGACGTCACCGAGCTGGCGACCGCGGTGCAGCTCAAGACGGACTTCGCGGCCAACGCGAGCCACGAGCTGCGCACGCCCATCGCGTCGATCCGGGCCGCGATCGAGACCGTGTCGGGCGTGGACGACGCGGACCCGGCGATGCGGAAGCGCCTGCACACGATGATCGAGGCAAACGTGTCACGCCTCGAAGAGATGGTCTCGGACCTGCTCGATCTGTCCAAGCTCGAGTCGCCCGACTGCGCGACCCGACGCGAGACGATCGACCTCGAGAGGCTCGGCGCGGAGTTGGCGGAGACCTACACATCCCGCTGCGCCCAGCGCGACCTGCGCCTGGCCTTCGAGGTCGAGCCCGCGGCACGCGTGATCGTGGGCGACCCGAACCTGCTCGAGCTGATCCTCCGCAACCTGATCGACAACGCGGCCAAGTTCGCGTTCGAGGGGACGAAGATCCGAGTCATCGCCCAGGCGGTCGGCACGGCTGATGTTCGCATCCGCGTGATCGACAAGGGCGAGGGCATCCCCCTCAAGCACCAGCAGCGGATCTTCGAGCGTTTCTACCAGGTGGACGAGGCCCGCTCGGGGGGCGTCAAGCGTCGGGGCACGGGGCTGGGCCTGGCGATCGTCAAGCACGCCGCCAGACGCCTGGGAGGCACGATCGGCGTCGAGAGCGTCTGGCAGCAGGGCACAACGATGATCGTGGACCTGCCAGGGGCGATCCCCGCTGCCGTGCCCTGAGAGTTCAGTATCCGCGCGTGGATCGGGCAGCCCCCCGGGCAGCCGCGAGCGGCGCCCGGCCCTGTGCGCAAGTCTTGCGGGTTCTGGACCTTTGGGGTCTCGGGGGGGTGGGGTGCACCATAGGATTCGATCGGTCGATAGTGCCGGTGACGGCGCCCCGGGTGTCCCGGGGGCGTGTACCGCAGGAAGCAGGAGCCGACCCGCTTTGGACGTGACCATCCGTGTGCCCGAGGGGCACGAGCAGATCGGCGTGCTCGGGCCCACACAGCGCAACCTCAAGATGCTCCGCGAGACGCTCGGCGTCGAGATCTCCAGCCGCGAGGGGCTCGTCCACCTCAGCGGCGACCGCCCGTCGGTGGTCGTTGCGCGCAGTGTGCTCGAGCGTCTCCGCGAGATGTCCGAGCGTGACCTGTCGCCCTCGCGCCAGGACGTGCTCGACCTGATCGCCGAGCAGACGGCCCGGGCGCGCGAGGGCGCGATCCCGCCCGCGTCCAACGGCGACGGCGCGTGGGAGGGCGAGATCCGGGTGTACGCGGGCGGGCGCTCGGTCCGCCCCAAGACCGACAACCAGAAGGTCTATCTCGAGGCCATCCGCACGCACGACCTCGTGTTCGGGATCGGGCCGGCCGGCACGGGCAAGACCTACCTCGCGGTCGCGGCGGCGGTGCACATGCTCAGAGAAGGCCGCGTGCAGCGTGTCGTGCTCGTCCGTCCCGCGGTGGAGGCGGGCGAGAAGCTGGGCTTCCTGCCGGGCGACATCGAGGCGAAGGTGAACCCGTACCTGCGCCCGCTGCTCGACGCGCTGCACGACATGATGGACTACACCTCGATCCGCCGGTTCATGGAGACGGGCGTGCTCGAGGTCGCGCCCCTCGCGTTCATGCGCGGCAGGACGCTCAACAACGCGGTCGTTATCCTCGACGAGGCGCAGAACACGACCCGCGGGCAGATGAAAATGTTCCTCACGCGGATGGGGCACGGCTCGAAAATGGTGGTCACGGGCGACACGACGCAGATCGACCTGGCCGACCCACGAGAAAGCGGGCTCGTGGACGCGGCCAGGCGCCTCAACCGCGTCAAGGGCGTCTCGTTCGTGACGCTCACGGGGCGCGACATCGTGCGACACTCGCTCGTGCAACGCGTGATCGAGGCCTACGGCGAGGAGGACCGCGGCGGCGAGAACGCACGCGAACTCCGCGAGGCGCTCGAACGCTCGCTCGGCGACCATGACCCGGCGCACGATGGGGTGGAGGACGCGGATGCCTAAGGACGGCGCCAAGGGAACCAAGAGCGGCGCGAAGAGACCGCACACACGGCGCACAGTCGTCCGCGTCCGCGGGCTGACACTGCGCCAGCGCACCTCGCGACTGTTCGACTCGCCCTCGTTCGGCTGGGGTGTGACGATCACGCTGATATTCGCGGTCCTGTGCGGCGTGCTCGTCGCGTGGGCGCGCGAGCAGCCGCGGGTTGCGGTCGGGCGCGTGGTCATGGAGACGCGGACCGTTCGCGTCCCGTTCACGATGGTGGACGCCCAGCAGACCGAACGCGACCGCGAGGCGGCGCGTCAGCGGACGCCCCGCGTGTACACGGCGGTCCCCTCGATCCTCGAAGAGATCGACGCGTCGCTGCGGACGCTCCCGCGGACGCTCGCGGGCCTCGACAGCGCGAACCAGGTCGCGCCCGACATCCGCGCGTCGTTCTCGCTCGACGACGAGAAGGTGCGATCACTCCAGGATTTCAGCGTGGACGACGACGCGTACCGGGCGTGGACCGGGCGCGTGGACGCGCTGATGGCGCTTCTCCGCGAGCACCCGATGCTCGACGCGCAGACATGGCAGCGGGCGCTGCAGGAGACGCTCGCGTCGCAGATCGAACTGCGGATCAACGCCGAGCGGACACTGGTCAACAAGAACAACGCGATCAACACCTCCGACGCGCAGAGCCTGCGGTCGGAGGCCGCCCAGCTGGTGCGGATCGCGGGGTTCGCCGGCCCGCCGGCGCTCGTGATCGAGCACCGCCTGACCGCTGGCGTCACACCGACGTTCACGTTTGACGCCGAGGCGACGGGGCGGGCCCAGGAGTCGTCGGCCTCGGTGGTGCCCGACGTGTTCACGCCATTCCCGGTGGGCCAGCGGATCTTCGAGCGTGGCGACGTGCTGGCCCAGCCGCAGATGGACGTGTACCTGGCCGAGCGCGGGGCGTTCTACTCAGACGCGGCGTTCTGGCTGATCTGGTCGCGCCGGATCGGCGCGTTCTTCGCGGTGGTGCTGCTCTCGCTGACGCTGGCGGGGTACATCGGGACGTTCTGCGAACGGATCGCGACCCGCCCGCCGCGGATGGCGTGGATGGCGGGTCTCCTGGTCGTCGCGCTGGGTGTCTCGCTCGTCGGGACGGCGATGGACCCGCGTCTGTTCATGCTTACTGCCATCGCGCCCACGCTGCTGGTCGCGGTGCTCATCGCGATCGCCTACGACCAGCGGACCGCGGTCGCGGTCGGCGGGGCGCTGGCGTTGCTCGTCTCGCTCGGCCTCCAGATGCCGACCGACAAGCTGGCGCTGCTGGTCCTGGGGATCGCCGCGGGCGTGTGGCGCCTGAAGGAACTCCGCGATCGGCGGGCGCTGGTCTCGCTGTCGATGACGCTCGGGTTCGTGCTGCTCGTCGCGTCGCTGGCGCTGGCGGCGATCGACCGCCCGATGACCCGCCCCGATTGGACGCCCTGGGCGATGCAGACACTCCGCGACGCGGCGTTGGCGGGCTTCGGCGGGATGCTCGTGGGCGGCGTCACGCTGTTTATCCTCCCCATCGTCGAGCGGGTCTTCGACATCACGACGGGCATGACGCTCATCGAGCTGCGCGACCCCAAGCAGCCGCTCCTGCGTGAGATGCTCCAGCGGGCGCCGGGCACGTACAACCACTCGCTCAACGTCGCCTCGATCGCGGAGACCGCGGCCGACGCGGTCGGCGCGGACTCGCTGCTCACCTACGTCGGCTCGCTGTACCACGACATCGGGAAGGTGAACAAGCCCGAGTACTTCGTCGAGAACCAGTCGGGCGGGCCCAACAAGCACGACAAGCTCGCGCCCGCGATGAGCCTGCTCGTGATCGTCGGGCACGTCAAGGACGGCATCGCGATGGCCCGCGAGCACGGGCTCCCCAAGAACATCCAGCACTTCATCGACGCACACCACGGGACCACCCTCGTCGAGTACTTCTACAAGCGCGCCCGCAAGCAGGCTGTCGGCGTGGACGACGCGGGCAAAACCCGCCCGAGCACGGGCGAGCCGGCGGTCGAGGTCGAGGGCGAGCGGCTCCCGGAAGAGGTGGACTACCGCTACCCCGGGCCCAAGCCGCAGCGCAAGGAGGTCGCGATCCTCATGCTGGCCGACGCGGTCGAGAGCGCGACGCGATCGCTGGCCGAGCCGACACCGGCGCGGATCGACGCGCTCGTTCGCGACCTGGCAAACCGTCGCCTGATGGACGGGCAGTTCGACGAGTGCGACCTGACGCTCAGCGAGCTGCGCGCGATCGTCGAATCGATCTCCAAGACCGTCGCCTCGATCTACCACGGCAGGATCTCGTACTCCGACGAGAAGAAGGGCGAGACCCGAAAGGCGCCCAAGACCGACGCGGGCGGCGAGACACGCGAGAAGTGGGCCTGACCCGCCGACGCGGGGCACGCGTCGCTCGTCGTCGGACCCGCGCAGTGTCGGCGCCGGCCGCGCACGGATCCCGAGGCGCACATGGTTTTCGAGAGAAGGCCGCTACCGCTTCGCCTTGGACTTGCGGGCTTGCTTCGAGCCCGCGCCGCCCTTGCGGGGCAGGTGCCCGGACTTGTGCTTCTCGGCAAGCCCCGTGAGCATCGCCGCCAGCAGGACGAGCGACCCCAGCACAACCACGATCAGGATGATGATCAGAACCATGCTCACGCCCGGGCCCTCCGCGGCTGGCGCCAGTGTCTTCGAAACGCTCGCGTGCGTCCAGCCCGGCGCCCGGATCTTGAGGGGGGAGGATCAGCCGCCGTGCTCCCGCCGCATCCGCTCGTTGAACTCGCGCGTCGTGCCCGGCGCCAGCGTGAACCACGCCCAGCGGTCCGTCCCGACGAGCTGGCGGGCGATGACGTTGATCTGCCCGACATGGAAGGCGTAATGGTCGATCTGGCGGGCGATGGCGGCGTGGACCGCGTGGGGGGCGCCGCGGATCGTGACCGTGCGCGACAGGTCCGCCTCGGTGAGCGAGTCGAATGTCGCCAGCAGCGTCGCCCAGCCGCGGACCCAGACGTCCATCACCTGTACGCGAGCCGCGCGGCGCTGCTCGGGCGTCATGGGCTCGGGGAACGGCGCCAGCTCGGCGTCGCGGTCGCGGGTGTCCTTCTCGCCGTCGGTCGTGAGGAAGTCCGTCCAGCGGCTAAGCATGTTCTCGCCCATGTGCCGGGCGATGACGGCGACGGAGTTGAGCCCCGATCGCGGTGGGACAGGCGTCCCGCCTGTCTGCGGATGGTCGCCGACCGCCGCGCGTGCTCTCGCGAGCTCCCGCTCGCGTCTGGGTTCGGACGGAACGGCGAAGAACGCCTCGTCGTCGAGCTGGGCGAGCGCGTGCTCGGCGAAGGCCCGCTGTCGCTCGAAGACCGCCCGCCAGCACGAGAGCAGGTCGCCGGCGAGGCCGGACTCGTAGCCCGCGTTGCTCATGGGATCGCCAGCTCCGCGCTGTAGTGCTCTTCCAGCACCGCACGCCACTCATCGAGCGTCTTGCACGCGATGAACCGCTTGCGGACCGCCTCGCCCTGCGGGTGGTGCTCGGCGAACCGGATCGCGAACTTGCGCATGGTGCGTGCGGTGTGGTGCTCGGCCCGCTGCTCGCGGGCCTCGCCCTCGCCCCGCACCCAGAGACGGTTGACGTCCATCGCGAGCTGGAAGTGCTCCAGGAGCGTGCCGCGTTGCTCGGCGATCGTGGGCGCCTTGGGCTCGCGCCCGGCGAGGATGTCGCGGGCCTGGCGGAAGATCCAGGGATTGCCGATGCACCCGCGGGCGACGGAGACGCCCGCGACGCCTGTGTACGCGATCATCCGGAAGATGTCCTCGACGCCCCAGACGTCGCCGGACCCGAAGATGACCCGGTCGGGGCTGCGCTGCACCAGCTCGCGGATCGGGTCCCAGCGGCTCGGGCCCATGTACTTCTGCTCGACGGTGCGCCCGTGGACCGTGACCCAGGCGCAGCCGATGTCGTAGGCGGCGTCGAAAACGCGGAGGAACCGCTCGCGCATCTCGTCGGTCTCGTCGAACGCGCGGCGCATCTTGACGGTGACGGCGATGTCCGCCGGGACCGCATCGCGGACGGCTTCGAGGATCCTGATCGCGCCCTCGGGCTCGGTCAGCCAGTGCCCGCCGCGGGCTTTCTTGGCGACCTTCTTGACCGGGCAGGCGAGGTTGACGTCGATGGAGGCGAAGTTGTGCTCGGCCTCGTCCTGCACGCCGCCCGCGTTCGTCGCGCCAACCATCGCCCGGTACTCGGCCGGTCGCCTCGCCCCCTGCTCGACCATTTTGATCGCGGCCGCCGCCATCTCGGAGGGCTCCGAGCCCATGATCTGGCCGGCGAGTGGGTAGTCCTCGTCGCCGCCGGGGACGTTGTCCTCGATCTCGCCCAGGTCGGCCTTGGCGAAGCCGCGCCCGCCGGCGAGCAGGGTGCGGTCGAGCAGGGCCTCGGTGACGCACAAGGGGCAGCCGTGGCGTCGGGCGATGATCCGCATGGCGGCGTCGGAGTACCCGGCGAGGCCCGCCTGGAAGAACGGGGCGTCGAAATCGGGGACGATCGCGCGGACGCGGGGGTCCATCCCGCCCCCGCCGAAGCGCGAGACCAGGTCCTCGGCGACCCGGCGCGGGTCGATCTGGCCCGCCCCGGGAGCGATCGCGGGGGCGGGCGGGGTGGCGTTGTTGCCGTCGCAGCCCATGCATGGGAGGATAGGGCGTGCCCACCCGAACCAGAACACCACGAATCGTGCGCGCCGGGGGCGCGGGCCTCGCGCTCGCGCTGCTGACGACGCTCCCCGCCTGCTCCGCCTTCAGCAAGTCGGACGTGGACTACGCCAAGCCCTATCCGACGCAAGCCGATCGCGACGAGGTGCTGGACGTCCAGGTCTTCCGCGACGGGACCAAGATCAAGATGACCAACGCGACGGCCCGCGACTTCGGGCCATCGACCCTGTGGGTCAACCAGCGGTTCAGCCGCCCGATCGACGGCTTTGCGCCGGGCGAGACCGTGACGCTCAGCCTGTACGAGTTCCGCGACCAGTACCAGGACAAGTTCAGGGCCGGAGGATTCTTCGCGACCCTCGACCCGGACCCGGTCGTGCTCGTCGAGCTGCAGCCCGCGGACGAGGCGACGCTCTACGGCTTCGTCGTTGTCGGCAACGAGATGAACTGACGCCATGCGCATCCTCGTCGCCGGCCCGCACCCCGATGACCAAGAACTCGGCATGGGCGGCGCCATCGCCCGTCTCGCGGCCCAGGGGCACGACGTGCTCCTGCTGGACGTCACCGACGGCGAGCCCACGCCCCACGGCGACCACGACACGCGGGCGAAGGAGGCCGCCGAGGCGGCCCGCATCCTGTCGAAGGACTGCGAGAAACCGATAAAGCGCCTTCTGCTCGGCCTGCCCAACCGGACCGTCGAGCACACCATCGAGGCGCGGCACAAGGTCGCGGGGGTCATCCGCGCCTGGCAAGCGGACATGATCTTCACGCCGTT
The DNA here is from genome assembly GCA_029260515.1 of Phycisphaerales bacterium. Taxonomy (GTDB): domain Bacteria; phylum Planctomycetota; class Phycisphaerae; order Phycisphaerales; family UBA1924; genus JAJRXR01. The sequence goes on along the minus strand of JAJDDC010000070.1, from coordinate 621,450 downwards.
TTTTGAGGACGCGCACCCCGACCACCGCGCGGTCACGCGGATCGTCGAGGACGCCCGCTTCGACGCCAAGCTCACCAAGATCGACATGCCCACGCCGACGGACGCGTGGACGGGCGAGTCCATGCCCCTCGGCGATCCCGTGTACCCCAAGTGGCTGTTCTACTACTACGCGACGCACCTGCGCTGGGTGGCCAACCCGAGCTTCGTGCTCGACATCACGGGCCAGGTCGAGACGAAGATCGCCTCCATCAAGGCCTACCACACGCAGTTCGTGCTGCCCGAGAAGAACCGGCGCGTCGTCGAGTGGGTGGAGGCGTCGGCGACGTACTTCGGCTCGCGGATCGGGACCGAGGCGGGCGAGCCCTTCTTCACGAAGGAGCCGGTTGGGCTGGCGTCGCTGGACGCGCTGGCGCCGTGAGCGAACACGGGGAACCCGGGCGCGGCGTGATCCTGCTGACCGGGGCGACGGGGTACGTGGGCGGGCGGCTCGGGCCGCGCCTGCTGGCGGCGGGGTACACACTCCGATGCCCGGTGCGATCGCGCGAGAAGCTGCTCGCCCGAGAGTGGGCCAGGGGCGAGGGCGTCGAGGTCATCGAGCACGACCTGGGCGATGATTCCCGCGAATCGGACGAGCGGCTGCTCGGGATGCTGCGGGGATGCCGCGGCGCGTACTACCTCGTGCACTCGATGGTCTCCGCGGGCGACGAGTACGCGCGGCGCGACCGGGAGATGGCCGAGCGGATCGGGCGGGCCGCGGGCCAGGCGGGTCTGTCCCGCGTGATCTATCTTGGCGGCCTCGGCGAGATGGGCGGGGACCTGAGCGCGCACCTGCGCTCGCGCCGCGAGGTCGAGGACGCGTTGGCGTCCGGCGGCGTATCCGTCACGGTCCTGCGCGCCGCGATGATCATCGGGTCCGGATCGGCCTCGTTCGAGATCCTGCGCTACCTCGTCGAGCGACTGCCCGTCATGGTCACGCCCAGGTGGGTGCGGACACAGTGCCAGCCCATCGCGATCCGAAACGTGCTCGCGTACCTGATCGCGTGCCTGGAGACACCGGAGACGCGCGGGCGGGATCTGGACATCGGCGGGCCCGACGTGATGAACTACCTGCAGATCATGCGGGTGATGGCCGAGGAGCGTGGGCTGCCGCGCCGGCTGGTCGTGCCCGTGCCCGTGCTGACGCCCAGGCTCAGCTCGCTGTGGATCGGGCTGGTGACGCCGGTGACGCCGCGGATCGCGCGCCCGCTGGCCGAGGGGCTGCGCAACCGCGTCGTCTGCCGCGACGACGAGGCGGCGCGGCTGATGCCGCAGGATCTGCTGACAATCCGCGCGTCGATCGCCGCGGCCCTGGGCAGCAGTGGCGAGAGCGGCGTCGAGACGATCTGGTCGGGCGCGGGCCCGATGCCGGGCGACGAGGCGTGGTCGGGCGGGACGGTGTTCGAAGACGAACGCGAGATCTCGATCGACGCGCCGCCGGAGACGGTGTTCGCGGCGGTCTGCCGCGTCGGCGGCGGGCACGGGTGGTACGCCGCCGACTGGCTCTGGCGTGTCCGGGGCGCGTTGGATCGGCTGGTCGGCGGACCCGGGCTCCGGCGCGGGCGCCGCGACCCGACGCGTCTGGGCGTGGGCGAGGCGCTCGATTTCTGGCGCGTCGTCGGCGTACGCGAGCCGCGCTCGCTCGACCTGGTCGCGGAGATGAAGCTCCCCGGCGAGGCCCGCCTCTCGTTCGAGATCGAGCCCGCCGATGGCGGACGCTCGAGGCTGGTGATGGCGGCGCGGTTCGCGCCCAAGGGCCTGCTCGGGCTCGCGTACTGGTACGCCGTCTTCCCGCTGCACGGCGTGGTCTTCCGGGGCATGCTCAACGGGATCAGGCGGGCCGCCGAGGGCGAAGCCCCCCCGGGCTAAGCCCCCCCGGGCTAAGGCAGCGCCGTTCTAACTGGCCCCGGGACGAACCGCCCTCCCCGTCCGCGCCGACTCGCGGGCCGCGGCGAGGATCTCGACCACGATCAGGTTGTTCTCCAGAGACATCAGCCCGTCGGGCTCGGCGCGCCCGCGCACGATCGCGCGCAGCATCGACCATTCGTCGGCGATCGGGAACGGCAGCGGGTCCAGCTCGATCTGTTCGCCCTCGGCGTCCGGGCGACGGATGGTTAGGTCGTCCCACTTGCGGCAATGGATCGAGGCCCGGTCGGAGTACACGTCCATGTCCTTGTTGTCGTGCGTCCAGGCCCACGAGGCCTGCACGACGCCGACCTCGCCGCCCGGGTAGGTCAGCACGATCGTCGCGTCGTCGTCAACGTCGGGGTAGAGGTCGGGCTTGAGCTGGCGGGCGGTCGCCGTGACGGATTCGGGGCGGGCGCCGTCCATGAGCCAGGTCATGATGTTCGCCCCGTAGCACCCGAAATCGAAGAGGGCGCCGGCGCCGTTCTCGACCGGGTCGCACAGCCACGCCAGGAACGCCCCCGAGCAGCCGATCTCGCGTGGTCCTTTGTGCCCGTGACGGAAGACCGCGCGCCGGATCGGCGTCGCCCAGGCGCCCTCGCGCGTCAGGCGGTGGGCCTCGCGGACCGAGGCGTACCAGGAGGTCTCGTAGTTGGTCAGGAGGTGGACGCCGTGCTCTTTGGCGAGGGCGGCCATCGCCCGGGCGTCCTCCTCCGTTGTCGCCAGGGGCTTCTCGACCATGATGTGCACGCCCCTGGGCGCGCACGCCTCGACCGCCGTCCGGTGGCCCCTGGTCGAGGTCATCACGCTGACCGCCTCGGGCTTTGTCGCGTCGAGCATCGCGCCCAGGTCGTCGGAGTAGAGCGACGGGTCCAGCCCGTGCTTGGCGGCCATCTCGTCGAACAGGTCGCGGCTGGGGTCCCAGACGCCGACAATCTCGATGTCGGAACGCTCGCGTGCCCGCCAGAGGATGCCCTCGACGTGCCCGTGCACCAGGCCGACGATCGCCAGTCGGAGGGGGTCGTTCGAGTTCTTGTCGTCGCCCGGCGCGCGGGCGGGGGCGGCGGACCCGAGCGTCATGAGCACGAGCAGCGACACGAGGAAACCGGTGATCGTACGAGGCATGGCGCGTCCCTCCAGTCCGCCGAGGATAGCCGTGCGGGTGGCGCGGCCGCCCCCGGCGTACGCTTCGGGCCGTGCTCACACCGACCGCCGAACTCCTGGGGCCCGACGTCCGCGAGTTGATCGCGGAGGGACGGCTGCGCGAGCTGCGCGAGACGCTCGAGAAGCTGGAGCCGGCGGACGTCGCCGAGGTGCTCGAGGACCTGAGCGCGCCCGAGGGCGCGATCGCGTTCCGGGTGCTGCCCCGGGACGAGTCGAGCGAGGTCTTCGCGCACCTGCCGCCCGAGGTGCAAGAGGCGCTCATCCGCGAGTTCGGCGACAACCGTTCGGTCCGCCTGGTCGAGTCGCTCGACCACGACGACCGGGCGAGGCTGCTGGAAGAACTCCCGGTCGAGGTCGCCGAGCGGATCATCGCGTCGCTCACGCCCGAGACCCGGCGCATCACGCAGGCGATCCTGGGCTACGACGAGGACTCGATCGGGCGCCTGATGACGCCCGACTACGTGAAGGTGCGTCCGGAGTGGACGATCGCCAAGGCTCTGGAGCACATCCGCCAGTTCGGGCACGACGCCGAGACGGTCAACTGGATCTACGTCGTGGACGGCGAGCGGAAGCTGATCGACGACCTGCGGATCCGCCAGTTCCTGTTCGCGGAGCCCGAGGCGACGGTCGAGTCGATCATGGACAACGACTTCGTCGCGCTGCACGCGACCGACGACCGCGAGGAGGCGGTCCGGGCGATGAGCCGCTACGACCGCTGGGCGATGCCGGTGCTGGATACGCGGGGCCTGCTGGTGGGCATCGTGACGTTCGACGACGTCGCGGACGTGGCCGAGGAGGAGGTCACAGAGGACATCCAGCTGCTGGGCGGCATGGAGGCGCTCGACCAGCCCTACATGACCACGCGGTTCTGGGAGATGGTCAAGAAGCGCGGCGGGTGGCTCGCGGGGCTCTTCGTGCTCCAGCTCGCGACCATCGGCGTGATGAGCTTCTTCGACGAGCACCTGGACAAGGCGCTGGTGCTCGCGCTGTTCGTGCCGCTGATCATCTCGTCGGGAGGCAACACCGGGACGCAGGCGGCGTCGCTGCTCGTGCGCGCCCTGGCGCTCGACGAGGTCGGGTTCGCGGACTGGTGGCGGGTGGTGCGGCGCGAGCTGGGCACGGGCCTGGTGCTCGGCTCGATCCTGGGCCTGCTTGGTGTGGCGACGGTGCTCGGGCTCAACGCCGCGGGCGTGGCGCAGACCGAGTACGCGTACCGCCTCGCGTTCACGGTCGGGACGGCGGTCGTCGGGATCGTGATCTGGGGCACGCTGCTCGGCTCGCTGCTGCCCCTGGTCCTGCACAGGATGGGCCTGGACCCTGCGACCTCCAGCTCGCCCCTGGTCGCGACGCTCATGGACGTGAGCGGGCTGACGATCTACTTCGTCGTCGCGCTGCTCGTGCTGAGCGGGACGCTGCTCTAAACGCCGGCCCCTGGTCCCAGATGCGAGCGGAGGCTCGCGAGCGATCCCGGGAATGATCGCGAGCTTCCGCTCGCGTCTGGGATTCGGTTGCGGGCTACCGCGTGCGCTGCACGATCCAGTCGCCGACCATCGCCAGCGCGTCCTCGTCGAACGTCTCCGTGATCGTCGCGTACTCGGCCATCGCGCCCGTCTGGGCGTTCTGGAAGAGGTGGTTGAGCCCCTCGAGCTCGACGACGGTGGCGTCCTCGTTGCCGGCCTTCTCGAGCGCCCCGCGCTGGGCGGCGAGGTTGATACCGGGCAGGACCTGCGTGTCCAGCGAGCCGGTGATCGCGAGCACGGGCTGGGTCATGCGCGCCAGATAGTCCGTCGGCTCGATCGTCACCAGCTCGCGCCCCCAGGCGTTGTAGAAGACGCCGAGGACCATGTCGGTCTGGGCGTCCGCCTGCTCCTCGCCCATCATGCCCATGCCGTCGTGCACGACAAGGGCGCGCAGACGCTCACGGACGACCTCGTCGCCCAGGTCCTCGCGGATCGCGTCCATCGCGAGCTGGCGGAGGCGGTTGGACTCGCTGATGAAGCTCTCGGGCAGGCCGAGCAGCTCGAACATCTTGGCCGACTGGCTCGTGAGCACCTCGTCGCCGCGGACCGCCATCCCCGCGAGCAGGACGACGAACGCGACGTCGTCGTTGTCCGCCGCGACCAGCGGGGCCGTCAGCCCGCCCTCGGAGTGCCCGATCAGGCCAATTTTCTCATGGTCGATCACGCCGAGCGTGCGCAGGTACTCGACCTGTGCGCGCGCGTCGGCGGCGAAATCGGTGCACGCGGCCGCCCGGTAGTCGCCCCCGGACTCGCCCACACCCCGGTCGTCGCACCGCAGGCTCGCAACGCCGCGCCTTGCAAGGTGGTCGGCGATGATGGCGAATGGCTTGTGCTCGTAGATCGTCTCGTCGCGGTCCTGGGCGCCCGTGCCCGAGATGGTGACGACGCACGGGTACGGCCCGTCGCCGAACTCATCGGTCTCGGGGAGTGTGAGCGTGCCCGCCAGCTCGTGGGCGACCTCGCCGTCGTCGCCGTACACCGGCACGCGGACGTCCTGCGTCCTGTACACGAAGGGAGGGCGGGGTGTCTGGGGGCGCCGCTCACGGGCCGCGGCCTCGATCGCCTCGTCGCTGGTGCGCTCGAGGACGACCGGCACGCCGCCCCCGCCGACGACCGCTGTTCCCTTGGCCGAGTCGCCCGATATATCCAGCTCGAACCTCGGGTTTCGCTCGTCTGGCGCCCCGGGCAGTATCGCGCGGAACGCGAGCCTCGCGTCCTCGACGACGATGCCGTCGAGGGGGGCGCCCTTGACAGCCTGGCCCGGGATGTCCAGCGTGCCCGACCAGACGCCGTCGTCGCCCTGGTCAAGGCGGACGGTGATCCCGATCTCGGCGCCCGGCGCCATCACGTGCCCGGCCCAGACCTGGGGCTGGGCGAGCGTGAGCGTTGCGGTGAACACGATCGCGATCGCGGCGGCGATCGCACGCACGGCGAGTGTCGGCGCGTTCATATCAACTCCCCACGCGGGCACGACCGCCCGCATCTGTGTTCTTGGTCGTGCGCGGCCCACGATTACGCGGGCTGCACGCCCCCGAGCCGGCGGATCGAGCCCTCGCGGAGTTCGCGTCTGGGCGCGGCCGCGGCGGCCTTCGCGTCCGCCTCGGCCTGGTGGAAGTCCTCGCCGTACCGGAACAGGCGGAAGCTGTTGCCCACCACGAAGATATCTGGCGCGAAGTGGAACAGGGCCGCGAACCCGACGCCGATCGCGCCCGCCTCGGCGAACGTCCCCGTCGCCGCGAGCGTCAGCCCGACGATCGCCATGAGGATGGACACCGCGATGTTCTGGACCACGATCGCGCGCGTCCGTCGCGACAACTCGATCAGGAAGGGCAGGCGGTTGAGCTCGTCGGTCATCAGCGCGACGCCCGCGGAGTTGGCGGCGATGTCCGAGCCCGACAAGCCCATCGCGACGCCCAGGTCCGCCTCGGCCAGCGCCGGCCCGTCGTTGATCCCGTCGCCGACCATCATCACCTTTTGGCCCGACGCGGTCATCTGCTGCACGAGCTTGAACTTCTCCTCGGGCAGGCACTCGGCCTCGATCTCGTCGGCCCCGACCGCGACGCCCACGCGCTTGGCGACGCTCAGGCGGTCGCCGGTGAAGATCGCGATCGACCGCACACCCAGCAGGCGGAGGCGGTCGAGCACACTCGACGCAGAGGCCCGGACCTTGTCCTCGAGGCCGACCGCGCCCAGGTAGACGCCGTCGCGCAGCACGTGCACGCCCGACATGCCCTCGATCTTGGCCTCGACCTGGGCGATCTGCTCGCGCGCGTTCGGCGCCAGCTCGCGGATCCAGCTCGCGCGTCCGACGCACAGCTCGCCGCGGCTCGTGCGGGCCCGCACGCCCCGCCCGTGCAGCTCCTCGGCGTCCGGGCTCGGTGAAATCTCGATCCGCGCCGCACGGGCGGTCTGCACGATCGACTGGGCGAGCGGGTGGTTCGAGCCGGCCTCGGCGGTCGCCGCGGCCTCGAGCAGCTCGGCGCCCTCGACGCCCTGTGCGGGCGACAGACGCGAGACCTCGAACTTGCCGGTCGTGATCGTGCCGGTCTTGTCGAGGATCACCGTATCGATATTCGACGCGGCTTCAAGGTAGTTGGTCCGCTTGATCATCACACCCAGGCGGGCGGCGGACGCGAAAGCCGCGACCATCGCCGTCGGGCTCGACAGGAGCAACGCCGTCGGGCATGTGACGACAAGCACCGTCACCGCCGTCAACGCCGCCTTGTCACGCGTGCTCTCCTCGCCCGACTGGGCGAAGAGGAAGAAGACCAACGCCGCCAGCGTGAGCGCGACCGGGACGTAGAACCGGGCGACCTGCTCGATAAGCATCTGTCGGGGCGTCTTGGAGTTCTCGGCCTCGCGGATCAGCGTGGTCACCTTGCCGATCGTCGTGTCGGCGCCGATGAGCGTCACGCGGACGTCGATCGACCCGGTCAGGTTTGTCGTGCCCGCGTAGACGTCCGCGCCGTCCTCGACCTCGACTGGCAGCGCCTCGCCCGTGAGCGACGCCTGGTTGATCGTCGAACGCCCCGAGACGATGCGGCCGTCCACGGGCAGGTTCTCGCCCGGGCGGACGCGGACGGTCTGGCCGACCGCGATCTGGTCGATGCCGACCTCGTGCTCCATGCCGTCGTCGCCGACGACACGCGCCACGTCGGGCGTGAGCCCGATGAGCGCCTCGATGGCGCGCTGCGCGCCGAACGCGGTCCGGCGAACGATCTGGTCCGCGACGAGCAGCACGAAGGCGAGGAACGCGGCGATTGTGAACTCCCCGATCGCCATCGCCGCCAGGATCGCCAGCGCCGCCAGCGACGAACTCGACACACGCCGCTTGAGGATCTCCCCGCCCGCGGCCAGGAACAGGGGCAACGCGAGCATGATCGAACCGACGACGGCGGGAAGGACCGCGACCTGCTCGGGCGCGCCCGCCCACCCGGCGATCCAGCTCGTCAGCGCAAGCACCCCGCCCACCAGGTAGACCACGATCCACCGGTCGATCTCCAGCTCGTGGTGCGAGCAGCAATCGAGCTTCGACTCGCCGTGGGTGTGGTCGTGCCCGTGGTCATGCGTGTGGGTCGCGGCCTGGGTCATGGGAGTGTCGCTCCGTGATCGCCCGTCATGGGGCGGGCGAGGGGGTCGAACGCTGCGGGAGGGGTGGCAACTCTAGACCGAGGGCCCCGCCCCACGCCGCTACGCTTACGTCACGGGCACGTCGGCGGTTCTGTTCCCAACAAGGCCCCGGAGCGCGTCCCCCGAGGGCCCGATCGGCCCAGAGAGCCCGCCATGAGCGTCCCGCCGCCCAACGACGATCCCCGCGACCCGGCCGAGCAGGGCTTCACCCGCGTCGCCGTCCTCGGCGTCGGGCAGATGGGGCTTGTGTGCGCCGCGATGCTCGCGGGCGAGGACGGCGCCCTGCCACGCCCCGAGGTCGTCTGCTGGGGGCACGACGAGGACGAGATCGGGCGCCTCGCCCAGACGCGGCGGTCCGACCGCCTGCCCGACCTGACGATGCCCGACCCCGTCCGCCTGGCGCTCAACGACGCCGAGGCGCTCGAGGGCGTGGACCTGATCGTCTCGGCCGTCCCCGCCCAGTTCATCCGCGAGACCTGGACCCGTCTGCGCCCGCACGTGCCGCACAACGCGGGCGTGCTCAGCGTCTCCAAGGGCATCGAGAACGACACGCTGCTCCGCCCCTCGCAGGTCGTCGCCGACGTGCTCTCGGGGCCCGGGGGCGACGACCCGGACCGGGCGCCCCGCCCGGTCGCGTGCCTGTCGGGCCCGACGATCGCCTCGGAGCTGGCCAAGCGGCTGCCCGCGACGATGGTCGCGGCCAGCGACGACCCCGAGTTCGCCGAGCGGATCCAGACGCTGTTCAGCTCGAGCTGGATGCGGGTGTACACCAACCAGGACCTGCTGGGCGTGGAGCTGGCGGGGGCGACGAAGAACGTGATCGCGATCGCCGCGGGCATCCTCGACGGGCTGCGCGCCGGGTACAACGCCAAGAGCGCGCTGCTGGCCCGGGGCCTTGCCGAGATCGCCCGCCTCGGCGCCGCGATGGGCGCCTCGCCCGAGACCTTCTACGGCGTCGCGGGCGCGGGCGACCTGGCGACCACCTGCTTCTGCCCGGAGGGGCGCAACCGCTCGTGCGGCGAGGCTCTGGGGCGCGGGCGCCACCTCGACGAGTACCTCGCCTCCACGCCCTTCGTCGTCGAGGGCGTCGCGACGACCCGCTCGGTCGTGGACCTGGCCCAGAAATACCGCGTGGACATGCCCATCACGGGCGCGGTCAGCCGCGTGCTCTTCGACCGCCTGGACCCCGTCCGGGCGATCACGATGCTCATGAGCCGCCGCCTCCGCGACGAGCGGGTCGATTAAGAGCGGTCGAGCCCGCCCCACTTCTCCAGATCCCCAGAGCCGATCGCCGATGAGGCCAGCCAAGGCCGGACGCCATCCGTGCATCCCGGGGGGGGCCAGTCACGACCCCCCACGCCCGGCACACCACCACGAGCACCCTCGCAGGGTCGCAGGAGACCGTCTCTCATGAACACCCCGTACAACGGCTGGAACACCTTCCCGCAGACCCCGTTCAATGCCTGCGGGCCCTTCACCCAGGGCACGCCCTTCCCCGCGCAGAACACGCCGTTCTTCGGCGGGTACAACGGCGTCCCGTTCAACTCCTCCACCGGCTTCGCCCAAAGCGTGCCCTTCGCCGGCGCCAACACCACCGGGTTCAACAACCCCGGCTGGAACAACACCGGCTTCGGCAACACAGGCTTCGGCAACACAGGCTTCAACAACACCTACCCCAACAACCCCGGATTCAACAGCCAGTTCCCCTGGAATAACGCGTTCAACAACGGCTTCAACACACCCCTTCACCCCGGCTTCAACCCCGGCTTCAACCCGGGCTTCAACTCGGGCTTCAACCCGGGCTTCAACCCGGGCTACAACACCTCGTCCCCCTGGAACACGCCCTTCAACTCCGGCTTCAACTCCGGCATCAACACCCCGTTCTTCAACACGAACACGACCCCGTTCAACACGCCCTTCACGACACCCTTCAACGCCTTCGGCTCCAACCCCATCACCCCGTGGGCGACCGCCGGCGGGATCCCCTTCGGCTTCAACACGCCCTGGTCCGGCACGCCGTGGTCCAACTCGCCCTGGTTCGGCGCCCCGCCATTCGCGTTCGCGCCCGCGTGGAACACCAGCGGCTGGAACAACACCGGCACCAACAACCCGAGCCAGCAGGGCACGGGCAAGACCGGCTCGAGCGAGAACAACTCGTTCAACGCCCCGATCCAGACCCAGGGCGTGCCCTTCGGGTTCCCGGTCATCGGGCCCTACACCCCCTGCGTCCCGGTCAACGGCGAGACCGCCGGCACGACCCGCTCGGCGGCCTGAGAGCCATCGCCGGGCGATCGCCCGGCACGGACAACCTCCCGTTTCGCACGCGACCCGCGGGCGGCCCATCGGCCGCCCGCCGTCGCGCGCGGGGCGGCGTGCGACCGCGCGATGGGCCGCGCGACAGGCGGTTCCAACATGCGGGGTCCGATCACCACACACGCATCCGTCCCCCCACACGCCCCGTACAGGATTAAGGCTTGCCGGGGCGCCCCGCATTCCGCGATGATGGCCCGGACTATCGCCCCGCCCGCCGAGCGCTGCAAGGAGTTTGAGCCGTGACCATCCCGTTGTTCGTCCGTTCGGCCGCGATGGCGGCGCTCGTCGTGTGCCCCGCCGCCCTGGCCCAGCAGATGCCAATGTCCCGTGTCGGATTCGTCACCGAGGACGGCGGGCGGATCACGGGCGTGACCGACCAAGCCGGCCCGCGCCTGCGCCCCCAGTTCGTCGCGGTCGATCACATCGACAAGATCAACCACACCACCGCGGGCCTGGGCATCATCGACGACGACTTCGCCGGCGGCTTCGGGACGCGCGGGTGTGTCGAGCGCTCCGGCTACGTCGCGAATCTCGACCCCGGCGGCTACAACGCCCAGGCCGGATTCGCCGAGCAGGAAATCTTCGCCGCCCAGTACGTCCTGGCGCCCTCCGAGTTCCCGATCAAGATCGAGCAGATCAACGGCCTGTTCGCCACCATGGGCGCGGTCGTTAGCACCACCACCGAGTGGTCGATCCTCGTCTGGCAAGGACCGCCGGACACGGGCACGCTCGTCGCCTCGTACTCCTCCGACAACGTCATCCTCCCGCACCTTGTCATGCCCCCGGGCAGCGGCGCCACCCAGATCAGTGTCTCGGTCGATCCCGGCGACCCCGAGCAGATCATCATCGCCGCCAACCCTTCCAACTCGTTCACCGTCGGCTTCCGCATCGACAAGCACAACAACCAGACGCAGAACCCCTGCTTCGTCGCCCCGCCCCAGAACATGAACGCCTTCCCCACGACCGACACGAACGGCGTCGCGTCCTCGGCCAACAACTGGCTCTTCGCCATCGACTGCGGCTTCCTCGCCGGCTGGAACCGCTTCAGCCAGCTCGGCATCTTCCAGCCCTCCGGCGACTGGGGCCTCGAGGCCTACTGGTCCAGCTTCAGCTGCGCCCCCGATGTCGGCGCCTGCTGCGACAACGGCGACTGCACCATCACCACCGAGGCCGCCTGCGCCGGCGTCTACGGCGGCGACGGCACCGACTGCGACGACATCACCTGCATCGCCCCGTCCCAGGCCTGCTGCTTCGAGGCCACGGGCGGCTGCCTCAACCTCCCGCCCGAGAACTGCCTGGCCGCCAACGGCATCCCGGGCGGCCCGGGCACCGTCTGCGCCACGCACGCGTGCTTCCCCGTCGGCGCCTGCTGCCTGCCCGACGGCTCGTGCGCCGACGACCTCACGCCCGACGAGTGCGCCGCGCTCAACGGCCTCTTCCAGGGCGACGGCACCGAATGCGCCACGACCACGTGCCCCGAGCCCGAGGGCGCGTGCAGCTTCCCGGGCGGCGGCTGCCTCTCGCTCACGTCGGGCGACTGCGACATCGCCGGCGGCGACTGGTGCGGCGCCGGCACGTCGTGCACGGACAGCAACATGAACGGCACGCCCGACGACTGCGAGAACCCCTGCCCGGCCGACCTGGCCGAGCCCTTCGGCACGCTCGATTTCTCCGACGTCATCGCGTTCCTGACCGCCTTCGGCAACATGCAGCCGCCCGCCGACCTCGCCCTCCCCATCGGCACTTTCGATTTCTCCGACATCATCGCGTTCCTCGAACTCTTCGGCGGTGGCTGCCCGTAGGCGAACGCCCCGCGGGCGCCCCCCCGACCACACAGAGCACGCCTTGACAAGCCGCACCGCATCTCTGGCATTAATCGCCGCCCTGGCTTCGTCCGTGCCCCAGGTGCAAGCCCTCGCGGAGACAACAAACCCTTCACTTCTCTTCCCGGGGGCGACATACCACGTCGGCAATGGTCCGCGCGCCGTCGCCTCCGACGACTTCAACGCCGACGGAATTCCCGACCTCGTCGTCGTCGCGGAGTTCGACGGGAGCGTCACCGTCCTGATCGGCGCGGGCGACGGGTCGTTCCTCCCGGCGCACCGATACGCAGCGGGCGCCGGCGCGCGGGACATCGCCGCTGCGGACGTCAACAAGGACGGCATACTCGACCTCGTGACCTGCAACCAGGATGCGTCGAGTGTCTCCGTTTTCCTCGGCACGGGAGGAGGTACTTTCGAGCCCGCCGCCGAGTCGTTCGTGGGCGCCGGGCCCTTCGCTCTCGCTGTCGCGGACCTCGACGCCGATGGGTTCCTTGACGTCGCCGTCGCCTTGCGCAACGCCGACACCGTCGCCGTCCTGCTCGGGCGGGGTGACGGGACATTCCTCCTGCCCTCGTTGGTCCCGGTTGGCGAGCGCCCCGCAGACATCGCAGCGGTGGACATCGACCTGGACGGGCGCCACGACCTCGTGACCGCCAACTCGACGAGCGACGACGCCTCACTCCTTCTGGGCCTGGGCGATGGGACGTTCATGCCCGAGACGCGAATGCCGGTGGCCGACGGCGCGTTCGGCGTGCTCGTCACCGACCTCGACGACGACGCGATCCCCGACCTGGTCTTCGCGTGCGCGAACACTGACGAGCTCGTCGTGTTCCGCGCCGTGACGCCCGCACAGTTCATGCCCGCCGCGCACTTCCCCGTCGGGTCGATCCCGAGGAGAGTGCGTGCGGCCGATCTCGATGACGACGGCGCAATCGACCTCGTCGTTGCAACAAGCGGGAGCGCCGAGGCCAGCATCCTCATGGGGGACGGCTCTGGGTCGTTCGCGCCGACACGCACGATACCCACCCTCGGCACGGTGTGGGCCATCGCCCTCGTAGACCTCGACGCGGACGGCGACGAGGACCTCGCCGCTGTCTCGTTTTCCTCGGATGCCCTTGTGATCTTGCGCGCCGTGGGCGACGGGACGTTCATGAATCGCGAGTCGCTCGCCGCGGGGGCCATCCCCGCGAGGATCCTCGCCGAGGACCTAAACGCGGACGGGCGCGCGGACCTGGCCGTCACGAACTTCGGGGACGACGACGTCTCGATCTTCCTCGCCGACGGCGCGGGCGGCTTCCTGCCCGACGCACGCTACGCCGTGGGCGCGTCGCCGATCGGGATCGCTACATGTGATTTTAACACCGACGGCGCACCGGACCTGGCGGTCGGGAACAGGAACGCCGACTCGATCTCGCTGCTCCCCGGTCTCGGCGACGGGACGTTCGGCGCCCCGACGACCATTGTGATCGCCGAAGACCCCTTCACGATCGACGCGTCGGATTTCAACGCCGACGGGATCACTGACATCGCGGCCTCGACATTTGACGGCCAGCTCTCGATCCTCCTCGGCGACGGCGACGGAGGGTTCACCACTGAACTCCGTGTGGAGTTCAATCCCGAGCCCGACACGATCACGTTCTTCGACATGGACGCGGACGGCGATACGGACATCGCAACCGGGCACGGCTTCTCCGGGAACATCCGCGTCCACCTCAACAACGGCGACGCAACATTCACCCCCCACGCAACACTTTCCAACAGCGACGTCGTGGGCTTTGTCTGGCACGCCGACCTCGACGCCGACGGCGTCCAAGACCTTGTGTACACCCTCGGGCAGGGCAACATCCGCCTCTCCACACGCCTCGGCGTCGGAGACGGGACGTTCCTCCCGCCCAGGACGATCCCGCTCGGCTCGCTGCCCTCCGCGTTGTTAGGGGTGGCGGACTTCGATCTCGATGGGGCGATCGACCTCGCCTTCAGCCTCGCCGACGGATGGCAGAACCTCACCTTGCTCTTCGGCGACGGCGCCGGCGGCTTCACCACTCGCGCGAGCTTCGCGATCAACGACCGCTCCACTTTGATCGCCGCCGACTTCGACGCCGATGGCGACGCCGACCTCGCCGGCTCCCATCAGTCGGGCTCAATCTCGATCCTGCGAAACACGACATTCGAGCCCTGCTCTCCGGCCGACCTGGCGCCGCCCTTCGGCGCCATGGACATCTCCGACGTAATCGCGTTTATGATCGCGTTCGGCGTCATGAGCCCCGCCGCCGACCTCGCGCCGCCCCCGGGCGTCATCGACTTCTCCGACGCGCTCGCGTTCCTGACCTCGTTCGCCGAGGGCTGCCCCTGACCGCCCCGCCGATCGCGCGTCCCCGCGACCCAGACCCGATAAGCCCGCACAGATTCCGATAGATCACCCCTCCACAGGACCTTTTCCCTTGCGGGGATCCGCACGGCCCGATAGCGTCTGACCTGACGCCGGGGGCGTGGGCGAGGTCCGCCCAGCCCGGCCCCTCAGGCCCCTGGCTCCGGCGTCCCGGGACACACGAACCATGCTCAAGACAACCACGCTCGTCGCGGCCCTCGCGATCGCCGCCCCCGCACTCGCCCAGGCCCTCGCGCCAGACCGCGAACGCACGCACGACGAGCCCGAGCTGATCGCCCCGCCCAACTTCCAGGAGCACGTCGTGCCCGTCGAGGCCGACTCGGGCATGGTCTTCGCCCCGGCCGACGCCGACGGCCTGGTCACGGTCTACGCCGTCGAGGCCGGCGAGCCGGGCGCCCCCTGGGTCCGCCTCCGCTTCGACGAGGTCATCCTCTCGGGCGCCGCGGGCACGCCCATGGGCTCCATGCTCGCGATCACCTCGCTCGCCGACGGCGCGGTCCAGTACCTCGACGCCGTCAGCATCAAGCAGTGGAACCTGCACACCGCCTACTTCAACGGCGACACCGTCCGCGTTGAGCTGCTCGCGGCCCCGGGCGCCGGCGCGTCGCGCGTGCGCATCTCCGCCGTCATCGCGGGACCGGTTCTCGAGGGCGAGCCCCGCTCGCTGTGCGGGGGCGTGGACGACCGCGTCCTCTCGAGCGACCCGAGGGCCGGGCGCATCATGCCCATCGGGTGCACCGCCTGGCTCTTTAACGACCGCTCGAACTGCCTGATCACCGCCGGGCACTGCGGCCCCGCGACCAACCAGGTCATCCAGTTCAACGTCCCGCTCTCGACCGCCGGCGGCTCGCCCGTCGCGCCGCCCCCCGAGGACCAGTACCCGGTCGATCCCGCCTCCATCCAGACCAACGGCGGGGGCGGAGTCGGCAACGACTGGTCCACCTTCGGCGTCTTCGACAACTCCAACACCGGGCTCTCGCCCCTCGCCGCACAGGGCGACTCGTACACACTCGCCAGCGAGGCCCCCCCGGTCGCGGGCCAGACCATCACCGTCTCCGGCTACGGCTCCACCACCTCGCCCGTCCCCGCGACCTGGTACCTCGTCCAGAAAACCCACTCGGGCCCCTACGTCTTCAACGACGGCGCGACGATCCGGTACGCGATGGACACCACCGGCGGCAACTCGGGCTCGGCCGTCCTCGACGAATCCACCGGCCTCGTCATCGGGATCCACACACACGCCGGGTGCGACAGCGTCGGCGGCAACCAGGGCACCAACATCAGCCACGCCGCCCTCCAGACCGCGCTGGCCAACCCGCAGGGCGTGTGCGTGCCCCCGGGCATCTCGTTCGACTACCCCCTGGGCCTGCCCGCGTCGGTCGATCCCGACGGCTCGACGATCCTCCGCGTCGCGATGAGCGCCGACGAGGGGCTCAGCGTTGACGCCTCCGCCGCCGTCCTGCACATCGTGACAAAGTCGGGCGAGACCCTGGTCCCGCTGGCACAGGTCTCGCCTGGCGTCTTCGAGGGCGCCTTCCCGCCCGCCGACTGCGGCGACACCGTCTCGTACTACGTCTCGGGCGACGATACCGACGGCGGCACGTACAACGACCCCAGGCCCGCCCCCGCGCAGCTCTACAGCACATACGCCGCCACCGCGATCTCCGTCGCCGCCGACTTCGACTTCGAGACCGCGCCCGGCTGGAGCGTTGTCAACGACCCGACGCTCACCACCGGCGCCTGGGCGATCGCCGTCCCCGCGGGGCACGGCCGCGGCGACCCCTCCTCCGACTTCGACGGGTCGGGGCGCTGCTACGTCACCGACAACTCGGTGAACGCCGACATCGACGGCGGGCCCACCACGCTCACCTCGCCCGCCTTCGACCTCTCGGGCGCGACCGACCCGATCATGTCGTTCGCCGCCTGGTTCTCCAACTCCGCGGCCGACGCCGACCGCCTCACCATCGAGCTCTCGCCCGACGGGGCGGCATGGTCGCTCGTCGAGTCCATCCCCAGCCAGGGCGACGCCTGGTTCGAGCGGTCGTACCGCGTCGCCGACCACATCGCGCTGGGCGCGGGCGTCCGGGTCCGCTTCTCGGTGGGCGATGTCCCCAACAACTCCGTCCTCGAGGCGGCCCTCGACGCGTTCTCCATCTTCGATGTTGTCTGCGACGCCGGGTGCAACCCGTCGGACCTCGCCGAACCCTTCGGCGTGCTGGACTTCTCCGACGTGACCGCGTTCCTCACCGCGTTCGGCGCATCGGACCCCGCCGCCGACCTGGCCGTCCCCTTCGGCGTGTTCGACTTCAGCGACGTCATCGCCTTCCTCGACGCCTTCACCAACGGCTGCCCGTAGTTCAGCCTGACACTGGCGACCCCCACCACGGCTAGGCCCTCCCCGGGCCTAGCCTTTTTCATGCGCTTCGAGTTCCTCGGCACCGGCACCAGCGCGGGCGTCCCGACCATCGGGTGCGGATGCGACGTGTGCTCGTCCGGCGACCCCCGCGACGCGCGCCTCCGCACCAGCGCCCTCGTCCGCTTCACCGACTCCACGGGCCAGGACCGCGCGATCCTCCTCGACGCCGGGCCCGACCTCCGCCAGCAGGCCCTGCGTGCGAACCTCGACCGCCTCGACGCGATCCTCTTCACCCACAACCACGTGGACCACACCTTCGGCCTCGACGAGGTCCGACGATTCAACGTCACGATGAACGCGCCCGTCGATATCTACGCCGAGCCGCACACGCTCGACCATCTCAAACGCGTGTACAAACACATCTTCGACCGCGCGAGCAACGTCCAGGACTCGTTCATCGCCTCGCTCGTCGCCCGGCGCCTCGAACCCGGCGTCGCGCTCGAGTTGCACGGCCTGCGGATCACCCCCTTCCGCGTCCTGCACGGGCGCCTGCCCATCCTCGCATTCCGCATCGAGCCCGCCTCGCCCGCGTTGCCCGACCCCGCAAGCCTCTTCCCCCTCGCCTACTGCACAGACGTCTCCGCCTTCCCGCCCGAGGCGTGGGCGAGCCTGTCGGGCGTGCGGACGCTCGTGCTCGACGCCCTGCGTCGGCGCCACCACCCGACGCACCTGACGCTCGACCAGGCCGTAAACATCGCCGACCGTGTCGGGGCACAGCGGACGTGGCTGGTGCACATGAGCCACGACCTGCCCCACGCCGCGACCAACGCCGGCCTGCCCGAGGGCGTCGCCCTGGCCCACGACGGGCTGGTCCTGGGGGCCTAAACCCGGGGCGTCCCGGGGGGTTCCCGCCCTCCCAGAGCCGGCCCAGACCCGGGCCCGATCGCCCGGGCGGGGCCTACGATCCTCGCCCATGGGCAAGTCACGCGAGATCAAGAAGCGGATGAAGGCGGTCGGGAACATCAAGCGCATCACGCGCACGATGCAGATGATCGCGACTAGCAAGTTCGCCAAGGCCCAGGCCGCCGCGACCGACACCAAGCCCTACACCGCGGCCCTGTTCGACCTGGTCGCCCAGCTGGGCGAGGCCGCCGAGGGCGTGGACCACCCGCTGCTCTCCGAGCCCTCGGGCGACGCCCCCGAGCTCACGCTGGTCATCACCTCCGACCGCGGTCTGTGCGGGCCGTACAACTCGTCGATCGTCCGCGAGGCGCTGCGCCACATGCGCCAGTCGCCCATCGCGATGCAGGGGCGCGTCGAGACCGTCGGCAAGAAGGGCGCCAACGTCCTGCGGTTCAACCGCATCGAGGTCGCCGCCCACCACACGCAGTTCGGCGACAAGCCCCAGTTCGCCGACGTCGAGCGTCTCGCGGGCGAGTACGTCGAGCGGTTCACCGCCGGCGAGGTCAGCGCCGTCCGCGTCGTGTACATGAAGTTCCTGTCCGCCGGTCGTCAGAAGCCCGAGGTGCTCCAGCTGCTGCCCTTCTCGCGTCCCGAGGGCGCGGGCGAGGTGGACCAGAGTTCGGGCGGGCTCAGGGCCCTGTACGAGTTCAGCCCGGACGCGGCCCAACTGCTCGACCACCTGCTGCCCGCCGCGGTCAAGGCCCAGCTCTTCCAGTGCTTCAACGACGCGGTCGTGAGCGAGCACATCGCCCGCATGGTCGCGATGAAGGCCGCGACCGACAACGCGGGCAAGATGGGGCACGCGCTCAAGCGCAAGTACAACCGCGCCCGCCAGTCGCAGATCACGACCGAGCTGACCGAGATCATCTCGGGCGCCGCCGCCCTCGAGTGATCGCCACGCCGCCGCCGCCCGGGCCCCGCCCGTCTCGGCCGCTCGTACTTATTCCGATGGACGCGTGATCAGCGTCAGGCCCCGCGCCGACGCGCGTCGCTCCGCGACCGCCGCCCGCACGTCGCCCGGCGTCACCGACGCGTGCCGGTCCAGCGCCGTCACGATGTCGTCCAGGCTCCGCCCGCGCCGCTCGAGTGTCGAGAGCCGGTGGGCCCAGAACCCGGGCGTCGCCAGCGCGTCGCGGTACTCGCCGTGCAGCTGGCTCGCCGCGGCCGCGACCTCGTCGAGGTCCATCGTCCCGCGCCCCAGCACGTCGATCGCACGCTCGATCAGGCGTGCGACCTCCTCGCCCCGCGCCGGGTCGCACGTCGTGCGCACGAGCAGCGCCCCGTCGCCGCCCGCGCCCTCGCGCAGCGTGCACCGGACCGTCGGCGCCACGCGCAGCCGCTCGCGCAGCGTCGCGTTGAGACGCGCCTGGAGCACCCGCGCCGCGACCGCCAGCCGCAGACCCTCCCCCGACTCGCTGTCACACCCCGCGACGAACCCCACCGCGACGCCCGCGACCGGGGTCCGCGACGAGATCCCCTCGATCCGAGTCTCGCGGACCATCGCGCGCGGTTCGTTCTGGTCGCCCGGCCCGAGCCCCCGCCCGACACGCTCGCGCACCGCGAGCGAGCCCAGGTACCGCTCGCACAGCTCGAAGGCCTCGGTCCGCGACACGTCGCCGACGACCGCCACCTCCAGGGGAGCCGACGCGACCAGCCCCGCCAGCCAACGGCGCGCCGCGTCGAGCGTCACGCCCCGGACGTCCTCGCCCGATCGCCCGCTCCCGACCACGCCCGCCCCCGCCCCCGCGGGGCGGGCGAGGGCCTCGTCGATCACCTCGTCGAGTCGTGCGACCGGGTCGTGGCGTGATTTGTCGAGCTCGACCAGCCGCTCGCGCCGCCAGCGTTCGAGCGCCGGCGCATCGAGCGAGGGGTCGAGCAGGAGCCTGTGCGCGAGCTCGAAGGCGAGGACCAGGTCCTCGGGCGAGGCGTCGAGCTCGAGCGTCAGCCCATCGCCATCTCCCCACGCTTTCACCTTGACCCGTGCGTCGCTCAACAACCTCCGGATCTGCACCGACGTCGCGCCCTCGACCGCTGGCCTGTCCCACGCCTGGGCGCACGCCTCGGCAAGCAGGCCGTCGGCCCGCCCCAGGGCGCCGCCGCCCAGGGTCGCCCGCACCACGACGCGCCGCTCGACCCCCGGCACACGCCGGTGGTGCACGCGGACGTTGTTGGCCAACCACGCCGACCACACCCCGCTGGCCGGGTGGGCGCTGATCTCCACAACCGGCCCCGCCGCGGGCAGGCGCTTGACGAGCACCGACGGGGGCGCGGGCGTCTCGGGCAACCCGCCCGGGTCGTCCATCGCCTCCTCGACGATCGAGAGCACCTCGTCGTCTCCGATCCCCGCGTCGGGCGAGGTCACGATCACCGTCTCCGTGCCCTCCGGCATCATCTCCCGCAGGACACGCGTCAGCTCGTCGGCGCGCACGCCGATCAGGATCCGCCGGGCGAGTTCCAGCTCGGCGCCCATCGACATCCAGACGTGCCCCGCCGCGTCGTTGTACCCGAGCCAGCGCATCAACTCGCCCGCCGGCAGCGACCGCTCCAGCTCGGTGTACTCCTCGAGGCGCGTGAGCATCCGGGCGATCGCCTCGTCGGTCTCTGCGCGGGTGAACCCGTGCTCGCGGACGCGCTGCGTCTCGACGGCAAGCTCCGCCAGCGCCCGCCTCCACCCGCCCGCTGGGGCGGTCACCGCGATCTGGGCCACGTGGACCGCGCCGTACAGGTCCGCCCCGTACACGCCCTGGCCGATCGCGCTCAGCCGCCCCTCGGCGATCGCCGCGCTCACCCGCGCGTCCAGCGCCCGCATCGTGGTCTGCTCGAGCAAGAACCGGCGCAGATCGCCTTGCGTCCGCACGGGCCCGCTCGGGGGCGCGATGCTCACAAACGCGATCTCCGACGCGCTCAGCTCCGGGTCCGACCCGATCGCCACACGCCGCGCGTCCGGGTACGACGAGCACCGCACCTGCCGCGCCGGCGTCGGGCGGGGGGCCAGGGGCTCGAACCACCGCGCCACCGCCCTCGTCACGGCGCCCGTATCGACGTCACCGACGACCATCACCGTCGTGTTGCCGGGCGTGTACCACGCGGACCGGAACGCGAGCACGCCCCCCGCGCCCGCCGCCCGCACCGACGCCTCGTCGCCCTGCGCCGGGCGCCGCCCGATCAGGAAGCCCCCGCCCAGTTCGGGCATCCACTGCGTGCGCGCGCGCGCCTCTGCCCCGTCGCGGGCACGCAGCGCCTCGAGCGTCAGGTCACGCGCCCGCTCCAACTCGCCCGCGTCGAGCGTCGCGTCGAAGACGACCCGGCCCAGAAGCGCAAGCCCCGCGTCCAGCGCGTCGGGGTCCGCGTCGGGTAGCGCGAGCCAGAACACGGTCTGGTCCGGGCGTGTCCGCCCGCCGAACGCCTCGTCCGGATTGAGCCCGCGCCGCGCCAGACGGTCCAACGCCGCCTGCCATTCGCCGCCCCGGACGCCCGCGAGCGACACCTCCTGAGACAGCCGCGCAAACGCCAGCTGGTCCTCTCCCTCGTCGAGCGAGCCGACCCCCACCCTCGCCCACACCAGCACCCGCCCCGGCGGCGTCGGGTGCGACAGCGCCAGCACCCGCAGCCCGTTGTCCAGTGTCCGCGTGACCAGGCGCGGGTCCTGGGGCAGGGGCGCCGACTCGTCCATCGGCGCCAGCGTCGGGTCTATCTCCTGTGCGCGCGCCGCGCGCGTCAGCACGCACGGCGCGAACGCCGCGACCAAACACCCCGACAAGACGAGCATCCGTACCAGACGCATCCGGGCTCCCGGTGAACATGGGCGTCAGGGCGATCGATCGATGCCCGCGACCCCGTCAAGAGCCTACCCCCACGCCCCGGTCGGGTTGCGAGGACCGCCGCCACACGCCGAGGGTCGGTGCCCGGGCTCACCCACCCCCGAAGATCGAGCACGGCCCGGTGCACGTCTTCGCCTTGCTCGAGAACTCGCCCGCGAGCATGCCCTCGATCGCGCGTCCCATCTTGTTGCGGGCCTTGTCCAGGTCGAGTTCGTCCAGCCCGATCCGCCCACGCTGGCCCGTGCTCAGCACCCAGTACTCCGCGACGCCCCGGGCCTCGCAGCCGAACTCGTGCCGGACCGCCATCGCGTAGATGCACATCTGCAGGTCGTCCTTCTTTGGTTCGAGCAGCTTCTTGCTCGCCCGACCCGTCTTGTAATCGACGATCCTCAACAGCGTCCCGCCGTCCGGCGCGTGGAGCTGATCGATCCGGTCGAGTTTGGCCGTGATCGTGTGCTCGTGCCCGGCGCACTCGAAGGGGAAGCGCAGGCTCCGCTCGACCTCCAGCACCTGCACGCCCGGCTCGTCGAGCATGCCCGCGCCGGCGCCCGCCAGCGCCTCGACCTGCGCCCCCAGCCCCGCGTCCGTCTCGCCCCGGGCCGCCATCGCACGCGCCAGCTTCGCGCGCGCCCGCCCCGCCAGCGTCGAGAGCGCGGGCCCCTCTCGCCCCTCCGACTCCGCGACCATCCGCTCGCTGACCAGCTTCTCGAGCGCCTCGTGCACGATGTTGCCCACGAGCAGCGCGTCGCTCGGCGCCTCGTCCAGCCCCAGCACGCGACGCAGGTAATAACACCGCGGGCACTGCTCGTACGCGTTGATCGCCGAGTAGCTCAGGCTCAGGGGCGGCTTCATCGCCAGCGCAGGAGCAACATCCGGCGCCTCTTCAGCGCCGCCCGCGTTGATGCTCGCGGCGAGCGCCCGCGCCTCGTCGCCCACGCCCCGCGCCTGTGCCCACTCGGGAGCCCGCCCGTGCGCCTCCACGTGCGCCACCGCGGCCAGGCGCCACGCGTCGCGGGCCATCCGCTCGGCCATCGCCGCGATCGCGTCCTCGCCAGCAGTCTCACCCGCCCCCGATCCCGCCAGGTCCGCCCCGTCGAGCGCCACGGCCGCGTCCAGCCGCGCCGCCCGACGGGCGTCCGTCAGCCGCACCCCCCGCCCCACCCGGGCCGCGTACCGCGCCGACTCGCGGTCCAGCGCCCCCCGCGAGACCGACGACACCCCCGCCTCGTCGGCCTCGACGAACACGTCGCTCGAGTCGCGCCGCGTCGCCAGCCCGTCGTCGAGTAGCTCGAGCGTGAAATGCAGCGCGTTCGTTTTCTTCGGGATCTTCGCCAACATCTCGAGGCGCCGGCGCGCGCGCGTGAGCGCGACGTAGAAGACCCGGCGTTCCTCGTCCTCGTGCCGCGCCGCCGCGTCCCCGCACTCCTCCCCGAACGCCTCGAGCACCGCCGCGGGCGTCGCCTCGTCGTCGTCGCGCCGGGACTTGGGGTACCCGTGCTGGGGCATGACGCGTGGCAGAAACACAGTGTCGAACTCGAGGCCCTTGGCGGCGTGGGCCGTGAGCAGGGTGACCGCGTCCGCGTCCTCCGCGTCCGCGGACTCGGGCTCGAGCACGTCGCCGGGGTCGCCCGCGGCCTTGTTGCGCTCGCTGTCGTCCAGCTCGTTGAGATACTCGCGGAACGCCCGCAGATCACCCGGCGCCTCCAGGCGGTCCCGCCTGGCGCGCGCAAACCGGAGCAGCGCGACCAGGGCCGCGACCCGGCGCGCCCGCTCGCGCGCGCCCAGCAGCTCCGCGTGCGCGGCCCCCGACTCACGCACAATCCCCGCGATCGCCTCGTCCGCGGGCGCCTTGGCCGCGAGCGCGACGAGGCCCGTGCGCAGCTCGCTGATGCGCGTGCGTGCCGCCTCGTGCTCCGCCCCGCCGACCGAACCGAGCCACGCGAGGAACCCGCCCGTTCCGTGCTCGCCCGTGCCCGCCTCGGCCTCCGCCCGCGCGCGCCGGTACGCCCGCCCCCACGCCGCGATCGTCGCCGGCTCGACAGACATGGGCGGGCGCCACAGCAGTCGCTGCGCCGCCCAGACCGCCTCGGGGTCGAGGATCACGTCCACCCAAGCCATAACGTCGCGCACGCCATCGTCCTCGAAGGGGCTGGGCGTGCGTGCGATCCGGGTCGGCACGCCCTCGATCTCCAGGGCGGTGTGGATGCGTCCCAGGTCCGCGTGTGTGCGCGCGATGACGGCGAAGTCGCCGCGCCGGCGCCCGGGCTCGCGTTCCAGGGCCGTGCGCACCATCGCCGCGATCGCCTCGCCATCCTCCGTGTACTCCTCCAGCGCCACGACCCCGACCCCCGCCCCGGGCGCGGGCTTTTCGCTGGCCAGCGTGTCCGCCCGCTCGACGACCTTGTCGGGGGCGAACCGCGACGAGGCGCGCCGGATCACCGCGTGGGCCGCCCGGACGATCGGCTCCTGCGACCGATAGCTCTCGCGGAGCGGGATCGTCCGCGAGCCGTCCCACGTCGCGTCGAAGCGCGCGAACGCCAGCTCGTCGGCGCCGCGGAACGCATAGATCGACTGGTCGTCGTCACCCACCACGCACAGGTCCGGGTTCGACGCGGGCGGCGCCAACGCCTTGAGCAGCTCGACCTGCGCCCGGTCCACGTCCTGGAACTCATCGACGACGTAGTGCCGGTAGTCGTTGTGGCAGATGTCGCGGACAATCTCGCTGTCGCGCAAGAGCGCGATCGGGCGGAGGATCATGTCCGAGTACCCGACCCAGCCGCGGGCCTCGCGCTCGCGGGCGTAGGCCTCGCCCAGGCGGGCCGCCTCGAGGTACCGGCGCAGCTCCCCCCGCTCGCCCGCGTGCTCGGGGTCCGCGCCCAGCCCGCCCAGGCGGTCCTCGACCCTGGCGATCGCCTCGGCGGGCGGCATCGCCCGTTGCTCCAGGTCGCGCATCACACGGCGCGTGCGGTCGATCGCCGACTCGAGCCCCTCGCCCGCGTACTCGCGGAAGTGCCCGCCCCGATCGACAAGCTCGCGGAGCAGGCGACGCTCCTGGGCCGAGTCGGTGAGCTGGGGCTCGACACCCAGGCCCGCGATGTCCGCGAAACGCCGGAGCAGGCGGCGCCCGAAGGCGTGGAACGTGAAGCAGTGCACAGACTCGGCGACCGAGCGCGAGAGAAGCTCCGCCAGGCGGTCGCGCAGCTCCTCGCCGGCCTTGTTCGTGAACGTCAGCGCAACGATCTTGCCGGGGTCGATGCCGCGGGCCTCGATCATGTGCGCCACACGCCGCGTGATCACCCGGGTCTTGCCCGTGCCCGGCCCCGCGAGGACGGCCAGGGGCGAGCCGGCGTGCGACACCGCCTCGCGCTGGGCCTCGTTGAGTCCTTGGAGGGGGTCGCCGGGCACGGGGCGAGTCTACGTCGCCGGGGACGGATCGCCCGTCTCGGCGCTGTCTACCCCGGACGCGTGATCGCCCGGGTCCCGCATGTACAGGTGGACCGCGGTGTTGCGGTAGTCGTGCGTCTCGGGCCCGATCGCGCCGGGGATCGACGGGTCCACCGCCACCAGGCGGCGCTGGGGCGGGGGCGCGAGAACCTCGTCCTCGGACTCCATCGCCCGCTCGAGGGCCGCGGCCTTTGCGCTCGCGAGGCGCGCTTTTGCCTCCGTGGGCGCGACAGCCTCGCCCGTGATCGGGTCCAGGTCGTGCACGAACGGGTGCGGGGTGCGCAGGATTAAGTACCCCGTGGGCGTGAGCATCTGCGCCAGGCGGGCCGCCTGTGCGCGCACGCGCACCCACCCGGCCGGGTCGCGGACCAGGTCGTACGGCGGGTCGAGGAAAATGACGTGCGCGGGCTTCGGGCACCGGTTCAGCGCCGCGGGCCCGAGCGCGTCGCCCACGACGACCTCGGCACGCGCGCCGGCGCCGACCGCCTCCGCGTTCCGACGCAACACGTCCGCCGTCCGCCGATCACGCTCGACCATCACGGCGCGGCGGGCGCCCCGCGACAGCGCCTCGATCCCGAACGAGCCCGTGCCCGAGAACAGGTCGAGCACGTCCACGCCCTCGAAGTGCCCCCGGAGCAGGTTGAAGATCGCCTCGCGGACCGCATCGGGCAGGGGCCTGGTGGTCGCGCCCTTGGGCGGGCCCTCCAGGCGTCGTCTGCGGAACTCGCCGGCGATGATGCGCACGAGGCGACCAAAGCTCCGGCGCGGGCCCGAGTCAAGCCGGGATCAACTCTCTGTTATTGGCGTGGGCTACCGCCGCCCGGTGATCTGCTCGATGGGCGTGCGCTGCATCGGCGGGCGTTCGAGGCCCGAGACGACGGACCAGAAGGCCTCGTCGTCCCCGGTCGCGTGCCAGCGCTGGAACTGCCCCCGCGCATCGGAGGCGTATTCCTTGAGCGTCGGCCCGCCCACATACACACCACGCTGCACCAGCAGGTGGTCGTCAGAGGCGTACTCCATCTCGGCGGCGGTGCCGCTGATCACGTCCACGACGCGCCCGAACAACTCCTCGTCGGCGCGGAGCAGGATGTCCGCGTCGTTCCAGAGGATGACGCGCTGGCGGGGCGCGGGGCGCCCGGGCAGCGGGCTGTGTTCGCGGAGCAGCGCGGTCAGGCCACGCGTGCCCCCGATACGCCGGTCCAGGGGCGCCCCCGGGATCTGGCGTTCGAACTGGTGGCACAGCGCGTCGAGCGAGGTGATCGCGCGTCCCTGGAGGACGCACAACGCCAGGCCGGGCTGGGCCGAGAGGAACTGTGTGATGCCCGCGGCGAAGTCCGTGCGCACACGGGCCGTGGGCGACCATGCCACGAGGTGACGCTCTTCGAGCGTCTGCAGGACGCTTGCCTGCCAGCCGGTTGTAATAAACCGGAATCCGAGATGCGGCGACGGTGCACGCATGGAGTTCCTATCCATCCCTGGCGCCGGCCAAACGGAGCCAGCTTGGATCTCCGGGGTAGTGAGAGAGGCGACCCCAGTCCCGCGTGACCACCCCAGTCGGCCACGCATGGCCAATGTGCCTCATGGATCACCCCCGGGCCACCCGCCGTGGCAATTTGTGCCGGAATTGCCGACTCGAACGTCTTTGCAGGCAATGGGCTGCGTGCGTGTGGGAATCTGGGGGATCCTCCCCGGCGCAGCCCCTGGCGCGCACGCAGGGAGCCTCAGGGGACGAATCGTACATGGGAATGGACTAGCGATCCCCCGGTTCTGGTAGGCTGGGGGGTGTTCACCTCGGACGCCGTGGACGACGCGAGAGAGAGGGGGCCCGGCGTTCGGCGCGGTCCCGCCCTGCCTCCCGAGCCGGGACGCGAGGCGCTTTCTCAGCGAAAGGCCCGCGGGTGAACCCAGGCGGTGGACATATCCAGAGTCAGCTGCGCGAAACCGTCGAGCTCGCCCAGGATGTGCTGCGCCTGCCCGCGGTCGCGACGCCCGACTGGGCGGACCTGGCCGCGGCCAGCCTGACCAGGCTCGGGGGGGTGCACTCGGTGTGTGTGCTGGTCTGGCTCCGCGGCGGGGCGGGTTCCCCGCCGTCGCTCGAGGCCGCGGGCGTCTGGGTGCGCGCCGGCTCGTCGCCCCGCGAGAACCCGGTCCTGCTGGTCCGTTCCCGCGTCGAGCGAGAGCGACGCATCGGCGCGCTCGCGCCCCCGGGGCCCGAGCCCGGGGCGGCGCGTGTTGGACGCGTCAGCCCACCGACGGGAGGCGACGGGCGGGGGCGGCTCTGGCAGGGGTTCGAGATCCACGAGATCGTCTCGGCGGCGATCAGCATCGACGGCGCCAACGACGGCGACACCACCGCCCGCCTGATCGAGTGTCTCGTCGCGGTTGACACCGACCACGCGGGCGCGGGCGAGCGGATCGCCGCCGCGCTGCGGGCGGTCGGTCCGATGCTCGGCGCCCGCGCGG
This sequence comes from Phycisphaerales bacterium, assembly GCA_029260515.1. Classification (GTDB taxonomy): domain Bacteria; phylum Planctomycetota; class Phycisphaerae; order Phycisphaerales; family UBA1924; genus JAJRXR01. The sequence goes on along the minus strand of JAJDDC010000070.1, from coordinate 593,623 downwards.
CGCTGGCGCTGGCCCCGGGCGAGGCGGGCCGGAGCCCGTGGCTGACCGAGCGGGAGACCGCGGTTCTGGGCCTGCTGATCCAGGGCCTGAGCGTCCGCCTGATCGCCGAGCGGATCGGGCGCAGCCCGCACACGGTCCACGACCACGTCAAGAACCTGCACCACAAGCTCGGCGCCTCGACGCGTGGCGAGCTGGTCGCTCGGGCGCTTGGCTTCCCGGAGTGGGCGGCGGGGCGTCCGGCGTCGGGCGACGCACGACGCGCAGGCGCACAAGTTGAACCCAAGGCCGGCGTGTCGGCGCGGGGCACGGCGGGCGCGGCGGGCGCGGCGGGCGCTCGTCAGTCCGAGAGCGTGTAGACCGCGTCCTCGTCGTGCGGCGCGCCCATGCCCAGGCGACGACGCAGCGCGTCGTTGAGGCGGGCGGCCAGCGCGTCGTCGGTGCGCAGGGGCAGGCGGTCGGCCGAGCCGACGCCCCGGCGTGTCATCTGCGGGTCGCCCCAGCGCGAGCTCAGCCCGATCGCGGACGTCTCGATCCGGTGCCCGGGCACGCTCACACGGAGCACCGTGACCTCGAAGCGGGCCTCGAGGGGCCCGTCAATCTCGCGCAGATCGATCTCGGGCGTGCGGTCGCCCGGCTCGTCGAGCCCCGCGGGCCCGTCGCCCGTGGGCACGAACGTCACGCGGACTTGGCGCTCGTGCTGGTTGAGCAGGTCCGCCCACTCGTCGGTCAGCGAGGACTGCTCGCGGTCCCACGGGGTCGCCAGGCCGGTGGTCGCCTTGGGCTGGGTGGTGATGACGCCGGCCCGGGCGTCCACGCGTTCGAGGGTGAACTGGTACGAGGCGAGCAGGTCGCGGGTCTGGTCGAACGCCTCGGCGTACCGCCCTGGCGCGACGGTCGTGGAGACCTGGTCCCCGGGCGTGCGGCAGCCGAGCAGCGCCAGCGGGGCGAGCATGAGCGTCAGGCAAACAAACACAGGCCTCGTGCGGGTCATGGCGCAGAGCCTAGCACCGCGTCGGTCCCGGCGCACAGCAGCGTCCACAGGGCCTCGACGTGTGCACGGGAGGTCAGCGTCGCCCCGATCGCGACACGGATGACCAGGCGCCCCGCCTCGTCGCCCCGGGCCGCAAGACGCGCGTGCGAGACCAGCGCCCGCCCCGAGGCGTTGACATGTTCGAGCAGCGCGGCGGTCGCCTCGTCGCCCGCGCGCAGACTCAGGCACACGAGCGAGAGCGAACGCGGGACCGGCACGTCGAAGCGTTCGTCGGCCAGGACCCGCGCCTCGAGACACTCTGCCAGCGCGACGTGCCTTCGGATATGCGCGCGCAGCGCGTCCAGGCCGTACATGCGCAGCACGAACCAGAGCTTGAGTGCCCGGAAACTCCGCCCCAGGGGGACCTGCCAGTCGCGGTAGTCGATGACCGCGCCGCTCTCGGAGGCGTCGTTGCGGAGGTACTCGGGCGTGAGCGAGAGCGCGTCGGTCACGTCGCGTCGGCTGCGCGTCCAGAAGAGGTCGCAGTCGAAGTTGGTCAGCAGCCACTTGTGGGGGTTGACGCAGATCGAGTCGGCGTGAGCGAGGCCCGCGCCCATGGCCCGGTGCTCGGGGCAGACCAGGGCGGCGCCCGCCCACGCGGCGTCCACGTGCAGCCAGCCACCCCACGGCGAACCCGTGTGCTCGAGGGCGGCGCGGTCGAGCGCGGCGCGGATGGCGGCGACGTCGTCGATCGCGCCGGTGGAGGTCGTGCCGAGCGTCGCGGACACGAAGATCGGGGCGGGCGCCGGGGGGTCGCCGCTGCGGCCCGCGAGCAGCTCGCCCACGATGCGTCCAAGCTCGTGCGTGTCCATCCGTCCCTGGGGGTCCGTACGCACGAGGCGGACGTGCCGATCGTCGTCGGGCCCGGAGGCGATGCCCGCGACCATCGCCGCCTTGGTGACCGAGCTGTGCGCCTGGTCGCTCGTGATGAGACAGAACTCCTCGCGCACAAGGGCGGCGTGGTCGCGCGGGGCGGGCGCCAGGCGCCTGGCCCGGTTCCTGGCGGCGAGCAGGGCAACGAGCGTTGCGTCCGAGGCGGTGGACTGGATCACGCCCCCGCCGCCGAGGCCTCGGTTGTCGGCGTCGCTGCGGAACGCGTCGGGCAGGCCCAGGGCCCCGGCCATCCAGTCGAGCACGCGGGTCTCGAGCTCGGTGACGGCGGGCGAGTTGGCCCAGTTCATCCCGTTGACGTTGAGCGCGGAGCTGACGAGCGACGCGAGGATCGCCGGCGGCGAGTGGTTGCACGGGAAGAACGCGAAGAAATCTGGCGACTGCCAGTGCACGAGACGGGGCAGGATCTTCTCGTCGAGGTCGCGGAGGATCGCGTCGAGCTCGGCGCCCGCGTCCGCGGGCGCGTGCTCGGGCGGGCGCCGCGGGAGGTCGGCCAGCAGGTCGCCCGGGGCGGTGGGTGTTCGGACCGGGCGGTCGGCGAGCGAGTCGAGGTACGCCGCGGCCCATTCGAGGACGCGCTCACCACCGGCGCGAAGCTGGCTCCCGGAGTCGATCGGGGGCGAGTCGGCGTGGGGGCCCGGGGCGGGGTCGGGGATGGGCGGATGGCTGGTCACGGGCAACGGTAGCTCTGGGGGAGATCTGTTCGTGCTGTGTGCCGCGCTGGGAGCCTCGAGAGGGGCGCCGAGAGAGTTTGCACTTGCCCCGCGGGGCGGGGCGCGGTACACGTTGGGGGACGCCCGAGAGGGCGTTGTCGTGGGGAACTCTGGGTCTCAGACGGCGGGCGTTCGCCCGTCGATCAGGCGCTTCGTCGTGGTCTCGCCGCGGTTTCTTCCGCGGTATGACGGGCGCCCCCGCGACACGACAACCAGACTCGTCCGAGCGGGGGACCCGCCCGCCGGCGTTGTGGGGACGCGTCATGGACCGTGGGGGTTCCATGCGGCGCCTGCTTGTTGTGGCGTTGGCCAGCGCACCTTGCGTTGGCCAGACGCCCCGGTTCTCGGATTGCACCGAGGCCGGGGGTGTTACGCACACGCACGCGACCGGGGTCTCGCCGCACCTCGCGTTCCTGAGCGCGGACGACGCCCGGCCGCGCGTGAACCTCGACACCTCCGCGCGGGGGACGCTGTCGCTCGACGGATTCGGCGCACTCGTGACCATCGTCACCAACACCGCTCGTTGGATCGAGCCGATCTACGGGAGGACCGACCACTGCACAACCGGCGAGAGCGGCGCGCACTTCGGTCTCGGCGCATCAACGCTCGTCGAGGCGCTGCGCGTCCGCTGGAACGACGGGACGTTCACGACGCTCGTCGGACTGGCGACGGACCAGATCGTTGACGTGCGTGCGCCCGCCAGCCCCGCGGACCTGGACGGGTCGGGCGCCCCGGACATCACCGACGTGCTCTTGTTCCTCGAGGCGGTGACCGACGGATCCCCGGTCGCCGACGTGAACGGGGACTGGGCTGTGGATTACACGGACGTGCTCGTGTTCGTCGTCGCGTTGGGCGGCGGCTCGGGCTGACACGGTCGGTGTCGCCGGTTCCACGCTCCGGCGTGGAGGGGTCTCCGGTGGCCCGTGACGCGCCCCCGCCCACGGGCGGGGGCGCCGACGCCGCGGGCGCGCCGCCCCCCCTGGCGCTGCCCGCGGCGTTTTTTGCGCGCTGGATGAGGGCGCCTGGCCTACGACGGGTCGTCCTCGTACTCGGGGCGTATGCGCTGCGACGGGAGGCGTGGGCCGGCCTCGATCTCCTCGAGCAGTCGTCGGTACGCGTCGAAGCGGGCCCGCGAGAGCCCGCCCGACTCGACCGCGGCGACCACGGCGCACCCGGGCTCGTGGGCGTGTGTGCAGTCGTTGAACCGGCATCCCTGGCGGAGGCGGCGAAGCTCTGGGAACGAGTCGCGGAGCTGGGCGGGCGTGAGCGATTCGAGCGTGAAGGCGCGGATGCCGGGCGTGTCGATGACCCAGAATGGCTCGTGGGCGGCGCCCGCGGGGTCGTGGTCGATCCGGTAGAGCTGGGCGCCGGTCGTGGTGTGACGCCCGCGGTTGGCGGCGTCGCCGATCGTGCCAACGTCGGCGCCGAGGCGTGGATCGAGCGCGTTGGCGAGCGAGCTTTTGCCCACGCCCGAGTGACCGACGAGCGCGACGGTCTTGCCGACCAGCAGGGCGCGGAGCTCGTCCATGCCGCGCCCGTCGGAGGCCGAGCACACGACGATCGGCACGCCCAGCTCGCGGTACGGGTCGAGCTTGGCCATCTCCGCGGTCCGCGCAGCGCTGGGCAGATCATCGAGCAGGTCGGTCTTGTTGACCGCGATGATCGCCTGGGCCGGCTCGGGGTCGTCGGCGTGCGAGCCCGAGGCGTTTTCCACCCACGAATCCTCGATCGCGATCAGGTACCGGTCGATCAGGCGCGGGTGCAGCGGCGGGCCCACGACCGAGACGACGACGACGACCGCGTCCACGTTGGCGACGATCGCGCGGGCCTCGCCCGTGCGCGGGTCGCGTCGGCTCAGGACCGTCCGCCTTGGAAGGACCTGTGTGAGTGTGTTCTGCTCGCGCCGCTCGTCGCCCGCGGGCGCGTACGCGACACGGTCGCCCACGCACAGCCCGGCCTGCTGGCGCCCTGCCAGCTCGGGCGTGAGCAGACACTCGACGTCGCACGAGCCGTCGCCGGCGGAGGCGTCGGGACGGACCAGGCATCGTCGTGCGCCCACGAAGACAGCAACGCCGACCGATGTCTCGGGCGCGTCACCGGCGCCGCCGCGGCCGCCATCGTCGCCCCCGGCCTGTTCGCGGGCGAGGATCTTGAGGACGTGCTCGCGGATCGGATCGCCTCTGCGCTTCGCGCCCGAAGGGCGCGGTGCGTCGAGGTCCTCGAACCGTTTGCGTTCGGATCGCCGGCGCTTCTGGTCCTGGGCGCGCACCGACGCCGCCTCGCGGTACAACCGGTCCTGCTCGGTCTTGGGAAGCGACCTGAGCAGGGCTTCCATCTGTTGACGCTGGCGGCTGTTCATCCGGGCGGATGATTGGGCGTTGGGCGCCCAGAAGACAAACGGTCGAGCCACGCCGCGTCGTGCAGGCCGCCAGGGCCGGGGCCTAGGGGCAGCCGGCGGCGAACGCCTCCAGGAACGCGACGACATCGGAAAAGTCGAACACGCCGGCGGGGAACGAGAGGTCGGCCTGCGGCTCCATCGCCCCGAACGCGGCGAGGAACGCCGTCACATCCGAAAAATCCAGCGTGCCGAGCGGCTCGTCCAGGTCCGCGGCGTTGCACGCCCCTGCGCTCGGGATGAGCGTGACGGACGAGATCTCGAGCAGCGTCGGCGACTCGGGCGTCAGCGCCCGCGCCGGGACACGGAAGAACAGCTCGCCCTCGTCCCGCCTCGCCGCGGAGTTGAACAGCGAGATCGGCAGCTGCGCGATCGTCGTGAAGGTGTACGAGGGGTCCGGCGGCGCCGGGATGAACACGGGCGGGCTCGGGGCGTCCGGGTCGACCCGCGGCGCCGGCTCGATCATGGTGACCAAGACCAGGTCCTCGTCGAGCATGTACGACGTGACGATCATCGCGTCGGTGTCCCCCTCGAGCCCCCAGAGCGGGATGTCGAGGACGCCGTCGCCGTCGATGTCCAGCAGGGCGCCGAGAGCGTCGATACGCGATGGCGGCGGGGCGCCCTGGATCAATGCGCCCGATTTGGCGACGACGACGATGCCCTCTCCCGGGATCTCGACGCCCGCGTCGGACTGGAGGCGCATCTCGATCGAAACGCCCGGATTGTCCACGACCCACCCGGCGATGTCAGCGATGCACGGACTCCGGAACTGCTGGTGGACGAGCATCCGGGCGACGCGGATGTCCTCGAACTGCAGCGAGAGCGGCGCCCCGAGTTCGATCGAGAGGCCCGCGCCGCGGACGAGACGGACGTTGTCCTGCCCGACGCAGGGCATCGCCGCCGCTGCGACCACACCCGCGGCCAGGGCGAGCACGCGTGCATACCGAGTCATACAGAGTCCTCCCGAGACCCGGTTGCCGAACCGACTCCGGGGGCGCTGGCGGCGCCCCCGGCCCCGCCGCCAGTATCTCGTCGGGGGCCGGGAGAGGGAAGGTCAAGTTCTTAATTAATCATTTTATGTGAACATAGTGTGCGGCGAGGGCGTGCCCACCCCGCTGATCACGAAGCAAAGGGTGGCTCAAGAGCGGGGCTGGGCTACGGGCACCCCGCCCCGAAGGCGACCAGGAACTCGACCACATCAGAGAAATCGAGCGAGCCGAAGGGCTCGGCCAGGTCCGCGTCGAGCGACATGCCGCCGAACTCGACGAGGTACGCGACTACATCAGAAAAATCGAGCGTGCCGTAGGGCTCGGCCAGGTCCGCGTGGTTGCACCCGGCGGCGGGCGTGAGCGTCAGCCCGATGACCTCGGTGAGCCCGGGCGACCCGGGCGCGAGCGCTCCGGGCGGGATGGAGAAAAACTCCTCGCCCGGCACGGGCGCGACGATCGCGTTGAGCAGCGTGATCGGGATCGTCGCGATCGGTGTGAACGTGTAGTCGGGGTTCGGTGGCATCGGGATGAACACGGACGGGTGCGGGTCGTCCGGGTCGATCCGCGGCGCGGGCTCGACCTTCATGAACTCGACGAGGCCCGCGTCGAGCATGTACGAGGAGACGATCATCGCGTCCTCGTCGCCCGGGATCTCCCAGAGCGGGATGTCGAGGAAACCGTCGGCGTTGATATCGATGAGGCCGGGCGGCCCGGCCCCCTGGATCGGCGGCGTGCCGTTGAGCCACGCGCCGGCCTTGCCGACGCTGACCTCGCCCACGCCCGGGATCTCGATGCCGGCGCTGGCCTCGATGTGCAGTTCGATCTGGATACCCAGGTTGTCGTAGACCCAGTCGGTGATATCGCACAGCGTCCGCGAGCGGAAGTGGTACGAGATGGGCAGCGGCAGGTAGTGGATGTCGTCGAAGAAGAGGCTGAGCGGGAAGTTGAACTCGACCCAGAGGCCGGCGCCCGCGCCGACCCAGACGTTGTCCTGCGCCGTCGCCGGCGATGACGCCGCGGCGAGCCCTGCCGCGGCGATCACTATCGCGCTGTGCCTGCGTGTCATGGTCGCTCCCTGCGTGATGCCGGCGGAGCGTGGGAGAGGCGTGGGACTCCGCCGTCTGGCGCCGCGAACTGGCGCGCCCCCCTCCCGGCGCAGTATCCCAGCGCCTGACCGGATCCCATCCCGCTCAAACCACAAATACGCAAAAATTATGAAGAGCACGCTCCGGCTCGGCCCCGGGACGCACGCGAACATAGCCCGGACCGGTCACTCGGGCAGCTTCTCCAACTCCGCCTCGACCCGCTCGACCAGGCGGGCGACGGTGGCGTCGCCGAAGTCGAAGGGAAGGTCGGCGGCGGCGAACAGCTCGGGCAGCGGGCGCGAGCCGCCCAGGGAGAGCGCACGCTTGTACGCGTCGAGCGCCGCGTCCTCGCCCTTCTCGAGGCTCTTGAGCCAGAGGCCGAGCGCGCCGAGCTGGGCGATGCCGTACTCGATGTAGTAGAACGGGTGCCCGAACAGGTGGCTCTGGCGTTGCCAGACGATCGGGCGGTATTGCTCGACGCCCGACCAGTCGACGCGGTAGCCCTGGTGCCCGAAGCGCTGCTCGAGATCGAGCCACGCCGCGGCGCGCTGGTCGCGGCCGTGCGTCGGGTTGGTGTACAGCCAGTGCTGGAACGCGTCGATCGTCGCGATCCAGGGGAGCAGCGCCAGCGAGCCCTCGAACTGCTGGCGGCGCGCGCGCGCGAGGCTCTCTGTGTTCTCGTAGTACGCGTCCCAGTAGGGGGTGCTGAGCAGCTCCATCGCCATCGACGCGACCTCGGCGAACTCGATCGGCGCCTCGCGGTAGTGCATCAGCGGCTCGTCCACGCAGTACATCGAATGGAACGCGTGGCCCGCCTCGTGGACCATCGTCTCGACGTCGCGGTGCTGGCCCGCGGCGTTCATAAAGATGAACGGCACGCGCATCCGGTCGCGCATGTACTGGTACCCGCCCGGCGCCTTGCCCTTGCGTGAATCGAGGTCGAGCGAGGCCCCGCCGTCGGCGCCCTGATCGTTGGCGCCGTCGCCGAGCGATTCGAACATGCCGGCAAGCTCCGGGCTCATCCGCTCGAACACGCGCCGCGTCTTTGAGACCAGGTCGGCGCCCCCGTCGAACGGTTCGAGGGGCCCGCGCCCCTTCGGGTCCACAGCCAGATCCCACGGGCGGAGCGCGTCGAGGCCCATGTCCTTCTTGCGCCGGGCCTGGAGCCGCGCGACGAAGGGCATCACCCGCTTCTCGATCGCCTCGTGGAACGCGAAGCAGAGCTCGGGTGTGTAGTCGAACCGACGCATCGCCTTGAACGTGTAGCCGACGTAGTCATCGAAGCCCGCGTTCTGCGCCACGCTGTGGCGCTTGGCGACCATCTGGTCGAAGATGCCGCTGATCGCGTCCGCGTCTTTGGCGCGCCGTTCGGAGACGGACTTCCACGCCTTCTCGCGCACGCCCCGGTCCGTGGACTCCTGGTACACGCCCATCTGGGGGAGTGTCTTCTCCTCGCCCTCGAACTCGACCATCATCGCGCCGATGAGCGTCTGGTACTCGGTCGAGAGCTTGGCCAGCTCGGTCTGGATGGGCACGTTCTCGTCCCGGAACAGCTCGACGCTCGAGATCGTGTCGCGGTTGAGGATGGCGTACCGGTCGCCCAGGTCGAAACGCTTGGCCAGCGCCGCCTGCTTCTTGTCGAGCGCGAAGCCCAGGGGCATGACCTTGGGCGCGACGTTCTCGATGAAGTCGGCGTACGCCTTCTGGCGCCCCTCGTCGCCCGTGTGGCAGGTCATGCCGATGTACAGGAGGGCCGCGGCCTCGGAGATCGCCGCCTCCAGCTCCGAGCGGTCCAGCAGCCACGCCTCGAACTCCTCGGCGTTCTCCACCCCGCGGTCGCGCATCGCGACCAGCAGCGGCTCGATGTTCTCCCACGACGAGGCGTCGAGGTCCGCGGGCACGAAATCACTGACGGCGGCCTGGCTCATGCGTCCTCCGGCGGGCAAAACCCGGTGTGGTTCGGGGTTGGTCGGACGGGATGATAGCGGGGCCGGCTCAGACCTCGCCGCCCTCGAGTGTCAGGCGGATCGACGCGGGCGCGTGCAGGCGACCGGTGTCGATGCCCGGGCAGGTCCGCCCCGCGGCCTTCCAGTGGCTGGGCGAGCGGAGGTTCCCATCCCAGAACGGCCACGTCCGGCACTGTCTCGGGCGGTCCTCGTACACCGAGCAGACGGCGCGCCCGGGTATGGTTTCCCGGTCGAGGAACACGCAGTCGTAGCCGTGCTCGGTCCGCCGCTCGGTGAACGACCGCCCCGCGGGCGTGTCGGTCGTGTACCTCTCGATGAACGCATCGGGCGTAAGGCCCAAGCGCCTGGCGATGGACTCCGCGTCGGCGGGTGTGAACTTCACGTACCCCGACGGGCCCGTACAACAGGCGCCGCACTGGGTGCACGAGAAGCGGAGACCACGCTCGCCCGAGCGTGTATCTCCGGTCGGGTCGGGCTTCTCGAACCACGCGGGCGGCGCGCTCACGCCCCGGGCTCGCGCCTCAGGACGACGAGCGTCTGGTCGTCCTCGCGTTTCATCTCGCCGGTGTGCTCGTGCAGCGCGTGGTGGATCGACTCGACGACGCAGGTGGGCTCGCCCGTGCATTCGCGGAGGGCGGCGTCGAGCCGCTCGACGCCGAACATATCACGCGAGCCGTCGGGCAGTGTCCGGGGCTCCTCGGTGATCCCGTCGGTGTACAGCACCAGCGAATCGCCCGGGTCCAGGCGGGCCGAGGCGGCCTCGACCTCGTACTCCTCGACGATGCCCAGGGGCAGCAGCGGCACGCCGACCAGCGGCTCGACGGCGCCGCTCTTGCCGCGGCGCACGCGGGCCGGCGGGTGCCCGCACCGGACGTAGCTCAGCTCTCCCGTCTGCGCGTTGAGGTGCACGAACAGCGCCGTCACGAACATCCCCTCGTGCAGCGACCGGACCAGGCGCCTGTTGATCTTGGGGACGATGCGCTGCGGGGTCGCGTCCGGGTCACCCGGTTCGGGGAGCATGGCGTGGAGCATCGCCATGACGGTCGCCGCCGCGGCGCCGTGCCCGGACACATCCGCGATCATCACCCCCCACTCGTGCTCTCCGAAGTGGTAGAAGTCGTAGTAGTCCCCGCCCGCCTTCTGGCTCGTCAGGTAGCTGGTGCCGATCGAGTACCCGGGGATCCTGGGCTTGGCGTCGGGCAGCAGCGACCGCTGCACGCGCGCGACCTCGTCGAACTGGTACTCGAGGCGTCGGTTCAGCTCGTCCACCGAACGACGGGTGACGAGGTTGCGGGTCGCGGTCCCGAGCAGGTTGCCCGAGATCATCCAACGCTCGAGGTCCTCGACGCCCCAGCGCCGCTCGTCGCGGGAGAACTGCAGGGCCCAGTTTGTCGCGGCCCCCTCGTCGAAGTTCGGGGTGACCATGCACGAACGCAGGCCCTTGAGGCGGTCGCCGACGATCGGGTCGTCGGTCAGGTCGAGCCCGACGATGAGCTGGGGCTCCTCGAGCGCGATGACCTCGCCGATGAACCCGCCCTCGTAGACCCGGAGGCGTTCCCAGTCCCGCCAGGGGTTGGGCAGGTCCGGGTTGTCGGGGTGCAGTCGCTGGGCCTCGGACAGGAAGCGGGTGATCTTGTACTTGCCCTCGGGCAGGCCGCGGCGCGAGACCGTCAGCAGCATGTCACGCCGCGGCCCCTCGCCCATCCCGAAGATGGCGCCGTACTGCGCGAGCATCCGGGCCGGGTCCTCGAGGCGCGAGCCCTCGCGGAGCATCCGCGTCAGCGAGGCGATCTGCGGGCGGACGCTGGTATCGACGCGTGTCAACGAAGGGGAAGGCGGTGCGGGCATGGCGTCATTGTTCGCCCGCGCACGCGGCCTCGACGCGGGCGGCCCGCGCCCGGGCGTCGGCGACCATCCGGGCCGTTTCGGATTCCAGGGCGCCCCGCTCGCCCGCGTCGTCCACGAGCGGGAGGTTGACGGCGACGTTCCAGGCCGCCGACCTGGCCGTCGCCTCGCCCAGCACCGCCGCGATCGCCAGGTCCGACCGCAGATGCCGGTTGGTGATCGGCGCCAGCGACTCCAACAGACGCAGAAGGTCGATCGAGGCCGCCAGCACCGACCGTGGCGCCTGCACGACCGCCGCCCGGGCGATGGGCTCTTGTTCGATCCGCCGGGGGTCGGACCCGGGCAGCGCCCGGAGTTGCGTCAGCAGCGCGAACGCCGCGGCGTCCTCGCCCGCCAGGGCCAGCAGGATCGTCCGGGCGTTGTCCAGACGCCCCGCGGCGTCTTCCAACGCCCCGCGGTGCTCGGCCAGGGACTTCTTGCCCACCGAGTACGCGACGACCATGGAGCCCAGGGCCGCGCCAAGCGCCCCAACCGCCGATGCGACCGCCCCGCCACCGGGGGCGGGGGTCTTGGCCGCGACCGACTCGAGGAGGCCGCCGAATGACTGCGTCGCCGTCGTGTCCATCCGTGCTCCTGACGGGAAAAGAAAGCGGTGCGGGTGGGATTCGAACCCACGGAGAGGACAAGCCCCTCACCGGATTTCAAGTCCGGCGCCTTCAACCGCTCAGCCACCGCACCCGCCCCCATCGTGGGGCTGTCCACGAACAATAGTGGCCCCCGGGGCCCCGGGCGCCGGCGCGTAAACTCGATCGAAGAAAGGCGCACGGATGCCTGATTTCCTCACACAGACGGCGAGGCGGGAACTCATGGGGCGCGTGCGCTCCGAGGGCACCGGGCCCGAGCGGGCGCTGTGGGCCGCCCTCCGACGGCAAGGCGTCCGACCCTCCACCAACTGCCCACGCCTGCCGGGCAAGCCCGACATCGCCTTCCACAAGGCCCGACTCGCCGTCTTCATCGACGGCGAGAAGTGGCACGGCGGGCAGTGGCGCCGACGCGGGCTCACGACCCTCGACCAGGCGTACGCCGGCGCAAAAAACCGCGACTACTGGGTCCATAAAATCCAGAACAACGTCGCCCGCGACCTCCGGTTCACCGGCGAACTCGTCCGCGAGGGCTGGTCCGTGCTCCGCCTCTGGGACCGCGACGTCGAGAAGGAGCCCGACGCGTGCGCACAGCTGATCCTCCGCGCCCGCGACGGGACGCTCAAGCCGGACAAGATGGCGTCCGCAGCCGCCCTGGGCACGAGCGCCGACTTCTTCGCCGGCATCGGGCTGATGCGGATGGGCCTGCTCGCCGGCGGGTGGCGGACGGTCTGGGCCAACGACTACGAGGCGACCAAGCGCCGCCTCTACTACCACAACCTGGGCGACGAGCGGGTCGGGTTCACGCTCGAGGACCGCTCGATCCACGACGTCGGTGTCCGCTCCGTGCCGAGGGTCGGGCTGATCGCGGCGTGCTTCCCCTGCACCGACCTCTCGCTCGCGGGCCAACAACGCGGCATCGAGGACGGCCCCCAGTCGTCGGCGTACCTCCGCTTTGCGCACATGCTCGCGCAGATGGGCGGCGCACGCCCCCCCTTCGTCATGCTCGAGAACGTGCTGGGCCTCATCACCGCGCACGGCGGGCGTGACTTCCGCATCTGCCTGGAGCTTCTGGGCCAGGCCGGCTACCGGTTCGACACGCTCGCGGTCAACGCCAAGCGGTTCGTGCCACAGAGCCGCCCGCGTCTGTTCGTCGTCGGCGTGCGCAAGGAACTCGACTTCTCGCCCACGATCGACGCGGGCGACGTCTCGGTCTCGACCATCCGCCCGGCGCGGCTTGTCGGGTTCATCCACGCGAACACCGACCTGCCCTGGGCCATCCGCCCGATGCCCGAGCCGCCCGAGCTGGCGACGTTTCTGCCCGACATTCTCGAGGACTTGGGAGACGACGACCCACGCTGGTGGGGCGCCGAGCGGGTCGAAAAACTGCGCGCGCAGACGAGCGATCGCCATGTCTCGGGCCTCGACGCGCTGGTCGAGGCGAACGGCGTCGCGTGGGCGACCGGGTTCCGGCGGATGCGCAACGGGCGGTCCACCGCCGAGCTGCGTATGGACGGCGTCGCCGGCTGCCTCCGCACGCCCAAGGGGGGCTCCGCGAAGCAGATACTCGTCCGCGCCGACGCGGATGGCTGGCGGGCGAGGCTGCTGACCCCCCGCGAGTGCGCGCGCCTGATGGGCGCGCCCGACTTCAGGTTCGACGCCGAGGGCGTGCGCGACGACGACGCGTTGTTCGGCTTCGGCGACGCGGTCGTGGTCGATGTCGTGGACTGGGTGGTGCGCAACGCCGTCAACCCGCTGGCGGCGGAGTTGATCCGCGGACGTCTGCTCCGCGCGCCATAGACGCGAGGAGCCCGGGCGCCTCAGGCGGCCCTGGCGAGCGGCTCGTCGTCGTCGTCCACGCGCTCGCTGACGATCGCGCCGACGAGGCGCCCCAGGTCTGGGCCCTCGCCGCGGTGGATCCGCTCGGCCAGCTCATTGGCCGAGGCCGCGAAGCTCAGCAGATCGTCACGGGGCTCGATCAGTCGCTCGGTCGGTTGTTCGGGCTTGGGTGTGCTCACGCCCGCGTGATCGGCGCTTCAGGGCGCCGGGTTCGGTGCAACCGTTTCATTCGTGTCAACTTCTTCGACGCCGTCCGCTGACTCCGCCAACGGCACGTCGCCACCGTCGGCGGGCGGGTCCTCGATCGGCTCGGCGTCGTCGGGCATGACTTGCGCGTCGCCCGCTTCGGACACGTCCTCGCCGTCGTTGAAGATCCCCGACACGGGCGAGTAATCGGGGAGGGACTCGCGTTGTGCGTCGGCCTCGGGCGTGCCGCGTGGGTCGGCCGGGTCCCAGACGACCTTGCTCGCGCCCAGCGACAGCCCCGCCGCGAACGCCAGGTCCACCTGAGAGACCTGGTAGTCGGCGATCGCCTGGATCTCGGTCAGCCTGGCCTCGGCCAGACGCGTGTCCGCGTCGAGCACGTCGTTGCTTGTGGACCGCCCCACGCCGAAGACCCGTCGCTCGGCGTCTAGGGCCCGGGTGTTGAGGATCACCGATTCGCGGGCGGCCAGGATCCGCTGCCAGTCGGATTCGATCCGGTCGGCCGCGTCGAGCACCTCCTGGCGGATGCTCTGGCGCCTGGCCTCGCGGGTCGAGAGTCGTTGCAGGCGGGTCAGGACCGCCTGTGCGACCGCGGCCCGGCGTTGCCGGTTGCCCAGGGGAACCTCGGCGTTGAGCCCGACGGACCAGTCCTCGAACCTGTTGTCGTCGAGCGAGGCGAACGCTTGGCCCTCGGTGCCCCCGAGCCCGTTGATCCGGTAGGTGTAGCTCAGGGCCAGCAGGGGCAGGGCGTCGTTGCGGGCGAAGGCGATGCTCGCGGCGTCCATCGCCAGGCGCAGCTCGTCCTCGAGCAGCTCCATCCGGTTGGTTAGCGCGACGCCCATCAGCTCGTCGCGGTCGAACACGTACCGCGCCGCCTCGGGCGGGCTGGCGGGCACGAGGATCACGCCCGTGTCCACGTCCAGGCCCGGGATGTTGACGATGCGCTTGAACTCGCGCTCCTGGAGCAGGACCTGGTTCTGCGCCCGAAGGATCTCGTCCACACGGTCGGCGACGCCCGAGCTGGCGCGGATGACCTCGATCTCGGCGACCGCGCCCGCGCGCTGCTGGCGGTCGGCCCGCCCGAGCTGTTCCTCGGCGAGCTCGTACTGCTGGATGCGCACGAGCAGGGCCTGCCTGGCCGCGAACAGGCGCCAGTACGCCCGGTCCACCGCCGCCAGCTGTCGGATGATCTCGAGCTTGGTCTGCACCTCGGAGACCTGGTGGTTGTAGTCGGCGATGCGGACCGAGTGCATCGTCGCCCGGCGCCCCGCGCCGCGGAGCAGGTTGTGGCTCAGCGAGAACTCGAGGTCCGCCGTGACCGCCGGGTTGAGCGTCGAGAACGTGTTGTTGGTCTGGAAATGCGTGATGGGGAGGTTGATGGACGCCTCGCCGCCCGTGCGCAGCGGGATCCGCACGCCGGGCGTGACCGACTGCGTCCGTGTTTGCGATCCGGCGAGTGTCGAGGCTGTTGGCTGGTCGGTCTCGCTCCACAGGCCCGAGAGGGTGAAGACCGCGTTGAAGCGCCCCTCCTCCTCGTTCACCGCCTCGGAGGCGATCGCGGGCGCGACCAGGGTCGCCTGCAGCCCGAGGTTGTTGCGCAGCGTCGCCGCCCGGGCCTCCTCGAGCGTGATCTCGTAGGTATCCATCGAATCGAAGTGCGCCCGGGCCGCGGCCAGTGCGGCGTCCGCGCCGTCGCCTTCGACGTCGGCCTGCGCGTACCGCTCGACCTGCAGCGTGCGGATCTCGCGGGCCTGCTCGCGCGAGACACGCCGGTCGTAGTCCATCGGGTCGGACCCGAACGGGTTTGTGCATCCGCCGATGATCGTGCACAGCACGATCACGCCCGCGCACGACACCGGGAGCAGCGTCCCCCCTCTCGCCATGGTCACAACTCCTGGTACTGCCCGGGCGCCTGTGCGCCCGCGGGGGGATTACTCGTGACGCAGCGCGTCGATAGGGTTGAGCCGGGCGGCCTTGATCGCGGGGAACATGCCCGAGACCACGCCCACGAGCGCCGAGACGCCCACCGACATGAACACCGCCCAGCGGGGCACCGAGACACTCTCGATCGACATGCCCGGCACGAAACGCAGCAGCGTGGCGGCGCCCTGCCCGATCAGCAGCCCGATCGCCCCGCCCACGAGGCAGAGCACGACCGCCTCGATCAAGAACTGCGTCAGCACGATCGGCGGGCGGGCGCCGACGGCCTTGCGGAGCCCGATCTCGCGGGTCCGCTCGGACACCGAGACGAGCATGATGTTCATGATCCCGATGCCGCCCACGAGCAGCGAGATCGCCGCGATCACGCCCCCGACCGCGGTGAGCACGAACGCCATCTGGTTGAAGAACCCGATGACGCTCTGGACGACCTCCATCTCGAAGGTGTCCTCGTCCTCGGGCCCGAGGTTGCGGTGGGTGCGCAGGATGATATTGACCTCGGCCTTGGCGTCCGCCGCGACCGCGTCCATCGGGCGGTCCGATGTCGGTTCGACGAGCTGCATCTGGAACCACGTGCCGGTGTACGGGTTCATGTTTTTGTGCGTCTCGAAGGGGATCCAGACCTCGGTGCGGGGTTGTCCGCCGCCGAAGATCCCGCCGCCGTCCTTGGTCTCGACGACGCCGACGACGAGACAGCGGCGCCCGTTGACGAGCAGGTAGTCGCCCGTGGGGTCCAGGTCGAGGTTGAGCTCCTCGATCGCCTGCTCGTTGATCATGCACACGAGGCGTTTCTCGTCGCTGTCGATGCGGCTCAGCGGGCGCCCGTACACGACGGTCCGGTCCTCGACGTCGTTCCACGCGGGCCAGATCCCCCAGATCGAGGCGCCGAGCACGGTCTCCTCGCCGTAGGCGATCGGCCAGCTCGAGTGGGCCATCGGTGTGAGCGACTCGATCGACGGGGCGTTCTCGAGCAGCAGGTTCGCCTCGTAGAGGCCCACGCGGACGTCCGAGTCGTTCATGACGGCGCGCTTGGAGTCGGGCACCTCGCCCCAGACCCACATCTTGCGGGCGCCGACCGCGGCGTCCACCTCGTCGAGGACGAACTTCTTGAGCCCGCCCAGACCTGCGATCACCGCGATGACCGCGCCGACGCCGATGATGATGCCCAGGCTCGTGAGCATCGCCCGCGTCTTGTTGGCCCAGATCTGGCCGACGGCCAGGAAGACCGTCTGCACGACCAGGCGGAGGACGTAAAGGAACGGGGCGAAGACGACGCTCATGTCGCGCTCCTGGCCTGCGTGGACTTGGGTCGCGCCGCGCGGACGGACGCGGTCGGGCTGTCCTGGGTGGGCATGACGCCGACCGACGGGGCGCTCTCGGGGGCGCCCGGGGCCCCCGCCTTGGCGCCGTGCCCCTCGCGGGACTGCTCGATCCACACCCGGTGGATCGGGTCCTCGCGGGTCGTGTGGTCGCTCATGACCTCGCCGTCGCGCAGCCGGACGATCCGGTCGGCGTGCCCCGCGACGTCCTCCTCGTGGGTGACGACGACGATGGTCTGGCCCGCCTCGTGCAACTCACGGAAGAGGGCGATGATCTCCTGCGTGGTCTTCGTGTCCAGGTTGCCCGTGGGCTCGTCTGCCAGCAGGATCGCCGGATCGTTGACCAGCGCCCGCGCGACCGCGACCCGCTGGCGCTGCCCGCCCGAGAGCTGGTTGGGGCGGTGCGTCATCCGGTCGCCCAGCCCGACACGGCGGAGCGCGTTCTTGGCCCGCTTGCGGGCGCTGAATATGTGCTTGGACGAGTAGAGCATCGGGAGCATGACGTTCTTGAGCGACGTCGCGCGTGGGAGCAGCTCGAAGCTCTGGAAGATGAACCCGATGTCCTCGTTGCGGACGCGGGCGAGCTGGCTCATGCCCATCTTGTGCGTGTCGCGGCCGCGGAGGCGGTACATGCCCTTGGTGGGCTTGTCGAGCGCGCCCAGGATGTTCATCAGCGTGGACTTGCCCGAGCCCGAGGCGCCCATGATCGCGACGAACTCGTTGCGCCGGATCGTCAGGTCGATGCCGCGGAGCGCGTGCACGCGCTCCTCGCCCACCTTGTACACCTTGTGCAGGGCGCGGATGTCGATGATGACATCGGGGTCGCCCGCCTGCTTGCTCACGGCGCCTCCCCGCCCGTCGTCGCCATCGCGTCCGAGTCTTCTTCCGCAGAGTCGTCCGCGGGGGTCTCGTCGTCGCCCGGCTCGTCCTCGCCCGGCTCGTCCTCGCCTGCATTGTCGCCGGGCGTCTGCTCGCCCGCGCCGTCGTTTGTCTCGTCAGCCTCGCCCTCGGCGTCCTCCTCGTCGTCCGCGCCCTCCTCGCGGAGGCGCGTGCCGTGCTTGAGGTCAACGAGCACGCGGTACGGGCCCGAGACGACCTTCTCGCCCGCCTCGAGGCCCGCGAGTATGACCGAGTGCGTCAGGTCGCTGGGCCCCACGTCCACGGGTGTCACGACCGATTTGCCGTCGATCAGGCGATAGACCACGCGGCAGTACGCCTTCTTCGTGTCCACGTACGGGTTGTCCTTCTTGACCTCGTCGGGGAGCTCCTCGACGCGCCTGTCGAGCACCGCCTGGCTGGGCGCCTTGACGACGTCGTAGAAGCTCTCGACCGCGATCTCGACGCTCGCCGTCAGCCCGGAGTACAGCCGCTCGCCCTCGTCGAGCCTCAGCAGGATCTCGGTCTCGAAGACGCCGGTGCCGTCGGACGCGACCTGCCGCTTGAGCGCGACCTTCTGCACCTTGCCCGAGTACTCGCGGTCCGAGTAGGCGTTGATGAAGACGCGGACCTCCTGGCCCTCCTCGACCGGGGCGATGTTCGTCTCGTCCACCTGGGCCTTGACGATCATCTCCGACAGGTCGGCGATCTCCATGATGACCGAGCCCGGGTTGTTGGTCGTGCCCACGATGACGGTCTCGCCCACTTCGGCGCTGAGCGTCGTGATCACGCCGTCGATCGGGCTCATGATGGTCGTGTTCTCCAGGTCCTTCTTGACCTGCTCGATCGAGGCCTGGGCCATCTCGATGCCGTGCTCGATGACCTGCTTGTTGGACTGTGCCGAGAGGTACTGCGCCTCGGCCGCGTCCAGGTCGGACTTGGTCACGTCCTTGGTCTCGTAGAGCTGCTCGAACCGCTCGTAGTTCAACCGCGCGTTGATGAGGTTTGCCTCGGCGCCCGACAGGCGCGCCTGCTCGGACTTCATCGACGCCTCGGCCGAGTCCATCCGGGCCAGCAGGTCCTGCGGGTCCAGGCGGATGACGACGTCGTCCTTCTTGACGACCTCGCCCTCGCGGAAGGGCAGCGCGATGATCTTGGCCGACACCTGGCTCGAGATGTTGACCATCGTGATCGGTTCGATCGAGCCCGGGGCGCTGACGGTCCGGGTCAGGTCGCCCAGCTCTGCGGCCTCCATCCGGACCTCGGTCGCCTGCGGCTCCTGGTTGAACCCGCCGCGGATCTTCTCGCCCAGGGGCGAGGCCATCACGACCACCCCCCCGCCGCCGACGAGGACGACCAGCACGATGACGATGCCCACCAGCCACTTGATCACACGAAGCTCCCGATCCAGCGGGGGGCCGGGCGTCGGACCAACTCCCCCAAGACCCCGGCGACGGCGAACGCGCGACGCCTTGCATTGGCTCATTGGGACCCGCCCACGGAGCGTTTCGGACCCGCCGGAGGCTATACCGCCCTACCCGGCCGCACGTTTCAATCCCGGTCGTGTCGGCGCCCCGCGCGGTTCACACGATCCCGAGCAGCCGGGCTCTCAGGACCCGAGGCCGAGGCGCTCCGCGAGGTACCCGGGGACATCGCCCGCCGGTATCCGCTCCTGGCTCAGCGTGTCGCGGTCGCGGACCGTGACCGTGCCGTCGGTCAATGTTTCGGAATCGACCGTAAAACAGAACGGGCACCCCGCCTCGTCCATGCGGGCGTAGCGCTTGCCGATGTTCTGCTTGGGGTCGTACTCGACGAATCCGTGGGCGCCGACGCGCTGCACGACGGCCCGGTAGATCTCCATCGCCTTGTCGGGCATGCCGTCCTTGTTCACCAGGGGGAAGATCGCGGCCTTGATCGGCGCTATCCGCGGGTGAAACTTCATGTACACCTTGCTGGGTCGCTCGGGGTCGGGCGTGTACGCCTCGCACAAGAGCGCGAGCACGCCGCGGTCGAGGCCGGCCGACGGCTCGATGACGTGGGGGATGTACCACTCGCCCTTGGGCTGTCCGTTGGGCAGGGGCTCGCCGCGGGTGGTGTCGTGGTACTCCATCTTCTTCTTGGAGTGGTCCTGGTGCTGCTTGAGGTCAAAGTTCGTCCGGTCGGCGATGCCCTCGAGCTCGCCGTAGCCGGGCGCGGTGAACGGGAAGCGGTACTCGATGTCGCTCGTGCCCGCGCCCTCCTTGGCGTAGTGGGCGAGTTCATCTTTCTCGTGCTCTCGCAGGATCAGGTTCTCGCCCTCGAGGCCCAGGTCCTTCCACCACTGCATCCGCCAGTCGCGCCAGAACTCGTACCACGCCCCCGCCTCGTCGGGGTGGCAGAAGAACTCGATCTCCATCTGCTCGAACTCGCGGCTGCGGAAGGTGAAGTTGCGGGGTGTGACTTCATTCCTGAACGACTTGCCCGTCTGCGCGATGCCGAAGGGGACGGCGACGCGCGTGGTGTCCACGACGTTCTTGAAGTGGATGAAGATGCCCTGGGCGGTCTCGGGGCGGAGGTAGGCGATGTCGTCCTCGGTCGCGGTGGCGCCGATGTAGGTCTTGAACATGAGGTTGAAGGCGCGGGGCTCGGTGAGCGTGCCCACCTCCTTCGTGTCGGGCCCGACCGTGATCGCCAGCTCTTCCACCGACAGGTCTGTCAGCGGGCAGATGTCCACTTCGTCGCGCGTCAGATTCTTCTTCTTGTACTTGCCCAGCTTCTTGAGGGCGCCCTCGAACGACGCGTCGTCCCCATCGATGAACGCGTAGATCTGCCCGGACGAATCGCCCTTCTCGCCCATGCACTTCACGTGGTCGGCCCGGTACCGGGACTTCGTCTCGCGGCAATCCACCATCGGATCGTTAAACCCGCCGACGTGCCCGGACGCCTCCCACACCTTCGGGTTCTGGATGATGCACGTGTCCACGGGCACGACACGGACGGGGTTCCCGTCGGGCCCGGTCTTGCCGCGGCAGCCCGTCATGACGACGTCGTGCCACCACGCGTCGCGGAGGTTCTTCTTGAGCTGAGAACCCAGGGGCCCGTAGTCCCAGAAGCCGTTGATCCCGCCGTAGATCTCCGATGCGGGGTAGACGAACCCACGGCGCTTGCACAGCGCCATGATCTCGTCCATGGACTTCTTGCCGGTGTCGGCGCTCGGGTTCGTCTCGGGCTGGGACTCGGTCATCGCTCGCTCCCGGGTGCAGGGGCGAACTGTAGGGGGGGTGGCGAAATGGCGAGGTCGCGAGTGGCGAAACGCGGAGTCGCGGGACGCGTGCGATCGGCGTCCGCGGGCCCCTCCCCGAGTCCCGACTTCGCCACTTCGCGATCCGCGACCTCGCCTACCTGTCCTCGTAGAAGTGCAGTCCCACGCCGTCGGGGTCGAAGAAGCCGAACTCGCGTGTGCCCCAGTCGGTGTCGCGTGGCGCCTTGCCCGCCGGGACGGCGCCGCGGGCGTCGAGGTCCGCGTACACCGCGTCCACGTTCCTGACCTGGAAGCGGAGCTGGATCTGGCGCCCGGGTGGGCAGTCCTTGGCGAACTGCATCTGCATGTGCACCGCCGCGCCGTCGCGCACGAGCACGGCGTACCCGATGGCGGGCTCGGGCAGGTTCTCGTCGCGGTCGATGGAGTGGACCTTGAACCCGAGCTTCTCGCGGTACCACGCGATCGTCGAGGCCATGTCCACGACCGGCAGCAGCGGGGCGACGTGCTCGATGAACGGCTTTGTGTCTGTTGCCATGCCGTGGATACCGTCTCGGGGCGGCGCCGGTGCAGTGGTGGGCGAGCGATACCCTCGCCGCCGAGCTACCCCCCGAACATCCGCGAGAATACCTCGCCCGCGCCGATCCGCGAGACGCGGCTTTCCAGGTCCTCGTGCATCTCTGCAAACTCGCCCAGCTCGGGCGCGGGCGACAACGTCGCCGGCTCGGGCCCGCCCCGGACGATGCCCAGCGAGCCGTCGCCCGAGACCGAGATCACCCAGCGGCCCTCGGACAGCGACCTGTACACCGCCTTGCCGAAGCGGGCGCCGTCGCGGTCCCAGTCCACGCTCGCCAGTTCGGGGTCCACGAGGATCCCCTTGCTGGGCGGGGTCTGCGCGTCAAAGACGCGGCGCATCCACACACGCCCATCGAGCACGACGTAATCGACGTAGATCTCACCCGAGGGGTCGAAGGGGGTCCGGATCTCGCGCTCGACGCCCGTCGCGGTGCGCACACGGACGCTCAACGCGTTGTCCACGACAACCAGCTCGGTGACCGCCGTCCGCCTGACGGCCTCGTTGTACGTCGCCCGCAAGCCGTGGTACTCGCCCGCCAGCTCCTGGAGGCGATCGCGGTACACGTCCTCGACGATGTTGGCCCGGAGCAGCTGGTAGCCGAACAGACCCGCGACGCCCGAGGCGACGATGATCGCCCCGGCGCTGGCCAGCCTCGTGATCCCGATGTCCTTCATGCGTGCGCGCCTCCAGTGGTTCATCGACCGGAGTACGCCGGGGTCTGCACCGGGGGTTCGCCAGGGCGCCCGGTCGCGGCCTGGGAGGCGCCGGGGCGGGCCAGTAGACTCGCGCCATGCACACCAGACGCGATTTCCTGACGACCGCCGCCGGAGCTCTCGCCGCCCCCTCGCTGGCGCTGGCCCGTCCACACACCGAGACAGGCGCCCTGGCGTCGATCACCGAGGAGCTTGCCCTGGTCCGGGGCGCACCCGACGAGATCGCCCGCGACGAGGACTTCTGGGCCCGCGCCCAGCAGGCGTTCACGGTGGACCGCTCGATCATCAACCTGAACAACGGCGGCGTCTCGCCCGCCCCCGCCTCCGTCCAGGACGCGATGAAGCGCCACCTGGACTTC
Organism: Phycisphaerales bacterium; assembly: GCA_029260515.1. GTDB lineage: Bacteria > Planctomycetota > Phycisphaerae > Phycisphaerales > UBA1924 > JAJRXR01. The sequence goes on along the minus strand of JAJDDC010000070.1, from coordinate 571,004 downwards.
TCGAACCAGTGCCCGCCGCACAACATGTGGCACGTCCTCGAGCCCCAGAAGGAGCAGGTCCGCGCCCGCCTGGCCCGCCAATGGGGCGTGGACGCCGAAGAGATCGCGATCACACGCAACGCCTCCGAGGGCCTGCAGATCTGCCAGCTCGGATTCGACCTGTCATCCGGCGAAGAAGTCCTGACCACGACGCAGGACTACCCGCGGATGGTCACGACCTTCCAGCAGCGGGCCCGGCGTGAGGGCGTGCGCCTTAAGCAGTTCGCGATCCCGACGCCGTGCGAGGACGACGACGAGATCGTCCGCCTGTTCGAGTCCAACATCACCGCCCGCACCAAGCTCATCCTGATGTGCCACATGATCAACATCACCGGGCAGATCCTGCCCGTGAAGAAGGTCGTCGCGATGGCCCGGGGCTACGGCATCCCCGTCATTGTGGACGGCGCCCACGCGCTCGCCCACTTCGACTTCAAGCTGAGTGATTTGGATTGCGACTACTACGCGACGAGCCTGCACAAATGGCTCTTCGCCCCCCACGGCACGGGCCTGCTCTACGTCCGCAAGGGCAAAATCAAAGACCTCTGGCCCATGATGGCGGCCAGCGAGTCGCAGGACGAGGACATCCGCAAGTTCGAGGAGATCGGCACGCACCCGGCGGCCAACTTCCTCGCCATCGCCGAGGCCCTCACCTTCCACCAGGCGATCGGCGGCGAGCGCAAGCAGGCGCGGATGGTCCACCTGCGCGAATACTGGATGGACCGCCTGGGCGCCCGCGACCGGGTGCGCTTCAACACCAGCCGGACGCCCGGCTTCGCGTGCGGCATCGCGAACGTCAAGGTCGAAGGCCTCGACACGAACGACCTTCGGAACTGGCTTTGGAAGCAGCACCGGGTCCTGACGGTCGCCGTCATGCACGACGAGTTCGAAGGCCTGCGCGTCAGCCCGAGCGTGTACACCACCCACGAGGAGTTGGGCCGCTTCTGCGACGCGATCGAGCTGGCGATGGGCGAGGGGATCTGAACGCCGCAGGACCGATCATCGTTGCGTGACGTCGAGTCCACGGAGCCCGTCGCGTGTGGAGATGACGCCGATCGGAACGCTGCCGTAGGGGCGAGTCACGTACGGGATGGCGATGAGGGTTTGGTCGTCTATCGCCACCGCGGAGCCGTCGGCGAATCCCGTCGCCCGCGGCGACCGGCCGAATGTCGGCCCTCCCGCCCCGGCGATGCCCCAGATAAAAAGCCCCTTTTGGCCCGGAAAATGGGTCTCCGAGGATCGCGTGCCGCGGAGATATTCCGGGCGGCTCCAAACCGATACCCCCGTATCTTCCCAGAAGCGCGGATCGGCAACGACGGTGTTCGAGAGCGTGAAGTTGGCAGCCACGATCCTGTCCGACCAGCCGCGGGCACGGAAATACTCGCGCCGAGCTTCCGGCTCGATGGACTCGCGATCCGCGTAGTACTCAGGGACGAGCAGGCCCGCCCAGAACCACGCGTGCGGCTTGAAGTAGCCCGCGGAGAACCCGGGCGGCGAGAACTGCTCGCTTGGACGCCCGATTGTCGGACGCGATGTGAACGACGGGACGCGGTCGTGCGGCACGGTCAGGTACGGATACGAGCCCGCGTAGTCACCGCCGTACATCTCCACCGCAGCGCCCAACTGGCGAGCCGCCGCGAGGCGGCGGAGGCGCTCGCCCGACTCTCTGGATCCTGCGAGCGTGGGAAGAACGATCGCGAGCAGAACGGCGATGATGGTGATCGTCACGAGAGCCTCAATGATCGTGAATCCGCCCGCACCCGAGCGCGGAGGGGCATCGTCAGCCCGCCAGCGACCGCGCGGCCTGGGAACCGCGACGAGCAACGCGAGCCACGCGAGCCCCGCGTTCCTCACGACTCCGACGCCGAGCTCCGAACGGCCTTGTAGGCGGGGTGTGCCGAAGCACCCACAACTCGGCGCGCCGCTCGACATCGTGAGGCAGACCAGACCCCCTGTGACAATCGCCAGAAACAGGACCGTCACGATCCCGAGGCGCCGATTCCCGGGCCAGAGGATCAGCGAGAGCCCCAGAGCAACCTCCGCCGCGGCGAGAACGACCCCGACAAGCACCGCAGCTCTGACGAAGGAACCGTCTTGCCCGAGGATGTACCAGATGACGCGCCCGAACGCATCAGGGGCGATGCTCTTCTGCACGCCGGCATAGACGAAGAGCAGCCCGAGCAGGGCACTCAGCCAGATCGCCAGCGTCGTCCTGGAGCGTTGTATTTTCATTCAGTCCGCCTAGTACTCAACCACGGGCAGAGACGCGTCGGCGTTCATCCAGCCGTACGCGGCGATCCACCAAGCCTCTCCCGGTTCGAGCTGGTAGAACGTCATCACGATTGGGTATCGCACTCCGTTCTCTGCCTCGATCACGATTCCAAGCAGGGCGGCGCGCGCGCAGTCTCCGCTCGCTTGGAGGCCCTCCGCGAGTGTGCCGTGGGGCGCCGAGAACCAGGATCTGCAAGCGCCGCTGCCCTTGCCGTGCCAGGCCTCCTCGCCGAGCTCGCCCGAGAGCCGGGGCCACTCGCCCATGTTCTCAAGGCATAAGCGGTCGGCGAATGCGATTTCAGCGCCCATCCCAGTCGCGCTCAGCTTCGCAATCCGCGAAGCGCCGTCATCTCGTTCAACGGACGACAGCCAGAGCCGACGATACACTTCCTCGATCTGCTCGTCGCCCGGGTATGGCTCGCCGAAGATGTACTCGTAGTCCTCGGCGATCATCCTCCGTCGCATTTCGGCCGTCGAGAACCGACGGTATCCCCAGCTCTCGCGACTGGTCGCGTACGCCTCGGGCGACCTCTGAGAAAATCTGTAATACAACAAGTCCGCCGCCTGGGAGATGATCTGCTCGCCCGCTCGCGGGTCGGACTGGATCCCGTCCACCGCATGGAGCAAGGCCCCGCGCAGCTCGTCGGCGGAGGCGTAGCTGTCCACGGGGGTCATCCTGACCCTCGTGTAGACCCGTCGTCCCGCCTCGACCATCTGCTCGTATGTCGGCGACCCGTCGTCACGCCACGGCCCCAGCACCCTGCTCTGCCAGACCGCGAAGCTGACGACCAGCACCGCAACGCATACCACGATCATAATGCGTGCCGTGTTCGACAATGCATCAATCTCCGAAGGGATCGATCGAGCACCCCGGCGCAGCACACCCCGGGCCGTCACGGGGACAGTATTACTGGGCTACCTCGTTGCACGTCCAGCCGGAAGCATTGAGGCAGTCGAACGTCGCCGTGCAGCACTTGCACGTCCAGGCGCCGGCGCCCTGGCGGCAGCAGGCGCAGTTCTCATTCAGCTTGCAACTGGCGGCGGGCACGCCGCTGCAGACGGCGATGCCTGAGCAATCGCACGCAACAAAGTGTGGCGGTAGAAACTGTCCGAACGCGACAGAACCACCGACCAGCACGAATGCCGCGACCGCCTGGGCTCCCCTAAACATGTTGTCCCCCTTTGCTCGTGCGTGTTTGAGGCGCTGAGTTCAGCGAGCCGCAAACTAATGTATCAGTTATCTGAACATGATAACATTTCCATCGGTTGGCAGCAAACTGCGAATCTACAATATTCGTATCGACCGCCTCACACGCCACTTGGCCCGCCGAGACCGCCCCTCAGGGCTCGTAGCGCCGCACGCAGACCGCGTCGTTTTGCCCGCCAAACCCGAACGAGTTGGACAGGCAGACGTCCACGCCCCCCGCGGCGTTCAGGTCCCGCGCCCCGCCCGCGATGTGATCAAGATCACAGTTCGGGTCCGGGTTCTTCAGGTTCAACGTCGGCGGGACGACCCCGGTCTGGATCGACTTGACGCAGACGATCAGCTCGACGGCGCCCGCCGCCTGGATCAGGTGCCCGAGCATGCTTTTGACCGAGCCGAAGAGCAGCTTGCCCGCCATGTCGCCGAAGGCGAGCTTGACGGCCGCGGTCTCGATCTTGTCGTTCTCCTGCGTGCCCGTGCCGTGCGCGTTGACGTATTGCACGGGCGAGCGCCCCTTCGCGTCCGGCTTCTCGGGGTCGATGCCGGCCTGAGCAAGCGCCTGGCGCATCGCCGCGGCCGCGCCCTTGCCGTCGGGCTGGATGTCGGTGATCCGGAACGCGTCGGCCGACGAGCCGTAGCCAGCGATCTCGGCGACGGGCGTCGCGCCACGCGCCAGCGCGTGCTCCAGCTCCTCGATAACGAGCACGCCCGCGCCCTCCCCCATGACAAAGCCGTCGCGGGTCGCGTCGAACGGGCGGCTGGCGGTCAGCGGGTCGTCACGGCGCGTGGACATCGCGGTGAGCCGGATGAACCCGGTCATGCCCAACGGGTGGATCATCGAATGGGCCCCGCCGGCGAGCATCGCGTCTGCGTCGCCCCGGCGGATGATCTCGCTGGCCTCGCCCACGGACTGCGCGCCCGCGGCGCACGCTGTCATGCAGTTGTACGCGGGCCCGCGGCAGCCGAACTCCTGGGCCAGGTGCGTGACCGTCATGTGCGGCTCTTGCTCGACCTCGCGCTCGCGGGTCATCCGCTCGTGGGCGACGCCGGCCCAGGCCCTGCCGTCCACGGTCTGCGTCTGGGCGTCCCACCCCGCGATGTTGGCCGCGGCGAAGTTCTCGAAATCCAGCGACCCCTCGCCCGCGCCCATGTAGATGCCCACCCGCCTGGGATCGACGCCCTCCATCCCCGCCTGGTCCCACGCGCGGCGTGCCGCGGCGAGGGCGAACTTCGTGCTCACACCCGCGTGCCGGTGGGCGCCGGCCCGCTCGCCCAGGGACGAGGCGAGGTCGAAGCCCCTGACCTCGGCCGCGAAGTTGGTCGCGAAGCTGGCAGCGTCGTACCGCGTCACCGGGCCGATGGCGCTCGTGCCCGCGAGAAGCTTGGACCACACGCCCTCGAGGTCGGCGCCCAGGGGCGTCTCCCAGCCCATGCCCGTGATGACGACGCGTCGTGTGCTCATGAAAGGAACGCGGGGCGGTTGGGCCCCGCGGTCGTTGGTCGCGGCGTGCGGGTGGGCCGGAGGCCCACCCCTGCGTGACTCAGAGGAAGCAGCGAGCGGGCTCAGCCCTCGGCGTCGTCGCCGCCCTCGTCGTCGTCCTCGTACTCCCCGTCCTCGTCGTCGTCCTCGTACTCGTCGTCCTCGTACTCCTCCTCGTCCTCGCGGAGCTTGTTGAGCTTGTCGGGGTTGAGCACGCGGACGAGCCCGTCCTTGAGACGCCGCTCGCCGAAGTTGATGATCAGGCCCAGCTCCAGGTCCGCGGCACGCAGGCGTGCGCGCAGCTCGGAACGCTCCTGGCTCCCGATCTCCATGTGCTCGGCGAACAGATTCACCAGGAATCGGTCGTTGATGTACAGGTCGGCGCTGGCCGTGCCCACGACCTGTCCGTCGCACTCGACGTCGAGCGGTGCGTCGTGCTTGTAGTTGATGCCGTCCTTGGTCATGGCGTTGTCGAGCGCCTTGCGGTAGATGTCGATGGGGTAGCCGGGGCCGAGCTGCTTGTGGACCTCGATGGCGCAGCCGATGACGCGTCGGGAGATGTCGGTGAGCGCCGGGTCGAGGTCCGACAGAGGCATCCCGCCGCGCCCGCGGTCGCCGCCGCCGCGATTCCCGCCGCGCCCGCCGCCGCGTCCGCCGTGCCCGCCGTGCCCGCCGCGGTCGTTGGGACGGTCGTACCGTTCTCTGGCGTACTCTGGCATGTCTAGGTCTCCTGGTCTTAGAGAGTGAACAAAGGTGTGCTAGCCGCCGGCCCGCCTGAGGACCAACGCGGCGTTCTGTCCGCCGAGGGCGCCCGTGCACACGAGCACGTGCGAGAGCTCCGCGTCGCGCACGTCGCACGCGCCCGCGTCGAGCCCGGGCGCCGGGGCGCCCGCGTGGATTCTTGCCGGGAGCATCTGGCGACGCAGGCACTCGGCCCCGACCGCCGCCTGGAGGCCCCCCTGGCCCGCGGCGCACGAGCCGACGCTCGGCGAGATGGTCACCAGGGGCGTCGCGGCCAGCGCGTCGCCGAACACACGCCGCAGCGCCCCCGCCTCGGCCCGGTCGAGCCCCGGCGCGCCCAGGGCCGCGGGCACGATCGCATCGATCTGGTCCGGGCGGACGCCCGCGTCGCGGAGGGCGGCCTCGACCGCGTCGGCCAGGCCCTCGTCGCACGCGGGCGCGTCGCCGAACGTCGCGCCCACGGGGTCGGGCGACATCGCCGCGCCGAAGCCGGCGACCTGCGCGTACACCCGCGCCCCCCGCGCCTCCGCGTGTGCGGATTCTTCGAGGATCAGGATCCCCCCACCCTCGCCGATGAGCGAGCCCCCAGAGCCCGGGTCGTAGGGACGCACGACCGAGGAGCCGTCGGCCTCGTCGCCCGTGGCCGCCAGGCGCCCGGCGAGCTCGAGGCGGAGCGTGCCCATGTAGTTGAGCTTGCTCTCGGCGCCCCCGGAGAAACAAACATCCGCCCCGCCGCGCTCGATCACCCGCGCCGATTCGCCCAGGCACAACAGCGCGCTGGCGTCCGAGCAGGTGATCGTGTTGCTCGGGCCCTCGGCGCCGTGCACGATCGTCACGTGGCACGCAAGCATGTTCGGCAGGTACTTGAGCATCCACAGCGGGGGCAGGTTGTTCATCGCCCCGCGGGCGTCCGCGGTCTCGTCGGCCGTCCCCCACGACTTCAACGAGAACGCGCCGTCCTCGCCCACGCTCGTCGCCAGCGCCCGGCTCAACTCGTCGGTCTCGGCCGCGATCAGGCCCGCGCCGATGTGCGCCCCGGTCCTGCCCGGGGTGATCTCGAACCCGTCCTCGCCGTCCTCGCTCCCGCGGGTCCGCAGGCCCGCGTCGAGGACGGCCAGCCTCGCGGCGACGACGGCGATCGCCGAGTCCCGCGCCATCACCTTCGTGGACTTGCGGTAGCTCTTGGGCACGTGCTCGCGGACGTTCAGATCCTCGATCTGGGCGCCCAGACGCGATGCGAACCCCGAGGCGTCGAAGAGGGTGACGGGCGCCAACGCCGAACGCGGCGCGCACAGACCCTCCCAGAGCGGCCCGACCCCGAGGCCCAGGCCGCTAACCGTGCCGATGCCCGTGATGCACACACCTCGACGCATGAAGGGCAGAGTGTACGGGGCGCGCCGCCCCGATCCGTGCGCCACCCCACTGATTGCAGCGCCGCGGTCCGCCCGCCCGATACGTCCGCCTTGGGCGCGCACGACGAGACGCAGCAGGGTGCACGGATCGACTCGGGGTGGCTCCTGCTGCTCTCGGGCCTCGCCCTGCTGGCCGCGGCCCTCCTGATCCCGGCGGGCGACGACCTGGAGGACGCGCGCTGGCGCCGCGACAGAGCCCTGGCCCTCGAGCGGGGCGTGCTCGACCGCCTGGAACGCCACGACACCTTCCTGAGCGCCCTGGACGCGGGCGACCCGCCCCTCCTCGAGTCATTGGCCCAGACCCAGCTCAACCTTGTTCCCGCCGGGCGTGACCCGGTCGCGATCGGGCCCAGAACCCCCCCCGCGGCCCAGCCGCTCGCGTCGCTCGAGCCCCCCCCGCCCGTCCTGCCCGAGCGCGTCCGCGTCGAATCCACCCTCGCGAGGTGGGCGACCGACGAGAGTGGGCGCCTCTGGCTGATTGCCCTGGGCGCGGGACTTGTCATGTTCGGCCTGCTGCCCCCGACACGGAAGCACGAGGACCGGGCCCCCGCGCCCGGCTCCTATCCTGCCCCGACGTGAGGACTTCCGAACCCGAGCAGGCGAGGACCCCGGGCGAGCCCCGAAGGCTGGTCTACCGCCCCCGACACCGCCTGAGCCACGCCAGCGAGTACGACGCGGCCTACGCGCACAAACTGCGCAAATCCGCCGGGCCGCTCACGGTCTTCCTCGTGCCCACGGGGCGTGACGAGCCCCGCCTGGGGCTGAGTGTCGGGAGGCGTGTGGGCAAGGCGTTCGAGCGGGCACGGACCAAGCGGCTGATCCGCGAGGCGTTTCGGCGTCTGGCGGCGGGTATCCCGATCCCCCCGAGCGGGGGGTCGTACGACGTGGTTGTCTCAGCCCGGGGGCGCCCGGAGGGCATGCAGACGTGCCGGGCACTGCTCGCGACGCTCATCGACCGGGCCCACCGCGAGCAAGTCCGCCGGAGCGAGAAGGCGGACGGGCGTGGGTGAGGCGGCCCGCGACCCGATCGGCGACGCGGCCGACGACGCCCCGCGCCGCCCCGGCCCCCTGTCACGGGCGGCGACGGCCCCGCTGATCGCCCTGATCTGGGTGTACCGGGCGACGCTCTCGCCCCTGGTGGGTGGTCAGTGCCGGTTCGAGCCCACGTGCTCTCGCTACGGCGAGGAAGCCCTGCGTCGGCACGGCCCGATCCGGGGCTCGGTGCTGACACTCAGGCGGCTGCTGCGGTGTCATCCGCTCAGCAAAGGAGGGTACGACCCGCCTCCTGTGGAGTGGCCCCCCGAGGACGCCGAGGATAGGAAAGGCTAACCTACGGCCCTTCCCCCCCCCGAACCCACGAGGCCCCCGCACCGATGAGCCGCCTGCCCGCCGCCGAGAGACGTGAGCAGCTGCTCGACCGGGCCGCCGAGCTTTTCTCGGATCGTGGGTACGCGCGGACGACGACGGCGGAGCTGGCCAAGGCCGCGGGCGTGACCGAGCCGATCATCTACCGCCACTTCTCGTCCAAGCGCGGCTTGTTCATCGCGCTGATCGAGCGGACGGGCAAGGAGACGCTCGAGCAGTGGGAGAAGGACCTGTCGGGCGCGTCGGACGCGGGCGAGCGGCTCCGGCGTGTGATCGGCGACAACCCGATGGTCTCGGTCCGCGGTCAGGCGAGCTACAAGGTATTCCTCCAGGCGATCAGCGAGGTGGACGACCCGGAGATCCACAAGGCGATCGCCGACCACATCGCGCTTGTGCACGCGTTCCTGGCCAACGAGATCCGGCTCGCCCAGTCCCAGCACAAGGTGACGACGCGGTTCAGCGCCGAGGTCGTCGCGTGGCTGCTGATCAACATCGGGATGGGCTACGGCGTGATGACGGCGATGCGTATCCCCGGGCACGGCCGCGACGCCGCGGGCGGGCACGTCCAGAACGTCCTCGAGCGGATCCTGGTGGGCAAGGACGCTGGGCCCAAGCAGGCCTGATCCGTCCCGCGGCAGACCATCGCACGTACCGCCCGGGGCGGGGCCCGCGGCGCATGTACCATCCGGGGTGATCCACCTGGACAACAACGCGACGACGCGCCCCACAGACGGCGTGATCGAGGCGGTGTCCCGGGCGCTGGGCGAGTGCTGGCACAACCCCTCGAGCGTGCACCGGGCGGGGCAGGCGGCCAGGGCGGCGGTCGAGCTTGCCCGCCAGGACGTGGCCCGCCTCGTCGGCGCCTCGCCCCGGGAGATCGTGTTCACCTCCTCGGGGACCGAGTCGATCGACCTCGCGATCCGGGGCGCCATGGGCGCGACGCACAAGCGGACGATCGTGACCACGCCGATCGAGCACGGCGCGGTCCGCGGCGCGTGCGAGCGGCTGGGCGAGCGGGGCGCGCGCGTGGTGCTCCTCCCGGTCGGCGCCGACGGCGTTGTGGACGCCGGCGCGCTCGCCGGGCTGATCGATGACGAGACGGCGCTGGTGAGCGTGCAGTGGGTGAACAGTGAGACGGGCGCGGTGCAGCCCGTCCACGAGATCGGCTCCGTGTGCCGCGCGCGGGGCGTGGTGTTCCACACGGACGCGGTCCAGTGGGTCGGCCGCGAGCCCACGGACTTGTCGGGGGCGGGCGCGCCGCCGATTGACCTGCTGTCGCTGAGCGCGCACAAGTTTCACGGGCCCAAGGGAATCGGGGCGTTGTACCTACGCCGCGGCGTGCGCCTGGCGCCGACGATCGCGGGCGCACAAGAACTGGGCAGGCGGGGTGGGACGGAGAACGTGCCCGGGATCATGGGCGCGGGAGTCGCGGCGCGCGAGGCGCTGGCCTGGCTCGCGGACGACGCGGCGCGGGCGCGGGTCGGCGCACTCCGCGACCTGCTCGAATCGGGCCTGCTGGGCGCGATCCCGGGCGCCCGCGTCAACGGGCCGGCGTCGCCCGGGGGGCGCGTCTGGGGCACGAGCAACATCTCGATCCCGGGCGCCGACAACGAGCGGATGCTGCTGGCGCTTTCAGAGCAGGGCGTGTGCGCCTCGGCGGGCTCGGCCTGCTCGTCGGGCTCGCTCGAGCCGTCCCCGGTGCTGCTGGCGATGGGCCTGGGCGGATCGGTCGCGGGCTCTTCTATCCGCCTGAGCCTTTCGCGGTTCACGTCGGGCGACGAGATCGAGCGTGCGATCGGGCTAATCGCGGGCTGCGCCGCGCGGATCACGGGGCGGGGTGTTGCCGGCGGATCGGGCGCGGTGGCGGGGCGGGGCGGGCCCGCGTAGGCTGGGCGCATGATGAACGACCCATACGCGGGCGGAGAAGCGAACGCCGCCGTCTACGCCGAGCCGCAACGCACCAGCGTGATGGCGATCCTGTCGCTGGTCTGCTCGCTTGTCTGCTGCATCCCTGGGCTGAGCGTGCTGGGCGCGCTGCTCGGCGTCGGGGCGCTCATCGGGATCGGGGGCTCCGGCGGGCGCGTGGGCGGCAAGGGCCTCGCGGTCGCGGGCATCATCATCGGAATCCTGGTCACGGTCCTCTGGGTCGGCGGGCTGATGGGCGCCAGGCAGTTCGGCGGGATGTACGTCGGGCTCGTCGAGCCCGTGATGATGGACGTCGAGGCCGGGGACAACGACGCGGTCCGGGTGAGTTTCGACCCCGCGAGCCAGCCGACCGACGGGCAGCTGCTCGCGTTCCGGGCGGCCTACCAGGGCGAGTACGGCTCGTTCATCGACATGCCCCAGGGTTGGGGGATCATCTCGGCGTTCATGGATCCGTCGATCGGGCCCCTGATGCAGAGCTACTCGGGGCGCCAGGACTTGATCCCGATCGCCGGCAACTTCGACTCGGGCGTGGCCCTGATCATCTTCGAGTTTGACCCCAACACCCAGCAGGGCGGGGGCCAGATGAGCTTCACCGATATGGTCATCGTCCGCCCGGACGGGTCGGAGATCCGCCTCTCGGAGCCCGAGGAACTGGCGCCGTAGGCGAAAGCGGCCAAGGTCCGGGGGCCCGTGCCTCCGATACAGTTGGTCGATGGGAGCCCAGGGGGACCAACCCGTGATCCGCTGCCGTGGCGTCGCCAAGCGCTTCGGCGACCAGACGGTCCTGCACGGGCTGAACCTGGAGATCCAGCGCGGCGAGACCATGGTGATCATGGGCGGCTCGGGCTCGGGCAAGTCCACGACCCTCCGGATGCTCATCGGGTCGATCCCCCCCTCCGAGGGCGACATCGAGCTGTTCGGCAAGAGCATCATCGGGATGCGTGAGGGCGAGCTCAACGACATCCGCAAGCGGTTCGGGATCCTCTTCCAGTCGGGCGCTCTGTTCAACTCGATGACGGTGGGCGAGAACGTCGCTCTGCCGATCCGCGAGCACACGGACCTGGACGACGAGATCATCAACATCCAGGTGAAGATCAAGCTCGAGCTGGTCGGGCTGCGCGAGGCCGAGGACAAGTACCCGGCGCAGATCTCGGGCGGGATGAAGAAGCGGGCCGGGCTGGCGCGGGCGTTGGCGCTGGACCCGCAGATTTTGTTTTATGACGAGCCCAGCGCCGGGCTCGACCCGGTCACCAGCGCGCAGATTGACCAGCTCATCATCGCGTTGTCCAAGCAGCTGGGCGTGACGAGCGTCGTGGTCACGCACGAGATGGACTCGGCGTTCACCATCGCCGATCGGATGGCGATGCTCGACAAGGGGCGGATCCTCAAGGTCGCGACGCGCGAGTGGTACGAGCGCCTCCGCGACATGCCCGTGTCCGAGCTCGACGACCTGAGCGAGGACGAACGCCTGATCCGCCAGTTCCTCCGGGGCGACGCGGACGGGCCCATCACCGACCGCCAGAGCACATCGGGCTACGAGCAGGCGCTGTTCGGCGACGACCGCCCGGGCATCCAGAAGACACCCAGCGTCGAGCCCACCCGCGGCTAGAGAAAAGAGACGGAGCCTCCTATGCGCAGAGCCGCCAGCCGAAACAACATCATGGCCGGGATGTTCCTCGTCGGCGCCCTGCTCGTCGGCGTCGTGATCAGCTTCATCCTCGGCGACGTCGGCGCCTCGCTGTTCCAGGACAAGTCCACCTACGTTGTCCGATTCCCCCTCGACGTGGGCGCGACCGGGCTCAAGAAGGGCTCGGAGGTGACCCTGGGCGGGCAGAAGATCGGGAGCGTCGAGCGCGTCAAACTCGCCTTCGACGAGGGGGGCCAGAGCGTCCTGGGCATCGACGTCGAGATCGCCGTTGACGCGCGGGTGCGGTTCTACGACGCCGCGGTCGCCGACCTGCTGGTGCCGTTCATCGGCTCGATCTCGAGCATCAACTTCGCGGGCGTTGGCGCGCCCGAAAGCGACGACAACGACACGCCTGACGCCGACGCGCCGGCCCCGACGCTCATCGCCGATGGTGATGTGATACACGGCCAGCTCGCCCCGGGCCTGCTCGCCCAGGCGGGCGTGGACAAGGCGACGATCGACAACATCAAGGCGACCATCCAGCAGGTCCGGGAGATCACCGACGAGATCCGCCCGAATATCAAGCCGACGTTTGACGAGATCCAGGCCTTCGCCGAGGGGCTCAACACACGGATGGCAGCGTGGGACGAGCGGATCAGTTCGATCCTGACCAACGTGGACGCGGCCAGCGACGATCTCGAGCCCACGCTCATCGCGGCGCGCGAGACCGTCGAGGAGGTCCGGGGGCTGCTCGACCAGGCCCAGCGCCTCGTCGCGGCCAACCGGGGCAAGATCGACCGCTCGCTGACCAACGTCGAATCGATCACCGACCGCGTCCGCTTCGAGAGCGTGGACCAGATCGCCGGCCTGCTCGACCAGGGCAAGGCCGCGATGTCGCAGTTCACGGACCTGGGCGAGGAGGCGAACCTGCTGCTCGTCCGCGAGTCGCCCAAGGTCTCCAAGACGCTCGACAACGTGCGCCAGCTGTCGAGCGAGGCCAACCTGATGGTGACCGAGCTTCGTGCCCAGCCCTGGCGGGTGCTCAAGCAGCCCTCGCAGGAGGAGCTCAACCGCGAGCCGATCTACAACGCCGCCCGCTCGTACGCGCGGGCCGTGGGCGACCTGCGGGCCGCGAGCGAGGCGCTCGAGTCGATCATCGCCCAGGTCAGCGCCGACGGGGGCTCGGCCGGGCTCGTCGAGCCCGAGACGCTGCTGGGCATGCGTGCGTGGGTCGAGGACGCGTTCGGCAGCTACCAGCAGGCCGAGAAGGACCTGCTCGACGAACTGGTCAAGCGGTCGCAGTAGCCGCGAGCACCCCGGCCCCGAAAGACGCGGGCGCCGGTCCCGTACGATTGACAGATGCGACGAGCGAGACGACGCAGGCGACGGCTCGGCGGGCGACGCCGGATCGCGGGGATCGGCGCGGGGCTGGGGGCGACGCTCCTGGCCGCGCTGGGCGTCGCGATGATCGCGCTCGTCACGCCCCCGGGCGCCCGGGGCGGCCGGGCGGCCTTGGGCCTGCGCGTCTACGAGGACGGCGCGTGGCGCGCGTTCGAGGGCGTGCGTCTGGCCGACGACGCGGGTGTGGTGCTGCTCGTGCACGGCCTCGACGAGCCCGGCGACGTCTGGGACGACCTCACCCCCGCGCTGGCCGACGCGGGGCACACGCCCGTCCGCTTCGACTACCCCAACGACCAGGCGGTCGAGCGCTCGGGCGCGATGCTCGCCGACGCGCTCGGCATGCTGCGCGACTCGGGCGTGGACCGCGTGTCCATCGTCGCGCACTCCATGGGCGGGCTTGTCACGCTCGACGCGTTGACGCGCGAGCCGGGCCCCGACGCACGCAAGGCGCCCGAGGTCGAGCGGCTGATCACGCTCGGCACGCCTTTCGGCGGCTCGCCATGGGCCGGCATGCGGTGGGCCGGCGAGCTGCGCGAGCAGATCCAGCGTCTGGGCGCCGAGGGCCTGGCGGACCTTTCGGACCTGCGCCGCTTTCTCGACGACGGGCGGGGCGAGGCCGGCGCCGACCTGGCGCCCGGCTCGCCGCTGCTCACCGACCTGCTCGCCCGCCCGCGGCCCGGGGGGGTCGCGATCACGTGCGTCCGCGGGCGGGTGTTCACGCCGCCCGCGGGGTCGCCGACGGACCTTGTCGCGTTCGCCCCGACCCTGGGCGCCGGCGTGGTGCCGATCGCCTCGGCCGCGCTGCCGGGCGTCGGGGACGTGGTCGAGTTGAACGCCAACCCCCGGGCGATGGTCCGGCGCCTCCCCTTCGCCAACCCCCCACGACCGCCCGCGGGCGACGACGACGCCGACCCGGGGGTTCCTCCCGCGATCCCGGTCATCCTCGAACGCCTCGCGCGGCCGCCCGGGGCGACCGCGGCGCCGGCTCCGCCACCCGGACAACCCTGATCGACTCCGAACGCCCGGGCCGGTAGGCTGGCGCCATGGCCCAGCGCCGCCGTCATTACGAGCGCGCCTTCGAGCAGTACCTCCGGACGGCCCGGATCCCGTACGTCGCCGTGGACGAGGCCAAGCGGTCGCTCTTGCCCGACGGCGCACGCCTCAAGCTCGCCGACGGCGGGCAGGGGAGCGGGCGAACGCTCAAGAGCTTCGACTTCGTCGTCTACGGCGACAACACCAACCTGCTTGTCGAGATCAAGGGGCGCCGCGCGCCCAGGCGCAAGGACCCGACACGCGTGGGCGGGCGGCTCGAGTGCTGGGTGACCCGCGACGACATCGCCTCGCTGCGGGCCTGGGAGCGGCTGTTCGGGCCTGGCTTCGAGGGCGTGATCGTGTTCGTCTACGAGTGCGACGGGCAGCCGCCCGACGGGCTGTTCGACGAGGTGATCGAGGAGGGCGGGCGGTGGTACGCGGTCCGGGCGATCGCCCTGGACGACTACGAGGGCTCGATGAAGACCCGCTCGCCCCGCTGGGGGACGGTGGACCTGCCGCGCGAGGCCTTCGAGCGGCTCGCCCGCCCGTTCGCCCCGCCGACGCGGGCATCCCCGGGCCCGGGCGGCGTGCCCCCGGGCCCGCCGGCGATGGCCCGGATCGCCTAGAGCGCGCCCGGCCCCGCCTCGCCGAGGGCGGCGAGCGTGTTTACTCCCCCCGCCGATCCACGTAGCATCGCCCGAGAGGCGGACCACAAGACATGGACACGAGCGACACCCGGAACCACGCCCAGACGCACACGCGGGCACGCACGCCCGCGGGCGGGCGGGCGACGCGGTACCTGCCCATCGCGGCGGCGGTGGCGGCCCTGACGACACTGGCAGGCTCGGCCATGGCCCAGCAGACGCTCCGCCCCCCCCAGCCGCGTGAGGATCCGGCCGCCCCGGTCATCATGACGCTGCTGACGCTGGTGATCCTGGCGCTGGCGACGCTGTTCGCCGCGGCCTTCCCGTCCAAGCGCGGGCACCAGGACTAGCCCGCCGTCGGTCGCCCGGACACAAGGGCGATCCGCGGGCCCGGCGCCCACGAACAGTCCGGCGCCATGAACACACCACAGCCCGGGCCGATCCCGAGCACAAAGGAGACCCCGATGCGAAGCCGCCAGACGCGCGCCCTCGTGGCGCTCAACGCGGGCCTGCTCGTCGTCCTGGCGTTGGTAACCGCGGTCCCGCGGGCCGGCGCCCAGGCCGAGGTGCGCAGACCGCCCGGGACGTACACGCTGGTCGGGGGCGAGCCGGCCGCGGGCAACGCCAACGCCGTGTACGTCCTCGACGCGTCCAACCGCGAGTTGATCGTCCTGCGCTGGAACAACCCGAACAACCAGCTCGAGGGCGTGGGGTACCGCGACCTGCGGGCCGACGCGATCGCGGAGCCCAACCGATGAACACCACAGCCCGGACCAGCAACGCCGCCCGACCCGAGCGTCCGCGGGTGATCGCCCTCTGGACGACCGCAGCCGCGATGACCGCGTTGATCCTCGCCCAGGCGGGGGGCCTGTTCGACTCGAACGCCCGGGCCGACATGGCCAGCGCGACGGGGGGGATCTCGATGATGACGACCCGCTCGGGCAACCTCGAGCCGTTGTTTGTCGTGGACGACCGGACCGAGACGCTCTACGTCTACAAGGTCGAACAGGACAAATGCGTGCTCTGGGACAAGCGGAGCCTGCCCGAGCTGTTCACCCACGCGAGGGCCCGGTACCTGGGCACGCCCTGAACCGCGTAGGCTCTGGGCGAGCCATATGCCTATCCACGCACTGCCACAGTTCGAGTCCGACCTGGCCGAGCACCTCAAGGAGAAGGAGGACCGTGAGGCGTACGAGCGCCTCCAGGCCCCCACCACCCTCGTCGTCCGCTTCGGGTTCATGCGCCTGGTCGGCGAGTTCCCCTACCGGGGCGAGGCCAAGCCCGGGTGCGGCTCCAAGATCGTCGTTCGCACCCACCGCGGGCACGAGATCGGCGAGATGCTCACGAGCACGTGCCCCAACGCCGGGTGCGGCAAGAGCGTGACCCGCAAGCAGATGCTCGAGTACATCGAGAACTCGGGCGGGCGCGACTACCCGTTCTTCACCAAGGGCCTGGCGCTGCGCGTCGCGACGGGCGAGGACCTGGACCGCCAGGCGAAGCTCGAGCAGTCCAAGCACGGGCTCCGCACGATCTGCAAGGGCGTGGTCGAGAAACGCAATCTGCCCATCAAGGTCGTGGACGTCGAGCCGATCCTGGGCGGCGAGCGGACGACCGTGTACTACACGTGCGAGGAGCGCGTCGAGGTCCACGACCTGGCGCGAGACCTGTCGCGCGCGATCGACCAGCGCGTCGATCTGCGCCAGGTGGGCGCCCGCGACGAGGCGAGGATCACCGCCGACTACGAGCGGTGCGGGCAGTACTGCTGCTGCAAGAGTTTCCTCAAGGTACTCAAGCCGGTGTCGATGAAGTCGGCCAAGACGCAGAAGGCGACGCTCGACCCGCTGAAAATCTCCGGCAGATGCGGGCGTCTGATGTGCTGTCTGCGGTACGAGGACCAGACATACGAGGAGCTGCGCAGGCGGCTGCCCCGGCGCAAGGCCCGCGTGGGCACGCCCGACGGCGACGGGATCGTCATCGACACGCAGATCCTGACCCAGCTCGTGCTCGTCCGCTTCGACTCGGGCGAGCAGGCCGCGATCCCGGTCGAGGAGATCGGCGAGCCGGGCACGGTCGCGCCGCGCACGCCCCCGCCCATGGCGAGCCCGCCCCGCCCAGACCGCGCGAACAGCCCGAAGCGGGATCGCAAGCCGTCGCGAGATCGTGACGGCCGCCGCGACAGGGGCCCCCGGCGCGACCAGGCCGACGGCGGGGGCGCCGAGGCCCGCGTCGCCGACACGGGCGAGGCCCCGCCCCGCAAGAAGAAGCGCCGGCGTCGCCGCAAGCCGACGGGCGAGGGCGCCCCGGACCAGGGACAGCGGGCCCGCCCCGACCAGGATGGTGGCCGATCGTCTGACGGGTCGGGCAACCGGTCGGGCGAGGGCGGCCCCCCGCGGGACCGCGCGTCCGAGGACCGGGGCGCAGGCGGCGCCGACGGCTCGTCCAAGAAGAAACGCCGGCGCAAGAAGCGCCGTCGCCGTCGCCCGGGCGACGGCCAAGGCGGGAGTTCCGGTGGCGGCGGCTCGGATGGCGGCTCGGGCGGCGGCGGCCCACCACGGGCGTCCTGATCGGGCGGGCGGGCGTTGGCGCCGTGCACGGGCCCGGTCCGCTAAGGTTCGCCCATGCCCGACCCGCAGCGAAGCGAGCACAAGAGCCATCTCGAGCCCATCTCCATCAAGGAGACGCTCTCGTCGGTGATGATCGCGTTCATCATGGCGTTCGTCTTCCGCGGGTTTGTCATGGAGGGGTTCCTGATCCCGACGGGCTCGATGGCGCCCACGCTGCTCGGCAAGCACATGCGGTTCCTCGGGCCCGACACCGGCTACGACTTCGCCGTCGGGCCCTGGGACTACGCCGACCGGACGATGCAGGTCCCGGTCTCGGTGCAGGGCGCAAAGATCGGCGAGCGCGCCTCGGAGATCGGCGGCCCGATCACCCCCATCGACCCCCTCACGCACCAGACGTGGAGCCAGACGCGCGTGCCGCTGCGCGCCGGCGACCGCGTGTTCGTCATCAAGTATCTGCCCGTGCTGTTCGAGCCCTCGCGCTGGGACGTGACTGTTTTTAAGAACCCGGGCACGCAGGAGAACTACATCAAGCGCCTGGTGGGCCTGCCCGGCGAGCAGCTGGCGATCGTGGACGGCGACATCTTCACCCGCCCCGCCGACCCCACGCGCCAGAATGCGGGCGCACAGGCGTGGGGCGACGAGGGCTGGTCCATCCAGCGCAAGCCCGAGCGCGTCCAGCGGGCGATGTTCCAGTTGCTCTTCGACTCGGTGTACTCCCCCCCCAGCGCGACCTCCCCGGGCTCGACGTACCGCTCGCCCTGGCGGGGCGAGGGCGACTGGGAGGGCGTCGATTCGCAGATCGCCTACCGCAAGAACGGCTCGGGCGGCGCGACGCTCGCGTGGCGCGACGCCGAACGCCCGATCACGGACTGGGCGGCGTACAACGTCGCCCGTCGGCGGATGACCGAGGAGTTCGCCGCCCCAGACGTCGCGATGAGCTTCGGGATCCGGCCCGACGAGGGCGCCGCCCCGATCACGATCAGCGCGGTCCTCAACGCGACCGGGTTCGAGTACCGCGCCGAGTACGACTCGGGCGCGGGGCGCGTCACCATGCGGATGCGCCCCCAGGACGCGGGCGGGTCCGACCCGTGGCTGACGATCGTGGACAACGCCCCGGTCCCGACGCTCGAGGCCAACGGCGCCGCGACCACCGTCGAGTTCTGGCACGCGGACCAGGCGCTGTACTTCTTCATCGACGGCGAGCTCGTCGCGGGCGGGCGCGATGAGGGCGCCTACGAGCTGACCCCCGCCCAGCGCATGCACGCCGCGACCGGCGTCGAGCTCGAAGCGCTGCTGCGCCGCTCGCCCGGGCTCAAGGCGTCGATCCTGGGCGATCCGAACACGTACCGCAAGACGAGCCTCCGTTGGGAGTTCGACGGCGGGCCGTTCACGCTCTACCGCGTCGCCCTCAAGCGCGACATCTTCTACCAGCACCACCCCTCGTCCGAGACGAGGGGCGCGCACCCGCTCCTCCCTGTCGTGCTCTCGGATACCCAGTACTTCATGTGCGGCGACAACAGCCCGTCCTCGCTCGACTCGCGCCTCTGGACCGCCGAGCGCCCCGGCGGCGGGGCGCCCGACCCGTGGATCGCCGACCAGGTGGACGACACCATCGGCGTCGTCCACCGCGACCTGCTCATCGGCAAGGCCTTCGTCGTCTACTTCCCCGCCCCGCTCCGCGAGACACGCGTGCCCGTGCCCGACGTCGGACGTATGCGCTGGATCTGGTGATCGCGCTGCCCGCGTGCTCGGGTGAACGCGGAGGGCTCGAAGAGATCCCGATACCCCGGGTCTCGTTCCGTTCTTTTCGCTCCGAGAGCTTCGCGACCTTCGCGTTGAAACCAGCCGGCACGACAGACCCGCCCCGCGTTCACTCGTCCTCGGCGGCCTCCGCGGCCCGCGACTCGTCGCCCAGGTACAGGTCGTCGTAGTAGACCGTCGCCCTGGCGCTCTCGCCCGGCTTGCGCTCGTCGTAGCGGGCCTCGAAGAAGACGCGCAGGTACGCGAACTCGTCCGGGCGGATCCCCCACTCGCGTTCGAAGGCCGCGATCAAATCAATCTCGAAGAACACCCACTCGCCCTGCCTGGGCTCGACAGGGCCACTCACGACAAACCGCCGGTTCACGACGTTGGGCAGGGGCGGCGCGTCAACGCCCGCGAGTGTGAGGGCGAGCTGGTAGTTGTTCGCCCGCACGCCCCCGGGCATGCGTGCCGGGTCCCAGACGATCACGACCGCCTGGAGGTACTGCTTGGGCGCCGTGCGTTCCCAGCCCTCGACGCGGTACCACCCCGAGAGGTACTGCGGGCAGCGGTCGGCCCTGACCTCTTGCACGACGCCGTAGACGCGCGCCGCGCCATCGGACTGGCCCGAGTCCACCACCAGCCGTGCGCTTCGGTCGCCCGAGCGCGCCCGCTCGTCCGTGATCTCGAACGGGCCCCAGGAGTCGGGCGAACGCTCGTGGAAGCTCCACCACTCCGATGCGCCGTCCTCGGCGCCCACCCCGCCGCGCTCCTCGAACGAGGGGTCGGCGAGGAGGTTTTCGTCTGGCTCGAACACGGACGCCGTCGCCGGCGCGCTGCTCGGCGTCTCGGCCGGATCGAGCTGCTGGGCGCACGCGAGCCCCGAGAACGCGAGCGAACCGCCCGCCACCGCCGCGCCCGCCCGGAGCATGTTCGCGCCCGTGCCCATCGCGAGGATCCTACGAGCGACGGGGCGTGTCATGACTCTGGCCACTGGCCCGCGCCGCCCTCGCCCTGGCCCAGGGCGGCGCCCAGCCCCAGGGCGATGCGGTTGGCGTACGCGAAGTACGACGCCGCCTGGCAGATATCCAGCACCCCGCGGTCGCCCAGCCCCGCGTCGCGGAGCGCATCGACGTCGGCCCGCGTGATCGCCGCGGGATCGCGGGTGAGCTTGTGCGCGTACACCACCATCGCCTTCTCGCGCGGGCTCAGCGCGTCGGTCTGGCCGCGCTTGAGTTCATCCGCGACGTGCTCCCGGTCGGCGGGCAGCAGCCTCGCCAGGCCCGCCGCGTGGTGCTCCAGGCAGTACGCGCACCCGTTCTCACGGCTGACCGCGACCCCCACCATCTCCCGCTCGGCCCGCGACACGGGCGAACGGTCGTGCATCGATTGGACATACAGCCCGCAGTGCGCCGCCAGCGACGCGGGATTCAGGGAGTGCACCTTGAGCACGTTGTCCACCGTGCCGTCTGGGTTGCCGAACCGCTTGTAGAGCCCCGCAAGCTCCCCCGCCGCGTCGGCCTCGTCCACGATCTCGATATAGCTCATGCGAACACGATACCCTCGCGCCCCGTACCCACCCTCACGCCGGGGGAGCACGCGTGGACCAGCCAGCGATCGAGCCAGACACCGACAACGACGCGCTGTCCGCCTGGCTCGACGCGCACGACGAGCCCTGCCCGGTCTGCCGCTACAACCTCCGCGGCGTCCGATCGCCCGCGTGCCCCGAGTGCAACACGCCCCTCACCCTCGGCGTCCGCTCGCCCAGGGCGATCTTCGGCCCCTGGGCCGTCGCGCTCATCGCCTGCTCGCTGGGCCTCGGGTTCGACGGCGTCACCAGCCTGTTCATGCTCGCGCCCGTCATCGGCACCGGCGGCGAGGACCCGCTGGCGATCGCCATGTGGACGACGCTGACGACGCTCGGCGTCTGCTCCGGGATCGGCGTCGCCTGGCTGCTCACACGCCGACGCATCTGGATGCGGATGCGCCCTGGCGCCCAGTGGAGGACGGCGTGGACGGTCTTCTTCGGGGTGGGCCTGCTGCACCTGCTCGCGGGCGGCGGGCTGATCGCGATCCTGCTGATGATTTAAGCGGGGTGGCGGTCAGGCGAGCAGGGCCGCGACGGCGCGACCGATGTAGACCGGGCTCTCGGGATCGACGCTGAACTCGGCGACCCCCTCCGGCAAACCCGGGACGTCCTTGGGTGTGAGCTGCGTCCGCCCATCGAGGTCACGCAGCTCCACGCGATCCTCGCCGTGGACGACGGCCGCGAACCTTGAGAGCTGGCGCTCCGCGTCGGCGAGCAGCTTCTTGAGGTTCCGTGTGGACTTGTAGCTCTGCCGCGCGTGCATCGGGCGGACGCCGCCGGACGCCAGCTCGTACCGTGCGAGGTTCCATGCCTTGCCCGCGTCGTCCTTGTGGCGCTGCGCCTCAACGCCCCGGCGCAGGTCCGCGACCAGGCGCCGGACCAGCGGGTCGCTCGCCTCGTCGTCGGCGCCGAGGACGAACACCTCGGGGCGACGGCTCGCGGGCGGGGCGCTGATCGCGTCCAGAAGCTCCGCGCCCTCGGGCATCAGGCCCTTGTCCTCGAGCAGCAACCCGAGCACGACGTCCCCCATCGCGAAGCCGACGGCAGGCGTCGGGGGCCCGCCCATCAGCTCGATCAGGTTGTCGTAGCGACCGCCCCCCGCGACCGCCCGCTCGCCGTCGGCGATCGCCTCAAAGACCGTGCCGGTGTAGTAGGCGAGGCCGCGGACGATGGAATGATCCATCCCACACCACTCCAAGATCCCAAGTTCCTTCAACCGGAGCGCGGTACGGTTCATCTCCTGCTTGGATCTCTCCAGGTCATACTGGGCCCGTTCCGCGTCCTGTTCAGCCCTGGCCAACGCATCCTTGCTTAATCGTTTTCGCGCTTCCTCAGCCTCCCCGATCGGATCTCTGCCGGTAAGCAACCGCGCGATAGAGTCCGCCAGTACTTCTGTGCCACCAAACTGGAGCGCATCATCGATGCGTTGCTCAGGCGAACGCTTCTGGAATCGATCGATCCAAACGAGCCAATCTGGAACACTCTTGCGAGCCACTCCGGCAAATAGGAGGATCTGCTCCCAAACATCGCGGTGGTAGAACACCATCTTCACTGACGTCTGCGGCAAGCCAGCAGATTCGAACAAGGAGATGCCGACTGATGCAATCTCCGCATCCGCCTGCGCCCTCCCCTCCGGCGTCCCGTCGTCCCCGATCACATCGCAGTTCCACTGCAAAAACTCCCGCAGCCTCCCCCGTTGCGGGCGCTCGGCCCGGAAGTACGGGCCGGCCGTGAACCACTTGGTCGGTTTGTTGAGCTGCTTGGCCCGGGCCGCGTACATCCGCGCCAGCGTCGGCGTGAACTCAGGCCGCAGGGCGAACGGCGCCCGCCCGGTTTTCTGGACCTCTTCGATCTCGGCCGGGTCTTTGCCGCTGAACGCCTGGAACAGCTCGCCGAGGATGCCCTCGCCGCTCTTGACGGCGTACAGGTCGCTGTGCTCGAACGTCGGGCCCTCGATCTCGTCGAAGCCGTGCCGGACCGCGGTGTCCGTCCAGGCCTTCTGGATGTACCGCGTCCGGGCGGCGTCCTCGGGGTACAGGTCGCGCGTGCCCTTCGGGGCCTGGAGCTTCTTGGCGGCTGATCCTGACCGCTTGGGGGGGGCCATGGGGCAAGCCTAGAGCAACCGCAGGGGCGGCGGGCGAGTACTGTTCTCGTGGGTCGCTCGACCCGACGGAGAACACGCGTGCAGCGCGGCCCGATGAGGAACATCGTGACGAGTTCGGCCATCGTCGGCGTGCTGACCGCGGGCGTGGTGCTCGTGGTCTCGGCTCCCTCGCCCGACGCCGGGATCGCGCGGGGCGAGGCCGAGGGACGCTGGCAGGCCGCCCGCTACCGCCTGGACCGCGAGCTGGGCTCGGGCGATTGGGAGCTGATCGCCGCCCAAGCCGCGCAGATCGCCGACGAGTACCCCGAACGCGAGTTCGCGTGGCTCCGCCTGGCCCAGGCCCGCGAGCGGCTGGGCCTCTCCTACCCCGCGGACATCGCCTGGCGGCGCCTGGACGAGCTGACCCGCGCGGTTGACGACGACAGTCACCCCCGCTGGATCAGCCTGTACTACCGGGGATGGGCCCTGGACGCGCTGGGGCGTCGCGGCGAGGCCCGGGCGGCGTGGGTCGAGGCCGCCGACCAGATCGAGCGCAACAGCGCCTGGCGGCTGGGCGCGTACTGGCACGCCCGCGTGTACGCGTTGGCGGGCTGGCGCGGCAAGGCGCTGGACGCGCTGGAGACCGCCGTCGAGTCCGAGCCGCACCACCTCGCCCGGGTCGTGCACGAGCCGGACCTGGAGCCGCTGCGCGACGACCCGCGGTTCGTCGCCGTCGTCGAGCGGATCCGCGTGGCCCGCGAGCAGCGCCGGCGTGAGCGCGAGCAGCCCTCGGCCGAGCCGCCGATGATCCCGGGCGCCCCGTAACCGCCCGCCGGCGCCCCCGACCCGCCCACCGGAGCGGCCCCGGGCCCACGCCCGCCCCCTACAGTCCCTGCCCGGACCCGCCCGGGGGCCCAGGCGAGCCCCTCGGCGCATCTCCCGACGTCCTGTACCCTCCGGACCGCCCATGCCCACCATCACCATCAACGGCGTCGCGTGCGAGTTCTCCCCGGGGGAGAAGATCCTCGAGATCGCCAACCGCAACGCTGTCGAGATCCCGCAGTACTGCTACCACCCGGGGCTGTCGATCCCGGCCCAGTGCCGCATCTGCCTGGCCGAGATCCACGCGCCCAACCCCCGCAACGAGGGCAGGCTCGAGCCCATGATGGGCGGCAAGCTGCTGCCCACGTGCTCGACCGACGCGGCCGAGGGCATGGTCGTGCACGCCGACAGCCCCAAGTCCGTCGCCAACCAAAAAGCGGTGATGGAGTACCTGCTCATCAACCACCCGCTCGACTGCCCGGTCTGCGACCAGGCGGGCGAGTGCACGCTCCAGGACTTCAGCTACAAGTACGGGCGTGGGACCTCCCGATTCCAGGAGGTCAAGGTCAAGCAGCCCAAGAAGGACCTCGGGCCCAACGTCTACATCTACGCCGACCGGTGCATCATGTGCACACGCTGCGTCCGCTTCGCCCAGGAGATCCCGGGCAGCGCCGAGCTGATGATCGACGGGCGCGGCAACCAGAGCCAGATCGACGTCTTCCCCGGCATCCCACTCGACAACGAGCTGTCGGCCAACGTCATCGACCTGTGCCCCGTCGGCGCCCTGCTCGACAAGGACTTCCTCTTCGCCCAGCGCGTCTGGTTCCTCAAGTCCACGCCCTCGATCGACCCCTACACCGCCAGCGGCGACAACCTCTGGATCGACCACAACGAGGGCAAGATCTACCGCGTGCGCCCGCGCGAGAACCGCGAGGTCAACGGCTGGTGGATCACCGACGAGGTCCGCTACTCGTGGAAGTTCGTCCACTCCGAGCTCCGCCTCACCACGCCCGTCCGCCGCCAGTTCGGCGCCCCCGTCGAGTCCGACTTCGTCCGCGCCTACCACCAGGCGCTCGAGGGCGTCGCCAACGCCCGCGAGCACGGCGGGCGCCTGGCGCTGCTCGTCAGCCCCATGCTCACCTGCGAGGAGGCCTACGCCCTCGCGACGCTCGCCCGCGAGCTGGACCCCGAGGCCGTCCTGGCCGTCGGTCCCGTCCCGTTCCAGGGCGAGGACAAGGTCTTCCCACAGGGCGCGAGCGAGACAGACGCGGGCGCGTTCAAGCTGTACGCCGAGAAGGCGCCCAACGCGCGGGGCGTGCGCCGCGTCCTCGAGGCGATCGCCCACGCCTCGCCGAGCCCCTCGAGCGTGCCCGGGTACGACGACTTCGTCGCTCGCGCCAAGCGCCACGAGTTCGGCGCCGTCATCGTCACCGGGAACTACCCCTCGGACTGGGCGACCGAAGAGCTCGTCGCCGCCCTGACCGACCCCTATGTCGTCGTGATCGACACGCTCGCGTCGCGCCTGGGCGAGGTCGCCGACGTCGTGCTCCCCGCGGCCAGCTGGGCCGAGAAGGACGGCACGTTCGAGAACGCCCGCGGGCGTCTGCAGGTCTTCGCCAGAGCCATCCCGCCCATCCAGTTCGCCAAGACTGAGGGCCAGATCGCGGCCGACCTGTGCGCCCTGCACGCCGGCGCCGAGCTGGACCGCCCCGCGACGACGATCGCCGACTACGTGATCGACGAGGGGCCCGGCCAGGTCCCCGCGGGCGACGCGATCGCAACGCTCCCCCGCGCCGCCCGCTTCGACGCCGCGGCGACGCGGGCCGAGATGGGCGAGGCGATCGAGTCCCTCCGCGTCTTCACGACCGACGTGCACACGCCGCCGGCGCCGACGCAACGCAAGCCGGATGTGGAGATGGTCGAGCTCTGACGGCTTCAGGCCAACCCCCCGCCCCGTCCTACCGCCCCTCCACCGCCCGCAGCAGTGATTCGGCGGTCGTGTTGAGCGCATCGCGGAGGTCGTTGGCCGCCGGCCGGTCGTCGCGGATGCTCGCCGCGGCCAGTTCCTCGGCCCGCGCGCACAGGCCCGCGAGCCTCGCCCGCTGCTCAACAAGCCACGCGCCCGACGCGTCGGGCGGGCCCGCGCCGACCTGGGCGAGCACGCTCCACGACGCGTCGGCGCCGTCGAAACCCGACATCGCCCGGAGTCTGCGCTCGATCGCGCCGACCAGCGCGACCGGCGCGTGCCCCTTGTCCATCCGGTCGAGCAGGTCATCGACCCGGTCGTAGTCGGCGGTTTCCATCCACGCGAGCAGGCGGGGCGGGTGCTCGTCCACGCCCCCCCGCAGCGCGTCGGCCGCCTCGGGCGCGAGTTCGAAGCCCGCCCACGCCTGGGCGAGCGAGCCGCCCTCCCCGACGCGGCGCACCGCCTCGGCGTCGTGCAGCCAACGCTCGACGCGTTCGATCCGTTCGACGGACGCGCGGGCCGCGTCCGGGTCGCCCGCGTCGTTCTTGTCGTCGGCGCCCCACGCCGCGTAGACCGTCTCGCGGGCGTCTTTGGCCGCGCGCGCCAGGCGGGGCTCGCCGCCCGACGCCCGCGCGTCGGCCCGGGCCAGGTCGTCGGCGATCCGCTGGATCAGCGCGCGGGCCGCCCCGCCCGACTCGGCGTCGTCCAGGTCCGCCGACGCGCGGAGCACGCGGGCCGCGATCCGCTCGCTGTCGCCGCCCGTCTCCGGGCGGTCCGCGGGCCCCGAGGGATCCTGGTCCAGGCGGTCGGAGAGGCCGATCAGCGCCAGGCCCAGCTCCAGGGGCGCCCGGGCGGCGGCCAGGTCGCTGAGCACGCCCGGGTCGGTCAGGGGCTCGGGCGTGTCGGCGATCGACGCGAGGCGCTCGGTCAGCGCGCGGGCCGCGAGCACGCCCGAGCGGCGCGACCAGCGCCACGCGGGGCGGAGGCGCCGAACCAGTGTCTTCTCGTCGCGCTCGCCCGACGCGATCGCGTCGAGCACGTCCATCGCGCGCGACAACGCCTCGAGCGTCGGCGCGGGGGGGAGATCGCCCACGAAGCCCGACAGCCGCTCGCGGAAGGCCCTGACGTCGTTGCCCCGATCGAGCATGTCGGCGCGCACGATGAGGTCGCCGAGCGCGGCGTACCGGGCGAGGCGATCGCGCCCCTCGTCGCGCCGCCTCGGGTCGAGCACCGCGCCCGCCGCCAGGGCGATGTCTCGCGCGCCCGCCGCGGGCCGGTCCTCGCTGATCCAGCGCGGCGGATCGTCCAGCGCCGAGACCGCGCCGACCAGCAGCGCGCGCACGCGGGCGGCCGACGCGCCGAAGGCGCGTCGTGACGCGGCCTCGTCGGCCAGGTCCAGCAGGCGATCGACGCCCGCCATAGTCTCGGCGTCCACACCCAGCGTGCGCACACGCTCGGCCGCGGCCCGTGCCGCTTCCGCGCCCGCATCAGCGTCATCGGCGCTCGTGATTGCCGGTTCGGCCCACCCCAGGCCCGTCGGCGGCGTCGGCGCCCGCTCGCCCAGGCGCCACAACGCGTCCCGCAGCGCCCGGTCCAGCCCGTCGTCGTCCGCGGGCAGTCGCCCGATCACGCGGCTCAGATCGCCCAGGACCAGCAGCCGCTCGACGTCGTCGGGCCACGCCCCGCCCGCGATCTCATCAAGCTCGTCCAGGTTGTTGACCAGTGTCCGCCCGGCGAGCAGGCGGACCGCGCCCGCGTCGCCGGCGGCATGCCCCTCGCGGAGCAGGGCCGCGGCCAGCCGGCGCAGCCCGCCGCGGGCCGCGGCCGACGCGTCGGCGCTGCCGTCGAGCAGCGCGGCCTGGGCCTCGAGCGTCTCTGCGAGAACCAACGGCGCCGCCCGTTCGCCCACGTCTGGCGTCTCGGGCTTATCCAGGTCAAGCAGGTCCTGGGCCCGCGCTGACGTCGTCGCCAGTGCCAGCACGAGCCCGGCCGGCGCGATCAAGTGCCATGCGGTACACGTCCTCGAGCACGTGGACCATCGCCTCGGCCGAGAAGGCCTGTGCGCACTCGTCGCGTCCCTGCTGTGCCAGCTGTGCGCGCTCACGCGGGTGCTCCGCAAGACGCCGGATCGCGTCGCCCAGGGCCTTGGTGTCGCCGAGCCCGACGAGGCGCCCGGTGACGCCGTCGCGGCACGCCTCGCGCGTGCCGTCCACATCGTACGCGACCGGGCAGACCCCACAAAGCAATGCCTGGGGCACGGTCCGCGGCAGGCCCTCCCTGTACGAAGGATGCGCGAGCACGTCCATCGCGCGCATCATCGCGGGCACGCGCTCGGGCGGGACCAGCCCGGTGCAGACGACCTGCTTTTCCAGGCCCATCTCGCGGACACGATGCATCAGACGCTCGCGCCACCACCCATCGCCGACCCAGAGCAGCTTCCAGTCCGCGCGGGCGCGCAGGTCGGCCTCCAGGGCGTCGAGCAGATCGTCGTGTCCCTTGTGCTCGGCCAGGCGTGCGACAGTCCCGACGACGAAATCATGGGCGTCCAGCCCCAGCTCGGCGCGGACCTCATCACGCGACTCGCCCGGGCGGGCGTTGAGGAACGCGTCGGTCTCCATGCCCGATCGGACGGTGATGTACTGTTCGGGCGTGCCGATGCCCCGGGCGAGGAACTGCTCGGTCATCGCGTCGGCGACGGAGACGATCACGTCGCAGCGCTTCGCGGCGAACCGCTCGGCGAGCGTGTAGAGCTGGTTATTGAGGCGGATCTTCGTGCGCATGAATGCCCCGCCTTCGACGGGCATGAAGGGCGGGCCGTGGATCGTGTGGACGATGGCGGGGCGAGGATCCGCGCGCCACGCGGCCCAGCGACCCAGGATCCCCGCCTTGGACGAGTGCGTGTGCACGACATCGGGCTGGACCTCGCGGAGCAATCGCTCCAGATCGTGATGGAAGCAGAGGTGGTCCTTGATCGGGTTGATCTCGCGGACCAGGCGGGGGAGTTCGTGGGTTGTGATGGGGCGCGCGGACCCGTCGCCCGCGCTCCGGGCTTGTTTGTTGAAGGCCACGACGCGGTCGAGCATGGAGCCCTCGGGGCCGAAGATGGGGCCGAAGGCGAGGTGGACGTCGTGCCCGAGTCGTGCCTGGCCCTCGCACGAGAGGAGCGTGTTCTCCTGGGATCCGCCGAGGATGAGGCGTGTGGAGATGTGGAGGATGCGGAGGGGCATGTGGAGTTCGCTACATTCTGATCCCAGACGCGAGCGGGAGCTCGCGATCCCGTCGTGCGTGTCATCCCCGAGGACGGTCCTGCCAATCGTTGACGTACTCGATCGCCGCGGCCAGCTCCTCGTGCTTCCAGAGGTACTTCGTGCTGCCGTGACGGGTCCAGGGCTGTTGATCGGGCGCCGCTCTGCCCGCACTTCGGATTGCAACGGTTGCTCGCGATTTGAGCTGCTGCATCACAGACTCGGGCGTGCGCCCGGGCGCCCCGACCACGATGTGGACGTGATTCGATCGGACCGCGATGGCATGGATGCGCCACGACCTGTGATCGGACGCCTCCCGGAGGGCGGACTCGACGATTTCGCGGGTCGCGGGGTCGAGCAGCAGCGGGGCGTGGTTCCGGGCGCCACGCTCCGTCTGGCGGAGCGTGGGGTCGGGCGGCAGAGCCACGGCGCGTTTTGCACCTGTGATGCGTTCGAAAGAACCGCGTGCATCGCCGTGGAGCCATGTTCCGCGGCATGTCCAGGTGATGAAGTAGGCGACGGGCTCGGACACGGCGAAGAGGGTAGCTCCGATGCCAATAGCAAAGGGCTCGGAACGCGCCCGGGAACGCTCTCGCGAGCTTCCGCTCGCGTCTGGGATCAGGAGGCTGACCCGCGTCGCGGCGCCGGGTCACAGGCGCGAGCGGGAGCTCGCGTTCCTGACCGGAGTTGCATCTCACCGTCCGCCATACCTGATCCACTCCAGCCGCAGCCCCTCGGGCGGCAGCGTCGGGCCGGCGTTGGCCCTGTCCTTCGACACCAGGATCGCGGGGATCGCGTCGGGCTCGATCCTGCCCCGCCCGACCTCGACGAGCGTGCCCGCGAGGATTCGGACCATGTTGTAGAGGAAGCCGTTGCCCGTGACGTCGATGCGGTGGCGGCGGGCGGGGAAGGCGCCGTCCTTCTTACCGCCGGTTGACGACGCGTCCGGGACGGGCAGCTCGGTCACGGCGCAGTCGAAGATCGTCCGCACCGTCGTCTGTCTGCCGTGCCCGGCGGCGGCGAGGCTCGCGAAATCGTGCTCGCCCACGAGGTCCGCCGCGGCACGCTGCATCCTCCCCAGGTCCAGCTCGTGCCACGTATGGTAAACGTACTGCCGGTCCCAGAGCGGGCGCGTGGGCGAGGCGTGGATGGTGTAGCTGTACGCCTTGCTTGTCGCGCCGCCGATGGGCTCGAATTCGTCGGCGACGATCTCGGCGTCGCGGACGAACAGGTCGTCGGGCAGGCGCGAGTTGAGCGCGCGGACGAGCGCGTCGCACCCGCGGTCGGCGGGCCAGCCAACGCCCTTGTCGGGCTCGGGCTCGGACGTGAACGCCGCGACCTGGCCCCACGCGTGCACGCCCGCGTCGGTGCGCGAGGCGCCGACGAGGCGGACCGGCTCGCGGACGGTCTCGCGGGCGGCCTGCTCGAGCACGTGCTGGACCGTCCGCAGCGCGATGCGCCCGGGCCGGTCCTCAAGGCGGTCGGCGGTCGCGGGCTGGGCGGGGGAGGCGGGATCGCCCGGGTCGGGCGCGAGCGGCTCCTGCTTCTGCCAGCCGTGGAAGGCCGTCCCGTCGTAGGCGACTGTGAGCTTGTACCGGGGCACGCCCAAGCGTACGGCGGCGTTCAGTCGTCGCGCCGCTCGGGCGGGGGATCGAACGCGTCGATGACGGTCGGGGCGGCCGCGTGCTCGCTCTCGCCCTTGCGGCGCGGGCCGAACTTTTTGTGCTCGGCGTCCGCCCACTGGTCGCCCACCTTCCACCAGACCAGCGTCCCGATACCCGCCCCCAGGGCGAGCACGACCGACGCGATGATCCAGAAGGTCCAGCCCACGAGCAGATCGTATGGGAGCGGCTCAGGCGAACGAGATCGTCCGGGGGGTGAAATCGAGCTTCATCGCCAGTTTCGCCCGCTCGAGCGTCTGCTCGGCGACCGGCGTCGCCTTCGCGATCCCGGCGCGGATCACGTCGATGATCTCGTCCTCGCCGCCGGGCGTGTCGTACCTGGCGCGTCGATCCTGCATCGGCGCGAGCAGCCCGCTGATCGCCTCGGCGACCTCGGCCTTGACGTGCCCGTCGCCGATGTTGTCGCCCTTGGCGTACCGGTCCTCGAGTTCCCTAACCCGGGCCTCGTCGTGGATGAAGGCGCGGACGTACTGGAAGAGCGAGTTGGTGGTGTCGCCCGGCTCGTCCATGCCCTGGCGCCCGGTGTAGAGCTGGCCGAGCTTCTTTTTCACCTGCTTGGGCGTGTCGGTGAGGAAGATGGCGTTGTTGAGGCTCTTGGACATCTTGTTGACGCCGTCGGTCCCGGGCAGGCGGGCGACGCGTCCGACCTTGGCCCGCGGGATCGGGAAGAGCCCGCCGGCGTTGACGTAGTCCGCGTCCTCGGTCTGGGGATCGACGCCGCAGTAGACCTGGTTGAATCGGCGTGCGACCTCGCGGGTCATCTCGATGTGCGCGACCTGGTCCTCGCCCACGGGGACAAGCTCGGGCCTGAACACGAGGATGTCGGCGCACTGCCCGACGGCGTAGAGCGGGAAACCGAAGCTGTAGTGGTCGCCCAGACCCTTGGCGTCGATCTCTGTCTTCAGGGTCGGGTTGCGCATCACCCGGTTGAAGGGGATGAGCATGGCGAAGTACCAGCTCAGCTCGACGATCGCGGGGATCTCGGACTGGAGGACGACGGTGGCCTTGTCGGGGTCCACGCCGCACGCGAGCCAGTCCTTGACGATCTCAAGAGTGCTCTCGCGGATCTCGTCCGGCTTGTCGGCCCGCGTCGTGAACGCGTGCATATTCGCGACGAGGAAATAGCAGTCGTACTCGTCCTGGAGCGCGACGCGGTTCTCGACCGAGCCGACCCAGTGCCCGAGGTGCAGGCGCCCGGTCGGCGTGTCGCCGGTGAGGATGCGGGGGCGTGATTCGGTCGTCGTCGGGGTCATGGGCCCGGATGATAGCGGTCGGCCCGGGGCGCCCCGGGCACGCCGTCGGCCCTAGCCCTCGTCCTCGTCCTCGAGGTCGATGGGGTACACGACCACGGACACGCCCATGTGGCGCGTGCCCGGCCGTGGATGGGCGTCGTCGCAGCGCTCGAGCATCTCCATCGCCATGCGGTTGAGCTCGCGGAGCTGCGCCGTGGTCAGCCACGCGAACGTGGTCCCGCACCAGGTGTCCCGCGACGCGCCGCCCGCGGTCGCGTCGCCCGACTCGAGTGCCCGGCGCACGCACCGGTCGGCGAGGCGCAGGTCCGTCGCGATCGCGTCGGCCAGGGCGCCGGAGACGCCCGAGGGCAGCGGCGCATCGGTCGTCGTAAAGGCGCGGGCCGCGGTCCGGTAGATCTGCTCACGCTTGCGGCCCTCGCCCCGCTCGCCCACCTCCACGAACAGACCCGCGTCGACCAGGATCTTCACGTGCCGGTACAGCCCGGTCTTGCGGCGACCCGTCCGCTCGGACAAATCCCCGACAGAGAACTCGCCCATCCGGCCCGCGACGCGCACCAACACCCGGCGCAGCCCCGAACGCAGCGCCTCGAAGTGCGCCGCGGTCCGCAGCTCAAACGTGTCGGGGAACCGCGCCCGCCCCCGACCCCGCCCGCCCGAACGCCCTGTGTCGCGCTTCGCCGCCATTACGAACTAGGAGCCTCGGCGCCGAGGATCACGAGCGCGATCATCAGGGCGTTAAAACACATATGCATCGCGATGGGCACCCCGACGCGCCGCGTCCGCTCGTATGCGACGCCCATCGTCACGCCCAGTGTAAACAGCGGGATCAACGCGTGCCAGGGCACGCGGGCCGAGGGGTCGGCGGCCAGCCTGTGCATCGAGGCGAAGATCAGCGCGCTGACGATGATCGAGACCCACGGGCTCTTGAATACCTTGAGCAGCGCCGACTGCAGGAACACGCGGTAGATCAGCTCCTCGACGATCGGCGCCCCGACGACCGCGGCCAGGATCGTCAGCCACGTCCACATGTCCTGCGTACCGCCCGCGAACTGGTCGCGGATCGATCGGAGCACGTCGTGCGCGATCGGGTCGGGCGTGTCGCCCTGCGTGACCGAGGTGTAGATCTTGAACGCGATGATCGCCGAGAGCTGCACCAGGGGGAAGGCGAGCAGGAAGCACCCCAGGCCCAGGGGCGCGTCGAGGCCCGAGACCTTGAGACCCGCCTCGGGCGCGGACTTGTGCAGGACGAAGAGCATGCCCAGCCCGGCGACGCCGCCCAGCGCGTACGCGACGAGCGTGGTGACGATCTCGGACTGCGAATCGCTCAGCCCCCCCTCGCCCCCGAGCTGGTCGAGCGCGCCCGTGGCGGTGAGCACGCCCTTGGCCGAGTACATCGCCAGAAACACGACGAGGGCCGCGAAGATCCAGATCGCCGCGGGCACGGGGCCCAGGTCGCGTGCGCCGGCCTTCTCGAACCCGCCCGGTTTGAGCAGCCCGCCGGCCAGCAGCAGCGCCACGACCAGCAGCGAGGCGACGCCCAGCAGGGGCAGCTTCCACTTGTCCACGTCGTCCATGACCTCGCGGACGCTCTTGTTCGCCAGCTCCTCGCCCCCCTCGCTCTGTCCCATCGCCAGCGGGGCGAAAACGACCAGGGCGAGCGCAACAATGACCCCCATGCCCACCGGCCCCGAGCACATGCCCGCCACGCTGCGCCAGATCGTCGAGCACAAGCGATCGGAGGTCGATCGGCTCAAGGCCGGGACCCCGATGCGGGAGCTGGAGGCGCTGGTCGCCCAGGCCGAGCCGCCCCGCAACTTTTTTGGGGCGGTCCGGCGGATGAGCCGTGCGGGCCTGACCGCCGTCATTGCCGAGATCAAGCGCAAAAGCCCCTCCGCGGGCTGGATCCGGCCCGAGTACGCGCACGATGATTTCTCGCCCGAGCCCATAGCGCGGCAGTACCTCAACGGGGGCGCATCGGCCATCTCGTGCCTCACGGACGAGAAGTTCTTCGCCGGGCGCCTCTCGTTCATCCAGCGGATCAAAGACACCGTGCCCCTGCCCGTCCTCCGCAAGGACTTCATTATCGACGAGTGGCAGCTCTGGGAATCGCGGGCGGCGGGGGCCGACGCGGTCCTGCTGATCGCCGAGTGCCTCACCGAGAGCCAGATCGTGGACCTTCTGATCCTCTCCCAGCAGCTCCAGATGACCGCCCTGCTCGAGGTCCACTCGATGGACAACCTCCTGCGGGTCCGACCGCACGTGGGCTTCCCCCACCCGGGGTACGGCCTGCTGGGCATCAACAACCGCGACCTGGCCTCCATGACCACCGACCTCAACCACACCCTCCGCCTGGTCGATCTGGTCGAGGACCCCAGCGTGCTCGTCAGCGAGTCGGGGATCGCCGAGCACGAGGATGTGAAGCGGCTCGGGCGGGCGGGGGTCAAAATCGTCCTCGTGGGCGAGCACCTGATGCGTTCCGAACACCCGGGCGATGCACTCGCGGCCCTGCTCGGGCGTTCGCCCTGAGGGACTCGGCCCGGGCCGGGCCCGGGGAACATCCGCCCGCCGGGGCGGGTACGAATCTGCGAGAACGACCAGACCCAGGAGCCCGACGTGCGCCACCCGATCCCCGCCGCCCTGCTCGTGCTGACCGCCTGCCTCAGCTTGCCCGCCGCGCTCGCGCCGGGACAGATGGTGCAGAGCGATGAACCCGGGGACGACGGGGCGCCCGCGACGTCGCCCGAGGCACGCGCGATCCTCGAAGACGCCGCGATCGCGGTGCAGAAGCTCGACGCCCTGAGCGTCCGTATAGCGCTCTCGGGCGGCGGCTCGGACATGTTCGTCAAGTTCATGCCCGCGGGCGAGGCGACGCTTCACGCCCGGCGCAACAACGAGGCGGACGCCCCCGAGCTGGGCCCATGGACAACACGCGTCGTCGGCGTCGGCCGCGACCGGGCCGACACGGGCGAGGAGTACAGCTACGACTTCGCGTTCGACGCGCGGGACATCACGTGGGTCGAGCACGCGTCCAAGAGCGTCAAGACCGCGCCGGGCGACCGGGCCCGGGGCGGGGGCTTCGGGCTCCGCGAGCACCTCAACCTCGACGAGATGCTCGGCGCCGAGCCGCTCGCCCGAGAGCTCGCGCCCGGCGCGATGCACGCGCTCGAGGACCGTCAGACGCTCGACGGCGTCGAGTGCGACGTCGTGCTCGTGACCTACGAGCAGGAAGCCGGGCGACGCCCGTCGCGCCGCGCCAAGCACAACAAGTCACGCTGGTACCTGGGCGTCTCCGACTCGATGCCCCGCAAGCTCGAGCGGATCCACGACACCGCGTACACACTCTCGCTGGACGTGACGATCACGGACGTGAAGCTCAACCCGCCCCTGGGCGAGGATGAAGTGGGCGTACGTGTGCCCGAGGGGTACGAGCAGATCGACCAGCGCCCGACGGCGCCGCGGATCGGGTCGCTGCCCGCCAACCGCGCCGAGCGCGGGCCCGACGCGGCCGCGACGCGCCCGGCGCCGGACCCGACCGCCGGGCGCCGGGCGATGCCTGATTTCGAGCTCAAGACCGCGTCGGGAGAGCCGGTCACGCTCGAGGACCAGAGGGGAAAGGTGACCGTGCTGTACTACTGGGGGACGTGGTGCGTGCCGTGCCGCCAGTTCTCGCCGCTCGTCAGCGGGCTGGTGGACACGTTCGCGGGCAAGGAGGTCGTTGTGCTCGCGCCCTCGTTCATGGAGAGCGTCCCCGAGGCGGCCGCGGAGATGATCTCGAGGAACGGGTACAAGCAGACACTCCTGGTCGAGGCCGACGAGATGCGCCGGAGCTACAACGTCCGCGTGGCGCCGACGATCGACGTGATCGATTCCCAGGGACGCCTCATCATCCGCGAGACGAACTCCAAGGAGGAGTCGGCCCAGGAGATCATGACCCGCGTGCAGCGCACCATCCGCGAGGAACTCGACCGGATGGCGGGCAAGTACACCAACGCGGACACCGAGACCGAGTAGGCCCGACCGGGGCCACACCCGGGGCCGGGCTCAGGGCCGCACGCGCTCGAACTCCAGGATGATCGGCGCCCGCCCGCTCTCGTCGGTGAACGTGAGCGTTGCACGGAAGCGATCGGGCGTGCCGAGATCGATCGTCGCGCCGGCCAGCGAGTCGCTGCCGCGAACGGTGTTGAACACGAGCGGGCCATCGTCGAGGCGCTCGGCCCGGGTCACGAGCGGGCCGTCGGCCTCCGAGGCCCAGGGCGTGAGCCCCGCGTCGAAGTGGCGCACGCTGTACTCGAGCCCGTCATCTACCTCGCGGATCGTGAGCAGCTCGAGCAATCGGACGCCCCCGTCCGGGCCGAACCAGCGGAGCGCGCCGGTCATCTGCCCGTGCTCTGGCGGCATCCAGACCTCCTCGAAGACCGCCCCGTCCTCCTCCTCGGCGCGCCACAAGCCCGCGAGCGGGGCGACGGCGTCGATCGCCGACGCGTGGGCGGCCGCCCCGGGCTCGCCGCGGACCGCGGCGCCGGCGAGGACCCCGAGCCCGACCGCGGCGCCCAACGCCGCCACCGCGAACCATCGTTCCCGTCGCATCGTGTCGCCTCCTGTGTACCCCGGGTGACCCGGGTGGCGTCTCAGTGCTGCTCGTTCAGGCTCTGGGAGAGCATGATCGCGTTGCCGTCGGGGTCGAAGAACGTCGCGAGGCGCACCATACCCGGGTACTCGCGTGTCTCGCCATCAAACTTCACGCCCCTGGCCTCGAGCATCGCGCGCGCCTCGTCCACGCTCGCAACGCCGAACGTTGGGACCGGGCCCTTGCCCACCCCGGGCGTCTCGACCTGCGAGAGACCGATGTTGACGCCGGGGACCTCGGTCTTGACCTCGCCCCAGCCGATCTCTTCGACCTTGTAGAGCGTCTCGAAGCCGAGGACGTCTGTGTACCAGGCGAGGGCCTTGTCGAGGTCGGCGACCTGCGTCGCGAGCGTCAGGTCGCCGGTGTAGTTCAGGGGGGATGGCATGGGTGTGTGCTCCGGGTGTTGGTACGAACGCGGTCCTTCGCGTATCCGACGGCGCCCTCCATGGCCCGCCCGATCCCGCTTGCGATCATAGAGTATAGCTACTATACTTCATGGGGTATGCGCGAATGAATCGGGTCGCGCAAATTGTTGTTTCTCTTTGCCCCATCAGTATTTGCATGAACATGCCCCCCCTGCCCGAGCTCTTCCACCGCCGCTGGGCGTTGCCCGTGCTGGGCGAGCTGGCCCGCGACGGCGGGGCGAAGCTGGTCACCATCACGCGACGGACCGGCGCCAGCCCGGGCGGCGCGCGCGAGGCGATCGACGCGCTGATCGCGATGGGCCTGGCGGCGCGAAACCCCGGCTACGGGCACCCGCTCCGCCCCGAGTACATCCTCACGCCCCGCGGCGCGCGGGCCGCCCCGCACGCGGCGGCGCTCTGGGAGCGCCTGACACACGCCCATCTCGAGGACGTCTGTCTGCGCAAGTGGTCGCTGGCGACGCTCGCCGCGGTCCGCCCCGATGCGTCGCGGTTCGCCCAGGTGCGGCGCTCGATCGACGGCATCACCGACCGCGCGCTGGCCTCCGCCCTCCGCGACCTGGAGGGCGCGGAGCTGATCACACGCACCATCGTGGGCGAACGCCCGCCGCGACCCCGGTACGAGCGGACACGCCGCGCCGAGCCGATCGCGAAGCTGGCCGAGTCGATCGAACGTGTCTGACAACACTTCAGTTGTTGAACACAACCAGGAACACCGCGACCGCGGCGACGAGGATCGTGATCCCGACCGCGACAGCGAACGAGATCTTCTTCCACGACCACGGGCGGTCGCCGATGACCTCGCCCGTCCGCGCGTTGACCAGGATCCGGAACACCCGGTCGCGGTACCGGTACGCGCAGATCCAGACCGGCAGCAGCAGGTGCTTGAACGTGACCGAGTGGTAGCTCGGGTTCATCGTCGTGACCTGCTGCTCGTCGCCCCCGATATCCCGGCAGATCGTCGCGCGTATCTCGGGGACCATCATCTCCTTCGCTCTCTCGAACCCGGTGGGCAGGTTGACGGCGTAGCTCTCGGAGCCGAAGCCCGCGAGGAACTCGTCGGCGTAGGGCGTGAGCTCTGCGATATCCCAGGGCTCGAGCTTGTGCATCTGGTCGGGGGGCAGCGACGTGCTCGCGGGCACGAGCAGGTCGTCGAAAAAGTTGCGCACGCGCCCGCTCGCCGGGTACCACCGGGTCTTGCGGACCTGTCGCGTGCGGATCTGCGGCTTGCCGTTGACCATCGTCGTGTACGTCTGCGTCACCCAGTAGTACACGCCCCGCCTGCCCGTGTAGTCGGTCACGACGCCCGAGTCGTACGTCCAGTAGGGCAGGTACACGCCGCGGAGGCGCCCGTCGATGACCGCCGCCTTCTTGAGATCGCGGGGCGCGAACCAGAGCTTCTGGATCCACGCGCCGAACTGTTCACGCGCCCTGCGCTTGTCGACCTTGAAGGGCAGCAGCGACGCGGGGCGTACGAGCTTCTCGCTCCGCCCGGTGGCGACGACGGTCTTCGAGCAGAACGGGCAGGGGCCGCTCGTGACGTTGGTCGGGAGTTCCACGCGCGCCCCGCACGAGACGCAGGGCGAGACGATCCGGTCCTCGTGCGCCTCGCCGTCCTCGAGCCGGGCGAGGTAGGCCCCGAAGTCCAGCTCCTCGATCGCGGTCTCGTCGAGCTCGATCTCGTTGCGGGCGCCGCAGTGGGCGCACCTGAGCGCGTACGTGCCCGGTGCGAACGCGAGCTGGGCGCCGCAGCGTTTGCACGGGAAGCGACGCTCGCCGCCCTCGGCCGTCGCTCTCGCGGGCGCGGCCTCGCTGGCCTCACCCTCGCCCATCACGAGTCAGATGTCGGAGGGACCGGGGGGGGTGTCGCGCCGCCCGGGATCGGCGGGGGCTGACGCCCCACGATCGACGCGACCTCGGGCGCCTCGATCGCCTTGACCCACGACGCCATGCCGTCCTTCCACACGAGCGAGTCTGGCATCAGCTCGCCCCGCCCCGCCATCGCCGACAGCTCGTCGATGCCAAAAGGACCGGTCTTCTGGCCTTCCTTGGCGACCCAGAACTTCGAACTGCCCGGCACGGGCGGCGGACCCTGGCCCGTCATCCCCGGGCCCATCGCGTGGGCCATCTGCCCGGCCATCGCGAAGCCGGCGCCCAGGCCCATCGCGTCGCCCATGCCCCCGCCCGGGTTGGTCGCCGCGTCGCCGATCGCCTCGGCGGTCTGGTACTGCGTGAACCGCTTGAGGTCGCCGATCACGCCCATGCTCGAGCGCTTGTCCAGCGCCTCCTCGACGTTGGGCGGCAGCGAGATGTTCTCGACCAACAGGGAAGTGAGGTCCAGCCCGTACCCGTTGACCCGCGGCCCGAGCCGCTCGGCCAAGAACTCGCCCAGCTCGTCGTAGTTTGCGGCCAGGTCCAGGATGGGGATGCGGCTCTCGCCCAGCACGTCCGTGAAACCGGACACGATGAAGTTGCGGAGCTGCTCCTCGATCCGGTCCACAGAGAAGTGCGCGTCCGAGCCCGCGACCTCCTCGATCAGCTTGCCCGGGTCCGCGCACCGCATGGCGTACGTCCCGAACGCCCGCAGGCGCACCGGCCCGAACTCCGCGTCGCGGAGCATCACCGGGTTCATCGTCCCCCACTTGAGGTCGGTGAACTGGCGG
This sequence comes from Phycisphaerales bacterium, assembly GCA_029260515.1. GTDB lineage: Bacteria > Planctomycetota > Phycisphaerae > Phycisphaerales > UBA1924 > JAJRXR01. Next base: position 531,210 of record JAJDDC010000070.1, on the reverse strand, counting down.
GTGGAGACGAAGTAGACCTCGGCCTTGAACGGGCTCTCGAAGCCGTACTTCCAGCCCATCAGCGTGGACAGGATCGGGAGGTTCTTCGTCTCGAGCGTGTACATGCCGGGTGCGAAGACGTCGGCGACCTGGCCCATGTTGACGAAGACAGCCGCCTGGGCGGGCCTCACAACGAGCTTCGCCCCGTACTTGATCTCGTTGCGGTCGCGTGTGAACTTGTGGACCAGGGTCGAGGGCCGCTCGTCGGTCCACTCGACGATATCGATCAGCTCGCCACGCAGCCGCTTCCAGATGGACATGTGTCGCCTCCCCACTCCCGCCGATTCGTGCGGGCGGTTGGTTGTTGGGATTCTACCAGCCCCGATTCCGGAGCGAACAAGCAAGGCTCGGTTCGCGGCGATTGCTCGGGCGCGGCGTATCTGGAGCCGGGCGCGCCCTCGGATGCGGCTGTATCTCGATGGCGGGATCGCACGCCCCCGCGGAATCGAGAGGGCCGCGCCCGGCTCGTTGTCGCCGGACGCGGCATCTCAACTCGAACAGCCAGGCGAGCTCACGATCACGGGTCGGCGTAGTGCCCGGAGCCGCACGATGCGCGACGACGCCGAACCGCGACGAGCCCCGCCATCGCGAGCGGTAACACCGTCCCCGGCGTCGGTGTCGTGTGCCGAAAATCAACCTCGATCATCGTCGCAGGGACGGCTGGTCCGCCCCCCGGTGGGACGAACCCGCCCGCGATAGGGGTGAACGTGAACTCGAACCGATCAATGTGCTCGTCGCCGTGATCAACGATCCTGACCAGCTGCCGCGCCGGGTCGCCGGGGTCGTAGTTGACGTACAAGACGCCCTGGAAGGTGTTCGGCACGGGCTCCCCGTGCGGGCCGACCTTGTGGGCCCCGCCCGCGCCGTCGCCGAGGATGAGGTCGGCGATCGAGAAGTTTGGGGCGGCATCGTCGAAACCAAACTGCCAGTGCATCGACGCCACGCTCAGCCCCGCGCCCCGGGGGTTTGCCGGGGTGTCGATCCAGACCGCCCTGAACTCGAAGTCTGTAGGCGTGCTGATCATAAATCGGTTGACGAACCCGGCCGAGGCGGTGCCTGTACTCGCGAGGTTTGAAACACCAACCACTCCGAACACAACGACGCGCATGGTCACTCGCTTCCGCATGACATACTCCTTGAACCGAGCAGGTCGCGGCGTATCGCCCACCAACGTCGGCGGGCTGTCCCATGCTGCCCACGCCACGGCTTGCTCTACCCGGGAGAGCGACACGCGGCCGCCCACCGGGCGCACGATCTCGAATTACTTTGAAATAGCGCGCTCTCGCCTGGCGCCGACATACTCGCCGCAGGAGTATCCGGCGCGGCGTCACCGGCGTCAGTCCTCGAAGTACGCCTCGCCCTCGTCGGGCATTTTCGCGAGCATCGCGTCCAGGTCGGGCCGCTCGTCACCCATGTCCTCGACGAATCCCTGCGTCGCGGCGTCGGTCTCGTGCATGAGGTCCTTGCCGCCGCGGCGGCCCCGCTGCTGGGCCTCGACGCGCTTGCGCGATCGGAGCAACACCCGCACCGGCACCTCGTCGAAGGGCAGCTCCTCGCGGATCCGGTTCATCAGGAACCGCATGTAGTTGGGCGTGAACAGCTCCGGTCGGTTGACCACCATCACCAGCGTCGGCGGGTGGTCGGTCACCTGCGTGACGTAGTACACCTTCGCCTCGGTCCCCAGCTTGTTGCTCGGCCCGCGCCGCTCGACGATGTTGCGGATCACGCGGTTGAGCACGCCCGTGCCCACACGCTGCCCCGCCTGCTCGTGCAGCTCGAAGGCCAGGTTGATCACGCCCTTGATGTTCCTGCCCGCCTTGGCCGACATGAACGCCAGGGGCGCGAACGAGAGGCCCTTGAGCTCGCGGCGGACGTACTCGTCGTACGCCTCGGTGGTGATCGGCTTGCCGGTGGGGCTCGCCCTGCCCTCGGCCAGGTCCCACTTGTTGATGACGATGACGACGGGCTTGAAGCTCTTGACCACGAACGCCGCCAGCTGCTGGTCCACCTGGCTGATGACCTCGCCCGCATCGACGAGAAGCACGACCACGTCCGCCCGCTCGATCGCCCGCTGGGCCCGGTCGTACGCGTACCACTCGACCCGCCCCTGGAAGCTCTTCTTGCGGCGCAGCCCTGCGGTGTCGATCGCGGTCACGCTCCTGCCGTCGAACTCGAAGCGGACGTCCACGGCGTCGCGCGTCGTGCCCGCGATCTCGGACACGATCACCCGCTCCTCGCCCGCCAGCGTGTTGACCAGCGTGCTCTTGCCTGCGTTGCGCTTGCCGACGATCGCGATCTTGAGGTCGCTGGGGGGCTCGGGCGTCGTGTCGGGCGCGGGCATCATGTCGTAGAGCTTGTCGAGCATGTCCCGACGCATGTACTTGGTCTTGGCCGAGCACATCATGGGGACACCGAAGCCCAGGGCGGACAGCTCGTACGCGTGCGTCTCCCAGCTGGGCCCGTCCACCTTGGTCGCGAGCACCCGCACCGGCGCCGGCTCGCGCCCGTCGGTGATCCGCGTGCCCAGCTTCTGCTCGCGGAGCAGCTTGGCGATCGCCTCGTCGAAGGGCGTGATCCCCGCCTGCGTGTCGATCGCGAACAGGATCAGGTCCGCGTGGCTGACCGCCTCGCCGATCTGGCGCTCGATGTCCTTGGTCAGCGTCGACAGGTCGGCGCCGGTCTCGTCGTACCGCCCGCCCTCGGCGACGTACACGCCGAAGCCGCCCGTGTCCGTCACCTCGACGGGCTTGTCGGGCCCACGCTTGTCGGGCGCCTCCAGGTCGATCACCACCGACACCCGGTCCCGCGTGACGCCGGGCGTGGAGTCCACGATCGCCACCATCTCGCGGGCGATCAGGTTCACCAGCGAGCTCTTGCCCACGTTGGGGCGTCCGACAATGGCGATGCGTGGTACGGGCATGGCCGGGATCCTAGGGAGCGCGACGACCAATCGCTCGGGGCGCGAGTGTTCACGCCCCTGGCGACCGCCCACGCGGATCCGGGCCTCAGCCCAGCAGCGCCGCCTGCGCCGCCGCCAGCCTCGCGATCGGCACGCGGAAAGGCGAGCAACTCACGTAATCCAGCCCGATCCGGTGGCAGAACTTGACCGAGTCGGGGTCCCCGCCGTGCTCGCCGCAGATCCCGACCTTCAGGCCCTTGTTCGTCGCCCGCCCACGCTCCAGGCCCATCTCGACCAGCTGGCCCACGCCCGTCTGGTCAAGCGATTGGAACGGGTCCACCGGCAGGATGTCCCGCTTCAGGTAATCGGGCAGGAACGTGTTCACGTCGTCGCGCGAGTACCCGAACGTCAGCTGCGTCAGGTCGTTGGTCCCGAAGCTGAAGAAATCAGCCACCTCCGCGACCTCGTTGGCCGTCAGCGCCGCACGCGGGATCTCGATCATTGTCCCGATCTTGATGTCCAGCTTCTTCTTCCAGCCCTTTTCTGCCTTGACCTCGTCGATGACCGCCTCGGCCTCGCCGCGCAGCAGCGCCAGCTCTTGCCTCGTGCCGACCAGGGGCACCATGATCTCGGGCATGGCCCTGACGTTGCGCGACAGGCAGTCGATCGCCGCCTCCGTGATCGCGCGGACCTGCATCCGCAGGATCTCCGGGTACGTCACCGCGAGCCGGCACCCGCGGTGCCCGAGCATCGGGTTCAGCTCGTGGAGCATCGCGACCCGGTGACGCACCTTCTCGGCGGGCACGCCCATCGACGACGCCAGCTCCGCCTGGCTCTTCTCGTCGTGCGGCAGGAACTCGTGCAGGGGCGGGTCCAGCAGGCGGATCGTGACGGGCAGGCCCTTCATCGCCTCGAAGATCCCGATGAAGTCCTCGCGCTGGTAGGGCAGCAGCTTGGCCAGCGCCGCCTCGCGGGCATCGACCGCGTCGGCGAGGATCATCTGACGCATCGCCGTGATCCGAGGGCCCTCGAAGAACATGTGCTCGGTCCGCGTGAGCCCGATGCCCTCGGCGCCGAACTCGCGGGCGCGCTTCGCGTCCTTGGGCGCGTCCGCGTTCGTCCGCACCCCCATCGTCCGGTGCTTGTCCGCCCACTTCATGATCTTGGCAAAGTCGCCCGACAACTCGGGCTCGATCCGCGGGACCTCCCCGGCGATCACCTCGCCCGTCGAGCCGTCGATCGAGATCGTGTCGTCGCGCCCGAACGCCCGCCCCTCGACGCGGAAGACGCCATTCGCCGCGTCGATCGCGATCTCGCCCGCGCCCGCGACGCAGCACTTGCCCCAGCCCCTCGCGACGACCGCCGCGTGGCTGGTCATCCCGCCCGTCGAGGTAAGGATGCCCGCGGCAGAGTGCATGCCGTCCACGTCCTCCGGGCTCGTCTCCTTGCGCACCAGGATGACCTTCTCGCCGTTGTGCGCCCGCTCGACCGCCTCGTCGGCGGTGAACGCCGCCTTGCCGACCGCCGCGCCGGGCGACGCCGGCAGCCCCTTGGTCAGCACCTGCGACAGATCCTTCTTGCCCGGGTCGAAGCTGGGCAGCAGCAGCTGCGTCAGGTCCCCCGCCGGGATCCGCAGCAGGGCCTCCTTCTCCGTGATCAGCTTCTCGCGGACCATGTCGCACGCGATCTTGACCGCGGCCTGCCCGGTCCGCTTGCCCGACCGCGTCTGGAGCATGAACAGCTCGCCCCGCTCGATCGTGAACTCGATGTCCTGCACGTCCTTGTAGTGCTTCTCCAGCTTGGACTTGATCTTCATCAGCTGATCGTGTGACTTCTTGTCCCACTTCTTCATCTCGATGACCGGCCGCGGCGTGCGGATGCCCGCGACGACGTCCTCGCCCTGGGCGTTGATCAGGAACTCGCCGTAGAACTCGTTCTTGCCCGTCGAGGGATCGCGCGTGAACGCGACGCCCGTGCCGCAGTCCTGGCCCATGTTCCCGAAGACCATCGCCTGCACGTTGACGGCGGTCCCGTCCAGGCCCGAGATCCCCGCGATGCGACGGTAGCTGATCGCCCGGTCGGCGTTCCAGCTCTTGAACACCGCCTCGACCGCCAGCTCCAGCTGCTTGCGGGGGTTCTGCGGGAACGCCTCGCCCACCTGCACCTCGTACACCGCCTTGTACCGCTCGCACAGCTCGACCAGGCCCTCGACGGGCACCTGCGTATCGAGCTCGGCGCCGAACTTCGCCTTGATCTCGTCGAACGCCGCCTCGAACAGGTGGTGGTCCAGGCCCATCACCACGTCGCCGAACATGTTGATCAGACGCCGGTACGCGTCGAACGCGAAGCGCCGGTTGCCCGTCTTCTCGGCCAGCGCCTCGACCGCCTTGTCCGTCAGCCCCAGGTTCAGGATCGTGTCCATCATGCCGGGCATTGAGACCGCCGCCCCCGACCGGACCGAGACGAGCAGCGGGTCCTTGCGGTCGCCGAACTTCTTCTTCGATTCCTTCTCGAGGATCTCCAGCCCGCGCGAGACCTCGGTCATCAGCCCACGCGGCATCTTCCGTCCGCGCTTGTAGTACTTGGCGCACGCCTCGGTCGTGATCGTGAACCCGGGGGGCACGGGCAGCCCGATCGACGTCATGTCCGCGAGGTTGGCGCCCTTGCCGCCCAGGAGCATCTTCATCGACGCGCCGCCCTCGGTTTTGCGCCCGAACGAGTAGACCATCTTGCCCGGGATGATTTTCTTTGCGCCCGCCTTCTTGGAGCCCGCCCGCTTCGCGCCGGCGCGGGACTTCTTCTTCGTAGGACGCTTGGACCGCGCCCCGCCCGCGTGCGTGCGCGACCCGCCCGAGGCGCGCGCGCCCTTGGCGCCCGACTTCTTGGACGCCGACTTCTTGCGCGTCGTCTTCTTGCCCGAGGCCTTCCGGACCGGCTTTTTCGCGCTCTTCTTGGACGTCTTCTTGCGGGCGTTCTTCTTCTTGGCCATCGCGGCGTTTCCCTCTCAGGGCGGTGCGGTGCGGGGGGGTCGGCGCCGGCGGGGGCGCAGGGCCGGGACTTTAGCGGCCCCCGCGGGCGCCTTCGACCGCCCCCTATCATCGCCGCGCCCGATGAGCGTCCGACCCGCAGAGCCAACGCCGCACGACCACGACCCGGCGCGAGCAGTCCTCGCGTGGCCGCGCGACGTACCCCTCGCCGCAACCTTCTCGTGCAAGGACGCCCGCGACCCCTGGACCCTGCTCGCACGCCCCACGGGCGCCTGGGCGTGGTCGAACACGCACGCCTGGCGGGCTCTCACGCCGAGCAATGAACCGTTCCCGTTCGCCGACCTCGGCCCCCTCGACGCCCTCGACCGCCTCGCGCACGCGTGCGTCCCCCCTGATCAAACACCGCACGCGCCCGGCGCCCCCCCCTTCTCGGGCGGGTGGATGCTCGCGCTCTCGTACGACCTGGGGCGAGAGATCGAGCCCGCCGCCGCCTCGCCCGCGCGCCCGCGCGACGACCGCCCCTGGCCGCAACTCATCCTCGTGCGAACGCCCGCGGCCCTCGCCTTCGACCACGAGACCGGACAATGGTGGCGCGTTGGCGACACGGCGCTCTTGCCCGATATCTCCACCGCGCCGCCCACACCGCCGGCCTGGTCGCTCGCGCCCCCACTCCTCGAAGCCCGCGGCGCGTATACACGCGCCGTGTCGCGCGTGCTGGACTACATCCGCGCCGGCGACGCATACCAGGTGAACCTGACCCACCGCCTCAGCGCCGCCTTCTCGGGCTCGGCGCGGGCGCTGGCCGCGGACCTTCTCTCCGCCGCCCGCCCCTGGCACGGCGCCTACCTCGAGTTCGACGAGCAGGCCCCCGGCACGCCCCCCACCCGACGCGCAGTCATCTCCGCGAGCCCCGAGCTGTTCCTCGACGCCGACCTGCGCACGGGCCGGGTCACCACGCGCCCGATGAAGGGCACGCGCCCATCAAACGCCGATCCCGACGAGCTGCGCCACGCCGAGAAGGACCGGGCAGAGCTGGACATGATCATCGACCTGATGCGCAACGACCTGGGGCGTGTCTGCCGCCCGGGCGCCCTCGGCGTTGAAACCACCCGCGAAATCGAGCGCCACGCCTCGGGCGTCCTGCAAGCGACCGCGACCGTCGCGGGGCGCCTGCGCGAGGGCGTGGGCCCGGGCGAACTGCTCCGGGCCACGTTCCCCCCGGGTTCGGTCACCGGAGTTCCCAAGATCCGCGCCATGCAGATCATCGACGAGCTGGAGACCGCCCCCCGCGGCCCGTACTGCGGCGCAATCGGCTCGCTGTCCGACGACGGGCGCCTCCGCCTCAGCGTCGCCATCCGCACCGCCCTTCTCACCGGCTCCCCCTCCCCGGGCGCGCTCGACGACATCGACGCGGGCGCGCTCGACCTGGGCGTGGGCGCGGGCGTCGTCGCCGACTCCTCGCCCGACGCCGAGTGGCGCGAGTCGATCGACAAGGCACGGTTCGTGCTCGACCTGGCATCGAGCAACGCGGCGAACAACGCCCCGCTCGCTGCCGCGCCCTGAGCCCTACGCGACAGTGGCCCGCGTCTGCGCTCCCAGCGCCGACGACGCGCAGACCCATGGCGCGACCGTGCGCCGGACGCCGACTGACGCCCGCTCCAATGCGTCGATCATCGGCCCGGGCGAGAGCGTCCCGACCACGTCCACCGGCGCGTCCTCCCGGACCTCGACGCCGAGTTCGCCCAATACCAGCTCGATCACACCCGCGTTCTTCCCGGGCGCGACGAGCCTCGCCGCGTCGAACGGCGCCTCGTTGAGTGCCGCCATCAACGCCGAACGCGCGTGCGCTGCGCCCGTGAACCGCGCCCAGATGTCCGCGGGCATCGGCGTGCGCACCTGCCCGTCCAGCGTCGCGTGCATCTCCTCCAGCCCCCGCTCGTACCCCGCGAGCGCCCCCTCCCGCCGCGCGATCGCCCGGTACCGCCGAAGCGTCTCGTCCATCCAACGCTCCAGCTCGCGCTCGGGCGCGTATCGACGGACGACCCACGCGTTGTTGCGCACCAGGCGTGCCAGGATCCTTCCCATGTCCCGCCCCGCGTCGGCCTTTCGGTGCTCGACCACGAAGCCGGGCTCGAACGCCACCCTCCCGCCGGCCAGCAGCATCCGCGCCGCCAGGTCGTACTCCTCGGCGTAGTACCCGAACGACGCGTCGTACCCGCCCAGGTCCAGGAACGCACCGCGGCGCACCGCGACCCCGCATCCGACAAACACCTCGGGCAACCCGCCCGACTCGCGCTCGCCCCGCCCCGCGAGGTGGATATCCGCGCTGACCGCGAGCACGTCGTCGTCCTGGGCGCAAAGCGCCGCGACGTGCGCATCATCCATGGGCGCCGAGTCGTCGTCGAGCATGACGAGCCACTCGCTCGACGCATCGCTCAACGCCGCGCCCACGTTCCGCGAGGCGGCTCCCCGGTTGTCGCCCAGCGCCGCCAGGCGCGCCGGCATCCCGTTGTCCAGCAGCGCCGGCACGCTCGGCGCCGGCCACGACGCGTTGTCCACGACGACCACCTCGCCCGGGACACCCCCGGGCAGCGCGGTGTCGTGCGCACTCAAACGACCTAGCACCGCCAGCGTCCTCGCCAGCTCGTCGCCCCGGTCGCGTGTTGGAACGATGTACGTGATCATCCGTGACCGCCCCGCGGGCTCCGCCCGCGCCCCGGCCTGGATGACCGGGGCCCTACGACGCCTCTCGCAGCGCCTCGTGCGTCGAGCTCGCCCCGTCCAGCCGCATCGGCGGCAGCTCGGGCGTCGCGAGCGCCAAGCGGGCAGTGTGCACCCGCATCACCTCGCGACGCAAGTCGGCCCCGGAAATGGGGATGTTCCCGATCCGCCTCGACTCCACGCTCGCCGCCCCCGCCCCCAGGTACGACGCCGCCAGCATCGATCCCCCGCGTGCCAGCGCAAGCGTCGCGACCGTCAGCAGCGCGTCGCCGCACCCCAGCGCGTCCACCGCGTGCGGCGACAGCGCGGGCACGTGCTCGCCCCGCAGGCGCGTCTTCCACGCCCCCGGGCGCTCGCCACCACCGCCGCCCGATGCGCCCGCGAGTCGCTCGAAGCCGATCTGTCCCTCCGCGCCCAGCGTGACGATCGCCGAACGTATCCCGGTCTTGTGCAGCATCTCCCACGTCACCGCGGGCAGCCCGTCGCCGTGGTTGCGGGTCGCGTCGCGCAGCTCGTCCTCCGACGGGCACACAAGATCAATCCCCCGCATCTCCATGAGGCTCGCGCGCTTGCCGCTCACGTCGCCCGAGACCATACTCGCCTTGCCCCGCGCCGCCCGGCAGACCCGCGCCAAGACGGCGGGCGTCAGCAGGCCCAGCCCGAAGTCCGCGATGATCGCCGCGTCCGCGCCCGCGGCGCACAGGTCCGACGTCACGCTCACGAGCCGGTCCTGCTCGTGCGCGTCGAGCACGACCGACTCGACGCTGTCCACCTTCATCACTTTCTGCGCGCCCACGAGGAACCGCTGCTTCTCGGCGAGGGGCGCGGCCGTCGGCACGCCCCGCACATCGATGCCCTCGGCGATCAGCCTCGCCCGCACCTCACGCCCCGCCTCCGAATCGGGCAGCGCGGTGACCAGCGTCGTGCGCGCCCCCAGCGCCGCAGCGTGCCGCGCGATCACCGCCGCCCCGCCGTCGTACGACCGGCGCTCCAACGGGCGGAGTGTCATCACAGGGCTCTCGCCCGCGATCTCCGGGCGGTCGCAGAAGAAATAGGTATCCAGGATCGTCTCGCCGACCACGACCACCCGCGCCCCGCGGAACGACTCGATCAGCCCGCCCAGGCGGGCCGCGCCAAGCTCCTCGTGCTGGGTCAGGCGGGTGAGGCGTTTGTGGAACGGGTCGGCCTCGTGGTCCATCGCCGCGATCAGCGCCGTCGAGCTGAACACCACGTCTCCCGAGCTGAACACGACGCGCCCGCCGTGACGCTCGACCGCCTCGCGCTCGGCCGTGAACCGCGGGTCGCGGTTGAACTCGTACTCACGCCCCTTGATATAGATGTCGGGCCTGACCGAATCGAGCAGCTCCGACGCCGTCGCCCCGGGCTCGACGTACACCCAGTCCACGCAATCAAGCTCGGCCAGGTTCTCCGCCCGCAGTTCCTGCGGGATCAGCGGGCGCCCCGCCCCCTTGCCCACCCCCAGGTCGCCCGTCACCGAGACGAGCAGCACGTCCCCCTGGGCCTTGGCGAACCGCAGGTGCCTGATGTGCCCTGGGTGGACCAGGTCGAAGCACCCGTGGCAGTGCACCACACGCCGACCCTCCGTCCGGGCCGCCTCTCGGGCGGACAGCAGGGCCTCGCGCGTCAAGATCTTGCCGGCGGTCGCCGGTCGGGGGGGCTCCATCGCGCCAGAGCATCGGCCCGGACCGAGCCCGCCCATGAAAGCATCCGCACTCCGATGAGGCCGCCCCACGATGCTTTTCACGACCGATTCACCCCGCAGCGGGGCGATTCTGGCCCCGCCCCCGCCCCCGGGCCGATCTGCCCTGGATGCCCCCGATCGGCCATGCCAGCGCGCCGCGAAGCGCAAATATTGCGCCGACACCCTACACCACGCCGACGACGCGGGCCGGTCTGATCGAGCTCGCGGGCAGCGGCCACCCGTGGACCGCCGCCCCCGCCCTGGCCGCGGCGCTGCGCGACGCCCCGGGCGATGTGGGCCTCCGGTTCCTGCTCGCCCGGACGCTCGCGTGTCTGGGCCTGGCGACGCTGGCTCGCGGCCAGCTCGCCGCCTTGCCCGAGGCCGCCCGGGCGCTCGACGAGGCGCGCGCCCTGGTCCGCGATATCGACGCGCTGCCAGGCGACCGCGAACCGCAAGACGCGCGGGCCGAGCGAGCCCGCGCCGGCGTCGCCGCCCTCATCACCCGGGGCGTGGACCTGCGCGAGTACCTCGACGGCTGGCAGCGCGCGCCCACGCCGCGCTTCATCGCACGCGACGGGAACGCCGTCGTCCTCCCCGACCACGCGAACCACCCCCACGAGTGGCGCGATCTGGCGGACCGGCGCGCCGAGGCGCGAGCCGCCGCGGGCCGTCTCGTCACATCGCTCGCGGGCGCCGCCCCCGGGCCGATCACCGTGGACGGCGCCAGCCCGCCCTGGCTCCTCGCCGAGCTTCTCGAGCGGATCGAGCCCACCGCGACCGGGTACCGCCCCCAGATCGTGCTCGTCGAGGAAGACCCCGCCGCCCTGCTCGACGCGCTGTCGATGCCGGGCTCCGGCGCCTGGGCATCGTCGGACCGCCTGCGCATATTTGTTGGCCCGGACGCGGCCGGCGAGTACACCGCCTGGGCACGGGCACGCTTCGAGCTCGAATCGCTGGGCCCGGTCGTCGCCTCGTCCGCGTCGCCCGGGTCGGGGCGCGGACGCATGCACGAGATCGCGGAGAGCGTCCGTCGCGAGCAGCAAGCGGAACTGTCGCGCGTCCGCGCCCGCGTCGAGGGCGCGTGCGCGGGGCGCGACGCGAGGTGGTGGGCCGAGCGTTACGAGCGGGCGCGACGCCCGGGTACCGACGAGCCCCTGCGCGTGCTGATCCCCACATGCCGGTACACGACATTCGTCCACCACGCCGCCGAAGACCTGAGGGGCGCGTTCGAACGCACGGGCGCCAACGCCCGCACGCTCGTCGAGCCCGACGCCCACGCGCGCCTCTCGGCGATCGGCTACCTCGCCGAGGTCGAACGCTTCGCGCCCGACCTCGTCGTCCTGATCAACTACCCGCGCGCCACGCGACCGGGCGCGTTCCCACCGGGCGTGCCGTTCGCCTGCTGGATCCAGGACCAGATGCCCCACCTGCTCGACGAACGGGTCGGGCGGTCACACTCGCCCCTCGACTTCGTGTGCGGGCATCTGTACCCGGATCTCTTCGAGCGATTCGCGTACCCGATCGACCGGGCCCTGGCCGTGCCCGTCGTGATCGACCCGACCAAGTTCCACGACGCGCCCGCGCCGCGGGGCCTGCTCGACGAGAGCGCGTGCGAGATCGCCTACGTCTCGCACCAATCCGAGACGCCCGAGTCCATGCGCGACCGGCTCGCGTGCGAGGCGGGCGACGACCGGATCGCACGCGTCATCGCCTGGGCCCACGACCGCGTCACGGCTCTTGCGCCCCAGGCCCACACGCTCGTCATCGCGGGCGAGGTCGCGCGCGAGCTTCCCCGCGTCCTCCACGACGCGTTGGGCGGCGCCCCGGACCCGGGCGTCGCGGCCCGCCTGAAAGCCCAATGCATCGATCCGTTGGGCGAGCGGGTCCTGCGCCACCAGACGCTCCGCTGGGCCGCGGCCATCGCCGCCCGCCGCGGCTGGCGCTTGCGCATCCACGGGCGGGGCTGGGCCGACGGGCCGTTCGCCCGGTACGCGCGGCCCGAGCTGCCCCACGGCGAGCCGCTCCGCGCCTCGTACCAGAGCGCCGCCGTCCACCTGCACGCCTCGCCCAGCACCGCCGTCCACCAGCGGGTCATGGAGTGCGCCGCCTCGGGCGGGCTGCCCCTGTGCCGCCTGACCCACCAGATGCTCGCCTCGCAGGCATTGGCCGACGCGGTGAAGCGTGGCGCGCGCGCCGACTCGCCCACGCCCGTCGCCGACTCGCCGGCGCTCATGGACTGGTGCGCCCAGCACCAACGCCTGGGCATGGGCTCGCCCACGCACTTCACCGCACCCGCCGCTGCCCTGGACCGCCAGCGTCCGTTCGTGCCCACGGGCAAGCTCGACTGGACCGCCCGGTGGCTGCTCGGCGACTTTTCCCAGACGACGTTCTGGTCGGAGCAATCGCTCGAGCGCCTTGTCGAGCGGGCCGTCACCCGCCCCGCGTGGCGCGAGAACGTCTCGGGCGGGATCCGGGCGCGAGTCTGCGCGCGAGCCACCACAGACGCGCTGGCCGCGTCGATCACGCGGATGGTCCACGAAAGCCTGGGCGCGTCGCCCACAGCCGCGGCGGCCGCCTGAGGATGACCATGCGCGCCCTGCTCCTCCAGGCCGACTCGGGCGCGGACCACTTCCGGGGTGTGGACCAGCGCCTGGCCGCGCTCGGCATCGAGCCCGTGCGCGCGCTCCAGGGCGACGCCCCGCCCCGCCTGCCCGAGGGCGTGCGGGCCGTCGCGCTGGCCGACACCCTCCGTCTCGAATCGATCGCGGCAATCCGGGCGGCGCGAGCGCAGGGCGTGCCCACGCTGCTCGTCATGGACGGCATCGTCGAGTGGCGCAACACGCACCAGAACCCGTGCGTGGACGAACGATTCCTCCTACCCGCGCCCGTTGACATCGTCGCGTGCGCGGGCTGGATCGACCGGGCCATCCTCCGCTCGATGGGCAACGACGCACGAGCGACAGGCCTGCCCCGCCTCGTCGCCCAGAACCCCCCACCGCCCCCCGGCGACCGCCTGCTCATCGCGACCGCACGCCGCCCGGCGTTCAACGAGCACGAGCACGAACGCGTCCGCTGGGCACTCCAGCGCCTCGCGCAGGTCGTCGCACGCCTGGGCGTTCCCGCGGTCTGGCGGATCACCGACCGCCTCGCGGGCGAGATCGGTGTCGAGCGCGACACGGCCCCGCTCGCCGAATCGCTCGCGAGCGCCCGGGGCGTGATCACCACGCCCTCCACGCTGATGCTCGAGGCGATGGGCGCCCGCCGCCCGACCGCGGTCCTCCACCCGCACGACACGCCCCTGCGCCACCCGGCGCTGTGGGTCTGGCGCCCGACCCCGGACCACGCCGACCCGGCGCACGTCATCGACCGCGTCCTGGGCGCGTCCGACGAGGAACTCGACGAGCAGGACCACACGCTCGCGGTGCTCTCGCGCTCGGGCGACGCGGCTTCGCGTGTGGCGCGCACGATCGCGTCGCTCGCCCGCCGGGGCGCGCGGGCGACGCCGCGACCGCTCCCGAGATTCGCACGCCCGCTCGTGCCGTACGCGACAACGGGCAAGTGCGGCGGCCCGGTCCGTGTGTGCGTCATCGACGCCTCGCCCGCCGGCGCCGACGACGCGCTCGAACGCGCCCGCCGCCTCGCGCCGCCGCCGGCCGACGGGCAGCACACGCGCACGCTCGTCATCCTGACCGACCCGCGGCGCCCGGGCCTGACCGACGCCGACCGCACGCCCGGGCCCGACGAGCACGTCCTCGTCCTCGACCCCGCGAGCGACCACACCGACCGCCTCCGCCTCGCGCTCGACGCGCTCGAACGCCTCGACCCGTCGCGCGTGGACGCGGGCGCGACCGACCTGGGGCGGGCGATCGCAGTCTTGCACGCCGCCGGGCGCGGGCGCCTCCCCGACAGCCCTGACCGTGCGCTCCGCCTGCACGCGATGAGCCGCTGGAACAAGCCCTGGGCCGACGACCCCGACGAGGCGCGCCGATGGATCATCGGATCGCTCACACGCTGCGGCGCCGGCGCCGTCACGGCGAGCCCCGGCGCCCGCGGCGCCGACGCGGTTGTCCTCGAAGAGCCCTACCTGCCCGAGGCCCACCAGCGCGTCCGCGAGCTGCGACGCGCGGGCGTCGGCGCGGTCGTCTGTCCCGCGCTGGTCCCGCCCGCCTGGGTCGTCGCGTGCGTCCAGATGGGCGACATGGTGCGTGAGGGCGCCCGCCGCCTCGCTGTCTACGGCGCCGGCGCGCACACGCGCCGCCTGACCTCCCTCTTCGGCCGCGACCTGCCGATCGTCGCGATCCTCGACGACGCGCCCGCCGCCACGCACATGCACGGGCGCCCCGTGCTCACGCCCGACGAGGCCCTGGCCCGGCACGCGATCGACGGCGTGCTGATCAGCTCCGACGCCGTCGAACCCGCGCTGTGGCGCCGGGCGACGCGCCTGCGCCGCGCGGGCGTGCCCGTCCGCACGATCTACGGCGCGGGCGGCCCGGGCTGGCTCGGCGACCACGACGACGCCCCCGAGATGAGGAAGACCGCATGACCGACTACCGCGATATCTACGACGGCGTGCACGCCTCCAACCCCCTGTACGCGCTGGCCGAGGGCTCGCCGGGCGTCCGCCTGTGCTGGGAGCACGCCGACCGGATCAGGCTCGTCCGTGGGCGCAGCCTGGACGTCGGGTGCGGCGCGGGCTTTGTCGTCGCGATGCTCTCGGGCTACCCCTTCGAACGCGACGCGCACGGCGTGGACGTGAGCCAGGTCGCGATCGCGCGCGCGCAAGAGCGCGTCGGGCCCCGCTGCCGCCTGATGACCCACCCGACGGTCCCACACGACGACGATTCGTTCTCGCTGGTGACCTGCTTCGACGTGCTCGAGCACCTCGACGAGGACGACATCATCGCGATCCGCGACGAGATGCTCCGCGTGCTCGCACCCGGCGGGGTGCTCCTGTGCTCGGTCAGCTGCCGGGCCGCGGGCAGCGCCGACAAGCACGGCGACAACCTGCACCGGACCGTCCGGGGCCCCGAGTGGTGGGCCGAGCTGTTCCGCCCCGACGAGTACACCGTCCGACGCGCCGAGCGGGACATGATTCTCTGGCGCCTGCCGGGCGCCTAGCGGCGCTCCCTACCCGCGCGCCGTCGCGACGACCGCGACCGAGTGCCCGGACGAGGCGAAACCCGTGTACTCAAAGCCGAGCGCGCACCGCTCGGCCAACTCCCCGAACGCCTTGTGCTCGTGCTCCTGCCAGCCCGGGTAGTTGAAGTACTCGTCGAAGAGGATCACGCTCCCCGGGACCAGCCGCGGCTCGAGCAGCCCGAGCACGCACGACGCGCTCGAGTACAAGTCGCAATCTATGTGCGCCAGGCGTACAGGGCCCGCGTGCGAGCCCAGGAAGCCGGGGAGCGTGTCGGAGAACAGCCCGACCACAAGCTCGGCGTTGGCGGGCAGGCCCTCGGGCGTCTTGCCCCCGCTCGTGTAGCGCCCGGCGCGTTGGAAGTGCGTCCAGTCCTCGGGCAGGCCCTCGAACGAGTCGAAGCCGTAGACGGCGCCGGGCGAGGCGCCCGCGATCCGGCGCAGGCTGTTCCCCCCCGCGACGCCGAACTCCATCGTCAGGCCTTCTACGCCCGCATTCTCCAGGCAGAAATCGATCAGCCCCTCGCGCGTGACGAGGTTCCTTGCCATCCGCATGCGCTCGACGAAGAACGCGGCGCTCTGGCGGCAAGCCTCCAGGTACGCCATCCGCTCGACGTCGAATCGCACGCGGGGCTCGTTGGCGGTCAGCAAATCGATCAGGTCCATCTCGCCTCCGTGCGCACAGATTCACCGCCGCTCACGCGACGAGCGAGCGGTCCGCGTTGCGCCACAGCAGCGCCTGCTCGTAGAGATCCATATCCGCCCAGTTCAGCTCTCGGCACAGCCGCGCGGTTTCCAGGTCCACCCCGGCGTACGACGCGCTCTGCGCGCTGGGGGCGACGTTCACCGCGCCGGGGCGGGCCGCGATCCCCATCTCCCCCAGCAGTCGTGCGCAGTCGGCCGCGTACCGCTCGTGCAGCCCGACCATGTGGAACCCGCGGAGACGGGCCAGCGCCCTCCCGACCACGGCCTCGTCCACACCAGCGCACTGGCGCCGGTTGTGCCGGGCGTCGACCGCGTCCCGGGCCAGCATGACCGTCATGTGGTTCGCCCGCAGGGGCGACGAGGGGTTGCGGACATACTCGGCAAAGCCCGCCCCGCACGCGAGCACCTCGTCGTGATACCCGTTGTCCGCTTTGCGTACGACCTGGTTGTACCACGAGAGCACCCGCACGACCGGGTGACGCAGGAACGTGACGTACCGCGCCTCGCGCCCGAGCAGCTCGTGAACCCCGACCCACGCCTGGTGCCCGGCGACAAACCGCACCCGCGCGCGCTGCGCGGGCGACATCGCGGAAATCTGTGCGCCGATCTGTTCTGAAGTGCGCCCCCCGCCGTACAGATCCAGGAACTCGCCCTCGCCCAGCGCATCGCGGACGGTCCGGACGAGCGACGTCCCCGCCGTCTTCGGCAGGTGCACGAAGATGTACACGGGCGGTCCTTGCCCCATGCCGGTAGCCTACCACCCGCCCATGCCCAGGATCTTCGAGCCACGCGTGAACTTCGTCGTCTTCGCATGCCCCAAGTCGGGCACGACCTGGCTCCAGCGCCTGCTGTGCGCCCACCCGCGGCTCCACTGCGCCGAGTCCCGGGCCCCAGGGCGGTATCTGAAGATCGACCAGGACGCGTACGCGGCGCCCCACATCTCGCTGGAGGAGTACGTCAGCGTGCTCGCCCGGTACCTCCACCCGGGCGAGCAAGCCCCCGAGCGCTTCTCTACTGACCTGCTCTTCGACCTGTGGGACACGATCGCCGAGTCGGTGAGGCGGGCGTCGGGCAAGCAGATCGTGGGCGAGAAGCTCACGCCCTTCGCCGGGACCGAGGCCCACGCCGTCCGCGTCCTGCACGCGTACAACCCGGGCCTGCGGTTCATCAACCTCGTCCGCGACGGGCGGGACGTGGCCGTGTCCGGCTTCGCCCAGCAGGCGTCGAACGCCATCCGCAACGCCCCCGAGAGCGAGGCCGCACGCCTGCGCGAGCGACTCGACACCCGCGCGATCCCCGACGAGTTCCTCGAGCTCTGGGCCTCGATGTGGGCCGCGTGCGTGGACGCGGGCGCGCTGGGCGAACAGCTCTTCGACCACTCGATGCGCCTGGCGTACGAGGACATGCTCGAGGACGCCCCGGGCCAGCTCACCCGCGCCCTCGCGCTGATCGGCGTGGACAACGACGAGGCGACGGTCCACCACTGCATCGAGGCCGCCAGCTTCGAGCGGCTGAGCGGCGGGCGCGAGCCCGGGCGCGAGGACCGCGCCCATTTCTTCCGCAAGGGCGTCCGCGGCGACTGGGCCAACTGGCTCACACCCGAGCAGGACCGCCGCTTCCTCGCCCGCGTGAGCCCCCGCCTGGACGCATCGACACACGCCAACGCCCACGCCTGAACGGCACGCGCCGCGCCCCCGCGGGGGTCCGCGAAACGTTCTCGTCGCCCACCCGTACAACAGGAGAGGTGTTTTCACGCGCCCCGCGTGCGGGCGCCGATGGACCACAGTTGTGAGCGACCACGCGCCAGCGCTGCTCGTCCTGCCCCAGGGCCTGACCGTCACGGGCGTGACGACATGGGCCCTGCGCCTCGCCGGGGCGCTGGCGGCACGCGGGCGACCAGTCGGCGTGCTCGTTCACGGCGCCCTGGACGCGCACCGCGAGCTGGACTGCGCGATCCCCGACGGCGTCCGGCTCTTCCGGGCCGCCGACCTGCCCCCGATGGGCACGACAGGGGGCGACCTGGCGCCCTACCTGCCCCACTACCGGTCCGCGGTCGAAGCGCTCGCCTCCGACGCAGGGCGCCCGTGCGTCCTCGTCCCCACGCGCCACGGCGACTGCTTCGGCGCGTGCGCCCAGCTGACACGCGAGGCGCCCGTCTCGGTCCGGATGATCGGCTGGCAGCACCTCGACTCGTCGTACGAGAACGCGGTCATCGCGCGGTACGAGCCGGTGTGCGCCAAGCTCGCGGGCGTGAGCGCCCACATCGCGAGCCTCCTGGCCAGGCGGTACCCGCGCCGACGCGCAGACGTGCTCGCGGTCCCCAACGGCGTCGCCAGCCCCGACGAGCCACCACGCCGCAAGCCGCTCGACGGGCGCCCGCTGCGTCTCATCTACACCGGGCGCCTCGAGCACGAGCAGAAGCGCGTGCTCGCGCTGGTGGGTATGTCGAACGAGCTGGACCGTCGGGGCGTCGCCCACCGCCTCGTGCTCGTGGGCGATGGCCCGGCGCTGGGACGCCTCGAGGCCCTGAGCGAGGACAGCGAGTCGATACGGGTCGTGCCGGGCGTCCCGCCCCGGGGCATCGCCTTCCGCCTGGACCAGGCGGACGTGTTCGTCCTCGCCTCGCGCCGCGAGGGGATGAGTGTGTCACTGCTCGAGGCAATGGCACGGGGGTGCGCGCCGGTCATCACAAAGACCGCCTCGGGCGCCGCCCAGGTCGTCACGCCCGGCGACACGGGCGAGTTGATCGACTTCGACGAGACGACGGGCGACGAGGTCCTCGCCTCCGCCCTGGCCGACGGGATCGGGCGTGTTCTCGCCTCGGGCGTGCACGAGATGGGCGCCAGGGCGTGGGGCCGGGCGCGGTCGATGTTCTCGCTCGAGGCCCAGGGCGAGCGTGCCGAGCGTCTGATCGAGGCCGCGGCCCGGGCGCCGGCGCGGTCCTGGCCAGAGGACGCCGACCCCGCGTTCTCGACGCCCGGCGCCGGCTCGGGCGCCGTCCCCGCCGACGCCGGAGACAGGCTCGCGTCGATCCTCCAGGGCCTCGCGGGGCGCAAGGTCATGATCCACGGCGCCGGCGCGCACACGCGGGCGCTGCGTGCGCAGATCGAGGGCTCGGGCGCGCAGATCGTCGGCATCTGCGACGACGACCCGGAGCGCGCGGGCGAGCAGCTCATGGGCATGCCTGTGATCGAGCCCAAGGGCGCCGCGGGCGCGGGCGCGACCGACGTCGTCATCAGCTCGTGGCTGCACGAGGACGAGATCTGGGCGCGGCGTGAGGTCTTCGAGCGCCAGGGCCTCCGCGTCCACCGCCTCTACACAACCGACTGAACCCGCCGCCCGCGCGTCGTGGCTCGGGTCATGCGACCCGCGCGGTGCGCTCACCCGATGCCCGCGAGAGCCCCAGCCGCCAGTGCCAACGCTTGAGTGGCAGGTGCTTCTCGTAGATCTCACGCACCTGCCCGTCCGTCGCGCCCTCCGCGGGACGCTCGGCGAGCGCGAGCAGCGACACCCGGAGTTCGTCGGCGGCCTTGCGTTCACGCCCGACGAACGCCCGGCACGCCTCGGCCTCCCCCGCCGAGGCCACGTCCCGCCCGAACGTATCGAGCGCGCACGCCGGGTTTGCGCGAGCGAGCGCCAGCGCGTCACGCCCCAGCGATTCTTCGCGTGCAAGGTACGCGCCCGGCTCGTACCGATGATGGTGCACGACGCGGGCCCCGGGTCGGTACAGCACCCGGGCGCCGAAGGCGTCGTGCAGGCGCCAGGCCAGCTCGATGTCCTCGAAGGCCGCGCCGGGCAGCGATCCGCAGAACCCGCCCACGCCCCGCACCATCGCGGTGGGCGCCGACAGGTTGAGCGTCCACGCGTGCCTGAACCCCCAGTCGTGGCCCGGGCCCCGGGCATGCACGCCCCGCATCCGGTCGTAAAAGAACACCATCGACGTCTCGCGGATCAGGCGGTCGAATAGGCGGTCGGGCTCCTCGCAGGCGAACGGGGCGTCGCCCAGAACCATCGCGGGTGCGCCCGACTCGCCCAGGAGCCCCTGCTCGCACGCGTGGACTGCGACCAGGTCGGGATCGGGCACGACGTCGTCGTTGAGCAGCAAGAGCATCGGCGCACGGGCGGCGGCGACGAGGCGGTTCCGCGTCGCCGCGGGCCCCGAGGCCTCGCCTGGCTCGGCTCGGATATCGAGCGATCCGCGGACGCGTTCGATCGCCTCGGTCTCGCCCGCGTCTGGCCCGTCGATCCCGACGAGCACCTCGAAGGGGGGGGCGCCGCGCTGGGCGGCCAGCGCCGCGACGCACCGGGCGATCGCGCGGGGTCTCCCCCGCGTGGGGACGAGCACGCTGATCTCCGGTCGCCGACGCATCGCCCGAGACCATCGGCGTTCGCGTGCATCTCGCACGAGTCGGGCCCGCGGCTGGCCGATGGGCGCTCACGCGCCGGCGCCCCAGCGGGCGGGCTCGGCGCCCCCCCCACGCCCGCGAAGCGAGACCGCCCATGGGCCCGAGCCCCGATCGGCGCCGCCTGCCCCGGACCCCGACCCAGGTCGAGTGCAAGCTGCTCCGCCCGTTCGCGCCGCGCTACGTCGAGGCGGTCACGGTGGACATCTCGTCCTCCGGCGTGCTCCTGCTCGTCGAGGCCGGCTCGCCCCTCCGCGTCGGCGAGGAAGTCGAGCTGGTGATCGCGTGGGACGGGGCGCCCCTGATCACGGCCGAGGACACGCTCGCGGGCGTTGTCGTGCGTGCCGGGGGCTCGGACCTGCGCCTGCAGCCGGCGGCGATCGAGTTCGACGCAACACCCGCCCGGCTCGCGGGCGGTTTCTAGCCGATCGGGAGTTGTCCGCGTGGTGTTACGAGCGGCTCGCCGAGAGTGCGCCGTTGCGCGAGGCGATCGTGTCGTTGGACACGCCCTGCGGAACGGTGACCTCGGCGGTGTTGGACGACTCGTCGAGGTGCTCGAGCGCTTCTTTCATCTTGCGCCCGACCTTGAACTTGGCCGTGTGCCTCGCGGGGACGCGGACGCGCTCGAGGGTCTTGGGATTCTGCGCGGTCCTGGCGGCGCGCTCGCGGACCTCGAAGACACCGAAGTCGCGGAACTCGAGGCGGTTGCCCTCGCCGAGCTCATCGATCACAAGATCGAGGAAACGCTGAACGGTCTTCTTGACATCGACCCGCTTCTGCCCGGTCTCGTCGGCGATGCGGTCGATCAGTGCCTTCTTGGTGATCGTCTTCATAGGGCCTCACGCCTCTCCACTCTTGCCGCCGCCAAGGTGCGAGGCCGAGCAGGGGCACAGGCCCACGTTCGGTGTCTCACCCGCCGGCGTCGGCCACCCCCCGGTCGCCGGAACGCGCCGTCTCCGGAATCCCTCACCCGTCCCGCCCCCGAGAGTGGAACAATCCCCCAACAGGAAGAGCGGGCGTGAACCGAAGTATCGCAGAGCGCCCCCCTTGGGTCAACGCTCGTGCAACCCCGCCCAGAGACTCTGGGGGCCATCCAGGGAATATCCCCGGCTCGTCCCCGCAGGAATTCGGATCCCTTGACACCGCCAGACCCCAACCCGCAGACCAACCCCGCGCCCGGTCACGAGCCCTCGGGCGAGCCCGTCGCCCCGGGCGTGCGCGTCGCGTCGTCGGCGTTGCGGTTCAGCGCCTCGCGGTCCTCGGGGCCCGGCGGGCAGAACGTCAACAAGCGCGCCACGAAGATGGAACTCCGCCTCGCGCTCGAGGACATCCCCATCCCGCGCGACGCGATGACGCGCCTGCGCCGCATCGCCAAGACGTACATCACCGCCGACGGCGAGCTTGTGATCACCGCCGACGACAGCCGCACGCAGCTGGCCAACAGGCGCGCGTGCATGCAGCGCCTCCGCGACCTGCTCGTGCGTGCGCTGGTCAAGCCCAAGCGCCGTGTGCCCACCAGACCCACGCGGGGGTCGGTCGAGCGCCGCCTCCAGTCCAAACGCGAGCAGAGCGAGAAGAAACGACGGCGTGGGAAGGACGAGCTGTGACCGGCGCCGTCCTCGCGATCGAGGCGAGCAACCCGTCGTGGGGCGCGGGGGTCGCGCTGGTGCGCGCTGGCGGCGTGATCGCCCGCGAGGCCTTGTCCCCCGGCACGCGCCACGGCGACGACCTGATGCCCGCCATCGACCGCCTGTGTGCCCGCCAGTCCGTCACGCCCTCGGGCATCACGCGCGTCGTCGTCTCGCTCGGGCCGGGGGGATACACGGGCGTGCGCATCGCGATCACAACCGCCAAGCTGCTCGCCGAGGCGACGGGAGCCGAGCTTGTGGGCGTCCCCACCGCCGACGTCGTCGCGGCCTCGCTGGCCCGGGACCTCTTCCCCGCCCTGGTCTGCCTGGCCTCCAAGGGCCCGACATGCTTCGGCGTCCGGTACGACGCCCAGGACAGCCCCGCGCGGACGCTCGGCCTCATCGACGCGCAAAGCATGCCCGAATCAGGGCTTCGATCAGTTGTGGGCGATCGACACCTGCCCGCACCCGTGCGCGAACACGCCGAGGCGCTGGGGCTGGGCGTTGTCGAGCCGGTATTCGACCCGGCGGCGTGCCTGCGGCTCGGTCTGGCCGGCGACGCAGTCGATCCGGCGGCGCTCGCGCCCATCTACCCGCGCGAGCCCGAGGCGGTCCGCAAGTGGCGCGAGCTGCACGGCTCCTGATTCTCGGACCGCGCCGCGCCGACCCACACAATCCCGTGCCTCGTCGATGCGCGTGAAGTTGGGTTGTCCTTGCGTCGATACCCGCCTGGGCAAGGACGCGGGCGCGGCAGGGCCGCCCGCATCTGGCCAGGGACGGCCACGCGTCGCTTGCACCAGGGACAGGAGCCGCCCATGGCCGACACGAACGCCACCGACTGGAGCGGCAAGAAGATCTTCACCACCGGTGAGGCCGCCAAGGTCTGCAAGGTCAGCCAGCAGACCATTATCCGGTGCTTCGACTCCGGTCGCCTCAACGGCTTCCGCGTCCCGGGCTCCAAGTTCCGGCGCATCCCCCGCGAGGAGCTGCTGCGCTTCATGCGCACCAACGACATCCCCCTCGACGCGCTCGAGGGCGGGATCAAGCGCGTCCTGATCGTGGACGACGACGACCAGATCGTCTCGCTGCTCGAGGAGGTCCTGGGCGAGGACGGGCGGTTCGAGGTCAAGACCGCATCGACCGGCTACGACGCGGGCCTGCTCACCGAGAGCTTCCGCCCGCACCTGGTCATCCTCGACTACATGCTCCCGGACATCAACGGCAACGTCGTGTGCGAGCGGATCCGCTCGCGCGACGAGCTGGCCGACACACGGATCGTCATCGTCTCCGGCGTCGTGCAGGAGGAAGAGATCGCGGGCCTGCGCAGCGCCGGCGCCGACGATTTCATCCGCAAACCCTTCGACGTGGACGAGCTGATCGAACGCGTCTCCTCCATGCTCGGCGTCTCGGGCGCCAGCAGCCACGGGCACAACGGGCGCGCGCCCCACTGATCGGGGGCGCCGCGTGCACGAGCAACCCACAGACCGGGGCGGGCAGACCACCACCAGGCCGGCGGCCAACGCCGCCCAGATCCTGAGGCGCGTTGACGCCCTCCCGACACTCTCGCCCGTCGCGACCCGCCTGATGCAGGTCGCCGGGAGCGAGGACGCCGACCTCTCCGAGATCGTCACGCTCATCGAGTCCGACCCGGCGCTGACGGCCAGGGTGCTGGGCCTGTGCCGACGCGCCGAGCTGGGCCTGGGCGACAAGATCACGACCGTCCGGCACGCGGTGACGATGCTCGGGCTCGAGACCGTCCAGTCCGCGGTGCTCGCGGTCCACGTCTACGAGCTGCTCCGCGAGCAGGCGGGCGAGATGGACCGCACGCGGCGCGAGCACGAGATGGCGGCCAGCGGCTTCGACCGCGACGGGCTCTGGCGACACGCGATCGCGGTCGCCTGCGCCTGCGAGCTGATCGCGGCCAGGGTCGCGTCGCTGGGCGTACGCCCCGACGAGGCGTTCGTCGCGGGCCTCCTGCACGACATCGGGCGCCTGGCGCTCGAGCTGGCGCTGCCCGAGGCGTACGCGCGGGTCGTCCGCCTGGCCGAGCGCCGGGCGGTCGAGTGCGCCCCGGTCGAACGCGAGGTGCTCGGGCTCGACCACCACACCGCCGGGCGGCACGTCGCGCGCCGGTGGGGCCTGCCCACCGCGATCGAGCACGTCGCATGGCTCCACGCCCAGCCCGTCGATTCGCTGCCCGAGACGCCCGCGCGAGATCTGGTCGGGCTGGTGACACTGGCCCGGGCGGTGTGCCGTCGTCAACGCCTGGGATGGTGCGGCGATTTCGGTCCAGACCCGGACCCGGAGGGCATCGCGGTGTCGCTCGGCATCAACCCGGGCGTGCTCGAGTCGATCGTGCCCACGCTGATCGGGTGCGTCGCGACACGCTGCGCCACGCTCGGCCTGGGCGAGCCGACGACACCCGAGCTGCTCATGGAGTCGGTCTCGCGGGCAAACGACCGCCTGGGCGCGCTCAACGAGACACTCACCAGGCGTTCGCGCCAGGCCCAGCACCAGGCCGACGCGCTCGACGCGATCGCGCGATTCCTCGCTCGCCGCGACACGGACGACGGCGCGGGCGAGGCGCTGTCGCGCGTCGTAGCCTCCGCGCAGCGTGTCTTCGGCGCCGGTTTCTATGCCAGCGCCTGCCAGAGCGCCCCCGGGCACGCGTGGCAGATCACGCGGTACGCCCGGGACGGTCGTGCGACCAGCGAGCACACCGCCGACGCCCCGCCCGCCCACGAGGGCACGGGCCTGATCGCGGCGCTGGGCGTCAACGCGCCGGGAGCCGCGTGCGCGCTTCCCTGGCTGCGCGAGGCGATCGGGGGCGCGGCCGACCTGCGGCGTGTCCGCGTGCTGCCCCTGTGCGCACGCGACGAGGGACCCACCGCGATGCTGCTGCACGAGCCCGACCCGCTCGCCTCGGGATTCACGCCCGAGGTCGTGGGCGCGCTGGCGGCGGTGTGGTCGAACGCGGTGATCGACGGCGCGCGCGCCGAGGCGGCGCGCGGGCTGGCCGACAAACTGGCCGAGACCAACCGGGCGCTGGGCGAGGCCCAGGCGAGCCTGACCGCCCGCGAGTCGATGTCGCGTCTGGGCGAGATGAGCGCGGGCGCGGCGCACGAGATGAACAACCCGCTGACGATCATCCGGGGGCGGAGCCAGCTGCTGGCCGACCGCCTGCAAGAGCCGCGCGAGAAGGCCGCGGCCAGGGCGATCGCCGAGGCGAGCGGGCGCCTGGCCGAGCTGATCACCGCGATGCACTTTCTGGCCAGCCCGCCCCGCCCGACGCTGGCGAGGCACGACGCGATGGAGCTGGTGGACGAGGCAATCGAAAAATCGAAGCGGCGCGTCGATGGGCGGGCGTCCGTGCGTGTGACGACCGAAACCATTGTCACCCCGGTGGTTGCCGACCGAGAACAGATCGTCACGGCGTTGACAGAACTCATCGCCAACGCGATCGAGAGCGCCCCGGGCGAGATTGTTGAGCTTCGCGTTCAAACCGACCCCGACGATGGCCGATTCGTGTGCCGCGTCGTGGATCGGGGACCGGGCCTCTCGGACCGGGCCGCCAGGCACGCCTTCGACCCGTTCTTTTCGGAGAAGGCCGCCGGGCGCCAGACCGGGCTGGGACTCGCCAGGGCGCGCCGGTTCGCGGAGCTTCACGGCGGGCAGGTCACGCTCGCCTCGGCGCCCGGGCCGGGCACGATCGCGACGCTCTGGATCCCGAGCGGGACCGGGCGACAGGACGAGGGCACGGCGGCGCGGCTCGCCGCGTAAGAGGATCGAGGGACGCACGGATGGGCGCACGAGAGACTGAGAGCACGGGACAAGACGGGGCCTGGGAGACCGGGCCCGACCCGGTGCGCACCGTCCGCGTACTCGTCTGCTCGCCCAGGCCCAGCCTGCACAGACGGCTCGTGGCGCTGCTCCAGGACCGGGTCGAGTGCGTCAGCGTCGCGCGGACGCTCACCGAGGCGAGGCGCCACCTGGACAAGGGGCTGCATGATCTGGCCCTGATCGACACGAAGCTGGGCGGGGACCGCGGACTGGACCTGGCCGAGAAGGTCGCGAAGACCACGCCCGCGATCGTCAGCGCGATGCTGGGCGACCGCGCCGGGATCGACGAGGCGCTGGGCGCGATGCGGGCCGGCGCGACCGACCTGATCGAGGTCACGCTGTGCGAGGACGAGATGCTCGCGCGGATCGAGGCCGCGTGCGAGCGGGCGCACCGCGTCCGCCAGCGCGAGGCGAGGGTCGCGCGTCTCAAACGCCTCTGCCACCAGCTGAACAACGCGAGGCGTGAGGTCTCCGGGCACGTGGGCGAGCTCTGCAACGACCTCGTTGACGCGTACCGCGAGCTCTCGGGCCAGCTCGAGGACGTCTCGGTCAGCACAGAGCTCTCGTCGATGCTCCGCCAGGAACTCGACATCGAGAGCCTGCTTCGGACGCTGCTCGAGTACGTCCTGGGCAAGGTCGGCTCGACGAACGCGGCGATCTTCCTGCCCTCGACGTCCGGCGAGTTCTCGCTCGGCGCGTACGTCAACTACGACTGCCCGAAGGACGCGGCCGAGGTCCTGATGGACCAGCTGGCCGACACGCTCGCGCCACGCTTCGAGGAGCAGGAGAGCGTGCTCGCGCTGTCGGGCTCGGTCGAGCTCGAGCACTACCTGGGCGAGAGCGCCCACTGGCTCGACGAGTCGGCGATGCTCGTTGTCTCGTGCCGCCAGGACGACGAGTGCCTTGCGGTGATCGCGCTCTTCAGGGACAAGCGGTCGGCGTTCGCCGAGAACGACCTGAAGCTGCTCCAGCTCATCGCCGACCAGTTCGCGGGCCAGCTCGCCCGCGTCATCCGCGTCCACCACCGCCACCTGCCCAAGGACGAATGGGGCGGCTTCGAGACCGACGACGACGGCTTCAACGACATCGACCTGGCGGCCTAGCCGCCAACGGCGACGCTCGGCGCCCCCCCCGACCAGGCACGAAACTCCCGCCCTGTATTTCCCAAGAAGTCTGTGTGCGGGCTCTGCCCCGCCGGGTCTTCACGAACATGGTCCATCCTGCGTTTGCGGTACCATGCCCGGCGCCGCGAGCCCGCCGGAGGTGGCCATGGATTTCCTGTTTGCAAACGGAGCGATCTGGTTCAGCGTGCCCGCGCTGCTGGGCACGCTCGTGCTCGTCCTCCAGCTCGTGCTCGGCCAGCTCGGGGGCGACCTCGACGCCGACATCGACACTGGTATGGACGGTGACTTCGGCGAGGGCGACTCGCCCGGCTCCGAGTTCGGCTGGCTGAGCATCCAGACCATCGCCGCCTTCGCCATGGGCTCGGGCTGGATGGGCCTGGCCGCGATGCGGGCGCTGGAAGTCGGCTTCCCGGTCGCGGTGCTCATCGCGATCGCCTCGGGCTTCGCCATCGCCTGGCTCATGGTCACGCTGATGCGCTCGTTCCTCAAGCTGCAGCGCTCGGACAACATCACGCTCGACCAGACGGTCGGCCTCGAGGGCACGGTCTATATCATGGTCCCGCCCTCGGGCCAGGGACGCGGGCGGGTGACGGTGGTGATCGGCGATCGGCGCCGGGAAATGGACGCGGTGCAGGACGGCGCCGAGGCGCTGGCCGCGAACGCGCGCGTCCGGGTCGCACGCGTCGATCGTGCGGGCAACGCGGTCTCGGTCGAGCCGCTCGTCGCCGGCGCATAAACCGGCGATCGGGATGGGTGAGAGCACAGAGCGTCGGCGCACGCCGACAAGGGGAGGCGGATGGACCTGACGACACTGGCGCAAGCAGAGGGCGGGAACGCGGGGATCTTCGCGATCGTGGGGATCGTCGTCGCGGTCTTCGTCCTGCTGTTCGTGGTCTTTTTCCTGGCCAGCCGATACCGGCGCTGCCCATCGAACCGGATCCTGGTGATCTGGGGCACGGCGGGCAAGAAGGGCACACGCTGCTTCCACGCGGGGGGCAAGTTCGTCTGGCCGGTCCTCCAGGACTACGCGTACATGAGCCTGGAGCCGCTGGTCATCGACATCCCGCTCGAGGGGGCGTTGTCGCTCAACAACATCCGCGTGAACGTGCCGTCCACCTTTACCGTCGCCATCGCGACGGACCCGGTGCATATGGCCAGCGCCGCCGAGCGCCTGCTGGGCATGGCGCCCCAGGGCATCCGCGAGCAGGCCCAGGACATCATCCTGGGCCAGCTCCGCCTCGTGCTCGCGACCCTGTCGATCGAGGAGATCAACAAGGACCGCGAGAAGTTCATGGGGTTGATCAACGAGAACGTGACCCAGGAGATCAACAAGATCGGCCTGGAGTTGATCAACGTCAACATCCGCGACATCACCGACGAGTCGGGGTACATCGTCGCGATCGGGCAGCGGGCGGCGGCCGAGGCGATCAACCGCGCGAAGGTCGAGGTCGCCGAGCAGGACCGCGAGGGCGCGGTGGGCGAGGCCGCGGCGGTCCGCGACCGCAACGTCCGCGTCTCGCAGGAGCGGGCCAAGGCCGACCAGGGCCAGAAAGAGGCCGAGCGCCAGAAGCGCGTCGCGGTCGCGACCTACGAGGCCGAGGCGCAGGTGGGCGAGGCCGAGTCCAAGCGGGACCAGGAGATCGCGATCGCCGAGCGTCTGGCCGAGACGGTCGCGGCGTCCAAGCGGGCCGAGCAGACGCAGCGCGTGCAGGTCGCCGACGCCGAGTCCAAGGCGGTGGACGGCGAGAACACCGCCCAGGCGCACATCGCCGAGTCCAACGCAAAACTCGCAGAGATCCGGGCCGAGGCGAGTAGGCGGTCGGACGTCGCGCTCGCGATCGCGGCCGAGAAGATCTACCAGGCCGAGCGCGAGCGTGAGCTCGCCCGCCTGAGCAAGGAGCAGCTCGCGCCACAGGAGATCGAGAAGAAGCGGGTCGAGATCGAGGCCGAGGCGAGGGCCGAGCGCGAGCGCCGCGAGGCGCGGGGCGAGGCGGACGCGACGCTCGCCAAGTACGAGGCGGAGGCCAAGGGCCTGCAGCAGGTCCTCGAGGCCAAGGCCGAGGGCTACCGACAACTCGTCGAGGCGTGCGCACAAAACCCACAGGTTGCGCCGACGCTGCTGATGATCGAGCAGCTCCCCCAGCTGGTCGAGGCGCAGGTCAAGGCGATCCAGAACCTCAAGATCGACAAGATCACGGTCTGGGACTCGGGGCGCGGGCAGACGATCGAAGGCAAGGACGGCACGACGCGCAGCGCGACCGCCGACTTCCTCGCCGGCATGATCGGCTCGCTCCCGCAGATCCACGAGCTGGCCCAGCAGGCAGGCATCGAGCTGCCCGGTGCGCTCGGGCGCGTGAAGGGCCCGGACACCGAGGGGCGTCGCCCGACGCCGAGCGAAGACTGACACGCCCGCGACAACTCCACGCAAACAGCCCCCGGGGGGTGAACCCCGGGGGCCGGGTCGGGGGGTGCGTCCGTGTCAGGACGCGGTGGGCACGCCCGGGTCAGGGTCTCACACGGGGCGGCGCCCACCCCCGAGCTGGCGCGAGGAGAGAACGAGTTGCCGCCCCGGGCGCGTCGAACGCCGGGATGGGCCGGGGGCGTGCGGATCCGCCCGCGCCATGGATCTCGCTGGTGTCATGCGTGCGTCCCCCGCGGCGGCTTGAGTCTCCTCGCCCGCGCTCGCCATCCCGCTTCGCCCGCCTCGGCCCTGTAGTTCCAGAAATTTGCCAGATATTGCGACGGGTGACCGGTGGACTAGCATGGGCGATGCCCGCTCCGGACCGGCCGCCGCGGTTTCCTGTCATCTGTGGGCCGACCGCGGGTGGGAAGACCGCGCTCGCGCTGGCCCTCGCCCACGAGCTTGCTCGACGGGGCCCGGGGGGCGCCCAGGTCGTCTCCGCGGACGCGTTCCTCGTCTACCGCGGCCTGGACATCGGGACCGCCAAACCCTCCGTGGACGAGCGTGCGGGCGTCCCCCACCACCTGATCGACGTCGTTGAGCCGACCGAGCGGTTCAGCGTCCACGACTGGCTCCGGGCCGCCGAGGAGGCGATCGCGCAGATCCTGCGCGACGGCGACACGCCGATCGTCGTCGGCGGGACGCACCTGTACATCCAGGCATTGATGTTCGGCCTGTTCGAGGGACCCGAGCCGGACCCTGTGATCCGTGCGCAGCTGGCGGCGATGTCGGGCGCCGAGCGGCGGGCGGAGCTGGAGCGGGTCGATCCCGAGGGCGCGGCGCGGATCCACCCGGCCGACGATCGCCGGACGATCCGTGCCCTCGAGGTCTATCGCCAGCGTGGCCAGAGCATCTCGTCGCTCCAGACGCAGTGGGAGCGCGGCAGAGCGCCCGCGACCGATCGGGTGCTCGTGGGGCTGGTATGGGATGCCGACGCGCTGAACCGCCGCATCAATGCCCGCGTGCGGGCGATGCTCGAGGGGGGGCTCGCGGAGGAGGCCCGCGGGCTGTGGGAGGCGGGTCGGCTGGGGCCGCAGGCGGGCGAGGCGATCGGGTACAAGCAGCTTGTCGCCCATTTCGAGGGGCGGTGCACGCTGGAGGACGCGGCCGAGCGGATCAAGATCGAGACGCGTCGGTTTGCAAAAAATCAGAGGACGTGGCTTCGGCGTCTGCGGGCGACCCCCGGGAGCGTCTGGATCGACGCCGACGAGGACGATCCGTCGCCGTGGACCCAACGCGTTGTGGAGGCGTGCCTTACGAGCGGCTAGACGACCCGCTGGCGGGCGAGGGATCCGGCGAAGGCTCAAGACGCCCTCGGGCGCGGCCCGACGAACCCACTCAGCGTTCCTGCGAGGCGAACCGGGGGCGTCGCCCTTGACACGCCCCCCACGCGTGGCATTGGCTCCCACCGATCGCACCGGGCGGGCGAGCAGAGAGGAAAGGGCCCCGGGGCCCACGCATGGCCAAGAAGAAGACCACAAAGAAAGCCTCGACCACGAAGAAGGCGGGCGCGTCCAAGAAGACCGCGAGCGCCGGCGCGTCCAAGGCGCCCAAGGGCGGCGGCAAGGGCCTGGGCTTCAAGGCTGGCATGGGCAAGGGTCGCGACCTGGTTATCGTCGAGAGCCCGAGCAAGGCCAAGACGATCAACAAGTACCTGGGCGCGGACTACCTGGTGCTGGCCTCGGTCGGGCACGTGCGCGACCTGCCCACGAAGGGGCCCAAGGGCGACAAGTCGCCCGTGCCGGGCGTGGACATCCAGAAGCGGTTCACGCCGACGTACACGATCCTGCCCGGCAAAGAGAACGTCATCAAGGATCTCAAGCGTGCGGCCAAGGAGGTCCTCGACTCGGGCGGGAAGATCTGGTTCGCGACGGACCTCGACCGCGAGGGCGAGGCGATCGCGTGGCATCTGGCGGAAGAGCTGGGGATCCGGGCCGCCGACGCGAACCGCGTGATCTTCCCGGCGATCACCAAGGGCGAGATCGCCAAGGCGTTCCAGCACCCGCACCCGATCGACGAGGACCGGGTCAACGCCCAGCAGGCCCGCCGGATCCTGGACCGGATCGTGGGCTACCAGGTCAGCCCTCTGCTGTGGAAGAAGGTGGCGCGTGGTCTGAGCGCCGGGCGTGTGCAGTCGGTCGCGGTGCGTCTGGTCACGGAGCGCGAGCGGATGATCCGCGCGTTCGTGCCCGACGAGTACTGGACGATGACCGGGTACTTCGCGCTCGAGAGCGCCAAGGCGGGCGATCTGGGCGAGGGGTGGCGCGCCTTCATGGCGCGTCGTGACGACAAGAACAACCCGCCCACCCTCAAGTCGCAGAACGCGTGGCTGGGCGAGCGGTCGATCGTGCGGGCCGAGCTGGTCGAGCTGGACGGCGAGAAGTTCGACCCCCGGATCAGGGCAGACTCGATCATCGGCGAGCTGAGCGAGCTGACGCCCGACGCGATCAAGGCGCGGCGGGAGGCGGCGGAGCAGGCGTTCGCCGACGCGGGCACGCACGACCTGACGCCCGGGCTGATCAAGGCCGCGGCGCGGTGCGGGCTGAGCAAGGCGAGCGCGTCGTACGACGAGGACCCCGATGGGCGCGGCCCGGCGCGCTGGCGGCGCAGGGTCGAGGGCGCAAGCGACGCGGCGGGGTACCGGATCGAGTCGATCGAGACGAAGCGGACGACGGCGCGTCCGTCGGCGCCGTTTATCACGAGCACGCTGCAGCAGGCCGCGTCCAGCAGGCTTGGCTTCGGCGCCCAGCGGACGATGCGGGCCGCACAGGCGCTGTACGAGGGCGTGGACATCCCGGGCGAGGGCCCGACGGGCCTGATCACGTACATGCGGACCGACTCGACGCACGTCGCGCCCGAGGCGATCGACGCGGCCAGGTCGTACATCGGTCGGACGCTCGGCGACAAGTACCTGCCCGACAAGCCCATCTTCTACAAGAGCTCGAACAAGGCAGCGCAGGAGGCCCACGAGGCGATCCGCCCGACCGACCCGGCGCGCACGCCCGACAGCGTCAAGCGCGGGCTCAAGCCCGACCAGCTCCGCCTGTACGAGCTGATCTGGCAGCGCTTCGTCGCGTGCCAGATGACGCCGGCGCAGTGGGACTCGACGCAGGTGCACATCCGTGGGGGCGTGAGCGACGCCGCCCTGTTCCGGGCGACCGGGCGGACGCTCGTCTTCGACGGGTTCTACCGCGTGATGGGCGTGCCGGTCTCGGACGAGCTGAACCTGCCCGCGCTGAGCGAACGCGATGCGATGTACCCGATCGACCTGGACCTGAGGCAGCGGTTCACGGCGCCCCCCTCGCGGTACTCCGAGGCGAGCCTGATCAAGATGCTCGAGAGCGAGGGCATCGGGCGCCCCTCGACGTACGCGGCGATCATCCAGACGATCCAGGACCGCAAGTACGTCGAACAGCTCAAGCGGGCGTTCTACGCGACGGACCTGGGCGAGGTCGTGACCGACAAGCTCGTCGAGGCGTTCCCGCGGATCATGGAGATCGGGTACACGCGCCAGATGGAGGAGCAGCTCGACAAAATCGAGGAAGAACACCTCGACTGGATCGACATGCTCGAGAAGTTCTACGGGCGGTTCAGCGAGAGCCTGGAGCGGGCGCACGAGGAGCTCTCGCACGCGAAGGCCGAGACGCAGCCGGCGCCCGAGGAATACCGGTGCGCCAAGTGCGACTCGTCGCTCGTGTACCGCTTCGGCAAGAACGGGCGGTTCCTGTCGTGCTCGCGGTACCCGGACTGTGAATACGCGTGCCCGGTTGACCGGGAGGGTCGCCCGCAGAAGGCGGAGTTCGTAGACGTGCGCTGCCCGCAGACCGGGCGCCCGATGATCCGCAAGACGGGCCGGTTCGGGCCGTTCCTGGCCTCGGCCCGCGAGGACGACGAGCCGACGAACTTCGGGATGATCCTGAACATCGACAAGAAGGGGCACGTGGTCGCGCCCTCGCTCCCGCCCCTGGAGACGGACCTGCCTTGCCCGACGTGCTCCAGCCCCCTGAACCTGCGGTCCGGCGCGCGCGGCCCCTGGCTCGGGTGCTCGCGGTTCCCCAAGTGCCGTGGGCGGGGCAAGTGGACGGAGCTGGACGAGAAGCAGAAGGCGGCGCTGACACGCGAGTTGGAGGCGCTGGAGGCACAGAACCCGGTTCCGATCATCGAGCGCCTCGACGGCACGCCACTGACGGACACCAAGGGCAAGGCGCTGGGCGATGCGCCGAGCGTGGACGAGTTGGTTCTGGAGGGGGACCCGCGTCAGGCCGCGGGTTCCGCGGCGTAGATGGACGTGCGTGGTCCTCGCGAGGCCCTCGACCTGCTCATCGACGGCAACATGCGCTTCGCCTCGGGCGAGTGCGAGCACCCTAACACCGACACCGACCACGTCACGCGGATGAGTATCGAGAACCAGCGCCCGTTCGCGGCGGTGCTCACGTGCGCCGACTCACGGGTGCCCGTCGAGCGGGTGTTCGACCGGGGCGTGGGCGACCTGTTCGTCGTGCGGGTCGCGGGCAACGTCTGCGAGATCGCGGAGGCGGCGAGCCTGGAGTTCGCGGCGACCGCCCTGGGGTGCCCGCTAATCGTCGTGATGGGGCACACCCAGTGCGGGGCGGTCGCCGCGGCGTGCTCGCACGAGCGGCACAGCGACGTGCTCGAGATCCTGCTCGACCCGATCCGGAGGGTCGCGCGAGAGCAGGAGGAGTCGGGCGACCAGGGCGAACCGCTCGTGGACCGGGTCCTGCGGGCGAACGTTCATCGCTCGATGGGCGACCTGGTCCAGGAGAGCCCGGTCATCGCGCGCCTGCAGCGCGAGGGCGCCCTGGCGATCGTTCCCGCGATCTACGACCTGGCGACCGGGGTGGTCTGCTGGCTCGAGGCCTGACACGCCGGGCCGGGGCGGGCGATCCGCGGCGGTATAGTCACCGTTCGCGATGAGCAACCCAGTCTTCCGCCGATTGAAACGCGCCTCGGAGTGGTCGATCCACAAGCTCGGGCTGCGCCCGGACTGGCACCTCACAGTCCTCGGCGCCCTGATAGGCGTCGTCACCGGGCTGGGCGCGATCGGGTTTGCCGAGGCATTGGATTTCGCCGAGCACTGGGCCGGGGACACCCGCGCGCACTGGGCACTGTGGACACTCCCCCTGATCCCGATGCTCGGGGCACTCATCACGGGCGTCATCGTGCACCTGTTCGCGTCCGAGGCGAGGGGGCACGGCGTGCCGCAGGTGCTCGACGCGCTGATCCGCAAGAAGGGGCGGATCCCGACGCGGATCGGGGTTGTGAAGGTGCTCGCATCGATCGCGACGGTCGGTTCGGGCGGGTCGGCGGGCGCCGAGGGGCCCATCATCCAGATCGGCTCGACCGCCGGCTCGGCGATCGGGCGGCGCCTGGGCGTGAGCAAGGAGCACATGGGCACGCTCGTCGCGTGCGGCGCCGCCTCGGGCATCGCGGCGATCTTCAATGCGCCGATCGCGGGGGTGTTCTTCGCGCTCGAGATCCTGCTGAGGGACTTCTCGCTCAAGACGTTCACGCCCATCGTGATCGCGGCGGTGTTCTCGACCGCGGTGGCGCAGGTCTACCACGGGCAGAACGAGGCGATCTTCGCGGCCGAGCTCTTCGAGAACACCTACGTCTTCTCGCCCGGCGAGTTGCCCGGGTACGTCGTGCTCGGGCTGGTGTGCGCGCTCGTCGCCGTCGGGTTCACGGGGCTCCTGCACATCATCGAGGACTTCTTCGCGGGGCTGAAGATCCACCCGATCGTCAAGCCGGTGATCGGGGCGTTGATGCTGGGCCTGCTGGGCATCGCGTTCGTCCGCGTGACGGGCGCCACGGGCCAGACGCCGGCGTTCTTCGGCAACGGGTACGAGACGATCCGCTGGCTCATCGCGCCCCAGACGTACACCGGCGGGCAGGGCGTGCTGCACGCCGGGCTTCTCATCCTCATCCTCCTGCTGGCGTGCAAGGCCCTGGCGACGGTGCTCACACTGGGCTCGGGCGGCTCGGGCGGCGTGTTCGCCCCGAGCCTGTTCCTGGGCGCGACCGCGGGAGGGGTCTTCGGCGTCGCGCTCGAACGACTCGGGCTCATCGCCGAGGCCTCGAGCCCGGCCAGCTATGCGCTCGTCGGCATGGCCGCGGTCGTCGCGGGAACCACCTTCGCACCGCTGACCGCGATCCTGCTGCTCTTCGAGCTGACCCGCGAGCCCTACGTCCTCGCCCCGATCATGATCGCGGCGATCGTCTCGACCATGGTTGCGCGCCGCCTGATGCCCGACTCGATCTACACCAGCCGCCTGCGCCGGGCGGGCATCCTCATCGGCACCGGGCGGGACCTGACGCTGCTGCGGCGCGTGCCCGTGCTGAGCGTGCAGCTCACGCCCCTGCCCCCCGAGCCTGTGTACGCGTCGGACCCGCTGAGCAAGCTGATCACGCTGCACGCGCACCACAACGTGCCCGACTTCGTCGTCGTCGATCACGACGGCAAGTACATCGGGATGGTGACGGGCGCGGACATGCGGACGGCGCTCATCGACCGGGAGGCGATCCCGCTGCTGCTGGTCGCCGAGCTGATGCAGACGAACCTGCCGACCCTGGGCGCCGACGAGACGCTGGACACCGTCCTCGACAAGTTCGCGCGTCACGACGTCGCGAGCCTGTGCCTGATGCACGACCACGAGCCCGGGCGCCCGATGGGGCTGATCTCGCGGTCGAGTGTCATGGCCCGGTACCAGGGGGCGCTGGAGGAGAGTTGATAATCTGGGCGCCATGCCCGAGACCCCCGAGAACACCGAGATCACCGAGTTCACGCCGCCGTTCGACGCCGAGGGCGGGCTCGTGCTGGCGACGCAGCTCCCGGGCGGGCGCAAGGATCTGCACACGAACCGCAGATCGTGGGACCGCCTCGACGACGGCGACGAGAGACGCCCGCTCTGGGTCCACCTGGACAGGACGAAGGACCGGGCGAAAAAATGGATCCGCGAGGAGGCGGGGCTGGACCCGCTCGTCGCCGACGCGTTGCTGGCCGATGGGACACGCCCTCGGTTCCAGGCGGTGGGCGACGGGCTGCTGGTGATCCTGCGGGGCGTGAACATGAACCCGGGCGCCGAGCCCGACGACATGATCGCGATCCGCCTGTGGCTCGATCCCACGCGGGTGATCACGCTGCGGGGCCACCGGTTCCAGACGATCGTCGAGATCCGCAACCGTGCCGAGGAGGGCAGGGCCCCCGCGAGCGTGGGCGGGTTCCTGGTCGCGGTCGCCGCGGGGCTCGCGGCGCGGATGGCGCCGAGCGTTGACAACCTCGAGGAGATGCTCGACGGCGTCGAGGCCGAGATGATCGAGACCGACAACGACAACCCCGAGCACCGCAGGATCCTCGCGACGATCCGTCGCCAGGCGATCTCGTACCGCAGGCACCTGGTCCCGCAGCGCGACGCGATCGTGGGCATCGCGCTCGAGGCGTCCGACCTGATCACGCCCCGCGAGCGGGCGGAGCTGCGGGGCGTGGGCGAGCAGGTCGCCCGGATCGCCGAGGACCTCGAAGAGCTCCGCGACCGGGCGGCGGTGACGCAGGAGGAGATGCGGGCGCGGCGCGAGGCACGGATCAACCGCACGCTGTACCTGCTGACGATCGTCGCGACCGTCGCGCTGCCCCTGGGCCTGCTCACCGGGCTCCTGGGCATCAACGTCGGCGGGCTCCCGCTCGCGAACAGCCCGTGGGGGTTCACCATTGTGACGTTCGGGCTCATCGCTATTGCGGCGGGTGAGGTCGCGGTGTTCAAATGGCTCCGGTTGATGTAGGGAGCCCTCGGATGAACAACCGGACCAGGAGCGGGATGGCGATCGCCGGCGGGAGACTCGCCGTCGTCGCGGTGGGTGTCGCCACCCTGGGCGCCGGTGGCTGCACGCCCGGGGCGGGGCAACTCGGGCGGGCGCCGACGGGCTACGAGGTGTACGCCGAGCTTCGAGAAGGCATCGGGAACATCGCCTGCTCGCCCGCGGGCGACGTGTACGTCTCCATGCACCAGTTCCTCGACAACGACTTCCGCGTCGGTCGCGTCGTCGTGGGCGCGGACGCGCGCGATGCGCACGTCGAGCCCTACCCGCCCGGGGCGTGGCAGGGGGACCCGAACGAGGACGGCGTCGGGCTCGACGCGGTCCTGGGCATCACGTGCGATTCACGGGGCGTGCTCTGGATGCTCGACAACGGGCGGCGCTCGGGCGTCACGCCCAGGCTCGTCGCGTGGGATACCAACAGCGATCGGCTCGAACGGATCATCCCGGTCCTGGCGCCGGTCTCCAGATCTTCGATGCTCAACGACCTGGCCGTCGATCGGCGCCACGGCGCGGTCTACATCGCCGACATGGGCGGTGGCGGCTCGCCCGCGGCGATCATCGTCGTGGACCTTGACACCGGGCGCTCGCGTCGCGTGCTCGAGGGGCGACCGTGCGTCGAGGCCGAGCCCGGCGCGGTCACCACCATCGACGGTCGCACGCTCGATGCCATGATCGGCCTCAACCCCATCGTCCTCGATACGCGCTGCGAGTGGCTCTACTTCGGCGCCATGAACGGCGAGTCGCTCTCACGCGTCCGCACGCTCGACCTGCTCGACGAGTCGCTCAGCGACGCCTCGCTGTACGCCCGCGTCGAGCCGTACGGCGACAAGGCCGTCTCCGACGGGATCACCATGGACTCGGCGGGCAACGTCTACATCTCCGACCTCGGCGCCTCGGGCGTCGGCGTGACACGCCCCGACGGCTCCTACGAGCTGTTGTTCGCGGGCGCGGAACTCGGTTGGCCCGACGCGATGAGCTTCGGACGCGACGGCTGGGTCTACGTCGCGTGCAACGCGCTGCACAACGCCGCCCCCCTGAACAACGGCGTCAACGACTCGCACCCGCCGTATTACATCGTGCGGTTCCGCCCCATCGCCAGCGGCGTCGCGGGGCGCTGAGCCCAAAGACTTGAACACGAAGGGCGCGAAGGACCCGAAGAAGGTGGAGAACATCGGGGGCGTGCGATGACCGGGCCATTGCCTTCTCTTCGCGTGCTTCGCGACCTTCGTGTTCAACCGCTCCCGATCATGTCGCCGGGTCGCCCAGCGCCTCGCGGAGCGGCCCGGTGTGCGCCTCGTAGTTCGCGTGCCGCCCGGCCGACGACGTGAAGATCGGCTCGCGGACCTGCTCGGAGCTCCACGTCGTCGCCGCGCGCCCCGACTCGTGGAACCGCAGGCAGGCGTCGTCCCATTCAACTCCCAGGAAATCGATCAGCTCGCGCGACACCCGCTCCTGGTCGGCGATCAGCGCCTCGTACCGGAGCGTGAAGATCGGTAGGTCGAGCGCCCCGCCCCAGTGCTCCATCAGGCGCCGATACTGGCGGGTGTACACGCCGAGGCGCCCGAGGTCGGACGCGTACTCGTGGCTCCCGGTGAAGTCGTGGAAGTAACACGACAGGCACGTGTCCAGGGGCTCGCGCAGGCAGTGGACGACGCGGGCGTTCGGGAACAGCCGCGAGATCAGTCCCAGGAACTGGAAGTTGTAGGGCATCTTGTCGGTGATGCGGTCCGCCTTTGGGCCGATCTTCTGGAGCCTGCGGAGGTACGCACGCCCGGCGCGCGTGAGCGATCCCTCTGTGATGCGCCCCTGCTCGCGGGCCGCGTCCAGGTCCGCGCCCGGGCCCAGCACGCTCTCGACCGCGTCGCGCATGTGCATGAGTTCGCCCCCCGCCGCGACGCGCGGGTGGCTCGAGACGATCTGCTCGCACAAGGTCGTGCCCGAACGGAGCATGCCGACGACAAACACGGGCGCGCGGGTGTCGAGCGTTGAGGTCGGCAACGCCTCGATCGCCTCGCGCGACCAGCCCGCGATGAGTTTGTCCACACCCTTCTCGAACGCGTCGGCGTCCCACGGGCGCCGGCGGATCGCGTTCGCCTCGTCGAACGCCGCCCACGCCTCGTCGTAGCGCCCCGCCCTGTCGAGCATCTCGCCCAGCTGGAACAGCGCCTGGGCTCGGAGCGTTGGCGCGAGGTCCGCCCGCTCGAGCACGGCGTGCAGCAGCCCGATCGAGCGGTCCACGCCGTCGGTCCGCCGGGCGAGCATCGCGAAGATCGTCACGAGTGTCGCGTCGGCGTTTGGTTTCTCCGCGTGCGGGCGCAGCAGCTCGCAGGCCTCGGCGAACCCGCCCTGGAGGCGGAGCAGGTCGGCCTTGGTCCACAGCGCGAACGCGTTGCCCGGGTTGGCCCGCAGGGCCCGGTCAACGCTGCGCATCGCGTCGTCGAAGCGGTCCTCCTGGCGGTAGCACGTCGCGAGCTGCGAGAGTGCCGAGGGGTCGTCCGGGCGGGTCTTGAGCGCCTCGCGGAGGTGCTTCTTTGCGCCGTCGTTGTCGCCCGCCAACGCGAGCGACTTGCCCAGGTTGAGGTGGACGCCCGCGTTCTTGGGCTCGTGTTTGAGGATCTGGCGGTACAGGTCGGCCGCGGCCCGGAACGAGCCCGCCGCGAACGCCCCCTGCGCCCGTTCGAGCAGAGCCTGTTTGGTCGCCTCGGAGGCCATCGGGCGAGTCTACGGCCCATCCGAACAGATGGAGGGGGGCCCGGGACGCCCCCGTGTATCGTGGGTTGGACCACACCGGAGACCCCGCCATGCCGACCACGACCCCGATCGCTGCCGCCGCCACGCTCCTCGCCGCGTCCGCCTCGCTCGCCGCCGCCGGCGACGGACCAGTCATCGAGGTCCGCATGATCGGGCACGTGACCCAGGAACTCGTCGGCGCCCCGGGCGACTCGGGCCTGGAGGATGTCCGCGTGGGCGACCGGCTGATCCTCGTCGCGACGATCGACCTCGCCGCCGCCCCAGACCTGCTGCCCGAGACCCCCACCCGCGCCTCGCACGCGGGCCCGGGCATCGTGCTCCGCGCCCAGATCGGCACGGTCCACCTCCCGCTCGGGGGGGGCGAGATGATGATCCTCGGCGACATTTCCGAGTTCGGCGGACCGATCATGGACCGCCTGATCATCGACGGCGGCGTGTTCGCCGACCCCGCGCCTGTCTACGGCGTGGTGAACCTCGACCCCTCGATCATCGCGTTCGACGCGCTCGACCCTGGCCTCGACGTCGCCGCCCCGATGCTCCAGAGCAGCGCCTTCGCCGTCACGCCCTACGCCGCGGGCATGCAGGGCGTGGTTGACCGCGTCGTCGTGCGCGACGTCACGTGCGCCGCGGATCTCGCCGCGCCGCAAGGCTCGCTCGATTTTTCGGACATCACAGCCTTCCTCACCGCCTTCGCCGCCGGCGAGCCCTCGGGCGACCCCGCTGTCCCGTTCGGCGTGCACGACTTCTCCGACGTCGTCTCGTTCCTGCAGGCGTTCGGGGCGGGCTGCCCGTAAGGACCCGGCTCACTCCCCGATCGTCTTCTTGCGGCGCAGCACGTGGTGGTAGTGCTGCGCAAACCGGTGCGCCTCGTCGCGGACCTGCTGGCAGAGCCGCAGCGCCGGGTTGTTCCGCCCCAGGCGGACCGGCTCGGACTTCTCCTGGACGTAGATCAGCTCTTCTTTTTTGGCGAGGCTGATGACCATGGGCGGCCGGGTGTCGAGCGTCTCGAAGGCCTGCAGCGCCGCGTGCAGCTGGCCCAGGCCGCCGTCGATGAGAATCACGTCGGGGTACAGCGCCTCGCCCGCGCCGGCCTCGCGGTAGCGACGGCTGACGACCTCGCGGATCGCCGCGTAGTCGTCGTTGGCGACCGTCTTGATCCGGTAACGCCGGTACTCGTTCTTGAACGGGCGCCCGTCCATGAAGCAGACCTTGGACCCGACGGTCTCGCCGCCCTGCAGGTGGGCGATGTCGATGCCCTCGACGCAACGGATCGTGCGGTCGATCCCGAGGACGCGTTGCAGCGAGCGCAGGGCCTTGATCGGGTCGATGTAGCCGATCTCCTGCTCGGGCTGCCAGTTGTCCTCGCGGGTGGCGCGCTCGTCGAGCTTCTCGATCGCGTGGATCTGGTCGCGGACCGCCGCGGCGTGCTCGAACTCGCGGGCCGCCGACGCCTCGGCCATCTCGGCCCGCATCTCGCGCAGCATCGTCGAGCGCTTGGAGCCGATGAACCGCGCCAGGCGGTTGATGTCCGCCTGGTACGCCTCGGGCCTGATGGACTCGTTGCAGGGGGCCGTGCAGCGCCCGATCGACGCGAGAAGGCACGGGCGGAAGCGCCGGTTCTTGGGATCACCGTGCTCGATGTCCAGCATGCACGTGCGGAACCTGAATACGCGCTGGAGCACCTGCACCGCCTCGCGCAGCGCCCTGCCCGAGACGAACGGCCCGTAGATCCGCCCGTTCTTGACGAGCAGGTCCACCGAGCCATCGGCCCGCACGCCCGAGGGGTTGCGCGTCACGAACACCCGCGGGTAGTCCTCGCCCGAGGTGATGACGAGGTAGGGGAAGCTCTTGTCGTCGAGCGCGAGCGTGTTGAACCTGGGCTTGATGTCCTTGATCAGGCGGTTCTCGACGAGGATCGCCTCCCAGTCGCCGTCGCACCGGAGGGTGTCGAACGAGTGCAGCTCGTCGAGCATCCGAGACTTGTTGGGTCCCAGATCCGTCGAGGGCAGGAAGTAGCTCGAGACGCGGTCGCACAGGCGCGAGGCCTTGCCCACGTACAGGACGACCCCCTTGGGGTCTTTCATCAGGTACACGCCGGGGACGGGGGGCAGGTCGCGGGCCGTGCGCAGCAGGCGCGCCAGGCGGGCGTCGCGCGACTCGGTCCCCCAGGGCGGGGGCGCGTCGGCGGGCTCGAAGCCCTCCTCGTCAACAAACGGGGCGTCCGGGTCGTCGGGCACGGCGCATTGTATCTCGGGCCGCCGCATGCGCTTGCGGCGGGCTCGCCCGGCCCGGGTCAGGAACGCTGGCGCGGGTCGCCCCGCGCGAAAGCTCGGCCTCAGGAGTCGCCGTTGTCCTCGGCCGACGCCTGTTCCTTCTGCTGCTCGGCGTTGAGCGCCTTGCGCCGCTCGCGGACCAGGCGCCGACCGCGCCACTGCTTCCACGCCGGCATCTGCCCGCTGGCCATCGTGTGCTCGAAGTCGTTCTGGGCACGGGGCGTCCGGTCCTGGAACGCGCCCAGGTCCTGGACTTCCAACGCCAGGCGGTCCAGCTCGTCCTCGGCGTCCTGCACCCGGATGGGTCTCGCCTCGGCCGACCGGATGACAGCGAGCGTCAGGTCGTGGTAGTACCCCACCACGCGCTCGAAGTCTTCCCGTGCGATCGAGTCGGACTGGGCCAGGCGGGCCGCCTCCGAGTTGAGCACACCCTGGATCTCACGGGCGCGGCTGCGCTGACCACGGGTCCGCTCGACGCGGCACCCGCCGAGAACCATGGTCCCCGCCATCAACACACACACACCGACGGCTGTTGTCCGGTTCATAGTTCGCCTCCCGTCGGCCCTGGGGCCGGGGCCACTTTAGGGTCGGCGCCCCGTCAACCCCAGCGCGGGCTTTGCGCCGCGGGATCAGGCCCGACAGACGTCTCGTACGCGCCATCCCCACCAGGCGTTCGCCCGAAAATCGCGCCCGCCGCACGAATAACCGCCCAGCCCCTACGACAGCGCCAGGCGGCACAGCAGCTCGACCCCGGGCGTGATCGCGTCGTCGTTGAAGTCGTACTCGGGCTGGTGCAGCTGGGGCCAGCTCGCCTCGCCCGCGGGGCGGACCCCGACGAACGCGAAGCAGGCGGGCACGTGCTGGCCGTAATAGGAAAAATCCTCCCCGCCCATCGAGGGATGGTCCAGGACGATCACCCGCTCGCCGCCGAACGCCTCGGACGCGATGCCCATCAGGCGACCGGTCTCGTCGGGGTCGTTGCGCGTGACGGGGTAGCCCTCGCGGAGCGTGACCTCGGCGTGGCATCCCAGCGCGGACGCGGCCTGCTCGATGATCTCGGGGACACGCTGGCGCACGAGGCGGCGGGTGTCCTCGCGGATCGTGCGGACCGTGCCGTGGAGCGTCAGCTCCGAGGGGATCACGTTGCGCGCGCTGCCCGCGTTGATCTGGCCGATCGTGACCGCGACCGAGTCGTACGGCGCGACGTTGCGGCTGGCGACGGTCTGCAACGCCGCGACGACGTGCGAGGCGGCGACGATCGGGTCCGCGCCCTGGTGCGGGTACGCCGCGTGCGCTTGTCTGCCCCGGATCACGACGTCCAGCTCGTCTGTCGAGGCGAGCAGGGGCCCGGGTCGAGTGCCGACCTGCCCGACCTCGAGCATGGGCCAGCCGTGCAACGCGTACGCGCGCGAGACCGGGGGGCCCAGCCCGCCCGCGCCCGCGCCCCGCAGGGCGCCGTCGTCGCACATCTTCTGTCCGCCAGCCCCGCCCTCCTCGGCGGGCTGGAAGATCAGCGTGACCGGGTTGGTCCTGTGCTCGAGGGCCGCGAGCACGCCCGCGGCGCCCAGCAGCATCGTCGTGTGCCCGTCGTGCCCGCACGCGTGCATCACGCCCGGTGTCTTCGACGCGTACGCCTTTCCCGTGTTCTCGAGGATCGGCAGCGCGTCCATGTCCGCGCGCAGCCCGACGCTGTGGGCGCCCTCGCCCGTGGTCGCGGGAAGGTACGCGAGGACGCCCGTCCCCCCCGCCATCCCCGCCTTGTGCTCGATCCCCAGCCGCTCGA
This sequence comes from Phycisphaerales bacterium, assembly GCA_029260515.1. Lineage (GTDB taxonomy): Bacteria > Planctomycetota > Phycisphaerae > Phycisphaerales > UBA1924 > JAJRXR01. The sequence goes on along the minus strand of JAJDDC010000070.1, from coordinate 486,925 downwards.
GCTCGTCCACGACGACGCCCGAGGTCCGGTGCTCGGCGTACCCCAGCTCGGGGTGGGCGTGGATGTCGTGGCGGATCGCGATGAGCGACGCCAGACGCTCGTCGATCAGCGCACGGAGATGGTCGGCGGACACACGGCTCGTGTTTGCGGGCATAGGAGGAGATTCTAGGGGCCAGGGCCTACTCGACGTGCTGCTCGAAGAGGCGGACCGCCTCGGGCACGTCGGCGGCGACCGCCTCGAAGTCGGGGCGCCAGGGCGAGCCGATCTCGCGACCGGGCGCCGGCTCGGCGCCCGGGATCACCGGCACGTTGCCCGAGTCGCTCGCAGCGATCATCGACTCGACACGCGGGCTGAGCAGGTAGTCGATCAGCGCCCGCCCCTGCGCCGGGCTCGGCCCGCCCGCGACCAGCGCGACGGTGTTGGGCACGACCATCGCCCCGGGCGAGGCCAATCGCCCCTGGCCGGCGCCGGGATCGACCGATTCGTAGACCAGCCCGACGGCCCAGCCGTTGCGCTGCCCCGCCCAGACGTCGTCGGTGTCGGTGAGCCCGACGTCGATCTCGCCCTGGGCGATCGCGCGGACGACCGAGGCGTTGCCGTCGTACAGCCGGACGCGCCGGTACTCGAGGCCCAGGAGCCAGGTCAGGTACGCCTTCTCGCCCCAAGAGTTGAACAGTGCGCCTATGTGCCCGCGGGTCGTCCCGAACTGCGGGCGGGCCATGCCGACCCGGTCGGTCCACCCGGGCTCGCCCAGTTCCGCCAGCGTTCGTGGCGGGTCCTCGACCCGCTCCGTGCTGTAGGCGATCACGCGGGCGCGCAGCGCGAAGGCGTACCAGTCGCCCCGCTCGCCCCGCAGGCCCGCGGGCCAGCCGCCCTCGAAGTGCGATTCGCCCGCCCCGCTCGTGTACGGCGCCAGGACGCCCTCGCGCGAGAGCAGCACGGTCCCGAACGGCTCGGACGACCACCAGACGTCCGCCCGGGGCGAGCCCTTCTCGGCGATCAGGCGCTGCACGAGCCCGGTCGTCTTGGTCGCCTCGGTGTCGCCCACGAGAAGGACCTTGACGCCGGTCTCGTCCTCGTACGCCCCGACGATCTCGCGGAGCAGCGCGTCATCGACGGACGAGTACAGCACGACCTCGCCCGCCCCCGCGCCGCTCTCGCGCGAGCACGAGGCGAGCATGATCATCGATAGCAAGGCCAGCGAGAGCAGGCCGGTCAGCGTCGCGTATCTGATCATCAAACCAGGGTACCCGGGCCGCGTCAGCCGTCGCCCTCGCCCGCCTGCTCGGCGGCCCGCTTGGCCTTCGCCCGCGCCTCGAGTCGCCCGAAGTAGTGCTGGATCGCCTTCTCGTACTCGCGGGGGATGCGTCGCGTCTCGATCGCCTCGGCCGCCTCGGCCTTGGCCGCGGTCGTCGCCGCCTCGAACTGGGCGACCGACTCGCCCCGGATCTGGTCGCCGTACACCAGCGTGGACCCGATCGTGGGCCCGCCCTGGTTCTCGACCTTCTCCTTCTGCTTCTCGAGCATGTAGTCCACGGCCTGGGAGTCCGGGCTCTTGCCCCAGCCCTCGCCCGGGCCGCCGCTCCCGTCGCCCTCGGACATCGAGTCGCCCTCTTCCCACTGGCCCTGCTGGTCGCCCTCGCCCCACTGACCCTCGCCGCCCTGACCACCCTGGCCGTCCTGGCCCATCTTCTGCATCTGGTCCTGGATCTCGCTCATCGCGGCCTCGAGCGACTCGCACTCCTGCTGGCTCATCTCCATCTGCGAGAGCTGGTCGCTCATCGACTCCATCGCCTGCTGGGCCTCCTGGCTCATCGAGTCCTGCGACATGTTCTGGGCCATCTGCTGGAGCGACTGGGCCATCGACTGCATCGACTCGCCCGCCTGCTGCTGGGCGTCGGCCATCTGACGCATCTGCGCCGCCATGTCCGACGGGATCCCCGGCATGTTCTGGAGCATCTCGTCGAGCTTGGACGGGTCGCGGGCCGCCTCCTGGGCCTGCTGCTCGCTCAGGCCCTGCTGCTGGAGCTGCTGCTCGAGCGCCTCGCGCGACTCGGCCAGCTGCTGCATCTGCTCGCCCAGGCGCTGGAGCTGCTGCTGCAACGCCTTCTTCTCGGGATCGCTCAGCTCGTCGGCGCTGAGCTGCTCGGCCAGCTTCTCGAGCTCCTGCTTGGCGTCCGAAAAGTTGCCCTTGGCCAGCTGACGCGAGAACTCGCTCGCGGGCGAGTCCGTCGGCTCGCGCAGCTTCGTCAACGCCTGCTTGAGCGCGTCCAGCTTGTGCGCCTCGCCCGAGTCCTGCGCCTTCTTGATCCGGTCCGACAGGTTCGTCAGCTTCTTGATCGCCTGGCGTTTGATCTGCTCGGCCTTCGTCGCCTCGGACGCGTCCGCGTCGCCCGAAGACTCGTCGGGCTCGTCCTCGTCAACACCAACGTCGGTCTGGGCGAGCAGCTCCTCGAGCCGCTTCTGGCCCGACTTGACCTCGCCGAGCACCTCGCGGATCTCGCGCTGCTGCGCGTCGTTGGCTTCCTTCTGCTCGAAGAGCCCCGCAAGGTCGTAGCTGGGCAACCACCAGACGCACGCCAGCGCGATCGCGCCCGCGAGCACCGCGGGCCACAGCCTCGGCGTCGTGACCGGTATCGCCTCGCGGACGTTCACGCCCCGCGCCTTCTCGCCCGCCTGCTCGACGACGGCCCGCGACCAGGCGCCCTCGTCGCGGTCCACGCACAGGGCCGTCGAGATCGACTCGCGCAGCCCCGCGCGCTCGTCCACCTGGCGGGCCACGTCGATCCCCCGGGCCCGACGCGTCGCGCTCCAGACCAGCGCGACGAGCACCGCGGCGCCCGCGCCGGCGCCGAACACCCACGCCCACGGCGCCTCGATCGGCGCCAGCTTCTGCGCGATCCGGAACACCACCATCGCGAGCAGCGTGATGGTGATGGTCACGGTCAGCGTCCTGAGCAGATCAGCGAGGAACAAACGACCCGCCGCGGCCTTGAGCACGCGTTGGATGTCGGTCATGGCCTGGCTCCCGAGGATCTCGATCCGCCCGGCGGCCCGCGCCGCCCGCCCGGTTCTCCCCCCCACATTGTTCGGGGTTCGGGGCCCGAGGGTTCAGCGGGGACGCTGGGCGTGACAATCCTGTTTCGCGGGGCCCGTCGTTGGGGCGGGTTGCCCGCGAGGCCCGGCGCCCGGATCATGCCCGCCGCCCCGATGCCCCCACAACAGTACCAATCAGGGCCCGTAACACCACCCGAATCGGCCGGACGACGCCCCCCACGCCTGTTTCTGGCCTTCCGGGCGCCCTGGATCGACCGCGGTCGCCTGGACGACGCGTTCGCCCGCCAGCACCGGCACGACGAGGTGGGCGTCCGCCTGCACACCCTCCTCGCCGTCGGCGCGCTGCTGGCCCTGACCACGACCAACACCGCCGCCGAGATCGCGTTCGCGCCACTGGCCGTCTACTCGATCATCCGACTGGGCCACACCTGGCGGTCGCTCGTCTCCCTGTTCCAGCAGCCCGCGACGGTCTGCTGCCTGGGCTACCTCGCGTGGGCCGGGGCGTCGCTGCTCTGGACGCGCGATCTCCGCCACGGGCTCGACGAGCTGGCGATGGTCCGCGCCCTGGCCGTCGGCATGATGCTCTGGCCCGTGCTCGAGAACCGACGCTGGCTCATCGCGGCGCTGGCGGTCGGGTTCGCGGCGGGCAACGTGCTCCAGGTCGCCCACGCGATCGGGACGCGCCTCGAACTTTCCTGGTTGCCCTGGGACCGGTGGGAGGGACGCAACTCCGTCTGGTGGGACCCGGTCGTGGGTGGGACGCTGCTGACGGGTGCGCTGGGCCTGCACCTGCCCGCGGCCTTCATGGGGCGCGGGCGAGTCCGGGCGCTGGCGCTGGGCGGCGCTGGGCTCGCGGCCTTCGGCGTGCTCGCGACCGGCTCACGCGGCGCATGGGTCGCCTCGGGCACGCTCGTGCTGATCGTCGTGGGCATCGCGATCTGGCGCGTCGCGCTGCGCAAGGATGCACGCGCACGCTCACTGCTCGCGCCACTCGGGCTCGTCGCGCTCGTCGGCGTCGCGGGCTGGCTGCTGGCGGGCGATCTCCTCGTCTCGCGCTACGAGCGCGCCCGCCAGGACATCGCCCGGTCCGTCGAGGGCGGGGACTACGCCTCGGACACGGGCGCCCGCCTGCTCATGGCGGGCTGGGCGATCGACGCGGCCCGCGAGCACCCCGTCGCGGGCGTCGGCCTGGGCGGGTACCGCGCCTGGGTCGTTGACGAGATCAACGTTCAGGGCGCCGATCCCGGCGACCGCCCGGTGCACGACCACGCCCACAACGCCTACCTGCACATCGCCGCGACGACCGGGCTCGTGGGCCTGGCGCTGTGCGTCGGGGCGCTCGCGTTCGCACTCGTGGGCGGGTTCAGGGCGGGCGGCGCCGGCGGGCGGCGCCTCGTGGATCTCACCGGCTACGACGCCGGGCCCGTGTTCGCGCTCCTGGGCCTCGCCCTGGCGGCGATGTTCGACACGGCCCACCTGAGCGTGCAGTCGGCGATCCTGCTCGTCGTGGTGCTGACGCTGTGCCCGAGCGTGCGCCCCGCGGAGCGCGTGCGGCTCGCGCGCCGCTGACCCGACGCCTCGCGGGCTCGGCCTCGGCGACCTAGTCGTCGAGCGAGATGTTCTTCGGGCCTTCCTTGCCCGCGACCCGCGACATCCCGCCGTCGGTGTTCTTCTGGTATTTCGTGAAGCCCAGGCGCTCGAGGTTCTCGTTGCTCATCGCGCTCTTGGACTTCATGTCCGACCACTTGCCGGCGATGTTCGGCGCCTGGGGCACGCGGTGCACCGGTCGCCCCTCGTGCTCGGTCAGCGCGTCGGCGCTGATCGGCTCGACGAGCTCGAAGCACTCGCCCGTGCCCTCGCCCTCCTCGTCCAGGAACTCGTACACGTACGTGGGCATGCTCAATCCTAGATCGTCAGGACACGGGTTCGTCAGAGAACTCGGGATGGGGCGCCTCGCCCGGTCACGGGGCATATCGGCGGATCTTCACCCGAACATCTGCCCGGATTCGGTGTCCTGCATCTTCCAGACGTTGGCCCTGCAGATCCGCATCAGCACGGGCAGGGCGAAGTCGTCGTCGAGGACGGTGATGAGGGCCTGCGTGATCTCGTCGAGCCCGGTGGGGACCTCGACGACCAGGCCGGGGCCGTGCAGGAACCGCGTGCCCATCGACGTGCCGTCGGACCCGTCGGGCGCGGTGTTGAACGGGGCCAACGCCGCCTCGAACTCGCCGAGCGTGCCCAGCGACGAATACCCCGCGGAGATGTCGTCCGGGTCGTTGGGCTTGAGGAACACGAGCTGTCGTTTTTTGCCCCGGGCCACGCGGGCATTGTTGCCGATCCATCGCCGCCGGGCGCGGCGGACCCTCAGTCCTCGTCGCCCTGCTTCTCGAGCAGATCGATCGCGACGTCGAGCAACCGCGACAGGGGCACGGGCTTGAGCAGGTAGTCGTCCACGCCCAGCGACTCGGCGTACGCCTGGTGCCGTCTGCCCTCGTTCGCTGTGACCATGATCACGATCGGCGAGTCCTCGCGTCCCTTGATCTTTTCGAGGGCCAGGAAGCCCGACCGCTTGGGGAGCATGACGTCGAGGATGACCAGCTCGGGCGGGTCCTCGAAGCAGATCTTGACCGCCTCGTCGCCGTCCATCGCGACCATGGTCATCGCGCCCTCGGCCTGGAACGCCGCGTCGATCGATTCGAGCACGTCCCGGTCGTCGTCCACGATCAGCACGCGCACGTCCTCGAGTCTCCCGCCCTGTTGCGTCATCGCGTTCTTCTCCCCGGTGCTGATCGTCATTGCGAGTATCCCCTTTCGTCCCGGCGACCACAACGCCCCACACGCGCCCGTCACCGGTCGTGTCCCCCCCCGCTGCCCCACCGTCAGGGCAGGCGGCTGAGGTTGTGCTCCTTCAGGAAGGCCCGGTCGCGGTCCGACCGGTCCACCAGCCGCTCCACGTCCTCGTCGCACATCCAGGGAAGCTCGGCGAGCTTCTCGCGCATGCGCGGCGGGAAGGGCTGGTCCGTCCGCTCGTGGCGCGGGCGGCTCTTCCACATTCGGTGCATCCACAGGTACTGTTCCGGCGCCCTTCGAACGATCCGCTCCAGGGCGCGCCGGTACCTCGCCGTCAGGTAGAACAGCGGGTCGGGCTGGGCCTCGTACTCCTCGGGGACGATGACCTCCTCGGCGTCCATGATGTAGTCCAGGCCCCTTGTCTGGCGCACCCCGCCGCCCACCGCAACCTCGGGCAGGCGCCTGGCCGAGCCCACAAGCACCGCCGCCCGCGTCCGCAGCGCGAGCAGCCCGATCGACTTGTAGGTCGAGGTCAGGCGCCCGAAGTAGGGCGCGAACATGCCCCTGTCGCCCGCGTTTTGGTCGGCGACGAACCCGATCGCGCCCGACTGGATCAGCTCGGGCATCCGCTGGACCGCGCCGAACTTGTCCACCAGCTCGAGCCCGCGCCGCGAACGCGACTCACGCACCCAGCGGTCCAGGGGCTTGACGTCCAGCGGGCGGTACACGCCGTGGACCTTGAAGCCGAGCAACCCGAGCGTGAACCCGAGCACCTCCCAGTTCCCGCAGTGCCCGGTGATCAGGATCAGCGGCCTCCCGGAGAACAAGTGGTCGAAGACGCTCTTGATCCGCTCGCCGAGGCGGATGTGGTGTGGCCAGCCGTCCTCGGTCAGCAGGCGCTGGCAGGCGGTCATCTCGACCGCCAGCTCGAAGAGGTGCTCGTACGACCGCCTGGCCATCGCCTCGCGGGCGGGCGCGTCCAGCTCGGGCAAGGCCTGCTCGATGTGCCCCATCGCCCGCTCGATGCGCGTGCGGTTGACGCGGGCGCGGCCGTAGGCCGCGCCGATCTTGCGGGCCGTCCGCAGCGAGGGCGTGACGCCCGCGACCTGGGGCATCACCAGCGCCGAGCGGAACGCGTAGTAGGTCGCCGGGTGGATGACCGCGCGCTGCAGGAGCGACGGCTCCGGGATCGTGCTGGCCATGGGCTTCCCGGGCTGTGCGTGTCTGGGGGCGGGGTCAGCGGGGGTAGTCGCCGATCAGCGTCCGCAGGCGGTTCTCGTTGAGGATCGGCGTGCTCGTGGACTGCGCGGTCGCCCGTAGCGCCTCGTACTCCTCGACGACCCGCTTGCGGCGCAGGTGCTCCTCGACGATCTCGACGTCCGCGCCCGCGTGCGGCTCGGGCCCGACCACCGGCTTCTCGCCCAGGATGATGTAGTCGATGTCGCCCGTCACCTCGTCCTGCACGACCCCGCCCCAGCGCTCGATAAGGGCCTTGAGGTCCTCGCGCTCCAGGGGCGTCGCGACGCCGTCGCGGTCGATGTCGAAGTTGCCGAACACGATCATCTTGTACGTCTTGTCCGGGTCGTAGACCGCGTTGGCGACGACGTTGCCCTTGACGATCGGGTTGCCCCGCGACTCGTCGATGATCCGCGCGACCGAGTAGCCCTCGAAGATGCGGATGATCTCGACCGTCGCCTTGCCCCTGGCGTACTCGCCCGAGACCGGGTCGGGGCGGATCTCGCTCGAGTTGTCGTAGACCGCGAACATCATGCCCAGGATCGCCTTCTTGGCCCGCCCGATCGAGATCGTGATCTCGCGCGCGACCGGGTCCACGCGCTGGACCGTTGCGTCGGCCAACGCCTCCTCGGCCAGCGGGCGGACCACGTTCACCCTGCCCTCGCCACGCAGGGTTCGGATCTGGTCGTTCACGATCGCCAGCTGCGTCCGCAGCTCGTTGATCTGCGCCCGCTGCTGCGAGATGGTCGTGCCCGCCTCCGAGGCGATCCGGTCCACGTTGTCGCGCATCTGGCGTTCGACGTCCTGGTACCCGGTCTGCAGGGTCGAGAAGTCAGACCGGATCTGCCCGACCTCGTCGCCCAGCTCGTCGCCCTGGGCGACGAACGTGGCCTCGAGCTCGCCGATCCGCGTCGCCTCGGCGTGGGCGCGCGCCAGCGCCTCGTCGCGGTCCGACTCGCTCTGGGCCAGGCGGGTCTCCAGGTCGGCGATGTGCGACTGCAGGTCGTTGACGAGCCCGATGAGCGAGCCGCCCTCGCCGCCCAACTCCGCGAAGCGGTCGGCCAGCTGGGCGGAGGTCATGTCCGCCGAATCGGGACCGCCGGCGAGTGTCATCGTCTCGCGCATCGAGGTGAGCAGGTAATCCACGACGCTCTGGCGTTCGGCACGGGCGCGGTCGAGGGCTCGCCGGACACGCTCCTCCGTCCGCTCGCCCTGACGGACGAACTCGTTGACCGATTCCTGCGTCTGTCGCAGCTCGTTCTGCGCCTTGGACATGTTGCCGTAGAACACCATCGCGAGCACGAACAGCACGAGGCTGAGCACGCCGAGGATCGTGATGGTGACGGCGACGCCGACGCTGGCTCCGGTACGCGCTGCCATGTGCGTTGCTCCAAGGGGCCCGGCTGGTCGTGCCGGGCGTGTGCCGCTCGCGCGGGGACTCTCGTGCGGACCCCGATCCCCGCCCCGCCGACGCGCTGGCGCCCGGCGCGGGCCCGCCCCCAACACCCGCGGTACGGCGGGCACAGGGCCGGGATCCATCCTTGGCGCTCGCGTCCCGCAAGTCTCGCCCCGGACCCCGCCCACGCCCTCCCGCACCCGACCGCGCCGGCCCGCACAAAACCCGATATCTTTGCGCGATCTTCACATACGGCATAGAGTCCCTACCGATGTGGACGCTCGCCGCCATCCCGCCAGCCGCCCCCCCGACCGCCGGGGTGTTCGACGAGATCGTCGCCCAGTTCACGTCCCCGACGGCGGGGACGCTGGTCGTCCGGATGCTCGTCGCGGCCATCTTCGCGCTGCTGCTCGGCTGGGAGCGGTCGCGGTCGGACAAGCCCGCGGACTCGCGGACGATGATCCTGATCGCGATCGGGGCCGCCGGCTTCGCGGCGATGGGCTCGGCCCTGCTCAACGAGAACCAGGTGGGCGAGACGATCCGCGTGGACCCGACGCGGGTGCTCTCGTACATCATCTCGGGCGTGGGCTTCCTGGGCGCGGGCGCAATCCTGCAGTCCAAGAAGTCGGTCAAGGGCCTCACGACCGCCGCGGCGATCTGGGTCACCGCCGCCATCGGCGCCGCGTGCGGCCTGGGCGAGTACTTCATCGCCACCCTCCTGTTCGCCATCTCCTTTGTCACGCTCTGGTACTCGTGGCTCGACTTCGCCATCCGCAACTCCGGCGAGCACAACGGCAATGACGGCGCCAACGCCAAGGACGCGGGGAGTGCGCCGCCCCCCGACGCCCCGAGCCCCTGACACACAGGGCGCCGCCCCGATCGCGCGCACAAAAAAGCCCGCCGGCTCGAGGCCGACGGGCTCGGGTCTGGCTGATCCCGTTTCGGGCTAGCGGTCGATCACGTACGCCGCCTCCAGGGCCCGCCCGATGCTCTCGCGGACGTCCTGCAGGTGGGCAGAGGTGTACGCGTCGGGGCCGGCGGCCAGCGCCCGCTCGCACATCGAGTCGATCCGGCGCAGCTCGCTCGTCGCGAGCGTCGAGATCGTCCGCAGCGCCGGGCCCGACGTGTCGAGCAGGGCCAGGTCGATCATGCGGTCGGCGTGCTCACGCTGGAGGTTGCGCCGGAAGCTCGAGATCATGGGCGCCCCGACGTCGTACGAGCCCTTCTTGGCGCCCGCGCACTCGCGCCACGCCGCGTCGGAGACGGTGGTGACCAGCTCGGCGAGCGTGAACACGTCGTCCTGGCCCGCCGTCCTGTACTCGTTGTCGTACACACGCCTGAGCGTCGTCGGGTTGATGGCCATCGTCAGAGCGAACGCCTGGACCGCGCCCACGAGGTCGTGGACCGTCATGCTCGGGTCGCCCATCAGCTCGTTGATCCCGGCCGGGTCCCAGTAGTACTCCTTGCCCATGTGACGGACCAGGTCGGGCGTCAGGCCCAGGGCGCCGTCCTCGAACGAGTTGTCGATGATGATCCGCAACGCCCGGCGCTGCTTCTGTGCCGGAACATCCTCGATCGGCGTCCGGTCGCCCGGGTCGCCCTTCCAGTCGTTGTTCCAGTACGACCCGCCGATCCAGTTCGACGCGATCGCCATCGACTGCACGTGCGTGTTGAGCAGCGTGTTGTACCGCCTGCGCGCTTCGGCCCAGGACTCGCCCTCGTCCACGATGTCCGAGACCAGCTTCTCGCGCAGCTCGTTGGCCATCGCGATCCGCATCTCCGCGAACTGCAGGTTGTCCGAGCCCAGGTCCCAGGTCATGTTCCTGGGGTCGGCGCCCACGCTCATCGCCATCTGCGGCACCCAGATGTGGTCCGGCTCGGCGACCCGCGAACGCAGCTCGTCGAGCTTGTCCTCGGGCCCGTACCCGTAGGCGATCACCCACATGTCGTACGGCCCGACCTCGGTCGTCGCGTACGGGCCCTGCACCTCGCCCAGGTTGTAGTTGAGGTTGACCGCCGCGTACTCCATGACCGACCCCGTCAGCGGCCCCGAGAAGCCCGGGGAGTTCATCTCCTCGAGCGAGCGGATCGTCGAGGCGGTCATGTTGTGCTGCAGGCCCAGGCAGTGCCCCACCTCGTGGGCCGAGATGTAGCGGATCATCTGCCCGATGTACGCCTCGGGCAGCCCGTCGAGCATCTCGACGTCGTCGCCGCCCGGGTCGAGCAGGCCCGTCTCGAACGCGAAGCCGGCGAGCGCGAAGTCCACGCCTAGCATGTTGCCGATCCTGCACGCCGTGTTGGTCATGTCCGTCGCGTTGGGTGTCCAGGGGTGCTCGCGGTCGCCCAGCTCGTGCTCGCACGCCTTCTCGAGCCGCGCCATCCGCTTGGCCTGGTACTGCATCTGCTGCTCGGGCGGCGCCATCCGCTGGCGGGGGTCCCACGTCGGGTGCTCCTCGAGCCACGCGAGCGTCTCGGGGCTGAACGTCTGCTCGACCAGCTCGTCGGTCACGCTCTCGTACATCCCTCGGATCGAACGCGTCAGCCCCTGGTGCCAGACGACGTCCGCGTCCAGGATCTCGCCCGTGAGCGGGTTGGTCCGGCTCGGGCCGATCGCGTAGCCCTGGTTCGTCGCGTTCCAGCGGAAGAAGTTGTACCGCGCGTCCTCGGGATCGATGTCCATGAACACGCCCGACTCGGCGTCCTGCTGACGCACCTCAAGCGCGCCCACGATCCCGATCCCCTCGTACGCCTTGTTCCACATCTCGATCCCCTCGCGCACGTACCTGCGGTACTGCACGGGGACCGTGTGCTCCACGTACCAGACGAGCGGCTCCTTGGGCGGGCTCACCCGCAGCTTCGCGTCCGCCTTCTCGATGTGCCAGCGCGAGATGTACCTGTCAGTGATGTCGCGGTTGGCGCTGCGCCCGAAGTCCTGGTGCCAGTCGTAGAAGTACCCGAACCGCGAGTCGGCCTTCCTGGGCTTGAACCCCGGCGTGCCGGCCAGTTCGCTGATCGAGTACGAGATGTTCACCAGCCTGCCCGTGGGCGACGGCGCCCGGTATTCCACGATCACGTTCTCGGGGAACGCCTTGGCCTTGGTCAGCTTCGCGAGCTGCGGGTTCACCGCCGCCAGCGACGGGCCGTACGGCCCGAAGATCGACTGGCCGAAGAACTTGGGCGCCATCGCCGTCGTGATCATCCCCAGGTCGATCACCGGCCTGTTGCCCGGCGCCATCGACATGATCGGGACCGAGAGCATCACCGTCCCGGTGTACAGGTCCTCGATCGAGTCGGACGCCTCCTTGCCCTGGTCCGTGCGCACGAACAGGTTGGGCGCGACCAGCGCGAGCTGCTTGCCGATCTTCTCCCACTTGACGAAGTGCGTCGGGCCCATCACGCCCGCCTCGGGGTCGCCGCCCGAGATCGTGCACGCGATCATCGTCAGCTTGCTCTCGTAGCCCGAGGGCAGCACCGCGAGCAGGCGCCCGGACTCGTCGTCCTTGTACAACTCGTAGAACGGCGTCGCGCCGTCCGCCGTCGAGACGACCTTCGTCAGCCCGTCGGTCACCTTGTCGAACGGCGGGTACTCGGGCGCCTTGGCCTCGTCGCCCGCGCCCTGCCCGGCCTGCACACTCTGGACCGGGACGCTCATGCCCGCGGCCAGGGCCAACGCCGCCGCCGCCAGCACCACCCCACCAATGCGAATCGTCGTCTTCATTGTCGTGCTCCTCAGTGCCGCCGCGTGGTCCCTCCCCGAGACCCGCGGCGACCTTGCTGTACCGCCGGATCGACCCGCGGGATGCGTCGGCCAGACGCTCCTCCATCCTCCCCAATCTGCCGCCACGGACAGCATCCCCGTACCCATAGTCCCCGCGGGCATCCCCCGCGGCCCACCCCGGCGAATGCCCCGGGCGCCCAATACAGACGGTGCGTGATCCAGAGCACGACGAGGGACCCGCCCAGGAGAGCCGCGGGATGTGGATCCCGCGGATCCGCTCACACGCCCCGGTCCGAGTCCCCCAGCGCGTCCAGCTCGCCCGCGTACCGCTCGCGCAGAGGCTCCACGACCTCCTTGAGGAACCGCTCGGTCTGCTCGACCGCGCGCCCGATGTACTTCATCGGGTCCATCAGCCCGTCCCAGTCCAGCTCGCGCGTGAGCGCAGGTGCGTGGAACGCCTCGTCGTTCTTGAGGCGCTCCAGCAGGTCGTTGTCGAGGCCTTCGGACTTGACGCGCATCCCCGCCCCCTGCGCGTGCACGCGGATCTTCTCGTGGTACTCCTGGCGGTCCGCGCCCGCCTTGACGCACTCCATCAGGATGTTCTCCGTCGCCAAAAACGGAAGCTCGGCCATCAGGTTCCGCCGCACCATCGCCTCGTGCACCACCAGCCCGCTCGCGACCTGGTGCATCAGGTCCAGGGCGCCGTCGAGCGCCAGGAACGCCTCGGGCAGCGACAGACGCCGATTGGACGAGTCGTCCAGCGTCCGCTCGAGCCACTGCGTGGCGGCGGTGTCGTACGCGTTGCCGACCAGGTTCATCACGAACCGCGTCAGCCCGCAGATCCGCTCGCACTTCATCGGGTTCCGCTTGTACGGCATAGCGCTCGACCCGATCTGCTTGTCCCCGAACGGCTCGTCGATCTCCTTGCGGTTGGACAGCAGACGGATGTCGGTGGCGATCTTGTGGAGGACGGATGCAACAGATGCGAGATCAGCGAGCACGAACGTGTCGATGACTCGCGGATACGTCTGCCCGGTCAAGGTATAAGTCGTCACTCCGAGGTGATCGCGGCGCGCTTGCTGTATCCGATCGGCCATCGGGACCGAGAGTTGCTGCTGCTTCCACGCATCGGCTTCCGCCATTGCCTCACCACCAAGCTCGAATGCCTGAACCCGCGCGACCTGCCCCTTGTAGATGCGCTCGATCGATTCGTCGGTATCCGCGTAGCCCTCAAAGCAGTTCTCGCGGACCTCGCTCGACTCGAACAATCGTTCGATGAACACCGACTCGAATCGATCAACGACCACTGCGTCGCCATCGAACAAAGACATAAACGAGGCCTGCGTCCCCGTGGCGCCACGCAGTCCTCGCATTCTGGACAACATGAAGACCCGCTGATCTTCGAGCAGATTCAGCTCAAATCCCCATTGTGCGAATCGCCTACCAACTGTCGTGGGCTGAGCAGGTTGATAGTGCGTGAAACCAAGTGTCGGGGTCCCCTTCACTGTCGCTGCCCGGTCTCCAAGCGCAATGACGAGACGCTCCATCTTTCGCTCAACAAGCGATGCTGCAAGGTGGATGTTCGTCAGATCCGCGTTGCACACCACATCCTGGCTCGTGCACCCGAGATGGATAATCGCCTTCGCCGCCGGCGCCGCGTCGCCGAAGGCGTGTACGTGGGCCATCACGTCGTGACGCAAATCCTTCTCGTACGCCGCCGCGCGCTCCATGTCCTCGTCGGTGACCTCGACGCGGGCGCGCATCTGCGCGATCTGCTCGTCTGAGATGTCCAGCCCGCACGCCTGCTGGGCCTCGGCGACCGCCAGCCAGATCCGCCGCCACGTCGTGAACTTGTGCCGCGGCGACCAGATCCGCAGCATCTCCGGGCTCGCGTTCCGCGACGCCAGGGGCGACGTGTACGTGTCGTGTGGGCTCGTCATGGACGAGGATAGGGACCGGGGACCAGCCACCAGCGACCAGGGAAAAGCGGTGGATCCGACCCTGGTCCCCGGTCGCTGGTCCCCGGTCCCACCTCTTCGATTCGGACCTTGCGGGTTCGGTCTGCGCAGTCCTTGGGGCTCGCGCGACCCCGCCCGGCCCGCGTCCAGGGCCCGCCCTCATCCCCAGCCCGCCACCAGCCGCTGAGAGTGGTTCACGGAGGAGCCCGACAATGAGCTGCACGTTCACCTGCGACGCCTGCAAGAAGACCGCCGCCCCCGAATACCGCGACGGCAAGTTCCAGCACCCCGACGGATGGTGGACCCGTGCCGCACGGGGCGAGTTCGCGGGCTTCACCGCATGTTCCGAGGCGTGCACCAAGCAGATCGACGCCCGCGACCACGCCTGGCCCCGCGCCAAGGCCGCGGCCTAGACGCCCGCGACGCGCCAGACCACCCCAGACGCCCGCGCGAGCATCCAACGCCCGCCGCCCGTGCGCCGCCAGTACGCTTGTGCGCCCGCGTTGTGCGTGGGCGCCGGAGGCGACAGGATGCACGAGTACAACGTCACGATCGACTGGACCGGCGCGGGCCAGACCGGGACCACGGATTTCCGGCAGTACACCCGCGACTACGACGTCGTGATCGAGGGCAAGCCCGTGCTCGCCGGCTCCTCGGACCCAAACTACAAGGGCGACGCCTCGCGCCACAACCCCGAGGACCTGCTCGTCGCGGCGGTCTCCGCCTGCCACATGCTCTGGTACCTGCACCTGTGCGCGACCGCCGGCGTCGTCGTGACGGCCTACACCGACCACGCACTCGGGCGCCTGGCGACCCACAAGGACGGCTCGGGCGAGTTCGAGCGCATCACCCTCCGCCCCCGCGTCACGATCACCGCAGGCTCCGACGCCGACAAGGCCCGGGCCCTGCACGAGAAGGCGGGCGGGCTGTGCTTCATCGCCCGCTCGCTCACGTGCCCGATCGACCACGAGCCCGAGATCGTCGCCGCGGATGACTGATACCCACCGCAGAGGCGCAGAGACACAGAGTGGAGATTCTTATAAAATGAATCGCCCTCGTCTTGTCTTCTCTCTGTGTCTCTGCGCCTCTGCGGTGAACTGTCTTTTTTAGTTCGCCACGATGTTGACCATCCGCCCGGGCACGACGATCACCTTGCGGACCGTCTTGCCCTCGAGCCACTCCCGGATCTTTGCGTCCGCGAGGGCCATCTCCTCGAGCGTCTTGGTGTCCGCGTCCGCGGGCGCCGTGATCTTGCTCCGCAGCTTGCCCAGCACCTGCACCGGGATCTCGATTGTGTCGCTGGCGAGCATCGCCTCGTCGAACCCGGGCCACGCCGCGTGCGCGATCGAGCCGGCGCCGTCGGTCCTGCCGAGCTTGGCCCACAGCTCCTCGCCCATGTGCGGCGCGAACGGCGCCAGGACCCGGGCGAGGCGGTCGATCTGGTCCTCGCTCAGCGCCGCGGGCAACGCGCCGCCCGACGCCTGGGCGGGTGTTGACGCGTTCACAAACTCGATCAGCGCCGCGATCGCCGTGTTGAAGCTCAGGCGTTCGATGTCCTCGCCTACCTTCGCGACAGCCTTGTGCAGCGCCCGCTCGACGTCCTCCGACGCCTGGGGCGCGATCTTGAGCGCGCCCGTCTGCTCGTCCACGCACAGGCGCCAGGCCCGCTGCAGGAACCGGTACAGCCCGATCGTGTCCTTGGTGTTCCAGGGCTTGGACGCCTCGAGCGGGCCCATGTACATCTCGTAGAGCCTGAACGTGTCGGCGCCGTACGCCGCGATCACCTCGTCCGGGTTCACCACGTTCTTGAGCGACTTGCTCATCTTCGCGACCGTCTGCGTCACCGCTCGCCCCGTCGCGACCTCGACAAAATCACTCTCGCCCCGCGCCTCGACCTCGTCCACGGGCACGAGGCTCTTGTCCTCGCGCTGGTACGCGTAGCTGGTGATCAGCCCCTGGTGGAACAGCTTCTGGAAGGGCTCGGGCGTGGACACGTGCCCCAGGTCATACAGCACCTTGTGCCAGAACCGCGCGTAGAGCAGGTGCAGCACCGCGTGCTCGGCGCCCCCGATGTACAGGTCCACGCCGCCCCCGCCCATCCAGTACCGCTCGGCCTCCTGCCCGACGAACCGATCGTCGTTGCCCGCGTCGCAGTACCGCAGGTAGTACCAGCACGACCCCGCCCACCCGGGCATCGTGTTGGTCTCGCGCGTGACCGGGGTCCGCGGGTCGAGCCCCGAAACACCCGCCTCGCCCGCGGTCGTCTTCAGCCAGCCCGTCGCCTTGCCCAGCAGCGGCTGCGGCTCCTCGGACTCGACGGGCTGGTAGTCGCGCATCGCGGGCAGCGCCACCGGCAGCGCCGCGTCCCCCACCGCGTGGTGGCGCCCGTGCTCGTCGTACACGATCGGGAACGGCTCGCCCCAGTACCGCTGACGCGAGAACAACCAGTCACGCAGCTTGTAGTTCACACGCGGCGCGCCCAGCTTCCGCTCCGTCAGCCACGCGATGATCTTTGGCTTGGCCTCCGCGACGCCCAGCCCGTCGAGGAAGCCCGAGTTGATCGCCCGCCCCTCGCCCGTGTACGCCTTGCCCTCGAAGCCCTCGGGGGGCTGGACCGTCCGAACGATGGGCAGGTCGAACGCCTCGGCGAAGTCCCAGTCACGCTGGTCCTGGCCGGGCACCGCCATGATCGCGCCCGTGCCGTACCCCATGAGCACGTAGTCGCTCGTCCACACCGGGATCTGCTCGCCCGTCGCGGGGTTCTGCACGCGCACGCCCGTGAACACGCCCGTCTTCTCTTTCGATTCCTGGCGCTCGACGTCCGTCCGGTTCCGCGCCCCGTCCGCGTACCGCCCGAGCCGCTCGACGTCCACGCCAGAGGCCCGGTCGTCCATCGCAGCCTCGACGAGCTGGTGCTCGGGCGCGACGACCATGTACGTCGCCCCGAAGACCGTGTCGGGGCGTGTCGTGAACACGCGCAGCGACTCGCCCGTCGGCGCCCCGTCCGCCGCCACGATCGGGAAGTCGATCTCCGCGCCCTCGCCCCGCCCGATCCACTCGGCCTGCTGGGTCTTGGTCGAGCTCGGCCAGTCCACACCCTCCAGGTCCGCGAGCAGGCGGTCGGCGTAGGCCGTGATACGCAGCATCCACTGGCGCAGCGGCTTGCGCAGCACCGGGAAGCCCCCCCGCTCGCTCCGCCCGTCGATGACCTCCTCGTTCGCGAGCGCCGTCCCGAGCTTCGGGCACCAGTTCACCGTCTGCAGCGCCACGTACGCCAGGCGGTACGAGTCGATGATCGCCCGCCTGGTCTCCTCGTCGAGCCCGGACCAGGGCCCGGCGGGCGTGCCGTCGGGCAGATCGCCCGCGCCCGTGTATTCCGCGGCGTCCGGGTTGAGCCGCACCTCCCGTGCCCCACGCTCGAACTCGCCCACCAGCTCCGCGATCGGGCGGGCCTTGTCGTGCGCCCTGTCGAACCACGAGTTGTACAGACGCAGGAAGATCCACTGCGTCCACTTGTAGTAGCCCTCGTCGATCGTCCCGAACTCGCGCGACCAGTCGTAGCTGAAGCCGAACCGCTTGAGCTGTCGTCTGAACTCGTTGATCGCGTCGCGCGTCGTCACCTCGGGGTGCACGCCCGTCGCGATCGCGTACTGCTCGGCCGGGAGCCCGAACGCGTCCCACCCCATCGGGTGCAGCACGTTGAACCCCTTCATCCGCTTGTACCGCACGACGATGTCCGTCGCCGTGTACCCCTCCGGGTGCCCCACGTGCAGCCCCGCCCCCGACGGGTACGGGAACATGTCGAGCACGTAGTACTTGGGGCGCAAGGCGACGAACGCCGGGTCCCCCGGGTTGGGCTGGACGAACACGCCCTTCTCTTCCCACCAGCCCTGCCAGCGGGTCTCGATCTCGCCCGCGAGGGACGCCGAGTACCGGAACGCCGGGCCAGAGGGCGCCGACCCGCCCGCGGGCTCTCTCTCCGGGCTCGTCGTGCTCGAATCGCTCACGCCGGGGCTCCTTGCCAAGGACGGGGAGGGGGGGAAGACTCTACCGCCCAACCGGCCCCGGCCCACCCGGGCGCCGCCCAATCGACGCCAGACAAAAAACAACGACGGCCCAGCGCGGGCGGGGCCGGGCGACAGATCCACACCCGCCGCACGCGCTTCAGCCCTCCGCGGGGCGAAGAAGCGGGCCAGGCAGTCTGAATCCACGCGCCATCGCTCGGAGGATATCTGCACGGCGCCCGGGGATCATCGGCAAAGCCGCGCCGACGGTTATCCCGCCGCAGCCCGCTTCTTCTCCGCGAGCAAGCGCTTGGCCTCGCCCGCCAGGTAGAAGCTCCCGGTCACCAGGATCAGGTCGTCCCGCCCCACCGCCCGCGCCGCCATGTTCAGCGCCCCCTTGAGCGTCTCGGCGGTCTGGGCCATCTTCCCGGTCAGCGATTCGTACAGACGCTGCAACTCGGACGGTTCCATCGCCCGGGGGTTGTCCGAGGCCCGCGTGAAGATGATCTTGTCCGCCCCGCGCGAGACCTGCTCGAGCATCCCCGACACGTCCTTGTCCTTGGCGCACCCGAACACCACCACCATCGAGTCGAACCGCATCTGCGCCCCGATCGCACGCACCACCGCCTCCACGCTCGCCGGGTTGTGCGCCCCGTCCACCAATATCCGCGGCGACGGGTGCACCTCCTCCATCCGCCCGTTCCGCGGCGTCCGCGCCAGTCCCTCGGCAACCCTCCGCTCGGGTGTCTCGAACCCACGCTCCCGGAGCTTGTCCAGGATCGCCAACGCCAGCCCGCAGTTGGGCGCCTGATGCTCGCCGCCCAGGGGCACCGAGATGTGCTCGAACTCGCTCCGCTCTGTCGTCACGCAGATCCGCGCGTGCGGCCCCTGGTCGTGCGTCGCCTCGAACCGGCACGAGTACTCGATGTCCTCGCCCAGCACCGCCAGCGTCGCGCCGACCTCGCCCGCGACCACGCGGAAGACCTCCAGCACGCCCGGATCCTGCGGCACGCTGATCGCCGTCACCCCCGGCTTCATGATCCCGGCTTTCTCGCGGGCGATCTTCTCGACCGTGTCGCCCAGGATCGCCGTGTGCTCGAGCTGGATGTGCGTCAGCCCGCACACCTCCGGGCTCACCACGTTCGTGCAATCGAGGCGCCCGCCCAGCCCGGTCTCGAGCACCGCCAGATCGACCGCCATCTCCGCGAAGTGCACGAACGCCGCGGCCGTCAGCAGCTCGAAGTACGTCGCCTCACCGTGCCTCTTCGCCAGCACGTCCGCCGCCCCCCGGACGCGCGACATCGCCTGGGCGAACTCCTTCTCGCCGATCGCGTCCGCGCCCAGGCGGATCCGCTCGCGGACCTCGATCAGGTGCGGGCTCGTGAACACACCCACCGCGTACCCGCACGCGTCGAGCGCAGAGGCGAGCATCTCGACCGTCGAGCCCTTGCCCTTGCTCCCGGCGATGTGCACGAACTTCAGGTCGCGCTGCGGGTTGTCCAGCTTGTCCAGGATCGTCTTCAGGCGGTCGAGCTTGAACGTGTCGCTCGACACCCGGTCCTGCGGCGACCGCTCGACGTTCACCCGGTCCTCGAGGTACCTCAGCGCCGCCGAGTAACTCGAAAAGGAAGCGGGCGTTCTCGCCATGACCGTGCCATCCCCGCGGCGCAAACGCGCGCCTGACCCCTGGTGAAACCGACGATTGTACCGCCGTAATTCTTTGCGGCGATCACAATCTTTCGCGCCGAGTTATCTACAGGTCATCCACGCCTTGTTGGCGCGACGCGCCAAGCATCAGGCCCTTCATCTCCGCAACCGCCCGGCGCATCCCGACATACACCGCGCGGCTCACGATCGCGTGCCCGATATGCAGCTCCTCGATCCCCACCAAACGCGCGATCGCGACGACGTTGTGGTAGTTCAACGCATGCCCGGCGTTGAACCGCATCCCCGCCGCACGGATCTCGCGCCCCGCGAGCGCGACATCGTCCAGCGCCCGAACGAGTTCCTTCCGCCGCAGGTCACCCCCGCACGCGTGGAAGACCCGTGCGTAAGGCCCGGTGTGCACCTCGCACACGTCGAACCCCGCCGCGCCCGCCGCCTCCACCTGTTTCGGGTCCGCGTCGATGAACGCGCTGACGATCATCCCAGAACCGCCCAACCGCGACACGATGTCCCTGAGCCGCGAGAGCTGCCCCGCGACGTCCAGGCCCCCCTCGGTCGTCACCTCCTCGCGCCCCTCGGGCACGAGCATCGCCGTGTGGGGTGACAGCCCGCAGGCGATCCCGACCATCTCGTCGGTCGCGGCCATCTCGAGGTTCAGCTTCACCTTGACCAGCCGCCGCAGCAGCTCCACGTCCCGGTCCTGGACGTGCCGCCTGTCCTCACGCAGGTGCACCGTGATCCCGTCGGCCCCCCCCAGCTCGGCCTCGTGGGCCGCCCGCACCGGGTCCGGCTCGCCCAGGTCCACATCCCCCCCCCGGTACCGGGCCTGGCGGACCGTCGCGACGTGATCGATGTTGACGCCGAGCTGGATCACAGGGCGATCGTACGCCGCCGCGGGCTCGTTCCACCCCGAGTCCCTGCTGCGACGAAGTGTTTTATTTATCTCAAATACATATTGACATAATGAAACTCGAACTCGATAATCCCAAAGATGTCTTCAATGATCTCAAACCCCTCTGATGAACGCCCCTCTCTGGCGCAGCCCGCCGAACATCCTTTCCTCGCCCTCCCACGCGAGGACCTGGACCTGGTCTGCGAGCTCGTCCTGCAGTCCGGCTCGCTCAAGGGCCTCGCCTCCTCCTACGGCGTCAGCTACCCCACCATCCGCGCCCGCCTGGACAAAACCATCGAACGACTCCGGGCCGTCGTCGAGGGCGCGACGCCCGATCCGGTCGCCGACCTGCTCGCTCGTCTCGTCGAGCGGGGCGAGCTGAGCGTCTCCGGCGCCCGCGCCCTGCGCGACACCCTCCGCGACACGAACGCGCACAACACGAACCAGCCCCAGACCAAGGGAGAACAGCCATGAACGATTGGTGGACCGCACAAGAGGCAGGCCTCGTCGGCGGGATCGGAGGCTCGGTCATCGGCGTCGTGTTCGGCGCAATCGGCGGCGGTATCGGCGGACCGCTCGCCGCCAAGGGTCTCGCCAAACCCTTCGTCCTCGGCATCTTCATGCTCGGCATCGCGCTGGGTGTCGCGTGCCTCGGGCTCGGCGTCGCCGCCGTCACGCTCGGACAGCCGTACCACGTCTGGTACGCGCCCCTGCTCGGCGGCCTGCTCCTGTGCGGCATCATGGGCCCGCTCTTGTTCGTCGTCCGCGCCCGCTACCGCGAGCACGACCAGCGCCGCCTCGCCGCCGAGGAACTCCGCCGCGGCTAGCCGCCCGCCCGCGCCTCAAACTCTGGCGCTTCCCCCTCGAGCACGCGCCACACGTCGCGCACCACCCACCCCATCGCGTCCTTCGCGTGCGCCGTCGCGGCGCCGATGTGCGCCGTCAGGCGGGCGTTGGGCAGCACGAGCAGCGGGTTCCCTGCCTCGATCGGCTCGGGGTCGTGGACGTCCAGGACCGCCGCCGCGCCCTGGTTTTCTCGCAAGAAACGAGCGCACGCCCCCGCGTCCACGACGAACCCCCGGCTCGTGTTCACGAACACGACGCCCGGCCTCATGCGCCCGAACGCGTCCGCCGTGACCAACCCCCGGTTGCCCGCCCGGTCGTCCACGTGCACGCTCAGCACGTCGGACTCGGCGAGCAGTGTGTGTGGTTCAACGGGCGCCGCCCCGTGCCGCCCGTCTTCGGGTATCTCGCGCACGTCGTGGTAGATCACGCGCATCCCCAGCGCGCTCCCCACACGCCCCAGGCGTGAGCCGACCCGCCCGTACCCCCACACGCCCAGCGTCGAGCCCGCGAGCTGTCGCGGCGCGACCAGCGACTCGCGCAGCGCCCCCCACTCCTGTTGAGACATCGCGCGCTCCACGAGCGGGCGCGGGCGCACCACGTCGAGCACCGACGCGAGCACAAGCTCGACCACCGCGTCCGTGTTCGCCCCGGGCGTGTGCACGACGCGCACGCCCCGCGCCGCGCACGCGTCCAGGTTGATGTTGTCGACGCCCACGCCCGCGCGCCCGACGACCCGAACCCGCGGCGCCCCCGCCAGCAGCGCCGCGTCCACCCGCGTGTACGTCCGGACCACCAGCGCATCGGCCCGCGACAGCAGCAGCCCGAACCCGGCCTCGCCCTGCGCGCACGCGACGACCTCCGCCCGCTGCGCGAGCCACGCCGACGCCTCCTCCGGGATCGGCTCCGTCACCACGACCAACGCCCGCGTCTCGCCCATGCCGGATCGTTCGCCCCCCACCCGGGCCCCGCGGCCTGCCGGCCCGCCCGACGCCCACCCCCGGGCCCCGGGGCCACACGAGGCCCGGGCCCGGAATCCGCCCCGGAGGCCCCGCTTTCTGGCGAGCCCGGCCCCCGGTGGCCGATCCAAACCCGTCACACAAGATCAGCCCCCCGCGCGGAGCGCCGGGGAGGCCAGCAGGAGGCTGAAATGAACAAGACCGATCTGATCGAATCCGTCGCGTCCCAGATGGAATCCACCAAGTCCGACGCGACCAAGGCCGTCGAGGCCGTCATCGAGTCCATCACCCGCGGCCTCAAGACCGACGAGAAGGTCGCGATCTCGGGCTTCGGCACCTTCCAGCGCAAGGTCCGGGCCGCCCGCACGGGCATGAACCCGGCGACCAAGCAGCCCATCCAGATCCCCGAGTCCACCACCTGCGCCTTCAAGCCCTCGCAGAACTTGAAGGAAACGCTCTAACAAACGGCATCCGTCCGGTGTGTCCTCCTCGGGTCACAAGCCCTACGCGATCCCGCGCCCCGACCAACGAGCCCCCAGCGCGAGCTGGGGGACACCGGGGCCGTGACGCACGCCGTTTCCCCCAGCTCGCGCTGGGGGCTCGTCTTGCTCTGATCGACGCTTCGGATCGACCCGTCGAGCCGTTCGAGTTCATCCCGTTCCGAACGCCCGCTCCGCGACATCGATCGCGCGCGCCAACGCCGCGGCCTTGTTGACCGTCTCCTGAAACTCGGCCTCGGCGACCGAGTCCGCGACGATCCCCCCCGCCGCCTGCACGTGGTAGGTCCACGCCCCGCTCGCCGCGTCGCGCATCGCCGTCGGCACGACCATCGTCCGCAGCGCCAGGGCGATGTCCATCTCGCCGTCGAGCCCGACCCAGCCCATGCCCCCGCCGTAGGGCCCGCGCCGCACGGGCTCCAACTCGTCGATGATCTGCATCGCCCGGATCTTGGGCGCCCCCGAGATCGTCCCCACCGGCAGCGCCGCCCGCAGCGCGTCCCACGAGTCCAGCCCCGCCCGCACGCGCCCGGTCACCGTCGAGCTGATGTGCATCACGTGCGAGTACCGCTCGACGCTCATCACCGACGCCAGCTCGATCGACCCCGGCTCGGCCACCCGCCCGACGTCGTTGCGTCCCAGGTCCACCAGCATCACGTGCTCGGCACGCTCCTTCGGGTCCGCGAGCAGCTCGGCCTCCAACGCCGCGTCCTGCTCCGGCGTCGCGCCCCGCCTGCGCGTCCCGGCCAGCGGGCGATTCGTCACGACCATCGACCCGTCCGAGGCCTTGCGTACCCGGCACAGAATCTCCGGGCTCGACGCGACCAGGATCTGCCCCCGCCCCTGCAGGTACACCATGTACGGGCTCGGGTTCACCGCCCGCAGCGCCCGGTACACGTCGAACGGGTCGGCCTGCGACACCCGCTCGAACCGCTGGCCCACGACGACCTGGAAGATGTCGCCGGCCCGGATGTACTCGAGCGCCCGCGCGACCATCGCCGCGTGCTGCTCGCGCGTGGTGTTCGACGCCATCGGCTCGCTCTCGCCTGATTCCCCGCCCGGGCCCTCCCGGTCCATCCGCCCCGAACCCAAAGGCTTGGAGTGGCGCTCGATCTCGTCGCACCTGGCCGCGAGCGTCCCGACGACCCGGTCGTAGACATCACCCGCGTCGTCGCCCGCGCCGACGAACGCGAGCTGCACCACGTGCACGACTTTGGCGACGTGGTCGAACACCACCACGCCGTCGTAGAACCCGAACTGCAGGTCCGCCAGCCCCCGGTCGTCCGCGGGCGCGTTGTCCCAGCCGAGCTTGCCCGGCTCGGCGTACCGCACCGTGTCGTACGCCGCGTTCCCGACCCACCCGCCGATGAAGCACCCGGGCAGCAGCCCGCGCTCCACCGTGTTCGCCGGCACGACCAGCTTCAGCGACCCCGCGACCGCGCGCAGGATCTCGAACGGGTCGCCGTGGTCATCGGGCGTGCCCACGACCGACCGCCCGTGCCACGTGATCTGCGACTCGCCCCTGTTCGTCACCACCTCGAGCATCGGGCGCGAGCCCAGGATCGAGTGGCGCCCCTGCCGCTCGCCCCCCTCGACCGATTCGAGCAGGAACGAGGGCGCGGTCCGCTCGTCGGGCGAGACCAGCCGCCGGTACGCGAGCACGGGCGTGAGCTGGTCGGCCAGCAGACGCACGCCCACCGGGACCGCGAGCGTCCGGGCCTCGCCGCCCGCCCGCTCGCGATCCACAAGCTCGATCAGTTCATCACGCGTCAGGCTGGGCACGGCGGCGAGTCTAGGGCGCCCCCGGAATCCCACGACCCCGGGCGGGCCCCACCCCGTAGAGTGGCGATATGCCCCGCCCAGCGAACGCCCTCCGGACCATGGCACTCCCGCTCCTCGCCGCGACGCTCGCGTTCCTCGCGTCGCCCGCCCACACGGCCGAGCCGCCCACGATCGAACAAGGCCTGCGCGACGTGCTCATCAAGGCCGACGCCTTCGAGGCCCCGCGCCGCCTGGGGATCCGGGCCGCGGTCCACCGCGCCGCCCAGCGGATCATCCCGACGCTCGTGATCGTGCCCGACGCGGGCGCCTACGCCCAGGCGATCGCCGCCTGGGACGGGCACACCCGCTTCCCCGTCCTCATCGACGACGGGAGCACACGCGCCCGCGAGGACATCGCCCGCTTCGCCCGCGCCTTCGAGCCCGAGTCCGTGGTCCGCTGGAACGGGACCGGCGACGAGTGGCCCGCCCCGCGCCCGGCGCGCGAGGCGCGCGTGCGCGAGGCCTGGGCAAGCGCGATCGGCCTCGACCCCGACGCGACGGACGCCGACGCCATCGCGAGCCTCAGGGCCGGCGGCGTCACGCCCCCGGGCCTCGTCGTCACCAGCGCCACCGACCCGGCCTGGACCGGCGCCCTCGCGCTGGCCGCCGGCCGGATGCAGCCCCTGGGCTTCATCGAGGACCCCGGCGGCATCCCCAGCGGGTTCTGGTCACGCGACAAGGCCCTGGGCGTCGAGGCCGCCATCGAACGACTCGCCGACGCGACCGGCCTGGCGTGGAACGCGCTGGGCGACGACATCGACGCGCTGACGCTCGCGCTCGACGCCCCCCTCAACTTCCGCGACGACACGAACAAGAACGAGACGCTCGCGGTCTCCGACCTGCTCGGGCGCACCGCCGACGGCGCCCGCTGGGCGTGGACCGCCCAGCTCGTCGGGTCCGAGAGCGCCAGCGCCTGGCGCGCCATGTGCGCCCTGTTCCTCGAGGCCCACAGCGCATGGGCATTCGACGCCTACCCGGTCACGGGCGACTGGACCCGCTACGACAACACGCCCGCCGTCCAGATCCTGGGCGACCGGGGGATGAACGTCACCGCCCTCGACGCCCCCCACTCGAGCCTCACCGACTGGCGTCACGCGACGCTCGGGCCCATCGACGCCGACCTGGTCCTCGTCAACACCAAGGGCGTGCCGCACAACTTCGACCTCAACCCGGGCCGCGGGCACGCCGCCGACACCCCGCACCTGGACCACCCGGTCATCCTCCACCTCATCCACTCGTTCTCGCTGGCCCGGGGCGACGCCCGCTCGGGCATCGGCGGGCGATGGATGGAGCGGGGCGCCTACGCCCAGCTCGGCGCCGTGGACGAGCCCTACCTCCGGGCCTTCATCCCCCCACGCATCCTCGCCGGGCGCCTGGCCGTCGGGTACCCCTGGGCCGCCGCCGTCCGCGCCGACAACGCCAGGCTCTGGAAGCTCGCGGTCCTCGGCGACCCTCTGATCACCCTCTCGTCCGCGGGCCAGCGCACGCCCGATCCGCTCCCGCTCGACGGCGCCTCCGATCTCGAGGACGAGTTCCGCGACGCGCTCGCCGCCGGGCGCCGCGACGAGGCGGTCGTGGCGCTGGTGCTGCTCGGGCGTGACGCCGACGCCGCCCAACTCGTCACCGACCTGCTCATCGACGACCAGACCGAGGCGATCACGCCGGAGCTGGCGTTGGCGGGCGTGGGCCCGCTGTTCCGCGCCGGGCTCACCCGCGAGTGCGTGCTCGTCGCCCTCGCCCAGCACGCCGTCACCACGGGCGACGCGCGCAGCATCGACATCGCGTGGACCGCCGCCCGCGCCCAGCTGGCCGACCGCGAGGGCGACCGGGCCCGGGCGGTCGCGCTGATGCGGCGCATGATCCGCGCCGACCAGATCGTCGCCGACACCGTCGAGGTGGGCGACGCGATCAAGCGCGAGTCCGGCCCCGAGAACGCCGCCGCCTTCGTCGAGGAGGTCATCCCGCTCGCGACGCGCGAGGACGACCGTCGGCGCCTGGGCGAGCTGGCCGCGGACTACCGCGCCGGGCGGCGCTAGCGCCCGGGCTCGCCCGTCCGATCCCACGAGCCCGCGTCGATCCGGGCGCCGGTCACGATCGACCCGTCGCGCCGGACCTCGACCCAGCACGCGCCGTTCACCGCCGTCGTCCACCAGACCCGCCCACCGCGGACCGGGTCCCACCGCGTGTCGAACACGCGCCGGGCGCCCGTGGACTGGAGCACGACGCCCGGATCGACCCGCGCGACGAAGTCGAGCGCCGCGGCGTGCACCGACCCGTGGTGGGGCAACTCGAGCACGTCCGCCCGGACATCCACGCCCCGGGCCTCGAGCAACCCCATCGCCGGCGCCTGGATGTCGCCCGTGAGCAGCACGCGACGCCCGCCGTCATCCGTCGGCGCCTCGATGCGGGCCACGAGCGAGCGGTCGTTGGCCTCCATGCCCGCCCCGCCCTCGCACAGCACGCGGATCGTCACGCGCCCCAGCTCGAGCCGGTCGCCCGCGCCGATCACCTCGATCCGGACGCCCTGGGCCTCGAGCAGCTCGCGCCAGTAGAGCCCGGGTCCGGCGTCGAGCCGCTCGTGCATCGCCGCACCCACCAGCACGCGCTCGAGGCCGAGGGGGCCGGCGAGCGCCGGCAGCGCGTTGTAGTGGTCCAGGTTCGGGTGCGAGACAACCGCGGTCGTCACCGCGCGACCCCCCCGGTCGCGCCACAGGTTCTCGATCGCCCCCTCGTTCCAGCGCCGCGTGAGCGAGCCCGCGTCCCACAGGATCGCGCCGCGGCCCGCGCGGACCAGGTGGCACGTCCCGTCGCCGACATCGACCGTGTCCACGCGGAGCACCGCGTCGGGCGACATCCCCCGCCGGATCGAGACCTCCCCGCCCAGCCACGCCGCCACCACCGCCGCCACCAACCACACCCGCCGGTCGCGGAGCCGCGCACGCCCGATCACCCACAGCGACCAGCACGTCGCCGCCGCCGCCCACAGCGCCGAGACCTCGGGCAGGCGGAACGACGCGCCCGGCACGCGCTCGAGCACGCCCGCCGCCCACAGCGTCGCGTCCCCCATCGCGCCGAGGATCGCCGCCCCGAACCCGCCGAGCCCCGGCGCGGCCGCCGCGCCCACCACCAGCACGAACCCAACCGCGAGGTCCAAGAGCACAATCGGCAGCAGCAGCGCCGAGGCCAGCGGCGCGATCGGGCTGGCGATCCCGGTGTGCGCCAGGATCGTCGGCGCCGCGACCATCCAGCACAGCACGCACGTCGCCAGCGTGTGCGTGCACACGCGCCACGCCGTCGCGCACACGCCCCGCCCGGGCGCCGCCCCGACGACGCGCTGCCCGAACACCCACGGGTGGCGCGTCGAGCCGAGCCAGATCAGCAAACCGGTGATCCCCACGCTCAGCTGGTACCCGATCGACCACAGGTCCAGCGGGCGCCAGACGAGCAGGCAGATCGCGACCCACGCGAGCGTTGCCAGCCTGTCCGGGCGCCGCCCCGCCGCGTCCCCCACGAGCACGCCCAGGACCATCACGCCGGAGCGGACGATGGGCGTCCGCGTGGGCAGCACCAGCATGTACGCCAGCGTCGCCGCCCCGACGAGCACGCCCTCCAGGCGCCCGCGCTCGCCCGTCAAGCGCACAAGCCACAGCGCCATGCCCGCGAGCACCGCCAGGTGGAACCCGGAGACCGCCAGCAGGTGCGACGCCCCGAGACGCCGAAACTGGTCCAGCACCGGCCCGATGCCCGGCTCGCGCCGTCCCAGAAGCAGCGCCGCCATCAGCCGCAAGCCGTCGCCCCCGCCCGCCCCGTCGCCCAGCGCCGCCGAGGCGCGTCGGCGCAACGCCCCCCGCCACCGCGTCGGCGCCGCCCACACCCACCCGAGCATCCCATCGTCCAATGGCTCGATCATCGCGGGCGACGACGTCCGCACCCGCCCCACGAACCCGCGCTGGCGCGCCCTCGCCCGCCCGTCGTACCCGCGCGGGTTCGTGTCCGGCCCGACGCCGTCCGCCCACCCGGTCACCAGCACCCGCTGCCCAGCGTGCACGTGCTCGTCGCGCAGCCCCGGCGCGTACATACGCACCCTCCCGCGCACACGCCGATCACCCCCGCCCGTGCGCACCAGCAGCGCCTCGGCCTCGACCCACTGGCCCCCGCCGCCCCGCCCGACGTCGTCGCTTATGTACATCGGGTCCAGGGGCGTGAGCGCCTCGGGCGGCGCGACCATCGCCGAGATCACCCGGCACTCGAGCCGCACCAGCGTCGGGCGGACCACCCCGCCCACGCCCTCATCCAGCAACGCCTCGAATGACGCCGACGGTCGCGTGTGGATCCTCGCCTGCGTCCACCCCGCCATCAGCAGCGCCGCGCCCAGCACCAGCGCCACCCGGCACGCCCGCCCCCGCAGCACGCACACCCCCGCCGACGCGCCCAGCGCCAACGCGAACCACAGGCCCGTCGGCGCCCCCGGCGTCAGACGCCCGAGCACGATCCCCACGCACGCCGCCGCGAACGCCACACCCGCGCGCACCCGCGCCGACCGGGCGCCCCGATCCGTCCAGCTCTCCGGGCGTGTCCACGACGCGCGCACGCCACAGGCTTACCCCTGGGCCGCCCCGACGCAAGCATGAACAATGGTGTTTCTCAGGATCGCCGCACGAACACAGATCTGAGCGGGCGGGCCGACCTCAGTTGCCGACACCCGTGATCAGATCGTCGAAATCGGTGATCACATCCACAGATGTGGGTTTGCCGGCGTCGTCGAGGATCCGGTCCTCTGTGCCCGGCCCGTAGAAGTTTGACCCGAACTCGATGTGGTCACCGTCGACCGTCGCGGTCGCGAGCCCCGAGTCCTCGGTGGACAGGTAGATCCCGTCGCGCCCGGCCGAGTGCAGCACCACGCTCCCGCGGGCCGATGTCGGGATCAGGTCCGCGCTCATATACGGGCTGCCCCCGGCGTCCTGGAGCGAGGAGAACGACGACGCGCCGAGAAGGGCGGCCATCGTGTAGAGCATGTGGTCGGGGTCATCCTCACGCATGCCGCCGCCGATGATGCTCGCGGCGCCGTCCGTGCCGCTCGGCCCCGCGCTCATGTCGTACCGCTTCTTGCCCAGCGCCGTGGCGCGCAGGAACGCCGCGTTCGAGTTCCAGTAGAACCACGCGGGCCCGGTGTTCCCGTCCGCGCCGTCCGAGTCGATCTGCACGAACTTCTCACGCTCGAGCGTGATGTTCGTCGCCGACTGGCGGATCTGCGTCGCCCCGAACTCGTCCTTGACCCACGCGAGGATCGGCTGGCCCCACGCGTCCACGAGGTCGGGGATCTCGACCATGCCCATCGCCCGCTCGTCCTCGTTGGCCGCCGGGCCCGCGTTGGCCGCGGCCTGCTGCTCGCCCCTCGTCTGGGCGACGAAGAACTCGGGCGAGATGTCAAAGTACGCGTCGCCCGTGCCGATCAAGCTCGGGTTCACCCAGTACTTGCTGTCCGAGGCGCTCAACGGCCCGACGAGCGCGACGATATTCTGGTTTACCTCGCCGTTGTACGACACGTCGTTGCGCCCCAGGACCGCCTCGGAGCCCGAGAGCGCCAGGAGCATGTTCTCCATCGCGCTCAGGCCCTCGCCCCCCATGCCCCCGTTGTCCGAGTGCCCCATGTCGCGGACGCCGAAGAGCCCGGGCGCCCGCCCGTCGTTGTCGTTGCCGAACGCGCCGACCGCGTTGCCCAGCGACGTGAGCAGCGTCTGCGACTGGGCCTTGCGGGCCGCCTCGCGGGCGCCGCCCAGGGCCGGCACCAGGATCGCGATGAGCACCCCGATGATCGCGATGACCAGCAGGATCTCGATGAGCGTGAAGGCGCGGCGACGCCCCCCGATGGGTCCCGTTGTGCGTGGCATGCGGAGCTCCTTCAGCCCTGTCCCCGGTGTCGGCTCGCCTGACTATACGACGCGGGCTACCCGCGGATGCCCACAAGACCCACCACACGCCCCGGGCACACCCGCCCAACCCCCCTCCGGCGCCCTACATACGCTCACACGTGCCCCGCGACACCTGCTACTACGACGCCCGGTGCGGGACCTGCCGCCGATCCACCCGCGTCCTGCGTCGCCTCGACTGGCTCGGGCGCCTCGAGTTCACCGACCTCAACACCGCCGGCGACGGCCTGCCCGTGACCCTCGACGACGCGATGCGGGGCATGCCCATGCGGACCCGGGACGGGCGCGTCCTGCTCGGCTTCCCCGCGATCCGCAGGGCCCTGCTCCAGACCCCGCCGGGCGCCCCGATCGCCGCCCTGCTCTATCTCCCGGGCGTCTCGCACGCCGCCCGCCCCGTGTACCGCTGGGTCGCGGCCAACCGCCCGCGCGACGCGTGCGCGGCCGGGCACGCGGGCGAACGCTGAGCACGCCCGCCCGGGTATCCTCGCACGCGTGGCACGAACGATCCTCTTCGTCTGCACCGGCAACACCTGCCGCAGCCCGATGGCCGCGGCCATCGCACGCGCGCTGCTCGAGGCGGGCGACGCCGGCGACGCTGTCACCCGCGCCGTCAGCGCCGGCGTCACCGCGACGCACGGCGCCCCCGCCGCCGACGAGGCGGTCGCCGAGATGGCCCGGCGTGGCCTGGACCTCTCGGCCCACCGCTCCCGCCCCCTGACCGCCGACATGATCGAGCGGGCCGACGCCGTGTACGCCATGACGCCCACCCACGCCGAGGCCGCCACGCGCCTCGCCCCCGGGCACGCGGGCGAGATCCATCCCCTGGACCCAGAGGGCTCGATCCCCGACCCGATCGGGATGGGCCAGGAGGTCTACCGTGAGACGGCCGACCGTCTCGCGGCCCTGATCGCCGCACGCCTCCGGGAGCTGGACCGATGAGCGAGAACACCCTGCGGATCGTCATCGGCGCCGACCACCGCGGCCTCGCCGCCGCCCGCCTCACCGCCCAGCACCTCACCAGCGAGGGGCAGGACGCCAGGATCCTCGGCGAGTGCGACGGGCCGTCCGACTACCCCGACCAGGCCTGGCTCGTCGCCCAGAGCGTGTCCAAGGGCGAGGCCGACCGGGGCATCCTCATCTGCGGCACGTCCATCGGCATGGCGATCGCCGCCAACAAAGTCGGGGGCATCCGCGCCGCCGTCGTGCACGACGAGCTAACCGCCCAGCTCTCGCGGGCCCACAACGACGCCAACGTGCTGTGCCTCTCGGGCGACCTGCTGGGCCAGCGACTGATCGAGAAGATCATCGACATCTGGCTCGCGACCGAGTTCGAGGGCGGGCGCCACGCCCGGCGCGTCGAGAAGATCGCCAGGATCGAGCAGGGCGAGGACCCCCGGACGCCCGCGGCCGCCGGCTGAGTATCCCGCGTCCGCGACCCGACAATCCCGGGCTCCCCCGCCTTCTCGGAACCAGCTTGCGCACACTAACTTACGGCGACGTCCCGACGCGCGATCGCGTCAGGGGCGGATAAAAACGCAACCCGCTGGCATCGCTGTAAAGCTGGGGTAGCTTCGACTCATAGACAGGCAGTCACCGCCGGATCGCGGTGTTTTTCTGTGAGGAGGAGTGTCCAGGATGAGATCACCGATTATCACCGCCGCGGCCGCGATCACGCTCGCCGCCGGCGCCGCCAACGCGCAGCTCTTTGACTTCGAGACCCTCTCGCACGGCGAGATCCTCGTCGGCCAGTTCGAGCCCGTGCTCGCCATCAGCGCTGTCAACTTCAACCGCCCGTTCAATATCGCCGCCGCCTTCGACACCACGGAGATCGGCACCTCCGACCCCGACCTCGAGGGCCCCCCGTGGGCCGCGGGCAACCTCGCCCTCTCGCCCACCGAGGTCAGCCTCGGCATGGCCATCTTCATCGCCGAGAACAACATCGGCGCCGACGACGGCTTCCTCGACGACCCCGACGACGAGGGCCTCCGCCCCTCGGGCCAGCTCATCTTCGAGTTCAACCGCACCATCGACCGCTTCGGCTTCGACGTCGTTGACCGCGAGGGCAACATCGAGGGCTCCAGCCTCGACTTCTACCGCGACGACGTCCTCGTCGCCTCCGTCGCCTTCGGCGAGTTCACAACCATCGCCTCGCTCTTCTATGACGCCTCGCTCGAGTTCGGCGACAACACCGCCAACCGCATCAGCCCGATCACCGCCGCCGACCTCGTCGCCGATGGCGCCGCCGGCGCCGCCGACGGCTTCAACAAAGTCGTCATCAACGTCGGCGGCTCGGGCGCCTTCGACAACATCTTCATCCCCTCGCCGGGCGCGCTGGCCCTGGGCGCCATGGGCGTCCTGACGCTCCTGCGCCGCCAGCGAGGCTGAGCAGCCCGGACACGCGTCCTCAACAACCGCCGTCCCCCGTGGGACGGCGGTTTTCGTGCGCCCGTGCCCAGTCGCCTGCTCGCCCGACGCCCGCTTACTCGACCATGTGCGCAGGCCGCGGCGTCTCCTCGCCGATCTTCTCGCTCTTGGGATCCCCGTCGGGCGACTCCATCGAGATCAGCCGCATTTCTTCGTTCACCCGCGCCTGCAGGTGCACCGGGCGCCCCCAGATCGCGCGCACGCCCCGCAGCGTCTCGACGGCCTGCGCCGCGTCGATCTCCAGCCCGCTGAACTCGTGGGCCATGTACAGCTCGCCCCGGTTCAGGTAGTTCGCGTCCACGACGTACACGAACGGCTGGCCCATGTTCGTCAGCTGGTACAGCAGCGTCTGCTTGACCTTGTGAAAATCCCGCGTCACGACCCGCACCTCGCCCGTCTGCGGGTCCTTGCGGAACTGGTACATCTGGTGCTTCTCGACGAACTCGGGTGTGAGGAACTCGTCGATGAAGTTCACGTCGTTGTAGATCCGACGCACCTCGAAGATCTTCTCACGCCCATTCATCGACTTGTCGTCGAAGCGTTCCTTCGCGCCCAGCGAATCGAGCCGCTCCCAGATCGGGCCGTGCTGGCCCCGGTCCCAGCGCCGCTCGATCTCCTTGAACATCTCCAGCCCGATCTTGTACGGGTTGAACCCGCCCGCGGGCATGTGCACCACGCCCGAGTGCTGGTCGGCGTAGTGCACGATCTCCTTGGCGTCCAGGAAGTGCTGCGTCATGAGCTTGGAGTGCCAGTATGTCGCCCACCCCTCGTTCATCACCTTCGTCATCGCCTGGGGCGCGAAGTAGTACGCCTCCTCGCGGATGATCGACAGAACGTCAACCTGCCAGTCGTCCAGCGGCGCGTGCCGCATGAGGAACAGCAGCACGTCGCGCGTGGGCCTGGCCGGGAACGCGGTCTTGCGTGCCCGCGCCGCCTCGGCGTGCGCGATCTTCTGCCGCTCCAGCTCGCTCGCCGGGTTGATAAACGGATCCATGTAGTCCTTGGCCGGCAACTTCCGCGCCTCGAACGCCTCGGCCTCCCCCTCCTCGCGCTCCCGCTGCACGAACACAGAGTGCGGGTCGATCAGGTGCTCGACGCTCAGGCACCGGTCGATGAACCGCTCGACCGTCTCGGCGCCCTCCCGCTCGATGTGCCGACGCACCCGCGTCGCGTGGTTCGCCGTCTCGTCCATCATCTTGCGGCTGGTCTTGCCGAACCACGCGTTGCACTTGAAGAAGTCCGAGTGCCCGTACACGTGCGCCATCACGAGCTTCTGGTCCGTGACCGAGTTCGACTCCTGCAGATAGGCGTAACAAGGGTCGTTGTTGATGACCATCTCGTAGATACGCCCCATGCCGTACGCGTCGCGCTTGGAGAGCTTCTCGTACTCCATCCCCCACTTCCAGTGCGGGTAGCGGATCGGGAAGCCGCCCCGCGAGGCGATCTCGTTCATCGTCTGGAAGTCGAGCCGCTCGTAGATCACCTCGAAGAAGTCGAGGCCGTACTCGAGCGCCTTGGCCTTGATGGCCTGCATGTGCGTGAGCAGCTCGGGCGTCAGGTCGGTGTTGGGCAGCGTGGGGGACATATCGCTCCTGTGGCTGGCGGCGGTCGTGCACTTATCGGCACACCCGCCCCGCCCTCTCTCATACGCCCCGCCACGCCCCAAAGATCGGGCGCCAGGACCGACACGGGATCCAGCCGGATCGGGCCGGCCCCAGAGCGGAAACCGCCTGTTTCTCCTTCGTTCAAGCCGCCGCCGCCGGTACCTTGGTCCTGCATTCCCAGGGGAGGAACGATGATCCGTCTCACACGCGCGATCGTGCTCGTCGGCTGCTGCGCCGCCCAGGCCGCGGCCGCCCCGGGCGACCAACTCGACAAGTTCACAGGCGACGACACCGCCGCCTTCGATCAGTTCGGCATCGCCGCCGCCCTCGACGCCACGACCGCGATCGTCGGCGCAAACGAGAACACCGAGAACGGCCCGTTCTCGGGGGCCGCGTATCTCTTCGACATATCGACGAGCACCCAGCTGCACAAGCTCCTCGCCTCGGACGGCGAGGACGGCGATGGCTTCGGTGGCTGCGTTGACATCTCCATCCCCACCGTCGTGGTCGGCGCACAAGGCGAAGATAGCAACGGGAGCAACTCCGGCGCCGCCTACCTCTTCGACGCCGCCTCGGGCATAGAGACCTTCAAGCTCCTGGCGCCCGACGGCGCCGGCTCGGACGGGTTCGGCGCCGCCGTCGCCGTCTCCGGTTCCCTCGCCGCCGTCGGCGCCCCCAACGACGACGATTTCGGAACGAACAACGGCGCCGTCTACATCTTCAACACCGCCACCGGCGCATTCGCCCGCAAGATCGTCCCCGCCGGGACCAACTCGAATGATCTGGTCGGGACCGCCGTCGCGATGGAAGGGACCACCGTCCTCATCGGCGCCCCCGGCTTCGGCGCCGACGGGCGCGGGCGCGCATGGCTCTTCGACGCCGCCTCGGGCGACCTCCTGCACACCCTCGACGCCAGCGACGGCGGGTTCCTCGACAAGTTCGGCAGCGCCGTCGCCCTCCGCGATGGCATCGCCATCGTCGGCGCCGAGGACGGCGACGGGAACCAGACCGACTCCGGCGCCGCCTACCTCTTCGACGCCTCCGACGGCGCCCAGCTGCACAAACTCACCGCCCCCGACGGCCGCACGGGCGACCTCTTCGGCGCACAGGGCGTCAGCGTCTCGAGCGACCTCGCCCTCGTCGGCGCCCACGGCAGGCAGTTCTTCAGCACCCTCGAGGGCAAGGCCTATCTCTTCGACATCAAGTCCGGCGCCTTCATCACCGACGTCTTCCACACCGACACCGGCGGCTCCGACCAGTTCGGGCGAGCCGTCGCCATCTTCGGCCCCACCGCCCTCGTCGGCTCGCCCTTCGACGCCGAGACCGGACCCGGATCGGGCTCCGCCTACCTCTTCGAGACCGGCGCAACGCCCGGCCCGTGCAGCCCCGCCGACATCGCCGCCCCCTTCGACCAGCTCGACTTCTCCGACGTCGTCGCGTTCCTCACAGCCTTCGGCGCGATGGCGCCCGAGGCCGACCTCGCCCCACCCATCGGCCAGTGGGACTTCTCCGACGTCGTCGCGTTCCTCACCGCCTTCGCCGCCGGCTGCCCGTAACGCCCCCGACGCGCCGGCGCCGCCGTCGGCCACACACGGCCCGCACCGTCCCCCCACGAAACAGTGGTATTGTGACCGCGTCGCGGATTCACTACCGTGGGCAGGCCGCGATCCCCCGCCGACCCGGGCCTGCGGGATCGCGCACACAACAGCCGACACCGGTTCAGCGCCGAGTATCTCGATCCGATCCCGCCCCGGGGTCCGCCCGCCGCTGTCTTCGCCGTCGGCGGGGGAGATCCAGATGCCGCACACCCACACCTCGCCCGGGCGCCCAGGTCGCGCCGCCCTCGCCCTGGCGGTCGCCCTCGCGCTCGCCGCCGCCGCGACGCCCGCCGACGCCGGCCCCGAGACCACCTTCTCCTACCAGGGCGTGCTCGAGGAGGGCGGCCAGCCAGTCACCGGCGCCCGCACCCTCCGATTCAACCTCACGACCGATCCCACCGGCAAGTCGGTCGCCGGCGGCGCCATCACGCAAACAGTTGACATCGCCGCGGGCCTGTTCACCGTCAGCCTCGATTTCGCCGACGACATCGTCGAGGCCTACGCCAACGTCCCGGGCGAGCCCCAGTGGCATCTGCTCGTCGAGGTCCAGGAGCCCGACCTCTCGTTCACCAAGCTCCTGCCCCCCCAGCCCATCACCGCCGTCCCGTTCTCGACCAACACCCGCGGCATCAAGGTCGATACCGACAAGAACGCCCTGCTCGAGAACGCCCTGATCGTTGGCGACGTCGAGGTCCAACCCGACGCGACCACGACGATCTTGAACTTCGACCTCGATGACGGGCGGGGACGCCAGAACATGCTCGCCTTCTCGCCGCTGCCAGAGTTCTCTATGTACGCACGCCTCGGACCCACGCCCTCGGGCGAGACCGGCGCCCTTTCGTTCCTCGACGCCGGCGACCTCATGGCCACGCTCGGCGGGGAGCCGGGCCCGAACTCGTCCAACCGCGGGCGACTCGCGCTCTACGGCGGGAATAACCAGAGAGGGTCCGGCTCCGAGAGCGGGATCTTCCAGCTCTACCACGGGCAGGACGATCTCACGTTCGAGCTCCGCTCCATCGGCGGCGGCTCGGCGGCCCAGGGCTTCGACCAGACCACAGGCCAGCAGATCTACTACCTCGGCAGGTTCGGCGGCCCGATGCCCGACGGCGCCATCCTCCGGCTCATGCGCGACAACGCCGGGAACATCGGCATCGAGGCCGCCGGCGCCGGCTCGTCGGGATCGCCACGACTCGCGCTGACCGACGACGCCCAGTCCGCGGTGATCGACCTAAGCCTCACCGGCGGCGCCTCCGTCCAACTCCCCGACAACGCGATCAACTCATCAGAGATGCTCGACGAACCCGGGGTCGCGTCGAACTCAAACATCGCATCTGATTACGGCGTCCACTTCGCAGGCATCGACAACATCGGCAGTGCCGCGATCACAACACCGGGACCCGGGTATGTCATCGCCATGATGACCTGCAACATAGCTTTCTTCCATAATGACAACTCTAAGATCTCCGAGGTGTGGATCTCGCTCACCGACGTCAGCCACGGTTTCGAGAACGTCCGCGGCTACGCAACAATGGAAATCCCACCAGCGTCTCCGGTAGGTTTCTACCAGACCCCCGCCTCAATCACCCGAGTGTTTCCCGTAGCGAGCGCAGGCACACACCGTTACTACCTCACGGCGTCCAGCGACTATACACCCGCCACCCACAACCAGACCATTCTTACGAGTATCTCCCTTCAGCTCATCTACTTCCCAACCGCTTACGGCTCTGTAGTGACGTCCCTCGGAGATTTCTCCCCGCCACCACCCGACAAAGACTGGGATGATCTTGTTGCGCAATCTGATCTGAACCCTGGCAAGCCGGCGCTCGGCACGCTCAGAATGCTCGAAGCCGACAACGCCGACCTCCGCCGCCGCCTCGACGAGCAGCAGGCGATACTCGACCAGCTCCTCCTCGACAGCGCGGGCAGGCCATGACGCGCATACGGCACACGACGACGCTCGCCGCCGCCGCGCTCGCGGCGTGCTCCACGACCGTGCTCGCCCAGCCCCGCGGCGGCCCCGTCGGCGGCGACTACGCGATCGCCTGGTCCACGCTCGACGCCGGCGGCGGCGCCAGCGCCGGGGGCGCCTACACCCTCCGCGGCACGATCGCCCAGCCCGACGCCGCCACCCCCGCCGTCGCCGACACACTCGCGATCGCCCCCGGCTTCTGGCCCGGCGTCCCCTTCCTCTTCGGCTGCAACCCCGCCGACACCGCGCCCCCCTTCGGCGAGCTCGACTTCTCCGACGTCTTCGACTTCCTCGTCGCCTTCGGCGCGATGGACCCCGCCGCCGACCTCGCACTGCCGACCGGCGTCTTCGACTTCTCCGACGTCTTCGCCTTCCTCGTCGCCTTCGGCGAGGGCTGCCCCTAGCCCAAGGCATCCCGCCCTCTCGGGCCTCCCCAAGCGCCGCCCGAGAGGCCCACTGACAACCCGGGCCGCGGCCCGATCCCCCGCGCTAACCCCCCTCAGAACACCCGCATCAGCAAAAGCATCGCGCCCCACAACGCGAGCAACGGCCCGAACCCGATCACCCACGCCTGCGCCCCCGCCCACGCGCCGCGACGCACGTCCGTCAGCCAACGCGACAACGCCAGCGCCGACGACGCAAGCCCCCCGATCGCCAGCATCGCCGCAACGAACGCCAGCGGCTCCTCGTCCCAGGTCCCCGTCGTCACCATGATGGCGATCGTCACGACGACGACCGCCATCACGCCCGAGGCGCCGCACAACCCAAAGAGCCCGAACCACCACCCCGCCGTCCGCCCCTGCGCCCGGATCTCCACCCGCAGCCCCCGCCCGCACTCCGGGCACGCGTCCCCCTCGAGCCCGCGGACGTTGTACCCGCACCCCGGGCACGCCACGTCCCGGTCGCGCACGTACTCGCGCACCGCCCCCGCCTCGTCGCCCGTGCTCACCTGGTCACCACCCGCACCCGCTTGACCGCCGCCTCCGCCGTCTCGCGCAGCGTCTTCTCCCCCCCGCCCCGCAGCCACCGCTCGAGCACGTAGCGAGCCGTCGCGTCCCCGGCACGGACCGTCACCACCCCGTTTGTGCAACTCACCAGCTCGCACGCCCCGCGCAGGTCATCCGGCACGCACACCGCCCACGCGGCCGCGATCCCCCCCACGGCCCGGGCACGGCTCTTGGCGTCCTTCGCCGCCGCCGCCGCCTCCCCGCCCAGCCCCGCCGCCCGGTCGGGCCAGTTGCGGTGGCCGCGCAGGCGTTCGAGCGACGCGGCCAACGCACTGTCCTGTCCGGTCTCGTCGGGCATCGCCGCGAGTCTACCGCCCCGCCCGATCTCCCCTACCCTCCCCCCACTATGTCCACCCGCATCCAGATCCGCGGCGTCACCAAGGTCTTCGGCAAAGGCCGCAACGCCACGAAGGCCGTCGACGCCATCGACCTGACCATCGAGCCCGGCGAGCTCTTCTTCCTGCTCGGCCCCTCCGGCTGCGGCAAGACCACGCTCCTCCGCATGCTCGCCGGCTTCATCGACCCCACCGACGGCGCCATCCGCTTCAACGACAAAGACGTCACCCACGCACCGCCCAACACACGCAACACCGGCATGGTCTTCCAGTCCTACGCCCTGTGGCCGCACATGTCCGTCGAGGCCAACGTCGCCTTCGGCCTCAAGGTCCGCAAGATCAGCGACCCCGACCGATCACGCCGCGTCGCCGAGGCGCTCGACGCCGTCCAGATGGGCCCCTACGCCAAGCGCAAGCCCAACGAACTCTCGGGCGGCCAGCAGCAACGCGTCGCCCTCGCCCGCGCCATCGTCGTCCGCCCCGACGTCCTCCTGCTCGACGAGCCCCTGTCCAACCTCGACGCGAAGCTGCGCACCGAACTCCGTTCACAAATACGATCTATATGTAAAGCGAGCGGCATAACCACTGTTTATGTCACGCACGACCAGAAGGAGGCCCTGTCGATGGCCGACCGCATCGCGGTCCTCCGCGCCGGGCGCCTCGAGCAGCAGGGCGCCCCGGGCGAGCTGTACCGCCGCCCGCGCGACCGCTTCGTCGCCGCCTTCCTGGGCGAGACCAACTTCATCGAGGGCACGATCACCAGCGCAAACGCTGACACGCTCACGCTCGAGACACCCGCCGGCCAGCTCCGGGGCGTCAAGACCGACACCTCCCCCACCGACGGCCCGGCCCTGTGCTCGGTCCGCCCCGAGTCCGTCCGACTCACCGACCCCGGCGCCCCCGGCGCGCTCAAGGGCCGTTGCGTCGAGACAACCTACCTGGGCGAGATCGCCCACCGCCTCATCGAGCTCGAGGGCGGCGTCCGCATCTCCGCATCCGAGCTCAACCCGGACCCCGCGCGCACGACAGAACCCGACACCACCGTCGGCGTCGTCCTCCCACCCGAAGACATCGTGGTGCTCCCCGCGGGCTGAGCGCCGTGGTTCTATTCCGCCGCGGGCAGCGTCAGCCGGAAGCAGGCCCCGGGCTCGTCGGAATCAACAAGCTCGATCGACCCGCCCGCCCGCTCGACCAGCCGCCGACAGATCGTCAGCCCCAGCCCCGCCCCGTCGGCCCGTTTCCCGAGCGAGGCGACCGCGCCCTCCTCGCCCTCGCGGACGAACGCGCCAAAGAGCGTGGACCGGATCGCCCTGGGTACGCCCGGGCCATTGTCCGAGACTTCGATGACGACCTGAGGCGTGTTCCACGTGGAACCATCGGGGCGCAGCTCGGCCCGGAGCGTGATGGTCGCCCGCTCACCCCCAGCCGCCTTGACCGCGTTGGAGATCAGATTCGCCAGCACGCGCGCCAGCGCGTTCGGGTTCATCGAGACGACGACGTTCTGCTCGCCGACGCGCCGAATATGCGCGTTGCATACATGATCGCCGAGGCCCGCGATCGCCTGGCTGACCGCATCGCACAGGCGGGCGCGTTCGATCGTTACGACGCCGGCGCCCGCCGCCACCGCCAGGTCCAGGATCGCGTCCGCGACCCCCACCGCCTCGGTCCCACCCGTCATCGCGCGGTTGAGCGCGGCGCGGGCCTTGTCGGCGTTGCCCGGCTCACGCAGCGCACGCTGGGCGGATGCAACGATCGGCGTCATGAGATTGCGGACCTCGTGGGCGATCATCGCCGACAGCTCGCCAAGCGCCGCCATCTCGCGCATCCGATCAACCTCCTCGCCCATGCGGGCGAGCTCGGTCTGCAGGTGCTCGAGCCGCGCGACGAGGCGCTGCTGGTCGAAGCCGGTTGTCGTCCGCTCGGTCATCGCGCGATCGCCCGACCCGCGGCACGCGGGCCCGGCACATCGATCGGCCCGACCGGGCGCCCTATTCGCCCTGGTCCGCCGATTCGGGCGAAGTCTTCCGCGGCGCGTCCGAGGCCCAGGCAACCGGCTCGCCTGTGACGGCGCCTCCCGCGGCCAGCCACGCCTTGTGCCTGGGTGGGCGGACATCGGTCTGTGCGATCTCCGCCAACTCGAACCATGCAAACGCGATGTCGTCCTCGATCGATTCGACCTGTGTGGTCGGATCACCCTCGGGATCACGCAATCGTTCCACGTGGAACACCAGCAGGATCTCGTGGTGCGGCGTGCCGTCCGGGTCGCGGAAGACCTGCTCGGAGAGCAGCAGGGGGGCGCCGACGCTCGCGGCCAGCCCGGTCTCTTCCTTGAACTCGCGGGCGAGGGCGTCGGCGGCGGCCTCGCCCGGGTCCACGTGCCCGCCCG
This sequence comes from Phycisphaerales bacterium, assembly GCA_029260515.1. Taxonomy (GTDB): domain Bacteria; phylum Planctomycetota; class Phycisphaerae; order Phycisphaerales; family UBA1924; genus JAJRXR01. The sequence continues at coordinate 444,835 of JAJDDC010000070.1, read as the reverse complement.
GGAGGTAGCAGTACCCCCCCGCTCTCGACTGGCACAGCAGGACGCGGGAGCCGTCAGTCAGCAAGCCGCGGGCGATGACTTCGATGTGGGGCTTCTTCTTCGAAGGCACGGCTGGCTCCGAGGGTGGGGCGGAGTGTACCCATGGAGGGTGGGGGCGCCCGGGATCGGGTACCATCGCGTGCACACGGAGGGACACGGCATGGGCACGAGCGGGGACCAGAAATCCAAGCCCAGACGGCTGGGGCGGGGCCTGAGCGCGATGATCGACGCCGCAACTCCTGTTCAGCCCGGGGGCAGCGGGGGTGGGGAAGGCGCCGCCGGGATGCCGGGCGGCGCCTCATCGACGACGGAGCCCAAGCCCCTGCGCCCGCCCGCACGGCCGGACCTCGGCGAAGGCGACGCATCGCCTCACCAGCTCGTCATGCTCGACCCAAACATTATCCAACCCAATCCGTCGCAGCCTCGGCAGCACTTCGACGAGGCGGCGCTCGACGCGCTCGGCGAGTCGATCCGCCGGTCGGGGATGATGCAGCCGATCGTGGTGCGCGCTGTCGAGGGCGGGCGGTACGAGATCGTCGCGGGCGAGCGCCGGTGGCGGGCGGCGTTGCGGATCGGGCTGGTGCAGGCGCCGACGGTGGTGTGCGAGGCCGACGACCGTGAGGCGGCGGAGCTGGCGCTGGTCGAGAACATGCAGCGTGAGGACCTGAACCCGATCGAGCGTGGGGCGGCGTTCCGGCGGCTCAGCGAGCGGTTCGGGCTCTCGCACGAGCAGATCGGCTCGCTTGTGGGCCTGGACCGATCGAGCGTGACCAACCTGATCCGGCTGACGGAGCTGGACGAGACGCTGCGGGGGCTGATCGTCGAGGGCAGGCTGGGGATGGGGCACGGGCGGGCGCTGCTGGCGGTGACGGACCCGGCGCGTCGGCGCGAGCTGGGCGAGCGGGCGGCGGGCGAGGGCTGGAGCGTGCGTCGTGTGGAGCGCGAGGCGGGCCGTGAGCCGGCCAAAGCCGCGGCGGTACAAGATAAGAACGCAACACAATCCTCATTTGCGCTCGCGGACATGGAGCAGCGCCTCGGCGAGCACCTGGGCACGCGTGTCCGGATCAAGACGGGCAAGGACGCGACGAACGGCGCACTCGTTATTTCGTTCTACGGGCTGGACCATTTCGACGATTTGCTCGGGCGGATCGGGTACGTAAACACTTCTGTTTAAGGTGCTTATCTCGATGTTCTGGGGCATGTCCCCCATTCACACGATGCCGAGCTGTGTACAATCGAATCGCCGGCACGCGGCGCCATTGGTGGCCTAGGCTCACCGTCCTGATCGCCCGGCGGTCGGGGCCGGGGTCCTCGGGAAGTAGTTGGGGGGGGGACAGGAGTGGTTCGTGGCCAAGAAGAAAGCGCGTTCGAAAAAAAGAACCTCAAAGAAGCGTGGTCGCAAGAAGGCGGGCGGCCCGGGCGCTGCGCCGCGATCGGGGCTGGGACGCGTGAGCACGGACGCGCTGGCGCGGGAGCTGTCGAGGCGCCAGCAGACGGTGCGTCGGCTCGAACGCAGGCGGGACAAGCTCGCCGAGGAGCTCGAGCAGATCGAGCGTGAGCTCGGGGAGCTGGGCGGGCTGGGCGGGGTGAGCATCGGGGGCGTGCGCAAGCGGCCCCGCAACGACGCGAACCTGGCCGACTCGCTCGTGAAGGTGCTCAAGACAAAGACGATGACGGTGACCGAGGTCGCCGACGCTGTGCGTCAGGCGGGGTACAGGACGAGCGCGGAGAACTTCCGCACGATCGTGAACCAGACGCTGATCAAGGACAAGCGGTTCAAGCGCGTGAGCCGCGGTCGCTACACGGCCAAGTGACGGACGAGGCGGGCCCGGGCGGCGGGGCCCGGCTCCGTGTCGAGCAATGAAAAGGGCCGCCCTCGGGCGGCCCTTTCGCGTGCGCTGCGTTGTGTGTGGATCAGTAGGGGATGGGCTTGGGGCTGAGGCGGCTGGGGCGGTCGAGCATCATCGCGCGTCCGCCGTCCTCCCAGAACATGCGCCAGTTGGTGTCCTGCATGATGGCCATGGAGTTGCGGTTGTCGGAAGGGCGCTTGGCCAGGGTGGTGAGCGCCGGGCTGGGGTTGTTGCGGTACTTGCCGACGGCGCCGGCGTGCTTGGGCCCGGAGCAGCCCGCGAGGAGCGTCGCGGTGGCGGCGAGGGCGATCGAGTTGCGGACGGCGCGTCGGGTCATCGTGTCACCTCGTGCTTGTCGGCCCCGTGCTGTTCGGCCCGGGGGAGTTGGAGGGTAGGGGGGTCGCGGCGGGCCCGTGGGGGCTGGGGCTCGCCCCGCGCGGCCCGGGGTTGGGCGTGTGCGCGGAGGGTGTTGTACCTGCCCCTCGGGGGGCGGTCAACACTCGGTCCGGTACGCGGGGCGGTCGGGGCGGTTCCCGAGGGGCGGGGGGCGGGCGGGGCGGGCCGCGGCTCGTGGAGGGGCCGGGTCGGGGGCGGCACGCGAGAGAAGTGTGCCACGTCCAAGATTCGGGTCGCCCCGCGGGGGGGGACGATGTATGTTCGTGCGGGCGCGTCGGGTCGCTTTGCGGTTGCGCCCGTGGATCATTGTTCGAGCCCTTATGACACCCAGAGGGAGCCCCGGCGGTTCCGGACGAAGACCAGGCCTCCCGCGAGTGGAAGGTCGGGATCCGGCGAGGGGCGCCCACTTCGATCTGGGGTTTCGAACAGACCACGGGCATGCCGCAGAGCGACCCGACGCGCTTTTTTTGCGCCGATATCGGGTCTTGCGGGCCTCCCGGGCACGGTTCTGGGCTCGGGGTGCAGCGGGGCGGCGGACGCGACGATGTCACTCGCATGCACGTCACGCCCCTCGGGCATGTTGACCTGTCGAGTCAGATCAGCGTCGCGGTTGCGCGCAAGACCCTGGACGCGGCCGAGCGTCAGGGGGATGCGCTTGTGGGGTTGATCCGGGCGGCGGGCGAGGTCGGCACGAGCGGTCGGGCGGCGATCGCCGAACGCCCGGGCCCTGGCGAGACGGGGCGGCGTCTGGACCTGAGGGCCTGAGGCCTCTCGGCAGTCCTGTACAACCGGAGGATGGCGTGTGGGAAGGTCTGCTGCCCTTTTTGGGGCGGGTGGGGGGCGCGGTCTGTCAGTTCGGCAGCCCGGGGGCGTTGAAGGGCCCCTGGGGGCGTCGGAGGGCGGTGTTCTGGGTGCGCCTGGCGGGCGCGCCCGTTGCATCCCCTGATGACATGAACCCAGAACGCATGACGACGATGGCCCAGAAGGCCCTGGCCTCGGCCCAGCAGGACGCGGTGGGGCGGTCGAACCCTGAGGTGACCGGGCTGCACGTGCTGCACGCGTTGCTCGAGGAGCGGGGGGGGGCGGTGTGGTCGATCCTGGAGAAGACGGGGGTGGATCCGGCGCGGGTGAGGCAGATATCCGAGAGCGAGATCGCGCGGTTGCCAACGACGTCGAGCGGCGCGGGCTCGGGCGGGCGGGCGATCATGGAGGTGCTCGCGAGGGCGGAGGCGGAGGCGAAGCAGCGGTCGGACGCGTACGTGTCGAGCGAGCACCTGCTGCTCGCGCTGGCGGAGGTGAAGGCGGGGGCGCGGGATCTGCTCTCGACGCTCGGCGTGGACAAGAAGCACGTCGCCGACGCGGTCGGGCAGATCCGCCGGGCCTCGGGCGTCGAGCACGTCAACGACCCGGAGGCGGAGAGCAATCTGGAGGCGCTCAAGAAGTACGGGATAGACCTGACGGAGAAGGCCCAGCAGGGCAAGCTGGATCCGGTCATCGGGCGTGACGAGGAGATCCGGCGGTGCATGCAGGTGCTGAGCCGTCGGACGAAGAACAACCCTGTCCTGATCGGCGAGCCGGGGGTGGGCAAGACGGCGATCGCGGAGGGCATCGCGCTGCGGATCATCAACCGCGATGCGCCCGAGTCGATGCAGGGCAAGCGGATCATCGCGCTTGACGTCGGGTCGCTGCTGGCGGGGGCGAAGTTCCGGGGCGAGTTCGAGGAGCGGCTGAAGGCTGTTCTGCGCGAGGTGACGGCGAGCGACGGGGAGATCATTCTTTTCATCGACGAACTGCACACGATCCTGGGGGCGGGGGCGGCGGAGGGGGCGGTGAGCGCGGGGAACATGCTCAAGCCGGCGCTGGCGCGGGGCGAGCTGCGGGCGATCGGCGCGACGACGCTCGACGAATACCGCAAGCACATCGAGAAGGACGCGGCGTTCGAGCGCCGATTCCAGCCGATCGTGGTGGACCAGCCGAGCGTCGAGGAGACGGTCGCGATCCTCCGGGGGCTCAAGGAGCGGTACGAGACGCATCACGGCGTGACGATCCAGGACGGGGCGATCCTGGCGGCGGCGAACCTGAGCAACCGGTACATCGCGGATCGGTTCCTGCCCGACAAGGCGATCGACCTTGTGGACGAGGCGGCCAGCGCGCTGCGGATGGAGAACGACTCGATGCCGACGGGGCTCGACGAGCTGCGTCGGCGGATCATGCAGCTCGAGATGGAGCGGGAGGCGATCAGGATCGCGGCGAAGGAGGGGAAGAAGAACGGGCAGGATGCCCGCACGACCGAGGATCGGGAGCTGGGGCGGATCGAGAAGGAGCTGAGCGAGCTGCAGGAACAGAACGGGGCGCTGACGGCGCGCTGGGAGGCGGAGAAGAAGGACCTGGACGCGATCAGCTCGGTCAAGAGCGAGATCGAAGCGAAGAAGGTCGAGCTCGAGCAGGCGCAGCGGCGTGGCGACCTGGAGACCGCGGCGCGGATCCAGTACGGCGACATCAAGGAGCTCGAGAAGCGGTACGCGCGGGCCGAGGGAGACCTGCGCGAGCGCGAGGCGGCGGGGGAAACGCTGATAAAGGAAGAAGTGGACGCCGAGCAGATCGCGTCGGTGGTCGCGCGCTGGACCGGGATCCCGGTGAGCCGACTGGTCGAGACCGAGCGCGAGAAGCTGACGCGGATGGAGGAGCACCTCCGCGAGCGGGTGGTGGGGCAGGACGAGGCGCTGCGCGTCGTCGCGGACGCGGTGCGCCGGTCGCGGGCGGGGCTGGGCGACCCGGACAGGCCCATCGGGAGTTTCTTGTTCCTGGGCCCGACGGGTGTGGGCAAGACCGAGACGTGCAAGACGCTGGCGCAGTTCCTGTTCGACACCGAGGACGCGATGGTGCGGATCGACATGTCCGAGTACATGGAGAAGCACGCGGTGAGCCGGCTGATCGGGGCGCCGCCCGGCTATGTCGGATACGAGGAGGGCGGGGCGTTGACCGAGGCGGTGCGGCGGCGGCCGTACTGCGTGATCTTGCTCGACGAGGTCGAGAAGGCGCACCCGGACGTGTTCAACGTGCTCTTGCAGCTGCTCGACGACGGGCGGCTGACGGACGGGCAGGGGCGGACGGTTGATTTCCGCAACGCGATCGTGGTGATGACGAGCAACCTGGGCTCGCAGAAGATCCAGGAGATGACCGAGAAGGGGGCGGAGGACTGGGAGATCGAGGCCGCAGTGAGAGACCTGGTGCGCCGGGGGCCGGGGGCAGAGATCGAGGGGACCGGCCTGAATCCCGAAGAGGGGGAGATGCGGGCGCGGTTTGACGTGGGCATGCGTCAGCAGTTCTTCCGGCCCGAGTTGTTGAACAGGATTGACGAGGTGGTCGTCTTCCACCAGCTGACCCGTGAGGCGCTGGCGCCGATCGTGGAGATCCAGACGGCGCACCTCAAGAAGCGGCTGGCGGAGCGCGAGATCGGCTTCGAGATCACCGACGAGGCCAAGGCACAGCTGGCGAGCGAGGGGTACGACCCGGCGTACGGGGCGCGGCCCCTGAAGCGCGTCATCCAGCAGCGGATCGAGAACCCCCTGGCGAGCAGGATCCTGGCGGGGGAGTTCGGGGCGGGGGAGACGGTCCGCGTGGGGTTCGGCGACGGGCGGTTCGTGTTCGAGAAGGGCGGGAAGCGCGCGGCGTAGCCGATCGGTCCGGATCACCCGCTCGGCGGGTGCACAGCCGATCGCGGGCGTTGCGCGGGATGATGCGCGTGGGCGCCGGCGACTACACACGAAACGAGGACGCCGCGGGTCGGTCCCGGCGTCCTCGCTTTCCCCCTGCCGCGTGCGGTTCGGGCGATCGTGAGATTACGTGCGTGTGCGTGTGTGTCGCAATCCCCCCTGCGGCGGGGTGTTATCTCGGGATGTCGCCGCCGTCGCCGGTCATGAAGCGGCTCATGAGTTCGATGTGGTCGGCGGCCTTGAAGTGTCGGTAGACGGCGCGCATGTGATCGCGTGCGGTGTGCTCGGAGATGCCGAGGTGTTTGGCGATCTGGGGTCGTCGCCAGCCTTGGAGGAGCAGGCCGAAGACGGTGCGGAGGCGGGGGGAGAGCGTGGGGGCCTGGGCGCCGTCGTCGCCCGGGATGCCCGCGTGGTGGAGCCAGTCGATCTCGGAGACGACGATGTGCACGAGGCGCCGGTCGCGGACGGAGAACGCGGGCTTGCCGGAGGTTCGGTGGAGACCGATGGCGCTGATGAGCCCGGTTTCGAAGGGGAACCCGCCGTAGATGAACTCGTCGAGCCCGATGGGGGCGCGGTAGCGTTGGAAGTGTGGGCTTGGCTTCCAGTGTGTATCCGCGACGAGGTCCTCGCGGCGTCGTGTGATTGGGGCGCCCTTGGCCAGCTCGCGGATGAACGGCTCGTTCTCGGGCGGGGGCGCATCGGGCGAGTACGTCGCCTCGAAGATGCCGGCGACCTGCGCGTCGTCGAGGCCGTCGTGCAAGAGGTTGAGTGCGGTGGGTTTCTGGTCTTCGCCCAGGCGGCTGACGACCCAGAGCCAGGCGTCGGCGTCGACGATCTGGGCCAGGCCGTTCATGAGGTCGCGCTTGCGTTCGACCGGGGGGCGGTTGTCGGCGGCGGCCCGCCCGATCAGCCGGACGATGGCCCGGACATCTGTCTCGTCGAGTGGGGGTAGATCGGACGTTGCTTCATACAAGAGGGGGCATCTTAGGTCGCGGCCCTGCGCTGACAATCACCCCTACGGGGGACCGTCGGCGGCGGCGCCCCCCGCGGGTTGGCTGGTGCGGCGAGCTAAAGCGCTCGAACCCGGGGGGTTACGCGGCGTACGCGATGGCATGGACTGGACGACGGGCGGCGCGCGCGCACGCGCGAGGTTTGCCGGGTTTCTCGCGGGGGCGGCCTGGTTGGGGCTGGGCGTGTTCGTCGTGGCGGAGGTCCTTGCGGCCCTCTGGCGCCCCGACCCGGCCCACAGCGGCGCGATCGAGACCGCGGTGACGTTCGCGGCGCTGCTTGTCGAGACGTTCACGTTCCACGCGGGCGTGGCGCTGGTGGTGGTCGGGCTGGCGGCGATGGCGGCGCGTCGGCGTCGGCTGGCGGTGGTGGTGGGGCTGCTGGTGGCGGCGACGCTGGGGCCGGCGGCGTGGTCGCTCGCGCCGGAGCGGGGCGGGGGACGCGACGCGGGCGACCTGGTCGTCATGAGCGCGAACGTGCTGTACGTCAACACGGAGCCGTCGGCGTTCATCGACGAGGTGCGCCGGATCGACCCGGACGTGGTGCTGATCCAGGAATACCGGGCCGGGTGGTCGGGCGCGCTGCACGAGGCGCTCGGCGAGGCGTACCCGCATTTCGTCGAGCTGCCCGGGGGTGGGGCGTTCGGGGAGGCGGTGCTGAGCAAGAAAGCGTTCATCGGGGCGCCGAGGCTCGCGCCGGAGGGGTGGGTGTGGGAATCGCCCGCGATCACGGTGTCTGTGGAGCACGGCGGGGCGGTGGTGGAGATCGTGTGCGTGCACCTGTGGGCGCCGATGTCTTGGAGGGCGGTCGCGGAGCAGCGTCGCCAGTCGGCGATGCTGGGGGCGTGGGCGGAGACTCGACTGACGGGCGAGGGGGCGCCGGACGCGGTGATCCTGGCGGGAGACTTCAACGCGCCGTACCGGTCGGGCCATCTGCGAGAGCTGCGCGGCGCGGGGCTGGGCGAGGCGCACGACGCGGTGGGGGTGGGGCGGGGGGCGTCGTGGAAGCCTCGGCGGGGTGTGCTGGGGCTGGCGCCGGGCGTGCGGATCGACCAGATCATGTACGCGGGGCGGGTGCGCCCGACTGCGGCGGGCGTGGGCGGGGCGATCGGCTCGGACCACCGCCCGGTGTGGGCGTCGCTGCGGGTCGAGTGAGGGCCCGGGCGGGCGCTAGTTGCAGTTCGTGCCGAACTGGGTCAGGAAGGCGACGACGTCGGAGAAGTCGCACTGGGTGACCGGGACGGCGACGGCGCACGCGCACCCGTCGGCGCCGGCGCCGAAGGAGGTGAGGAAGGCGACGACGTCGGAGAAGTCGCACACGCCCAGGGGCGGCGCCCAGTCGCAGGCGCACAGCGGGCAGGGCGGTTGCGCGCAGACCTCGTCACGCACGTACGTGATCGGGTTGCGTGAGAGCGGGAGGCCCGTGGGTCCGGAGATGGTGTCGGAGACGATCGCCTCGTCGCGGCGGTTGGGGTTGCGGGTGATCTGGTTGACGGGCTCGTCGGTCTCGCACCCGGTGCGCCCGTTCGCGTCGGTCCGGACCCACTGGATGTCGGCGGTGCCGCTGGGGTTGCCGGTGATCTTGGTGCCGATGCAGGCGAAGCCGGTGGGGATGGGTGTGGCGTCGAGCCCGAAGGCGAAGCCGGGGCCGCCGTAGGCGCGGGCCCACTGGAGGGCGCCGGCGGCGTTGGTCTTGATGAGGACGGTCTCGGCCTGGCCCCCTGGGATGGCGGGGTTGCGGGTGCGGCCGCACATGATGACGTCGCCCGAGGGGAGCTGTGTCATGGATCCGCCCGTGCCGAAGAACTCGTAGCCGGTCTCCCAGAGGAAGTTCCCGGTCTCGTCGAGGCGCATGAGGGCGGAGTCGCCGATACCGACGCCCAGGTCGTTGCAGGCGAGGATGATGTCGTCGTTGGGTGCGACGTCGAGGTTGATGGCCTCGAGGAGGGTGTTGTCGGCGAAGCCGAAGGAGTAAGCCCAGTCGACGTTCCCGTCGGACGTGAGGCGCATGACGAGGGCGCGGCCCTCGTCGTTGGGGGCGCCGACGGTGGAGACCGTGCCGCAGGCGATGAAGGCGAGCTTGCCGTCGCGGTCGATGACTGCGCGGACGTCTTCGAGCTTTGCGTTGAGGTTGTTGCCGAGGACGTTGTGCGCGTAGATACGGTTCCAGAGGAGCAGGCCGTTCTCTTCGACGCGTGTGAGCATGGGGAGCGTCGGGCCCGAGCCGGCGGGGCGGTACGCGCCGGTGAAGACGTAGCCGCCGCCCGGGACGCGGTCCATCTTGATGTCGGCGAGGATGTTCGAGCCCTCGTAGAGCGTGCGCCAGACGATGAGGCCGCTGGAGTCGAGCTTGAAGATGCCACGCCCGAAGCCGGGCGTCTCGGCGGCGCCGACGGTGCAGACGATGCTCCCGCCCGGGCCCTCGAGGACGTCGTGGACGACGCGGTCGCCGGGCCCCGAGTAGATGTGCTGCCACGCGATGAAATCGAGGCCGTCCACGAGCGCGACATAGGGGGCGTTGAAGCCGTTCACCGACGAGTCGCCCCCGGTGATGACGTACCCGCCCGAGGCGGTGGGGGCGATGAAGTTGGCTCGTTCGGTCGCGGCGGGCGTGCCGAACGCGCGCTCGAAGGTCTGGGCGGCGGCGTGGGGCGCGGCGAGCGCAACGGCGGCGAGCGTGAAGGCCAGGGTGGCGGCGCGGCGTGTCATGACTGTCCCCTCCTGTGGTGGACCCACACTACCTCTACTCGGTCATCTGTTGAAGCGGAATCGGGCGCCCGATCCCCTATCAAAATCTGCAAACAAAGACACCCGGGCGGGTTGCGGCTCCCGCCCGGGCGTCGGCGCCTGTCCGGCTCTCACTCCGGGATCAGGCTCGGGATGGTGTGATGACTCGGCGTCATTGGTCTTCGGGCAGGGCTCACGGGCAGGGGGCGCCGAAGGTGGCGAGGAAGGCGATGACGTCGGAGAAGTCGCACGAGGCGACGGGCGGGGCGAGGGCGGCCGCACACGGGTCGCAGGCCCCGAAGGCGCCGAGGAAGGCGATGATGTCGGAGAAATCGCTGACCGCGAAGGGGGGCGCCCACTCGGCGGCGCAGGTGGGGCAGCCGCCGGTGTCGCAGACCTGCTCGATGGGGAACATGGGCTGCTCGTACTCCCACTGCCAGGTGATGTTCTGCGGGGCCTCGAGGCCTCGGAGCTGGAGCTGGACGAGCTCGGGCTGGACGGGCTGGAAGTCGACCTGGCGTTCCTGCTCGCACCCGGTCTTGCCGCCGGCGTCGGTGCGGAGGACGTAGAAGTCCTCGGCGCCGAAGGCGAAGGACTCGGTGTGCGCGCCGATGACGAAGCCGTCCTCGGAGATGTCGAGGGCGTCGCCCGCTTCGCGGCGGTCGCCGCCGTAGGCGAGGGTGGAGAAGGGGGCGCCGGTGGCGGTGGTCTGCATGAGCAGCGCCTCGGAGTCGCCCGCGATGGGGGTGGGCCCGACGCCGACGGTCGCGATGCGCGAGCCGCCGACCTCGCGGACGGAGCCGTCCACGGCGTCGAATCCGAAGTAGCGGTTGTACCAGATGAGCCCGCCGGCGGGGTCGAGGCGCATCATGAACGAGGTGTACTCGTCGGAGTGCTCGAGACCGGTGACGATGATCTCGCCGTTGCCGGCGATCTCGACGCCCAGGCCTTCCTCGCCGTAGGGGAAGCGGTAGAGGTTGGACCAGACGACGAAGCCGGCGCCGTCGAGGCGGACGACGAGCGTGTCGCGTGTGGAGGGGTCGCCGTCGAAGTCGGCGAGGTAGCCGGTGCAGATGAAGTGGATCTCGCCGGTGGCGGTGCGGTACTCCTGGATGTCGGCGAACGAGCCGAAGGACTCGGTCCCGATAGCCGGGTCGAAGTAGTAGTTGGCCCAGAGGGGTGCGCCGAAGGGACCGGTGCGGAAGGCGATGGGCGCCTGGAAGACGGGGACGGCCGGCGCCGCGGCGCGTCCTGAGGCGGCGAGCGAGCCGTCGGTGACCTGGATGAGGTCGGCGCCGCCCTGGGTGTCGCCGATGAAGGCCGAGCCGGTGTAGCGGCGTGACCAGGTGGGGACACCGAAGAAATCGAGCCGCGTGAGGACGATCTCGAGGCCCGGGGGGAAGCCGGGGGGCGAGTCGGCCTCGGCGACGACGGTGTATCCGTCGGGGCTGATGACGATCTCGTTGCCCTGCTCGCGCCCGGGTGTGCGGAGGATGGTGTCCCAGACGTAGGCGCCGGCGCCGTCCTGCTGCACGACGTAGATGTCGTCGGCGAAGATGCCGTCGCTGGTCCCGGTCCAGCCTGTGGAGACGGGGCCGGGGGCGAGGCCGGCGGGGTGCTGCTGGACCCAGACGGTGTCGTCGAGGACGTCGACGCCTTCGGTCCCGATAGCGGTCTCGAAGGGTTGGGCGAGGGCCGGGGCGGCGATGGCGGCGCCGGCGAGGGTGCTCAGCACGATGTTTCTGGATGCGTTGAAGGTGGTTGTCATGGCGGTATTGCCTCCGGTTTGGGTGCCGCAAGTGGATCGGGTTCAACTGGTTCTGCGCGCCGCGCCGGGATCTCCCACCACGGGGGAAAAAAGCCCGCGGGTGGGCAAAAAAGAGGGCGCCCGGGCGGGTTGCGGCTCCCGCCCGGGCGCGATGCCTGCCCCGCACGCGGGGGTCAGGTCATGGGGGGCTTGGGGGTCAGGGGCAGGGGGCGCCGAAGTCGGTGAGGAAGGCGACGACGTCGGAGAAGTCGCAGGTGTTGAAGGGCGGGGCGAGCTGGGCGACGCAGGGATCGCAGACGGAGTAGGCGGTGAGGAAGGCGATGATGTCAGAGAAGTCGCTGACGTTGAAGGGGGCGGCCCAGGCGGCCGAGCACGGCGGGCAGGGGTCGGGGTCGCAGACGGGCTGGTTGGGGAAGTGCGGGAAGTCCTGCTCGAAGGGCGGGGTGATCTGGTCGGGGATGTCGTAGCCCAGGAAGAAGTGCCCGGCGACCGGGTGCTGGCGCGGGGTGACGACGACGTCCCAGTCCCGCTGGCATCCGGTCAGCCCCGCGGGGTCGGCGGCCAGGGCGTAGAGATCGAAGGAGCCGAAGAAGAAGGAGTTGGTCCAGGCGGTGAGGACGTAGCCTTCGGGGGACAGGTCGACGGCCTCGCCGTATTCGGCGCCCTGGCCGCCGTAGGCGCGGACCCAGTTGATGTTGCCGAGCGGGTCGGTCTGCATGAGCGCGACGTCCTGGACGCCGGTGTTGAAGTCGTTGGCGGTGCCGGCGACGACGATGTCGCCGTTGGGCTCCTCGCGGATGGAGCCGGAGGGGTCGATGAAGCGGTAGTCCTTCCACCAGAGGAGGAGGCCGTTGGGGTCGAGGCGCATGATGTAGGTCCCGCCACCCTCGCCGGCTTCTTTGGTGTAGCCGGTGACGAGCAGGTCGCCGTTGGCCGCGGGCTCGAGGCCCATGGCGACGTCGGAGTGGTTGTCGGGGCCGTAGGTGTTGGCCCAGATGACGGCACCGGTCATGTCGAGCTTGACGACGAGCGTGTCGCGGGAGGCCCACGAGGCGGGGGCGGTGTAGCCGACGGCGATGATGGACCGCGTGCCGTCGGAGTCGGTGACGACGTGGACGTCGTGGAAGGAGTTGAAGCTGGGCTGGCCGACGAGGAAGTCGGCGTAGTACTTGCCCCAGATCAGGTTGCCGGCGCCGTCCACGTTGTGGACGACCGCGCCCTGGTCGGCGAACTGCTGGAGTTGCAGTCGCCCGCACACGAGCGAGCGCCCGGCGTCGTAGACCTCGAGCCCCGTGGCGCCGAAGCTGCCGCCGGCGAAGGGCGTGCCCTGGAAGAGTCGGGACCAGAGCATGGTCCCGTTAACGTCGAGGCGGGTGAGGGAGATGCCGAAGGGGACGATGCCGGGGACAACGAACACATCGCTCTCGCCCGCGACGAGGTAGCCGTCGTCGGGGGTCAGTGAGTGTTCGATGCGGTTGGCGGTGTCGGTGGAGTTGGGCGTGCCGATGCGTGTGTCCCAGAGGGTGGCGCCCGGGGCGGTGAGGCGGGCGATGTACATGTCGATGCCCGCGTTGTCGCGGGTGGTGCCGGCGTGGGCCGAGCCGTCGGACCCGGCGGCGCCGGCGACGGAGATGACCCAGTCGGACCGTTGCTCTTCCGGATCGCCGATGGCCCGCTCGTAGGGCTGGGCCTGGGCGGCGGTGGGGGCCGCGGCCGCGAGGGCGGCGCCGGCGAGGAGGGCGAGGGTGGTTGTCTTGGTCGTGATTCTGGCGGTGTGAGAGTTCATGGCGTGCTCCGTTCGAGGTGTGATTCGGGGCCCCTCCGGGGCGCCCCATCCCACATGGGCTCTGCGTATCTGGAACATTTCTCTCACATGTCTGGAAAGATTTGTGCGATATGGAGTGGCCCCAGGAAAGGGCAGGCCCGGGCGTAGGCTCCGGGCATGGCGAGCGTGTTTCTCAACGGCGGGCTGGTCGAGCGGGACGCGGCGCGGGTTTCGGCCTTCGACGCGGGGCTCCAGCACGGGGTCGGGCTGTTCGAGACGTTCCTGGCGACCGGCGGGGGGGGCGAACCCGAGGACGTCGAGGCCCGGGGGCTCGACGAGCACCTCGCGCGTCTGGCTGGGTCGGCACTCGAGCTGGGGCTGAGCGAGAGCGTGCGGCCCGCGGCGCTGGCGGAGGCGGTCCGGCGGACAGTGGCGGCGAGCGGGCTGACGCGGGCACGGGTCCGCGTGACGCTGACGGGGGGCGACCTGAGCATGCTCGAGGTCGCGGGGCGGAGCCAGCACACGCCGACGGTCATGGTCGCGGCCCAGCCGGTGACGGCGTACCCGGCGGAGATGTTCGACAAGGGCGTGCGTGTGACGCTGGCCGACGCGCGGGCCAACCCGCTGGACCCGACCGCGGGGCACAAGACGCTCAACTACTGGTGGCGCCTGCGCGAGCTGCAGAACGCGGCGGCCAAGGGCGCGGGCGAGGCGCTGGTCTTCCAGGTCACCAACCACCTGTGCGGCGGGTGCGTGAGCAACGCGCTTGTGGTCACGGGCGGGCGGGTGCTCACGCCGATCGCGCGGGGGGAGGAGGCGGGCGTCGGGGGCGGGGGCGCGATGCCCAGCCCGGTGCTGCCCGGGGTGACACGGGCGGAGATGCTCGGCGCGTGCGAGCGGGCCGGGCTGGCGGTGGAGCGGCGGATGGTGACGATCGACGACGTGCTGGGCGCCGACGAGGTGATCCTGACCAACTCGAGCTGGGGCGTGTTGTCGGTGGTGGGTGTGGAGCGGGAGGGGATCGGCGAAGAAAAACCGGGCGAGGTCGCCCGGTTGTTGAGGTCGCGTTGGGATGTCGGCGCCGGGGGGTCGGCGTGAGCGTCACTCGTCGTCGGTGACGACGCTGGCGAAGACGGCGCGGACTTTGGCGCGGCGTTCGAGGTCGCGCGCGAGGTTGATGCGTTGGCGGGCGGCCGAGAGCTGGGACGATCCGAATCCGGGCTTGGAGATGCGCAGCGCGAGCCCCGAGCGTGTGCTGGCGCGCTTGATGGGCTCCTGGTCGTCGCCCTCGGGGGCGGGCTCGGCGTCGAGTTCGTCGATGGGCGGGGCGTCCGGGTCGGCGTCGGCGAGGGCCTCGGCGGTGTCCTTGGGGTCGGGCGTGGGCGCGGGGTTCGCGGACGAGGTGTAGGTGCGGACGCCGCTGGAGGATGCGCCCCCGCCCGACGAGCCGCCGAAGGAGACGGTGAACCCGCCGCCCCCGCCTCCACCACCACCACCGCCGCCGCCACCGCCGCCGCCACCGCCGCCGCCGCCTCCGCCACCGGAGCCGCTGTCGTCAGGGGGTGTGTTGGTGAAGGTGCCGACGCCGTCGTCGTTGTCGCCCTGGTCGCTGTCGCTGGGCGGGTCGTCGCTGCTGCCGTCGTCGTCGTCACCGCCGCCGCCGATGAAGGGGGGATCGCTGTCGTCGTCGTCGGAGTCTGGCGGGTCGGGGAGGTCGACGGGCGGCCAGGTGTCGCCGTTGGTCCACGCGCCGGTGGGGTCCTGCATGTAGTCGGATGGGTCGATCTGGAGGTCGGGCGGGACGGAGGTGAGCCATGGCTCGGCGACGGTGGGCTGGGTGGTGAGGTCGCCGACGACGGAGATGAGCGGCGTGTAGCCCCACGAGGCGATGAGGTCGGCGTAGTGCTGGATGTCGGTGTTGTCGGGGAGGCGCTCGTAGAGGACGGTGAAGTTGAGGAAGCGGAACGAGCCCCAGATCTCGTGGCCGGGGAGGAGGAAGTCGGCGATCTCGTGCGATGAGTCAACGTCGAAGAGGTCCTCCTCGACGCTCGGGGTGTCGTGCGAGTAGAGGCGGAGGTACATGGGCCCGATGGTGTGGAGGATGTCGCAGTTGATGGGCTCTGGTGCGAAGGTCATCTGCGGGTGGCGCTGTTTCATCTCGACGAGCCAGTCGTACGCCTTCCAGAGGGGTGTCTGGTAGAGCTCGAAGGTGTCCATGCCGACGCGCGTCGCGCCGGTCTGGGCGAGCGTGTCGATCTCTCGGAGGACGGCGGCGCGGTCGGTGGGCCTATCGGGGTCGAAGAATCGGTAGTCGTTGGTATCCCAGCCGTCCATGATCTGGGTGGCGCGTCCCCACCAGAAGCCGAGGCCCTCGCCGGCGGCGGGGATGCGCGCGAAACCGATGTTGGGGTCGAGCGCGTCCGCGAGCGCGGGATCGTCGAGCCAGCGTGAGGCGACCTGGAACGGGAAGTTCTGGTACTGGTAGTTGTAGTAGAGGCCGGTGGGCTTCCAGAACATGGTCGTGCCCCAGCCCTCCTGATCGAGCGCGAAATCGACGGTTGGGCCGTAGCCGTAGACATCGGGTCGCCGGCCGGGCCATGCCCAGCCCGAAGGGTTGGTGGGGGAGAGCGAGTCGTCGATGGAGAGCGGGTGTCCGCGGATGGGCGAGGTGTCGCGTGTGTAGTGGACTCCGCCGTAGGTGGCGCGGAAGAAGTCGCGGTAGGGCGAGAGTGTGCGGATCCACTCGTCCGTGTTCTTGGTAACGCGGACGGTGAAGACGTACGTGCGGCTCTCGCCGGGCTGGAGGAGGGCCTCGTTCTCCATCCTGTTGTAGTTTGTCTCGAATCCGAGGTTGAGCAGATCGAACTCGGCCATGAAGCTGTCGTAAGGACCGAACCACTTGATGCCGCAGCGGATCTCGTGCTTGTACTGCAATACGGGGTACTCGGCGGCGATCCCGATCGCGTAGTCGTCGTTGCGCATGACGACGATGGGGGAGTAGAGCTGGTTGGGGTAGAGGAACGTCTGGGCGCTGAAGGCGCCCGCGTTGGCGGTCCCCCAGCGGGGCGCGTTGCGCGAGACGTTGAGGTGCTTGATGGAGTCGCCGAGCTTGAATCCGGTCAGGACGAAGGAGCCGAGACGCTTGGGGGCCGTGGTGACGTTGGTCGCCGTGAACACGACGTCGAAGCCGCTGGGCTGCTCGCGGAGCTCGACGTGCACGTTCTCGCGTTTCAGAATGTCGGATCCGAACTGCCAGCGATCGTCGTAGAGCCAATCGATCGGCGAGCTGATGATGAGGTAGTTGGTCTGGGCGTCTCGGAGCCTGACCTTGTCGCCCTCGATCGCGAGGCGCGTGATCTGAGGCCCGGTCTCGGTGGGCGGGGCGGTGACGTCGGCGGCGGCGTGCGCGGCGAGTGATACACCGATGGCGATCGCGGCACGTCGGAGCAGGCGGGTCATGGGGACTCCTTCCGGGCGGTGGGGCCCTGGATCCGTCCGTGTAAGGTCGAAAACCACGGGGCCGCGATCGAACGGGCTCACAGACGCGCCCGCATCGCGCCGGCGCCCAGACGGCGCAGGCAGGACGGATCCTCAGGACGCGGTCCGAGAAGCATGGGTTCGGTCGAGAGCGAGCCGCGGGTCCTCGCGGGCTAGGGGCGGCCCGCGCGTCGGACGACGCGGACATTGCGCCGTCCCGATCCGGCCTCGCGCCGGCGCGCCAGCGCGAGGCGGAGTCGCCAGTACGCGAGCAAACCCGCCACGACCACAACGACGACGATCAGCAGCGGGATAGCGATCAGCAGCGATACCGCCAGCAGCCCGAACGCGAGCAGCGCGAGCACGATGCGTCCGAGCCAGCCGGGCCGGCGGGTCTGGCGGCTGGTTTCGACGCGGGTCTTGCCGTCGCGTGTCGTGGTTGAGATCTGGATGGTGCGGATGGGCACGCGTGATCCTAGTTGGGAGAAACCGCCCGGCGTTTGTGGGCGCCCGGCGCACGAGAAACACCCCGCGCGGGGCGGGGTGTCGCTGAGATGTGACCGGGGTGGCGGGGCGGGGGTTCGCTAGAGCCGTCGGCGGCGACGGGCGGCGAGCAGGCCCGCGGCGCCGAGGCCCGCGAACGCGGGCGGGGCGGGCACGAGCACGATCTGGTCCTGTTTGCGGTGGTTGATCAGCGCGTAGAGGCCCGGGACGCGTGCGCCGGAGCCGACGGCATCGAACAGGTCGTCGAGGTAATCCTGGATGTCGTCGTCGAGGCTGGAGCCGCCGCGCCGGGAGCTGGAAGTCCAGGCCTTGAAGTCGCCCGAGGCGACGTCGAGGCTCGAGGACGAGCCGTTGTAGTCGTCGATGATCTCCCAGATCGCGATCTGGAAGGCGGCGGCGAAGTCGTTGTCGGCGTTGGGGTCGAGCTGGGCGCCGTCGGCGTAGGCGTAGATGTCCACGATCGCCTGGGCCTTGAGGTCGCCCATGGGGGCGTTGTCGGGGGCGTCTGCGAGGTTGGAGACCTTGAACTCTCTGGTGCTGCTCGAGACGTACTCGTAGTAGTCCGTGCAGTAGGTGAGCCAGTCACCGTCGAGGGCGGCGTGCGGATCTGAGGCGTCGATGTGGTGCATGAGCTGGCCCGCGAAGACGTGGCCGTCGATCCCGGAGCTGCGGATGCTGACGGCGCGTCCGGCGCCTGTCCCGGTGAAGCGCATATCCACGACGTCCGCGCAGGCCGCGGACGCGGCGAGGGCGACGGCGGCGGCGGGCGCGGCGCGGAAGACGGGTCTCATGGTTCTCTCCTGATCTCTCTCTTCGATTGGCGGCGGCCCGGCGGGCGTCGGAGCGAATGTGCCACAGGACGGCGTTGCGGCAACGCGCGTGGGGCGGGGAACCGCGGGCGCCGGCGGGGTGGCGCGGGTCGTGACGGGGGTTGCGCGGCCGGCGCGGGTGGCGCCGGGTGCGCGGGGAGGGGGCACGGGCGTTCTCGGCGCCGGGAGTGGGTGTGGGGAACGTGTCTGCGGGCGTGCCCGGGCGTGTGCGGGCGGTACACTGCGTCACGGTCTTTGAGACAGGATGTCGCCATGGGGAAGAGTGCCGCGGAGACGGCTTCGGCGCCGGTGGTCACGCCGACCGAGAACGCGCCAGACAATCTGCCGGGCGCCGAGACGGACAGGCCGTTCGTCCACCTGCACCTGCACTCGGAGTACTCGCTGCTCGACGGGGGCAACCGCCTCGACAAGCTCGTACGCCGGGTGAAGGAGCTGGGCATGCCGGCGGTCGCGGTGACCGACCACGGCAACATCCACGCGGCGGTCGCCTTCTACGAGAAGGCCCGGGCCGCGGGGATCAAGCCGATCCTGGGCGTCGAGGCCTACGTCGCCTCGGGCGATCGGCGGGACCGGACGTTTACGGGCGTGCACGACGGCGGGCACCACCTGGTGCTGCTGGCCGAGAACGAGGCGGGGTGGTCAAACCTGCTCTACCTGTGCTCCGAGGCGTACCTCACTGGTTTTTACTTCAAGCCGCGGATGGACCGGGAGATCCTCGAGAAGCACTCCGAGGGCCTGGTCGCGATCTCGGGGCACCTGGGCTCGGAGCTGGCCCACCACCTGGTCGAGTACGAGCAGCAGAAGGACAAGGCCGCGTGGGACCGGGCGGTTGACGCCGCGGGGTGGCACGCGGCGACGTTCCGGGGGACCGACGCCGGCGCCGGTTTTTATGTCGAGCTCCAGCACCACATCGGGCTGCAGAACTCGATAAACCCGCACCTGATCCGCCTGTCGCGCGAGCTTGGCCTGCCGCTGGTCTGCGACAACGACAGCCACTTCCTGATGGAGGACGACCACGACGCGCACGACACGCTGATCTGCATCTCGACGGGCAAGGTCAAGAGCGATCCGGCGCGGATGCGCTACCCAGAGGCGCTGTACGTCAAGGGCCCGGGGGAGATGTGGGATGTCTTCGGTGGCGAGGCGTACAACAACGAGTCGTACGGCGACGCGGGCAGGGAGGCGCTGCGCAACACCGCAGCGATCGCGGAGCGGTGCAACGTCGAGCTGCCCGTCGGCGCGAGCCACGCGCCGGTCGTCATCGTCGAAGCGCCGGGCGCCGACGAGCTGCCGGGGCACGACGACGAGGTGTACGCGGGCGACCTGACGGCGTGGTTCAAAGACCTGTGCGCCCGCATCGAGCTCAAGCCCGCGACGGACCCGGCGCTCAAGCAGGAGGAGCTGACGCGGGACTGTGACCGGGCGCTGCGGCTCTTGTGCGAGGCGGGGATGGTCTGGCGGTACGGGCCGGGGATCCTCGCGTCGCGGCATGAGGTCGTCGAGGGCGAAGAAACAGGAGGAGACGGAGAAGACGGGCGGGACGCCCATCCCACCGAGATGACGGAGGACTGGAAGAAGTGGGCGCGGCTCAACCGCGAGCTCAAGATCCTGGGCGACAAGTCGATCAGCGCGTACTTCCTGATCGTCTGGGACTTCGTGAGCTGGGGGCGGGCCCGGGGCATCCCGGCGCTGGCGCGTGGCTCGGGCGTGGGCACCATGGTCGGGTACGTGCTGGGCCTGTCGAACGCGTGCCCGGTGCACTACGGGCTGCTCTTCGAGCGGTTCACGGACCCCGACCGGAGCGAGTACCCGGATATCGATATCGACCTGTGCCAGGACGGGCGCGGCGACGTCATCAACTACGTCCGCGAGAAGTACGGGCACGTGGCCCAGATCATCACGTTCGGGACGCTCAAGGCCCGGGCCGCGATCCGCGACGTCGCGCGCGTGCTGGAGATGCCCCTGGGCGAGGCGGACAAGCTGGCCAAGCTCGTCCCCGAGCAGCTGGGTATCACCCTCGACGCGGCCCTCGAGCAGGAGCCCGAGTTCAAGAAGCTCTACGAGACCGACGAGCTGGCGCGGCGTGTCGTCGATACGGGGCGTGTGATCGAGGGCCAGGCCAGGCACGCGAGCGTGCACGCGGCGGGCGTCATCGTCGCGACCCGCCCGCTGCACGAGGTCGTGCCCCTCTACAAGCAGACCGGGGCGGGAGAGACCGAGGTCGTCACCCAGTGGGACGGGCCGACGTGCGAGAAGATGGGCCTGCTCAAAATGGATTTTCTCGGGCTGCGCACGCTCTCGGTCATCGAGCGGTGCAAGCAGATCATCGCCCAGACACTGCCCGCCGACGAGGTGTGGCGGGCGGTCGGAAGGGCGAAGAGCGGCGGCGGGCCGCACCCGATGGACCTGGACCGCCTGGGCTACGACGACCAGCGCGTCTTCGAGATGTTCAGGCGGGGCGACACGACCGGCGTGTTCCAGTTCGAGTCGGGCGGGATGCGCCGCCTGCTCGTCGAGATGAAGCCCGACCGCCTGGAGGACCTCATCGCGGCCAACGCGCTGTTCAGGCCCGGGCCGATGGACCTGATCCCGGATTACAACCGTCGCAAGCACGGCCAAGACGTCGTGCCCGAGGTGCACGAGATCGTGGACCGGTTCACCGCCGAGACGTACGGCGTGATGGTCTACCAGGAACAGGTCATGCAGATCGTGCACGAGCTGGGCGGTATCCCGCTCCGCTCGGCGTACACGCTCATCAAGGCGATCAGCAAGAAGAAGGCCAAGGTCATCAACGCCAACCGCCCCAGGTTTGTCGAGGGGGCGGGCGCAAAGGGGCTGGCGAAGAAGGACGCCGAGGCGCTGTTCGAGCTGATCCTCAAGTTCGCGGGCTACGGCTTCAACAAGTCGCACTCGACGGGGTACGCGATCGTCGCGTACCAGACGGCGTACCTGAAGACGTACTTCCCGGCGCACTACATGGCGGCGTTCCTGAGCTTCGAGAGCCAGGCGCAGAAGATCGCGGACTGGATCCCGTACCTGGAAGACTGCCGCAGGACGCGGGTGATCGACCCGAAGACTGGCGAGGTCGTCCGCGTCGGGATCGAGGTCAAGCCCCCGGACGTGAACCTGTCGGCGTCGGACTTCACTGTTGTGTACGAGGACGGCGAGGCGGCGCGTGCCGACGGCGGGCACATCCGCTTCGGGCTCAAGGCCATCAAGGGGGCGGGCGCCAAGGCGATCGAGGCGATCATCGGGGAGAGGGACCAGGGACCGGCGACCGGGGACCAGGGGAAGCGGAAGGCGTACACATCGTTGTTTGATTTCTGCGAGCGGGTTCCACCCGGCACAGTGAACAAAGCAACGATCGAGGCGTTGGTCAGGAGCGGAGCGTTCGACGCGGTGCACTCGCGGGACGAGCGGGCGTCGATGGCCGCGACGATCGACCAGGCGGTGGCGGCGGGCCAGAAGATCGCGCAGGACAAGGCGGCGGGGCAGAACCAGCTCTTCGGGTTCGGGGGCGGCGATGCGGAAGAGGCCGCGCCGGCCGAGCAGAGCGCGACGCCGCTGGCGAAGGTGGATCCTTGGAGCGAGTCCGAGACGCTGCGCCAGGAGAAGGAGACGCTCGGGTTCTACGTGTCGAGCCATCCGCTGCAGCAGTGGGCGGCGTGGACGGGCGCGTTCCCGGTGACGCCCCTGGCGCAGATGGGCGCGATGCCGCAGGACAAGCGTGTGATCGTCGCGGCCCTCGTGCAGTCGTGCCGCCAGATCGTGGTGCGCAACGGCAGGAGCGCCGGGCAGAAGATGGCGATCCTCACGCTCGAGGACATGACGGGCGCGAGCGAGGCGGTGATGTTCTCGGATTGCTTCCTCAAGTTCGGGCACCTGCTCGAGGACGACGCGCCCAAGTTCGTGCTCGGGCGCGTGGACCACGCGCGAGGCGAGGGCCAGCTTGTCGTGGACCGGATGGTCCCGGTCGAGGGGATGCCCCTGGAGAAGGGGCGCCTGCGGCTGGTGCTGCGGGACCAGCGGCTCAACGGCTCGGGCAGGCGGGCGGTCGAGCGGATCGCCGAGCTTGTCGAGGCGCAGACCCCCGAGGGCACCGAGCGGGCGCCCCTGGACGTCGTCATCGAGACGGGCGAGGCCTGGGTCGCGGTCGAGACACCCCTGGAGCGCCGGGTGGGCATGACGCCGGCCGCGATCGGGGCCCTCGTCGAGGCCCTCGGCCCCGGGAGCGTCCAGTTCACGGGCGGCGTCTCGGTCGAGCTCAACAAGCGTGACGATCGGCGACGCAGGGCGTAAAGCCGGCCATACGCTGTGATTGTGCTCGCTAAATTCATAGTATTGATCAATATCTGTGTATTGTGCCGATATAATCACAGCTATGGGTGAATTGCTGTCTATTGAGTCTGGGGATACAAAGCGGGCTTTGTCGCCCGGGCGGCTGATCCCGGTGCGGCTGGGTGGCGGGGAGACGGTGCTGGGCTTCCTGCCCGACGCGCTGCCTCCCTCGGCGGACTGGGTGGGGATCTGCGGTCGCCAGGCCGAGGGGCTGCTGGGGGCGACGCTGGCGCTCGGGCGTCTCGACGGCATCGCCGGGAGGCTGCCGCACCCGGACCTGCTGCTGCGTCCGTTGTGGGCGCGAGAGGCGCAGCTGTCGTCGCGGATCGAGGACGTGGTGACGACCGCCGAGGAGGTGGCGCTGGTCGGCACGGGCGACGAGACGGACGAGGCGCGGGAGGTCTGGAACTACCTGCGGGCGCTCGAGCGGGGGATGGGCGCGTCCGGGGCGATCGACGCGGGGCTGTTGTGCGATCTGCACGAGCTACTGATGGACGGCGTGCGCGGGCGCGAGAAGGCGCCGGGGCGCTTGCGGGATCGGGCGGTATGGATCGGGCGGCCCGGCAGCGGGCCGAGGTCCGCCCGGTACGTGCCGCCGGGGGCGGATCGGCTGGAGAAGCTGCTCGATGACATGTCGGGGTTCGTCGCGGCGCCGAGCGAGCGGATCCCCAGGCTGGTCGCGATCGCGCTGGCGCATTACCAGTTCGAGGCGATCCACCCGTTCCTCGACGGCAACGGTCGCGTCGGGCGCCTGCTGATCTCGCTGCTCTTGTGCCGGTACTCACTTGTCGAGCGGCCGCTGGTCTATGTCAGCGCGTATATCGAGAAGCACAAGCGGACGTACTACGACCTGCTGCTGGGGGTCAGCCGCGACGGGGCGTGGGAGGACTGGATCGCGTACTTCCTCGACGCGGTGCGGACGCAGGCGACGGACGCGGCGGTCCGGTGCGGGCTGCTCGTCAGGCTCCGCGAGGACATGCTCCGGCGGGTGCTCGACTCGGGCAAGGGCGGGGCGAAGCTGGACGCCTTGATCGACGAGCTGTTCCGCCAGCCCGTGCTGAGCGTGAAGATGGTGCACGAATCCCTGGGCGTGACGGACGTGACGGCCAGGCGGTACGTCGAGTTGCTCGAGTCGGTGGGCGTGCTGGAGGAGATCACGGGGGGGAACTACGGCAAGCGGTACGCGTGCCGCGAGGTCCTGCGGCTGATCGAGTCGGACACGCCGGAGATCGAGCTATTCGGAGGTTGAGCCTGTCCAGCGGGTCTTGAGGTCGTGGGGGACCTTCAGCAGATCGAGGACCTTGCCGACGGTGAAGTCGATGATGTCGTCGATGCTCTTGGGTGCGAGGTAGAAGCCCGGGTTGGGCGGGCAGATGGTCGCGCCGGCGAGGGCGAGCGATCGCATGTTCTCGATGTCGATCAGGGACAGCGGCATCTCGCGGTGGCAGACGACGAGGGGGCGGCGTTCCTTGAGGGTGACGGCCGCGGCCCGGGCGAGGAGGTTGGAGCCCGAGCCGGTCGCGATCTGGCCCAGCGAGGTCGAGGAGCAGGGGACGACGACCATGCCGTCGTGCAGGAAGCTGCCCGAGGCGATGACGGCGCCGACATCCTTGTTGGGATGGACGATCAGGCGGCGCGCGTGCGTGTCGGCGCCCGGGGCGGAGGCGAGTGCGGGGACGAGCTGGTCGAGTTCGAGCTTGCGGACGCCCAGCTCGTCGAAGAGGAGGCGCTGGCCGTACTCGCTGACAACGAGATGGACCTGGTGGCCGCCGACGAGCAGGAGTTCGAGCAGGCGCCGGCTGTAGGCCGCGCCCGAGGCGCCCGAGACGCCCACGACGAAGCGGCGACCGGACTCGGTCGGGGCGTCGGCGGTCGGGCGGGTCGTCGTGGTGTCGGGCATGGGCGTGTCGGATGCTAGGGGTGGGCGGTGGACAGTTTGCGCGTGCGGCGTGGGGCGATTCGCCCCGGTAGAGTGGGGGGATTCGGGCCCGGGGCCCGCACTGGCCGCTTTGAGGATCAGGAGGATCGAACGATGCATCGGATCGGCGCGAGGACGGCGCGGGGCGGGCTGGTGGGTGGCGTTCTGGCGCTGGGGCTCGCCCTGTGCGTGGGCGGGTGCGTGGGGTACGCCTCGTACCCGAACGCCGACGGCTCGCTGACGCGGACGACGACCAGCTCGCGGAACACGACGGCGGTGATGCGCGAGGCGCTGCGTTGGGTGACGGCCCGCGACAAGGACCGTCCGGGACACTTCGCGATCAACCTGCCGCCGGGCACGGGCGACGAGGCGTACCGCGAGATCGCCGCGAGCGTCGGGGGCGAGCCGCTGAGCGACGCGACGATGGAGCTGCCCCGGTACTCGGTCGGGCGGGTCTGGGTCCGGGCTGGCGAGGCGAAGGTGGATGTGACGCGCCCGGTGATGGCGCTTGGCCCGATGGCCGACGGCGGGTACGTGACGCAGACGCTGACGGTCGAGCTCGAGGGCGGGTTCACGCCGTGGCGCGTGGTGCGGCACCGCCCCTGGGCGTTGGGCGCGATCGGCGAGCCGGCGCCCAACCCGATCGGGTCGTCCACGAGCACGGTGACCGCCGCGGGGGACGGGAACGAGACCGCGGGTGATCAGGCGGCGGGACAGGCCGGCGACCAGGCCAGCGACCAGGCCGCCTCTGCGCCCTGGGGCGAGACCGGCGACGGCTTCGACGGGCAGGCGCCCCCCGAGTCCGAGGGCGTCCGCGTGGACGCGGAGGCGGACGTGACCGAGATCCGCCCGTAGGGCTGGGGCACGACGGGCTAGACTCGACCCCGATGGGGGCTCCACGCCGGCATCTGCTCGGAATGCAAGGGCTCGCGCCCGAGCGTGTCCGCGCGCTGCTCGCGGCGTCCCGGGACGCGTCGGCGCTGCGGGGCGACGAGCTGCGCGGGCGCACGGTCGCGAACCTGTTCTTTGAGGACTCGACCCGGACGCGCGCGAGCTTCACGGTCGCGGCCCAGCGCCTGGGCGCCCACGTGATCGACCTGGGCGCCAAGGGCTCGAGCGTGAGCAAGGGCGAGTCGATCGCGGACACCGCGCGGACGATCGAGGCGATGGGTGTGGACGCGCTGGTTGTGCGCACGCGCGAGGCGGGCGGGGCGGCGCTGGTCGCGGACGCGGTGTCGTGCGCCGTCGTCAACGCGGGCGATGGCAGGCACGAGCACCCGACACAGGCGCTGGTCGATGCGTTGACCCTTGCCAGGGCGACCGGGCGTGAGTCCGGGTTCGACTTCTCGGGGTTGCGGGTCGCGATCGTTGGGGACGTCGTCAGCTCGCGCGTGGCGCGGTCGAACATCGCGTCGCTGACGGCCCTGGGGGCGGGGGTGGTGTGCTGCGGACCCCCCTCGATGGCGCCGACGGCACTCGAGAGTCTCGGGTGCACGGTGTGCACGGACCTGGACGCGCTTGTGGGCGAGGTGGACGCGGTGATGTGCCTGCGGATCCAGTTCGAGCGGCACGCGGACGCCGCGGCGCCCACGGTCTCGGCGCGCGAGTACCGCGAGCGGTTCGGGATGACGACCGAGCGCGCGGGGCGCCTGAAGGACGGGGCGTGGGTGATGCACCCAGGGCCCTTCAACCGGGGGCTGGAGATCGACGGGGAGGTGGCCGACGGCGGGCGGTCGCTGATCCTGCGGCAGGTCGCCTGCGGGCCGCCCGTGCGCACGGCGGTGCTCGACGCGTGCATCAACAAGAGCTGACGGGCGGCGTGGGTGGATCCGGTTGAGGGCGCGTGAACACCTGCGGCGCGTCCCGGCGCGGACTAGGCTCACGCCCATGACCCGGTACCCGCCACTGCCGACGGACACGAGCGACGGGCTGCTCGTGATCATCTCGGGCCCCAGCGGGGTCGGGAAGACGACGATCACACGTGGCGTCGAGCGGGCGATCCGCGGCTCGGTGTTCAGTGTCAGCGCGACGACGCGCCCGATGACCGCGGTGGACGTCGAGGGTGTGGACTACCGGTTCGTGTCCGACGACGAGTTTGATCGGATGGTCGCGGACGAGGCGTTCCTGGAGTGGGCGGACGTGTTCGGCAAGCGGTACGGCACGCCCCGGGACTGGGTGGTCGAGCAGCTCGCCCGGGGTCGCCTGGTGATCCTGGAGATCGACGTCGAGGGGGCGCGGCAGGTCAAGGCGGCACTGCCCGAGGCGTTGGCGATCTTCATCATGCCGCCGAGCGAAGACGTGCTGCTCGAGCGGCTGCGGTCGCGGAAGCGCGAGGACGAGTCGCAGATCCTCAAGCGGTTCGCCGAAGCGAAGCACGAGATCCAGGTGGCGCGGTCGTGCGGCGCCTACGACGTGTTCATCGTCAACGACGAGCTGGAGCGTGCGATCGATGAGGCCGTGAACACGGTGCGGGACCGACGCGCGGGGCGGCGCGGGCCGATTGCCTGAACGGACCGCCTGTGTGGTTCTCGGCCTGTTTTCACCGGATGTTGACGCGGGATCGTGTGGTTCGGGGTTGTCCGGGGCGGGCGATTCGGAGACGATGGGCCCGAGGTGCGAGGACGAGTGCGATATCGCGGATTCGTGGCGGTGTTCGTGGCGGGCGCCGCGCTGCTCGGGCATGACAGCGCGCACGCGCAGCCTGTCGCCGGCGGACCCGTCGGCATCGTCGGCGCCTCGGCTCGCCCTGGTTTCACGCTGGTGCGCGTTGACGCGGAGCGGGGGATCGGCGTGGACACGCCGTGGAACGGGCTCGGCTGGGGGATCGCCGCGGCGGACTATGACGACGACGGGGACATCGACCTGTTCGTGCCGACCGGGCCCGGCGCCGCGTCCAGGCTGTATCAGAACGACGGGACCGGGCACTTCGTAGACGTCGCTGCCGCGACCGGGCTGGGCGCGGACGGGCCGGTCCGCGTGGCGCTGTTTGTTGATGCGGACTCCGACGGTCGCCTCGACCTGCTGACCGCGGGCGACGCGATCGAGAGCGCGACGCCCCTGGGCACGATCCTGCGTCTGTACCGGCAGCAGGCGGATCACACGTTCGTGGAGGTCACGCAGGCTGCGGGCCTGTTCGGTCTGCCGGCTGACGGATCGGCGGTGCACACGGGCGGGCTGTGCGCCGGCGACTTCGATGGCGACGCGGACCTCGACCTCTTCGTCGCGCGATGGGATGGCCAGCCCCTGATGTACCTCAACCAGGGCGACGGGACGTTCGCAGACGAGTCGGCTCGGACCGGGATGAACTATGGGTCGCTCTGGCAGCCGGTGTCGCACGACTTCAACGCCGACGGGTACGCGGACCTGTTCCTGGCCGAGGACTTCTTCCCCAACCACCTCTTGCTCTCCGGGCCCGGCGCATTCTGCGTGGACGTCGCGCCCTCGGCGGGTGTGGACACGGCGTTCAACGAGATGGGCGTCGCGGTCGGTGACTTCGACAACGACCAGGACTTCGACCTGTACGTCACCAACATCCATGGCTTTGATGCGGGGAGCGGGGTGCTCGAGCACAACGAACTGTTCCGAAACGACTCGGCGGGCGGGCTTGTTTTTACCGAGCTGGGGATGGCGCTGGGCGTGGGCGAGGGCGGCACGGGGTGGGGGACGACGTTCTTCGACGCCGACCTCGACGGGGACGTCGACCTGCTCGAGGTCAACGCGATCGAGTTCACGGGGAACGTGCCCTGGCGCATGTACCTCAACGGCCTGGGCGGGCGCGGGCCGGCGTTCCGGGACGTGGCCGCCCTTGTCGGCTTCGACCGCGCCGAGTACGGATCGGGCGCAGTGAGCTTCGACATGGACCGGGACGGGGATCTGGACGTCGCGGTGCGCACGGACCAGGGCGAGGTGCTGCTGTTCGAGAACCGCCCGCGGGCGGCGACCGCGGCCCGGGGGTGGCTGGTGGTGCGCCCCCGGACGGGCGGGGCGAACACACACGCGATCGGCGCGGTTGTCCGCGTCGAGGCGGGCGGGCGCGTGATGAGCCGCCTGGTCACCGCGGGGGTGAGTTTCATGGGCCAGGAACCGGGCGAGGCGCACTTCGGTTTGGGCGGGGCGGGCGTGGTCGAGCGTGTGACGGTCGCGTGGCCCGATGGCGGTGTGAGCGTGATCGAGGGCGTGGCGCCCGGGCAGGTGCTGGACGTCGTCGCCTCGCCGTAGGCGTGGTCGGCGGGCCCGGGCCGGGTGGGTCAGTTCTCTGCCCGGGATTCGCGCACGTGCGTCGGGCAGATCATCGGGCGGAGGAGCGCGAGCCACGCGCGGGCGTCGCGGTCGGAGACCTGCGTGGGCGTCGCGCCCAGCAGGCGGCGGAACGCGGTCACGAGGTGCGCGTGGCTGGAGAATCCGCACCGGAGCGCGAGCGCCGCGAGGCGCCCGCGCCACGCGGGCAGCTCGTCCACGGCGCGGAGCACCCTGACGCGCATCGTGTACTCGTGGACGCTCATGCCGGTGAGGTCCCGGAAAACGCGGCAGAGGTAGCCGGGCGAGAGCTCGGCGGCGTCGCTGATCTGGGCGAGGCCGATCGGGTCGCACGCGTTGATGCAGATGTACTCGCACGCGGCGTTGACCGCGTCGCTCCAGCCGCGGCGCGTCCTGGGCGCGGGGCGTCGGGGCACGGCGGACGGGAGCCGCCTGGCCTCGAAGGCGGTGCGGAGCGACCGCTCGGCGATGCGGACGACGCACTCCTCGAGCACAAGCGGGTCGGGGGTCGCGCCGGCCGCGAACACGGCCGACGCGAGCTTGCGGGCGATGAGCGCCGCGCGGGGATCGACGGGCGCGGTCCAGGCGCCGAGGGGGGTCTCGGGGCGCCCGAGCGCCTCGGGGTCATACCGGGCGGCGATCTGGGTGAGGGTGTCGTCCCGGAAGAACATCCAGACGGTCCGCTGGCCCTCGGGGCAGATGGGCGAGCGCGTGTACGCGCTGGCAGTCCCGGGCGTCGCGACGACCGCGGGCGAGAGGACCACCGGGTCGTCGCGGAACCGGATGCGGACGGGCACGAGGCTGAAGGCGAGCAGGGGCGAGTCGGCGGTGGCGTGCACGCCCTGCCAGCCCTGGGCGTGCGGCGGGCGGTCCTCGTGCCCGAAGCTGACGAGGCTCGTGCGGACGACCTCGGTCGGGCCGCGGCGTTCGAAACTGATGGGGGTCTGCGCCGGGGCCATGAAGTGACCGATACGCGCGGCGTGGCGGAGGAGTTTCAATCGCGTGCGCAAGGGGGAGCGTGCGCACGAAGATGAAAGCCACAGGGGCTCCGCGGGGGTACTTTCGTCCCGGGTCGCACCACATCACCCGAACCGCACGAGGTCATTATGCGTCCGAGAACCGTTGCGCGAGCCGCCGTCGCCATCGCGCTGACCACCATCGTCCCCGCCGCAGTCGCTGGCGACCCGATCGATCCGCGGGGGGTGTACTTCCATTCGTACACCGGGCCTTCGAGCGCGACCGAGTGGGTCCACATCTGGGAGACCGGGGGCGATCGGCGGTACGAGTTCTCAGACATCCGCGGGCTCGTGCCCTACCAGGGCACGATCGACACGGCGGGCGTGATCACGTGGGACACGACCGCGACGCTGGGCGGGGGCGGGCAGTTCCTGAACCAGAACAGGGCCAGCCAGACGCTGCGGTACCAGGGCTCGGACTACCAGTCCGAGCTGTGGCGGGCGCCGGGGACCGACGCGGACTTCATCACCCGCCTCGAGTCCCGCGAGAACGGGGACGTCTCGCTCGCGGGCGACTGGCGGATCGTGATCGACACGCTCGATCCGATGACCGGAGACGAGATCAACAGCAGGACAGAGGACCTGGGCGTCTCGGTCGCTGGCGATCTGATCCGGCTGACGGCGGGCGACGGGACGTACTACCAGGGCGTGTTCGAGACGTCGGACCACGCGGGGTTCCGTGTCGTCGTGCCGAACCCGGCGCAATCGAGGTTCCGGTCGTTCGACGGCTCGGAGACGAACTCTGGGCTCAACGTGATGGGCGACCTGCGCCGGACGGGCGCGGACTCTTTCGAGGCGGTGTTCGTGCTCCAGACGCGCAACGCGCCGGGGCCGCTGCAGGATCAGTATGTCGAGCGGTACACGGCGGTGCGTGTGCCGGCGCCGACGGGCGTGGCGTGCGTGGGCGTCGGTGTTGCGCTGGCCGCGCGTCGGCGGCGGGTCAGCTGATCGAGAGGCTGGGCTTGGCGCGACCCATCGTCGCGAGGGCGACCTGCGATTCGAGGTTGTTGGCCAGGACCTCGATGGCTGCGGGGAGGGCGTCGCCCCCGGCCGTTGCCGGGTCGAAGCAGCCGCTCGGCCTGCCCGCGTCGAGGTTGGCCCGAAGAGCCGTGTTGATGGGCAGGGCGCCGAGGAAGGGGAGCCCGAGGCGTTGGGCCATCTGCTCGGCGCCGCCCCGCCCGAAGATGTCGTAGGTCTTGGTCTTGCCCTCCGCGTCCGGGTCCCCGATGAAGTAGCTCATGTTCTCGACGACGCCGAGGGTGTCGATGCCGAGCTGCTTGAACATTGCCGCTGCCCGGGTCGCGTCGTCCTGGGCGACCTTCTGGGGCGTGCAGACGACGACCGCGCCGCTGAGGCTCAGGGACTGTGCGAGCGTGAGCGGGACGTCGCCGGTGCCCGGGGGCAGGTCGATGACGAGGTAGTCGAGCTCGCCCCAGGCGGTGCGTTCGATGAGTTGCTTGAAGGCGCCGTGCGCCATCGGGCCGCGCCAGATGAGTGGTTTACCCGGATCGACCATCTTGCCGAGGGTGACCGCCTTGACGCCGTGGACGAGGAAGGGCTGGAGCTTGCCGTTGATAACGGTCGCGTCGAGCGCGTCGAGGCCGAGCATGGTGGGCAGGGAGGGGCCGTAGATGTCGCCGTCGAGCAGGCCGACGCTGTGCCCCTTGCGCGCCAGCGCGAGCGCGAGGAGGACGGCGACGGTGGACTTGCCCACGCCGCCCTTGCCCGCGCCGACGGCGATGACGTGCCGGACACCATGGAGCGTCGGGGCGTCGGAGGGGGGCGCGCCCTGCGCGCTCGGTCGCTGTTGCTGGCCGGGCGACTGGTTCGTGTCGGCGGGGATCTCCGCGGCGGTGGGGGCCTGGCCGAAGCGTTCGACAACGCCGCCCTGGTCGTCCACGAACTCGACGCCGAGCTTCGCGACGTCGATGCCGGCGGCGCCCGCCTCGGCTCGGACGGCCGCGTCCACGACCGACGCGATGTTCTTGCGTGCCCGGGCGTCGGCGCCCGGGAGGCTCAGGCGGATGTTGGCGTAGGCGTCGCAGGCGGCGATCCAGGCGACGGCGCCGTTGGAGACCAGGTCGCCGCCGCTGGGCAGCTCGACCTGTCGTAAAGCATTCTGAATGAAGGGCTTGGTGAGGGACATCCCGGGGCTCCGCGGGCGGTTTGTGCGATCCACGCCGCTCGTGACGCCCGATGTGGGATGCTAGGCCAGGGGCCGGTCCGGGCCCGGGCAATCCGCCCGGGCGCGGGGCGTTGTGCCCCCCAGCGGGTCGGCCGACCCGCGAGGAGACAATCTCATGCAGCGCACATCCGCCCCTCGGACTCGGAATGTCATGTCGGTGCTCACGGCGTGCGCCGTATTCGCGGCGTGGCCCGCGCTTGCGCACGCGCAGGCGGGCGAGCAGGCGCCCGCGCAGCCGGCGCCGGTGCTGTCCGGGCCGGAGGTTGATGACACGCGTGCGCCCGGTACGGACTCGCGGTTCAGCCCGGGCATGCAGGCGTCGCGCGAGATGGAGCGTCAGGTCCCGCTGCGTGTGTACGAGCAGGAGCTGCGCCGGCTCGGGAGCGCCGAGGCGCACGAGACGGTTCGTCTAAACGATGAGCAGAAGACGAAGATCGACGCGATCCTGCACGAGCACCGCCTCGCGCTGCGCGCGTTTTTCCAGGAGCACCGCGAGCAGATGCTGACGCTGCGACGCGAGGCGGGGTTTGCGGGGCCCGTCGAGCGTGGTGGTCGCGGGGCGCCCGGCGAGGGCCGGGGCCCGGGGGCGCCTGGGGTTGATCGTGGGGCGCCGGCGGAAGGCGGCGAACCCGTCGAGAACACCATCGAAAACAGGGGAGAGCCCGCCGGGCGGCGTGGGCCGCGGCCGGACGGCGCGCCGGGGCGCGCGCCGGGCGGATCGCCAGACACGCCACCCTCGGGCGACGGGCCGGGCATCATGCCGGCACCGAGCGATGCGGGCGGGGACGCGGGCGAGGCGGCCAAGCGAGAGGCCGCGCGTCGGCGCCTGGGCGAGCTGCGCGCCAAGGGCCCGGCGGACGACGCCGCGATCAAGCGCATCTGGGAAGTGCTCGACAACGCGCAGCGCGCACACATGGACGCGCACATCGAGTCGTACCGCGCGGAGATGATGCGCCGACGCGAGATGCAGAAGCTCGGCGAGAAGGGCGGCGCCGGCGCCGCCCCGGCCGACGCGGAGACCGGGATGGATCGCCTGCCCGAGCGCGTGCGTCAGCGGCTCGAATCGCTGAGCCCGGAGGAGCGTGAGCGTGCGCTCGAGCGGCTGCGCCAGCGTCGCGAGCAGGCACGCGACGGCGGGCGCGACGCGACGCGCCCCAAGGAGGCGCCGAGCATGGACGACGTGGACCTGCCCGAATCCGACGACTGACCGCTCCAGGCCGGCGGCGGTCCCGAACCCCCGGGGGGGCATCGTTCGGCCGGGTCTTGCGCTCGCCGCCGCCGGAACGAGTTCCCCTCTTCAGCGCTGTGGTCCCGGGCCAGTTCTGGCCAACGAGCGGCCGTTGTGCACACTTTGCTTCCTTCTAAACACCAAACATTCGCGCGAACTTCGCCGGGGTCTGGTGGAAATAGGGAAAAAGGGGTGCTGGGAACTGGAGTGGATTGCCACAGACAAGCCGATGTTTGCGTACAGTAAAAACGATCTCTCTCTCCTCCAGCGGGGCGCCGTCTGACCATGGCGCCCTGCTTTTTCGTTTTGAACCCGTCGTCTGGGCGCGTCCATCACATATTTCGGGAATGAGGATGTCCTCGCTGGCCAGAGCGGGCCAGCGCTGCGGGCATCGGTCGACTGCGCGTGGTCTCAGGCGGCGCGTCGGCCGGGCTCGGACTCGCCCCGCATGATGCGGCGGACCTCGAGGGGGAGGGCGGCGGGCGGGTCGGGGTCCGACTCGGGCGAGCCGTAGTACTCGAAGTCGTACTGATCCTGGTAGTCGTCGATCCGGAACGCGGGGGCGGCGTCGGAGCCGACGAGCCCGAGCCGGACGAGCGCCTTTGCGGCGAGCGCGATGTAGACCCAGGACCCGACCGCGGAGATGGCGTAGATGCTGGCGAAGACGCCCGCCTCGCCGCGGGCGAGGCCGAGGATCTGGCCCAGCGCGCACACGACCGGCAGGACGACGAGCGGCTGCGTCGCGTGCCTGACGATGATCTCGTCGGCGAAGCGGAGCGCCAGCGCGGCGATGACGGCGTAGAGGATGAGGACGGGGAAGCCACCGTCGGCTGCGGCGTGACCGATCGCGCCCGGGCCCAGTGTGAGCACGTCACGGTTGACGAGCTGGACGCGGGCCAGGTGGGGCAGCTGCATCGAGAGCGTCTCGGGCTTGCCCTCCCACCAGGCGCGCGGGACGGGGAAGTAGGCGGCGTAGAGGAGCGTGGAGAGCGGGCGGTAGGCCTGCTGCTCGGGGAAGTTCTCCATGATCCACATGGACTTGGCGGCGGTGCCCTGCCCGTCGGCGAGCATCGCGAGGCCGTTGGCGGGGTTCGCGGTCGCGACGGCCTTGATCTGCGCGACGGGGCCCGCGGAGGTGTCGCGGAGTCCGCCTCGGGCGGCGGTGAACATCGCGACGGCGAGGACGGCGGGGACGGCGAGCATCGCGAGGCGGACCATGACCGACTTGGGCGGCAGGTAGCGCCAGCGCGAGAAGTAGGCGGCGAACATGAAGCACCCGGCGACGGCGATCAGCGGGCGTCGCCCGAAGCCGACGATGAGCGAGCAGGCGAGGGCGGCGCCGAGCACGAACAGCGCCGGGATGATGACCTCGATCGCGTGCGGGCGCCTGGCCCAGAGCCAGCCGGCCAGGCCGGCGGCGATCGCCATGAGCGAGAAACCGACCTTGCTGGTCACGTGCATGACCAGCGGGATGGGCAGGAGCATGCAGGCCGCACCGGTGACGAGGCAGACGATCGCGAACAGACGGAGCGACCGGTCGGAGACATCGATGCGCACGGGCTTGGGGACGGACGCGAGGCGGTTGATCCCCGGCGCGTAGGCGTACGCGGTGATGAACGCGACCAGGAAGACGGTGGACCAGACGGCGTATCGGAGGCCCGTGCCGACGGGGTCCTGGAGCGCGAACGGGCCCGCGCCGTTGGCGCGCATGACCTGGGCGGCGCTGGTGAGCTGGAAGACGACGAATCCGACGAGCGCGATGTTGCGCAGCGAGAGCAGGTCGTGGCGCCCGCGCGCGTACTGGCGGAGCATGTAGCCCACGACCAGGGCGGCGAGGACGTAGCAATAGCCGGCGATCAGGAGCGTCATCGGGTGCGGGTATCGGCCCGATAGCCGTCCGGCGAGAGAGCGAATCACGATTGCGGGCCCGAAGGGGTAGCGCCGACGTGGGGTCCGAGAAGATCAGGCCGTGAGGCGGGGGTCGTCCTCGTCGTAGGCGTGCTCGTACCCGTCGTGGTGGTCGTCGTCGTACTCGGCGTGCTCGTCGTCGTGGTCCCCGTACAAGACGTTCGGGTCGTAGGGATTGACGCCGATCGGGAAGAAGAACCCTGAGCGCTCGAGGACCTTGGCCATCATGAAGAGCAGCACATACGTGGAGAATGCGCTGAAGAGGTAGATAAACAAGAAGACGCCGGCCTCGCCGCGCGGGAATCCGAGGACCTGGCCCAGGGCGGCGCCGCAGGGCAGGACAACGAGCGGCTGGAGCGCGTGGTTCCGGACGAGCTGGTCGAAGTACCGGATGAGCAGCGCAAAGAGGACGGCGTAGAGGATGACGAAGGGGAATCCGCCGTCGGCGGCGGCGTGCCCGATGATGCCCGGGCCGATCGTGAGTATGTCGCGGTTTACCTGGCGGAGGCGTGCCAGGTGCGGGATGTCCATAGAGAGGCTGTCGGGCTTCTCCTCCCAGAACCCCTCGCGGGGGACGGGGTAGGCGAGGAAGTAGCCGACGGTGCTGGAGAGGAAGGGGCGGTAGGGGTACGAGTCGGGGAAGTTCTCCATGAGCCACATGGAGTGGATGCCGGCGCCCTGCCCGTCGAGCAGGCTGATGACGCCCTTGGACGCGCTGGACGTGGCGACGGTGGAGAGCTGCTGCTTGATGTCGGCGTCCTCGTTGCGCAGGCCGCCGCGGGCGGCGGTGAAGAGCGCGACGAAGAGGACGAGGGGGACCGCGAGGACGGCCAGGCGGATGATGACGGTCTGCTGGGCCTCGTAGCGGAGGCGCGAGTAGTACGCGCCCCAGAGGACGCAGCCGCCGACGGCGACGAGCGAGCGTCGCCCGAACTCGCCGAGCAGCGCGAAGAGGACCGCGAACGAGGAGATGGTGACGAGCAGGATGATCGCCGCGGGGTTGAGCGGGCGTCGCGCCCAGATCCAGGCGGAGATGCCGGCGGCGATGGCGAGCAGGGCGACGCCGACCATGTTGGCCAGGACACCGACGAGCGGGACGGGGACGAAGCGGAGGGCGAGGCCCATGACGAGGAAGCACGCCGAGGCGATCCAGAGGAGGGGCTCGGTGGGTTGTGCGCGGACAGCGGGTGTCCACCGCGCGAGGGGCTTCGCCGGGAAGCCGAGTTCGTAGACACCGATGAAGAGGATGAGGAAGACTGTCGCCCAGAGGCAGTAGAGGGCGCCGGTCGCGGTGAGGTCCTGGATGACGTAGGGCATCGTCATGCCGGTTTTGAGCGCGACGCCGGCGCTTGTGAGCTGGAATATGACGAAGCCGAGCAGGAAGAAGTTGCGCAGACTGAGCAGGTCGTCGCGCCCGCGCAGGTAGCCGACGACCATGTACGCGATCGTCGCGAGCGCGAGGATAAAGAGATATGTGGCGAGAATGGCTTGCATCGCTCGTGGGTATTTCGGCCGATCGCGGGCGTGAGGTTGCCCGAATGCGCTGGCGTGGCGGGGGCGGAGGCCCCGGCGGGCCCGCGGGTTAGGGCTCCTGGTCCCAACGAAGCCCCGGGCCCCAGAGTTCGCGCAGCCTTGCCTGATCGGGGGCCAGTTCGGCACGCAGGCGGGCGATCAGCTCGTCCGGGGGCGGCGGCGCCTTGGGGGGCGCCTTGGGCAGCAGGGCGGCCCTCAGGCGGTCCTTGAGCCCGATGGGCAGGAGGGGCCGGACGACGCGCCGGTACGCGGCGGAGCGGATGATCGCCTTCCACGGGCCCCTGGTGACCGGCTTGCCCTCGCCCTTGTTGTGCACCTTGTCGGCCTCGACGAGCCCGGGACGCGGGTCGAGGCCCAGGAACTCCTGGACGCGGGCGGTGTGGGCGGGGCGGTCGGCGATGTAGTCCTCGAAGCGGACGACGAGGATAGCCTCGGCGCCGAAGGCCTCACGCCAGGGATCGAGCTGCATCGCGTATCGCGAATAATCGAGCAGCTCGGGGAATCGATCAACGGCGTTGGCGAGGTCGTCGGGCATCGCGCCCTCGACGCGCATGTGGTGGTGGTGCGAGCGGAGTCGGGCGATGGGATCGCGTACGACGTAGACGAGCTTGGCGCCGGGAACGAGCGACTCCGCACGCGCGGCGACACCTTCGAATGTGGGGCGCTTGGTGTAGGCGGTCGATGCCTCGGCGCACAGCTGGTCGGGCCCGGCGCGCTCGAAGAGCTTCTCGTACCGTGCACGACCGGCGGTGGTGAGCACGTCGTCGGCGCACAGGTTCTCGGGTTCTTTGTCGAGCGGGAAGAACACGCGGGGGTGCGTGAGCAGGTCGCGGTAGAGCGAGGTGGTGCCGCTCTTCATCGCGCCGATGATGAGGAAGTCGGGGAGGCTCACGCCGCGTCCGCTCCGGCGTCGGCGGCGGCGGGTCGTCCGGGCAGGAGCCCGACGTGGGCGAGGGCCTTGCGGACGCCGTCCACGGGGTCGCCCCGCTCGCGCCAGTCGGCCAGGACGCCGGCGCTGGCGGCCTTGTATTTCTCGACGTTCGCGGGATCGGTGACGTCCATGAGGGCGTCGGCGAGCGAGTCCACGGAGCCGGCGCGGAACTGGCGCCCGTTGACCGAGTCGATCACGACCTCGGCGGCGGCGCCCACGACGTCGGAGCTGACCATCGCCAGGTCGCACGCGCACGCCTCCAAGACCGTCACGGCCCAAGGCTCGTAGTCGGAGGGCAGGACGTAGGCGTCCGAGCACTTGTACAGCGCCGCGAGGCGACCGATGCCGTCCTGGAATCCCGCCCACATCACGCGGTCGTGCAGCGCGTTGGGGACCCGCTCGCGGAGTTGGCCCTCGAGCGGGCCCGATCCGACCATGAGCAGGTCCCACTCAGGACGGTCCTTGGCGATGCGCGCGAACGCGTCGAGGAGCAGGTCGGGGCGTTTCACGTGCGCGAGGCGGGCGGTGAAGTTGATGTAGCGCCGCGTGGGGTCGAGCTGGTACTCGGCCCGCATCGATTCGACCTGTTCGGGGGAGACGGCGGCGATCGCGTCGTAGTCGGGCTCGTGGGGCATGAAGAATACGGGCTTGTTCGTGCCGCCGTAGCGGTCGTAGAAGGCCTGGCCCTTCGTGCCGCAGGGCATGAGCCCGGTGAGGTTCTTGACGACCCAGGGGAGGTAGACGTTTTTAAAGGCGCGGCCGAGACCGGTGGCCTTGTCGCCGTGGACGTTCGAGTCGGTGAACAGGAAGCAGGGGACGCGGTGCTTGGAGCACCAGCGGATGATGCGGAAGAGGCCCAGGTCGTTGTACCCGGTGAGGATGACGGCGTCGATCGCGTTGTCCTTGAGCCAGGCGATGATCTCGCCGCCCCTGGCCCACTGGGCGAGGGCGCGCCTGGGGGAGTTCTTGCCGATCATGCGCTCGCCCCGGCCGAAGACAACGGGCCCGATCTCGTCGGGCAGCTCGAGCGTGTAGTCCTGGTTGTTCTTCTCGTGCTTGAAGACGCTGAACAGCTCGACCTCGGCCAGTTCGCGGGCGATGCGGGTGTGCTGGTGGACGCGGTAGGGGCTGGGCGCGTTGGCGACGATCGCGAGGCGCGGGCGCCGGGATTGCGCGCGCGATGGGTCGTGGGCGCTCGTCATGCCGCCGCTCCCTTCGAGTCGGAGGCGGCCTTGGCGTACATCCGCTCGAAGCGGGCGG
Source organism: Phycisphaerales bacterium (assembly GCA_029260515.1). Taxonomy (GTDB): domain Bacteria; phylum Planctomycetota; class Phycisphaerae; order Phycisphaerales; family UBA1924; genus JAJRXR01. The sequence continues at coordinate 406,182 of JAJDDC010000070.1, read as the reverse complement.
CGATCGCGTCGGGCTCGAGGCTCTCGAACACCCAGGCGCGCCCGGCGTCGCCCATCGTCGCCCGCCTGGCATCATCACCCAGCAGGAGCGCGATCGCGTCGGCGAACGCCTCGGGCGACTGGTCGGCGATGAGGGCGCCGCCGCTCTCTTCCAGCTCGGGCCAGATGTCCACGCCCTTCGTGGTGATCGCGGGTGTGCGGCAGGCCATCGCCTCGGGGAGCACGAACCCGAAGTTCTCCTGGCTCGTGGGCAGCGCGAAGACGTCGGCCCGCTCGTAGAGCGAGACCTTGGTCTCGCCCGTGACCATGCCCAGCATGCGGACGTGGTCGGCGAGGTTCAGCTGCTCGATGAGCCCGCGGAGCGAGTCGGCGTAGTGCGGGTCGCCCGTGCCCGCGATCAGCGTGCGGCAGGCAACATCGCGGTCGCGGAGCAACGCCGCGGCCCTGATCAGGTGCTCCACGCCCTTCTTGGGATGGACGCGTGACAGGAACAGGACGACGGGCTCGTCTGGGTGGATGTCGCCCGTGCCCTGCGGGCCGAACGTCTTGTAGGCGAGCGAGGGGCCCGGGGGCGTGCGGAACGGGTCGAGGTCGAAGACGAGGGGGACCACGACGCCCTTGCCCTTCGGGTACCACTTCTTGGACTGGTCGAGCTCGGCCTGCGCGGTCGAGTGGACGAACGCGGCGCGCTCGAGCGTCTTGCGCCCCGCGACGGCGAGGTAGAGGCGTTTCTTGGCGGTTTTCTGGGCCATGCACCAGTCGTCGAGCATGCCGTGGATCGAGAGGACGTACGGCACGCCCAGGCGCCTTGCCATCGACGCGAGCTGGTTGTTGGCGCTGGTCCAGCACGCGTGCAGGTGGACGGCGTCGGCGGCGCCGATCGTCTCTTCCAGCTCCTTGAGCTGGGCGGCGGCGAACAGGCCGGCGGGGCGTGTAGGGGCCTGGACGACCTTGAGCGCCGGGCAGTCCGCCTCGCCCTGCTTCCAGGCCTCGGGGGCGTCGGCGTCGTGGTGGGTGATGAGGACGACGTCGTGCCCACGCCGCGCGAGCAGGGCGGTCATGTCCAGCACCGCGCGCACGACACCCCCCTCGGCCAGGTCGATGCGCTGGAGGTAGTGGACGATCCGCACGGCGTTCCTCGTTGGTCGGGCGTGGAAGCGGGGTGGGCTAGCTGGGCGCCAGGCCGCGGTCGGCGCGCTTCATCTCTTTCATCTTCAGGCAGATCTGCTGCTCGTACATGGACTGGAGGCGGCAGTAGGTGTATCCCGCGCGGCCGTCGAGCAGGCCCAGCTTGAAGAAGTAGAGCATGACGAACTTGAGCGTGGGGCGGAAGGGGAGGCGGAACGAGAGGTTCTTGAGCTCGAGACGCCGTGTGTTGCGGTCGGAGGAGAAGAGGTTCGACCAGTCCACGCCCCGCTCGGTCATGGCGCGGGACTGCTCGATCGCCTCGTACGTGGAATACCGGTTGTGGCGTTCGAGCCACTCGGTGATGCCCTTGGAGAAGTTGAAGTGGATGAAGTGGTTTTTGAGGTAGCCGTGGGGCCCGTGGATGATGGGCGTGGGGTTGACCATGCGCTCGAAGGAGATGGAGTCGGGCCGGAAGAACCGCATGATGTACCCGGGGGGCATAGAGAAGCGGAGCCACTTGCCGCGGAACATGTTCTTGCGTCCGCAGAAGAATGCGACGTGCGCCTCGTCGGTGGCGCCGGCGATCGCCTCGATCTCGGCGCGCAGCTCGGGGGTCATGTGCTCGTCGGCGTCGAGGTAGAAGACCCAGGGGTGTTTGAAGGTGATGTTCTGCATCGCCCAGTTCTGGTGGGCGCCCCTGCCGTCGTACTCGCGGGCGTAGAAGCGGACGCCCCGGTCGCGGCAGATCTGCTCGGTCCGGTCGGTGGACAGAGAGTCGAGCACGACGATGTCGTCGGACCAGGCGACCGAGTCGAGGCAGCTGGGGAGGTTCTGCTCCTCGTTGAGCGTCTGGATGAAGATGGAGACGGACATCGGGGGGTGTGGTCTCGGGTTCGGCGGGCCTCGGGGGAGCCGGCGGGGCGCGGGGACGGGTTGAAAGTCGGCAATTATCCGGCCGTGATCGAGGAAACGTCAAACACGTACATCCGCCTGGCCCCATCCGCGGCGGAATCCACGCAGACCATACGGGCGTCGCGCGAGAACCGCGGGTGCAGATCGACTCGGACCTCGCGGTCCAGGGCCCGGGGGGTCGGGAGGCGGGCGATCTCGACGCCCCGCGAGGTCCGGGTATCCCAGAGGAACAGCGGCTGGCGGCTCTTGAGGTCCGGGTACCCGTCGGTCAGGACCCAGCGGCCCGGGTGGGCCCCGCCCCGGTTGTAGGTGCAGTGCCCGTCGGTGACGAGCTCGCCCCTGGCGAAGGGCGTGGCGGGGGCGTCCTCGCGGTCCTCGATGAGCAGGTACGAGTCCTTGAGGATCTTGTTCATCAGCACGCGGGGCTTGCCCATCGCGTAGTAGATCGGCTTGAGCGTGCGCCGGGCGAGTGTCGTGGCCAGCTTCACAGGCGAGCGCCCCGCGTCGGCGGCGTCGCCCAGGAGTGCGCGCTTGCCCGCCCAGGCGAGGATGGTCGAGTCGTCGGCCCAGTCGTAGTGCGAGCAGAGCCCCTCGAAGAGCAGGCGGACGTCGGCGCCGTCGGGGTCGGCGGTGAAGAGGCGTGAGTGGAGGATGCCGTCGGCGCGCTCGAAGCGGTGCATGAAGCAGAATCGCGTGCCGGACGGGTTGAACATGAGGTGGTTGACGTGCTGGCGCCGCGGGCCGCCCGCGGGCGTCGGGCGCCCGGGGAGCGTGTGCGCGTCCAGGGCACTGATCGGGCAGACGAGTGCTGTTGCGCCCGTCGTCGGGTCGAGGCGGGAGACGCCGTCGGTCGAGGGGGAGGGGTCGCTGGCGTTTGGGTCGGTCAGGCCCGGGATGCCGTACTCGGGTCGGAGTCGTGTGAGGCGGGCGAAGCCGAGCGTGAGCGCGGTCGTCGCGTCGGGCGAGAGGGCGTAGACGGGGGCGGGCAGGACACGGTGCTCCGCCCCGTCTTGGTTCACCATCACGCAGGCGCAACTGCCGTCGCGTCGGTCGTTATAGACAACGCGTTCTTGCCCGTCGATCGTGGCCCACTGGAGGCGGGCGCCCTGCTGCCAGTTCCAGGCGCGGGACTCGCCGAGCGTGGTGAACACGGGCGCGTCGGTGTCCCAGGCGGTGATGTAGCCGACCTCGCACGGGTCGTCGGCGTTGGGGAAGCGGTCGAGGAAGCGGGCGCGGTGGGCGAGGATTCTGGACTGGTCGGCGGACCAGGGGCACGTGTCGTAGTAGCCGAAGAAGTAGTGCCAGCCGTCGTCGGGGGTGGCGCGTCGGGGTTGGAGGTGCGAGACGTTCATGATGGGACGCGGTCGGGTTGAACGCGAAGGTCGCGGAGGTCACAAAGGGGGGAGGAGCACGCGACCGGGACGGCGGGGCTCACGCCGTCCCCCCCGTTGAATCCGGCTTCGGGTCCTTCGTGCCCTTTGCGTTCTCGTCACGGATCACGCGTTCGCGGATCGGGGCGGCGGGCGTGCCGGTGCAGACCTTCCAGGCGGGCAGGTCCTTGAGGACGCTGGAGCGGGCGCCGACGACGACGCCGTCGGCGATGGTGACGCCGGGCCCGACGAAGACGTCGGCCGCGAGCCAGCAGTCGGCGCCAACGGTGATGGGCATTGGGCACAGCGGGAACGTGCGGTCCTCGAAGTCGTGGGTCGCGGCGCACAGGTAGGCGTACTGGCTGATCGTGGTGCGGGCGCCGACGCGGATGGGCGCGACGCAGTAGCAGTCCACGTCGTCGGCGAGCGTGGCCCGTTCGCCCATGGTCAGGTTCCAGGGGCCCCAGACGCGGCAGCGCGGATAGACGCGGGCGGTGGGGTGGAGCTTGGCGCCGAAGAGGCGCAGGAGCAACGTGCGCCACGCGTGCAGCGGGCGCGGGGAGAAGCGGAAGAGGGTCGCCTGGACCACGCCCCAGGCGAGGCGTGCGAGCTTGTTGGAGGCGGTGTGTGGGTGGGGCTTGTCGTCGTAGTGCATCTGTGCGCGCGGCCCGGGCGTGGCGGGCTCGTCGTGGGTGGCGGGCGTGGCGCTGGCTGGCACGCGGGCCTCCTAGGCCGCGACGGCCTGGTCGCGGTGCTGGTAGAACGGGCGCGAGCGCCTCGGGGTGGCGGGCTCGCCGGCGCAGATTTTCCACGAGGGGAGCGAGCGGTCCACGAGGGCGCGGGCGCCGACGACGACGCCCGCCTCGATGGTGACGCCCGGGAGGACGACGACGTCGGCGGCGAGCCAGGCGTCGTCCTTGATTGTGACGGGGGCGGTGTAGATCTCGTAGTCGGGGTCGAGTGGGTCGTGGGCCTGGGTGAAGATCTTGGTGTACTGGCTGAGTGTGCAGCTGGCGCCGACGCGGACGGGAGCGCGTGCGGAGATGGTCGCGTGGTCGCCCAGGGCCGAGAGCTTGCCGAGTTCGAGGTTCCAGGGGCAGTCGATGCGGGCGGTGCGCCGGATCTTGGCCGACGGGTGGATGCGGGCGCCGAAGGCCTGGAGGATGAGCTGGCGGAGTCGGTACCAGTTGTGGAACGAGTAGCGGCACATGTGCTGGCCCAGGACGCGCCAGAGCAGGGCGCGGAAGACGGGGTCGCCCCTGCGGTGCCCGGGGAGCTGGGCGCGTGGGTGTCGGCAGGCGTCGTTTGGGCGTCGGAGCTTCATGCGTGTGCGGTCATGTCTCTGCCGAGCCCTGGGGGGTGAGGCCGGCGGCGCGTTCGGTGTCCACGAGTTCGCGTTGCTCGCGGGCTTCCTGGTCGGTGTCGATCTCGCGCGCCGGGTTGCCCTTGAGCGAGACGCCCTCGGGGAACGACTTGTAGACGCTTGCGCGGGGCCAGACGCGGGAGCCGTCGCCCAGCTCGACGTCGGGGGCCACGTACGCGTCGATGCCGACGATGCAGCGTTGGCCGAGGGTGATCGGCGGCTTGACGAGCGGGAAGGTGGGGTCGGTCATGTCGTGCGTGCCGGCGCACAGGTGTGCGCGGGCGTCGAGCACGGAGTCGTCGCCGATGGTGATGGGCCCGAGCGAGTAGATGATCGCGCCGTCACGGACGAGGACGCGGTCGCCGATGCGGACGTTCCAGGGGATGGTGACCTCGACGCGCGAGGCGAAGCGGCAGGCGCGTCCGACCTTGCCGCCGAACAGGCGTATGAGGGCGGAGCGTGCGGGGGGCAGGAGCGTCCAGGCGACCTTGCCGAAGGTCATCCACATGACGCGGGCGATGTTCTCTTTGAGCGTCCAGGGGGTCTTGCGCGAGAGGGCGGCCCGCGCGGTCGCGGACTCGGCGGGGCCGACCCCGGCGGGGGCGGTGGGCGGGGGGGCGGTGGCGGTGGTCGCGGGGTCGGGCATCGGGGAGGGTGTCGGCGTGTTTTGGGGCTCGGGTGAGCGATGGTAGGGGAGAGGGGGCCCGGAGAGCCCCGAAAACGCGGTTAAGGCCGCTGCGCGGGTTGGGCGGCGAGGGCGTTGGCCCTGGCGGCGATCTGGGCGGCGGACATGGCGGGCCAGGGGGAGGACTTCTTGTCGTCGAGGTTCCAGCCCAGCGCGGGGGTGTGGCCCATGCGGATGCAGTCGGCGATCCAGGCCCAGCCGTCCTTGTCCCAGGCGGCGTAGTCGCCGGGCGTATTGAAGATCCTGATGGCGTCGGGCGGGGACTGGCGTGCGGCGCGGGCGGTGTGCTTGGTGTAGTAGCGTTCGAGGGCGATCCAGGCGTATCCCTGCTCCCAGTTGCGCTGCGGGACGGGCTCGAGGTAGACCTCGTGCCCCTGGCGTTTTTTGTAGGCACGGACCATGTCCACGAGGTGACGCTCTGGGCTGTCGTCCTCGTAGTTGGAGGCGGCGTCGAAGGCGAGCGTGACATGCTTGTAGTCGAGGATGTCGGTCAGCAGGAGCATGCTCGAGGCGCGGACGAGGTGGTCGCGGTACCGCCCGTCCTTGAGAGCGCGTGAGAGGTCGCCCTCGCGGGTGCCGATGTAGACGATGACGGTCATCCCCGGCATCTCGCGTCCGATGCGCGCCAGGGCCTCGTCGAACTCGCGGATGTTCCAGTCGCGTCCCTTGTCGTGCGCGTCGTAGGCCTGGTCGAGGTCCATGGAGTTTGAGTCGGGGTCGTTGCCCAGGGGGTTGTGGACGATGAGGATGCGGAAGCCCTTGTCGTAGACGGGGCGGACCCACTGGTTGATCCACTTGTCGAAGCCGCCGCGGGCATGGACGCCGAAGCTCTGGTTGAGCGGGTTGTTGGCGCCCGCGCCGGACGCCGAGCCCAGGGGCCAGAAGATGGCGATGTCCTCGGGGCGGATCCGCCCGCTGACGCGCTGGGTCTCGCGTTCGCCCGAGTCGTTGTCGGCGTCCGAGTCGGGCCTCGCCTCGGGCCTCTGCTCGGGGCGTGTCTCGGTGGGAGCACGCTCGGGCGCGCGCCCGACGACGATGGGCGAGCAGGCGACGAGCGTGGCCACGAGCGAGATCGCGAGCGTTTGTCCGGCGTGCACGGCGTGTCTCCTGCGGGTGGGCATCGGGCAAGGGTACGCGGGGGGCGACCCGGCGCGACGACGCGGGCCCCGGTGTGACACCGGAGTAGCGCACAATCGCTGACCGTGTTCGGCGAAAACCGGCGGGGATCAGGCCGCGACGCGGGTGGGCTCGACGGCGGGGGCGTCCCAGCGGTAGCCCAGGCCCGACATGACCGGCTCCATGTGCGGTCGGGCACGGTCGAGTGTGTCCTCGTCGAGGCCGGCGCGCCACTTGTTGACACGCGCGGGGTCGGCGGTGGCCTCGGCCTCGTCGATGATGGGACCGGGGAGTTTGAGCTGGCAGTGCTCACAGATGCGGGTCATGACCTCGCGGGGTTGTGCCATCATGTCCTCGTAGCGGAAGATGAGGACGGGCTCCTGGCCGTGGGCCTCGATGTCGGCGGCGTCGATGAGCGCGCGGCTGACGCACCCGGCCCACTGCTTGGCGAGCACGACGTCGGGGTGGTCTTGCCCGACCCATTCGCGCCAGCCCGGCGGGCGGGGGCCCCAGTACTCGAGCTTCCTTCCCGTGACCTTGCGGGAGATGGCGCCGAAGGTTGCGCCGGCGTAGGCGGGCCACTCGGCGATGGGCGTGGTCGCGGCACGGCGGGCGATGAGCGAGAGGGGCACGCCCCTGGCGAGGATCTCGTCGGTCGAGCGCAGGACCGAGCGCCCGTCGCGGACGATCATCACGAGCTTGGCGTCGGGGTAGACGGCGCGGATGAAGGGGATGCGGAGCAGGTTGCTGGGCGTCTTCTCGCACAGGCGGGCGGCGTCGTGGCGCGCGACGTACTTGTCGAAGGCCTTGTGTATATGCGCGCGGACGCGGTCTGTGGCGTCGTCCTGTGTGAGCATGTCGTCGGGGGTGTAGGCGTTGCCCCAGGTCCAGATGTTGCGGGGCTCTTCGTGATAGGCGAGCGCGGGGTGTTGTGCGAAGACGCGCCCGAGCCACGTCGTGCCCGAGCGGTGGGCGCCGAGAAGGATGATGGGCGCTTCGGACAAGCCTTCTGACCCCGCGGCGTGCGCAGCGGCGGGTCAGGCGGCGTTGGTGACCCCGAGCTGCGCGTCGAGGACCTGCCGGCAGGTCCCCCAGCGGTACCTGCGGAGGAGGTCATCGAGCTTGGAGGTGGCGGTCTTGAGCCCGACGTAGCACTTGAAGCGGCGGTGGGGGGGCATGGGGACGCGTGGGCAGTCTGGAGCGAAATCGCGGGGGTGGAGGTAGACGACGGTGGGGCGCCCGGCGGCGGCCTCCTGCTCGACGCCCTTGCGGATCAGGGGGCCCGGGAGCAGTCGGAGGTAGCCGCCCCCGGAGTAGCACAGCTGCTTCGGGCCGAACGAGGCGATGGACATGGGCAGCTCGGGCATGGTGCGGCCAGAGGGAGTGGTGAGTGTGTGTGCGCCCTGGGGGCAGGCGTAGCCGCCGTGCCCGCGCGCGGCGGGGAAGAGGGAGGCGTCGTACTCGATGCCGTGGTCGAGCAGGACGTCGAAGGCCCACTCCGTGCCAGGCGTGATCGAGAACGAGGGGGCGCGGAAGCCCTTGATCTCGATGTCTGAGAGGCCGGGCGCGGCACGGATGGCGGCGATGGAGTCGGCGATGTCCCTGGCGAAGATCTCGGGCGTCAGCTCGTAGACCTTGCGGTGCCAGAACGAGTGGGTGCCGATCTCGTGCCCGGCGTCGTGGATGCGACGGACGAGCGCGGGGTGCTTGTCGGCGACCCAGCCGAGGATGAAGAAGGTGGCCTTGGCGCCGTGCTTGTCGCAGACGGACAGGATGTGGTCGGTGTAGCGCTCGACGATCGTGGACTGCGCGTGGAGCGCGGGCCACTTCTCGGGGTCTTCGACGGCGGCGACCTCGACGATGTGGAACCAGTCTTCTATGTCGAAGCTGAGGGCGTGGATGAGTTGTCCGTTGGTGGCGCTCACGTGCTGGTCTAGAAGAACCTGTGCCCCGCGGCCTTGAAGCGGTTGACGTCGTCCTTGGTGGGCATCGAGAAGTGCGACAGCTCTTCGGCGGGGTTCGGGATCGTTGCGACCGGCTCGCCTCGTAGCGCCGCGGCCTCGACCTTCTTGACGCACTCGATGATGGCCTCGGCGGCGAGGTCTTTGGAGCGGGCCATGACGCCCTCGAGCGTGTCGTGCTTGTGGATCTTGTAGGTCTTCTGCACGACGATCGGGCCGTTGTCGAGCTTGGCGTCCACGAAGTGGACGGAGACGCCGCCGAGGGGTTCGTCGTTGGCGAGTGTCCAGAAGGAGGGCATGAGGCCGCGGTACTTGGGGAGGATGGCGCCGTGGCAGTTGACGATGCCCAGGGGGGTCTGGGCGCGGAGGGCTTTGCGGTAGAGCTGCGTGCCGGAGATGGAGACGATGAAGTCCACGCCGTTGTCGGCGAGCATCTGTCTGAACTCGTCGGCGTTGACGTCGGGCATGTCGTGGAGGGGGACGCCGTACTTGCGTGCGACGGCGCCCACGGAGTAGCAGTTCTTGGTCGAGCCGAGGACGTCGTTGACGAGCTTGCCCTTGAGCTTGCGCCAGATGAAGTTGCGGAGCTTCCACTGGAAGTACCAGGGGCCGTACATCTTCAGGAGGTCCATCGCGGTCTGGAAGACGGTGCGCTTGCCCTGGGCGACGGACTGGACGTTGATGCCGGCGGTGGTGTCGGCGAACTCACGCAGGTACTTGTCGAGCACCTTGGGGAGCAGGAAGGGCTCGTTCTGGATGAAGACGTACTTGGTGACGGTCTTCTTGTCCCAGCCCGGGAGGCCCGGCTGGGGCTTTTCCAGGGGCTTGGTCGCGTCCTGGGGGGCGGCGTCTGTCGTCGTGGGCTGGGTCATGGTGGGCGCTTCGGGCATTGATGGGTCCTAGGCGGCGGTCTCGTGTGCGGGCTCGGCGGGTTCGACGGCGGGCGTGGTCGTGCGCGGCGTGGTCACGCCCTTCTCGATGACGTCGCAGACGCGGGCGATCGAGCGTGACGAGTGCAGTTCGGTGTCGATCGCGTCCTTGGCGATCTCCCCCATCCGGGCGAGGCGCTCGGGGGACGCGTCGGCGGCCTGTTCGATCGCTGCGACGGTCGCGTCTACGTCCGCGTGGTTGACGTGCCAGCCGATCTCGTGGTCCTTGAGGATGTCGGAGGCGTGGCAGGGGTCGGGGGCGACGAGGAGGATCGGCCTCGCGACGGCCATGGCGCCGTAGACCTTGCACGGGTGGACGACGCCCACGACCTGCGGGCCGACGGTGACGACGTGCAGGTCGGCCGCCGACAGCGAGTACTTGATCTTGTCGAGCGGCTGGTAGGGCAGGTCGAGGATGTTTCCGGGGTTGTGGGTCGCGATGGTTCTGCGGACGTCATCCTTGCCCACGCCGCCGCCGATGAACGCGAAGACGATGTCGTCGCGGTCTTTGAGCTTCACGGCGGCGTCGAGGATCGTGGTGACGGGCGTCGAGAAGCCGTGGTTTCCCGAGTACATAACGACGAACTTGTTCTCGAGCGCGTAGTCCTTGCGGAAGGGGTTGGCCTCGTGGGCGATGGGCTCGAGGACGTCGTCGTGCGCCCAGGGGGGGATGACGTGGAGCTTGCCCGAGACGTCACGCATTTTGTTGATGCGGTCTCCCATGAAGCGGTCGAGGACGACGACGTCGTCGGCGCGCTTCAGCACGGCACGCTGAAACGCGAGCATCAGCCTGACGGGAAGCGAGCCGGGTTTCATCTTGCCCAGCTCGATGACCTGGTCGGGGTTGACGTCCATGACCCAGTATTTGAGGGGAACGCGGCGGAGTGCGCGGATGACCAGGGCGCCGGCGGCGCACATGGGTGGTGACGTCGAGACGAAGAGGCAGGCGAGGCGCGGGGTGAAGAGGCCGTGGGTGATGGCCTGGACGAGGAAGAGGAGCTGCGCGAGGATGCGCATGGGGATGGAGGCCTTGCCGAAGCTCGAGAGCGGCATGCGTCGGATCTCGACGCCGTCGCGGGTCTCGCGTGCGGGGAACTTGATGGTGGGGTCGTCGTAGCCGCGGGCGGAGGTGATGACGCGGACCCGGTGGCCGCGCTTCGCGAGGGCGGCGGCGGCGTCGTGGAAGTGCTGGCCGACGGCGGGCGAGTCGGGGACGTAGACCTGCGAGATGATGAGGATGGTCTTGCGGTCGCTGTGCACGTGGCGCTTTCGGGGGTGAGCGGGGGCGGGGGGACATCTTTGGAGCCGCGTGGGCCCCGGTCCCAGAATCGACCGGGCGGCGTGTGCTCTTGAGGCTCAGTACCGTCGCCGGGCCGGTCGGGTTCGGGCGTGGCGTCAGGGGTGGAACGGGAAGGCGAGGGGGGCGAGGACGAGGTTGAGGACGAGGACGAGGAGTGTGAGGGGGGCGCCGAGACGGGCGTAGTCGGTGAAGCGGTACCCGCCGGGGCCGTAGACCATGAGGTTGGTGACGAACCCGATGGGCGTGAGGAACGAGCAGGCGCTGGCGACCATGAGTGTGATGACAAACGGCTCGGGGCTCACGCCCATGTCCCTGGCGAGCGCCATGGTGATGGGGAACATGAGGACGGCGGCGGCCTTGTTGGTGACGAGCTGGGCGAAGAGCGTGGTGGTGATGAAGAGGCCGGTCAGCGCCGCGTAGGGGCCGAGGGGGCCGACGACCGCGAAGATGCCGTCGGCGATCCAGGCCGCGGCTCCCGTGTTGGTCATGGCCCTGCCCACGCCGATGGCGGCGGCGATGACGATGACGATCTGCCAGTTGATGCTGTTGCGGGCGACGGTGCCTGTGCAGCAGCGCGTGAGGACCATCGCGACGGCGGCCATCAGGGCGGCGGCGACCGGGGGCACGCCCGTGCCCGGGATCGTGAGCAGCGCGACGAGGGCGGCCATGATGAGCATGGCGACCCCGGCACGTTCGTGGCGGACGACGCGTGAGCCGGCGACGTCGGAGACAAGGTAGAAGTGGTCGGAGTTGCGGTAGGCGGGGACGAAGCCCGAGTGGGTCGAGAGCAGGAGCGTGTCGCCCGGGCGGAGGATGATGTCGCCGATCTTCTTTTTGACACGCACCCCGCCCCGGTGGACGGCGATGATCGCGGCGTTGTACTTGGTGCGGAACTGGGTCTCGCGGACGGTGCGCCGGACGAGGGGCGAGTTGTGGCTGACGACGGCTTCCACAATTGTCCGGTTGCGCCGGTCGGTTTCGACCTTGTCGATCTGGTCTGTCGCGGGCTTGAGGCCCTTGATCTTGAGCAGGTCCACGACGGACTCGACAACACCGACGAACTTGAGGCGGTCGCCGGCCTGGAGGATCTCTTCGGGGCTGACCGCGGGGAGGGTGTTGGCCTCGCGCTCGATCTCGGACAAGAAGAGTCCCGGGAGCTGGCGGAGGCCCGCGCCCTCGATGCTTTTGCCGATGAGCGGGCACGCGGGCTCGACCTCGATCTCGACGGTGTAGCACCGGGCCTCGTCGCCCTCCTCGCCCGGCGCGAGGCGTTCGGGGAGCACGAAGCGTGCGATGAGGGTGATGAGCGCGAGGCCGAGGACCGCGGCAGGGACGCCGACGACGCCGACCCACCAGAAGCGTTTGAGCGTCGAGGGCATGGACAGGCCCATGGCGTCGAGGTCGGCGGCGTTGGCCTCGTAGTAGGCGACGTAGAGCCCGTCGACGGCGATGTTTGTGCTGGTGCCGATGAGTGTGCAGGCGCCGCCGAGGATGGCGGCGAACGAGAGGGGCATGAGCAGGCGTGAGGGCGAGAGGCGGAGTTTGCGTGCCCAGTCGAGGATGACGGGGGTGTACATCGCGACGATGGGCGTGTTGTTCATGAACGCCGAGAGGCCGGCGACGGGGGTCATCATCCGGAGCTGGGCGCCGGCGAGTGTCTTCGGTTTGCCGAGCAGCTTCTCGGAGATGAGGGAGATCGCGCCGGTCTCGGTGAGGCCGGTCGCGACGACAAACAGGGCGGCGATGGTGAAGACGGCGGGGTCTGCGAACCCCAGGATCGCGGATCGTGCATCAACGACGCCGCCCAGGATCGCGTCGCCCGCGACGAGGAAGGCGAGGGCGGAGACCATGGCGGTGTCGGTCCCGACCTTGCCCGAGGCGAGGGCGACGATGAGCAGGACGAGGACGAGGAGTGTGAAGGCGATGACGAGGGTCACGTGAGGCCTGCTCCTGCGTGCGGCGGGGCCGGTTCTGGATCGTAAGCCCGGGCTCCGGGCGCGCACAGGCGCCCCGGGGGTCTATCGGACCCCGGGGCGTGCGGCTTTGGTCGTGATCGGCCCGTGCGTCGGCGGATTACGGGCAGGGGGCGGCGAAGCCGAGCATGAACACCAGGACGTCGGAGTAGTCGAAGTAGCCGGAGGGCGGGGCGAGATCGACGGCCGGGGCCCTGTCGTTGAAGAGTTCGAGGAAGGCGAGGACGTCGGAAACGTCGAGCGCGCCCGAGGCGTCGAGGTCCGACGGGCAGGCCCGTGTCGGCTGGGTGACGCGGATGAACTGGTTCGCGGAGACGTTGTTCATGACCGTGTGCGTGCCGTCGGTCCATTCGATGTCGAGCGTCTCGATGACGGTGGTGTCGCCGAGCCCGAAATGCGCCTCGGCGGGGACGCCGGCGAGGTACGAGCGGGCGGCGAGTAGCTCGCGGCGTTTGGTGACGGTCTGGCCGTCGATGGTGACGGTGGCCCGGACGGTGACGCCGACGCCGTTGACGTTGGCGCCGTTGGACTGGCGGACCTCGACACGGAGCCAGTGCCCGGCGTCGGGGCAGGTGTTCTCGAGGAGGTAGGTGGGCTGGTTGTGGTTGGTGACGAGGAGGTCGTCGTCGCCGTCGCGGTCGTAGTCGAAGGCGATGAGGCACTTGGAGTCGCCGGTCCAGCTCATGCCGGGGGCGTAGTCGATGGTGAAGCCGCCTTGGCCGTCGTTGAGGAAGCAGACGGGCGGGGCGTCGACCATGATGGACCACGGCGGGAGGAAGTTGTCGAAACCGTTGACGACGACGAGGTCGAGGTCGCCGTCCTGGTCTGAGTCGGTCCACTCGACGCCCCAGCCCCAGTACGCGAGGTCGATACCTCTTTCGGGGGCGGCGTTGGTGAAGCTGGGGATCGAGCCGTAGGGCGCGGAGTTCAGGTACAGCACGTTGTTCTCGGTGGGCGAGAAGATAAGGTCCGGGTCGCCGATGTTGGTGTTGAAGATGTCGAGATCGCCGTCGTCGTCGAAGTCGGCGAGCGCCGACCCCATGTCGTTGGCCTCGTGGGTCATGCCGACCTGCTCGGTGATGCGGAGGAATCCGTCGGGGGTGTTGAGGTAGAACTCATCGGAGGTGTGGTCGATCGGGACAGCAAGGTCGGGGCGGTGGTCGCCGTCGATGTCATGGAAGATAGGGGTAAAGCTGTCGCGTTCGAGTCCCGCGAGCCCGACTGCCTCGGAGACGTTCTGGAAGTTGAAGCCGCCGAGGTTCTCGAGCATGATGTTCTCGCCGGCGAAGAAGGGTATGCCGATTCCGCCCTCCCCGACCCAGTTGGTGACGTAGAGGTCGAGGTCGCCGTCGTTGTCGTAGTCGGCGAGCGATGCGCCGCACCGGAGGTAGCCCTGGGTCCGCGTGCCCGAGCCGACGGTGACGTTGGTAAACGTGCCGTCGGTGTTGTTGCGGAAGACCTGGTTGGGCGGGTAGTTCCCGGTGTGGTGGTCGTCGTTGATGACGACGAGGTCGAGCCAGCCGTCGTTGTCGAGGTCGGCGAAGAGGGCGAGGCGGGAGAGGCCCGTGTGATCAACGCCGGCGGCGGCGGCGACCTCGGTGAAGGATTTTGTGCCCAGCTCGAGATCGTTGCGGTACAGCTTGTTGGGATGCCCGTTGTGGGCGCAGAGGTAGACGTCCAGGTCGCCGTCGTTGTCGTAGTCGCCGACGGCGGCGCCCTGCCCGATCTCCTTCTGGATGAGCTGGAATGTCGGGTGGTTGCCCGGGAAGAGCGGTCCCGGGAGGTTCACGTGGTCGATGCCGGCGGCCTGGGTCACATCGGCGTAGGCCATGGATGGGGTCGGGCCAGCGGCGGCGGCGGGCGCGAGCACGCCTGCGACGCACGCGTACAAGACGGTGCGGGGCGGATGCATATCGAACTCCCCACGGCGACGTGATGTGACAACACGCCGCGCATGCAAACCACAATCAGACCGTGCAGAGCCGGTCGAGTGTGAGACCCGGTTATTACTCGCGCGAACACCCCAGCGAGCCGGCGCCGACAGGCGCCGAGAGACCACGAATACCCCGAACGGGGAATGCGCACGCTACCGCGCGGGGGGGCTCAATTGCAAGGGGTTTGAGGGCGGGTGGGGGAAGCTGGGGGGGCAGGGGCCCTCAGCGGCATCCGGCGACGAACTCGAGAACGAAGGCGAGGACATCCGTGTAGTCGAAGACGCCGAACGGCTCGGCGAGGTCGGCGTCCGGGTCTTGCTCCACGAAGCCGAGCAGGAAGCCCTGGACGTCGTGGTGTTCGATGAGGCCGTAGGGGGGCTCGACGTCGGCCGGGTTGGCCAGGACGGTGACGCTCTGGTTGGCCAGGACCTGGGTGAGCACGCGGGTGTGCCCGTTGGGCCAGGTGACGCGGACGGTGTCGGCCTGCGGGGCGTCGGCGATGCCGACATGGGCGACCAGCTCGCCCTGGGCGAGGTACGACGGGGCGGCGGTGATCCACTGGTGCTGGGCGCCGCCGGCGGTGGTGACCTCGATGTGCGCGCCGACGCCGTCGGGCGTGAGGCCGGGGCGCCCGCAGTTGTCGAGCCGAAACCGGAGCCAGTTGGCGCCCGTGTCCTTGGTGAGGTCGTTGCGGAACAGGAAGACGGGGTCGCTGTGGGAGGCGAAGGCGATATCGACGTCGCCATCGTTGTCGTAGTCGAGCTTGATAATGCCACGGCCCTGGGTCTGGTGGACGAGGCCGAGGGCCTGGGCGGACTCGGTAAACGTGCCGTCGTCGTTGTTGATGTAAATCTTGGAGGGGTCGTCCCACAGGGCGTAGCCGTTGGTCTCGACGATGTCCTGGTCTGCGTCGTTGTCGAGATCGACGGCGGCGGCGCCCCACCCCCAGGCGCCGTCGGTCGTGCCCGAGGGGGTCGAGACCTCGGCGTAGACGTGATCGCCCTGGTTGATGTAGAGCATGTTCCCGCCGACCGTCTCGATGGCGGTGACGAACCAGTCGGGCATGCCGTCGTTGTTGAAGTCTGCGACGGTCGCGCCCATGCCGTTCTCGTCGAGACCGGTGCCCGATTCGGCGGTGAACAGGGAGAAGGACTGGCCCTGGTTGTTGACGAGGTACTGGCTGGAGCCGAAGTCGGCGGCGAGGAGGATCTCGGGGTAGCCGTCGGCGTCCATGTCGTGAAAGGTGGGAGTGAAGCCCCAGGTGGGGATGTCGAGCAGGGGGGTGATCTCGGCGGTGACGTCGGTGAAGGTGCCGTCGTTGTTGTTTCGGAAGAGGCGTTCGCCGAGCATGACGTCCATCCAGCCGGCGACGAGCAGATCGAGGTCGCCGTCCATGTCGTAGTCGCCCCAGGCCGAGCCGAAGCCGTCGGGGCGGTCTGGGCTGGCGCGGCGGACACCGGCCTCGAGTGCGACGTTGGTGAAGGTCTGATCGCCGTTGTTGCGGTAGAGGATGTGCGAGTCGGCGAGCAGATCGATGGGGTCGGTCCCCATGCTGGTGACGAAGATGTCGAGGTCGCCGTCGTTGTCGTAGTCGGCGACCGAAGCGCCCCCGCCCAGATGGCGGAGCGCGACGCCCCAAGAGGCGGCCTGGTCGGTGAACGTGCCGTCGGCGTTGTTGATGTAGAGGCGGTCGGGCTCGTGCCCGCCGGAGAGGATGAACAGGTCCTGGTCGCCGTCGCGATCGAAGTCGCCGGCGGCGCCCCCGGCGTAGAGGAAGACGGGCAGGCTCAGAGTGCCGCTGAAGGACCGGTACTCGGCGACCACGCCGGCGTTGAGCGTCTCGTCCGAGAACGTCAACACCTGTGCGCACGCGAGGCCCGGGGCGGCGGCGAGGACGAGCAGGGCGGGTGCGTGTCGCATATGCGGCTGGTGGTCCTGGAAGGGGGCCCAGCGCCGGCCCGCGAACGCGGGGGCGGCACAGAGACGTACGTCGCTGGTGGGGCGGGGATTCGCCCTCACATGACTATCTCGGAACCAGAGCCTCGGGGCCACCCCAACGCGGGGACGATTCTGGTTGTGTTTTGTTCGCGGGCGGGTGTATTGGCCTCAATCGCAGCCGGTCGCGAACGACACGAGGAAGGCGAAGACGTCGGAGAAGTCGTAGACCGCGGGCGGGTCGGCGAGGTCGGCGATCGGGTCGGCGGCCGCGAAGGCGGTCATGAACGCGAGGACATCGGAGAAGTCGAGCGCGTTGTCGGGGTGCATGTCCGCGGCGCACGCCGAGACGGTGATGGTCTGGTTGGGGACGACGTCGGTGAGGACGGTGACCAGGCCGTTGGGCCACTGGACGCGGAGCTCGTCGATCTGCTGGGCGCCGTCGAGGCCGAAGTGGGCGGAGAGCTCGCTCTGGCTGAGGTAGTTGGAGCCGGTGTAGATCCAGCGGTATTGGGCGAGGTCGTCCGTGGTGAGGACGACGGTCGCGCCGACGCCGTGGGGCGCGAGTCGTGGGTGGGCCTGTGTGTCGAGCAAGACGCGGAGCCAGCCCCGGGCGTCGGGGCCGGGCGAGTCGTTGCGGAAGAGCCAGAACCCGTCGTTGCTGGAGTAGAGCGCGATGTCCTGGTCGCCGTCGTTGTCGAAGTCGAGGTTGATGAGGGCGCGGCCGAAGCCGTTGTGCACGAAACCCGAGGCGACGGCGTGCTCGGTGAAGCCGGCGGCGCCGTCGTTGAGGAAGAGGTACGACTGCTCGCCGCCCCACTGGCCGCCCCAGCCGTTGGTCTCGGCGATGTCCATGTCGGCGTCGAGATCGAAGTCGGCGCTGACACACCCCCAGCCCCAGCCGCCGTCGTCCACGCCCCGGGCGGCGGCGGACTCGCTGAAGACGTGGTCGCCCAGGTTCATGTAGAGCTTGTTGCCGTCCTGTGCGCCGCCGGCGTCGTTCATGATGGAGCTGACATACCAGTCCGGGCGCCCGTCGGCGTCGAAGTCGGCGATGGTCGTGCCCATGCCGTTGGAGTCGTGCCCGGTGCCGGAGGCTTCGGTGAGGTCGGTGAACGTGCCGTCGGTGTTGTTGCGGAGGTAGCGGCTGGTGCGGTAGTCGGAGACCCAGAGCAGCTCTGGGTAGCGGTCGTTGTTCATGTCGCAGAAGCGTGGGCTGAAGCCGCGCGTGGTCGAGAGGTCGAACGCGATGGCGGTGGGCGTGACGTCGGTGAATGTGCACAGGCCCTCTTCGTTGGGCCCGTCGTTGCGGTAGAGGCGGTTGCCCTGCGAGTTGAAGGTCCAGCCGCCGACGGCGAGGTCGAGGTCGCCGTCGAGGTCGTAGTCGCCGAAGCTGGCGCCCCAGCCGTCGTGCGAGCCGCCGGTATTGGTCGAGACGCCCGCGCCGGCGGCGACGTCCTGGAACGCGAAGCCGCCCTCGGCGTCGGGGCCGGTGTTGCGGTAGAGGATGTGGGCCTGCCCGCTGGTGATGAAGAGATCGAGGAAACCGTCGTTGTCGTAGTCGCCCGCGGCGACGCCGTACCCGCGGTGCAGGCGCGAGAGGCCCCACGCGCCCGCGCGATCGGTGAACGTGCCGTCTTGGTTGTTGATGAACAGGCGGTCGGGGGCGGCTCCCCCGCCGAGGACGAACAGGTCGGTCCAGCCGTCGGCGTCGAAGTCGCCCGCGGCGGCGCCCGCGAGGAAGACGTTGGGCAGGGCGCCCGACTGGAGGAAGTTCACGCGGACGCCCGCGGCGTCGGTCACGTCGGTGAAGACGGGCGCCTGGGCGAGCAGGTTTGCGGGGAGGGCGGCGGGCATGGCCACGCCGATAACCAGGGCGCGGCACACCCAGCGCCTCGGCGCTGCCGATCTGGATCGAGACCTGAAAATCCCCACGTCCGCAAGATACCCCGGGTGCGGGCGGGGGGACAGTGAAATCAGGGGGCGGGGGCCTCAGTCCGCCGGGCGGATGCCCAGGGCCTCGACGGCCTCGATGATCCAGCCGTGGACCCGGGGCGGGGCGCAGATGATGCCCCTGTTCTTCTCGAGCCCGCGCCCGTGCGAGAAGTCGAGGCTGGCGCCCAACATGTCGGTGACGAATGCGCCCGCCTCGGCGGCGATGCACGCGCCCGCGGCGTGGTCCCAGATGCGCTCGACGTAGCCGGGGCGGGTGGGCAGGCGGATGTACGCGTCGGCCTGGCCCCTGGCGACGACGGCGTACTTGGCCTGTGAGTCAAGCCGCGTCGGCTCGCCCGCCTCCACGCCGTGGGTCTTGGCGATGTGCTCGAGCACGCGGTCGGTGTCGCTGACGTTGGAGTGCGCCTTCTCGACAGAGGCGCACACGCTGATCGGGTCGCCCTCGAGGTGGTCGAGCCGCGTGATGCGGATCATGTCGGCGCCCGCGTCGTCGGCGCTGGTCTCGTAGACGCCCTCGCCCTTGATCGCCAGGTACATGCACCCCTTGGTGTCGGGCACGTCGAGTGGCTCGGACATGTCCACGGGCAGGTTGGGGCAGCCCATGACGCCGACGGTCGGTGTGTCGGCCTCGACGTAGCCCAGGGCGATGGCGTACTGCTGGTTGCGCAGGAAACCCTTGGTGCCGTCGATGGGATCGAGGGTCCAGTAGCCGCGGTGGTGTGTGTCGCCCTCGCCGATGTCGATGGCGGCGAGCAGCGCGTCGGCGTCGGCCTCGGGCCAGACGTCCTTGACCGCCGCGAGGGTCGCCTCCAGGAACACGGCGTTGTCCTCGTCGCGCAGGAACTCGGAGCCCTCCTCGGCGACGAGGATGACGTCGCGTCCGAAGTGCTCGCCGAGGATGTGCCCGATGATCGCCTGGCTGGCGTAGTCGGCGACCGTCACCGGGCTCTTGTCGTCCTTGGTGATCGAGCGGACCTGGTCCAGGGCGTTCTGGACCTGGCGGGTGGCCGAGCATGCGGCGGCGACGGCCTCGCGTCCGACTTCCAGGAGCTTCGCGTAGTCGGCCATTGTGGTCTCCAAACGAGAAAGGGCGGGGCATCACGCCCCGCCCCGGATCGTACGTGTGTTGTGGTCGCCCTAGCGGGCCGCGCCCGCCGCGACGTTCACGATGCCCTTGCTGGCCAGCAGCTCCAGGCACTGCTTGACGCACTCCTCGACGGAGTGCTCGGCGGTCTTCAGAACCAGCTCGGGCGAGTTGGGCGCCTCGTAGGGGTCGTCGATGCCGGTGAAGCCCTTGATCTCGCCGGCGCGGGCCTTCTTGTACAGGCCCTTGGGGTCGCGCGACTCGCACACGTCCAGCGGCGTGTCCACGTAGACCTCGTAGAAGGGCAGCTTGCCCTCGTCGTGCAGCGTGCGGCACAGGTCGCGGTCGGCGCGGTAGGGGCTGATGAAGCTGGTGAGCGAGACGCAGCCGGAGTCGGCGAAGAGCTTTGCGACCTCGCCGATGCGCCGGATGTTCTCGGTGCGGTCCTCGGCGGAGAAGCCGAGGTTCTTGTTGAGGCCGTGGCGGACGTTGTCGCCGTCGAGGCGGTAGGAGTTGACGCCGCCGGAGACGAGCACCTGCTCGAGGGCGGAGGCGATGGTGGACTTGCCCGAGCCCGAGAGTCCTGTGAACCAGAGGGTCGCGCCCTTGGCGTTGAGCGCCTTGAAGCGCTCGTCGCGGGGCAGGTCGCCCTCGTGCCAGTGGATGTTCGTCGCCTTGACCTCGGACATCGATCGCCTCCTCGCCAACCTGTGTTCGGACAGACTCTTGTGAGGAGGATCGTAGCCCGCTCCTGTGCGTGCCGCCCCCGGCGATCGCTGTTTGGACTGGGCAGGTGGCCGCGGCTATGGTCCCGTCCTTGCGGCCTGCTGCACGGACGCGGGCATGCTTCCCCAGATTGAACCACACCCCGCCCGGGCGGCTCGCGGAGAGTTCCCCGAGGGCGACATCTGTCCCGGAGGAGTCTCATGAGCAGCGGCCTGATCGCCCCCCACGGCGGAACCCTTGTCAACCGCGTCGCCCAGGGCGCCAAGCGTGACGAACTGATCAAAGAAGCCGCGGGTCTGACCCGCATCGACCTGTCGCCCAAACAGTCGTGCGACGTCGAGATGATCGCGATCGGCGCCTTCAGCCCGCTCACGGGCTTCATGGGCAAGGCCGACTTCGAGAGCGTCTGCAAGGGCATGAAGCTCGCCAGCGGCGACATTTGGCCCATCCCGATCACGCTCGCGACCGACGAGGGCAAGGCCAAGGCCGGCGACCGCGTCGCGCTGTACGCCCCCAACGGCACGCTCCAGGCGGTCATGCAGGTCGAGGAGGTCTACCCCCACGACACGAAGCTCGAGGCATCGACGGTCTTCTTCAACAAGCCGGGCGACGACGACGGGAATCACCCGGGCGCCGAGGCGGTCAAGAAGGAGGGCGCGGTCTGCCTGGGCGGCCAGATCGCCGCCGTCGAGACGTGCGTTGACCCCGACGGGCCCGAGGCCTTCCTCGACTTCCGCCTCACCCCCGCCCAGACCCGGGCCGAGTTCGAGCGCCGCGGCTGGAAGACCGTCGGCGCCTTCCAGACCCGCAACCCGATCCACCGGGCCCACGAGTACCTGTGCAAGTGCACGCAGGAGATCACCGACGGGCTGCTCATCCACCCGCTGGTGGGCGAGACCAAGCCCGGCGACATCCCCGCCGACGTGCGGATGGACTGCTACCAGGCGCTGATCAAGGAGTACTTCGTCCCCGAGCGGACGATGCTCAGCGTCATGCCCGCCGCGATGCGGTACGCCGGGCCCCGCGAGGCGATCCTGCACGCGCTGGTCCGCAAGAACTACGGCGTGACGCACTTTATTGTTGGCCGAGACCACGCGGGCGTGGGCAGCTACTACGGCACGTACGACGCGCAAACGATCTTCGACAACCTCGACGAGGACAACCTGGAGATCGAGCCGCTCAAGTTCGAGCACGCGGCCTTCAGCAAGAAGGCCCAGGGCATGGTCTCGGGCAAAACCTTCCCCAAGCTCGAGGGCGACCAGATCTTCCTGTCGGGCACGAAGGTCCGCGAGATGCTCGGGCGGGGCGAGCGCCCGCCGGGCGAGTTCACGAGGCCCGAGGTCGCCGACATCCTGATCAACTGGGCGCAGAACGCCGGCTGATCGGGGCCGAGTCCGTCAACAGCAAAGGCCCCCGTCCACGCGGACGGGGGCCTGTTTTGTTCGTGGAGATCCACACGCTGCTCAGCGACGGCGCCGACGCGCGAGGCAGAGGCCGCCGAGGCCCGCGAGCGTCAGCGTGCCCGGGGTGGGGGTGACCCTGATGGTGTCGATGGCCATGGACCCGCCGAGCTTGAACCTGGCCTTGTCGAAGCCCTCGATGGCGAGCCGCTCGGCGGTGAGAATCCCGATGCGGTTGGCGGAGTTGTTGCCGAACTCGATCGAGTCGTCCCCGAAGGCGCCCCAGGGGAGGAACGAGGAAAAGTCGATGGAGCGGACGAGGGCGCCGTCGAGGTAGAGTTCGAGCACCGTCATCTCGACGTCCGTGCCCTCGAGATCGATGATGTCGAACCCGATGCCGGTGAGGACCTGGTCCCAGGCGAACGTGATGGAGCCGGCGGGGCGGCGGCCCTCGTCGTCTGGGCGGTCGGCGACGCCGTCGCCGATGCCGACGTTGTTCTCCTGGAGGATCAGGGCCTTGCCCAGGTTGGTGTTGGGGGCGAGGTTGCCGTTGGCCCAGGGGTCCTCGAGGTCGTCGTCGCGGGTGCCCATCAGGGTGGTGTCGAAAGCGACGGCGAGGTCGAAGTCGCGGCTGTAGTTGTTCGCGGTGATCGTGACCCCGTGCGAGGCCTGGTACTGCGTGTTGACGATCTGGCCGTGGACCAGGTCGTTGAAATCGATGGTCTGGACGACGTCGGCGGCGGCGGTTGCGGCGGGCAGCGCGAGGGCCACCAGCGCCCCGGAGAGGGCGGTGCGGGTCTTCATCTCTTCTCTCCTCTTGTCTCTCTTTGTGTCGTCGGCCCGGGGGGGATCGCCCCGGCGTGCAAACATGCCACGCCCGCCGCCGGCGACCACCTCGCGGCGCACTCGGCGCGTCAGGCTTCACACAACACGTGTCACGACCCGCGCCGGCGGCGCAGACGCCCCGCGTCGGCGCGGCCTGCGCCGGTTGCAACCCCTGCGCGGGCGGGGCGTGATCAGCGGGGCAGGAGGCCCAGGACGCTGGCCGCGGCCTGGCGGGCGCCGAGCGAGAGCACGGCGATCGACGCCTGCTCGAGCACCTGGGCGCGGACGAGCGCCGAGACCTCCTGGGCGTAGTCCGTGTCCTGGATCTGCGAGATCATGCCGGTGATGTTCTCGAGTTCGACGCCCGCGAGGCGCTGGCGGCGCTCGTTGTCCTTCATCGTCTCGCCGAGGCGGGCCATCTGCGTTGTCGAGCCCTCTCGCGAGGCGCGGACGACCTTCTGCGCCGCTTCGAGGTCGCCGTCGATCAGGTTGAGCGCGCCGCCCGAGCGGAGGCTGGCGAGGCTCAAGGGGCCGGGGGCTTTGGCCTCCGGGTCGCCGGGTTGTTCGATCGTGGCCGCCCCGGCGCCCCGGGCGCCCGCGCCCCGCCCGCCCAGCAGGAGGCGCCCGCGGAACGACGCGGTCGCGGAGATGTGGTCGATCGCGTCGAGGATGGAGTCGGCCTGGATCTGCAGCGCCCGGCGTTCGCCCTGGTCGAGACCGGCGGTGTTGGCGGCGCTCACGACGAGGCCGTCGAGCTCGACGAGCAGGTCGTTGACGACGCCCAGCACACCCTCCTTGGCGGCGTAGCCCAGACCGTCGAGCTCGAGCCGCTCGATGCGTTTTTCGAGCGCGATGCGCTCGGCGGACATGGACTCGACGGCCCGCATCCCCGACGGGTCGTCGCCCGCCCGGTTGATCCGTTTGCCGGTCGCGAGGCGCTCGATCGCGGTCTCGATCGCCCGCTGCGAACGCGCCAGGTTCAGGCGGGCGCCCGAGCCGAGCAGGTTGAGCGTGATCGGGTTCATCCGCATCGTGGGTCGGCCCGCCGGGGCCGCGCCTTGAACCGGGGCGGGCCGACGGGCCGCGCGGGGGGCGTTTGTCGCCCGCGGGCGAGCTACTCTTGCGCGATGGCGCCCTGGGACGACGACGAGCACGATCTTGGCGAGGGGCTCGACCCCGACGGGCCGTCGGCCGAGGACCTTGACCGGTTCGGCGACGAGATGCTCACGTGCCCGCACTGCGGCGCCAACGCCTCGGACCAGGCGCAGTTCTGCCCGGTGTGCGCGAAGGATCTCGACGAGCGTCCCGCGGGCTCGCCGCCCGTGCCCATGTGGGCGTGGATCACGCTCTTCGTCGCGATCGTGCTGATCCTGTTCTTCGCGTTCTGACCCGGGGCGGCGCGCACACGCGGCCGGGCGCGCTACTCGTCCACGCCCAGGTCGGTCTTCGTGAACAGCGCCTCGAAGCGGAGGCCGGCGGACTCGATGTTCTCGCGGGCGCCCTCCTCGCGGTCGATGACCGAGACAACCGCGATCACCTCGCCGCCCGCGACGCGTATCGCCTCGCACGCCTCGATCGCCTGGCCGCCGGTGGTCGCGACGTCCTCGAGCAGGATGAGCCCGTCGCCCTGCTCGAGCAGGCCCTCGATCTGGCGGGAAGTGCCGTAGTCCTTGCGCGAGTTGCGTACGAGCACGCACGGGCGACCGGTCTCGAGGGCGACAGCGGTGACCAGGGGCACACCCCCCAGCTCGGCGCCGGCGAGACGCTCGGCCCGCCGCCCGACCTCCCGCTCGACGATCGCGATCCGGTCGGCGAACAGGCGGGCGAGCGGCGCGAGGATCTCGGGACGCGTCGAGAAGCGGTACTTGTCGAGGTAGTAGGAACTGGTCCGCCCGGACCGGAGCGTGAAGCTGCCCCGCAGGAGGCTCGCCTCGGCGATCAGCCGGGCCAGATCGTCGCGTCCCGCGTCGGCCCGCCCCTCGGTCGCCTCGTCGTGGGTCGTGTGCATCGGGCTAGCCTAGCTTGCCCAGGCCTCACGGCTCACGGTTTCGGCGCCCGGATTCGGCCCGGTCTCCGCCTCGTGCTGGATCTTTCAGGGTGCCCGGGCGTACAAGTTGTTGGAAATCAGGCCCCGGGCAGGCCCGCCCGTTCGCGGCGGGCATAATTGCCCGGCCAGACAGAAAGCATTGACGGGTGCGGCGGGGCGTCGGGAGGCGCCGGCTTCGACCCCGTCTGGAGGACACGCGGATGATCCGGCAGACTAGAAGAATCCTCGGCGTGGCGGCGGTGATGGGCGTTCTCTCGCCCGTCGCCTTCGCCCAGGTGACGACCCCGCCCCCCGCGGCCCCCGAGCCGGAGCCGGCGTACACGCCGCCGCCCCAGCCCGTCGCCCGCCCGACACCGGCGACCAACCCCAGCACGCGCAACCAGAACAACCAGGCCGGCACGCCCGTGCCCGAGCACGACCCGCTGACCAAGGTCGGCGAGGACGGGCGGATCATCCGTCTCGAGGAGATCCTCGACGAGGTCGCGCTGCAGCGCAACCCGCTCGTGGCCAGATCGAAGAACGACGCGATCAACGCGGCCCGCGTCGATCGCCGCACCCGCGCCGAGATGATGGTCATCGAGAACCTGGACCTGTTCCTCGAGATCGAGGGCGGTGCGCTCAACGACCTGGCCTTGGCCGAGTTCGAGAAGTTCCAGAGCGTGGTGCAGAAGATCCCGCCGCTGGTGATCCAGGGCTCGCTGTCCAGCCAGCTCGTCGAGTCGGGCGTGCTCACCCGCATCCAGGGGCAGAGCACCAACCAGATCGTCCGAATCTACAACTCGGAGATCAGCCAGGAGCTCGAGAAGGAGTTCCCAGAGAGCTACCTCGACCACTTCATGAAGTTCATCATCAACGAGTCGCTCAAGGACGCGCGCTACGCGTACGACGGGCTGCTCGCAGAAACGATCGAGCACGCCGACGAGCTCGCGCGGGGCGATATCTCGCCCAACGCGAAGAAGGGCGTCGTTGCGGCCGGTGCGATCGCGGGGCGCGAGGCCGCCGTGGACGCTCTGCGGGCGAGCCTGGCAGAGCTCTCGTTCGAGGAGCACCAGGAGCTGCTGCGTGCGGTCCGCGACCGGCGTGAGAACCCCGACCAGCCGCCCCTGGAGATTCTCGATTTCCACACCGAGGGCGCCATTGTCCTCAACGAGGGCGCCAACACGTCCAGGATGGTCCGCATCACCCGCCCCGACGGCGCGCCCGCCGTCATGCCCTACCAGAATCTCGAGGACGGACAGGAGTACATCGAGCACGGTGTCACGAAGATCAAGGGCCAGGAGGACGAGGCCGACGGCGGCTGATCCCGGCTACACGCAAACCCAGGGGCCCGGGCAACGCCCGGGCCCTTTTTCATGCGCCGCCGGATCGATCCGGGCGGCTCAGGCCTCCGGGCGCATGAACGGGAAGGGGATGACGTCGCGGATCGACTGGCGGTCGCTCATCAGCATCACCAGACGGTCGATCCCCAGGCCGATCCCGCCGGCGGGGGGCATGCCGACCTTGAGCGCACGCAGGAAGTCGTGGTCGAGCGTGCGGAAGGTGGACTCCTCGGCGTCCAGGCCCGCGAGTTGCTCGCGGAACTTGTGTTCCTGGATGTCCGGGTCGTTGAGCTCGGTGTACGCGGGCCCGATCTCCATGCCGCCGATGAACAGGTCCCAGCGCTCGGCGATCGCCGGCTCGCCCGGCTTCGGGCGCGTCAGGGGCGAGAGCGCAGACGGGTAGTCGAAGACGAACGTCGGGCGCGCCGGGTCGAGCGTGGGCTCGGCGACCTCCTCGAACAGTTCGTTGACAATCAGGATGTCGTCGACCTTGCCGCGGAGATCGCCCGCCCCCACAGAAGACCTGATCTCGCGCCCCTCGGCCTTCAGGTGGCGGGCGTACTTCGCGACCAGGCCGCGCTGCTCGGCCTCGCCCCACGCGCGATCGGTCTCGGTCGGCGCGAAGCCCAGCGACCGCTCGAACAGCTCGTTGTACGTCACGCGGTCGAACGGCTTGGCGTAGTCGATCAACAGCTCGCCGAACGGCAGGACGAGCGACCCGGGGACCGCGCCGGCGGGCTCGCTCTCGCCTCGGGCCGCGCCCTCGTCCGCCCGCTGGATCGCCGCGACCCGGGCCAGCTCGCGGACGAGCGACTCGGCCAGTTCGGCCATGGTCTGGTAGTCGCCGAAGGCCTGGTAGGCCTCCATCGTGGTGAACTCGGGGTTGTGGCTCTTGTCCACGCCCTCGTTGCGGAACAGCCTGCCAACCTCGAAGACCCTTGGCATCCCGCCGACGAGCATCCGCTTGAGGTGCAGCTCGGTCGCGATCCGCATATAGACGTCGATGTCCAGGGCGTTGAGGTGGGTCATGAACGGGCGTGCCGCGGCCCCCCCGGCCTGGGGCTGGAGCACCGGCGTCTCGATCTCCTCGAACCCCCGCTCCTCCATGAACCGGCGCAGGCGCGACACGAGCCTCGCCCGCAGCGCGAACACCCGGGCCACCTCCGGGTTCGACCACATGTCGATGTACCGCTGGCGGTACCGCGTCTCGACGTCCGCCAGGCCCGCGTGCTTCTCGGGCGGCGGGACCAGGCACTTGCTCGCGGGGCGCACGTCGGTGGCCCAGATCGTGGTCTCGCCGGCCCTGGTCTTCATCACCGGGCCCTCGACGACGAGGACATCACCGATGTCGGTGAGCTTGGCCAGGTCGAAACCGGCGGCGCTCGCGTCGCGCTTGGAGACCGCGACCTGCAGCGAGTCGCGTGTCGTATCACGGATGTTGAGCCAGACCAGCTTGCCGTTGTCGCGGTGCAGCACGACTCGACCCGCGGCCTTGACGACCGGGCGGGTGTCGGCGAATCCTTCTTCCTTGCCGTGGGCCTGATGGGCGGCGTCCGCGTCCGCGTCGTAGGCGTCGGCTGCCTGGCGGAGCGACACAAGGTCGTCGGTGCGGACGCCGTAGGGGTTGAGCCCGAGGGACCGGGCCTTGTCGCGGTTCTCGCGCCGCTGGGCCTCGAGGTGGTGGATGTCCGCGTCGCCAGCGGGCGTAGCTGTCGGTGTGGGTTCGCTCACGCGAGGATCGTAACCCGTGCAGGGGGGGTTGGCTTGGGGATGGGGGGAACGGTCGAACGCGAAGGTCGCGAAGAGCTCGAAGGAGAAAAGGCCACGTGTTTCGAGCCCGTCGCGTGAGCGACGGGCTCATTGATAATGGCTCTGATGGATCTGCTTCGGGCTCTTCGCGACCTTCGCGTTCGACCGATCCCGCGGGCTCAACTCTTGAGCACGCGGTCCATCTGGCGGCGTTCGCCCTCGGGCGAGGACTCGACGCTGATCTCGTCGAGCAAGCCGTCGATGATCGCGTCGGTCGTGACCTGGTCGGCCTCGGCGTTGAAGTTGGTCAGGATGCGGTGCCGCAGGACCGGGTGGGCGACGGCGCGGACGTGATCGGGCGTGACATGGCTGGCGCCGGCGAGGACCGCCTTGGCCTTGGCCGCGAGGATCAGGTACTCGCTGGCGCGCGGGCCGGCGCCCCAGGCGACGTAGTCGTCCACGAGCTTGGGGCGCGGGGCGGCCGGGTCCGCCTCCTCGCGGACGCGCGTCGCCCTGACAAGGCGCAGGGCGTACTTCATCACGTGCTCGGCGACCGGGGCGTGCTTGACGATCCGCTGCACCTCGCGGATCTCGTCCTCGCTCATGACCGGGGCGATCGACTCCTCGCCCTTGTGCGCGCTGCGCCGGACGACCTCCAGCTCCTCGTCGGCCGTCGGGTAGCGGATGAGCACCTGGAACATGAACCGGTCCAGCTGCGCCTCGGGCAGCGGGTACGTCCCCTCCTGCTCCAGGGGGTTCTGGGTCGCGAGGACGAAGAACGGGTCTGGCAGCTCGTGGCGGACGCCGCCGACGGTGACCTGACGCTCCTGCATCGACTCGAGAAGCGCCGCCTGGGTCTTGGGGGGCGTCCGGTTGATCTCGTCGGCGAGGATGACGTTGGCGAAGACCGGGCCGTGCACGAACCGCAGCTCGCGGCGCCCCGAGGCCTTGTCCTCCTCGATGACCTCGGTGCCCGTGATGTCCGAGGGCATCAGGTCGGGGGTGAACTGGATGCGGCTGAAGTCGAGGCTCAGCGCCTGGGCGATCGTCGAGATGAGCAGGGTCTTGGCCAGGCCCGGCACACCCACGAGCAGGGCGTGCCCGCGGCTGAAGACGCTCATCAGGATCTGGTCCACGACCTCGTCCTGACCGACGATGACCTTGCCGACCTCCTCGCGCAGGCGTGCGTAGCTCTCGCGCGCCTGGCGGGTCGCGTCCAGGGCGGGTGTCGCGTCGTTGGGGGCGTGCTCGCTCACGGTCGGCTCCTCCTTGGCCTGGGCTGTGGATGATACCGGCGGGCCCGCTGGGCCCGGTGGGCGCAAACAAATGCGGCCGCGTGGGGTCTCATCACGCGGCCGCGGGAAGGCCCCCGTGGGGAACCGGGGCCTGTACTGATGTGTGTATGGGCATCGATGCCCAGGGGTTTCACCCTATCTCGGGGCTCCTGGTCAATCGCGGTCCATCCGCTCCAGGGCGCGGCTGAGTTTCTCGATCTGCGCGGCCAGGCGGTCCATGCGGGCCTCGAGCTCGTGCTGGAGAACCTCGAACCGCTCGCCGGCGGCCTCGGCGCCGCGGGCGGCCTTCTCCTGCCCGTAGCTGAGCTTCTGGCCCCACTGGTCCGTGACCTGCTCGCGCCACTGCGGGGCGCCCTTGGGGATCACGAGCTTGTGGTCGTTGCCGTCCCACTTGAACTCGAAGACGCCGTACCCCTCGCCCGGCTCGACGCCGAAACGGACCGAGCCCATCGCCTCCTCGAAGGCGCGCATCGCCTCCTCGAGCTGGCGCCCGTCGAGCTGCTTGCTCAGTTGCTTCTTGACGATATCGCGCTGGTCACGCCAGACGAAGGGCTGGGGCGGGGCGGGGGCGTTGAACCGCTGGGCTGTCGGCCACTCCTGCTCGATCTCGACGTCGTCGCGCTCGACATTCGACAGCTTGCCGTGGTCGTACGGCGCCAGCTCGACCTTGAAGTCCAGCTTCTTGCACCCACGTATCACCCACAGGCGCATCTCGTCGCCCGGGCGGTGCGACATCAGGGCCTCGTGCAGCACCTTGGAGCCGGCCTCGTCGGAGCCGTCGATCGAGACAATGACGTCCCAGCGGTGCAGGCCGGCCTCGGCGGCGGGCGTGCCGTCGACGACGTGCTCGACGAGGATCGCGCCCCGCCCGCCCAGCCCGAGGTGGGATCGCAGCGCCTCGCCCGGGTCGCCCAGCGAGATGCCGAGCATGACCGGGGGAGTCTGGCCGGGCGATGGCGGCGCACCGAACCGCATCTCGGACCCGTCGCCGCGGAACGCGAGGACCTTCGGGGCGCTGGGAATGCCCTCGTACTCGAAGGTCGTCAGCTTGTTGCCGTCCTGGTCGAGGACGATGATGTGCTTCCCGTCCTTCTTGATGTTCGGCTGCTCGATCACGCGGCCGTTCACGATGACGCGGACGTCGTCGCCGTTCATATGCAGCTCTTTGACCTCGCCCTTGCCGTCGGACTGTGTGATCACGACGGTGTCGGCCTTGACGGACGCGCGGGGCGAGGGCGGGGCGGGTGGATCGGCGCGGACGGTGAAGTCCACGACCTCCTGTGCCGCGGGTGTGATCTCGATGACGGCGTTGTCGCCTCCGCCGGGTTCGCTGGCGCAGGCGACGGCGGCGAGCAGCACCGCCGGGGTGATCCAAAGAGGCTTGAGCGTGTTCATCGCGGGGCTCCTGACATGGGGTCGTTCGTGTGGTCGTTCTGGTTCATTGCGGGTTCGTGTTTGTTTCGTTGCGCGGGCGCTACCACGCGGTCTTCGGTGTGCTGGGCGGGACGAGGCGGACGGGGATGGTCCGCTGGGCGCCCGTCTCGTCCTCGGTCAGGCCGTAGACCTGGTCCACGATCTCGCGCTCGAGGATCTGGCGGATGTAGAGCACCTCGACGCGCCGCCCGTCATCGAGCGGGCGGGCCTCGACGACGACGCGGTCGGGCACCTCGTCGATGACGCGCCCGGTGCGTCGCCCGGCATCGAGGTAGTCCTGGAGCGCCTGCTCGGGCGCGGGCACGACGGCGCCGAGGCCCGCCGCCTGACCGGCTCCCTGCGTGCCCGCGATCGGGTTGATGCCCAGCGACCAGAGCAACACGAGGCAGGCGGCCGCGAGCCAGCCGCCGTAGCGCCCGACGACCTCGATCCTGCGCACCATCGGCGACGGGTCGGCCAGCGCGTGCTCGAGGTCCACGTGCTCGGCCACCCGAGTCTGCTCGCCCAGCGCGCACGCGAGCAGCTCGTGCTGCTGCTGCGTCCAGCGGAGATCGTTCCAGAGCGTGGGGTCGCTCGAGGCGAGGGCGCGCAGCGCGTCCCAGTCCGCGGGCGAGGCCTCGCCGTCGATCACGCGCCCGATGAGGACCTCGCGGTCCAGGCCCGCGTCGGCGCCGGTCTCCATACTGTCGTCCCGCTCGTCACGCATCGCGTGTCTCCGATTCCGTCAGGCCGACCGTCGTCAGGTCGGCGCGTTTCAGACCACGGCCGTCCACCCGGGCCGTGATCGTGCCCGTTGTTTCCCGCCGTCGTCGTCGCCCGAGGGCGCGGCGTCCTGGGCCATGTCGCGGAGCATCCGACGCCCACGGGCGATTCGTGTCTCGATTGTCGTCTCGGGCAGGTCCATGACCGCGCCGATCTGCCGGTAGCTCATGCCCCGCACGCACCGGAGCAGCAGGGGCTCGCGGTAGCCCTCGGGCAGGCGCGAGGCCATCTCCATCAGCCGGTGTGCCTCCTCGCGTTGCGACGCGCCGTCGCCCTCGCACGGCGCGGCCTCGTCGTGGTTCAGGCGAAGGACCGGGGCCTTGCGCGAGACCTTGCGTCCCTCGGCACGGGCCGTGTTGATCGCGACCGTCCGCAGCCATGGGCGGAACGCCTCCGGCTCGCGCAGCTCCGAGAGCTTGCGGACCAGCTGGACCGCGACGACCTGGAGCAGGTCCTCGAGGTCCGCCCCCCTGGGCTTGTAGGCGAGAAGAATCGCGGCGACCCATCGTCGGTGCTCCTGCCAGACACGGCGCAGGGCGTCCCGGTCGCCGTCGATCGCGGCGCTGACGTCCTCGACCTGCCCGTCGCCGTCCCAGGCGTCCAAAGAGACCCCTCCTTCGTCAGACACCACAGATGCGCGCCGCGGCCCGTCCCGTCGCCCGAGCGCCCGATTCCCCGCCCATCGGCGCCGCCCGGTCCCCGCGGACACAGGTACGCCCCGGGGGCGCGTGATGATCGCCGCCCGTCCCTATGCTCCCGGGCTCCGAGACCCGCGGGAGCGACCTGTTGACCCCCGACCAGAGCCCATCCCTGCCAGGCCGAAAGCCCTCCGCGTTCTCGGACGCGGCGGGCGTCGCGTCGATGTCGTTCGGCGACCACCTCGAGGAACTCCGCAAACGCCTGATCTGGTCGATCCTCGGCATCGTCCCGCTGTTCATCGTCGCCTTCGCGTTCGGACGCCCGGTGCTCCAGCTGCTCATCGCCCCGGCCCAGGAGCAGCTGCGGGCCAAGGGCCAGGCGACGTCGCTGCAGGCGACGGCCCCCCTCGAGACCTTCGGCGCCGTCGTCCAGATCGCGCTTGTCATCACCGTCCTCGTCGGCAGCCCCTGGCTGCTCTACCAGCTCTGGCTGTTTGTCGCCCCCGGGCTCTACCGGGCCGAACGCAAGTTCTTCTACCGGCTTGCGCCCCTGTCGGCGGCGTTGACCGCCTCCAGCGTCGC
Source organism: Phycisphaerales bacterium (assembly GCA_029260515.1). Classification (GTDB taxonomy): domain Bacteria; phylum Planctomycetota; class Phycisphaerae; order Phycisphaerales; family UBA1924; genus JAJRXR01. The sequence continues at coordinate 373,760 of JAJDDC010000070.1, read as the reverse complement.
GTTCCTGTACTGGGTCATTCTCCCCGTGGTGCTAGCCTTCTTCATCGGGTTCGGCGCCAACGTGGGCGGCGGGCCCGCGCCGACGGCGGCGCTGCACGAGGGCGTGGTCCTGCCGGCGATCCCGGTGCTGGCGGCGGACCCGCCGACCGACGAGCTTGTCGTCGGCGCCCAGTGGTTCAACGAGCGCCTGCGCCAGCACCGGATGTGCATCGAACTGCCCGAGGGCAAGCCCCCGGTCATCCTGGGCAGCGAGATGACGGTCGGCACCGGGATCGACCAGCACTACAAGATCGCCGACTACGTGCGGACGCTGCTCAACATGGGCCTCGCGTTCGGGATCGGGTTCCAGATGCCCGTCGTCGTATTGCTGCTGGGATGGGCCGGGATCGTCACCCGTCCGATGCTCAAGAAGCTCCGGCGCCACGCGGTCGCGGGGTGCGCCATCGCGGGCGCGATCCTCACGCCCGCCGACCCGATGAGCATGGTCCTGCTGGCGATCCCGCTGTACGGGCTGTACGAGCTGGGCGTGCTGCTGCTGCGGGTCTGGCCCGCGGGCCACGAGCGCATGGCCAGCGAGGACGACGCGTGAGCGCCCCGACGCCCGCAGACGAGGCGATGATGCGCCTGGCCCTCGCGCTCGCCCGCGAGGCGGCGGGCGCGGGCGAGGCGCCCATCGGCGCGGTCGTCTACGAGACCGGCACGGGACGGGTGCTGGGCGAGGGACGCAACCGGCGCGAGGCGGACCGAGACCCGAGCGCGCACGCCGAGCACATCGCGGTCCTGGCGGCGTGCCGCGAGATCGGCGACTGGCGCCTGAACCACTGCTCGCTGGCGGTCACGCTCGAGCCGTGCCCGATGTGCGCCGGGCTGATCGTCAACGCACGCGTGGGGCGGGTGGTATTCGGCGCCAGCGATCCGAAGGCGGGCGCCGTCCGTTCGCTCTACCGGCTGCTCGAGGACGACCGCCTCAACCACCGGTGCGAGGTGGTCGCCGGGGTCATGGGCGGGGAGGCGGGCGACTTGCTCACCTCGTTCTTCCGCTCGCTGCGCGGCGCTCCCGGGCGCGGCAAGTAGCATCGCCCATGCCCGAGCTGCCCGAGGTCGAGACCGTCCGCACAACCCTGCAAACGCGGCTTCTCGGGCGCGTGATCGAGCGGGCAACGATCAAGCGGCGCGACATGCTCGTCGTTCCGGGCGACCCGCCCGGCGGGTTCTCACGATCTGCCCGCGGGGCGGCGCCGCGGTTCCGGCGCGTCCGGGCGGCGGATCTGCTCGGGGGCGACCGCGTCGATGGGGTGCTCCGGCATGGCAAGCAACTCGCGATCGTCGGCGCCTCGGGGCGCGTGCTGTGCGTCCACCTGGGTATGAGCGGGGCGCTGCTCTGGCGGGCGCCGGGGAAGCGGCTCGAGCGCGCCGACCACGTCCACGCACACTGGCGCCTGGACGACGGCTCGCGCCTGGTCTTCCGCGATCCACGCCGCTTCGGTGGCCTCTGGTCGTTCCCGGGCATGGACAATCTCCGCCTCGCCCGCTGGGACGCGCTGGGCCCGGACGCGCTGGCTGTGACGTCGGCACAGCTCGGGCGGGCGCTGGCCCGGTCGCGCCGCCCGGTCAAGGCGGCGCTGCTGGACCAACGCGCGATCGCGGGCGTCGGGAACATCTACGCCGACGAGGCGCTGTTTGGGTCTGACATCGACCCGCGAAGGCCGGCCGAGTCGTTGACTCGCACAGAGACCACCCGCCTGGCCCGCGCGATCCGCGGCGTGCTCGCCCGGGCGGTCAGGGCCCGTGGCTCGACCCTCCGCGACTACCGAGACGCCGACGGCGACCCGGGCGCCTTCCAGCTCGCCCACAGCGTCTACGGGCGTGCCGGGCTCCCCTGCCATGCCTGCGGGTCGCCGCTCGCCTCGGCGCTCGTGGGCCAACGCACGAGCGTCTGGTGCAACGCCTGCCAGGCATGACTTATCCACAGGCTTATCCACAGGGGTGTTCGCTCGCCCGGATGCACGGGCGATCAGGCGACAGGGCCCCGAGTTTGTCTTTCCTCTTCTTCTTGGAGAGAAGAGAGTTCATCATCACCAGGAATTGCGGGCGTCGGTTGGGGAGAACCCGGGGTCACAGCTTGTAACCACATATCCCGCCGTTGTTTAGATTGCGGCACCGCCCGCGACAACCTGTCGGCTCGCGGTCGTCAGAAGGCGCTGGCGCTCGGTCGCTCGGCGGGCGCGGATGCGGCGACGGCGGTACGCGGTGCGGCGCGAGCGCTGGCGACGGTGGGCGACGAGTTTTCCACAGGATGTCCCCCGCGTGGGGGGCGGGGCGGGAGGCCTCAGTCGCGGCCCGGGCGGCGTCGTCGGACCTGCTGCTCGAGCGAGCGGACGACGGCCTCGAAATCGTTGTCGCCCCCTCGGCGGGCCTTGACGGTGCGGACGGCGTGCATGACCGTCGTGTGGTCGCGCCCGCCGAAGTGGTTGCCGATCTCCTCGAGCGAGTGCCTCGTGTGCTCGCGGGCCAGGTACATCGAGACCTGGCGGGGCAGCGAGATCGACTTGTGGCGCCGCTTGCCGAGCAGGTCGGCCTTGCGGACCGAGTAGAAGTCGCTGACCGCGGCGATGATCGACTCGATCGTCGGGCCGTCGGAGGCGGGGGCGGCGCCCAGCTCGGCCAGGCAGTCCTGGGCCAACTCGAGATCCGCGTCGCGCTTCTCGACGCTGGCGCGCATCTGCAGGGTGGTGATCGCGCCCTCGAGTTCTCGGATGTTCGTGTCGATGTGCTGGGCGATGTAGCACAGCACGTCGTCGGTCAGCTCGACGCCCCGCAGCTCGGCCTTCGCGCGGAGGATCTCGATCCGCGTCTCGTACCCCGGCGCGTCCACCTTCGCGACCAGGCCCCACTTGAAGCGCGACACGAGCCGGTCCTCGAGGTGCGGGATCTCCTCGGGCGGCGTGTCCGAGCTGAGGATGATCTGGCGGTTGTTCTGGTACAGCGCGTTGAATGTGTGGAAGAACTCTTCCTGGGTCCGGTCCCGCTTGGCCAGGAAGTGGATGTCGTCGATGACCAGCAGGTCCACGTCGCGGAAGCGGTGGCGGAACTCGCTCATCGACCCGTCCTGGACCGCGGCCATGAACTGGCTCATGAACCCGTCGCAGGAGATATAGACGACCTTCGCGTCCGGGCGGTTGTGCTTGACCTTGAGGCAAACAGCCTGGAGCAGGTGCGTCTTGCCCAACCCCACGTCGCCGTGGATGAACAGCGGGTTGTACGCCCGACCGGGCTTGGCGCTGACGGCGAGCGCCGCGGCCTGGGCCAGCTCGTTGTTGGGCCCGATCACAAACGTGTCGAACCCGAAGTCCGGGTTGATGGGCAGCGCGTCCGGATAATCGGCGGGGATGGACTCTGAAAACGTCGTCTCGTCGTGCCTCGCGGGCGTGCGGGCTTCGGGCGCATGCGTGGAGGGCTGCGGGTCGGAGGCGGCGTCGGCCTTGGCGCTCTTGGGCGCGGTCTTGCGGCGGCGCGGGCGTTCGAAGGTGGACGCGTCGTCGTCGGGCCCCAGGAAGCGGACGCCGATGAGCTGGCCCGTCACCGAGCGGACGGCGTCGTTGAACGCCTCGAGGCACTCGCGCCGCAGGTAGTTCTTGTGCAGCGAGGAGTGCGCGCGGATGCCGTACGAGCCCGAGGCGACCCCGAGGGGCTCGAGCTCGCGGAACCATTGGCGGCAAACCACCGGGTGCGAGGAACGCAAGTGCGCAACAATACCGTCCCACGTCTTGCGATCGGGGTCGCTCATGTCAACGACGCCTCATTTTTAGGGAGCCGACGCCTTGGCGCCCACCCCTGCACACACTGCCCGTTCGTGCGCGGCCCGGCGCCTCCCAAGACGTTCGGACCCCGCGACAACCCCGCAAACGTAATCGTCTCTGCACAGACTGTCAACCGAGCGGGGACAAATCGTTGGCGGCGGGGGCGCAAACGCTTGTCGCGTCGGGCTCAGGAGCGCTGTGCCAGTTCCCGCTCGCGCCGCTCGGCCTCGGCGGCCTGCGTTTCGTAGCGCAGGCGGTTGGTCCGCTGGTCCATAAGCAGGTGGAAACGCTCCCCCTTCTCGCGACCCAGCAGCTCGTCGAGCCGTTTGCGCGCGTACGTCACGTGCGTCCGGCGCGACGTGTGCACGAGAACAGCGTCCTCGCACTCGAGCACGCTCGACCACTCGGCGATGTCGTCCACGTGCATGTGCTTGCCGATCGTTGCGCGCCCCTTGTGGTCGGGCTCGAAGAACGTGCACTCGGCGATCACGATCTTCGCGGTCCGCACGTCCTCGCGGACCAGGTGTGCGCCCGGGAGCGTGTCGCCCGTGTACGCGATGAGCGGGACCTCGAACGAGCGCGTGATCTCGGTCCCCTTCTCCTTCATCTCGCGCAGTTTTTCCTGGGGCAGGCCCGCGTACTCCTCGCGGAGCTTGGTGCGCTTCTCGACGACGCTGTACCCGACCGAGGGGCACGTGTGGTCGGTGTGGTAGGCCCGCAGAAAGGTGTTGTTCTTGATCTCGAGCTGGGCGCCGTCCTCGAGGGTGACGAGCTCGTAGGGGGTGGTCTGTCGTTCGAGGTCAACGAAGCCGGCCATCATGCCGCGGATGTCGTTCTCGATGCGCTTGTCGCAGACGATCGTGCCCGGCCCCATGCCCTGGAAGTTGCGCTGCGAGCACCAGTAGGCGAGGGCGCCGATGTGGTCCATGTGCCCGTGGGTGATGGCGCAGAACTTGGCGGCCAGGCTCGGGCGTGGGCACAGGCCCATGTCGAAGCACAGGTCGATCTCGGGGATGTGCAGGCAGGTGGCCTCGCCGGCCATCGAGAAGCCCTGGACGCGGTAGGGGGGCAGGAAGAGGAAGCCGAGGGCGCCCTCTCTGGGCGGTGGCTTGGGGATCATGGGGGAACTCCGCGGGCCCGCGGTTTCGCGCGGGAGGGGACGATCGAGGGCGCCGCGCGTCCTCGGCAAGATCGTAGGCGATCGCCATGTGCCCCCCCGGCGCCGCTAGGCTGGCGGCGTGAGCGACCCACATGACGAGAACGGGCCCGGCGGGGCGGGCGAGGCGCAGGCGCCAGGCCCGGGCGACGACGCACAGACGCCCACGATCGACGACAGCACCGCAGCCGTGCTCCGGCGCCTGGGCCCGGCGGCGGTGTTGGGCGTGCTGTGGGCCGCCCTGCCCGCGGTCCTGGGGCTGACGGTCTTCATCAGCTTCCGCCAGGAAGTCGCCGACTGGCTCCGCGCCCAGGACGACGTCACGGGCGTCGCGGTATACATCGGTGCGTTCATGCTCGCGGCGGGCCTCGGGCTCCTGCCCACGTGGACGCAGGCGGTCATCGGCGGGTACGTCTTCGGGATGTGGGGCGGGTTCTTCGCGGCCTGGGCCGGGTTCACGCTGGCGGCGGTCGTGGGCTTCGGCGTCTCGCACCTGGTCGCGGGCGACCGGGTCGAGCGCGAGATCGAGTCGCACAAGAAGGCCAAGGCGGTCCGCGACGCGCTGGTGGGCAAGGGGTGGTTGCGGACGGTCGGGATCGTCGCGCTGGTGCGGGCGCCGTTCAACTCGCCCTTCAGCATCATGAATCTGGCGTTGTACGCCGCCGAGACGCGGTTCAGCGCGTACCTGCTGGGCACGCTCGTGGGCATGGCGCCGCGGACGCTGGTGTACACGTGGATCGGCTCGCAGGTGAGCAACGTGGACGAGTTGTCGCAGCCGCGCTGGATGCTGATCGTGGGATTCGCGAGCGTGGTGGTGGTCGCGATGGTGGTGGCGCAGATCGCGAACAAGGCGCTGGAGAAAATCGGCGGGGGGCCGGGCGCCGAGACAGACACACCGGCCTAGACGCCGAAGGGCTTGCCGCACTCTGGACAGCGATCGGTGGGCAGGCCGCGGGTGTCGTACCGGCAGTTGGGACACCGTTCGCCGGAGAGGCGGGCGAGACGCACCCAACGCCTGATCCCAGTCGGGAGCCCGTAAGCAAGCGCGACACACGCCATCAGTGAGAAGGCGTTGGCGATCACCCCCGACCAGAGAATGGAGCGTCTCAAGGGCTGGCCCGGTTGGTACGGCAAGAGCCACGCGTACTCGGGATCGTTTGTGAGCACCGCGACGACGCGCTGCTCGATGTCCAGCGGGAGCGGGGGGGCTGTTTGTACCCAGGTGGACGTCCGTGAGTAGGCGCCGTAGGTCCTGACGGTGTCGAACCAGGGGCCCGACGTGTCGTTAATAGTCCAGATATCGACCTTGCCGATGGGCTCGCCATGCTCGGGTCGCAGCTCGTAGCACCCCTCGCAGGACATCCGATCGTGGATCTCGATCCCGGGTTCGCGCTCGTACACGTACGCCTCGTACGCGGGCCATCGGCAGTGGGTCCTGCGCGCCATCGAGAGGACCGGGAAGAAGTAGAGTAACTCGCCGACCACGATGGCGGCCGACACGAGCAGCACGACCGGGTGCTGCAGCGGCCTGAGCAGGCGCGGGGTGTCTCGTTGAACGCCCACGCACCCCCGATACGCACGCGTGTGGGGCGCGGCTCCCGGGCGGGCTTCAGAAGACCAGGTAGATCATCGTCCCGACGATCAGCAGGATCGCGGTGTTGTGCGTGAAGTGGGCCGTGATCGAGGCGATGAGCGAGCCGCGCCACTCGCGCATGAACGCGAACATGAATCCCAGGGCGACGAGGGGCGAGACGAACAGCGGGCCGTACCCGTGCATGAACGCGAACAGCAGCGCCCCGACCAGGGCGGCGGCGACCCAGCCCAGGCGGGTGCGCAGGGCCCGGTGCAGGGCGCCGCGGAAGACGAGTTCCTCGGTCAGCGGCGCCCAGACCGAGGCGAGCAGGAAGATCATGACCAGCGCGAAGGGCCCGGACTGCTCGACGATCTCGATGATGGGGTTGGTCGGGGGCGCCGGCTCGGGGCGCTGCAGGGCTTCCATCACCAGCGCGTAGAGCAGCATGAGCACGAGGGTCATGAGCACGCCGAGGACGAAGAGCGGGACCGACGCGAGGTAGGCCACGAGCCCCGCGCCGATCTCGCGGAACACACCACGCCCCCGGTGCAGGCCGATGGACTCGCGCCACTGTTTCCCGTTCATGCCCCGCAGCAAGGGCCAGAACGGGACCAGCAGCAGCCCCCACTGGATCGCCAGCGAGACAAGGCCCGTGACGTCGAGCGCGGTCGTCAGGACTGCGTAGGCCAGGAAGCACGCGACGAACAGCGCGTAGACCTCGAGGAACACGCTCCCCCCGGGCGCGGGGGGGCGGAACGCCATGCGCAGGCGCCCGCCCGCGAGGCGCGTCCACCCGACGAGCAGGACGATGAGGCCCGTGAAGAAGATGATGAACGCTCCCGCGCCGATCGCGAGGAAGAACACGATGATCGCGGTCCCGCCCGAGAGCAGGTGGGCGCGTGCGGGGTCCTCGTCGGGCAGGGTGTGTGTGGTCGCCAGCTCGCCGAAGTAGCGGTAGCGCCGGACGAGCCGGTCGCGCGCCTCGTCGGAGACGAACCCGCCCTCGCCCCGGTAGATCGCCAGCAGGTGCTTGGTGTCCAGGAGCAGATCGACGTGGCGTGTCTGTTCCTGCTCGTCCATCGCGTCCACGTCGAGGGCGAGCAGGGCCTCGCGCTCGCGTTCGATCCGCTCGATCGCCGCCTCGTCGTCGAGCAGGACGCCCGCGGCGATGCCCGCGGCGATCCGCTCGGCCGGCGTCAGCGCCGAGGCGTCGATCACCGGCATCGCCATCGGCCCGATGGGTGTGCCCAGCGAGTCGTACAACGCCCCCAGGCGGATGTAGACCCGCCCCATCAGGCCCACCTGCGAGACCGGGTCGATGACCGCCTCGGATCGGGACACGGGCGGCGCCTGGCCCACTAGCTCGTACTGACGCTCGATTGGCGTGTTCTGCCACAGGATCGCCGCCCCGGCGCACACGATCGCGGCCAGGATCGCCAGCAGGCGGGTTGTCGGCGACCCCGGGTCCGGGGCCCTGGCCCCGCTCGCCTGGGGGTCGGACCGGGTCGTGGCGGCGGCGTGGGGTGGGGAATCGGTCATCGCCCGATTCATCGGCATGGGGGGCTTGGCCCGCCATGATCGGGGGCAACTTGGATCGGGGGCAGCTTGACCCGGGCGAGCAGGGATCTACGCTTCCCCCGCTCCGGTGGGGCCCGCCCGGAGGCGTGGGGCCCGTCGGAGAATGGTTCGAAAGTTTGCTCGGCCCGATCCCACGGACGGATCGGCCCGGGCCCGACCCGCCCGGCAGGCGGCGTGACGAACGGGCGACGCGTCGCCTCGCGGGTGTGATTGCTCGCGGGATCGCGCCGCCTCGGGTGCAAGGGAGTTTTCGCCATGGCGACGGACCTGCGACGCCAGACCTGGATGGCAAAGAAGGGCGACGTCCCCCGCGAGTGGCGGGTGATCGACGCCGACGGGGTGCCCCTCGGGCGCCTGGCCGCCGAGGTCGCGACCGTGCTGATGGGCAAGCACCGCCCCGAGTACACGCCCCATGTGGACACGGGCGACTTCGTGGTGGTCACCAACGGCAAGAAGATCGGGCTGACGGGCGCCAAGGCGACCCAGAAGCTGAAGATGCGCTACACCGGGCACCCCGGCGGGCTCAAGGCCGAGACGTTCGGCCACCTCCGCGAGCGTCGCTCCGAGTCGCTCATCGAGGACGCGGTGCGTCGCATGCTGCCCAAGAACCGCCTGGGTCGTGTGATGCTCAAGAAGCTGCGGGTCTACCCCGGCGCCGAGCACCCCCACGCCCAGCACAACCCGGTCCCCCTGACGATCTGACCCCCGCGTCCCCGGAATACGCCGGGGCGCACGACCGAGCGAGACGCACATGGCAGAGCAGGCCCTCGAGACGACGATCACGAACCCGGAGCTGGCAGGCGAGCTGATGCGCGGCGCCGACGCCGCGCCCCAGGCCGCACGCGTGCTCCCCGATCCCAAGCCCGCCGACAAGCACGGCTGGTGGTGGGGCACCGGACGACGCAAGAGAGCGGTCGCCCGGGTCCGCCTCCGCCCGGCGAAGGACGGGCAGGGCAAGATCCAGATCCAGTCCACGCACAAGAAGTTCAAGGACGTCGAGGAGTACTTCTCCGAGCTTCGCGACCAGAAGGACGCGACCGCCGCCCTCACGCTCACTGACACCATGGGCGCCCTCGAGGTCGTCGTCCGGCTGGCCGGCGGCGGGTACATGGGCCAGGCCCAGGCGTTGCGGCTCGGGATCGCCCGGGCCCTCGTGGGCTACGACCCGAACTTCGAGCCCGCCCTCCGCGACGCCGGCTACCTCACCCGCGACGCCCGGAAGGTCGAGCGGAAGAAGTACGGCCAGCCCGGCGCCCGCAAGCGCTTCCAGTTCTCCAAGCGTTGATCCAGGGGGCACGCGCCCCGCATCCAGCAAGACCCCACGCGGCCCGAGGAAACTCGGGCCGCGTTCTGTTTTGCAGCACGCGTTCTGGACACGCGGTTTGGGCGGGCTTTGGGGTAGAGTGTCAGAATCACGGGCCACGGACGGCGGGAAATGCACGCGACGATCTCGAGCCAGACCATGCAGGAGGACACGCCGCTCTCGCGGCGCGGCGCCCTCGACCCACGCCTGGCGAGGGGCGCCCCCCCCCCGGATCGGGCGGCGCGTCGTCGTCGCAGGATTACGTTCGTCGCCTGGCTCGTGGTCATGCTGGCCCTGGTGGCGGCGGGCGGGTGGATCGTTGTCGGCTCGATGACCCGGGCCGCCCCCGCGTGGTGGCGCAACATCGACCCGGGCGACCAGAAAACCGCCCGGCGTGCCCAGGACCTCGAGGGCGCGATCAGCAGCCACATCTCGATGGTCCGCCCGGGGGCGATCGACGCGGACGACGGCGGGGGTTGGCGGACCGAGCCGTGGACCGTCGCGATGCGGGCCGAGGACGCCAACGCCTGGCTCAACGTGCGCCTGCCGGTCTGGATGGCGCGAGAGAACGAGCGATTCGTGTGGCCCGACGAGATGACGGACCTGCAGGTGCACTTCGACGCGCCGCTGATCCGCATCGGCGCGAAGGTGCGTGCCGAGGGCCGCGAGCATTACCTGAGCGCGACGCTGACGCCCGAGCTCCGCGGGGATGGTTCGCTGTGGGTGAAGGCGGACTGGGTGCACGTGGGGCGGCTGCCGATCCCGGCCTCGTGGGTGCTCAACGAGGCCGAGGCGCGCGCCGACGACCTGATCCCGGCAGAGCTCCGCGATGTGCCCCAGGCCAAAACGTTTTTCCGGATCGTCGCGGGCGAGGAGCCGATCGCCGAGCGTCCGGTGGTGCGTCTGCCCGACAACCGGCGCGTGCGGCTGGTGGCGTTGCGGGCCGAGAAGGGGTGGGTCGCGATCACGTGCCTGACGGAGTACTCGCCCGACGGTCGGTGGGGCGACGAGGCGGGGGTCTCGGACGGGGTGCTGGCGGGCGAGGAATAAGCCCGGCCCTCAGGGCGCGCCGCCGCCCGAGCGGAGCACACGCGACATATCGCGCATGAACAGGGCGCTGCGGATCTTCTCGTGCTGCGAGGCGTTGGCCCCGAAGACGTCGTTGACGACCCCGAAAAGCTGCCCGGCCTGCTCGCCCGTGATCTGCGCATCTTCGAGCGTGTCCAGGTCGCGCTGGGCCTGGTCGAATCCCTCCTGGAGACGCTCCTCGTCGGAGAGGTCGCGGTCGCGTCCCTCGAGCTTGTCCATGCGTCTGTGCAGGTCAACGAAGGCGGTGAGCAGGTACTCGCGGCGTTCTTGGGGCGTGCCGGCGGGGTTGTAGTCGGCGGCGTGCAGGTCCACGATGTCGATGCCCAGGCGCGAGACGTTCTCCATCAGCTGCTCGCGCATCTCGCCCTTGATCCTCGCGGCGAAGGCGGCCAGCAGCACCGATTGGCCCGCGTCCATCGAGCCCAGGCGGTCGCGGAGCTGGGCGAGCAGCTCGAGGCGCTCGTCCACGGAGAGGTTGTTGAACTCGTCGGTGAGCAGCGTGTAGTTGAAAAGGTCGTCCATGTCGCCCGCGGCGTAGTCGGGCTGGGGGATGGGGCGGAGGGCGAGGAAGACGCCCAAAGCCGTGATGCCCAGGGCTGCGCCGAGGGCGACGCTGAGCGTGCGCCGTACGAGCGGGCGCGCCCAGACGCCCGCGATGGAGTCTTTGACCCGCCCCTCGACACGTGCGGCCCAGCGCGCACGCTCGGGCGGCTCGCGGAGGATGTCCTCGTCGAGCAGGGAGTCCTCGCGTCGTGTGGATTGCTCGTTCACGGCGCCCCCATCGCCCGGACCGTCTCCTCGATGATCTCGGGCATCGCGTCGTCGGCCCGGGATTTCTCGAGCCACTGGACGCGCCCGTCGGAGATAAAGAGCGCATTCTTGCCCGGGCCGTCGGACCTCGGGTGCCAGTCGTCGAAGTCGAAGACGAGCGCCGGCTCGGCGTTGCGGTCGGCCCGGTTGCGCCAGACGGTCGTGACGGCCTTGGCGTAGGGCGGGCTCATGTTCAGGGCGAGTTCGAGCCACCAGAAGACCGCGCCGGGGAGGTAGGCGTACGACGTGCCGTACTGCTCGTGCGTGGCGCGGTTCTGGATGGACGAGTCGTCGGAGAACTTATCGTTGGGGCAGCGGTAGGGGTTGGTCGAGATCCAGGGCGAGTCCGTGTCGCCCGGGGTCTCGCGGCGCGGCTTGGGCGCGTCGATGTAGTTCTGCATGATGTCGAGCAGCGTGACCTCGTTGTTGTTCTCCGGGGTGATGATCGGGAACACCTCGGGGAGCACGCCCTTGGACTCGGTGTCCATATACATCGTGACGCCCACGCCCAGCTGGCGGAGGTTGTTCATGCACTCGACCCGCTTGGCCGCCTGGCGGGCGCTGCCCAGCGCGGGGAGCGTGATCGCGATGATGGTCGCGATGACGGCGATGACGACGAGCAGCTCGATGATCGTGAACGCGCGCACGCGCCAGGCGCCGGGCGGGGTCGGGGGGATGGCTCGCGGTCCTGTCAAGAGTCGCTTCCTAGATCGGCAGGGCGGGCAGGGCCGCCTTGCCCGAGGCCTGGTCCACGATGCGTCGTGCCGTCCGCGTCTGGATCGAGCGCAGGGTATCGGCGCGCCTGGCGAAGGCTTGCCTCAGATCGTCGTCGGTCTCGAGCGCCTTGTTGATGCTCTGGGCCATCGAGACAGCTCCGCGTTTGAGCTGGCCCGCCCGGAGGAGGGTCGCGGCGAGTGCCGCGCCCAGGACCACCGGCAGACGCACCGGGGCGGGCAGCAGCGGGGAAACCCCCTGTGCCGCCAGGGTCAGCCCGTCGCTGGGATTGTTCGCCTCGGCCAGGGTCTGGTCGATCCGGGCGATGGCGGCCTCGATCGCGGCGAGCTTGGCGGATCCGGACGCCGCCAGGGCGTCGGCCGCGCCCGCCTCGGGCGCGCCGTCGGGGATCGACTCGCGGAGCGTCTCGAGGGTCTCGACCTCGGCGGCGAGCTGGTCCCGGGTCTGTATCGCGGCCTGCCGCATGCTCTCGACCGCGTCCATGTCCACGCACCCCCCGAGCATCGCCGTGCCCGCCGCCAGGGCGCCCAGGAGCACCCGCCTCAGATTCGTCATTGGTCTTCCCCCCTCATACCGGCGCGTCCGCGCGAACGTTTCGTCGCCTCGGCGGACGCGTCCGGGGCGGCGTGAGATGCGCGATGGGTGTGGGGGGACGGCAATTGTCCGCCCTGCGCGGGGCGGTGTCGAGGATCGGGGGCTGAATACGACCGGGGTGCCGCGATGTTGCGCGCGCGGGCGGTCGCCCGGGGCTAGGCGAGCGAGTCGAGGATCGCTCTGGCGGCGGCGTGGTTGAGCGCGTGCCCGGCGCGGACGGCGTGGACGCGGGCGATCAGCGGGCGCCCGACGAGCGCGAGGTCGCCGACGAGGTCGAGGAGTTTGTGGCGCGCCGGCTCGTCCTCGAACCGGTAGTCGTTGTCGATCGGTCCGTCGGCTCCGATGACGAGCATGTCGCGGGGCGAGAGGTCCTTGAACAGGCCCATCGCGGTCATCGCCTCGGCCTCTTGCTGGAGGCAGAAGGTGCGCGCGGGGGCGATCTGCGTCGCGAAGGCGTCGGGGTCGCCCGACCAGCGCACGCTGGCGGCGGCGATGGGCGAGGCGGCGCCGTAGTCGAGGTCGTAGATGTACTCGGGCGCGTCGGCGGGTGAGATCGTGACCGAGGCGTCGCCCGACTCGACGCGCAGCTCGCGCTCGACGCGCAGGGGATCGGCGGGCGCGTCGAGGTCTACGAGACCAGCGGCCAGGATCGCGTCAACGAACGCGGCGGCGGACCCGTCGTCGATGGGGACCTCGGGCGCGTCGATCTCGATGATCGCGTCGGTCACGCCCAGCCCCGCGATGGCGGCGAGCAGGTGCTCGACGGTCGCGATCGGGGCGCCGGGTTCCCCCGGGGACCGGAGGATCGTGCACCGGGGCGGGAGGGCGGCGAAGGCGGGGTGGATCGGGTCGTCGCTCAGCGCGTCGATGTGGGCTGGGACACGCTGCTCGCCGCGGCGGAAGCTGATGCCCTCGCCCGCGCGGGCCGGGCGGATCGTGACGGCGGCGGTGGCGGCGGTGAACAGGCCGCGACCCTCGATGCTGGCGGGGGCTCGGAGCGTGCGGGCGTGCGGCTGGGGGTTCGGTCGGCCGGACGGGGTCACGGCGTGGCCCGGTCGCGGGCGTGCTCGTTGAGTTCGTCGAGTTCCTTGCGCATGGCGCGGAGGGTTGGGCTGAGCTTGCGGAGGGCCGAGAGGTTCGACATCGCCTGGCGCGCGGGGCCGGCGGGGTTGCCCCACCAGGTCTCGCCCGGGGGGATGACGCACTTGATGACGGCGGCCGCGCCCCCGACGCGTGCGTCCTCGCCGACAACGGTGCCGTCGGCGATGGCGACGAGCCCGCCGAGTTGGACGCGGTCGCCCATGACGACGGAGCCTCCGATGACGACGCCGCCGCACATGATGACGCTCTTGCCGATGGTGCAGTTGTGCCCGACGTGGACGAGGTTGTCGGTTTTGCACCCGTCACCGATGGTGGTGGATCCGAGCTTTGCGCGGTCGATGCACGAGTTGGCGCCGAGCTCGACGTCGTTGCCGACGACGACGTTGCCGAGGTGGGGGATCTTGACGTGCGATTGCTTGTCGGGCGCCTGGATAAACCCGAAGCCGTCGGCGCCGATGACGACGCCCGGGTGCAGGAGGCACCGGTCGCCCACGACGCAGTCGTACTGGACGACGACGCCGGCGTGGATGATGGTGTCGGCGCCGATGTGCGCGTCGCGCCCGATGACGACGCTGGAGACGAGCGCGGCGTTGGTCCCGATGGTGGCGCCGGGCCCGACGCGGCACAGGGGGCCGATGCGGGCGGTGGGGTCCACGCGGGCGGTCTCGTGGACGGCGGCGGTGGGGTCAACGCCCACGGGGGGCAGGTCTGGGTCGGGCGCGATGGCCGAGAGGACCTGGACGAGGGCGGCGTCGGCGTTGTCGACGTAGAGGATCGCGCGGCGCTGGGGGTCGTGCCCGGGGACGCTGACGCCTCGGGTGACGAGAGCGGCCGAGGCGTTGCTGGCCGCCCATTGGCCCGCGAAGTCGGCGGATCGGATGAACGAGAGTGCGCCCGACTGCGCGTGCTCGAGCGTGCCGATGGCGGTCAGCTCGATGTCGTCGGGGCCGACGAGCTCCGCGCCGAGCATTTGGGCGAGCTGGCCGGTGGTGTAGGTTGGTTGCGGCTGGGCCATGGCGTGGGCGCCTGTGCTCAGAGGCGTTAGGGCGCCTGGTACTCGTTGTTGAGCAGCGTGACGACGTCGTCGGTGATGTCGGTTGAATCGTGCGCGTAGATCACGGAGCGGTTGAGGATCTCGCCCTGGGTCTGGTTGAACGGGGCGGGGTTGGAGAGCGGGAAGGTCGAGTCGTCGAGCAGGACGATGTCGTAGCCCTGGCGGTCGGCGATCTTGGTGATGGCGGCCTCGATCTTCTCGTACAGGGTGCGGAGCATCTCGCCCTGCTGGAGCGAGAGTGTCTGCTCGAGGACCTGCGAGCGGGCCTTGGCCTGGGACTGGAGTTCGATGAGGCGGCCGAGGGCGCGGATGTATTCGGGGGAGCCCTGCTTGAGGATGCCGTTCTCGGGGTCGAGTTCCTCCTGGAGGGCCATGGCCTCCTTGGTCAGCTCCTCGAGCTTCGCGCGGCTGTCCTTGATCGCGGTCTGGAGGTCCGCCTCGAGGCGGTCCTTCTCGTTGAGGCCGTCGAGGATCGCGGGCACGTCCACGACCGCGACTGCTGTCGGCTGGGCTGGTGGGCGGGCGGCGGTGGCGACGGCGGCGCCGGTGAAGAGCGAGGCGGCGAGCACGCCCGCGAGGGCCAGTGCGGCGGCGGCGGTGGTCCGTGTGGTCTGCATGCAAGGCTCCTGGTCGTGGTGGGCGCCCGCCTGGGGGGCGCTCTCACGGGGATGGTACGCCCCGCCCGCCCTGTCGCGGGTTTGCTAGAAGGGCAGGTCGATCGTGAAGGTAAAGAGGCGGTTCTCGTCGCCGTCGCCCTTGATCAGCGGGATGCCGAAGTCGAAGGCGAGCGGGGCGGGCGAGAGCGCGGGGACATAGAACCGCATGCCGACGCCGACGGTGACGCGGTAGTCGTCGAATCCGGGGTCGAACGTGACGGTTCCCGAGTCGATGAAGGCGACGACGGAGAACATCTCCTCGAAGACGGGCTGTGTGATCTGGGCGCCGGCGAAGAAGAGGAAGGTGCCGCCGACGGGGTCGTTGGATTGCATGAGGGTGTCGGCGCGGATGCCCTTGGGCGAGACGGTGCGGAACTCGAGGCCGCGCATGGTCTGCCCGCCCAGGTAGTAGCGTTCGTAGGTGGGCACGTCGCCGCGGCCCTGGGGGATGTAGCCGACGCGCCCACGGAGTTCGAGGACGGTGGAGCGGTTGAGGTAGTCCTCGCGGATGGCGAGGTAGACGGCGTGCGAGGCGTCGAAGCGTGTGAAGAGGTAGTCGCCCCCGATAAGGCCGACCTGCTCGACGCCGATGGACGTGACCGAGCCGCGGGAGGGGCGGAAGCGGTCGTTGAGCGTGTTGCGACTGAAGGTGAAGCCGACGCCTGTGATGATGTCGGGTCCTGCGGCGGCGAAGACATCGAGGGGGCGGCTGGGCGCGATATCGGAGAGCTCGACGTGTTCGAGGCGGAGGCCGACCGAGCCGTTCCAGCGTGTGCCGAAGCGGCGCCCGACGCCGAAGCGGGCGGCGATGCGCTGCTCGTCGAACTCGTCGAAGTCGCGGCTGTTGTACGAGAGGGCGACGGTGCCGGAGTAATCGGAGTCGAAGAGGTATGGCTCTGTGAGCGAGATCGAGTACGTCTGGACCTGGTTGCCCGGGAGCAGCTCGATTTTGAAGGTCTGGCCGGCGCCGCGGAACGCGCGCCCGGTGAACAGCTCGCCCCAGGAGTCCGGGGTGTCGGCGATGTCGAAGTTGCGCTGGGTGAGCGAGATGGTGCCGATGACGCCCGCGTCGGAGTTGATCGCGGCGCCGATGTTGAACGATCCGGTGTTGGTCTCGGCGACCTCGACGAGCACGTCGCGGTATTCGGGCTCCGCGGGGTCCGGCGGCTGGAGCGTGATCTTGACGCCCTGCGGGTCGAAGAGGCGGGACTCGATGATCTGCCGCTCCGACTTGCGGACCTGGTTCATGTCCAGCGGTCGCTGCGGGCGGATATCGAGCAGCTTGCGGGGGATCTTCTGCCTGGTCAGCTCGTTGCCGATGATCACGACCTCGCCCGTGAGGAAGCGATCGCCCTGCGCGACGATGACGACCAGGTCCACGAGGGGGCGCTGCGGGTCGCGTTTCTCGACGTTGCCGACGGCGGCGTCCGGGTAGCCCAGCTTGTTGTACGCGTCGCGGATCGCGGTGAGCGATTCCTGGAGCGCGCGGACGCCGTAGACGTCTCCGGGCTTGAGGGGCATGAGGCCCGCGATCTGCGCCCGGGTGAAGACCGGCTCGTCGGCGTCCTCGAGGCGGACCTCGACGGAGCGGAGGGTGTAGAGGGGCCCCTCCTCGACGAGGTAGGTGACGATGGCTTCCTTGCCGTTGGGCGAGGGCTGGACGAGCGTGTCGGCGCGGACGTCGAGGTAGCCGCTGTTGCGGTAGAACTGGATGAGTGCGGCGATGTCGGCGTCGAGCACGTCGTCGTCGAGTTGGCCCTTGCGGAAGATGCCCGAGGTCCTGGTGTCTATCTCGCGGCGGAGCTGCTTGTCGCTGAACGCGTCCGAGCCCTCGAAGCGGATCGAGGTGACCTTGAGGCGTTGGCCCTCGCGGATGCGGAACAGGACAACGCCCGAGTCGGCCAGCTCGTCCTCGTCCACGCTGACCTGGGCGAAGTAGTACCCCTTCTCGCGGTATAGGTCTTCGATGCGCCTGGCGGCGCGGTCCACCTGGAAGCGGTCGATCGGCGCGCCCACGAGCAGGTCAACCTCCGAGGCGATCTGCTGGTCGTTGAGGCGGCGGTTGCCCGAGACCTGCACGTCCACGATGACGGGGCGCTCGAGCAGCCGGAACGTGACGTCCACGCTCCCGTCGTCGAGCAGCTGGACGAAGACCTCGACGCGCGCGAACAGCGCGAGGCGGTTGAGACGCCGCACGTCGTCGTTGATCGTCTCGAGGCGGAAGGGTGCGCCCGCGTAGGCGCGGATGTTGTTGAGGGCTTTCTGGCGGGTGGGGCCGGCGATCGGCTGGGCGCCGCCCTCTTCGAGCGGCTCGACCAGCAGGACCGCGTTGATCACACGCCCCTCGTAGACGCCCAGGTCGTCTGCGGGCTGGGCCGGCGGGGCGTCCTGGGCGTGGGCGCGCGGCGTGGGCGCCCCGACGAGGATCAGGGCGAGGGCGCCGAGGACGACGGCGCTTGCCCCGCGGGCGCGCGGTCCGTGCGAGCCGGCGGGGCCGACGTTCGGTCGTGAGCATCCGTTCACGTGGTGGGGACGATACATCGGGGCGTTCACGGGCACAAATCGGGCGGTGTTGGGCGACCATCTCTGGCGCCCGGGCGATCGGGTCTGTGATCCGTCCGACGGCGTCGGTCCGCGGGGACTTCCCCCGGCGATGGGGGGGTGGGTAGGGTATGCTCTGCACCGTCGGCCGACCGAGGCCGACACGCGGGTCGCCAAGGAGCGGCGCCCCGCGGGCGACCCCCGCGCGTGCGCGGGCCGCCGAACTCAGGCACGGATCGCCGATCCCGCGGGGTCGGCCTGGACCCCGGGGACAGGTGTGGTTCGACGCGCAGTTTGTGTGATCCGCAGGCTCGGCCTGGTGGCCGCCTCGCTCGCGACGCTGTGGGCGGGGATGACGCTGGTCTGGGCGTTGGTACGCCCGGGCGTGGTCGAGCAGGTCGGGACGGCGTCGCTGGTCGGGGTCGTGGCACTGCTGGCGGCGCCGGGTCTGGCGCTGCTGGCGATGCGTCTGGATACGCGCGTCGCGCGGGCGGCGCGCCCGTGTCCTGGCGCCGACACGGGCGAAACCTACGAGCACGAGGCGTGGGGCACGCGGGCGTCGGTCGTTTCACACACGGCGCATGCGCCCAGGGCGCCCCGCCAGAGCAGGCGCGTGCGTGTGCCGTCGGTCGAGGCCCTCGGCGCGGACCAAGACCGCTGATCGGTCCGGGCACGCGGGATTCGCGGGGCTCACTGCAGGTTGACGGGCATCACGACGTAGACGAAGTCGGGGCCCGAGCGGAACAGGCCGGGCTTGTTGCTCGCCTTGAGCTCGATCATGACCTCGGGTTCGTGGATGACCTTGAGCGCGTCGTTGATGAAGCCGGGGTTGAAGCCGATCTCGATGTCGTCGCCCTCGTAGCTCTTGAGGTCCACGCCCACGTGGGCCTCGCCCATCTCGGGCGAGCGGCTCGAGAGTTCGAGCTTCTTGTCGGCGGCCGTGAACGCCATACGCACGCCCCGCGATTCCTCGTTGGTGAGCAGGGCGGCCCGGCGGACCGCGCTGAACAGCACGTCGCGGTCGAACCCGACGCGGATGTCCTGGTCCTTGGGGATGACGTCCTCGTAGGGCGGGAAGGCGCCCTCGACGAGGTTGGAGGCCAGGACCGCCCGGGCGTCGGCCGGGTCGTCGCCCAGGGCGAAGACGATCTGGTTGTCGGTGACCGCCAGGTGGACTGGCTCGTCGGCGTCGTCGATGAGCTTGAGAAGCACGCCCAGGGCCTTGGCGGGCACGATGCACGCGAAGGTGGTGTCGCCCGAGCCCGAGGTCGCGGCCCGCGAGAGCGCGAGGCGCCTGCCGTCGGTCGCGACCAGTTCGAGCTTCTTCGCGTCCTTCTTGAAGAGGACGCCGTTGATCGCGTACCGCGAGTTCTCGCGGGCGGCGGCGAACAGTGTTCGGGAGATGATCAGCGAGAGCACGCCCGCGGGGAGCTGGACCGTGCCCCGCGAGCCGCCGGAGATGATCTTGGCGAAATCGGGGATGGGGGGGAAGTCGGCGGGGGGGTAGCCGTGGAGCTTGAACTGGGCGTCGGCGCCCTTGACGGTGGTCAGGTCGTCGCCCGACTCGATGGTGAGGGTCGGGTCGTCCTCCTCGGCCGAGACGATCTGCGAGAGCTTCTGGGCGGGCACGAGGGCCTCGCCGGCCTCCTCGACCTTGACAGAGCCCAGGCGGACGGTCAGGGAGATCTCGGCGTCGGTGGCGGCGAGGGAGAGCTCGCCCGCCGCGGCCTGCTTGGTCGCGCCGAGCTTGACGCATGTGAGCTGCGGCTTGGGTGTGCGTGAGGCGGCGACGCCCGAGACCAGGCTGATCGCCTCGAGGAGCGGGGCGCGGTCGCAGATAACTTTCATAGGTCGAACCCTCTGGGAGACTACATCTCGCGGGGCAAGTGTATCCCTGGCCCAGTGTGTAGCGGGTCGGGCGGTGGGCGTGGAAGATGTGTGCAAATCGTGGGCCGGAGCTGGCGCGGGCTGGCGGGGCGGGTCGTATTCGGCCAGAATGGGCGATCACGTGCCCTCACCCGGTCTATCGTGAGGGTGAAAGACCACCAACCAGCGGCCGGCGAACCGCGTCCCCGGCGCCCTTCTCGGGCGGGGACCAGGAACGCGGGGGCGGTCGTTGCCAGAAAGGAAGGCCGGCATGTCATTCGAAGCGGCGGTCCACGCCCAGGCGATCGAGATCGACCGGCATTGTCTGGACATGTGCGCGCGCGCCGGCTCGGGGCACCCGACCAGCGCGATGAGCATCTCGCACATCGTCACGGTCCTCATGTTCTCGAGCATGCGCTGGAGCCCGGACTACCCGGACTACCCCACGAGCGACCGGCTCGTGCTCTCCGAGGGGCACGCCGTGCCGGCGGTGTACGCCGCGGGCGCCCGCCTGGGCGTCGTCGTCGGCAAGGACGAGGACTCACGACGCAAGCTCACGGTCGAAGACCTCAACTCGCTCCGCGAGCTCGACAGCGTGCTCGACGGGCACCCGAACCCGATGGAGGGCTTCCCGTTCTTCGACGCGGCGACCGGCTCGCTGGGCCAGGGGCTCAGCGTCGCGGCGGGCGTCGCCAAGGCGGCCAAGATCGATGGGATCGACAAGCGCGTCTACTGCATCTGTGGCGACGGCGAGGCCCGCGAGGGCCAGATCAGCGAGGCGCTCGATTTCATCGTCGATCACAAGCTCGACAATGTCCTGGCGATCTTCAACTGCAACGAGTACGGCCAGGCGGACCGGGTGAGCTCGCAGCAGTCCGCCGAGACCATGGCCCGCAAGCTCGAGGCGTTCGGCTTCGAGGTGGACGTCATTGACGGGCACAACCCCGCCGAGATCAAGGCCTCGATCGACAAGTTCGCCGCACGCAGCGGGGACGGCTCGGGCACGCCCTCGGCGATCGTCGCCAGGACGGTCAAGGGCTGGGGCGCCCCCTCGATCCAGGGCAACGGGTGGCACGGCAAGCCGCCGACGGGCGAGGTGCTCGAGCGGGCGCTCTCCGAGCTCGACGATCGGCGGATCGAGCTGACCAGCGCGCTGGCGAGCACGGACCAGTTCACGATCGAGCCGCCCAAGGAGGCGCCCGAGCCCAAGACGCCCGCGGGCGACATCCCGACACTCTCGCAGGCGATGCGCGCGATGGACATGGAGAGCGTGCTGCACTCGGGGCGCCTGGCGACACGCAAGGCGTACGGCATCGCGCTGCGGGCGATGGGCCGGCTCGTCGAGGACGTGGTCGTGCTCGACGCGGACGTCAAGAACTCGACCTTCGCCGAGACGTTCGAGAAGGACCCGAAGCTCGGCGAGCGGTTCGTCGAGTGCAAGATCGGCGAGCAGAACATGATCTCTGTCGGCGCCGGGCTCAGCGCGGGCGGAAAGATCCCGTTCTGCTCGACGTTCGCCAAGTTCGCGACGCGGGCGTACGACCAGATCGAGATGGCGATCTACTCGGGCGCGAACCTCAAAGTCGTCGGCTCGCACGCGGGGATCACGCTCGCGGCCGACGGGCCGAGCCAGATGGCGATGCCCGACATCGCCTGGTTCCGCTCGCTGTCCACGATGACCGACCACCGGGGCAACCCCGGGGTGTACGTGCTCCAGCCCGCGGACGCGTTCGCGGCGTACGCGCTGACGGGCGTGATGGCCGAGTACGAGGGCGTGTGCTACATGCGGACGCTGCGGGCGGACACCGAGTTCATCTACTCCGACGACCAGGTGTTCAACCTGGGCGGGTTCGAGACGCTGGCCCAGGGGCGGGACATCGTACTGTGCGCCGCGGGGTACATGGTCCACGAGGCGAACAAGGCCCTCGAGCTGCTCGACAAGGCGGGGATCAGCGCGACGCTGCTGGACATGTACTCGATCCCGTTCGACGAGGACAAGCTGCTCGACATCGTGGGGGCCAACGGCGGGTACGTGATCTCGCTCGAGGACAACTACGGCGGCGCACTCGGTTCGGCGATCGCCGACGCCCTGACACGCTCGGGCGACGGGTTCACCCTCGAACAGATGCACGTTACGCGGATCCCCAAGAGCGCCAAGACGCCCGAGGAGATGCTCGAGATGTGCGGGCTCAGCGCCGCGCACATCGTCGCCAAGACGATGGAGATCCTGCAGGTCGCGTGAGCGGCGGGCGATCACCGCGGAACAGCAGTACGGCCCCGCCGGCTACCCGCCGACGGGGCCGTTTCTATCGAGGAGTGGGGGGCGGTCACGGGCAGCCGGCGGCGAAGGCGACGAGGAACGCCAGCACGTCGGAGAAGTCGAATCCGCCGAGCGGTTCTGCGAGGTCGGCGGCGGGGTCCATCGCGCCGAACGCGACGAGGAACGCGCTGACGTCGGAGAAGTCGTGAACGCCGAAGGGCTCGG
This sequence comes from Phycisphaerales bacterium, assembly GCA_029260515.1. GTDB lineage: Bacteria > Planctomycetota > Phycisphaerae > Phycisphaerales > UBA1924 > JAJRXR01. The sequence goes on along the minus strand of JAJDDC010000070.1, from coordinate 351,419 downwards.
CCAGGTCCGCGGGGCACGGCTCGACGCCGGCAATGACGTAGGTGTAGTTGCGGTTGGGCGCCGAGGCGAGGATGTCCCAGATCCCGTCGTCGTTGATGTCGCCCAGACCGACGACGTCAAAGCCGAGTTGGCGGAAGGCGGCCGAACCGGTCACGACGCGGAGCACGCCGCCCGTGCGGCCTGAGAAGATCGTGAACCGACCGCCCTGGCCCGCGCCGCCCGAGAAGAGGTAGGAGCCGACAACGAAGTCGTCGTGCCCGTCGTGGTTGATGTCGGCCTGCACGCCGCGCCCGGGCCCGAAGCACGAGCCGGGCCCTTCGCCCGCGATGTTGTGCAGGACGGAGGCGTCGGAGCCGGAGAAGACGTAGCAGCGCCCGACCCCGCCCGAGTCGGCGAAGTCGCCGATGTAAATGTCTGGGATCGAATCGTTGTTGACATCTCCGACGCGTCCGACGAAGAACTGGCCGAAGCTGGCGTTGGTGGGGTCGGCGTGAAGGTCGGTGAGGATGCGTTGGCCTGTTGCGCCCGAGAAGGCGTAGGCGACGCCGACGCCGGGCGCACTGACGACGGCGTCCCAGACCCCGTCGCCGTCGAGGTCGCCGACGCCCGCGACGCCCTGGCCGAAGAGGGCTCCCGCGATCCCCGGCCCGTCGAGTGTCCAGAGGATCGAACCATCATCGCCCGAGCGGATGTAGGCGCGGCCGGCGTTGTTGATGCCGCCCGGGTCCTCGCCCGGGGCGCCGACGAGCAGGTCGGCGTGCCCGTCGTCGTTGGTGTCGTCGAGGCGCGAGACGGCGTAGCCGAGCTGATCACCCGCGGCGGCGCCGCTGATTGTCAGGATCTCGTCACCCGGGGTGTCGGGGTGGCCCGAGAAGACGCGGACGACGCCCGAGCCGCCGACACCGCCCGCGGCGATGTCGGTACGCCCGTCGTCGTTCACATCGCCCGCGTCGGCGATGGACCAGCCGAGCTGCTCGGCGTTGGCGAGGCCGTCGGCGTGGAAGATCTCGGCGCCTGTCGTGCCGGAGTGGACGCTGACCCGTCCGGTGTTGACACCCGAACGCGTGGGCGAGCCCGTGATGACCTCGGGGACGCCGTCGCCATCGATATCGCGCAGCTCCGAGACCGCCCATCCGAATGTCCCGATGCCCTGGAGGGTGTGGATCGCGGTCGCGTCGGGCTCGACAAACTGCGCGTGGGCGGCGCCGTGGCATGCGCACGCGAGCACGAGGGCGGTGGTGGTTCGGTGGGGCACGCGGGGTCTCCTCGGGGCGCGGTGTCCCGCGTGGATCAGATACGCGTGCGCGGCGTGCGTGGATCCGTTCGCGAGAGGGGCGCCGGTGAGCGCAAAAAGAAAGCGGCCCGCGCCGGGGCGCGGGCCGCTTCAAGAAGCGATCAGGAGGTCGGTCGCGGGCTTACGGGCAGCCGGCGCCGAAGAGGCCCAGGAAGGCCGTCACGTCGGAGAAGTCCCACTGGCCGATGGGCAGCGCGAGGTCGGCGGCCGCTTCCATGTTGCTGAAGGCAACGAGGAAGGCGGTGACGTCGGAGAAGTCGAGCTGGCCGAAGGGCTCGGCGATGTCGGCGCCGTTGCAGCCGCCGGCGGCCGCGGACGGGACGGGGAGGGTGACGTCGAAGCCGGAGCCGCCGGCGCCCGGGCGGAAGAACTCGACCGAGACGGTGCCGTCCTCGGGGCCGGTGTTGGCGACGAAGGAGTAGGTGTACATGGTGCCCCAGCGGACGGCGTTGGCCGACGAGTCGTTGCCGGCGCTCCAGGCCGCGCTGGACCAGGTGATGGCCGAGCCGCCCTCGGCGGCCGACCAGGGGGTGTTGATCACGGTCTCGCCCGAGTGGTAGTGCGGGGCGGCGAAGTAGTGGTCGGAGGTGGTGGCGCCGCTGGTGGGGATGGAGATGGCGCGGGCCGAGCGGTGGGAGTTCTGGTTGTGGAGGTTGTAGTCGTAGCGCCAGGTGCCGTCGCCGTTGTCGGTGACCTTGGCGCCGACGTCGAACTTGCCGTCGCCGGCGATGATGACGGACTGGATGACGACGTCGTTGTCGGGGACGTTGGCGCCGCCGCCGTGGTCGAGCCAGGCGAAGATGGCCGGGCGCTCACGGAAGGTGCCGCCGACGTTGGCCATGCTGAAGTTGGTGTTCAGGATGGTGCGCCGGTAGGAGGCGTTGTTCATGTGGTTGCCGGCGAGGGCGTCGTCGCGGGTGACGTACTGGCCCTCCATGAAGTACTGGTCGCCGCTGTTGGGGGCGAGCTTGGTCTCGGGGACCTGGATGCGCTTGAAGGGGGCGTTGCCGGTGGAGCCGGCGGGGTTGGAGTAGGGCCAGGGGAAGACGCCGTTGGAGGCGTTGACCTCGAAGCGGGGGCCAAGACCCGACTGGCCGCCGTTGAGCGACGCGTCGTAGGGGTCCGAGCAGCCGGTGCCGAGGTGCTGGAAGTCGCCGTCGCCCTGGCAAATGGCGCAGGTGTTGCCCTGGAGCGAGGCGAACGAGTGCTTGAGCCAGGAGATGCCGATCTGCTCGAGGCGCCCGTCACGCAGGCGGTAGAGCGACTGGGCGATGACGGGGTGGTTGACGGAGTTGTCGACCCAGTTGGCCGGCTCGGTGCCGATGTTGCACGCGTCGGTGCCGACGGAGTACGCGCGGTAGCCGCCGACGGCGCCGCCCGAGGTGTAGTGGTTGATGTTCGTCAGGCCGCCGACGATGACGTCGGGGCCGGGGTTGCCGCCGCCGGCGAGGGCGGTCGACGCGCAGGTGGCCAGGAGCGAGGCGACGGCGATGGAAATCTTCTTCGTTTTCATATCGTTTTTCACCAGTTGGGTTGAGGGTCCCGCGATTCGTCACACACACCCGGCCGCCGCACCAGTGCGACGAAACCCCACGAACCGCACGGAGCCGAGTCCAGAGAACAAGTTACGTGTCCCAGTCTAATCATCCGACGCCGCGGGTCCTACCCCGCGGTGGGCCATTCTTGGCTTTTTTTACGAACAATACCCATACATTTGGCCACAACCCTTACGGGCACCCGGCACTGAAGACGGTCAGGAACTCGACCACGTCGGAGAAGTCCCACTGCCCGATCGGGTCGGCGAGGTCGGCCTCGGGGGCCATCGTGCTGAAGGCGATGAGGTACGCGGTGATGTCCGAGAAGTCGAGTTGGCCGAACGGCTCGGCGAGGTCGGCGGCGTTGCAGCCGAAGGTCTGGCATGTGTCGGGGATGCCGTCGCTGTTCTTGTCGGGGAAGGTGGTGGGGACGAGCTTGGAGAGCGAGTTGCCGAAGAGGGCGAGGACGTAGATCTCGCCGTCGTCGTCCTGGCCGAAGGCCGAGAGGCCCGAGCCGATGTCGAAGATCTGGGTGACGGAGAAGTCGGAGGGGTCCATGGCGTAGACCTGGCCGCCGCAGTAGTCGCCGAAGATGTAGAAGCCCTCGTACTCGGGCATGGCGCAGCCGTGGTAGACGTAGCCGCCGGTGACCGAGCAGCGGCCCGCGCTGTGGTTGTAGGTGTGGACGGGGAAGGTCATGGTGCCCGCGGGGGCGCAGCCGGAGGTGTTGAAGGGGTTGTTGCCCTCGTAGCAGCGCCAGCCGTAGTTCTCGCCGCCGACAGATCCGCCGCGTGTGTTGGACTCCTGGTAGTTGATCTCCTCGATGGCATTCTGGCCGACGTCGGCGATCCAGAGGTCGCCGTTGGCGGTGTCGAAGCTGGACCGCCAGGGGTTGCGCAGGCCGTAGGCCCAGATCTCGTCATCGCCGGTGACACCGACGAAGGGGTTGTCGCTGGGGATGGCGTAGTCGCGGTTCGGATCGCCTGGGAAATCGTCGCCATCGACGTCGATGCGGAGCATCTTGCCGAGCAGCTGGTTGGTGATGTCCTGGGCACGATTCCCGGGGTCGCCGCCGGAGCCGCCGTCGCCGGTGCCGATATAGAGGTAGCCGTCGGGACCAAAGTCGATCCATCCGCCGTTGTGGTTTGTGAAGGGCTGGTCGATGACCAAGATGATGTTGGCGGAGGTCGGGTTGGCGAGGTTGGGGTTGGCGCCGAACACGGTGTACTCGGCGATGACCGTGTCGCTGGAGCTGTTGGTGTAGTTGACGTAGAACCTGCCGTTGTTCGCGTAGTCGGGGTGGAACGCGAGGCCGAGCAGGCCGCGTTCGTCCGAGCCGCTGATGTTCGGGATGAGCGAGTCGATGTCGAGGAAGGCGGCGCCGAGCAGGGAGCCGTCCTCGATAATGCGGATCTGTCCGCGGCGCTGGAGGACAAAGAGGCGCCCGGAGCCGTCGGGCGCGGTGGTCATGAATGTTGGGTTTGTCACCGCGTTGGTGATGAGTTCGGTGGTGACCTGGGCGTCGGCGACCGAGCAGAGCGCGGCGGCGCAAACAGAGGCGAAAGCGGTGGTACGGATCACGACGGGATCTCCCTCTCGGCGCCATCGGCGCCCGGACTGACGGTGTTTGGTCGGGCCTACCCCCGCCGCCGGACGAAACCCCCGGCGGACGACCCTTCGACATGTTCGAAGCTACACACTGCCCCGGAGCCGGGGCAACGACCAAGTCCTGATTCGTCCGCGACGGCCCGGCGGATCCGGGCTTCTCGGGCTCTGGACCCCGGGCAAACGCCCCAGATCCTCATCGGTGGGGCGCCCTACGGGCACCCGGTCCCGAACGCCGTCAGGAACGCGACGACGTCGGAGAAGTCCCACTGGCCCATGGGCAACGCGATGTCGGCCGCCGGCTCCATGGCGCTGAACGCGACGAGGAACGCGACGACGTCGGAGAAGTCGAGCTGGCCCAGCGGGGCGGCCAGGTCGGCATCGTTGCACCCGAACGAGATCGTGCCGAAGTCCATCTCGACGGGCGGGCTCTTGCCCAGCAGCGCCCACTGGTCATAGGCGGTCTGCCCGTCGGTGTTGGTGGTGTTCTCGTCGCGGAGGAACTCGATGTACTCCTTGGAGACGAGCTGGTGGAACACACGGACCTCGGCGTACGCCGCGGTCAGCGGGATCGAGAACTCGGTGTCGTCCCAGTACTGCCCGTCGGCGTACGCGTAGGCGACCGGGGCGGCCTGGACGCTCTCGAAACCGGCGTTGGTGAAGCCGCGGGGCGGGATGCGGTTGTCCTTGAGCCAGGTGTTGTTGAGCACGAAGTGGAAGCTCTCGCCCTGGGGCAGGCCCGAGAGGCTCGCGGCGTGCGCGTCGAGCCCGAGCTTGCCCTCGTAGACCTTGGTCGAGCCGTCGTCGAGGTCGGCCGCGCCCGCGTCGTAGGCGCCGTGCTCGAAGACGAGCTGGTCCGTGGCGTCGTAGTAGCGCACGTTGATCCACATCCGGCGCCCCTCTGGGTAGCCGGTAGGCAGCTTGTGCCCTGACTGGTTGATGACGCGGGCGGTGAGGTCAACGCCGTCGTGCGTCAGCTCGAGGTCGGAGGCGGCCTGGAGCATCCCGATGGCCCGGGCGATCGAGTCGTTGACCGAGTCCTCGGTCAGCAGCGACTCGGAGTCGTCGTACAGGTTGCGGATGGCCTTGAGGACCCACGTGTTGGCGCCGTTGAAGAAGTGGCGGGGAAGGTCGGGCCAGGGGTCGGTGAAGAAGCAACCCGCGCCGTTGACGTCGGGCATGTGGCAGTCCTGGCAGGTGGAGACGAGGGGGTTGGCGCCGCCGAATCGCCCGCCCATGTCGATGGGCCCCTGGGCGAAGTCGCTCATGGACCACTCGGAGTAGGTGCGCTCGAGGGGGAACTCGTCGTACTTGTCGTGCGTCGGGTGGGGGGTGTCCAGGTCGTTGAAGTCGTAGCTGTCGTCGGGCTGCCGCGTGAGTGCGGGGTTCGAGACGTCGTGGCACGTGGCGCACATCGACGCGGAGCGGTGGAAGGGCGACTGGAGCCACTCGTGCGGCGCGCTCGGTGTGACGAACGGCCCGCGTCGGCGGTCCTCGAAGTCGAGCACGTACTGGCCAGAGTGCGGGTTGACGGGCAGGTCAGCGGTCCCGGCCAGGACCGCGTCGTCCTCGGCGGGCGAGACGTTGTCCGGGTCGAACGGGTCCACCATGCGGTGGCAGAAGTTGCACCCGACGCCCTCGAAGTCCAGCCCCGTCAGGGCCGAGCCGTCGGGCGGGGTTGAGTGCCCCTCGATCCAGCCCTGTGGGGCGTGGCACCTCAGGCACAACTCGCCGGCGAAGTCGGCGTCCTGGTTTGCGATGGCGAGGCACGCGTAGAAGATCGGGTCGCGGGCGGCCTGGCCCATCATGGAGGCGGTCCACGAGGTGTAGGGCTCGACGGCCTCGTCGTAGAACCCGTGACAGCCGCCGCAGCTCTGCGCGCTGGCCATCGGCGCGACGAGATCGCCCGGCTGGGAGCCGGGCTGGAAGAAATCAGTCAGTGTTGTCGGGAGCGGGAGCGGGCCCGCGCCGCGCGGCTGCGCGATCGCGTACCCGGCAAGGCCGACCCACACCACGCCGACGCCGCACGCGACCGTCAGCGCCGATTTACGAACGAATCCAGATTGCACGCGCATCGGCGCCTCCCGAGAACAACATCGCCAGGACTACGGGCACCCGACCCCGAAGGCCTGGAGGAACGCGACCACATCAGAGAAATCCCACTGCCCGATCGGCGCGGCGATATCCGCGTCCGGGCCCATCGTCCCGAACGCGGTCAGGAACGCGACCACGTCGGAGAAATCAAGCTGATCGAACGGCTCGGCCAGGTCGGCCGCGTTGCAGCCCGAGGGCTGGGGCGCGGGCCCGGAGGCGACGAAGCTGACCGTCCCCACCACGTCGAGCGTCGCGAGGCCCGGGATGATCTCGGTCGAGCCGGCGAACGTGATCATCCCGCCGTTGATCGTCACGGTCGTGCCGTCGGATGTCACCACACCCGAGACGGGCGCGTCGAAGGCTTCCTGGTCGTCGAGGACGATCATCTCGTTGACCGCGCCGGCGCCGAAAACGTCGCCCGTCGCGGTCATCGTGCCCGACAAGGCGGTGAGCACGGAGGCGAACGAGAACGCGTCGGCGACGACCGGGACTGGGCCCGAGGGCGTGCCCGGGGTCTCGTAGGCCGCGCCCAGGTCCGTCCCCGAGACGTTCAGGTCCGACAGGAACCACTCGAAATCGAAGGAAAGGTCGTTGTCGAGCGTGAGGTCGAAGTCGTGGATCGTGATGGCGGTGGGCACGCCGTAGTCGTCCAGCTCGATGTCCACGGTCCCCGAGATCGGGGTGGAGCCCGAGTCCGAGTCCGAGCCGAGCAGGGCGATGGTGATGGTGAGGTCGAGGTTCATCGAGGACTGCGAGGAGTCCACGACGAGGGTGGTGGTGTCCGCCGAGGCGGCGGCGCCGGCGAGCGAGAAGGCGACGATCGCCCCGGTCAGGCGGGTCCTGGCCATGAAATCCTCCCAGAAGCCGGCCCGATCGCCGGACGAGGAAGCATACCGCACGCCCCGGAGAATCCGAGGTCAATCCGGGGAAGATCCCCCGGGTTTTGGTCCGATACGCCCGGGAGCGGCGGGCGGATTCATGCCGCGACCAAGACGGTGGGGGGCTGGGGGGTTGGCGACTTGCCAGCCCGAGCACTGCACCCGGGCCCCGTCGAAGACACGTCCCGACCCGTCCGCGGGTCAGGGGCACCCGGCGCCGAACGCGGACAGGAACGCGAGAACGTCGGAGAAGTCGAAGACGCCGATGGGCTCGGCCAGATCCGCCTCTGGCGCCATCGACCCGAACGCGACCAGGAACGCGAGCACGTCGGAGAAGTCCAGTTCGCCGAAAGGCTCGTCGAGGTCCGCGACGTTGCACGCGCCCGAGACGTCGATCACGACGGCGCCGTCGCCCTGGGGGGCGGGCAGGACGGCGCGGTTCCCGGCGCTGTCGAAGCTCATCATCGAGGGCGCGACGCCCAGCTCGATCGTGTCCGTGATCACGAGCGAAGCGAGGTCGATGACGTGCACGCGCCCGTCCTCGCTGTGCGCCCAGCCGACGTCGCCGCCGATCGTCGTCGTTGACGTCCCCGTCGCGGCGTACGCGACGCCAGCGTCCGGGTCGGCAAACAAACCCGTGCAGTACTCGCCCAGCGCGATGGTCGCGGTCTGGGCGCCCAGGCCCAGGTCGATCACGCCGATGGTGTTGGAGTTCCAGTTGTTGACGAGCAGGCGCCCGTCTCCCAGGTCGGCCATGTGCCAGGGCTGGACGCCGACGCCGATGGTGTCGGCGAGCGCGGGCAGCGCACCCGAGAGGTCGATGACGGCGACCTGATCGACGTTCTTAACCGCCGCGTAGCACGTCTGCGAGTCGGCGCTGAAGGCCAGCCAGGTCGGGAAGTCGCCCGTCGCGACGGAGTTGATGACACTCCAGCCCGCGGTGTCGATAAACGTGACGACGTCGTCGAACGAGCCGGCGACGGCGAGGACCGAGCCGTCGGGGCTCAGCGCCATCCCGCTCGACTGCGAGTAGCTGTAGCCCACGCCGCCCATGTTGCCGGTGACGAGTTTGGGCCCGTCCACCGTGTTCGTCCCGAGGTTGATGCGCCAGACGCCGTCGCCGCTGGCGACGACGGGGACGTAGGCGTACGCGCCGTCGGGGCTGATGGCGGCCTGCGAGCCGCGGGTCGAGATGGGGACGTTGGTCGAGGTCGCGCTGGCCAGGTCAACGACGGTCGCGAAGGTCGAGTCGAGGTTGGCGACGACCGCCGTCGTTGCGTCGGGCGAGATCGCGACGCCCGAAGGGCGCATGCCTAAGGGCGCGAAGCCGGTGACCGCGCGCGAGGTCGGGTCGATGATCGTGAGCGTGTCGGAGAAGATCGAGACGCCCACGGCGACCGAGCCGTCGGGGCTCATCGCGCCGGTGCGGCACCGGTCGCCCTCGGCCTCGGGCCCCGAGCGCTGGAACGCGAGCAGCGTGCCCCCGAGCGGGGCGGTGTCGATCACGACCATGTCGTCGCCGAAGGTCGTCGAGCAGAGCGTACCCTGCGACGTGACGGGCGAGACCGCGCCGATCTGGCACGAGACGATCTGGTTGGGAAGCCCGACGAGGAACCCGGTGGACATGTCGATCAGCGCGCCCGAGTACCCGACGCCCAGCACGCGGTTCCCGTCGGACGTGGTCAGCAGGTCGTTGAGGCCCGAGGTCGGCAGCTCCGGGCCCGCGGCGCCGGAGCCGAGGTCCACCACGCGCGTCGCGTTGAGGACAACGACCGCCGCCTTGGTCGCGTCGGTGTTGACCGCGATGTCGCCGAAGATATCAAACGACGTCAGCACCACCGAGCCGATCGATTCGCCGGCGAGGTCGAGCAGTGTGATCAGCCGTGTGCTCGAGCCGTGCGCGATCACGCCGGTCGTCCCGTCGCCCGAGATCGTCAGGTCGTTGGCGTTTGACGCGATCGGGACGCGGTTGACCGCGCCCGTGCGGACGTCGATGAACTGGGCCTCGCCCCCGAAGCGGTCCGCGTTGAGCACGCGGTCGTCGTCGATAAAAAAGAACTCCGAGTATGACAGCGAGGTCGCGGGCGCCTCGGGGGAGAACGAGAGCGTCTGCGAGAATCCGACGCCGGCGATGGTGCGGAGGACGGTCCCGGTCGCGATATCGATGACGGAGACGGTCGAGTCGAAGGCGTTGCCCACCGCCGCGACGTCGCCCGCGGGGCTGATCTTCACAACGCCAGGGCTCTGGCCAACGGGCACGATGTCGGTCTCGCTCAGCGTGCCCATGTCAACGATCGAGACCGAGTCGGTGTCCACGCACGCGACGACGGCGGTGGCGCCGTCGGGCGTGACGTCCACGGCCTGGGCCGCGCCCGACACGGGCGCCTCGCCCGCGAACGCGAGCGTCGCCGCGTCCCACAGGATCAGGTTGCGGCTCTCGCGGTGGGCGATGATGATCGTCGCCCCGTCGTGGGTGTAGACCACGCCCGAGGGCGCGTCGCCCTCCGGGAGCTGGCCCGTGAAGAAGAACTCGGCGCCCGAGCCCCGGGCGTACACCGGGCCCAGCGGGCGCTCCGTCCTCGGGAACGCGAGCGGCGCCTCGGACGCGGGCAGGTACACCCGCTCGTGCACGGGGTCGGCGTCCGGGTTCTGGCCCGGGGCGTGGGCGGGGATGGCGGATGCCAGGCACAGCGCGATCATCATCCGGGTCGGGGTCATCGGGTCTCTCCTCGCGACGCCGGCGGGTCGGGGGCGTCCGACGACAGACTAAAGCGTCGCGGCGGTGATTCAAAGCGCAACAGTCGGTTCGGGCCGGGCGCCCCGCGGCGGGCGCCTACCCGCACCCCGCGCCGAACGCGACCAGAAACGCGAAGACGTCGGAGAAATCGAACACGCCCTCGGGGTCGGCCAGGTCCGCGGGCGCCTCTTGTGCCCCGAAGGCGACCAGGAACGCGAACACATCCGAGAAGTCGAGCGCGCCGAACGGCTCGGCGTAGTCCACAGGGTTCGGGATATACCACGGGCGGGGCGGGACGGCCGCGATGTTGTCGGTGTCCACCGCCTGGATGTACTCGCACGGGTTGAGCGCACGCGAGAGCGCGAATGGCGCCTCGTTGTCGTCGGTCGGCATCGTCCCGGCGCCGAGTGTCTCGATGAACGCGCCGCCGGAATCGACCGCCTGGATCTCGATCGCGGCGCCCGCGCCCGCGAAGACGGTGACGCCCGTATCCCCGAACACGGGCTCGTCCACGAACCCGGGGACGACCGCGATGAAGTCGTACCAGTCGATCGGCGTGCCGTCGGTGTCGAGCGTCTCCTGGCGGTCGGCGGCGCCGTCGCCGTTGTCGTCGAACAGGACGGCCCGGGGGCGGTCAACGACGACCGCGGACTGGGCCCGCGTGTCGTGGTAATCGATGATGAGGCTGTCGCCCGCCATGCCGCGGCGGGCATCGGCCGTGTTGGCGCTGATGCCCAGCGCACCCCCAAGGGCGGGGTAGTCATCGAAGCCCGCGTAGTCCGCGCCCGGGACGGTGTAGGCGCCGTCGGCGTCGCGTGTGAAGGTCACGACCCGGTCCCAGCGCGTGTCGAGTGCGAAGAGGCGCGAGCCGTCCGTGCTGCGGGTCAGCGAGAATGGCTCTGAATCAGTCAGCGTCTGGGCGTGGTGCAGGAAGAAGCTCTGGCCGTCGGCGACGACCTCGTACGAGACAATGACGCCGGAGCTTGCGACGGGGTCGTACCCGCTGATCGTCACAAACTTCTTGTCGTCGGCGGTGTAGACCTCGAAGTCGTAGGGGACGGGGGTGTCGACGAGATGGCCATACATCATCACGTTGTCGGGAGCGCTGATGTAAAAACCCGGGAAGTCGGAGCCCATCGAGTAGCTCCAGCCGGAGTCGTCGAAGGCGATCTTGCCGCCCTCGCTCGTGCGCCCCGCGTCGAAGGGAGGGGACTGGGGCGGCTGGTTGAGGGCGGCCAGGCAGTTCACCATCTGCATGTGCCGGTTGCTCCCGGTCAGGCCCAGCGCGACAAGGCAGTCGATCTCGTGCTGGTACGCGGGCGCCTCGAAGTTCCCCTGGTAGTCAGCCGCGGACTGGTTGATATGAAACCACTCGTGCGCCAGAACGCACGCGATGACCTCGGTCCGCTGATGGAACATCCCGGGCGAGATGTGGATCCCCTCGGTCCGCGGGTTGCACCCGGCCTTCTCGTCGGCCAGCGTCGTCGCGCCCGCGGTCGTTGTGCCCGCCTCCAGACAGATCCGGTCGTTGGCAAGCAGCGTGCGCAGGCAGTCCACGCACGCCTGCGTCGTCGAGGAGTTGTTGTTGTCGAGCAGGTTGATCGCCTGGGTGACGACGGTCTTCTGCGACGCGCTGAGCGCGACGCCCCGGACCTCGCCGTCCGCGGCCTGGAAGCCCGCGGCACGGAACGAGGCGCTGGTGAAGTCCGCCATGGACAGCGCGCCGATCGCGCCGGTCAGCCCGATCGCGCCCAGTGTGTGCATCGTTCGTCCGGTTCTCATCGCGATCCCCTCTCGTTGAATCCACGAGGCGGGATCAATATACCGGCGCATCGAGCGCCTTCACAGCGCGATCCGAGGGCCGGCCCGTCTCAGGGGCAGCCGCCGCCGAACGCCGTCAGGAACGCGATCACGTCGGAGAAGTCGAACGTCCCGATCGGGTCGGCCAGGTCGGCCGCCGCGTCCATCGTGCCGAAGGCGGTCAGAAACGCGATCACGTCGGAGAAATCGAGCGTGCCGAACGGCTCGGCCAGGTCCGCGCCGTTGCAGGGCCCGCCCGGCTCGTTGACCTGGTAGTTCGCGGGACCGTGCAGCAGGCCGCAGGTGGTGTCGGTCAGCTCGATCGAGACCGTGTCGAGCGTGGTCGAGATCCACGCGCTGGCGAGTGTCCAGAGCCCGGCGTTGACCGCCTGCTGCGAGCGTTCGTCGGCAATCGCGTTGCTCAGCCCGCCCGTGGACCACTGGATGTGATCGCCCATGATGTCGGTGCGTCCGAAATCGGCGAACGAGATGTCGCCGTCCGCGTCGGGGAAGAAGAGGGCGATGGCGTATGCCCCGTCGGCGTCCAATGGCGCCGCGATCAGCCCGCCGAGCGTCGAGACGTCGATATTGTCCGGGCCCGCGGGCGCGTCGTTATTAAAGTGGATGAACACGGACGTCCCCGCCTCGATGGTGACCCCGTCGAGCCCGTCGGAGCCCGTGTACTGGCGGACCTGGTTGTCGTCGTGCGAGCAGAACCGCCAGTTGGACAGGTCGATGTCCTCGCCGCCGCAGTTGTGCAGCTCGAGCACCGCGGTCTCGAAGTTGGCGGACCGGAACTGGACGTCACGCTCGGCGGCGAGGGCGATGGGTGTCAGGCAGAGCGTGGTGGCGGTCACGATGGTTCGGGCGTGCATCTCGTATCTCCTAGAAGGGTGGCGGAGCGCGAACAACCCCGCCCCGCGCATGAATGTACGCCCGCGGGCCGGTTTACCGGCCCCCCTAACAAGAGGGGGTGGTCAATCGTCGCACCCCGCGCCGAACGCGGCGACGAACGCGAGCACGTCGGTGAAGTCCAGCTGGCCGAACGGCGCCGCTAGGTCCGCGGCGGGCGATCCGTCGCCGAAGCGCTGCAGGAAAACCAGCACGTCGATGAAATCCAGCTGCCCGTAGGGCAGGGCGAACTCACCCGCGGCGCACGGGCCGCAGGGCGCGAGGTCCGCGGTATACGCCCCCCGCCCGTGCGAGAACGCGACGAGCGAGTCCCGGTCCCTGAAGTCGAGCGATTCGACGACCGTGTTCGCGAGCCCCGCGTTCGCGGGCGCCCATGTCGCGCCCCAGTCGTCGCTCGCGAATATGCCAAGCTCCGTGCCCGCGTACAGCACGGTCGGGTCGCAGGGCCGGGCCTCGACCCAGTGCACGGGGATGTCCGGCACGCCGTCGAAAGCGATCCCGTCGATCGGGGCCCAGTTCGCGCCGCCATTGGTCGTGCGGAAGATGTGTTCCCCGCCATAGCTCGCGTACGTCGCGTAGGCGATCTGTGGATTGCGCGGATCGACCGCGACGGAGCTGATCCAGGCGCCCACGCGGAGCCCGGAGCCGTGCACCGACCAGGTCGGAGATTCGCTTGTCGCGTTGCTCGAGGCAGCGACGTACCCGTTCGTGAACCCGAGGTAGACCACGTCCGAATCGCTCGGGGCGATCGCGATCGCGGAGATCAGCGCCGCCTGGGGGAGATTGGGCCCGGCGACGTGCCACGATGCGGCGCCGTTGGTCGTGCGCCACGGGCGCCGCCCGCCCGTCCAGAGTGTGCCCGGGTCCTGCTGGTCCATCGCGAAGGGTGTGATGAAGATCCCGTCGGTGTCGGTGATGCCGTTGGTCCTCTGGACGAAGTTCACCCCGCCGTTCATCGACTTGTGGATCGAGGGGAACGCGTGGTATTCCAGGTAGATGATGTTGTCGTTGTTCGGGTTGATCGCGCAGTACCCGCCGTCGCCCCCGAACGCGATGCGCCACTCGTCGGGCGTTGTGCTCGAGTGGACGAGCTGCGTCCCGTTGTCCTGGCACCCGCCGATGAAGCGGTCGATGCCCTTGGCGGCGTCCCCGTGGTAGAACTGGGTCACGCCGTACCCGTTGTTGAGCGACTCCCAGACGATCTCCGGGCGGACGAGGGGCGCCTGGGTCGGGCAGCCGTCCTGGGTGGTCGCCGCCCGCGCGTTGTCTGTCCTCCAGACCCCCCCGTCGTTGCCCACGAACATCGTCTGGTTTTCGACGCCGTCGTAGCCAGGATGGAAGACGATGGTGTGATGGTCGGGGTGGATGTACTCGGGCGGAGGATCGGCGAGCGTGTAGTAGATCCAGTGCCCCGCCAGACCCCAGCTCACACCCGCGTTGTCCGAGCGGAGGATGTCCACGCCCCCGGCCCAGACGGTGTCGGGGTCGGCTGGGTCAACCGCGATCGCGTTGTCGTACCAGCCCTGGTGGTAAGGGGGCGAGGTCGTGTTGCACCCGGTGCCCAGGATCGTGTTCGCGAGCAGCCACGGCCCGAACAGGCTCCCGAAGTCAACCTGCCCGGTCCAGTTCTGCCCGCCGTCGTCCGAGCGGTAGACGTTGACGATCGAGCCGAAGGCGCCGCCCGAACCGTTGTCGGCCATGAGCAGGTACATCACGTCGTTGTCGCTCGGCGCCAGCGCGATCGAAACCCGCCCCTGGTTCGCGGGGACCGTGTACGAGACCCAGCTCGCGCCCGCGTCGTCGGAGCGGAACAGACCGTCGGCCTGCCCGTTGCCGAACGAGGCGAACAGCACGTCCGGGTCGCGGTCGGCGCGGACGACGAGGTCCATGCACCCGGCGAAGCACCCGTTGGTCGCGGGCTCTGGCCCTGCGACGTAGTTCGGGTTGCGCAGCACGACCGACCAGTTCTCGCCGCCGTCGTCGGTGCGCCACACGCCCGTCCGCGTGCCCGCGTACACGCGCCCGGGCACGTTCGGGCTCGCGATCATCCGGTTGACGTAGTGGAAGTTCGTGTTGTTCGTCGCCGCCAGCTGCGACCAGCTCGCGCCCGCGTCCGTCGAGCGGAAGACCCCCAGCCCCCGGACGAACACGGTGTTGGACCAGACGCCCTCGCCCGTGCCCGCGTAGACCGTGTCGGGGTCGCTGGGGTCGATCACGATCGTGGTGACGGCGAGGTTCTGCATGAAGTCGTCGGTGGGCGACCAGCTGCCCCCGCCGTCGGTTGATTTCCACACGCCGCCGGCGACGCCGCCCGCGTACATGATGTCGTGGTCCGTGGGGTGGACCGCGATCGCGCGTGTACGCCCGCCGACGTTGCCGGGCCCGATCGACTCCCACGAGCCGATCCCGCCCGGTGAGCCCGAGCGGGATTCGTTCTCGCGGGCGCGGATGGTCTCGAGCTCGGCCCGCAGCCGGGCGACGGGAAGTTCGGTCTGCCCGGGCGCAACGCGCTGCTGGTAGAAGAACTCGGCGGCCAGATCCGGGCTGTCGAACGACTTGGGCCCGCGCTGCTCCAGGCGTGCAACCTTCCGCGCCACGCCCTCACGCCCCGCGGCCAGCAGCCCGGCGTCGCTCGGCGCCGACGCGCGGGGCGCGCACCCCCACCCCGCCAAGACCAGCAGCCCGGCCACGAGCGCGTTGTTGATCCGCATGCGGTACTCCTTCGATCCAACCCCCGCGAGCACCGTTCCGAGACCTCAAGTATTGCAGATACCCGCCCCCGCGCCCAGCACTATCAGCATCCTGCGCCGGACCACGCGTGGCACGCGGTGACGTCGGGACGATCGAAATCACCCGTCTGCCGTCCACGTCCGTGGGGCGGCGGCCGACGAGTGATACCGGCGTCGGCGAGGGCCGGATGCGGCAGAACGTCCGTCCGGGGGAGGCCGGCCAGGACGAACAAGCCGGCGAACTTCTCTTCTGTGGCGAGGGCGACAACAGCCCCGGCCGGCCGGGCGCCCACATGGGGTGGATCTCGAGCGCATCGTCGAGCGTGCGCGTACCCACGAAGCGTGGGGTGTCGGTCGCGATCGGGAACCAACCCGCAGCGTGCGCGTGCCCGCACCGGGGATGATGTCGGAACCGGGCGCGAACACGCCGCCTCTCCGCTCGGGCGCGATCGATCACGCCGCGGGGCTCGGCGTCGTGGCCCGGTTCATCGTGCGAACCCCGGGCTCGATCGTCCCGCAACCGTACAGGCAACCGCTCGGGAACCACGCCGCGAAGCCCGACTCCCCGATCCGCGCCGGACCTATAGTGACCCCCAACTTTGCCCCTCGAACGCGCCCCAGAGACAGGAAACCAGACGTGGCCACCAAGAACTACGACGTCATCGTCATCGGCGGCGGGCCCGCCGGCTACGTCGGCGCCATCCGCGCCGCGCAGCTCGGCTACAAGGTCGCGTGCGTCGAGCGGGCCAAGCTCGGCGGCGTCTGCCTCAACTGGGGGTGCATCCCCTCCAAGGCCCTGCTCTCCAACGCCGAGCTGATGGAGAAGCTCGCCCACCAGGCCGACTGGGGCCTCAAGATCAAGGGCGAGGTCGGCTTCGAGTGGGACAAGGTCATCGGACGCTCCCGCGACGTCGCGGGCAAGCTCAACAAGGGCGTCGAGTTCCTCCTCAAGAAGAACAAGATCGACCACATCGTCGCCAGCGCCAAGATCGTCTCCGCCGCCAAGGGCAATGACCCGTGCAAGGTCGAGATCTACGACTGCGAGGTGCAGGAGGAACGGACCGACGCACCCGCCAAGCCCGCCGCCAAGCCCCGCGAGACGATTACGGCCAAGCACGTCGTCATCGCCACCGGCTCGGTCGCCCGTGACCTGCCGTTCGCCAAGTTCGGGTCCGACCCCAAGATCTGGGGCGCCCGCGAGGCGATGTACAACAAGGAAAACCCCAAGCGCCTCATCGTCATCGGCTCGGGCGCTATCGGCATGGAGTTCGGCTATTTCTACCACTCGTTCGGGACCGAGGTAACCGTCGTCGAGATGCTCGACCGCATCGTCCCCGTCGAGGATTCGGAGGTCTCCGCCGCCCTGCTCAAGACGTACAAGAAGGCGGGCATGAAGTTCGAGCTGGGGCACGTCGCGACCGCGATCGACGTCAAGGGCAAGAGCGTCAAGGCCACCATCGCCCCCATGAAGGACGGCAAGCCCGACGCCTCCAAGGCCAAGACCCTGGAAGCCGACCGCATCCTGCTCGCCATCGGCGTCACCGGACGCTTCGACGGCCTGTTCGACGACAAGCTCGGGCTCGAAGTCGTCAAGGGGCACATCAAGACCGACTACGTGCCCGGCGAGCTCGCGCCCGTCAAGAAGCTCGACTACAAGACCAACCTGCCGGGCATCTACGCCGTCGGCGACGTCATCGGCCCGCCCTGGCTCGCGCACGTCGCGATGGAGGAGGCCGTCCTGTGCGTCGAGCGGATCGCGCTCCGGGAGGGCAAGCTCGAGCACGAGCCGTACCCGATGGACTACTCCATCATCCCCGGGTGCACGTACTGCAACCCGCAGGTCGCGTCCGTCGGCTTCACCGAGGACGCGCTCAAGGCCCAGGGCCTCAAGAAGGGGACCGACTACGAGGTCGGCAAGTGCGGTTTCCAGTCCCACGGCAAGGCCATCGCAGCGATGCACACCGACGGGTTCGTCAAAATCATCCGGGGCCTGCCCCGGGGCGAGATCCTCGGCGCGCACATCATCGGCGACCAGGCCACCGAGCTGATCGCCGAGATGTCGCTCGCCCGCCGCCTCGAAGCGACCAGCGAGGAACTCATCGCGACGGTGCACGCGCACCCGACGATGCACGAGGCCGTCCACGAGGCGGCGCTGGCGAGCGAGGGGCGGATGATCCACGCGTAGGCCCCGACCCCCGCGCATGATCGGCGTTCCGGCCCGTTTGGCGGCGCGGCCCTTGCACAACCCCCGCGCGTCCACCACACTGGGCGGACATCAGGGGAGTGATCCATGAGAGCTTGTGCTGTACTGACGCTCGGCGTCATCATTTCGTGCGCCGCCGGCGCTTCGTCCGCCGACATCTTCCGCGTCGATGACGACGCCGCACCCGGCGGCGACGGCTCGAGTTGGGGCCGCGCGTTCGATTCGCTCACCGACGCCCTGGCCGCGGCCTCGTCAGGCGACCAGATCTGGATCGCCGAGGGCGAGTACATCCCGGACACCCCCGCCGGGCCCGACGCGACCTTCCTCATCCCCGACGGCGTGCAGGTCTACGGCGGGTTCGAGGGGGACGAGAACTCCCTCGCCGAACGCGGCGACCCCCTCGACCCGCGCGTCACCCTGAACGGCGGCGCGGCCGTCTACCACGTCGTCGAGATCATCAACGCCGGCCCCGGCACGATCCTCGACGGCCTCGTCATCACCAAGGGCTTCGCGGACGGGGCCGGGCCCAACGCCCGCGGCGGGGGGGTCTACGCCGACGACTCGGCGCCGACGCTCAGGAACATCGTGTTCACAGAAAACTTCGCCGCCTCCCGGGGCGGCGCTCTGGCGCTCGATGGTTCCGTCGCCAACTTCGCGACGATCTCGGACTGCCAGTTCCTCGACAACACATCGGACAGCAGCGCGGGCGCCGCCGGCGCCGAGGTCTCGACGACGTTCGAGCGCTGCGTCTTCAACTCGAACTCCGCGAGCTCGAGCGGGGCGCTCCGTCTCGCCGGGACCGGCGTGCACTCCCTCTTCGACTGTGAGTTCCGATCCAACTCCGCGGACGTCGGCACGGGCGGCGCCGTGACCGTCGTGATGACCGCATCCGACGCCGTGACCATCTTTGACGGCTGCGACTTCCGCTCGAACTCGAACACGCAGGCCGGCGCCATCGCCTACCTGTTCGACGGGGACCACGAGATCCGCGGGTCCCGCTTCATCGACAACTCGTCGACCTCCTCCGGCGCCAACGCGATCCGGTTCGGGACCGACGTTGGGACGACACTTCTCATCGAAAACTGCCTCGTCTCGGGCAACGACGGCCAGGGCGCCGGCGCGATCAACAACGAGAGCGACGGCACGCTCCGCATCGTCAACTCGACGATCTCGCACAACGCCCTGAACACCAACGGCGGCGCCGTCTTCGCCGCCGACGGGCACACCGACCTCGACAACACGATCATCTGGGGCAACACCACCGTCGGCTCGGGCGGCCAGGACATCAGCCTCTGGACCAACCTCCTCGGCACCGTCTCCGCCGACCGCTGCATCATCCAGTTCCTCGGCGTGGGCGACCCAGTCCCGCCCGGCTTCGGCAGCTTCTCCGGCGACCCGATGTTCGTCGACGCCGACGGGTCGGACAACAACCCCGGCACGCCCGACGACAACGTCCGCCTCATGCCCGGCTCGCCCGCGATCGACTTCGGCAACAATCTCCTGCTCGGCCCGTTTGGCTCGCTCGACTACTACGGCGACCCGCGCTTCCACGACGATACGGGCACGCCCGACAACGGCGTCGGCGACGGCGTGAACGCCATCGTCGACCTCGGCTGCGCCGAGATCCAGGGCACGACCCCGGGCGGACCCTGCAACCCCGCCGACCTCGCCGAGCCCTTCGGCGCACTCGACTTCTCCGACGTGCTCGCCTTCCTCACAGCGTTCGGGGGCATGCAGCCCGCCGCCGATCTCGCGCCGCCCCTCGGCGTGTATGACTTCTCCGACGTGCTGGCGTTCCTGACCGCCTTTGGCGCCGGCTGCCCATAACCGGGCCACACCACGACCCGCCGGACCTCGAGCATTCAGGGGGCTCTGGTACTTTTTACGCTTCTGCTCGCGTGTCCTCGGCGGTAGATTGGTGCAGGAAACGGGGGTTCCTCATGAGATGCTCGTCTCGCCTGCTCGTCGCCGGGCTCATGGTCGCCGGCACGCACGCCGCCCATGCCCAGATCGAGGTCGATACGTTCCACAACCCGGGGGACGAGAACGACAACTTCGGCGAAGCCGTTGCGCAGAGCGGTGATGTCGTCGTCATCGGGGCTGGTACCGGCCCAAATGCAGAGGACGTCCCTGTCGGTGCGGTGTACGTCTACGACGTCACAGACCCGGGCGAAGTCCTCAGGACACTGTCACCGTCGGACGGCCGCGTATTGGATCTCTTCGGTTCGGCGATCGATATCGAGGGCGAGATTGTCGTCGTCGGGGCCTACGGACATTCGCTCGATGGCCTCGCGTCCTCGGGCGCCGTCTACGTCTACGACATCACGACGGGACAGGAGAAAAAGCTCGTCCCCGAAGACCCGACCGCGGGCGAAGGCTTCGGGCAGTCCGTTGCGATCAGCGGCAATATCGTCGTCGTTGGTGTGCCTAACGACGATCTCTCGGACATCCCAACAAACGACAACGAAGGCTCTGTCTATGTCTTCGATCTCACGACGTGCAACCAGATCGATAAGCTCCGCGCCCCGGACGCGACCCCGGGCGACAGGTTCGGCACTTCCGTCGCGGTGGCGGGGGGCATCATCGTCGTGGGGACGCCGGGCCACGGCGGCAGCATCGGCGGCGCCCACACGTTCGACACGAACTCGCTCCAGTTCCTCAACACAATCGTGAGCGATAGCCCGCAGTCGTTCAGCGCGTTCGGCAGCACGGTCGCACTCACGGAGACCGCCCTCCTCATCGGCGCTCCGCTCGCCTCCAGTGACGACGAGACCGCCGCCGGCGTCGTCACGGCCTCCGACCACGCCGGCGCGACCGAGCTGCACACCTTCAGTTCCGGCGCCGAGGGAGACGAGGTCGGACGATCTGTTGCCACGGACAGCTCGCCATCCCGGGGGGCGCCGTCGCTCGCCGTCATCGGGGCGCCCGGCGACGACGAGGCCGCCTCCGGCGCCGGCGCCGCGTACGTCATCAACGCCGACACCGGCGACATCGTCACCAAGCTCACCGCCGGCGACGCCCAGCTCTTCGACCTCTTCGGCTCGGCGGTCTCAATCAGCGGACGCTACGTCGTCGTCGGCGCCCCCAACGAGGACACGAACGGCAACAACAGCGGCGCGGCCTACCTCTTCCTGCTCGACCCGCCCTGCCCGGCGGATCTCGCCGAACCATTCGGCGTGCTCGATTTCTCCGATGTGTTCGCGTTCCTCGTCGCGTTCGGCGCCATGGATCCCGCGGCCGATCTCGCCGAGCCGTTCGGAGGCTTTGACTTCTCAGACGTGTTCGCGTTCCTGACATCCTTCGGCGGCGGATGCCAATAGCCGCCGCGACCGCGGCACGCCCGCTGAACAGAGGGGTCGAGGACGGCGGGCCCCCGGGTACGCTGGGCTTGCTCAATCGAGGAGGATTCCATGACACCCGCCGCGCGCGCCCTGCTCACCCTTGCGCTCGCAACATCGCCCGCCCTCGCCGACTGGCCCGCCGACCCCGCGACCCCGCTCGTCGTGGGCCAGGCCGAGGGCGCCTTCGGCCCGCGCCTCTCCGCGATCGCCTCGGACGACGGCGCGGTCTGGATCGCCTGGCAGGACAGCTTCTGCGGCGGGTTCGACGGCGGCGCCGTCCGCCTCCAGCGCATCGCGCCCGACGCCTCCCTGCTCACGCCCGATGGCCTCGAGGTCCAGCCCGACGAGACGTGCGGGTTCATCCTCCCGCCCGTGCTCGTTCCCGTCGCCGACGGCGCGATGGTCAGCCGCGCCTTCGCCGGTCTCAACGCCGAGACCATCCAGACCCTCGACGCCTCGGGCGCGATCGCCTGGCCCGACGGCTTCTCCACGACCGAGCCGCGATACCTCGGCGCCGCCGCCCGGATGCCCGGTGGCGACACGCTCATCGTCACCGTCCTCGGCTCAAGCTTCCACGCCCACCGCCTCGACGCCGCGGGCGACCCGGTCTGGGCAACACCGGCGCAGTTCGAGAGCGATACCGGCTCCAACCTCCGCGTCTTCGCGATCGTCCCCAATCCCGACGGCGGCGCCTACGTCTTCTGGGACTCCTCCGCGTTCGCCTACACCCGCCTCATCCGCGCCCAACGCATCGACGCCGACGGCAAGATCGCCTGGCCCGCGTCCGTCCGCCTCGTCAGCTCGCCCAACGACATCACCAGTTCGCGCCACTCGGACCCCGTCGCCGTCCCCGATGGCCAGGGCGGCGCCGTCGTCGTCTTCGCGCAGGGCTTCGAAACCGGTTTCGAGCCCGCGCCCCTGCGCATGCAGGGGATCGCGCCCGACGGCTCGCTCGCCTTCCCGATCACGGCGCCCGTCCGTGTCTCGCTCGGCGACAACCGCCAGTTCGACCCCATCGTCCACGCCGACCCCGCATCGGGCGACCTGCTCGTCGTCTGGCGCGACGGCGTGCTTGCTGACCAGGGTGTCCACGCCCAGCGCGTCACGCCCGCGGGCGACCGCCTCTGGACCGACCATGGCGTCGCCGTCGCGTCACTCACGCAGCCCGATGCGTTCGACGCCCTCTGGCAGGGCGACCGCCTCTCCATCGTCACCGCGAGCGCCGACGGCGTCACGCTGCACACGCTCGACGCGATGGGACAACCCGCGCTCGCGCCCGTTCCCGTCGGCGTCGGCGCCGCCGCCATCGGCGTCAGCGCCGCCCCGTCCGCCGATGGCATCGTCGCCTCGTGGCAGCACGACCTGCCCGGGAACGACGACCTCGTCGTCGCCCAGCGCGTCAACCGCGACGGGCGCCTGGGCGATCCCGCGTGCTCGCCCGCCGACCTGGACGCTCCCTACGGCTCGATCGATTTCTCCGATGTGGTCGCGTTCCTCGTTGCGTTCAGCGCATCAAACCCCGCCGCCGACCTGGCCGAGCCGATCGGGCAGTGGGATTTCTCCGACGTGGTCGCGTTCCTCACAAGCTTCGCCTCCGGCTGCCCCTGATCCCCGACGTAGGCTGGACCCAGAGCGCCCGAACCGCTCTACTGTGACTCCCGATCGCCGCGCCCGCGACCTGCGTGGGCGCCGGGGGAGTGTCCATCTGATTCACGGGCGCGACAGCGCCCCATATTTTTAAGGGGAGAGAGATGCCCATCCGCCCGACCGCCGCGGCGACGCTGCTCGCCATCGCCGGCTCCGCGTCCGCCGCCACCGCACAGACCGCGTACTCCTGGGCCGCCGCCTCCGACGGCCTCTGGGATATCAGCACAAACTGGTCCCCCAGCACCGCCTACCCCGATCTCGACGGCGACACCGCGACGCTCGGCCTCGTCGGCGCCTACACCGTCGACCTCGACCGCGCCATTGATATCACCTCCATCGACATCCCCAACCCCGACGCCCTGCTCGAGATCCGCGGTGGGATCCCGCTCCGCGTCTACGACCGCGTCACCAACGACGGCGCCGTCCTCGTCAACTCCACCGCCTCCGTGTTCGACGCCAGCCTCGCGTTCCGGTCGGGCGTCACGACCCCCCTCGCCGGCTTCACACTCGACGGGTCGGGCACGGTTACGCTCGGCGCGCCGAGCGCCCACCCGGATGCGAAGATCACCGTCGCCGCGGGGCTCACGCTCACACACGCCGCGACCCACACCATCGACGGCGCCGGCCAGCTCGAGGGCGACTTCGTCAACAACGGCCTGATCACCTCCAACGTCCCCACCTCCGTCGGAATCCGCATCTTGGAAACCGTTGACCAGTCCGGGGGCGGAACGCTCTCGGCCGACGGCGCCGACGTCATCCTCCACACGGCCACTGTCATCGGCGGCACGCTCAGCTCGTCCGCCGGCGGCTCGTTCGTCGTGGACGCGGGCACGTCCGTCCTCGCGGGCGCCCCACAGATCACCGGCACGATCAACATCCCCGGCGGCGGCCTCACCCTCGACCTCGCCAGCAACGCGACCGTCGACGGCATCATCGACATCAACAGCTCCCTGCAGGTCTTCAACGCCACCCTCCGCTTCACCGACTCCGCCACCCTCTCGGGCGATGCCGAGATCATCATGCGGACCGTGGACAACGACACCGGCGATGCCCGCATCCAGGCCGCCGACGGCTTCACAGGCACGCTCGGGCCCGACATCGACGTCCACGGCGCCGGGCGCCTCGTCGGCGACCTCGTCCTCCAGGGCTCGCTCGACGCCGACGCCCCGGGCCAGCTCCTCGAAATCTTCGACACCCTGACCCTCTCGGGCGCCGCCATCGTCCGCGCCAACGGCGGCGAGATCGGCCTCAGCTCCGCCACCATCACCAACGCAAACCTCGACTCCTCCGCCGGCGGCCGCGTCCGCACGACCAACGGCACGAGCCTCCTCGACGCCCCCGCCACCAACGCCGGCACGCTCGCCGTCATGGGCGGCGGACACACACTCGAGGTCAACAGCACGCTCACGAACAACGGCGTCGTCCAGCTCAACCCAGACCTCACCGTCTTCAACTCGACGCTCTTCTTCACGGGAACCCCGAGCATCGCCGGCACGGGCCAGATCGAGATGTCCATCGTCGCGGGCGATACCAACGACGCCCGCATCGAGTCCGACACGGGCGTCACCACCGCGATCGGCGCCGGTCAGACAATCACGGGCGCCGGACGGTTTGTTGGCGACTTCACCTCCGACGCCCGCATCGAGGCCAACTCCGCCGAGGGCCCGCTCGAGATCCGCGGCTCCATCGCCCAGGGCGCGGGCGCGGTCATCGCCGCCGACAACGCCGTCCTCGCCATCGTCAACGGCTCGGTCACCGGTGGCACGCTCGAAACCACCAACAACGGTGTCGTCACCGCCGCCGACGGCGCCAACGCCATCACAGACCTCACCAACTCGGGCGACCTGGGCATCGACGGCACGAACTGCGTCCTCGCCGCCTCGGGCACGATCGTCAACGACGGCCGCGTCCTCGTCAACCGCACAGCGCAGGTCTTCAACGCCACCCTCGCACTCGCCGACGCCGCCTCGATCACGGGCGCAGGCGAGATCAACCTCGCCCCCGGAAGCACGGACTTCGCAGACGCCCGGATCAACGTCCCCGTCGGCGCCGCCACCATCGGCGCAGGCCAGACCATCACCGGGACCGGGCGCACCGTCGGCGACCTCACAATCCACGGCACGATCGCCCCGGGCGAGAGCGTCGGCGAGATCCAGTCCAACAACGGCACGATCACACGCACCGCGACCTCGGTCTACGAGGTCGAACTCGCCCTCGCCGACGGCTCGTCGCACGACCGCATCTCGGGCAACGCCGACCACGTCCTCGCCGGATCGCTCATCGTCACCGAGATCGAGGCCTACTTCCCGGCCGTGGGCGACGAGTTCGTCATCATCGACGGAGGTTCGGTCACCGGCCAGTTCGACAGCGTGACACTCCCCACCACCCTGCCAAACCGCGTCTACCGCGTCTTCTACGAGGCCGACCGCGTCCTGCTTGTCCACACCTGCGAGGGCGACTTCGCACCGCCCTACGACGTACTCGACTTCTCCGACGTCATCGTCTTCCTCACCGCGTTCGGCACGGGCGACGGCCTCGCCGACCTCGCAGAACCCATCGGCGTCTTCGACTTCTCGGATGTGATCGCGTTCCTCACGGCGTTCGGCACGGGCTGCTCCTGACGCCCGCGGCCGCTCAACCGTCCGAAACACCCTGCGCACATCAACGCCCCGGCATGCAAATGCCGGGGCTTCTCATGCGCTCGACAAGCGCCACCGCCCAAAAGCGACACAGCAGCCCAAGGGCGTCACCTCTCTCCAGACACGCCCCGGAGCTGCTGGTCGCGGTGCGTCCGATCGATACCTCCCCACGAGCGGGGAGGACGACCCGAGGGCCGCTCTCTCTCCCGACACGGACGCGCATCCACACTAACGATCCCCCAAGCGCGGGACAACACCCCACAAGCGTGCAGGCGCGAAACTCGCGTTATTCCGCGCCTACCCGCCCGGGGGACTCTCCCCATTCGGTTCACTCAAATAGAGACCGAGCTTGTACTTGTGCACATCGAACCGCCCGAGCTCGACAAGCCCCGCCCTGGCGCCCGGTCCTTCAACAAGCTGTGATTCTTCGCTCCCGGCATCGAGGCGCAGGAGCACCAGATCCCCATATTCGGGGTTCCAGTTTGCCCATCTTCCCACGTTCCACACCACGCGCACATCACGTCCCAGCCCGAGGCGTCCCAGCTCTCGGCGCGCGCTCGCCAGCACCTCGGGCCTGGCCTCGATCGCGTCGTCGGCGACCAGCGTCGTCGGCGTGCGCACACGCCCCTCGCCGACCGCGTCCGCGATCACGCCCGCAAGGCGCACCCCCGCCCCGCGCCCGCTTGTCGCGCGGACGTCGCCCTCGCGTGTCGAGATGTACACCCACGCCCCGACCAGCAGCAGCACGACCCACACCCACGCCCGACCGAGCAGCATCGCCCGCGCGATCCCCCGCCGCCTGTCGGTGAACACACTCCCGCACGCTGCGCCGCGCACAGCGTACGCGGCCGCGACCGCCGCCAACCCGCCCGCCGGGGCGGCGTACCGCGCGTTCGAGATGCCCAGCAGCGTGTAGATCCCGAGCGCGAAGACCCACGCGAGCGTCGCGCCCATGGCGTACGTGCGTCGGGCGCGCGCATCCTCGTCGCCCTCCGCCTCCCGCCGCGCGTCGGGCCCCCACGCGAACAGCAGAGCCAGCGACGCGGGCAACGCCCACACCCACGCCGTCGGCGCCAGCGTGAGCACGCCCAGCACGTGCCCCGGGCGCCACAGGTGTGTGCCGTGCAACGCGACGGGCGAGTCGAGCCCGCTGGCATCCACCGACCGCCAGACAGCGTAATACGCGCCCGCGACCACGAGCGCCCCCAGCGCCAGCCCGCCCCACAGCTCGACCCGCGCCAGCCCGCGCAGACGCAACGCCGCGCCAGCCAGCAGGGCGCCCCCGAGCACCGGCGCCCCCGCGGGCCCCTTCGCCAAGCCCATGACGACGACGCCCAGCGCCAGCACGACGCCCAGCGCCACGCGCGTGCGCACACGCCCGT
The DNA here is from genome assembly GCA_029260515.1 of Phycisphaerales bacterium. Lineage (GTDB taxonomy): Bacteria > Planctomycetota > Phycisphaerae > Phycisphaerales > UBA1924 > JAJRXR01. Next base: position 324,623 of record JAJDDC010000070.1, on the reverse strand, counting down.
CGTTCCGCGCGAGCACGATCTCCAGCACCGCCAGCGCGCACACGAGCGTCCCCAGGTTGTTGAGCGCCTCGATCTCTGCGCTGCGTCCAGACTCCCACATCTGGGGCATCAGCGCCACCGCGAGCCCCGAGGCCAGGCCCCAGGGCGACCCGAACCACCGCGTCCCGACGCGCCACGCGCCCAGCGCCATGAGTGTCATCGACAACGCCGAGACCGCCCGCGCCGCCCACTCGGTCTGCCCGAAGGCCATCGAGCACGCCGCGATCGCCCAGCTCATGCCTGGCGGCTTGCGGGCGTACGCCGCCCCGAACATCGTGGGCGTGAGCCAGTCGCCCGAGTCGAGCATCTCGTGCGCCGGAACCACCCGGTGGGCCTCGCTCATCGCCATCCCGCCGTGCCCGAGCGCGGGCCAGTACACCGCGGCGCACACCAGCAGCACGAGCGACGCCTGGAGCCAGAGATGCCGGGCAAGGTACGTGCGCACGCCGGGCGAGCCTACCGCTTCGGGCCCGTTCACGGCGGCCCGGGCGCGGTGGGCTCGGCGCCCTCGGGAACCGGGCCCTCGTAGGGGATCACCCCCCCGGTCGCCAGCGCCTCGGCGATCGGATCCCGCCAGGTCTCGAGCATCTCGCGGACACGCGGGTTGCCCGCCGGGTCGTGCCGATACTCGCGGGCATCGTCCATCGCGCTCTCGAGCGTCGCGTTCTCGGCGAGCATCCGGTACAGCGCGACCGCGACGCCCGTCCGCTCCGCGCCGGCGGCGCAGTGGACGAGCACGGGCTGCGCGTCGGGGTCGGTCATCACGCGCAGGGCGCGGGCGTACTGGTTCGGGTCGCCCGTGCCATCGCCGAAGAGGGGGAACTCGTAGCGGGTGATCCCGAGCGCCGCGGCGGTCATCGCCTCGCGCCGCTCGCCCGCCGAGCCCGCGTGGTGGGCGCCCAGGTCCACGATCGTGCGCACGCCGTGCTCGCGGGCGACCCTGCGGATCGCCTCTGGCGTGAGGCGCCCGGCGCGGTAGACCTCGCCCTCGGCGACCACGCCGAAGTTCTTGGGGTGGAGGTTGGGCGAGATGTTCGCGACCCACGCCCATCCGCCGAGGCCGACCACCGCCGCGATGATCAGCGCGTTGCGAGTGAACCGGGGCCAGGACCAGGCGTGCGCGTCGGGCTGGCCCGGATCGGGTGTGGGGTCGTCGGCCATCGGGCATATGATTTGCATGTGAGCGACCGCGAGTCCAATGGCCCCCCGAAGCGGGCGTCCTCCTCGGCCTACCCGGAGGCCGTCGATCGCCTGATCGCCGAGTTCTCCCGCCTGCCCGGGATCGGTCGCCGCAGCGCCGAACGCCTCGCCTTCCACCTGCTCAAGGCCGACACGCCCAGCGCGATGCGTCTGGCCAAGGCCGTCGAGGACCTCAAGAAGACGGTCAGGCACTGCGAGCACTGCTTCACGCTGTGCGACGGCACGCTGTGCCCGATCTGCGCGAGCCCCAAGCGCGACCGGACGCGTGTGCTGGTCGTCGAGCAGCCCAAGGACCTGATCGCCCTGGAGCAGACGGGGATGTACCGGGGCCTCTACCACGTGCTCATGGGGCGCCTCTCGCCCCTGGAGGGCGTCGGGCCCGACTCGCTGACCATCGACCACCTGCTCGACCGCCTCGACCACCCCGACAAGTTCGCCCCCCCGGGCGGCGCGGCGACGCCTATCGAGGAGGTCATCCTCGGCCTCAACCCCACGCTCGAGGGCGACGGCACCGCCCTGCACCTCGCACAAGAACTCGGCAAGCGGACAGTGAGCGTCTCGCGCCTGGCCCGCGGCCTGCCCACGGGCGCCCAGCTCGAGTACGCGAACACCGCCGTGCTGGCGGACGCGATCGAGGGAAGGCAGAGGATGGGCTGACGCCCGCGCTCCACCATGCGTTTCGAAACCTCCCAAAGCATGAAGCTCGGCCAGCACATGAAGCTGGCGCCCAGGATGATCCAGTCCATGGAGATCCTGCAGATGCCCCTGCTGGAACTCGAGGAGCGGATCGAGCAGGAGCTGGAGGCGAACCCGACGCTCGAGCTGCAGGACCAGGGCCCCGACGACGCGCACGACGACGATCGGCGCCCCGACGAGCCGAGCGAGGCGCCCGGCGAGTCGGTGGACGACTTCGCGCGTCTCGACGATTTCGAGGAGTCAAACCCCGAGGCCGCCGAGAACGCGTTCAGCGAGTCCAACCTCCAGGCCGACAGCATGCTCGCCCAGCGCGACGGGCTGCGCGAATCGTCGATCCGCTCGACCCGCCTCGACGGCGAGCGCGACGCGAAGACCGACGCGATGGCCTCCGCCCCCGCCCGGGGGCCCTCGATGCGCGAGCAGCTGCTCGCCCAGTGGCGGATGGTGGACGTGGACGAGGACCTACGCGCCCCGGGCGAGGCGATCGTCGAGTCGCTCGACGACGACGGGTACCTCCGCGTCACGCTGCCCGACGTCGCCCAGAACGTGCGGGGCGGGGGGCCCGACGCGCCGACCATGGAGCGGGCGCTTGCGGCGGTGCAGGTCCTGCTCGAGCCGGCGGGCGTGGCGGCCCGCGACGCACGCGAGTGCCTGCTGCTCCAACTCGACGCGCACGCCGACCGCCCCGACGAGGCCCGGATCGCGCCCCGCGTGGACATCGACCTGGCACGCCGGATCGCGGACGTCGGGCTCGACGACCTGGCGAAGAACCGGATGCCCAGGATCGCCGACGCGCTGGGTGTGGGCCTGGACGAGCTCAAGCGGGGCGTGGACGTGCTGCGCCGGTTGTCGCTCGCGCCGGCGCGGGCGCTCTCGAACGAGGCGGCCGAGCCCGTTATCCCCGACGCGATCGTGGAGTTCGACGAGGAGAACGACCGGTACATCGCCTACCTCGCGGACACGAGGGCCTCGAGCCTGCGGATCAACCGCGAGTACGCGATCATGGCCAAGGACCGGGCCGCGCCGAAGCGCGACCGCGAGTTCCTCAAGAAGAGCCTGTCCAACGCCCAGTGGCTGCTCGACGCGGTCGAGCAGCGCCGCTCGACCGTGATGCGCGTGATCAACGTCGTGATCGCCGAGCAGCGCGACTTCTTCGACTTCGGCCCCGAGGCGCTGCGCCCGCTGCCGATGACGCAGGTCGCCGAGCAGCTGGGCATCCACGTCGCGACGGTCTCGCGGGCGGTCGCCGACAAGCACCTGCTCACGCCCCGGGGCGTCGTGCCCCTGCGGAGCTTCTTCACGGGCGGGATGACGACCGAGTCGGGCGAGGAGGTCAGCGCCAACGCGGTCCGCGCGGCGCTGCAGGAGATCATCGACAACGAGGACAAGGCCAAGCCCTTGTCGGACGACGCGTTGTCGGAGGCCCTCAAGGAACGCGGCTACGAGATCGCCCGCAGGACGGTCGCCAAGTACCGCGGGCAGATGGACGTGCCCAGCGCCCGGATGCGCAAGCAGTTCTAGTTGGTTCTGATCCTGCGTTGGTTTCGTGACCGGGCCGGGGGTAGGCTGTGCCCCATGAAGAACAGCGCAGCGATCTCGGCATGTGTCTTGTGCGTCGGCATCGCGGCCGCCCAGCCCGAGCCGTCGGGGGACGACGCGCTGCAAGTCCAGGGCGAGCGCGTGAGGCAGATCGCACAGCGGGCGATCGACGAGGGCGGCATCGTCGGCCTCTCGGTCGGGATCGCGATCGACGGCGAGCTCGTGTACGCACACGGGTTCGGGTTCGCGGACCTCGAACGAACCCGGGGCGCGCACGAGGGCACGGTCTACGACATCGCCTCGACCGGCAAGCAGTTCACGGCCGCGGCGATCCTCCGGCTGGTCGAGGACGGCAAGCTCTCGCTCGACGACTCCATCAAACAGGTCGTGCCACAGGCGCCAGCGCACTTTCCCGACGCAACGATCGAGCAGCTGCTCCGCCACACGTCCGGGTTCGCCGCGGGAAGGCTGGACGAACTCAACCCACCGGCGGGCCTCGACAAGAAACGCACCGGGCTCGAGGTGCTCGACGACGTCGAGCTCAACGAGGGATCGATCAAATTCGGGGCCGGCGAGACCTGGAAGTACTGCAACCCGGGCTTCCTCATGCTCGGGGTCGCGGTCGAGGCGGCGTCTGGCGAGGCGTACCCGGACTACCTCACCAACCGACTGCTGCGCCCCGCGGGGCTCGACGGCATCGTGGTGGGGGACCGCGCGCCCGCCTCGATCATGGCCGACTCCATCCACCGCTCGCCCGAAGGAATCGAGCGCGTGCCGCTGATCCACATGTCCGTGTACGCCGGCCAGGGCTCGGTCTGCAGCAGCGTGGTCGATCTGCTGGGCTGGCAGCACGCCCTCAACGAGGGGCGGATCGTCACGAAGGCGTCGCTCAAGCAGATGCGATCCCCGACGCTGGTTCACGGCGCGAGCGCCACGGGAGAGATCCCCTACGGGATGGCTCTGCGCCTCGGGACGCTGGGCGATCGCGCCAAGATCGGGCACACGGGCACGTACGACGGCGGGTCGGCCGCCCTGGCCCACTACCCGGGTGACGGGTTGAGCATCGCGGTCCTGACAAACACATACGGGAAGGGCGTGCCGCACGCGCTCTCGATCGAGGCGCAGATCGCGGCCCTCATGCTCGGGCTCACGCAGGAAACACCCGAAGCACAATCCCTGACCCCGGCGCAGATCGAGCAGATCCAGGGCGACTACCACGACGGTGGGGTGTACACCGCCAGGGCTTCGACCGATGGCATGCTCGAGGTGCTCTACAAAGACAAGATCATCGAGCGGTTCGCCCACGCGGGCGGGCTCCGGTTCGTCATGATCGACAAGCCCACCACGCGCTGCTGGTTTATCCTCGACGGCGACCGCGCCGGTTGGTGGCCCCTTGAGCGGTACGGCTTTCTGATGGGTGTGGCCAGACGCGAGGACGAGTCGCCCGCGCCGTGATCGGACGCCGACCACACCACCCAGCGGACGGCAACACCGTGGGCCGACGCCCCGGTAGCCTTCCGGTGGCGGCCGAGATCCGCCCAGGAGATCCCCGCATGGCCCGCACCCGCCCCGCACCTCCCGCCCGACGGCTCGCTGGAGCCCTGATCGCGCTCGCCTGCTCGGCCCACGTCGCGCTCGCCCAGACCCAGCTCGTCGACCACGTCAACATCGTTGACGTCCGCGTGGGCGAGCTCGTCACGGACAGGGCGGTGCTTATCCGCGACGGCAAGGTCGCGGCGATCTTCGACGCGGGGCGCACCCCGCCCGAGGGCGCCCGGGTCATCAACGCCGAGGGCGGGTACCTCATCCCGGGCTTGATCGACTCGCACGTCCACTTCGTCACGCCCGAGATCTACGGCGGGGCCATGCTCGCCAACGGCGTCGTCCTCGTCCGCGACATGGGCAGCGCGACACAGACGATCCTGCCCCTCCGCGACGCGCTCAACGCGGGCGAGCGACTCGGGCCGCGGATGCTCGCGACGGGCGCAATCGTCGACGGCGACCCGCCCGTCTGGCCCTTCTCCGAGGCGTGCGACTCGCCCGAGGCCGCGAGGGCCGCGGTCAACAAGCTCGCCGACGCGGGCGTGGACCTCATCAAGGTCTACTCCAAGCTCGACCGCGAGACGTACCTCGCCGCGATCGACCAGGCCGGCAGGCGCGGGCTCATGGCGGTCGGGCACGTCCCCGAGTCGGTGACCATCGAGGAAGCGGCGGCCGCGGGCCAGCGGACCGCCGAGCACCTGATGGGCGTCCCGTCCGTTGTCCTCCCGCCCTACGAGCCCGGCGAGAACGACCGCATCGGCGCCCGCGACCGGTGGGAGATGATCCCGGAGGCCGACGCCGCGTACATCGACGCGCGGCTGGCGGAACTCGCCGCGACGGGCATCGTGCAGTGCCCGACGCTGGTCGTGTACGAGGGAATCGCCCGCGCCGACGACGAGGACCGGGCGCAGCTCGAACTGATGGCCTACGTCCCCGACGCGATGGTGTCGTTCTGGGAGCAGCCCGGGTACAAGGCGTACGCGCGGGCGTTGGATCGGCGATTGCCGATCATGCTCGACTTCCTGGGCCGCATGCACCGCGCGGGCGTGCCGATGATCGTCGGCACCGACCTGGCCAACCCGTACGTCTTCCCGGGCTTCGGCGTGCACCGCGAGATGGAGCTGTTCGCCGACGCCGGCATCCCGCCCGCCGACGTCCTGCGGATGGCGACGCTCGCGCCCGCCGAGTTGTTCGGCGTAGACGACCGGTTCGGCTCGATCGAGCGTGGCAAGGAAGCCTCGTTCGTCCTCCTCCGCGACAACCCGCTCGACGGGCTGGGTGCGCTGGGCACGATCCAGGGCGTCTGGCTCGCCGGCGACCACCACGACCGCACCGCGCTGGACGCAATGCTCGACGACGCCCGCCGTGCCGCGGCCGGAGAGCAGATCGGGCAGGCGAACGAGTTCGACGACGGCCTCGAGATCGAGGGCGAGCCGATCCGCGACGGGCGCCTGGCCTTCACGTTCGGCCAGTGGGACGCCGGGCACGAGTCGTTCGTGCTGACCAAGACCGAGACAGGGCACAACCTCTACGCCCGCTTCCGCCCCATGGGCGGGATGCAGCAGCCCAGCGTGACCGAGTACGAGCTGGGCGAGGACATGCAGGTCCGCCGTGCGCGGTACCGCGAGCTGGCGGGCGACACCACCGAAACGACCTACGTCGTCGCAGACGGCGTCGTCGTCGCGACCCGCGGCGAGGAGCGGCAGGAGTTCACCATCCCCGAGGGCGGCATCGTCACCGGGCCCAACAACGTCGCGGACATGATCGTCAACACCGCCCTCGGGCTCGCACCGGGCGAGTCGGCGACCTACCAGTCCGTCGCCTTCGGCATCGGCGGCTGGCGCGTCCGGGCCCTGCCCGTGCAGGTCACACGCCTCGACGACGAGACGATCGAGTGGGGTGGGGGCGAGGTGAACGCCCGCGTCCACGAGTCGAGCTTCGAGACCGAGGGCGGTGCGTTCACCACCCGCGCCTGGACCGACGCCGACGGCGTCCTGCTCCGCGCTGTCATGACCATGCCCTTCGGCGAGCTGACGATGGAGCTCGGCCCCCGGGAGTAACCCGCGACCCGGTCGCCTACCGCGTCCCCGCCAGCTTCCGCACCGTGAAGTCGAAGCCGCGGACCATGTTCGCCCGCATCAGGTAGACGATCACCGCGTAGACACCGGCCGCCAGCACCGAGCCGACCACGAGCGCCACGCGTGCTTCAACGAGCCCGGCTTCCTTGATCGTGGAGGCCGTCGCCAGCTCGGGGTGGACGGACGCGTAGATCGCGCTGGCGGGCGAGAGCGCGCCCACAGCCGGCCCGAGCACGGGGATCCCGATCCCCGAGTGCCACGCGCACAGCGAGATCATCCCCCCGACCGCGCCCACGACGCCCACGGTCGCGATGACCGACGCGATCGTGCCCTTGCTCTTGAGCGACCAGTGCAGCCCGACCATGACGCAGAAGGCGATGAAGGGGATGAACGCCAGGGGCGCGACGATCGCGGCCTCGGGCAGGACCAGGGGCGTGGTCACCAATTTCCCCCCCGCGAGCGTGCTCGTCACGCTCGCCCCGGCCGGGTTTCCGAGCCCGCCGGCGAGCGAGTACAGCCCCGCCATCGCCAGCCCCAGGATCGGGACCAGCAGCAGCGGGAGCAGGTACGCGACGAGCCCGCGGAGCTTGCCCGAGAGGTACGCCACGGGCGTGACGGGTGTCGTCAGGATCAGGTCCAGCGTGCCGTCCTCGCGTTCGCGGCTGATCGCGGTCGCCGCCATGTTGACCGCGATGAGCGTGATCACCGCCATCTCGGTCCACGTGGCGCTGGCGAGCACGAAGCGGAACGCCGCGGGCGTCATCGAGCCCAGGTGGTAGGCGACGATCAACGCGAGCCCGAAGAGGATCCCGAGCGTGACGAACGCCCAGCGGGCGGCCATCCGCGCGAGCGTCGCGTTGCGGGCCGCGGCCTCGCGCCACGCGATCGGGTTGGTCCACACGGCCCTGGGCGGGCGGTACTCGGCGCCCTTGGCCCCGAGGCCCATCACCCGCCTGTGCAGGGGCACACCCGACCGCCCCTGCCCGATCGTCGCCAGCCCGCCCATGCGGACGGTGAACGCGCTGAGGCCCGTGAGCGCGAGGCTCAGCGCAGCGCTGAGCGTGCACCACGCCGTCACCGGGTGCTCGAGGAACAGCGCCGCGAGCCCCGAGTGCGTGCCCGCGTCGGCGCGGGGGTAGGTCGTCGGGTTGAGCAGCGCCGTCAGGGCGAGGAACGGGTTGATCGCGGTCACCCACGTCACGCCGTCGCCCGCGGCCCCGGCCCCCTGCCCGCCGTTGCGGAGCCAGGCGTCGATCGCCGCCGTCACGCCCAGGTACGAGATGACCGCGATGTAGAACGTGAACACCGCCCGGCGCCCGGCCAGACGCGAGACGGACAGCGCGATCGCGATCGCCCCGACCACCAACGCCGCGCACGCGGCGATCAGGTAGCTCGCGAAGATCGATCTCCCCGGCACCCCCCCGAAATACTGCGTCAGCGCGAACAGGGGCAGGCTCGCGACCAGCAGCGCCAGCACGAAGAACAGGCGTCCGAGCAGGTTGCCCAGGACGATCTGCAGCTGGCTCAGGGGCGTCGTGAGCAGGATGTCCCAGGTGTTCCCGTCCGACTCCTGGGCGATCGCCCCGGCCATGAACACGGGCGCCAGCACGCAGATCAGCCCGATCTGCAGGTACGCGATCGCCGAGAAGCTGAACGCCCCGGCCGCGGCCAGGTCCCGGAAGCTCATCTCGCCCGCGGACGTGTTCACCAGCAGCAGCCACAGCAGCACCAGGATCAGCACCGCGAGGTACCCCGAGCGGACGTAGAGGTGCTTGGACCGCCTCGAGGCGTTCTGGACCAGACGGACCGCGATCGGGTTCGTCGGGGCGAGATTCAGGAGCCAGCGGAGGACGACGGGCATCGCCGATGCTAGCCCGATGCGGGGGCGGGCTTTATGACGCCGTACAAAATAAGAACACGACTGGATGCGAGCGAATTTGCGGAGTTTTCTCGCCGTCCCTCTTGATCCCCTGGAGGCGCTCCCGTTACCTTCCTTGTGGCGGAGGGAGTGCTCTCAAGGGAAAGAGATCCGGCCCCCGCGACACCAATGTGCCCCGTGCCCGCAGGATCGTGGGGACGGGGAGATGCAGAAGCGTGCTCGAGGGGAGCATTCTCGAGTCAGTGTTCGAGAAAGCAACTAGAGAGAAAGAGGAGAAGAATCAGATGACCAAGACCATGAGTGTGGTGGCCGTGGCGGCGTTTGCCGGCCTTGCGTCCGCCCAGACCGATATCGTCTTCAACAACCTGAACGTGGATGCCGCGCAGCCGATCACGTTCACCATCGTCCAGACCGACAGCGGCCCCCTCGAGGGCTTCAGTTGGGACCTGACCTACAACGCGGGCGTCAACGGCGCGAACGCCTCGTGGGGCGCCGAGCTCAACATCGTCCTGACGCACCTCGGCTCCGGCTTCTCGATCAACTTCGACGGCGGCGAGCCGAACCTCGGCGACACCATCCCGTCCGACGTCCTCTTCGGCTGGGGCGAGTCCTCCGGCATCTTCGCCAGCAACGACAGCGTTGCCTGGTCCGGCCCGGCCGAGACGGCTGGCGTCTGGGAAGTCTTCATCTTCGAGGACTTCGATGACTTCGGCGTTGACGGCATCCTCAACGGCACGATGACCATCAACAAGGTCCCGGCCCCCGGCAGCCTCGCGCTGCTCGGCATGGGCGGCCTCGCGGCGATGCGCCGCCGCCGCTGATCGGGCCCGAGCCTTCTGATCATTCGGACCCGCCCCGGCGACAGCCGGTGCGGGTCTTTTTTCTGGGATCACTCCCGCGCTCCGCACCAGGGGAAGGAACGGCCATGCGCGATTCTGCTTTCGGGCTCGGACGTCGGAGCATGGCGTCCCTCGGGCTGCTCGCCGCGACGCTCGGCGCCGCCTCGGCGTTCGGACAGGTCTCGGGGGTCTCGGGCGGGTCCCCCGCCAGCGGGCCCCCGGCCAAGACCGCCTGCCCGCCCATCCCCGTCGCGACACCGCTCCCGTTCACCGAGGAGGCCCTCGCCCGCGGCGTCAACTACATCGTCGCCGACGGCCTCCCGCTCGACTCGGGCGTCGGCGCCGCCTCGTTCATCGACATCGACGCCGACGGCGATCCCGATATCGTCGCCACCGGCGAGAACTCGGGCATCGTCGCGTTCTACGAGAACGACGGGTCCGGGAACTTCATCGACCGCACCGCCGGCTCGGGCGTCGGGCTGTACCCCAAGGCCGGCGGCATCGTGGGCGCAGACTACGACGCCGACGGCGACATGGACCTCTACATCTCGCGCATCCTCCGCCGCGACCTTCTGCTCATGAACAACGGCGACTGGACGTTTACCGATGTCACCGCCGCCGCCGGCATCATCGACGAGGAGGCGCCAGGGGTCGGGAATACATGGGGCGACTTCGACGGCGACGGCTGGCTCGACCTGTACGTCTCCAACCGCACCGGCACTCTCCGCCCGAACATGACCTTCTCTACCGAGCCCAACCGCCTCTACCACAACCAGGGCGACGGGACGTTCGTTGAAGTCGGCGTCGCCATGGGCGTCGATCTCGGTCTTGCGCCCACCCTCACGTCCGCGTTCGTGGACTACGACCTCGACGGCGACGCCGACCTCTACATCGGCAACGACAAGGGTTCCAACTGCACCCAGTGGACCAACATCCTCTTCCGCAACGACGGCGGCGTCTTCACCGACGTCACGGCGTTCTCCAACACCGAGTCGTGCACCGACACCATGGGCATCGCCATCGGTGACTTTGACGAGAACGGCTTCCCCGACTTCTACTGCACCAACACCCCCCCGCCCCCCGGGCACGCGCTCATGCTCAACAACGGGGACGGCACCTTCGACTGGACCGCCGCCGCGGCCGGTGTCACCGCCAACAAGCTCGGGTGGTCCTGCATCTTCTTCGACCACGACAACGACACCCACCAGGCCCTGTTCGTCGTCCACTCCAACGCCGCCAACTACATGTACGACTGGAACCCGTTCTGGCCCTGCGAGGAGATCGCCGCCGACATGGGCCTGGACCACACGGGCCCCACGTACAACGCCTCGGCCGCCGACATCGACAACGACGGCGACATCGACCTGCTCGTCCAGGACATCGACAGCCGCCTCCGCCTGTACATCAACAACGTGGGCTCGCAGAAGCGTTGGATCCGCTTCCACGCCGTCGGCGACCCCCCGAACCGCGACGCGGTCGGCGCGGTCGTCCGCGTCACCGCCAACGGGCGCACGCAAATCGCCGAGGTCCTCGTCGGCGGCAACAACTACCGCACCCAGAACGAGCTGACACTCCACTACGGCCTGGGAAGTTCGTGTGTCGTCGATTCGGTCGAGGCCAGCTGGCCCGACGGGCAGACCCGCACGCTCACCAACTACCAGGCCGGCACGACCTGGACCCTCGTGCCCCCCTCGATGCTGGGCGACTCGAACAGCGACGGGCGGATCGACACGCTCGACCTCCAGCGGCTCGTCTCGAGCCTCGGCCCGGTCCGCCCGGGCGATGAACCGCTGGATATCAACGGCGACGCCTCGATCGACGCCCGCGACCTGATCATGCTCTTCGATCTCGCCCGCCGGCCCCGCTGACGCACGCCCGCACACGAAAAAAAACAGGGCCCGCGCCACCCGGCGCGGGCCCTGATCGTTATCGCGTAAGGCGGCTCGCTCAGGCCGAGCCGGCGCCGCTCTTGACCGGCTTGTCGTCCTTGGTCTCGGGCGCCGCGGGGAGGTCCTCGGCGTTGAACGTGAGGTTCTCGGCCTCGGGCACGTGGCTGATCTTGATCAGCCCCTTGTTGTGCAGCTCGCCCGAGAGCAGCATCTCCGACAAGGGGTCCTCGATGTACGAGCCGATCGCACGCCGCAGCGGGCGGGCGCCGTAGTCGGGGTTGTACCCCTTCTCGATCAGGAAGTCCTTGGCCGGCTGCTCCAGCTCGATCGAGAAGCCCTGGATCCGGATGCGGTCGGAGACCTTCTCGACCTCGTACTCGATGATCTTCGTCAGGTCGTCGCGTGTCAGGGGCTGGAAGACGATCACCTCGTCGAGCCGGTTGATGAACTCGGGGCGGAAGAACCGCTCGATCTCCTTCATCAGCACCGACTTGATGTTGGCGTAGTCCACGCCCTCGGTCCGCTTCTGGAACCCGAACCCGCCGCCGCCCTTGATCAGGTCCGCGCCGATGTTCGAGGTCATGATGAGGATCGTGTTGCGGAAATCGACGTGTCGCCCGAACGAGTCGGTCAGGCGCCCCTCCTCCATGATCTGCAGGAGCATGTTGAACACGTCGTGGTGGGCCTTCTCGACCTCGTCGAGCAGGACCACCGAGTACGGGCGGCGCCGGATCTGCTCGGTCAGCTGCCCGCCCTCCTCGTAGCCGACGTACCCGGGGGGCGCGCCGACGAGGCGGGACACGTTGTGCTTCTCCATGTACTCGGACATGTCCAGGTGCACCATCGCGTCGGGGTCGCCGAACATGAACTCCGCCAGCGCCTTGCTCAGCAGCGTCTTGCCGACGCCCGAGGGGCCGACGAAGATGAAGCTGCCCATCGGGCGCTTGGGGTCCTTGAGGCCCGCGCGAGCCCGGCGGATCGCCTTGGAGACGACCTTGATCGCCTCGTGCTGGCTGATGACGCGCTTGTGCAGCTCGTCCTCGAGGCCGAGCAGGCGCTGGGCCTCCTCCTTCTCGAGCTTCTGCAACGGCACGCCCGTCATCTTGGAGACCACCTCGGCGATGACCTCCTCGTCAACGATCCCGTCCACTTCCTGGGCCTTGGCGCGCCAGTCCTTCTGGATCTCTTCCTTCTGCTTCCGGAGCTTCTCGGCCCGGTCGCGCAGCTCGGCGGCACGCTCGTAGTCCGCGCCCTTCACCGCCTCGTCCTTCTCGATCGACAGACGCTCGATGTCGCCCTCGATCTCCGCGAGGTTTGGCGGCTTGGTCATGCTCTTGATACGAACCCGCGCCCCGGCCTCGTCGATCACGTCGATCGACTTGTCGGGCTGCACACGCCCGGTGATGTACCGCCCGCTCAGGTCCACCGCCGCCTTGACCGCCTCGTCGGTGATCCGCACCCGGTGGTGCGCCTCGTACTTGTCGCGCAGACCCTTGAGGATCTCGACCGTCTGCTCGTTGCTCGGCGGATCGACCGGGATCGACTGGAAGCGACGGGCGAGGGCCGCGTCCTTCTCGATGTACTTGCGGTACTCGTCGAACGTCGTCGCGCCGATGCACTGGATCTCGCCACGCGCCAGCGCGGGCTTGAGCACGTTGGACGCGTCGATCGCGCCCTCCGCCCCGCCCGCCCCGACCAGCGTGTGCAGCTCGTCGATGAACAGGATCACGTTCTTGGCCCGACGGACCTCGTTCATGACCGCCTTGATCCGCTCCTCGAACTGCCCGCGGTACTTCGTGCCCGCGACCATCATCGCCAGGTCGAGGACGACCAGACGCTTGTCGTGCAGGATCTCGGGCACGTCGCCCGCGATGATCCGCTGCGCGAGGCCCTCGACGATCGCGGTCTTGCCCACGCCCGCCTCGCCCAGCAGCACAGGGTTGTTCTTCGTGCGTCGGCACAGCACCTGCGTCACGCGCTCGATCTCGTTGGCACGCCCGATCACCGGATCCAGCGCGCCCTCCTTGGCCAGCTCCGTCAGGTCGCGCCCGAAGCTGTCCAGCGCGGGCGTCTTGCTCTTGCTCTTGGCCGACCGCGTCTCGCCCGAGCCGCCTCCGCCGCCGGCGGTCGCGGCCTCGCCGCCCTCGCTCTCGGCGCCCGCGCCCAGAAGGTTCAGGACCTCCTCGCGGACCTCCTCGAGCTTCAGCCCCAGGTTCATCAGCACCTGCGCCGCCACGCCGTCGTGCTCACGCAGCAGTCCCAGCAGCAGGTGCTCGGTGCCCACGTAGTTGTGGTTCAGGTTGCGTGCTTCCTCGATCGCGTACTCGATGACCTTCTTGGCCCGCGGCGTCTGGGGCAGCTTGCCCATCGTCACCATCTCGGGGCCCGCCTTGACGAGCTTCTCGACCTCGAGGCGGACCTTCCGCAGGTCCACGTCCAGGTTCTTGAGCACGTTGGCGCCAACCCCCGAGCCCTCCTTGACCAGGCCCAGGAGGATGTGCTCGGTCCCGATGTACTCGTGGTTGAACCGCTGCGCCTCCTGGTTGGCCAGGGCCATCACCTTGCGGGCACGGTCTGTGAATCGCTCGAACATCGGTCGCTCCCGGGCCCTCGGGGACCCTCTGGTGGCCGCTGGTGTGGCCAGCCTTCCTCCGCCGGGCGTCGCTCCCTATCACAGCGCCGCCCGAATCCCTGATTCGCTGACCGGGCGGGCGTATTCCACGCACTCCCGGGGGATCCTATCGGTCCGCCCAGGCTGAGTACGCCTGGGACGGGCCTCCGGGTCTATCGGCTGCAACACCCCTGCCAGTTGGCCAAACCACCCTGTATGGGGTCTGCGGGCCCGTATCCGCGTCGGATTGCGACGCCCAAGGGCGCACTCGGACCTATCGCGTGGGCGGCGCCGCCCGCTCTGCCAGATCGGCAGCGGGATCACCCGCCCGCGTTCGCCCGGGCGTTGTTCGGGAACGCGATCGAGGGGTCCGACACGATCTCGATCGGGATCAACGCCTCGTCTACCGCGCCCCGCTCCGAGTTCAGGTCCCGCATCACCACCTTGAGCACGTACCGACCCACGCTCAGGTTCGAGGGCAGCACCACCTGGTTGATCAGGTAGTAATCCCGCAGTTCGTTGCGGCTCACGGTCCGGTCCGTCTCCGCCGCCCGGTTCCAGGTGTTGAGCCCGTCGGCCGCGTGGTACATCTCGAGGCGCTGCGACAGCTTCACCTCGTTGAGCGTCCCGCTCGCCCCGCCCGGGATCGCCTCGCTCGCGAACCCGTCCACCTCGACGTACACGATCACCGGTTGGGCCTGGCCCGCCAGGAAGACGTTGGACCCGAACTCCTCGTACCGCCCGAAGCCCTGCACGCGTGTGCACAGGGTCGCGGTCGTGACCCGAAGCCCGCGGGCCGCGGCCAGGCGGCGCGACAGGCGCCCCATCAGGTCCGACGCCCGGTCCGTATCCAGCTGTTCCTCAGGGTTCCCGAGCGCACGGGCCATCTCGCCCGCCGCCCGGATCACCTCAAGCTGCTCGGGCGTCAGGCTCGTCGTGCCCGAGATCCGGTCGATCGCGCCCGGCTCGATCGCTTCGAGCCCCGCCAGCGCCGCCGCCGCCCGGTACGCCTCGTCCGGGTCGCTCGAGTCCTCGACCAGCGCCCGCAACGAATCGGCGAGGCGGTCGGCCAGTTCCTCGCGCGTGCCCGGCTCGCCCGCGGGCAGGCCCGCACGGCTGTCCTTGGGCGGGGCGCCGAGCGCGACGAGGAAGTCGATCCCGTCGCCCCCACGCACCTGGGCCCTGGGCGGCGGCGGGCGGATGCCGTACGCGTCGGCGAGGGCGACCTCCGCCGGGTCCGCGACCTTCGGCGTCTTGCGTGCCTCCGGTGTTGTCCGGGCGCCGGTCGCGTTTGTTCCCGCCGCGCTCACGCTCGGCGTGCTCACGAGCCGCTCGATGGGCGCGGGCGCCGGTTCATTCGTCGGCGACTCGTCCAGGGCCGCGAGCGACGAGAAGCCGTCGGCGTCGTCATCGAGGGCGGTTTGCTCGGCGTCGCCAGGATCGGGCGCCCGGTCCGCCGGCTCGTCGGCGAAGTACCGCTCCAGGCGGCTGGCCGACTCGGCGATCATCCGCTCGATCTCGTCGTCGCCCGCGGGCGTCGGCGCCTCGTCCTCCAGGCCCGCCAGGCCCGAGGAGACGACCTTGTTCGAGCTCGTGCCCGGGCCCGCGGGCGACGCGCACCCGGAGGCCGCGACGCCCCCCAGCGCCCCGGACAGACCCAGGGTGGGGATGACGAGCTTCCAGACGGACAGCGGTCGGGCGCGCGCGCACATACCCCGACATCGGCCGCGCCCGCCCTCCGCCTCCGGTTTTTGGTCGTTACCCGCGGGCGACGCCGGCGAACCGGATCGCGAGCCGCTCGAGCGTCCGCTGGGGTCGCCCGACGCCGCTCTTGCCCGCCCGGTCGCCCGCGATGCACGCCTCGAGCAGCCCCCGGGCCTCGCGCGGGTCAAGGCGCCCGGCGACCGCGAGCACCGCGTCCTTGGACGGGCCCCACAGACGCAGTTCCTTGGCGATCTGGTGGGGGTTGGCGCCCGAACGCATCGCCCGCGTCGCCGCGTGGATCTTGCGGGCCAGATCGACGCACGCCCACATCACGGGCACGTGCGCATCGCGTGGGGCGTTGTCGAGGATCGCACGCAGGTGTGCGAGCGTCCGCTCGGGGTCGCCGCACAGCAGCTCGCCCTGGATCGACCAGACCTCTTCCTCGCGCGTCCGCCCCACCAGCTCGACGACGTGCTCCGGCGTGACCGTCCCGCCCGTGCCTACGCCCAGGGCAAGTTTCTCGAGCTCGGTGTCCAGGCGCGAGAGATCGGTCCCGACCCGCTCGACGAGGGCGGCGGCGGCACGCTGGTCGATCTTGGCGCCGTGACGCTTCTCGCATCGGCGCCCGCACCACCTGATCGCGGTCGATTCGCTCGCCGCGTCGCAGGGCACGATCATGCCAACGCTCTCGATCGCCTTGTCCAGATTCCCCTTGCGCCACGTCTGCGCGCGCAGCACGAGCGTCGCGCCCTCGGATGGCGCCCGGGCGTACCGCTCGAACGCGGGTCGTGTCGCCTCGCCGATGAGTTTGTCGGCCTCCTCGACGACCACGAGCTTGTGGGGGGCCATGAGCCCGAAGCTCCGGCACTCGTCGAGCACGTCGGCTCCCTGGGCGGTCTCGCCGTCGAACCGGGCGACGTCCACCTCGCCGAATGCCTCGGCGAGTTTGTCCTTGAGCGCGGCGGTGTGCTCGGCACGGAGGAAGACCTCCTTGCCGTGCAGGACCACGACGCGGTGGGTTGCGTCGGGCATCGCCGCGGGCTTGCTGGGACGCTTTGCCATCGCCAGAGGGTACACCGGGGCGCGCGGGCGTCACTACAGTCAGGCGTGAGCACGCGTTCTTCCACGCCCGATCCCCAGGTCATGCAGTGCATGGAGATCTGGGGGGGAAACCTCGACGCGGACACTGGTGTCCAGGCCAAGGGCCTCGACGCGTGGGTCTACAGCCGCCCGTACACACCCGGGGCGGCGCCGGGCTCGGGCTCTGGGCAGGGCGGGCGGGCCAGGGCGGGGGGCGACATCTATTACCTGACCGCGTGCGCAACCGGGCGGATCACGCGGATGCTCGTCGCCGACGTGAGCGGGCACGGCGAGACGGTCGCCCGGGCCGCCCGCGCCCTGAAGGAACTCCTGGGCGAGTACGCGAACTTCATCGACCAGCGCCGCTTCGTCGCGGCGGTCAACACACGCTTCGGCGATATCGGGGGCGGGGACACGGGCCTGTTCGCGACCGCGGTCGTCGCGACGTACTTCTCGCCGACCGACGAGCTAAGCGTGTGCTCGGCCGGTCACCCCCCGGCGCTGCGCTATACCGCCCGCGACGGGGCCTGGCGGGCGCTGGCGAACGAGCGCCCCGAGGGCGGGCGCCCGAGCAATCTGCCATTGGGGGTTCTCGACGACGCGGCCTACGCGCAGACGACGATCCGGCTGGACGAGGGCGACGCGGTGCTGTTCTACACCGACGCGATCATGGAGGCCCGGGCCCCGGGCGGGGCGCTGCTGGGCGTGGACGGGCTCGTGGGCCTCGCCTCGTCCCTGGGCGTCGGGCCGGGCGACGGGTTCATCGCGGCGATACTCGCGGGGGTGGACCGGTTTGTGCGCACGGGCGAGGTCGGCGCCGGCGACGGCGCCGACGCGTCGGCGTACGACGACGACGTGACGCTCGTGCTCGTGCGCCGCAACGCGCTCAAGCCGCGCCCGTCAGTCGCGCTCGGGCTTGTCGGGGGGTGGCGCGTCGCGAAGAACGTCGTCGGGTCGATCGCGCGCGGGGCGGCGCCAGCGATCCCCGAGTTCTCGGTCCGGGCGCTGGGCGGGGCGTTCTTGCCCGGGTTCAACGCGGGCAAGGGCGCGCGCCCGCGCGGGTGAACCGCTGGGGCCCGGGGCCCGAACGTATGCTTGATGCAGGTGCTGACCCTCTCGGTCATCCAGGGCCCGGAGACGGGCAAACGCTTCGAGCTGCCCCTCAACGAGCCGCAGCTCATCGGGCGGTCGAGCGAGGCGCTGCCCATCGGCGACGACACGGTCTCTCGCCGGCACGCCGAGCTCACGCCAGACGGCGGGATCTGGTGGATCCGCGACCTCAAGAGCCAGAACGGGACGTACATCAACGGCGTCCGCGTCTTCGACCGCACGCGCCTGCACCCGGGCGACCAGATCCGCGTGGGCTCGACGGTGTTCTCGTTCGGGGAGACGCAGGACCGGACGCCCGACGACGTGGTCCGCCTGATGCGCGCCCGCGAGATGGACATCGAGGTCGAGCACCGCCTTGCGTCCAACGAGGACTCGATGATCCTGGCCGAGCCCGAGCCGGCGCGTGCCGCGGTCGATCACCTGCGGGTCATCTACCAGCTGACCACCCTGACGAGCCAGATCACGGACAAGAAGGAGCTGGTGGGCAAGGTGCTCGACCTGGTGTTCGAGGAGTTCAAGCCCGAGCGGGGGGTGGTGATGCTCTCGGGGGTGACGCCCGAGTCGGAGCTGGAGCCGGCGGCGGTGAAATACCGCGCGCCCCCGACCGACGCCGAGGACGCGAAGATCCATGTCTCGCGCACGATCATGCGCTCGGCGATCAAGGACGGCGAGGGCATCCTGTCCACCAACGCGATGACCGATCCAAGGTTCAAGTCGGGCGACTCGGTCCAGAAGTACGAGATCCGCAGCGCGATCTCCTCGCCCATCCGCTTCCGCGACCACACGTTCGGCGTCATCTACATCGACTCGTCGATGGCGAACTACACGTTTACGACCGAGCAGCTCGCGCTGATGAACGCGATCGGCAGGCACACCGGCCTGGCGTTGGCCAACGCCGAGGCGACGCTCGAGCAGCTGCACACGCAGCGTCTGGCGACGATCGGCGAGACGGTCGCGAGCCTGTCGCACTCGATCAAGAACATCCTCCAGGGCCTGCGTGGGGGCGCGGACGTGACGGAGATGGGCCTGCGAAAAGAGGACCTCAAGATCGCCGCGGGAGGCTGGGAGATCCTCAAACGCAACCTCGACCGGATCGTGAACCTGACGATGAACATGCTCGCGTTCAGCCGCCAGCGGACGCTGGAGCTGGAGCTGACGAAGCTGGGACCTTTGGTGGAAGAGTGCGCCCAGCTCCTGGAGACGCGCTGCGAGGAGAAGAAGATCGCGTTGATCGTGGACGCGGACCCGGAGATGCCACCGATCGCGGTCGATCCGAACATGCTCCACCAGGCGGTGATGAACCTGCTGGTCAACGCGGTGGACGCGGTCGAGGCCGAGAAGGGCGTGGTGACGGTGCGCGTGTCGTTCAACGAGGTCGAGCCCGGGCGTGTGGGGACGCCGACGGCGGAGATCGCGGTGCTCGACAACGGGCCGGGCATCCCGCGCGACCGTCTGGGCTGGATCTTCGAGCCCTTCAACTCGACCAAGGGCCTCAAGGGCACGGGCCTCGGGCTCGCGGTGACCAAGCGGATCGTGGACGAACACAGCGGGCGGATCCGCGTCGAGACGCACGTGGGCAGGGGGTCGGCGTTCCGCGTGTTCCTGCCCGCGGACCTGGACTCACGCCACGACCCGGCGGCGACGGCCGAGGACAAGCCCGCGGGGAGCGAGCTGCTCTCTGGTCTCTAATCTCGGCGCTCGGGCCCGTCGGCACGCGCCGGGCGTGTGCGCCATGACACGTACACTCCCGCCGTCGTGATCACGCCTCCCTTCCATTCACGCATCGTGCTCGTCGGCTCGTACCCACGCTCGGGGAGCAACTGGGTCGGGCAGGTGCTGCGCATAGCCGAGAGCATCCACGCGGGCATCGACCCCGAGCGCATGGGCCTGTTCCACGACCTGGAGCTCGTCCGCGAGCAGGCGGACCCGGCGGCGTTCGGCCAGCCCGTGGACGCGCCGGCGGTCTTCTTCAAGACACACGAGCTGCCCTCGGTCGTCTTCGAGCGCAGCCCGACGCTGGAGGGCAAGGTCCGCGCCGCGGCCAACGTCGTGCGCCACCCGCTCGACGTCATGGTCTCGGCGTTCCGATGGTCGGTGCTCGCGGGGCGCGTGAAACATGGTGGCGGCGTCGTGAAGACTGTTGACGAGGCGCGCACGCTGGGCCTGCTGGACGCGTACGTGGACGAGTTCCTGCGGTACGCCGGCTCGCCCGAGTTCGCATCCTGGGGGTACGGGACGTGGACCCAGCACGCCCGGGCGTGGGGGGGAGATGAGGCACAGGGCGTGCCGATCGTGCGCGCGCGGTACCGCGACCTCGTCTCGGCGCCACTGGAGACGTTCGGTCGCCTCGCGTCCGGGCTCGGGATGAGGGCGGGCGAGCGCCCGCTGTCGCGTGCGCTCGAGGCGTGCACCCCCGAGCGGATCGGGGCGGGGTTCGCGGCGGGCTTCGTGCACCGGGCCTCGGACCGGACGTACGCCGACAGTCTGAGCCCGGGGCAGATCGAGCGTGGGCTGGCGGTCTTTGGGGATGACATCGAGCGGCTCGGGCTCTAGGCAACCAGACCGTGATTCGGGCGCAACAGGCGAGTGATCTCGCGGGGGATCAACGACGTCGGATCCTGCTCGATGAGATGGACTCGCGACACGACCCGGCGGGCGCGAACTGCTCTCGTGATGTCGGCAGACGCCGAGCGCCGGCTCGCCGCAAGCCCGACCTGTACACTCCGCCCGCCTTGTCCCCTGCGCCGCACCAATCCCGCATTGTTCTCCTGGGTTCGTACCCGCGGTCGGGGAGTAACTGGGTCGGGCAGGTGCTGCGTCTGGCCGAGAGTTGGCACGCGGGCATCGACCCCGATCGCGTGGGCCTTTTCCACGACCTGGAGATCGTCCGCGACCGGAGAGACCCGGCGTCGCTTGGACAGCCCGTGGGCGCGCCGTCCGTCATCCTCAAGACACACGAGCTGCCATCAGTGGTGTTCGATCGCAGCCCGACGCTCAGGGGCAACGTCCGGGCCGTGGCCAATATCGTCCGCCATCCGCTGGACGTTTTGGCCTCCGCGTTCCGCTGGTCGGTGCTCGTTGGGCGCGTGAACCACGAGGGGGTCGCGGTACGGTCGGTGGATGAGGCTCGCCGATTGGGCCTGCTCGACGTGTATGTCGATGAGTACCTGCGGTACGCCGGCATGCCAGATTTTTCCATGTGGGGCTACGGCACGTGGGCCCAGCACGTCCGGGCCTGGGGGGGAGAGGAGGGCGAGGGCGTGCCGATCGTACGGGTGTTGTACCGCGACTTGGTCGCACACCCGCACGAGACGTTCGAAACCCTGGCGGAGGGACTGGGGATGCATGCCGACCACTCGTGCCTGCGGCGCGCCATCCAGACGTGCACACCCGAATGGATCGCTTCGATGTTCCCGATCGGCTTTGTGCACCGGGCCTCGGACCGGACGTACGCCGACACGCTGAGCCCGGGGCAGATCGAGCGCGGGCTGGCGGTCTTTGGGGACGACATCGAGCGGCTGGGGCTTTAGGCCCGCCCGTCCCCGATTCGCCCTCGACCCGGTGACCACCAGCGAAAGATCCGGCGTGGACCAGGCGCGTCACATCCTGCACGTGGACATGGACGCGTTCTTCGCGAGCGTCGAGCAGCGCGACGACCCGGCGCTGCGTGGCAAGCCCGTGCTCGTCGGGGGCGCGGGCCCCAGGGGCGTGGTTGCGGCGGCGAGCTACGAGGCCCGTGCGTTCGGGTGCCACAGCGCGATGCCGACGGCGGTCGCCCGGCGCCTGTGCCCTGATGCGATCATCATGCGGGGGCGTTTCGACGCGTACAAGCAGGCCTCGCGGGCCGTGTTCGAGATCCTCGAGTCGTTCACGCCCATGGTCCAGCCGGTGTCGATCGACGAGGCGTTCCTCGACGTGACCGGGTCGGTCCGTTTGCTCGGCGGGCCCGAGTCGATCGCGGGCGACATCCGCGCGCGGATTCGGGGCGAGCTCCGCCTGCCCGCGTCTGTCGGCGTCGCGCCCAACAAGTTCCTCGCCAAGCTCGCCTCGCAGCTGGCCAAGCCCGACGGTGTCCGCGTGATCGGTGCGGACACGGTCCAGGACGCGCTCGACCCGCTGCCGGTCTCGCTCGTCTGGGGTGTGGGGCCGGCGGCCGAGAAGAAGCTGGGGCGCCTGGGTGTGCGCACGATCGCGGGCCTTCGTGGGCTGAGCCCGGCGACACTCGGCGCGAGCTTCGGCGAATTCGGCGACCATCTCTGGCGCCTGGCGCGCGGGATCGACGACCGACCGGTCCACTCGGACCGCGAGGCCAAGACGATCTCGCACGAGCAGACGTTCGCCGAGAATCTGGCGGAGCCGGGCGAGGTGCGGGCGGTGCTGCTCGCCCAGGGCGAGGCGGTCGCCCGCAGGCTTCGGCGGCACGGGCGCCACGCGGGCGTCGTGACCATCAAGATCCGCTTCGGCGACTTCGAGACCGTCACCCGCTCGCGCACGCTCGACGATGCGACCGACCGGACCGACGTCGTGTGCGCGACGGCGCGGGGTCTGTTCGACGACTGGGCGCGCTCGTTCCGATCGGTGCGCCTCATCGGCGTGGGGGTGGGGGGGCTGACCGACGGCGGGGGCGCCGGCGGGCTGTTCGACCACGAGCAGGGCGAGCGGCAGCGCGCGGTGGACAGGGCGACGGATCAGATCGCCGCCAGGTTCGGCGCCGACGCGATACGGCGTGCGGGCACGATGGGCGCCCCTGGTCGGCACGGCGCGCACGGCCCGGGCTCGGACACGCCCCCAGACGCGCCGCCCTCGGATGGGACTGGCGGGGCGTGACGTACGCGATCGTCTGCCTGGTCGCGCTGCTCGCCGCGGGGCTGACGCTCTTCTCGGGTTTCGGTCTCGGGACGCTGCTGCTCCCGGCGTTCGCGCTGGTGTTCCCGATCGAGGTTGCGGTCGGGGCGACCGCGGTCGTGCACCTTGCCAACAACGTCTTCAAGCTCTGGCTGATCGGGCGGGACGCGTCGCGGCGGGTGGTTGTCGCGTTCGGGCTGCCCGCGATCGGGGGCGCCGTCATCGGGGCGCTGGTGCTGCTCGCGCTGGGCGAGGCCGCGCCGATCGCGTCGTACACGCTGCTGGGGGGCGTGCGCGAGGTCACGCCGATCGGGCTGGCGGTCGGCGTCCTGGTGACGGCCTTCGCGCTGCTCGACCTGAGCCCCAGATTCCGGGGGCTCGAGATCGGCGCCCGCTGGTTGCCAGTGGGCGGGGCGGTCTCGGGGTTCTTCGGCGGGCTCTCGGGGCATCAGGGGGCGTTGCGCAGCGCGTTCCTGGTCCGGGCGGGGCTCGATCGGGACGGGTTTGTCGCGACCGCCGCGGCCTGTTCGGCGATGGTGGACGTCGCACGTCTCGCGGTCTATTTCACCGGCGCGACTCTCCTCGCGGGACGTTTCGGTTCGATCGACCCGGGCGCGTGGCCCCTGGTCGCGGCCGCGTGCGTGTGCGCCTTTGCGGGCTCGTACCTGGGCGCCCGTCTGGTGAAAAAGACGACGCTCGAAACGGTGCACGTGATCGTGGGCGTCGGGCTCGTCGTCGTGGGGGTGGCGATGGGCGCGGGGTTGCTCTGAGAGACCGGACACTTACGCCAGTTCGAAGACGAGGACCTCGCACTCCGTGTCGGCGTCGATGGCGAGGCTTGCATCGTCGGTGATTGCGGCGGCGTCGCCCTCGGCGAGGGTCTCGCCGTTGACGCGCGCCCCGCCCCGAACGATCTGCACCCACGCCCGGCGCCCGGGCGCGAGTTCCAGGCCCGCCGAGTCGCCCGGGTTCAGGACGCCCGCGAGCATGCGCGCGTCCTGGTGGATGGCCAGCGAGCCGTCGGCGGCGTCGGGCGACGCGATCAGGTGCAGGCGCCCCGGCTCGTCGTGGATCGGGAACCGGCGTGTCTCGTGCCTGGGCGTGACGCCCAGCGTGTCGGGCTCGATCCAGACCTGGATCAGGCGGACGGGCTCGGTGTGCGAGGGGTTGGCCTCCGAGTGGCGGATGCCCGAGCCTGCGCTCATGCGTTGGATGGCGCCGGGGGTGATGTCCTCGCGGGCGCCGGTCGAGTCGGCGTGGCGGAGGGCGCCCGAGACGACGTAGCTGATGATCTCCATGTCGCGGTGGGGGTGCTCGGCGAAGCCGCGCCCGGGGGCGACGACGTCGTCGTTGATGACCCGGAGGGCGCCGAAGCCCATCCGCTCGGGGTTGTGGTATTGCCCGAAGCTGAACGTGTGGCGGGTGTCGAGCCAGCGGTTGTCGATGTGCCCGCGCTCGTCGGATCGTGTGATCGTGATCATCCCCTGTAAACCGGCGGCGAGGCCGGTTTGTTCCCGGTCGCCCCGCGGCCGTGGGCGACGGTTTCCGGCGCCGGGATCCGTCGGGCGTTGTGGTAGCATCGGCGCCGGGTCTTAGGAGACACGAGATGATGCGTCCGATCGTTGCGTTGGTGGTCTTTGTTCTGGCGGCGCTGCCCGCTCTCGCCCTCGGCGGGCCGGCGGAGGGTGTCCGCGTGCTGCACTGCGGCGTCCTGCTGGACCGCCCGGGTGAACCGGCGCGGCACAACGCGACCGTCATCATCCGCGATGGCGTCATCGAGCGGGTGCTCGACGGCATCGTGATGGACGTGGGCGTCCCTGGGGACGAGCCCGCCGAGTTCATCGATCTGAGCGATCGGTTCGTGCTCCCGGGGCTCATCGACTGCCACACCCACCTGACGTTCCAATCCGTGCCCGTGGGCGAGCGGGTCAGGCGGGCGATGTCCGAGACAACAAACCATCAGACGATTGACGGCGTGGTCTACGCGCAGCGCACGCTGATGGCCGGGTTCACGACGGTCCGGAACGTGGGCTCCGCGGGGGGGACGGCGACGGCGTTGCGTGACCGGATCGAGGCGGGTGTGATCCCCGGCCCGCGGATGCTCTGCTCTGGCCCGTCGGTGACGGTCACGGGCGGGCACGGGGACTGGACCAACTCGTTCTCGCCCGCGCTGCGCCCGGACCAGGGCCCGGAGACCGCACCCTCGGACGGACCCGGCGAGGTGCGCCGGGCCGTCCGCGCACGGGTGCGCGAGGGCGTGGACCTGATCAAAATCACGGCGACGGGCGGCGTGCTCTCGATGACAGCCGCGGGCGTGGACCAGCAGTTCTTCCAGGACGAGCTCGACGCGATCGTCGAGGCGGCGCACATGATGGGGCGGAAGGTCGCGGCGCACGCGCACGGCGCCGACGGTATCAAGGCGGCGCTGCGGGCGGGCGTCGATTCGATCGAGCACGGCACGTACCTGGACGACGAGGCGATCGCACTATTTGTCGAGACCGGTGCGTACCTGGTGCCGACGATCCACGCGGGCAAGTACGTCGAGGTGCAGGCCGGGATCGAGGGGTACTACCCGCCCGAGATCCGCGAGAAGGCGGCGGCGGTCGGTCCGGTGATGCAGGGCGCGCTGGCGCGGGCGCACGAAGGCGGCGTCAGGATCGCCTTCGGCACGGACGTCGGCGTCGGCGCCCACGGGACCAACGCGCTCGAGTTCGTCTACATGGCCGGGGCGGGCATGTCGCCGACCGAGTGCATCGTCGCCGCGACCGTGAACGCGGCGGACCTGTGCGGGCTGGGCGATCAGATCGGGACCATCGAGCCGGGCAAGCGGGCCGACATCGTCGCGGTTGTCGGCGACCCGCTCGGGGACGTGTCGGTCCTGCAGAACATCGACTTCGTGATGAAGGATGGGCGGGTCTTCCGCCGGGAGTGATCGCGTGGACGAGAGCACCGCGGCGGCGGGCGAGCGGCTGGCGGGCGTCTGCCATGTTGTTTTCGCGTTCGACATCGGGTTCGCCGTCGACCTGGACGCCGCCCAGCGGCTGCTGTCGGCGAGCGATCGCCCGCGGGTCGTGCGGATGCGGCGGCGGTCGCCCGCGTGGTTCGAGTACCGCCGCGCGCCGCTGCGTGTTGTCGTGGAGGGCGGTGCGCCCGGGCTGGGCGAGTGGCGGTGCGACGAGTCGAGCGAGTGCCTCGTGCACGACTTCGGCGGCGCCGCGATCGTGTACCGCGTCCCGTTCGAGGCCTCGGCCGGGGGCCTGGCCCGGCTGAGCTCGGCGCTGTACGACAACGAGGCCATGATCGCCGACGCGCGCACGCGTATCGAGGGCGTGTTCGGGATGATCCGGCCCGCGATCTCACGCCCGGCGCTTGCCGAGGTCGTCGAGGACTACGTGATCTTCGCGGTGCGATCCTGGGGCGATCGGACGCCCGGCGAGATCATCGAGAACGAGGGATCGCGGCTGGCGTCGGTCCTGCTGGCCGAGGAGGGCGCGGTCGCCGACGAGCAGGTCGCCCGGGCGTTGTCGGGGCGCCTGAGCTACACGGACGCGGACGCGGCGATCGTGGACTGGAACGCGGCCATCCTGTTCGACGAGGAACCCGAGGATGTGCTCGCCCTGCTCGTGCACGCGAACATCGAGCTGCTGGAGATGCGGATCATCGACGAGCAGCTCGACGCGTTGCTCGATCGTGCCCACGACCTGCTCGCTCGGATCTCGCGCCGCAAGATGCTCGCGCTGCACGTCGGCGGGAGCGAGCTGCGGGGATTCGCCGAGATCCAGACGGACGCGGCACTCTTGTTCGAGGGTGTGGACAACGCGATCAAGCTCGCGGGCGATCAGTACCTGGCCCGCCTGTACCGGACCGCGGCCGAGCGCTTGCACCTGCCAAGCTGGGACGCGGGCGTGCTCCGCAAGCTGGCGACCACCGACAGCGTGTACCAGAAGATGGCCGACGCCCAGCGCGACCACCGGATGGAGCTGCTCGAGATCGTGATCATCCTGCTGATCCTGATCTCGCTGTTCACGCCGCTGATCCCCGGGCTGGGGTACTGAGGCGGGCGGGCGCACAAGGGCGTCCCGGGCGCTGCCTACTCGAACACGACCGTCCGTCGCCCTCGGACGATGATCCGGTCCTCGACGTGCAGGCGGACGGCGCGGGCGAGCACGGTGCGCTCCAGGTCCCGTCCCTTGCGGACGAGGTCCTCGATCCGGTCGCGGTGCGTGACGGCGGCGGTGTCCTGGGCGATGATCGGCCCGTCGTCGAGCTCCGCCGAGACGTAGTGGCTCGTCGCGCCGATGAGCTTGACGCCCCGCTCGAACGCCTGGTGGTACGGGCGAGCGCCGGCGAACGCGGGCAGGAAACTGTGGTGGATGTTGATTATTCGGCTCGGGTAGTGCGCGACGAACGCGGGCGAGAGGATCTGCATGTACCGGGCGAGGACGACGAGTTCGACGCCCGCCCCATCGAGCAGCTCGAGGACCTGTTGCTCCTGATCGCCCTTGGTTTCTGGTGTAACCGGAGCGTGGACGAACGGGAAACCCAGCGGCTCGGCGGATGCGCGGGCGCCATCGTGGTTCGAGACGACCATCGCGACATCCGCGTCCAGTTCGCCCGTTCGCACGCGCCAGAGGAGATCGCTCACGCAGTGCGTCTCGGGACCGACGAAGATCGCGACACGCCGCGGCGCCTCGCCCGAGCGCAAAGCCCAGGTCATGTCGTACTCGTCGGCGATGGCCCGCCAGGCGCCCGCGAAGCTCGACTCGTCGAGCTCGAAGCCCTCGGGGTCGATCTCCAGACGCATCGCGAACCGACCGACGTTGGGGTCCGAGTGCTGGTCGGCCTCGAGGATGTTGCCCGCGTGGTCGCGGACGAACCCGGTCGTCGCGGCGATGATGCCGGGGCGGTCGGGGCAGTCGATCAGCAATCGGTACGTGCGGCGTGGCATAAGTCGAGCGTGTTCGGGTGGGGGCGGCCGGCGGGAGGGCGGCTACGCCGCGGCGCGTGCGTGCGGGTCGATCAGGGCGTCGATCGCCCCGAGCAGGGCGGCCCGGTCGATGGGCTTGGTCTGGTAGTCGTTGCAGCCGGCCTCGATACATCGTTCGCGGTCGCCCGGCATGGCGTGGGCGGTCAGCGCCAGCACGGGTGTGCGCACGCCGAGTTCGCGGAGGCGCCTCGCTGTCTCGTACCCGTCCATCACGGGCATCTGCATGTCGAGGAGGATGAGGTCGTACGTCGCGCCGCCCTCGATGCGTCTGACGGCCTCGACCCCGCTCTCGACCATCACGACTTCGAGGCCTGCACGCGTGAGGATGTGCCCGATGAGGCGTCGGTTGTCGGGCCCGTCTTCGATCGTCAGCACACGCCCCGAGAGCGCGTGCGGGCAAGAGGCGGCGCCGCGGGTGTCGTCGTGGACGCCGCGCTCGAGGCGGTTGATCGTCGGCGTCCCCGCGACGGGCTCGAGGGGGATCGTCAGGGTGAACGTGCTCCCGTAGCCGGCGCGCGTCGAGAGATCGATGTCGCCGCCCATGAGTCGCGCGAGGCGTCGGGAGATCGTGAGCCCGAGCCCGGTGCCCTCGTGCCGACGCGTGGAGGAGGTGTCCGCCTGCTCGAAGGGTACGAACACCCGCGAGGCCTCCTCCTCGCTCATGCCCATGCCGGTGTCCTCGACGTCGATGCGCAGCAGACCGCCGTCGGCGCCGACCCGCACCACGACGCGGCCCTCGCTCGTGAACTTGATCGCGTTGCCCACGAGGTTGATCAGGATCTGCCGGACCCGCTGCTGGTCCGTGAGGATCCGCTCTGGGATCGGCGTGCGAAGCTCCGCCTCGAGGCGGAGATTCTTCTGCGACGAGCGGACCCACATCGAGTCGGTCACCTCGAGGACCGCCCGCCCGATCTCGCACGGCCGCTTCTCGAACGTGAGTCGACCGGACTCGATCTTGGACAGATCGAGTATGTCGTTGATAATCACGAGCAGGTGGCGCCCCGACCGCTGGATCGCGGTGAGCGATTCGCGGACCAGCGGCTCGTCGGTCTTGCTCCCGA
The DNA here is from genome assembly GCA_029260515.1 of Phycisphaerales bacterium. Classification (GTDB taxonomy): domain Bacteria; phylum Planctomycetota; class Phycisphaerae; order Phycisphaerales; family UBA1924; genus JAJRXR01. Next base: position 295,524 of record JAJDDC010000070.1, on the reverse strand, counting down.
GGCGCTCGTCGAGAATGTCCGAGTACCCGAGTATCGCCGTCATCGGTGTGCGGATCTCGTGGCTCATGTTGGCCAGGAACTCGCTCTTGGCGCGGTTCGAGGCCGCGGCCTGCTCGGCCAGGGCGCGCTGGCGCCCCTCGGAAAAGCGCAGCGTCGTGGTCATCGTCTCGGCGATCTGCTTGGCCCGCCCGCGCGTGCGAGCGACCAGCGACGCGATGCTCCCGACGAGCACGGTCAGCACCAGCCCGGTGAGCAGCGTGCGCACCGCCCCGGCGCGGTCGGGCGTGAACATCGCCGCGCTTGCGGGCGAGACCGCGAGCGTCCAGCGTCGCCCGCCGGCGCTGATATGGTGCTGGACGAACAGCGGGGACTCGGCGTCCCGGGCGTGATCGTGCTCGGCGCCGTCGCCCCCGCCCGAGTCGAACAGCGTCCGCCCGTCCTGGTCTGACAGGCTGACCCGGTACCGATCCCGGTCGCCGCTCCAGGGTGTCGTGAACAGATCGTGCACGAACACAGGCGACGCGACCCAGCCCTTGATCGCGCGTCGGCGCTGCGCGACCGAGCCCGTCGGCATGCCCGGCTCGTAGATCGGCAGCGCGATGACGAAGCCCCACCCCCCCGTGTCGTCCTGCGCCAGGTGCAGCGGCTGCGATGCGCGGAGAGCGTCCCTATCCCGGGCCTCGTCGTACACCAGGCGGTTCTCCGGGGTTGTTGCGACGTTCAGACCCCACGCGTCCCGGTTCTGCTCGGCTGGCTCGTGGTACCGGATCACGTACAGCGGCGCGCTCGCGTCGCCGCTCGCGACACCCGGTCGGTTCCAGACGTAGAATCCGTGGGCGCCCTCGGCGCTGACCTCCGCGACAAACAGGTCGATCTCTCGGGCCGGCACGACCTCGACGTACGCGATCCCCGTCACCGCTGGGCGGCCCCCGATGATCGCGGTGGCGTCGAGGAAGTCCCGCCACTCCTGGAGGGTGACTTTCGTGCTCGCGACGAAGAGCCCCCGGGCGACCCGCAGCGCATGCTCGTGCTCGTCGAGCTGATCCGTGACCTGAGACCTCAGGTCGGAGGCGTCCCGGCGAAACACCGACATCATCTCGCGGTCCGCGGCGATGCACGCGGTGTGCCACGCCAGCAGCGAGCCCGTGAGGCACAGGGCCACCACCAGGATCGTCGCGCCGTAGAAACGGACAAAGCGCCGGCCGTTTTTCATTACGCCGTTCGGCATTCCGTCAGCCATCCTGCGCCGCCCCCGATCGTCCTTGTGTATCGGAGAATGCCCGCCCCGGCATGATTCTGGCCCGGAAACCGGGCGTGGTGGTAGCGTCCGCGGGCACTCCCGGGGCGGCGCGGTGCGTGCGTGCGACCGCGCCGACCAGTCCGGGGATAACACCCGGACCGAGCCCGGGTGATCGGACCCACCGGATCCCTGATCCGTGCTCAGGGCTTGTTGGTGGGACGGCCCCGGCGTCAGCCGGCGGCGGCGAGCTCGAGGCCAAGGGCCCGGGCCATCGCCTCGCCCATCTGGGCCGGGCTCATCGCGACCTGGGCGCCCGCGTTCTTGAGGGCCTCGATCTTGGCGTCGGCGGTTCCGGTGGGTTTGCCGCCCCCGCCGCCGGAGATGATCGCGCCGGCGTGCCCCATCCGCTTGCCGGGCGGGGCGGTCCTGCCGGCGATGAAGGCGGCGACGGGCTTCTTGACGTTGGCCTTGATGTACGCCGCGGCCTCCTCCTCGTCGGATCCGCCGATCTCCCCGATCATCAGGATGCCGTCGGTCTGCGGGTCCTCCTCGAACATCCGGATGCAGTCGATGTGCCCGAGCCCGCGGACCGGATCGCCCCCGATGCCGACGCACGTGGACTGGGCGAGACCCAGCCGCGAGGTCTGCCAGACCGCCTCGTACGTGAGCGTGCCCGAGCGCGAGACGATGCCGACGCTCTTGCCGGCCTTGGCCTCGGAGATGTGCGTGTGGATGTACCCGGGCATGATCCCGATCTTGCACCCGCTGTTGGTGTAGGGGTCCTTGCCCGAATCGCCCGAGCCGGTCTTGGGCCCGGGGGTGATGACGCCGGGGCAGTTGGGGCCGATGAGGGTGAAGAGCTCGCGTGCATGCCCGGAGTCGGCGCCGCGTGCGGCGAAGTTGCGCTCGTCGAGGACCGCGCGGACGCGGACCATGTCACCCACAGGCACGCCCTCGGTGATGCAGCAGATCACGCGGATCCCGGCGTCCATCGCCTCGAGCACGGCGTCGCCCGCGAAGGCGGGGGGCACGAAGATCATCGTCGCCCCGGCGTTGGTCGCCTCGACGGCCTGTCGGACGGTGTCGAAGATGGGCAGGCCGTTTTCGTCCTTCTGCCCGCCCTTGCCGGGGGTGACGCCGCCGACCATCTTTGTGCCGTAGTGGAGGCAGCCCCTGGTGTGCTGGGCGCCGAACGAGCCGGTGATGCCCTGGCAGATGACCTTGGTGTCGGCGTTGACGAGGATGGACATGGGCGTCTCCGGGGATGCTGTGGACCCAGAGGGTAGCGCCCGGGGGGTGAATCCGGGCGGGATCGGGCCCGGGCGACTTCTATACTCGCCCGCGGGTGGGCCACGAGATACACGGGAGGCGTCCGATGCGAGCCATCGTCACCGGCCAGGTCGGCATGGACAAGAAGCCCTACCTCGACGGCGTCCGCGAGTTCGCGGGCGCCCAGGGCGAGGGGCTCGAGATCTACAACGTCGGCGACATGATGTACGCCGAGGCGCCCGACGTGCGGGGCGGGCGGATCCTCGACCTGCCCTTGTCGCGCCTCAACTCGCTGCGACGGGCGACGTTCAAGGACATCATCGCGGGCTCGAAGGACGAGCCCAACATCATCGTCAACACGCACGCGACCTTCCGCTGGCGTCACGGCCTGTTCAGCGCCTTCGACTTCGACCAGGTCGCCAAGCTGAACCTGGACATCTTCATCTGCCTGGTGGACAACATCGAGGTCGTGCACGACCGGCTGCACGCCGAGCACGACATCGACGCGACGCTCAAGGACTGCATGGTCTGGCGCGAGGAGGAGATCCTGGCGACCGAGCTGATGTGCCAGGCGATCCCGGGCAGCAAGTTCTACATCATCAGCCGTGGGCGCTTCAGCGACACGACCCGGACGATGTTCCGCCTGATCTGCCGCCCCGGCATGCGCAAGGTCTACCCGAGTTTCCCGATGAGCCACGTTGTGGACATGCCCGACGTGATGGCGGAGATCGACCAGTTCCGCGAGGCGCTGGCCGAGCACTTCATCACCTTCGACCCGGGCGACGTGGACGAGAAGCTGCTGCTCGATCGGGCGCTCGAGGCGGTGAAGGAGGGCAAGGACTTCTTCGACCACAAGCCCCTGCAGCTGGGCGGCGTGGACAAGGGCGCCGAGCCGATCCGGATGCGGACGCGCGAGGTGCTCGACATCGCCGGCGACATCGACGGCCAGATCTACATGCGCGACTTCAAGCTCATCGACCAGGCGGACATGATCGTCAGCTACGTCCCCGCGCTCGAGAGCACGGACGGCAAGATCATCCCGGGGCTGTCGTCCGGCGTCGAGCGCGAGCTCCAGCACGCGTGGGAGCACGCCAAAGAGGTCTACGTCGTCTGGAAGCCCAAGAAGAACCCGTCGCCGTTCATCACGGAGACGGCGACGAAGGTCTTCTCGTCCGTGGACGAGGCGCTCGCCCACTTCGAGAAAGAGGGCATGTTCGGCGAGAAGAACCTGTTCGGGCATTGACCGCCCGGGCGGATTACCCGCATACTGAATACATCGACGATGTCCGGACCCCCGTGGGGACACGAACTGGGAGGACCGCGATGCGCAAGTTGATCCTGTGCTGTGCTGTGCCCGTGCTCTCGGGTGCGCCGTTCGCATCCGCCACCGACGGGCCCGTCGTCTTCTACTCGGATCAGCGCGCCCTGTGGGGCGACATCCAGTTCCTGTCGGAGTATGGGGATTTCGCGTTCTCCGGCCAGACTTCAGCCGCCGACGACAACGACCTCTTCGGTGACTGGTGGGGGTGGCTGTCCGTACAGACACCCGGTGACGGCCCGATCGATTTCGGGCGCGGCGGCCGAGCCCAGGGCGTCTTCGACTCGGCCGACGACGAGCGGGATCGCCCGTGTCAGGCGGGAGCGGCTGCGAGCGGGAGTTTCGACTCCGAGTTCGGTCCCGAGTTCTTTGTTGCGTGTGTCAGAGTCGTGGCGGCTACGAGCCTCGATTGGTGCGGCGATCGCGCGTTCGCAAACGCGTCGGGCGTCACGCGCATGCTCTTCGAGATCGACGAGCCCGTCTTCTTCGAGCTGGACGCCGAACTCGACGCGGACGGCCAGGGCGAGTTCGCGAGCGTGCGACTGTTCAACGCGGACAACCCGTTCAGCGCGCCCTACCTCGAATCGACGACCCACGATGATGAGTACCACGACCCGTACGGGTTCGTCCTTCCCCCGGGGCGGTACGGCATCGAGGCGCGCGCCGAGGCGTATGCGCTGACGGTACTGCCCGACAACACCGGGCAGTGGAGTGACGCGGAGTACGACGTGTTCCTGCTCTGGAACGTCGGTCGCTGCTCGGCCGCCGACCTCGCCTCCCCTCAGCACTCGCTCGACGCCTCGGACGTCCTGTCGTTCCTGCAAGCGTTCGCGGCGGCATCCCCCGGAGCCGACTTCGCGCAGCCCGTCGGGGTGATCGATTACCTCGACGTGCTCGCGTTCCTCGAGCTCTTCGCGGCCGGGTGCCAGTAGCCGGGGACGCACCGTTGGTCGCCCGCCCCGAAAATCGCCGCACCCGACCCCGCCCCCCCGAAACGGGTCCCGCATCCACGGGCGTAATTCCTTGCAGCGGCGGGCTCTTTGCCCGCCCGGGCCTTCCCCAACCCGAACAGGCCGGCGTCGTATCGCATCCGATATCGAAGAAGCCCTGTTCTCGGCGGGGCGCCGACCTCATACAATGGGTGTCACGTCGCTGGGAGGCACGCATGCCACACCTGCCGATTATCGCGGCGTTGTTCCTGAACGGGCCCGCGCCCGACGCCGGCAACGCCAAAGACCCCGCCTGGTTCTCGCTCACAGAGATCGAGCGCATCGTCTACGCCTCATCGAGTCTCCGCGACGAAGAGAACGAGGACTTCGACTCGGGCCAGTCCGAGCCCACCGCCGACGCGTTCGGCGCGTTCTGGGCGGGCGGCGCCGAGGGCAAGGCCACGCTGAGGCCCGACGCGTTCGCCGAGACCGGCGCGATCCAGCTCTCGGGTCCCGCGAACACGGGCGCGTTCTGGTCGCTGGGCGACGTGGATCTGTCCATGACCGCGAGCGAGCCGCTGCTCCAATCCTTCACGTTCGGCGGCTCGCGCATGGCCTTCGTCTTCGAGGTCAACGTGCCGACGCGCGTCGAGTGCTTCATCCACCTCGTCACCGAGGGCTCGGCCGACTCGGTCGCGTGGACGCGCCTCCGAGCCGGGACCACCCCCGGCGCCCCGTACGTCTACGACGAGCTGATCACCTCGGCCGAGCTGCTCATCGAGGAATCGCTCACGCTCCCCGAGGGCGTGTACACGCTCGAGGCGGGCGCCCGCTCGGAGGTCTTCGACGTCTTGGGCGTCACCACCGCGGTAAGCGGCTTCGTGGTCTCGTTCACGCCGACCGACTCGTGCAACGCCTCCGACATCGCCGAGCCCCTCGGGACGCTCGACTTTGCGGATGTCAACGCCTTCCTCGTGGCGTTCATGCACCAGCAGACCGACGCGGACCTTGCCAGGCCGCCCATGGTCTACGACATGTCGGACATCATCGAGTTCCTGGTCCGCTTCAGCGCCGGTTGCCCGGACTAGCCGCACACACCTGCACCATGCCCGACCGCGTGGGCTGCTCGTCCGCGGTCACTCGGCGACACCGCCGAGCTCGTAGATCTCCAGCAGTTCGTTGGCGTACACCGGCGTGCGCACCCACGGCGCATCCCCGTGTTCGACGACGACATACCGCGCGCCCGTGAGCGTGCCCAGCTCGCCCGCGTGGGCCCCCAGCGCGTCGGCGTACTGGGCCCGGAGCGAGCTGTGGGCCCTGTCCGTGTCCGCGGGAGAGACCTCGAACCACCACGCGCGGGGCGTCATGCCGAACAGGCGCATCCGACGCTCCCAGCCGAGCGCGGGCGCGCCGGCGTAGAACAGCAGCCCGCCGTCGCGCAGCTCGCCGAACGCGGGGCGGTGCGAGCCCACGCGCCAGCCCGCCAGGTACGGGGGCGTCAGGAACACGCTGCCCTCGGGGGTCTGTGCCCGGGCCCATGCCTGGGCGTCGCGCCAGGCGGGCGTCACGGGGCTGGTGGTCCACGGGTAGGGACGCATCGCGAACGCCGCCAGGCCCAGTGCGAGGACTCCGAGCCACGCGGCGCACGCGCCGGGCGGCGCCCGCCGGCCCGTGCTTGGCTCTGCCCGCGGCGCCCCGCGGGTCGGGGCGAGCCCGAGCCCGATCGCCCCGAGCGTCACGACGCCGACCGCGCCCGCGGCCAGGTGCCCGAGGCTCGGCGTGGGCCAGAGCACCAGCCCGAGCAGCGCCAGCGTGCCGGCCCATGCGCCGATGCCCCCGCGGCGGATCAGGTCCGCCGCCCACACCCCCGCGACGACAAGCGAGACGATCTGCACGAGCATGAGCGAGCGTGACACCATGAGGCGCCAGAGCAGTGGTTCCTCGAGCCCCGAGGCGAGCAACGCCCACCCCAGCAGCGGGAACGCGAGCGATCCGACCGCGTACACGAGAAGCCGCTCGCGGGCGTCGCGTACGCGGGTCGGTGCGAGCGAGGCGTTGCGCAGGTACCCGGGCAGGGCGAGGGCGCCGAACGCGAGCACGAACACGACCGCGCCCCAGGATTTGAGCGGCACCAAACGGATATCGATGAGCGGCGCGTACAGCTCGCGTCCGAGGCGTGCGTACGCGTCCATGTCGCCCGGATCGACGGGCCCGATGGGGCGAGCCAGGATGACGCCAACGACCCCGGCCAGACCAACGCCGACGACCAGTGCGATCGTACGTCGCTCGCTTCTATGGGCGATAAGCGTCGCGGCGCACCACGCGACGAGCAGGTACGCCGCGGTCTGCCCGTGCACGGGCGCCGCCGCCGCCGCGACGACCAGCGACCAGACCACGCGCCCGCGGGCGAAGAGCGTCATCGACGCGAACACGAGGGTCATGACCATCACGGTCGCGGTCAGCTCGACGTCGCCCAGCGAGACGAGCCCGAGGTAGTTCTGCTCCTTGGGCGTGACGAGCACCAGCGCGGGCGCCGCGGCCAGCAGCAGGGGCGTCGCCCGCCCCAAAAGCGTCCGTCCGAGCCACATCAGCACCAGCGCCGACGCGGTCACCGCCGCGAGCATTACGCCTAGCACCATCCACGGCAGCGCGCCCTCGGGCGTCGTCCAGGCGATGGGCTCCCACGCGAGGCTTCTCAGCGCCCCGAACGCGTCGGAGTACGGGTCGGCGTCGAGCGTGCCCGGGAAGCGGACGTCGGTGTAGTGGGCGAGGTACTGGATCTGGTCTGCGACGCCGAAGCGGTAGCCGCAGATCGCCAGCGCGCACGCCGCCAGCGCCAGGGCCAGAATCAGTGCGAGTATCGGTGCGAAGCCGGGTGAACCCGCCGCCCGGGCGATGCTCCCGCCCGCGTCGGATCTGAGGCTGTTTTTGTCTCCGGTCGTCAATCTCGCCGCCTCCACACGCCGGGCAGGGTACCCCCCCGCCCGGGCGGGGGCCCGGGGTGAAAGCGTGGGCGGTAGGCTCCCAACGAGTCCCCGGAGAACGCGCCGATGAGCGAGCCCGACTACCCAGTGAGCCCCCGCGGGCGCCTCATCGACCCCGGGGCGACCGACGACGAGCGGTCGTACAGCCTGCTGATGCACCTGACGCTGCTGGCGCACCTGATCGTGCCGTACGTCGCGATCATCGCGCCGATCATCATGTGGCTCGTCCGCAAGGAGAAGTCGTCGTACATCGACGACCACGGGCGCGAGGCGGTCAACTTCCAGATCACACTGCTGCTGTACACCATCATCCTGCCCGCGATCGCGGCGATCATCGGCGTCATCACCTGCAGCGTGGGCTTCGTCCTGCTCGTCCCCGCCATCTTCGGGCCCTACATCCTCGGGCTCGTCGGGATGATCATGGGAGCCATGGCCGCCAACCGGGGCGAGTTCTTCCGCTACCCGATGACCCTCCGCCTGCTCCACTGAGGCCCGCACCGGCACGCATCCGGGGTTTGTGTGGGCCTCCCCACGCCCGCCCCCGCGTACACTGAGGGCCCATGCCCCTCCTCGAGGCGATCAACCTCCGCAAGGCGTACAACGGCAGGACCGTCGTGGACGGCGTCAGCTTCGACGTCGAACGCGCCGAGATCGTCGGCCTGCTCGGACGCAACGGCGCGGGCAAGACGACCTCCTTCCGCATGACCATCGGCATGATCGAGGCCGACGACGGGCGCGTCTTCTTCGACGCCCACGAGGTCACGGGCCTGCCCATGTACCAGCACGCCCAGCGGGGCATCGGGTACCTCTCGCAGGAACCCTCCGTCTTCCAGCGCATGACATGCGAGCAGAACCTGCTCGCGATCCTCGAGACGCGCCGCCTCACGCGGGCCGAGCGCAAGAAGAAGGCCGCGGACCTGCTCGAACGCTTCAGCCTCACCCACAAGGCCAAGGACCTGGCCCGGACGTGCTCGGGCGGCGAACGGCGCAAGCTCGAGATCGCCCGGGCGTTGATCACGGACCCCAAGCTGATCCTGCTCGACGAGCCGTTCTCGGGTGTGGACCCGATCGCTGTCGAGCAGCTCCAGGGCGAGATCCGATCCCTGGCCGAGCACGGCATCGCGTTCCTTATCACGGACCACAACGTGCAGCAGACGCTGCGCGTGTGCGACAGGGCGTGCATTATTGATTCGGGCCGCAAGCTGGCCGAGGGCACGCCCAAGCAACTCATCAACGACGAGATGGTGCGACGCGTCTACCTGGGCTCGCTGTTCCGGGGCGACGAGTTCGACCAGCCGCACACGCCCGCCCGCAACGGCTCGGGGCGCCAGCCGCCCGAGCGCCCACGCCGCCTGTCGCGCCGCGTCTGACGCCGGTCGGTCCTCGTGGTTGGCCCGGCGCGGCCCGGATCGCCCTCAGCCGCCCCCGCCGAAGTCGATCTCGCCCGCGATGTTCAGGTCCGCCTCGGGCACGAGCATGTCGGACTCGAAGAGCACCTCGGCGAGCTTTCCGGGCGTCAGGTACGTCACCGACCCCGAGAGCCGGTAGGGCGCGACGCCCCGCGTGTCGTATTCGGGCGGCACGATCGCGGGCAGGTCGATCTCGTGCGTCTCGTAGCGCGAGAGCGTCGTCTCGGGCGAGCGCACGCCCGTGAACACCTCGCGGCCCTCGAGCGCGAGCGTGTAGCTCACCCTGCGCAGGGGCAGCGGCTCCTTGCTGTCGTTGATCGCGGCGATGTGGAACACTAGCTCCACGCCCTCGGCGCTCGCCCCAACACGCGTCACGCCCACCGCCTCGAAACGGGGCGGGCCAGGGCGGGAGCACCCGACGGCCAGGGCGGCCATCCCGATCAGCATCAGTTGTATTGCTCGGCGTCTCACGCCTGTGAGCCTAGCAGGACAGGATCACGGCGTCCGCAGGCGGCGCGTGGGCGCCAAGGTCGTCCACCGTTCGTCGGGCTGGAACGAGCCGGACGCGACCGCCGGGGACACCGGGGGCGCCGTCCGCACGTAGTTCTTCCAGTGCAGCATCAGCCCGCACAGCACGATCGTGCCGACCCACGCCCCGACCTCGGCCGACCTGGCCCGGCTCTTCCACAGCAGGATGCTCACGCACGCCGTCACGGTCGCCAGCTTCCAGAGGATCAGCAGCCCGGGCGAGCCGAGCTCGATCACCGCCCGCGCCAGGGGGTTGGACTCGGCCATCCCCAGGCTCTGCAGGTATGTCAGCGTGAGGGCAAGGTCCCCGACACTCATCACGATGATCGCCGCGGCCAGCAGGGCCACGCGTCGGCACCTGGGCGGGGCCGTCTGCAGCCTCGCCAGGAGGCCGGGCGGTACACAGGCTGTGGCCGAAGCGGTCACGACGCAGACGGATCGGCCCGCCCCCGCTCGCCCATGAGCCGGCACGCCCGCACGGGCCCGCGCGGGGCCCCGCCCGCGATGGCTGGGACGGCGCGGCAAACCGCGCCGATGATTCCCCCGGGGCCCCCGCGTCCGGGAACCCCAACGCCCGGGACGGATCGCCGGCGGGCACACGCGAAGGAGCGCCCGGATGAGACGGATCGGACTCGCGGCACACGCGGCGACTCTCGCCCTGGCGATCGCCGCCTCCGTCTGCCCTGCCGTCGCCCAGCCCGAGAACCCCGTCTTCCTCGACGACTCACCGCTCGCGACCGACACACTCCGCCGCCTCGACGACCTGGTCGCGATCGAGAGCTGGGCCGAGGCCGCCCGCGTGCTCCAGCGTCTGCTCGACGAGGAGGGCGCCCGCGTGCTCGCCTCGTCCGACGACTCGGACCTGTTCGTGCCGGTGCGTCGTGTGGTGCACGAGCGACTGCTCGCGCAGCCCGAGCTGCTCGAGCGGTACCGGGCCGCGGAGAACGACGCGGCCCGCGTGCTGGTCGAGTCCGGGCGCGCGGGCGAGGCGGAACGCACCCGCCTGCTCACACCCTGGGGCTGCGAGGGTGCGCTCCGGGTCGCGCAGGACCAGCTCGAGGGCGCCAGGTTCCGCGCCGCCGCGATGACGCTCGCCCAGCTCGAGGACCACCCGGACAGATCGGGCGAGCGGGGCGCCGACGCGGCCCGCCTGCTCGCGCTGGTCGCGCGCTACCTCGACGACGACGATGTCGCGCAGCGCGCCGCCCGTTGGGCGCAGCGCAGCGGGATCGACGCCGTGCGGAACACGCATATCGCGCCCCCTCCCGGCGTCCGGGCCGACGCACGCGCCGCGCTCGACGTGTTCTCCGCCCCCGAGATCGACCTGGGCGCGCTGGGGCGCGAGCCGCTCCGCTCCGAGCCGCTGAGCCCGATCGACTCCCGCGTCTTCGACGCGCCCAGCGAGCTGCGCGACCAGCGCCCCGACGAGCGGTCGCGTCAGCGGACCTTCGCCTGGTCGATGCCGACCGCCGTCGGCGATGTCCTGTACGTCTCCGACGGCATCACCGTCAGCGCCTGGGACCGCTTCACGCTCAGCCCCATCTGGCGCCGACGCGTCGGCCCGCCCGCGGGCCAGGGCTCGCGCGACCGATGGGTCGAGGCGACCCGCCAGCGTCTGGGCCAGAGCCTCGAGGACTCGGCCAGCGTCACCATCGACGGCGACGTCCTGCTCACCACCAGCGGGCTCGCCCGCTCCGGGCGGCGCGAGGACGGGGGCGAGGTCATGGCCCTCGATCGGCACACGGGCGAGATCCTCTGGTCCACCGACATCGCCGCCCTCGACGAGAACCTCAAGGACTCGAGCGTCCGAGGGCCGGTGATCGTCGAGGGCGGGACCGCCGTCCTCGCGGTTCGAAAGTCCGTCCGCACGCGCCGCCTGCTCAGCGAGTACCTCGTGGGCCTCGACGTGCGCGACGGCTCGCTCCGCTGGACACGCCTGGTCGCCAGTGCCGGCTCGCTGCCCTTCCAGCAGGTGGGGCAGGTCGCGACCGCCGGCGTCTCGGATCGCGGCGTCGTCGTCCGCGCCGACGAGATCGGCGCGATCGAGGGCGTCGAGGCCAGCACCGGTGCGCCCCTCTGGGTCCGGCGCTTCGCCCCGGCCGCGATGTACCGCCCATCGTCCACGCCGCCCTGGACGACCAGCGTGCCCGTGCTCGACGCGGGTTCGGTCGTCCTTATCTCGCCGGACCGGTCCGAGATCATCCGACTGGACATGCAGACGGGCGCGATCCTCGCACGCCGCGCCGCGGCCGACCTGGGCTCGCCCGAGTACCTCGTCCGCGTGGGCGGGTCGCTCGCCGCAGTCGCCTCCGACCGCGTCGCGTTCGTGGACGTCCGGCGATTCCACGCCGACCCGGTCCGAACGAGCAACCAGATCGACCCGGCCGCGGTCTCCGGGCGGGCCACGCCCGCGGGCGACCGCCTGCTGCTCCCGACGCACGAGGGCGTCGTCGTCTTCGACCCGCTCCGCCCCCGCGACCCCTCGCGCGTGCCCCTCGACCTGACGGGCAACCTGCTCGCGCTCGAGGGTCAGCTCGTCGCGATCGGCGAGTTCGAGGCGCACTCGTACCTTGAGTGGAGCGTCGCCAGCTCGCTACTCGAAGAACGGATGCGCCGAGAGCCCGACGACCCCGCGCCCGCGGCGACGCTCGCCGAGCTCGCCTTCCGCGCCGGCGAGCACGCCCGCATCGCCCCGGCGACCGACCACGCGCTGCGCGCGATCCGCGCCTCGGGCGCCGACGCCGCGGCCCAGCGTGTGGGTAACCGGCTCTTCCGCTCTCTGCTCGCGATGGTCCAGGGCGAGACGGGCGACGAGCGCGAGCCGACCATCGCCTCGGTCGCGGTGCGTCGTGAGCTGATCGACCGTCTCGGCCGCCTGGCGCGCGAGCCCGAGCAGCGCGTGGCACATCTCATGGCCCTCGGGCGCCTCCGCGACCGCCTGGGCGACGCGAGGGGCGCGATCGACTCGTACCAGCTCGTGCTCGCGGACCCGTCGCTGTCGTCGGCGACGTGGCGTGGCGCCGAGCTGGCGGTCCGCGCTCAGCTCGAGGCCACCCGCCGTGTCCGCGCCGTCGTGCTCCGCCACGGGCACGACGCGTACCGCGCCTACGACGCCGAGGCGGGGATCGAGATAGGCCTGGCCTCACAGAGCGACGGCGCGGCGCTGGGCGAGCTTGCCCGAAGGTACCCCGCCGCGTCCGTCACGCCGCGCCTCTGGACCCGGGCCGCGCATCTGTACGAGCAGGCCGGGCGCCCGCACGCCGCCGAGCGTGCCCTGCGTTCGGCGCTGGCCGCCGCCGACCTGCTCGACCAGGCGGGCGCCCCGGTCGTGCCCCAGGAGTTCGGCGAGATCCTCGGGCGCTTGGCGACCTCCCTCGCGCTGCGCGCCCGCGCCGACGAGGCCGCCGCCCTCGTCGAGCGGTACAGCGACGCCCACCCCGGGCTCGTCCCGACGCGAGACGGCGCCCCGATCGACCTGGCCGCCCTCGCCCGGCAGCCCGTCCGCGGCCGCCAGCCAGTCGTCGGCGTCGCGCTGTCCACGGGCGAGCGGGCGAGCGTCTTCGCCGGCGTGCCCGTGGTCCCGCTCGACCCCTCGCCCAGCGCGCCCACAGACCGGGCCGTGCTCCACTCCGCGTCGCGCTCCGAGCTCTCGCTGCTCGTTGGCGGCGCCGACGACGTCGCCCTCGCGTGGACCGCGCCCATCGGCGGCGATGCGCGGGTCGTGCGGATCGACAACGCGGGCGTGATCGTCCACGCCGGCGAGGGCGCCGAGGGTGTCTTCTCGCGACTCGCGCTCGAAGATGGGCACGAGCTCTGGTCGGTCGGCCCCCTGGGGGGAGCCCTCTCGGCCCTGAGCGATCGTGCCCCGGGCGCGGGCGGAGGGCCGGTCGGCGCGAGGCGCTTCGAGTCGCCCCTCGACGGCGCCGTCGCCCCCGATGCGCTCATCCTCGCGCTCGACGACCAGACGCTCGTCGTCGCCGACCGCCTCGGGCGCGTCGTTGCCCACGACCTGACCACGGGCCAGCAGCTCTGGACGCGGCGTTCCCGCCTCGCCTGGGTCCACGACCTCGACGTCGGCGCGGGCCTGGTCGCGTTGGGCGGCGTCAGCCCGGGCGGCGAGGGCGACGGGCGATGGACCCCCGCGATCGAGGCCCTCGACGCGCGCACCGGCGAGGTCATCAGCCCGATCGAGGGCGTCTCGAGCGAGGTCCGATGGGTGCGTCTGGCCGAGTCGGGCGACCTGATCGCCGGGCTCGCGGGCGCGATCGTCTCGCTCAACGTCGTCGAGGGGCGGGTGAACTGGGTGACAAGCTCGCGCGCAACCGATGGCAGCCGCGGCGCATGGCTGCTCGGCGTGAGCATGGTCGTCATGGACGCCGACGGCGAGCTGTGGATGGGCGATAGCGCGGGCGGCTCGCTCCGCGCCACCGAGCTCGAGATCGGCGCCCGCAACGCCGAGAGCGCGTGGGTCCGTGTCCACCCCATCGACGACCGCCTGCTCGTCGCGACCGACGAGGGCGTACGCCTCTTCGACCGCGACGGACGACTCGTCGGCGCCGACGCGTTGGGCGCCGACGGGCGTGCCCTCCCGCCCGCGCTGGCCCGCGGGCTGATCATCGTGCTCGAAAGGCGTGAGCCGGGCGTGGGCGCCCCCGAGGGCGAGGCGGGCGAGTCGTGGGTTCACGTGCTCGACGCGGCCTCCGCACGCCTGCTGGGCAGCTACGACCTGCCGCTCGTCGCCGAGCCCGTCGGCGTCGCGGTCATCGACGGGCACGTGCTCATCGGGATGGGCGACGCGACCCTCGTCGCGGCCGCGCCCGCGTCCGAGGGTGGTCCCTGAGCCGGGGCCTCCCGGCGCTCACCCGATCGTGAGGATGTCCGTGTCCGCCTCGGAGATCCGCGCATCGAGCGCCGGCAACGCCTCCTTGATGCGCCTCGCCAGGCGGGGCAGGTACCCACGCTCCGTGTTCGTGTGCCCCGCGAGCAGCACGCCCACGCCCTTGTGCAGCGCCTCGACGATCTCGTGGTGCTTCATCTCGCCCGTGACGAACAGCTCGCACCCGTCGGCGGCCGCGATACCCAGCATTGAGGCGCCCGCCCCGGGCACGACGCCGAGCGTCGTGTACGTCGCCCGCTCGTCGGGCAACGCGTAGCGCACGCGCGCCCTCCCCAGGTGCGCCTTGAACCGCTCGCACAGCTCGCCGATCGTCGCGGGTCGGTCGAGCAGCAGGCGACGCCCCGCCCCGATCCGCCTCCGGGGCTTGCCCATCAGCTCGTACACATCGAACGCGGGCTCCTCGTAGGGATGGAACTCGCGGAGCGTCTTGAGCGCGATCGGCAGCGCGTGCTTCGAGCAGACCATCTCCAGGCGGACCTCGTCCACGCGCTCCAGGCGCCCGGACTGGCCCGCGGCGGGGTTCGTCCCCTCGCCGCCCAGGAACGTCCCGGCGCCGGGCGTCGCGAACGAGCACAGGCGGTAGGCGCCGACGATCCCCGCGCCCCCCGTCGCCAGCGCCCCACGCACCTCGTCGGCGTGCTTGGGCGGCACGAACGTCACGATCTTCACCGCCTGGTCAGCGTCGTGCTCGACGTGCGGGGACAAACTCCGGCAGTCGCCCGCGATCTCGTTCTCTTTCGACTCGCCCGCGGGCGCGCTGAGCCCCTCGCACAGCCAGTCCGTCACGCCCCCCTCGGCCGCGTCCAGCGCGGTGTGGGGCGTGAAGATCGCCATCCCCGCCTCGATCGCCCCGCGGATGATCCGCTCGGGTGCGCTCGCGTCCGTCAGCCGCCCGAGCTCCTGCCAGATCGGCGGGTGGTACGCGACGATCGCCGACGCGCCCATCCCCACCGCCTCGGCGAGCACACGCTCGGTCAGATCGATCGTGAGCACCACGGGACCGCCCAGTTCGTGCTCGGGAGTGCCCACCTGCAGCCCCACCCGGTCCCACGCCTCGGCGTACGCCGAGGGGGCGATCGATTCCATCGCGTTGACCAGATCGCGCACGAGCATGGGTCTTCCTTTCCGTAGCGGACCGCCCGATTCTAGTGGGGGCGCCCGCGTCGCCACTCCCCCGTACGATCCGGCGTGCCCACCGACGAGCCGACCGCCCGGACCATCGAGCGACGCGTGCACGCGAAGATCAACCTCGCGCTGAGCGTCGGGCCGGCGATCGGGCCCGGGCGCCCGGGCGCAGGGATGCACCCGATCTGCTCGTGGATGGCCTGCATCGACCTGTGCGACACGCTCGAGACCAGGCGGCTCGAGGCGGGCGAGGCGAGCGTATTCGACATCGCCCGCGACGACGGGCGCCCGGCGCCCTGGGCGATCCCCGACGACCTCGCCGCCCGGGCCCACGCGCTGTTGGAGGCCCACGCCGGGCGGGCGCTGCCCGTGCACGCCACGCTGCGAAAGTCGATCCCCGATGGCGCCGGCCTCGGGGGCGGATCGGCAGACGCGGCGGCCATGCTCCAAGCGCTCGACGCGCTCTATTCACTCGGCCTCGGCTCGGCCGGACTCGCGCGTCTCTCGCGCACGCTTGGTTCCGACATCGCCTTCTTCCTCGACGACGCTTCGCCCGCCCGCCCCGCGGTTGTTTCTGGCCTGGGCGAGCGGGTCGAACGCGTCGCGCCCACGGCCGGGGAGCTTGTCCTGATCTGTCCCGCGTTCGGTTGCGAGACCGGGCCGGTCTACCACGCCTATGACGAGGCGCCGGCGCCGCTGCGAGAAGCGGAGATCGCACACCTCGCGCGGTCTGGGCGCCTCGATGCTGGCGCGCTGTTCAACGACCTCGCGCCCGCCGCCGAGCGCACACGCCCCGGGCTGGGCGAGCTGCGGGCCCGCCTCGCCACGGCGCTCGGCGCTCCGGTGCACATGTCGGGGTCGGGCTCGACGCTCTTCGTCGTGGGCGGCGCGGGGCTTGCCCAGTCCGCCGCCGCCGCCGCGCCGGATTGCCGCGTCTTCCGGACGCGCCTGCTCTGAAGCCGGATACACTCGCGCCATGCCCGACCCCACCAACAGCGCCCCCCTCCGTGTCGGCGTTGACCTGGGCGGGACGAACATCCAGACGGGTGTCGTGGACGCCGACGCCGAGATCATCGGGCGCGACAAGCGCAAGACCGACGCGGACTCGGGCTACCAGGGCGTCCTCGCCCGGATCGTCGCCTCCGTGAAGGCGGCGTGCGAGGACGCGGGCCTCGGGCTCCCAGACATCGTGGGCGTCGGCGTGGGCGCCCCGGGCCCGGTCGAGCCGGAACAGGGGGTGGTCGTGACGGCCGTCAACCTGCGCTGGGACGAGGCGCCCCTGGCCCGCGACCTGGCCGCCGCCCTCGGGCGCCCGGTCAGCGTCGGCAACGACGCGGACGTCGCGCTGTACGGCGAGTGGAAGCACGGCGCCGCCCGGGGCGCGACCGACGCGCTGGGCGTCTGGGTCGGCACGGGCATCGGCGGCGCACTCGTGCTCGCGGGCAGGCCCTACCGCGGCGCCTTCAACACCGCGGGCGAGATCGGCCACGTCCACTTCCGCCCCTTCAACCCCCCTGGTATGCGTTCGCTCGAGCACAACTGCTCGCGGACCGCCGTCGTTGACCGCGTCCGCCACCTCATCCGCGCCAACCGCGAGACCGTGATCACGGAGCTGATCGGGGGCAAGTCGCAGAAAATCAAATCGCGCCACCTGGCCGAGGCGTACCGCAAGGGCGACGCGCTTGTGTGCGAGATCATCGACGAGACCGCCGAGAGCCTGGGCATCGCGGTCGGCGGGATTGTCACACTACTCTCGCTCGAGTGCGTCGTCATCGGGGGCGGGCTGACCGAGGCGCTGGGCGAGCCGTACGTCGCGCGCATCCGCGGCGCGATCCGCAAGATCGCCTTCCCCAACGTGTGCAAGGGTGTGCGTGTTGTCGAGTCTGCGTTGGGCGACGACGCGGGGATCGTCGGCGCCGCCGAGCTTGTCGCCGCGGGCGCCCAGCACGGGGAATAACAAACGCGGCCCGGGTGAACCGGGCCGCGCGTCAAGGATCATGCAAGCTTGAAGATGCGCCTACGACTCGCCGAGTTCCTGGAGCATCGCGTCGATCGCCGACTCGATCTTCTCGGGGGTGTCGTACGCCCCCGATTCGATCTGGCCGCGGATCTCCTGAACCAGTTCCTCGCGGATTTCGGGCACCTGCCGCAGCCTCGCCAGATACCGGGACATGTCGGAGACCTCCACCTGGTCTCCGCCGCCGGCCCGCCTGGGCGACTGTGCGTCGCTGCCGGGGGTCGCCCGGCGGGGCGCGTCGGTCACGCGACCCGCCCGCCCTGTGGCGCCCGCCTCGATCGGGGTGATTCCTGTCATTCGAGCCTCCTTACGCCACGCGTCCGTCGGGACGCGCCCACCTCAAGATTCAGTCGCCTCCAGGCGCCACATGTCCATCCCTTGTGGATGTATCGTCGGGGTGGGAAGAGAACCTACAAAATCAGACAGACCCCCAAGATGTTGGCAACCACTTACGCCAGAACCGCTTAGATTGTATAACAATGACCCGGACCACCCAAAATAGACGTGCACCCGCCCTGCGGGCCCTGACGGCCTTTCTGCTCGCAACACCACTGCTTCTGGGGGGGTGCGGCGGGCAAAAAACCACCCAATCCGAGCCCACGCCAGAGCTCCAACGGGAGGGGCGGGCGGTGCTGGCACAGGGAAACACCCCGCCGCCGACACGGGCCAACGCCGACACCGGCGGCATGCAGGAGGTGGGCGTCGCCCAGGCGCCCTCCGGCTCGTCCTCGTGGACGATTGTCCTCGCCCGCCCGACGAGCTCGGAGGCGGGGGCGGCCGAGCGGCTGCTCCAGAACATCCGCACCTTCGGCGCAGAGCCCGAGGCCCGGCTCGAAACCCGGAGGGGCAAGCCCCTTGTTGTCCTGGGCCGCTACGCCTCGCCCGACGATGATCGGGCCCGGCGCGAGCTCGACCGCCTGCGGACCAAGGTCATCGACGGCCAGGCGATCTTCGCCAGCGCATTCCTAATGCCCCCGCCGGACGAGTCGCTCCACGGCTCCAACGCCGTGTGGGACCTGCGCAACGTCAGGCAACGCTTCGGCGCCGACGCGCTGTACACGCTGCAGATCGGTGTCTACACCCGTCTGGACGGGCGCGCCCCGTCCGCGTCGGACCTGGCCCAGTTCCGCGCCGCCGCCGAGCAGGCCGTCGCGCGCCTCCGCGCCGACGGCGAGCAGGCCTTCTACCACCACGGGCCCGGCGCGAGCACGATCACTGTCGGCGTCTTCTCCGAGGCCGACCACGACCCCGCCGGGGGATTCGACTCGCCCCGCCTCGAAGAGGCCCGCGAGCAGCACCCCAACAACCTCGTCAACGGCCAGGGCTTCAACGAGACGCTGCGCACAGATTCCGGCCAGTCCGTGCGGCGCTTACAACGCAGCCAGCTCGTCGCGATCCCGGATCGTTGAGCGCGTCCGCGCCTGTGTTTTTACAGGTTCCCGATCCCCGCGAGCCACAGGGGCTCGATCGACTCGACGATCCAGGGCGATCCGGGCGATGCGCGACGCCACTGGATGAGCCACCAGCTCGCCGTCGGTACGCCGGAGCCCGTGTGGCGGACGCGCAGCTGCGCGCGCGCCGTCAGCGGCGTGTCGATGACCGCCTGCGCGTCGGCGATCCGGTGTGATTCGAGAATCCCGCCGCCCAGATAGTCCTCCACGCCCGCGAGGATCGCGGCCCGCCCGGTGTACCGGGCCCGGTCTCCGACCCGGACCTCGGCCCGCTCGGCGAGCATCGGGCCCAGCGCCGCCGTGTCCGCGCTGGCCGTCGCGTCGATAACCTCGCCCGCCCGTTCGATGAGTCGTTCCCGCGGCGTGACGACGAGGCTTGCCAGCACCCACACGCCCGCCGCCAGCGCGAGCAGACCGCCCCCGGCCAGCGCCGCGGGGCGGAGCCTGGCCCGCGCGTTGAGGATCACGAAAAACACCACCGCCCCGATCACGAGCACCGCGACCGGCACGAGGGGCGACTCGAACAGGTACCGCTCGAGCAGGGGCGCCTGTGGCAGGGGCACGATCTGGGCGGCGAGGTCGTCGAGTTGCATGTCACTCCGTTCTTGCGCGGGCGATCCGTGCACACCCGCGACACCCGTCAGTCCGCAATACGGCGCGTGATTGTTGCAGCGCGGGCCCGTGTGGGGCCGATGCAACACGGATTGTGCCCGGCGCGGTCGGTCCGCGCCCGCCGGGAGAGCAGTGCGCCGGAGGCCGCCCCATGGACATCCTTTCGTACGGTCTCGAGGACGCCTATCAGGGCCCGCAAGACGCCGGGACGCTCGAGAAGAACCTGGCCGCGATCGCCCTGCAGGACCCGGCCCTCGCCGACTGTCTACGCAGCACAACGCCGCGGGCGGACCTGGAGTTCATCGAGACACCCGAGGGCCCCAGCGCGAGAGCGTCCGGTGGCCCGCTGCTGGCCAGCGCGCGGGCGCCCGTCGCCGAGGGCGTCCGATTGGGCGCGAGCGTGGACATCATGGAGGTCGGCGCGGTCTGCGTGCTCGGGTTCGCGCTGGGCTACCACGTCGCCGACATCGCCCGCCGCCTCCGCAAGACAGGCGTCCTGCTCTGCTACGAGCCGGACCTGCCGCTCCTGCGCGCCGTCCTGGAGCGTGTCGATCACTCGGAATGGATCGCCCAAACAAACCTGATCGTCCTGACCGACCCCGACGACGCGCCGGCGGTCTCTCGCGCGCTCGCCGGCATCGAGGGCGTGATCGCGCTGGGCTTCACGTTCCTGGCCCACCCGCCGAGCAAGGCCCGCCTGGGCGAGGGCGCCGACCGATTGGTCGCGAGCGTGACAGGCGTGCTCAAGGCGGTGCGCACGACGCTGGTCACAACGCTCGTCCAGGGCGAGACGACACTGCGCAACGCGGTGATGAACCTGGACCACTACGCGGCGTGCGGCGGGATCGCCGAGCTGCGCGGTGCGTGCGCCGGGCGCCCCGCAGTCGTCGTCGCGGCCGGCCCCTCGCTCGAACGGAACATCGATCTGCTCGCCGAGCCCGGCGTGCGCGATCGCGTGGTCATCGTCGCGGTGCAGACGGTGCTCAGGCAGCTGCTCGCCCGGGGCATCCGCCCGCACTACGTCACGGCCCTCGACCACCACGAGATCTCCAGAAGGTTCTACGAGGGGCTGCGCCCCGAGGACGTCGAGGGGGTGACGCTGATCGCCGAGCCCAAGGCGAACCCGGCGATCCTCGACGCGTTCCCGGGCGTGGTCCGGTGCCCGTCCGACGAGCTGCTCGACGGGATCCTGGGCGACGGGCTCGCGCGCGATATGGGAAGGATCGAGCCGGGCGCAACGGTGGCCCACCTGGCGTATGCCGTCGCCCGCCACCTCGGGTGCGACCCGGTGATCCTGACCGGCCAGGACCTGGCGTTCACCGACGGGCAGTACTACAGCGCGGGGGCGGCGATCCACGACGTCTGGGCGCCCGAGCTGGGACCTTTCCGCACGATCGAGACGCTCGAGTGGGAGCGGGTGGCGCGGATGCGGTCGCTGCTCCGGCGCGTGCCCGCCGTCGGCGGGGGCGAGGTCTACACCGACGAGCAGATGGCGACCTACCTCGCCCAGTTCGTGCAGATGTTCGCCCGCGATCTGGGCGCGGGCCAACGTACGATCGACGCGACCGAGGGCGGGGCGGTCAAGCGCGGCGCCGAGCTGCTGACGCTTTGCGATGCGCTGCGCACACACGCGGCGGTCCCGAACGGCGCGCCCCCGCCCGAGGGCGACGGCGCGCCGGGCGACGCGGGCAAGCGTGTACAGAAGATGATCCAGCGACTGTCCGACGTGCGCGCGCAGGTCTGGCGCGTCGGCGAGCGCAGCCGCGAGACCGTCCGCAAACTCGACACGATGATCGAGGCCAAGCGTGACACACCCCGCGTCAACCGCCTGATCGGCGAGGTCAACAAGATCCGCGACGAGGTGCAGTCGCTGACGCCCGGATTCAGGCTGGTGCAGTTCGTCAACCAGGCGGGAGCGCTCAACCGCATCCGCGCCGACCGGGCGCTGAGCCTGGCCGAGACCATCGACCCGTACGAGCGGCAGCGCCTGCAGATCGAGCGGGACAGGCAGAACGTGCGGTGGCTGGCGGAGGCGGCCGACGCGGTCGGTCGGACGCTCGACGCCGCGATCCGTGCGCACAAGGGCGAGGCGCCCAAGCTCACCCGCGACCCGTCGCCCGGCGAGGAAGTCTCGTGTGCCGAGCAACCGCCCCGGCGTGTCGCGGCGATGGTTCTGGTCGATCACGAGGTCTCGGGCCTCGGCCTGCCCCGCGACCTGGACGCGCCGTTCGTGGGCGGTGAGTCGGCGTTGCGGCTCACGCTCCGCCGCCTGCTCGACGCACGCGGGCTCGACGAGATCGTCCTGCTCTCGACGCAGCCGCCCCGGACGCGCGAGGCGCTGGGCGGCTTGCTCGACGACGCGCGGGTCGTCATCGAGGCGTGCGACGCAGAAATCGTCCGCGATCGGCTCCGGGCTGTGGGCGCCGGGCGGATGTGGAGCCCCGAGAGCTGGCGGGGCGGGATCGGCGGGCTGCTGGCGGCGGACGAGGCGTTCGAGCCCAGCGCGGCGAATCGTGTGATGAACGCGCGGGGTATTGACGCCGCGGTCTTCGTCGGCGCCGACTGGGCGTTGGTCGATCCGGCGATGACCAACGCGGTCGTCGAGCGGTACAGGTCTGCGCCCGAGTCGTGGCGCGTCGCGTTCACCCAGGCTCCGCCGGGGATGTGCGGCGTGCTCGTGGACCGGCGCGCGGTCGGGTCGCTCGACACGGCGAGAGACAGGGCGGGCTCGCTCGCGACAATCGGGGCGCTGCTGGGCTACCTCCCGATCGCGCCCCAGGCAGACCCGATCGCCAAGGCGATGTGCGTGCAGGTCCCGCCGACGGTGCGGAACCTGTGCGTGCGCGCGATCCCGGATACTCCGACGCGGGCCGCCGAGCTGCGCACCGCGCTCGCGCCTCTGGGCACAGCGTGGCTCAACGCGGACGCCGACACGATCACGGGCGCACTGGGCTCGCTCGTGTCCCAAACGCCGAGCGGGCCGCGGGACGTGACGCTCGAGCTGTGCACCGGGCGTCTGCTCGCGGGCGTCTGGGGCGAGTCCAGGCGGGGCTCGCCGGGCCCGGTGGAGCGCGAGATGCTCCCCCTGCCCGCGGTGCACGCGCTGCTGGCGGAGCTGGCGGGCGTGCGCACGGACGTGGTCCTCACACTCGACGGCGTCGGCGACCCCCTCATGAGCCCGCGGGCGCTCGATGTCGTCCGCATCGCGCGCGAGGTCGGCGTCGCGGGTGTGCACGTTCGCACGGACCTGGTCCGCCCCGCGCTCGAGGGCGAGGCGGCGATCGACGCCCTGTTCGACGCGGGCGCCGACGTGATCAGCATCGACCTGCTCGCGACCAGCGCCCAGTCGTACCGGGCGCTGACAGGGTCCGACGCGTTCGAGAAGGTGCACGCCGGCGTCAGGCGGCTGATCGAGCGTCGCGACGCGGGCGCGTGCGTCTCGGGAATGCCCATGCCCTGGATCGTGCCACGGATCACGCGCTGCGACGCGAGCGCGGGCGAGGTGCAGGCGTTCCACGACATGTGGATCATGGCGTGCGGCGCCAGCGTCATCGACCCGACCGCGACGCCCATCGACGGCGCACGCATCGCGCCCCTGCCCGCGCCCGCGTGGCGCCGGGCGTGGTGGGACCGCGAGCGGATATCCATTCTGTCCGACGGCACGGTCGCGACGCCGGCCTCGGCGCACCTCGAGGCGCCGCGCGTGGGCCAGGGTGTTCCGGCCGATGAACTCCATCGGCGTCTGTGGCGCGACGCATGCGAGCGATCGGCGATCGTTGAGACCAAGCCCGGGGTGTTCGTGCAGGGGCGTGCGGCGTGAGCGGTGCGATCGCGGTCATCCTGGCACGGGGCGGGTCCAAGGGACTGCCCGGCAAGAACATCGCGCCCGTGGGTGGGCGCCCGTGCATCGCGTGGACGATCGACGCGGCCAACGCCGCGCCCGGAGTGACGCGCGTCGCGGTCTCGAGCGATGATCGCCGGGCGATGGAGATCGGCAGGGCGATGGGCGCCGAGACGGTGCAGCGCCCCGCGGAGCTGGCCTCCGACGGCGCGACGGTTGACGACGCCGCCAGGCACGCGGTCGGCGCGCTCAACTGGACGCTCGGGCCCGTCGTGATCCTGTACGCGAACGTGCCCGTCCGCCCCGTCGACCTGATCGACCGGGCGCTGACGCGCCTGGGCGAGGGCGCCGACAGCGTGCAGAGCTACGCGCCCGTGGGCAAGCACCACCCGTGGTGGACGGCCCGCGTGGACGAGGCGACGGGCGACGTGCGACCGTGGGAGGGCGACGTGCTCAACCACGGCGTGTACCGACGCCAGGACTTGCCCGCCGCGTGCGTGCCCGACGGCGGCGTGCTCGCCGTCACGCCCGAGGCCCTCGCGCTGCGGGTCGAGGGCGTCGCGCCGGGACCGCACGCGTTCCTGGGCGGAAAGCGGGCGGGCGTGCTCACGCGCGAGGGTGAGGTGATCGACATCGACTCGCGGATCGACCAGATCGTCGCGGACGTCGTGCTCCGCGAGCGGCTGGGCGCGGCGGACCCGCACCGCCCCCGCGAGTGGCGGCGGACGGGCTAGGCCAGAGAGATGGGGCTGGGCGCGTGAAGATCGGGCAACGCGAGATCGGCCCCGGGCATCCGCCGTACGTGATCGCGGAGATCGGCGTCAACCACGACGGCGAGGTCGCCCGCGCGCTCGAGCTGACCGAGGCCGCGGCACAGGCGGGCGCGGACGCGGTCAAACTTCAGTACTTCGAGACAGATCGCCTGCTGAGCAAGGCGGCCAAGCTGGCGGCGTACCAGAAGGCCGCGGGCGAGACCGACCCGGTCGCGATGCTCCGACGCCTGGAACTGACGCTCGACGAGATGGCGCTGGTCGTCGATCGTGCGCACGGGCTGGGCATCCACGCGATCGTGACGGTGTTCAGCGTGGAGCTGGTGGAGCGGGCGGCGGCACTGGCCTGGGACGCGTACAAGAGCGCGTCGCCGGATGTGATCAACAGGCCGTTGCTCGAGGCGCTGGCGGCGACGGGCAGGCCGCTGATCGTGAGCACGGGGGCGAGCACGCTGGAGGAGGTGGTGCGTGCGGTGGGGTGGTTGGAGGGGGTGCGCGATTGGTTGGCGGTGTTGCAGTGTGTAAGCAGCTATCCGTGTCGGCGTGCCGACGCGGCTCTGCTTGCGGTTGCCAAGCTTTCACAGACGCTCGAAGTGACAGTCGGATACAGCGACCACACGGAGGGCTTGGACATCGGCGCCTTGGCACGCCGATGCGGAGCGCATGTGTTGGAGAAGCACCTGACGCACTCGGTAGCGGCCGTAGGGCCTGATCACCGGGCTTCGCTCGAATCGGGTGAGTTGCGGGACTACATCACCTACGCCAGCCGAGTGCAACATGACCCAGAATGGATGACTGGCCACTATCCCGGAGCCGGACGGATGCGGTGGGGGGATCCGAGCCTCCCGGAACCGGATGAAGCGTTGGGGATGCTCGACAAGCGCGTGCTCGACTGCGAGCGAGACGTCCGTGAGGTTTCTCGTCAGAGCATGACCACGACGCGGGCGATGGGCGCCGGCGAGGTGATCTCGCCCACGGACGTGACCATCAAACGCCCGGGCGTGGGCATCGAGCCCTTCCGGTTGGGCGAGATCGTCGGGCGGACGCTTGCGCGAGGGGTGGACGGGGACATGCCATTGATGCAAGAAGATCTGGAGAACTAGCCCGGAACGTGAGTGACGGGCGGGCTGTCGCGGGGCGGTGGATCGTGCCCGAGGCGGGGGAGGATGAGGAGAAGCGGGAGGCCCGTCACTCACGTTCCGGGCTCGTTTGTGCCCGGTTCGCCATCGTACGATCCACTATGGCGCCCGTGATCGCGTACCTCCTCACGTGGACGACGTACGGGACTTGGCTTCGCGGCGACGATCGGGGCTGGGCGGAGATCGGCAAAGACGGCGTGACCCGGTACGCGGAGCCGGATCCGGATCGGGTCATGGCCGACTGCGATCGGTTGAAACACGATCCCGTCGTGCTGTCGCCTGAAATGCGTCGTGTTGTTGATCAGGCGATCCGTGACGTGTGCGCACATCGCAGGTGGACACTGCACGCGGTCAATGTGCGTTCGAACCACGTGCACGTGGTTATGGGTTCGGATCGAGCGCCCGATCGGGTCGTTGCGGACCTCAAGGCGTGGGGGACGCGCAGGTTGCGCGAGGCGGGTCATGCCGAGGCGGAGACGAGGATATGGACGCGCCGGGGCTCGACGCGTTATCTCGACTCGCACGGATCGCTCGTCGCGGCGGTGGACTATGTGGTGCGGATGCAGGAGCGGCGGGACGGGTGGGAGGAGGAGGAGAGCGGTGGGGAGGCCCGTCACTGACGTTCCGGGCTAGTCTTGTGCCATGATCGGCGACGGGTGGACAGATTCGGGCGACGAGCGGGCGCGGGATCGTGCGCCCACGCCCGACAACCCACGCCGCGTCGCGGTCGTGACGGGCACGCGTGCCGAGTTCGGGCTCCTGCGACCCGTGATGGACGCGGTCAGGGATCGCCCGGAGCTGGAACTGCTCGTGATCGCCGCGGGCGCCCACCTCATCCAGCCCGCCGAGACGTTCCGCGAGGTGAAAGAGCACTACGAGGTCGCCGACTCGATCCCGATGCAGACGGTCGGACGCGTCGGGCGGTGGGCGGACGTCGAGGCGCTGGGCAGGGGTGTTGCGCGGTTCGGGCGGAGCTTTGAGCGGCTCGCGCCGGACTGGGTTGTTGTCCTCGGCGACCGGATCGAGGCGCTGGCCGCGGCGAGCGCGGCGAGCGTCGGGGGGGTCGCGGTCTGCCATATCCACGGCGGGGACCGGGCCGAGGGCGTCAGCGACGAGGCGATGCGGCACGCGATCACGAAGCTTGCTCATCTTCATCTGGCCGCGAGCGGGCAGAGTGCCGAACGGATCAAGAAGATGGGCGAGCGCCCCGAGCACGTCCGCGTGATCGGCTCGCCCGCGATCGATGGGTTGCACCTTGTCGAGCCCCTCGACGACGCGGCGTACGAGGAACTGGGCTCGCCCGAGGCGGTCGTGCTGCAGCACCCGATCGGGAGGACCGACGAGGCGGAAGAACACGCGGCGGGGCTCGTGCTCGACGGGCTCGGCACGACGCGCGTGCTCGCGCTACACCCGAACCACGACCCGGGGCGTGACGGGGTGATGCGCGCGCTCGTGGGCGCTCCCGACTCGGTCAGGGTCATCAAGCACCTGCCACGCGCACGCTTCACGTCGTTGCTTGTGCGCCTGGGGCGCGACGGGGGCGTGCTCGTGGGCAACTCGAGCGCCGGGCTGATCGAGGCGGCAGCGCTGGGCACGCCGACGGTCGATGTCGGCGTCCGCCAGCGCGGGCGCGAGCACGGCGCCAACGTCGTCCACGCGGCCGAGGAGGCCGCGGCGATCGGCGAGGCGGTCTCGCTGGCTCGATCGCTGGCCGGGCCGTTCGAGCACCCGTTCGGCGACGGGCGTGCGGGCGTGCGGGCGGCGGGGGCGCTGTGCGAGATCGACCCTTCCTCGCCCGGGCTGGCGCGCAAGCGCTGCGTCTACTAGCCCCGCGTCTGGCTCCGCACTGGGCCCCGCGGCTGTGCCTCGCGGCAACGCGACGAGTCCCCTGGGCGCACGTCCCACGCTGTTATCGACACGGGCGGGGGGGGGCGCGGGTCCCGGGGAACTGTCCCGAAAATCCGGCTTGTCACGAAGTTGCGGCGTCGGTGCGCCGATGAGCGTCCGGTCCGGGCTCTGCGCCCAATGGGAGAACGCCATGTCCGTGTCCGCCGAGCAGAAAGAGCAGATCGTCGCGAGCGCCATCCGCGAGATCAGCCACATCGCGACCCTTCCCGAGATCACGCTCAAGATCATCGACCTGGTCGAGGATCCCAGCTCGACCGCCCAGGACCTGCACGAGGTCATCTCGGGCGACCCGGCGCTGAGCTCTCGGATCCTCAAGGTCGTCAACAGCTCGTTCTACGGCTTGCCCGGGCAGATCGCCTCGATCAACCGGGCGATCGTCATGCTCGGGCTCAACGCGGTCAAGAACATCGCGATCGCGGCGAGCCTCGCCAAGCTCTTCCGGGGCGGCGAGCTGACGCCCGACTTCAGCGCCAAGGACCTGTGGACGCACTCGAACGCGGTCGCGGCGGCGAGCAAGCTGATCGCCGACGAGCTGAAGCTCGGCCTGGGCGACGAGGCGTATCTCGCGGGCCTGATCCACGACATCGGGATCATGGTCGAGATGCAGTTCGACCGCAGCAAGCTCATCGAGGTCGTCGAGAAGACGGGGCGCGACGAGGACGGGGCGCCCCTGCTCAACATGCTCGAGGTCGAGGAGGCCGTCTTCGGCGCCGACCACCAGGACTTCGGCGCGGCGCTGTGCGAGAAGTGGAAGTTTCCGGCGCCGTTCGCGCTGGTCACGGGCTACCACCACCGGCCGCACGAGGCGCCCGGCGAGAAGCGGACACTGGTCGCGGTGGTCGCGGCGGCCGATTGCCTCGCGGCGAAGGTCGCCGGCGCGTTCCGCCTCGACATCGAGTCGACCGAGATCCCCAAGGACCTGATGGAGCTGCTGGGCCTCACGCCCGAGCAGGTCGAGAAGCTCGAGACGAAGCTGGCGGCCGAGATCGAGGAGCTCGACGACTCGCTCTGAGGCGTCCTCGCAAAGACGTCATACCCCGCCCCACCGATCGCGGCTCGGGCGCGGACACGAAATCTCTCTTTCTCCCTCCGGGCGGCTGCACGCGAGTGCGGCCGTCTGACTTTTTGTCAGGGCTTGCCCTTGTCCGGGTCGTCGTCGTCGTCGGGGCCGTCGTCCGGGTCTGGGGTAAGCGACTCGCCGGAGAACGCCCGGATGAACTCGATCACGTCGAGGTAGTCCACGACGTCGTCGTTGTAGACGTCGCCGTCCCAGACGGCCGGGTGCTCGGGCCTGTCGGTCGCCGAGAAGCGCACCATGAAGTCCATGACGTCCATGTAGTCAATCGCCTCGTCGCCGTTGAAGTCGCCGAGCGCGCCCGCGGCGACGATGGCGTCGTAGAACTCGCCGTTCTCCCCGTCGTGCGTGCGCTGGATGAACTCGTAGGAGAAGGCCCGCCAGGCCCACACGACGTAGCCGCGGTCGCGGAAGTCCGCGACGTCATTGATGTCGTAGACCGGGTCTACGCTCGGCTTCATGAACGCAACGCCGACCTCCGTGGTCGCGGGGTCGTACACCTCGCCCGCCCGCGTGTCCTGGAGGAAGAAGCGGTGCAGGGCCATCCAGGGCGCCTTGTAGACGTTGGGGTTGGGGAAGAAGGTGTTCCCGATCCAATCACCCCGGGGGACGGCCTCGCCTCCGATACGCACGCCCTCGTAGTCGGGGTTGTGCTGGAGTGTGACGATGGTTTCTTGGGGGGACATGGTCCCGCCGAAGTTGGCGGACAGCGAGCCCGAGTCGAACCAGATCGAGTTGAATGCGGAGGCGATCCAGGGGAAGTTGTTCTGCCAGGTCCACTCGGCGCTGGTCCGGTCGCCCGCGTCGATGTGCCCCTGGTAGCCGGGGATGTAGAGGGGGTCGTCGGCGCAGTTGTACCCGTCCGGCAACACGCCGGTGGGCTCGAGGCAGGGCGTGCACGGCGAGTTGTGCCGGATGCCGACGAAGACGCCGACCTCGAGCGTCGGGTCGATCTGGCGCTTGGCGAGGACCCAGTTGCGGGCGTCCACGAGGTACGCGACGCGGTGCCCGTGCTCGAGGTAGTGGTACTGGGACATCTGGACGATGTCGTTGTCCTGGATCACGCCGCCCGGGCGGTTGAAGACGATGCGCCGGAAGCCGGCGTCCCACGCATCATCGAGGTTGCGGACGAGTTCCTCGCCCGCGGTGTCGGGGTCGCGGAACCAGGAGACGAAGCCGAAGGGGTTGTCGGGCGAGTACGTGCCGTTGTACGGGGCGACGACCGCGACCGGGCGGCGGTCGGGCACGAACGCCCGCCCCTCGTCGATCTCGTAGCTGAGCGTCGGCCTCTGGGCGTCCTCGAAGACGTGCACGCCCGAGACGTCGGGCAGGGGCGGGCACTCGTGGTTGGGGGGGATCCCACCTGCCCAGGCGGGGGCGGCGGCCAGGAGCAATACCCCGATCGTGGGGGCCGAGAGAGCGGGGGCGGCGGGCAGGCGCGAACGAATCGCGCCTGCACGGATCGTGGCGTCCGTGCTCATGCGTCTATCTCCGGGGATTCGCCCGTGGCCCGGGCGTTTTTCGCCCGCGGTCTGTCCGCGGGGCCAAGCCGGGCACCCTACCGAGCCGCGCAAGAACTGCGCATGCCGTTCGTGCTGGGGAGACCCTGTGGACGAGATTGTGAGAAGGGGCGATCCGGGCCTGTCAGGCGGGCCGGGCGGTCTTCCCCAGGCGTCCGCTCCAGCGGTCGAGGCCCGGGGGATGCGTCAGGTCGAACTGGAGGGGCGTGAGCGTGATCCGCCCGGCCATCAGCTCGTAGACGTCGGTGCCGGCGTCGGTCGAGCGGAAATCCAGGCCGTGCCCTGAGGCCCAGTAGTAGGGCGTGCCATCGGGGCTCTCGCGGCGTTCGTACGAGTCCACCAGGCCGTGCACGTTCATGGGGCAGACGACCAGCTCGCGCTCGCGCGAGGCCTCGGGGTCGCCCTGCTCGGTCTTGGGGATGTTGATCGACAAGCACTCGTGCGGGGCGAGGTCGCCCGCGGCCAGCACCCTGTCGATGGTGCGCCGCGCGTGCATTGCGCCGGTCTTGAAATCGGGCACGCCCCCGCCGATGAGCAGGGAGACGGCGATCGCGGGCACACCCAGGAAGGCGGCCTCGATGGCGGCGGCGACGGTGCCCGAGTAGATGACGTTGATCCCGCAGTTGGCGCCCGAGTTCATGCCGGAGATGACGAGGTCGGGGCGTTGGCCCTGCCCATGCATCTCGGGGAAGAGGTTGGTGAGCGCGAGCTTGACGCAGTCGGCGGGGCGCCCGTCCACGGCGGTCCCGCCCATGGACGGTGTCACGCGGACGCGCGAGATCATGAGGGGGGCGTGGTAGGTGATGCCGTGGGAGGTGGCGGACTGGACGGTCTTGGGCGCGACGACGGTGATCTCGCCAAGGCCCTTGAGCGCGTCGTGCAGGGCGATGATGCCCGGGGCGCCAATGCCGTCGTCGTTCGTGAGGAGGATGCGCACGAGTGAGGGTAGGGAGGGCGGCGGCCACGCCGTGACCCGGATCAGAACGGCCGTTTCGTCGGGTTGACGACCATGTTGTCGCGCCCGAGCACGAGCAGGTCGGCGATCTCGATTGCCTCGGCGAAGCTGTCGCGGGCCTGGGCGACGTCGGCGGCGTGCTGGGGCGCCTTGCCCTGCTCCAGGTGCTCGATGGTCGGGATCGCGTCGCCGGTGATCAGGATGTCGCCCACCGGGCGTGGCAGGAGCAGGCCCGTGAGCCCGGGGGTGACGCCCGGCAGGGGGAAGAGGTCCACGCCCGGGGCGAGCGAGTCGGGGGCGGGGCGGCAGCGCTGAAGGATCGCCGCGTCGCGCTGCAGGACCTTGAGCATCGTCTGCTGGTCGTCGTGGAGCTGTTCGCCGGCGTCGCGGGCGTCCTCTGCGCTCTGGGCGAGGCGCTGGAGGCTCTGGGCGATGGGCACGCCGACGGTCTCGCGTTCGCGCTCGGCGATGAGCCACTCGGCATGTTCGAAGGCCTCGAGGCCGCGGCGGAGCTCGGGGTGGAAGCTGGTCAGGAAGACGTGGGTGATGCGCTCGGGGGTAAGGCCCGAGCGTTCCTCGAGGCGGGCGACGAGTGCGGGGGCGGGCTGGCCCGGGTCCACGAGGATGCGGGTGTCCCCCGAGGTGACGAGGGTGGTGGTGGCGTGCCCGGTGCGGGCCCCGGCGCGCTCGCCCCGGAGGGGGTGGGCGCTCATGGCGCCGATGGAGATGACGCGTGCATGGGGGACGCTGGGCACTGTTGTGGCCTCGTGATTCTCGGGCGCCGGGGCGCGTGCGTACGGGCTTTCGCGGCGCTCGGGCGGCGGCGCAGACGTCACAGACGATACAGCCCGAACCGCGCGCGTCGCGGGCGGGGCCCGATTCACCCAGATCACGGGCCGGGGGCCGGGATGATGGCAGAGTGTGGGTGATGTCCCACTCAGCGGGTGGATCTGCCTCGGAGTGAGAGGGCTTGGGCACGAGCGACGGCGTACCCGGGCTACGACAAGGCAACCCCTGCGAACCCCGTGCCGACCGACCCCTCGGCACGGGGTATTTTCTGCGCCCTGCACGCCGGGCGGGACCAGTCCCCGAAGCCAGGGCCCGACCAAAAAGAGGACACCCGCGCCGTCCTCGAGAGGAGCAGCGCGGGCGTCAGGGGGGGCTGGGTTCACTCGGTCAACCCTCCCCGGGCGGCGAGTATTCGCGCCTCGGCGCGTGGCAGGCCGAGCCTGACCGGGCGGATCAGCACGCGTGAGACGGGCGGGCCCGGGCGTCGGCGAGATCCGTCGTGCGACTGTGCGACGTATCTTGTCAGACTCTTCCACCAGAACAAGGAACGCCCGTTCCCGCGTCGTCTCGATCGCGAGACCGGGGCAACGGGCGAGGGGCGGGCGATGAAGGTGATGCTGTTCACGGACACGCTCGCGGACGTCAACGGCGTCTCGCGGTTCATCCAGAACACCGCCCAGCGGGCCCGCGAGTCGGGTCGCGAGCTGGAGGTGGTGACCTCGACGCGGATGGACTGCCCGGAGGGAGAGAACATCCGCAACTTCGCGCCGATCTTCGCGACCAAGATGCCCAGGTACGAGAACCTCGAACTGGCGCTGCCACCGCTGCTCGCGATGCTGCGGCACGCGGGCAAGGAGCAACCCGACGCGATCCATGTCTCGACGCCCGGCCCGGTCGGGATGGCCGGGTGGCTGGCGGCCCGGCGGCTGCGGGCGCCCCTGCTGGGCGTGTACCACACGGACTTTCCCGCGTACATCGATCAGTTGTTCGACGACCGCGCGCTGACGCAGACGAGCAGGTGGTTCATGCGGGCGTTCTACAAGCGGTTCGCGTCGATCTTCACACGCAGCGCCGACTACGCCGACTCGCTCGAGACGCTGGGCATGGACCGCGGGCGGATCGTCCGCCTGCGCCCGGGCTTCGACAACCAGCGGTTCGGCACGCGCTTCCGCGACGAGGGTGTCTGGGACCGGCTGGGGAGTTCACGCGGCACGGTCAAGGTGCTCTCGTGCGGGCGGGTGAGCGTCGAAAAGAACCTGCCGATGCTCACAGGGATATGGCGGTCGGTCGAGAAGCGGTGCGAAGAGCGCAGCGTCGAGGCGGAGCTGATCGTTGTGGGCGACGGGCCGTACCGCGAGCGGATGGGCAAGGAGCTCAAGCGGTCACGCGTGAGCTTCGTCGGGTTCCGGCACGGCGACGAGCTGAGCACGATCTACGCGTCGTGCGACATGTTCGTCTTCCCCTCGACGACCGACACGCTGGGGCAGGTCGTGATGGAGAGCCAGGCGTCGGGGCTGCCGGTGCTCGTGAGCGACATGGGCGGGCCCAAGGAGGTCGTCCGCGACGGCGAGACGGGCTTCGTGCTCCCAGCGGGCGACCCGGCGGCGTGGATCGACCGGATCGTTGATCTGGCGTGCGATCCCGAGCGCCGGCGCAGTATGGGCGAGGCGGGGCGGGCGTACATGGAGGGGTTCGGGTTCGCCGAGTCGTTCGAGCACTTCTGGAGCGTGCACGAGCGTGCGGTGCAAGAGGCGGGCGCGGGCCCGACAATGCCCCACACGGTCGAGACCCAAGAGGCGGCGGGGGTCTCTTCGTCCTGACTCAAACGGGTGTGCGCCCGGTTGACGGGGAGCACTCCGAACGCAAGCCCCCAGCGCGAGCTGGGGGAGACGGCCATGCACAACAGTTCCCGGTTCCCCCAGCTCGCGCTGGGGGCTCGTTGTGTGATTGGGTCGCGCGCCTGTGAGGGTGTTCCGGGATGGGCCCGGCGGGCGTGCGCAATGAAAAGCCGCGGGATGGGAATCCCGCGGCTTTCGGAGCAATGGAATGGGCTGTCGCTCAGGCGGCCTTGCGGACCGTGCGGCGGGCGCCGGTCGAGCCGATGCGGCGGACGACGTTGCGCTTGGCCGCGGGCTTGCGGGCCGGGCTGGTCTTGCGGGCCTTGGTGGTGCGCTTCGCGGTCGCCTTGATGGGCGACTTGCGGGCGGTCTTGCGGGCCGAGCTCTTGCGGGCGGTCGGCTTCGCGGTGGTGGACTTGCGGGTCGAGGACTTGCGGGCCGTGGGCTTGGCGGTCTTGCGGCCGGCGGTGCGCTTGGCGGTGGTCCGCTTGGCGCCGACGGTCTTGCGCTTGGCGGCGGTCGCGGTCTTGCGCTTGGAGGCGGTCGTGGTGGTCTTCCGCTTCGCGGCGGTCGTGGGCTTGCGCTTGGAGGCGGTGGTGGTCTTGCGCTTGGTCGCGGCCGCGGGCTTGCGCTTGGCCGAGGTGGTGGTCTTGCGCTTCGCGGTGGTCGAGGTCTTGCGCTTGGCGGTGGTGGTGGTCTTGCGCTTGGTGGTGGAGGCCTTGCGGGGCTTGGAGGCGGAGGCCTTGGTGGTGGTCTTGCGGGCCTTGGAGGCGGGCTTCTTGGCCGAGGGCTTCTTGGTTGTGGACTTGCGGGTGGCGCTCTTGCGGGCGCCGGTCTTGCGGGCCGGGGCTCGCTTCGTTTTGCTGTGGGATTTGGTGCGTGTCGGCATTGCTGTGTTCTCCGTTGGGGAAAGTGTTCTCCCCACACGTCCGAGACGGGGAGAAGAGATATCGCCCGCCCGAATCGACACAAAACGGGTCCGGGATCAATTTCTGCGTGCGAATTCCTCACACCGGGCACAAGGGCATGGCCCGACGAGCCGAGCGCGGGCGTGGCCGGCGCGTCGCCGGGCTCCCATCGGGGCGTGGTCGGCGCGGCAATGATCTACGACGGCACGCGAGCAATGATCGGGAGCGGGACGCGCGATGATGACCGGACCGAGCGGCAAAAACCCGCGTGACACGGGCGGATCCGGCGGCGCTGGCGCCTGGTCGCCCGACTCGTGGCGCGGGCGTCTCGACCCGCAGCAGGTGCGCTACACCGACCGCGCCGCGGTCGATCGGGCGACCCGCAAGCTCGGCGCGCTGCCTCCCTTGGTCACGAGCTGGGAAGTTGAGCGCCTCCGGGACGAGATCGCCCAGGCCCAGGCGGGGCGTCGGTTCATCCTCCAGGGCGGGGACTGCGCCGAGACCCTCGCCGACTGCCGCCCGGGCCTGATCGCGAGCAAGCTCAAGATCCTGCTCCAGATGTCGCTGGTGATGGTCCACGGGCTCAAGATGCCCGTGACCCGGGTCGGGCGGTTCGCGGGCCAGTACGCGAAGCCCAGATCGAGCCCGACCGAGACCCGCGAGATCGACGGCAAGCCCGTGACCCTGCCCAGCTACTTCGGGGACCTGGTCAACGAGGCGCCCTTCGAGGCCGGGGCGAGGAACCCCGACCCGCACCTGATGGTCCGGGGGTACCAGCACGCGGCGATGACGCTCAACTTCATCCGGTCGCTGCTCGAGGGCGGGTTCGCCGACCTGCACCACCCCGAGTACTGGGACCTGAGCTTCTTCGAGCACGCGGACCTGAGCCCCGAGCGTCTGGCGCAGTACCGGCGGATGTCCGAGACGCTGGCCGACGGGCTCCGGTTCATGGAGGCGCTGGGCGAGCAGAGCGTCGAGGACCTGACGCGCGTGGAGTTCTACACGAGCCACGAGGGGCTGAATCTCATATACGAGTCCGCGCAGACGCGGGGTGTGCCGCGCAAGGCGGGGTGGTGGGACCTGACCACGCACCTGCCGTGGATCGGCGAGCGGACCCGTTCGCTCGATGGCGCACACGTCGAGTTCTTCCGGGGCATCGAGAACCCGGTCGGCGTCAAGGTCGGCGCCGGCATCTCCGGCGACGAGCTGGTCGGGCTGCTCGACGCGCTCAACCCGCAGGACCGTGCGGGCAAGATCGTGCTCATCACGCGGATGGGCGCGCAGAACGTGAACGACGCGCTCCCGCCCCTGCTCGAGCGCGTAAGCCGCGAAGGGCGGACGGTGCTGTGGATGTCCGACCCGATGCACGGCAACGGCATCACCACCAAGGGCGGGGTCAAGACGCGCTCGTTCGACGCGATCCTCGCGGAACTCGAGACCAGCGTTGAGGTCCACAAGGACGCCGGGACCGTCCTCGGCGGGGTCCACTTCGAGCTGACGGGCGAGGATGTGACCGAGTGCATCGGGGGGGCCTCGGGGGTCCGCGAGGAGGACCTGGGCCTCAACTACGCCTCGCCCTGCGACCCCAGGCTGAACTACGCCCAGAGCCTGGAGCTGGCGTTCCTGCTGGCCGGGGCGCTGGGATCGGGGGCCAACGGCGGGACAGCACCCCCGGCCTGATGCGGCGGGGAAAGACGCCTTCAGTCGGGCTCACTGTGGCCCGATATCGCGTGTGTGAGCACGAACGCGTCCATCCGCTTCGCCCCGATGATCGAGCCCAAGCCCTGGAAGCCGGAGCGCCGGCTCGAGAGCCGCCAGCCCGCGGGCGGGCGGGCGATCGTCACGATCCGCGAGCAGGGGCAGATGCCGATACTCGCGCCCGTCGAGCTGCTCGACGCCTCGGAGCACGGCGTGGGGATCCGCAGCGAGAAACCCGCGATGCCGGGGGCGGCCGTCCGCCTGTACTTCCACGGCGAGGTCATGCCCGGACGCACGGGCGTCGTCGCACGGTGCGACCGCGACGGCGAGGGGTGGCGGTTGGGCGTGCGGTGCGACATGCGCATGGCGGCCTGAGGCGCCCGGCCTCTACTTTGCATCCAGCTTGGACCATGCGCCGCGGTACCGTTCGCCCATCTGTTCGAGCGCACTGGGGATCACGCGGACCTGCCCGACGGCGGTGATGAAGTTCACGTCCCCCGCCCAGCGGGGGACAAGGTGCACGTGCAGGTGCCCGGGCACGCCCGCGCCCGCGGCACGCCCCTGGTTGATGCCGATGTTGATGCCCTGGGGCTCGAGGGTCGCGTGCATGAGCGCCGCGGCGGTGTCCACGAGGCGCCACAAAGCCGCCCGCTGCTCGGGCGTGTAGTCGAGCAGGGTGGGTCGCCCTTCGCCCAGGGCGACCATGAGGTGCCCGTTGGCGTAGGGGTAGGCGTTGAGCAGGATCATGCCGTCGTCGGTGCGGACGATGACGTGGTTCTTCTCGTCGTCGTCCGGGGCGAGCCAGTAATCCGAGAGGAAGCACCCGGTGGGGCTGGCGGGCGATGCGGGCGGGCCGTCTTCGTCGAGGCTCTCGAGGTAGCCCAGGCGCCATGGCGCCCAGATCGAGGCGGGGTTGGGGGCGGGGTGCTGGGGCGTCTGGTCGGGCATCGTCGTGAGTTTACGGGCGGCCCGACGGGGTGAAACACGAGTTGTGGGTTGCGCGGCGGATATCCGCGGGCGGGGCGGGGGGTATCCTCACTCCCCCGGCGCCCTCCTGCGCTCGGCGGCTCAGGAGGCTCGCATGTTCTCATCGATTGTTGTTGGCGGTCGCACCGCGCCCAAGGCCCTCGTCGTTGGGCAGTTCAAGGGTCAGAAGCTCGACAAGGCGACGCTGTCGCTCGACACGGACGGCTCGAT
Source organism: Phycisphaerales bacterium (assembly GCA_029260515.1). Classification (GTDB taxonomy): domain Bacteria; phylum Planctomycetota; class Phycisphaerae; order Phycisphaerales; family UBA1924; genus JAJRXR01. Next base: position 258,107 of record JAJDDC010000070.1, on the reverse strand, counting down.
CGCGGCCGCCGGCAAGCGGGGCGAGGCCTCGGGCGAGCTGGGCTCGGTCGTCGGCGCGTTCCCTTCCAAGGGCTTCGAGCGCGTGCTCATTGTCGGGCTGGGCGACAAGGCCAAGTTTCAGACGGGCGACCTCCGGCTTGTCGCGGGCGCGGTCGGGCGGGCGCTGGCGTCGTCCAAGACACCCTCGGTCAAGGTCGCGCTGGGCGGCGCGCTCGGTTCGCTCTCTCGCGCGATCGACGAGGAGCGGGCGGGCCAGGACTTCGGCGAGGGGCTCGGGCTGATCGGCTGGGTCTGCGACGAGTTCAAGGGGTCCGCCGCCAACGGCAAGGACCGGGGCAAGCTGGGCGTGCAGGCCGACGACCGCGACTTCGCGGCGGGCCTCAAGCGGGGCCTGGCCCTCGGCGAGGCGGCGAACCTGACGCGGACGCTCAGCCAGACGCCCCCCAACGTCGCGACGACGTCGTACATGGCCCAGCAGTGCCAGAAGCTGGCGCGTCAGTTCGACACGCTCAGCTGCCGGGTGGTCAAGGGCGAGCAGCTCGTCAAAGAGAAGATGCAGGGCCTGATCAACGTCGGGAAGGCCAGCGTGCACCCGCCGTGCCTGATCAGGCTCGAGTACACGCCCAAGGGCGGCGCGAGGGGCGCGCCCGCGGTTCTCGTCGGCAAGACGATGACGTACGACTCGGGCGGGCTCTCGATCAAGGTCGGCGGCGGGATGAAGGGCATGAAGCGCGACAAGGACGGCGGGTGCGCCGTCATCGGCGCGATGCACGCGATCGCCAACGTCATCAAGCCCAAGCGGAAGGTCGTCGCGCTGCTCGCGTGCGCCGAGAACTCGATCTCCGACGACGCGTACCGCCCGGACGACGTGATCACGTTCCGCAACGGCGTGACGGTCGAGGTGACGAACACGGACGCCGAGGGGCGCCTGGTGCTGGCCGACGCGCTGTGCTGGGCGTGCGACAAGGAGAAGCCCGGCTTCATCGTGGACATGGCGACGCTGACGGGCGGTGTCGTGGTCGCGCTGGGCTCGACGTACTGCGGCATGTGGTGCGACGACGACGGTCTGCGGGGGCAGATCGAGGGGGCGGCGGATCGGTCCGGCGAGCGGGTCTGGCGCCTGCCGCACCACCAGGAGTACCGGGACATGATGAAGTCGCCGGTCGCGGACGTGGTGAACTCGGCGCCGGTGCGCGAGGCGCACCCGATCCAGGGCGCCGCGTTCCTGAGCTACTTCGTCAAGGAGGGCATCCCCTGGGCGCACATCGACATCGCGGGGACGCACGCGACGGACAAGGACCGGGGTCCGATCGTCTGCGGGCCGACCGGGTTCGGGGCGAGGCTGCTTGCTGAGCTGCTGGCGGGGTGACGTATACCGCTTGAACGCGAAGGTCACGAAGGGCTCGAAGTAGATGTCGCGGGGCTTGAGCCCTGAGCGTCAGCGACGGGTCCAGCCGGCGTGGCGCCCGCCGCGCATTGTGCATCTCCCGGACCCGTCGCTCACGCTCCGGGCTCGTTCTGCCGCATATTCCTTTGATGAGTCTTCGTGCACTGCGCGTTCGCACCCACCCGCTACGCGTGCGCCTCGGCGTGGCGCTTGGCGCCGAGCATTGGTGGGATGTAGCGGAGCCCGAGGGCAAGAAGCAGCATCGCGATGAGGGCGATCGCCCCCGAGATCTGCACGGCGGAGGCCGCCGCGTGCTCGTGGAGGGGGCCGGTCTCGGCCAGGCGGATCGTGCCGACGAGCAGCGCGTCGAACGCGAGGCCGCACGCGACGGCGAAGACCGCGATGACGACCAGGTAGATCGCCAGCGCCCGCTTGCCCAGGTCCTTGACGACCCAGGCCATGGTCGCCATGTTCGTCGCGGGGCCCGCGAGCAGCAGGACGAGGGCGGCGCCCGGCGACAAGCCCGCCGCGACCAGCGTGAACGCGACCGGGGTCGTCGAGGTGGCGCAGATGTACAGGGGCAGGCCCACGAGCAGCATCATGAGCATCGGGACGATCCCGGTGCCGATGTTGGACTCGATCCAGTCATCGGGGATGGCGGCGCCGATCAGGGCCGAGAGCACGAGCCCAACGAGCAGCCAGGGCGCGAGGTCCTTGGGCATGGTGACCAGGCCGAAGCGGAGCGCCTCGACGAGGCGAGATGGCAGGGAGCGCGGCCCGGACGACTCGTCCGCACACCCGTGCCCGCACGCTTTGCCTTCAACGAGCCCCTCGCGCGAGCGAGGGGACCCGGCGTGCGTTGCGCGGCACTCGCGCGGCGTGTCTCCCGTGTCCCCCGGCTTGCGCCGGGGGCTCGTCAAGGCAGAGTCGTTGGGCTCATCTTCGCGCTCGTGGGAGGGCGCGAGCAACTCGATGAGGGCGCCGGCGGTGAACGCCGTCGCGACGGCGATGACCGGGCGCACCAGCGCGAACACGGGCCCGAACAACGCCCAGGTCAGCGGGATGGACTCCTCGCCGGTCTGTGGCGTGGAGATGGTGAAGGCGGCGGACGCGCCCCGCGAGGCGCCCGAGCGCCGCAGGCCCGCAGCCACCGGGATCACCGAGCACGAGCACAGGGGCAGGGGGATGCCCAGCAGGCTGGCCTTGGCGATGGGCCAGGCGCCGCGGCCGGCGAGGTGTTTGGCCATCCACGCATTGGGGATCAGGGTGTGGATCAGGCCCGCGAGCACGAAGCCCGCGACCAGCCACACGCCCGATTCGATCGAGATGGTCCAGAACTCCGAGAGCCAGCGAGAGAGGAAGGCGCCCACGCAGGACACTACGCCGACGGTGTTCGGGATATTCCAGGTGCGGCTCGGCGGTGGGGCGGGTGTCCCGTATGCCCGGTGTGCGCCCACGCGCGGCAGACAGGCGGGACGCCTGTCCCACCCGGGCAACGTCGCGATCCGTCCGCGACGCTCCGGGCTCTATAGTCGTGCCCCGCCACCGCAGGAGCCCGCCGTGCCCTACACACTCCGCCCCGAGCAGGGGCTCACACCAGACGCCGACACCACCGAGTACCTGTCCTCGCACGTGGACACGGGCGACCGGTGGGTGCTCAACTTCGGGCCACAGCACCCGGCGACGCACACCACGCTCCGCCTGGTCCTCGAACTCGACGGCGAGCGCATCGCGAGGTGCACGCCCCACATCGGCTACCTGCACTCGGGCTTCGAGAAGCTCGGCGAGCACCTGGATTACAACCAGTACGTCACCATCGTCAGCCGCATGAACTACCTGAGCCCGGTGTCCAACGACATCGCGTGGCACGGCGCCGTCGAAGCGCTGTTCGGCATCGACATCACGCCCCGGTGCAAGGTCCTGCGCACCATCATGGCCGAGATCGGACGCATCCAGGACCACCTGCTGTGCATCGGCGCCGCGGGGCTCGACCTGGGCGCGTTCACGGCCTTCCTCTACGGCTTCAACCCGCGCGAGAAGATCTACGACCTGTGCGACTACATCTCCGGCCAGCGCTTCCACCCGGACTGGACCCGCGTCGGCGGGCTCATGCAGGACCTGCCCGACGAGGAGACCTTCAAGCGCATGGTTAAGTCGTTCCTGCACGACGACCTGCCCCAGGCGATCAAGGACATCGAGGGCCTGCTCAATCGCAACCGCATCTTCGTGGACCGGACCCAGGGCGTCGGCGTGCTCACGCGCGACGAGGCCGTCGCGTGGAGCGCGACCGGCCCGATCGCACGCGGTTCGGGCGTGGTGCGGGATCTGCGCAAGGACGAGCCGTATTTGTGTTACCAGGACAACTGGGACGGCGAGGGCGCCGAGGCGGTCAAGTTCAGCGTGCCGGTGTGCGAGGACGGCGACGTGTACGCCCGCTTCCTCGTGCGCATCGAGGAGGTCAAGCAGTCGGTCAAGATCATCGACCAGCTCATCGACCACATCCCGGGCGGGCCGGTGGACGTATTCGCCGACTCGAAGATGGTCAAGCCCGCCAAGAGCCAGGTGTACGGCTCGATCGAGGGCCTCATCCAGCACTTCGAGCTGATCATGTCCAACCGCGGCTGGGAGCCCCCGGTCGCCGAGCTGTACAGCGCCCAGGAGACCGCCAACGGCGAGCTGGGCTACTACATCGTCTCCGACGGCGGCCCCCGCGCCTGGCGTGTAAGCACGAGGCCGCCGAGCTTCATCAACTACCAGCTCATGCCCAAGCTCATCGAGGGGCACATGCTCGCGGACGTGGTCGCGGTGCTGGGGAGTTTGAACATCGTGGCGGCGGAGTTGGATCGGTAGTTACGCCAGCGGCAGCCCCGACCCCACGCCCGTCTCCTCGTCGTGCAGCTTGAGCAGATACCCGGCGGTCGGGTCGGGCGTCGCGCGGGCGCCGATCTCTTCGAGCAGCTCGCACACGGCGTGCGCGCGGCTCGCGCCGGCGTACGCGTCGAGCCACATGGCCGTGCGCTCGTCGGCGATCGTCTCGTAGTTGATGACGGGCTGGAGGTCCCGCAGGCCCTTCAGGCGCCACGGCTTGGGCGTCAGGCGGGCGCGGAACGAGGCCTGCACGCGGCACAGCGATACGTACGCCGGGTCGGCGGCGAGGCGGAGCATGAGGTCGCGCGTCGCGTCGGCGGTCGGGTCCATCGGGGGGTTGAGGATCAGCAGGCGCAGGCCCGCGGCGGTGCGGTAGACGCGGGCGCCGCGGCCCGTGGTCTGCCGCGACCACGCGCGGACCGAGGCGAGCACGGCGTCCTCGACGTCGGCGGGCGATGGCTCGGGCGGGCCGCCCAGCGCGTCCTTGAGCCTGCCCAGCAGGCCCGGGCGTGTGGCGCCGGGCGTCGGCGCGTCCGGGTTGAGGAGTTTCAATACGCGCCCGGGCGTTTCGTGGGTGTCCACATCGATGAACGCGAGCGAGGCGGTGTTGAGCACGCGGGCGCCGTAGCGGTTGATGGTGACCGCGCCGGCGCGTCCGCCGTCCTCATCGAGCGTTTCGTCGATGAGGGGCTCTGGGTTCGCGCCGCGGTGATAGGAGTAGTTCCCGGGCCCGGCGGACGTGCGCTCGCCCGCGAGGACGCGTTCCCAGTCGGTCGCCTCGGCCCTGCGCTGCGCCTCGGTTCTCGCGTCGGCCTCGCTGAGGTCGGACCCGCCCCAGACACGGGTGTGGATGCGACGGCGTCCGGACTCTTTGTGTACCTCTACGGACGCCCAGTACCGCCGAACCTGCATGATGGGCCCTCCCGGTTCCGCCGCTTCCCGCACGATACCGCGAGACCGCGGGCAGGCGGGGATGGTGAAAAATCTGCGGGCGGATGCCGAATGAAGTGGTTCGAACACAAAGGAGCCTGCGATGGGCGATGGATCTGGCTTTAGGCGTGTGCTCGCGGCTGGTGGGGTGTTGGTTGTCGGCGTGCTCGTCGGCGACACACTGAACATTCTCGGAACGGGGCCGGTCGAGGGGACGCTCCGTGCTATCCAGGGAACGCCGTCGGAGGCAGGGCCCGGTGTGCGCGCGGCCGCGGCGGAGGTCCGCGTGGTCAACGAAACGGGCCGCCCGCTCATGGTCTCGCACGCTGCGGGCATGCCCTCGAGCGTCGAGGGGACACAAGACGACCCGCTCGCGTCGCTCGGCGCCCGGGGGGCGACGTTCTTCGAGCTGGCGCCGAGTGAGGGTGCGACGTCGTCACTCAAGAACGAGCTGCACCCGGCGGACCGGGCATACGAGACCTCGGTGCTTGTGCTCGGCGGGGCGACACCTCTGGAGGGCGACGCAGTCGTGCGCACGATCATGCACCCCGTGACGCTCGGCGAGGGCGCGTGGGAGGTGCGTCTGTTCGAGCAGGACGGGCGCCTGATGGTGTCGGCTGCGGGCGCGGTTGAGGGTCCGGCTGGCGATACGCACACCGAGGTGGCCGCGCCGTAACGGCGAGCTGGCGCGTCCGCTAGAGTCCGCGTATGCCAAGGATGATCGCGCAAGCTCGACACTGTCACGGGACGGGCGTCGGCGCGCGCGCCGTGGCCGGGCTGTGGTTGGTGCTGGGCGGTTTGCTGACCGGGTGCGCCGGACCGCCTCAGGCGCCCGTGTCGCGCGAGATCGTGGTCTCGGATGCGGCGCTGCTGGACGCGACGTACGCGACGCGGTTCCTGCTGCGGATCGAGGAGGTCCGGGGCGACGGGACGGCGGACGCGTCGGCGGCGTGCGGCGTCTCGGTCGGGCCCGACCTGATATTGACGGCCGCCCACTGCGTGCCCGGCGAGCTGCTCGCGGGCGTGACGCAGACCTCGCGCATGCTCATCGACGACCACGTCCGGGTCGTCCGCCTGGTGGGGGCGGGCTACCGGCCGCAGCGTCCCGAGGACGCCGACGCGGGCGGCGAGGACGCGGACGTGGACTGGGCGCTGCTGCGCGTGGAGCAGGCGGGCGGGGCGGGGGGTGGTCGTGGGGGCGGATGGGCGTCGGCGCCCGCGTGGGGCGAGCCCGCCGAGGGGGAGGCGGCGTACGTCGTGGGCTTCCCGCTCCACTACCTGCCCGCGGGCTGGAAGGACGGGCTCAAGTGGGCCGACGACCTGGCGGGGTCGTGGTCGCCCCCGGCGCCCGTCGTGATCGAGGGGCGGGTCGAGCGCGTCGATGACGGCTGGTTCCGCGTGCGCACGCGGGGCGCCCTGGGCGAGCGGGCGCGCGGCGCGTCGGGCGGGGGCGTGTTCGTCTGGCGCGGGGGCGGGCTCGTGCTCGTGGGTGTCGCGAACAAGTCGCGGATGCGCGGGTCGTTCTTCAGCGCCGCGGTCGTGCCCGACGCGGCACGTGGTGCGATGACGCACGCCGCGGAGCCGGACGGGTCATGATCACCGCGAGCGGCTCTCGGCGAACTCGACGATCTCGTCGGAGATGCGGCGCGCGACAAGCCACCACGTCCAGCCCCGGTAGTAGACGTGGATGATGACGCCGACGGCGACGAGCTCGCCCCGGTCGTCCTCGGCGTACACGGGCCCGCCCGAGAAGCCGTGGGGCGCGAAGCGGTGGGGCCACTTCATCCAGATCAGGTCGTGCGAGTCCTGCCCCGCGACGGGCGCCCGCGTGACGCGCAGGCGCATCGCCCGGGCGCGCCGCTCGACGCCCTGGGTCTGCGAGTCGTACCACGACAGGCCGACGGCGAACACGTCCTCGCCCGGCGCCGGCTCGATGCTCGTATCGATGGGCGTGCGGAGGAACGGGATGTCCGGGTCGGTGATCGAGTGCGGGCGGTAGAGGACGGCCCAGTCGTCCACGCCCTCGCGGTCTGGGTCGTCGGCGCCCGGGGGCAGGGCGAGCGAGAGTGGGAGGCGTTCGCCGGTGTCGCCCCGCTCGACGCTGATGCGGGCGCCCTCGGGCGCGTCGTCCACGACGTGGGCCGCGGTCAGCGCCCAGCCGGGGGTGATGAAGAAACTGGTCCCCACGCTCGTGGGCGTGGTGATGGGCATGATCGCGGGCGTGCGGGCGCGGACGCGCTCGAGCTGCTCGTCGGAGAGCGAGAGCTGGCGGGCGCACGCGCCCATGGCGAGGGCGAGCAGGCAGAGCACCAGGACGCCGGCGTGTCGCGCGGGGCGGGGCATCGCGGGGGAGTGTAATGTGGCGCGGGCGGCGGGCGGCGAACGAATCCGGCGGCCGGTGCGAACCTCACGGAGGACACGCGATGCGTATCAAGCGGGCGGAAGCGATCTCGGGCCCGGGCGGCGTCGTGTGCGTGCTCGCCGCGTGCCTGCTGTGCGGGTGCGGCGCCAGCTACCGCGTGGAGATCCAGAACAACTCGGGGCGGCGTCTCCTGGCCAGGATTGTCCGCGACCGCGCGTTCGATTCCGACCAGGTCCTCGGGCAGGCGTTCGTGAGCGACGGCGAGATGGGCGAGCTGGGCCCTGTGGACGCAGACGCCCTCGAGCCGGTGAGCGTGCGGGTCTCGCGCCCGGGCGACATCGGCGACCTGCCCGAGGACCATCGCCTGCGGCGTGGGTACAACGCGTTCGTCGTCGAGGCGGGCTCCAGCGAGGACTGGTCCGGATTTGTTGTTCGCCGGGTCGAGTGAGAGCGGTGACGCCTCGAGCCTGCGCCTGGCTCGGATCCGCGCGATCACGCTTCCATCCGCCCTGCTGTCCCGGTACGCTCGCGGCTGCGGCGCGTGCTGCGCCGTGCGGGAGGGAGCACATGAAGATGTTTACTCGTATCGCACTCGCGTGCGCGACAACGTTGGCCTTTCTGGCGTCGCCCGCGGACGCGCAGTTTCTGCGGCTGACCGGCGGCTTCTCGACGAACGCGGACTTCTTCGGTGGGGAGATGCAGGACGGCGGCTGGGTCGGCTCGTTTTCCGACTCGGAGCCGGTCTTCCCCCCCAACTACGCGACGGCGCAGTTCGAAATCTACTTTGACCCCGGCACTGCGGCGATCGATATCGACGGCGTGATGTCGGTGCACGAGGTCGCAGCGATGACACTTCATCTGACACACACGGTTGACGACCGGCTCGTCCGGGAGACATACGAGCTGGGCGACCCCGGGGTCGCGGCGGTGATCGAGTACTCGGCCGGGCAGGGCTTCGCGATCGCGTCGTTCCGCGTCACGTTCGACGGCGGTCTGTTCGTGCTGCACCTTGACGGGCTGAACGTCTTGAGCACGCCCGTCGCGGGTGTGCTCCCGATCGACAACTACGAGTACATCTCCGCCCCGCGCGTCCAGCTCGCGACCGACGCGGGGGAGGTGATCGACGGGCTGTTCTACACGACGAATCTGGGGTACCGGGTGGACGACGCCTCGGTCCTGCCCAACGGCGACCCGGGGCCCGGGTGCTCGCTGGCGGACGTCGCGCCGCCGTTCGACGTGCTGGACTTCAGTGATGTGCTCGGGTTTCTGATCGCGTTCGGCGCCGGGTGCCCGTGAGATCCGACGCTGCCCGAGGGGGATAGCATCCCGGCCGGGACACCCCCGAGGAGGCCGCGATGGGCTGGATCACGAAACAGTCGGCGTCCGCGAAGATCGAGCGTCGCGGCGAGGCGTATCTCACGCCCGCGATGCGCGAGAAGCTCACGGGCGAGATCCGCCCCCGCTTCGAGAAGCCCCTGGCGGCGGTGCTGCCGGCATTGCACATGATCCAGCACGAGTACGGCTGGATCCCCCACCAGGCGATGCTTGAGGTCGCAGACGCCCTGGGCGTCAAACCCTCCGAGGTGCTCGACACCGCGACGTTCTACGAGGAGTACTGGCTCAACCGCAAGGGCGAGTGCCTCGTGTCGGTCTGCCGCTCGATCGCGTGCGAGTTCTGCGGCGCCACGGACGTCACCGAGGCGATCAAGACCAGGCTGGGCATCGACGTGGGCGGGACGACCGAGGACGGGAAGTTCACGCTCGTCGAGCTCGAGTGCCTCGGCTCGTGCGGCAGCGCGCCAGCGATGCTCGTGGACGAGGACCTGCACGAGAACGTCACGCCAGAGCGGGCGGTCGGGCTGGTCGATCAGGTAGTGCAGGGCGCGTACAAGCACGGCGGGTCGGGCGCCGAGCACCACAAGGCCTGAGTCTCGCTCCCGCACTGGGGCGGGCGATCGGGGGGCGTCCCCGCGTCGCCTCGCGTGTGCGCTGGTACCATTGCCCGGACGCACCCCGGAACAGGCGGATATGGGCGACGAGCAAATCACACGCATGCGCGGGATTGGGCGGTTCTTCGGGCACGTATTCGGCGCCGTCAAATCGCCCGCGGGCGGGCCCCGGCGCGTCGAGGTCCGGCGCGAGACCGAGCAGGAACAGCGCGCGGGCGTCGTGCTCCGGCGGACAACCGTGGAAGAGATCGAGCTGCCGGAGGGCTGGTCCAAGGAGGACGGGCGATGATGGGCGCACGGATGCTGGTGCTCGGGATCGCGATGGGCGTGGCGGCCGCGTGCGCCGGGTGCGTGAGCAGTTCTGTCCACACCACCGGCGAGCCCGCGGTGCGCGACAAGATCCAGGTCGGCGTCCAGAACCAGACCACGGTCACCATCCGCGTCAGCATGCACGTGGGCGAGACCACGCCCGAGGACCTGGGCGTCTTCCCGCTGTCCGACGGCGTCCGCGAGACGATCGTCCGCGGCTCGGAAAAGGTCGTGAGCGTCAAGCGTCCGAGCCGGTACTTCTTCGAGTCCGACCGGGCCGACGACAAGATCATCCGCATGCGCGTCGAGGTGGTCACGCCCAGCTGGGACGACCAGCGCGTGCGCTGGTTCGAGATCCTGGGCCCCGCGCCCACGCGGATCATCGTCGGCCAGCCGCGGCGCGACAACCCCTTGTTGATAAAGGCCGAGTCCGAGGATGTCCCGATCGCGGAGATCCCCTACGAGCACTGGCCCGCGGAGGATCTGTGACACACCGGCGGACACAGTCCGGCGGCAAGGAGAACGCGATGTCGAGCGTGACACGGGCGGCGGCGGTGGTCGGGCTGATGGTCGTCGGCGCGCTGGGCGGGTGCGCCGGCTCGGGCGGCGTGAGCTCGGTGAGCGTCTCGAACCTGTCGGACGCGACGCTGAGCGTGCACGCGGCGCTCGACGCGCCCGGCGACTCGACGTCCGAGAGTGAGGACGCGCCCGTGACGAGCGCACAGACGACGCTCGAGCCGGGCACGCAGGCGGGCTTCGCGCTCGAGCACCCGGCGGGCGGGTCACCCTCGGTCCGGTTCGTGGTGCGTGTCGAGGGCGACGCGTCGATCCAGCCGTACACGTTCACGATGGGCCCGCCCGCGCCGTTCCTGCTCAAGATCACGGGCCCGGCGTCGGACCTGCGCCTGGAGCGCGAGCACGTCCGCCCCGCGACCGACCGCGACGGGCTCGTGCCCGCCGACCCCAACGAGCGCCGCTGGCGGGGCGGGTACCCGGGCTGAGGTCGGGGTTGCCGCACCGACCCGAGCCAGAATCGCCAGCGCGGCGTCATCGACGACTGATCCTCGCCGCGACGCTCCCTAGAATCGCCCCCGACGCCGGGAGAATGCCCGCCCAGGGGCTCAGGAGCGACGTTCGATGCCCAAGAAGACCTACGACGGCACACGCCAGCACGCTTTGTGCAAGCGCATCCCGACCGCCCCCTTCGCCGACCCCAAGGACCGGCACGTCGTCGGGTACGACGAGTACGTCCGCACGGGCGGGTACGAGTCGTTCCGCAGGGCGCTGACCATGGCGCCGGCGGACGTGACGGAGATGGTCAAGGCCTCGACCCTCCGCGGGCGCGGCGGCGCGGGCTTCCCGACCGGGCTCAAGTGGACCTTCCTGCCCAAGCTCGAGGCGGGCAAGGACCCGGGCGAGCGGTACCTGGCGATCAACGCCGACGAGTCCGAGCCGGGCACGTTCAAGGACCGCCTGCTCATGGACTTCGATCCGCACCTGATGATCGAGGGGATCGCGATCTGCATGTACGCCTGCCGCCTGACCAAGGCGTACATCTTCATCAGGGGCGAGTACCACCACCAGGCGCACGTGCTTGAGGAAGCCTTGAAAGAGGCGTACGCCAACGGGATCTTCGGCGAGCGTGGCCTCATCAACCAGGAGTCCAACGCGTCGCACGACGCGTACGTCGCCGAGTGCTACGTGCACCGGGGCGCGGGCGCGTACATCTGCGGCGAGGAGACGGCGCTGCTCGAGGCGCTCGAGGGCAAGCGGGGCTGGCCCCGGATCAAGCCGCCGTTCCCGGCGGTCCAGGGCCTCTTCGGGCGACCGACCATCATCAACAACGTCGAGACGCTCGCGCACCTGCCGAGCATCATCGAGCACGGCGCGGAATGGTTCTGCGGCCAGGGCGTTGAGAGCTCCATCGGCGGGCCGCCCAGCTTCGGGACCAAGCTCATGGGCGTCTCCGGGCACGTCAACAGGCCCGGGTGCTACGAGTTCGAGCTGGGCATCCCCCTGCGCACGCTCGTCGAGGAGCATTGCGGCGGGATGCGCAAGGGCAAGAAGTTCAAGGGCGCCATCCCGGGCGGCGTGTCCATGGGCATCCTGGGCCCCGACCAGTTCGACGCCGAGCTCGATTTCGACATCGGGCGCAAGTACAACGTGCTCGGCCTGGGCACCGCGTGCCCGACGGTGTTCGATGAGGACACGGACATGGTCGCGGTGGCCCGCAACATCGCGCGGTTCTTCAAGCACGAGAGCTGCGGGCAGTGCACGCCGTGCCGCGAGGGCTCGGGCTGGCTGTACCAGCTGCTCACCCGCATCGAGGCGAGCGACGCGACGACCAGGGACCTGGACCTGGCCCTGGAGGTCGCGACGAGCATGGGCTCGATGCCGGGGACGACGATCTGCGGCCTGGCCGACGGCAACAACTGGGCGACGCGGACCATCATGAACAAGTTCAGGTCGGAGTTCGAGGCCCGCGTCCGCCCGGCGCATGTCGCGGTCAAGATGACGGTGGGGGCAGGGGCGCGGGGCTAAGAAAACCCCACGCTCACGACGCAAAGAGCGTGTGTTGGGTGTCCTGGCGCTCGCCCGGGTCCATCGCGACCAGCGGCGGCAAACCTTTGTCCAGCCCGTGCCGCTTCACGAACACGCGGTAGCTCTGCCTGATCTGCTCGGCGATCGGCCCCTCGCCCCGCCCGCGCACGCCCGGGCGGGCGTCGTAGAGCTTTCCCCCCCGGCTCTGGCTGATCAGCGACTCGACGTGCGCCGCGCGGTCCGGGTAGTGGCGGGCCAGCCACTCCAGAAACAACTCTTTGAGCTGGTAGGGCAGGCGGAGCAGGACCGTGCCGGCGCCCGTTGCGCCCGCGTCCGCCGCGGCCTTGAGGATCGCGGGAATCTCCCGGTCGTTGATCGCCGGGATGACCGGTGCGACCATCACCCGCGTCGGCACGCCCGCGGCGCTCAGGCGGCGGATTGCCTCCAGACGGTCGCGCGGGCTCGAGGCCCTCGGCTCCATTTTGTGCGCGAGATCGTTGTCCAGCGTCGTGATGCTGATGTTCGCGTGCGCCTTGCCGCGTGAGGCCATTTCCCCCAGCAGGTCCAGGTCTCGCACGATCATCTTGTTCTTGGTGATGATCGACACGGGTTGTCCCAGCTCGTGCATGACCTCCAGGCAGGCGCGGGTGATTTTCAGTTCGCGCTCGATCGGCTGGTACGGGTCGGTCACGCCGCTCATGACGATGGGCTCGCCGCACCAGCCCTGGCGGGTGATGGCCTTTCGGAGCAGCTCGGGCGCCCGGCGTTTGACGTGGATCTTGGTCTCGAAATCGATGCCGCAGCTCAGGCCCAGGTACTCGTGCCCGGGACGCGCGTAGCAGTACACGCACCCGTGCTCGCAGCCGCGGTAGGGGTTGAGGGTCCACGCGAAGGGCAGGTCGGGCGAGTCGACGCGGTTGAGGACTGTGCGCGTCGCGTCCTCGATGAGCTGGGTCGCCAGGCGCGGGCCGTCGGGATTCTCGTCGTGCCGAGCGTCGAGGGCCTCGCCGTCGATGCTGAGGCTGACGCGGTCGAACCGGCTCGGGGGGTTGAGGCCCGCGCCCCGCCCCCGGGCGCCGAGGGCGCCGGCGGGGTTGGTCGGGCTGGACTCGGGCGGCCGCATACCCGATCATATACCGATCATTATGGCCCCATCAACCACAAGTTTCGGTCTGAACAAGCCTTGGAGTGGGCGGATTAGACGGTCCTGATCGTTCCCGGTGTTGGTGTCGGGCCTCGGCGCCGATACAGTCTGCCTCGGGACGGCCATCGCGTCGTCCCCATCCAGCGATGGACGAGACCGAGACATCCACCGCAGAGCCCCCCGAGCCGAGCCCCGGGGCGCCCACGGCACCCGGGGTCACGATCGATCTGATCGACGCCGAAGGACGACTCAACGCGACGCAACGCGCCTGGGTGGTTGACCACGCCGCCCGCGCGATCGCCCCGCTCGGACGACGCGGCGAGGTCCGCGTCCGCGTCGTGGGCGACGAGGCCATGGCCCGCGAGCACGCGACGCACAAGGGCGTGACCGGCACGACCGACGTGCTCACGTTCAACCTAAGCGACGACGCCACGCTCGACGCCGACATCCTGGTGTGCGCCGACGAGGCGGGGCGCCAGGGCGAGCGCCTCGGGCACACGACAGAACGCGAGCTGGTCCTGTACATCGTCCACGGCGTGCTGCACTGCGCCGGGCACGACGACGCCGACGAGACCTCGGCTGCCCGGATGCACGCGCGCGAGGACGAGCTGCTCGTGCAGGCGGGCGTCGGCGCGACGTACGCGCCCGGCGCCGACAGACCGGGCCGAGAGGGCACGAGTTGACCGCGACCCTCTGGTTTGTGATCGCGCTGGCCGCACTGATCCTGGGCGCGGTGCTCGCCTCTGTCAGCCACTCGCTGCGCCACATGTCGCGCTCGCGACTCGAGACACTCGCCGAGCGGGCGGGCAACCCGCGGATCCGCGCCCGTGTCGAGGCGATCCTCGAGGACACGGAGGGGCACGAGGCGGTCGTCGCCCTGCCCCGCGTGACGTGCCACCTGATCAGCGTGGTCACCGCGGTCCTGTGGATCGCGGCCCTGACCGGCGCTGTCGATCCGACGTGGGTTGAGCGTGTCGTGGGCCTCGCGATCGCGTCGGTCATGGTCTGGCTGCTGGGCGTGGTGATCCCGTACTCGATCGCGATGCACGCGGGCGAGAGGACGGTGATCTCCGCCTCGCGTTCGCTGCGTGCGTGGTACATCCTGCTCCGCCCGGCCCGCGGTCTGGTGGATTTCCTCGACGAGGTCGTGCGTCGCCTGGCGGGGTCCGAGGCGCGCGACGAGCACGAGGAGATCGAGGCCGAGCTGCTCTCGGTCGTCGAGGAGGGCGAGCGGGGCGGGCGCCTGGACGAGACCGAGCGGGACATGATCGAGGCGGTCGTCGAGTTCCGGTCCACGACCGCCGAGCAGATCATGACGCCCAGGACCGAGGTGGACGCGTTCGAGTACTCCGACGACCGCGACGAGGTCATGCGGTTCATCGACGAGCACGGGCACTCGCGCGTCCCGGTCTACGAGGAGAGCCTCGACAAGATCGTGGGCATCTTGTACGCCAAGGACCTGCTCCGCTGGATCCTCCACTACGAGGGCAACGGCAAGGCCTTCTGTCTGCGAGATATCCTCAGGCCGGCCACCTTCGTGCCCGAGACCAAGACCGTCCGCGAGCTTCTGACCGAGCTCCTGGCGGCCAAGGTCCACATCGCGATGGTCGCCGACGAGTACGGCGGGACCGCGGGGCTGGTGACCATCGAGGACATCGTCGAGGAGGTCTTCGGCGAGATCCAGGACGAGTACGAGGACGAGGACGACATCCACGAGATCGACGTGGACGCCGAGGCCAGATCCGCAGAGATCGACGCACGCTTCCACATCGACGACGCAAACGACGAGCTCGAGGAGATCGAGATCGAGCTGCCCGAGTCGGACGCGTACGACACCGTGGGCGGGTTCGTGGTCGTCGCGCTGGGCAGGATCCCCGAGGCGGGCGAGAAGTTCACGCACGAGGGGCTGAGCCTGACGATCCTCGAGGCCGAGCCCACGCGGGTGGTCCGGGTCCGCGTCGAGGCGACGAACATCGACGCGCCCGCGCCGACCGGGCGCGACTCGGGCGGGAAGTAGCGCGGCCCGCGACGCGTTCGCCGGTCGGTGCGGCGGGTACGATCCCCACGTGAGCAACCCGCCGAGCCAGCCCGCGCGACTCCACAACACGCTGACCAAGCGGGCCGAGACGATCACGCCCGCCGACCCCTCGCGGGTGACGTTCTACACCTGCGGACCGACGGTCTACGACGACGCGCACATCGGCAACTTCCGCTCGTTCCTGGCCGCCGACCTGCTGCGGCGGTGGCTCGAGAGCCCGCTGTGCACGCTGAGCGACGACGCAGGCGATGCCCACGCGGGCCCGCGCGTCGTCGAGCACGTGATGAATATCACCGACGTGGGCCACATGACCGACGACGACACGGCCGACGGCTCGGGCGAGGACAAGATGGCGGTCGCCGGGCGCCGGATCGCCGAGGCGAAAAAGTCGGGCAAGCTGCCGAAGGACGCCGACCTCGATCCCAACGACCCGAGGGCCATCGCGGCGTACTACACCGGTCGATTCCTCGACGACGCCCGGAAGCTGGGCATGAAGGTCGCGATCGAGGGCGAGAAGGACCCGAGCCTGCTGCCCCGCGCGACTGGCAACATCGACGGCATGAAGCGGATGATCGAGGGGTTGGCTTCCAAGGGCTTCGCGTACGCCGCGGGCGATGCGGTCTACTTCGACGTCCAGAAGTACGAACAGTACGGCCGGCTCTCGGGCAACACGCTCGACAAGCTCAGGGGCGGCGCCGGCGGACGCGTCTCGGACGCCGACCAGGCGTCCAAGCGCCACCCGGCTGATTTCTTGCTGTGGAAGTCAGACCCCAAGCACCTGATGCGCTGGCCCGGCCCCGTCATCGACGGCCAACCCGTCGGCGAGGGCTACCCCGGCTGGCACATCGAATGCTCGGTCATGAGCCTCGACCGCCTGGACCCAAACCGCGCCCGCAACGAGATCGACCTGCACTCGGGCGGCGAGGACAACATCTTCCCCCACCACGAGTGCGAGCGCGCCCAGTCGTGCGCCGCGACCGGGCACGCACGCTTCGCCCGCCACTGGTTCCACCCCCGGTTCCTGATGGTCGAGGGCGCGAAGATGTCCAAGAGCAAGGGCACGTTCTACACCGCACGCGAGCTGTTCGAGCAAGGGCACGAGCCCGCGGCCGTCCGCCTGGAGCTGATCAAGACCCACTACCGCTCCAACGCGGATTTCTCGATGCAGGGGCTCAAGGACTCGGCGAGGCAGGTCGAGCGCTGGCGGAAGTTCACCGAGGCGGGCGAGACGGGCGCCGCGGGCGAGACGAACATATCCGTCCGCGACGAGTTCGCCGCGGCGATGGGCGAGGACCTGAACATCGCGGGCGCGATCGGCGCCATCAACAAGTGGATCAGCGCGACCGACACGCCGAGCAAGGCGGACGCGGCGCTGCTGCGCACGTTCGACGGCGTCCTCGGCGTGCTCGCTCTCGAGCGTGCCGTGTCAACCGCGACCGAGATCGGCGTCTACCAGGGCGTCGATCCCTCGCCCGAGGTCGAAGAGAAGCTCGCCGCCCGGGCCGCGGCCCGCAAGGCCAAGGACTTCGCCGCGGCCGACGCGATCCGCGACGAGCTGGCCGCGATGGGCCTGGCAATCAAGGACGTCGCCGGCGGCAAGGTCGAGGTCAGCCGGGGCTAGCCCTCGGACGCCGCAAACAGGACGGTTGTGAGTGCGAAGTATGCCCACACGAGCAATGGGCTCGGGAGGAGCATGATTACCCACCGTCGAGAACCCCAACGCAACTGGCGGAGGCGGCATGTAACAAGAACTGCGACCGCGATCGTTGCGAGAAAACCGATGTCATCGGCAATCATCATCGGTGAGAGACACAGCTCCGGGATCCCACTCGTCCAGCAACCCCACAACATCGTCACGACGATGAGCCCGAACAGAAATGCCATGCCCCAGATCTCAAACAATGCGCCGAGCACGAGGTTCTTCCGGAGGATCGACCCCGCGGCCAGCGGCGGCACATACCACGCCGGATCACTCGTCGCGCCGCACTCGGGGCAGATGAGTTCGGGGAGCCCCTTGAGCTCGTAGCCGCACCGGACGCAGCGCGGGCTGGCTGGCGCATTTTCCCGCCGCCAGCGTCTGCGGGTCAGCAGGCGATCCCGGCGTGCCAGGTGCCTCACCCACCCTCTCGGCGTCCGCCCCATCCATCTATGCTACAGCCCATGCCCTGGACGCTGTACCGCTACATCCTCCTCGAGGTCCTGCGCCTGGTCGCGATCTCGACGGCGGTGCTCGTCGCGGTGATCTCCTTCGCCGCCGCCGTCAAGCCCCTGGCCGACGGCAAGCTCTCGGCCTTCACCTTCCTCAAGTTCCTTGTCTACGCCATCCCCCCGATGCTCGCCTACGCCCTGCCGTTCGCCTCGGGCTTCGGCGCGACGCTCGCATATCACCGCCTGACGCAGGACAACGAGATCCTCGCCGCCAAGGCCGGCGGGATCTCGCATCGGCGCCTGCTGCTGCCCGCGATCGCGATCGGCCTCGGCCTCGCGTTCATGCTCGCGATGCTCAACGAGCAGGTCATCCCGCGGTTCCTGACGCGGATGGAGCGGCTGATCACGCAGGACGTGACACAGATCATGGTCCGCACCATCGAGCGGGGCGAGTCGGTCCGCGTGGGCTCGACCGAGATCTACGCCGACATGATCCAGCCCGTCCCGCCCGAGAAGGGTTCGGGCGTGCTCGACCAGTACCTGCTCGGCGGCGTCGTGGGCGTGGACCTCAACGAGGAGGGCGAGGGCCTCGACCGCGTCGAGACCATGCTCACCGCCCGGCGCGCCTGGCTCCTGCTCGCCCCGGGCGCCGACGCGGGGTTCGAGGAGCCCGACACGCTCGCGGCGTTGATCAGGTTTGAGGACGTCGTCGCCGTCCAGTCGGGCAGCGTGACGCGGTGGGACTTCCTCTCGGCGCCCGCGTTCCGCGTGCCCAACCCCTTCAAGGACGATCCGAAGTTCCTGACCTGGGGCGAGCTGCGGACGCTGCGACGCTCGCCCGAGCAGATGAACTGGATCGATTCACGCCGCATCGCCCTGGCCCGCGAGTACGCGGGTCACGAGACGCTCACCGGGCTGCGTCGGCGGATCAGCGAGGACGGCATGGCCCGCCTCACCAGCCCGCGGGGCGAGGACGTCATCGTCCGCTCCAGCGGCCTGAACCCCACAGACGGGTGGGTCTTCTCGCCCTCGGGCGCCTCGGGGCGTGTCGAGGTCGAGGTCTACCGCGCGCAGGGGGCGGGCATCGACCGCTACGCCGCCCGGCGGGCGTACCTGGAGTTCGAGTCCGTCTCGGGCGACGACGACGTCGGCGCCCCCAGCGTCGCGGGCCTGACGTTCACCCTCCAGCTCGAGGACGTCGAGACGCGCAACTCCTCCGACGACGGCACGGAGATCCCCACAAACGAGCTGCCCAGCTACCCCATCTCGGGTCTCACGGTCCAGGGCGACCCGATGAGCGCGCTCCGCTCGTACAGCTGCATTCACCTGCTCGACGAGGTCTCGCCGCGGACGCAGGGCCCGGGCAGGGTCGAGCAGATCGCCGAGGCCGCGGGCGTGCTCGAGCGCGAGGTCAAGCGCCTGCAACGCGAGATCACGAGCAAGCAGCACGAGCGGATGGCGATGGCGTTCAGCTGCCTGGTGATGGTCATCACCGGGGCGATCACCGCGATGAAGCTCCGCGACGCGCTGCCGCTGCTTGTCTACCTCTGGAGCTTCTTCCCCGCGCTGGGCACGATCATCATGATCAGCTCGGGCCAGCAGATGATCCACAACACGGGGCTGATCGGCATCCCCGTCCTCTGGGGCGGCGTCGCCCTGCTCGGCGCGTACGCCTTCGCGGCGCTCCGCGTGCTCCAACGCCACTGACGGCATGAGCGATCCCAGCCCAGAAGACTCGCACGCCACGAACCCGCGACGCGGCTTCGCGTGGGCCGAACCGGCCCGCGCCCTGTGGATCCTCGTCGCGGCCCTCACGATCGCCCGGCTCGTCTGGCTGATCTTCTTCTCCGACGTCACGCTCATCGAGGACGAGGCGCACTACTGGGAGTGGAGCCGGCGCCTGGGGTGGAGCTACGCGACCAAGGGCCCTGGCGTCGCGTGGGTGATCGCGGCCTCGACGGCGCTGTTCGGGAACGTCGAGTGGGCGGTCCGGGCGCCCGCCGTCCTTGCCAGCGCCGTCTCGACGCTCGCCGTCGGCGCGATCGCCCGCCGCGTCTTCGACGACGGGCGCGTCGGTTTCTTCGCGGGTGTGGTCTGGCAGTGCCTGCCGGGCGTCGGGCTGGTTGGCGTGCTGATGACCATCGACGGGCCGTACCTCGCCTGCTGGGCGCTCGCGTGCTGGGCGTGGCTCCGGGCGACACGCGGCGGCGCCCGCTGGGCCTGGCCCGCGTGCGGCCTCGCGCTCGCCGCCGGCTTCCTGTTCAAGTACACGATCCTGCTGTTGCTCGTCGGGTTCGCCATCGACCTGCTGCTCACGCGCAAGGACAGACGGCCTGCGCTCGGCGGCGCCCTGGTCGCGCTCGCCTTCGCCGCCGCCGGCCTTGTCCCCGTCCTGGTCTGGAACGCGCGGCACGACTGGGTCACGGTCCACCACCTGCTCGGGCACCTGGGCCTGGGCGCGGACGCGGGCGACCCGGGCGCGTCGTGGTCGTACTCGCCCCTCTGGACGCTCGAGTTCCTCGGGCTCCAACTCGCCGCGGCGGGCCCGGCGATCGTCCTCATGCTCGCCGGCCTCATCGGGCTCCGCCGGGCGCGCCGCACGCCGACATCCCTGCTCGCGCTCTCGCTCCCGGTCTTTGTGTTTTACCTGCTCGTCACGATCATGACGCGTGTCGAGGGCAACTGGACGCTGGCGGGCTTCGTGACACTCTGCCCGCTCGCGGGGTGGATGGTCGTGAGCGCACGCGACCGCAATGTCGTTTGGCTCCGCGTCGTCTGGGGCGCGACGGCGCTGGTCGGCGTGCTCACGCTCGTCGCGCTGCCCATCGCGCCGCTTGTTGCGCGCGGGCCCGTCGTCGGGCCCTACATCCCGATGACGCGGATGACCGGGATGCGTGCCCACGCCCGGGCCGTCCAGTCGCTCATCGACGACGTCCACGAGCGCACGGGCCGGGCGCCGTTCGTCGTCACCGGGCACTACGGGCGCGCCAGCCAGCTCGCCTTCTACCTCCCGGGCCAACCCACTGTCTATTGCGCCACCTCCCAGCTGGGGGGCTCCTCGCGCCAGTACGACCACTGGCCGCGGACGAACCTGTCCAACCCCGACACGCTCGCGCGACTCGCGGGCAGGCCCGCCATAATTCTCGTCGGCGGGTCCGAGGCCCAACGCCAGATCCTCCGCGACGCCTTCGAATCGCTCGAGGACGTGGGCCGACTCGACGCCGAACCCAAGAAGGGGCGGACCGCCCTCGTCGGCCTCGGGTTCCGCGGCTTTGCACATCAGCGTCCGGTCGCCGATGATGACGGGCGGGCAGACCCTTGAGCACCAGACGCAACAAATCTCCCATGACCCGCCTGCTCTGGCTCGTCGCGGTCCTCGTGCTCGCGACGATCGTCGCGACGCTGCTCGACCGTCGCCTCGTCGCCTGGCTCGCGACGACGGGGCCCGAGGCGCGCACCAGGCTCGCGCTGCGCGACTGGTACCAGTTCCTCCGAGCGCTGGGGTACCTGCCGACGTGGCTCGTTGTCGGCGGCGCGGTCGCGCTGCTCGATCGGCGCGGGCGCGGCGTCGGCCGGGGCGTGCTCGTCTTCCTCGCCCCCGTCATCGCCGGCGCGATCGCGGAGGTCGCCAAGCTCGTTGTCGGACGCGAGCGCCCGATCCGGGGCGACGAGATCCAGAACGACGCGGCGTACGTCTGGCGCGGGTTCCTGGGCGGGTTCGCCGACTCGTCGAACCTGGGCATGCCCTCGAGCCACGCCGCCGTCGCATTCGGGGGCGCGGCGATGCTCGGCGTGCTGTTCGTCCCCGTCCGCTGGCTGGTGCTCGTCCTCGCCGCCGGGTGCGGGCTGACCAGGATGTTGTCGGGGGCGCACTACGCCTCGGACGTCGTCGTCGGCGCGGGCATCGGCGTGCTGGTCGCTTGGGCCCTGGGCCTGCTCGTTCGCCCGGGCGCGGGCGAGGGCGGGGCGTACACTCGCCGATAGCCTTTCCCGGGGAACACGCCCTGTGAGCATCCTCGACCGCTACATCGCCCGCCAGTACCTCGTCAACGTCGCGACGCTGTTCGTGATCCTGTTCAGCTTCGTCATCGTCATCGACGTGAGCCTGAACATCGAGCGGTTCTTCGACCGTGCCGTCGAGCTGAGCACGGGCGACGACGGCCAGGGCCCGGGCTTCATCCGCAAGTCCGTCGTCACCGCCCTGGTGATCGCCGATCTGTGGTGGCCCCGCCTGCTCCAGCTCTTCAACTTCATGCTCGGGCTGGTGATGGTGGCCGGGATGGGCTTTACCTGCTCGCAGCTCGTCCGCCACCGCGAGTTCCTCGCGATGCTCGCCGCGGGCGTCTCGCTCCACCGCGTCGCCCGCCCCATCCTCGTCGTCGCGGGCGCGCTCACGCTCGTCCAGGCGCTCAACCAGGAGCTGGTCATCCCCAGGATCGCCCCGCTCCTGTCGCGAGACCACGGCGATGCGGGCAAACGGGGCCTGGGCGCGACCCCCGTCCCCCTGACCCCCGACGGGCGGGGCTGGATCTACCGGGCCGATTCCTTCGACGCAGACGCCGGCGTCCTCCACGGCGTCTACATCCTCGAGCGCGACGAGACCACGCGCCAGGGCGTCCGCCAGATCACCGCGACCACCGCGACCTGGAACGACGGCGGCTGGGACCTCGAGGACGGCCTCGAGCAGTTCATCCGCCGCAGCGACACCGCGACCCGCGACGAGAAGCCCCGGGCGGTCCACCGCGTCGAGACCGCCCTCGATCCGGCGACCCTCAAGCTCAACCAGTACCGCGAGTACCGCAACGCGCTGAGCTTCGCCCAGGCGGGCCAGATGCTCAAGAAGGGCGCGACGCTCGACGTGCAGACCCGGCGCGACCTCTCGCGCGTCCGCTGGGGGCGGGTCTCGATGATGCTCAGCGCCCTGCTCACGCTCGTGATCGCGACGCCGTTCTTCGTGACCAGGGTCCCCGGGAACATGCTCCTCCAGTCGCTCAAGTGCGCCCCGATCTCGATCGGGGCCCTGGTGCTGGGGGTGCTGGGCTCCTCGGCGGCGCTGCCCGGAATCCCGCCATGGCTCGGGGCCTTCCTGCCCGTGATGGCGCTCTCGACCATCGCGGTCGCGATGATCAGCCTCGTGAAGACCTGATCATCCCGCTCGCCGGGCTTGCTCGAAGCCCCCTCGGCGCCACAATGATGACAGGCGGTTATCCTCAGCCCCGGAGGCCCTATGGCGTCGGTCGTCTTCTACTTCCAGGTCCACCAGCCGCACCGCCTCAAGCGGTACTCCGTCTTCCACACCGACCCGTTCTACTTCGACGAGGCGAACAACCGCAAAATCTGCGAGAAGGTCGCCGACAAGTGCTACCGCCCGACCACCCAGAAAGTCCTTGACCTCGTCCGGCGCCACGAGGGACGCTTCCGCGTCAGCTACGCGATCACCGGCACAGTCCTCGACCAGCTCGAGAAATACTCGCCCGACGTCATCGAGATCTTCCAGCAGCTGGCCGAGACCGGCTGCTGCGAGTTCGTCGCCGAGACGTACTACCACTCGCTCAGCTTCATCTACTCGCCCGCCGAGTTCCGCGAGCAGGTGGACATGCACACCCGCAAAATCCAGCAGCTCTTCGGCCAGACGCCGACCGTCTTCCGCAACACCGAGCTGATCTACTCCAACGAACTCGCCCGCGAGATCGCGTCGATGACCGACGCGGACGGAAACCCCCGGTTCTACGGCGCCCTGTGCGAGGGCGTCGAGCGACACCTGGGCTACCGCTCGCCCAACTACGTCTACGCGCCCCCGGCCGGCGAGGACGGCGAGCCCCTCAAGGGCAAGGACGGGCGCCCGTTCTCGCTCCTGCTCAAGAACTACCAGCTCTCCGACGACATCGCCTTCCGATTCTCCAACAAGGGCTGGAGCGAGTGGCCCTTGTCCGCGGAGAAGTTCGCCAAGTGGGTCCACCAGATCAACGGTGACGGCTTCCTGTGCAACCTGTTCATGGACTACGAGACCTTCGGCGAGCACCAGTGGGCCGACACGGGCATCTTCGAGTTCCTCGACAAGCTCCCCGAGGCCGTCTTCGACGTCGCGCCGGGCCAGAACCACTTTAATACGCCCAGCGAGGCCCTCAAGCAGTTCGACCCGGTGGGTGTGTACGACGTGCCCGAGTTCATCTCCTGGGCCGACATGGAGCGCGACCTCACCGCCTGGCGGGGCAACGCCATGCAGTGGAACGCGCTGGAAGAAACCTACAAGCTCGAACGCCAGATCAAGGACCGCGTCGTCGAGGTCAAGACCGGCGCCGACCCCGAGCGGGCAGAGCACATGTCCCACGTGCTCAACGACTGGCGCAAGCTCACGACCTCGGACCATTTCTACTACATGTGCACCAAGTTCTGGTCCGACGGCGACGTCCACAAGTACTTCAGCCCCTACGACTCGCCCTACGACAGCTACATCAACTTCATGAACGTGCTCGACAACGTCCGCACGCGGCTCGCGCAGGTCTGAGCTCAGCCCCCTCGCGCCAGATCCAATCCCGCCCGCACCGCCTCGCGCTCGAACACCGCCGCGTGCACGCGCGACGTGCCCAGGCGCAACGCCAGGGCGTCGAGCGTCTCGGGCGCCCCGCCGTCCAGGGCGAATCGGCGCCCGAGCACGAGCGTGTCGCGCTCGCCGAGTCGGTCGAGCACGCCCGCCAGGCGAGGATCGGGCTCGAGCCAGGCCTGCCACGGCGCGAGCAGGCGCGTCCAATCGGGCGCGGGGGCATCGGGACGGAACCGCCGCGCCGCACGCCCCGAGTCGGCCGGCCTTGCCGCGTGCTCCCGCTCCCAGGCGCTCACGCGCCTCCCCATCGCGATCGAGCACGGCGCCGCCAGTCGCCCGCCCCGCGAGGCGTCGAACCGGTCCACCGCCCCCGACAGCACGCCCACGCCCCCGACGAGCAATTCGCGGAGCCCCGCCGTCCCGAGGGCCTCAAGGTTGACACCCTCGCCCTCGAACGAGGTCAGGATGATGCGGAGGTGCGGGCGCACGAGCAACGCCTTGAGCCGCACCGCCCACCGCAGCGCTGTCTCGGCCCTGTCCAGGTCGCGTGCCGAGGGCGCCCCGTGGTCGAGCCCCGCGGCCAGGCGCGCCGCGTCGAAACGGAGGAAGTGGTACGCGACCGCGCGGGCCGCCTCGTCGCGCGCAGGGACCGTCTCGTGCGCACGGGCCGCGGCGAGCAGCCCGCCCAGGTCGCGGGCGCCGATGACGTCGAGGCGTGTGCGCACCGCGTCGCCCGCGAGCAGGACCTCCGCCGCGTCATCGCGCGTGAACGTCGCCAGCGTGGGCCCGCCCAGGTCGAGCGCGCGCAGGCGGGCGCCCCGCTCGGCGTTGATCGCGCGGAGCACGCTTGCCCGCGAGCGCCCGAAACGCGCGGCGATTTCCGAGGGCTCGATCCCGCGAGCCGCCGTGCGCGTCCAGGTTGCGCGTTCGCGTGCGCTCGGGGGGCGCGGGTCGTCGAAAATCACGGGCTCGCCCAGTTCGCCAGCCCGCTCGTCGCGTCGGCGGAGGACCTGGCGCACACCCTCGTGCGAGCGGTCGAACCGGTCGGCCAGGCGTGCCGCGGCCTCGCTGAGTGTCATGCCCAGGCTCTGGCGGTACCGCGCGGCGCGCCGGACGAGGCGGGCCTCGAGCGCGGGGTCGATGCGTGTGAACCCGCCCGCCGCCTCCAGGCGCCCGCCCTCGCTGGCCTCGAACGCCTCGATATTCGCGAGCGGGAACGCGAGCCGCTGCACGCCGTCGCCGTCGATCACGCGGTGGGCGATCAGTCCGCGTCTGCGGTATCGCTCGATCGTCCGACGCCCGACGCCCCAGCGTTCGCCCAGCGCCGCGATGCCCAGCGCCCCCGGGCCCGCGTCGGCGAACGTGCGCCCCGCCGCGATGGTCAGGCGTTCGACCAGCGCCGACAGGTCGCCCAGGATCGCCCCGCCCACGAGCGAGGCGGGCGCGTCGATGTCCGGGCGGTAGCCGGTCAGGCGGAAGACGAACCAGTCCTCGGGGTAGGCCCGGTCGGGGTCGAGCTCACGGGCGAGCCGCTCGGCCGAGGCGATGTGCCGATCCAGCGCCTCGCGGGGCGCGAAGCGGAGCTGGGCCGCGATGTCCTCGAGCGCCGGCGTGCGCAGGCGTGTCCGCGGGGGCATCGCTCGTCCTACACGCCGACCACGGGCGCGACGCCCGCCCGGTCGAAGTCGATCCACACGGGCTCGGTCCGGGGCGCGATGCCGAGCGCGGCGGCCCGGCGCAGGAACTCGCCTACCGCCTCGCGCTCGCGCGGGCCCACCTCGTAGCGGAGCAGGTCGCCCACGTACCCGCGGGCCAGGTCCGCGGGCCAGCCCTTGGCGGGGGCGCGCTGCGTGACGATGCGGTCCAGGCGGGCGGTGTTCCGCCGGCGCTGGCGGTCGAGCAGCGCCGCGGCCGCAAGGATGCGGGCGTCGTCGGCGTCCGACGCCCGGCAGGCCCAGAGGGCGTAGACGAACGGGAGCCCGGTCAGCTCGCGCCACTGCTCGCCCAGGTCGAGCTGGTGGGGGTACGCGGGCCCTGGCAGGTCGCCCACGACGACCTTGTCGCCGATGAGCAGGACCGACTCGGGCCACGCCTGCGGGCCCCCGTCGACGCCCGCGCGACGCGCGGCGTCGAACGCGACGATCTCCGGGCGGGCGCCGAATCGCTCGCTGAGGATGATCCGGGCGAGCGCCACCGACGTGTGACTGTCGTTGTCCGCGTGCAGTCGGGTGATCGCCGAGGGTTCGACGCGTGAGAAGAGGCGGACGGTCAGTGTCTGCCCGTCGCACCCGATCATTCCCGCGGGCAGGAGGGCGAGGGGTTCGGGGCTTGTCGCCGCGTCGATCACGGACACGAGGGCGATGTCCGCCGGGTGGTCGGTGTCCAGAAGCCGCCCGGCGAGGGCGGCGGGGACGTCGTGCTCGAGCACGAGACCCGCGCATGCCTCCAGGCCCTCGATGAGGGGGGCGGTGTTCAGGAAGCTGACGCACGCGATGCGAACAGGCTTGTCCATGCGTCACTCTAGGGGACGCGGGCGCGAGCGCCGACGCCCCGGGGCGCCCCGATCTGGGCATGGGACCGGGAATTTGGGCGGGGAAGTCCCGGAATTGTGGTCGGTCGGCGGAACATCCGGCACATTCGTTCCAAGCGGGCGGGTCCACGGCCAGTGGGTAGGCGCGGCCCCGTCCGCCGAACGAATCCCCCGGCGCCCTGTGTACACCAGGCGCCGAGGACAAGCGTGGGAGGGTGATCGCGGGATCGTGCGGCGTGTTTGATGAGCCTCGTTCCGGGGCGCCGATTCATCCGGAACGCGGGTCCGCCGCAGGACAGAAGCAACGCTCGCCCCGGCGGGCGGGATCCCGTGAGATTGCCTACCCACCCGGCGTCGGGCTGCTCGTTCAGCCCGGCGTCGCTTTTTTTGCGCGCCCCGCCCCGCGACCAGCGGTCTGTACACTCGGGCGATGGGGACACGCGACAACGCGACGCCCGGGCGACTCGCCCTTGTCGGCGGCGGCGGGCACGCCCGCGTCGTCTGCGAGAGCGCCCGACTGGCCGGCTGGCGCCTCGCGGGCGTGTACGACGACTGCGAGACCCCGGCGCTCTGCCAGGACGTGGGCGACGGTGTCGGCGAGAACGCCCTCGAGCGTCTGGCGCCGATCGCCGAGCTAAGCGACTCGCTCGCCTCCGACACCTCGTTCATCCTCGCGGTCGGATCGATCACGCTGCGTCGGCGCCTGCTCGACGCGATGCCGGATGGCTTCGGCGACCGCGCGGGCACGGTCGTGCACCCCGGGGCGATCGTCTCCGCGGGCGCACAACTCGGGGCGGGCGTGTACGTCGGGCCCGGCGCGGTTATCAACTCGGGCGCCACCATCGGCGCGCACGCGATCATCAACTCCGGGGCGATCATCGAGCACGACGTCGAGGTCGCCCGGGGCGTGCACGTCGCCCCCGGGGCGGCGGTCGGCGGCAGCGCCCGCTTGGGCGAGGACGCGCTGGTCGGGCTGGGCGCCCGGGTGCTGCCCGGCGTGCGCGTCGGGGCGGGGGCGCTGGTCGGGGCCGGGGCGGTGGTGGTCGAGGACGTCACGGTCGGGCGGCGGGTTGCGGGCGTGCCGGCGCGCGAGATCGGGCCCGACTGGGGCGTGTAGCGCCCGCCGGGTCGTGACTCGAATCCGTTGTGTCGTTACTCCGTCGGCTCGGCGCCGAGCTCGGCCTCAAGCTCGCGGGCACGCTCGATGAGCTGCGCATCGAACGCCTCTGGCGCCATCAGGCTCTCGGCCTCGGGCTCGAGGTCGAAGTGCCAGTGCACCTCGTTCTGAAAGCGGTGGGGGATCGCCTGGGCGACCAGGTCGATCCCGGGCCACTCGTGCACGGGCGCGCTGGCCTTGCGGCACGTCTGCACGGGCTCGTACCCGTCGAGCTGGAGCTGGATGTCGTAGTCGCCGTAGAACGTGAACGCGGTCTCGACGGGCGAGCGCCCCAGCTCGACGTCGTTGACCCAGACGCGGGCGCCCGGGGGCTCGGTGGTGACGCGGATGGTGCGCTCGATGCACCCGGTCAGCGAGAGGGCGGCGGCGAGGGCGGGGGGGACGAGCGTAATGGGGGGCCGACGACGCATGGCGTCAGCGTAGCGTCGTGCCGGGACTTCGTCACTCGGTCAGCACGCGGGTGTGCTTGTTGAAGGCGGACCACGAGTAGTAGTACGTCTGGGCGGTGTGGACGCCTCCGGGTGCGGAGAGGACCTCGACGCCGGCCTCGGTGGCGCGGGCGACGACGGGGCCTGCGGGGGTTTCGAGCGTGTACCCGTCGGCGATGACCTCGGCGGGGATGAACCAGGACTCGCCCCCCGCCATGACGCCCAGGCCGAGCGTCTTCTTCTTGGCGAGGGCGTCGCCGATACCGCGGACGGGGACGAGCAGGTCGTCGGTCGCGAAGTACGCCGCGTACGCGGGGCCTTCGTAGGGGCGTTCGTGCCCTGTCTCGCGCGAGACGACCCTGGCGTCCGGGAACTCGCTCTTGAACGCCTTCCAGGAGACGACGCGTACGGGCAGGTGCTCGAGTTCGGTCCCGGCCATGGGCCCCGAGACGGCCCGCATCGCGAGCTGGCTCCAGAGGCCCTTGTGCGTGCGGTCGTACATGAGGACGTTCGAGTTGTAGAGCGCGCCCGAGACACCGAACTCAAGGATGACGGTCTCGGGCTGGCCGTCGTCGCCGGTCTCACCAGTGGGAGTTCGGCGGGAGAAGAGCGTGGCCGAGTCGCACAGCGGGCAGTACGTCGCGGCGACCGGTTCGCCGCCGACGCTCAGGTTCACGATCTCGTGGTAGGTCAGGATCTGCAGCGGGGCGGCGACCGCCTCGCCGCCGACCTCGATCGCGATCACCCGCGCGCCGGGCGCGAGCCAGTCGGCGTCGGCGGCGTCTTCGAGCTTGGGGTCCGTGAGCGCTGGGATCGCGTCGCGGGGCAGGAGCGTGTGGATCTCCTCCTCCGGAATTTCGAGATTGTTCAGGTCGTATTCGGCGGCAATGTCCACCGAGCCCGCACGCCGGGTACGTGTGAACTCGTCTTCGCTCTGGGCGAGTACCGGCGACGTGGCGAGCAGGACGGCGAGTACAGCGATTGGTCGTGACATCTGGGCCCTCCAGGCGCGGGCTGGCCGCGTCCAGGGTCAAGCCAAGACGCTGCGGGCATTGTTCCGGGGGCGTCGAGATTTGGGGGTCAGGGGCAGCCGGCGCCGAAGGCGACGAGCAGGGCGAAGACGTCGGAGAAGTCGTAGAGCCCGTCGGGCGACAGGTCGGCCCGACGGTCGCCGGCGGCGAAGTCCACCATGAAGCCCAGCACGTCGTCGAAGTCGAGCACGCCGTCGCCCGTGAAATCGGCGGGGCAGGCGTGGACGGTGATCGTCTGGTTGACCGGGACGTCGTGGAGGGTGGTCGTCAGGCCCGTGTTCCAGACGACGCGGAGGGTGTCGATGGTGGTCGCGCCCGCGAGGCCGAAGTGGGCGGTGGGCTCGGACTGGGAGAGGTAGTTGGAGCCCGGGGAGATCCAGCGCGTCTGGGTGAGGGCGTCGGCGGTGAGCTCGACGCGGGCGCCGAAGCCGTCGGGCGCGGACCGCGGGTCGGCGGACGTGTCGAGCAGCACGCGGAGCCAGGCCGGGCCGGCTCCCTCGGGCGTGGAGATCGCATCGTTGCGGTAGACGACGGCGGGCGAGCGGTTGGAGGTGAGCACGACGTCCTGGTCGCCGTCGTTGTCGATGTCGAGCGTGACGACGCCCCGCCCCTGGGTCTCGTGGACGATGCCGACGCTGGCGGCGGACTCGGTGAACGTCTGCGTGCCCGTCTGGGCGAGGTCGTTGAGGAAGACCTTGCTCGTGCCGACGTAGCCCGACCAGCCGTTGGTCTCAACGATGTCGGTGTCCGTGTCGAGGTCGAGATCGACAAGGACGGCGCCCCAGCCCCAGTCGCCCCGCCAGACGTCGGCGGCGTGCGAGGACTCGGTGAAGACGTGCCCGCCCTGGCCCACGTAGAGCATGTTGCCCTGGCCGGCGGCCTGGACGGAGGTGACGTACCAGTCGAGCAGGCCATCGTTGTTGACGTCGCCGACGCCCGAGCCCATGCCGTTGAGATCGAGGCCCGTGCCCGAGGACGCGGTCTGGTCCGTGAACGTGCCGTCACGGTTGTTGACGAGGTACCGGCTGGTGCGGAAGTCGGCGGCCCAGAGCAGCTCGGGGTAGAGGTCGCCGTCTGCATCGACGAGGCGGGGGCTGAAGCCGTGGACCGGCGCGAGGGAGGTGAGGATGGCGGCGGAGGTGACGTCGGTGAATCGTGGAACGCCGTCGGGCCCGTTGCCGTCGTTGCGGAAGAGGCGGTTGGCCTGGGAGTTGGTCATCCAGCCCGAGACGGCGAGGTCGAGGTCGCCGTCGAGGTCGTAGTCGCCCAGGCAGGCGCCGAAGGCGTCGGGGATGGTTGTGCTGGTGGTCGAGACGCCGGCGATGGCGGCGGCCTGGGTGAACGAGAAGTCGCCGTTCTGATCGGGCCCGTTGTTGAGGTAGAGCAGGTGGGCGCCGGTCGTCTGGGCGCTGTGGGGCCCGAAGCTGGCGATAAAGACGTCGGGGTAGCCGTTGTCGTCCACGTCACCGACGGCGATGCCGCCCCCGACGTGCGCGATGCTGACGCCCCAGGCGGCGGACCGGTTGGTGAACGTGCCGTCGGCATTGTTGATGTACAGGTGATCCGGCCCGTCGCCGCCAGAGAGGACGAAGAGGTCCTGGTATCCGTCGCGGTTGAAGTCACCCGCGGCGGCGCCGCCGGCCATGAACGTCGAGGGCAGGCCGCCCGGTCCCTGGAAGGTGCACGACACGCCGCTGGAACTGGTCGCGTCGGCGAATGCGAGCGGCTGTGCGGGCGCCGGCGCCGCGTGCGCGGCGATCAGACAAACGCCCGAGAACAACACGAGACAGACCCGCATCCCCACAGACCCCACGAGCGGGCACGCACGCGCCGCCCGGATCTGGCGGTACACACGCGGGCCGGCCTGATGCTCGATCCGGAACCCGCGCGAGAGACCACAGAGACCCGCGCGGGGGATCTGCCCCCAGATTACCACCCAGCACGGGAGAGGCAAACAGAATTCATACAGGCGGGGTGCGGCTCACGGGCAGCCGGCGCCGAACGCTCCGAGGAAGGCGATGATGTCGGAGAAGTCGAGCGAGCCTTGTGGCGGGACGAGGTCCGCGGCGGGGGCGCACGCGACGAACAACGCCAGGTACTCGATGACGTCGGTGATGTCGGCGCGGAGATCGCCGTCGAAGTCCGCGTCGCAGGGCGGCTCGCCCGCGATCGCGTAGACGCGTCCGACAACGGTCCCTGCGTCGTTCTTCCCGAAGCCTGCGGTGACGAACATGTCCGGCGTCCCGTCGGCGTCGGCGTCGCCCGCGGGGGAGATGGAGTACCCGAACTGTTCGCCCCAGTTGTTGAACCCGGGCCCGTCGCCCTGGAGCGAGGTGACGCGTCGGAGGACCTTGCCTGTCCGGCCCGAGTAGACGCGGACGATCCCGGCCCAGCGCGTCTCGGGCGTCTGTGTGTTGCTCAGGAAGCAGGTGGCGATGTCGGCGCACCCGTCGGCGTCCACGTCGCCCACGCCGCCGCCGAAGCCGACGGACTGGCGGGTCTCATCGCCGACGACGGACCAGTACGGGAGGAGGACCTCGTCGCCCCGGGCGAGGCCCTGGGCGGTGTCGAAGAGGTAGGCAGCGCCCGTCCAGGCGCCGTGGCGCGTGTCGAGGAAATCGCTGACGAAGATATCCGGGACGCCATCGCCCGTGCAGTCGCCCGGGGAGGAGGCGAAGTACTGGCCGAAGGAGGTCATCGTGGGTGAGTCGCCTTGGAGCGCGAACAGGTGCGCGCCGGTCGCGCCGTCGTAGACGTGGGCGATGCCCTGGTTGTTGTCTCCCGCGTCGCGGGCGCTGACGAGGTACTCGGGGACGCCGTCGGCGTTGATGTCCCCGACGGGGTTGGTGGAGGCGCCGAAGCGATCGCCGGTCTCGGCGCCGGCGTGGGTGCGGATGACGGAGAAGTCGGCGCCCGAGAGGACCCAGGCCATGCCGGCGTTCGGGAGGGCTTCGTCCCAGAGGTCGGCGGTGACGATGAAGTCGTCGTGCCCGTCGGCGTCGATGTCGCCGATGGCGGAGATGTCCTGCCCGAAACGGTCGCCGACGAGGTCGGTGTCGGTGACGGCATAGTCCGCGGCGTCGAGCCTGCGGATGAGCGAGTGGTCCGCGCCCGAGTAGATGAACGCCTCGCCAGGGATGGGGAGGTTGGGCTGGAAGATATCGCCCGCGGCCCCGACGGCGTAGTCGGGCACGCCGTCGGCATCGATGTCGCCCAGCGCGCCCAGGCGCCAGCCGAAGAACCCGTAGGTCGTCTGGCCGGTGTGCGTCGCGAGGACGGCGCCCGTGCGGCCGTCGTGGACGAACGCGACGCCGACCTTGGCCTGACCATTGATCCGGCGGAAGGGCGCGGAGTTGAGGATCTCGGGCACGCCGTCGCCCGTCAGGTCGGCGATGGTCTCGGAGACGTAGCCGTACTGCTCGCCGGCGTTGATCCCGGCGGAGGTGTACAGCACGCGCACGACCGGCTCGGCGAAATCCTGGGCCTGGGCGATGGGGGGCAGCACAAGCGTGCTCGCGACGAGGATCGGATGACGCATGGGGGGTCTCCTGTTCGTTCTCCGCGGGTTGTTCCGGCGGGCGGGACGCGGGTGGCGCCGTGATCCTGCGCGTTTGGCCATCAGGGGCACCCGGCGCCGAACGCGTCGAGGAACGCGAGGACGTCCGAGATGTCGAACACGCCCGGGGGGTCGTCGAGGTCGGCGGGCGGGTCGCCCCGGGCGAAGGCGACGACGAACGCGAGGACGTCCTCGAAGTCGAGCGTGCCCAGTGGCAGGGCCATGTCGCCGGCGCCGCATGGCTCGCCGATCAGCCCCGACATATCCGCGACCCAGGCGTACCCGGCCTTGTCCGCGAACGTGTCGTCCTCGTACGCGCCAAGGAGCAGCTGGTCGGCGCGGACATCCACATCGTGACCGAAGCTGCCGTACTCCGTGGGCGTCGCGGGAGTGAAGCGCGCGACGGGCATCCACGAGCCGTCGGCGCGCCGCCGGAAGAGGTCGCACGCGCCGCCCGTGACGCCCGCGGGGTCCGCCCCCCACGACCCGATGAGCGCGACCTCGCCGTCGAGGGCGACTTTGTTGCCGAACTGTTCGCCCGGGGCGCGGCTGATGGGCAGCAGCGTCGCGCCGATCGTCCAGCCCTCCTCGCCCTTCTCGAAGACGGTCGCGGACCCGGTGTCGGGTCCGAGGTCGTCGTCGCGGCGTCCGCCGACGACGGCCGTGTCTCCCGAGAGCGCGACGTCGATGCCCAGGTAGTCCTCGAACACCCCGTCGGGGCGGAAGAGGCGTGCGGTCTGTGTCCACTCGTCACCGTCGCGCTCGAAGATGTAAGCACAGCCGTCCTCGAAGGCCGCGCCGTTGCCGAAGATCGAGCCCGCGAGCACGCGTCCCGAGTTGATGGCGACGGCGTGCGCGAAGTTGGCGAAAGCCTTGTGGGGGGTTGGTCGGAGCTTCGCGGTCTGGACCCAGACGTTGTCCTGGCCGCGCTCGAAGACGAACGCGGAGCCGCTCTTGGCCAGGCCGTCGGCGTCGTGTCGCGCGCCGATGACGGCGGTGTCGCCATCGAGATCACACGAGACGCCGAACCAGTCGCCGGGCGCGAGGTCGAGCGAGGTGAGGATCTGGCGTTCGACCCAGCCGGACCCGGTGTGCTCGAAGGCGTAGGCCTTGCCCGACTCGAAGCCGGCGGCGTTGGCGAAGGCGGCGCCGACGATGAGCCAGTCGCCGCACACGCTGACCCCGACCCCGAACCCGGCGCCGGGCGCCCCGTCCGAGGCGCGGAGCCTCTGCTCGAGCGTCCACACACCGTCGATGCGCGTGTAGACGTAGACGGCGCCCGCGAGCTCGTCCGCCCCTCGAGCGCCGACGACCAATCGACCCGCGTCGAGGTCAACACACACGCCGAACAGGTCCCGCTCGCTCGCGTCTGGTCTGGAAAGACTCTGGACGCGACCGGGCGGGACCTGGGCGAGCAGCGAGTCGTCGCCGGCGATCGCGGGGGAGGCGAGCAGCGCAGCGCACAGGGCGATTGATCGCATCGTGATACTCCTCTGTGGTGTTCCGTGCTCTCTACGCCGCAGCGCCGGACCGGGGCGACCGCGATCCTGCGCATCAGCCGAGGCGACGGAGCCTGCCCGGCAGGCCCTCGCGGACGAGGCGTCTGGCTTCGCTCGGTCGGGCGCCCGCGTGGCGGGCGAAGGTATCGGACATGTGCGAGGCGCTCGCGAAGCCGCATTCCTTGGCGACCTGCGCGTGCGTCGCGTCGGCCTCCACCAGTCGTTCGAGCGCCTCCGCGAGGCGGACCCGGCAGAGATAGGTGTGGACCGTCGCGCCGGTGTGCTTGCGGAAGATGCGGCAGAAGTGCAACGGCGCGACGGATACCTCACGCGCGACCTCGTCCAGGCCGAGCCTTGTATGGAAGCGCTGGGCGATCAGCTCGGCCGCGTCGTTGACCGCGTTGACGTGCGCGCGCCGTGTCGTTTCTCGGCTGGCCCATCGCCACCCGCTCGGGCGGTCGTACATCGCGCCGACCAGCGCGCGCATGGTGCTGATCCCAGCCTCGTCGAGGCAGATCGGGTCGGGCTGGTGCGATGCCTCGACGACGCGTGTCAGCCTGCGCAGCGCGACGAGCGCGCTCGTGGGCGCCGGGCCGTCCATCCGCGCGAACGGGCTGTCCTCGTCGAGCGCGGCCCGCGGGTCGTGCTCGCCGACGATCTCGGCGGTCCACTCCGGACGGAGCCAGACCCAGTCGGTCGTCTCGCCTTCCTCGGTCAGGGGAGACTTGCGGTATTCCTGGTCCCGGTTCGAGAAGAGGGCGACGGCGGAGGTGCCGACGACGTCCCGCTCGGCGCCGAGCCACGAGAAGAGCATCGGGCGTCGCGGGACGCCAACGATCGCGCCGCCCACGCCGGTCCGATGGGTTCCGCGCCAGCGCTCCCGTTCGGGCGGGAGGCGGAGGATGCCCGCGGCACAGGACCCGGTGAAAAAATATTCGGCCGTGACATCCACGTGGGTCCTACCCACGTGCTGCGCGCGAGGATGCGGGCGCCCGCGCCGCCAGAACAAGGCCGGGCGTTCGTCTACATCCTCGCGGCGGGGTCGCCCCGGTGCTCGCGGAACCACGCGATCGTTCGCTTGAGGCCCTCCTCGAAGCCGACCTTCGCCTCCCAGCCGATGAGCTCGCGCGCCCGCGAGACGTCCAGGCACCGCCGCGGCTGGCCGTCGGGCTTGGTCGCGTCCCATCGGATCTTGCGTTCCAACTCGGCGTCGTCCTCGCAGAAGCCGGTCAGGCGGGCGATCAGGTGCACGAGTTCACGGATAGTGATCTCCATGTTCGTGCCCAGGTTGATGGGTGTGGGGGTGTCCATTCGCTGGGCGGCGGTCAGCAGGCCGTCGGCGGCGTCCTCGACGAAGAGGAACTCGCGGCTGGCCGAGCCCGTGCCCCAGACCGGCAGTGTCTCGTCGCCCCGGTCCGTCGCCTCGATGCACTTGCGGATGAGCGCGGGGATGACGTGCGAGGAGTGGAGGTTGAAGTTGTCCCACGGGCCGTACAGGTTCACCGGCAGGACGTACACGCCCTGCATGGCGTACTGCATTTTGTACGCGTCGAGCATCTGCCAGGCGGCCTTCTTGGCGACGCCGTAGGGCGCGTTGGTTTCCTCGGGGTAGCCCTCCCAGAGGTTGTCTTCTTGGAACGGGACGGGCGTGAACTTGGGGTAAGCGCAGATGGTCCCGATCTGGACGAAGCGCCCGCCGCGGTCGTGCATGCCGTGGACGCGTGCCTGCTCGATGAGGTGCATCGCCATGGCCATGTTGGCGTAGAAATAGCGTCCCGGGTTCTCGAGGTTGGCGCCGATGCCCCCGACCTCGGCGGCCAGGTGGATGACCATGTTCCAGCCGCCGTCGAACGCGGTGGTGTACAGGCGATCGACGTCGTCCTTCTGTGTCAGGTCGAAGTCGTCGATGAGGGGGACGAGGACGCGGTCGCGTGAGACGCCCCTGGCCTCGAGACCCTCGAGCACGTGCCGGCCCAGGAAGCCGGCCCCGCCTGTGACGATGACGCGGGCGTCGGACCAGTCGAAGTCGGCGTACTCGGGCATGAGCGGGCTCCAGCGAGGGACGAGGGCGGGAGCGATGGTATCGGCGATTCTGGGCGAACGCGGGAGCAAACCCCGACGAACAATGGGCCATGAGCGACCAGCGCCCGACGGGGTTCATCGCGTGGGTCCGTCGGCGTCCGCTGTCGTGGGCGTCGAAGCTCGCGGCGATCGCGGGGCTGGGCGCCCTCGCGCTCTGGGGCGCCGGGCGGTGGTTCAACGACGACCACGCGTGGAGCCAGTTTCTCTTCTGGATCCCGACGCTGCTGGTCGTCGTGTTCGCCTGGACGATGGTGCTGGTCTCGTCGGCCTGCTCGCGGTTGTCGTTGCGGATGGGGGGCGTGATGCTCCGCCCATTCCTGGCGCTGGTCTGTCTCGGGATGACGGGGTGGATGCTCGTGGGCGAGTGGCGGACGCCGCGGTACGTCCTGGCGCCGGGGGCTCGCGCCACCGACCTGCGCGTGCTGCACTGGAACATCTCCGTGGCGCGCGGGGCGCGGGGCGCGGGCGACGCCGTGCTCGCCCAGTCCCCGGACGTCGCGATGGTCTCGAACATCCGCAACGACGAGTTCCGCCAGCCGCTGCTCGACGCGCTGCGCACACTGGCCCCGAGCGTCGACGGCGACGGGGCGCCGAAGGCGGACGCGTACTTCCTGCGCCGCGGCGGGCTGGCGGTCGCGTCGCGGTTCCCGATCCGCAGATGGGGCCTGGTCGGTCTGGACCCGGTCGAGTCGCGGCTCGAGGAATGGCGTTCGGGCTGGGACCCCGGGCGCGTGTTCTTCATCGAGCTGGACACGACCGGCGAGGCGTCGATCGGGCGCCCGCTGATCGTTTGGGCGCTGGACCTGCCCTCGGACCCGACGATGCCGCGCGCGCGGATCATGGCCAACGCGTCGGTCGCGATCGGAGCGTGGGACGGCGTGTCGTTCGTGCCCGACGACGTGGGCCGCTGGGTCGCGACGGCGCCCGAGGCGGGCGCCTTCCCGCCGCCGGATCTGGTCATCGGCGACTTCAACGCCCCCCGGGGGTCGCGCTCTGTGCGCGCGGTGGTGGGCGGTATGACCAACGCGTTCGACGCCGCGGGGCGCGGGCCCATGGGCACCTGGCCCCGGCGCACGCCCTTGTGGCACATCGACCAGGCGTTCGTGGGCGAGCTGGTCGAGGCGACGCGGTATCGGGTCGTCGATCCCGGGCTCGGCGAGCACCGGATGCAGGTGATCGACCTGCGCGCAGAGTGAAACGGGCGGCTCGAGAAGGTGCACGGCACGCGGCGCGGCTCAGCCCGCCGGCGCCTCGCGGGTCGGGAAGAGCATCGTGACCTGCGAGCCGTACAGCGGGTAGTCCACGCGGGTCCGGTAGACGTCGAACGCGTCGGGGTCCCAGGCGAGGCGGGCGCAGACGTCGGCGATCATCCGGGCGTGCCGCGGGACGCCCGGCGCCCGGGCGCGGGCCAGGCCGCGTCCGAGATTCTCGACGCTCTCGAGCAGGTCGAGCACGTCGATGTCGCGCGAGCGGTCGTTGGCGTTGGCGATGCCCTCAAAGGCCGTGTCGTAGGTCCGCAGCTCGGGCGGTCCCGTCGCGACGTCCTTGTGGATGAACGCGTCGAGGACGAGGGTCTTGGCGGGCACGGAGACCTCGGCGTACACGAAGCGTTTGCGGTCCGCATCGCGGGGGACGTACCTGGGCATGTCCCCGGCGCCGAGCTCGGCGAAGACGACGTCGCCCGTGGTCGAGGCGCCGAACGACTCGCCCCCCAGCGTGCAGTGCGTCACGTCGCCGGCGTGGTCGAAGGCGATCGGCGGCATGGGCGTCGAGCAGAAATACTCGAGCAGGAGCGAGCCGGTGGCGGGCGAATCGCCGTCGGAGATCGCCCGCTTGGGCGGGGCGTCGGGGTCGGCACGCATCCAGCGGGCGGCGAGCTTGACCGTCGCGCCCGGGCGGAGCCGCTGCACGCCGAAGAGCCCGTTAAGCCAGGCGATGTCGATCCGTTCAGGATCGGCGCTGGGGTGCAGGAAGACCCCGGCGTACAGGGTGTCGGTCTGAGCGCCCTTGAGCTGGCTCATCGCGCGAAAGGCGGCCTGCTTTCTGCGCAGCTCGAACTCACGCCGCGCCTCGGGTACCCAGGCGCTGAGCACCGCGTCCAATGCGCTGCGGTCGCCCGCCTCGTGTCGGATCAGGCGCTCGAAGTCATCGACCGTCTCGCGGGCGCGCACCGACGCCTCACCCCGCGCCCCGGCCCTCTCGCAGGCTCGGACCACACGACGCAGGGGCTCGGGCCCGGGCGCCCGGTGGATCGCCTCGAGCCCGTCGGCGGCGCGGGTCATCTTGAGCACGCGGCTCGCCAGCACCTTGTCGATCCCGAGCAGTGTCGCCAGGGCTTGTGGGCCCGGCGTGGACGCGGGCAGCGCCCGCAACAGCTCGCCCACGGACTCCAGCAGCGCGGCGCCGACGGCGAACACTCGCCCCTCCAGGCCCTGTCCCGGGGCGTCGAGGGCGTCGGCGGGCGTTGTGCTGGCGTCTGGGGGCGGCACGAGGGCGGGGTGTCCTGTCGTGAGAGACGGTTGGGGAGGCCCAGATATGGTCTGAAATGATCTCTCAATGGCGAGTATAGCGTCTGGCGAGCCGGCCACACAATATTCGCGGAAGTTTCCAGGATACTATCGACAGCGGGATGCTGGCGCCGTACAACAGCACCCGACGCGGTGATCTGGGCGCCGAGCGGTGGGGGCGCATGGCTCGCCCGAGCTCGCGACCACGCCCCGCAGGTGGGGCGGAACACACCGCACGCGGCGACGGATCGGACCCCACGGAGTACCAGATGACAGACAGGAGATCAGCGATGAGAAGCGTGATGTGCATCCTCGCCCTGGCAGGGCTCGTCTCGGCCGCGACGGCGGACGGCGACGTCGTCGTCAGCTTCGCCAACGGCAACGAGGGATGGTCGATCAACGGGTGGGACACCCCCGACCTGGCCGGCGGCAACCCCAACGAAAACCTGCACTGGGCCGACTTCGTCGAGACGTTCGGTCTGGAGCTGCGCTCCGACGATGTCAACCCCAACACCGACTTCGTCCACGACCTGACCACGCACCAGAGCGTGACGCTGAGCGTGGACGTGCTGGTGAACTACATCCAGTTCTTCGGCGGGCCCGTCAGCCGCGACTGGATCGTCCAGATCCGCGACTACGACAACGTGACGACCGGGTACCCGTACTGCGCGGTCTGGGTGCACCTGGGCGTGCTGAGCGGCGCTCCGACCGAGGGCGGGTGGACGACGTACTCGACGACATTCGACCCCAACGCGCCCGAGCTGCCCAAGGGCTGGGGTGGGTACGGCGACGAGGACCCGGACACGTTCGAGCCGATCCTGCCCGCCGACCGCACGTTCGCGAGCGTGATGGCGGGCGCCGACCAGATCGTGTTCACGACCTACGTGCCCGGATTCTTCTACGGGTTCACGAACTTCGATATCCAGGCCGACAACATCCGGATCCAGACGCAGGACGCGGGCGGGTGCAACGGCGCCGACATCGCCGAGCCGTTCGGGCAGCTCGATTTCTCCGATGTGGTCGCGTTCCTGGTCGCATTCGGGGCCCAGGAGTCCTCGGCGGACCTCGCCGAGCCGTTCGGGCAGTGGGACTTCTCCGACGTGGTCGCCTTCCTCGGCGCGTTCGGCGCCGGCTGCCCGTAACGCGGTCGAGCTTCCCGAGACCCCTCGCGACCGCGGCGCCCGTGTTCACCCGGCGCCGCGGTCTCTTTGTGCGCACGTAGATTGAACGCGAAGGGCACGGAGCAGCAGGGGGATGTCAGGCGGGGACGACGGGCGCCACAACGTTGTCGAGCGTGCGCATGCGCCCGCGGGCATCGATTACGAGCCTCGAATGCGCGCCGATCATGGGCCAGTCGAACGCGTCGTGGTCGGTCGCGACGACGACGGCGTCGTACGACGCGAGCGACTCGGGCGCGATCTCGACGGCGGTCATGCCCAGGTCGCCGCGGCGCCCCGGGTGGGTCGAGGGCACGTGCGGGTCGGCGTAGTCGATGTGCGCGGCGTGGTCGCGGAGCAGGCGGATGATCTCGAAGCTCGGGCTCTCGCGGACGTCGTCGATGTTCTTCTTGTACGCGAGTCCCAGGACGAGCACGCGGGCGCTGGCGGGGTCGGCCGCGCGGGCGCGGAGGGCGTCGATGGTCTTGGCGACGACGCGTGCGGGCATCGCGTTGTTGACCTCGCCAGCCAGGGCGATGAAGCGGGCGTCGGCGCCGGCCTGCTTGGCGCGCCAGGCGAGGTAGTAGGGGTCGATGGGGATGCAGTGCCCGCCCATGCCCGGGCCCGGGTCGAAGCGGGCGAAGCCGAAGGGCTTGGTCGCGGCGGCGTCGATGACCTCCCAGGCGTCGATGCCGAGGCTGTCGAGCACGACCTTCATCTCGTTGACGAGCGCGATGTTGACCGAGCGGTACACGTTCTCGAGCAGCTTGGCGGCCTCGGCGACTTCGGGCGTGCGCACGGGGACGACCGTGTCCACGGCGGCGGCGTACAACGCGATCGCGAGCTCGCCCGAGGGCTCGTCGAGCCCGCCCACGAGCTTGGGGAGATTCTGGGCGGTGCGTCCGGGCGTGCCGGGGTCCTCACGCTCGGGGGAGTAGGCGAGGAAGAACTGGTCGTTGAGCGTCAGGCCGCACGCGGCGAGGCGCGGGAGGACGACGTCGCGCGTCGTGCCCGGGTAGGTCGTGGACTCGAGCACGACGATCTGGCCCGGTCGGAGCGTGGCGCTGATCCGGTCGATCGTCTGCTCGACGTACGACAGGTCGGGCTCGCGCGACTCGGTCAGGGGCGTGGGGACGCAGACAAGGATCGCGTCGGGCTCGGCGAGGCGGGCGAAGTCATCGGTCGCCTGGAAGCGCCCCGAGTCGAGCAGCGCGCGGGCGAGGCCCGGGCCCGGGTGCTTCAGGTAATCACGCCCGGCGTTGAGCGCCTGGATTTTTTGCGGGTCGATGTCGAAGCCGAGCGTGGGGAAGCCGGCGTTGTGGAAGGCGCGGAGGAGCGGGAGGCCGACGTACCCGAGGCCGACAACGCCGACGATCGCTTCGCGGGCGTTGATGCGTTGGAGCAGGTCGGCGCGGGGGTCCGGCATCGTTGATTATTGCGTCGCCGGGTGGTGGGCACGGATCGGGCGGTCAGGCCGCGAGCTTGCGGGTGACGATCCGCTCGTATCGGGAGGTCATGGACTCGAGGCTGTATTTCTCGAGGGCGTCGGTCCGGGCGGCCTCGCCCATGAGGGGCCAGCGGCCGCGGTCGTTGACGGCGCGGCGGATGCCGTCCTTGAAGGCCTCGACGCTGGGGGCGTTGACGTGCCAGCCGGTCGTGCCGTCGGTGACGGTTTCGGCGGGCCCGCCCGAGGCGTGGACGAGCACGGGCTTGCGCATCATCATCGCCTCGACGACCGAGAGGCCGAAGGGCTCGGGGTCGATGCGCGCGTTCACCGGGATGTCGATGAGGCCGTAGTAGCGCTCGGGGTCGGCGACTTCGCCGAACATGTGCAGGGCGTGTGGGCGGTTGAACCGGTCGGCGATGTCGATGAGTCGCTGGGCTTCGGGGGCGTTGGTGGGCCCGCCGAGGACGATGAGGTGGAGGGGGACGCCGAGTTCCTGCTCGAGCGCGAGGGCGGCCTCGAGGACGATGTGCTGGCCCTTGCTCGTGCAGATGCGCGCGAGGACGCCCAGGGTGACCGCGTCCTCGGGGATGCCGACCTCGGCGCGTGTGAAGGGGATGACGATGTCGGGGTTGAAGCGGTCGGCGTCCACGCCCAGGTGGAAGACGATGGGGGTGACCATGCCCTTGCCCAGCGTGGAGGCGGTGAACGCGGAGTTGGACAGGGGCTGGACGTTGTAGCGCTTGCACATCGCGCGGAGCAGGATCTTGTTGGCGCCCAGGGGGTAGTTGTCGCCCACGTAGTTGGGCATCTCCCAGAAGCACGGGACGCCCAGCGACCTGGCGAGTGCGCCCGCGACGGGCACGAGGTTGGGCTGGAGGAAGTGGACGGCGTCGGGCTTCTCGCCGCCCAGGGCAAGGCGGATCTGCTTGACGGCGCG
The DNA here is from genome assembly GCA_029260515.1 of Phycisphaerales bacterium. Lineage (GTDB taxonomy): Bacteria > Planctomycetota > Phycisphaerae > Phycisphaerales > UBA1924 > JAJRXR01. Next base: position 215,536 of record JAJDDC010000070.1, on the reverse strand, counting down.
CTTTCGGTAGGCGAGCAGGTCCTTGAAGATCATGGCGCGGTCGGTGAGCGTGCCCGTGATCTTGGGCGGGGGCTCGAGGCCGACGGTGAGGTTGTCGAAGCCGAGTTCATCGCACTCGTCGGCGAACGGGCCGTGGGCGAGGGAGATGATCTGGGGGCGCCAACCACGGGCGCGGAGTCCGCCGGCGAGGTTCAGGATCGCGGCGCGCAGGCCGTAGACCTCGACCCCGGCACAGACCCAGGCGATGCGTCGCGACGATGTGAACGCGTCCATTCGGCTCGACCCCTTCGCGGGGGGCCGGGCGTGGCCCCGGGGCTCGGATCGGGCCATGGCGGGGGCGGATCGAGGGGTGTGTGGTCGCTTGCGCCCGGCGTGGGCGGCGTGGATCGGGCGGGGCGCGTCGGAGGGCCCGATAACCCGGATGGTGGTGTGCGGAGACGCGGCGAACGCCGCGGCGGGCGGGGCGTAGGATCGCCCGAGGGCCGCGCTTCGGGGCCCGGGAGTGTGCGCCCATGCCCGAGAGCGTGCTCATCACCGGCGGCGCCGGGTTCATCGGCTCGCACACCGCCGAGCGGCTGGCCTCGGGCGGCGCCCGGGTCGTCGTTCTCGATAACTTCTGCGACTTCTACGACCCGGCGATCAAGCGGGCCCGGGCGGCACGGCTGGCGTCGATCGGCGTGGACGTACGCGAGGGGGACATCCGCGACGAGGGGCTCGTCGGCGCGCTGCACGAAGAGTTCCGACCCGACGCGGTCGTGCACATCGCGGCGATGGCGGGTGTGCGCCCCTCCATCGAGAACCCCAAGCTGTACGCCGAGGTCAACCTGGACGGGACGGTCAACCTGCTCGACGCGGCGGTCGCGACGGGTGTCAAAAAGTTCGTCTTCGCGTCCAGCTCGAGCGTCTACGGCAACAACGAGAAGGTCCCGTTCAGCGAGGACGACCCGGTGGACGAGCCCATCAGCCCGTACGCCGCGACCAAGCGGGCGTGCGAGCTGCTCGCCCACTCGTACTGGCATCTGCACAGGCTGCCCGTGTTCTGCATGCGGTTCTTTACGGTGTACGGGCCCGGGCAGCGCCCCGACCTGGCGATCTCCAAGTTCATGCGCATGATCGCGGCGGGCGAGGAGATCCCGTTTTTCGGCGACGGTTCGAGCAGCCGCGATTACACGTACATCGACGACATCGTGGACGGCGTGATGGCGGCGCTGGACCGTTGCGACCGGTTCCGGATCTACAACCTCGGTGGCTCGAGCCCGGTGACGCTGGCGGAGCTTGTCACGCAGATCGAGAAGGTCGTCGGGCGCGAGGCCAGGCTCGATCGCAGGCCGGCGCAGGCGGGGGACGTCGAGCGGACCTACGCGGACCTGACGCGTGTGCGCGCGGAGCTGGGGTACGAGCCGCGGGTCACGCTCGCCGACGGGCTGCGTCGCCAGCTGGAGGCGAGCGTCTCAGGCGTCTGACGGCGCCTGCTCGTCGTCCGAGCGGAGCCGCTCGCGGACGAGCGACGAGACACTCTCGCGGTAGCGTTCGACGCTGTGCGATTGGGCGTACGCCCGGACGCGCTTCGCGTCCTTGTCGGTCCAGGGTGCGTCGAGGGCGTCGGCGATGGCCTTGACAAACGCCGCGTGGTCGGTCGGGTTGACGGTGTGGCCGAGCTTCTCGGAGCGGATGACGTGCCCGATGCACCCGCGGGCGGCGCCGAGCGACGGACGCCCGGCGGCGGCGGCCCACAGGATGATGCTCGACCGCCCGCTGTGGTGCGGGTAGGGCGCGGTCGTCAGGTCGCCCGCGGCGGCGACGAGGTACATCTCCTGCTCGTTCAGGAACCGGTCGAGCGAGACGATCCACCCCGCGTCGCGGAGGGCTCGGTACGGGCTCGCGGCGAGCATCGTGATGATCTCGTCGGCGTGCGGGCCCGCGAGGAGCAGGCGGTCGCCCGTGTGCGCCCGCCGGTGGTCGGCGAATGCGCGCAGCAGCAGGTCCGCGCCCTTGAACGATTCGATCATGCCCGAGAGCGTGATCAGACGCCCGTCAACGGGCACGCCCAGGCGCCGGCGGGCGTCGTGCGTGTCGATGGGATCGCCAGGGGTGACGGGGTTGGGCGTGAGGACCAGCCGCGGCCCGCCCAGGCGCCAGTGGTGGCGGGCGAAGTCGTAGGCGAGTTCGTCGTCGATGTGCAGGGCGGCGAAGATGTCGCGCCGGACGGCCCGCTTCATCATGAACCGGCTGACGCGGTCGATCGGGCGCTTCGCGTCGGCGTAGGCGAACCCGCCCCGGTAGATCCACGCCTCGATCTGGCCGCAGTCCGGGCGGCGCCCCAGCAGGGCGCGGGCGACGAGCAGCTGCCACATCGAGTCGGCGTACAGGACGAACGTGTGGCCCGGGCGGACGTCGCGTGCGATCGCGTCGAGCTCGGCCAGGCGGTGGCGCGCGTTGGGCAGCACGCCCGCGGGCGGCGCCGAGCACGCGGGCTCGACGCGGAGGCGGTCGGCGAAGGGCGCGAGCGTGCGCGCAAACTCCTCGGACGCGACGCCCTCGGGGGTTGTCGCGAGGACGAGCTCGACGGGCAGGGGCGTCAGGCCGGGGAGCAGGCGGGCCAGGTAGGGGAAGTGGTGGCCGGTGTGGTTGGGCTCGTAGAGCAGCAGACGCATCGGCGGATCATTGGCCGCCCTGGGCGCCCGCGCCCTCGATCCACGGGCGCGAGGCCTGGCCGATCGCCCCGCGGTTGGCCTGGGACTCGATGAGTCGTTTGCGTCGTCGGCTGTTGAGGAACCTGAACAGCGGTGGGCAGAGCAGGCCCACGCGGAAGGCGAGGCGGGCGCGAGGCGAGACGTCGCCCCAGGCGGCTTTCTTGGCGCGGACGCGGTCCTCGCGCGAGCCGTTGGTGATGGCGCTGGCGAGGCATCGGCGGGCGCAGTCGCGGACGAGCGGGGCGAGGGCGGGGTACGCGTCCAGGTTTTTGCGCATGGCGCGGTGGGCGAAGTACTCGCTGCTCGCCCAGCTCGTCCGCCCGATGCTCGTGGGGTTGTCGGCGCGGTAGCGGGCGGTCGTGCTCGGGTTGTACGCCCAGGTGTGCCCCTTGACGACGCGCATGAACATGTCGATGTCGTGGCGGCGGACCTGCTGCGCGTCGAACGCGCCGACCTCGCGGAGCCGGTCGAGTCGGACGCACACGGTGGTCATGTAGTAACGGAGCGTGTCGCGCCAGAACCGGGCGAGGTCTTCGTCGGTGAGGCCCGGGGTGGGGCCCTCGACGGGCCACTCGTTGGGGGTCTTGTGCTCGGAGCCGTCCTCGTAGAAGAAGTCCTGGAGGGCCATGTAGGCGACGTCGGTGGGCCCGATGACGGAGGCGGCGGTCTCGAGGTGGTGGGGGAGCCACTCGTCGTCGGCGTCGAGGAAGGCGACCCAGTCGCCGGTCGCGGCCTCGATGCCCGTGTTGCGGGCGCCGGCGCCGTTGGCGCGGTTGGTGCGGAGCAGGCGGACCTCCACGCCGGAGTTCTTGATCTGCTCGACGGAGTCGTCGGTGGACCCGTCGTCGATGACGATGATCTCGTGGGGGGGGAGTGTCTGGGCCGCGGCGCTGCGGAGCGCCTGGGCGATCCACGGGCCGGCGTTGTAGCAGGGCATGATGACGGAGAAGTTCATGCGCTTCTGGTGTAGTGCTGTTGGATCTCGTCGAGGCGCCCCTCGCTCCACGCGATGCTGAATCCGTGGGACTCGAGCAGCTGCCGGACCTCGTCGGCGCTGGACCCGTTCTGGGACAGGATGTTGGGGTGGACCTCGATAAAAAGTTCGCGGCAGTGCCCGTTTGCGAACAGGGGTTCGAGGCCGCGGAGAACGTGCAGCTCGGCGCCCTCGACGTCGATCTTGACGACATCCGGGGGCGGGGCCTCGTCGCCCACGAAGTCGCTGGCTCGGACGATCCGGATCTCGACCTCGTCGCGCCCGGAGCGCGAAGCGTCGGCCATGATCGAGTGGGTGCCCTCGCCGACCTCGCCGCCGACCTGGAGACGGGCGGTCCCGTTCTCGCTGCCCAGGGCCAGCTCGTGGACGGTGACGTTCGCGAGCGAGTTGAGTGAGACGTTGTCGCGCAGTTCCGCGGCGTTGCGGGGCTCGGGCTCGAAGGCGTGCGCGTGGACGCCCTCGTGCTCGAACCCGCGTGCGATGACGGCGGTGAGGACCCCGATGTTCGCGCCCACGTCGTAGAACACATCGCCCGGACGGATCGCGTCGAGCATGCGCCGGACGAGGTGCTCCTCGTGCGAGAAATGATCGAGGCGCTCGATCTCGCGGACCGAGCGGACGCGGAGACGGACACGCTGGCCCGCGAGTGTGAGGTCCTCGTGCCCGCGGCTCAGGAGCCGGCGGTAGTACATCTTCTTGACCAGACCGGTGATCCGCAGGCGGACCAGCAGACGGTACGGGGGCGAGTGGACGAAGCGGGTCCTGGCCGACCGGAGGAGAGCTGTGACTGCTGACATTCGAGGACCCCAGGGGGCACGTTCGGATAGGATTCCCGGGAACGCCCGGGGCGGCGAGAGCGTCGTGTTCAGGGATCGAACTATATCGCCTGTTCGGCGGAGGTCGTGGCGTTGCCCGTGCCCAACTTTTTTATCGTCGGCGCCCCCAAGTGCGGGACAACCTCGCTCTACGAGACGCTCCGCGTCCACCCACAGGTCTTCATGCCGGAGGTCGTGAAGGAACCGCACTATTTCGGGCGTGATCTGACCACGTACAAGCCGCACTGGCGGGTCCATGATCTGGACACGTATATCTCGCTGTTCGACGAGGCCGGATCCGCACGGGCGATCGGAGAGGCGAGCGTGTGGTACCTGTTCTCCCGGACCGCGGCCGAGGAGATCTACAAGTTCAATCCGGACTCGCGGATCGTCATTATTCTCCGCGACCCGCCGGCGGCGATGCACGCGATGCACTGGCAGTTTGTCAAGTCGGGCAACGAGGACATACTCGATTTCGCGGAGGCGGTACGCGTGCAGGGTCAGCGGGCGGCGGGGGAACGGATCCCCAAGGCGTCGCACTCGCCGCACGGGCTCCAGTACGAGGCCGCGTTCGACTTTGCGCCCCAGGTCCGCCGGTACTTCGAGCGCTTCGGCAGAGACCGGGTCCGTGTGCTCATCTTTGAGGAGTTCGTCGCCAGCGCGGATGAGCAGATGCGCGACCTGCTCGCGTTTCTCGGTGTTGATCCCGACAAAGGACGCGACCTCGGAAAACACAACGCGGCCGAACCGGTGCGGAACCTGAGCCTGCGGCGCTTCCTGAAGGATCGCCCGCGCCTGCGCCGCGCGATGGGCAAGCTGCCCACCCCGGTCCGCGGGCGCATGGGTGACGTGCTCGGGGGGATCTCGGGCGGGAAGCTCGAACGGGCCCCGTTGCTCGACTCACTCCGCGCCGAGCTCGAGGAGCGTGCACGGCCGGGTGTCCAGGAGTTGGGCGAGCTGCTCGGGCGGGATCTGAGCCGGTGGTGGGCGACGGCCAGGGTGTCATCCCGAGGCGAATCGGCGCAACGGGCCTGAGTAGGGCGCAAGCCGGGCGATCAGCGCGTCCATCGTGCGGCGCATCGTGAGCCACGCGAGGACGATGAAAACAACGCTGCCGGCCGCACCACCGATGAGTAAGTGTGCGACATAGCCGGGCACGGTCTCCGGGGTGAAGAGCCCGACCGCGAACGCGACAGCGCCCGCGGCGAGCGAAATTGTAAACGGGGCGAGCACCAGCCCGATCGAATCCCGCAAGCCACCCCCGATCGGACGCATCGCGACGGCGGGCTGCACGATGCCGGTGATCAAGGCGCTGATCCCGACGCCTATCGCGCCGCCGACAACGCCGTAGAGCACGATGCCCGAGGTAAGCAGGAGGAAGAACAGTGGGGTGAGGACGTACCGGAGGCGGAGAACCGTGCCGAATCTACCCTGGGCGCGGAGCAACGCGGCCCCGCTCTCGACCCCGCCCCGAAACGCCGAGCCCAGGCTCAGGATCGCGAAGAGCACGACCGATCCCTCGTACTCGGGCCCGAACGCGAGCGTGATGACGGGCTCGGCGAGGGCCGCGGCGATGACGCAGACCGGGATCAGCACGAACGCGAGCAGCGAGGTCGCGTCGATGAACGCGGTGCGCTGGCGCTCCGGGTTGTTCTTGAGGTGGCTGAACGCGGGCAGGAGCACGCGCGAGAAGTTCTGGGCGATCAGCATCAGCGGCTGGCGCGAGAGCTGGTAGGCGATGTAATACAGCCCGACCTGGGCGCTGGTGACGAACAGACCGAGCACGATGTAGTCGCCCTGGAGGACGGCGGTCGTGAGCAGGCCCGCGAGCGTGAGCAGTCCGACGTCCCGCAGGAGCGAGGACCACCTGGCGAACTCGGGATTCAGCCGGATCGGGGGGCGGGCCAGGGCGAACAGCACCACGAGTGTGATGGCGCGGACGCACACGAGCGGGATGACCAGCGACCAGACGCCCAGGCCGAGGAACGCGAGCACGATCGAGGCGGAGAACTGGACGACGGCGGTCAGGAACTGGGTGATGGCCAGGGCGCGGTAGCGAATGCGGATCTCGAGCGCCGCGGTCGGGACGATGACCAGCGCCGTCAGCGGCATCGCGATCGCGACGAAGCGGAGGATGGGGGCGAGCTCGGGCTCGGCGTACGCGATCGCCGCGGGCCCCGCGAATGCGAACACGGCGGCGCCCGAGACGAGGCCACCGAGCACGGTCATCCAGAACGCGGGCGAGGCCCACGCCTCGAACTCGTCGTGCAGGCGGATGAGAACCTCGCGCATGCCGTAGCCGTGCAGCAGCTGGGCGAACTGCACGACGGTGAGCGCGAGCGCGAAAAGGCCGAAGTCGTCGGGGACGAGGAGCCGGGCCAGGACGATCTGCGCGGCGGTCGAGACGACCTTGGCGCCGAGGGTCTGGGCGGTGAGCCACGCGAAGCCGCTGGTGGTCTTGCGTCCGAGCGCGCCGGGCGCCGCGCCTGTGGGCGTGGGCTCGGCGGTGGGCTCTGGCTCGGGCATGGGCACGCCTCGGTACGCCGCGGGTGGTCGCGAGTTCACGCGGGGCGGCGATTGTAGTTGCGTGCGTGCCCCGCCCGTGCGCCGGGCGGCGAGCTCGTCACGCCGCCCGCCTGGCCGCCTGGTCGGGGGCGTGCTCGCTCGCGGGCGTGGGCCGCGGCCTCGGGGGGGTGAGTCGCCCGGGGCTGAGCTTTCCGAGCAGCGCGATTACGGGCAGGCCGAGCACGTACCGCCAGCGCCCGATCGAGGCGTTGATGGCGACGGTGCGTCGGTAGATATTCATCGCCTCGTGCGTGTAGCCGTGGCGTGCGAGAAATAGCGAGCACGAGCGCGTGGTGGCGGTGATCCATGCGTCGCGTTCGGGTCCCCGGTTCGTCGAGGGGCCGTAGGCGCCGACGGCGCGCTGCTCGAGCAGGTGCTGCACGCCTCGGAAGATGTTGTGCGGGTTGTGGCTGAGCCCGTTGTGCGTGACACCGCGCGGGCGGTACTGGGCGTGGATCGGGCCGTGGTAGAAGACGAACCCGCGCTCGCGGCCGAGGCGGAGGTACAGGTCGATATCCTCGGCGCACTGGCAGTGGGTGATCATGTCGCCGGCGCGGTCGAGCGCGGTCCGGAGGATCGCGACGCCCGAGCCGGGCAGGTAGGGCGGGTTCTTCCAGGCGGCGAACAGGTCGGGGAAGACGTCGGCGCCCGGGTCCGGGGCGGTCGTGGTGTCCAGCTCGCGGGGGTCGTCGAAGAACGTCGTCCGGCTGGCGATGACCGCGGGCTTGTCGAAACGCTCGATCGCGTCTCGGACGCGCCCGATCGCCCAGGGCAGGAGCATGTCGTCGGAATCGAGCAGCAGGATGTAGTCGCCCGCGGCGTGCGCGAACCCGGTGTTGCGTGCGGCGCCGACGCCGGCGTTCTGCTGGCGGACGGCGCGGACAACGCCCGGCAGGCGGTCCACGTAGCCCTGGAGGACGTCGGGCGTGTCGTCGGTCGAGCCGTCGTCCACGACGACGATCTCGTCGTAGTCGCCGAGCTGGGCGAGACACGACTCGATCGCTCGGACCACGTCGCGCGAGCGGTTGTACGTCGGGATGACGACCGAGATCATCATGAGGCTTTCCGGGTTGGGGTTGCGTCGGGCTCGACGGTCGGCGATCCGAGCGATCCGATTGGGATCGACGGCTCGGGCGCTCCGGAGAACGGCACGAGGCGGCGCAGGCGCGCCGGGGTCAGGTGATGCAGCTGGGCGCTCAGGTCGTTCCACGATTCGGGGAGCATCACGCGGACGAGGACGGCGTACGCCGCGGACCCGAGCAGACCGCCCGCGATCAGGGGCGCCCATGGCCCCGGTGCGAGCAGCCGTGCCGTCTCGGCGCCGACCATGCACGCGAACGTGCCGAACACGCCCACGCTCAGCGGGCGGGCGAACGGCGCCATGGCCCGGGCGAGGGGCTGACGCGTCGCGATCGCGTAGGTGTACGGCTCGAGGACCATGACGAACAGGCTGAAGCCCAGCGCGACCAGCCAGACCGGGCCGATCCACGCCGTGAATGCGGCGACGGCGAACGAGCCGGTCACGCCGGCGACCGAGAGCAGGAAGTGCGTGCGGTAGCGCCCCTGGGCCTGCAGCGCCGAGCCGGAGGTCCAGCCGAAGGCCCGCAGCGGGATCGCGATCGAGAGCATCTGCAGCACGATCACCGCCGGCGCCCAGCGCTCGGGGAAGACCGCGCCCATGAAATCGCCCGCGAGCGGGATCTGGAACCACGCCATCGGGATCACGAGCAGCATCAGCAGGCGTGTCGCCCGCTGGAGGGCGACGGCCTGGCGCGCGGGCTGGTCGTTCATCCGCGAGAGTGTCGGCAGCAGCACCCGGCGGACCGCGTGCCCCAGCAGCATCAGCGGCTGGAGCGCCAGCGCGAACGCGAAGTAGAACAAGCCCACGGCGGCGGTCGTCGAGAACAGTCCCAGGAAGATCGACCCCGACTGCGTCATCAGCGTGAACAGCCCCGTCGCGCCGAACACGAAAAGGCTCGAGGCGATGAGGTATTTCCAGCGCCTCGCCTGGATCGACCAGGTCGGGCGGACCGGGGCGTGCCACCACAGGACGGCGGCGTTGATCCCCGCGAATACGAGCGTTGGCAGCACGATCGAGTACGCCCCGAATCCGAGGGCCGCCAGGGCGATGGTGAGCGCGACCTTGCCGACAGTGTTGATCACACCGAAGGCGCCGAGGAATCCGAACCTCAGCTGCGCGTGCAGCTGCGCGTCGGCGGCGGCGGCGAGCGAGAAGAGGAACGTGCTGACCGAGAGGACGGCGAGCAGCCCGACGAGCTCGGGCTCGCCGTAGACGCGAGCGACCAGCGGCGCGATCCCAAGCATCGTCGCCATACCGACCAGGCCCGTGACGATCGAGAGCCAGAAGCCGGGGGTGACCCACTGTTGCGAGCGGTTGTGGCGCTGGGTGAGGATCTCGCGGAGCCCCGCCTGGCTGACGAGCGCGACAAAGATGGAGACCGAGTAGGCCATCCCGATCAAACCGAAGGCCTCGGGCATGAGCAGCCAGCCCAGCGCGAGGTTGCCCGCGACGCCGGCGACCTTGGAGCACATGGACTGGGCGAAGAGCCACGAGACACCCCGGGCGGCGTGGCGCCCGAGCGGGGCGTCGGCGCGCGGGCGGACCTCGTGTGACTGGGCATCGCCCATCGACTCGGCTCCTCTGGCGGGACGCCCCGGCGGGACGTGGGGGGACGGAGATATCGGTCGGTCGGGGCGGGGGGCGGCTTGAGGGCAAGGGGGAACGCAGGGGCACGCCGATCGCGCGGTCCGAGAATCGCCGGGCTTGATCCGCGGGCGTGGAGCGTGTGTCATGGGGGGCGCCCGCTCGCTTCACGAGTGCGGCCCGGAGACCACCATGAGCTACAACCGCGTTCGGCGCCTCTCCCGCTTGGCGGCCGCGATCGGCGGAGCGTGCCTGCTCGCCCACGGCGCTGGCGCGCAGCCATTCGCCATCGACGCGGACTTCGGCGAGTGGGGCTCGGTCCCCGTCGCGCTCACCGATCCCGCTGGCGACGCGCTGGGTCTGTTCGACCTCACGCGCGTGCGTGCGGTCGCGGCCGAAACGGTCGTCTACCTCGAGTTCGACGCGACCAGCGTCATCAATATCAACAACACCCCGGGCGCCAACCAGGAGGTCCGGATCCAGTTCGAGCTGCCCGGGATCGGGCGCACCGTCGAGGTCCGCCTGGGCGGGACGAACCTGATGACCGCGACCAACCCGGCGCAGACGTTCACGTGGAACACATCGCCCTTGGTCGTCCAGCCGTCGTTCGCATCCGATCGCTTCGAGCTGCGCACGGACCTGGCGATCGCGGGCGCCTCGCCCGGCGACCTTGTCCGCATCACCTTCGGAGGGGCCTCGGCCTCGGACGCCACCACGACCCCCATAGAGCTGACCCTGGGCGGGGACGCGCCCGCGCTGCACGGGGGCTCGGCCGACCGGGCGGCGTGCACCGACTTCCGTTTGGCCAGCCTCAACACACTCAACTCGGGCTTCCAGGACCAGACGCCGGGGATCCTCCGCCTCGTGGACGCGGTGGACGCGGACGTGTACTGCCTCGAGGAGGAGTACGGCGGATCGGCGTTCGCCGTCGCGAACATCCTCAACACGCTCGACCCGACGGGCAACGGCGTGCCATGGAACGTGCACAAGAACAACGACAACGTGATCGCGTCGCAGAGCACGCTTGTGCCCGCCGCGTCGTACGACAACTCGTACGCGGCGGCGGTGGTGGTCCTGGGCTCGCCAGAGCGCAGCGTGCTCGTGCTCGCGATCCACCCCAAGTGCTGTGGGCACATCGGCTCGTCCGAAGACCTGCGCCGCATCGAGCAGGCGGGGTTGATGCTCCAGACGATCCAGGAGGTGCGGGCGGCCGTGCCGGCGTCGCCCCTGTACGCGTACCGCGACGCGCCGGTGGTGATCGCGGGCGACTGGAATCTCGTCGGCTCGCGCACGCCCCTGGACATGCTGACCGACCCGGGCCTGCCCGGGGCGCAATGGCTGCGCCTGCCCAAGATCGGCGCCGACGACGCAACGACGTGGCGCGCGAACTCCGCGGGCACCGCGTTCCCGCCCGGGATTCTTGACTACGTGGTCTACTCGGCCGACGAGCTGGTGGCGCACAACCGCTTCGTGCTCGACTCGCGCCTCCTGAGTCCCGCCGAGCTGAGCGGGCTGGGCCTGCAGGCGACCGACTCGGTCGCGAGCGACCATCAGATGCTCGTCGCGGACCTGGCGTTCGCGTCGCCCGCGGACCTCGCAGAGCCGATCGGCACGCTCGACTTTTCTGACGTCGTCGCGTTCCTCGTCGCCTTCGACGCCGGGGCGCCCGAGGCCGACCTCGCCCTCCCACAAGGCGTGTTCGATTTCTCCGACGTGCTCGCGTATCTCCAGGCGTTCGCCGACGCGTGCCCCTGATCACTCGGGGGCGGTCGATTCGGGACGCGGAGGGTCGCGTGGGGGGGTCTCACCCGTTAGGCTGTCCGGCCCTGAACACCGAGACAGGAGCGGGGATGGCCCAGCCAGACGTACACCTGCCGCAGCGACGCGCCGGCGTTGGATTTCTCAAGACCGCCCGCGGCGACACGTGGTACATCCAGCCGCTGCTCGTCCTGCTCGGGCTCGGCGCGTTCATCGTCTATTCGACATGGGCCGCGTTCGTGGGCGTGGACTACCACTGCGGCGTCAACGGCGCGAACTACCTCAGCCCCTTCTACTCGCCGTTGCTCTTCGACGCCCCCGGGGTCGAGCCGAGCGGGCACGCGTGGTTCGGCGCCTGGCCGAGCTGGTGGCCCGCGTTCATCCCCGCGTCACCCGCGCTGCTGATTTTGTGGGCGCCGGGTGGCTTCCGCTTTACGTGCTACTACTACCGCGGGGCGTACTACAAGTCGTTCTGGGGCGCCCCACCCGGGTGCGCAGTGGGCGGGCCGCACACCAAGCGGTACCGCGGCGAGCGCCGCCTCCCGCTCATCCTCCAGAACGCCCACCGGTACTTCCTGTACCTCGCGATCGGGTTCCTGTTCATCCTCGCCTACGACGCGTTCAGCGCGATGTGGTTCGTGGGCGAGGGCGGCGCCAAGTCGTTCGGCATCGGGATCGGCACCCTCGTCCTTGTCGTCAATCCCATTCTCCTGGGCGGCTACACCCTCGGGTGCCATTCGCTCCGCCACCTCGTGGGCGGCAAAAAGGACTGCATCTCCGACAACGGCGCCCAGAAGAAGGCCTACGACTGCGTGAGCTGCCTCAACCGCGGGCATATGCGCTGGGCGTGGGCGAGCCTGTTCTGGGTTGGGTTCACCGATCTGTACGTGCGACTGTGCGCGTCTGGCGTCATCAACGACGTAAGGATCTTCTGATGGCGGGCGAGTCGTACAAGACGCACGAGCACGACGTCCTGGTCATCGGCGCGGGCGGGGCGGGCCTGCGGGCCGCGATCGAGGCGTCGGCCTCCGGCGCCCGCGTCGGGCTGGTGTGCAAGTCGCTGCTGGGCAAGGCGCACACCGTGATGGCCGAGGGCGGGGTCGCCGCGGCCCTGGGCAACGTGGACGACAGAGACAACTGGCGCGTCCACTTCTCCGACACGATGCGCGGCGGGCAGTACCTCAACAACTGGCGGATGGCCGAGCTGCACGCCCAGCAGGCGCCCGACCGCGTCCGCGAGCTCGAGGCCTGGGGCGCCGTCATGGACCGGACACCCAAGGGCAAGATCCTCCAACGAAACTTCGGCGGGCACAAGTACCCGCGCCTGGCCCACGTCGGCGACCGGACTGGTTTGGAGATGATCCGCACCCTCCAGGACCACGGCATCCACCAGGGCATCGAGGTCTTCATGGAGTTCACCATCACCGCGCTGCTCAAGGACGGCGGGCGGGTGGTGGGCGCGATCGGGTACGACCGCGAACGCGGGCGCTTCCACGTCTGGAAGGCCGGGGCGGTCGTGCTCGCGACGGGCGGTATCGGGCGGGCGTTCAAGATCACGTCCAACAGCTGGGAGTACACGGGCGACGGGCACGCGCTGGCCTACCACGCGGGCGCCGAGCTTGTGGACATGGAGTTCGTCCAGTTCCACCCGACCGGGATGGTCTGGCCGCCCAGCGTGCGGGGGATCCTGGTAACCGAGGGCGTCCGCGGCGAGGGCGGGGTGCTGCGCAACAAGGACGGCAAGCGGTTCATGTTCGACGACATCCCGGACCTGTACAAGCAGCAGACCGCCGACAACGAGGAAGAAGGCTGGCGCTACGTCACGGGCGACAAGAACGCCCTCCGTCCGCCCGAGCTGCTCACGCGCGACCACGTCGCCAGGTGCATCGTCCGCGAGATCAAGGCCGGTCGAGGCAGCCCGCACGGCGGGGTCTTCCTCGACATCGCCTGGATCAAAGAAAAGCTCCCCAACGCGGGCGAGCACATCAAGAAGAAGCTGCCCAGCATGTACCACCAGTTCAAGGAGCTGGCGGGCGTGGACATCACGCAAGAGCCCATGGAGGTCGGACCGACCACGCACTACGTCATGGGCGGCGTGAAGGTGGACGGCGACTCGCAGATGTCCTCGGTCCCAGGGCTGTTCGCCGCCGGCGAGGTCGCGGGCGGGCTGCACGGGGCAAACAGACTCGGCGGCAACTCGCTGAGCGATTTGCTGGTCTTCGGCAAGCTCGCGGGCGAGCACGCCGCCAAGTACGCCAAGGACAACTCGCCCGGGCACGCCGACGCGGGCCAGATCGAGGACGCGATGCACGAGGCGCTGGCGCCCTTCGAGCGCGCCGACGGCGAGAACCCCTACGACATCCAGCACGACCTGCAGGACATGATGCAGGACCAGTCGGGCATCGTCCGCAACGAGAACGACATGGCGAAAGCCGTCGACGGGCTCGCGGGGCTCCGCGAGCGGGCCTCGCGTGCCCGCGCCGACGGGCACCGCGAGTACAACCCGGGCTGGCACACGGCGCTCGACCTGAAGAACCTGCTCACGTGCGCCGAGGCCGTGGTGCGGTCGGCGCTCGACCGGCGCGAGAGCCGCGGCGCCCACTTCCGCGAGGACTACCCGGGCAAGGACGAGGCGCACGGGTACCACAACTCCGTCACCAGCCGCGGCCCCGACGGGCATATGAGCGTCGTCCGCCGCGATATCCCCCAGATCCGCGACGAGCTCAAGCAGATCATCGAGGAGATGGGCTGATGGGCGAGTCACGCGACGTCACGTTCCGCGTCTGGCGCGGCGACGCCTCCGGGGGCGCGCTGAAGGACTACACCACCGGCATCACGACCGGCATGGTCGTGCTCGACGCGGTGCACCAGATCCAGGCCGAGAGCGCCCCCGACCTGGCCTGCCGCTGGAACTGCAAGGCGGGCAAGTGCGGCTCTTGCTCGGCGGAGATCAACGGCAAGCCCCGCCTCATGTGCATGACCCGTATGGACGAGATCGACACGTCGGTCCCCGTCACCATCCTGCCCATGCAGACCTTCCCGCTCATCCGAGACCTGGTGACCGATGTCAGCTGGAACTACGAGGTCAAGAAGCGCATCAAGAAGTTCAGGCCCCGCAAGCCCGACAACGCGGACGGCTCGTGGAACATGGCTCAGGCCGACGTCGAGCGCGTGCAGGAGTTCCGCAAGTGCATCGAGTGCTTCCTGTGCCAGGACGTCTGCCACGTCCTGCGCGAGCACGAGCGGCACCCGGAGTTCTCCGGCCCGCGGCATTTCATCTATACGGCCCAACTCGAGATGCACCCCCTGGACACCGAGGACCGCCTGGGCCAGCTCAAGGACGAGCAGAACATCGGGTACTGCAACATCACCAAGTGCTGCACGAAGGTCTGCCCCGAGCACATCACGATCACCGACAACGCCATCATCCCGCTCAAGGAGCGGGTGGTGGACGAGTTCTACGACCCGATGACAAGGCTCTTCCGCATCTTCAAGCCAGGGAAGAAGTAGCGGGATATGGATTTGTTCCGGAACCGAAGATTGACCACAGAGGCGCAGAGAACGCAGAGCCCGAGATCCAAAGGTATTCCCTCTGTGTTCTCTGCGCCTCTGTGGTAGATATGATTTCTTCTGGCCCCGAGACGGGTTCCCGCCGAGGAACCCCGGCCCCGATCAGGAGGCGGCGATGGGCGAGCTCAAGCGCATCCACGCGGACACGATCCCGCGGGCGATCTCCAAGGCCGAGCGGTACCGCCTGCTCAACGAGCCCTGGGAGTCCGAGAGCATCTGCCGCGACATTCTCGCGGCCGACCCCGACAACCAGGACGTGCTCGTGCTGCTGCTGCTCTCGATCACCGACCAGTTCCGGCGGCGCAAGGGCGTGGGCGAGTCGGACGCCGAGGAGGCGCTCGCGAAGATCACCGACACGTACCGGCGTGCGTACTACGCGGGGGTGATCGCCGAGCGCTGGGCCAAGCGGCTGCTGCGGGCCGAGTACGGCCCGGAGGTCGTGCTCGAGCGTCTGCACAAGGCGATGGACCACTACACCGAGGCCCAGCGCCTCGCGCCCGAGCACAACGAGGACGCCGTGCTCCGATGGAACACCTGCGTGCGCCTCATCGAGCGGTTCGGGCTCGACGCGGGCGACGCGGCGTCCTGGGACCTGGCGCACATCGAGCACTTCGACGACGAGATGCCCACCCGTTGAGACGGGCTCAGCGGCTGGGGGTCAGGCCGATGCGGCGTGACAGCCACGCGTTCGACGCTCGCCGCGCGTTGATGCTGTCTTGGACCTCGCCCCACGAGAGGTACGGCGTCGTGGGGGCGCCCGCGTCGGCGTTCGGCGTGTACGAGGCCGACCACGGGCCGTGATCGGGCCGTACGCCGAGCATGTTGTCGACCCACCCCTCGCGGCCCATATCGGTGGGCAGCGCGACACGCCTGGGCGGGCCCGGGCGACGGGCCAGAGTGGCTTGCGGCGTCGATACTTCGTCCGGTTCGTCCATACGCACGCCCAGGCTCGCGAGGAACTCTTCGACCGTCGGGCCGTCGTCGGGCTCTGCGGGCGACGGCGCCGCGTCACGCACGAGCACGTTGCCCCGTGGGGGCGCCGCGGCGGTCGGCGCCGGGCGCGAGGCGAGCGTCGCCGTTGGCGACGCCGCGTTCACATCGACGACCTCGGCGGTGTACCGCGCGACCACCGGCGAGTTCGTCGGGAGAGCCGCGACACTGGAGCGCAGCCAGCCCTCGCCCCCCGTGCCGATCGAGCCCACGCGACGGCGTCGATCCAGCAGCCGCAGCGCGATCCGCTCGCGTTGCGTGTCGGCAATCGTGCGTCGATCCAGCTCGTCCCACCAGGCGCCGGCGCCCGAGTCGGGCGCGACCGCGAGCCTGGCCGAGATCACACCCGTAGGCAGGACCGACACGGCACGCCCCGTTGGGATCATCGAGAGCATCACGAGCGGCGCGCCGACGATCATCAGGAAGCGCCCGGCGCGCCGGACACGGTCCGAGTGGATCGGTGTCCCGCGGACCAGCCCGCCGTACCACCGCCATGGTGCGCCGCACTCGCAGCATGCGGTGATGAGTTTCTCGGTATCCGGGTACGGGTACCCGCACCCGCGGCACGAGGGCGCCGAGCCGAAGCGCAGGCGGCGCTGGAGCGCGAACAGGAGCACGCCCACGATCAGCGCGAGCAGTCCCAGCGTCATCGGCAGGGCGGCGACAGCCCGGACGAGCGCCTCCTCGGCGTTGACGGCGCGAGCCACAGGAACGGCGGCGACCCCGAGCACGGCCGTCGTGGCCGCGAGCGTCAGTGTTGGCAAGATGAGGCGTCGCGCCACCACGCGTGCATGATACAGGCCCGGGGCGTCGCCCCCAACACCGACGCACGCGATACAACAACGCCGCCGCCGGCAGAGGAGCGCCCGGCGGCGGCGTCGTATCACGGGCGGTCCTCCCGGGCCGGGCGGCCCGAGCGACGGACCCACCGGCATCGGCGGGCCATACCCATCTGCTACAACGACGCCCGCGCCGGGTTTGTTCGCGCCGCCCGGGTGGTACGCTCGGGCGCCGAATGACACACGAGCCCGACATCTCAGCGCGGGGCAGCGCCCAGACCCGCACCGCTTCGACACGCGTGGACGAGCCGGCGATCGCGAGAGACCCGGTCGGGCCCGCCCCGGGCGACACCGTCGGCAGGTACCGCCTGGTGCGCCCCCTGGGCGAGGGGGGCTTCGGGACGGTCTGGCGTGCCGAGCAGACCGAGCCGGTCGTCCGCGAGGTCGCGCTCAAGCTCATCAAGGCGGGGATGGATTCGCGCGCGGTGCTCGCCCGCTTCGAGGGCGAGCGCCAGGCGTTGGCGGTCATGGACCACGAGTGCATCGCCAGGGTCTACGACGGGGGCGCGACCGACCGGGGATTGCCCTACTTCGTCATGGAACTGGTCGAGGGCGAGCCGATCACGGACTTCTGCGACCGCCACCGCCTCGGGATCGAGGCCCGCCTCCGCCTGTTCGTCCGCGTCTGTCAGGCGGTCCAGCACGCGCACACCAAGGGCGTGATCCACCGCGACCTCAAGCCGAGCAACATCCTCGTCTTCATGGACGGCGACGGCGAGCCGCAGCCGCGGGTCATCGACTTCGGCATCGCCAAGGCGATGCACGAAGACACGGGGCGCCGCACGATGTTCACCCAACAAGGCCAACTCGTGGGCACGCCCGAATACATGAGCCCGGAGCAGGCCGACCCGGGCGCGACCGACATCGACACGAGGACCGACGTCTACGCGCTGGGCGTCGTGCTCTACGAACTGCTGACAGGGCGGCGCCCGTTCAACCCGGGCACGCTGCGGGCGGCCGGGATCGCCGAGATCCAGCGCATCATCCGCGAGGTGGACCCGCCCCGCCCGAGCACACGCATCGGCACGCCCCACGGGCCGGGCGAGGGGTTCGCCGCGGCGCCCGACCCCGACCGCGCCGCGGCCGACCGGGGCACACGCGTCGCCCACCTCCGCGCGACCCTGCGCCGGGACCTTGATTGGGTCGTGATGCGCTGCCTCGAGAAGCAACGCGAGCGCCGGTACGCCTCACCCGCCCAGGTCGCCGAAGAGTTGCGTCGCTACATGGCCTACGAGCCGGTCGAGGCGGGTCCGCCGAGCGCGGCGTACCGGGCCAGCAAGTTCGTGCGGCGCCACCGCGTCGGGGTCGGTGTCTGCTCGCTGATGCTCGCGACGCTCGCGATCGGGGGCGCGGGCGCCTCGGCGGGGCTCCTGGCCGCGGTCCGCGCAAATGCGGATCTGCGCGAGCAGACCCGGGCGACACAGCGCGAGCTCTCGCGGGCCAGCGAGGTTAAGTCGGTGGTCTCAGAGATGCTGCTCTCGGTCCAGCCCGAGACGGCCGAGCTCGCGGACATCTCGTTGATGCTCAACATCCTGGAGGGCGCCGAGCGCCGTCTCGAATCGGGCGCGGTCACGGATCCGCTCATCCGCGCCGAGCTGCACCTGCTGGTCGGCCGCGCGTTCCTGAGTATCGGGCGCGTCGAGGATTCGCGGCGCCATCTGCCGCTGGCCAGGTCGATCCGCGAAGACCATCTCGGGCGAGACCACCCCGATACGCTGATCTCACGCACGTACGAGGCGCGGCTGATGTTTGAAGCTGGCGATGTCGAGGGGGCGGCCCGGGCCTACGAGGGCATACTGGGCGACCGCCGCCGCGTGCTCGGGGAGGATCACCCGCTCACCGCCGCCGCGATGCACAACCTCGCGGGCGCGTTCGGCGAGCTCGGGCGCCCTGACGAGGCCGAGCGTCTCGCCCTCGCCGCCATCGAGATCGCCCGGGCGCTCGGCGACGATCACGCCACCGACCGCATGGTGTACGAGAGCGGTCTGGGCATCACCTACGCCGACCTTGGGCGGTACTCGCAGAGCGAGGCTGTCTTCCGGTCGCTGCTCGACGAGTCGACGCGCGTCCTCGGCCCTACTGACCCGATCACAATCAACGCGATGCACGAGCTGGGCATCGCGGTCCTGCTCCAGGGCCGACGCGGACCCGCGATCGAGATCCTCCAAGAAGAGCTGCGGTTGTGCCACCGCGTCTACGGCCCGGTGCACCCATCCACAATCGCGTCGTGCGACCAGCTCGGCGAGACCCTACTTGGGGGCGGGCGATACTCGGAGGCCGAGGCGTTGCTCCGCGACCGGATCGACCTGGCGCTGCGTGAGCTGGACGCGGACCACCCGTCCGTGCAACGCCTGCTGGTCCGCATCGATCGCCTCTACGAGCGGTGGGGGACGGCCGGCGAGAACGCCGAGGCCGGGGCGGCGCGCACGCGATGGCAACACGTCAGCGACGCTTCGGCGCAAGGCCAGAGCCCGCGCCCGTTGCCCGACGCGATCGCGTCGTCGCCTACTGGTCGTGACCCGTGAACGCGGGCAGCTCGTGCCCCGCGTCGCGGAGCGTCTTCTCGCGGGAAGCAAGCTCCAGGTCGTGCTCGACCATCATCGCGACCAGCTCGTCGAAGCTCGTCGTCGGCACCCAGCCGAGCTTCTTCTTGGCCTTCGCCGGGTCGCCCAGCAGCAGCTCGACCTCCGCCGGACGCAGGTACCTCGGGTCGAACTCGACGTACTCCGAGAAGTCCAGCCCCGCGTGCGCGAAGGCCTTCTCGGCGAACTCCCGGACCGACCAGGTCTGCCCGGTCGCGACGACGTAGTCGTCGGGCGTGTCCTGCTGGAGCATCCGCCACATCATCTCGACGTAATCGCCCGCGAAGCCCCAGTCACGCTTCGAGTCCAGGTTGCCCAGGAAGATCTTCTTCTGCAGGCCCGTCTTGATCCGCCCGACCGCCCGCGTGATCTTGCGGGTGACGAACGTCTCGCCCCGGCGCGGCGACTCGTGGTTGAACAGGATGCCGCACGAGGCGTGCAGGTCGTAGCTCTCGCGGTAGTTGACGGTCATCCAGTGGGCCATAACCTTGGCGCACGCGTAGGGCGAGCGGGGGTAGAACGGCGTGGTCTCGCGCTGCGGGGTCTCGACGACCTTGCCGTACATCTCCGAGCTCGACGCCTGGTAGAACCGGACCTGCTGGCCCGACTTCTGCTGGAAGTCGCGGACAGCCTCGAGGATCTTGAGGGCGCCCATGCCCACGGTGTCCGCGGTGTAGATGGGCATGTCGAAGCTCACGCGGACATGCGACTGCGCGCCCAGGTTGTACACCTCGTGGGGCTTGATCTCGTCCATGAGCTTGGACATGACATTGGCGTCGCACAGGTCGCCGTAGTGCAGGAACAGGCGTGTGCCCTTGATGTGCGGGTCCTGGTAGCAGTGGTCGATGCGGTCGGTGTTGAAGGTGGAGGCGCGCCGGACGATGCCGTGCACCTCGTAGCCCTTGTCGAGCAGCAGCTCGGTGAGGTACGAGCCGTCCTGGCCGGTGATGCCCGTGATGATGGCCCGCCGGGCCTGGTTGGTGTCGCTCACGTGATGCTCCTTGACCGCCCGGGGGCGACTGCAAGCCTAGCCGTCGATTCTCGGACCGCCCTCGGTCAGAGGACTACGCCGCCCGAGTGGGGGCGGGTTCGCCGCTGGCGGTATCGGCAGGCTCGGCCTCCGGCTCAACCTCGGACCCGACGATCAGGGCCCTGGCCGTCAGGGCGCCCAGCAACGCGATCACCGCCATCACGCCCAGGGCCCGCGCCGGGCGAAAAAGGCCCGCGCGGGTCTGCACGCCCTCGGCGCCCACGATCGACGAGGCCATCAACGCCAGGACCACGAGCAGGAACGGCTCGTGGTACCGCTGCCAGACGTTGTGCGACGCCGTCTGGGCCGCCGCGAACCCGACCAGGGCGGCGAGCACGATCCACCGCGACCGGGCGGGCGTCGCGGCCAGCCAGAGCGTGAGCAGCACGCCCCCCAACGGCGCGAGCGCGAGCACCACCACGCTCGTCCGCCCGCCCAGGACCGGGGCGGCCCGGATGATGTTCCACCACCCGGAGTACCGCCCGGCGCTCGTGCTCCAGGTTGTCTCGGGGACGGCCGCCGCGACGAGGGCGAGCGCGCCGACGACGCTCGCCAGGATCCACACGCGGCGGGGGAGGCGCGCGAGTGTCGGCCAGAGGAACGCGACGAGCGGGAGCGACAGGATCGCGAACTCCATGAACATGAACGCGGGCGTCGCGGCGTTCACACCCTGCACCTTGCCCTGGAACGTGGGCGGGCTGAGACCGCCCCACAACCGCGCGAACCAGGCGAGCACGAGGAACGCCGGGATCGTCACGGCGACGCCGGCCGCCGCGCAGCGCACGCGCTTGGGCAGGTCGTCGAACCACCCGCCGTGCGCGCCCGGGGCGTTGATCCACGCGTGGGCCCAAACGACACAGGCCGCCCAGAGGTGTATCTGGCGCACGCACACGAGCGCCGCGAGGATCGCGCCCATCGCGACGAGGGCGCCCAACGTCGGCGCACGGGCAAGCGCCAGCACGATGATCGACATCACGCCCAGCCACGCGAGGTTGTCGGGCAGGAGCCAGATCCCGGGGAACAGCCCGTAGTTCGACGCGATGAACGGCACGCACAGCAGCGCGCCCCACGCCCACCCCGCACGCCGCCCGCACCACCACGCAACCAGCCAGAGCAGCGCGATTGTGAAGGCGGCGCCCGCGAGCTGGAGCGTCATCGTCGAGTCGTCGATCCACCGGGCGACGCCGGCGAGCACCAGGTGGTATCCGGGCGTCGTCGCCGAGGCGTAGTCGGTCAGGACCGGGCGGGGCATCTGGTCGGCGAACACACGGATCGCCGGCTCGTGGTACTGGACAGAGTCCCAGGCGCCGCGTCCGCCCTCGTGCCCGCTCGCGATGAATGGCAGCGCCACGAGCAGGTAGAGCCCGACGACGATGAGCGGTGCGAGAGCGCCCCGTCGTGTGCGCGCGTCGCCGGTCTGCTCGGGCATCAGGCGCCCCCCCGCGTGAAGACGCGCAGCTCGTGCCCGTACCACAGGCGGTTGGCGTCCTTGCTGTGCTCGAGCGTAAGCCCGGCCTCACGCGCCCACGCCTCCACGTCCTCGACCGGGCAGTACCGGATGATCTGCCGGGCCATGACAAGGTCGTGCGCCTGGTTCGCCCATGCGCGCCAGCGCGGCCGATCAACCATGTCCTTGTAGATAAAGCGCCCGCCGTCGCGCACACGCGAGGCGGCCTGTGCGATCAACCCCCGGCGCGCGCTCGGATCGACGTGGTGCATCACGTCGATCATCATGACGGCGTCGTGCTCGCCCGAGGGCAGGCCCTGCTCCACGCGCCGGTGCTCGAAGGTGGGCGGTGTTGCGCCGGTCGCTGCCAGACGGTCCGCCGCGGCCTGCGCCGCCCGGATCGCCCCGGGCGAGGCGTCGAACCCGAGCCCGCTGGCCAGACGCCCCCCCCCCGCCAGGGCGTTGAGCACCAGGCCAGCCCCGCACCCGATGTCCAGCACGCTCGACCCGGCGGGGACCTGCTCGACGACCAGTTCGAGGGGGCAGATCCGTGTCCTGTGCCGGCACATCTGACGCGTCAGGAGGTCCGCGTCCTGGTAGAGCCCGCCCGCCACGCGGGAGATCTCCCGGGCGGAGAGGTCGGACGCGGGCGATGCTGGGGCTGCGGGCGGGGTCATGGGGGGGATCGTTGGTCTCGCTGCAGGCCCCGGTCGGGGCGTTCGTCGGGATCTGGAGTGCACGCGGGGCGCCGACATAGCCGATCCCACGCCCACGGCCCCGGCGCCGGGCGTATGAGCGACGTGAACCCCACAAAACACCCCCCCCTGGCGTTCTCCCTGCTTCGGCTCGCGAGGGTCCACCAGTGGAGCAAGAGCGTCTTCGTCTTCATCGGCCCCTTCTACGCCTACACGCAGGGCGGGGTCGGGCTGGACGCGGCGGAGCTGACGGTCCGGACGCTGATCGCAGCGGCCTGCTTCGCCCTGGCCTCGAGCGGGTGCTACGTCTTCAACGACCTGATGGACGCCCAGGCCGACCGGGCCCACCCCCGCAAGCGCCGCCGCCCGATCGCCTCGGGGGCGGTCTCGCGGAACCAGGCCCTTGTCTTCGGCGTGCTGCTGCTCGCGGGCGCGGCCGGCATGCTCCTGCTGCTGCCCGGACGGGCGGGGGCCTGGCTGGGCGTGATCGTGGGCGTCTACGTCGTGAGCGTGCAGCTTTACTCCTTACGCCTCAAGCACATCGCGATCCTGGACGTGCTGATCCTGTCGCTGGGTTTCGTGCTCCGGGTCCTGGGCGGGTGCGCCGCGGTCTCGGTCACGCCCTCGACGTGGCTGCTCAACTCGACCTTGTTCCTGAGCATGTTCCTGGCCTTCGGCAAGCGCCTGGGCGAGCGTCGGAGCCTGGGCGAGGAGGCCGCCAACGCCAGACTCGTGCAGGGTGTCTACTCGGACCAGCTCTTGCGGATGGTGGTCGTCGTGACGGCGGTCGCAACGCTGCTGACCTACGCCGGCTACGTCCAGGCCCGTGAGGACGACTACCGGATCAGCCTGCACGCGGCGGCCGACGGGCCCGGGTTTGGCCTCAACCTGCTGTGGCTGACGATGTTGCCGGCGGTCTACGCCCTGCTGCGGGCGATCACCCTGCTCGAGAAGGGCGAGCACGACGACCCGACGGAGCTGGCGATGAAGGACCCGCCCTTCCAGGCGGGGGCGTTGCTGTTCCTGGCGATCACCGCGGCCCTGGCGTTCTGGGGTCCCATGGGGGGCCCACCCTGAGCGGGGTTCGCGGGGAGGCGGTCGTGGGGGGAAATCGTCGGAATGGCCGCAGGAATGCGGCCCAAGGGCCGATAGTGTGGTCGGACGGCGAATGAACCCGCGGGGTTCGGCGCCGGTATAGGCTGACAACCGTTTGCCCGGTCGGGGGTTGCAGTGACCCCGGAGCGAGGCAGGCCGCGGGCTTCTCCGGTGGCAGGCCGCCGCCGAGCGATGGAACGGATGATGGCGAGACCCGACACCGAAGGCGACGCGCACGAGGCATGCGTCGCGCCGGGCCGGGTATCGCATGGACAGACAGGAGCGACTCGATGCGCGGACTGAGTGAGACCGGACGGACGACGCCCCTTTTGATCGCGGGCGTGGTGGGGACACTGATCGGGCTCGCGCCCGCGGCGGCGCTGGCGGTCGAGCCGCCCACCGACGAGACGACCCAGCCCGCCGACGGCGGGGAGAACCTGGAGATCGACCTGGGCGCGATCCAGGCGATGATGGGCGGCTCGCGCCCGACGCCCCAGAAGAAGCAGGACTTCAAGCCCTGGAAGGAGGTCTCCGAGGGCTTCACCAAGGTGAACCCCTCGGGCGACTCGAGCGGGTACTACGACATCTGGGTCAACAAGAAAGAGCAGCAGATGCTCGCCGAGCTGCCCCGGGGCTTCGAGCGCCACAAGCAGTTCTTCGCGATGACGGTCGCGGGTGGCGAGATCTTCGCGGGCCTGCAGGCCGGCGACATGTACGTGTACTGGAAGCGGTTCGACGACAAGCTCGCGCTGATCGCGCCGCAGATCTCGGTCCGCTCCTCCGGCGACCAGGAGTCCAAGGACTCCGTGGACATGATCTTTACCGATCGCGTGGTGCTGAGCGTGCCGATCGTGACGATGGGCCCGAGCGGGCAGCCGGTGATCGACATGGACGCGCTGCTCGTGGGGCAGGCGTCGAAGTTCTTTGCCGGCTCGGCCCGCGGGATGCAGTCGGACCTCGCGACGATCGAGCAGGCAAAGGTCTTCCCCAAGAACATCGAGATCGCCTTCAAGGCGCCTGTTTCTGGCGGCATCTTCAAGACGTTTCACTACTCGATCTCGCAGATCCAGGGCACGCCGGGGTACAAGCCCCGCAAGGCGGACGAGCGTGTGGGCTACTTCACGACCAGCTACCGCGACCTGGGCAAGCTGGAGCGCGACGACGTGCCGGTGCGCTACATCAACCGCTGGAACCTCGAGAAGCGTGACTCGAGCCTGACGATGAGCCCGCCCAAGGAGCCCATCGTCTGGTACGTCGAGCACACCGCCCCGGTGCGCTACCGGCGGTACATCCGCGAGGGGATCGAGTACTGGAACAGGGCCTACGAGAACATCGGCATCGTGGACGCGGTCGAGGTCCACTTCCAGGACAAGACGACCGGCGCGCACATGGACAAGGACCCGGAGGACGTCCGGTACAACTTCATCCGCTGGCTGAGCAACGACGTCTCGACGGCGATCGGGCCCAGCCGCGTGAACCCGATGACGGGCGAGATCCTCGATGCCGACGTCGTGCTCACCGACGGGTGGATGCGGGTCTACCAGTACTGGTGGAAGGACCTGATGCCCGAGCTGGCGACCGAGGGCTACAGCCCGCAGCTCATGGCGTGGCTGGACAAGAACCCGACGTGGGACCCCCGGGTGCGGATGGCCGACCCGGGCCAGCGTGAGGCGATGCTCGCCGAGCGCGTGCGTCGTGGGGTGCTGCCCTACGGCGGTCACCCGGCGGCGATGGCCGACCCGGCGATGATCGGCGACGACGAGTACGACGGGCTCGCGGGTCGGACGAGCCAGGTCGCCGGCACGTGCCACGCGGCGACCGGCAAGGCCCTGGGCCTGGCCCAGATCCGGATGCACCTGGAACTCGCGGCCTCGATGGAGGCCGAGCGCCTGGCGGCGGACGCGGCGGCGAAGGCCGAGGCCGACGCTGACCAGCCCGAGATCACGCCCGAGATGCTCGAGATGATCAAGAAGCAGCTCGCGCAGAATCCGGAGCTGATCGCGATGATCCCGCCCGAGTACCGCGCGATGCTCGACGCGGAGATGGCGCAGGACGAAGAGCCCGACGACGAGGGCGACGACGACGAGGTCGCGTCCGAGGACGAGGCGTCCGACGAGGACGTTGTCGCCGAGGACACGATCGACGGGCTGCCCGAGTCGTTCATCGGGCCGATGCTGGCCGAGCTGGTGGCGCACGAGGTCGGGCACTGCCTGGGCCTGCGTCACAACTTCAAGGGCTCGAGTCGTTACACGATGGACGAGATCAACTCGTCGGAGCTCAAGGGCAAGAAGCCCTGGTCCACGACGGTGATGGATTACAACCCGGTCAACATCCGCGTCGCGGAGTACGGCGACGTGCAGGGCGACTGGGCCGTTATCGACATCGGGCCCTACGACATGTGGGCGATCGAGTACGGGTACACGACGGGCAAGATCGACAAGGTGCTCGAGCGTGTCGCCGAGCCCGACCTGCAGTACGGCACCGACGAGGACACCTGGGGACCCGACCCGTTCGCCAGGCGGTACGACATGTCGGCCAATCCCTTCGAGTACGCACAGAACCAGATGGCCCTGGCCCGCAAGCACCGCGGGCAGCTGGTCGACAAGTTCGTGAAGGACGGCGACAGCTGGTCGCGGGCGCGCCGGGGTTACCTGATCACGCTCAGCCAGCAGACGCAGGCGCTGAGCATGATGTCCAACTGGATCGGCGGCGCCCACGTCTACCGCGACAAGAAGGGCGACCCCGACGGGCGACCCCCGATCGACGTCGTGAGTGTTGAGCGTCAGCGTGAGGCCCTCGACTTCGTCATCAAGAACGCCTTCTACGACGAGGCGTTCGGCCTGAGCCCCGACATCCTTAACCACATGACAATCGACAAGTGGTGGGACGCGGATGGCTGGCAGCTCGTGTTCGAGGACCCGACCTTCCACATCAATGACCGGATTCTCGCGGTCCAGGCCACGACGCTGACCAACCTTCTCAACCCCATGACCCTGGGTAGGGTGCTCGACAACGAGTCGTTCATCCCCTCCGACGAGGACGCGCTGACCCTGCCCGAGGTGATGAACGAGGTCACCGCCGCCGCGTGGGAGGAGCTTGACGGCTCGTCCACGAAGCGCTACACCAACCGCGTCCCGATGATCTCGTCGCTGCGGCGCAACCTGCAGCGCGAGCACCTGCAGCGCCTGATCGATCTGACGATGCAGACCGATGCCTACGTCGCGGCACAGAAGCCGATCTCCACACTCGCGACCTCGAAACTCCGTGATCTCCAGAAGAAGATCGACGGCGTGCTCAACGACGGGGGCGCCGGGCGCATCGACGACTACACAAGGGCCCACCTCCAGGAATCGAGCGTCCGCATCGCCAAGGCGCTGGACGCGAACTACATCTACAACCTGCCCGCGATGCCCGACCTGAGCGCGCTGCAGATCCTCTTCGGGAAGACCGAGGGCGCCGGGCGTCCGTGATCGGCCCCTGACATCCTGACACCCTTCGGGCGGGCCTCCGGGCCCGCCCGTTTTCGTGCGCGCCGCTAGCATGCCCGCGTGCCACAGGACCCGGGCGAGAAGCCGACGATCCGCGTGCTCAGCCACCTCGCCCGCTCGGGCGGGACGATGATCGCGCGCTGCCTCGCGTCGATGAAGGGGGTGGCGCTGCTCTCGGAGGTCCACCCGCGTGCGATGCAGGTGACGCGTCCCCCCAAGCAGGCCCGCGAGTGGTTGTCGCTGATCTCGCCCGCCGAGCAGTCCCTGTTCGAACGCACGGGCGCGACGTTCCTGGACTTCATATCGCTCGTCGATCAGCGGGCCAGGGCGAAGAACAAGCGTCTGGTCCTCCGTGATTGGTCGCACATCGACTACATCGGCGCGCCGTACGCGGCGCCGACGATGCGCCCGGGGCTCGCCGAGGCGCTGTCGAGCGGCTTCCACATCCTCCGGACCGCGAGCGTCCGACACCCCATGGACCAGTGGCTGAGCCTCAACGACCTGGACGTGATCAGGGGCAACGTGACGGAGGCGGCGTACCTGAGTGGCTGCGCCGCGTTCGCGGACGAGGCGGCTCGCGTTGGCTTCGTCCGTTTCGAGGACCTGACGCGCGACCCGGACGCAGCGCTGCGGACGCTGTGCGAGCGGTTGCGGCTCGAGTTCGATCCGGGGTACCGGACCTCGTGGTTCGCGTGCGAGAAGGTGACGGGCGACCGCAAAGAGTTCGCCAGCCGCGGCAGCGCCAGGCGCGAGATCAAGCCCCTCGCCCGGCGCGAGGCGGACGCGGGCCTCGTCGCACGGTTCCTGGCGAGCGACGATTACCAGCGCACCTGCGCCGCGCTCGGCTACGAGCCCTAACGCCGGGCGCGGGCGGCGTACCCGAACCGGGCAAGATCCTCGCCGAACGCCTTGTCGAAGGCGGCGTCGAGGCCCGGGGCGACCAGTTCGTCGAGCGACCGTCCGGACCGGCCGGCGTTGAAAAACAACGATTCAACGTCCCAGCCCTGGGCCTCGCGCCGTCGGATCTCGGCCTCGCGCAGCACGCCGAAGCCCGAAGTCCTGACGGCCCGCTTGATCGCGCCACGCCCGGGTGAGACGCCGAGGAACGCGAGGATGCGCGTGAGTTGGCGGCGTGTGTTCTTCTCCAGGTCCTCGTAGCGGACGATCAGCACCGGGAACCCGGTGTCGCCCGTCCACGACCGGGTGTTGGCGGCCCAGGTCCCGACGGCGTCGTGGGCCCACGCCGGCTCGCCGCCGTGGGCGATGAAGGCGTGGGCGTACTCCTCCTCGCTCATCGCGATCGCGCGTGCGTCCGCCTCGCCCCCGCCGCGCCGGTGCGCGCGGTAGTTGAGGTTGCTCAGCAGCACGTCGCGCGGGTCACGGACGATGTAGATCGCGCGGGCGCTGTGCCCTCCCAGCGGGTGGTCTGCGGACCACGACAGGTGCGTCTTGAGCAAGTCGTCGCGCCCGGCCTCGGTTCTGTACCCGTCCCCGACGCGCAGGACATAGGGCATTGTCTGCTCGATAACCGCCAGGTCGTCGGTCGGTTCGTGCAGGACGTTGTGGATCAGGAACCGCACCCAGGTGTTGCCGCTCTTGGGGTACGAGGCGATCCAGGTGATCATCGGGCGTGCTCGCGGTGTCAGGCGGGGGGACGATGGTAGCCGTAACGCGCCAGCGCCTCGCCCCAGCCCTCGGCGAGCATCGCGTCGAGCCCGGGGCCGATCGCCTCGTCGAGCGACTGGCCCGAGCGTCCCTTGTTCATAAAGAACACGCCCTTGCGGGTGGTGCGTGTGTCACCCATGAACAGCCCGTCTTTTTTCTTCGTGCCCGTCTTCTCGCGGATCTCGATGGCGCGTAGGCGGTCGAACGCGGTCGCCTCGACGGCCCTGCCCAGCGCGTCGTCGCCCACGTCGAGCCCCAGGAACTCGATCACTGGGCGCATCGTCTCGTGGGCGTCGCGTTTGAGGTCCTCGTAGCGGATCGTCATGACGTCGAACGCGTCGGCGCCCGCCCACGACGCCGCGTGGCTCGCCCACGTGCCCATCTTCTGCTTGAGCCAGGTCGCGTCGCCACCGGCGCGGATGAACTGCTCGGCGTACGCGCGGTCGGGCAGCTGCTCCGGCGTCACCCCGTTGAGGCGCCTGTAGTTGAGCGCGCTGAGCAGCACGTCCCGCGGATCGCGGATGATGTGCAGGGCCCGATCGGTCCTGGTCAGCTCGGGGTGGCTCGCGGTCAGTTCGTAGTGCGTCTTGACGAATAGTGAATCGTGCGGGCCGCCGGTCTGCAGGGCGTCGCCCGGGACCGGGCGGTGGATGTCGGGGATGCGGCGGTTGATATCGATGGATTCCGGGGGCTCGCCGAAGAGGCAGTGGTAGAGGATGAAGCGGACCCAGGTGTTGCCGCTCTTGGGGTACGAGGCGAGCCAGGCGATGGGCATGGGCGCTCCGGGGCTACGTGTGCGTCTGGCGGGCGCACCACGCTCGCCACAGGGTGGTGTAGGCGTCCTCGAGCCCGCGGGCGAACGCGGGGGCGTCGCACAGGCGCGAGGCGCCCATGCGCGTGCGCAGGTCCGCGCGGACCACGCCCAGGGTATCGGGGTCCGCCGCCATCGCGACGCCCTTGGAGACGTACTCGTCGGGCGAGCCCGCGGTGAAAGCGTCGAGCCCGAGGGCGGTGTTCAGGCTCACGCCCACGCGTCCCGTGTGCATCGCGCCCGCGAGCGTGAGCGTGGGCACGCCCATCCAGGCGGCCTCGCACGTCGTTGTGGTGCCGTGGTAGGGGAACGTGTCCAGGGCCAGATCAATCCGGTCGTACACCGCCAGGTGGGCGGCGATCGAAGGCACGCGCGGGATGACATCGACGCGGTCGGCGCCCACACCCCGGTCGGCGAGCATCGACAGCACCCGCTCGCGCAGCGCCGGAGTCTCGAAACCACGGTTCTTGAGCACCAGATGCGCGTCTGGTAACTCGCCCATGATCCTCGCCCACATATCCATCGTGGGCGGCGAAAGCTTCTTGAGGTCGTTGAACGAGCCGAGCGTGACGTGCCCGGCGGCCCGCATGGGCAGGGGGCTCGCCGCCTCGTCGATCGCGGGCGCCCCGGGCGGGGGGGCGTAGCTCAGGAAGCACCCGGGCAGGCGGACGAGCGGCTCGGTCGCCATGCGGTCGGCGCCCGGGGCGGGGTCCGTGTGCTCGTCAACGAACCGCGCGTCGATGCGTGTCAGGCCGGTCGTGTTGGGGTATCCGAGGTACGTCCCCTGCACGGGCGCGGGCCTGAGTGCCATCATGCCCAGTCGGTGCCCGGAGAAATGCCCGGAGAGCTCGACCAGGACGTCCACGCCGTCCTTGCGGATCAGCTCGGCCAGGGCGACGTCGTCGAGGCTCGACGCGTCGCGCCACAGGTCGGAGCGCGCGCGCAGGCGGTCGGTCATGTCGTCGGGCGCCATCGTCGTCGAGTAGCAGCACGCCTCGACGCGTTCACGGTCGTGTGCCCCGAGGACGGTCTGGAAGAAATACGCGACCGAGTGGTGGCGCATGTCGCGCGAGACATACCCGACGCGGAGGCGCTTGTCGGGGTCGGGGGTGTTCGAATGGATCGTGTGCGGACGGACCGAGCGTTCGACCAGCTCGCCGTAACGTTTGTGCGCGCCGAAAACCTGCTCGGGCGTTGCCCTGTGGTCGTAGTTGAGTGTCATCGCAAGCGCGTCCCAGGCGATGACACCGCTCGGGTCGATTCGTGTCGCCTCGCGGAGCGCGTCGGCGCCTTCGCAGGCCTCGCCCCGGTCCAGGTGCAGCAGCGCGAGGTTGACGCGCGATTCGGCGTGGTCCGGGCGGAGCTCGACGGCCCGTATGGCCGCGGCGATCGCCTCGTCCAGGCGTCCCGTGTTCTGCAGGCAGGCGCCCAGCGACATGTGCGCGTCGGCGTGCGCGGGGTCCAGGGCGATAGCCCGCTCGAAGCACTCCAGGGCCTCCGCGTGCTCGCCCTTGAAATGCAGGATCTTGCCCAGCGTCGCGTGGGCCTCGGCCCGGTCCGGCGCCCCCTTCACCGCCCGCTGGGCGAAGTACAGGCCCTGGTCGAGCTGGTGCGTCTGTGCGCACAGCAGCGCGCCCATGCGGTTGGCGTCCGGGTCGTTGGGCGACTTGGCCAGGTGGCGGCGGACCAGCGCCAGCGCCTGGTCGAGCTTGCCGGCACGCTGGAGCTCGACGACCTGCTGGAGCCTCGGGTTGGGTCCCTGGTGGGCGCTCACGGGGGGATCGTACCGGGGCGGCGTCACGGGCTCGCCCCGGCGCAGACGCGCCGCCAGACGTCGCGGATCGCGCCCGCGAAGGCCGCGGCGTGGTCGGCGGGGTCCATCAGGGACGAGGCACGCATCCGCTCGCGGAGTTCGAGGCGCCGCGTGCGCACGCCGACCGCGTCCGAAGCAAGGGCGGCGGCCCGCTGCGAGAACGCATCGGGTGTCGCGGTGATCAGGTCGTCCAATCCCAGGGCGGTGTTGATCGAGGCTCCCACACGGGCCGCGTGCCGATCGCCGACAAGTGTGAGCGTGGGGACGCCCATCCAGGCGGCCTCGCACGTGGTGGTCGTGCCGTGGTAGGGGAATGTGTCGAGGGCCAGATCCGCCCGGTGGTACTGGGCCAGGTGCTCGTCCACGGGGCGGATGTGCCCGACGAGTTCGACCCGGCTGGATTCGATGCCGCGGGCGAGGAGCTCGCCCTCGATGTGCGCGCGCGACGCTGGCTCGCCCGCGCCCCGGTGTTTGAGCAGCAGACGCGAGCCGGGGGCGGCGTGCATCGCGGCGCACCAGAGGTCGAGCGTTGTCGGGTTGACCTTCTGGATGGTGTTGAACGAGACGAAGGTGAACGCCTCGTCGTGGGGTCGCGGGTGCAAATCGGGCGCGCGATCGTCGGGCTGGTAGCACAGGAAGCAGCGGGGCAGGCGCACGAGCGGCTCGGTCGCCAGGTTGTCGGCGCCGGGCGGGTCGGTGATCTCGTCCACGATCCGGGCGTCGATGCGTGCGAGGCCCAGCGTGCTCGGGTACGAGAGATAGGTCGCGATCACGGGCGCGGGTCGGGCGGCGAGCAGCGAGAGGCGGGCGCCGACGCCCAGGCCCATCAGCTCGACCAGGACGTCGGGCGCGTCGCGGATGATCGCGTCGAGCTTGCCCTTGCCGTCGGTCGTAGACAGGTCGCGCCAGTGGTCGGACGCGGCGCGGAGGCGGTCGGTGAAGTCGTCGCGGATCGGGCCCAGCGAGTAGCAGGTCGTCTCGATCGGGTGGTCGCGCAGGGCGAGCAGGAGGGGCTCGAGGAAGTAGGCGATGGAGTGGCGGTGCAGCTCGCGGGCCACGAAGGCGACGCGCAGCGGGCGGTCGGGGTCGGGGTTGGAGGGCGCGGCGCCCAGGTCGGGGGTGGCGCGTTCGAGGGCGCGGCCGAAGGCGGCGTGCGCGTCGGTGACCTCGCGGGCGGTCGCCCGGTCGTCGTAGTTGAGGATCGAGGCGCGGGCGGCGAGGGCGGCCGGGTCGTTGGGGCGCGATGCGGCGACGCGGGCGATCAGGTCCGAGGCCTCGCGCGGGCGGGCGGTCTGGAGGAGGACGCCGACGAGCGCGAGCGTGTGGGCCTGGTTCTGGGGCTCGATCGCGGCGGCGGCGCGGCAGGCGTCGAGGGCGGCCTCGGGGCGCCCGGCGGCGGCCAAGCACGGGGCGAGGGCCGCGAGCGCGTCGGCGGAGTCGGGCGCGAGATCGACCGCGCGCTGTGCGCGCGCGACCGCCTCGTCGTGGCGCCGCAACGCGCGGAGGGCGCGCGAGGCGAGCGCGTGCGCGCGCGGGTCGTCGCCCGCGCGCTCGGCGGCGAAGAGGGCCTGCTCGTGCTCGCCCGTCGCGAGTAGCGACTGGGCAAGCAGGTGGTTGAGCGCCGGGTCCGCGGGGGACTTGGTGAGCGCCCGCCTGGCCTGGGCGATCGCCTCGGCGTGGCGGTTATCTTTGCCGAGCGCGGCGATGCGTTCGGCGGCCTGGTTCTGTGACTGGGCGCCCCGGGACGGGCGGCGGGCCATCCTCACGCCTCCACGAGGCGGCGCGAGACGTACTCGCGGGCCTCGGCGTCGGCGTGCAGGGCGTCTGCGATCGTGCGGAGTGCGCGGGGCTCGATCGCGTCGAGGGCCGCGATGGTCAGTTCGGCGATCGCGCCGAACGGGAGTGTCGAGCCGTCGGCGAGGAAGGCATCGACCGCGGCCTCGTTGGCGGCGTTGAAGATCGCGCCGCTGGTCCCGCCGCGCTCGATGACGCGCTTGGCGCACGCGAGGGCGGGGAAGCGTTCGGGGTCGGGGGCCTCGAAATCGAGGCGCGCGAGAGAGGCCAGGTCGAGACGTGGGACGGCGGCGGGGGCGCGGTGCGGGTGCGTGAGCGCGAGCTGGATCGGGGCGCCCATGTCGGTCGTGCCCAGCTGGGCGAGTGTCGAGGCGTCGTCCATCTCGACCATGGAGTGGACGATGGACTGGGGGTGGACGAGCACGTCGAGCTGAGCCGCGGGCATCGCGAAGAGCCAGTGGGCCTCGATGAGTTCGAGGGCCTTGTTGGTGAGGCTGGCGCAGTCGATGGTGATCTTGGGGCCCATGTCCCAGGTGGGGTGGGCGAGCGCCTGCTCGCGTGTCGCGTTGGCGATGCGGGCGGCGGGCCAGTCGCGGAAGGGGCCGCCGGAGGCGGTGAGGATGAGTCGCCTCACGCCCGGGGGCGGGGAACGCAGCGGCGGGACGAGTTCGTGGTCCGGCCGGGCGCCGACGAGGCACTGCCAGATCGCCGAGTGCTCGGAGTCGATGGGAAGGAGGGCGGCGTTGTTCGCGCGCGCGACGCGTGTGACCAGCTCGCCGGCGGCGACGAGGGGTTCTTTGTTCGCGAGCGCCACGTCGATGCCGCGTTCGAGGGCGGCGAGTGTGGGGGCGAGGCCCGCGATGCCGACGATCGCGGAGACGACCAGGTCTGTTGCCGGGTCGAGGTCGAGGCCCCGGAGGAGCGACTCGGCGGCGCCGGGGCCGCGGGCGCACTTCAGGCCTGATTCGACCGCTTCGTCGGCGAGAGAGAGGTTGGTGACGTTGTGGCGTGCGGCTTGCTTCGCGAGGGCGTCGGCGTTCTTGCCGGCGGCGAGGGCAAGGACCTCGTAGCGGACGGGCCACAGGGCGCGCGCGTGCAGGTCGTTGAGGTGGTCAACGACGTCGAGTGTCTGGGCGCCGATGGAGCCGGTGGAGCCCAGGATGATCAGGCGTCTGGTCTGGCGCTCGGGCATCCTTGGGTCTCGTCGTGCGGCCTCGAGTACGACAGGCGGGACGCGTGTCCCACCGGTTCAGTCGTCCTTGGAGAGGTTCCCGAGTTCGGAGGGTGAGAGCTTGCGGCGGCCGCGGGAGTACAGGGCGCGGGGCGCCTTGGGCTTGGGCTCGGCCGCGGCGGGTGGCGGCGGGGCGGGGGGCGTCGGCGCGGGGGAGGCGCCGGCCTCGGGGGCGGCGGTGTCCTTGGAGCGTGAGCCACCCCGCCGGCGACGGCGCTTTTTCTTGGGCGGGGCGTCGGTCTGCGCGTCGTCGGACGTGGGCTGCTCGCTGGCGTCGTCGTCGCCGTCGGGCGCGTGGGCCTGGTCGTGCCCGGCGTTGTCGGGGGTGTCCGAGCCTTCGGCGGTGTCGGGCGAGTCGCCCGGGGACTTGTTGCGCCGTCCGCGTCGGCGTCGGCGGCGCTTCTTCTTGGGGGCGGCGTCGTCGGAGTCGCCCGCGTCGCCCGGGCCGGACGACGCGTCGGTGGCGGCGGATTCGGGGGCCGGCGTTTCGTCCGAGCCCTCGCCGGCGTTGTCGTTGGGCTGATTTTCTGAGGAGGCGCCCCCGCCCCCGCCGCGACGGCGTCGGCGTCTGCGGCGCTTCTTCTTGGGCTGGTCGGGGCGTGAGTCGTCGTCGTCGTCGAAGAGCTCGAACTCGACGCCGTCGGCCTCGGCGCGGGCGAGGGCCAGTTCGGCGGTGGCGGCGACGGAGGCGGCCTCGGCGGCCTCCTCCTTCATGTCCACGGCCCAGGACGCCTCGTCCTCGGCGGCGTCGGCGGCGCTGCCCCACTCGACGGTCTCGGGCTTGCCCTTGAGCCTGGGCAGCTTCTCGATGTCCACGTCCGCGCCCGAGGCGTCGTAGGCGTACAGCGCGAAGCGGTCGGGCGGGAGCGTCTCGGAGACGCGGACGTCCATGTGCTTGCCCGACATCAGCTCGAGGCGGGTCATGGTCGCGCGCGAGTGGCTGAGCAGCGCGCCCGCGACGCGGGGCGAGACGACCAGCTCGACCTTGGCGATCTTGTCGCGGTCGAGCAGGGCCGAGAGCTCGCGGAGGGCGGTGGCGGCGACGGACTCGGGACGTCGGAGCAGGCCGCGACCCCGGCAGGTGGTGCAGGTCGCGAAGTGGAGCGATTCCTGGGAGCCGCGCATGCGCTGGCGTGTGAGTTCGAGGATGCCGAACTGGGAGATGGGCAGGACCGTGGTGCGGGCGCGGTCCTTCTTGAAGCGGTCCTTGAAGAGGTTCTCGATCTCCTTGCGGTGCGAGGCGAAGCGCATGTCGATCAGGTCGCAGACGACGAGCCCGCCCAGGTCCCGCAGGCGGAGCTGGCGGCAGATCTCGTCGCCCGCCTCGAGGTTGGTGCGGTAGGCGTTGGTCTCGGCGTCGCGCGCAGAGCGTGACTTGCCCGAGTTGACGTCGATGGCGACCAGCGCCTCGGTCTCGTCGATCACCAGACGCCCGCCGGAGGGCAGGGGGACCTCGCGGGCGTGGATGGTCTGGATCTGGTCCTCGATGCCGAACGCGTGGAAGATGGGCGCCTTGCCCGTGTACTGGACGAGGCGGGCCTGCGTGCGCGGGGCGACGATCTTGAGGAAGCCCGCGGCGCGGTGGAGCGCCGACTCGTTGTCGATGACGACCTGGTTGACGTCGGAGGTGAGCAGGTCGCGGATGGAGCGGACGAGCAGGTCGGACTCGGAGTACAGGAGCCGTGGCTTCTTGCCCCCGGCGCGTCGGCGTTCCATGTCCTTCCAGAGGCGGTGCAGGTACGCGAGGTCGCGCTTGAGCTCGGTCTTGGTGCGCCCCATGCCGGCGGTGCGGAGGATGAAGCCGAAGCCCTCGGGCAGCTCGAGCGAGGAGAGGACCTCGCGCGCCTCGCGGCGCTTCTCGTCGTCCTCCTCCTTGCGGGAGACGCCGACGCGGTCCATGTCGGGCATCATGACGATGTAGCGCCCGGGGATGGAGAGGTACGACGTGAGCGTGGGGCCCTTGGTGCCGACGCCCTCCTTGAGGACCTGGACGACGACCTCCTGGCCGCGCTTCAGGCATTCCTGGATGGGCGGGCGCGAGCGTCGGGGGATTTTTTTGCCGACGCGTTCGGTGGTGTCCTCGTCCTCGCCGGGGAAATAGCGGGGGTGGAGGTCGGAGACGTGGAGGAAGCCGTTGTCCTCGACGCCGAAGTCCACGAACGCGGCCTGGATGGCGGGCTCGACGTTCGTGACGCGTCCGACGTAGATGTTGTTGACGCGTGAGACCTGGGTGGTGGGCTCGGAGAAGAACTCCTCGAGGCGCCCGTTCTCGACGATGGCGAGGCGGCAGTCGCCGCCGGGGTTGTAG
Organism: Phycisphaerales bacterium; assembly: GCA_029260515.1. Classification (GTDB taxonomy): domain Bacteria; phylum Planctomycetota; class Phycisphaerae; order Phycisphaerales; family UBA1924; genus JAJRXR01. Next base: position 178,688 of record JAJDDC010000070.1, on the reverse strand, counting down.
TTGATGAGCATCCGGGCGCCCTCGGAGGCGCCCGTTGTCTTGGTGTCGGCGGGCCTCGCGGCCGGCTTCTTGTCGGTGGGCGTGCCCGGCGTCTTGCCCGACGCCTTGGAGGTCTTGCGGCTCGAACGCTTGCGCTTCGGCTTGGGCGCCTCGTCGCCCGACGCCTCGTCGGAGTCGGTCTTGGGCTCCGCGTTGTCCGCGGCGTTGTCCGCGGCGTTGTCCTCGGCGCCCTCGTCGGCGCCCTTGGACGCGGCCTTCTTCGAGCTGCGGCGTTTGCGGGAGCGCTTCTTCTTGGCGGGCGCCTCCTCGGTCGGCGCGTCGGCCTCGGGCGCGGCGTCCGTCGGTGTGTCCGGCGGGGCGTCGCGGGTCGGGGCGTCGATGATCGTGTTGTCGGGCTCGGTGTCGGGGGTCGCCTCGGCGACGGGGTCGTTGTTCACGTGTTGCGTCCTAGCAGGGTGAGGACGCGGGCGGACGGGCGGCGGCCGAGCATCGCGACAGCATGCCCGAGGGATCTGGCCCCGGGGGATGCTCGTTCGGGTTGCTCTGGGTGGCGCGCACGCGCGTTCGCTCGCATCGTGCGGCCCGTCGGATCTCGCCGGTCGGACCCCCCGCGTGGTCCCGGGGCCTCGACACGTGGTCGGGCGCGTCCGGGAGCGGGGGTCCGGTTTTCGTCGGCGGCCTGGCGGGCCGCGGTTGTTCTTCTGTCCCGTCGCGGGGCTGTCTAGCCTCGCGGCTCGGCGGTCCGACCGTCGAACGCTTCCGGGACGAGTCTGTTGATTCGGTCACGGAGGAAGGCCGAGGCCTCGGACTCCGAATCGAGGGAGATCGCCTTTTTGGCGATCCGCTCGCACTGGGGGATCGACAGGCTCCTGACGAGCCGCTTGATGGGCGGGATGTCCGAGGCCGTCACAGAGAGGGTACGCAGACCCAGGCCCAGGAGCAACGCGGCGAACTCGGGCTCGCCGGCGGCCTCGCCGCAGCACGAGACCGGGATATCGGACCTCTTGGCGGCCCGGGCGACGTCGCGGATGAGCTTGGTGACCGCCGGGTGGGCGGGGTTGTAGAGCGATGCGACCCGCTCGTTGGTTCTATCGACCGCCAGGGTGTACTGGACGAGGTCGTTGGTCCCGATGGAGAAGAAATCGACCTCACGGGCGAACATGGCGGCCTGGATGGCGGCCGAGGGCACCTCGACCATCATCCCGATGGGGATGTCTTTGTCGTAGGCGACACCCTGTTCGTCGAGATCCTCCATCGCGTCGCGGACGACCATCCGGGCCTGGCGGTACTCGGCGATCGAGGTGATCAGCGGGAACATGATCTTGACCGGGCCCAGGGCCGAGGCGCGGAGGATCGCGCGCAGCTGGGTTTTGAACATGTCCAGGTTCTGGAGGCAGTAGCGGATGGAGCGGAGGCCCAGGAACGGGTTGCGCTCGGGGATCTGGGCGCGTTCCTGGGTGTACTTGTCGGCGCCGAGGTCCACGGTGCGGATGGTGAGTGTTTTGCCCGCGAGTTTCTCGATGCACTTGGCGTAGGCCTCGAAGTGCGTCTTCTCGGAGGGGATGTCGCGCGAGGTGAGGAACAGGAACTCGGTGCGGTAGAGGCCGATGCCCGCGCCGCCGTACTCGAGGACGGTGTCCACCTCGGCGGGGAACTCGATATTGCCGACGATCTCGATCTCGACGCCGTCGGTCGTGATGGCGGGCTGGTCGGCGAGCTCGGCGAGCGAGAGGCGGTAGGCCTCGACGCGTTCGCGTTCGTGTGTGTAGCGTTCGACGGTCTCCTCGTCGGGGTCGAGGATGAGCGAGCCGCGGTCGGCGTCAACGATGACCTTCTGGCCGTCGCGGACGGCGTCGGTGACACCCCGGGCGCCGACGATCGCGGGCAGGGCGAGGGCGCGGGCGAAGATGGCGGTGTGCGAGGTCTTGCCGCCCAGCTCGGTGACGAACGCGAGGATCTTGGAGCGGTCGAAGGTCGCGGTCTGGGTGGGCGTGAGGTCGCGTGCGATGACGACGGCGTTGTCCGCGGTCTCGCGGAGCACGTCGAACCGCTCGCCCATGAGCTGCGAGAGCAGGCGCCGGCGGATGTCCTCGATGTCGTTGACCTTGGTCGAGAACGTCGGGTCGTCCTTGGAGCGGAACAGGTCGATCCAGGTCTGGAGGGCCTCGGAGACCGCCCACTCGGCGCCGGCGTGGTCGTCGGCGATGCTCTTGTGGATGCCCGCGAGCAGCTTCTTGTCGTTGAGCGCGCCGACGTGGAAGAGGAACACCTTGGCCGACTCGGGGCCCATCTCCTTCTCGGCCAGGGCGTGGAGCTGGGCGAGTTCCTCGATCGCGGCCTGTCGTGCGGTCTCGAAGCGGGCGAGCTCGGCGTCGACGGCGCCCCGCGCGATCGCGCGGCGCGGGACGTGCCTGAAGTCGTCGTCGAGGACGAAGGCGACGCCGATGACGACGCCCGAGGAGACCGGGATGCCCTTGATGGTGCGCATGAGCGTGTGTTATCGGGGGTTGTGCGCGCTGGCGCGCCCCCTCGTCGGAGCCAGATGGTACGGGCTGCGCGGCGTCGGTCGGGCGGGGGGCGGGGCACGGATTCTGTGGCCGCCTTGACACGGCGTGCCGGGGCGGGTGTGATTGGGGGACTCCAGGGCGCCCCGAGTCGGGGCGGGCCCGGGGAACGGGGTGCGGGGCGGCTGACCGCCCGGCGCCGCCGCAAAGGCAGACGGCAACCAGGCATGTCTCTCAAGACGCTGACCGGCATCCTTGAATGGCCGGAGCGCTCCGAAGGTCGCGTGCGTCGGCTCAGCGATCATTCGACGGTGCTCCAGAGCGCAGACGACCCGTTCGTCCCGGTGGCGTTCGGTGACGAGTTGCCGCTGCGCAACGGGCTCGAGGTCACGGTCGAGGTCGTCGAGCGGCTCTCCAAGCGTCGGCGGCGCAAGGGCAGGGGTGGGGCGGGCGGGGGCGGGAACAACGCGCCGCGCAAGCCGCGGCCCGTGGTCGAGCGGTTCATCGAGATCGAGGGCATGACGCCCGAGGCGTTCGCGGAGCACTCCAAGAGCTTCGAGGACCTGACGAGCATCGACCCCCAGCCGATGCTCACGCTCGAGTACGAGGGCTGCCCGCCCTCGTGCCGGCTGATCGATCTCTTTTGCCCGATCGGGCGGGGCCAGCGCGGGCTGATCGTCTCGCCGCCAAAGGCGGGCAAGACGACGCTGCTCAAGGACATCACCCGCTCGCTGCTCATCAACCACCCGGACCTGCACGTCATCCTGCTGCTGGTGGACGAGCGGCCCGAGGAGGTGACGGACTTCAAGCGGGCGTTCGTCCGCCGCCCGACCGACAACGGCGACTGGGACAAGCCCTGGGACCCCGATCAGGTGCAGGTGGTCGCGTCGAGCAACGACCACGACATCGAGCGGCACATCCAGATCGCGACGCTGACGCTCGAGCGGTGCAAGCGGATGGTCGAGTCGGGCAAGCACGTGGTCGTGATGCTCGACTCGCTGACGCGCGTCGGGCGGGCGTTCAACCGGTCCAACAAGCACGCCAGCTCCGGGCGGACGATGACGGGCGGGATCGACTCGCGGGCCCTGGAGATCCCCAAGCAGATCTTCGGCGCCGCCCGCAACACCGAGGAGGCCGGCAGCCTCACGATCCTCGCCTCGTGCCTGGTGGACACCGGGTCGCAGGGCGATCAGGTGATCTTCGAGGAGTTCAAGGGCACGGGCAACATGGAGCTGATCCTCGACCGCAAGATCGCGGAGCGGCGCCTGTTCCCGGCGATCAACCTCGCGGCCAGCGGCACCCGCAAGGAGCACCTGCTGCTGGACGATCAGACGTTCAAGACGGTGACGGCCCTGCGCCGGCGCCTGATGAACATGCCGCCCCCGCAGCAGATCGAGCAGCTGCTCGCGGCGCTGGAGCGGATGCCGACCAACGCGCAGCTTGTGGGCAGCGCGGGCGGGGGCTGACGCCCGCTACGGGCAGCCCTCGCCGAACGCGATCAGGAACGCGACGACGTCGTCGAAGTCCCACGTGCCGTGTGGGGCTACGAGGTCTGCGCAGCAGCTCTGCGTTCCGAAATGGGTCACGAACGCGAGGACGTCGCTGAAATCGAGCACGCCGACCGGGAGAGCGAGGTCCGCCGGATTGCACGCGCCTGCCGGGATGCCAGCGCAATCAATAAACGGCCCGTACAGCTCGATATAGATTGATGCAAACGGCGTCTCTGCGCCGGGCTCGCAACCGAACCCGCCGAGGTCGAAGGTGCCGAGGTACTCGCTTGTATCGAACGGCGGGCAGTCGATGCCCTCGGCGAAGAGGTCGAGGGCGTCCTCGGCGCCGGGGGCGTCGTCGGAGGGGCCGACGAGCAATACACCCGCGAGGCCGCGGTCTTCAAGCGTGAGCGCGGACTGATCGAAGCGGAACGCGAACGAGAAATCGTGGAGGGTGTCGGCGTCGAGGTCGGCGTACGTCGGGTATCCATACACGGAGCCGCCCGAGATCCCGGTGCCGGCCTTGTCCACGCCGTTGCTGTCGCCCAGCTCGAAGACCAGGCTCGGGGCGACGCTCGCGAAATCGAGCGTGATCATGTACGTCGCGACGAACCCGGGCGGGACGCCGGGCAGGGCGCCCGGGAGGTCGGTCAGCGTGAGGTCGAAGATGCAGCGCCGGTCGGAGTCGTGCCCGTTGTCGGCGTCAGAAAACGTGACAATCATGTCGAAGCCGATCACGCCGTCGCCGACGGAATCGCCGTTGGTGTCCGTGTCCGGGACGGTGGTCGCGTACGCGACGACAAGACAATCGATGATTGAGTCTGCGCGAATGTCACCCCAATCAAGAACCCAGGCGCCCTCGGGGGGCGGGCCGAGTTCGGCGGGGAGTGTGCCGGGCCCTGTGTAGTCGGGGAGGGTGTCGCCGTCGAAGTCGGGGTTGTCGATGAAGAGGATGCCGGCGCCGCAGTTCGGGGCGGCGTTGATCCAGTAACGAAGGGACGTGTCGCGCGGGCCGGCGCCGGCCGGGGAGACGACGCGCTCGCCGGTCGCGGCGTTGTAGTAGATGTTGGCGACGGGCCAGGGCCTGAGCGGCTCGTCGGCGTTCGCCGTCGTCGCGGCGCCGGCGGCGATGAGGACGGACAGGGCGGATACGGCTCGCATGGCGTTGCTCCTAATCGCTGCTACGGGCAGCCCTGGCCGAACGCGGTGAGGAACGCGGCGACGTCGTCGAAGTTGAATGTGTTAAAGGGGGCAGCCAAGTCGGCGCAGAAGTGCCCGCCTGCGAACGCCTGGATGAACTCAAGGACGTCGCTGAAATCCAGCACGCCGGCGGGCGCCGCGTAGTCGGCGGCGGTGCACGCACCACATGGATAGCACCCGTTACCCGAGGGGCCCGAGAGTTCCAGGAACACTGAAGCGAACGGGCGCTGGGCGCCCGGCGCACAGCTGTGGCCCCCGAGGTCGAACGATCCGAGATACGACGCGGCCTGATCGGGCGGGCAGTCGGGGCCGGAGGCGAAGAGGTCCAGGGCGTCCTCGGCGCCCGGGGCGAACTCCGATGGGCCGGCGAGGACAACACCCGAGAGGCCGCGGCGTTCGGGCGGGATTTCGGACTGGTCGAACCGCACTGCGAACGAGAAGTCGTGCCGTCCGTCGCCGTCGAGGTCGGCGTATGTCGGGTGGCCGAAAAGCGATCCTCCGTTGAGGCCGCTGCACACCCGGTCCTCGCCGTCCGCGTCGCCGAGCTCGAAGATGTAGCTCTGCGCGATCGAGGAGAAGTTGAGCGTGATTGAGTAGACGGCGACGGAGCCCGGCGGCATGGTCGGCAGGACGCCGGGGAGATCTGTGAGTGTCAGGCCGAGGATGCAGTACCGGTCCGAGTCGTGACCGTTGTCGGCGTCGGAGAAGGTGATGCTCATGTCGTAGCCGGTGATGCCGTCGCCGATCGAATCGCCGTCGGTGTCGGTGTCGGGCAGCGTCGTCGCATAGGCCAGCACGACGCAGTCGATAACCGTATCGGCGCCGATGTCGCCCCAGTCCAAGACCCAGGCGCCCTCGGGCGGCGGGTTTAGCTCTGGCGGGATGGCGCCGGGGCCCGTGTAGTCGGGGAGGGTGTCGCCATCGAAGTCGGGGTTGTCGATGAAGAGGATGCTGGCGCCACCGCAGCAGGGTTTGACGATGCCGTTCTCTGGGCCGGTACCGCACGGGTCGGTGTTGTCGTTGACCCAGAAGCGTGAGCCGAGGTTCCGGGTATGGGCGCCGAGGGGCGATGCGGTGCGCTCACCGGTGCGTGCGTTGTAGTCGATGTTGGCGACGGGCCAGGGCTTGAGCGGTTTGTCGGCGGCGTGGGCGGCGCCGGCGGCGATGAGGACGGACAATGCGGTTGCGGCTCGCATAGTGGTGCTCCTGGGCGTGGCTAAGGGCAGCCCTGTCCGAACGCGACGAGAAACGCGACGACGTCGTCGAAGTTCCATGTGCCGATGGGGGCGGCGAGGTCGGAGCAGATGCCGGATGCGCCGAAGTCGGTGAGGAACGCGACAACATCGTCGAAGTTGAGCACGCCGGCGGGGAGGGCGGTGTCGGCGGGGTTGCACGCGCCGGTCGGGTTGCACGGCGCTTCGCATATGAAGCCGTATAACTCGACGTACATTGACGCGAACGGCGATTTCACACCGAGCTCACAGTTGAAGCCGCCGTAGTTGAACGTGCCGGAGTACTCGGTGGATTGGACTGGCGGGCAATCGAATCCCGATGCATAGAGGTCGAGCGCGTCTTCGGCGCCGGGGGCGTCGTCGGACGGGCCGGCGAGCAGCACGCCAACAAGGCCACGTTGTTCGAGCGGGATCGCGGACTGATCGAACCTGTAGGCGAACGAGAAATCATGGCGGGAATCGGAGTCGAGATCGGTGTAGGTGGGGTGTCCGTAGATGCTGCCGCCGGAGATGCCGGTGCCGGCTTCGTCTATGCCGTTGGAGTCACCGAGTTCAAACACGAGGCTCGGCGCCGCGGACGCGAAATCCAGAGACAGCGTGTAGACCGCGATGTAGCCGGGTGGGAGGCCCGGCAAGGCGCCGGGAAGATCCGTGAGCGTGAGATCGAAGATGCAGTACCGGTCCGAGTCGAGCCCGTTGTCGGCGTCGGAGAAGGTGACGCTCATGTCGAAGCCGACGATGCCGTCACCGATGGAGTCACCATCCGTGTCGGTGTCTGTGAGAGTTGTGCCGTAGGCGAGCACGACCGAAGTAACGACAGCGTCGGCGTTGATGTCGCCCCAGTCGAGGACCCAAGCGCCCTCGGGGGGCGGGTTGAGTTCGGCGGGGAGCGCGCCGGGACCTGTGTAGTCCGGAAGGGTGTCGCCGTCGAAGTCGGGGTTGTCGATGATCCCGACGCTGCCGCCGGTGGCGCAGGGGTCGGTGTTGTTGTTGGTCCACGCGGCGGAGGGCGCGTCGCGAGGCCCGGCGCCGATCGGGTACGCGACGCGCTCACCGGTCGCGGCGTTGTAGTAGATGTTGGCGACGGGCCAGGGCTTGAGCGTGCGTTGCTCGCGTGCGGCGCCCGGAGGGGGCTGCGCGGCGGCGGTGGACGCCAGGCCGACGGCGGTCACGACACTCATCAGATGGCTGTGCATCGCGCTTCCCTCGCGGGGGCGGGCGGCGGCCCGCCCGGGTGATGCCGAGAGGATATCATATTTCTGGAATAACAACGCCTCAAATCCAGACATGTTGAAGGAATCGGGCCCAGGGACCCGTGTTGACGGTGGTGGGAGGGGGACTACGATCCGTCCTTCTCCTGCGGGGAGTGGTCGCGGCCGCGTGTCGCGGCGTGCTTTTGGCGGGCACCGGGGCGGTCGGCACCGGTCACGCCGCTGTAGCTCAGTGGTAGAGCGCACCCTTGGTAAGGGTGAGGTCGCGGGTTCAAGTCCCACCAGCGGCTTTGGTTTGGTTCGGGCGGGCCCGCGTGGGTTCGCCCGGGGTGGAAGACAGGTCCCGCGGGTCGGCCCGGGGAGGCGGCGGCGCTACACTGTTGGCCCGCCGATCCCGGGAGGACGCGCGGGACCCGGGCGTCCGGTGGTCCGATGGGGGCCGGCGGCGTGGGACGGCAGACAACAGGCTCAATGGGAGCCGCGGCTCTCTCTCTAGCAGAGGATTCACGAGATGGCGAAGGGAACGTTCGAGCGCACCAAGCCGCACGTCAACGTCGGCACGATCGGGCACATCGACCACGGCAAATCGACCCTGACAGCGGCGATGGTCGCGCGGGCCGACGCGAAGGGCCTGGTCCAGGGCGCCAAGTCGTACGCGGAGATCACCAAGGGCGGCACCGTGCGTGACGCCAACAAGACGGTGACCATCCACTCCTCGCACGTCGAGTACGAGACGGAGACCCGTCACTACGCGCACGTGGACTGCCCGGGGCACGCCGACTTCGTGAAGAACATGATCACGGGCGCGGCCCAGATGGACGGGGCCATCCTCGTCGTCGCGGCCGACTCGGGCCCCATGCCCCAGACGCGCGAGCACGTGCTGCTCGCCCGCCAGGTGGGCGTGCCGCACATCGTGGTCTTCCTGAACAAGGTGGACCTCGTGGACGACGAGGAGCTGCTGGAGCTCGTCGAGATGGAGGTCCGCGAGCTGCTCGACAAGTACGACTTCCCGGGCGACGACACCCCGGTCATCCGCGGCCAGTCCAAGGCGGCGCTCGAGAACCCGAAGGACGACACGATCTGCAAGCCGATCGACGACCTGTTCGACGCGATCGACTCGTACATCCCCGAGCCGCCCCGCGAGAACGACAAGCCGTTCCTGATCTCGGTCGAGGACGTGTTCTCGATCAAGGGTCGCGGCACGGTCGCGACGGGCCGCGTCGAGCGTGGCGAGGTCAAGGTCGGCGACGAGGCCGAGATCGTCGGTCTGGCCGAGGCCAACCGCAAGACGGTCATCACCGGCGTCGAGATGTTCAACAAGACGCTCGAGTCGGCGATCGCGGGCGACAACGCCGGCGTGCTGCTTCGTGGTGTCGAGAAGGACGACGTGCAGCGTGGGCAGGTCATCTGCAAGCCCGGCTCGATCAAGCCGCACACGAAGTTCCTGGGCCAGGTGTACGTCCTGTCCAAGGAGGAGGGCGGGCGTCACACGCCGTTCTTCGCCGGCTACAAGCCGCAGTTCTACTTCCGCACGACGGACGTGACCGGGCAGGTCAAGGAGCTGACGGGCGAGGGCGGGGCCAAGGCCGAGATGTGCATGCCCGGCGACAACATCACGATGGAGATCGACCTGGGCGACAAGCCGGTCGCGATGGAGCCCGGCCTCCGGTTCGCGGTCCGCGAGGGCGGTCGGACGATCGGCTCGGGCACGATTACGAAGATCCTCGAGTAAGCACACGCAGATGCCCCGGCATGGGGCGGTCCCCGAGTGCTCGGCCGCACGCATGGCCGGGCGACAGTGAGCGCATTCATCGGCCCGGGTGCGAGAGCTCCCGGGCCGCTTTTCCGAAGGGGGCGGGGTGCTCGGGAGGCGCCCGGCCCGCAGCGGTAAGGAGTTGACGCGATGGCCAAGAAGAAGGGCAACGCGCGCGAGTACGTGTGGTTGCAGTGCACCGAGTCGGGCGACCTGAACTACCGCACGTCCGTGAACGTCAAGGGCGGGCTGCCCGAGAAGCTCAAGGACGGCGTGAAGAAGTACAGCCCGCTGCTTCGCCGGCACACGATCCACAAGATCAAGCGCAAGTGAAGGCGAGTGGCGAGATGGCGAACTGGGTCTCCCCCATTCGCGATTTCGCGATTTACGAGTTCGCCTCCTACGGCAGTAGCTCAGTTGGTAGAGCAGTGGATTCCAAATCCACCGGTCGGGGGTTCGAGTCCTCCCTGCCGTGTTTCGTGAGACGGGCCCCGCAAGCGGCGGGCCCATAACCCAAGGAAACAGACGCCGATGGCGCTCGGGATCTACAAGGCGGGGCAGGGGTACTGGGTGCGGGTGCTGACCGCGGTCTCGATCGGTGTGCTGGCGATGGCCGGCGCCGCGTGGGGCTGGGGGCAGGGCGCGGCGGTCCGGCTGCCGATCGCGTCGTACACCTTCGGCATCACGGGCGTCGAGGGCGATCTGGGCGTCGGCTCGGTCGTCGATATCCGGGCGGTCGATACCGAGACGGGCGACATGACGACGGTCGGGACGGGCGTTGTCGAGGAGTACGAATCGCTGGGTGTCGGCGGGGCGCGGGTCACGGTCGGCGGCTTCTCGTCGGACGAGACGCGAGACAAGGCCCTGGACGCCAAATCGCTGGAGACGCAGGGGTTCGAGGCGGTCGTCCGCGAAGGCGCCGTCACGTCGAACACGATCTTCAACCAGATCTTTCTGCAGGCGGGCGTCGCGGGGGGGATCCTGCTTCTGTCCGCGGTCGCGATCTTCTGGGTCGCGGGCGCGGGGCGCAAGCCGGTGGATTTCCTCGTCGCGACCGACGGGGAGATGAAGAAGGTGAACTGGTCCACGCCGCGGGAGATCCGCGGCTCGACGATCGTGGTGATCGTCGCGGCGTTCCTGATCGCCGGGATCCTGTTCATCGTGGACATCGCCTTCAAGTGGTTCTTCGGGGCGATCGACGTCCTGCAAACCTGAGAGACGCAGGGGTATGGCAATGACCGAGCAGCGCGAGACGGACGGGGCGACCGGGACGGGCGCGGGCGAGCCGGTGCGCGTCGAGGCGCCCGTGGGCGACGACGCCGCCGAGCGGGCGACCGAGGCGGCCGGGGCCGACGCGGCGCCCGAGCCCACACCCGAAGAGGCGCCTGCTCCTGGGGCTGAGACGCCCGCCGAGAAACCCGCGGACGAGAAGGCCGACACCAAGGCCGATCCCAACGCGATGGACGGGCGTCCGGGCGGCAAGGAAGACCTGCTCGACGACGGCGAGCCCATCCGCCAGGGCGGGATGGACTGGTTCGTCCTGCGCGTCGCCTCCAACAAAGAGAAGTCGGTCCAGCAGACGCTGCTGCGCAAGGTCCAGATCGAGAACATGACGCACCTGGTCGGGCGGATCCTCGTGCCGACCGAGAAGACGAAGACGATCAAGGGCGGGAAGATGAAGGTCACCGAGACCAAGCTCTACCCGGGGTACGTGTTCGTCGAGATGCAGCTGGAGGAGGACGGGCGGATCCCGCAGGACGTCTTCTTCCTGATCAAGGAGACGACGGGTGTGGGAGATTTCGTGGGGACGGCCGGGCGCCCGACGCCGATGGCCGAGCACGAGATCCAGAAGATGCTCATGGACTCGCGGAAGCCCGACGAGGAGCCGGTCGTCAAGATGACGTTCGAGAAGGGCGAGCCGGTGGTGATCCGCGAGGGCCCGTTCGCGAACTACGAGGGCACGGTGGACGAACTGTTCCCGGAGAAGGGGCAGGTGCGTGTGCTGGTGACGATCTTCGGGCGTCAGGCGCCGGTGGACCTCGAGGAGTGGCAGATCGCCAAGGCCGACGAGGTCTGACCAGCGGGCCGGCGCGGGTCGTCGGGTATCCCGGGTGGTTGGTCCTTGCGGCGCGCCGAGTGCGCGCCGATCGGAGGCGACGGCGTGCGATCGGGCGACAAGAACACGGGCGGCGGTTCGAACAAGACGCCCAGGCGTCGGCGGCGCGGTCGCAAGCTGCTGATCGCGCTGGGCGTGGTGGTGCTGCTGCTGGGCGTGCTCGTTGCGCTGGCGCCGACGATCGTGTCGGGTGTGGCGCCCGGGATCATCGAGGGCAGGATCAACGCGGGGATCGCCGGGCGGGCCGAGGTGCGAGGGCTAACGCTCTCGTGGACCGGCCCGCAGCGCGTGGGCTCGGTGCGCCTGTTCGACCCGGAGGGCGGCGAGGCCGCGGACGTCTCGGTCCGCACAGACGCGGGCCTGCTGGCGTTGGCGACGGGGAACCTGGATCTGGGCGAGGTCGTTGTCGCGGGCTGGGCGTCGGCCGAGTCGGGGGGCGGGGAGCGGACGCGGATCGAGCGTGCGACCGAGGCGTCGGCGCCAGCGCCCGCGGGCGAGCGTGACGCGGGCGGCGGGGCGTCGATCCCCGCGTCGCTCAAGGCGGTCGTGAAGCTGGACGCGTTCGAGGTGCGGACCGACGCGGGGCGCGTCGTGCTCGACGGCGAGGCGGGCATCGCGGCGGGCGCGCCGGTGACGCTCACACTCGGGGGAAAAGAAGACGGGCGTGAGGTGCTGAGCCTGACCGCGACGCTGACGAATCTGATCGGCGCGGGCGGCGCGATCACGATCGACGCCGCGTCTGTGGACGCGGAGGGATCGGTCACGCAGGCGCCGACCGCCCTGCTCGACGCGCTGGCGCCCCTGGGCGTCCCGCTCGTCGAGCTCCTGGGCGAGCGCGCGGACGCGGCGTTCAACGCGAGGGGCACGATGGACGCCCTGGACGCGTCGTTCTCGCTCGAGTCGGCGGGCGTGAGCGCGATGGGCGGCGTGCGCAAGACCGGGGAGGTCGTCGAGCAGACCGGCGTGATCAGTCTGCGCGCCGACGGGGCTCGGGTGGCGCGGGCGATGCCGTCGCTGCGCGAGGCGCTCGTCGAGAGCGCGAGCATCCGGGTCGAGTCGTGGCCCGAGGTGACCATCATCGTCGAGGGGCTCCGGGCGCCGTTGGAATCCATCGGGAAGGGTGATTACCGCGGGCTGGGGGCGCGCGTGCTCTTGACGTCCACTCCGACACGGGCGCTGGTCCCGACCGGTAGCGACGCGGGCGGGCAGGGCGAGCTGGCGCTCTCGGGGTTGGAGCTGACGCTCGATGCGCCCGATCTGGGCGGGGCCGTCTCGGTCAAAGGCGGGGCGACGGCGACGCTCGACGGGCGGGACGCGGGCGAGCTGACGATCTCGCTGGACGCGCCGACACTGCTCGACGCGGGGGGCGCGTTGCTCGACCCCGGGTCCGCGGCGGTCTCGGGCGGTGTGACGCTGGCGGGGGTCGCGGCCCAGACGATCCAGCCGTTCGTCGAGGGGACCGGGCTCGATATCGCGCGCGACCTGGGCGCGCAGCTGACAATGCGTGCGACGGCGCAGCGCGCGGGCGAGGACAAGAATCACATCACGGTCTCGCTCGACGCGCCCAAGGCGACGGCGGAGCTGGACGCGGACATCGAGGGGCAAACGATCCGGGGCGGCGATTCGCCGGGCGTGCTGACGCTTCTGGATCCTGGCCCGACGATCGTGGGGCTGCTCGCCGACTCGGGGGTCTCGCTCGCGTCGGCGGCGGGGCCGTACACGATCACGATCCAGTCACTCGAGATCGATCTGGAGCGGCTGCGTGCGGGCGAGGGCCTCGACCTCCGCGCTGTGCACGCGACCGCTTCCGCGAGCATCCCGGGGGCGGCGATCACGGTCGGCGAGGGCGACGCGGCCCGCGTCCTCGGCGTTCGCGGGCTGAATCTGCGCCTGGACGCGAGCGATCCCGCCGCCGGTGTTCGTGTGTCGGGTGGGGCGGCGGGTGTCGTCGATGGCAGTGACGGCGGGACGTTCACGCTCGACGCCCGGCTCGGGGCGTTGTTCGACGCGTCGGGCGCCCTGGCGGTCGCGGACGCGACGCTGGATTCAACACTCACGCTCGCGGGCGTGCCCGCGTCGATGGTGCAGGCGTTCGTGCCGACGGAGTCGATCGTCGTCCGCGAGGACGTGGGCGAAACGATCGACGCGAGCGTCGTCGTCAAGCGGGCCCGCGGCGCCGACGCGCCGATCGAGATCGACCTCGGCGCTGGCGGCGCCCAGGGACGGATAAGCGGCGAGCTGGCCTACTCGGACGCGGGCGTGCGCACGCGCGGCGATGGTCTGCTTATCGAGCAGAACAAGATCGGGCGCCTTGTGAACCGCATGAGCGTGCTGCCCATGGGCGCGCGGTTCGAGCGTGTGGAATCGGCGCTGGGCGTCCGGGTGACGTCGCTGAACGTGCCACGGGACGCGGCGGGCGGGCTGGACATCGACGCCGCGACCGTGAGCGCCCGCGCCGAGATCGCGGGCGGGCGTGGCGTGCTGGACGACGAGGGCGAGACGTTTGTCCTGGGTCCGATCGCGGCGACGCTTGATCGGCAGGGCGGCGCGCCCGCGACGTTCACGCTGACGATGGAATCGGCCGACCTGCGGGCCGCCGACGGCACGGGCGTGGTCGCGGGCCTGCGTTCGACGGGCAGCATCGGCTGGGGCGTGCTGGTCGCTGGCGAGGGGGGCGACGCGACAATGGACGGGGCGCTGACGCTGCGCGAGGGCGGCGCGGGCGCGCCCGCGGGCGGGGGCGAGCGTCTGGGCGACGTCACGATCAACGCGACGGCGCCGATCCGTCGGGCCGGCGCGGTCTCGGCGCGGGCGAAGGGCGACGTCAAGAGTCTGGCCAGCGTCGAACGGGCGATCGGGCGTGAGGGGCTGCTGACAGGTGCGCTGGGCGAGCGGGCGAGCTTCGAAGCCTCGTGGACGGGCGAGCTGGCGGGCGGGGGCGGGGACAACGCCGAGGTTGCGTGGGAGATGTCCGCGTCGGTCGAGTCGCCCAGGCTCAAGACCCAGGGCCCGGTGCGGGCGAGCGCGTCGGGCGGGATGGTCCGCCTGCTCGAGCCGGCGCGGGCGAGCTGGACGGTTGACCCACAGTGGGCGACGGCGATGGCGCTGGGCGAGGGCTCGCAGGTCCGCCTGGACGCGCCGATCGCGATGAACGTGCGCGTGGACCGCTTCACGGCGCCGACGTCGGGCGAGGGGAACCTGGACGTCGAGGCGGCGTTCACGTCCAACGCGGTCGTGATCGCGCTCGAGGACGGGACGAGGGTCGAGTACACGGGTCTGGACGCGACGGCCAAGACGGGCGAGAACCCCGAGTACGTGGACGTGCGGGCGACGATGCTCGAGAAGGGCGCCGCCGCCGACGCGCCCAAGGCGGTCGAGGTCGTCGCGACGCTCGGCGGGCTGGGCGGGCCCGGTGATGGCGTCGTCGCGACCGGGTATGCGAACCTGCGCAACGCCCCGACCTCGTTCATCGACGCCGTCGCGGGCATGGACGGTTTGCTGGTCTCGTTCCTGGGCGATCGGTCGAGCGCGCACGTGCGGGCCAACGGCTTGTCGCGCACATCGGGCACGCTGACGGCCAGCGCCGCGACGAGCCACGCGACCGCGGCCTACGAGGGGCGTGTCGTGGACGGCTCGCTCGTCTCGACCAAGCCAACCGAGCTGACCGTCAACGCGATCACGAAGGACTTCGGCCTGAAGCTCGTGAAGGTGGTCCCGGTCTTCGGATCGATCATCAAGAACCCGGAGACCGACCGGCCCGCGAGGATTGTGATCGACACGCTGAGTGTGCCCGTGGACGGGCGGGACTTTCTCTCCAATCTGGACGCGGTGATGCAGATCGATGCGGGCGAGGCGCGCCTGACGCTCGACGGCGGGATCGGGAAGTTCCTCAACGCCGACCAGGGAATCCGGATCGGCAACGGCACGCCGCCATTCCCGGTCAATGTCAACGGCGGGGGTGTCAACTACGAGGGCCTGACGGTCCCTGTGGGCGAGTTCGCGCTGAACATCGGTGGTAAGGTCGATCTGGTGAACAAGACGCAGGACGTGCGGGTGGGCGTCCCGGCGGCAGCGCTCGCGGCCGAGGCCGCGGGCGGGGAAGGCGCGCTCGGGCGGATCTTCGACCAGGCGCTGGGCGTGAGCCTCGTCAACAAGGGCCCGATGGGCAAGTCGGGGTGGGAGCTGAAGCTGGGCGGGGGCAAGAAGCGCGAGCCGGGCGACGCGATCCGCGACATCCTCAAGGGCATCGGCGGGTGATGCGCGTCGCGCCGGGCGGGCGGGCCCCGTGAGCGAGGTCGAGCGGTTCAACCTGAAACCCGGGCGGGTCATCGGCGGCAAGTACGTCGTCGAGGATGTCCTGGGCGCGGGCGTCGAGGGCGAGGTCTACCGGGTCCGCGAGCGCCGGACGGACCTGCTGCGGGCGGCCAAGATCTTCTATCCGAGCCGCAACGTGCGCGACAGGGCGGTCAAGTTCTACGCCCGCAAGCTCGAGCACCTCCGGGGGTGCCGGCTCGTGATCCAGTACCACAACACCGAGACGATGCGCCTCAAGCGGGGCGACACGACTGTGCTGATCTCCGAGTACGTCGAGGGCGAGCTGCTCGGCAAGTTCGCCCAGCGCCACCGGGGCAGGCGCCTGCCCGTGTTCGAGGCGTTGGTGCTGTTGCGGGAGATGGCGGCGGGGGTGGCGGAGATCCACGAGCGGCGCGAGTACCACGGCGACCTGCACGCGGGCAACATCATCGTCAGCCGTCGGGGCGTGCACTTCAACGTCAAGCTCGTCGATCTGCACGACCACGGCAGGTCGAGCGCGTGGAATATCCGCTCGGACGTGATCGACATGGTCCGCGTGTTCTACGACGTGCTCGGGGGCAAGAAGCAGTACGCGTCGATGCCACCCGAGATCAAGGCGATCTGCTGCGGCCTACGACGCGACCTGATCATGGACCGGTACCCGACTGCGGTGAAGCTGCGCAACCACCTTGACTCGTTCGAGTGGAGCGGGAAGTAAGAGTTTGCACCGCGGAGGAACCCTGAGGGCCGCGGAGAAAGACACGAACGCGAAGGACGCGAAGCACACGAACGGAAACACGGCAGAAGCAGCCCCGTGCTCGCGCTCTCCTCGCTTCGAGTTCTCCGCGACCTTCGTGTTCAACCCTGTGATTGCATTTTCCGCGACCCTCAGCGGCCCTCTGCGTTGAACCCCTCCTCCAGCACGAACTTCCGTTCGTCCCAGAGCGTGTCGAGGCGCTCGCGGAAGCTGGGTTTGTCGGGCAGCGAGAGGCCCGCGGCGGCGAGCAGTTCGACCAGGCCCAGGTAGTCGCGGACCGCGACGTGCTCGCGCCCGACGCGCGGGCGCGACGTGTTGGTCTTGGCCTGGGCCGCGGCCAGATCCCCCATGTTGTGGTAGTTCCCCAGGGGCAGGCAGACACACGTGGCGCTGTAGCCGTAGGCACAGAACACCGAAGCCTCGCACGCGCCACCCGCCATGAGCTTGCGCTGCCAGCGGAAGGGCGTGTCCGTGTCCTTCTCGATCGCGAGCGGGTGCGCGCCCTTGCCGGCGAGTTGCTCCGCGACGGACGCGACCGCCGCGGTGAGTTCGGGCGTGAACACGCTCACCCGGTCGCCCACGCGGACGATGGGCCCGGCGCCGATGGGCGAGTCGTTGGGGAACGAGCGGGAGTTCTCCAGGCAGATCAGGCGGGCGGTTTTGGGGATGGAACCGTTGCGGCAGGCAGCGATTGCGCCGACGAAGCCGATCTCCTCGGCCAGCGTGAACAGCACGCGGACGTCGCCCACGGGCGTGCCGGTCTGCCTGGCGAGCCGGAGTTCTTCGATGGTCGCCAGGGCGGCGGCGACGGCGGCGAGGTCGTCGCACGCGTTGGTGAACAGGACGCCGCCCTCGACCGGTCCGCCCTCGTCGGGCGCGTCGAGGATCTCGGGCGGGGGGAGCTCCCAGGTCGCGACGTCGCCCGGGTTCGCCGGGGCGCCCGCGTCGTCGAGCGTGGCGGCGTAGCGCTTGAAGGGCTTTTCTTCGTCGCCCTCGCGGGCGGAGACGACGGCGCGGGTGGGCGGCGCGTCGGGGGCGTGGACGAGGACGGGGGCGTCGGGGAAGTAGTCCTCCATGACGCCGCCGCGGAACTCGAGGACGAGGTCCGCGCCGTCGCGCGAGGCGACGACGAACGCGGGGTGGTCAAGGTGGGCGGTGAGATACACCGGGCCCGTCGTGGAGCCGGGGTCGGGCGCCCTGAACGAGAGCGTGATGTTGTTGTGCTCGTCGCGTGAGAGAGACAGGTCGTCGCGCTGGGCGGCCCAGTGCTCGATGTACACGACCACACGCGACTCGCGCCCGGCGGCGGTGGGGATCGTCGTGATCTCTCGGAGCCAGCGTGTGTACGTCTCGGCGCGGTCGTGTGGGAGGGACATGGGGGGATGGTAGATGACCGGCTGGGAGCCAGTCCCACCAAGAAAAGAGGGAGGGCTACGGCCCTCCCCTCAGGGGATACTACGGATGTGCGCGGCGGGATCGTTACCGGCGCGTGGTGCGCATGCGCCCGCCCAGGCGTTTGGGCGGGAGCTTGCTGGGGACGATGCCGCCGGGGAACTTTTTGGCCATGTCCTCGTCCGAGAGACCCCTGGCGACGTCGGCCGGGTCGTCGATGAGGTGGCGGGGCTTGTGCTCCTTGGCCTCGACGCCCTCGACGACGTACAGGTTCGGCTTGGGCTCGTCCTTCCAGTCGCTCGGGCGCTCGCGGGGCTCGAAGTCGGGGTAGTCGAGCTTGGGGATCTCGGCGTTGATGAGCAGCTCGATCTGGGTCAGCAGCTTGCCCTGCTCGGGGGTCACGAGGCTCCAGGCGATGCCCCGGCGCCCGGCGCGGGCGGTCCGCCCGATGCGGTGGACATACAGATCGGGGTCGTCGGGCAGGTCGTAGTTGACGACGTGGGAGATGTTCTCGACGTCGAGCCCGCGCGAGGCCAGGTCGGAGGCGACGAGGACGGCCAGGTCGCCCGAGCGGAACTTCTCCATCACGCGGTTGCGGGCGCCCTGGGTGAGATCGCCGTGGATCGCGTGGGCCGTGATGTTGTTCTTGGCCAGCGAGCGGACGACGTCGTCAACCGTCCGCTTCATGCGGCAGAAGACGAGCGTGAGCGCCGGCTCCTCGTGCGTGAGCAGGTGGGCGAGCAGGCGGCGCTTGTCCCAGGGCTCGACGGCGAGGTAGTGCTGCTCGACCAGGTCCACGGTCAGCGAGCCCGACGAGATCACCAGCTTCTCGGGGTCGCGCATCTGCTTGCGGGCGAGGCGCTCGATCTCCTCTGTGAGCGTCGCGGAGACGAAGATCGTTTGGCGGTCGCGGGGGCACTGCGAGAGGATCCTGCGGATGTCCTCGCGGAAGCCGATGTCGAGCATGCGGTCCACCTCGTCGAGGACCGCGAACTTGACGGTGTCGAACCGCATGTACCCGCGCTGGACCATGTCCATGACGCGCCCGGGCGTGCCGACGATGATCTCGGGCCCGCGGGAGAGCTTCTCGGCCTGTGTGTTGATCGACTGGCCGCCGTAGACGGCGACCGCGGTCAGGTTCGTGTGCGCGCCCAGCTCGTCGAAATCCTGGCGGATCTGGATGGCCAGCTCGCGGGTGGGCGCGAGGATGAGGGCCTGGAACGCCCGCCCCGGCTCGATCATGTTGAGCAGGGGGATGGCGAAGGCGGCTGTCTTGCCCGTGCCCGTCTTGGCCTGGCCCAGGATGTCCACGCCGGTCAACGCGACGGGGATGAGCGTCGCCTGGATCTTGGTCGGGTGCTTGAAGCCCAGGGCCTCGATGCCCGAGACCAGGTCGTCGCGCAGGCCCAAGTCGGCGAAGGTTTTGTCGAGCTCGAAGCTCTCGGCGGTGTGGACCGCGGCCTCGCGCTTGCGGTGGCGCTCGGGCTCGATGTCAGCCTCGTCGCGGCGCCCGCTGCGGGAGCGTTTGCGCTTCTTGCCGCTGCCCGAGCGGTCGTCGTCGCGGTCTCGGCGTGGTCGGTCAGAGGACGGGCCGCGGTCGCCGTTGGGCGAGGCGCCCGACGAGGATTCGGCGGGCGCGCCGCCGCCCGAACTCTTCTTGCGTCGGCGGCGTCGCTTCTTTTTGGGGGCGTCGGGGTTGGGGGCGTTCTCGTCGCGCTGGGCGCGGTCGGGCTCGTCGGTCATGCGTGCTCCCCGGGCGGCAACGTGGTCGCTGCGCCCGTGTGGGTTCCGGTCATGGGAGTTCGCATGACCGGGGGCCGTCAGGGTCGGCGGGAAAGCCCCACGAGGCCCGCGGACGCGGGCTTGCCGACCCGACCCCGCCTCCCGACGCGCCTCGGCGTCACGGGTGGAAGGGTCGGACAGATAGTAGCGGAGCCGGGGCGGCGAGGCGGTCACGCGGCGCCGGGGCTCATGGCGACGGGTCGCTCGGGCGCTTGGCGGGCTCGGGATCCGCGGGCGCCTCGCGTGTGCGTTCGAGCAGGGCCAGGTGCTTCATGAGCGTGGCGGCGGCGGTGGAGCCGGCGGCGAGCCAGCCCGGCACGCCGTCGCGCCAGGCCTGCTTGAGGACCAGTTGCTTGAGCATGGCTCCGGGCGGAGAGGTGAGCAGGCGGAGGCGCGAGCCGCGGGCGCCCGAGGCGTGGAGGCTCGCGGCCATCAGGCGGGCGTACCCGGCTTCTTTGGAAAGCTGCTGTGCGAACGTCGCGAACGAGTCGTGCCGCAGCGTGCCGGGCAGGTCGATGACCCGCGTGCCCGGGGCGATGTCCACGACGAGCTGGTCGTGGGGGTCGAGCCCCGTCCACGTGGCGTGTTCGCGCCGGACGAGTCGGAGGCGGTGCTCGGGCTGCCAGGCGAAGTTGAGGAAGCGGCCGTCCTCGCCGCCGCGGGTTCCGGGCGAGTACCAGACCTTGCGGTTGACCCGGGCGCCGAGGATGGACGGGTCGTCTGTGTCCACGCACGACGCGATCGAGGCCTTCAGGTCGGGCATCACGGGCTCGTCGGAGTCGAGGCACAGGACCCACTCGGTGGCGCACGAGTCGAGCGCAAGCTGCTTGGTCCTGACGTGCCCGAGCCAGGGCGAATCGATCACGCGGGCGCCGGCGGCGTGCAGGAGGTCGAGGGTCGCGTCGGTCGAGCCCGAATCGACGGCGACGATCTCGCGGGCCAGGCCGCGGACCGAATCGAGGACCCGCCCGATGGTGTCGGCGTTGTCCTTGCAGACGATGGCGATGGAGAGGTCGCGGGGCACGGGTGGAGCGTATGAGAAGCGGCGGTACGGCGATGGGGGAGGCACGCCTGCCCTAACGGGTCAGGCGTGGCACCGTACGATGGCGGCGTGACGCTTGTGCCGCCAACCCAGGGACTGCGGGTCGCGCGGTACGCCGAGGGGGGCGGGTATTCGCCCGACCAGTGGGCGAGGGCCCTGGCAGGCGTGGATTGGTCGGCGGCCGAGCTTCTGAGCGACAAGCCCGATTCGAGCGTGTGGCGGGCGACGCTTGTCGTGCAGAAGCGCCCGATGGCATTGGTCATCAAGTGCGAGCCGATCACGGGCCTCAAGCGGCGCGTCCAGCGGCTCCTGGGCACAACCCACGCCCATCGGCACTGGCGGGGGGCGGAGCTGCTGATGCGGCACGGGTTCCGGACGGCCGAGCCCAAGGCGATCGTCTACGGCGTCCGCGACGGCGTGACGATCGAGTGCCTGATTATGGAGGCGCTCGACGGGCGATCACTGCTTGATTACCTCGCCGATCCAACTATCCCGGTTCGCAGCCAGCACGAGATTGCGACCCGAGTCGGGAACTGGACCGCGAGGATCTGGGGGAAGGGGATCTTCAACCGCGACCACAAGGGATCCAACATTCTTGTGCCCGCACAGAGAGGGAGCGAGCCGGCGTTGATCGACTGTGTCGGGCTCCGGTACCGTGATCGACTGGAACAAAGGCTCGATGGCGACCGGATTATGGATCTCTACGCGATGCTGGGCAAGATCATGATCGAGGCACGGGGGTGCGGCGCCGAACCCCGAAGGTCGGTCGCGATGCGCGGTTACTTCGGAGCATTTTCAGTTGAACAGGACCGAATGGCTCGGTGCGCACGCCTGAAGTCACCCCAGGATCGGGAACGTTACCGCAAGGCGCGTCTAGAAGACATCGAAATGATCCTTGTCGAGATCGATTGCCACGGCGACCCGACGCCCGAGCATGATCCGCTTGGGCGTCCGGGCCGGTCGGAATCCGGCCCCACCGGGGGGAGTGGTGGGATGGTGGGATAATGAGCCCGGAGCGTGTGCGACGGGTCCGATCGGCGTCCGCAGCCATGACGGACCCGTCGCTCACGCTCGGGGCTGGTTGTGGGTCTGGCGCTGGCGTGCGCGGGGCGCTATTCTGTGCCCTGCCCATGGCTCCAACGAAGACACCAGCGAAGAAGAAGTCGGCATCGGCGCGCGCCGCCAGGGGGCCGACGAAGTCGTCGCCCTGGGTGCACAAGCCCCGGGGCAAGGCCGAGGCGCGGGTGTACCTGGGCGATTGCCGGGACATCCTGCCCACGATCCCCGAGGTCAAGAAGGGTCAGGTTGATCTCGTCTTCGCCGACCCGCCCTTCAACTGGGCGCGCGACTACGACCGGCACCAGACGGGCCAGACCTGGGACGACAAGTCGATGTCGGCTTCGGAGTACCTCGCGTTCACGCACGCGTGGCTCGACCTGTGCATCGGGGCGATCAAGCCCAGCGGGTCGCTGTGGGTGAACATCCCGGACACGTGGGCGGCCGAGATCGTCGTGCATCTCAAGGCTCGCGGGCTGACGATGGTGAACTGGTGCGTCTGGCACTACCGCTTCGGGCAGAACACGCGGGGCAAGTTCATCAACTCCAAGCTCCACGCTCTGTACTTCTGCAAGGACCCGGCGCTCAAGACGTGGAATCCCGACCCGGTGCTGGAGATCTCCGACCGTCGGTCGATCTACTTCGACGCGCGGACCGAGGACAAGCGTGACGGGATGCCCGCGGGGCTGCGCGTGCCCATGGACGTCTGGTACGGCAGGTACTGGGGACGCGTGCAGGGCAACAACAAGGAACGCCGGCACGGGCACGACAACCAGCTGCCCGAGGTCTACCTCGACCGTGTGATCTCGTGCAGCTCCAACCCGGGCGATGTGGTGCTCGATCCGTTCCTGGGCTCGGGGACGACCGGGGTCGTGGCCCACGCGCTCGGGCGGCGGTTTATCGGGTGCGAGTATTCGAAGGCGAACGCGACGCACGCGTGCGAGCGGATCACGCTCGGGCCGATCCGCGATCTGGAAGCCATGCGGGGGGACTCGACGGCGATCCACGGGCCGCGGCGCAAGTCGGCGAGGGGCGCCCGGACCGGGGGTGGCGCGGCCTCAAGTTCGGCGGACGCTTGATCGCCCGATCCAAGGCTGGTACCCCGGGGGGATGCGATTGACGCGGGGCGGGCTCTGGCTCGGTCTGATCGGGGCGGCGCCCCCGGCGGCGGTTGCGCAAACGCTCTCGTTCACCGAGGTCGGCGCCCAGGCCGTGGCGGACGCGCTGTACCTGCCCGCGCCGGGATCGCCCTCGATCCTGGGCGAGATGTCGGGCGGTATCGCGGTGGCGGACTTCAACGCAGACGGCTGGCCCGACCTGTTCGCGCCCGGCGGCGGGCTGGCGCCCGATCGCCTGCTCATCAACCAGCACGACGGGACCTTTCTTGATGAGGCGTCGGCGTGGGGCGTGGACGCCGCGCACCGCGGGGCGGGGTGTGCTGTCGGCGACGTGGACCGGGACGGGTACCCCGATCTGTTTGTCGTGTCGTACGGCGGGTTGGGCGGGGACGGGGGCGGGCTCAGCGCCTTCGCCAGCCGCCTGTATCTGAACAACGGGCCCGACGCCGAGGGTCTGTGCTCGTTCCGCGAGGTGGGCACGCCGGCGGGGGTGAGCCGTGTCGCGACGGCCATCGACGGCACCGGCGCGTGCTTCGGGGACTACGACCTCGACGGCGACCTGGACCTGTTCGTGTCCGCCTGGATCAGCGGGAGCGGGGGCAACCGCCTGTTCCGCAACGACGGCGTGGGCGAGGACGGCGTGCCGGTGTTCGTGGACGCGACCGGGCAGGCGGGCCTGGCGACGGGCACGCTCCGCGGGTTCACGCCCAGGCTTGTTGACCTGACGGGCGACCGGTACCCGGAACTGCTGCTCACCAATGACTTCGGGACGAGCCGGTACTTTCACAACAACGGGCGAGATTCACTCGGCGCCGTCACCTTCACAGACCGGACGCTCGAGGCGGGGGTCGTGTTTGATTGCAACGGCATGGGGGCCGCGGTCGGGGACGTCGATGGCGACGGCGACCTCGACTGGTTCATGACCAACATCTATTACCCGCCGCCCTCGGACACGTGCGGCAACACGCTGTATGTCAACGACGGGGGCGCCCAGGTCTCGTTCACCGAGATGGCCCGCGCGACGGGCGTGCTCGACGTGGGCTGGGGCTGGGGCGCGGTCATGGCGGACGTGGACAACGACGGGGATCTGGACATCGCCGCGACAGGCGGGTGGACCAACTACCCCGCGAGGCCCGCGGACCTGTACCTGAACCGGTCGGAGCTGGGCGGTGGCCTGGCCTTTGACGAGGTCGCCGCGGCGACCGGGTTCGGGTTCGTGGGCCAGGGACGCGGGCTCGTAACGCTTGATTATGACCGCGACGGCGACCTGGACATGGCGATGGTGGACAACGGCGGTCGCCTGCGCCTGTACCGCAACGACCTGCAAGGCCCGGGCGCGGGCTCGCTCTCGGTTCGGCTCGTGACAAGGACCAATCCCTGCCTGGCGCCGATGGGATTCGGGACGCGGGTCGTCGTCCGCGCCGGCGGGCGTGAGATGCTCCGCGTGGTGGACGGGGGCGGGTCGTACCAGAGCCAGTCGGACCTGCGTGTGCACGTCGGGCTCGGGGGGGCGTCGGTCGCCGACGAGGTCGAGATAGCCTGGGCCGACGGCTCGACGACACTGCTCGCGGGCGTCGCGCCGGGAGAGATTGACGTCGTCGCGTATCACGCGGCCGACCTGGATCACAACGGACGGATCGATTTCCTGGACGTGTTCGAGTTCCTCGTCCGCTTCGGCGAGGGCGACGCGGGCGCGGACCTGGACGGTTCGGGCACGCTGGACATCGGCGACGTGCTGCGGCTGCTGACGGATTTCGAGCGTGGGCGTGCGTGCGGGTGAGCGCGTAGGCTCGGCCACGTGATCCGCGACGACGGACAGGGCGGGGTGCTCATCGACCTGAAGGTCGTGCCCGGGGCGCGGCGCGACGCGATCGCGGGCGTGCTCGACATGCCGGGCGGCGGGCGGTTGAAGGTGCGCGTGAGCGCGCCGCCCGAGGGGGGCAGGGCGAACAAGGCGGTGTGCCGACTGATCGCGGGGGCGCTGGGCGTGCGCGCCGCGGCGGTTGGCGTGGTCGCGGGCGCGTCGAGCCCGGAGAAGACGGTGCGAGCCGTCGGCGTGGGCGTCGAGGACGCGGCGCGCGCGCTGTCGGGTGGGTAGGCGACGGTCCGGCGGTCCCGGTGCGTACAATGTCCGTCCGTGTACGGACGGAGGGCGGCGATGGGCGAGACGCGCAGCGAGCGGTTCGAGCGGACGCGGGCGGCGCACCGCGACGAGACGGCCGAGGACTACGTCGAGGCGATCGCCGAGTTGATCGGCGAGCGCGGCGAGGCGCGCAACCGCGACCTTGCGCGGATGATGGGCGTCAGCCATGTCACCGTCAGCCGCATCATGCGTCGTCTGCACGACGAGGGGCTCGTGGAGTTCGAGTCGCACCGCCCGCTGGCGTTGACGCCCAAGGGGCGGCGGATGGCGGAGGCGGCGCGACGCCGACACGAGGTGGTGGTGGGGTTCCTGCGGGCGATCGGGGTTGGGGCGCGGCAGGCGGAGATCGATGCCGAGGGCATCGAGCACCACGTCTCCGCCCAGACGATCGGTGCGTTTACGCGGACGATGGAGCGGCTGGGCGGGCGGGGCGGGGGATGATCGGTCCTGGCGATTGCCGGTCCCGGGCGGTCCGAACGGAATCCGATCGGGTGCGGGCGAATTCCGGTGGTCATATCGCGGTTTTTGGGACACAACTGGGGTGAGCCATCGAATAGGGTGGACGCTGGGCGTTCGCCCGGTGGTCGGCGTTCGGGCCGACCAGGGTCGAGAGCAGCGAAACTTGTGTGCCCGGGCGGCTGCTCGGGAGCAACCAATTGAGAGGGCTTGTGATGTCTCAAGGTCGGCGCAACGCGACGGCGTGTGGTGTGTGTCTGGCTCTGACGCTCGTGTGCGGGCTGGCGGAGGCCTCGGACGTGTCCGGGTCGGCCTCGGCGCACCCGCAACTGCGGCTGGAGATGGGGACGTTCGAGCTGGGCGAATCCGACAACCTGCTCGTGGGCGTGCGCGCCGCGGGCGTGGCGCCGCGGCATGGCATGATCGCCCTCGACGGCCCGATCACGCCCGAGCGGCGTGCGAAGATCGAGGCGGCGGGCGTGCAGCTGGGCGAGTACATGCCCGACTTCGCGTACGTCGCGGACCTGTCGCGGGCCGACCTGGGCGCGGTCGCCGAGCTGGGGTACGTCGGCTGGGCCGGTGCGTTCCGTGCGGCGTGGAAGGTCTCGCCCGAGCTGGGGCTCATCGTCCGTGCGTCCGACGCCGAGCTCCTGGAGATCCAGGCGCGGGGCGAGCTGGCGTTGAGCGTCTGGCTGTTCCCGGGCGCAGACCGGGCCGGGACGATGGCACAGATCGCGGCGATCGACGGCGTGCAGATCGTGCACGACTCGCTCGAGGGCGACATGCGTCTGGTCCGCCTGACGGCGCCGCGGGGCGTGGGCGGGGCGCTCTCGCAGATAGACGGCGTGCGCTGGATCGAGGACGCGCCGGAGCTGACCGTCCGCAACAACACATCGCGCTGGATCGTGCAGAGCAACTCGAGCGGGTTCTACCCCGTGTACGACAAGGGGATCCGCGGCGAAGGCCAGATCGTGGGCGTGATGGACGGGCGGTTCAACCCGAACCACTGCTCGTTCTCCGACCCCGAGGGCGATCCGTTCGGCCCGAATCACCGCAAGATCCAGGCGTACAACACGTCCACCGGCAGCGACACGCACGGCGCGCACGTCTCGGGCACGTCGGTCGGTGACGCCGGCTCGTTCGCCGACACGCGTGGCGTGGCGTACATGGGCAGGATGGTGTTCCACTCCATTCCCTCGTTCACTGATTCTGGCGTGTACAACCGTCTCACGACCCACTACGGCCAGGGCGCGACGGTGCACACCAACAGCTGGGGCAACGACGGGACCACCGCTTACGACGGTCTGGCCCGCGGGATCGACCGCTTCAGCTACGACAACGACGACAACCTGGTCTGTCTGGCGGTGACCAACGGATCGTCGCTCCGCAACCCGGAGAACGCGAAGAACCTGCTCGCGGTCGCCGCGTGCGGGGACTCGGGCAGCCAGCAGAACTTCTGCACGGGCGGCGCCGGCCCGACCAACGACGGGCGACGCAAGCCCGAGATCATGGCCCCGGGCTGCAGCATCCGCTCGGCGTTCGGCTCCGGCTGCTCGACGACCGCACTGACCGGCACGTCGATGGCCTGCCCGCACATCGCCGGCTCGGCGGCGCTGGTGAGCCAGTACTTCGAGGACGGGTTCTACCCGACGGGCGCCTCCCGCGGGGAGGACGGGTTCACGCCCTCGGGGCCCCTGATGAAGGCGATGCTGCTCAACTCGGGCCAGGATGTCACGGGGCTCTCGGGCTACCCGGGCAGCCGCGAGGGCTGGGGTCGGGTGAAGTTCGACGAGGTCCTGGTCTTCGATGACCCGGGCGCCGAGACGATTATTGTCCGCGACGTCCGCATCGGCGGCGCGGGCGCCCTCTCCACGGGCGACATGGTCGAGATCCCCTTCGAGGTGAGCGAGAACCTCTCGGCGATCCGCGTGACCCTCGTCTGGCACGACCCCCCCGGGGCGCTGGGCGCCAACCCGGCGTACGTCAACAACCTCGACCTCGAGGTGGTCACGCCCGCGACGACGTACCTGGGCAACGTGTTCACGGGCGGCTCGAGCTCGACGGGCGGCTCGGCGGACATCCGCAACAACGTGGAGATGGTCCACACGATCGCGACGAGCACCGGCACGTACACCGCCAGGATCAAGGCGACGGCCGTGAACTCGGGCACGCAGGGCTACGCCCTCGTGATCCGCGGCAAGGTCAGCGAGGACTTCGGGCCCCAGCCGTGCAACGGCGCGGACCTGGCCGAGCCCTTCGGCAGCCTGGACTTCTCCGACGTGACGGCGTTCCTGGTCGCCTTCAGCACGATGGGCGCCGAGGCCGACCTGGCCGCTCCCTTCGGGCAGTGGGATTTCTCCGACGTGACGTCGTTCCTGGTGCTCTTCGGAGGCGGCTGCCCATAAGCAGGGCGGTAGCGCCGACGGGTGAATTCTCGTGTGTTCTTCCACGCCCCGCGCCGGATACGGCGCGGGGCGTTTTCTGCGCCCGGCCCGAATGCCTTGGCGAACGCGTGTGCGGCGGGTAGTTTGGGACGAGCGATGGCAGGAGGTTCCGTGATGGGAGACGGGCGTCTCGGGCGGGCGGGTGAGCGGGCGTCGAAGCTCGCGGCGGTCGCGGGTCTCGGGCTCGGGCTCGCCGCGTCGCCCGCGGACGCGACGTGGTCGATCCTCATCGCCAACACTCGCACAGGCGAGGTCGCGGTCGCCTCGGCGACGTGCCTGACCTCGATCAACCTGCAGCAAGAGACACCCGTGCTCATCGCGGGTGTGGGGGGTGCGACGGCGCAGTCTGCGGTGGACCAGTCCGGGCGCAACCGCGGGCTGATGCGGAACCTGCTGCTCGCGGGTGTGGACCCACAGCAGATCGTGGCGGAGCTCGAGGCGTTCGATCCGAGCCACCAGAGCCGTCAGTACGGGATCATCGACGCACGCGGCGGGCGTGCGACGTTCACGGGCTCGCAGGCCGGGTCGTGGGCGGGCGGGCAGACCGGGCGCGTCGGCGACCTGGTGTACGCGGTCCAGGGGAACGTGCTCACGGGCGCGCCCGTCGTCCAGGCGGCGGTGGACGCGATCGTCATGACGCCGGGCGACATGCCCGAGAAACTGATGGCGGGAATGGAGGCGGCGTTCCTCTACGGCGGCGACGGGCGGTGCTCGTGCAACGGGCCGGGCGCCGACGGGTGCGGCTCGCCCCCCAACGGCGGGGACTTCGACAAGAGCGCACACGTGGGGTACATGCTCATCGCACGCGCGGGCGACATGGACGGCTGCAACGCGATCATGAACACGCGGGGTGTGCCCCTGGCCTGGGTGATCGACGACTTCGACAAGGACGGGCGCGTTGACGCGGCGTGCGTGACGACGGCGCCTGCGTCCAATGTCTCGGTCCTGCTGAACGCGACCATGCCCGGGGCGCCGATGACGTCGCTCGCGGTCACGGGCGAGGCGGACGCGGGGGCCAGGAGCCTCCAGAGCGTCGCCGCGGGCGATTTCACGGGCGACGGCGAGACCGACCTCATGGCCGCGTCGCTGACGGAGGACGCGGTGTCGCTGCTCGTCGGGCTGGGCGGGGGCGCGTTCGACGACGGCGTGCTGATCGGTGTGGGCGACGGGCCGCGGGACCTGGTCGCGGCGGACCTTGACGGCGCGGGCGGGCTCGACGTCGCGGTCGCGAACCAGACCTCGGGCGACGTGAGCATCATGCTCGGCGCGGGCGACGGGACGTTCGCTGTCTCGACTGCCTCGCCCGTGCTCGGGAGCCCGACGTCGATCGTCGCCGGCGAGTTCAACGGGCAGCCCGGCACGGACCTGGCGATGGCGCACGACGGGCTCAGCTCGGTCAGTCTGCTGATCGGGGACGGCGCCGGCGCGTTCGTGCCCGGCGGGTTCTTCTTCGTGGGTGCGGGGCCGGTCGATCTTGCGGGTGTGGACCTGGACGGCGACGGGCTCGACGAGCTCGTCACGGCCAACGAGAGCGGTCAGTCCGTGACGGTGCTGAAGAACACCGGGGGCGCGTTCACAAGGACCGATTACCCGATGCCCCCGGGGCAGTCGGCCTCGCGGGTCGTGCTCGGAAATCTGGACGGCGACGCGACGATCGATATGGCCGTCTTCCGTGGAGGCGCGACTGGGCTGGCGGTGTACACGGGCGACGGCGCGGGCGGGTTCACGGCGGGCGGGTCGTTCCCGGTGGCGACGGGCGTGCGGGCCGCCGCGATCGCGGACTTCTCGGGCGACGGGCTCGGGGACGTGCTGGTGGGGGCGAGCACGATCGGCGGGGCGATGCAGGCCGACAACCTGGGCGGTGGTGTGTTCCTCGACGAGCCCGGGTGTGCGGCTGGCGAGTACTACATGGAGTTCAATGTCCCGAACGTGCAGGCGACCGACCCCGACCCGGTGCTGCAGATGCGCGTCATGTTCGACGCGTGGCGTGGCGTGTTGACCGGTCGCCCCGACGCGGTCCAGTCGAGCGTGAGCGTGCCGACGGGGCTGATCGCGACGGGCGAGGGGACAACGGGCGAGACGGCTCGCGTCCGCGTCAACCTGTTCGACTGGCGGCGCGTCCGGGTTGACCTGGACGCCTCGGCGATCCACGTCTCGCACGCGATGGACTCGGACGGGGCGACGACTATCCTGGGCGTCGAGCGGGTCGGCGCGGGGCGGTACGACATCGTGCTCGAGATCGGGCCCGGGTCGGGCGTGGACGAGTTTGTCGTGACGGCCGACGACGGGCAGGGCCCGGTGACGCTGATGCCGGCCCCGATCGTGCGCGTGCTCGACGCGGGCGCGGACTTCGACGGCGACGGCGCCGCGGGCTACTCGGACGTGCTCGCCTTCCTCGTCGCCTTCGCGATAGGCGACCCGTCGGCGGACCTCGACGCGGACACCGAGTTCACGATCGGGGACGTGCTGCTGTTCCTCGCCTTATACAACCCATAATCCCCCCCCGGGACGGGGAAACCAGGCCGGTGATCGCGCGGCTTGCGATGGCCATCGGCGTGGGGAGGGCGGCGGTTCTACCCTTCACGCGAGCCGTGCGGCGCCCGATGGGTGGCGGGCGCGTTGCTCCTAGCGGAGACAGAAATGAAGAAGGTACTGCTCATCCTCGGCGTGCTCGTGCTGCTCGTCGTGCTCGCGATCGTCGGCCTGGTTGCGTTCGGGCTCTCTCAGTTCGACACCCTGGCGAAGCGCCTGGTTGAGGACGGGGGCACGTACGCGACAGGCGTGGAGACGACCGTCTCGGGCGTGGACGTCGGCCTCCAGGCCGGCACGCTCTCGATGGACGGGCTCAAGATCGCCAAT
The DNA here is from genome assembly GCA_029260515.1 of Phycisphaerales bacterium. Lineage (GTDB taxonomy): Bacteria > Planctomycetota > Phycisphaerae > Phycisphaerales > UBA1924 > JAJRXR01. The sequence continues at coordinate 147,840 of JAJDDC010000070.1, read as the reverse complement.
CCCGACGGGTACGACTCTGCCCACTTCCTCGCGATGGGGTCGGCGTTCACCAGCGTGGACTACGCGACCGTCAGCGCCCCGGCGATCCGCGTGCCCGAGGTGACGCTCACGGGCATCGACGTCATACTCGACAAGACCGGGGGCAAGGCCAACTACCAGGTCATTCTCGACAACCTCAAGCGGTTCGAGTCGGGCGAGAAGACCGAGCCCAAGCCCGAGTCCACGAAAGGGCAGAAGATCACGATCGATCACCTGAAGATCGAGGACATCTCGGTCAGCCTCGTGGGCGTGCCCGGGATCTCGCAGATCGCGGGCGACGTGAACGTCAAGGTGCCCCTTGTCGAGCTCGAGGGCATCGGGGGCGAGGAGGGCATGGGCTTCGGCGAGCTGACGAGCCTGATCGTCAAGACCGTGCTCTCGGCCGCGGTCGAGGCGGGCGGGGGCATCATCCCGGGCGACATCCTGGGCGAGCTCTCGGGCGGGCTGGGCCAGCTCACCTCGATCTCGGGCATGGGCGTCAACGTCCTGGGCGACATGGGCGGGAAGATCGGCGGCGTGGGCAAGGGGGTCATGGAGGGCGCCCAGAAGCAGGTGGATGACGCCGTCGGCCAGACGCAGGAGAAGGTCGGGGAGGCCGTCGATGACGCGGCGAACCAGGCCAAGGAGAAGCTCGGCGGGCTCTTCGGCGGCGGCGACGACGACGAGGACGACGGCGGCCCCTGATCTGGCGCCGATGTCCTGATGTCGTTCAGCCGGCCGGGACGCAGCGCCCCTGCGCCCACGCGCGGAGGCGCGCGACCTTCTCGTTCATCGTGACCGACAGGGGCGGGCTGCTGCGCAGGGCGCGCTCCACGTCGAGCGACGTCGGCTCGCGGTCCTCGTGGAAGGCGGCGTGCAGAGCGCCCAGGACCGCGGCCTCGATCTCCGCGCCCGAGTAGCCCTCGCACGCCGACGACAGCGCGTCGAGGTCGAACATCGACGGGTCGCGGTCGCGCTTGGTCAGGTGGATCTCGAGGATCTGGCGTCGTGCCTCCTCGCCCGGCAGGTCCACGAAGAAGATCTCGTCGAAGCGGCCCTTGCGGAGCAGCTCGGGGGGCAGGGCGTCGATGTTGTTCGCGGTCGCGACGAGGAAGACGGGGGCGGCGTGGTCCTGCATCCAGGTCAAGAGCGCCCCGAACATGCGTTGGGAGAGGCCGCCGTCGGTCGAGTGGGCGGCGGCGGACGCGAACGCCTTCTCGATCTCGTCGATCCACAGCACAACCGGGGCCATCGCCTCGGCCTGCCTGAGCGCGTCGCGGAGGCGACGCTCGGACTCGCCCACGAACTTGTCGTACAGCGACCCCGGGTCCATCCGCAGCAGCGGGCGACGCCACGCGGTCGCGATCGCTTTGGCGCACAGGCTCTTGCCTGCGCCCTGGACGCCCAGGAGCAGCACCCCCCGCGGGGGCGTGAGCCCGAACTCAGCGGCCTCGTCGGTGAACGAGCGCTCGCGGGCCGCGAGCCAGGCCTTGAGCTGGTCCAGCCCGCCGACGTCGTCGAGCGTCGCGGGCGACTCGACCGGGTCGAGCAGGCCCGAGCCCGAGACGAGCGCCCTTTTGCGGGCGAGCGCGTGGTTGAGATCGTCGGCGTCGAACGTCCTGTCCTCGGCGACCAGGTCACAGACCACCTGCTCGATCTGGCGGCGCGTCAGCCCCGCGAGGTTCTTGAGCATGATGCGGTAGTCGCGCCGGGTCAGGTCGATCTTGACCGGCTTCTCGCGGTGTAGGAGCTTGAGCGTCTCGCGGACGATGGGCTCGATCTGGTCCTCGTCTGGCAGCTCGAGTTCGAATGGCGTGACGTGGGCGCGGATCGTGTCGGGCAGGCGCGGCTCGTGGTCGATGAGCACGACGTGCGATCGCGTGCGCCTCGCCTTGTCGAGCAGGTCGCGCAGCGCCCGGCGCACGTGCGGGTCGTCGAGGTGCGAGGCGAGGTCGAGCAGGACGCACAGGCTCGTCTCGTCGCGACGCAGCAGCCAGACGAGGGCGGCCGCGGGGTTCATGGTGTCCGGGATCGGGGCGGCGTGGGCCTCGCGCTGGTTGCGGACGCCGTCGATCACCGACCAGCGCCACAGGTTCGCGTCCAGGGCGGAGGAGGCCTCCCAGACGGCGCCCAGGGCGTCGGCTTCCTCGTGCGTGCAGATCCAGACGCCCGGGTGGCGGGCGCGGAGCATCGCGAGCAGCCGCGTCGCGTCCTGGCTCGTAGTGGCGCTCATGAGGGTTTGTCCGTCCCCTTCCGTGCACGAGCGTAGCGGCGCCGCCCGACACGGGGGAACAGGACCCTTCTGCCGGGCGTACAACTCAGGGTCGGCGTCCGGGAATCATCGGGCGGGTTCTGCCCCCCGAGCCGAGCGGTCCCGAGGGTGTGTTTCCGGGGTGTTTGGGCCCGGATTCTCGGGCCGCGAGGGTTCCCACGCGGGTCGGTTCACGAGGGGCTTTGTCGCCCCGGGCCGGGCGAGTACGGTTGGGTGTCTCGGAATGATCATGTCGCGGCGGCGACGGGTTGTCGGCGCCGCTGCCACGGAGGATTTGGGTATGTGCACGCGGTTGGTCTCGGTGGCGTCGGTCCTGGCGGTGGTGGCGATCTCGGGCACGCCGGTGCTGGCGTTTGGCGACTCCGACGCCTCGGCGCCCGTCTCGGTCACGGCGCGTCAGAGCCTGCGGGCCGCGCTCGACCTGTCCGCGTCCGATCTGACGATCCTGGGCTCGCTGGGCGCGCCCGCGGCGCGGTTTGTCGAGCGCCCGGGTGTGATGGAGTTCTCCGGGCTGTTGCTGGTGAAGGTGCGCGACGTGTCGGAGTTCGCCCGCCCCGGGCAGCGCGCGGGCGACCTGCTCGCGGCGCAGGGTCGCGTCGAGCGTGCGCGTGCGCGGCTGGCGCCGTCGCTTGATGAGGCGTACCCCGACGTGGACGAGCACTCGATCCTGATCCCCGAGGGGTGGGACGCGGACACGCTGTCGGCGTTCCTGATGGCGACGGGAGACTACGCCTACGCCGAGCCCAACTGGCGCGTGTACCCAACGCTCGAGCCCAACGACCCGCAGCTGGGGAACCAGACGCACCACACGATCATGCACACGCGCGACGCGTGGGACCACACGACCGGTGACGCGAGCATGATCATCGGCGTCTGCGATACCGGCGTGGACACCAATCACCCGGACCTGCAGGCGGCGCTGCTGTCTGGCTTCAACGCGGTGACGAACTTGACGGAGCTCGAGGGGGGCTCGGTCGAAGATTTCCAGGGTCACGGGACGGCGACAACCGGAGCCGCGGGCGCGATCGGGAACAACGGCGTGGGTGTCGTGGGGATGGGCTGGAACTACCAGCTCCTGCCCGTCAAGGTCTCCGAGAACCCGGACGGGACCGCGATCATCAGCGACCTCACCCAGGGCGCCCGGTGGGCCTCGGACAACGGGGCACGCGTCGTCAGCGTGAGCTTCGGCGGCGTCGAGACCAGCACCGTCAACAACGCCGGCGACCACATCCGCGGCGAGAACCACCTGCTGTGCTGGGCCGCGGGCAACGAGGGCAGCTACCTGGGCAACTTCGACTGGGAGAACGTCATCATCGTCGGCGCCAGCACCAACGGCGACGGGCTCGCGGGCTTCAGCAACTTCGGGCCGGGCATCGACATCGTCGCCCCCGGCGTGAACGTCCGCACCACGACCCTCGGCGGCGGGTACGCCGGCACCACCGGGACCAGTCTTTCGTGCCCGCTGGTCAACGGCCTGCTCGCGCTGATCTGGTCGGTGGATCTGTCGATGACCGCCGACGAGGTCGAGCAGCTCATGTACGACCAGGCGGTCGATCTGGGCACGCCTGGAGAGGACGATGACTGGGGCCTCGGGCGGGCCGACGCGGGCGCGTCCGTGCTGTACGCCGCGACCTGGCAGGGTCCCCGCCCGATGCCGTTCAGCGACGACTACGAGGATGTCTTGGACCCGAACGACTGGGCGACGATCAGCGGCGCCTCGCTCTCGAGCGCGGGCGTCAACGAGCCCAGCGGCGACTCGTCGATGAGCCTCGGCGCGACCGGGTCGATCACCAGCGAGCTCATCCGGGCCCGCGCCGGCATGGCGACGCCCGTGCACGTCTCGTTCTGGGCCCAGCACCGCGGGATCCCCGCGGGCGGGGAGCTGATCGTCGAGACGCTCGACGTCATCGGCGTCTGGCGGAACATCGCGACGATCGTCTCCGACGGCCAGGACGAGGAGGTCTTCGGACGCTGGATCGGCGAGCTGAGCCTGCTCGCGTCGTGGGACGAGATGCAGCTGCGGATCCGCGCCAGCGGGACCGAGGGCGCCGGCGAGTGGTTTGTGGACGACGTCCGCGTCGGCTTCGCGCAGACCCTGGGCGTTCCGGTGTCCGACAACTACGAGGGCTCGCTGGACGAGATCACGCTGTACGCCTCGAACACCGGGGCCGTGATCTCGACAGGCGCGGTCGGCGAGCCCAGCGGTGACAACGCCCTGGCGATGGGCGGCGACGACGTCATCGAGACCTTCGACATCCCGATGCAAGAGTTCTCGGGCACGACGCAGTACGCGCGAGTCTGGGTCGAGCGCCAGGGCGTGCCCGACGGCGCGACGCTGTTCTTCGAGTACAAGAGCATCATCGGGACATGGCAGGCGCTGGCGCAGGCGGACTCTGACGGCGTCGATCCGGGCGCGTTCGAGCTGCTGCAGGTCGAGCTGCCCGCGCTCGGGTTCTGGAACGAGCTGCGGGTCAGGCTCCGCGCGTCCTCGGGCGCGGGCACGTGGTACGCCGACGATCTGTACGTCGGTCCCGACGAGCTGGTGATCGGCGGCGGGTGCAACGACGCGGACCTGGCCGAGCCGTTCGGCGCGCTGGACTTCTCCGACGTCATCGCGTTCCTGACCGCGTTCGGCGGCATGCAGCCGCCCGCGGACCTGGCCGAGCCGATCGGCGTGTTTGATTTCTCTGACGTGATCGCGTTCCTGACCGCGTTCGGCGCCGGGTGCCCGTAGGCGCCGGCGTGTGGGTCTTCTGAACTCTCGGAGGCGACGATGCTCATGAATCGCTGTGGTTTCGGGTCGGTCCTTATCGGTCTGACGGTCTGCGCGAGCGGCGCGAGCGCCGGCCCGACGGACGTCGCGCGGGCGAGCCTGCGGCTCCAGTCGGGTGACGAGAAGATCGTTGCGCTCGCCGAGACCGCCCCGGCGAACTACGCGGCTGTCGAGGGCAGGCGCGAGTTTACGGGCGAGCTGATCGTCCGACCCAAGGGCGAGATCCGCGGCGTCTCGCGGGCCCCGGCCCCGACGCTCCGGCGCGCGGTTGACCGTGTTGCGCCGTTGATCGTCCGCAAGGCGGAGCTGACGCACGAGTACCTGATCCGCGTCCCCGAGGGCATGAACGAGAACGAGCTGTCGGCGGTGCTGATGGCGACGGGCGACTACGAGTACGCCGAGCCCAACTGGCTCGTCGCGCCCGCGGGCACGACGCCCAACGACCCGCTGTTCGGCTCGAGCTGGCAGCACACCCGGATCGAATCCGCGGCTGCCTGGGACCTGGGCACGGGCGACCCGTCGGTGACCGTCGCGGTCTGCGACACGGGCGTGGACCAGGACCACCCGGACCTGCAGGCGGCGCTGGTGTCGGGCTACAACGCCCGGAGCCGTACGGCCCAGGCCGACGGCGGGGACGTGGACGATATCAACGGGCACGGCACGTTCGTCGCCGGCTGCGCCGCGGCCATCGGCAACAACGCGACAGGCGTTGTCGGCGCGGGGTGGGGCTTCACCATCATGCCCATCCGTGTGACCAACAACACGAACGGAACCGCCAACGGATTCGACATCCTCGGCGGCGCCCGCTGGGCGGCCGAGCACGGCGCCAAGGCGATCAACGCCAGCTACTCGGGCGGGACCTCGGCCGCGATCCAGACCGCGGGACTCGAGATCAAGGCGATGGGCGGCCTGCTCTTCTACGCCGCCGGCAACGACAACACCCTGCTGCCCGACGTTTACCGCCCCGACTACGTCATCGTCGCCTCGACGACGTCGTCGGACAACAAGAGCGGGTTCAGCAACTTCGGCCCGCCCATCGACGTGGCGGCGCCCGGCTCGGGCGTCCGCTCGACCACGCGGGGCGGGGGCTACGGCACCAGCTCGGGCACGAGCTTTGCCTCCCCGATCGCCGCGGGCGTGGGGGCCATGATCTTCTCGGCCCGCCCGGACCTGCACCCGACCGACATCCAGGACATCCTGTACGCGGGCGCCGACGACCTGGGCGCCCCGGGCGAGGACGACCTGTTCGGGCACGGGCGTGTCAACACGTTCAACGCCGTCACGATCGCGTCCACATGGGTTGCGCGGATCCCCCTGCCCATCGACGACGGATTCGAGTCGCTCGCGATCGACCCCGGCGTGTGGGTCGGCGGCTCGGGCGGCGAGGTCGTCGCCGACGCGGGATCGCCCGCGCTCAACCTCGACGGCACGGACTCGCTGGAATCGGCGGGCACGTTCGGCGCTTCGTTGTTCGGCGAGATCGTCGTGCTGACCTTCTCCACGCGTCACGAGGGCGTCGAAGCGGGCGAGTCGCTCGTCGTCGAGTACCTGGACGCGGGCGACCAGTGGCAGACAGCGGCCACGATCGTCTCGGACGGCGCCGACCAGGCCCAGCCCGAGGCGTACGAGTACGTCTTCGAGCAGGGCGATCTGCGCAACGGGCTCAAGGTCCGCTTCCGCGCCATCGGCTCGGACGCGTCCGACGACTGGTTCATCGACGATGTGTTCGTCGGTGTCTTCCCGGGCGCGGTGCTCCCGCTCGCAGACGACTTCGAGTCGGGCACGCTCGCCCCCACACGCTGGGCGGCCAGCGCGGGCGCGGGCGTCGCCGGCGGCGGTGCGGGCGGCTCGCAGGCCCTCGTGCTCGAGGCGGGCGACAGCGCGACCACGTCGCGCGTCAACGGCTCGGTCTTCCCCCAGACCCTGTACCTGAGCTACAAGGTCGCGAGCGAGGGCGTGCCCTCGGGCGAGTCGCTCCGCGTCGAGTTCCACTCCATCGCCGACACGTACCTCCCGCTCGACGAGGTCGTCTCGGACGGGTCGGGCGGCGCGTTCGAGGCCCGCGTGGTCGCGCTGCCGATCACGGCGTACTCGAGCGTGCTCGACATCCGCTTCGTCGCGGACAACGCATCGGGCGCCTGGCGTGTGGACGACATGCTCCTGGGATTCGAGCCCGCGCCCGCGGCCTGCCCGGCGGACCTGGCCGAGCCGTTCGGCGTGCTGGACTTCTCCGACGTGCTCGCCTTCTTGGGCGCCTTCGGGGCGATGGAGCCCGCGGCGGACCTGGCCGAGCCGTTCGGCGTGCTGGATTTCTCCGACGTGCTCGCGTTCCTCGGCTCGTTCGGCGGGGGCTGCCCGTAAGCGATCCGAGCCCACAATCTGTGTGAGATCACGCCCGGGCGGGCCCTCCTGCCCGGGCGTTTTTTCTTGGTTCGTGCCGGGCGCGCCGGACACCGATGTCGTCCCTCCTGCGAGAACGCCACAGGAGATCCACCATGCCCGCGCCCATGCTTGCCCATTGTCTCATCGTGTCCTTGCCCGCGCTCGCGCCGTGCACGCCGGAACTCGGCGCCGAGCAGCGGTACCCCGCCGGCCCCAACGACCAGCAGATCGCGATCGCAGATCTCAACAACGACGGCGCCCCGGACGCGGTCATCGGGCTGTTCACGAACGACCAGGTCAACATCCTCTACGGCGACGGCCTGGGCGGGTTCTTTGGCGTCGGCGTGCCCGTGGGCTCCGGACGCGGCGGGGGCGTCGCGGTCGGCGACCTGAACCACGACGGGCTCGCGGACATCATCGCCGCCAACGTCCTCGACGACGACATCTCGATCATCCTCGCCGAGAACGACGAGGGGTTCCTGCCGCACGTCCGCATCCCCGCGGGCGACGGGCCCGCTTCGGTCGCGATCGCGGACATGAACATGGACACGCACCCGGACGTGGCGGTGAGCGCGGGGCTCGACGACACGCTGCGGATCTTCCTGGGCGACGGGACGGGCGCCTTCACACCCCAGGCGCCGCTCACGATCGACGACCTGCGCCATGTGGTCGTGGGGTACTTCAACGCCGACGCGGTCCCGGATCTGGCCGTCGCGAACTCGTCGCCCGGCGAGGTCAACATCTTGATCGGCGCCGGCGACGGGACGTTCGCGCCGCCCGTGGCCTATACGAGCGTCTTCGGCGGCGGGCACGTCGCCCTGGGCGACCTCGACGCCAACGGGACGACGGACATAGTCGTCGTGCAGCGTGTCGTCAGCGTCCCGCCCACCGACGCGTCGGTCGCCGTCCTCCTGGGCGTGGGCGACGGCACGTTCGGGGCGCCGACGCTCTACACGGTCGGCCAGCAGCCCAACACGTGCGCCATCGCCGACTTCAACAACGACGGCGACCTCGACGTCGTGTGTTCCAACATCATGACGAGCGAGCTGTCGATGCTCTACGGCGTGGGCGACGGCACGCTCATGCCGCAGATCCGGATGCCCTTCCCGGACAAGCCCACCGCGATCGCCGCGGCGGACCTGGCGGGCGATGGCGTGCCGGACATCGTCTTCCTCAACAACGCGAGCGACGAGCTGTCGGTGCTGCCCAACGCGTGCGCGGGCGGGGCCTGCAACGCCGCGGACCTGGCCGAACCGTTCGGGACGCTGGACTTCTCCGACGTCATCGCGTTCCTCACGGCATTCGGCACGATGGACGCGCCCGCGGACCTGGCCGAGCCCATCGGCACGTTCGACTTCTCCGACGTCATCGCCTTCCTGAGCGCGTTCGGCGCGGGCTGCCCCTGACGCGGCGCCGGGCGGGTCGGTGAATGTGCCCGGGCGGGGAGGAGCCGCCCGGGTGTATTTATGCGGCGTAGCCTTGCCCGATGAGCACGGGCGCCGCGAGCGTGAACGAGTCGGCGCCCGGGCTGGGCTGGGGCGCCAAGCTCCGCCTGCTCGGGGCGGACATCAAGCTGGCGCACTCGGTCTTCGCGCTGCCCTTCGCGGTGCTCGCGGCGTTCCTGGTCGCGCCCGCACACGACGAGGGCGGGATCCACTGGGGCGCGTTCGCGGGCCAGCTCGTGCTCATCGTCGCGTGCATGTTCTTCGCGCGGACGTGGGCGATGGTGGTCAACCGCGTCGCGGACCGCGAGATCGACAGGGCAAACCCCAGAACCGCCGGCCGCCAGTTCGCCGCCGGTCGCCTGCGCGGGCGCGACGGCGCGGTTGTGCTCGCGGGCGCCGCCCTCGCCTTCGTCGCGTGCTGCGGGCTGTTCTGGGTGTTCTTCGGCAACCCCTGGCCGACGCTGCTGTCGTGGGTCGTGCTCGCCTGGATCGCGTTCTACTCGTTCACCAAACGGTTCACGTGGTTGTGCCACGCGTTCCTCGGCGGGGCGCTGGCGGTCAGCCCGATCGCCGCGGCGATCGCCGTCAGCGGCGAGCCCGCTGCGCCCGCGGGCGTCCTCTGGCTCGCGGCGATGGTCCTCGTCTGGGTCGCGGGCTTCGACGTGATCTACGCACTCCAGGATATGGACTTTGATCGACAGCGCGGGCTCGAGAGCGTGCCGGCCCGATTCGGCTGGCGGGGCGCCGCGTGGATCAGCCGCGTGCTGCACGCGCTGGCGCTGGCGGCACTGCTCGGCGCCTGGTGGGTGGAGCCGCTCCTTGGGTGGGTCTTCCTCGCGGGCGTGTGCGTCGTGGGCGCCGTGCTTGTCTGGGAGCACGCGGTCCTCGCGCGGCGGGGCCGGGCGGGCATCCCCATGGCCTTCTTCACGCTCAACGGGGTCGTCGCGCTCGTGCTCGGTGGCGCGGGCGTGATCGACACGCTCCTCTGAACACCGAGCCGGCGAGGTAGGATTCACCCGCGATGCCCCCCCAAGACCCGCCAGACCAGCTGCTCAAGGCCCAGGACCGGTTCATCGACGCCTGGGGTCGGATGGGCAGCGTCTGGGGCATCTCGCGGACGATGGCCGAGGTCCATGCGCTGCTGTTCGTGACGGGCGACGCGATGAGCGCCGACGAGCTCATGGAGCGTCTGCACATCAGCCGCGGCAACGCGTCGATGTCGCTCCGCGCCCTGGTCGAGTGGGGCGTGATCGCCAAGGCGCCCAGGCCCGGGGAGCGCCGCGAGTACTTCCAGGCCGAGCAAGACGTCTGGGCGATGTTCCGCGCGATCCTGCGCGAGCGGGTCAAGCGCGAGGTCGAGCCCCTGCTCGAATCGCTCGAGGAGGTGCGCGGGCTCACGCCCACAGGCGGGCGCAACGCGCACGCCTCGGCACGCGACCTCGACGAGCGGCTCGACGAGATGCAGGAGGTCTTCGAGCTGGTCGCGATGCTCGGCGAGCGGTTCGCGGGCCCGAAGGGCAAGGGCCTCCAGGCCGCGGCCAAGCTGCTTGCCAAGGCGACGCTCGACAAAACAAAGGGGCGGTGACGGGCGCACGAAAAACGCCGGGCGCCCGAGCGCCCGGCGTCGAGTATGTCGTGTGCAGTCCTCAGCTCTTGCGGAGCATGACCCAGCCAACGCCCGCGAAGACGAGCATCATGATCGCGGCGCCGCCCAGGACCATGTAGACCGAACCGGTCAGCCCCGCGAGCACGCCCGAGGAGCCGGCCAGGCCGAGGATTGTGACGGCGAGCGTCGCGGCCAGGATAATGACCATCGCCAGCGCGAGCCCGCCCGCGAGGCCCGACCACGGGCCGTCGTAGGCCTCGGCGATGGGCATGAGCGCGGCCTGCGCCGCGGTCTGTGTGCCGCCGAAGTCGCTCTCGCCCGCGGACTCGAACAGCGCGCCCCCGGAGGCCGCGGCGATCGCCGAGCCGCCGATGGCGCTCTCGCCAGCCTCGGATCCGCCGCTCTCGTCGCCGTACACATCATCGAGCAGGTTTGCGCCCAGCGACGTGTCGTCCGGCTCGAGCGTGAGCTGGGCGAGACCGGAGCCCGACGCGTTGGAGTCCATGCTCAGGTCGGGTGTGCTGATGGCGCCGGTGACGAGTGTGTCGGCGGACGGGTCGGCCTGGTCGTCGGCGTCGGGGTCGAAGATACTCACGCCCGTGGACTCGCCCGAGTTCTCGACCGCGAAGGCCGACCCGGAGCCGGACGAGGACAGGCTGATGGGCTCGAGCTCGGAGCTCTCGGCGAGCGTGATGTCGTCGCCGATCTCGTCGTCGCCCCCCCCCGCGAGCAGGTCCACCTGGTCCACCTTGAACACCAGGCGGTCGCGGTCGCGGAACTCCTGGAGCTGCCCGCTCTCGGCCAGGGCCTGCACCTCGTCCTCGGACATCCCGAGACGCTGGGCGGCCTCCTCGAGCGTGTAGAACATCTTGGCCATCGCGGTGGGCCTCCAATGTGATGCGTGCACGGGGGCCCGTCCCTCGCGGCGGGCCACCCCCAATGGTACGCCCCGCGCCCTGGCCTGTTCCGGGCTGCGTGGGGCTTCTCAGGGCGTGATCGAGCGGGTCACCGAGACCGCCGCGTACAGCCCCGCCACCTCCTCGCGGGGCGCTACCCGGGGGGTGTAGTCGGGATTGATCGGCTGGAGGCGGATCAGCTCGGCCCCCGCCTCGCCCGGCTCGAAATAGACCCGCTTGAACGTGCTCTCGTGGTCGGGCTCCAGGCGGACAAAGCAATCGGCGCCCGAGCGGACGTCCCGGGCCGGGCTGAAGACCACGATGTCCCCCTCTCTGTAATCGGGCGCCATCGAGTCGCCCACGACACGGGCCGCGAACGCGTCCGGGTCGTGCAGGTCCGGGCACCGGACGTACTCGTCGGCGATCCGCGCGGGGTAGCCCAGATCCGTGAACGCTGTCGGATACCCGGCGCTGACCGAGTTGATCAGCGGGACCTCCAGGGGAAGCGCGATCCGTGCCGGTTCGTCGCCAGGGGGCGCGAGCGTGTCCACAAGGCGGCGTAGCTCGCCCGTTCTGAACGCGCTGTCGAGCGAACCCGCGGCGGCGAGGTCCGCCAGGCGCCTGGCCGCCCGCTGCCCGCTCTGGAGTCGCACAAGACTCCGCTTCATCGGAGGCGGTGTGCGTTCCCACTGCGCGGCCTCGATCAGACGACCGGTCGGCAGATCGAGTGCGCATTCGAGCGCCGAGAGGATCGTGTCGCTCGGCGGGCCGCGCCGACCGTTCTCCACGTGCGACAAATAGCTCTTGGCGCACGAGACGCGCCGGGCGAGTTCGTCGAGCGTGAGCGAGAGCTGGTGGCGACGGGCACGGATGAGAACTGCGACACCGGACTCACGTTGCGAAGACATGCAAGGGCTCGTCTGCGTCCGCCTGCGCTCGAACGATCGCCCGGGCGGACGCGTCCCGGGCCCGTTGCGGTCGAGGCCGACCGGGCTTGTGCGCTGGATTGTTGACCAACCATACAACCCACTTGCAAAGAGTTCACACTCTAGCTACAAACATGAATGTGTATGCAATATAGAGAACACTCATAAGTATGTGTACCCGAGCAAAACTGACCCAAATGCGAGGAGTAATGACATGGATCGTCGTGCGCAGCACACCGGGGCAGTGGACAGGGCGGGCTCGGCCTTCTCGCCATCGGAGGCGACCGATCTGAGGCGGAAGCGCCGCAGAGATCTTGTCGAGCGGATCGTCGAGCGGGCGGACCTGCTCGCCCCCTCGGACAGGGCGCTGGTGCACGCGCACTACCGCGACGGGCGGAGTGTCGTGGAGATCGCGAGCCTGGGCGGGGGCTCGCCCCGGTCGCTGCGTCGGCGGCTCAAGCGATTGGTCGAGCGTGAGCTGGACCCGTTGTTCACGTTCGTCGCGCGCAGCCGCACGTCCTGGTCGCACACGCGCCGGCGCGTCGCGACCTCGCTGATGCTCGAGGGGCGATCGATGCGCGAGACCGGGGAGCGATTGGGTCTGAGTCTGCACACCGTTCGTCGGCATCACGACGCGGTGCGGGCGCTGTTCGAGTCCGAGGCTCCGTCGTCGTGATCATCGCATCAAACACCAGAGAGGTCGGGACGCACAGCAGGCGCGTGCTGCGGGCGGTGGCGCCGTTCGGGCTGTTGCTCGACGGTCGTGTCGGTTCGGCGACCATGCCAAGCAACGCGGCCCTCGGGTCATTGACGGGGCTTGGGGGCGGGCGTGTGGCGTTGCTCACGGGCGCCAGCGGGTCGGGAAAGTCCACGGTCATGCGTACGCTGCGAACACACCTGATGCAGCGTGGCGAGCGGGTCGTGCACGTCGAAGCGGGCGCGTTCGCCCGCACCTCGCGTGCGGTGGTCGAGGTGGTCGGCGGGCGCCTGGAGCAGGCGATGGAGGCGCTGGCGGCGGCGGGGCTCGGCGAGGCGTCGCTGCTGGCCCGCCCCGCGTGTGCGCTCTCGGACGGGGAACGCTGGCGCCTCTCGCTCGCACGGGCGATGGTCGTTGCGCAGCGTGGGTGCGGGGAGGGCGTGTGGGTGCTGGGCGACGAGTTCTGCTCGTCGCTGGACCGCACGACGGCGCACGGCGTCGCGGTGTGCGTGCGCAGGTGGGCCGGGCGTCATCGTGGTGTGCGCGTGGTGTGCGCGACGGCGCACGAGGACATGCCCGGGATGCTGCGCCCGGACGTGCTCGTCCGGGTGTCGCCGGATGGGTCGAGCCGTGTCGAGGCCGGGCGGGCTCGCGGCCCGGGCCCGCGCGTGCGGGTCGAGGACGGCTCGATCGAGGATTACGACGCGCTGGGCGGCTGTCATTACCGCGGCGGTCGCCCGGCGACGTGGACGCGGGTGCTCCGTGCGTGGCGGGGCACGCCCCGGGGCCCGCTGCTCGCGGGCGTGCTCGTCGTCAGCCGCCCGACGCTCAACGCGGCGTGGCGCGATCTGCCCTGGCCCGGGCGGTATACGCGCGGGCCGCTCCGGCCGCGGGCACTGCGGATCAACCGCGAGCTGCGCTGCATCTCGCGGGTCGTGGTCGAGCCGAGGTCGCGTGGGATGGGCGTCGCGCGTCGGTTGGTGGGCGCGTACCTGCGATCGCCGCAGACACCCGCGACAGAGGCCCTGGCGGCGATGGGCGCGTTCTGCCCGTTCTTCGAGCGGGCAGGGATGCGTGTGTACCGCACGGGCGTGCTGGCGCCCGACGCGCGTCTGGGCGACGCGCTGACGCACGCGGGGTACGAGGCGAATGAGCTGCTCGTTGCGGACCGGGCGGACGAGGCGGCGGGCGATCCGCTCGTCCGGCGGGAGCTTGCCCGGTGGGCGAACGCCTCGCGCGCGACACGCGGGCAGCTCGGGCGGGCGTGGGGTGATGTCGCGAGGTCGGCGGGCGTGCGCCTGGCGTCGCGCCCCGTCGGGTATGCGCACGTTGTCGGGAGTGGGTGATGGGGGCGGGACAGGCATCGAGCGGGGCGGGGCGGGGCGGCGGGATGCCGGCCACCGCAGTGGCTGGCGGCGTGCCGGCGCCGGCGGTTGCGCCGGACGCGGGCGAGCTGCCGCACGCGTTGACGTTCTTTCTGACCGGCGCCCAGCGGGCGGCTGTGCTGCGGGCGCTCAGGCGGGTGGACGCGGATCGGGCACGGGCGTTGCTGCGCGTGCTGCGGGTGGGGTGAGCCGAGGGGGGTGATCGATGGGGCAGAGTCCTGGGGGGGACGCGGACGCCGCACGCGCGGACGGCGTTGAGAAGGGTGTGCACGCGCGCGCGCAGGAGGTTGTGCGGCCGCGCCCGCGGACGCACGACGAGCTGCACGCGTGGGTACGCGAGGCGCTGGGTGTGGAGGTTGCGCGCGAGGCCCTGATCGATGGGCACGCGCCGCCGTTCGACTATTTGTGCCACGCGTTCTTCGAGGATGAGACGCCCCGCGACATGGTGGTGTGGGCGAACCGCGGGGGCGGCAAGACGTTCCTGGCCGCCATCGCGTCGCTGGCGGACATGGTCTTCAAGGACGGGATAGAGATCCGCGTGCTTGGCGGCTCTCTCGAGCAGGCCAAGCGGATGCACACGCACCTGCGCACGTTCCTGGCGCGTCCGGGTCTTCGCGGGCTGGTGGACGGGCGGATCACCGAGCGGCGCGTGCGCCTGGTCAACGGCTCGAGCCTGGAGCTGCTGGCCCAGTCGCAGACGTCGGTCCGCGGCACGCGCGTGCAGAAGCTCCGGTGCGACGAGGTCGAGCTGTTCGAC
Organism: Phycisphaerales bacterium; assembly: GCA_029260515.1. Classification (GTDB taxonomy): domain Bacteria; phylum Planctomycetota; class Phycisphaerae; order Phycisphaerales; family UBA1924; genus JAJRXR01. The sequence continues at coordinate 132,683 of JAJDDC010000070.1, read as the reverse complement.
CCGGGGGTGTGGGAGGCGGCGCAGTTGGTCACGCGCTCGAAGATGTGCGGCGAGGTCGCGGTGCGGGGCTCGGTCGAGTGCCTCTCGACCATGCACGTGCCCTACGGGCTCATGCACCGGCTCGTCCAGGAATGCGAGGGCGAGGACGCGACCAGGCGCCTGTTCCGGTGGGGGTTGGTGGACGTTCTCGGGCGGTGCGGCGACGGGTACGCGTGCGATTCGCCATGCGGGCTGCTCGACGAGTGCGCCGGGCGGGCCAAGTCGCGTGACGCGCGGGGCGTGGCGCCCGGGCACGTGGACGTCGGGGACGCGCTGACGCAGAAACGCCGGGTGGGCGAGGGGACGTGGAAGGCGGAGATGCTGTGCCTGGCGCCCAGGCGGAGCGACTGCGTGCTGCCGGAGTTTGACGCGGGCGCGCACGTCGTGGGCGGGCTGCCCGAATCACGCGAGGGATGGCTCTGGGTGGGGGGGATGGACTTCGGGATCCGGGCGCCGACGGTGGTGCTGTGGGCGGGGCTGGACCCGTCGGGCGTGCTGTGGGTCGTGGACGAGCGGGTGGAGGCGGGGATGGTGCTGGCCCAGCACGTCGAGGCGATCAAGTCGGCGGCGTGGCCCGCGCTGGCGTGGATCGGCGTGGACCCGGCGGGCTCGCAGCGCTCGGGCCAGACGGGCGTGAGCGATATCCACGCGATGCGGGCGGCGGGGCTCGTCGTCAAGCATCGGCGCCTGGGCGTGGGCGAGGGGCTGGAGCTGGTGCGGTCGCGGCTGAGACCGGCGGGGGGGGCGCCGCGGCTGTACGTGCATCGGCGCTGCGCGCGGCTGATCGAGTCGCTCGAGACCTACCGGTACCACGCCGACCGCCCGGAATCGCTCGAGCCGGTCAAGGACGGCTCGGACCACGCGGTCGATGCGCTGCGGTACATGGTGCAGAACCTGGACCGGGCCTACGAGACGAAGTACTCAAGGTACGCGTGAGTTGGATACGGACGCACGGGAGCGTGCTCAGGACCCGGGCATGGGTGCGAGCGAGGGGATCGCGTAGCCGAGCACGAGGTAGGCGGCCAGGCCCAGCAGGGCGATCCCGCCGACGATCTGGATGGTGAACGAGATCACCTGGGGCCAGAACTTGCGCATGCTGGGCACGCGGACGGCCTTGTACGCGCACGCGACGAAGAACGCCATCGGGATCAGCAGCAGGAACCACCAGTCGTGCAGGTCGATGGGGTCGATGAAGGGTGTGTAGGCGAGTGGGTTCACGCGTCGCCCCCGCCCTGGGCGGTCTCGAGAGCCGGGGACTCTTCCTCGCGGCGGCCGATCACGCCGCGGACCGACGGGAGCAGGGCGTCGAGGATGATGATGAAGTTGAGCATGCCTGCGATGGTGGCGGCGAGTGTGCCGATCTCGTTCATCTTCGCGACAGACTTGACGTTGGGCGGGCCCCTGCCGTCCTCGGCGGGGACCCAGACGGGTTGCTCGCCCTTGACGGGGTCGATGATGCGGCTTGCTCGCATCTCGTCGGGGTAGCCGGTGCGTCGGACGCGGGTGTCGGGGTCATAGGCCTTGAAGCGTGTCTGGTGGACGTAGTTGACGCCGAAGGCGACGGGGCCGACGAATGCCTGTCCGACAAACCAGATTCGGTCCTCCTCGGCGTCGATTGTGTCGATGCCGCCGACGAACATGCCGCCCAGGAAGAGGCCCAGGACGCCGAAGGCGGCCATGAGGGCGCGGTAGGCCTCGCCCCTGTAGAGGTGGCCGGCGCCCGGGAAGAGGCAGGCGAGGAGGCCTGCGGCGGGGTCGAGGCCCTTGGATTGCGGCTCGGGTTCGGGCATCGGGCGGGTGGCCTCGCGGGTGGGGGGAGGTGGAGTCTAGCGGGCGCTTCGTGTCGCCCGGGGGCGGCTTGCGGCGAGGGCGCCCGAGAGGGCGGTGGTGGGCGATTGACAGACGTGGAGCGGGCGGTAGTGTACGGCCCGATCAGGAGATCGGAGTTGGGGCGCCGAGGGAGGCGCCGCCCCCGAGGATGCGCCGAAGAGGACGAGCAGCCATGCCGCAGGAGCTTGAACTGGCCGTGGTGGGAGGGGTGGAGCTGGCGCAGGCCGGTGGGCGGCGTGCGTGGTCCCAGAACGACCCGCTCATGGTGGAGGAAGAGGACGAGGACGAGGCGTACTTCCTCGACGAGGACGACGACGATGACGAGGACGAGACCTACGACGACGATGACGAGTTCGACGATTATGAGGACTTCGAAGACGAAGAAGGGGTGGACGACGACTCGGATAAGGACGATGACGAGGAAGACCTGTAGGCCGCAACGTCCGGGCGCCTGAGCGGCGTCCCCCGGGCTCACGGCGGCGGGGAGGCCTCGATGAGCCGGGCGAAGAAGAACAACACGGATCAGAAGACGACTGACAAAGCCGCGACCCCGGACGGGGGTGACGGGGGTGTTGTCGATCAGCGGCTGGGTGTCGATCGTCGGCGCATCCGGATGATCCAGGACGGCAAGGAGGTCGCGCCGACGGGCCTGGAGCGTCGTCGCGGTCCCGGGCGTCGTCTGAGCGACTTCACGAAGTCGGCCGAGGAAGGCGAGATGACCACGGAACAGTTCCTGTTCCTGGTCGCGATCGACGAGTTCAAGCGCGCAAACGGCAAGACGTTCCCGACGTGGACGGATGTGCTGGAGGTGGTGCGTCTGCTCGGGTACCGCAAGACGATGGGCAGCGAGCTGAGCCTGTCGCGGGCCGAGGACTGGACCGAGGCGCCCGACGCGCCGGCGGGCGTGCGCCCGGACGGGTGGGAGAACCGGTTCGGGAAGGCGGCCCAGGGCTTCGGCGCCCGGTCGGGCAAGAGCGAGGAGGAGCTGACCGACGAGGCGCTCGACGAGTTCGAGCGGAGCATGGGTCGGGCGGCCTGAGACAGTCACGAAAGGCGGGGCGCATGCCCCCGCGGGGGCAGGGACCCCGGGACGCGTACCATTCATCAGCGGCGATCGACGCCCCCGTCGCGGGGCGTTTTTTCTGCGCCGCGGGAGGGCGCGCGTGGGTGAGAGCGGCCTCGTGATCGGTCGGCGAGAGTGGGTGGCGCTCCCCGAGTGGGGGATCCCGCGGCTTCGCGCGAAGATAGACACCGGCGCTCGGACGAGCGCGATCCACGTGTCCTCGATCGAGTATCTCGAGGACGGGCGCCTGCGTTTCGAGGTCGTGCGCCGGGAGCGCCCGCATCGGCGGAGTGTGACGGTGGAGGCGGATCACGCGCGCGAGGCGCGGGTGCGGCCGAGCTCGGGCAAGACGCAGCACCGCCCGGTCGTGCGCACGGTCGTGCAGATCGGGGCGTGGGAGCGGGAGATCGAGCTGAGCCTTGTGTGCCGCGAGGGGATGTTGTGCCGCATGCTGCTGGGGCGGCGTGCGTTGAACGGCTTGCTGGTTGATCCGAGCGCCAAGGACGTGCTCACATTGAATGGGACGCGATGAAGCTCGGGATCCTGTCGGCTTCGCCGAAGTGCTACAGCACACGCCGCTTGCGCGAGGCCGCGGAGCAGCGTGGGCACGAGGTGAGGGTGCTCAACACGCTGCGGTTCTCGATCTCGCTGGAGGAGGGGGAGCCGGATCTGTATTTCCGGGGCAAGCAGCTGAGCGATTACGACGCGGTGCTGCCACGGATCGGGGCGTCGATCACGTACTTCGGGACGGCGGTCGTGCGTCAGTTCGAGCAGATGGACGTGTACACGCCGAACACGGCCAACGGGATCACGAACTCGCGGGACAAGCTGCGGAGCCTGCAGATCCTGTCGCGTCACGACATCGGTATCCCGCGGACGATGTTCGTGCGTGACCGCAAGGACGTGCTGGCGGCGATCGAGGAGGTGGGCGGGGCGCCGGTGATCGTCAAGATCATCGAGGGGACGCAGGGGATCGGGGTGATCCTGGCGGAGACGAACCAGGTCGCGGGGGCGATCGTGGAGACGCTGCAGAGCGCGCGCCAGAACGTGCTGATCCAGCGGTTTATCGCCGAGAGCCGGGGCAAGGACATCCGGGCTCTGGTGGTGGGCGACCGCGTGGTCGCGGCGATGCGGCGTGTGGCGCAGGGCGGCGAGTACCGTTCCAACGTGCACCGGGGCGGGGTCGCGGAGGCCGTGAAGCTCGACGAGGGCTACGAGCGGACGGCGGTGCGGGCGGCGCAGATCATGGGCCTGCGGGTCGCGGGCGTGGACATGCTCGAGAGCAACTCGGGCCCGCAGATCATGGAAGTGAACTCGTCGCCGGGGCTCGAGGGGATCGAGGGGGCGACGCGGCTGGACATCGCGGGCGCGATCGTGGACTACATGGCCCAGCAGGTGGACTTCCCGGAGCTGGACGTGCGTCAGCGGCTGACGGTGACGCAGGGGTACGGCGTCGCGGAGCTGACGATCCCCGAGGGGTACGAGCTGGTCGGCAAAACGATCAGCGAGTCGGGCCTGCGTGAGAAGGACATCGCCGTGCTGACGATGCACCGGGGCACAAACGTCATCTCAAATCCTCGCCCGGCGCGAGTCATCGAGGCGGGCGACCGGATGCTGTGCTACGGCAGGCTCGAGGAGATGCGTCACCTGGTGGGCGAGCGGAAGAAGCGCAAGCGCCGCCCGAAGGTGCAGCCGCTGGATTCCGGGATCGGGACCAGCGAGGACAGCGATGGCTGAGCGAGAAGACACGGGGTGGATCGGCGCGTCGATCGCGCCGGGGACGTCGGGCGAGGCGCCGCTGCGGGTGTCCACGAGCTACTCGGGGGCGATCATCGAGATCCCGATCTTCGTGCTGCGTGGGCGCGAGCCCGGGCCCCGGGTGTTTGTGACGGCGGCGGTGCACGGCGACGAGATCAACGGCACGGGCGCGATCCGCGAGATCATCACGGGCGAGCCGTTCGAGGTGCTGCGGGGCGACGTCGTGCTGGCGCCCGTGGTGAACATCATGGGTTTCGAACAGCACATGCGGTACATGCCCGATCGGCGGGACCTGAACCGGTCGTTCCCGGGCAGCGCGGGCGGGAGCCTGGCGAGCCGCATGGCGCGGGCGGTGTACGACGCGGTCGTCGAGCCGTGCGACTACGGGATCGATCTGCACACCGCGGCGGTGCGCCGGACGAACTTCCCCAACGTGCGGGCCGACATGAACAACCCCGCGTTGGCGGGCTTTGCGCGGGCGTTCGGGACGGAGCTGATCGTGTCGGGGCGGGGGCCCGTCGGGGCGCTGCGACGCAGCGCGTGCGACGCGGGCAAGCCGACGATCATCCTGGAGGCGGGCGAGGTGTGGAAGGTGGAGCCTGCGGTGGTGGAGTACGCGGTGCGGGGGATCACCAACTGCCTGGCGTACCTCGGGATGATCGACGCGGCGATCAAGAAGCCGGCGTACCAGATCGAGGTGGACTCGACGAAGTGGCTGCGGGCCGAGCACGGCGGGTTCCTGCAGTTCCACGTCGCGCCCGGCGACATCGTGGAGGCGGGCGAGGCGCTGGCGACCAACACGAGCCTGACCGGCGAGCGTCACAACGTGATCGAGGCGCCGCGGGACGGGGTGGTGCTGGGGATGACGACGCTGCCGTCGGTCGCGCCGGGCGATCCGGTGTGCCACATCGCGTACCCCAAGGCGCGGGCGCTCAAGAAGGCGGAGAAGGCGATCGACGCGATGGGCGAGGACCACCTGCACGAGCGGACGCGCGGCGACCTTTCGCGGAGCATCGTCGTCCAGGAGCACGAGGACGAGGCCTGACGCGGGCGGGGCGGGTGTAGACTCGGGCCGCATGGACCAGACACCCAGACCTGAACTGTACGAGCGGCTCGGGGTGTTCTACCTCGGGCGCGAGCTGGACGCGGACGGCGGGCTGGGCACGGCGCTGCTGTACGACTCGCGGGACCTGACGACGCACGCGGTCTGCGTGGGCATGACCGGCTCGGGCAAGACCGGGCTGTGCCTGTCTCTGCTCGAGGAGGCGGCGATCGACGGCGTGCCCGCGATCTGCATCGACCCCAAGGGCGACCTGGGCAACCTGCTGTTGACGTTCCCGGAGCTACGCCCGGAAGATTTTCGCCCCTGGATCGACGAGGCGGACGCGCGGCGCAAGGGCGTATCTCCCGATGAGTACGCGGCCGACCGGGCGGATATGTGGCGCACGGGCCTGGGAGAGTGGGGGCAGGACGGCGAGCGGATCCGCAAGCTGCGCGCGAGCGCAGAGGTGACGCTCTACACGCCCGGGAGCAGCGCCGGTCGTCAGATCACGCCGCTGACGTCGCTCGACGCGCCGCCGGCGGAGATGCGTGAAGATCGCGAGGCGATGCGCGAGCGGGTCGGGGCGTCGGCGTCGGGCCTGCTGGCGCTGCTCGGGCTGGACACCGACCCGATCCGCAGCCGCGAGCACATCCTTGTTTCCACGATCCTCGACGACGCGTGGTGCAAGGGGCAGGGGCTGGATCTGGGCGAGCTGATCCGGCGTGTGCAGTCGCCCCCCGTGGAGCGGATCGGGGTGATGGGCGTGGACGCGTTCATGAGCGAGAAGGACCGGGGCGCGCTGGCGATGCAGATCAACAACCTGCTCGCGTCGCCCGGGTTCGCGGGGTGGCTGGAGGGCGAGCCGCTGGACGTACAGCGGCTACTGCGCACGAGCGACGGCAGGCCGCGGGTTTCGATCCTCTCGATCGCGCACCTCAACGAGGCGGAGCGGCAGTTCTTCGTCACGCTGCTGTTGGGCGAGGTGATCGCGTGGATGCGTCGCCAGCCGGGGACGGGGTCGCTGCGGGCGATCCTGTATATGGACGAGGTGTACGGCTATTTCCCGCCGACGGCCAACCCGCCGACCAAGCCGTTGTTGATGACCCTGATGAAGCAGGCGCGTGCGTACGGGCTCGGGTGCGTGCTGGCGACGCAGAACCCGGTGGATCTTGATTACAAGGGCCTGAGCAACGCCGGGACGTGGCTGCTGGGTCGGCTGAGCACCGAGCGGGACAAGATGCGCGTGCTCGACGGGCTGGAGGGCGCCGAGGGCGGCCCGGGGATCGATCGTCGGGAGGCGGACCGGATCCTGAGTTCGCTGCGGCCGCGTGAGTTCCTGATGCAGAACGTGCACGAGGACGGGGCGGTGGTGTTCCGGACGCGGTGGGCGATGAGTTATCTGCGCGGGCCGATGACGCGCGAGGAGATCAAGCGGCTGACGCCCGACATGCCCGCCGACGCGCCGGTTTCGGAGACATCGGGGGGGGCGACGGCGCCCGCCGCGCCCGCGATCGCGGCGAGCGCGGGCGATGAGACGGCCTCGGCGCCGATCGCGCCGGCGGGTGTCGCGTGCGGGTTCGTCCCGATCGCCCGCTCGATCAGCGCCGACGACCGGCTGGTCTACCGCCCGGCGGTGCTCGGATCGTGCCGCCTGCATCACGTCCGGGTGGCGGCGAAGATCGACCTGTGGGAGGACCTGGAGCTGCTCGCGCTGGTGGACGAGGGGCAGACGTCGCCGGGCTGGGGGGACGCGGTCCGTGTGGACGGGTTGCGTGACCGCCTGGAGGACGCGCCGGACTCGCGCGGCGTGTTCGCGCCGATCGGCGGCGTGCTCGATCAGGCCAAGGACTTCACCGCATGGAAGAAAGCGCTCGCGGCGCACGCGTACCGGGCCGAGGCTCGTGACGTGCTGCACTGCAAGAGCCTCAGGGCGTACTCAGCGCTGGGGGAGACGGCCGAGCATTTCCGGGTGCGCCTGGGCGACAAGCTCCGCGAGCAGCGCGACGAGGCGCTCGACACGCTCCGCGACCGGTACACGCCGAAGCTGGCGGCGATGGAGGAGCGCGTCCGGCGGGCACGGCAGCGTGTCGAGGTCGAGAAGGACCAGTACAAGCAGTCTGGACTTCAGACCGCGGTCTCGGTCGGGAGCGGGCTGCTCGGGGCGTTGCTGGGGCGGAAGAAGGTGAGCGTGACCAACGCGCGTCGCGCCGGGAGCGCGGCGAGCCGCGCGGCGCGGACGGGCAAGGAGCGCTCGGACATCGCCCGGGCCAAGGACAACCTCGGCGCACTGCGCGACAGGTACCGTGATCTGGAGCTGGAGTTCGAGGACGCGGTGCGCGGCGTGGAGCGCGACATGGACGCGGGGTCGCTGGAGTTCGAGACGATCCGCGTCGCGCCCCGCAAGGGGGACATGAGCCCGGGCGAGCCGGTGCTCGCGTGGGCGCCGTTCCGGGTGGGGGCGGACGGGCGTGCGGAGGCGGCGTTCGAGGCGGGCGGGTAAAGACGGGGCTGGTTGCGCCCTGCGGGGGCTACTTGTCCTTGTAGTAGTCGATGTTGATCTGAACGTAGTTGTCCCATTCCTTGGGCAGGTCCTCGTCCTGGTAGATGGCCTGGACGGGGCACTCGTCCACGCACAGGCCGCAGTCGATGCAGGTGTCCGGGTCGATGAACAGCTGCTCGGCGGACTCGTAATCGGGCTCGTCCTTGGTCGGGTGGATGCAATCGACCGGGCACGCGTCCACGCAGGAGGTGTCCTTGGTCGCGATGCATGGCTCGGCGATGATGTGGGGCATGTCGCGTTCTCGGATCCGGCCCGCGGGGCAGCGCTGCTCGCGCGGGCGGCGGGCGTGGTAGGAATCGTCCTAAGTCCTCGCCCAAGCTATAGCTCGGGCGGCCGGGCGGGGCAAGGCGGACATGGGTTGCGGGGCGGGCGCGGGGCTCAGGCCGCGGCCGGCAACGTGTCCTGGTCCGCGGCGTGCCCGGGCGTACAGATCGCGCCGATCGCGGCCCGCACGCGGTCGCGCGTCGTGGGGAGCGCGAGCTTGGCGTGCGCGCGGCCCTGGAGGTGGTTCTCCTGGATCAGGAGGTTGCCGGCGGGCGAGAGGACGAGCACGGGCAGCGGCCCGACGCCGGCCTCTTGCTCGAGGTCCAGGAGCTTGCGTGTCAGCGGTGCGCGCTCGTCGGGGGCGCGGACACGGACGACGGCGATCGTGGGCGGGTCCTCGGGGTTGCGTTGCTCGGGCGCAATGATGGTGCGGATCGCGTCGGCGTGGGAGGCGGTGACGTAGAGCAGGGGCGGGAGTGTTGCGCTGAACCTCGTTGGCGCGGGGACCGGGTCGGAGCCCGAGAGCATCGCGATCTTGAGGTCGTCGGTCATCTCGGGGATACGCTCGGCGAGGTTCTCGAGGGTATCGGGCGCCAGGCGGAGCGCTTCGAAGAAGTCTTCGGTGGGGTAGATCGCGTCGTTGCCGCTGGCGCCGATCTCCATCGCGTGCACGAGGCGATCAGCGAGGGCGACGACGGCGATCGCGTTCGCGTTCTTCGGGCTGGCCGACCGGATGTTGCTCATCGAGAGGTGGTGGTACACGATGGGGTCCACGAGGTCGCGGGGCATCGCCCAGGTCCGCAGGACCTCCTGGGCGACCTCGGCGTGGGTCATGAGCAGCATGCGCTTCTCGAGCTGTTCGAGCGGCAGCGAGAGGGCCTTGGCCTGCCGGGCGACACCCGCGTACTCGTCGGGGATCGCCTCGGCGAGCAGGATCCGCCCGATGTCGTGCAGGAGGCCGATGGTGAAGGCCTGGTCGGGCTCGATCTGCTTCGTCTGGCGTGCGAGCTCGGCCGCGGTGATGGCGACCGCGATCGCGTGCTCCCAGAAGAGCCCGGGGGAGAACCCGGGCAGCACCGTCGAGGCCGAGAGCTGGTCGATGATGCCGATGTTCGTGACGGCCTGGCAGATCGACTCTGTGCCGATGCGGACGACCGCGTCCTTGACGCTGGTGACCGGGTCGCCGCGTGTGTAGGCGCTCGAGTTGGCGAGCTTGATGACCTTGAGGGCGATGGCGTGATCGACACGGACGGCCTTGACCAGCGCGTCGGTCGATGCGTCCTTGCGCCTGGCCATGCGCATCACGTTGGCGACCGCGGGCGAGATGGCGCGCAGCTCGCTGACCTTCTGGAGGCGTTCGAGCAGATCCGCGCGACCCAAGACCGGCTTGAGCTCTTTCAGGCTCTTGATCGCGTCCTCGGTTGTGGGTATCGCGGCTGTATTTACGCCCGAGGGGCACGCGCCCGCGTGCGTCCCGGCGGGCGCGGGCTCGGCGGGGTCGGCCGGATCAGGGGCCCGCTCGATCGGGTGCGGGTGGCTCTTGGCCGCGATGGCGAGGCGCTTGAAGAACGCGTCGATGGTGAAGTTCGATTTGAGGAGGCAGTGCGAGACACCCAGCTCGACGAGCATGAGGATGATGCTCTTGTCCCTGGCGTGCGTCAGGACGAGCAGGGGGGTGACGCCGAGCTTCGGGTCGTGGCGGACGGCGCGGATGAGCTTCAGGCCCTCGCCCTCGTCGATCTCGGGGTCGATGACGATGAGATCGACGGGGTAGCTGGCGAGGTAGGCGCGTCCCTCGTCGGTCGAGGCCGCGACGTGCACGCGGTCTTTGCGGGCGCGCAGCAGCAGCGCGAGGCATTCGCGGACGATCGGGCTTGGATCGATGAGGAGGATGTTCAACGCGGCCCCCGCCGAGTCCACGCCCGGCACGCGTCCGGGGAAGACTCCCACTACGCCGCGCCGGGCTGGTTCACCAGCAGATCGGCAGTATCCGTGCGCGACTGGACGCGATGACCAAGCGGGCGGCGTTGGTCGTCGCGGGGTCCGTCTGTGCGGGTGGCGCCGGATGCGCCGCGCAAAAACGATCAGACGCGGGGCGCCTGCAGCTCGTCCAGCGACGCGATGACGCGCGGGGCGCCCGCGTCGCGGAGCGCGGGGGCGGGGGTGAGGCCCGCGAGGGCGATGACGCTCATCCCGGCGCGCAGGGCGGCGACGACGCCCGACGGGCTGTCCTCGATCACGAGGCACGCGGAAGGGTCGGCGTTCATGGCCCTGGCCGCGTGGAGGAACAGGTCGGGCGCGGGCTTCCAGACGCCGACGTCGTAGGCGCTGAAGATCGCGTGCCCGTCGAGGTGCCCGGGGGTGTGCGCACATACGAAACGGTCAAGGAGCCCGGCGCCGGTGAGCGAGGCGAGCATCTTCTTGACCGGGCCGTTGGAGGCGACGCAGCGCCTCGGGGCGGCCTCGCCCAGGGCGTCGAGCATGTCGAGCAGCGCTACGGCGCCCTCGACGGGGGGCGGGGGCGTGCGCTCGAAGGCCTCGAACATGCGCGCGCGGAAGGTCTCGATAAGATCGGGCAGCTCGACGCCGAGGTGTTTCTCGACCTCGGCGCGGATCTCGTGCAGGTCGCGCCCCTTGAACGTGCGGATGGACTCGTCCACGTCCATGGGCCAGCCGGCCTCGGTGACGCAGGCGGCGAGCAGGGCGTTGGTGGTGGGCTCGGTGTCCACGAGCACGCCGTCGCAGTCGAAAATGATGAGTTCATGATCGGTCATGGGTCGCTGGTATCGATGGTGCTGTGCGGGGTTCGGGTCGGTGGCGGCGCCCGTTGAGCATCCACCCGATGGGGGTGTAGCGGACGCCGAAGTGATAGGTCAGGAGCATGACGGGCGTGGTGATGAGCAGCACGAGCAAGAACTTGACGTGCCCATCGATCGGGAGGGGGTACAGGAGCATGCTCGCGAGGATCTGGAGGGGGAGGTGAAGGAGGTAGAGCCAGTACGACGAATCGGAGATGTAGCGGGCGGCGGGGCTCGGGCGGTTGCAGAAGCGGAGGAAGACCCCGGTGATCGCGAGGACGAGCAGGCAGGAGAGGAGGGCGGCCGAGGCGTGCCCGAGCGAGTCGAGCCAGGTGGGCATCGGGTCATCACCGATCTGCTCTGCGGCGCCGTGGGCGAAGAGGAGGGCGGGGTACGCGGCGGCGAGCCCCACGACCGCGGCCGGGATCCACCAGCGCGCGATCGAGTCGAGCCGATCGCGGTGGGCGAAGAGGACCCACCCGAACAAGAAAAAGAGCGAGTAGTACGCGAGGGGGCCGGGCTCGGGGATGATCTCGCCCCGGAGCGGGCCAGAGTCCCAGCCCGGGATTGTGAGCAGGAGCAGACCCGCGGGGACGGCGAGCGCGTAGGGGAGCAGGGGCGAGGCGATGATCCGGTCCGCGATGGGCGCGAGTCGGGCCGCGCCCAGTGCGCGGGCGATGGGGTCGATGAGCAGCGTGCCCGCGTACATGAGGAGCAGGTACTCGAGGAACCAGAGGTGGAAGGTGGGGATGGCGATGCCCTGCGGCTCGGGCGGATCGGCGGGGGGCCAGAGCGTCCAGCCGACGATCCAGAGGACCAGGCAGGCGGGCGCGATCGTGACCATCGCGATCGCGAACGGGGAAAGGACGCGGATCGATCGGTTACGGACGAAGCTCTTGACGCCGCGGCGGGCGACGAGCAGGTGGGCGAAGAAACCGGCCATTACGAAGAAAACCTGCATCCGGAACGAGTGCACGAGCATGAGTCCGAGCAGGAGGGGGACGCTGTCGGTGTCCTCGTGGACGGCCCACATGTCGAGGTCGGGGATGTAGGGGATGGACGCGTGCAGGACGAGGCCCAGCAGCATCGCGCCGGCGCGGAGCGCGTCGAGCGCGTGGTAGCGTGGGTGCGGCGGCGGGTGTGCGTCGGGTTTAGTCATCCGCGGGGGCGCCGGGCGCGGGGTCCTTGGCGTCGGCCCGCATGAACAGGGCCTCGCCCTTGCTGATCTTCTGTCCGGGCTTGAGGGAGTAGGCGCCGCCCCACTCTGCCATTTCGCGCAACGGCGCGACGAGGCCGGAGTTGGGGTCGTTCGGGTCGTTGAGGTGGTTGCAGTTCCAGGCGCCCCAGAGCTCGGCCATCTTCTCGGGCATCGCGGGGGAGAGGAGGAGGGAGGCGATGCGGAGGGCTTCGGCGCAGGTGTAGAGGATGTCGGCCAGTGCGCCCGAGGCTCCGTCGTGGTCGTCGAGACGCTTGGCGAGGGTGAAGGGCGCGGTGTAGGAGATGAAGTTATCGACATCACGCGCGAGGGTGAGTCCTGCGGCGAGCATCGTCGCGAGATCAACGGAGTCGGCGCACGCGACGAACTCTTGCGTCAGCTCGGCGCTACGGGCATCGAAGTTGAAGTTACGGCCCGGGTCGTCCACGGGCTTGCCGGCGGCCTCTCTGGCGGCGAGCGCGATGCCCAGCGCCTTGCCCCCGGGCAGCCCGTACTCGCCGTTGCATGTGCCTCGGAGTTGGCCTTCGAGATACTTCTCGATCATGTTCGAGACGCGTGAGGCGGAGTTGCCGAAGCTGTTGGCCAGGTCCGCGTTGTAGACCTCGACGAAGCGCTGGTAGGCGAAGTCGGCGTCGGTCGCGCCCAGCGGCCCCTGCGTGGTCAGGTACCAGCGGACGGCGTCCAGCGAGTAGCGGTCGGCGTACGCGCGCAGCGTGTCGATCTCGATGAAGTTGCCCAGGGACTTGGACATCTTCGTGCCCTCGGCGATCCAGTACGCGTGGGCGTACACCACGCTGGGCGGGCGCTCGCCGAGGGCGTGCAGCATCGCGGGCCAGATGACGGCGTGGAACCAGAGGATGTCCTTGGCCATCAGGTGCACGATCTGGGCGTCAGACTTTTGCGCGAGCTGCGGCCAGAACCTGCGGCGCTCGTCGGTGTCCATCGTCGTCAGGTAGTTGCACAGGGCCTCGATCCAGACGTAGATCCGATGCTCGGGGTCGCCGGGCATAGAGATGCCCCAGTCCTCGTCGCCTTCTTTGATCTTGCGCGAGACCGGGACCTTCTGGAGGCCCTGCTTGATCCGTCCCATGACCTCGTTCTTGCGCTGCTCGGGGAGGACTCGGATGGCGCCGGTCTCGATCTGCTCGCGCAGCCACGGCTCGTACTTGTCGAGCCGAAAAAAGTAGTTCTGCTCGGTGCGTTTCTCGAGTGGCTTGCCCGTGACCGGGCTCTTGAAGTCGTGTTCCTTGGCGACGGTCTCGGTGACGTACTCCTCCTGGGAGGGGTCGAACCAGCCGACGTAGTCGCCCAGTTCGATGTCGCCCGAGTCGATGAGGCGCTGGATGTAGGCGCTGGCCTTGAGCTTGTGCCGGTCCTCGGTCGTGCGCACAAAGTCGTCGTTGGTGAAGTTCATGAAGGCGAAGGCCTCCTTGAACCGGTCGGCGTTGAGGGTCGCCCACTGCATGGGGCTCATCTCGTGGGCGCGGGCGGATGCGACGACCTTCTCGGCGTGCTCGTCGGTGCCGGTGAGCATGAACACGTCCTTGGACGCGTCGTCGGGGGAGGTGTGGGGGAGGGGCTGGCCCCGGATCAGGCGCTGGGCCCGGGCGGCGACGTCGGCGATGAGGGTGGTGTAGCAGTGCCCGATGTGGGGGCGGTCGTTGACGTAGTAGATCGGGGTGGTGACGTAGTAGGGGGGGTGTTCGCTGGGGGGCATGAAACGAGTCTATGGGGTCGGCGGCGGGGCGATCGGGGGTTAGGATGGGGCGATGGGCAAGAGACCTCTGAAGTCGCGTGGGCCTGGTGTGGCGGTGGCCGCGGGCCTGGTGGTGTTGATGACTGTGGGGTCGGGGTGCAACGAGGTGGCCAAGCGTCGGCGTCGCAAGCGTCCGCCCGAGCCGGTGCCGATGCTGCCCGACGACGCGGACCCGTCGCTGTACGCGTTCGTCGAGGCGCCGTACGGGGGCGAGCGGTTGCAGACTCGGCCGATCATGATCTACGCCGAGTCGCCCGGGCATCCGGACGCGTTGGAGCAGCTGGCGATCCTTGGCTCGGACCTGGGGGCGTTGGCGGAGCGCGAGGTGATCATCGTGCAGGTGTACGGGAGCGGGGTGTCGCGGTACCGGGGCCAGCCGATGGCGCCGTCGTCGGCCAAGAGCTGGCACGACCGGTACCGGGCGGGTCGGTGGCCCTTCGAGGTGGTGTTGGTGGGCAAGGACGGGGGGGTGAAGCTGCGTCGCCCGCGGGTGGTTGAGATGGAGGAGTTGTTGGAGGTGATCGAGGCCCTGCCTGTGCGTCGCGAGGAGGTGTACCAGCGGGAGCACCTGGGCGAGGGTGTTGGTGGGGCGGCTGGCGGGGGCCCGGGCGGATAAGCGAACCGGGGCGCCCCCGGGGCGGTACGAGGGCGTGGCGGGCCGGGCTTGTCTGGGCTCGCGGGGCGTTCTGCGGCCGAGAACTCGGTCGGCGGGGGCCCATGGGCTTATGCTGGCCCCGCGGGTGGAATAGGCGCCCGGGCGGGGTGGGTTGGCCCCCTTGATGGAAGGGCACGTGTTTGGATCGCGACCGGTTCGAGAAGCTCGCGCTCGAGCACTTGGACGCCGTCTATCGGATGGCGGTGAGTCTGACGCGCGATCCTGGCGAGGCCGACGACCTGGTGCAGGAGGTGTACGCCAGGGCGTTCCGTCCCGGGACGATCGAGCGGTTCGAGGACCGTGCGGACGGTGGCGAGGTCGGGGGGATGCGGTCGTGGCTCTTCGCGATCACGCACAATGTTTTCTATACGCGGATCAAGAAGGCGAAGCGTCGCCCGACGCCGGTGGACGAGTTCTTCGGCGAGGAGGGGCGGGAGCGGGCGCCCGACGAGCCGCCGCCGGTGTTCGACCGGTCGGGGCTGGACTGGGAGCAGGTGGACTCGCGTCTCAAGGACGCGATCGATGATCTTCGTGAGGAGTACCGCGAGGTGCTCATGATGTGGGGTGTGGACGGGCTGAAGTACCGCGAGATCGCGGCGATCATGGATGTCCCGATCGGGACGGTGATGAGCCGGCTGCACCGGGCGAGGAAAATACTGGCCGACAAGCTGCTCGGGGATCCCGACGCGGCGGGCGAGCTGGGCGTGACGGGGATCACCCGTCGGATGGAAGAGAAGGAACGGACGGCGTGAGCGAGCACGGGGCCAAACAGGACGCTGGGCAGGACGCGGGCCAGGAGGGTTCGCTGGCGGTTCGCCTGCGGATGGCGGCCGACGGCGAGCTGGACGGCGCCCTGCTCGAGTCGCTCGAGACTCACCTGGAGCGGAGCCTGGAGGACCGGGCGCGGATCCAGTTCGAGCGAGAGCTGCGCGAGGCGGTCGGGCGGGTGATGGTCGGGGCGAACGCGCCCGATGCACTGCGCGCCCGGGTGTCGCAGATCGCGGAGGCGTCGCGCGACGCCGATTCGGCGCCGGCGTTGTTTCAGGAGGCCGCGCCGCAGGATTCGCGTGACGAGGCGCCGGCGCCCGAGCGGATGGCGCCGCTGACGCGGCGGACATCGTTCTGGACGAGGCGTGAGTTCGTGGGCGGGTTGGCGGCGGCGGCGGTGCTGGCGCTGGCGAGCGTGTTCGTCGTGCGGATGGCGGGGATCACGAGCGTGCCCCTGAACGCCCAGCAGGAGGCGTACCGGACGGAACTTGTCCAGCACGTCGCCAAAGAACATCAGCGGATGGAGGACCCGGAGGCCGCGTCCCGCAAGCTGGGGATGCACGAGCCGGCGGAGGTCGAGGCGTTCTTCAGCGAGGTGATCGAGGCGCCGAGCGGCGCGGTGAAGCGTCTGATCGAGAGCACGGCCGAGTGCGTGTTCAGCGGCGCCGGGAACTGCCACATCCCCGGTGTGGACGGGGCGGCGGCGCACGTGATGCTGCGCGTCAAGCTCGGTGAGCGGACGGCGCCGGTGAGCGTCTTCGTCTGCCCCGACCCCGGGCAGTTGCCGATGAAGGTCGGCGAGACGTACGTGATCGACACGGACGCGTGCGGCATGGGCACGTCGAGGGTACTGGCCTGGTCGGACGGGAAGCTGCTGTACGTGGTCGTCTCGAAGGCGACGGCGAAGGCGTGCCCATCGGTGCTCACGAGGCTGGGGCGGAAGTCGCCCGGCGGGCGGCTCTAGGGCCCACGGCCCGCGTCCGGGCATATCGCGACGATCCTGCGACCCTGGCCCGGCGTACCACCCCTGCGGGGTCGCGTCCGCTCGTGTTATCTCGGGAGAGCGGCGGGGTTTGTGCGATCTGCCCCCGCGAGAGGCCGAATATCATCGGCGGACAAGGAGCCAGTCATGATCGGACGCAGCGGCGCCATGCATCTCGCGACGGCGGTGGCCCTGTGGGTCGCCCAGGGGGCGGTCGCGCAGGACGCGCTGGGACGGGGCAACGCCCTGGACCAGGACTTGTCCCTCCGCGCGCAGCCGACATCGGGTCGGATGAACACGTACGCGGGCGGGAGCCGCCCGTCGGGCGCCGTCGGGCGTTCGGTGTACACGGGGTACTCCAATCAGTTTATGAGCGTGAACCCGATGGGCGACGGGCGGGCGCTCGACCGGAACCTGAGCATGACGACGCGGTACAACGGCGCCAACCGTTCGGACCCGTTGCAGGAGATGCGGTTCCGCAGCGCGGTGGTGACGGGCAACGCGCCGGGCGGGCTCTCGTTCCGGGGCGACCCGGGGTACGGCTCGGCACGGGCGTTCCGGGGTGACCTGGGGTCCAATGACCTGTTCGCATACCGGCGTGATTCGCTGTACTCGGGGCTGGTTGGCGCGGGGATCCGCGGGACCGATGCGCTGCAGTACCAGATGTCGATGACGACGGGCTCGCAGCTGCCGCCGAACCTGGTGGGCGATCTGGTGGTGGAGGAGTCGTTCACGACGCGGCTCCCGACGCCGGCGGCCGGGCCCGGGCGTTCGGCGGCGGGGGCGGGCGAGGCGCCCGCGATCGGGCGGCGCCCGGCGACCGACGCCGACGACGGGTCGATGCTCTCGATGCTCCGCTCGACGTCGGCGTACACAACGAGCATGAGCCTGCAGCCGGTGCTGCTCACGCGGTACGGCGCCAACGACAACGTGCCCGACGTGGGCGTGACGGCCTCGACGCTCCGCGGTATCCGGCTCTCGGCGTTGCCCGAGGAGGCGCAGTCGCCCGCGGGCCAGCAGCGGATCGACGACTCGGCCCGCGACGACCAGAGCGTGGAGGGGGCGGGGCGGATCGAGACGGGGTACGACGCGGTGCTCCGCCAGTTCGCGGAGGCCGAGGAGGCGCGGCTGGCCGAGGTTGACGCACGCGATGCCGCGGCGAGCGAGGCGCAGACCGAGAAGACCTGGATGGAGCGGATCCACGAGCTGCGCGAGCAGGTCGCGAAGGACCCGCAGCCGCAGCCCCAGGGCGAGGATCCCGGGGCGCCCGACGAGGACACGGAGGCGCCCGAGGGCGGCGACGACCTGGACAAGCTCCAGGAGCTGGGTGTGTACGACGAGGCGACGGTGGAGTTGCTGCGCAGCGCCCGCGAGCCGGTCAGGCGGCTGGTGGACCCGGACGAGGCGGCGCAGCGGAACCCGTACGTGGAGCACATGGAGGTGGGGCAGCGGCTGCTGGCCCAGGAGCGGTTCTTCGACGCCGAGGAGCGGTTCACCCGCGCGATCGGCGTGCGGCCCGGTGACGTGATGGCGCAGGTCGGGCGGATTCATGCGCAGATCGGCGCGGGGATGTACCTGTCGTCGGCGCTCAACATGCGTGTGCTGCTGTTCCAGAACCCCGAGGTCGTGGGCGTGCGGTACGACGAGCGGCTGCTGCCGGGCAAGGCCAGGCAGAAGGCGATCTTCGCAAAACTGCGCGAGAAGGCGGGCGTGGGGGCCGACGACAAGGTCGTCCAGGCGCTGGACCCGCAGCTGCGACGGGAGAGCGGGCTGCTGCTCGCCTACTTCGGCTTCCAGCTCGACGACGCCGCGGCGATCGACGAAGGGCTCGGCGCGTTCGATGCGGTGACGGCGATGCACGCCGACGAGAAAACGCACGACGTCGATCGGCGATTGCTCGAGCTGCTGCGGCGCGTCTGGATCGTCGGGGACGAGCCGGCGCCCTGAGGCGCGGACGCGTTCACGGGCACACCAACCCCCGCCCCGGCGGGGGTTTTTTCATTGTCGCGTTGCGTGGTGGGCGGGTTCAGGCGGCGTGGGGGCCGTCGTCGTCCTTGAAGGTGGGGAACGGGAGCGAGTCGAGGAGCTCGCCCAGCTCGTCGAGGTTGCGCTGGATGTCCTCGAGGGCGTCCTCGACGCGCTCCGAGGACGGGTCGCGGCTCGCGTCCTGGCCGGCGTTCGGGCGGGCGTGGCGCCCGTCCTCACGGCGCCCGGGGGCGGCGCGGTCACGCGGGAACGGGATCGGCGCGGGTGCGTCGTCCGGTTCGTCGTCGATGTTGAGTCGGAGGCGCATGGCTCATCTCCTGCCGCGACGGCCCGGGTCCAAGATCGGCTTGCGGCCCTGTGGAGTTCACCGGGCGCACAAGGCGCCGAGCGCGGGGGCGGTCTGCGTGCCCTGGGCGAGCGCCGACGTGTTCTCGGACCCTCGGCGAGTGTTATCGGTCATCGGGTGGTCGCGTCTTGACCCGTTGGGCGGGCGGGCGCTGCGGGATGGTCAGGGGCTGGGGCGCCCGACCCGGCGTTCCTGGCCCGCCAGCAGGCGGCGGATGTTGGCCTTGTGGCGCACGACGACCAGGATGCCCAGGGCCGCGGAGACGGTGACGAACGGGGCGGCGGCCGCGGGGGTCATGCCTTCGCGGGTGGCGAGCACGATGCCGGCGGCGATGGGCAGGGCGAGGGCGGCGGCGATGGAGGCGAGGCTGACGATGCGGCGGATGGCGAAGACGGCGCCCCAGACGAGTGCCGCGGCGAGGGCGGCGATGGTGAGGACCGGGAAGACGCCCAGCAGCGCGCCCAGCCCGGTCGCCACGCCCTTGCCCCCTTTGAAGGCGAGGAAGGGGCTGAACATGTGCCCGAGGACGGCGGCGGCAGCGACGGCGAGCCAGAGCCAGGCCTGGGTTGGGTCGATGGTCCAGTTCCCGGCGACCCCGGCGTACAGACCGGCGCCGAGCGTGGGGGCGAGGCCCTTGGTCAAGTCGAGCACGAAGCAGAGGATGAAGTAGCGGAAGCCCAGGACGCGGCCGACGTTGGTCGCGCCGGTGTTCTTGGAGCCCTGGGTGCGGATGTCGATTCCCTTGGCTCGGGCGATGAGGACGCCGAAGGGGACGGCGCCGACGAGGTAGGCGAGGAGGATTGCGATGAGCCAGGGGAGCATTGTGGTAGGGTAGCTTGCGATTCAAGCAGGCCCGGAGGGGGGATCCGACGGGTGAACTGAGCACGGACGCTGCCAGGCAAGAGCACCCTTGCGGGGAGATGTCTTATGGCGCGTCTCGTTGACCATTGTTGTGGTATTGCTTACCGGGTCCGTGGGCTCGTCTGGCGGGATGGGCGATCGCCTGTGGCCGTGGGCGCCATGATTGTTCTGGTTGGCATTGGCGGCGGTGTCGCATTCGGTCAGGATCTCGACGAGCACCCTGCCGGGAATGCTCCGGGTGTGCGTGACATCTTCGCGGGCGATTTTGATGGCGATGGGGATATCGACATCCTCGTAGGCTCGGAGACGGACGACACGATCGGCTGGTTCCCGAACAACGGCGACGGGACGTTCGGGGCGAGGATCACGATCGGTTTGGGGGTCGACGCGCCCGACACGGTTCACGCCGACGATATCGACGGAGACGGCGATCTCGACGCGATGGCGGGCTCGCGCCTGGACAACACGTTCAGGTGGTGGGAGAACGACGGATCGGGCGGCTTCGGGCCCGAGCAGGTTCTGAGCAGCTCGCTCGCCGAGGCGTCCGATATCGTGACCGCGGATATCGACGGCGATCTCGACCTCGACATCGTTGTCGCGTGGAGGTCGCTCGCGGGCAGCGCGGGGTGGTTCCGCAACGACGGCGGCGTGTTCAGCGGCCTTGTCGCGGACATCGGGCTTGGCAACAGCAACATCCGCGCGATATTCGCGTGCGACCTGGACGACGACGGGGACGTCGATTTGCTGTACACCGACGTGGGCGGCCCGTCGTTCGCCTGGGCTGAGAACGACGGCGGCGACGGGTTGGCGTGGGTCACGCACGAGGTGGATCCGCTGGCGGGGGGCAACGACATCGTCGCCGGTGACCTCGACGGCGACGGCGACCTCGACGTCGCGGTGATCCGCGAGACCGAGCTGGACTGGTGGGCCAGCGACGGGGGCGACCCGCCGGCGTTCACGAAGACCGCCATCTACACCTCGGCGACCGTGGGGCGCTCGGTGGTGATGGCGGACTTCGACGGGGACGGCGACCTCGACCTGGTTTCCGGCGAGGGCTCGATCTCGAACGTCTCGTGGCACGAGAACGACGGGGCGGCGTCGCCCGCGTTCGCGACGCACGTTATCTCGCAGGACGGGGCGCCGAGCGTGCAGGCGGTGGTCGTCGGGAACTTCGACGGTGACTGCGACCTGGACGTGGCGGCGGGGGTGTTCACGGGCGGGGAGGTGACGTGGTTCGAGAACGACACGCCGGCGTCGGCGTGTTCGCCCGCGGACCTGGCGTCGCCGTTCTGCCAGCTCGACTTTTCGGATGTGGTCGCGTTCCTCACCGCGTTCGGGGCGAACCAAGCCGCGGCGGACCTGGCCGAGCCGATGGGGCAGTGGGATTTTTCGGATGTGGTCGCGTTCCTTACCGCGTTTGCGGCGGGGTGCGCGTAGTCAGAGGCACTTGGCCAGCCCCGCGAGCAGTTGCTCGTATACGTCGTCTTCGCCCCTGCCCGCGTCTACGCGGAGGTGTCGCCGCGGGTCGCGGTCGATCTGGGCGAGGTAGCCCTCGCGGACGCGGCGGTGGTAGTCGCGGCCCTTGGACTCCATGCGGTCGAGCAGGGGGTTGAGGCGGGCGGCGGCGGTGTCCTCGTCCACGTCGAAGACGACGACGAGGTCGGGCGTGACGTCGCCGCAGGCGATGCGGGCGGCGGTCCGGATGTCGTCTTCCGGGAGTCCGCCGGCGGCGCCCTGGTAGGCGAGGGTGGAGCTGACGAATCGGTCGGCGACGACGAGGCGCCCGGCGTCGAGGGCGGGTCTTATGGTCTGCTCGACGAGCTGGGCGCGGCTGGCCATGTACAGGAGCATCTCGCAGCGGAGTGTCATGTCCTGCTCGAGGTGGTCGAGGAGCGCCCGGCGGATCTTCTCGCCGATCTCTGTGCCGCCGGGCTCGCGGACCTCGCACGGGTCGAGGCGTGCGTCGCGGGCGGCGTCGAGGAAGCGTCGGAGTTGGGTGGATTTGCCCGAGCCGTCGGGCCCGTCGAAGACGAGGAACTTGCCCCGCAGCGCCGCGGCGAGGGCGGGGTTGATCGCGTGGGCGGGCGGGGTGGGCGCGGGCTTGTGCGTTTGTTTGTGCGCGGCGTTGGTCACGGCATCGAGTCTAGCCGCTGGCGCACGGCGCGGAGGCGCGTGCTCCACGGCTCGCCGCCGAGTCCTGAGTCGATGAGGCGGAGGCGCCCGAGGTGTGCGCGGGCGTCCTGCACGCCCGCGCCCTGGCCCGCGTCGGCGCGGTCGGCGAGGATCTCGAGCATGAGGGTCCAGGCGTGCCAGAAGCGGTCGTCGCGCTGGGCCGCGGCGTCGAGACGCGAGGCGACGTCGCGGAGGATCGTGAAGGCCTCGGGGCTCTGGGCGACGGCCAGGTGCGCGCGGGCGCGGGCGATGTCGATGCGCTCGCTGGCGCCATCGACGGGCTCCTTGCGGGACGCGGCGCGGACGAGCAGGGGCATGGCACGCCCGGGGTCGCCCGCGTCGAGCTCGGCCTCGCCCAGGTCCACGAGCAGGGCGGCGCGCGGGCGGGCGTCGTGGCGTTCGGCCATCGCGACGGCGAGGCGGAGAAGGGCGACACGCTCGCGGGGCTGCGCGTCTTGGGCGAGCAGCTCGCGGACTGTCTGGAGGTAGAGGGCGGCGGCGGCGGTCCCCTCGGTCGTGCCCGGGGTGACGGGCTCGAGGACGTCGAGGCGGTCGATGCCCTGGATGCGCTCGGCGTACTTCACGCGCCAGAGGTCGGCCTGCGGGTGCGAGCCGTAGTACTCGATGGCGAGTCGGAGCACGTCGAGTTCGAAGGCCTCGGGCATGTCGGAGTTGCTGGCCGCGGCGTCGGCGACGGCGGCGGCGATCGCGTCGGGGGCGCGGGGAGAGTCGGGGTAGTCCCGGGCGAGCTGCTCGAGGAGGACGGTCGCTCTGGCGCGAGACTCGTCGGTGTTGTGGACGCGGAGGATGATGGCCGACTCCCAGAGGGCCTCGGCACGCAGGGCGCCCGCGTCCTGGCGGCGGGTGACGAGCTCGAAGAGGTCGAGGGCCTCGTTCCAGGTGGAGGCGGCCCGCGCGAGGATCGCGGCGCGGGCGAAGGCGGCCTCGGCGGGCATCGCGGGCCAGTCGATCTGCGACGCGTACGGGTCGGTCGCGCGGGCGACCTTGGCGTAGATCAACGCCCTGCGTCGCGCGGGGTCGCGCATCAGCTCGGGGTCCGAGGCGAGCACGAGCAGGTCGTTGAGCGCCGTCGGCGCGAGCGAGGGCTCGGGCAGGCGCGTGCGGGCGACGGCCTCGGCGGCGGCCAGGCGCCACAGGGGGTCGGGCAGGCGGTCGACGGTGAACGGCTCTGCGTCGAGCGATTTGTGGAGCGCGTCGGTCGCGGCGGCGCGTTCTGCGGCGTTGCGCGCTGTGAGCAGGATCGCGAGGCGGGCCTCGCCGATGATCGTGGGGCTGGCGCGGAGAACGGGCGCCTCGCGGATCAGCGTGAGCAGGGCGCGCCGGGCGTCCACGGGGTCGCCCGCCTGGACGAGGGCGACGGCGTGGGCGACACGGCGTGCGGCGTCCGCGTCGGGGTCGCCCACGGACAGGTGCTCGACGTTGGCGATCGCGGTCTGTGCCAGCGAGTGGCGGTACGTGGGCTCGTCGGTGAGCGACGCCAGCAGGATCGCGGCGCGGGCGCGGAGCAGGGGGATACGGGCGTCGGTGGGGGAGCGTGGGTCGTCGGCGCCCTGGGCGTCGATCGTCGCGAGCAGCGAGAGCGTGAACTCGGAAGCGCGCCGCACGCTGTCGGCCTGCTCGGCGAGGGGGACGCCGAAGAGGACGGAGAGCGCGCTGCCGTCCTCTTCGACCGAGGCGAGGCGCTGGGCTGCGCGCTCGAGGCGTGCCGAGTCGTCCTCGGTGAGTGCGTCGGCGAGGGCCATCTGTTCGGCCTCGTCGGGTTCGTGTCGCAGGTCGTCCCAGGCGAGGAGTCGGTAGGAGCCCTCGCCGTCGCCGTGGAGCGCGGCGATGGCCTTCATGATGCCTGTCGGATCCTCGTCGAGGAACTGGATGGTCTTGACGACGACCTTGCGCCGTCCGGTGTGCTTCGAGGCGGGGTTGAGGCGTTCGAGTTCGGCGAGGATGGCGTCCTTGCCGCGTCCCCAGGATGCGTTGGGCCCGGAGCGCTGGATGGAACGCGAGAGGAGGAAGATGAGGTCGGGCTTGAGGGCGTAGGCGGCGCGGAGGCCGTCGGCGGGGTTGGATCGCCCGCCCGGGATGACCGAGTCGATCCACTCGGCGGCGAATTTCTGCGACGTGGGCGTGGCGCGGACGAGGCCGGGCTCGCGACCTGTGGGCGTGAAGAGCTGGTATGGGGGAGAGCCGGCGGGTCGGTCGCGGCGGTCGCCGAAGAGGACGATCTGGAAGTGCTGGGTCGGGCCCAGGCGGTCGACGGAGCGTTTGAGCTTGTCCTGGACGAACGAGAACGACGACGCCATCGCGCCCGAGGCGTCAACGACGTAGACGATGCGCGAGGCGGCCTTGGAGCGGAGGCCGGCGAAGGAGGCGAAGGTCTGCGCGCCCGGGTCTGCGGCGGCGATCGCGCCGGTCGCGCCCGGGCCGGCGGAGGTCGCGATCGAGCTCATGAGATCTGGCGCCGACGCGTCGAATTCAGAGGTGAGGCCGACGAGCTCGGTCGGGCGGACCTGGGGCGAGACGATGCGCGGCGTCGGCGTCGCGTTGGTCGGCGTTTGCGCGGACGCCGGGTTTATGGGAGGTGATTCGAGCGGCGGGGTGACAGGGCGGTAGGTTTCGATGATCGGGTTGACGCCGACCTCGGCCAGCGAGAGGCGACGCCCGGTATCGCGGGGGGTGGTGGCGCTGATGTAGAAGATTGCGCCGAGGAGCGAGGCGTGGATGAGCAGGGAGATCGCGGTCGGCAGCAGGTCGCGGTACAGGCGCGAGCGGCGCTGGTCGCCGGCGTGGATCGGCGGTGGCGCCGGGACCGCGGGGCGGAGCGCCGACGTGGCGCTTGGTGTTGTCGGGCTCTGGCTCGTCATCGCGTGTGCTTACGGCGAGCGGTCAAAGGAGTGGCGCTCGCGGAGGCTCTGTGGTGTGGCGTCGTCGTCCCAGTCGTCGTCGTCGCTGGCTGGCGAGAAGATCGCGCGGTCGAGGGCGATGGCGCCCGAGCCGGTGAAGACGAGCGAGAGGGCGGCCATGAGCAGCGTGAACTGGAAGAACGGGGTCATCCACTCGTGCGACCATGCGGGGTGGCCCGGGATGAAGCCGAGTATTGCTGTGTCGGTCTGGATCGCGGGGCCGAAGGTCGCCAGCCACATCGCGACGCCCATGACGCCGGCGAGCGAGAGGGCGCTGAAGCGCGTGAGCAGCCCGATGAGCAGGAAGAAGCCGGCGAAGATCTCGGTGAAGCAGGCGGCCCAGGCGAGGACCTTGGGCCAGGGGCCCTTGGCGAGGAAGGACGGCCAGACGGCGGGGGTGGGCGAGGCGTCGGAGTCCGACACGCCCGGCTCGCTGCTCGCGTGCATCATGAGGATCAGCATGTTGACGCGGCGGACGACGATCGGGGCCTCGGCGTTGGTTGTGTCGCCGGTGTCGGCCGCACCATCATCGTCGGCGCTCGCGGGCGCGTCTTGCGTGCTCGCGAGGATGATGCGCGGCGACGCGTCGCGCGTGCGGCGCGCCTGCGCGTCGCCGGGCGTCGCGGGCGCGGGTTCGTCGTCGGCGTCCGGCGTGCTCTGGGGGTCGCCCGACGACTGGGTGGGTGGTTCGGCGGGGGTGTCGTCGGGCGCGTCGTCTGAGGCGTCGGGGTCGGCCAGCGGCTGGGCGAGCGTGGGGGCCGAGTCATCGGCCCGGTCTTTGGGCGGCACGGCGTCGGCGGGGAGTCGGACGCCGGCGGCGACGAGGACGACGGCCTGCTCGGGCGTGACCTCTGTGTCGGCGATGAGCTTGCCCAGGCCCGCCCAGAGGAAGACCAGGGCGAGGGGGAGGCGGATGAGCAGTGGGCCCAGTGTCAGCGCGGCTCGGTCACGGCGTCGCATGGCGCACTCCTTGCACAATCCCCCGGGGCATCATACCGGCGATCATCCCCTGAATTTCGGGTTTCGCGGGGGGAAGACGCCAACGCGGGCGTAGGATTTCTCGTTGTCGCGGGCGTGGCGGAACTGGCAGACGCGCGGGGTTTAGGTCCCCGTGGGCATTGCCCGTGCAGGTTCGAGTCCTGTCGCCCGCAGTCGGATCGGCATCTGGCGCTTCAGGCGGCCCGCGAGCCCGCGTTTTGTGGATCTGTCTCGGAGGCCGGGGGCGGCGTTTCGTCGCTCTCTTGCCCATTGGCCGCGCTCTTGGGATCTGGGAAAATCTCGGCGAGCTGCGCTGCGAGACGTCGCGCATCGACGGGGCGCTGGACGAAGGCCGTGGTCTCGTCGGGGTCGTAGGCCGCGGTGTGCTCGTCGGTGAGCGTCCAGGTGAGGCAGATGATCGGTCCGGTGTGCGACTGGGCGCGCAGCGTTGCGAACAGCTTGTCGGCGGTGATTGCCTCGAGGCTGTCGTCGGTGATGACGACGTCGTAGTTTTTGGTCTTGAGCGCGTCGATAGCGGCGCCGATGCAGCCGGCGATCTCGATCGAGACACCGGTGCTTGCGAGGGAGGCCTGGAACTGTCGCTGTTCGTCGGCGCTGTCTGCGACGAAGAGGATCCGCCCGGTGAGCTTTGGCAGGGGGTTGTGTTTGCGTGCCGCGGCGAGGGCGGCCTCGATGACGTCGGGCTCGCAGAAGTCTGCGGGGTCGAGCTTCTCCTCGAACTGGACGCCGATCTCGTGGAGCATCTTGGAGAGGTGGCGGCAGGTGCGGACGAGCCCCTTGATGATCATGGGCTCGCCGTCCCGCGTGCGGAGCACCAGGTGGATCTCGGTGCCGCTGTGGAGGTACCCGCGGTGGACGAGCGAGATGCCGCCCGAGGAGATGTTGCGGGGGTATATGACCGACTGGCGGCGTGTGCCGTTGGTGTCGAATGTCATGCAGGGGATGACGCCGGCGCGGTAGGTGAAGCGTTCGCCCGAGCGCCGGGAATCATTTTTCGGCGCCTTCGACTCGCGGTCCAGGCGTTCGACGAGCTGGACGAGCTCGTCGTCGTTGCGTGCCAGGAGCTGTTTCTCGCGTTCGAGGCTCATGCGTTGCTCGTGCGTCTGGCGTGGCGGGGCACTGACAGACCCCCCCCTGTGGGGTGTCCCGTGTGTCATCGGGTCGGGCGGCCCATGGGATGGTGGGGCGTGTGATCCGGGGCGCGGGCGGCGTGGGCGCGGATCGGTCTGTGCCGGTGGGGGGGGTCGTGCGGACGCGGTTACAGGTCGTGGGGGAGAGCGCGTGTGATCGCGGGCCGCGAGCGTCAGCCGGTCGGTGGGACGCCGATATCCTCGTCCCAGAGGTCGGGGCGGGCGGCGATGAACTCGCGCATCAGCTCGACGCAGCGCTGGTCGTCGGCGAGGACGACCTGGACGCCCTCGGCCCTCAGCCAGTCCTCGCGGCCCATGAAGTTGTCGTGCTCGGCGATGACGACGCGGGGGATGCGGTGGAGGATGGCCGTGCCCGTGCACATCGCGCACGGCGAGAGGGTCGAGGCGAGGGTGAGCGTGTGCCAGTCGCGGCGTCGCCCGGCGGCGCGGATGCAGGCGGTCTCGGCGTGGGCGGTGGGGTCGCCGGTCTGGACG
This sequence comes from Phycisphaerales bacterium, assembly GCA_029260515.1. Lineage (GTDB taxonomy): Bacteria > Planctomycetota > Phycisphaerae > Phycisphaerales > UBA1924 > JAJRXR01. The sequence continues at coordinate 105,045 of JAJDDC010000070.1, read as the reverse complement.
CGGAGGTTGTGGCCCCGGGCGACGATCGTGCCTTCGGGGGTGACGAGGGCGCTGCCGATGGGGATGCCGCCCTCGTCGAGGCCGGCGCGGGCCTCGTCGTAGGCGGCGTCGAGGGCGAGGCGGTCGGTGTCGGAGAGGGCATCGGGCATACGGGATTGTTGGGGGGCGGTCGCCGCTAGACTGGCGTCGTGGACGGATCAGAGCACAAACACCCGAACCTCGTCGTCTTCGATCACCCCCTGATCCGGGACAAGCTGACCTCGGCGCGTGACCGGGCGACCGGGCACCGGGCGTTCCGCGCATTGCTGGCACAGATCGCGGGGCTGATGGTGTACGAGGTGACGCGTTCGTTCGAGGCGGTCGAGATCGAGGTCGAGACGCCGATGCAGCGGATGCGGGGGTGGCGGATCGAGACGCCGATCACGGTGGTCCCGGTGCTGCGGGCGGGGCTGGGGATGACGGGGGGGATCCTGGAGGTGATGCCCGAGGCACGGATCGGGCATCTGGGCCTGGCGCGGGATGAGCGGACGCTGGCGCCCAAGGCGTACCTGAACAAGCTGCCGCGTGATCTCGACTCGGGCCCGGTGATCCTGGTGGACCCGATGCTGGCGACGGGGGGCAGCGCGTCGGCGGCGGTCGCGATGCTGCGGGGCGCGGGGGCGCGGGACTTGCGGATGATCTGCCTGGTCGCGTCGCCCGAGGGTGTGACGCGGATGCGCGAGGATCACCCGGACGTGACGATCTATGCGGCGGCGCTCGACGAGCGGCTCGACGAGCGCGGGTACATCATGCCCGGGCTCGGCGACGCGGGGGATCGGCTGTTCGGGACCGAGTAGTCCTTCGGTCACGATCGGTATTTGTGTACGGCGCAGCGAAACGGGCCCCCTCCGGAGTCGGAGAGGGCCCGTGTGTGTGCGCTCGGGGGTGTTACGGGCAGCCGGCGCCGAAGGCGACGAGGAAGGCGATGACGTCGGAGAAATCGAAGGAGCCGTCGGGGACGAGGTCGGCGGCGGGGTCGCCGTTGGCGAAGGCGACGAGGAAGGCGATGACGTCGGAGAAGTCGAGCTGGCCGAAGGGCGGGGCGAGGTCCACCGGGCAGGGCCCGGGGAGGTTGACGAGCGAGCGGGACCATGTGGTGAGGGCGTCCACGTCGTCGAAGAACGGGTGGGCGAGAAGGGGGAAGCTCGTGCCGTCGAGGAAGGAGGCGTAGAGCATGGTCGGGTCGAGGGAGCCCGACTCGTCGATGGGCGTGATGGGGTCGTCGTCGTCGATGGAGAAGATCAGGGCGAGGGTCTCGGCGCCGACGTTGGGGTTGGGGAGCCAGACGAACTCGAAGGCGTCGATGTCGGTCCCGTCTTGCAGGCCCAGGTGGGTGGTGTGGTGCACGGCGAGGATCGGGGCGGGGGCGGCGGCGAGGTAGATGTCGGCCGGGTCGAGGGAGATGCCGCTGAACGGGTCGAAGCTGTGCGCCTCGGAATCAACGGAGATGTACCAGTTGCTCGCGAGGCCCGCGCCCCACTGGGCGTCGAGGGCGTCGATGTCGTCGTCGAACTCCTCGGTGAGGAGGTCAACATCGGGCGCGAGCGAGGGGTGGACATCGCTCTCGGAGGCGACGGGGACTTGCACGCCGATGTGTCCGACGATGGGCGACGCGGGGACGGTGGTGGGGAAGTAGATCAGCTCGGCGGTGAAGAGCTCGGACTTGGAGGTTGCGTCGCCGTAGGGACCGAAGCCGACGGGGGAGGGCGAGCCGGGGGCGGTCGAGCACCAGGCGTAGTGGACGGGGTCGTCGTCGTCGAAGGAGATGAGGAGGCGGTTGGCGCCGTGGATGGCGGAGGTGTTGATGGAGAAGCGGTGGATGGGGGAGGCGAGGGGCGCGAGTGGATCGATGATGGAGGCGAGGTTGAAGTCGAGCGCGTCGGAGGCGTCGGTGTCGAGGTAGCCTGCGCCGAGCGCGGGCAGGTCGGGGATGGGTGTGAATGCGCCGACGGGGGCGAGGTTGGGGTCGCCCGGTTCGGGGACGAAGGGGGCGGGGGCGAAGACGGGGAAGTCGTCGCGGATGCCGTTGGTGGGCGCGAAGAGCACGGGGCCGTTCATCGCGTACATGTCGCCGGGGTCGAAGAAGTTGTTGAGCGGGTTGGTCGCGAAGCAGCCGCCGGTGGCGTTGTCGGCGAGTTCCGAGTCGGAGCCGAGGTCGAGGCCGAACTCGATGGCGAGTGCGTTGGGGGTGTAGTTCGGGGGCGGGGGTGTGGGGAATGAGAAGGTGTAGCCGGTGGAGGGTGGCGGGGGGGCGCCGTTGATACCCAGGGCGATGCGACCGCCGACGTAGCCGTTCGATGAGTCGCGCACACCGACGGCGCAGCCGGGGCGTTGACCGTCGCCGGGGCTGAAGATGGTGGCGTTGAGGACGGCGCCGAGCCGGACGGTGAGCGGTCCGGCGGAGGGGTCGATTGTGAACGAGCCGGCGTCGTCGAGGTGGATGACGGGTTGACCACCCGGGACGGCGACGCCCGCGTTGAGATCGCCCGGGTTGAGGCCCGCGGCGCCCGAGTTGATGTCGAGCACGCTCATGGCGACGCTCACTGGGTCTTCGCCGCCCGCGTCGTGACGGGTCCAGGTGATGGAGGTGGCTTCGTACTCGAAGTTGACGGTGGTGGCGGGGCCTGCGCCGTTGTTGATGATGAAGCAGGCGAGCGCGTTGAAGACGACGTCGGCGGTGATGCCCCAGGGGCTGCAGGGGTCGTCGCAGTTGTGGCTGGTCCCGACGCTGCCGCGGAAGCGGATCTCGATCTGGTTGGTGCCCAGCCCGAAGATCTGGACCTCGGAGCCGACGGAGGCGAAGTCTCGGCATGGTGTCGTGGCGCCCGGCGGGTCAGAGAAGCCCTCGCCGCTGCCGGTGTTCTCGGGGCTCGCGGGGGGTTGGTTGGCGCCCTCGTCCCAGTTGTTCCACTCGAGGTGGTTCGTGTTGCCGTTGATGTTGGTGTCAACACTGCCGTTGGTGGTTGAGCAGTTAGGGTCCCAGCCGAACTGGGCGACGGCGGGCATCGCGGCGATCGCGAGCGCGAGGAGTGCGGTGATGGAGCGGTGGCGTGGCATAGCCGGTCCTTTCTCGAAACCCACGAGCGCACGGGGTTCCAGAAATAACTCTGTGGCCGGGGCGCGTGTCTCTCAGGCATTGTGAAGAAAAAGCCGCCCGGTACAAGACCGGGCGGCTGGGGAGTTACGGAGTGGCGTGATGTTGCGTCGGCGTGGCGTTTACGGGCAGCCGGCGCCGAAAAGGCCGAGGAACGCGGTGACGTCCGAGAAGTCCCACTGGCCCAGCGGGAGGGCGAGGTCGGCCTCGGGGTCCATCGCGGCGAAGGCGACGAGGAAGGCGGTCACGTCGGAGAAGTCGAGCTGGCCGAACGGTTCGGCGATGTCGGCGCCGTTGCACCCGCCCGCGTCCACGCAGGCGAACTCCTCGATGTGGATTGCGTCAACGCCGGCCTCGACGACGGAGCCCGAGCCAAGGTCGGAGGCGGTGAAGCGGAGCTGGACCAGGGCGGTGGGCGTGACAAAGTCTGCGACGCGGTGGGAGACGTTGAACCAGCCGCCCGCGGTGCCGGGGCCGGCGGGGCCGACGGTCTCGAGGTTGGTCCAGCTCACGCCCGCGTTGTTCGAGATCTCGACGACGAAGATGTCCTCGTTGGGGGCGGCGCCCGCGACGTTGTTGTACCAGCGGGCGTAGGAGATTCTGGCCTCCGGGCTGGCCGAGACGTCGTAGACGGGGGAGGTCAGGATGGTCTCGCCGCCGTCGACGTCGGTGTTGGATCCGGGTCCGCCGTTGCCGGTGACGAAGCACTGCCCCGAGCCGTCGAAGTCGCTGGGGGCGTCGCCGCGGGACCCGTCGCCTCCGGGGACGGCGCGTTCCCACTCGCCCGCGCCGGCGCCGCTGACCGGGCCGGAGACGGACCAGCCGTTGTCGGTCTCGAGGTCGTCGTCGAGCAGGACATTGATGACGCCGATGGGCGCCGAGTAGGGGCCGGAGGCGCCGGCGGGCGGGATCGTGATCGTGCCCGCCTCGTCGCCGGTGGCGGAGATGTAGAACTCGATGGTGTCGTCGCAGTTGGCGCCGGGGATCGTGGAGCCGAAGGTTGAGCCCAGGTCGTTCATCGCGACGCTGGTGTAGGCGCCGGGCTGGTAGCGGTAGTTGAGCGTGACCGAGCCCGGGACGAGGGCGTCGGCGCCCTCGAAGACCTGGGCCTCGACGTCCAGGGGCGTGGCCGGCGGGTGCAGGTCTGGCACGGGGGTGAGCAGACCGACCGAGAGCAGGCCGGCGCTGAGTGCGGGCGAAGCGCACAGGGCGAAGCCCTGGGGCCCGTCGGAGACGCTCGTGCCGTGGGCCTCGATGCGCCAGAGCCCGGCCTCGGGGTTGTCCACGACGACCTGCTCGATGTTGTTGAGGGTGTCGACCTGTGTGCGGACGGCGGGGGACGCGGGGCTGGCGGGGTTGAGCGTCCACGGGTAGTGGCGGACACCGGTGGGGGAGATGACCACGAGGTCGAGGTTGTTGACGAGGTTCGGGTTGACGTTGGGCGTGCCGGCCGGGTCGTCCCAGGCCATGGTGATCTTGAGCTCGGGCGTGGCGGCGGGGATGTCGGCGGTGAAGGCGGTGACACCGCCCTGGTCCACCACGTCCTCGGTCCAGCGACCGGTGCGGATGAAGTCGATGGCATCGACGACGCGTGCCGAGCCGTAGCCGTACTGGTAGTCGGGCCCGGTGTTGCCGAGGTCCACGGCGGTGTGGCACATGAAGATCTTCATGAGCTGGTTGGAGGGGTCGCCGTAGGTGGAGAACGAGAAGCGGAAGTCTTCGAAGATGAGCGCGCCCATGCCGGCGAGCGTGGGCCCGGACATGGAGGTGCCGCAGAAGACGGTGTATGAGGTATTGGAGGCGGCACTCGCGGAGGTGACGCCGCCGTCGCCGCCCGATTGGCAGCCGGGTCCGGCGATGACGGGGCGGAGGCGCCCGTCATCGGAGGGGCCCCAGGAGGAGAAAGAAGTCATGGAGTCGTCGTTGGAGTTGAGCGCGCCGACGGTGATGGCGTTTTTGTTGTTGGTGGGCGGCGGGGAGGTGTTGTAGGTGGAGCCGCAGGCCCAGCCGCGTTCGTTGCCGGCGGACCAGAAGATGACGATCTCGTCGCCAAGCGAGCCGCGGATGATGTTGTCGATGGTGGCGGCGCACAGGCCGTAGTCGCCCTCGAAGGCGCAGGGGAACCCGTTGGGCCCAATGTTGGATCCGATGGAGTTGTTGGAGATGACGGCGCCGAGGGCCATGCCCGACGCGTAGTCGGCCTCGATGTCGCCCGGGTTTGTGTAGAGGAAGGTGCCCGAGCCGTCGTACTCGAAGCCGGCGGAGATGAGGCTAACGCCCGGGGCCATGCCGCGGTTGTTGAAGATGGTCGATCCATCGCCGCCGACGGTGCCCGCGACGTGGGTGGGGTGGGAGCTCTGGCCCGAGCCGTCGATGACGGTGAGGCGACCGGAGAAGTCGTTGTGGCTGGCGCGGGCGGTGCCGCCGTCGTAGACGAGCACGGTGACGCCCGAGCCGTCGAGGTTGTAGGGGGCGCCCTGGGCGGTGTCGGCCTGGACGCGGGCGCGGTTGGAGTCGTTGAACGTTCCCATGGGCGGGAGCGGCGGCTCGATCCACTGGACGCGGTCGTCGTCGGCGAGGCGCCCGACGGCCGAGAGCGGGAGTTCGATCACGAGGCCGTTGACGCTGGTGAGCACGTCGCGGACGGTCCCGCCGAGTTCTGTGATCAGGCCTTGGGCCTCGACGCCGAGGGCGTCGACGTCGGCGTGGAAGACCATGTACGCGCCGACGATCGGGTTGGTGGCGCTGACCGTGTCGCCGGCGACCTGGCCGTCCTCGAGGCGCTGGCCCGGCTCGATCGCGACGATGGACCACGCCGGGGGCGTGCTGTTGAGCAGCAGGGGGTGGAGCTTGTTGGCGCGGGTGATGGGTGCGGCGTCAACGAAGAGCGAGCCGGCGACCGCGTCGCGGTTGAAGCCGGCGTCGATGCTGGCGAAGTACGCGCTCGTGCCCAGCGGGCGGAGCACGTGGACGCCGGCGTCTGCGAGGTTGGCGCGCTCGGCGGCCGAGAGGGCACGCTCGAAGCGGACCACGACGTGGCTCGACGCCGGGCGGGCGGCGAGTGTCTGGAGTTGGTCGAGGGCGATCTGGCGATCGACCGGCCTCTGGGCGGCGGGTTCGGCGTTGCGCCAGGGCACGGGCTCGCGGGCGTCGGCGGCGCCGACGAGGGCGAGGAGGGCACAGACAGACATCGCACGCGGTATGGACGTGTTCCCCACGGAACGCTCCTTTCGGTATGTGATCGGCGCTCAGGATCGAACGCCCAATGTACGGGAAGACGGCCCTCGCGAGAAGCACCGGGGACCGAAGCTTGTGTCAACTGGGGTGATCTCCGGGGGATGGGCGGGGCTGACGGGTGCTCACGGGCACCCGGCGGCGAAGAGGCCAAGGTATGCGATCACGTCTGAGAAGTCGTGAACCCCGACGGGCAGCGCGAGGTCAGCCTCGGGCTCCTGTGCGGCGAATGCGGCGAGGAACGCGATGATGTCGGAGAAATCGAGTGTTCCCTCGGGGGCGGCGAGATCGGCGGGCGAGCAGGGCCCGCCGGCGTTGATCACGTAGAGGTTCGGCCGGAAGTTGAGCAGCGAGCAGCGCATCCGACGGGCCTGCTCGGGGGTGAAGTTGTTCATGCACAGGTCGTCGGAATAGTCCATGTAGTTGTGGAACGGATCGGGCGAGCCGCACGTGCTGGAACCGCCCGGACACCCGAAAACGGGATCGGACTCGCGGTTGGTGTCGCAGATGCGGTCGCCCGTGGTGTAGCACGAGGAGGTGGATCCGCACCCGAAGTCGAACGTGTGGTAGAGGCCCAGGTAGTGCCCGACCTCGTGCGTCGCGGTGCGTCCCTGGTCGTAGGGGTCGAGCGGGGCGTCGCGTCCGAACGAGGAGTACAGGCATACGACGCGGTCTGCGTTGGAGCCGGCGATGCCGCCCTGGGGCAGGTCGGGGACGTAACCGAGGTAGCCGGCGGCGGAGTTGGTGTAGATGTTGAGGTAGCGGTTGGTATCCCAGGCGAGCGAGTTCCAGTAGGAGCCGTCGTCGTTGAACCAGCTGTTGTTGGTGGAGTAGGTGATGCCGTTGGTGGGGTTCCCGCCCGGGTCTTCGGTGGCGAGGAAGAACTCGATCTGGGAGTCGGTCCCGGGGGCTCCGTTGGTGCCCGGGATGGCGAGGAAGTCCTCGTTGAGGATGTCGATCTGGGACTGGATCTGGGCCTCGGAGAGGAAGCCCGTGCCGTTGGTTCGCTGGATGACGTGCACGACGACGGGGATGCGGTACTTGGCGACGCCGGGCGCGTACGCGGGGTCGGGGTCGGTGCGGTCGTAGGAGCAGTCGTTGGGGTTGCCGCGGGCGCCGACGGGGTGGTCGTCGTTGACGAGCGAGGCGACGGTCGCGCAGCGTGTCTGGCGGGAGTGGAAGTAGCCGGAGGCGGCCAGGTCGGTCCAGGAGTGGTAGGTGGTGTCGGCGACGACGATCGTGTTGTCGTCGATGATCTCGAGCGCAGGGCGCTGGGCCGGCGGGGCGGCGAGTGCTGCGGGTGTGGCGGCGAGCAGTGTGATCGCGGCGGCGAGTGTCTTCACGGATATCTCCCTCCCCTTTCGGGGCGTGGATGGAAGCAGCGCGGCGCCGTGTGGGGCGTCGCGCCGCGTGTCGTGCTCAGCGGGTCACGGGCACCCGGCGCCGAATGCGGCGAGATACGCGAGCACGTCGGAGAAGTCGAACACGCCCGTGGGCGGCGCCAGGTCCGCGGGCGGCTGCTGGGAGGCGAAGGCGGTGAGGAAGGCGGTGACGTCGGAGAAGTCGAGGGCGCCGAAGGGCTCGGCGAGGTCGGCGGGGGAGCACGGGGGCACGCCCTGCTCGTGCGAGAGGAAGATGCTCGCGAGGGGCGCCTTGGACTGCCCGGGCCCGGCGAACGAGGCGATGAGTCCGGCGCCGCCGCCGTTCTCGAAGAACTCGATGCGGAGTTTGTGCCATCCGGCGTGGAGGGCGATCTGGCCCGAGCGCTCGACCATGCCGTGGAGTCCGTCGTTGTTGACGACGGAAGTCTCTCCGATGAGCAGGCGGGAGCCGTCGTCGGAGTCGGTGTAGAAAGTATAGAGCCCGTCTGAGAATGCCTGGACGTAGCCGGTGAGGACGGCGCCGACCTCGTCTGCGCGCCCGGACGAGATGAAGTCTCCGCTGGTCGATGGGTGATCCACGTGGGTGACGGTGTCGGACGCGTAGGGCGAGAGGGCGTCGAAGTCGGGCAGTGCGCTGGGCGAGGAGAGGGCGTAGTAGTCGATGGCGAGGCCGGCGGCCGGGTTTATGCGGATGTCGGGGTTGCGGAGGGGCTCAACGTCGATGCCGACGGGCGCGGACTGGCCCGAGTCGAGCTGGTAGGAGAACGAGTCGAAGCCGGAGAAGCCGCCCGCGGGTGCGGTGTAGCGGAGCATGTCGCGTCCGCCCGGGCCGGCGCCGGCGAGCAGCGAGATGGACCCGCCCGAGCCGGTGGAGGCATCGAAGGATGCGAGCGAGACTGGGTCGCACGACTGTGTGATATCGTTGGCGAGCACGTCGATGTCCACGCTCGCGCCCTCGAAGGTGACCGCGGAGTCGGCGACGGCGGCCGTGCCCGAGGTGGTCAGGTCGCACCCGTCGTTCTCGATGGAGTCGAGGTAGGCGACGACGACGTCCTGGACGCGTGGGTGGAACTGGAGGACGATGTTGCTCATGCCCCCGGCGCAGGTGTGGCAGTAGGACATGATGGTGCCGCCGAAGGCGGCCGAGCAGTCGTTGTTGCCGCACCCGTCGATGACGGGGTTGTACGAGTCGTGTGTGTGCCCGGTGCCGAAGTTGTGCCCCATCTCGTGGGCGGCGACGGTAAGGTCCCAGTTGCCCCCGTGGTTGTCGGTGAGCGGGTAGGGGAACGAGCCGTTGAGGTGGGCCGAGACGCCGTAGCCCCACTGGTCGGAGCAGACGACCGAGAGGTACGCGACACCGCCGTAGCTTGTGTTTGTGCGTCCGGTGAGGAAGTGGACGATCTGTCTGTCCACGCCCCCCATCGAGGAGCGCCAGTGGTCGCGGACTTGGATGAGCGGGTCGCCCGTGCTCGCGTCGTAGGGGTCGGCGTTGGCGCCCCAGACACGGAGGAACGAGACGGAGAGCCGGACGCCGAAGTCGCGCTGGTAGATCTCGGAGATCGCGCCGAGCAGTGAGACGGCGTAGGCGGCGGCGGCGTTGGTGTTGCCGCCGAACATGCGGCTGGTGTACTCCCAGTCGGTCTCGACCGCGATGCCCGCGATGCGGCACTCGGTCGGGGCGCCGCGGTGTTGGGGCGCTGGCTCGACCATCGGGCCGAACGGGCTGAGCTGTGCGTCGGCTGGGGTGAAGGCGCAGAACGCGTCGGCGTTGGGGTCGATGAGGTCGGCGGCGTCGCCGATCGTGGTCGCGGCGGCGACGTCCTTGCCGGGCGCGTAGGGCCCGGAGGAGATGATGTACATCCCGCCGTCGTGCTGGATGAAGCCGTTGGTCGCGTATGGCGAGAGCGCGACGTACGCGAGGCTGTCGTCGTCGCCCGAGACGTGACCCGAGAGGATCACGACGTCGGACAGGTCGAGGGGCGTATCGCCCTGGGCGTCGGCGACGACGACCCGGGCGTCCGGCGCGAGGACACGCGTCCGCAGGAGTTCGAGTTCGACGGGCTCGCCCGACGGGAGCGTGATGCCGGCGATGGTGTGCGCCTGTCCGACGCCGATCTCGCGGAGTGCGGCGTGGTCGAGGCGGTCGCCCGCGCGGGCGGTGGGCGTTGGCCCATGGACCTGGGCGGGGGCGGGGGAGGCGGACAGAACCGCGACGCCGAGCGTTGCGACGAGGGTGCGTGACCGGTGACGTGCCATGGGCGCGCGTGCTCCACAGTTCGGGGTTTCGAGACCAAGGACGACCCTGCGCGGGCGAATGAGAGGGGAACCCCCCGTGCCGCGGCGACAGGGCCGATTCGGACGCCCCGGGCCCGCGGTTCGCCGAATCACGCCCTAATCACCCGCCTGGCACGGATAAGTTAGGCATATGATCGGGCAGGCTCAGCCGGGATCAAGGCCGATGGAGGCGACGGTCAGATCGTCGGCCAGGGCGGCGGACCCGGCGTGGGCCCTGACAGCCTCGACGAGGCGGGAGACATCTTCCTGCGTCGAGGACGAGTCGGCGATGGTCTCGAGCACGCGGGAAAGGGCGAAGAACTCGCCGGCGGGGTTGGGCTGCTCGACGGCGCCGTCGGAGAAAAGGATGACGCGGTCGCCGGGCGCGAGTTCGAGGCGGGCGGCGGTGTACTCGGCCTCTTCGAGGACGCCCAGCGGCAAGCCGCCGGGTGATTCGATCCGCTCGGGCGGTGCGTTGGCCGGTCGGCGGAGGCAGTGCCCGTGCCCGGCGTCCACAAACGCGACTGCGCGGGCGCTCGGGTCGAAAACGCCAAGCCAGAGCGAGACGAACTGGCCGCCCGAGAGCCTGGGGGCGAGCGCTCTGTTGACGTCGGTGATGGCGGCGGCGGGGTCGCCCGCGCGTTGGAGGACGAGGTCCAGGTGTGTCTGGACCATCGCCATGAGCATGGCGGCGCCGGCGCCCTTGCCCGAGACATCGCCCAGGAAGACGGCGACGCGTCCGTCGGTGGTGGGTGTGACGCCGAAGAGGTCGCCCGCGACGATGCGCCCGGGGCTGGTGTTCATCGCGTATCGGACCGAGCCGATGGTCGCGGACGCGGGCGGGAGCATGAGTCGCTGGGCCTCGCGGGCGGCGCGGAGGTCGCTCTCCATGATCGCGCGCTTGCGTTCGGTCTCGACGCGTTTGATGTTGGCGATGGCGAGCCCCGCCAGGCGGGCCAGGGCGAGGCAGAACGCGGTGGCGTCCGACGAGACGCGGCGTTCGGCGTCTCGGGCGTCGAGGTAGAGGCAGGCCTCGACCGACGAGCCGAGGGTGACGGGCAGGCACGTGGCCGAGTGGATGCCCAGGGCGAGGATGGAGTGCGAGTCGCTGGCGGTCCCGACGTCGCCCTCGAGGCGGACGACGCGCCCTTGCGAGGCGCCCTCGATGAGCGAGCGGCTGAGCTTGAGGGGCTCGCCGGACGAGGCCGCCGGCGCGCGCGAGGCGAGGACCTCGACGTCGCCGCCAGAACTGAGCGGGCGGACGAGCGCGGCCCTGGCGTAGCCGGCGCCGGCGCGGCAGGCGTCGAGCACGACTTCGGCCAGGCCCTCGATGCTCGAGGCGGCGCTGATCGAGGCGGCGCAGTCGATGAGCAGGTCCAGGCGCTGCTGGGCGATCCCGCCCAGCTCGGCGTCGGGGACGGCCCGGATGCGCGACGCGGTCAGGGCGCGGTCGTCGTCGATGGTAGTGACGCTCGCGGGTGTGGCGTCGCCTGTGCGCACGCGGAAGGTCCAGGGCCCGACGCGGACGAGGTCGCCGTCGTCGAGTGGCGTGGGCGCGTCGGGCTCGAGTCGGGCGGCGTTGACGTATGTGCCGTGGCGCGAGGCGAGGTCAACGAGCACCCACGAGCCTGCGACACGTGCCAGGCGCGCGTGCATCCGCGAGACGCTCGGGTCGTCGAGCACGACGTCGGCGCGGGCGGATCGTCCGATGGTGACGCTGCGCTGCTCGTCGAGTGCGACGGGTTCGGCCGGCGGGCCCGAGAGCGGGTCGAGGCGGAGCCCGAGAGGCGGGATAGGTTGGGGCTCGCTCATGCGCGTTGGAGCGTAGCCGTCGCGGTTGGTTACGGGGGCGGCGCGATCGACCGGGCGGCGGCGGGCAGGGCGTGGCGGACGTCGTACGGGTGTGGGAGGGGGGCGAGCCCGCTCTTGGCGCGGCGTTCGTTCTGCTCGGCGAGACGCTCGGGGAAGTCCCCGACGTCGATGGTCTCGGTCTGGCCCGAGGCCGAGAGGACGGTGATGACACCATCGATGCCTTCGGAGCCCGGGTTGGCGTCCGGGTCGGGCGAGATGATCGCGGTCCAGAGTTTCTGATCGCTCCGCAGGTCGATGCCGTGGTACGTGAGGACGAGGTCGCCGAGCCGGTGGGCGATGACGTCGTCGGGGAGGTCCCCGGCGGCGGCGGCGGCAAGCTCGGCCTGCTCGCTTTGAGAGAGCGCGAGGAAGTCGGCGAGGTCGGAGTCGCCGGCGGGGATGTCGTGCGTCGAGGTGAGGGTGGCGGGATGGACGACGGCCGAGGCGTCCATCCAGTCCGAGGCGAGGAGGCTCAGGGCGTGGACGGGGGGGGCGTCGACGCCGAGGGCCTCGGCCGAGAGCGCGGCGTGCACACGCCCGAGCGCGACCCGCGTGTCGGCTGTCCTGACCACGGCGGACATGGCCGTGCTCTGGATCGTCAAGGCCCACATCATGAACCAGACATACAGGGCGATGAAGGTCGCGATCGTGAGGACGGGCGTGACGAGCGCCGCGGTGATGCCGCGCCACATCGCGACGCCCTGGATGCGACTCAGGGTGATGCCGGCGGTGACGGGCCACCAGAGCCAGCTGATGTTGTTGACGCACGGGATGAGGTTCGTGAGGTAGGCGCCGGAGGTGTAGAGGATGGAGACGGCGGTGGCGCGCATGGGGTGGGGCGCGCCGCCCGTGATTCTGAGGAGCAGGTGGGTGATCGCGATCCAGACGGCGAGGAAGACGAGCGCGATGACGTAGAAGGCGATGAAGACGCCGATGAGCATTGCGATCATGGCAAGGAGCATGCCGAAGCTGAGGCCGCCACCCCCTCCGCCCGCGGCCAGGGAGAAGCCCATCATGAGCGCGAAGAAGAGAATGTAGAGGGAGCCGCCGGTGACGAACACGAGGAGGTGGTTGAACGATGCGAACCGCCAGGCGGGGCCGACGGCCGCGTCGGGCGGTGTGGAGCGTGCGAGCTTGATGGGGTTGATCGCCCCCATCAGCGCCGTGCGCCACCAGGACTTCCAGAAGCCGGCCTGGCGACGCCGGAGCCACGGGAGCTGGTCCTCGACCGCGCTGTCGGGAACGACGCCATCGGCCGGGGTGAGGACCATTTCGTCATTCGTCACGTCGCGCCCGCACCCGACACACGCGAACGCGGTCGGTTCGAGCTGGCCCCGGTCGCCGGTGCCGAAGTAGGTCTGGCGGCAGTGCGGGCAGTGGAACTCGACGGCGCCATTTCTGAAGGTGTACCCGGAGGGCGCGAACGGGTCGCCGCACTCCGGGCAGGTGCGGGAGGCGAGGTTCCAGAGCTGGTAATCGCACTTGCGGCAGCGCACGTGGTGAGCGTACCACGCGCGGGGGCGTGCGTTTACTCGTCTGCGTCACCGTCACGGCTCAGCGAGATGACCCGGAGGTAGGTCAGGTTGCCGCGGGCCTCGGCGATACCTTCGACGCGGACGGGCTCGCCTGCCAGGGCGATGCTTTTGGCGGAGATGGGGTCGCCGTTGCGCTCGAGGAGGATGTGGTAGCGGGGCGAGCCGTCGTCGGCGCGGGAGACGAGCATGGGGGGAACTCCGGCCTCGAGGCAGAGGATCGCGCAGGCCTTGTGGGCTTTGCCGTCACCCGGTTTCATGGCGCCGAGGTAGCACTTTGCGTCGAGGATTTCGCCGCGTGTGTTGATGATGCCGAGAGCGACGGGGCGTGGGGGCGTTGGGATCGGCGCGTCCACGGGCCATGGACGGATGGGCGCATCGGCGCCTGGCGCGTCGTCGAGTTCGATCATGCGGCGCCCGTCGCGTTCGAGCAGGCGCCCGCGGACGACGACACCCTGGTTCGTGAATGGCTCGGCGATCTCGCGAGCGCCGAACTTGCCCATGCGGACGAGGAGGTAGTCGCTGCGGTCTTCGCCGTGCTTGATGTGCAATGTGGGATAGGGATCGATGAGAATCATGCCGGACCAAGTCGAGGCCTCGCCCGTCTGCCATGTGCCCGCGCCCGGGTCGCGCTGCGTGAGCGCGATGGCGGCGGCGGAGAGGAGCACGGCCAATAGTGTCAGGGGCAGCGCGGTTTGCAGGAAGCGCCGGTGGGACCTGGGCATCGCGAGGTAGCCGACGTAGAAGTCGTCGTGATCAGGCATCGGCGGCCTTCGCTGTCGTCGCGCTGATGCGCGCGGGCTCGACGGGTGTGCCGGGGGCAAGGGGTTCGGGGTTGACCTGGACGCGGGCGCCCTGGACGCGGACGCGGTAGGTCGGGAGTTTCTCGGTGAAGGGTGGGGGGGACTGGCCTTTGTCGGGGAGGTACTGGTAGCCGTGCCAGGGGCAGGTGGCGCAGCCGTTGACGATCTTGCCCTCGTGCAGGGGGCCGCCCTGGTGTGCGCACACGGCGGAGATGGCGCTGACGCACTCGCCGACGTCGTCGGAGTAGCGGTAGACGGCGATGGGGTCGGCGCCCTCGGGGCGGACTGCGCGGGCGCGGTCCATCGGGATGTCGGTCACGGCGCAGACGTCGATCCAGGCGGCGCTCTCGGCGGGCGTGTCGCGCGCCATGGCGCGGTCCTGGGCGAGCGACTTGAGGCCCGCGGCGATGTGCAGGGCGCCGACGGTCGCGACGCTGGCGGACAGGAGGATCGGGTAGAGCAGCGAGCGTTCGGACTGGAGCGGGCCGAGGGTGATGTGCACGACGAGGGCGGCGTAGGCGGCGTACACGAGCATGTGCAGCGCCTTCCACCAGCGGGGCGAGAGGTTCTTGAGCCAGAAGTCGTGGCTGGTGGCGGCCATGAGGAAGAGGACGAGCAGGGCGCACAGCCCGAGCAGCTCGAAGGGGAAGGCGCTGATGGAGGTGAGGGCTTCGGGTCGGTCGAGGAGGGCGAGGATGGGGTTGGACGCGCCGAAGGCGCCGTAGAAGAGGATGGCGAGGGCGGCGTGCGCGAGCCCGAGGCAGAAGAGCGACACGCCCAGGTGGCGGCGGTTGTACAGGAGCGGGGCGGCGCGGCGGTCGAGACGCGCGAGAGGGCCGATGCTGATGGTGACGGTGAGGAGGATGAAAGCCGCGGTCCCGAGCGCGCGCATAAGCAGGACCGGGACGGAGATCTCGGCGGGCGGTTGGTGCGTGAGCATCGAGATCGCGAGGAAGGCGGCGAGGTACGCCACGATCGCCGACCAGAGGAGCATGTCGTAGCGGCGCTTGTGCGCGTTCCACTGGACGGTGACGTAGCCCGCGCTCACGGCGTGGCCCCCTGGGCCGGCGCGCCGGTTGGCGGGGCGACGGGGTCGGGGGCGAGCAGGACGAGGGCGATGATCGCGGCGAGCAGGGCGGGGGCGAGGACGAGCCAGGCGGCGAGGTGTGTCCGTCGCTGGGCCGGGGTCACGGCGTGCCCCCATGCGATCTGGTCCGCGCCCACTTGAACGCGAGGACGGGCCAGAGCGCGGCGACGCCCGGGAGGATGAGCACGCGGAAGAAAGGGGACGAGCCGCTGGCGGCGGGGTCGATGGCGGAGACGCCCCGGGCGAGGAAGGGGAGGGCGAAGAGAACGCCGAGGGCGAGATAGGCCGCCAGCAGGAGGAGAATGAGCGCGATCGGTGACAAGTCGTTGGTTCCGGGTCGTCCGGGCGGTGGTTGGGCGCGAGAATACCACGATGAGCGACGAGCAACGCGACGGCGACACGCCGGCACTTTCAGTACGCGGTCTGCGGTTCGGATATTCCGGGGCGGGCGGCGATGTCGTGCGGATCGACGAGTTGGACGTGGCGCCGGGCGAGCAGGTGGTCGTGGTCGGGCGGTCTGGCTCGGGCAAGAGCACGCTGCTGCACCTGCTCTCGGGCGTTCTGGACCCGGACGCGGGGAGGGTGCTTGTCGCGGGGACGGACATCCACTCGCTCAAGGGCGCGAGGCGGGACGCGTTCCGCGGGCGTGAGATCGGGATGATCTTCCAGAGTTTCAACCTGCTGCACGGGTTTACGGCGCTCGAGAACGTCGAGGTGGCGTTGATGTTTTCGTTGATGCCGCGGGGGGAGCATGCGGCGCGCGCACGCGGGCTACTGGGGACGCTGGGCATAGATCGTATGGACGCGGCGCCCGAGGAGCTGAGCGTGGGCCAGCAGCAGCGTGTTGCGGTGGCGCGGGCGTTGGCGTGCAAGCCGGCGCTTGTGCTGGCGGACGAGCCGACGGCGAGTCTTGACCCGGAAAACTCCGCGGTCGCGATCGGGCTGATCCGGGACGCGTGCCGCGAGCAGGGGGCGGCGCTGGTGTGCGTGAGCCACGATCCGGTGGTCGCGGGGGCGTTCGAGCGGCGGGTGGTGCTGGAAGAAGTGGGTGTGGGGGAGAAGCGGTAGAGGACGGAGACCCCTCACCCCGGCCCTCTCCCCCAGGGGGAGAGGGGGGAAGAAGCGGAGGACGCGTGGCGGTCAGCGACTGGACGATCGTGCGGCGGAGCGTGACGGGGCGGATGTTCTCGAGCGTGACCACTGTGTTGATGGTGGGCGTCTCGGTGGGGTTGATGCTGACGCTGGTCTCGATGCGCGACGCGGGGAGGCGTGCGTTCGAGCGGGGCAGCGGCGACATGCACATGTTGATCAGCAACGACTCGAGCCCGATGGTGTCGGTGTTAAACGGGATCTTCTACGCCAATGCGCCGGCGAGTTACATCCCGTGGGCGGACTACGAGCGGCTCGGGGCGCGGTACCCGTTCGCGTACGCGGTCCCGACGCAGCTCGGTGATTCGTTCCGCGGGCGCCCGGTGATGGCGACGACTCGTGGGTTCTTCACGGCGTTCGAGCCCGACGCGGGGCGGGCGTGGCGTATTGCGGATGGGGACCTGTTCGGCGGGCCGTTCCAGGTCGTGCTCGGCGCGGAGGCCGCGAACGAAACGGGGCTCGGGGTCGGCGACACGATCAACGTGTTCCACGGCGCCGCCCGTGATCCGGGGGCGCACGCGCACGCGGAGTACGACTACGAGGTCGTCGGCGTGCTGGCGGCGACGGGGGGGCCGCACGACCGGGCGCTGTTTACGGATCTGACGAGCGCGTGGATTCTTCATGCGCACGATCGCAGAGTGCGTGAGCTCGGCGATGCCGCCGGGCTGACGGGCGAGGCGGACCTGACGGAGGCTGACAGGAAGATCACGGGGATCTATGCGCGTTTGGCGTCGCGGGACGGGGGGGCGCCGGCGGCGTTGCCCCAGGTGATGTCGCGGCTGCGCGCACAGGAAGGGCTGACGGTGGCACAGCCGCGGCAGGAGATCCAGCGGCTGTTCGGGATCGTGTCGAACATCGACCAGGTGCTCTTGGGCATGGCGGCGGTGGTGATGATCTCGAGCGCGGTCGGGATCATGCTGACGCTGTACAACGCGATGGAGCAGCGGCGGAGGCAGGTGGCCGTGCTGCGGGTCTTGGGCGCGAGCCGGGCACGGATCTTCGGGCTGGTGATGACCGAGAGCGCGCTGCTGGGCCTGCTGGGCGGGGTGGTCGGGGTCGGGCTGGCGTGGGTCGGGGGGGAGATCGTGTCGGCGGTGATGTGGGCGCGGCTGGGGCTGGTGATCGAGGCGGCGATCGAGCCGCGGATGGCGCTGGCCGTGGGCCTTGGGGCGGTCGGCCTGGCGGCGGTGGCGGGGGTGGCGCCGGCGGTGGCGGGGTACAGGACGAGCGTGGCGCGGAATCTGCGGCCGATCGGGTGATCCGGGCCGAGATTGCGGGCACAATTGGCGGGGTCGGGCGGTAGAGACTGTCTGAAGGAGGTCTCGATGCGTGTGTTCTGGGCGATTGTCGGCGTGCTGGTGCTCGTGACGGGCGGGCTGTTCCTGATGTCTGGCGAGGCGGGGGGCGAAGGCGGGTCGGCGGCAACGGGCGACGCGGTCGAGATCCCGGCTCGTGCCGAGCCGGTTGGGGTTTCGGAAGTCACGGGCGATCCCGAACGCGTCGGCGTTGATGCACCCGTGTCCGATCAGGTCGTCGTCTCGACGGCGGACCCGGAGATCAAAGAGACAGAATCGGTCGAGGCGGGGCTCGCGGAGATGGGGATCGAGGTCGTCGAGGCGCCCGTGGCCGAGGAGGACCCGGCGCCCGTGAAGACAGACGACCGGGACGGCGAGCAGGTGGTGCTCGACGCGATCGTGGCGCAGACGACCGGGGCGGGCGGCGAAGATGGGGCTGGCGTCGAGACCGAGCACGTTGAGAGCGATTGGCTCGTCGGCGAGTCGGAGGGGGGGGCGTCGCACAAGGGTGAGATCACCGCGGACGCTGCCGACGATGCGGTCGAGTCCGAGGGCGATGTCGCGTCTGTGGTTGAGGGTGAGGCGTCAGAACCGGAGGCGGATCACGACGCGGCGGTCGCGGCGGGCGGTGCGCGTGATGCCTCGGGCGAGGGCAACTCCTCGGACGCAGACGGAGAGCCCAGCATTGAACCTGCGGGCGCCTCGGCGGACGGAGGCGCCGACGATGGAATCGATCTTGCGGATAACGTCGGGGGCGGGGGGCCTCTCGGCGGGATCGGCGAGAGGCTCGCGCAGGACGCGTCCAAGGCGCCGACGGGGCCCGGGGGGTCGGTCGAGCGACGCGAGGACGGGAGCCTGCTGGTCAACGGGAAGATCGTGGTGAAGGGCGCGGGGACCGAGGCGTCGCCGTACGAGCTGCCCTGGGATCTGATGGCGTCGGCGGGGCGCTCGTACGCGCCCGAGAAGGGGTTGACGCAGCTGCCGGCGTGGGCGATGGAGCTGGACGGCAAGTGGGTGCGCGTGCGCGGGTACTTGCTGTTGCCGGTGATGGCGGCGGACACGAAGGAGCTGCTGGTGATGCTCAACCAGTGGGACGGGTGCTGCATCGGCGTGCCGCCGTCGCCGTACGACGCGGCGGAGGTGCGTCTGTCGCGCTCGGTGGACGAGTCGGTGGGCGGGGCGGGCTTCGTGAACTACGGGACGATCAAGGGCAAGCTGGACGTGGACCCGTACATCGTGGGCGGGTGGCTGCTTGGTTTGTACGTGATCGAGGGCGCGGAGGTCGAGACGGGGAGCGGGACGACGGGGACGTAAGCGGCGGCAGGATCTCGGGCTGAGGATCAGGCCGCGGTCGACGGTGTTGTTTTGGCGGTGTTGATGACGAGCGCCGCGGCGTCGCGCGCTGCGAAGGAGGTCGCCCTGAAGGCCTCTTCGCCTCCCTCGACCGCGTCCATCACGTTCGCACGGGCGCAGGCGCCCTCGAAGAGTATGTGCAGCTGGCGCGCGACGAGTTCAGGGTCGCGTAGCCCGGCCTCGCGGCATTGTTCGAGCAGGTACGACGCGATCGCGCGGTTGTGCTCGGAGGCGACGCGGCGGATGGCGCAGTCGCGGTCCGGGAACTCCGCCGACGCGTTGATGAACATGCACCCGCAGAACTCGTCGGAGCAGAACCACTGCTCGCCGAAGTCGAACACGGCGAGGATCCGCTCGGCCGGGCCGGTCGCCCGGGCGCCGATGAACTTGTACATCTTGTTGCGGAACGTCTCGTCGCGGCGTCGGAGGGCGGCGGCGATGAGCTCGTCCTTGGACTTGAAGTGGTTGTAGAGGGTCATGCGGCTGATGCCGGCTTCGCGGAGCACCTTCTCGATGCCAGTCGCGTTGAAGCCGTGGCGGTAGAAGACCCGCATCGCGGTCTCGACCAGTTCGTCTCGGCGGCTCGGGGGCATACGTGGTCCTTTCACACCTAGAATACACATACTGACCGGTCTATTTCAAGTCTCGGTGAGAACTGGGCTTACCGGCGCTGAAATCAGGTGATCAAGATTATGGGTGAAATAGGGCCATTATTTCTTTGGTGGAATAGACTGATCGGTCTATATGTATGTACGGATGGTCGGGGGATGAACCCCGGCGAGACCGTGTCGGGCCCACGCGGGGCCCGGAACACAAAGGAGACACACCATGGCACGCATAACACCGATCGATCCGACGACCGCCGAGGGCAAGGCGAAGAGCCTGCTGGAGGGCGTTCGCAAGGGGATGGGGACGGTCCCGAACCTGATGGCGTCGATCGCGCATTCGCCGGCGACGCTGCAGGCGTATCTGGGCTTCGGCCAGGCCCTGGGCTCGGGCGAGCTGGGCGGGAAGCTCCGCGAGCAGATCGCGGTTGCGGTCGCGGGCGCCAACGCTTGCGAGTATTGCGCCAGCGCGCACACGGCGCTGGGCAAGGGTCAGGGCGTGGGCGAGACGGAGCTGGCCGCGAACCTCTCGGGTGAGTCCGGAGATGCTCGCACGGCCGCGGCGCTGGCATTCGCGCGTTCCATCGTCGTCAAGCGCGGTTTCGTGTCCGACGAAGATATCGCGGTTGTGCGTTCGGCGGGGTTCGGCGATGGCGAGATCGTTGAGATCGTCGGCGTTGTCGCGATCAACACCTTTACGAACTACTTCAACCACGTCGCGGAGACCGAGGTGGACTTCCCGCGCGTCGAGGTCGGCGCCATGGCGACGGCGTGAGCGGATAGTAGAAACTCTTCTCGTACTCGCCCGGCGCGCTCAGTGGCGCGTCGGGCGGTTTGGGGACGGCCGGTGTCGGTCGTCCCGGGCACGCGGAGCGCGTCCATCAGGACGCAGACAGGAGGCGATCATGTTGGGCAGCAAGCCGATCAATCTAGACGAGTCGTCGTTCGACGCGGTCATCCGGGACGCCGAGGGCCCGGTGCTCGTGGACTTCTGGGCGGGCTGGTGCCAGCCGTGCCTGGCACTTGCGCCGACGATCGAGGCGTTGGCGGGCGAGTTTGAGGGACGTGCGACGGTCGCGAAGGTCGACGTGGACCAGGCCGAGGGCCTGTCGCGACGGTACGGCATCCGGAATATCCCGACGGTGCTGGTGTTCTCGGGCGGCGAGGTCGTCGCCGGGCACGTGGGTGTGCAGGCGGGGCGCGTGTACGCACGGTCTTTGGACGATGCGGCGCGTGTCTCGGCCGCGTGACAGACGCGGCCGGCGTCGCCCGCCGACGAGCGTCGGCGGGCGATTTTGAGAGTGATAGTTCAGTCTTCAACACGAACAGGAGCAGGCAGATGGCACGCAAGACGATGAAGGTGATGATCGGCGGCGCGTTGGTCGGGCTGGGGATGACGGGCGGGGCCGCGATCGGCGCCGGCGGGGGCATCGCGACGGAAACTGACGCGGCCGCGGTCGTCCGGCACCGCACGATCGAGATCGACGGGCTGGAGATCTTCTACAGGGAGGCGGGCGATGCGGACGCGCCGACGATCGTGCTGCTGCACGGGTTCCCGACGTCGTCGCACATGTTCCGGGACCTGATCCCACTGCTGGCGGATAAATACCGGGTCATCGCGCCCGATTACCCGGGCTACGGAATGAGCTCGGCGCCGAGCGTTGAAGCGTGGGAGTACACGTTCGACAGTGTCGCGGGGGTGGTGGGCGAGCTGCTCGAGCGTCTTGGCACGGATTCGTACACGCTGTACATGATGGATTACGGGGCGCCGGTTGGCTTCCGGATCGCGGTCGAGCACCCCGAGCGTGTTGAGGGGCTGATCATCCAGAACGGGAACGCGTACTCGGAGGGGCTGCTGGAGTTCTGGGATCCGATTAGGGCGTACTGGGCGGAGCCGACGGCGGAGCACGGCGACGCGCTCCGGTCGCTGCTGACAATCGAGGCGACGAGGTGGCAGTACACGCACGGGACACGGAACGCCGAGTCGATTAGCCCGGATAACTGGCTGGTCGATCAGCCGCTGCTGGACCGCCCTGGGAACCAGGAGATCCAGCTGGCGATGTTTCTGGACTACGGGACGAACCCGGGAAGGTACCCGGCGTGGCAGGAGTACCTGCGGGAGTATCAGCCGCCGACCCTGATCGCGTGGGGCAAGAACGATCACATCTTCCCGGCCGAGGGCGCGTTCCCGTACCTCAGGGACTTGCCTGACGCGGAGCTGCACCTGTTGGACACCGGGCACTTCGTCCTCGAGGAGGACGGGGCGCGTGTCGCGGGGCATATCCGCGAGTTCATGCGTGAGCGTGTGGTTGGTGGGAACTGAGCTCGTTGTGTCGGCGCGGAGACGGGATAGACGACGGCCCGCGTGCTGACGCGGGCCGTCGTCGTTTTGTTGAACCGGGCGGGCAAGTCAGGCTGGGGCGGGCTCGGTGTTCGTCGCCTGGGCGCGGGACGGCGACGTGAGCAGCAGCGCCGAGCCGAGCACGGCGCTGGCGAGCGAGGCGAGCATGACGCCCATCTTGGCGGCTTCGAGGTCGGCGGGGTTCGGGTAGGCGAGGTTGGCGATGAACAGGGCCATGGTGAAGCCGATGCCGGCGAGGAAGCCGACGCCCAGGAGCTGGCGCCAGGTGACGCCCGCGGGGAGGGCGGCGATGCGGAGTTTGCACGCGAGGTAGCAGGCGAGGAAGACGCCGATGGGCTTCCCGAACATGAGGCCGGCGAGGACGCCGAGCGTGATGTCCGACGAGAGGTGGTCGGCGGCGCCGTGACCCAGGTGCAGGCCGGCGTTGGCCAGCGCAAAGACGGGGATGATGAGGAACGCGGCCCAGGGGTGGAGGGCGTGCTCGAGGCGGTGCAGTGGCGGGAGGACGTGCTCGGCGTTGCGCTCGAGGGTGACGACGGCGGATCGCTGGGTGTCGCTGGTGCGCACGCAGCGTCCGGGCTCGGCGTCGCGTTCGAAGATCGACAGGGCGTTCTTGGAGGACTCGAGGAAGCGGATGGAATCGACGCGCGCGGTTGCGGGGATGCAGCACGCGGTCAGGACGCCGGCGATGGTGGCGTGGATGCCCGATTCCATGACCAGCAGCCAGAGGCAGACGCCGCCGACGAGGTAGGGGATGAGGTTTCGGACTTTGAGGACGTTGAGCAGGGCGAGGGCGCATACGAGGAGTGTGGCGTCGGTGAGGGAGTAGAGGTTGAGCTGCTCGGTGTAGAAGGCGGCGATGACGACGAGTGCGCCCAGGTCGTCGACGATCGCGAGCGAGACCAGGAAGACCTTGAGCGACAAGGGGGCGCGCTTGCCGAGCAGGCACAGGACGCCGAGGGCGAAGGCGATGTCGGTCGCCATCGGGACGCCCCAGCCCCGGATGGAGGGTTGGCCCGAGTTCATGATCGCGAAGATGAACGCGGGGACGACCATGCCGCCGATGGCGGCGACGATGGGGAGGGCGGCCTTGCGGGGGCTGGACAGCTCGCCGACGACGAGCTCGCGTTTGATCTCGAGACCGACGACGAGGAAGAAGACTGCCATGAGCGCGTCGTTGATCCAGTGTGCGAGCGAGTGCGAGATGGTGAAACCGGCGAAGGAGATGTCGAGGTGGAGCTCGTGGAAGATGTGGTGGTAGGACTCGGCGAACCCCGAGTTGGCCCACACGAGCGCGACGAGCGTGCACGCGAGCAGCACCAGGCCGCCGGCGCTGGAGAGCGCCATGAAGCGTTTGAACGGTCTGGCGAGCTTCTCGGCGGGGACCGGGGGGAGGTCGGCGGCGGCGTGGGGGATCGCGTCTGTGGTCATCGGTCGTCCTCGGCTCGGTGTCGGCTCTGGAGGACTGGATCGGCCGGAAGGGGTGGCGGGGGAAGTCCGGGCTGGCCGGCGCGTATCGGCT
The DNA here is from genome assembly GCA_029260515.1 of Phycisphaerales bacterium. GTDB lineage: Bacteria > Planctomycetota > Phycisphaerae > Phycisphaerales > UBA1924 > JAJRXR01. The sequence continues at coordinate 81,463 of JAJDDC010000070.1, read as the reverse complement.
GCGCCGGGTGGGTGGCCTGTCGCGGTTGTGCGGGGGCGCGAGGGGGGATACGGGCGCGTGCAAGTATGCGCGCACCCCCTCGGCGGGGGGGGGGTTACTTGCGGATGGAGGCGGGGGCGATGGGGGTCCGTCGGCGCCATTTGTTGGCGGTGGCGGTGGCGGCGAATGCGCCGCCCGAGGGGCGGTCGGCGCGTTCGACGGTGACGAACGCCTCGGGCACAGTCTTGTTGACCAGGTCGATGAGCTCGCGGAGCTTGCGTCGTCTGATGACGGCGTGGGCGATCTCGACCGGGCCGTCGCGTCCGCTGGCGTCGATGCGGGTGACGCGGTAGTCGCGTTCACGCAGTCGGGCGGCGACGGAGATGTCGGGGTTGGGGTTGATGACCTGGACGACGCGGTAGCCGAGGGCGACGCGGTCCTCGATGATCATGCCGACGAGTGTGCCCGCGGCGAAGCCGCCCGCGTACGAGACGAGCGCGACGGGGTTGTGGAGGAACTTGATGACGCCGCCGACGGCCAGGGCCCAGATGACGACCTCGAAGAAGCCGAGGATCGCGGCCAGGTAGCGGTGGTTGGCGATGACGAGCACCATGCGGAAGGTGCCCAGGGAGACGTCGCAGACGCGGGCGGCGAAGATGTGCGGGGGGATGTACCAGGCGATGTCCATGAGGGCGAACGGTAGCCACGCGGGGCGCGCAGGAAAACGCCCCGCGCGGGGGCGCGGGGGTGCGTCGGTGAAGGGGGCGATCCCCTTCCGGGGTACCCGGGGCCCGGGCTGGTTCGGGAGGCGAGAAAGGCTGAGCGGTCGAGGTCTCCGAACTGGGCGTGCGACCGAACGCACCTCCCGCGGGCCGGCACTGCGATCGGAGCCGGTACAAAGCGGGGCATCTGGGGCGAACACGCTTACAACGATGGCCCGCGTCGGGCCCTGGTTCCTGGCGGACGCTGCCGGGTCGCCGGGGCGAGTCGGGACGAGTGCACGACTGATGATCATGGACCTGCGCGGCGAGTGCGCGACGAGACGTCGTCGTTGTCACGGGACCGAACGTGAACATGATCACCAGAGGCCCTCGGTCCGGCGCGGGTTCGTTGCGTTCGACCGGGATGCGGGGCGGATGGGGGTTCTCGGACGCGGCCAATGAAACAGCCCCGGGCTCGTGCCCGGGGCTGTTCGTCGAGTGGAGGCGGACGGGCTCGAACCGACGACCTCTTCCATGCCATGGAAGCGCTCTACCAGACTGAGCTACGCCCCCGACGGGCGCCGACGCTGGACCCCCGCGTGGGCGGGGATTTTCTGTGTCGGCGGCTGGAGTTGTCGTCCGGGGGGTCCCGGACGCCGCAATGGTAGGGTTGAGGCGGGGGGCGTCAAGACGGTCTGTGCGGGATAGGGGGGAGGCGCCGACAGGGCAGGATGTTCCGGGCGCGAGGGGTGGAGGAAGGCTGGCGCGTGCGCTGGTCCGAGATCCTTGCCGGCGGCGGGTTCTCGGGGCCGGGGGTCGGGGGCGACGCCCCGACGCTCGATACGACCCTCGCCGACGGTGCGATCCGCGCCACCCGGAGGACGACCGTGATGACAGACACGCTGACGACCGCAGGGGCGGACACGGGGCGGGAACGCCCGTGGGTCATGGACCGCGAGGGGCGGGTGCTCGAGGGCACTCGCAAGGGCGACGTCGTTGCCCGCGGCTGGGTTGACACGCCCGGCGGCGTGGGGCGGATCGTCGAGGTTGATTCACGGGAGTCGAGCGTCTCGGAAGACCTGCTGGGCGTGCTCGCGTCGCACTACCCGGGGGTCCGCTGGTTCGCGGACCGCGAGCTGGTCTGAGCGAGCAGGCGGTCGGCGGCCGCGATCACGTCATCCAGAGCGATGCGCTCGATCGCGCACCGGCCCGGGTTGTCGTTGGCGGACTCGCCCACGGGCAGTCCGGGGTCGGCGACGAGGATCGTCTCGCCGGGATCACCGGTGTCGGTGGGGCGGACGGGGATGGTCGTCCAGCGCGGGTCGGTGGGGCCGAAGAGCGAGACGAGGGGGACGCCCAGGGCGGCGGCGATGTGGCGCGGGCCGGTGTCGTTGGTGACCATGAGGCTCGCGTTCGCGATGACGCCCTTGAGCGAGGCGAGGGTGACGCCGAGGTCCGGGAGAACCGCGGGCTGTGATCGTGCGGCGTCGGCGATCTGTGCGCACAGGTCACGCTCGTCGGGTGAGCCGTTGACGAGGACGCGGAGATTGTGTGCGCCCGCGAGGTGGTCGGCGAGGCGTGCGTAGCGGTCAGGGGGCCAGCGTTTGGCGGGGTTGTTCCCGCCCGGGTTGAGGATCGCGTGGTGCGTGCCCTTGTTCACGCCGGCTCTCTCGAGGACGGCGTCGGCCTCTGCCCGCGTGTTGTCGGCGACGCCCAGCTCCATGAACACGCCCGGGGGCAGGACAAGCGGGGCGTGCGTGCTGGTCAGCGCCTGGTCGGCGGGCGGGGGTGGGGGTTGGTCGCCAACAAGCGTGCCGACGAGGTCCCAGTAGTAGTTGACGGCGGGGGTGATCGCCCATGCGCCGGCGTTGGTCTTGGGCGCCTTGACGGGGTCGGTGAGCAGGAGGCGGCGTGCGTCACGGTCGTAGCCGATGCGTCGGGGGATGCCCGCGACCCGGGCGGCGAGTGCCGTGGAGAACGAGTTGGTGAGCAGGAGCGCGGTGTCGTAGCGGCGCGGGCGGAGTTTGGCGGCGGCGTGCTTGGGCCCCATGACTCCCGCGCGGGCCTCGACGTGGACCTCGTCGAACAGGTCGAGGGCGTCGAGGAGTTGGTCGATGCCTGGGCGTGCGAGGGCGCCGACGAAGGCGCCGGGGAGTGCGGTGCGCAGGCGGCGGAGCGCGGGCGTGGCCATGACGGCGTCGCCGACCCACGAGGGGAGGACGACGAGCAGGCGGAGCGGCTTGTTGGGGGGAGGGGGCACGCGGGGGAAGGGTACGGTGGCGTACACGGCGCGGGCTCAGTCGTGGTCGGCGGCGGGCCAGAGGTCCCGGGCGTGCTTGGCGATCGACCAGGCGTTGGTGAGGCGGCGGAGCTCGGCGAGGAAGCCCAGGGCGGCCAGACGCGGGGCGGCGAGGGTCGCGGTCACGCTCGAGTCGGTCGCGGAGAGGTCGGTCAGGTCCACGCCGGTGCGTTCGGCGATGGCGCGGGCGGTGGCGAGGACGGTTTCGCGTGTGCGCGAGTCGGCGAGAGGTCTGCCGTCGAGGGCGCGGAGTGTGACGGTCGTAGAATCGCCTGGGGTGGGATCCGAACCGAGGATGCGCGCTGCCGCGGCGGAGAGATCTGGCGCGTCCGCGGTCGGGCCGACCATCACGCACCGGTCCGGGGCGATGCCGGCGGTGATGGCGGCGTCGAGGTCGCGCTTTTTGTCGCCGACCATCCACGAGCGGGCGGGGTCGAGGCCGAGTTCGGCGCACGCGGATTCGATCATGCCCGGGCCGGGCTTGCGCCAGGGGTGCTCGGAGTCGAACGGCGCGACAGCGCCCATCGGGTGGTGCGGGGCGGCGTAGCAGGCCTCGACGAGCGTGGGGCGCAGCGGCGCGGGGATCGCGGAGTCGGGCGGCGCGCCGTCGTCGGGCGCGAGCAGCCCGCGGAGGCGGTCGTTGCACGCGTCGATGTCCGCGATCGCGCCGCCTCCGCGGGCGATGCCTCCCTGGTTGGTGATGACGACGATCGCGTAGCCCGCGTCCGCGAGGCGGCGGCACGCGTCGAGGGCGCCCGGGAGCAGGTGGACGTGGTCAGGATCGAGCAGATCGCCCGGGGTGCGGCCGACCCATGCGGCGTCCGGGAGGTCGGCGTTGCGGTTGATGGTGTCGTCGCGGTCGAGGAAGATGGCCGGACGGAGTTGGCGGGGCATTGGAAGAGGATAGAGCTAGCGCGCGGCGGCGGCCTCGCGCCTGGCGGCGCGGGATTGGCGTGCGACGCGTCGGACCTCGTCGGCGTCGATGCGGGTGAGGCCGGCGTCGATGGCGAGGCGGGCGAGCTCGGTGCGGGTGAGCTGGCCGAGCTTGGCGCGGACGGAGAGCAGGTGCCCGTCGATGGTCTTGATGGAGCGTGAGAGGGTCTGCGCGACCTGGGTCGTCGAGAGGCCCAGGGCGATGAGGCGGATGACCTCCAGCTCGCGGGCGGTGAGTTCGGCCAGGGCGCCCAGGTCGTCGTGTGCGGCGCGGCGGATGGGGCGGTGGTCGCGCGGGGCGTCCACGGGCGGGGCGTCCACCGAGCAGGCCATCATGACGCAGCGGGTGTTTTCGAAGCGGACGGGTCGGAACGAGATTCGGCGCCAGGCGCCGGCGATCATGCCCACGAGATCGACCGGGGCGGACGAGGCGCACGCCTCGTTGGCGACGTCGGCCATCTCCGAGGCCAGCGGCGTGGGGCACAGGCCGGCGAGCGGGAGCTGGTCCAGCGCGCCCTCGCGGGCGAGCAGGTCGGCGGCGTTGGCGTTCGCGTGGCGGACGGTGATCGAGGAGTCGAGGATGACGACGGCGACGCCCGCGTCGTCGGCGAGGGCGGCGGCGATGCCCGAGGGGTCGTAGGTCTCGATCTCGGGTGAGTCGTGCGGGACGCGGGTCACAGGGGGGCTCCTCGTGAGGATCTGGCGACGCGGAGTATAGGTAGAACGCCCCAAGATCTGGGAGATCCGAGTGCGGGAGGCGATAGACTCGCGACATGGGGGAAGGAACGACGGCATCGCTGGGCGAGCGGGATGCGGGAGGCGGCCCGCGGGTGATCGGCTCCTACCGCCTGCTCTCGAGGATCGGCGAGGGCGGGTTCGGCGAGGTCTACGAGGCCGAGCAGACCGAGCCGGTGCGTCGTCGGGTCGCGCTGAAGGTGATCAAGGCAGGGATGGACTCGGCGGCGGTCGTGGCGCGGTTCGAGGCCGAGCGGCAGGCGCTGGCGGTGATGGACCACCCGTGCATCGCGAAGGTGTTTGATGGTGGTGTGACGCCGGCGGCGATGGGGTCGCGCCCGTACTTCGTGATGGAGCTGGTGCGGGGCGAGGAGATCACGGCGTTCTGCGACAAGAACCGGCTGAGCATCAACGAGCGTGTCGGGCTGTTCGCAAGGGTGTGCGAGGCGGTGCAGCACGCGCACAACAAGGGGGTGATCCACCGGGACCTGAAGCCGAGCAACATCCTGGTGGCGTACGACGCGGAGGGGCACGCGACGCCGAAGGTGATCGACTTCGGGGTCGCGAAGGCGCTGAACCAGCGGCTCACGGAGCGGACGATCTTCACGGATCGGGGGCAGCTGATCGGGACACCCGAGTACATGTCGCCAGAGCAGGCGGAGATGTCGGGGGTGGACATCGACACGCGGACGGACGTGTACTCGCTGGGTGTGGTGTTGTACGAGCTGCTGACCGGGGTGCTGCCGTTCGATCCCAAGACGCTGCGGGCGGCGGCGTTCGGGGAGATCCAGCGGATCATCCGCGAGGTGGCGCCGGCGAGGCCGAGCACGCGGCTAAGCATGGCGCGCTCCGGGTTGGACGAGAGCGAGGAGGCGTCGCGTGTCGTGGACGCACGGCACACGGACGTCAGGGAGCTGACGAGCCTGCTGCGCCGTGACCTGGACTGGGTGGTGATGCGGTGCCTGGAGAAGGACCGGGAGCGCCGGTACGACACGGCCACGGCGATCGGCGAAGAACTGCGTCGGTATCTGAACGGCGAGGCGGTGCTCGCGGGTCCGCCGAGCGTGCGGTACCGGGTGGGCAAGTTTGTGCGTCGCAATCGTCTGGCGGTTGTGACGGGGTGTTCGGTCGGGGTGTTGTTGGTCGCGGGTGTCATGGGTCTGGCGGTGCTGTCGAGGTGGGCTGTCGCGGAGCGGGGGCGTGCCGAGAGTCAGGCGGCCGAGGCGATGAGGGCGAAGGGGGAGGAGGAGGCGCAGCGTGAGATCGCGGAGCGGACGCTGGCGTTCTTGAACGAGGAGGTGTTCGGCCAGCTCGATCCATTGAGCGGCGGCGGGGCGAGCACGACGGTGAAGGAGATGGTCGATCGCGCGTCGGCCCGGATCGGGGAACGGTTCTCCGGGCAGCCGGAGCTTGAGCACGCGGTGAGGCAGATGCTTGGGACGGCGTACGGGCGGATCGGGCTGCCCGAAGCCGCGACGACTCAGCTGGTGCGCGCCGAGGATCTGGCGATCGAGTTGTACGGAGAGCGGAGTCTGCAACGGGCCGAGGCGATGCGTGCGCGCGCGATGGCGGCGCTCTGGGCCGCGGGGGACGTGACCGAGGAGCACGCACGACTGATGCGCGGGGCGGCTTCGATTAGCGAGGAGGTGCTGGGGAGGGACGACGAACGGACGCTGCGGGATCTCGGGGACGTGACATGGATCGAGAAGCAGCTGACGCAACGTCCATTCAGTGATCTCGATACGCCGACGCTGATGATGATCGCGGGGTATCGCGGTCGCGGCGAGACGCCCGAGCAGGTGCTCGCGGTAATCCAGGACGTGAACGCACGCGTCGATGCGTTGTGGCATCTCGGCGATCGCGAGGGCGCCCTGGCGTTGATCCACGAGGTGTGCGAGCCAGTCCGAGCGAGCCGCTTCGACTTCGTCCGCGAGCGCCTGCCGCTTGGTCTGGCGGGGTACGCGACCGGGCTCGCGGAGTCGGGGTACACGAACGTTGCGGAGGCGGTCCTGCTCTACGCGATCGACTGGGGGCGGGAGAATCTCGAGCCGGATCACACGAGCACATTGACCGCGATTATCAACATGGCGTACTTCGCTGAACAGCAGGGGCGGCCGGAGGAGTCGGAGAGATACAGCCTCGAGGCGCTCGAGAGCAGCCGTAGGGCCTACGGCGAGCAACACGCGGTCACGCTGGCGTTGACGAGAAGGGTGGGCCGGGCGCTGCGGGATGCGGGCCGTTACGACGCCGCGGAGGTGTACTTCAACGACGCGCTGAGTATCACCAAGGCAGCATTCGGCGAAGAGCACGAGCACTACGCCGAAGCCTTGAACGACCTCGGGCTTCTGTCGCACGCTCGAGGTGATCCCGACGCCGCGGTGGCGTACACACGGCGATCACACGAGATTTGCGCACGCGCGCTCGGGGATGACAACGACCTCACGCGGGTGATCCGATCGAATCTCGCGTTTCTCTTGATCATGTCGGGGGCTGGTGATGAGGGTCTTGCGCTGACGAGCGATATCGAGACCCGGTATGCGCGCGCGCTCGAAGGCGCCTCGGCCGAGGTCAAGCCTGCGCGGATACAAGACCTTATCCGGCTGTTCGATGAGCTCCACGATCTGGATCCGGACGCGGGGCACGAGGGCTCAGCCGGCGCGTGGCGGGCGCGGCTCGCGGAGCTTCGGGCCGACGATGCCACCTCACGCGACGGTGATTGAGTCGTCGAGGTAGACGTCCTGGATCGCGTTGAGGAGTCCGGCGCCCTCCTTCATGGGGCGTTGGAAGGCCTTGCGGCCCGAGATGAGGCCCATGCCGCCGGCGCGTTTGTTGATGACGGCGGTCTCGACGGCTTCCTTGAGGTCGCCCGAGCCGGAGCTGGCGCCGCCCGAGTTGATCAGGGGGGCGCGGCCCATGTACTGGTTGATGATCTGGTAGCGGCACAGGTCGATGGGGTGTCCGCCCTTGCCGTTCTCGTCGGAGCCGGCGAGGTCGGTGTAGATCTTGGTGTCGAACTTGCCGTAGGAGCTGTCGCCCGTGTTGAGGGCCTTGTAGCCGCCGTTGTTGGTGGGGAGTTTCTGCTTGATGATGTCGGCCTGGATAGTGACGCCGAGGTGGTTGGCCTGTGCGGTGAGGTCGGCGGCGCTGTGGTAGTCGACGCCGTTGACCTTGAAGTGCGGGTTGCGGAGGTAGCACCAGAGGACGGTGACCATGCCCAGCTCGTGGGCGTGGTGGAACATCTCGGAGACGTACTGGATCTGCTGCTCGGACTCTTCGCTGCCGAAGTAGATGGTTGCGCCGACGGCGACGGCGCCCATCTCGTAGCACTGGGTGATGTTGCCGAAGGGGATCTGGTTGAAGGTGTTGGGGAAGGTCATCAGTTCGTTGTGGTTGAACTTGACCAGGAACGGGATCTTGTGGGCGTAGCGGCGTGCGACGGAGCCGAGGACGCCGAAGGTGGAGGCGACGGCGTTGCACCCGCCGTCGATGGCGAGCTTGACGATGTTCTCGGGGTCGAAGTAGGCGGGGTTGGGGGCGAACGAGGCGCCGGCGGCGTGCTCGATGCCCTGGTCCACGGGGAGGATGGAGACGAAGCCGGTGCCGCCGAGGCGCCCGGTGTTGAGGATGTGCTGGAAGTTGCGCAGGACCGTGGGGTTTCGGTCGGTGTCCATGAGGACGCGGTCCACGAAGTCTGGCCCGGGGAGGTGGAGGGCGGACTTGGAGACGGTCTTGGATTCGTGGTTGAGGAGGGCGTCGGCGTCGGGGCCGAGGATCTCGCGGACGTTGGTGGTGGTGGCGGGCATCTGGTGCTTCCTGGGGGAGGCGGGGTGATGTTCGGCGTCCCGGACTATAGGCTGGGGGGGCTTCCGCGCTGCGTGCGGCGGGAGCCGTGCGAAGGGGGCCCGGCATGATGATGTTCGCGATGTTCGCGTACCTGATGTGGATCCCGGTCGTCGTCGGGCTGCTGGCGTTGGGCGTGGTTCTGGTGGTGAGGAGTGTGTCGGCGCCGGGGTGGATGCGCCGTGGGGCGGCGTGCGGCGGGTGCGGGTACGAGCTGACATCGGTGAGCGAGGCGCGGTGCCCGGAATGCGGGGCGGGGTTGCTCAAGGTCGGCGTGACGACGCCGCGGATGGCGCTGCGCCTGCGCGGGAACATGTTCCTGCTTGTGGCGGGGTGGACGCTGGTGGTCGTCATGGGCGTGCTGCCGGTGTTGGGTGTGATCGGATCGATGGCGACGATGGCGCAGATGTCCCGGATGACTGCGGGCGGGGGGCGGGCGGGCGCGAGTTTCAGCATGAGCGATACGTGGTCGCCGCAGAGTTTCGAGTACGACTCGGGGCGGCAGCGGGACGTCGCGCGGTACCACATCATGGTCGGCGCGGACGGGACAACGGGTGCGATTGGCCAGGCCGAGTCTGGTGTGCTGACGCTCACGTTCGCCGGCGGGGCGGAGCATGTCATGGTCGAGATCCAGCTCGCGGATCAGTCGTGGGTGATGCTCGATGCGGACGGTGAGAAGATCGGGGAGGGCGATTCGTTCGACAATGCCGCGTCGCTCGCTGCGTACGCGGCGTCGGGACTCGATATCGAGCACGAGTCGACGGTCGAGGAGATGACCTACCTGCCGTTGGCCGTCGCCGAGTTTGCCGCGGACCCACAGATGAGCACCTCCGGCATGTCGTACGGGCAGCCGCTCCAGGCGTCGGGAGGCTCGTCGAACTGGTCGTACGGCCCGGGGCCGCTCGGGGGTGGCGGGATCAGCGTCTGGGAGATCTCGTTGATCGGGGTCGTTGGCGGGGGCGTCCTGATCTACGTCGTGGGCCTCGTCCTGCTGGTCCGGAAACGTGGGCGGATGCTCCGCGGGGACGCGGGGGCGTTGGCGGCGTAACGCGGGCGCCCGGTCGGCGTAAGAAGGGGTATGAACCACGAGGGCGGCCCACGGGTGGGTTCCGCCGGGAGGACATATCCATGAACGCGATGACGAGACGGATGGGTCTGGTGTGCGGTGCGGCGGTGGTGGCCGCCGCAGGGGGAGCGGCGCTGGGCGGGCCGCCGCGGTTCGATCATGTGGACGGCGAGGCGCAGTGGGTGCTGCACATCGACCTGCAGCGGGCGAACGATTCGGAGATCGGTCGGTGGTTCCTGGAGATGGTTGACCAGGAGATCATGAAGGACGAGATCGCGGCGTCGCTGCGGGGCGATCTGGAGTGGGGCAAGGATCTGCGCGGGATCACGCTGTACGGCTGGGCCGACGAGGGTGAGGACGAGGAGTCGATCGTCGCGGTCCTGTACGGGTCCGACGCGCTGGACAGGCTGGAGGATCGGCTCTGGCACGGGCACGCGTTCCTGCACGGCGACGACAAGGAGTTCGAGGCCGCGGGGCACAAGGTGATGGTGCTCGGCGAGGAAGACGAGCAGGCGAACGTGATCGCGATGCGCAAGGGGGACGACCGGGTGATGGTCGCGTCACCACACATGGGGCTCCTGGGCCGCGCGGCGCGAGTATTGGATGGACGGCGTGATGGATTGGGCGGCGACGCGCCGATCCTGGAGCTGTCGTCGCCGGCGGAGGGTGCGATGGTCGTGGCGCTCGCCACGGACCTGAAGCGCCTGTCGGGGTTCGAACCGGTAAGCGAGATCGCACGCCAGGCGGACACGATCTTCGGTTCGATCACGGAACGGGACGGGAAGGCGCGGGTCGCGGTCGCGGTCAGCGCGGCGAGCGTGGAGGACGCGGAGTCGATCTCCGACGTCGCCCGCGGGCTTGTTGCGCTGGGTCGCCTGATCGCGAAGGACGACCCGGACCTGAAGCAGCTGGTGGAGCTGACGCGCGGGCTGCGGTTCGACACCGAGGGGCGGATGGTCCGGGGCTCGGTGGACATCAACGCCCGTTCGGCGCGGGAGTTCCTCGAGGAGCATGTCAACAACGACGACGAGTACGAGGACCACGACCACGATCACGATGACGACGACTGAGCGCGAGCACGGGGAGATCGGCGCGGGCGGCGCGAGCGACGAGACGCTCGCGTCGCGCGCGCGCGCCGGGGACGCGGCGTCGTTCGGCGTGCTCGTTGAGCGGCACGCGGGGCGGGTCCAGCGGTTCGCGCTGGCGCGCCTTCGGGACCGGCACGACGCCGAGGAGGTCACGCAGGAGACGATGCTCCGGGCGTGGCGGTCGATCCGGACCTACCGCGAGGGCGAGGTGTTCGGCGCGTGGGTGATGGCGATTGCGCGGCGGGAGATCGTCAACGTGATCCGGCGGCGCCAGAAGTCGGCGCGCGACCGGGACCCCGCGTCACGGCGGCGCGACGCTTCGGAGGCGGGTGATGGCGGCGGCGATGGCATCGTGGGCGGGACGGTCTGGGAGATGGCGCGCGAGTCGCTCGGCGCCGACGCGTTCGAGGCGGTGTGGCTGCGGTACGTTGAGGGTATGGAACCGGGGCAGATCGCGCGGGTGCTCGGGCGCAGCCGCGTGGGCGTCCGCGTGCTGCTGCACAGGGCGCGCAACACGCTGCGCGAGCGGCTGGAGCTGGAGGAGGCGCGTAGCGCCCGCTCGGGAGAGAATGGTGTTCGTGATGTCCGCGTGGCGGCGCGGGAGGTGCTCTGTGAACAGGCGTAGCGGGCGAGACGACGGGATCGGGGCGCGGCTGCGGGCGGAGGCGCCCGGGGCGCCGACGCTCGACGAGCGCGCGGTGGATCGGGTGATGGCGCGGGTCGGTCAGACCGCGCCCGGGGACGAGCGGGTGTACCCGCCCAGGCGGGGCGCGCCGGCGGTCGCGGGGCTTGCTCTGGTCGTCGGGATCGGGCTGTCGGCGTGGTTCGTTCTGGGCGGCGGGCCCGCGGACCAGGCGGGCGGCGGGGCAAACGTGGGGGCGCCCGCGGGGGCGAGGATCGCACAGATCCAGCTGCGCGGCGTGTCGGCGCCCCCGGGCTCGGGCGAGGCGGCGCTGATGGACGAGGCGAGGCACGTGCTCGATGATGCGCGCCGGTTGCGCTCGGCCCTGAAGACACGGATGACCGCGTTCGAGCGGGCGTCGGTGGCCCTGCCAGCCGGCGGGTGAGGCGGCGGGGATTGCGGGCGCGGGTGCGCGGGCGCCACGCGGCATTGGTGTGCTAGTGTCCGGCATGGACGCGCACGACGTGCTTATCGTGGGGGCGGGGCCGATCGGGCTGGAGTTGGCGGCGGCGCTCAAGGGGAGCGGGCTGTCGGTGCTGCAGGTCGAGGCTGGCGCCGTCGGTTCGACGATGGGGTGGTGGGCGCCTGGGACGCGGTTCTTCTCGAGCCCCGAGCGGATCCAGATCGCGGGCGTGCCCCTGGTGACACCCACGCAGGACAAGGCGACGCGCGAGGAGTACCTGGCGTACCTGCGCCAGGTCGTCGGCGCGCGGGGGCTGGAGGTCGAGACACACACGCGGGTGGTCGGGATCGTGCGTGCCGGGGAGGGGTTCCGGGTGCGGCTGCGGCGGAGCCTGCACGGGGTCGGGGGGCCAGAGGAGTTTGCACGAGCTACGGCTCACGTGGACGGCGCGCGCCGGACCCCGCTCGAGGGGCTGCTGCCCGGCGGGCGTGAGGTGACGGCGCGCCGGGTGGTGCTGGCGATCGGGAACATGCACCGGCCGCGGCTGGTGCGGGCGCCGGGCGAAGGTCTGGCGCACGTGAGCCATTACATGCGCGACCCGCACGAGTACGCGGGCAAGCGTGTCGTGATCGTGGGGGGGAAGAACTCGGCGGTCGAGGCCGCGATCCGGCTGTACCGGGTCGGCGCCCGCGTGACGATGAGCTACCGGCGTGCGGCGATGGACAGCGAGCGGGTGAAGTACTGGTTGCTGCCCGAGATCGAGTGGCTGATCCGCAAGGGGAAGATCGGGTTCGCGCATTGCACGGAGGTCGTCGAGATCGGCGAGCGGTCGGTGACGCTCGAGCGCGTCGGGGGCGAACTGGACGAGGCGTGCGGCGGGCACGACCCGGCGGACGTGCACGACCGCCAGCTCGAGCGTGTCGAGGCCGAGTGGGACGCGGCGCTGGCGCCGGGCGGCGGGGTGTCGCTGACGCCGGGCCAGCGGGTTGACGTGGACGCGGACTTCGTGCTGCTGATGACGGGGTATGTGCAGGACCCGGAGCTGTTCGAGATGGCTGGGGTCGAGCTGGTGGGCGAGGAGCGGCGCCCGGTGCACGACGCGGGGACGATGGAGACGAACGTGCCGGGGATCTACGTCGCGGGGACGGCGTGCGGGGGGAGCCAGCGCCGCACGCGTGTGTTCATCGAGACGAGCCACGTGCACGTCGAGAAGATCGTCGGGGCGATGACCGGGCGGCGTGTGGAGATGATGCCCGCGCCGATGGGGCTCGAGGAGTCGTAGGGCGTCGGCAGCAGGCGTGTGTCAGGACGCCGGTGGACGCGGCGTGTCGGCGCCGGCGGCGTGGCGCATTAGCGCGTCGAATGTGCCCAAGGCCTCGGGGGACTCGGGGGCGTCGTCTACATCGGGGTGGAGCTGGGTGTACGAGCCGTCGGGCTCGAGGCGCCAGGCGCTGCGGTGGTCGCGGAGCATGGTGTCCAGCGCGTCCCAGAGCGCCCGGCGGGCGGTGGGGTCGTCGATAGGGCAGGCAGCCTCGACGCGGTTGTTGAGGTTGCGGTACATCCAGTCGCCCGACGAGATGTAGAACTCGCCCTCGAGCGGGTCGTCGGCGCCGGCCTGGAAGTAGAAGACGCGGGAGTGCTCGAGGAAGCGGCCGATGATGGAGCGGACGCGGATGTTGTCCGACAGTCCCGGGACTCCCGGGCGGAGCGAGCAGAAGCCGCGGATGATGAGGTCGATCTGGACGCCCGCCTGGGAGGCGGCGTAGAGGCGGTCGGTGAGCTTGCGGTCTTCGAGCGAGTTCATTTTGGCGATGATGCGGGCCGGGCGCCCGGCGTTGGCGGCGTCGATCTCGGCGTCGATGAGCCGCTCGTAACGCGCGCGCATGTGCTCGGGGGCGACGAGCAGGCGTTTGTATTCCTGGTGGGCGGCGTGCCCGGTGAGTGTGTTGAAGAGGATGAGGACGTCGGACGTGATCTGCGGGTCGCAGGTGAACAGGCCCAGGTCGGTGTAGAGCTGGGCGGTGTGCGAGTGGTAGTTGCCCGTGCCGATGTGCGCGTAGGTGCGCAGACCCCACGAGCCGGATTCGGTCTGCTCGCGTCGGACGACGAGCGAGCACTTGCAGTGTGTCTTGAGCCCGACGACGCCGTAGGCGACGTGGACGCCCGCCTTTTCGAGGGCGCGGGCGAAGCGGACGTTCTTCTCTTCGTCGAAACGTGCGCGGAGCTCGACGAGGCAGGCGACCTGCTTGCCGTCCTCCGCGGCCTCGATGAGCGACTCGACGAAGGGCGAGTCACGTGTGGTGCGGTAGATGGTCTGCTTGATCGCAAGGACGTTGGGGTCCTGGGCGGCCTCGTCGATGAAGCGCTCGACCGAGTGTCGGAACGAGTCGTACGGGTGGTGCAGGAGGATGTCGCCCTCGCGGATCTTGGCGAAGATGTTCGGGAGCGGCTCGGCGGGGGGCGCGGCGAGAGACCTGGGGACGGCGGGCGTCCAGGGCGGGTCCTGGAGGTGCTCGAGGGGGAGCGCGGCGACCTCGAAGAGGTCGGCGAACGCGAGCGGGCCCGGACGCTCGTACACGTCCGACTCGTCGAGCTCGAGCTCCTCGAGCACGAAGCGGAGGATCTCGGGCGAGGGGTTGGGCCCGACCTGGATGCGGACCGCCGAGGCGAACCGGCGCGAGCGCAGCTCGGACTCGACCTGCTCGAGCAGGTCCTCGGCGTCGTCCTCGTCCTCGTCGAGCTCGAGCGAGGCGCTGCGGGTCAGGCGGAAGGGCATCACATCCACGATGCGCAGGCCCGGGAAGAGCGCGTCGAGGTTGTGCCGGACGAGGTCGTCGAGGGCGATGAGGCGCACGGGTGGTTCGGCGGCGATCGCGGATCCCGGGTCATCGACGCGGACGAACTGGGGGAGCACGTCGGGGATTTTGACGCGTGCGAACTTGAGTTCGCGGGCGCCCGGGGTGTCGAGCAGGACGCCCAGGTTCTCGGAGAGGTTGGAGATGAACGGGAAGCGGTGCCCCGGATCGACGGCGAGGGGCGTGAGGATCGGGAAGACGGATGCTGCGAACCAGTCGTTGACGCGGGTCCGCTCGCGCTTCTCGAGTTCGTCGTAGTCGAGGATGTGGATGCCGGCATCGGCGAGCTGGGGGCGGAGCAGGCGCCGCCATGCGTCGGCCTGGGTGTTGACGTGCTCGAGGATGACGCGCCGGACGGCGGCGAGGACCTGGCGGGGGGGCAGCTCGCCCGGGGCGACGGCGCCGCGGCCCGATTCGATGCGGTGCCTGAGCAGCCCGACGCGTTTCATGAAGAACTCGTCGAGGTTGGAGGCGAAGATGGCGAGGAACTTGACACGCTCGAGCAGCGGGACGCGGTCGTCGAGTGTCTGGCCCAGGACACGCCGGTTGAACTCGAGCCAGGAGATGTCGCGGTTGAAGTAGCGCGCCTCGGGGGCGGGGGCGCCGGGGATGGACTCGGACGTCGGGGCGTCCGCGCGTTGCTTGCCCCGCTTGGGTTTCTTGCGGTCCTTGTCGCGGCTCACGGGCGGGCCTCGGGCGGGGCGGGGCGGGTGTATATCGCCCGGCATCGGGGCGCCTCGGTGATCGCGACCGAGTGGACCCGGGCGTGGGGCGCCAGGGCGTCGTCGAGCTGGTCGGCGAGCGTGTCGGCGATGTGCTTTGCGACGAGCTCGGCGGTGGGGTTCACGCGGTCGAAGGGGGCGCGCTCGTTGAGGTTGGCGTTGTGGAAGGGGGCGCAGGTCTCGTGGAGGGCGTGCTCGATGGTATGAAAATCAGCGAGCAGGCCGTCGTCGTCGAGGGCGGCGCCGGCGATGACGGCGGTGACGCGCCAGTTGTGCCCGTGGACGGGCTCGCGGGCGCCGGAGATGGAGAGGGCGTGGGCGGCGGCGAACTCGTGCTCCACGCGGATTTCGTACATGGGAGGTGAGTGTAGGTGCCGGGCGGGATTGGTCGTGGCGGGGTAGGGTTTGGCCGATGAAAGGTTTGTGAAGAGGCAGTCGGGGAGGGGACGGAGCCCTTACCCCGGTCCTCTCCCCGGAGGGGAGAGGGTGGCAGGAGGTCCGGATGGGCAAGGCGCCGTTGATTCTTGGTGTGAGCGGGCTGCGGGGGATTGTGGGGGAGTCGCTGACGCCGGAGGTTGCGGCGCGGTACGCGGGGGTCGTCGGCGCGTGGCTTCGGGATCGAGAGGACGAGCCCGAGGATGTTTATGTCGCGGTGGGCGCCGACGGGCGCGCCGGGTACGAGCAGATCTACCACGCGGTGATCGCGGGTCTGGCGGGGAGCGGATGCACGGTCGTGCCGCTGGGTGTGGAGATGACGCCCACGATCGGATGGAAGGTCGATACAGACCTCCTTTTGGGCGGGCTCGTGGTGACGGCGAGCCACAACCCGGCGCAGTGGAACGGGATCAAGGTGCTCGTGCGCGGCGGGGACGGGCGGGTGACGGCGGCGCCGACGGGGGCGCAGGCGGCCGAGATCGTCGAGCGATTCGGGCGGGGTGATGCTGTGACAACGGCCCCTGGTGGCGATGTCCAAGTCGAGACAAGCGGGACGGCCCACGGGCACGCGGCATGGGTTGCGGCGTACGCACGACGCGTCGGCAAGCCCCACGACCTGCACGCTGTGCTCGACTCGGTAAACGCGTCGGGCAGTGAGGGGGCGGCGACGGTGTGCCTGGGCATGGGCGTCCGTTGCACCCAGCTGTTCGGCGACCAGAGCGGCGTGTTTCCGCACACACCCGAGCCGACGCGTGAGAATCTGTCCGGCAAGGGCGGGCTTTGCGACGCCGTGCCGGGATTGAACGCGGACATCGGCTTCGCGCAGGACCCGGACGCGGATCGGCTGGCGATCGTGGATGAGAATGGCTTGTACATCGGCGAGGAGTACACGCTCGTGCTCGCGGCGGCGGCGCTGCTGGAGGCGCGTCGAGAAAGCTCGGGCGGCGGCGCCCCCGTCATCGTGACGAACCTGTCCACGTCGCGGATGATCGATGATGTCGCGAAGAAGTACGGTGCGCGGGTCGAGCGGACGGCGGTCGGCGAGGCGAACGTTGTCGAGCGGATGATGGCGATCAAGGCCGCGGGCGAGGACCTTGTTCTGGGGGGCGAGGGCAACGGGGGGGTGATCTGGCCCGAGGTCGTGTACGTGCGCGATTCGTTGTCGGCGATGGCGTTGACGCTGGCGCTGATGGCGCGGACGGGCAAGAAGGTTTCCGAGCTGGTCGCGTGGATCGATTCGATGGCCGGCGAGGGCGACGGGGGGTACACGATCGTGAAGCGGAAGGTGGAGATCGCGAGCAAGGACGCGGCGAGACCGGCGGTCGAGAAGATCGTGGCGGCGTACACGGGCGCCGCGGGCGCCTCGGTGGATACGCAGGACGGGGTTCGGGTGGACTGGCCCGGGCGGCGCGCGTGGGTGCACGTGCGGGCGAGCAACACCGAGCCGATCATGCGGCTGATCGCGGAGGCGCCGACGAGCGAGGAGGCGGGGGCGATCCTGGCACAGATCGAAGGCGTGATCGCGCGGGGCTGAGGCGTTGCCCCGCCGGCGGCTGGCCGCGGGGTTACTCGGTCACGGGCGGGTCGGGGGCGACGACGGTGAGCGTCTGGTTGGCGGGGATGTCTTTGTAGAGGGCAAGCGTGCCGTCGTGCCACTCGACCTCGAGTGTGACGGTCTGCGCGTGGGCGAGCCCGAAGTGGACCGAGTGCTCGGAGCTGCAGAGGAAGTGCCCGGCGACATCGACGTAGCGGTGCTGGGTAAGTGTTGGAGTGACGGCGCGGACGCGGGCGCCGACGCCGTGGGGCGCGAGGTCCGGGCGGGTCGAAGTGTCGATGAAGACGCGGAGCCAGTTGGCGGCGGCGCGCCGCTGGTCGTTGCGGAAGAGCGTGATCCTGGAGTTTCGTGAGATGATGATGATGTCCTGGTCGCCGTCGTTGTCGTAGTCGATGCGGGCGAGCCCCCTGCCCTCGGCGGTGTGCACGAAGCCGGTGGCGGCGGCGGACTCGGTGAAGTTTGCGTCGCCGTCGTTGAGGAAGACTTTGGAGGGATCGGCGACGAACCCGGGATCGGGCCAGCCGTTGGTCTGGGCGATGTCGAGGTCGGTGTCGTTGTCGAGATCGACGGCGACGACGCCCCAGCCCCAGCCGCCGTCGTCGGCGCCGGCCGCGGCGGCGCGCTCGAGGAACGTGTGGGCGCCGAGGTTCATGTAGAGCTTGTTGCCGCTCGAGAGTGTGAGGTTGGCGATGTCGTAGATGGACGTCACGTACCAGTCGAGGCGCCCGTCGTTGTCGAAGTCGCCCTGGGTGTTGCCCATGCCCCACTGGTCGAGCCCGACACCGGCGGCGGCGGTCTGCTCGGAGAACGTGCCGTCGGTGTTGTTCACGAAGTATTTGGAGGTTGAGTAGTCGGAGACCCAGAGGAGCTCGGGGTACCAGTCGTCGTCGGTATCGACGAACGAGGGGGAGAAGCCGCGGGTGTTGAGCATGTCGGCGGGGAGGATCGCGGTGACGTTTGTGAACAACGGGATGCCGCTCGGATCGGTCCCGTCGTTTCGGAACAGGGCGTTGCCCGCGACGGGGCGGTACCAGCCGGCGACGGCGAGGTCGAGATCGCCGTCGAGGTCGTAGTCGCCGGCCGCGGCGCTGAACCCATCGGGGATCGTGCGGCCGGTGAGGTTGACGCCGGCGGCGGCGGCGGCGTCGGTGAACGAGTGCTGGCCGGTAGGGTCCGGCCCGTTGTTGATGTAGAGGCGATGAGAACCGATCTGGCCCGGCGAGCCGGGGGCGCCGAGGCTGGTGACGTAGACGTCGAGGTAGCCGTCGTTGTTGAAATCGGCGGCGACGGCGCCGACGCCGAGGTGCTCGTCGGCGATGTTCCACGCCGGGGCCTGGTCGGTGAACGTGCCGTCGGCGTTGTTGATGAACAGGCGGTCGGGTGCGCCGCCCCCGGCGAGGAAGAGGAAGTCCTGCCAGCCGTCGTTGTCGAAATCGCCGACGGCGCCGCCGCCCAGGTACGGCCATGCGATCGGCTGGGGTGCGGGCAGCGTGTGCCAGACGTCCAGCCCGGCCTGGGCGCTGACGTCGGTGAAGACCGGGCGGGCGATCGGCGCGGCGGGCGGCGCGGCGGGGCCCGGCGTGGGTTGGAGCACGGCGAATACGAGGACGAACGGCACGGCGAGAGCGGGTGGCGCCATCTTGAGCGTCTCCGAGCACGTCGCCGCGCCCCCCCGGGCGCATGCGGCGTCCGGTCCAGCATATCTGGCGGCGTGGGCGGCCCCGTATCGAAATTCGCGTGTGTTGCACGAAGTCCCGCGGCGGGGGCGGGCCGGGCGCGTGGCGGGGGGGTAAAGTGTTCCGATGGACAGACTTCCAGACATCCGGGTGGGGTCGCGTGTGCGGGTGACGCAGCAGGTGCCCCGCCTGAGCGGGTCGATGGGGACGTCGGTCGAGGGGGTCGTGCTGCGGGTGGGCCAGCAGAAGACCGGGTCGTGGTACGCGCACAGCAAGGACAAGAAGCTGTGGATTGACCGGGTCGAGCTGCGCAAGGACGACGGCGAGCTGGCGTACGTGAACCTGGACCGGTACTCGCACGTTGACGTGCTCGAGGACGCGGGGGCGGCGTAACGGGGCGCGGTCGGCGCGCACAATGTGAACGGGCAGGACTGATGATCTCGGCGAATGCCGGGATTTTTTTGTGGGTTGCGGGGACTGGGGTTGCGCGCGTCGGCGGGGGCGCGGGAGCGTTGTTGTGCGCGCGTGGGCGACCGTCGGGGCCTGGGGTGAGGGCCGCGGATATTTGCGGCGGGGCGAAGGCAGTTGGATGCGCCGGGGCCACACACGGACCGGCGCGGGGAAGTGGAGGGGGAGCCCATGTCCTACCGGCTCGACGCGTTTTCCGGGATCGGGTTCGACGAGGCGTCGCTGCGGCGGGCGATCGACGAACACCGGGGGAGGGTGCGGCCCACGCTCGAGAAGCTGTGGGCGTACTACCGGAACCCGCTCGAGCCGGTGGGGCTGGGCGACGCCTCGGTGCGCGGGTGGTACCGCCTGGCACAGGAGGCGGGGCTGCCGACGCGGGTGACGGGGCGGCGTGACTCGGCGCTCGATGATCGTGCCGCGGGTCGGCGCGAGGTCGTCATCGAGAACGATATCGCGTGGCGCGTGCAGACGATGGTGGATTTTCTGTTCGGCAAGCCGATCCGGGTGCTGAGCACGGCGGCGGACGCCGACACACGGGCCCGCGTCGAGGGCGCGCTCGAGGCTGTGTGGGAGGCGTCGGGTGGGATCGCGCTCTTGCAGGACGTCGCGACGCTCGGGCACGTGTACGGGCACGTGGACCTTCACGTCCGCCTGGACGAGGACGCGCTGCTGTCGGGCGGGACACGCGATCCCGAGAGCGTGGCGGCGCGGGCGATCCGGATCGAGCCGATCGACGCGACGCGCGGGATCGGGATCGTGTCGCGGACGGACTATCGGGAGCTGGACGTGTATGTCGTGCAGGTGGAGGGAGAGGAGAGAGAGCAGCCCCTCACCCCGGCCCCCTCCCCCGAGGGGAGAGGGAGGAAGGCGCGGCTGTTCGGGCGTTCGGGCAGGCGAGAGCGGTCCGAACGAGAGACGCGGCGGGTGGACGTCGTCGAGGTGATCGGTCGCGGGGTGCGCCAGGCGTACGAGGACGAGGTGCTCGTCGATGAGACGCGCAGCGTGCTATTGCCCGAGACACTTCCGATCGCGCACATCCAGAACATGAGCCAGCCGCTGAAATACTCGGGTCTGGGCGAGGTTGAGTCGCTGATCCCGCTGCAGGACGAGCTGAACACGCGGCTGAGCGATCGGGCCAGCCGCGTGACGATGCAAAGCTTCCGGATGTTCCTGGCCAAGGGGATCGAGGGGTTCGACCGGGTCCCGGTCGGACCGGGCGCGCTGTGGCAGACGGACAACATGGAGGCGTCGATCGAGTCGTTCGGCGGGGACGCCGCGAGCCCGAGCGAGGAGTCGCACGTGCGCGAGATCCGCGAGGCGATGGACAAGGTCAGCGGCGTGCCCCCGCTGGCGAGCGGCGTGCTGCGGGCACGGATCGGGAACCTGTCGAGCGAGAACGCGCTGCGGGTGACGCTGCTGGGGCTGCTGGCCAAGACGGATCGGAAGCGCGTGACGTACGGGCGGGGGATCGCGGAGGCGAGCCGGGTCGTGCTCGAGGCGCTGGACGCGGCCGGGGTGGTGCGGACGCGCGAGTCGGAGCGAGGGGTTCGCGTGGTGTGGGCGAGCCCGCTGCCGAGCGACGAGCGCGAGGAGGTCGCCGCGGCGGCGGCAAAGGTGGAGCTGGGTGTGCCCGAGGAGCGTGTGCTGGGCGAGCTGGGGTACGAGGCGACAGACCCGGTGATCAGGTGAACGGGTGGTCGGGCGCGCGGGCGTCGCTCGGGCGGTGACACAATCGAAAGGAGCGAGCGATGAAGTTTGGTGGTGACAATCAGCAGGCCGGCGGGAGCGTCGAGGTGGCGGTGGAGGGGCCGCCGCTGAGCGAGGAGCTGCTCGAACGGGCGCGTGCGGGGGACGAGGACGGCGAGGAGAAGATCGCGGCGCTGGAGGCGCGTGTCGCGGAGCTGGAGGGTGAGCTTGCGGCGGCGCACGAGGCGTTCGACGCCGGCGAGCGTCGCCAGGAAATAGAACGCAGGTTACGCGATGCGGAGACGATCGACATCGAGACGGCGCGCCTGCTGACGGAGGCCGCGGTCGGGGCCATGGACGAGCCCGATGTGGCGTTGGCGATCGAGGACCTGAAGCGTCGCAAGCCATACCTGTTCGGGGCCGGGGGCACGTACGGGACGCGGGCGCGTGCGGCGACGGCGCTGAGCCCCGCTGGCGAGACCGGCGGGGACGGCGGGCGCGAGTTGCTGCAGGAGCTGGCCGCCGACGCGCGGGCGAGCGGGGATCGGCGGGCGCTGCTGCAGTACCTCCGGCGTCGGCGTGGGGTGTGCTGAGGGGCGGCGGGTCGTGAGATCGTGACGTCGGCGGGTTGGGTCGAAGTGGAGCGGGTGTGCGGGGATTTGACAGATCCTCTCACCCCGGCCCTCTCCCCGGGGGGGAGAGGGAGGAAGGCGACGGACGCGCCGAGGGGGCGCGAAGGACTACCTGAAGGGGAGGAGACGGGATGGCGTTTACAGGCAAGGCGACGTACGGGGCGGGGGCCGGGCTGCCCGAGCTCGTCGAGGACGTGTCGGACGTGATCGGGATCGTGAGCCCGCACGAGACGCCGCTGCTGGATCACCTGGGCGATCCGAAGCGGGCTGCGTTCTCGACGATACACGAGTGGATCGAGGACACGCTGCTGGCGAACGTGACGGCGATCGATCAGGCGTCGTTCACGCCCAGCCCGGAGGCGGCCGTCGCCATCACGGTGCTGGACATCTCGATTTTCCAGGTCGGTGACCTGGTCCGCCCCGGCGGTTCGGGCGAGGTGATGCTTGTCACGACGGTGGACACGGGCACGGACACGATCGTCGTGGCACGTGGGTACGGCGGGACGAGCGCGGCGACGCTGGGCGACGAGATGGTGCTGACGATCCTGGGCAACGCGGCGCTCGAGGGCGACGCGGCGCCCGAGGCACGGTTCACGGGACGCGTACGCAAGAGCAACTTCACGCAGATTTTTACCTCGACGCTGGACGTGTCGGGCTCGATGCAGGCGAGCCGCGCGTACGGGATCGAGGACGAGGTGGACTACCAGAAGCAGGAGCGGATGCGCGAGCTGCTGCGAGATCTCGAGAACTGCGTGATCAACGGCGTCGCGCCCGCGTCGGACCCGCAGGGGACGTCGAGCGTCCGCCGCTCGATGAACGGGATCATCCACTCGATCACGACGAATCTTTTCGAGCCGGGTGTGGGCGAGATCCCGGACGGGGACGGTGGGGGCGGGGACGAGCTGAACGAGGCGGTGCTCAACGCGGCCCTGAAGTCGATCTGGGACCAGTCGTCGGGGGGCGTGGACACGATCGTTGTGGGCGGGGCGCAGAAGCGTCGGATCAACGCGTTCGCGTCGGCGGCGCGGGCGTACCTGCCCGAGGACGAGGCCTACCGCGACATGATCGGGGTGTACGAGAGCGACTTCGGGGTGTGCCGGGTCGTGCTGAGCCGGTGGGCGCCGTCGGACTCGCTGCTGCTGCTGGATTCGTCGCGGATCCAGGTGATGCCCCTGCAGGGGCGGAGCTTCCACTTCAAGCCGCTGGCGGCGGACGGGGACTCGTTCCGCGGGCAGGTGATCGGGGAGTACACGATGGAGTTCAAGAACGAGAACGCGCACGGCGTGATCTCGGGGCTGGCGATCTGACGCCGACCTGAAGCGGAGTCGTTGGCGCCGGGTTCGGGGGGACCTTGCGTGCCCGGGGCGTCGGGAGATCGACGCCCCGGGTTTGAGAGTTGGAGCGTGGTGGGATGACCAGGTGGTCTGTGGGGGGCGTGTGATGTTCGCGAATGATCGGGATCTGCTGTCGTTGGAGCCGGGGATCTTCCGGGACGTGCTGTGGCTGGGGCAGCGGCTGGTGCGGGGCGTGGGCTCGGTGAGCGGGACGACGCTCACGATGACGACCCAGGACCAGGGGTTCGACGACGCGGGGGTCGGCGCGGGGAACGTCGTCGTGGTCGACGGCGTGGCGTTGGAAGTCGTGTCGCGCGAGTCGGCGTCCGAGCTGACTGTATCGCGCCTGCGCGACAGTATCGTGGGTGCGCCCGTCGGGGCGGGGTCGATCTCGGAGAAGGTCGTTGAGGTGTCCACGTTCGGGCCGCAGATCTCGATCGTGCACGCGCAGGTGCTGCGGATGCTCGGGCTGCGTGCCACTGGCGAGGGCGGGGACGGGGCTGGCGAGGGCGACGTAACGAACCCGTCGCAGCTGGCGTTGGTCGAGGCGTTGGGGGCGGTGCACCTTGTGTACGCGGGGGCCGCGGCGGCCGGGGGGAGCGCGGGGGACCTGGCGCACAAGGCGGCGCTGTACCGCGAGCGGTTCGGAGGCGAGCGCCAGCGGGCGGCGGCGATGATCGACCTGGACGGCGACGGCGAGGCCGACGCGACCAGGCGGATGAACGTGATCCAGTTCGTTCGTGCGTAAAGGAGAAAGCGGATGCTGGTGTTGAATCCGAGGCGGGTGTCGTTCGGGGCGGGGGCGTGGGGGAACGTGTCGAGCGTGTCGATCGGGCGGACGAGCAACAAGCTGTTGGCGGAGTGGTCGGACGAGGGGCCGCACGTGGTTCTCGTGGATACGCCCGAGCAGATGGTGACGATCCGCGTCGTTCAGGAGATGCTGGGCGACGACATGGACACGCCCAGGCCAGGCGAGTCGGGCGAGCTGTCGTTTACGACGGGGAGCAACTCATCGGACGCGGCGACGCGTGAGGTGACGGTCGGCGAGGCGGTGGTGCGGACGGTGGGCTACGAGACGAGCACGAGCCGCGGGTCGCGCCGGTTCATCGAGCTGGTCGCGGTGTCCGAGGACGGGACGACGGACCCGGTCAGCGTGGACGACGCGTGAGCGTGACGTCAGGGGGTGAGCGATGGCGAGTTCGTTCAAGGGCGAGGACCTGTTCGGGTCGGGGCCGCACCGGTTCGCGATGGCGGGGCAGGGGATGCGGGCGATCTCGCTGGCGGCGGTCGCCGAGGACGTGACGGCGGAGGGGTCGGCGTGGTTCGGCGACCTGGAGCTGGAGGTGCACGTCCGCGGGCGCCTGGTCGCGGCGAGCGAGTCGGCCCTGTGGGACCTGCGCGACGCGGTCAGCGCCGAAACGGACACCGACAACACACCCGTGCCCGGGACGCTGATCGACCCGCACGGGCGTGAGTGGGCGTCGATGTCGATGTACCGGTACGAAGAGGCGGGTGGTGTGGACCGGGGGCGGGTGTGGTCGGTGGGGTACCTGTGCCGATTCAGGCGGTTCATCGGGACGTGACGTGCTGCTGGGAGAAAAAGTGACGAGGGGGACAAGATATTTACCGCAGAGACACAGAGGACACAGAGGCAAAAATTGACGCGGGTTTGGTAAACAGTACTCGGGTCTGGGCTCATGTGTTTTCTGTGCCTTTGTGGTGAAACTCCCGGCCGGTTGGAAACAGGCCCTGCCGGGGGGAGGGGTGAGGTGTGATGCTCGAGGCGGAGGTGGCGGGGGTGCTGGCGCAGTTCGGGGTCGCCGGTCTCATCGGGTGGATGTGGATGACCGAGCGCCGGGCGTCGGCCTCGCGGGAGCGGCAGATTACCGAGCTGCACGACCGGATCCTGCGCGAGCGGGGGGAGCTGGATGTGCTGGTGACGGTGCTCAAGGAGAACACACGGGCGATGGCGGCCCTGGAGGCCGGGCAGCGGGGGCTGGTGGCGCTGCTGGGGCGGGTGTTCGAGACGGCGCGCACGCCGCCGGCAGGCGCGTAGACTGGGTCCATGCGCACAGCGGGCGTGCTCATCACGGTGCTGGCGGTTCTCGGGGCGGCGGGGCTGAGCGGGTGCGCGCGGCCCGGGTCGGTCGGCGTTTCGGGCGGTGGCGGGGCGTCCGTGGGCGGGCCCTTCGCGCCCGCGTCAATGCGGATCTACCCATTGACGCACCTGGAGCGGGGCGAGGACGGCGAGGCCCGCCTGATCCTGCACCTGGAGATGCGCGACCGCTGGGGCGACACGGTCAAGGGCGTCGGGCGCCTGCAGGTGCAGCTGCTCCGGGGGGGCGAGCTCGGCGACGGGGGCGGGGGTGACGAGCGGATGTGGGCGATCGATATGCGCGACCCGGAGACCAACGCGCTGTACTTCGACCCCGCGACGCGGACATACCGCGTGCAGCTGCGCGACCTGCCCGCGTGGGCAGAGGCGACTGTGGACGGGGCGGGGACGCCCGTGCGGCTTCTGGCGGTGTTCACGACGCCCGGCGGGGACGGCTCGACGCGGTACCTTCGCGACGAGCACACGCTGGGCGGGTGAGCGGGAACGGGGGGCCGCGAGCTTGCGCTCGCGGTTCGGTTTTGATTCTCGCTCGGGCGCGGCGCTAATCGTCGCTGTTGATCAAGCCCTGCTGCTTGTACTTGGCGCGGTATTTGTCGCGGAGTTTGGTCTGCTTGTTGGAGAGGTCGATCTCGCGGCCGTCGATCCAGGCGCGCTGGACGACGGTGGCGGTCTCGAGGATGTCGCCGTTGGTGAGGATGAGGGTGGCGAGCTTGTCCTTGTCGATGGAGCCGAGCTGATCGCCGACGCCCATGATCTGTGTGGGCCAGAGGGTGATGGCGGCGAGGGCGTCGTCGGGCGAGAGGCCGTAGGCGGTGGCGCGGCCGGCCTCGTCGGGCAGTGTGCGGATGTGCCCGGTCTCGTCGGCGGTGGAGAGGCACCAGCGGACGCCGGCGTCGGTGAGGCGTTTGGGGAGGGTGTACGCGTCGTCGTAGGGGGCGTCCTTGCGCTTGGGGAAGCGGTTGATGCCCTTGACGATGACGGGGACGTCGTGGGTCTTGAGCAGGTCGGCGGCGAGGTCCGCGTCGCGGCCGCCGACGATGACGGGCTTGAGGCCGCGGGTGACTGCCCAGGCGACGGCGGAGGTGATCTGGTCGATGTCGTCGGCGTTGATGAAGACGGGCTCCTGGTCTGCGCCGGCGGAGGCGAGGACGGGGCGCATCGCCTCGTAGCGGAGGTCGGCGGGCAGGTCGGGGTCGGTGTCCTTGGCGGCGGCGTAGGCCTCGGCGGCGGCGAAGTGCTCGTCGAGTTCGCGGAGGTCGCGGGCGATGTTGTCGTCCTGGTCGTCGCCGCCGCGGCCGCCGGGGAAGGCGCGGTCGGGGGCGCGGACACGTGGGTAGTTGACGATGAGGCCGAATGCGTCGTCGAGGGCCATGTCCTCCCATGTCCAGCCGTCCATCCGCAGGACGGAGGGGCGCCCGGGGACTCGGCCCCCGGTTGGGAACGATCCGACGGTGAGGATGCCGTTGGTGCGGGCGACGGGGATGAGCGTGGAGTCGGGGTTGACTGAGACGGCGGCGCGGACCTCGGGGGTGAAGGCGCCGACCTCGTTGAAGTCGCGCATGGCGCGGACGGCGGAGATTTCGGCCAGGCCGATCTGGGTGACGGCGCAGACGAGGCCGGGGTAGAGGTGGAGCCCCTCGGCGTCGATGACCTCGGTGTCGGCCGTTAGGCGGATGCGCTGCATGATCTCGCGGTCGGCGACGATGGCGATGCGTCCCTCGTTGAAGGAGACGACGGCGTCGTTGAGGGTGTCGCCCGAGACGGTGTGGACGGTGGCGCCGACGATGAAGACGGGGTGGTCTTGGGGGGCGGCCTTGTGTGTGAGGTCCTGGGCGGGGGCGAGCGTCGTGAGTGTCGCGAGCGTGGCGGCGATGATGTTGCGCATGGTGCGGGCTCTCGTCGTGGGTATGTGCAGGAGGTTGGGAGTCACTGGTTCATCTCCAGTTTCTCGAAGTAGATGGTGGGGATGATGGTGTTGCAGCCGCAGTCGCCCGGGCGGGGGTTGGCGGCGCGGTGCAGCTGGTCGCGGGTGTAGCGGGCGAGCAGCGAGGCGCGGGGCGGGGTATCCACCATCTCGGGCTCTTGCTCGTCAGACTCGTCGGCGTCGTTGGCGTTCTTCTTGTCGCCCGGCATGTCGTCGGCGAGGAGCTTGGCGATGAGGCGCTCGCGCTCGGAGGCGATGCGTCGTCGGTGGGCCTTGTCGGCCTCGAGCGAGAAGTACTCGCGGCCGTCGATCCAGACGTGGGTTGGCTTGGCGCGGTTGGACAGGGGCGGGGCGTTCCAGAGGACGAGATCGGCGTCCTTGCCGGCTTCGATGGAACCGACGCGGTCCTCGATGCCGAGCTGGATGGCGGGGTTGATGGTGACGAAGCGGAGGGCGACCTCGGGGGTGATGCGGCCGCCCGAGTACTTGACGGCCTTGGCGGCCTCGATGTTCATACGCCGGGCGAGTTCGTCGGAGTCGGAGTTGTAGCTGGTGAGCAGGCCGACCTCCTCGTTGATGGGGCCGGCGTAGGGGATGGCGTCCTGGACCTCGACCTTGTAGGCCCACCAGTCGGAGAAGATGGAGGCGCCGATGGCGTGCTGCTTGACGACGTCGGCGACCTTGTAGGTCTCCAGGCCGTGCTGGAAGGCGCCGATCTTGAAGCCGAAGTCCTCTGCGATGCGGCAGAGCATGAGGATCTCGTCCTGGCGGTAGGAGTGGCAGTGGACGAGGCGATCGCCCCGGAGGACCTCGGCGAGGGTTTCGAGCTCGAGGTTGCGGCGGAAGCCGAGGCCGAGCTTGGACTCGGCGTCCATGTACTCCTTCGCGGCCTGGAAGCGGTCGCGCATGAGTGTTTCGACGCCCATGCGTGTCTGGGGGTATCGGGTGGTGTTGTTGTCGCCCCAGTTGGACTGCTTGACGTTCTCGCCGAGCGCGAACTTGACGTTGGTCTTGGGGGCGTCCTCGAAGAACATGGCCTCGGCGTCGGGAGCGCCCCAGCGGACCTTGACGGTCTGGGACTTTCCGCCCATGGGGTTGGCCGAGCCGTGCAGGAGGTTGGCGGTGGTGACTCCCGCGGCGAGCTGGCGGTACCAGTTGATGAAGCCCGGGTCGAGCGAGTCACCGATCCAGCACTCTGTGGTGACGGCCTGCCCGGCCTCGTTGACGCCGAAGCGGAAGAGGCCGGTGTGCGAGTGCGCGTCGATGAGACCCGGGGTCATGTGCAGGCCGGCGGCGTCAAGACGGACGATGCTCGCGTCGGCGGGGAAGCGGATGTCCTTGTTGGCGCCGACGTAGTCGATCTTGCCGTCTTTGACGACAACGAGTGTGCCGTTCTCGTAGTCGGCGGGGTCGAGGACGCCCTCGCCCGAGCTGGTCCAGATGGTGGCGCCGGTGATGACGACGTAGTCGGGCAGGTCGGGGAGCGACTCCATCGCGTAGGCGCCGAAGGGCGCGCCCACGGGGTCGGGGACGTCGGCGGTCTCGGGCTCGTCAACCTTGCGGGCGCCGATCCAGGAGAAGGTGTTCCCCTGGGGGTCGGAGCCCTTGCCCATGATCTCGTCGTCCACGAGGACACCGGTGATCGAGTACGTGCCCGCGCCCTCGGCGTCGTCCACGAGGAAGGAGATGCGGTCGCCCGTGATGGCGACGTCGCGGCCCTCGCCCTTGGTCTCGCCCTGCTTTGTGTTGACCTTGTCGCCCTTGACGCTGAACTCCATAGAGAAGAACTCGCCGACCTTGAGAGTCCAGTCGCCCTCGAAGGGCGAGGTCTCGGGCTCGGCCTTGCCGACGCGGGTGGCGCGCCACTGGGCGGGGGCGCCGGCGGGTCGCATCATGGCGCCGGTGAGGGCGCCGTCCGACAGGACGCCCGAGAAGATAATGGGCGAGTCGCCCGCGAGCGCGGGGAGCTTGACGGTGAAGCTGAGCGAGTCGTGGTCGGCGGAGACGGCGCCCGCGTCGTGCTCGGTGGTCGCGCCCGTCGAGTCCTCGGACGTGAGCTTGACCTTGGGCTTGCCCTTCTTGCCGGGCGATTTCGGGTCGGTGATGGTGAGCGTGGCGCGGATGCCGGCGTCGATGACGAGGTCCCACTCGCCGGCGAGGCTGTCGCCCTGGGGCTCGTTGACGACGTGGCGCTGGCCGTCGGTCCAGACATCGAGGATGGTGGTGTCCTCGTCGAAGAGCGGGCCGTCGGCGACGACGAGGGAGGCGACCTTGCCGTTCTGGATCGTGCCGAGCTTGTCGGCGACGCCGAGTGCCTTGGCGGGGTTGGTGGTGAGGGCGGCCAGGGCGTCGCGTTCGGACAGGCCGTGCTTGATGGCGTTGCGGATGTTGGCGGCGAACTTCTGGCCCTTCGGGAGTTTGCTGGTGGTGATGCAGACGTCGGCGCCCGCGGCGACAAGTCGTCGCGCGTTCGTGGGCGCCTGCTCCCAGGCCATGAGGCGGTCGAGGTCGATCGCGTCGATCGAGCCGATAGAAGATACGTCGGGCTTGTCGGGGAAGCGGAGGGGGACGACGAGGGTCGCGTCCATCTTTGCGATGGGGTCGAGGCGCTGGTACTCACTCCCGCCGCCGACGATCAGGACGTGGCCGGTGTCGTGCTCGCGCTGGATGCGCCGGGCGAGCAACGCCTCGAGCGGGTCGTCGGCGTCGAACAGGAGCGGGGCGGCGATCGCGTGCAGTGGGGTGAGGGCGCTGGGGGCGGTGTCGAGCTTCGTGCCCGCGACGGACCTTTCCCAGTCGGCGTCGATGAGTGTCTGGCGGAGGAGGGCCATGACGCCCATGTGGCTGGTGGGGTACGCGCCAGACGACCAGCCGGAGGTCTCGAAGCCGAGGGAATGGAAGGCGTGGGTGTTGTAGACGGGGGGCTCGCCGAGGGATTTGTCGGCGGGCGTGGGCGCGAGCGAGACGACAGCGCCGGAGCCCCTGAAGACACCGCCCTTGGGGGCGGCGGCGGCGGCGACGAAGCCCAACGCGCGGAGAGATTCCTTGTCGGACTCGGCGATGCCAGCGCCGTCGAGCGCTGCGCGGTGGGGCGTGACGAGCGTGTTCCAGTGCATGCCGGGCGAGCCGGCGTCGGGCTTGGGCGCGTCCACCTCGACGTACGCGTCGATGAGGCCGGCGTAGACGTGCAGGCCGGTCGCGTCAAAGACGCGGGCGCCGGCGGGGGCGGGTGGCGGGTTGGGCTTGCCGTCGCCCCTTGGGGTGGCGGCGGCCTGGACGGAGACGATGCGCCCGTCGCGGATGACGATGGTCGCCTGCTCGTAGCTCTCGTCGGGCGAGACGTGGACGGTGGCGCCCACGATCGCGCTGTACCCGGGGTCGGCGTGCTTGGGGCCGTTGGTCGGGGGCGCCAGCGGGGAGCCGCTGGTCGGCTGGGCGGGGGCCAGCGAGACGGCGAGTGCGGCGGCCAACGCCGCGAGGGCGCCGGCGACGAGCGTGACGGATCGGGTCATCGGGTCGGTTCCTCTCGAAGGGACACCGAGCCTATCGGCCCGATGGACCCGGGCAAAGAGTGGCCCGGGGATGGGGCGTACCGACGAGAGGGCGTGCGGGGTGCGTGCGGGGCGCCTGGCTCGACGGCTACCCTCAGGCGGCCGCCGTGCCCCGGGGGGCGTGGCGGCGTGGTTCACACTGGGAGGCGCGACGTGCCGGAACTGATCAAGGGCGCCGCGGTCATCGGGCAGTCGGGCGGGCCGACGGCGGTCATCAACGCCTCGCTGGTGGGTGTGGTCGAGGGGCTGCGAAGGGCCGGGGCGGGCGCGGGGGACTCGCCGATCTCGCGGATCCTCGGGATGCGTCACGGCGTGAGCGGGCTGACCGCGGGCGACTTCCACGACCTGACCGACTTTAGCCCGTCGCGGTTGGACCGCCTGGCCGCGACGCCCTCGGCCGGCCTCGGCTCGACACGCGACAAGCCCGACCGGGCGTACTGCGAGCGGATCCTGGATGCGTGCAAGAAGCACGACATCCGGTACTACTTCTACATCGGCGGCAACGACAGCTCGGACACGTGCCGCATCGTGAACGAGCTCTCCAACGAATCCGGGTACGAGCTGCGCTGCTTCCACGTGCCCAAGACGGTGGACAACGACCTGGTGGGATCGGACCACACGCCCGGGTTCCCGTCCGCGGCGCGGTTCGTGGCCAAGGCGTGCATGGCCGACTTCATGGACAACATCTCGCTGCCGGGCGTGAAGATCAACGTGATCATGGGACGTCACGCCGGTTTCCTGACGGCGGCGAGCGCGCTGGCACGGCGCGGCGCCAGGTACGGGGGCGCACCGACCGGCGACGGGCCGCAGTTGATTTATGTTCCCGAGGTCGCGTTCGATCTGGACACGTTTGTGCAGGACGTGGCGGAGATCTACGACAGGCAGGGGCGGTGCCACATCGCGGTCTCCGAGGGCATCCAGGACAAGGACGGCAGGTCGATCGGGGCGTTGCTGATCCAGGGCGAGACCGACGCGCACGGCAACGCGCAGCTCTCGGGCTCGGGCGCCCTGGGCGACCAGCTCGCCGACGTTCTGAAGAAGAAGCTCACGCCGCGGGGCGGCAAATCGGTGCGTGTGCGGGCGGACACGTTCGGGTACGTGCAGCGGTGTTTCCCCGACCAGTCGCCGATCGACCTGCGCGAGGCGCGTGGCGCGGGGCGGTACGCGGCGGCGCTGGCGGCGAGCGGGGACATCGACGGGTCGGTCGCGATCGTTCGCACGAGCCCGCTGGGCGGGGATCAGCCCTACGCGGCGAGGTTCGAGCGGATTGATCTGGGCGACGTCGCCGCCAAGACGCGGCACATGCCGCCGGAGTTTCTGCAGGGTCGCAACGACGTGAGCCAGATGTTCATCGACTACTGCCGCCCGCTGGTGGGGGAACTGCCGTCGTACGAGCGGCTGTAGGCGCCGTGGACTTCGAGACCCGCACCATCACGCTCCGCGACGGCGCCCGGGTGACGCTGCGGGCAGGGGGCCTCGGCGATGTCGGGGCGAACCTGGAGTTCGCGCGCCGGTGCGTGCCCGAGTCGCCGTACATCCTCACGACGCCCGAGGACCTGTGGACACTCGAGGAGCTGCGCGAGCGGCAGGAGCGGTCGGACCTGACGGGCGGGCTGGTGATGTACGCCGCGCCCGACGGCGACCCGGGCTCGATCGTCGGCGGGCTCGATCTGGTCCGCGCCAGACGCCTCAAGCAGCGGCACGTCGCGGGCCTCGGCATGATGATCGAGCCGGCGTGGCGCGGGCGCGGGCTCGGGCGGGCGATGATGGACGCGGCGATCGCGTGGGCGACGGCGCACCCCGAGATCGAGCGGATCGAGCTGGGCGTGTTCGAGCAGAACCCGGCGGCGCGGCGTTTGTACGAGGCGTGCGGGTTCGTCGCCGAGGGTGTCAAGAAAGACGCGGCCCGCCAGCCCTCTGGCGAGCCGCTCGACGAGATCATCATGGCCCGTCGGGTCGATTGAGCCGGCTCACTGATCGCGTGCGAGCGCGACGCGGTAGGGCTGCAGGCGGGCTTTGAACAGGCCGGCGATGATGGCCGGGTCCTGGTCCACGACGCGCTGGGCGGCCTCGCGCGAGGCGGCCTCGAAGACGAACACACCGACCCAGGGGCGTTCGAGCGTCCGCCCGGCGAGGATCAGCGTGCCGGCCTCGTGCAGCCCGGTGTAGTACTCGAAGTGCGCGCGGACGCCCGCGGCCTCCTCGGGCGTCGGGTCCTCGGGCATCGCGTCGCGCGCGGGCTCGAGGAAGCAGACGAACTGCTGGCGGTCGGTCGTGTCGCCCACCGGTCTACTTCCGCTCGTAGCGGATCTCCATGCACTTGCACTCGGGGCCCGGCTTGCCGTCGATCAGCGGCGCGAAGTACATCTCCATGGTGAGGTGGTCGTCGTCGGTCGCCGTCATGACCGAGCGTTTGTGCATGGGTGTGCCCGCGCCGGGGTCGGTCATGGTGCTGTGCATCTCCCACGTGCGAGAGTTCTTGTCGAGCTGGCCGTGCTCGACCTGGAAGAAGGTCGCCATGGAGTCGATCCAGAAGCCCTCGTAGCGCTTGTCCACGGTGTTGTAGCCCAGGAAACCGCGCCCCTGGAACATGCCCGAGTCGTCCTGGTAGCGCTGCTCGAGGTAGCGGTCGCCCAGGACCAGCTCGTTGACCATCGTCCCGGTCGAGATCTGTGGTTCGGAGGCGCCGGGCATCCACATGCGGACCTCGGCGCGGAACGTGCCCACGAAGGGCGCAAACTCGGCGTGCTCGGCGACGGGTTTGAACATCTCGGCGCACGCGGCCATCTGGTCGGGCGCATGGGGCTCGCTGCTCATGGGGGACTCCTGCGTTCAGGGCCTGCTGTGGTCGATCCAGCCGATCTTCATCATCTCGCCCGTCGCGGGGTCGGGCTGGTGGAACTCGAGGGTGAACGAGCCGTCGTCGTGGAAGGCGTAGACGTGCCTGAAGGGCGACTCGGCGCCCATCTGGTTGAGCATCTGGCCCTCGACGGTGATTCGGTCCGCGTCGTCGCCGGGCTCGCCCTTCTCGACGAGCATGGAGGTGCTGAGGTTGTCGCACCAGGCGGTGACGTACTCGCCCCTGGCGGTGTCGTACCCGAGCATGCCGTAGCCCTCGAAGGGCATCTCTGCGCCCATGAACTTGAACATGCCCTTGTAGTGGTTCTTGACGAAGCGCCCGTCCAGAATGGCCGTGTACTCGGCCTTGGCGTGCGAGACCTCGGGGTCGGCGCCGGGGGCCGTGAGGAAGTTCATCTCGGCGTTCCAGGCGCCGGCGAAGCGGGCGAGGACGTCGTGCTCGGGCGCCTTGGCGGCGCTGGCGGCCATCATCTCCTTGACCTGCTCGGGCGTGGGCATGCCCATCTGCTCGGGCTGGGCGGCGGGGGTGATCGAGGCGGGCGCGGTCGTGTCGGGCGTCGTCGCGCGTCCGGCGACGAACGCGCCACCGAGGAGGATCGTGGTCGCGGCGGCGATGCCGGTGGTCGTCAGCGTGAGGCGGATCATGGGGTCTTCCTTTTCGTTGGGGCTCTGGTGGAACACGCCCGCGGGCGGGTGGGCCCGTGGGCGCGTGTGTGTTCTTTGGGTGTTCAGTCGTCGGCCATGCCGTGCCCGACGCGGGTGTAGGTGATCTCGCCGTGGAAGACCCATTCGCCGTCGTGCTTCTCGTAGAAGGTGTCCTTCATCACGCCTTCCTTCGGCTGCGAGGTGACCAGCTTCATCTCGGTCTCGCCCATCGGGTTGGTGGTCGTGCCGTGGAAGACGATGCCCTCGCTCTTCTGCTGGCCGGTCATGTACATGATGCCGGTGGTGAAGGAGTCCATCCAGATGCTGACGTACTCCTGCTTGACGTTGTCGTAGCCGGTGATCCCGATGCCGTGGAACGGGTCGCCGGCGAACTCGCCCTCGAAGCTGCTCTTGGTGAAGCGGCCGCCGAGGATCGTGCCGACGCTCATGGTCGCCTCGCCCTCGGTCATCTCGCCCGGGCCCATGGCGAACTTGGTGTGCGCCTTCCAGTCGCCGGCGGCCTCGGCGAGCTGTGCGTGCTGCTCGCCCGGGGTCGCGGCCTTCGCCATCATCTGCATCATGGCGTCCATATCAACCTCGCCCTCGGGCTGGGCGACGGGGATCGTGGTCGCGTTGACCTGCCCGGCGCGGTACGAGAGCGTGCCGACTCCGAGAACGAGGGTCACGGCGCCGGCGCCGACGAGTGTGCTGCGGATCATGTTGGGTCTCCAGTATGGGTTTGTGTGATTCGGGTCAGGTTGATCGCGCCTCCCGGCGTCGGGCGGCGCGTCGTGCGAACGTGTTTATTTGCGTGTGTACGTGACCGTGCCGGACTGGACCCAATCCTCGCCGGGCTTGTCGTAGAACGTGTCGATCATGGTGTTGTCGTCGGTGTATGTCGTGACGATCTTCATCTCGTGGGGGCCGGCGGGGCTGAGAGTCGTGCCCGTCATGACGAGCGAGCCGCGTTCCATCTGCCCGGTCAGGTACAGGACGCCTGTGCCGAAGTTGTCGATCCAGATACCGACGTACTCGCCCTTGATGTTGTCGTAGCCGGTGATTGCCATGCCCTCGAAGGGCGTGTCCATGAAGTCGCCGACGTTGTGGCTGAGCACGAAGCGTCCGCCGATGATGCTCTTGGCAGTGAACTCGCCGTGCCCCTCGGCGTCCATCCCGCCCATGGAGAACTCGGAGTGCACGTTCCAGTCGCCCTTGGCCTTCATGAGCCCGGCGTGCTGCTCGCCCGGTGCGGCGGCCTCCATCATCATCTTCATCATCGCTTCCATGTCGGGCTCGCCCTCGGGCTGGGCGACCGGGACCGCGGCGCCGTGGGTGTAGCCCGCGGTGTAGACGCCCGCGCCGACGACGAGCGCGAGCGTGACCAGACCGGTTCCGAAGAGTGTTGTGCGGACCATCGTGTGACTCCGAGTGTGCCCGGGCGTGCGCTGCCGTCCGGGTCTGGTTGGGTCGGGATCGCGCCCTCGACCTGGGCCCGCGGCCGCCCTCGCCGGGCGTTCCCCACCGCGTGCGCGTCGCCGGCCCACCCGGCCGACAACCCGAACAGCTTCCCATAATCACGCGCCGAATGCACGCAAAACCCGTGTACGCCCCGCCTCGTACCCAGGTCGTGGGGCGGGGGTTCGCGGTTCATCCCGGCAGAAATATCCGGTGATATCTCTTGAATTAAGCCTGCTTCAGGCGTCGGCGGCGGGGATCGGTACACGCCCGACGATCTCGAGGGCGAACGCCTCGAGCGCGGGCAGGTCCTTGGTGTGGTTGGTGAGCAGGCGGAGACGCGAGAGGCCCAGGTCGCGGAGGATCTGGCCGCCGACGCCGAAGTCCCGCATCGCGGCGGGCAGCGCGTTGCCGGCGACGCCGTCGGCGCGGGTCAGGTCGGGCGTGTCGGCGCCGGTGTCGGGGGCGGGGCGGCGGATGGCGGAGAGGCGGTCGGCCAGGCGGGACTCGACGCCGTCGATCCCCTCTGGGCGGAGGTAGACGATCGCGCCGCGTCCTTCCTTCTGGATGGCGCGCATCGAGGCGCGGAGCGTGCCGCTCGTCGGGCCCTCGGGCGAGGAGTCGAGGTCGGCGAAGATGTCGCCCAGCAGGTTGCGCCTGTGCATGCGCACAAGTGTTGGCTCGTCGGACCTGGAGCCCGGTGCGCCCACGCCGCCGACGGTCAGGGCCAGGTGGGGCAGGGGATCGACGACGCTCTCGTAGGCATAGAGCGTGAACTCGCCCTCGGGCGTGCGCAGCGTGGTTCCCTTTACAGGGTCGAGTCGTGTGACGAGCGACTCGCGGGCGAGGCGGTGCTCGATGAGCGAGGCGATCGAGCACATCTTCAGGTTGTGCTGCTCGCAGAACGTGTCGAGGTCGGGCACGCGGGCCATCTCGCCATCGGGTCGGCAGACCTCGATGCCGACGGCCGCTGGGTAGAGCCCGGCCAGGCGGCACAGGTCCACGATCGCCTCGGTGTGCCCGGTGCGGACGAGCACGCCGCCGTCGCGCGAGCGGAGCGGGTTGATGTGCCCGGGCCTGACAAAGTCATCGGGTCCGGACGCCGGATCGATTGCAAGCTTGATCGTGTTCGCACGTTCGGTCGCGGAGACGCCCGTGGTAAAGCCGTGCCTGGGCGAGCCGTCGATGCTGACGGTCAGGGGCGTGCCACGCGCCGAGGTGTTGCGCGCGGTCTGCCCGTGCAGATCCAAGCGGTCGCAGTCGTCGTTCGTGAGCGAGAGGAACATGTACCCGCCCGCCTGCCTGACCATGAAGTTGACCGCCTCGGGCGAGATGTGCTGGGCTGCGATGACGAGGTCGCCCTCGTTCTCGCGCTTCTCGTCGTCGGTGACGACGACCATCTTCCCGTCGCGGAGGTCGGCGAGGATGTCTTCGATAGGGCTGAACACCGGCGGATCGTATCCCGCCCGGGCGCCATGCCGTTCGTGCCGTGGCGCGTCACGTATTCAAAGGAGGTTGATCACGATGTCAGAGCGTCGAGCGATGGTGGTCGGGGTGGTTCTTGGTCTGGGCATGGCCGGCGCGGCGGGCACGATGCTCGCGATGGCCCAGCCCGCGGGCCAGCCCGAACAACAGCCCCAGCCAGCGGGAGCGCCGCGGGGCGCCGGGCCAATCACCGGCCCGTACCACGTCACGCAGAGCCCCGGCGGGCGCGGCGTCTACCTCTGGCGCATCGACCGCAGGGAGGGCAAGATCGAGTACGTGGGCTCGAGCACGGTGGACGGCGTCAGCATGGAGGAGCGGAGAGATCGCGTCGGGGACTAATCCGGCCGGGACGTCAACGCGGGGGCGGCTGGCGGCGGGCGGAGATCGCGTTCTCGGGACCGGTCGCGCGGTGCGCCGTGCACGGGCTTGTTCCTCCAATGGACGCTCCCGTTGGCGGCGTGTACGCTCGGCGACACGCGGGGGAAGCCGCCCTCGTCGGGCCCTGGATCGGAGACGCGATGGTGACCATGACTCGGCGGGTATTGCTGCTCTTGTCGGCTTTGTCGATCTGCCTGGCCCTCACCGGGTGCGGCGGTTCGAGCCCGTTCGCGGGCGAGTGGGAGACGGACATCGAGGCGACCAAGGCCTCGTTCCACGCCGCGATGCAGAAACAGGTCGAGAGGATGAAGGAATCCGAGGACGAATCCGAGCGGATGGCCGCGGGCATGATGCAGAGCATGCTCGGCTCGATGGTCGATCAGATGAGCGAGTCGATGCGGGCGACGATGAGCATCAACGCCGACGGGACGTACCGCGTGGTGGACGCGCGGGACACGACGACCGAGGGGACGTGGAGCGAGCAGGGCGGGCAGATCGTCATGCTCGAGGGCGAGGAGGAGCGCGCCCGCGGCTCGATCGAGGGCGGCAAGCTCGTGATGCTGCCCAACATCTCCGAGGCGGATGCCGAGGGCTTCCCGGTCGAGGACCTCCGCCTCGTGTTCACGAAGGCGGAGTAGGCGCCCGGGCGCCCGCCGCGCCCGCGTACGATCCGGGCATGCAGATGACGCCCGACCGATGGACCCGCACGAGCACGTACCTCGACGACGTCTTCGGCCGCGAGGACGAGCGGCTCGCGACGCTGATGACGCGGGCGGTGCAGGCGGGCCTGCCCGACATCGCCGTCTCGGCCAGTGTCGGGCGCCTGCTCACGCTGCTCGGGCGCATGGTCGGCGCCCGCACGATCGTCGAGGTCGGCACGCTGGGCGGGTACTCGGGCATCTGGCTGGCCCGCGGGCTCGGTGAGGGTGGGCGACTGGTCACGATCGAGCCCGAGGACCTGCACGCGGACTTCGCCCGGTGCGAGTTCGACGCCTCGGGCGTGGGCGCGCGGGTGCAGATCCGGCGTGGGTTCGGGCTCGACGTGCTGCCACAGCTCGTCGAGGAGCTGGGCGCCTCGAGCGTGGACCTTGTGTTTCTGGACGGCATCAAGACCGAGTACCCGGGGTACGCCGCCAGCGCCCGCGCGCTGCTGCGTCCCGGCGGGCTGCTGGTCGCGGACAACGCGCTGGGCGGCGGGGGCTGGTGGATCGACGACGCGCCGGGCGCCAACGCCTCGCGCGACGCCGTGGACGCCTTCAACCGGGCGCTGGCGGCGGACGACGCGTTCGAGACCGCGTGCGTGCCGATCCGCGAGGGCGTGCAGATCGCGAGGAAGACGTGATGCGGGCAACCATCTTGCTCTGGTGTCTCGTTGCCTCGGGGATGCTCGCCGGCTGCTCCGACCCCGACCCGCCCCTGTCTCCGAGTTACCGCGTGGTCCTCCAGGCCGAGGGCGGGGAGCTGCCGTTCCGGATGGACGTCGTCGGCGCCGAGGACGGGGGCGTGCCCGACCACGTGCTGATCCACAACGGCGAGGAGACGCTGCGGATCGACGACGTCACGCTCACGCGCAACCCTCTCACGCTCGAGGTGTACTTCCCGCACTACGACTCGACGCTGACGCTGTCCGCCGACAACATGAACGGCGGCCTGGGCGGCGCGTGGGTCAAGCCCCGTGCGGGGGGCAAGGTCGCGATCCTGCTCGCCCGCGCGAGCGCCGGGGACGCGGGCGTCCGATTCGAGCCGCACCCCAGCGGCGTCGTCAACGCCGCGGCGTTCGACGGGCGTTGGCGGATCGACTTCGGCGATGAGGGCGGCCAGGGCGTGGGCGTCTTCGAGGTCGGCGACGACGGCGGCGCCACGGGCACGATCATGACGCCCACGGGCGACTACCGGTACATGGCCGGGCGGGCGGACGCGAACATGATCCGGCTGTCCGCGTTCGATGGCGGGCACGCGATCCTGGTCCGGGCCTCGCTCCAGAGCGACGGCTCGCTGCTGGGCGACACGTCGTGGGGCAACTGGGGCATCGAGACGTGGGCCGCGACCCGCGACGACGGGGCGGCCCTGCCGGATCCCGCGTCACTCGTATCGGTCACGCCCGACGCGTCGATCGACGACGTGACGATCCGCACGCTCGATGGCGAGGCGACCACGCTCCGTGAGGCGGTCGATGCACTCGGCAAAGACGCGACCATCGTCATGGTCTTCGGCTCGTGGTGCCCCAACAGCGCCGACTGCACGGACGACCTCGTCGCCATGCTCGACGAGCACGCGGACGACGGGCTGGGCGTCGTCGGTCTCGCCTACGAGTTCATGGGCGAGGCGGCGTCCGACGCGCCGCGCGTCGGGGCGTACCGCGACATCCACGGCGTGACCTGGCCCCTCTACCTCGCGGGCCCGACCGACAAAGACCAGGCCGGGCAGACCCTGCCCATCATCGACAGGGTCCACGCGTACCCGACGCTCATCTTCCTGGACGACGAGGGCGGGCCGGTCTCGGTCCTCACCGGCTACAACGGCCCGGCGACGGGCGGTGCGCACGAGCGATTCCTTGCGCAGGCGAAGCAGGAGATCCTGAGACTGCTCGTCGATTCAAAGACCGAGACCCGTCCCGAACCCGGCGAGCACACGGAGCAACCATGAGCCGCTACGACGAGTTCCAGGCGTTCCGGGCCGCGATGAACGAGAAGATCCTCGCCCGGGGCACGACGACCACCAAGCGCTTCTTCGGCCTGGACACCAAGGCCTACGAGCCCGGCGCCCTGGACGCGAGGACCAAGGAGCTGCTTGGTTTGTCGGCGAGCATGGTCCTCCGGTGCGACGACTGCATCGCCTACCACGTCGATCAGGCGGTCAAGAGCGGGGCGAGCGACGAGGAGATCTTCGAGACATTCGACATCGCCCTGATCGTGGGCGGGTCGATCGTGATCCCGCACCTGCGCCGGGCGGTCGAGTTCCTGGAGCAGTGCCGATCGCACGCCTGAGCACTGGCCTCGTACACTCGATCCCATGGGGCGGCACGAGGATTCCGAGCGGGCGCGGCGTGCGGCGCGGGCGGTCTGCGGATCGCTCCAGGACAGCGGGCACATCGCGTACCTCGCCGGCGGGTGCGTCCGCGACGAGCTGCTCGGGCTCGAACCCACCGACTACGACGTCGCGACCGACGCGACCCCCGACCGGATCAGGGACCTGTTCGTGAAGACGAGCGAGGTCGGCGCCGCCTTCGGCGTGATGCTCGTCCGCGACCACGGCGTGAGCATCGAGGTCGCGACCTTCCGCGAGGAGGGTGCGTACACCGATCGCAGACGCCCCGACGACGTCCGGTTCTCGACGCCCCAGCGCGATGCGGCAAGGCGGGACTACACGGTCAACGCCCTGTTCCTCGACCCGGTCGCCGCAGGGGAGCGCGACGCTGGGCCCGAGGGCGTGGGCGCGGTCCATGGGCACGTCATCGACTTCGTGGGCGGGATGGACGACCTGCACAGGAAACTCATCCGGGCGGTGGGCGATCCCGAGGCGCGTCTCGCCGAGGACCACCTGCGGGCGCTGCGAGCCGTCCGCTTCGCGGCCCGCCTGGGCTTCGAGATCGAGCCCGCGACCGCCGCGGCGATCCGGGCGCACGCCTCGGAGCTGACCGGCGTCAGCCGCGAGCGGATCGGCGACGAGGTCCGGAGGATCCTGAGCCACGCCTCGCGCGCACGCGGTGCGCGACTGCTGTGCGAGTTGGGTCTCGACGCCCCGGTCTTCGGCGAGGCTTGGCCCTCGTCGAGCCTCGAGCGACTCGCAACCCTCGCGGGCGACGATGTCCCACTCCCCACGTCGTTGGCGGCGTGGGCGCTGGACCGTGGCCTGGCACTCGGCGACCGCGCCATCGGCGCCCTGGTCATGCACTGGCGTGCCGCGTTGATGCTCAGCAACGACGAGCGTGACGCGTTGCACGGCACGCTGTCGATGGTCCTGCTGTTGCGGGATCGGTGGGCGTCGATGGGCGTCGCGCCTCGAAAGCGGGCCGCGGGGTCGGTGCTGTTCGGCGAGGCGATGCGCGTGCTCCGTGCGTTGGACGCGGGCGCCGCGGACGCGGTCGCACGAGACGAGCGGACGCTGCGTGACACTCGCTCGGGCATCGCTCCAGACGCCCTGGTTACGGGCGACGACCTCGTGGCGCTGGGGTTCACGCCCGGGCCCGGGTTCAAGGCGCTTCTGGACGCGGTGTACGACGCCCAGCTCGAGGACCGCGTCGGCACGCGCGACGAGGCGATCGCGATTGCGCAGCGCGAGGCGGCGTCGCACGGCGTGACGCGGCGCGGGGGCTAGGCGTTCTGTGCGCTACGCGCTGGCGGGCACGAGCTGGCGGGTCGCCAGCTGGCGGTAGATCTCGCACCGCCCGAGCAGCTCGTCGTGCGTGCCCTGATCAATGACGCGTCCCGCGTCCATCACGACGATCGAGTCGGCGCCGAGCACCGTGCTCAGGCGGTGGGCGACGACCAGGCAGGTCCGTCCGCGCGCGAACTCGTTGATCGCGGCGGTGATCCGCCCCTCGCTCTCGGCGTCGATCATGCTCGTCGCCTCGTCGAGGATGAGGATCGCCGGGTCGCGGAGGACGGCCCGCGCGATCGCGAGGCGCTGGCGTTGCCCGCCCGAGAGTGTCAGGCCCTGCTCGCCGCATACCGCGTCGTAGGCGCCCGGGAGCTTCTCGATGAATCCGTCGGCGCCCGCGCGCTTGGCGGCGTCGCGGATGCGGTCCTCGGTCACGCCCGACGAGCCGTAGGCGATGTTGTCGCGGATCGTGCCCCGGAAGACGACGGTCTCCTGGGTGACAACGCCGATCTGGCGGCGCACCGACCGGACCGCGTATTCGGCGATGTCGGCGCCGTCGATGAGCACGCGTCCGCGTTCGGGGTCGAACAGGCGCGGGACCAGCGCGAGCAGGGTTGTCTTGCCCGAGCCGTTGGGCCCGACGAAGGCGACGGTCTGGCCGTGGGCGATCGTGAGGTCGATGCCGTCGAGGGCGGGGGTCGTCGCGCCGGGGTAGGTGAACACGACGTCGTCGAACGCGATGGCGCGAGCGTGCCTAGCGAGCTTGGGCAGGTGGGCGCCGTGCCCGGGCTCGCGATCCGCGGAGAGCAGCCGGTCGAGCCGGTCGGCGGCGGCGGCGGACTGCTGGATGTCGTTGACCAGCCCGGTCACGGGCTTGAGCGACGCGCCCGCGACGCCCAGGGCGCTGATCGTGAGTAGGAACTCGCTCTTCTCGAGGCGCCCTTCCAGTATCAGCCAGACCGCGGCGAGCGTCAGGCTCCCGACCGCGAAGATCGCGAGGACTTCTACGAGCGGGCTGGCGATCGCCCGGGCGGTCCGCACGCGGAGCTGCTGGCGGAGGAACTCCTTGTTGATCTTGTGGAAACGCCCCTGCTCGTACCGCTCGGCGGTGTGCACCTTGACGACGCGCAGGCCCTGGAGCGCCTCGGTCGCGGCGTGGTAGAGCCCCGCCTGCGACTCGAGCGCCCGACGCGCCGCGCGACGGATCCGCTTGCCCAGCTTGCGGATGACCGTGTACAGCAGCGGTGCGACGATGAGGGCCGCGAGCGTGAGCTGCCAGTTGAGCACGAACGCCGCGATGAACGCGGCCGCGCCCTTGGTGACCTGCGCGACCGTTTTGGAGAGCATCGCGTTGAGGCCCTGGGCGAGCTGGCTCGTGTCGTTGACGATCCGCGAGATCGCGTCGCCCGAGCCCTGGGCGACGACTTCCTTGAGGGGCAGGTGGATGACGGTCGAGAACGCCTCGCGCCGGACGTTGGCGACGGTCCGGTGCACGACGCTCAGCGCGTAGTACTGGTGCAGGAAGTTGGCCAGGGCGCCGAGGATGGCCAGGACGCCCAGCGCGCCGAGGATGATGACGACCGCCGTGAACGGGCCGGGGGGCAACGCGTCGATCAGGCCCCCGGGGATCCAGCCGGCGAGCAGCGAGTCGGTGTTGAGTTCGCGGGCGATCTCGGGCAGGCCCTTGGCGCCCGTGTCCGTGTCGCCCAGGACGATGTCGAGAACCGGCTTGATCGCGACGATCCCGATGCCCAGCCCGCCCGCGGACACGAAGGCGAAGGCGAAGCCCGCGACTACGAGGCTCCGGTAGCGGAGCATGCGGCGGGCGAATGACCAGAAAGCTTCCATCCGCGGCGAGTATAGAGGTCGCGCCCGCCGACACCGCCCGACCCCGGACCGTCCCCGGCGTAGACTCCATGCCCGCGAGAGGGCGCCATGCGAGGACACAGCGACGAGACAGACCGGGGCGGTGCGTTTGCGGGCGCCATCAGGGGCGCACGCCGCCCGCGGGTCTCGATCATCACGCCCAGCCTCAACCAGGCGCCCTTCCTCGCCCGCTGCCTCGGCTCGGTCCACGCCCAGGGACGCGATGACGTCGAGCACATCGTCATGGACGGCGGCTCCACCGACGGCTCCATCGACACCCTGCGTGACCACGAGGACCGCCTCGCCTGGCGTTCCGGGCCCGACGGCGGGCAGGTCCGGGCGATCAACACGGGCTTCGCCCACGCCTCGGGCGAGCTGCTCATGTGGCTCAACGCCGACGACGAGCTGCTCGAGGGCGCCCTCGACGCGCTCGTCGCCCGGCTCGACGCCGACCCCGGCGCGGACGCGGTCTACGCCCGGGCACGCATGGTGGACGAGGACGGCGCGCTCATCCGCCCGTACCCGACGTTCGACCTGCGTCGCGAGGACCTGCGGCGCAAATGCTCCATCTGCCAGCCGACGGTGCTCATCCGGCGCACGGCGCTCGAGCGTGTGGGCCTGGCGAACCCCGCCCTGGACATCTGCTTCGACTATGAGCTGTGGCTCCGCCTGTTGGCCTCGGGGCGGATGGTGTTCCTGGACCGCGAGGTCGCGGTCACGCGCCAGCACGACGCGACAAAGACCGCCAGCCGTCGCCTGCGGGCGCTGGTCGAGGCGGGGTACCTCATGCGCGCGCACTTCGGCGGACCCACCTGGCGTTGGAGCGCCAAGTGGGCGGCGCACCGGTGGGCGCTCTCGCGGTGGAGATTCGTCACGCCGATCGCCGGGTGGTGGTCGGCGCTGGCGTGCGCGGTGCGCTACCGGCGGCGCTTCGACGCCTCGCGCCCGCCCAGCGTGCTCGGCGCCCGCCTGCTCGCGGCGCTGGAGCGCCCGCCCACGCTCGGGCCACGCCGTCCCGCCGACGATACGGGCGGGGGGACGATCCAGGGCAAGCCGGCGTCGGCGCCCGCGGGGGTGGTGTGAGCGCCGCGCTCATCAAGTACCGGGGCTTCATCTGGAAGCGGGCGATGCTCGACCTGCGCGTCCGGTACGCGACGACCGACCTGGGCGTGCTGTGGAACATCCTGCACCCGCTGGCGCTGATCGGGACGTACACGTTCGTCTTCTCGT
Organism: Phycisphaerales bacterium; assembly: GCA_029260515.1. Taxonomy (GTDB): domain Bacteria; phylum Planctomycetota; class Phycisphaerae; order Phycisphaerales; family UBA1924; genus JAJRXR01. Next base: position 36,545 of record JAJDDC010000070.1, on the reverse strand, counting down.
TCATCATGGGGGCTCGGTACCCGACCGAAGGCGTGCCCTACTGGGTCTTCATCTGCGCGGGTCTCGTGCCCTGGATGGCGTTCTCGGATTGTGTCGCCTCGGGGACGACGTGTTTCCAGGTGAGCGCGCCGTACCTGCGCAAGCTCCCGGTGCCCGAGGAGGTGTTCATCGCCGAGCGGGTCTTGTCGGCGACGATCAACCTGGCGCTGAGCTTCGCGGTGCTCATCGCGCTGGCAATGATCGCGGGCCAGTCGCCCAGCTGGCACTGGGCGCTGATCCCGGTCGTGCTGCTGCTTCTCCAGACGCTGGGCTTCGGGATCGGGCTGGGCCTGGGGACGATCACGACCTTCTTCCCCGACGTGCAGCAGATCGTGCCGTTGGTATTGAGGATGGCGATGTGGCTCGCGCCGGTGCTGTACCCGATGTCGGCGGTGCCCGAGAAGGTGCACGGCGTGGTGCGGTTCCACCCGGGCACGCCGTTCCTGGTCGCGGTGCACGAGCTGTTCCTCGACGGGCAGATGCCCCCGGTGTGGGTCTGGTGGGCGCAGGGGGCGTGGGTGATCGGGGCGCTGGTCGCCGGGACGCTGGTGCTGCGGGCGCTGCGCCGCGAGATCAGGGACGTGCTGTGATGGCGGGCGAGCACACCGACAGGGCCCCCGCGGTTGTCGCGCGGGACGTTTCCAAGGTCTTCAAGCTCTACGATCGCCCGAGCGGGCGCCTGCTCGAGTGGATGACGCTCGGGCGACTTCGGCGTCACGACGCGTACCAGGTGCTCGAGGACGTGTCGCTGGAGGCGGCTCCGGGCGAGTGCCTGGGCATCATCGGGCGCAACGGGTGCGGCAAGAGCACACTGCTGCGGATCCTCTCGGGCTCGCTCTCGCCCACGTCGGGCAGCGTCTCGATCCGCGGGCGGGTGTTCGCGCTCATCGAGCTGAGCACGGGCTTCAACTCGACGCTGACCGGGGCGCAGAACATCGGCTTCGCCGCCCAGATGCTGGGCATGGACAAGGCCTACGTCCGGGCCAAGAAGGACGAGATCATCGACTTCGCCGACCTCGGACGGTACATCGACCGTCCGCTGCGCGAGTACTCCTCGGGCATGCGGGCCCGCCTGTCGTTCAGCCTCTTCGCGTTCCTCGAGCCAGACGTGCTGATGATCGACGAGGCGTTCAGCGTGGGCGACGAGGCGTTCCAGCGCAAGAGCTACGCGCTGCTCGAGCAGATGATCAAGGCCGAGGGGCGGACCGTGCTCTTCGTCTCGCACGCGATGCACGTCATGCGTCGCCTGTGCCAGCGGATAGTCTGGCTCGAGGACGGCGGGGTCCGGCTCTTCGGCGCGGGCGAGGAGGTCTGCGACGCGTACCTGCAGCACATGCAGCGCCACGCCCGCCCGGGCGACCACGCGCCCGCGATCGGCCCATCGGGCGTGCCCCTGGTCCCCGAGCCCTTCGCGGAACCCGCGTACTCGCTCGACGGCTTCACTCCCACGGGCGCGGACCCGCAGCTGGTCGGGCTCTGGATCGTGGACATCAAGGCGCAGGTGGTTCCCGTCGCGACGTCGCGGGCGCCTTTCCGTCTGTACGCCGCGTTCCATTTCGCCCGCCCCGCGCCCGCGGTCCGCATCGTCGTCTGCATCCACACACAGGACGAATGGCTCGTGGCCCACGGCGATACGAGCGTCCGCGAGGGCGCCCCGCCGACGCCCGCCGGCGGCTCGGTCATCGTGACATCTTGGCAGGTCAAGCCCATCGGGCTCGCCCCGGGGCGTTACCGCGTGAGCGTCGAGGTCCACCCCGCGCAGGGCGAGGGTGAGCCCTTGCTGGTGATCGACGAGGCGGGCGTGCTGGAAATCGAGGGGCCGGCGGTGGTGGATTCCGTCTACGATGGGTTCCTTCCACCGGGGATAGTCGAGCATCTCGATGATCAGTGAACAGGGGCGGAACCTGTGCTTCGTGCTTGGTCTGCCCCGCTCGGGCACCACGCTGCTGTGCGCGCTGCTCGCGGGCCACGAGGAGGTCGCCTGCCCGCCCGAGCCCTGGGTCATGCTCGCCGTCGAATCGATGGGCAGGACCAGCCCGAGCCACCCGGCCGACCCAAGACTGCTGGGCCGGGCGTTCCGCGAGTTCGCCGATCACGTCGGCGCGGGGGACGATGGGCGCGGCGGCGAGTCCGACAAGGCCGCCAGGCGGGTCGCGCGGGCGTTGTACAACGGGCGTCTTCGGGACGCGGGCAAGCGCGTCCTCGTGGACAAGACGCCCCGGTACTACCACATCCTCGAGTACATCGACCGCGTCTTCCCGCAGGCGACGTACGTCTGGATAAAGCGCAACCCTGTGGACGTCGCCGCGTCGTACATGAAGACATGGGGCGTGGACGTGCCCACGGCCCTGCGAAACGACCCGGGCTCGCCCGCCGCACTGGATTTCCTTGTCGGTCTGCCCCGCATCGCGGCGTTCGCGGGGGCCAACCCCGACAAGGTCGTGACCATCGCCTACGAGGACCTGGTCAGGAACCCGCAGGAGGTCATCGCCCCGGTCTACGAGCGTTTGGGGCTCGAGACGGCGGGCGTCCCCGAGCGCCCCGCCGAGACGATCTTCGAGTACAAGGCCTCGCACCTGGGCGACCGCAAGATCCTCGAGTCCGCGGGCGTGCACACCAAATCAGTCGGCGCGGGTGTGCGCGAGCTGAGCCACGAGCAGCTCGCGACCTTGTACGGGGCGGTGGGGGGATCCACGCTCCGCTCGATGGGCTACGCCGACGAGGCCGACGAGATCGCGGGCCTGGGTATCGACGAGCCGGACGCGGGCGAGCTGGCGGCGCTGCGGGGCGAGGCCGAGCGGCTGCTGGAGGAGAGGTGGGGGCGCCTGCGCGACTGGTCGGACATCGACGACACGCCGCCCGCGTCTGTCGAGGACGCGCTCGAGTACACGCGGGCGCGCCTGGGCGACGCGCAGCGCCGGTCGGGCGAGCTGGAGTTCGCGGCCTCCGAGCGGCTGGAAAAGATCAAGGAAGTCGGCGCCGAGCTGGTCGAGACACAGCGCAAGAACGAGCTGCTGGAGAAGGAGGTCGACCGCGTCACCGACGAGGTCATCCGCCTCAACAACCGGACCTTCCAGCAACAGATGAAGGACGCGATGAAGGTCGGGCTCAACCGGGCGATCGAGACGGTCGCCGACGCCCGGGCGATCAAGCGGATGCCGCTGATCTCTCTCGTCACGCCCTGCTACAACGCACAAGACACGATCCGCGAGACGATCGAGAGCGTGCTGGGCCAGGGGTACGCCCAGCTGCACTACATCGTCGTGGACGGCGGCTCGACCGACGGGACCATGGACATCGTCCGCGAGTACGAGGACCGCCTGTTCAAGGTCATCTCCGAGCCCGACAACGGGATGTACGACGCGATCGGCAAGGGCTTCGACCACGCCCTGGGCGAGGTGCTCGGGTACATCAACGCCGACGACGTGCTCGAGCCGGGCGGGCTCCAACGCGTGGGCGAGTTCTTCCGCGACAACAAGAAAGCGCAGGTCGCCTACCGCGAGGACGCGATCATGATCGACGGGTGGCGTTTCCCCAACGCCGCCCAGCCGCACGTGGACATGTGGTCGCTGCTCAAGGGGCACATACTGTTCCAGGACGGCGTGTACTTCCGGGGCAAGGCGTACCGCGACATCCACGGCGTGGACCGCTCGATGAGGCTCGCGGGCGACTACGACCTCTGGCTCCGCATGTCGCGCAAGTACAAGTTCTTCCGCGTGCCCGGGCATGTCTCGTGCTTCCGCATCCGCGAGGGGCAGCTGTCCAAAGACATGGACTCGTACGGCGCCGAGCAACGCGAGGCACGCGCCCGCTTCAAGAGCCAGATGCGCCCGATCGGCTGGGCCCGGCGTGTCCCCGGGCGCGCGGTCACGCTCGCCAAGAACGCCCGGGAGCGGGCGTTCCGCCGGCGCAAGCTGTTCTACCCGGTCGCGTTCGCGGGCGCACCCACGCCCGGCGAGGCGCCCGACCCCGCGTCGCCCAAGCCCAACTGCCCGCTGACGCGTCGCCCGATCGACCGTGTGCTCTTCTCGACCAAGGACACACGCTTCTTGTGCCCGAAGATCAGCGTCGCGTACTACAACGACGAGTCCGGTGTCGCGGTCGCCTGGCCGCACCTGGACCGCGAGCAGCTCAACGAGCTGTACGAACGCTGGTACTCGTCCGACGAGACGCACCCCGTGCACGCGGCCGCCGGCACGACCAGCCCGTACCAGGCGTACTACGACAAGAAGTGGCTGCTCGGGCGTCTGGTCCGCAGGCTCGAGATGCCGTACGTCGCCCAGAAGCCCCTCAACCACCGGGCCGAGCGAGGCACCTGGGGCGACATCACGTACAGAGACCTGCGCAAGGCCCTGGGGCGGATGGTCAGCCCGAACGACGACGGGTTGCGATTCCTCGACGCGGGCTGCTTCGAGGGCGAGCTGCTCGACACGATCGCGCAGGAGACGGACTGGCAGACGTTCGGCCTGGAGGCCAACGCCAAGGCCGTCGAGGAGGCGCGCGAGAAGGGGCACACAGTCTTCGAGGCGTACGTCGAGGACGCGCCGCTGAGCGTGCCCGAGGGCCAGCGGTTCGATGTGATCTTCCTGGGCCAGGTCATCGAACACCTCAACGAGCCGGCGAAGGCCGTCCAGGCCCTGTCGCAGCTGCTCGAACCGGGCGGGCTGCTCGTGCTCTCGACGCCCAACCTCGACTCGGCCCAGGTCCGCATGTTCGGGCCCACCTGGTCGCACTGGCACATGCCCTACCACCGGGTGCTGTTCACGCGAAGGGCGCTCAAGGAACTCGGGCGGATGTGCGCATTCCGCGTGCGGCGTCTCAAGACGTACTCCAACTCGCACTGGACCGCGTACTCGCTCAAGGTCAACGAGCTGGGCGTCGCGGGCTCGGCGCCCCACACGTGGCACCCGGACGCCAAGACGCTGCGGTCCGGGCGGAGCATCGCGGCCTGGAGCCGCCTGCTCTGGAACTGGCGGGGCATGGGCGACTACATGTTCGCGGTGTACACAAAGAGATGACCGGAGCGATGGACACAGACCTGCCCACCATCTCGATCGTCACGCCCTCGTTCAACCAGGGCTACTTCATCGGGCAGACCGTCCGCTCGGTCCTGCTCCAGCGGTACCCGGGCCTCGAGTACGTCGTCATGGACGGCGGCTCCACCGACAGCACCCTCGACGTCCTCGAGTCCTACAAGCACCGCTTCGCCCACTTCCAGTCCGCGCCAGACGGCGGCCAGTCCGAGGCCATCCGCGACGGCTTCCGCCACACCACCGGCGAGATCATGGGCTGGCTCAACTCCGACGACGTCCTCGCCCCCGACGCGCTCAACTTCGTCGGCGCCTTCTTCCGCGACAACCCGGGCGTGGACATGATCTACTCCAACCGCGTCATCATCAACGAGGACGGCACGGTCATCGGGTACTGGATCCTGCCCAGGCACTCCGACTACCTCATGACCCACTGGGACCTGATCCCGCAGGAGACGTGCTTCTGGCGCCGCTCGCTGTACGAGCGGGCAGGCGAGGTGGACGCGTCGTTCCGCTTCGCGGTGGACTACGACCTGTTCACGCGGTTCATGCTCCACGGGCGCGCACAGCGCGTGAAGCGGTTCCTGGGCGCCTTCCGCATGCACTCGTGGTCCAAGACGCACCGCGAGCTCGAGACCATCGGCATGGGCGAGATCCAGCGCGTCCACAGCAAGTACAACCTCAAGTTCGGGCGCGCGGCCGTCGTCCGAGGGCCGTTCTTCTCCCGCTCGACACAGCTCAAGGCCGCCTGGCACGTGCGCAAGAAGCGTGTCATGCCCGGCGCCCTGCCCATCCGCGGCTGGAACTACGACACGCTCTGGGGCGGGCTGCTGACACGCGACGGGTTGCCGCCCCGGGGCGAGATCGAGGCCACGCCGCGCGTGCGCGAGGCGGTCGGCGCCGGGGCCGCGATCGACGACTCCGCCGGGGACGACTGATGCAGCGCGAGGGAACCGACCACGAGCAGGCGCGGATGGAGGACATCCTCTGCGACTTCTGCCACAAGCCCTGGACGATGGAGCGGGCGATGGTGGAGGGGCACCGCGGCTCGTGCGTCTGCGGCGACTGCCTGACGATCGCGTACCTCGAGGTCGTCATCCACAAGGCCTCCGATCCGCCACGCGAGGGCGAGCAGTGCATCATGTGCCTCGAGGAGCGCGACGAGGCCCACTGGCGCTCGCCCGCGTTCGAGGAAGCGGTGATCTGCAAGCGCTGCGTCAAGCAGTCCGCGGGCGTGCTGCACAAGGACCGGGACATCGCGTGGACGAAACCGGTCGGCGACACGGACGGATAGAGGAACATGCAGGCCAGGCGGACAAGCTGGCGTTACGACACAGTGTTGATGGTCCTCGCCGTGCTCATCGCACTGTCGATCCCGCTGGGACTGTGGATGATGTTCCGGTTGGTGACCTAGGCCGGTTCGCCGACCCACGCCAGCACATCCCGCGTCGGGGGGATCAGTTCGTCGGCGTGCTCGGCCGCGAAGGCACGGGCGTCGTCGAGCGCGACCCAGCGCGCGCCGGTGTACTCCCAGTTGGCCGCCGCCTCGTCGAGCCCAATCGACTCGATCGTGGCGCCCGTGTCCACGCGCAGGATGATGTCGACCGAGTTCCCGGGCGCGTCCACGCTCAGCGCGATCGTGCGGGCGCCCGTGACGTCGAGCGTGAGGCCCAGCTCCTCGCACAGCTCGCCCGCGAGCTGTGCACGCGCATCGTCGAGCGTGAGCGCGTCCCGGTCGTCGGTGGGCGGGTCGATCCCGCCCGAGGGCGCGAATTCCCAGAGCCCGCCGTAGATGCGGGTCTTGTGCGAGCGCTGCCCGAGCAGGACACACGCGCGCCCCGAGGCGTCGCCGGCGATGATCATGCCGGTGACGCTCAGGATGCGCACGCGTGTGGGCGCCTGCGGCTGGACGGCGAGGCGTTTGTACTCGTCGCGGCGGGCGCAAATCGTGTTGGTCGCGGGGTCGAACGACTCGATCGCGAGGATCGCCCCGTTGTGGTGGCACGGGTTGTCGGCGAGCATCTGCTGCCAGCGGCGTTCGACCGCGTCCGCCAGGTCGGTGTCCATCTCGGGCGCCCCGCCGACGATCTGGATCTTCACCTCGCCCGCCGACGCGTCGATGGGCGTCACGGGGGCCAGATCGAACGCGTCGGTCACGCGAGCAGCCCGCCGAGCTTGTCGGCCAGCTCGGGCACGCCCAGCGCACGCGCCTCTTCTGCGATCGCGTCCTGGGCCGCGTGCTGGGCCTTGGTCATCGCGTCGTTGACCGCCTCGACGATGAGGTCCTGGGCCATCGCGCGGCTCGCGTCGTCGGCGCCGAGGCCCGACGTCACCGCCCCGCCCATGTCGATCGAGACGACCTTCATTTTGCCCGTGAGAGTCGCGCGGACCGCGCCGCCCCCGGCCTCGCCCTCCACGCGCAGCGCCTCGAGCTTGTCCTGCACGCGCTTGCCCGCCTCGACGAGCTGTTCCTTGTTCTTGAGCAGGTTCGCGACCGCGCCCATGGACTTGAGTGAGTCGAACACGTGGCTTTCTCCTCGCCCCATTCCCGCCCGCTACTTCTCGCGGGCCTCGATCCGCGTGACGTGGCCGTCGGCGATCTCGACCTCGACGAGCAGCGCCGACCACGGCTTGATCTCGCGCGTGTCGATCGTATGGACCCCGTCGCCCAGGCCGCGGATGTGGCTGCCGATCGCCTCGTCCACCGCCGACGCGGGCGCGCCCACGAGCGACCCGCCCTCGATGAGTTCGTTGACCCGCGCCTCGTAGCCCGACGACCGCTTGAACGTGGAGACGACGAGCGCGACGAGCACGAGCGCGGCGAGCAGCCCGAGCGAGCCCATCGGCCTGAACCGGCGGGGCGGGGTGTCGCCCGGTTTACGCATCCTGTCCGTCGCCCCCGGGCTGGGTCTTGGGTTGGCTCTGTGCCTTGGGCTCGACGCGGACGACCTTGCCGCCAAGCAGCTCGATCGCGTCCTTGACCAGCGGGTGCTCGATCGCCTGCTCGCGGAGCGTCTTCATGTCCGCGGTCGCGGTGCGCGTGACCTGCTTCTCCTGGGCGGGGCCGGCGGGTGGCGCGCTCGCTGGCGGTGCGCTCGCCGGGGTGGGGGCGGCGGGGCCGGGGTGGCGTGGGGTGCTCGGCGACGGATCGGGGGGCGGTTGTGCGCCCCTCGCGCCCGCCGCCGTCAGCGTTTTTTTGCGGGGGCGCCCCCGGAGAGCGCGGCCCCGCGGTTCGCCCCGCCCGTCGTCGCCGCGACGAGCGCCGACACGTCCGCGAGCTTCTCGGTCAGCGCCAGCCGCACGATGCACGCGTCGAGCAGCGCCCGCGGCGCGGCGCTGGTCCGGATCGAACGCTGCACGCTCTCGCACAGGGCGATCATGTGCACGATCCCCGCGGCGTCGAAGCGGGCGGCGCGGGCGGCCTCCGCGGCCCGCGTCTCGTCGGACAGGTCCACGAGCCGCGTCTGCTCGCCGCACGCGCTGAGCACCATGAGATCGCGCAGGCGGTCGAGCAGCGACTCGAGGACCTGGTCGCCCCCGACGCCCCGGGCGAGCAGCTCGCCCACGCGTTCGAGCGCCCCGCCCGCGTCGGCGTCGGCGAACGCGTCGAGCAGCGCCCCGACCAGCTCGCGGTCGGGCAGGCCCAGCAGCTCCTCGAGCAGCGCGAGCGTGAGCTTCTTCTCGCCCACCGCCATGATCCGGTCGAGCAGCGACAGGGCGTCGCGCATCGACCCGTTGCCGAGGCGCGCGACGGCGTGGATCAGCTCGGGCTCCGCGCCGAGCCCCTCGCTCTCGACGACGGCTTTCAGGTGCTCGCCGATCTTCGCGCCCGGGATGTTGCGGAAGTCGAACCGCTGGCACCGGCTCTGGATGGTGGCCGGCACCTTCTGCGGGTCGGTGGTGCACAGGATGAACTTGACGTGCTCGGGCGGTTCCTCCATTGTCTTGAGGAGGGTGTTGAACGCCTCCTTGGTGAGCATGTGGACCTCGTCGATGATGTAGATCTTGTAGTGGCCTCGGAGGGGCCTGTAGATGGAGTTGGCGATCAGCTCGCGGGCCTCCTCGACCTTGCGGTTGGAGGCGCCGTCGATCTCGATCACGTCGGTGTCGATGCCCGTCATGATCGCGGAGTCGATCTCGGGGTCGTCGTCGGGGTTGTTGAGCGCGCCGGCGAAGATGCGGGCGGCCGACGTCTTGCCGACGCCCCGGGTGCCGCAGAACAGGTACGCGTGCGCGACGCGGTCCTGCTCGATGGCGGCCTTGAGCGTGCGTGCGATGGGCTCCTGGCCGACGAGCTCGTCGAAGCTCCGGGAGCGGTACTTTCGGGCGAGGACGGTGTAGGCCATGCCCGAGTTTAGCCGCTTAGGCCCCCGGATCGGCCATCCCTGCGCCCCGCGAACGCACCCCGGGCCGATCGCGTAGAATCCCGCGAGAACGGAACCGACACCTTCACGCCCCGGGCGTTCCCCGCAGGGCGTGCTCCCCCCAAGGACGGGCCTCCCGTGAACAACCCAGTCTCACAAGCCATCCACAGCGCGGCCGCTGCCCACGCCCACGCCATCGAGCCGCGCCTCCCGATGAAGCTCCGCATCATCAACCTGATCGTCATCCTGCTCCCGTTCATCAGCGTCGGCGCGGCGATCTACATGCTCTGGCCCTTCGGCTTCGGCTGGACTGCCCTCGGCCTGCTGCTGGGCATGTACGTGCTCACCGGCCTGGGCATCACCATCGGGTACCACCGCCTGTTCACGCACAAGTCCTTCGAGACCGGGCCCGTGATGAAGACCATCATCGGCATCGCCGGCTCGATGGCCGTCGAGGGCCCGATCATCGGCTGGGTCGCCGACCACCGGCGCCACCACCAGCACTCGGACCACGAGGGCGACCCGCACTCGCCGCACACCCACGGCGCCGGCGTCTGGAACATCCTCAAGGGCGCGTGGCACGCGCACATGGGCTGGCTCATCGCCCGCGGCACCAAGACCGACCTCGACCGCTACGTGCCGGATCTGAAGCGCGACAAGATCGTCGTCTGGCTCTCCAAGACCTTCCCCCTCTGGGTCCTCATCAGCCTCGCCATCCCCACCGTCCTCGGCGGGGTCATCACCATGACCTGGACAGGCGCACTGCTCGGCTTCGTCTGGGGCGGGCTGGTCCGCATCTTCCTGGTGCACCACATCACCTGGAGCATCAACTCCGTCTGCCACATCTGGGGCACGCGGGCCTTCGACTGCGGCGACGAGAGCCGCAACAACGTCGTCTGCGGCGTCCTCGGCTTCGGCGAGGGCTGGCACAACAACCACCACGCCTTCCCCACCTCCGCCCGCCACGGCCTCCGCTGGTGGCAGATCGACACCAGCTACTGGCTCATCCGCGGCATGGAGGCCGTCGGCCTGGCCCGACGCGTCAAGGTCCCCAGCCCCGAACGCCTCGAGGCCAAACGCCGCAAGCGCGACGCGGCTTGAACCGCCCCCGCACGCGACACTTGACCGACATCCCGACCGGGCATTGACTCTGCCGCTCCCAGCCATGGCGTGACGGGCAACTCACACCACAAGCAGAGGAGCGACATCATGACACGCAGCAACAGGTTCCCAGAGGACGACCCGAGGCTCGACGACTTCGAGCGTCTTTGAGGTCACGAGCAAGCGCCGGCGGGGCTTTCAACTCCGAGACCGCCGTCAAGCGGGGCGACCGGGCGATCCCCACCCCACTGGGCGACAAGGAACTGCTCGAAAAGCTCGGCCGCAACGACCCCTGCCCGTGCGGCAGCGCCAAACGCTTTCAAGAAGTGCTGCCTGAAGTCCGGGCGCCTCGACGGCGCCAACCGCAACGACTACAGGCGTGACTGAACACCACACGCGGGCCGCTCGCAAGGGCGGCCCGTGCTGTGCGCATTGGGGAACGAAGAGGACCAAGGCGACCCTCATCCGGGGTGGTCGCCTTGACCATCTTGCCAGCCGAGTGCGCACGCGGGCGGTACGCCGTTCAACAAGGTCGAAGGGGATCAGACCGTTGGGCGGGCGCCCTCCTGCGCGCTGGGCGGGCACTCATCGAGCACTCCATGGGTGCCCGCCCAACGCCGTCCTCGGCTTTGGGCGGATGGCGGGCGCGGTTGGGTGTACACCGCCCAAAGCTCCGCTTCGCTGCGCGTTGGGCGGGCACGCGTTCGCGATCTCACCAAGGCGGCGCGCCGTCTGAGCGCAGACCCCGTCCGTACCCCATTCTTATTTACGGAAGAAGGCGCTGGCGCAACGGACCGTCCTCTCCCAATGCGTGCGCGGACGCTCCGGTGCGCACGGGGCCGGCAGCCCGAGCGCGGGGACGGCACGCAAGGCCCGACGCCGGAACGCGCAAGAAAAACTCGGGGTTCCCCGGAACGCGCCCGCCGCGACCGCCGGGCTGTGCGCACGGGTGTGCAAGGCGACCAAGGGGACCATCCCCGGGGTGGGACCCCTTGGTCGCCTTGGCGTCGTCGGCCCGGGAGGGCGGAACGATGCCAACCCCTACGCGGGGCCCTGGCGCCCTTCGATCGCCCGCCCGCACTCCGGGCAGGCGTCCAGCCCGCGCATGTCGTACCCGCACGCGACGCACAGGCCGCGCCGCCGGCGTCGGCGCTTCGTGCCGAACACGAGGCCCACGAGCGACGGCGCCGCCAGCAGCGCCCACGCACCCCCGCCGAACGCCAGCGCGTTGTAGGCGAAGCCGGGCCAGACCGGGTCGATGGGCAGCAGATGGTTCTTGGGCGGCCCGTCGGGGTTGGCGACGCGCAGCCCGCGCCGCCAGAACGGCTGGGCGTCCTTCGCCGCCAGATACCCGGCGACGTCCCGCGCACCCTCCGGCTCGAAGGGCGCCCACGTCGAGCGTTCGAGGCCGAGCGAATCAACCACCCCCGCGACGCGTTCCTCGTCGGGGTCTCGCATGCCGGTGGGGACGGAATACGCCGCGTCGAGCGTGACGCTCTGCACGCCCGTCCAGGGCCACCCGTGCCGCTCGCGACGGATCGCCAGAATGCACAGCCCGCCGCCCGCTGGTTCGAAGATCAGTGACGCGTGCTCGTCGGACCGCGGCGTCCGTCTGAGCGTGGCCCACCCTTCCGTCGGCCACCCGGGCGGCGCCTCGGCCACGAGCCCCGGGTCCGCGGGCGGGGACGGGCCGAAGGAGCAGAACATCCCGACGACTGTTTGCGGGCGTGCGGCCTCGCGCTGCGCGAGCACCGCGTCCGCCCACCCGCTGACGAACGAGCCCGAAACGCCGACGCCCACGCACAACACGATCCATCTCGCCCGGAACGGCTTGATCATGGCGTGCTCCCGCACTCACTACACCGGTCCAGCCCCGCGAGTTCGTACCCGCACGCGGGACACCGTCCGCGCCGCCGCCGTCGCCATCGGACCAGTACGCCCGGCACGGCCAGCAGGATCCAGCACACCCCGGCGTAGAACGCCGCGTTGACCGCGAAGCCGGGCCAGAGGGGGCGGAGGGGGAGCGTGATCGTGCCTGGCCACTCGATCCCGCGATCGAACGAGACCGTAGCGGGCGCCCCCCGCCCCGCGCCGACCGCCCGCGTGTCACGCCAGCGCGTCTCCAGGCACCGGCACGGCCAGCCCCACATCTGCCTCGTCGCGATGCGGGTGGGGCTCGCGACGCCCACAAGCCCATCCGATGAGCCCGAGCGTTCGATCGAGACCGTGTACGTCGAGACCCACGAGCGGAACGCGCCCCCGCCGCGCGACCCGCCCACCGGCTCGGGCCAGTCCGCGGGCACGCCGAACGGCCATTCCGGTTCGTTCACGAAATCGAACCCCTCGCCCATAGCGAACGCCCGCGGCGCCCGCCAGCGCGTCGTCGCGGACATCACACCCAGCACCGCCCAGGTGAGCGTGTACACGAGCACGACGCCGAGCAGCGCGCACAACGCCGCCCGCCTGAGCCGCCGCCCCCTCACGCCCCGCCCCCGCACTCCGGGCACGCGTCGAGCCCGGTCAGGTCGTACCCGCACGCGGCGCACCGCCCGCGTCGCCGGCGTCGCCATCGGACCACAACGCCCGGCGCCGCCAGCAGCACCCAGCACACCCCGGCGTAGAACGCCGCGTTGACCGCGAAGCCGGGCCAGAGCACGGCTGTTGGCAACAGCAGGCCGTCGCCAAGGTCGGGACCACCAAGTTGAGTGCGCGGCGCGAAGCCGGTGTCGATACGCAGCCCCACATCGTCAGACCTCGTCCTGTTCACTCTTGGCGGCCGCGGCTCTGACGTTGCACACCACATCGATCGGGCGGGCCAGCCGACCCGAATCACGTGTGATCGCACGATCCAATGGGCCACGGCATCGGGTTCGTGAACTGCGACCAAGGCGATGGATGACGCGCTGTCGTAGAACGCCGAGCCTGTGCAATAGCAGGGCTCTGACTCGGTCGGCCACGGCAGCTTGATGCTCGGGGGTTCCCGCATCTCCCGCCAAGCCGGTCGCAGACGGCCACGGTCGCATGCCGCCACGATCCCCCACGCGCTCAGCACGGTGGCAACAACACCCACCACCCCACACACAATCAATCTCTTGACCCGGAGCCCCCGCATGCGCGTCGTGCTCCAATCTGGGTGCCCGCCCAACGCCGTCCTCGGCTTTGGGCGGATCGCGTGCTCGGCCAGCGCTCGTACAGCCCAAAGCTCCGCTGCGCTCCGCGTTGGGCTGGCGCCCTGACTGAGACCCGCCCCGGTCGACGGCGAGGACACCGGCGGCGCCGGATGACGGCCGCTTATGGCTGCTGCGGTCAAGCCCTGACCAGGTTCACGGGCCACCCGCGCACCGGGCCCCGCCGCCGACCGAGAGCGGGTCGCATCCATCTTAGTCCCCCTGCGTACACTTGCCCGGTGATGGGGCCCCAACAGATCGAGAACGACGCGCCCCGCGGCGAGCACCGCTTCCGACGGGCCGCCTCGCGCGCCGCCAACCCGCTCGAGGCCATCGAACGCCAGCGCCGCCTCCTGCTCCGCCTGGTCCGCATCGGGTTCGTCATCCTCTTCGCGGTCATCACGGGCCTGTCGCTCATCGGCGCCGGCCTCGCCGAGCCCGAGGCGCCCCTGTACTGGCCGCAGACGCTCGCGATCGCGGTGGTCGTCTTCGGCATCATCGTCGCCGCCGACCTGCTCACGCCCAGCAAGAAGATCTCCACGATCGTCAGCCTGGTCCTGGGCCTGCTCGCCGCGATGCTCGCGACCGCCGCCATCGGCTTCGTCTTCGACCTGCTCGCGAGCACGTGGGACATCAAGGGCGACGGCCTGCAGCTGCTCGCCATCGCCAAGATCCTCATCGGCGCCGGCCTTGCCTACCTCGCGATCGCGACAATCCTCCAGACCCAGGACGACTTCCGGCTCGTCATCCCGTACGTCGAGTTCGCCAAGCAGATGCGCGGCGCCCGCCCGCTCGTGCTCGACTCGTCCGCCATCATCGACGCCCGCATCGTCGAGGTCGGCGCCACCGGGCTCGTCCAGTCGCCCGTGGTCATCCCCAGCTTCGTCGTCGGCGAGCTCCAGCTTCTGGCCGACAGCTCCGACAAGCTCACCCGCGCCAAAGGCCGCCGCGGGCTCGAGATCATCGCCCGCCTGCAGCGCACCGCGACGCTCGACGTCTCGATCGACGAGACGCCGATCCCTGGCAAGGCGGTCGACCAGATGCTCGTCGAGCTTTGCAGGCGCCTGCCCGGCATCGTCGTGACCAACGACGTCGCGCTGGCGCGGATCGCGGAGATCCAGGGCGTGCCCGTGCTCAACATCAACGACCTGGCCAACGCGCTCAAGCCCAGCGTGATCCCGGGCGAGGCGATGCGCCTCAAGATCCTCAAGCAGGGCGAGCAGCCGGGCCAGGGCGTGGGCTACCTCGAGGACGGCACGATGGTCGTCGCCGAGGACGGGCAGGCGCACATCGGCTCGGTCGTCGAGCTCCAGGTCACCAGCACGCTGCAGACCTCCGCCGGGCGGTTGATCTTCGGGCGCATCGACCTGGCGTCCCCCGACGCCGCCGGCGACGCCGACGAGCACGACGCGCACGCGCCGTACGACGACGCCCGCCCCGAGCCGCCCCAGGGCGCCCAGACGCCCCGCGCCCAGCGCCCCCCGTCCCCGCGCGGCGCCTCGTCCCGCAACCCCCGCCGATAGCCGGGTTTTCCCCTCTCGGTTTGGAGAGGCGGGGTCGTTTGGTATCCTGACCCCCGGACGATGAATCTCGCTCGGAGGGGACCACGATGAAGACCGTTCGTACCACCGCCCTGGGCGCCGCCGCCCTCGCGTTCGCCGTCGCCCCCGCCCTCGCCGGGGCGGAGCCCGTCGAGACCATCGCCTGCCCGGTCGTGGTTGACACCGGCGCGGCCCGCCCGATCGGGAGCCGTGTGAGCACCGACGCCCCCGTCCGCGGCGCCGGCCCCGCCTGCCCCAACTGCGTCCTCGAGCTCCAGTTCATGATGGACAACGCGTTCTCGCTCACCCACGGCGCCAACGCGCCGCAGGTCGCACGCGACGCGATCGACCGCGCCAACGAGATCATGAGCGCCCCCCAGTCCGCGGGCGGGCTCGAGCTGCGGCTGGTGGACACCTACGGCACAGAGTTCTCCGGGCCCACCCCCTGGACCCCCAGCTCCAACGCGATCACCCTCCTCTCCAACTTCGCCGGCTGGGTGGATGTCGAACGCCCCGTCCCCGGCGAGGAGCGCGACCTGGTCATGCTCTTCAGCGGCATCGACCTCGACGGCTCCGTCCTCGGGCTCTCGTTCAACGACTCGCTGTGCTCGTCCAACGCCATCGGCCTCGTCTCGATGACCTCCGACGACGCCGAGTTCAACGCGTACCTCATCGTCCACGCCATCGGGCACATCCTCAACGCCGGCCACGACAGCGTGGACAACGCCTGCGACGCGGGCGAGCACATCATGTCCGCCTTCGTCAACCCCCTGAGCCCGCCCTCGACGTTCAGCGACTGCTCGATCGACGAGGTCAACGCCTACGTCGCCGCGAACGGCGCCTGCCTCGACACGTACCCGTGCAGCGCCGTGGACTACGCCGAGCCCTACGACGCCCTGGACTTCTCCGACGTCGTCGAGTTCCTCGTCCTCTTCGCCGGGATGCACCACACCGCCGACCTCGCCGAGGACTTCGGCTCGTTCGACTTCAACGACGTCATCGCGTTCCTCACCGCCTTCGGCGCCGGCTGCCCGTAGCCAGACACAGCGGAGCGACGCGAAGGCCGCGAAGTGCCCAAAGAGGCACGGTCGAACAGTTTCTTCGCGGCCTTCGCGTTCAATCCCGCCGCGCACAAAAACCCCTCGCTCGTGCGAGGGGTTTGTTGTTCTGTAGGTTGCCGCGGGGCGGCCCCGCCTAGGTGTACTTGCGGACCACGCCCTTGACGATCCCCTGCACCTGGCAGAACTTCACGCGGATGGGCTCGAAGTCCGGGTTCGCCGGCTGTAGGCGGATGTGGTCGGATTCCTTGTAGAAGGTCTTGAGCGTGGTCTGCCCGTCCTCGAGCAGCGCGACGATGCGGTCGCCGTTGTGCGCGACCTGGGCGCGTTCGAGGAGGATGATGTCCCCGTTGAGGATGCCCTCGTCGCGCATCGAGTCGCCGTCCACCTTGAGGGCGAACATGGAGTCGCCCTTGTCGCCCGCTGCGCCCAGGAAGTCGCTGATATCGATCTCGTCGATGTCCTCGACCTTCTCGATCGGATGGCCCGCGGCGATCTTCCCGACCAGCGGGTACCGCAGGGGGCGGGACTCGTCGGGCACCGCGATCCCGTCAGCGATCGACAAAGAGCGTGCCTTGTTGGGCTCGCGGACGAGCGCGCCCTTCTTGATGAGCGCCTCCACGTGCTCGAACACGGTGACCTTGCTGACGCCGATCTCGTCGGCCAGCTCTTGCATCGTCGGGGAATAGCCACGACGAATGCGCGAGTCCCGGATGAGCTGCAGGATGCGGAGCTGCTTGGGTGTCAGATTCATGCCGACCGTCCTTTCCGATTCCCCCCGCGTTCGCTGTCCCCGCGGAAGTTCCCACCACCGTGCCCGGTTCGGGCGTCGCCCCGCCCGCCACGCCGAGCCTCGCCGCCAGGCGCCCAAGCCGGCGACGCGCCGACCCGATCCGCTCGCCCTGCGCCGCCAGGGCGACCGCCGCCCCGCCCAGCGCCCCGGCCCGCCGCGCCAGCTCCATCGCCGGCCCGCCCACCATCGGGCGACCCGCCCGATCGTCCTCCGCACGCAGCCGCAACAACGACCGACCGCGGGTCCGCCCGTCGAAGCCGAGTACGTACGACCCGCCGGGCCCGAGCTTGACCAGTGCCGTCCGCTCCATCGTGGTGCGACCTTCCGCCGCCCGCGCCGTCCATGCACCGCTCCTCGCGCTGACCCGATCTCGACCACCAACCAATCAAAGTCCTATCACGGACCCGGGCCGGAGTCAAGGCATTTGTTGGGGTCATCCGCGGGAAACGTTCGCGGGGGGCCTTTCTACGGCCGCCAGAGCCCTTCCTCCCCCGGTCCTCCGCCCGGGTTTGGCTGCTCGCGTGGCCTCGATCATGGGATTGCCCGCCGGTCCCCGGCGTCTCTTTCTTCGTCCCCGACACCCGCCGAGCCACAACTTTTCAGGTGCAATGTTCGGGTGAAGATAGGTTGTTCTGGAACGCCCGATCAGCCCCGATCCGGGCCAGCGCCAGCCGGTTTTCTCGGACCTTGGCCCGCCCGTCCCGGGCCGCGTGCTCGCTCAGGCGCGAAAGACCTTCGAGCCCCGCCGACGCACCCGCCCGGCCAGCTCCAAACGCGTCAGCTCCGCCCGGACCGACGCCGCCTCCAAGCCGCTCGCCCTCGTCAGCTCGTCGGTCGTCATCTCCCGATCGAGTGTCTCGAGGATGCGCCGCTGGGTGGGCGTGGCCGCCGGGCCCGGGTCGGGCGCCGGTACAGCGGGCGGCGCCGCCACGCTTGGCTCGCGCGCGAGCATCGAGGATTCGCCCACGCCCAGGGGTTCGACGAACCTCGCCGCGTGCGTGCCCGCGAAGTGGTGCCGCGCCGCCGACTCCAACGGCCCGATCACGTCGCCCGGCTCGGTCGCGACGCCCGCCTCCCCGCCCTTGAGCAGCATCAACGAACCACGGCTGGCCTCCGAGTCCGCCCGCCCGGGCAGCGCGAACACCTCGCGCCCCTGGTCCTCGAGCGCCTGCCTGGCCGTGATGAGCGCCCCCGACCGCGCCCCCGCCTCGATCACCAGCACCCCCAGGGACAGACCCGAGATGATCCGGTTGCGCGCCGGGAAGTTCTCGGCGTTGGGCGGCGTCGCGACCGGCAGCTCCGAGACGATCGCGCCGCGGCCTTCTTCGACGATCCGCTCGAACAGCGCCTCGTTCTCCGGCGGGTACACCCGCCCAAGCCCGCACCCGAGCACGACCAGCGTCCGCCCCCCGGCCCGCAGCGCCCCGCGGTGGGCGGCGGTGTCGATCCCACGCGCCCCGCCCGACACGACAGTCAGCCCCGAGGACACGAACGCGCCGCTGAAGCGTTCGCTCTGCTCGATGCCGTACGCCGTGCACCGGCGCGAACCGTCGACCGCGACCGGGTACCGATCGCGCGCCTCGGGCTCGAACGAGCCGCGGACCATGATCAGGGGCGGCGCCGACGGGATGCTGGCCAGCAGCCCCGGGTACCCGGGCCCGCCACGCACGAGCACGCGGGCGCCCAGCGCGTCCAGGCGTGCAAGCTCCTCGTCCACGAGCGTCTCGGACTCGCGGAGCCCGACCGCGATCCTCGCGGACTTGCCACCACCGATGCCGCGTACGCGTTCGAGCTGCTTCGGCGCCGCCGCGAGCACGCCCTCCGCGTCGCCGAAAGACGCGAGCAGGCGCTCGATAAGGATCGGCCCGAGCCCGGGCGTGAGCGTCAGGCGCAGCAGCGCCCGCACGTTTGACGTCTCTCCCCCCACCCCCGCCTCACTCCCAGGGCGCCAGCACCACCCGATCGAACGGCGTGGACGGCTCCTTCGCGTCGTAATCGATGATCCGCGCGAAGACCTCCACGTCCGTCCCCGCGTCCACGTCCGTGATCACCCGCTGCTCGACTACAACCTGCGGGTAAAAGAACGCCGGGTCCGGGCGGCGCACGTTGAGCAGGATCTGCTTTATCCCCCCGGGCGCCTTCTCCGAGCGGACGAAGTCCAGGCGCCAGCCCGCGTGCGGCGCCTGCATCACCACCAGCGTCCGCCCCTCGGCCTCGCCCAGCCGCATCGGCGGGCGGCTCATGGTCACGTCCGTCCTGATCGCCCGACCCCCGCACCCGCACAGCGCCGCACAGACGACGCCCATCGCGAGCAATCCAACACCGGCCCACAGCTTCTCCACAGCACCAGCCCCCTGCGTGCTCGCGGGCGAGACGCGGCCCACGGATCGCGGCGGGGAACCCCGCCGCGTGTATCCTACCGCCATCGAGGGGGAATGTTCCCCCTCCGTTCGGACCCGCCCGGGCCCGGCACACACACGATCAGGAGCACGGAGGCGCCTGTGACCCCACCCCGCGACGTTCTCGCATTCGCCCGAGCCATGCCCCGCTCGCTGCCCAGCTCCACATGGGTCCTCGGCGCCCTCGCCCTGGCGCTGCTGGGCGCCTCGGCGCTCGTCTCGTGCCAGACCGCCTCGCGCCGCACAGAACAGTTCGAGCCCACGGTCTCCGCCCTGGGCGCCGAGCCCGAGATCCGCGTCCGCGTCCTCTCGGGTGTCGAGGGCGTCGAGATCGGGGGCCCGCCCCGCGTGCTCGCCCGCTCGATGTTCGGCGGCCCGCGCCACGAGCTCGCGACCCCGGTCCGCCTTGAGTCGATCGCGGGCGCGCTCCGCGTCGAGGGCGCCGCGGGCGTTTCGGCAAACTTCGTTGATGGTGGCTCGGTCCGCATCGACTCGGTCGGCGGGGGCCTGCTCACGCTCGACGGCGCGCCCTACCCGGGCGCACTCGAGACCCGCCCCCGCTCGGACGTCTCGACCGAGGCGCTCGACGTGCTCGCGATCATGGGGATGGAGACCTACCTCCCCGGCGTGCTCGTCAAGGAGCTGTACCCGTCGTGGCCACTCGAGTGCTTCGAGGCGCAGGCCGTGTGCGCGCGGTCGTACGCGATGCACGAACGCGCCCGCGCACGGTCGATGAACCGATGGTTCGACGTCGAGGGCACGGTCGTTGACCAGGCGTTCAGCGGTGCGACCGAGCACGAGACGGCCAACACCGCGGCCGAGGGCACGCGCGGGCAGGTGCTCACGCACGACTCCGGGCGCCTGTTGCGGACGTACTACGCGAGCACGTGTGCCGGGCGCCCGGGCTCGGCCGCCGACACCTGGCCCACCGGGCCCGGGTACGCGTTCAACCTCGCCCCGCCCCTGCAGGCCCAGCCCCGCGAGCACTCGTGCCACAAATCGCCCCTGTACCGCTGGGAACGTGTCCGCGGGCGCGAACGCCTGAGCCTGCGCATCCGGCGCTGGGGCCAGGAGCACGGCCACCCGGTCAAGGGCGTGGGGCAGATCGAGGGCATCGAGGTCGAGCGGCGCAACGCCGCGGGCCGCCCCGCACGTTTCTCCGTCCGCGACGACGCGGGGCGGTCGTTCTCGCTCTCGGGCGAGCAGCTCCGCCTGGCGTGCAACACGCGCGTGCCCGGCGTCCCCGAGCTGACACGCGATGATTCGGTCCGCTCCAGCGACCTGGAGTTCGCCTTCGAGGGCGAGAACGTGCACATCGCGGGGCGTGGGTTCGGGCACGGGGTCGGCATGTGCCAGTTCGGCGCCGCCGCCCTCGCACAGCAGGGCTGGACGCACCACGAGATCCTCGCCCGGTTCTACCCCGGCACGTCGATCCAGCGGGCGTACTGAGCGCGGTTTTCAGCCAGGGCGTTTTTAGAACACAGCGTCGAAGATCAGCCCCGTCGCAGCGTGGCGCGTGGTGACGACGCGCCTCGGGATCTCGCCCGGTTCGGGTGTCTCGGGGCGCGGCGTGCTCACGTCCCCAAGGCGGGGCGCCTCGGGACGCGCCGCGTCTTCGAACGCGTCGTCACTGACACTCCCGGGTGCGCGTGACACTTCACACGCGGGCTGGCGCTGGTGCGGTGGCGCCGAACGCCCGGGGATGCCCGCGATGGTGTTGCTCGCCTGCAGGTACCGCCCGAACGGGACGGCGCCGGGCGGGGCGTCGTAGGCGTCGGGCCGGCGGCGCTCGAAGCTGTCGCATGCCCGACCGCACCCCTCCACCGGGCGGCATGTTTCTGGCGTATCGCGGGCGGTCGCCAGGGGCACGATCGGCGCGGCGTGGACGATGGGCGGCTGGGAGATTGGCGACACGCCGGGGATCACACATCGAGCATGCCCGCGCCCGGGCTCAATGCCCGCCGTCCGTCTCTCGGGCGGCTCCGGCGCCGCCCGCTGGGCCGGCGCTGGTGGGATGGGGTGTTCCGATAGCCAGCCCCTGCGCCCGGGGCGTGGGGGCGGGGCCGAGGCCGCCGACGCGTACGATCCGGCCCTGTGCGCACCAGCGAGCTGGATTTCGAACTGCCCCCGGAGCTGATCGCGACCCGGGCGTGCGAGCCCCGCGACGCGGCCCGCCTGCTCGTCTGTTCGCGGTCCGACCCGTCGCGTGTCGAGCACCGGCGCGTCCGCGACCTCCCGGCCCTGCTGGCCGCGGGTGACACGCTCGTGTTCAACACCTCGCGCGTCATCCCTGCACGATTGATCGGGCGGAACCTGGACACGGGCGGGCGTGTCGAGGGGTTGTACCTGCGCGACGCCGAGCCCGAGGGCGGGCGCCCGGTCTGGGAGGCGCTGATCAAGGCCAGACGCTTCCGCCCGGGCAGGCGGATCGAGCTGCTCGACGCGGGCGATCGGCCCTCGGGCGTGACACTGACGCTGCTCGAGCGCACTGGCGACGAGGCGGGCGCGTGGCGCGTCTCGGTCGAGTGCGAGGGTGCGCCGGCGACGCCCGAGATCCTCGACCGGGCCGGGCGCACGCCCCTGCCCCCGTACATCCGCAGCGCCAGGCGGGCGGCGGGGCTCGACGTGCCCGACGCCGACGACCGGGCCCGGTACCAGACGGTGTACGCGGGCGCGCCGGGCTCGATCGCGGCGCCGACGGCGGGGCTGCACTTCACGCCCGCGTTGCTCGACACGCTGGCGTCAGAGGGGGTCCGCCGTGCGGACGTGACGCTGCACGTGGGCCCGGGGACGTTCAAGCCCGTCGAGGCCGAGACGCTCGAAGACCACCCGATGCACGCGGAGTTGTGCTCGATGGGCGCGGGCGCGATCCGGGCAGTGTTCGGGGACGGCGCGGGCGGGGGACGCGCGGGGCGCGTGGTCGCTGTTGGATCGACCGCGGCCCGGACCATCGAGAGCTACGCGGCGGCGATCGGAGCAGGCGCCCCGGCGCCCGCGTCGCTTGAGACCGACCTGCTCATCGCCCCCGGCTACGCCTGGCGGCGTGTGGACGCGATAGTGACCAACTTCCACCTGCCCAGATCGACGCTGCTGGCGATGATCGCCGCCCTCTTCCCGGGCGGGATCGACCGTGTGCGTGCGATCTACGACGAGGCGGTCCGCGAGGGCTACCGCTTCTACTCGTACGGCGACGCGATGCTCGTGCTCGAATAGCGTTCGGGCCGGAGCCGGGCGCCCGCGCGAAACACCCTCGTCGGCGGGGGATTATGCTGCGCCACCACGCGGAACGCCGATGGATCGGGCGTTCGCGGGTGTTCCCGGGGCGCCGGCAGGGACGTCATGGATCTGGCATCGCTCATCGACGGGCTCGGCGTCACAATCGCCAACGGCGACGCGTCGTCGGTGCGCATCTGCGACGTCACCGAAGACTCGCGGACCGCGGTCCCGGGCTCGCTCTTCGTCGCCAGGCGGGGCGGGACGTTCGACGGGCGCAGGTTCGCGGGGCCCGCGATCGAGTGCGGCGCCGCGGCGGTCCTCACCGACGACCCCGGGATCGAGCTGCCCAGGTACCCCAAAGCCACCCTCCTCGTGACCGACGACGTCCCGGGCGTGAGCGCACGCATCGCCGAGCGGTTCTACGGCGAGCCCTCGAAGAAGCTGGTGCTCGTGGGCGTCACCGGGACCAACGGCAAGACCACCGTCGCCCACCTGGTCCAGCAGATGCTCAACGCCGGCGGCGTCCGGTGCGGGCTCATCGGGACGGTGGACGTGGACGACGGGCGCGAGGTCGCGCCCGCGTCGATGACGACGCCGCCCGCGGTCGAGCTGAGCCGCACGCTGGCGACGATGGTCGAGCACGGGCTGGCCGCGGCGGTGATGGAGGTCTCGAGCCACGCGCTGGACCAGGGGCGGGCCGCGGCACTCGCCTTCGACGTGTGCGTCTTCACCAACCTCTCGGGCGACCACCTCGACTACCACAAGACGATGGACGCGTACGCGGCCTCCAAGGCGAGGCTGTTCGATCTGCTCGGGGATGACGGCGCCCGCGTGCTCAACGCCGACGACCCGGCGCACGCGGACGTGGGGGGGGCGGACGGCGCGGGCGTGCAGCTGTGCTCGATGCTCGGGGCGCGCGGCGCATCGTGGACCGCGAAGCAGGGGCGTGCGACGAGCGCGGGCACGCCGATCCATCTCCAGGGCCCCGGCGTGGACGTGTCGGCGGACCTGCCCCTCCTGGGCGCACACAACGCGATGAACGCGCTGCAGGCGGTTGCGGCGGGGGCCGCCGCGATGCGCAGGTGCGGGCGAACCGACGAGCAGGTCATCGCGAGCGCCCGCGAGACGCTCGCCAGCGCCCGGGCGCCCCGGGGCAGGCTCGAGCGTGTTTCGGGCGACAACGACGACATCACCGTGCTCGTGGACTTCGCGCACACCGACGACGCGCTCGAGAAGACGCTCGTGGGCGTCCGCCCGGTCGTGCCCGAGGACGCGTCGTTGTGGGTGCTCGTCGGGTGCGGCGGGAACAAGGACGAGACGAAACGCCCGCGGATGGGTCGCATCGCGGCGACGCTGGCGGACCGGGCCATTTTTACCGCCGACAACCCGCGGACCGAGCCGCCCGGGCGGATCATCTCGCAGATGATTGAGGGCGTGTCGGAGTCGCAGCGTCCGGCGGTCGTGGTCCAGGCCGACCGGGGGCGGGCGATCGCCCATGCGGTCGAGCAGGCCCGCCCGGGCGACGTCGTCGTCATCGCGGGCAAGGGGCACGAGACGCAGCAGGAGCTGCCCGGCGCCGACGGGGGCGTGATCTGCATCGCGTTCGACGACCGCGAGGTCGCGCGAAGGGCGCTGGCGCTGCGCCGCGTCCGCGGGCGTTCTGGCGCCTCGGCGGGCGGGGCGCGATGAGCTTCTGGAGGCCAGACCGCCTCGCGCGCGAGTGCGCCGGCGCGTGGGCGCGCCTGCCCGGGCGCCCGATCGGCGGCGCGTCAATCGACTCGCGCGACGTGCGGACGGGCCAGCTCTTCTTCGCCCTCCGGGGCGAGCGCGTGGATGGGCACGAGTACGTGCGCGCCGCCGGCGAACACGGCGCGGGCGCGGTCGTTGTGCAGGACGCGGGTGTCCTGGACACCCTGCCCGACGGCGTGGGCATGCTTGTGGTCGGGGACGTGCGCACGGCGCTGCGCGATCTGGCGCGGGCCTACCGGGCCTCGTGCCTGGGCCTGGCCGTCGTCGGTGTGACGGGTTCCAACGGCAAGACCACGACCGTGCGCCTGATCCACGCGGCACTCGAAGGTTCGATGCGGGGCTCGTGCTCGCCCAAGAGCTTCAACAACGAGCTGGGCCTGCCCCTCACGCTCCTGAACGCGCGCGAGGACGACGACTACGTCGTGTGCGAGATGGGCGCCTCGGGCCCGGGCGAGATCGCGCGCCTCGCGTCGATCGCGCGCCCCGACTTCGGCGTTATCACCTCCATCGGCAGGGCCCACCTCGCGGGGTTCGGCTCGCTCGCGGGCGTCGTCCGCGAGAAGGGCGCGCTGGTCCACGGGCTCAAGGCGGGCGGCGTGGGCGTGATCCCCGACGACTCGCCGCAGCTCGACGAGTTCGTCCGCGCGTCCCGTGCCGAGCTCGTCCGCGTGGGGGCGGGTGATCGCGCGGGCGTGCGCGTCTCGGGCGTCGCGTGCGACGCCGACGGGATCGGGTTCGAGGTCGAAGGGATAGGGAACCTGTGCACGCGATTGCTGGGCACACACAACGCGCGCAACGCGGCGATGGCCGCGGTCGTCGCTCGACGCCTGGGCGCGGGGCTCAGCTCGATCCGCGAGGGCCTCGCCTCGGCGGGCGCGGTCGAGATGCGCCTGGCGCCCGAGCACGTCGAGACGCCGGCCGGGCGGATCACGCTCGTCAACGACGCGTACAACGCCAACCCCGACTCGATGCGCGCGGCCCTGGCGACGCTCGCGGGGATCGAGCCCCGCGACGGCGGGCGCCGGCTGGCGGTCCTGGGCGACATGCTCGAGCTGGGCCCCGCGGCCCACGACGAGCACGCGGCGCTGCTCGCGGGCGTCCCCGGCGGGATCGAACGCGTCTTCGCGGTGGGCGGGGCGATGCACGCCGCGGCCCCGGGCTCGGGCGATCCGCGCGTCCACGCCCTCGAATCACTCGACGCCCACGCGATACCGACGATCCTGGCGGCCATACACGACGGAGACGTCGTCCTGCTCAAGGGCTCGCGGGGGATGCGATTGGAGCGCGTCGCCGAGGCGATGCGGTCGGGCTCGGGGGTACACTCGCCCCAGCCCACGGACCGGGGATGACCGCGCACGATGCTGTACCTGCTGCTTGACCTGACGCGCGACTGGCTGGTCGATCACGGGCTGTACTTCCTGTTCCGCCTGCTCGACGAGGTGCAGTTCCGCGCGATGGCCGCGGCGGCGCTCTCGTTCGTGCTCGTCGTCACGCTGGGCAAGCGGGCGATCCGCCTGCTGGTCGCGATGAAGATCGGCGACGCGGGCGCGACCGACGCCGAGGCCCTGCGGGCCCACGCCGCGAGCAAGGCCAACGTCCCGACCATGGGCGGGGCGCTGGTGTGCGGCGCGATCCTCGTGAGCACGCTCCTGCTCGCGGACCTGTCGGCGCGGTACGTCGTGCTGGGCCTGATCGTGCTCGTCTGGCTCGCTGCGCTGGGGGGGGCCGACGACTGGCTCAAGCTGACCGCGGCCCGTCGCGGCGCGGGGCGCCAGGGGCTGTACGCCTGGGAGAAGCTCGTCTTCCAGCTCGGGCTCGGGCTCATCGTCGGGATCTTCGCCTACCGCGCGGGGGGCGAGCCCGACTCGCTGGCGCACGCGGTCAACCTGCCGTTCCAGAAGACGTACGCCTCGGTCTCGGGCGAGCTGTCCGGATCGCTGATCTACCTGCCCCGCTGGGCGTACGTGCTCGTCGCGGTCGTGCTGATCACGGGGATGTCCAACGCGGTCAACATCACCGACGGGATGGACGGGCTGGCGACGGGGACGGCGGTCTCGGTCTCGCTCGGGCTCATGGCGCTGACGCTCATCGCGGGCGCCGCGGGCATCGCGACGTACCTGTACGTCCCGCACATCCCCTACGCGGACGAGCTGAGCGTGCTGACCGGGGCGATGGCCGGCGCGTGCCTGGGGTTCCTGTGGTGGAACTGCTCGCCGGCGCAGGTGTTCATGGGCGACACGGGCTCGCTGCCCATCGGCGGGCTGATCGCGTACATCGCGATCGTCGTGCGACAGGAGGTCGTCGTCCTGCTGATGAGCGGGGTGTTCCTGGCCGAGATCGCTTCGGTCGTCCTCCAGGTCGGGTACTTCAGGTGCACCGGCGGCAAGCGTGTCTTCCGTTGTGCGCCCTACCACCACCACCTGCACCTGGGCGGCTGGACCGAGCAGCAGGTCGTCGCCCGCCTCTGGATCGTGTCGATCATCCTGGGCGTGCTGGCGCTGGCGACGCTCAAGATCAGGTAGTGGCCGGCAGATCGGGAGGTCGGTCAATCCTCCGACCTCACGGCCTCACTCGACCAGCAGCAGCACACGGTCGAGCACGACGCGGTCCTGGACCGGGCCGTAGGCGCCTTCCTCGACGACGAACTCGATGGCGCGGCCCGTCCCGCCCCAGGCCAGGTCGAGGTTGAAGCCCGCCTCGGGCTCGGCGGCCCGCAGGCGGTGGCGGGCCAGCTCGGAGGCGACGCCGTCTTCGTCGATCACGCGGATCACGACGTCGCAGTCGGCCCACGCGCCCGGTCGCTCGCCCAGGCTGAGCACGCCGGCGATGCGCGAGGCGTCGTCCGGGATCGACCAGCGGACGCTCATGGGCCCGGGCAGGACGATGCGTGCGTCGCCCAGGACACCGGCGGCGTTGGTGTCGAACTTGGGCGCGGGCGCCCATCGTCGCGAGCCCGTGGGACGGAAGGTGGTGGGCGAGGCGTCCGAGAGCGCCCGGACAGCGGCGCCGCCCTCGCCGCGGTCGAACACGACGCCGGCGATACGCGAGATGGGCAAACGGAGCTCGGTTGCGGCGCTGGACTCGCTGCCGGACGCGTCGCGTTCGCCCGCGCCCAGCGACAGGCGGAGCGTGACGACGCCTCCCTCGGTCGAGATGGACTCGCACGCGAGGACGGACCCGTCGTCGAGTCGGGCGCGGGCGCCCATTGCTGGCGCGGGCGGGTTCGCGAGGTCGATGCGGGCGACCTGGTCGAGCGAGACGCGTCGCACGGCGCCCTCGACCTCGATGGTGATCTCGGGCCCGAGGTGGGCGACGAAGCCCCGGAGGGTGTCGCCGTTGGCGAGGACGACGACGTCGTCGAGCGCGTCGTCGGGCGCGTCGGCGGCCGGCGCGTCGGCCCGCGGCATAGAGAGCCGGTTGATCTGCTCGACGCGCACGCGGAGCGTCGAGCCGCCCACGAGCACGAGCTCGACGTGCTCGCTGGAGCGTTCCGAGTCGGGGCGGACGCGGGCGGTGAGGCGTTGGCCGTCGGTCGTCTCGATGATCGGGAAGTTGAGCGAGCGTGCGATCTGGTTTCGCATCGGCTCGGGCATGATCTCGCCCCCGGGCGCGAGTATGGCGACGAGGTCGGCGGTGGGGGCGCGCCGCTGGCGGTCGGCGGCGTCGAGCCACGTGACCCAGTCGTCGTCGATACCCGTGAGCATGACGCGTCGTGTGTTGAGCTCGCGGTCGAGCAGGATCCGGGGCACGCCGTCGTCGGCGCGTGCGGCGGGCGCGAGCCCCGCCGCGACGCACAGAGTTGCCAGGATGAGTTGACGCATGCCTTGCACTACTTCTGGAAGATCGGCAGATACCGCTTGGGCATTTGCAGAATGATGAGACTCATGGCGGTCGCGTACGACGAGCCGACGGTGCGGTCCTCCCAGCTCCCGTCGTCGATCTGGGTCTGGATAAGCTCGTCTCGGATCGCGGGCCACCAGGCGCCCCAGTCCTCGCCCCCGGCGAGGTACATCGCCTGGACGGCGTAGTAGTGACCATAAAAGTAATGCGCCCGCGAGGCCCGGTTGTCGCCCGGGGCGGCGACCTTGTGCAGATAGCCCAGCCCGTCGTCGATCGCGTCGTCCTCGTAGATGCCCGCGTAAAACAGGCTCGCGACGCCCGCCGCCGACCGGGGCCAGGCGCTCGAGCCGGTCTCGAGCTGGTACTTGAACCCGCCGTCGGTGTTCTGGCAGCGCCGGACGTACTCGACCGCGTCGTCCACGACTTCTTTCTTGACCTCGACACCCGCGTTGCGGGCCGAGCGGAGGGCCATGACCTGGCAGATGGTGACCGAGATGTCCGCGTCGTATGGGACGGGGTTGTACCGCCAGCCGCCCTGCTCGTTCTGGGTGCCCTCGATGAGGCGTATGGCCTTGACGAGCGCCTCGTGGACCTTGGCGGACACGCCCGTGTCGCCCCCGCCCGGGGTCATGCCGTAGACCTCGCCGAGGAACAGCGTCGCGAAGCCGTGCCCGTACATCGGACCGTTGGCGGCCTCGGCGGCGACGAGCCCGTTCTCGGCGCAGTTGGACAGCACGAAGTCCAGGCCCTTGCGGACCGCGTCGGCGTGGTCGCCCCGCCCGGGCGTGTTCCCGTCGGCCATGAGCGCGAGGCAGGCCAGGGCCGTGATCGCGACGTTCTTGCCGAACCGCCCGCCCGACCACGAGCCGTCGGACTGCTGCTGGGCGAGCAGGTACTCCATCGCGCTGCCCACCGCCCGGTCCAGCTCGGGCGTGACCTCCCGCGTCGGCTCGGCGTCGCCGGACGGCTCGGCCGGGGCGTCCTGCGCGCAGGCCGCGCCCGCGAGGGCGAGCAGCGCCGCGAGCGTGCAAGCACTCGTGCGTCTCATCGGTCACCGTCCTCGGCCAGACGCCGGTAGTACGACTCGGTCAGCCGCTCGTACAGCGAGCTGTAGCGATCGCTCAGGCCCTGCATCAGAGAGTCGCGGACGCGCTCGGGCAACGCGCCCCACGCGGCACGCGCCGATTCGATCTCCGGACGAAGAGGCCCGTCCTGACGCGAGGGGGGTTTGTTCTCGTCCTGGTTGTCGCCGTCGGGGTTCTGCTGTTGCTGCTGCTGTTGCTGCTGGGGCTGGTCGGGCTGCTGCTGCTGTTGCTGCTGCTGGGGCGTGGACGAGCTCTGCGGCTGCTGGTTGCGCTGGGCCGCGTCGATGACCGCGTCGAGCTTGCGGATGATGTCCTCCTGGAGACGCTGGGTCGCGATGCCCATATCTCCCCCGTCGGCAAGGCGCACCGCGGTCTCGTCCATCAGGGCCGCGGCCTGCTCGAACGCCTGGGCCGCCTCCTGGTCTGTCAACTCACGGTCGAGCTCGGCCCGCAGCGGGTCGGGCAGCTGGCGGGCGCCCTCGTCGCGCCCCGAGCCCGGGGGCGCGAGGCCGAGCATCTCGTCGAGGCCCTCGAGGCGGTGGCCGCCCGCGTCCTGGGCGAGCGCAACGCCCGGGATCGCGCACGCGATCAGCACGCACAGCATCGATGACCTCATGACCCGTCTCCCTCGTCTGCCCCGCCCGGATTGTTGGGCGCGGGCGGCGCCGGGGGCTGATTCATCTGCTCGATAAGGGCCGAGGCCTGCGTCGCGAGGTCCTGCTGCATCCGCGAGAGCAGGTCGGCGTCGATCCCGCCCGCGTCGTCGGCGCGCTCGTTGGCGCCCCGCGTCAGCTCGGCGACCTGTGTCTGCATGCCCCGCAGCAGGATCAGCTCTGCCAAGGGCGGGATGATGGGCTGCTGCTCTCCCTGGCCCCCGCCCTGGCCCCCGCCGCCCCCGCCCGCGTCGTCCTGGAACTCCTGCTGCGGCTGCTCGCCCTGGCCCAGCGCCTCGACCAGCATCCGGAGCGTGCGGATGGCCAGGCGGTGGTCGCGCGTGACGGACTCGTCCACCACGCCCGCGCCCAGCGTGTCGGCGGCCGACAACATGTACGTGTCGAGCGCCTGGTGCGTCGCGCCGAACGTGATCGACGACTCGAGCCCCTCGATCTCCACGAGCAGGTCGGCCAGGCGCTCTCGGAGCGTCTGCTGGCGCGCACTCATCGCGCGGACCGAGGCCCGGTCACGCCGTGTCAGCTGCACGCCGACGAGGGGCGAGGCCTCGCCCGCGAGCGCGACCTGCTGCTCGAGCGCGTCGCGGTACGCCTGGCGGAGCTGGGCCCGCTGGCGCTGCTGGTCGCGGTCCTGGGCCTCGTCCTGCAGACGCTGGGCCTCGTCCTTGGCCTCGCGGAGCAGGCGGAGGCTCTCGTGCTCCTCGGCGTCGGCCAGCTCGGCGTCGGGCGATTCGGCGCGCAGCAC
The DNA here is from genome assembly GCA_029260515.1 of Phycisphaerales bacterium. Taxonomy (GTDB): domain Bacteria; phylum Planctomycetota; class Phycisphaerae; order Phycisphaerales; family UBA1924; genus JAJRXR01. Next base: position 5,747 of record JAJDDC010000070.1, on the reverse strand, counting down.
CCCGATCGCGGAGCGCTGGTGCTCTGACGCGTCCGCGAGCAGGTCCGCGACCGGGCGCATCTCCCCCGGGCCCTCCTCGACCTGCGCGAGCACGCCCAGCGTGTTGCGGTCCAGGCGGACCATGCCCTCGTCGAGGCCAGAGAGATCGCCCGTCGGCGCCCGCGCGTCGAGCAGCGAGATCTCCCGCTCCTGCTGAACTATCAACGACTCGATCGACTCGATGACGCTCGCGAGCATGCGGCGGAGCGCGTTGTCGCGGTTCTGCCCGGCGCTGTCCAGCTCGTCGAGCATCTCCTCGAGCGCCTCGATCACCTCGTCCTGGCTCGCGTTGGCCGTCGCGGGCTGGTTCTGGTCGATCTGCTCGGCGGCCTGCTCCTGGAGCCGCTCGACGCCCCGCTCGCGGCCCGTCTGCGAGGCCTCGCTCATCGCCTGGGCCTGGGCGGGGTCCACGTTCTGCATCTGTCGCGAGCGTTCGCCCAGTTCGTCCAGCGCCTCGCGGGCCCGCCGGGCCATCTCGCGCTGGCGCTCGGCGATCCGCTCCAGATCCGAGCGCTGCTGGGGCGTGAGCTCGCTCAGCTCCTGGCCCAGGGTCTCGCGCCCGACCTGCGCGGTCTGCTCGCGCAGGCCGCGCTGCTCCTCGAGCAGCCGCTCGACCTCGCGGCGCACGAGCCAGCCGTCCTCGCCCCGGTCGAGCATCTCGATGAGCGCGCCCAGCTCGTCGCGTGTCTGCTGCTGGGCCTCGCCCGCCTCGCGGGTGAGGCGCCGGGCCCGCTCGTCCTCGGGCGTGTCCATCGCGCTGCCGGTGCGCTCGGCGGCCCGCGACGAGGACGCGGTCGCCCGGGTCAGTGTCCCGCCCGCCTCGTCGAGCAGGCCCGAGAGTGTCTGGTCGTCGAGGCCGTTGCTCGCCTGGCGGGCGCGGAGGCGGTCCACGACGCGCCCCTGCTCGATGAGCCGCTGCGTGAGCGCCTCCTGCTGGCGTTCGAGTTCTGGCGAGGCGCCCTGCTCGTCGAGCGCGGTCTCGAGGGCGGCCTGGTGCTCGTCGAGGCGTATCGCGTTGCGCCGGATCCCGCCCAGCTCGCCCCGGATCTGATCGATCAGCTCGCTCTCGGAGATAACGCGGAGCACGCGGGGCGCCGAGCGCGTCGGGTCGCGTTCGACGCCCCCGGCGGTGTACGCGTCCTTGGCCAGCGCGAACACGCGGACCTCGTCGCCAGGGCGCAGGCCCAGGGGCGCCAGGTCAAGGCGAGCCCCGACGCCCGCGTCCCGCACCGCTGCGAACGTTGTGAAGTCCTGGCGGGCAATCTGCACGCCCTCGGACGCCGGCTCGGGGGGCGCCCCGGGAGAGTCTTGCGGCGGTGTCGCGATGACGCGCTCGAGCGCGACCCAGCGGAGCGAGAGGTCGTCGCGGCCCTCCCCGCCCAGCTCGATCGCGGCGGTCGCGAGCACGGATTCGTCGCGCGCGGGCGTGGTGACACTCGCCGTCGGGGGGCGGTCCGCGACGGCGTCGAGTGTGAAGGCCAGCTCGTCGCGCGTGTGCAGGCCGTACTCGTCGGCGACGTCGATCAGCACACGTCGGGTGCGGTCGAGCGTGAGCGCCAGCTCGACGCGGGCGCCCGAGGCGCCGACCTCTGGGACAACCCCTGGCCCGCTGTCGGCCGCGTCGCTTTCTTCATCGCCCGCCGCGTCGGCGCGCGACAGCCACGAGCCCGCGTCCACCGGCTCGACCGCCTTGTTGAATGTCAGCCGCAGGACGACCCGCGAGCCCGCCAGCGCCGGGCCGATGGTCGTCTCGGTATCGAGCGGGTCCAGACGCGTCAGGCCCGAGGCCAGCGTGTCCGTCAGGCCGGCGGCGTACTCGGGGGGCGTCACCTCGACGCTCGCGCCGACCAGCGCCGGGGGATCGACCAGCCGCACACGGGCCGGGCGCGTCCGGTCGTCCTCGGTCTCGAACCAGTACTCGAGCACGAACTCGCGCGCCTCCCCGCCGGTCGCGGGAGGCAGGGGCGGCTCGATGAGGCGCTCGTACAACTCGCCCGTCCGCCCGCCGGCGCTCGCGTCGCGGTACTGGCCCGCGAGGACGGCACGCGACGTCTCCCCCGCGATCGCACGCCCGTCCGCGTCGAGCAGGCGGTACCGCGCCTCGACGCCCGTGCGCCCGGTGGCGCGGGTGGTGCTCGTGATGAGCGCGCGCAGGCGGACGTCGGTGTCGCTGGGGTGGACGCTGATCGCGGTGGCGTCGGCGACGACGAACCGCTTCGGCCACTCGGCGCCCGCCCAGGGCGCGAGGATGCGGGCGACGCCCGTGCGCGCATGATCCGGGCGCCACGCGCTCAGACCCCCCGCGACGACGACGACCAGCGCCAGCGCCAGCGCGGCGCGGACGGCGCCCCGAGAGTCGATCAGCGCGCGGGCCGCGCGTGGATCGAACGCGTCGGCGGCCTCCTCGAGCGCGCGCGCGGTCATGGCGCGCGCCGCAGGCTCCTCGGGCGCGGGTTCATCGGCCAGCTCGAGCCCGCTGGCCAGCGCGCCGCGGGCGCCCGGATCGCGTCGTTCAAGTCGCAACGCCAACTCGGTGAGCGACGGCGAGAACCGGATCGCCGGGAGAATCAGCCGCGCCAGGACGTACACGCAGATCGCGCACGCCAGGGCGAGGCCGATGACCCGCCCCGGGCTCGGGAGCCGGAGGACGAAGTCCACGAGCACACCCACGAACACCGCCGCGATCGCGCCCGCGAACACCCACGCCAGCGCGCGCGCCACGAGCAGGCGACGGCTCGACACACGGACGCGGGTCAGCGCCTTGCGCGCCTCCTCGATCGAGGCCTGTGCCAGTGTCTTGGCGTCGGTGCTCGGCATCCGCGTGGTCCGCCTTCGTGCTTGTATCGGCGACCCGTGCCCAACCGGGCGAGGACGCCGATGATTCCTACGTTCGTCTAGGCCAGTCGGATCAGCCGGCGCCCGATCCATTCGAGCACGAGGAGGGTCATCAGCAGGATCAGGGCCGCGGGGCGGTCCCAGAGCGTGCGGGTCTCGCGGGGCCCCGTGAAGACCTGCTCGCGGTTGGGCAGGGCCTGGGCGAGCTGTGCGAGGTTTTCGGGGGCGATCACCCGCCCCCCGGTCTGGGCGGCGAGGGCGGCCAGGGCCGGGTGGTTGGTCTCGGGGTGGCGCCGCTCGTCGTCGGGGCGCGCGACCTCGATGGCCGCGCTGAGCCCGAACGCCGCGAGCAACGGCTCGGTGACGCGGATGTTGTAGAGGCCCGGTTCTGAGGTCGCCCAGGCGCTGCCGAACGAGCGGGCGGCGCCCGTGTCCGCGCCGTCGTCGGGCGCCAGGCGCAGCTCCACGGGCTGGGTCGCGCCGTCGGCGCCGGTGAGTTCGACTCGGATCGACGAGGGGGCCGCGTCCACGAGCGACTGATCAAGAAGCTCGAGGGCGACGCGGACGGGTGCGCCCGTCTGCGCGCGCTCGGGCGCGGCGCTGAGGATGGCGGGGCGCCCGGCGCGGGCGAGGCCCTCGCGCCCGAGCATACGGATCATCGGCAGCCAGAATCGCTCGGGCAGGTCCTCGCCGCGTCCGTAGCGCCAGCGCCAGATCTCGTCGGTCGCGACGTACACGACGCGCCCGGCGCCGTAGCGCATCGTGAGGACCGCGGGCGAGCCCGCGTCGATCGCGCCCCGGGCGTCGTCTTCGAGCAGGGACGCGCGGAAGAGGCTCTCGGGGACGGCGGCGGCGAGCGTCTGGGCCGCGGGCTTGACGCGGTCGCGATCGATCCGCTGGGCCCAGCGGATCCGCGACCAGCCCGTTCCCGGGTCCGACAGGCGCACGGGCCAGGACGCGTCCGTCTCGTCGCTCATCGCGAGCACACCCAGGCGCTGGCCCTCGGGCGTGCGCACGAGCGTGACCGCCTCGTCCCAGACAGGCAAACGCGACGAGTCGGCGCCGGCGCCGGTGCTGCGCCGCACGGGCAGCAGGTCCGACATGGGCGAGGCGAACCAGTCGGCGGGCGTGTGCCCGGGGCCGGCGATCCAGAGCAGGCCCGCGCCGCGGGCGGCGACGTGCTCGCGGAGCGCCTCGAGCTGTGCGGAGCCGAACAGCTCGGGCGACAGGTCGCCCAGGACCACCACGTCGAACTCCTCCCACTCGCTCGGGCTCACGGGCAGGCGCGTGATCGTGACGTCGCCCTCTTGCGTGTACTGGCGGTCGGGGGCGAGCAGCAGGCCCGAGGAGCGGATGGTCGATTCGCGCAGCAGCATGCTCTTGAGGTACCGCGTCTCCCACCGCGGGTAGCCGTCGAGGTAGAGCACGCGCAGCGGGCGGTCCACCAGCTCGATCGCCAGCTCCCGCTCGTTGTTCTCGGGCACGAGGTCACGCCCGCCCGGGACGAGGCGGACGACCCAGCGTCTCGTCCCGACGCTCTCGACCCGGGGTGTGAGCGTCAGCTCGGCGGTGGTCGTGTCGTCCGACTCGAACACGTCGCCCAGGGCGCGCTCGGCGAGCGTGATCCCGGTCGCGGCGTCCACCAGCTCTATGCGGGCGCCCGGCGCGACGGCGCCCGTGCCCAGGCGGTCGATCTCGACGCGGACGGGCGCGGTGTCCTTGACGAAGGCGTACTCGGGCGCGTCCACGCGGCGGACCGCCAGGTCGGTCGCGGGCTCGGGCGACCCGAACGGGACGGCGAAGACGGGGATCTGGTCCGACTCGAGGCGGCGACGCACCGCCCGGTCCACGGGCGTGGCGCTGCGCCCGTCCGAGAGGAGCACGACGCCCGATACGGGGCGTGCCGCGACACGTCGGAGCGCCTGGTCGATCGCGTCGCCGATGGCGGTTCGCAGGCCGTCGGGCTCTCCGAGCCGGGGCGAGTCGTCGGTCGTGTCGAGCTCGAAGGCGCCGGCGTCGAAGCCGAGCCAGAGGACGTGCTTGCGTGCCGCGATGTCGCGCCACGCGGGGTCGGCATCGCGCAGGGCGCGGGCGAGCTGCTCGTCGCGGGTCAGCCCGCCCGGGGCGTCGGCGATAGACATGGACGCGGAGCGGTCGGCCAGCACGACGACCCAGTCGCGCTCGGTCCGCGAGCGCTCGCGGACGAGGCGGGGGCCGAGCACCAGGAGGATCAGCAGCACGAGCACGAGCGCCCGCACGCCCGCGAGCACGCCGCGGGGCGCACGCGGGCCGACGAGGTGTCTGTACCCGAGGACCGCGGCGCCCACGCACGCGATCACCAGGGCCGCCCAGGCCCACGCCGGGATGGCGCGTGCGAACTCGAAGCGGACGTCCTCGCCGCCGAAGACGATGTCGTCGAGCCCAAGGATGGTGTTGAAGAGGTCGTTCACGCGGGCTGGGCTCCGGTCTGTGCGCGCGTCGATCGTCGGTCGCCCAGTTCGGCGTGCGAGCCGAGGCGGGCGAGGGCGATCTCGACCAACGCCAGGGCGATGGCGGCGAGCAGGACGATCCAGGCGATGTCGTCGCCGCCCTCGCCCGCGCCCAGTGCGTCGCCCAGCGCCGTCGTGTCCGCGGTCGCCTCGCCGATCCACGTCAGACCCGCCCCGGGCGCGATGGGCGCCAGGGCCTGCTCGACGGCGGCGGCGGTGGTGGCTCCGACGCGGCCGGCGGCGGGGTCCGGGTTGACCACGAGCACGCCGCGGCGCTCGGCCCGTGCGCCGCGCGCCAGCCACGCGCCGGCGAGGCGGGGCGCCTCACGCGAGATCCCATCATCGACGAGCGACAGCGGGCGTGAGCCGGTGGTGATCGCTTCG
>JAJDDC010000069.1 GCA_029260515.1 Phycisphaerales bacterium | reverse complement strand
ATCGATAGCTCGACACGCCGTGTGTACCCCCCCCACCAGCGCGTCGTGGACGCAGACATCTCTACGTTCCCGCCACCCCTGGGCCGCGTGGGCTCGCGCAGCGTGACCTCGCGCGGCGTGGGCTGGCACCTGATCGGCCGGATGCGCGACGGCGCCCAGCGCGAGGACGTGGACCGACGCGCCGCCGCCCTCCGCGAACGCCCCGCGCTCCGCGCACGCGCCCTCATGGACGACGGCACGGACCGGGGCGCCTACTTCGACGAGGACTCCGTCGGCGTCGCCGGCCTCGAGGCGAGCCTGGAGAGCAAGCTCCGGGGCCTGCGCGGTCTCAGCCGCGAGAACCTGCTCACGGGCGAGATCGACGCGACCGACCCGCTCCCCGGCGCCGACGCGACGCTCACCATCGACATCGAGCTCCAGGCCCGCGTCCGCGCCTTGCTCGACCCCAGCCTCGGTCTCGCATCCGTCCAGCCATGGCACGACTCGGACGCCGTCAAGATGGGCGTGATGCGCTACGGCGATCCCCTCAACGCCGCGGCCGTCGTCCTCGACATCGCCTCGGGCGAGATCCTCGCGCTCGTCTCGACGCCCGGCGTCCCACGCGATGCGGACTGGCGTGACCAGGGCTTCCTAACCCGCGCCGCGTACGACGAGTACCTCGCCATCAACTCGCCGTACGTCAACCGCGCCATCGCCAAGCCCTACCCGCCCGGGTCGATCATCAAGCCGCTCATCGTCTGCGGCGCCCGGCGCATCGGGCGCCTCTCGCCCGGCGAAACGATCCACTGCACGGGCCACCTGCTCGAGAACCGCACCGACGCCTACCGGTGCTGGATCTACAAAAAATACGGCTACACCCACTCCGACGACGGTCACGGCCTGCTCCCCGACGAGGCCGTCAAGGTCTCGTGCAACATCTTCTTCTACGAACTCGGCCGCCGCCTCGGACGCGACGGGATCGCCGACGTGTACTCGAGCTTCGGCCTCGGACGCCCGTTCGACCTCGGCGTCGGGCCCGAGTTCGCGGGCGAGCTGGGACCGTTCAACGGCGTCAACGACGGCTCCGACCTCGAGCCCTGGGACCCCATCCTCCTGGGCATCGGCCAGGGCCCCGCCGCCTGGACGCCCCTCCACGCCGCCGACGCGTACGCGACGCTCGCGCGGGGCGGCCAGCGCATCGCGCCGCACCTGATCACCGACGGCGACACTCCGATCGTCCGCTCCCGCGTCGAAATCCCCCCCGACGCCGCCGCGTCCGCGCTCGAGGGCCTCTGGCTCTCGGCCAACGACGACGACGGCACCGGGCACTCCATCCTCTACCCCAACGGGCGCCGCGCCCCCATCTTCGATGTCCCGGGCGTCGGTGTATGGGGCAAGACCGGCACCGCGACGGCGCCCGATCTCGTCATCGATCCCGACGGCGACGATGGGCCCCTCCCGCCACGCGTCCGCCGTGCCGGCGACCACTCCTGGTTCCTCACGCTCGTGGGCCCCGAGGGCGGGGCGCCGACGCACGTCGTCGCCGTCGTCGTCGATTACGCCGGCTCGGGCGGGCGCGTCTCGGGGCCCATCGCCAACCAGGTCATCCGCGCGCTGGTCGAGGAGGGGTATCTGCCACGCGTCGAGCCGGACGAGCCCGCGTACGCGGATCACCCGACGGGGACCGAGGGATGAGCGTGCAGGCGCGACAGTTCTCGCTCCTCGCGGGTCTGATCCGCGGCCCCGGCGCTGGCGAGCGCACGGGCGTCCGCGCCTCGCTGCGGATCGTCAACGCCGCCTGGCTCACCATCCTCGCCTCGATCGGCCTGTCGCTGCTGAGCGTGTACGCGATCGATGTCGCCGAGACCGTCCGCCCAGAGGGCGTCGCGGACCTGGCGCCGACGGCGTGGAAACAGGCGGTCTTCGCGATTGTGGGGATGCTCGCCGCGACGATCGTCGCCCTGCCGCACTACCGCGTGGTCGCTGCCTTCGCCTGGCCACTTATGGGCGTGGTCGTCGTGCTGCTCGTCTTCCTGCTCGTGCCATTCGTGCCCTCGTCGATCGTTTCGCCCCGCAACGGCGCCCGCGCCTGGATCGACCTGGGCCCCGCCGACTTCCAGCCCTCCGAGGTCGCCAAGATCACCTTCGTCCTTGTCGTCGCCCAGTACCTCCGCTTCCGCACCAAGCACCGCACGTTCACCGGGCTGATCGTCCCCGGGCTCATCGCCGCGGTCCCGCTCGGGCTCATCACGCTCCAGCCCGACCTGGGGACGGCGATGCTCTTCGTCCCCGCCCTGTTCGCCATGCTTATCGCCGCGGGCGCCAGGCTCAGGCACCTGTCGATCATCGTCGTCTGTGCCGCGCTCGCCGCACCGGCCGCGTACCCCTTCCTCCAGCCCCACCAGAAAACGCGCATCGTCGCGATGCTCAAGGCGATCGAGGGCGACACCACCACCGCCCAGGGCATCAACTACCAGGCGTTCACCGCCCAGCGCCTCATCGGCGCCGGCCAGCTCGACGGCTCGCCCGCCCCCGCCGCACGCGCCCTCGTCCACTACAACCGCCTCCCCGAGCGTCACAACGACATGGTCTTCGCCGTCATCGTCGCGCGATTCGGGCTCTGGGGGGGGCTGGGCGTGCTCGCCCTCTACATGGTCTGGATCGGCGGGGCGTTGCTGGTCGCGTCCTCGTGCAAGGAGCCGGTCGGGCGACTGATCGCCGTCGGAATCCCCGCCTTCATCGCCGCCCAGGTCGTCATCAACATCGGCATGAACCTGGGCCTCGTGCCCATCATCGGGATCACGCTCCCGTTCCTGTCCTACGGCGGCTCCAGCCTGCTCGCCTCGTGGCTCATGGCGGGCCTGATCGCAAACGTCGCCCTCCACAAGCCCCGCCCGCCCTTCCGCCAGTCGTTTGAATACCCTGAGGACAATGAACGAACGCCGCTCGGCTCGGGCAAATACGGCAGGTCGATCGGCTTCTCGGGGCGCGCCCTCACCCGCTGATCCCACCCCCAAGCCCGACGCCGGCCCACCACCCCGCCCCGCCTATCTCGACGCGCCCGCCCTCGCGCCGCCCGAGGACTTCGCCGCCAAGGCCCAGGCCATCGGCGTCTCCTTCGACCCGGGCGAACTCGAATCGCTCGGGCGATACCTCGCGATCCTGCTCGAGGCGAACAAGTCGTTCAACCTGACCGCGATCCAGGACCCGCACGCCGCCTGGGAGCGACACATCCTCGATTCGATGACGCTCCTGCCCGTCCTCGCCGAGTCGACGCCCGGCGTCGAGGGCGAGCCCATCCGCCTGATCGACGTCGGCGCCGGCGCAGGGCTGCCCGGCATCCCCCTCGCGATCGTCCGACCGGACGTCCGCGTGACGCTGCTGGACTCGACGGCCAAGAAGTGCGAGTTCATGCGTGCCTGCGCACGCGAGCTGAACCTCGCCAACGTCCAGGTCGTGTGCGCACGCGCCGAGGACGCGGGCCAGGACCGCGGCGCCCGGACCGGCACGGGCCGCGTCGGCGCCCACCGCGACGCGTACGACCTGGTCACCGCCCGCGCCGTCGGGCGCCTGGCGACACTCGCCGAGCTGAGCGTGCCTCTGGCGAGGGTGGGGGGGCTGATCGCGCTGATCAAGGGCGAGAAGGCGGACGAGGAACTGGGCGAGGCCAAGGGCGCCCTGCACCTGCTGCACGCGGCCCACGCCGGCACGGTCCAGACGCCGACGGGTCGCGTCGTCGTGCTCGAGAAGCTGCGGACCACGCCGAAGCTATACCCGAGGCGCCCGGGCGAACCGAAGCGGTCGCCCCTGGGATCGGATCCGACCTCGAGGAAGCGCGAGACGTGAGCGACAGGCGCGTCCAGGACGTGCGGGCGCTTCTTGCCGACGACGGGCCCATCGCGCGCGCGCTGGGCGAGTCCTACGAGCCCCGCCCCGAGCAGATCGAGATGGCGGCGGCTGTCGCCAAAACGCTCGAATCGCGCGGGCATCTCATGGTCGAGGCCGGCACGGGCGTGGGCAAGAGCTTCGCCTACCTCGTCCCGGCCGCCATGCGCTGCGTCGAGCGGGGCGAGACCGTCGTCATCGCGACCAACACCATCTCGCTCCAGGAGCAGCTCGTCGCCAAGGACGTGCCCCTGATCCAGCACGCCCTGGACTGGGAGGGCGACGACCCCGACGCCCCGCCCCCCCTGCGCCCGGTGCTCGTCAAAGGGCGCGGCAACTACGTCTCGATCCGCCGCCTCAAGCTCGCCAGCTCGCGCCAGGACAAGCTCTTCACCGACGCCGCGGCCAGGCGATCGCTGCACCAGATCGAGGACTGGGCGTACGACACGACCGACGGCTCGCTCGCAACACTGCCGACCCTCGAGCGACAGGGCATCTGGGACCGCGTGCAGTCCGACTCGGGCAACTGCATGGGGCGCAAGTGCCCGCACCACGGCGAGTGTTTCTACCAGTCCGCCCGGCGGACGATGGAGGGCGCCAACCTGCTGATCTGCAACCACGCGTTGTTCTTCAGCGACCTCGCCCTGCGCGCGCGCGACGTGGGCTTCCTGCCCAGGTACGACCACGTGATCCTCGACGAGGCGCACAACATCGAGGACGTCGCGGCCGAGCACTTCGGGATCTCGCTCTCCGAGGGCCGCGTCGCCCACCTCCTCTCGGCCCTCTACCACGAGCGGACCGGGCGGGGGTACCTCTCGCAGTTACAGCTGGCGACGGGCGACATCGAGCCTGTCGAGCGTGCGGTCAGGCGTGTGACGTTCGCCGAGCGGACGATGCGGGGGTTCTTCGAGTCCCTCGCACGCCTGCACGACTCGAACGAGCTGTCCAACGGGCGGATCCGGCGCCCGGGCGCGGTCGAAAACACGCTCACCCCCGCGATGAACGACGTCGCGGTCCGCCTGCGCACACTCAAGGACCTGGCGAAGACCGACGCGGATAGATTCGAGCTCAACGCGTACGCCGAGCGGGCGTCTGAGATCGCCGACGCGGCCGAGGCGTTGATCGAGCAGACCGCGCCCAGCTACTGCTACTGGATCGAGATCACCGGTCGCGACGACGGCGCCCGGCGCTCGCGGGGCGAGCGGATCCGGATCGCCTGCTCGCCCGTCGAGGTCGCCCCCCTGCTCAAGGAACGCCTGTTCGAGGGCGAACACTCGGTCATCCTGACCAGCGCCACGCTCGCGACGCGGACGATCCGCGACGACGAGCCCGCCGAGCGCGCCGAGACCGCGTTCGGACACGCGATGTCCCGCCTGGGTTGCGAGGGCGCGCCGGCGTTGCAACTGGGCAGCCCCTTCGACCACGCGTCGCAGGTGGAGCTGTATGTGGACCGGTCGATGCCCAGCCCGGCCTGGTCTCCCGGGAACTCGGGTGGTCGGGGTGAGGACACGTTCACCCGCGAGCTGGTCTCGCGGATCCTCGATCACGTCGCCGCGACCGAGGGCGGGGCGTTCGTGCTCTTCACCAGCTTCAGCCAGCTCTACAAGACAGCCGACGCGCTCGCCGGCCCGCTCGAATCGCTCGGCATGCCCCTGCTCGTCCAGGGGAGGTCCGGCTCGCGGTCGCAGATCCTCGAGGAGTTCCGGGCCTCGTCGAACGCGGTGCTCCTCGGCGCCGCCAGCTTCTGGCAGGGCGTTGACGTCCGGGGTGACACGCTCCGCAATGTCATCATCACCCGCCTGCCCTTCGACCCGCCCGGGCGCCCGCTGACAGAAGCCCGCCTGGAGAAGATCCAGGAACGCGGCGGCGACGCGTTCCGCGAGGACTCGCTCCCGCGGGCCGTCATCCGCTTCAAGCAGGGATTCGGGCGCCTGATCCGCTCGACATCAGACCGTGGGCGGGTCGTCGTGCTCGACCCCAGGATCGTGACCAAGGGCTACGGCAAGCTCTTCGTGCGCGCTCTGCCCGAGGGTGTGCGTGTGCGAACACTGCCCGAGGTCCATGATCCTGCTGACTTTTGACCCCCTCCCGCCTACCCTCTTCTTCCCTCCCGCACGCCCAAAAACCCAAACAGATCCCGGAGATACCATGCTCGGGCGAGTCTTCAAGGCGTACGACATCCGCGGCACATACCCGGATCTGCTGACCGACGCGATGGCCTTCCAGATCGGCGCGGGCTCGGGGCGGTTCCTGCTCGACGACGCGGCGGGCGCGGGCGACACCACGCCGATGATGCGCAACGTCGTCGTCGGTCGCGACATGCGGACGAGCAGCCCGAAGCTCTCCAAGCAGCTCATCAAGGGCCTCCGCGGTGCGCGCGCCAGCGTCATCGACGTCGGCCTCGTGGACACGCCGTTCATCTACTTCGCGGTCAACCACCTGGACTGCGCCGGCGGCGTCATGGTGACCGCCAGCCACAACCCGCCCCAGTACAACGGCTTCAAGATCAGCCGCCGCAAGGCCAAGCCCGTGGGCGAGGCGACGGGCCTTGCCGACGTCCGCAAGCACGCGGCGATGGCCGACCCCAACAAACTCACCGAGGGCGACACCACGGTCGAGGAGCGCGACCTCTGGGACGCGTACATCGACCACGTCCGCTCGTTCATCGACCTGCGCTCCCGGAAGATCAAAGTCGTGGTGGACGCGAGCAACGGCATGGCGGGCACGATGGTCCCCAAGGTCTTCGGCGAGGGCGGGTCCGCGATCGAGGGGCTCGAGATCGTCGAGCTCAACTTCGACAACTCCAAGGGCGAGTTCGTCCACGAGCCCAACCCGCTCGTCGCGTCGAACCTTGATCAGCTCCGCAACACGGTCGTGCAGCAGAACGCGGATCTGGGCATCTGCTTCGACGGCGACGCGGACCGGTGCGTCGTCGTGGACGAGAAGGGGCGGATCGTCGGGTGCGATCACCTGACGGGCGTGCTCGCCAAGCACTTCCTGGCCAAGAGCCCGGGGGCGCCGATCGTCTACGACCTCCGCTCGACCAAGGCGGTCGCCGAGGAGATCGAGGAGGCGGGGGGCGAGCCCGTCCGGTCGCGCGTCGGGCATGTGTTCATGAAGCAGGTGATGGCCGAGAAGGGGTGCGCGTTCGGGGGCGAGCTGTCCGGGCACTTCTACTTCGAGGACAACTTCAACGCCGACTCGGGCGCGATCGCGATGGCGACGGTGCTGACCGTGCTCGCCGAGCGTCGCCGCAAGATGAGCACGCTGGTCAAGCCCGTCGCCCGGTACGTCCAGTCGGGCGAGATCAACTTCGAGAACGAGGAGGCGGACGACGCGTTGGCCGCCCTCAAGGACGATTTCCTCGCCAAGGCGGCGATAGACGAGCTCGACGGCGTGACCATCGATAGCTTCGCCCGTGAGGGCTGGTGGGTGAACATCCGCAAGAGCAACACCGAGCCCTTGCTGAGGCTCAATGCCGAGGCGAAGGACAAGGACACGCTCGCCCGCGTGCTGTCCAACATCGCCCCGCTGCTCGGACGGCGTGTGGATCACTGAGGCCGAAGGCATCGGGATTCGGCAGTTGGTGCTGGGCATTGGGCTGAAGGCGTCGCGGTGGGGAAGGGGCGGGCGATGCGCGGTTCGGGTAGCATCCTGCGGCCAGTTGCACGTTGCATTTTCCGTATGCCTGATGCCTCATCCCCAATGCCTTCTTCACCATGAACCTCGCCGACTTCTTCGAGCACTGGGGCATCGCGGAGAACCCCTTCCGGGGCGAGGAGGCCCGCGACGACGCGGTCTTCGCGCGCATGTGCGTCGGACGCCCGCAGGCGGGCGCGGCGGTGCACACCGACTTCGAGAAGATCCTGGGCGACCCGGCACGCCCCGCGACCTCGATCGTCTTCGGCGAGAAGGGCTCGGGCAAGACCGCGATCCGGATGCAGATCGCGGATCGTCTGGCGGCCCACAACAAGGCCAACCCGAGCGCCATGACGCTGCTCATCCCGTACGACGATCTCAATGGCGTGCTCGACACACTGCACGCCCGCTTCCGGGCGGCAGACGGCAAACGCCGGACTGTTGACGACACACTCGGGCGCGTCCGCCTGGTCGATCACCTCGACGCGATCCTGGCGATCGGCGTCGGGCGGATCGTCGGCGCGGTCATCGGCGGCGCGCCCGCGTCCGTGATCGACGAGGTCGGTCCCTCCCCCGCCAAGGCCGCGAGGCGGACGAACCCGGCGCTGCGCCGCGATCTGCTCGTGCTCGCGGCCTTGTACGACCTGGCCGACGAGAACGCCGTCCGACTCACGCGCCTGCGCCGCGCCCTGCGCCTGCGCCCGCCTATGTCCAACATCGTGTGGGTGGTCATGCTCGCGATCGGCTGGGCGCCGGCGGTGGCGCTGGGTATGTGGTGGCTGCTGTCGAGGCCGGATTCGTCGATCGCATCGCAGACGCTGCTCGTCGCGGGCGGCGTGGCGCTGGTCGTCTACGTCGGCATCCTGCTGAAACGCCTGGTGTGGGACCGCTGGACGCTCGGGCGCCTCGCCTCGAAGCTCTCGCGACAGCTCCGGGCGCTGCCCCGCCAGACCGACGCGTACGCCGCGGCGTTGCACCAGCTCGGCCCGGGCGAACGCCGGCGGGCCGCACGCGTGCTCTCGGGCTCCGACGAGCAGCGGTACGACCTGCTCGGGCGCCTGCTCCGGGCCGCGGGCGTCTTCGGCTACTCGGGCGCGTTGGTGGTGCTGGACCGCGTGGACGAGCCGACGCTGATCAGCGGCGACGCCGACCGGATGAAGGCGGTCGTCTGGCCCCTGCTGAGCAACAAGTTCCTGCAGCTCGAGGACGTGGGCGTAAAAATGCTCTTGCCCATCGAGTTGCGGTACGCCCTGTTCCGCGAGTCGAGCGCGTTCTTCCAGGAGGCCCGCCTGGACAAGCAGAACCTGATCGAGCGGCTGACGTGGACGGGGCCGATGTTATACGACCTCTGCAACTCGCGGCTCGGGGCGTGCGTCGCGGACGAGCGCGAGGGGCTGACGTTGCTCGACCTGTTCGCCGAGGACGTGACACGTCAGGACCTTGTTGACGGGCTCGATCAGATGCGACAGCCACGCGACGCGTTCAAGTTCCTGTACCGGTGCGTGAGCGAGCACTGCTCGAATGTGACCAGCGATCAGAGCGAGTGGCGGATCCCGAGGCTGGTCCTCGACTCGGTCCGCCGCCAGGAGGCCGACCGCGTGCAGCAGCTCGCCCGGGGCATCCGCCCCGCGTGAGGGCGAGCAGCTCGCCCGGGTCGGTCCGAGAACGCGGGATATTGCGCACGCGTGCGCCGGACGGGCGTCGTGGGCGAGAGCCGACAAGTGCCAGCCCGCGACCGCCGATCCTCGCCCTGTGCGAAGCCCCGCGAGAGTTGACGCGTCCAGACCCGTGCTCCGGCGCGCTGTCCGCGCGGGGCTGGTGCACATCGCCGCCGGTCTCGGCGCGGCCCTGTTGATCGCGGTCGCCCTCGCGAACACCACGACGGGCGCCACGCCCCGTCTTCTCGGCCCGTTCTATGACCCCGACCGCCTCGGCATCTGGCTCGAGGAGCGCACGCCCGGACGGCGTTCGGTGATCTTCATGCTCGCCCGCTCGCGCATCTACGAGGACGCGCCCGGCGCACCACGCCTCGTCAGCCCCCGTCCCGAGCGCGCCTCACCGGCGTGGACCACCGACTGGTCGCGCGCGATCCCCGCGATGCAGGCCTCCGGTACCATGATCGACCCGACACAAACGCAAGAGCACGCGTTCGGCTGGCCCGCGGTGTGCCTCGCGTCGGCCGACTACCTCGAAGAGCAGGCCGGCGGCACGTTCATCGCGCGGTCCGAGCACGCCCACCGGATCAACGGCGTCGTCGTCCCCGGACGCGTGTGGGCGCCCGGCCTCGTCATCAACACGCTCGTGCTCGGCGCACCCGCGGGCGCGGCGTACCTCGTCGGCACGCTCATCATCTCGATGGCTCGTCGCCATCGCGGCGTATGCCCGTTGTGCTGCTACCCGACGGACCCCGAGATCACGGTCTGCCCCGAGTGCGGGCACGATGCGGCGCACGAGCAGTCCCGTCTCGCGGCCTGACCGATCAACCAGGGTCGCGGACGCACAGGATCTCCATCCCGTTCTGGAAAATCGTCAGCGTCGTCCCGCGCTCGCCCGCGTCGTCGAGCGCAAACTCGACCTCCGCCACGACCGCCCGGTACTTGAACAGCGTCGGCGACTCGGGGTAGATCCGCAGCGCCGGCTGCCCGGTGATCTGCGCGTACAGGCGATCTTCCTCGCGGGTGACCGTCATGACGAAGCCCATGTCCGAGTTGTACACGCCGACGAGACGTTCGAGCTTGTCTGGCTCGACGTGGACCACCTTCGGGAACGAGATCGGGTCGGGGTCCATGCCCGCCATCGCGAACATGACGCCCGTGCCGACCGCAGAGAGCTGCGCCACCGAGCCGTTGGCGATGACGACGACCGCCGTGTCCATCGGGCGGTTGAACGCCACAAACGAGGAATATCCACCGGTGCCCCCGTCGTGCCAGCGAGTCGCGCCGTCGAGGGCGATGTGCCAGCCGAGCCCGACCTTCTGCCCGTCGGGCAGGGTGAATCGTGGCGCCTTGGTCGCGTTGAGCGACCGGCCGATGGCGGAGTCGGGCGGGTTCATCGCCGCGAGGGCGAAGTCGAGAACATCGGCCGACGTTGATCGCAGCGCCCCGCACCCGGCCAGGGCGTCGAAGTTCCACGCGCTCACGCGCGCGCCGTCCGCGTGACCCGGCGCCAGGCGGGCCTCGTGATCGTCGTCGAGCGTGATCCGCGTGTCGTCCAGCGAGAGTGGATCGCAGACGCGTTCGCGGACGAGCGCCTCGTACCCCGTTCCCGCCTTGTCGGCCAGGAGCTGGCCCAGCAACCCCGCGCCGAGGTTCGAGTATTCGTACTCCGAGCCCGGCGCCCGCGCGGGGCGCCAGGCGCCGACGAACGCCCAGAGCAGATCGGGCGTGTACGCCGCGTACGGGTCCGTGCCCGCGGGGTTCAGGTTCGATG
This sequence comes from Phycisphaerales bacterium, assembly GCA_029260515.1. Lineage (GTDB taxonomy): Bacteria > Planctomycetota > Phycisphaerae > Phycisphaerales > UBA1924 > JAJRXR01. Next base: position 54,999 of record JAJDDC010000069.1, on the reverse strand, counting down.
GCAACCGCGGCAGCGCGGACGTGTGCGACGCGAGCTGCTCGAGCGTGACCTCCGCGCCGTCTCGCGTCGGCGCCCGCACGCCCTCGGGCAGGACGGCGCTCAGGGGGTCGTCGGCGCCGACCTCGCCCCGCCTGGCGGCGTCGGCGAGCAGCACGCCCGTGAAGACCTTGGTGATCGAGCCGATCTCGTACACGGTCCGCTCGTCCGGCTCCTCGTCGCCGCCGAAGGTCACCGTGCCGAACCCGAAGTGCTGGACCACTCCACCGTGGGAGACGCTCACACTCACGCCGGGCGCCATCTCGGCCTCGATCACCGGGGCGACCAGCCGCTCGATCTTCTCTCGCTCGATCTGGGCGAGGGCGTGCGTCGGTGTTGCCGACACCGCCGCGGCAACCAGCGCAATCGACCAGCTCTTCTGCATAAAACCTCCCCGTCGTCTCTGATCCTGGTCAAGGCGAGCGGGGCCGCGACCCCGGCGCTCCGCCCCCGACTATACCGGCGGCTACTCGATCCGCCGCAGGCGGGCATACTCGAGCACGAGCGTTTTCTCGCCCACATGGCGGAATCGGATCCTGGCCCGGGCGTGCTGGCCCCCGGTGATCGTGAGCACCTCGCCCTCGCCGAACTGGGGGTGGCGGACAAGGCAACCGACCGGGAACTCGGCCCGGTAGCGGTCGCCGGCGCCGGAGATGGCCCGGCGCTGCTCGCGGACGGCGTCGAGTTCGCCGGACATGGCCGCGCCCTGGTCGTAGTCACGCTCGACCATGTCCTCGTCGGACTGGTCGGACACGCGTGTGTGCTCGCCGCCCAGCTCGTCGAGGAACCGCGAGGCGATGGTGCGTTCGGTGGCGCCGCGGATCGTCCGGTACTTGGCGGTCGTGACGAGCAGTCGGCGCATCGCGCGGGTCACACCCACGAACGCGAGGCGCCGCTCCTCTTCGAGCGCATCCTCGGACTCGAACGCACGCGAGTGGGGCAGCGTACCCTCCTCGAGCCCGATCATCGCGACTCCCGGGAACTCGAGGCCCTTGGCCGCGTGGAAAGTCATCAGCGTGACAGCGCCCTGGGCCGGGTCCACCTTGTCCGCGTCCGCGACGAGCGAGACCGATTCGAGGTACGCCCGGAGGACCGCGAGCAGGGGGGGGGTCTGCGGCTCTGCGCCGGCGGCGGCCGCCTGGACGCCCGGGAACGAGGCCGGGTCCGATCCCGGGTCGTACTCACTCTCGAACGCGCGCGCCGACGAGACGAGCTCGGCGAGGTTGTCCAGCCGCTCGCTGTCCGATTCGAGCCCGCTCGTCAGCGCCTGCTTCTTGTATGACGCCTCCAGCCCGGACTCACGCACGACCCGCTCGACCAGCTCGTGCAGGGACGCCGCGACCGACTCGCCCATGAACGAGCCCGCGCCCGTCCAGGCGTTGACCGTCTCGACAAACTTGGCGATCGCCTTGCGTGAGCGGTCGGTCAGGCCCTGCAGCTCGCCCGCCCGGCCCAGCCCTTCCCAGAGGGGGATGCCCGACCGGCTGGCGGCGGCGCCGATGATGTCCAGGCTCGACTTGCCGATCCCTCGGGCGGGCGTGTTGACCACGCGTGCGAGCGAGACGTCGTCGTCGGCGTTCGCGACGACGCGGAGGTACGCCAGCGCGTTCTTGACTTCTTCGCGCTGGTAGAAGGCCGTCCCGCGGGCGATCACGTACGGGATCGATGCCTGGCGCAGTGCTTCTTCCATGACACGCGAGAGCGCGTTGGTGCGGTAGAAGACGGCCATGTCCTTCCAGGACAGGCCCTCCTCCTCCTTGAGCAGGTTGAACCAGTCGCTGACCAGCTCGGCCTCGTGCCGCTCGTCGCGGCAGAGCGTTACCTCGCAGGCCTCGCCACCCTCGATGCTCGTGAACAGGTCCTTGTGCTTGCGCCGCGTGTTGTTGCGGATCAGGCTGTCGGCGACGCCCAGGATCCGCCGGGTCGAACGAAAGTTTTCGCCCAGCGTGATGACCCGCGCGCCCGGGTACCGCTCTTCGAACTCGAGGATGTTGGAGATGTCCGCGCCCCGCCAGGCGTAGATCGACTGGTCCGGGTCGCCCACGACGCATATGTTCGGCTCGCTGGGCTCGGTCTCGCCCGGCAGCACGCGCCCCTCGCCCGCCAGCAGCGATGCGATACGGAACTGGGCGTGGTTGGTGTCCTGGTACTCGTCGATGAGCAGGTACTGCCAGCGTTCCTGCAGCTCGGCTCGGATGTCCTCGTGCTCGCCGAGCATCTTCGCGGTGTGCAGCAGCAGGTCGTCGAAGTCGATCGCCCCCGCCTTGCGGAGCGAGCCGGCGTAGGCCGAGTAGATCTTCGCCAGCTGCGTCGAGTAGAAATCCCGCGCGTCGGTGGCGTACGCCTCCGCGTCCTTCAGCTCGTTCTTCGCGTTCGAGATCGCCGCGAGGACGCTCCGCGGCGGCCAGTTCGAGCCCGACAGGCCCATGTCCTTGAGGACCTTCTTCATCGCCGATGCCTGGTCAGCCGCGTCGTAGATCGTGTAGTCGGGCCTGAGACCCGGGATCTGCGCCTGCTCGGCGTACCGGCGCAGCAGGCGGGCGCACAGCGAGTGAAAAGTGGTAATCGTCAGGCCCCGGGTCCGCCGATCGGCCCTCGCCTGCTCCTCGCCCGCGTCCTCGCCCAGGACGTTGTGTATGACCCGGAGGCGCATCTCGGACGCGGCCTTGTTGGTGAACGTCAGCGCCAGGATCGACCAGGGCGGGACGCCCAGGCTCAGCAGGTGCGCGATCCGCCGCGTGATCACCCGCGTCTTGCCCGAGCCCGGGCCCGCGAGCACGAGCACCGGCCCCTCGGTCGTGGTCACGGCCTCGCGTTGGGGCTCGGTCAGCCCGTCGAGCGTCTCGTCCGCCATCGCCGACGACGCCTCCGCGTCAGGGGTCATGGGTCCGTCCATCACCAAGCGTATGGCTCAAACGTCCGGCTCGCCGTCCTCGCTCTGGCCCAGCTCGGGGCCGGCCTGGCCCGCGGGCCCGGGCTCGGCGAACGCCTCGGCGGGCAGCTCGATGGGTTTGCCCACGTGCGGGGTCGTCGAGGCGCGCGTGATCAGCGCCACGTCGTCGGGCAGCGACTCGGCGACCTTCGTCACCACGTCGCCCTCGATCTTGCGCGAGAACAGCGACCGCTTCGACTTGCCCATGATCAGCGTCTCGCACCCGTACGTGACCGTGTAGTCCAGGATCTCGCCAGTGATGTCAGAACTGGTCACGTAGATCGGGAGGAAGGGCACGCCCGCGGCCTTGGCCATAAGCGCCGTCGTCCCCAACGCCTCCTGCGCGTCCCGGTCGTCCTCGATCCGCGGCACACGCCCCGGCACGACATCCATGACCCGCAGCGTGCGCACGAAGATCGCGAACAGCGTCGCACGCCGCCGGCGCGCCAGGTCCACGGCGAACTCGGACTGGTACCGACCCCTGGCCGCCAGCATGATCTTGGGCTTGCTCGGGTCGATCGCCAGGGGCTCGGCGGTCCGCACCTGCTCGAGCCACCCCTGGATCGGCTCGGGGATCGGCTCGGGCGTGCCGATCGTGACGGCCTTGCGCCCGACCCGCATCGCGAGGACCGCCCCGACGACCGCCCCCGCGAAGATCGTCGCGTTGGGCTTGGTCACGACGATCGTCAGCGTCACCGCCAGCAGCAAGAGCCCGAGGGCCCACATCCCGATCCGGATGGCACGCCCAAGCTCTAGGTTCCTGTTGATCGCGCAGCTCATCACCGTGGACGTGATGGCGCCGCAGACTCCGATGATGTACAGCTCCGCGAGTTTCTCCGGACGGCGCTCGACCAGGACGATGACGATCGAGAAGACGAGCGAGACGACCAACGCGATCGAGGGCACGCCCGAGTAGTTGAGCCTCGTGAGCGAGCGGGGCAGCTCGCGGTCCTGGCCCATGGCGTACAGGACCGAGACCATCGCCATGACGGCGGTGTTGGTCGCAGAGAGCAGCAGCAGGCCGAACACGATCGCCGCGATCATGCCGAACGTGTGCCCGACCCCTGCCCCGAACGCCCGCTCGGCGGCGGTCGAGGCGATGACCTCCATCGCGGTGTTCTTGATCTCCTCGGCCGCGGCCTGCGCCTCGGGCGAGAGCGCGATCGTCCCGTCGCTCGCGTAGTGGTCGGCCAGGGGCATCGCGACGTCCTGCAGCGCCGGCAATGCCAGCAGCATCGCCGTCATCGCGAGCCCGAACAGCAGGTTCAGCCCGACGACCTCGATGAGCACGGGCCAGATCGTCCGCTTGGCCTCGCGCGCGACGGGCTTCTTCATGAGCCCGGTCATGTTCGCGACCGCCTCGACGCCGGCCAGCGCGAGCACGATCTGCGTGAAGTCCGTCCAGTGGGACCAGGACCCCCGCCCGAAGTCGAAGTGGACCTTGGAGAGTCCCTCGGGCAGGTAGGGGATGCACAGGGCGGCCATGACACCGGAGACCGCCAACGCCGCCAGCGCGATCACCATCGCGAACCGACCGGCGCTCTTGGCGCCCAGCCAGTTCACCCCGCCGACCGCGGCGATGATGAGCACCGCCACGCCCGCGAGCCAGGCGCCGTCTGGCATCCCGAAGTAGTGGAGCGCCTCGACGACGGAGATGGCGGCGGTGATCAGGTACCCGCACAAGAGCAGCGTCGCCCCGACCACCGAGAACGTCGGGCTCAGCTGGCGGGCCGCGGTGTACACCCCGCCCCCGTCCGGGAAGCACCGGCAGATGATCGTGTACGCCCAGGCCACCGCCCCCATCAGCAGGGCGATCGCGATCAGGTAGAAGAAAGCCTCGGCCCCGGTATAGAAAAAGGCCAGGCCCAGGACGTACAGGCGGCTGGTGCCCCAGTCGCCGTACAGCAGGGGGCCGGCATGGAACCACTTGAGTGTGCGCGGCCTGCTTTCCGTGACGAGCATCAACGTCCTCGGGCTGGCATCGGCCGCTCCGGGCCGGCGAAGGCGAGAAGCGTACACGGGCGGGGGGTGGTGGGCGAGTTCTCGGTCCAGGCGCGGTTGCGTGTAGACTCCGTATTCGTATGACAGCCCTCTCGGGCGGATCTAGCTTGCCCCGCGAACCGAATCGGATCCCAGAGCTCGATATGAGCGACGATCCCAGAGACAACGACCCCAACAAGACCGCCCCCATCGCCGATCCAACGGCGGGCGATGTCAACGCGCCGTCAAGCGTCGAGGACGCCGAGCGCAAGCTCCAGGAGGCCGCGAAGAGCGGCACCAACCTCGACACCCTCGTCGGGCGCCTCGTCGTCGAGCAGGGGCTCGCGACCTCCGACGAGGTGAAGCACTGCCTCGAGCTCCGGCGCCAGTCCGACGAGGACGAGTCCAACCGCTCGCTCATGGCCCTGCTCGTCGAGCGCGACTACGTCACCAAACGTCAGCTCACCCGCCTCCGCGAGATCCTCGAGGCCGAACGCCAGGGCCAGAAGATCCCCGGGTACAAGATCCTCGGCGAGCTGGGCGCGGGAGCGATGGCCAAGGTCTACAAGGCCAAGCAGCTGAGCCTTAACCGCGAGGTCGCGATCAAGATCCTGCCCAAGAAGTACTCGCAGAACGCGCAGTTCATCGAACGCTTCTACGCCGAGGGACGCGCCGCGGCCCAGCTCAACCACCCCAACATCGTCCAGGCCTTCGACGTCGGCAACACGGGCGACACCTACTTCTTCGTGATGGAGTACGTCGCGGGGCGGACCGTTCACGACGACATCCAGGAGCACAAGCGGTACCCCGAGAAAGAGGCCGTGAACATCATCATCCAGGTCGCCGAGGCCCTGGAGCACGCGCACGCCAAGGGCCTCATCCACCGCGACGTCAAGCCCAAGAACGTCATGATCACTCGCGAGGGCGTGGTGAAGCTCGCCGACATGGGCCTGGCCCGCGCGGTGACGGACCTGGAGGCCGCCGAGGCCGAGAAGGGCAAGGCCTTCGGGACTCCGTATTACATCTCCCCCGAGCAGATCCGGGGCGAGATGAACATCGGCCCGCCCGCGGATATCTACTCGCTCGGCGCGACGCTCTACCACATGGTGACCGGGTCGGTGCCCTACGAGGGCAAGAACCCCTCGGCGGTCATGCACAAGCACCTCAAGGGCGAGCTGGTCCCCCCGGACCACGTGAACCCCAAGCTCAGCCCGGGCATCTCCGAGGTCATCGAGATGATGATGGCCCGCAGCTCCCGCAAGCGGTACCAGACCGCCACGGACCTGCTGGTGGACCTGCGGGCACTCAAGAAGGGCGAGCAGCCGCCGATCGCGCACAAGGAGGTCCTGGCGGCGGACGACCTGGCGAGCCTCGCCGCAGCCGAGGCCGCCGCCCAATCCGAGGGCATCCCGGAGGACGCGACCGAGGGCTCCGGGCGGGCGATCTCCGACATCCTGCTCTCGCCCCCCTACATGATCCTGATGGCCCTGCTCGTCATCAGCGTGATTCTGAACATATTCCTTGCGCTCTACAGCCGATGAACGCCGGATCCGCCCCGCGGACAGAAGCCCGGGCCCAGGAGCTGGGCTCGGGACGCCCCATGGGGCTTGCCTTGGCGGGTCCGGCACGGTTGAATACAACAAGCCCCGCGCCCGTCGGCGTGGGGGGACCACCCGCGGGAGCAGGCGCCAGTGATACAGAGCATGGAGCACGGAACCGGGCGTCATCGCCCAGGGTCCGAACAGAGCGGCTCATGACCTGCCCGGGGCCCACGCGGGGCCGAGTCCACGACCCGATCCTCACCGTTCGACCGCCCCGGCCCGTCGCCGCGCGGCTGTCGCTCGCGTTTTCAGTCTGGAGCTGACACATCGCACGCAGAAGGTTTCTCCGCCCGACGGTCCCGATCCGCCGCACGCGGGTCAACCACATGATCCGCATCACCCCGATCCGCCTGATCGACGAAGAGAACGAGCAGGTCGGCGTCGTCGAGACGGCCGAGGCGATCCGTCGCGCCCAGGAGGCGGGCCTCGACCTCGTCGAGGTGGTGCCCGACTCACGCCCGCCGGTCTGCAAGATCATGGACTACGGCAAGTACAAGTACGACCTCTCCAAGAAGGAGCAGAAGTCGCGCGCGTCGTCCAAGTCCACCGAGCTCAAGGAGATCCGCCTCGGGCGGTCGATCAAGATCGACCCGCACGACGTGCAGATCCGGGTGGACCAGTCCAGGCGGTTCCTGATGGCGGGGCACAAGGTGCAGCTCACCCAGCGTTTCCGCGGACGCGAGATGGCCCACAAGGAGCTGGGCATCGAACGCCTGCACAAGATCTGCGTGGATCTCTCGGACATCGCCAAGGTCGAGATGGCGCCGCGCTGGATGGGGCGCCAGGCCAGCATCGTCCTCGCCCCCGACAAGGCGAAGATCGAGGCGATCAAGCGCAAGCTCGAGAAAGAGGGCAAGGCACACGAGGAGGAAGACCTCGAGGCACTCGAGGCCCAGGTCGAGAAGCAGAACATCGAGGCCGGGGGTGACGACGACCACGACGAGGACCGTCCCACGGGCGTCGGCACCAAGCGCGGCAAGGGCCCCGCCGACCAACGGGCCGTCAACCCCATCGACTCCGAGATGGAAGAACTCCTCGGCGGCTGACGGGGGATCGACATGGAGGCCGCGACCATCTTCGGCGCTGTCATCGGCATCGTGCTCGGGCTCATACTGGGCGTGATCTTTGCGGCGGTCATCGCGCTTGTAGTGGCGCCGCTCTTCCTGCTCGCCCTCCGCCTGGGCGACGACCACGAGGACTACGCCTTCGAAGAGGCCTACAAAGCCGCCTTCATGGCCATCCTCGTCACCGCTGTCGTGCGCCTAATACTCCGGACGCCTGTCGCGCTGCTCGGCAACGACACGCTCGTCCTCGCGGTCATCCCGGTGACATTTACCGCTGGGTTCTTGATACACACCGTCGTCGTCCGCAAGGCCCTCGAACAGACATGGGGGATCGCGTTGTTCGCAGCGGGCATGGCGTACGCGTTCTACACGATCTTGATGATCGCCACGATCGTTGCGATGTTCATGCTCTCGGGCGCCACGCGGGGCGCCTGACGACCTCAATCGTGCCGCAGCGCCACGATCGGGTCCTGGGCCGCGGCCTTGCGCGCGGGGTAGATCCCGAACACCAGCCCCGTCGCCGCCGCAACCAGGAACGCGACCACGACCGACCACGCCGAGACCAGCGTGGGCAGGCTCGCGTCGGCCGGGAAGTGCTTGCCGACCAGGGGCGCCTGGGGCAGCAGCGGGACCAGCACATTGAGCCCGACGCTCAGCGACAGCCCGAGCACGACGCCGATCAGCCCGCCGATGGAGCTGAGCACGCCCGTCTCGACGAGGAACTGGGCGACGATGTGCCTGCGCGTCGCGCCCAGCGCCCGCCTGATGCCGATCTCCCGCGTGCGCTCGGTCACGCTGGCGAGCATGATGTTCATGATCCCGATCCCGCCGACGAGCAGCGAGATCGCCGCGATCGCCCCGGAGATCCACTGCCCCGTCAACGCCTCCTTGCGGGCGGTCTCGAGCAGCTCGTAGGGCACGATCATCCCCAGGTCTTCCATCCCCGGGTGGCGCTGGTCCATCAGTCGGCGCAGGTTCGCGGCGTCGTCGATCACGCGCTCCCGCGTGGGCGCGACCAGGTAGATCTCCGAAACCTGGATCTCCGACATTTGGAACGACCCGCTCTCGCGCTTGACGACGGTGTCGCCGAACACCGCCCGCGCCGACGTGATAGGGACGTGGATGTCCAGGTTGATGTCCCGCCCGACCCGCGTTGCGCCCGCGCCGCCCGAGAGCCCGACGCCGCCCAGCACGCCGATGACCTGCAGGGGCGTCTCGTCAACGCGGAGCGTCTCGCCCAGGGGGTCCTCCAGGAAGAACATCTCCTTGGCGACCTCCGCCCCGATCACGCACACCAGCGCCCGCTCCTCCATGTCCCGCTCGTTGAGGTACCGCCCGCGGGCGAGCGTCAGACGCGCCGCGTCCATGAGCTGCGGCGTTGTCCCGATCGTCTGCGACACCTGCCGCTTCTGCCCCCGCAACACCTGCCCGCCCACCTCTTTGAGGGGCACAATCGCCTCGGCGTCCGGGAAGTTCATCTCGACGACCCGCAGGTCCTCGCGCGTCAGGCCATAACTCAGGCTCCTCGACCGCTGCTGCCCGCCCGCGACGTCCTGGCTCTCCGGCGGGCGTTGCGAGCGGACGATGATGTTCTTGGCGCCCAGGCGTTCGATCTGGGCCAGCGCCTCGGCCGTCGAGCCCTCGCCGATCGACACCATCGTGATCACCGCCGCGACGCCGAAGATGATCCCCAGCGCCGTCAGGATGCTCCGCAGCATCTGCAGCCGCAGGTTCGCCAGGCCCAGCTTGATGGTCTCGATCAGGAACGTCAACGCGGAGACCCTCGGCGCCCGTGCGGGCTTGAGAAATTCGTCGGTTTGGGGGCGGGCCGCCGATTTTCATGCCCCGCCGCCGCCCGCTTCGATACACGGGCCGTGAGATCGTACCGCCCCTATCTGGACGAGGTGGCACGCGTGCACGTCGGCGCCGAGACACAAACCCCCGGCGGATGGTCCTACGACGTGACCGTCGCCTGGCCCGACGGCGTCGAGACCGGGCACACGATCACCCTCTCGTGGGCCGACCACGACCACATCTGCGCCGGCGCGGCCCCGCCCAGCAAGGTCGTCGAGATCATGGTGGACGTGATGACCCGCGAGCTCGACGCCGAGCACGTCCCGCCGCGGCTCGACGCCGCCACCCTCCGCCGCGTCATCGCGGACCTGGACGAGCGGATCAGGGCGCGGCTGTAGGCTGGAACCCTGCCCTACGCTGCTCGTATCGACAGTTGGATGCGATACACCCTGATCGGTGTTGTGCTCATTGTGATCGTGGCAGGCGTGGTCTTGGCTCCTGCACTTTGGCCACGGCATCATTTGCCGCATCGGATCGGCGCCAGCATGTCGAATCTCAAACAGATTGGGATCGGGCTGCATGGCTACGCGGATGAGTGTGGCTCGTTTCCGCCCGATCTCGTGACACTCGACATCTACTGGGACGGTTTGGGTTCAATCCTGGTATCGCCGCGCGATGCATTCCGAGAAGACTTCCGCAGCCTCAACGAATGGCAGAAGACAGATCGCGTCGTTTCAGCCGATGACCTGGAGTCAGTTTTTTCATACGTCGTACTGCGATGGGGGGAAGAGACCCGTGACAGGGCCGATACGCCGCTGGCGTATGAAAAACTGGCGCGCGGCGAGGCGAACGCGATCATCCTCTTTGATGACACTTCAGTGCGACTTCTCAACCGGGATGACGCGGTTCAACTCATCCGCAACGCAGGCCACGAGCCCGTCTGGGCCGACGAGCCCTGATCACCCCGGCAGCGACACCTCCCCAAGATCCACCGTCAGGTACCGCAGCGACACCGTCCCCGGCAGCCCCGCCGGAATCGCGAACACCACGCGCACCCGCGCCGCGCCCTCAATCACCAGCTCCATCTCGCCCGCCCCCTCGCCGTCCACCGCGCCGTCCTCGTCGCGGACCTCAAGCTCCGTCCCCGCGAACGGGTCGCTGTCCACGCGCGTCGCCTCGAACGCGTTCCCCTGCTCCCCCTCGAACATCGCCATCACGCCGCGCTTCTTCGGGTCCGTCTCCGTCCCCACCGGCACGAGCGAGAAGCTCGTCGGCACCCACCGACCCGCGTCCTCGGGGTCCATCCCCTCCTCGTCGTTCTCCGCCTCCAGGCGCGCCGCAGCGACCGCCTCCGGGTCGGGACGCACCGTCATCTCCACCGCCACCCACCGGTCGGGCGTCGGATACCCCGCGTCCGCCAGCTCCTCGTCGTCGAGCGGGACAAAGTTCTCCGGCGCCCCGCACGCCTCGACCAGATGCACCGTGACCGTCGCCCCCCGCATCACCGCCGCGGCCTGCTCCATCCCTTTCGCCATCATCACCCGCCACCAGTGCTTGACCAGGCGCCACGTGAGCCAGATGAAGAAGATCACCGTCGCGGGCACGAGCAGTGCCGCGGACCAGATCGGCAGCCAGCGGCTCGCGACGATCACCGCCGTGATCGCGAGCAGGACGAAGATGAGGTAGAGCTTGACCACGCGTTCGCCTCGCAGTGTGCGCCTCGGAACAGACGCGAGTGTACTGCCCGCCCGCCCGAGTACCATTGACGCCGTGACCGAGCCCCGCCAAGACAACGCGGCCCACCGGGCCCTGCTCGTGCTCGCCGCGGTCGCGGGCGCCGCGCGCGTGCGCGCCCTGCTGGGCGCGACGCAGCAGCACGCCCAGCTCAGAGGCTCGCCAAAGCACATGTCCTGGCTCGCCGCGTTCCTGTACCAGGCCCCGAGCTGGCTCGTGCTTGCGCCGATGGGCGCCGCGGTCTCGCTGACCGCGCGGCGGTGGCCCGTCGAGGGCGACCGGGCCGCGCCACGCGCCGCCGCCCATGCGTTGGCGAGCCTCGCGTTCGGCGCCGTCTTCCTCGCCGTCTCTGTCCCGGTCCGACACCTGTTCCACCCCGCCCCGGTCGTCTGGGACCTCTTCGGGGCGCCGTTCTACAAGTCCGGCCCGCAGTGGGCGCTCATCGGGGTCGCCTGCTACTGGCTGATCCTGCTCGCCGCGAGCTACGCCGATGCCCGCCGAAGACTCGCGCTCGTGCCCACCGTCGAGCAACGCCCCGCCGGGGCGCCGCCGACGACCCCCGTCCGTGTGACGCTCGTCACCCGGTCTGGGCGGACCGTGCTCGACCCCGCCGAAATCACGTGGATCGCCGCCGAGTCGCGGGGCGCGCGGGTCCACACGACCACGGGCGACGTCGCGACCCGCCACCCCCTGGCCCGCCTCGAGGCCGACCTCGCGCCGCACGCGATCGTCCGCGTCCACCGCGCCCACCTGGTGAACCTCGCGCACGTGCGCGAGGTGCTGGGCTCGCCCCACCGCGACGGCGAGGTCCGCCTGGGCACGGGCGACGCTGTCCCCGTCAGCCGCCGACGCTGGGACGCACTGGGCGAACTCGCCCCGGGCGCCGACGCCTCCGACCCATCCCCCGCCTGACGCCGCGCCGCTCGCGCGCAAACCCGCGCCGCTCACGCATCCGCCGCCCGCGCAGGGCGTTGCGCCCGGTACAGGCCTGCGTCCCGTCTCACGCGGCGGGACAAGGAGACCCCATGCCCATCACCCTCGCCCTCGCCGCCGTCGCCTCGCCCACGCCGATCGCGTTCCACGCCCTCGACCCGATACCCGTGGGCCCGATGCCCACGCGCCCCGCGATCGCGGACATGGACGGCGACGGCGACCCCGACGTCGTCGTCGCCTGCGGCCCGTGCTGCGGCCGCGACCCCGACCCTCGCTCCGGGCACGTCCAGGTTCTCTACAACGACGGCCACGGCGTGCTTTCCGCACGACACCCGCCCGTCAAGCTCCTCGACACCGCCCTCGGCGTCGCGATCGGCGACGTCAACGAGGACGGGCGCCCAGACGCCGTCTGCTTCCACCACTCGTCCTACGAGTTCGCGGTCCTGCTCATGGGATCCGACGGCGCCCTCGGGCGCCCGCGCTTCTTTTCGCTCCACAAGGGCGACTCCGCCCACGTCCACTCCCTCGCCCTCGCCGACGTCAACCACGACGGCCGTCTCGACGCCCTCGCGACGCTCGTAGACGACCACGCGATCGCGGTCCACCTGGGCGACGGCGCGGGCGCATTCACGCCCGCCCTCGCCCAGCCCTACTTCGCCCACCGCCACCCCTACGCCGGCCTCAACATCCTCGACCTCAACCACGACGACAACCCCGACCTCCTGCTCACCGACGTCCGCGGCAACGCCCTCACCATCCTCCACGGCTCGGGCACGGGCATGTTCGCAACCTCCCGCGGCTTCACACTCAACGCGCACACGCCCATCACCGGCGCACAGCGCCCAAACGCCGCCGCCCTCGGCGACATCGACAATGACGGCGACCCCGACGCCGCCCTCGTCATCGAGGAGGCCCCCCTCGCCGTCATCATGCTCAACGACGGGCACGGCGAGTTCACCCAGGCCCCCGGCCCGCCCCTCCAACTCAGCGTGCCCACCTCGGGCCTCACGCTTGCCGACCTCAACGCCGACGGCGCCCTCGACCTCGTCTCGGGCGGGACCGCCTGCCGCTCGTTCTGCTACCGCCTGGGCCTGGGCGACGCGACATTCGCACCGCCCGTCGAGGTCCCTGTCCACGCGGACGACCCCGCCGTCGCGATCGCGGACATGAACGCCGACGGCCTGCCCGACGTGATCACGGCCAACTACGACTCGGGGACGATCGTCGTCCTGCTCACCCAGAGCGCCGACTGACCACGACCGCCCCGACCCTCGTGCCATCCGCCCGCACCACGTGTACGCTGGGCCGAATGCTCGCACAGTTCCAGCCGCAGACTCTCGTCTGGTTCCCGCTGGCGTTCGTGCTCGCGCTCGTCTGGACCGTCGCGTGGTTCGCGTTCCTGCTCCGGCGCCGGGCGAGGTTCGGGCCCCGCTTCCCCGACCGCGCGCAAGTTCACATCATTTACGAGGAGGCCTGGGCCTCGGGCAACTCACTCAAGTCCGCATTCACCCGCTACGGCGGCGCCAACAACTGCCTCCGCGTCACCGTCACCGACACCGAGCTCTGGACCACGATGCCGTTCCCATTCTGCGCTCTCGACCAGATCACCGACCTCGCCCACCGCATCGACCGCGAGGCGATCACCCACGTCGAGCCACTGTTCATGCGCCGCGTGCTCGTCGCGTTCACCCGCGACGATGGCACGCCGGGGCGCATCATCCTCCGCCTCCGCAAACGCGAGCAGTTTCTGAGAGCGTTGGGCGTCACGCCCGAGCAGGACCGCCGCTGAACCCCAGCGCCGCCCGGATCGCCTCGACCAGCGCCCGATCCTCGCCCTCGGGATCACCCGCCCGCGACCCCGCCCAGTCGTAGGCGGACATGGGCGGCAGGGCGCGCTTGTCATCGGGCTCATCGGCGTGCCGCGGGATCACGTGCGCGTGCAGCTCCGGCACGAGGTTGCCGAGGATCTCGTAGTTGATCCGCACCGCCCCCGTCACCCCCAGCACGGCGTCCCCAAGCCGCGCCATGTCCCCCAGGAACGCCCGCCGCCCCTCGCCCGACAACGCGTTCAAGTGCGGCACAACCGGGTCCGCCAGCAGCACGCAATACCCCCGCAACGGCTGCGTCTCCCCCAGCACCGCCCAGCCCGAGGGCATCCGGGCGATGACGTGCGGGTTGTCGCCGGAACGCGCGAGCGAGACTCGGTCGGAGATGATGCCCATGACCTCACCTTAGGGTGCCCGCCCAACGCGCAGCGCAGCGGAGCTTTGGGCGGAGGAACCGCGTGAGGGGCCGCATCCGCCCAAAGCTCCACGGCGGGCGACGGGCCGCCCGCCGCTCCGCGTTGGGCGGGCACCCGGCTTCCTCTGAGACAAGACGACCAACTTGTCCCACTGGATTCGTGGCACTCGCTCAATACGGCTGGTAACTTCTCATCAGGGGCTCGGTGGCCGATGCACCGAAGCTGACGCAGAGGGATATGGACGTGATGGCGAGCGCAGATTCTTGGACGATGTGCCGGTCTGCGGCCATTCTCGCAACTGCGATGGTGTGCTCAGGAGCACACGCCCAATCCTTCTACGCGGTTCGCGACGGGCTGCTGCACGAGGTCGATATCCAGGCAAAGACCGCGACCCTCATCGGTGACACGGGCCTTCCCAGGATCGGGGGGCTCGCGATACTGAATGGCAAGCTGATCGGCATCGATACCGTTGCCGATCAACTCGTTGAAATCGACACCAAGACGGGCGCATTCTCGATTCTGTCAGGGACTGGATACGACGCGGATTTTTCGACAGGCCTCGCCAGCCGCGACGGAGACCTCTTTGGGACTGATGGAACGAATATCATTCAGATCGCTGTCTCCCCTCCCCACATTGTCGCGAGCAATGCTGGTGAGACGATCGTCGGACTTGATTTTGATAAGAATGGCGTGCTTTGGGCGCTCGATGGAAGAATCGGCGTCGAAGAACTTGTCAGGATCAACGTAGACACGGGAGTGTCTGAGGTGGTCTCCAAAGGAGGCCTGCTTCCTCTTCCCCAGATCGGAGCGATCGCCTTTGACCGATCACAACGCCTTTGGGCGATCGATGGTGTTACCTCCGAGTTGATCGCGATCGATACCGAGACGGGGACGGGGGCCATCGTCGGCGATATTTTGGGATGGGCGAATGACGGCGCTCTCACCGGGTTGGTCGCCGTTCCATCACCCTCAGGGTTGGCCGTGTTTGTCACGAGTTGTCTTGCCGTGCACCGGCGAGCACGCCGGAATGCCTATAGGCCGGAGTGACTCTCGGCGACTTGCTCCGTCGCGTGCACGCGAGCGTTATCTACAGCATCCCCGCCAGATACCGCCCCGTAAAGCTCCCCGCCGCCTCCGCCACATCCTCCGGCGTCCCGGTCGCGACGACCGTCCCCCCGCCGTCGCCGCCCTCGGGCCCCAGGTCGATGATCCAGTCCGCGCACTTGATCACGTCCAGGTTGTGCTCGATCACGACCAGCGTGTTGCCGGCGTCCGCGAGGCGCGAGAGCACCTCGAGCAGCTTGCGGATGTCCTCGAAGTGCAGGCCCGTCGTCGGCTCGTCGAGCACGTACAGCGTCCGCTCGCCCGTGCCCGTGCCGTCGTACCGGACGCCCTTGCCCAGCTCGGTCGCGAGCTTGACCCGCTGGGCCTCGCCCCCCGACAGCGTCGTCGAGGGCTGGCCGAGCGTGATGTAGTCGAGCCCGACGTCGTGCAGGCACTGCGCGAACCGCAGGATCTTGGGGTGGTTCTCGAAGAAGCCGCACGCGTCCTCAACCGTCATGCCCAGGACGTCGGCGATCGTCTTGCCGCGGTACATGACTTCCAGCGTCTCGCGGTTGTACCGCTTGCCCTTGCAGACCTCGCACTCGACGTAGACGTCGGGCAGGAAGTGCATCTCGATCTTCTTGAGCCCCTGGCCCTGGCACGCCTCGCACCGCCCGCCGCCGTTCTTCGACGAGACGTTGAAGCTGAACCGCCCGGGCAAGTACCCCCGGATCTTGGCCTCCTTGGTCTGCGTGAAGACTTTTCTGATGTCGTCGAAGATGCCGGTGTACGTCGCCGGGTTGCTCCGCGGCGTCCTGCCGATCGGTGACTGGTCCACCTCGATCACCCGGTCGATCTGCGACAGGCCGTTGATACGCGTGTGAGCGCCCGGCTTGTCGCGCGAGCCGTTGATCTGCTGGCGCATCGCCCGCAGCAGGATGTCGTTGACCAGCGTGCTCTTGCCCGAGCCCGAGACCCCGGTGACGCAGACCATCCCGCCGACCGGGAAGGCGACGTCGATGCCCTTGAGGTTGTTGTGCCTGGCGCCCTTGATGACGAGGGCCTTCTTCTCGCTGACGACGCGCCGCTCGTCGGGTACCAGGATCTTGCGCCGCCCGCTCAGGTAGTCGCCCGTTAGGCTCTCGGGCGCGGCGCAGATGTCCGCGATCGAGCCCTGCGCCACCACACGCCCGCCGTGCACGCCCGGCCCGGGCCCCAGGTCGATCACGTGGTCCGCCGACCGGATCATGTCCTCGTCGTGCTCGACGACAAGCACGGTGTTGCCGATGTCGGTCAGGTGGCGGAGCGTCGCGATCAGACGGTCGTTGTCCCGCTGGTGCAGCCCGATCGTCGGCTCGTCAAGCACGTAGCACGCGCCGACCAACCCCGAACCAACCTGCGTCGCCAGCCTGATCCGCTGCGCCTCGCCGCCCGACAGGGTCGCCGTCCGCCGATCGAGCGAGAGATACTCCAGCCCCACGGAAGCCAGGAACCGCAGGCGATTCCCCACCTCCCGCAGGATCGGCTCGGCGATCTGCGCCTGCTCCTTGCTCAGCTTCAGCCCCTCCACAAACGCGATCGCGTCCGTGATGTTCAGGCGGCTCAGCTCCGAGACGTTGAGCATCGTCCCGTCACGCTTCGGGCGCCCGATCACCGTCTCCGAGAACGCCCGCGAGGTGTCCGCCTTGTGCGCGCTCAAAAGCTGCACGTGCATCGCCTCGATCCGGAGGCGGTCGCCCCTGCACGCCGGGCAGACCTGCTCGGTCTGGAACGCGAGCAGGTGGTCCTTGACCCAGGTGCTCTCGGTCTTCTCGAACCACGCCGTGAGCATGGGCAGCACACCCGCCCACTTGGCGCCGTGCGTCTTCTCCTGCTCGCTGTCCGCCCCCCACAGCAGGATCTCGTAGATCTCGTCGTCGAGCTCGCCGACGGGCGTGTTCAGGTTCACCCCGAACGCCCGCCCGAACCGGCGCAGGTACTTGGGGTAGATCATCCCGCCCGGCCCGTTCTTCTTCCACGGCGCGATCCCACCCTTGGCCAGCGTCTTGTCCATCTCCGGGACGACCAGCTCCTCGTCGAACTCGAGGATCGCGCCCAGCCCGTGGCACGTCGGGCACGCCCCGTACGGCGAGTTGAAGCTGAACACCCTCGGGCTCAGCTCCTCGAGCGACACCTCCGGGTGGTCCGGGTCCGCGAACTTCTCGCTGAACGTGTGGTCAACCCATTCCCCACTCTTGGAAGGGGGGGCATCCTGCCCCCCCTCGCCTTTGTTCTCGACCGCGACGACCACGCCCCCGTCCCCGATCCGCAGCGCCGCCTCGATCGACTCGGCCAGCCGCTGCCGCGCGTCGTCCTTGAGCACCACCCGGTCCACCACCGCCTCGACCGTGTGCTTCTTGTAGCGGTGCAGGTTGAGCGGGTTCTCGTCCCCCTCCTTGAGCACCTCGCGCAGGTCCACGACCGATCCGTTCACCCGCGCCCGCCCCCAGCCCTGCGAGAAGAAGTCCTCGAGCACATCTTTGTGGAACCCCTTCTTACCGCGGACGACCGGCGCCATGATCATGAGTCGGGCGCCTTCGCCGAACCCCATCACCGCGTCCACGATCTGCGTCGCGCTCGACGCCTCGATCCGCCGCCCGGACCGTGCGAGCACCGTCCCGTCCTTCTTCGCCTTCGTCACCGCCCACGAGTACGGCGTCCCGCACCGGGCGTACAACAGCCGCAGGTAGTCGTAGATCTCCGTCGTCGTCGCGACCGTGGACCGGGGGTTGTGCGACGCCGACCGCTGCTCGATCGCGATGGTAGGGGGGATCCCTTCGATCTCCTCGACGTCCGGCTTCTTGAGCTGGTCGAGGAACTGGCGGGCGTACGCGGAGAGCGACTCCATGTACTTCCGCTGCCCCTCGGCGAAGATCGTGTCGAACGCCAACGAGCTCTTGCCGCTCCCGCTCAACCCCGTCATCACGACGAGGCGATCGCGCGGGATCGTGACGTCGATGTCCTTGAGGTTGTGCTCTTTGGCGCCGCGGACGCGGATGACGCGCCCGTCCGAAGCCTCGTCCGCCTTGCGAGCCCCGCGCCGCGTCGCCATCTTCACCTCGACGCCGCCCGTGTCCGCGCCGTCCCCGTTCCGGGCCCGTCGCGACCGACGCGGCGTGCCGGCCGCCCTGCTCGTCATGCGTTCATCCTCCGTGAGCCGGGGATGGTACGCGCTCAGCCGTCGTGTTCGTCGGACGGTCGGGGTGTGGATTCGTTCCCCGCATCACCGGGCGTCTGGGCCGACGAAGCGCCGGGCCCCTCGACCTGCCCGGGCCGCGCGGCCGCCTGCTGGCGACGCGCCGCCGCCGACCGCGCCTGGGCAAACAGCCCGAGCAGCATCAGCCCGATCGCGACGCCCATCAGGTAGACCGCCAGCCGCCGCCGGAACCCGGGCGCCACGCCCGATCCTGTCTCAGCTGTGCGCTCGTCGCGTGCCACCGCCTGGACTGTAGACGCCCCACGCGCACGCTCGGGATGCCCAGACGCCGGTTATGCAGCCCTGGCCCGCACGCCCGCCTCGCCCCGGCGATCGAGGCCGATCTCGACCATCCGGTCGATCGCACGCTTGTGCACCGTGTCCCGGTCGAGCGATTCGACCGCGAACCTGCGCGCCGCCCGACCCATCCGCTCGCGCAGCCCCGCGTCCGCGATCAGCTCCGAGATACGATCGACGAAGTCGCCCTCGTCATCGACGCCGCACAGGTACCCCGTCTCGCCGTGCTTCACCACGTCGGGGATCCCGGCCATCCGCGTCCCGACCGAGGGCAGCCCGACGCTCGCCGCCTCCGCGATCACCCACGACCCCTGGTCGCGGTGCGTCGGGAGCACGAACACGTCCATCGAGGGAAGCAGCTCGCCGATCAGCGTCTCGCGTTCGACGAACGGGTGCCAGACCACGTTCTTCGGAGCGTTCTCGAGCGGCGCGTCCTTGCACACGATGTGCAGCTCGGCCTTGCCCGCCCAGTGCTCCTGGTGCCAGCGCAGCAGCCGCGGCCCACCCTTGCGTCCCCAGGGGTTCCCGATCATGATCAGCCGCACCGGGCGCCCCGACTCGCTCGGCGCGTCGTAGTCCTTCCACGTCTCGGGGATCACCGTCCCCATCGGGCACGCGATCGACCGCCCGGGGTCGGTGATGCCGTAATCCTCGACGATCGACCGGCGTGCCCACTCGCTCATGCAGTTGACCAGAGCGCTCTGAGCGAACAGCTCCCGCTCGTATTTCACGAGCATCCCGTACTGGGGCGAGCTGGACTCGTAGGGCAGGTCGCGTGTGTTGCATATCGCCGTCGAGTCGAGTGCGACCGCCAGCGCCGGCCCGCCCCGCCCCATCGCCCCGATCGCCTCCGACGCCGCCGCCCCGAGCATGTGCGTCAGGCAGTGCACAACGTCGAACCGCCCCACGGGCAGTGCGCCGCGGAACCACGGTCGCATCGTGAGCTTCCAGATCATTTTATTGCGGACGGTGTGGAAGTCCCAGCTCTCGAGGAACGCCGCCCGGCGCGCAAGCGCCCGCATCGTGGGCGTGGCTTCGAGCCGCACGTGCACCGCGTCCACGTCGTCACGACCGTCCGTCGCCCGCTCGAGCTCGTGGGCCCAGCTCTTGAGCCCGTGCGTCTGCGTCGAGAGGAACAGCATCCGCACCGGGCCCTCGGCGCGCGCGGGCGGGAGTGTCTTGTCCCCGATCTCGTCCAGGTTCCGTGAGATGATCCGGTTCACGCGGCGCCTCCGGTGCGGGTGTCACCCGAACATCGGACGCCGGGCCGGGGCTGATGAGACCGCCCGCGTTCTCGGACGCGTGTTTCGCGGCTCAGGCGTTGCCGAACCGGCGCGACTGGCGCCCCCGACGCGTCCCGGGCTTCCCGCCCTTGGGCTTGCGCCGCCCGCCCGACAATGCCTGCTCGACGTCGCCACGCCGAAGCGACACGGCCTCGCCCTCGCCGGCACTCGCGATCAGCTCGCGCACCCGTGCCAGCTGGTCCCGCAGCCGCGCCGCCTCCTCGAACTTCAGCCCCTCGGCCGCCTCGAGCATCTCCCCCTCTAGCACCGACTCCAGCTCCCTCGCGTCGATCTCCGGCTCCGTCGCCTCGACCGACCGCTTCGCCTCGCGTCTGGCCTTGAGCTCGGTCTCGATCCCGGTCCGGATCGCCTTGCGGATCGTCGAGGGCGTGATGCCGTGCGCCGTGTTGTACTCGACCTGCTTGGCGCGACGACGCTCGGTCTCCTCCATCGCCGCCCGCATCGCCGCCGTCACCTTGTCGGCGTACAGCACGACCAACGCGTTCTCGTTCCGCGCCGCCCGCCCCATCTGCTGGATCAGGCTCGTCGCGCTCCGCAGGAACCCCTCCTTGTCCGCGTCCAGGATCAGCACCAGCGACACCTCGGGCAGGTCCAGCCCCTCGCGCAGCAGGTTCACGCCCACCAGCACGTCGAACTCGCCCCTGCGCAGATCGGTCAGGATCTCCACCCGCTCGAGCGTGTCGATCTCCGAGTGCAGGTAGCGCACGCGCAGCCCCTGGTCGCCCAGATAGTCGGTCAGGTCCTCGCACAGCCGCTTGGTCAGCGCCGTCACCAGCACACGCTCGCCCCCCGCGACGCGCTCTTTGCACCGCTCGACCACGTCCGCGACCTGCCCCCGCGCCGGGCAAACCTCGACGATCGGGTCCAGCAGCCCCGTCGGCCTGATCACCTGCTCGACGACCTCGCCCCCGCACTTCTCCAGCTCGTACGGCCCGGGCGTCGCCGACACGTACACCACCCGCGGCGCCATCGCCTCGAACTCCTCGAACCGCAGGGGCCGGTTGTCCATCGCGCTGGGCAGACGGAACCCGTGCTCGACGAGCACCTTCTTGCGGGCCTGGTCGCCGTTGAACATCGCACGGATCTGCGGCATCGTCACGTGGCTCTCGTCGATGATGACGAGCCAGTCCTTCAGATTCGTCCGCTCGACGCCGAACCGCCGCTCGTCCTCGTCGTGATCGCGCGTGTCCTGGGTCGGGCGCAGCGGCACGCCGTCCGCAGACTCTGTGCGCACACGACGATCCGCGCCCGACAAGCGATCCGGGTCCGCCGGCGCATAATCGAAATAGTCCATCAGCGTGAACGGTCTTTCCCCCGGCGCCCGCCCGTCCATGTACCGCGAGTAGTTCTCGATCCCGGAGCAGAACCCGATCTCCTCCATCATCTCCAGGTCGTACTTCGTCCGCGCCAGCAGCCGCTGGGCCTCGAGCAGCTTCCCCTCGTGCCGCAGTTCCTTCACCCGCCCGTCCAGCTCCGCCCGGATCCCGTCGATCGCCTCCCTCAGGCGTTCCTCCGGCATCACGTAGTGCACCGCCGGGAACAGGAAGAACTGCCGCTCCTCGGCCAGCAGCTCCCCGCTCGTCGGGTTGATCAGCTCCACCCGCTCGATCTCGTCGCCGAACAGCTCGATCCGCACCGCGTACTTCTCGTACGCCGGCCACACCTCGACCGCGTCCCCCCGCGCCCGGTAGGTCCCGCGCGTGAACTCGATCTCCGACCGCTTGTACTGCATCGAGTTGAGCGCCAGGAAGAAGTCCCGGCGCGAGAGCTCCGTGCCCCGCGTGATCGTGATCACCTTGTCCGAGTACGCCGAGGGCGAGCCGAGCCCGAAGATGCACGAGACCGACGCGACCACGATCGAATCACGACGGCTCAGCAGGTTGCTCGTCGCCGCCAGACGCAGCTGGTCCAGCTCGTCGTTGCGGCTCGAGTCCTTCTCGATGTAGATGTCCCGCCCGGGGATATACGCCTCGGGCTGGTAGTAGTCGTAGTAGCTCACGAAGTAGTTGACCGAGTTGTTCGGGAAGAACTCCCGCAGCTCTTCATAGAGCTGTGCCGCCAGCGTCTTGTTGTGGCTGATGATCAGCGTCGGCTTCTGGGCCCGCTCGATCACGTTGGCCATCGTGAACGTCTTGCCCGTGCCCGTCGCCCCCAGCAGGCACATCTGCTCGCGTCCGCCCAGGACCTGGGCGGCGATCGCCTCGATCGCCTGGGGCTGATCACCCGTGGGGCAAAAATCGCTGACGACCTCGAACTGGCCTACATCGCCGGGCATCGCCAACTCTATCCGGGCCCGCATCCGCCGCCCCGGACTCCAGCCGGGCCCGGGGGTGTCCGCCGCCCGTCGTCCGGGAACCGCCCGCCCGGCGCCCGCGTATCATCCCGCGAATCATCGCTTATGCCCATCGAGGGGTGTGGACGCACGGTCCAATACCACGCACTGATCCTGTTCTGATTTCCTCAGACCCCGCGGATCACGTCCCTCGCACAACACGACGCACCACGACACGAGCGGTCGGTCCAAAGCGGGCCCGCCCCTGTGCAGCGCCCGGGATGCGATTGTCGCGTCCACGCCCGCCCGTGTCATGAGCGCCCAAGGTCCAACCCCGTCGTGGGGCTGGCCGAAGGCCCGTGATACGCGAGGAGGACATGCCACTCAACGACGACGATCGACGCGCCCTTGGTGCGGCCCTCTCCCTGCTCGCCAAGCAGAACACACGCGCCTTCGACGACGCGCTCTGGCTCTGCTTCGGCGACCGCTGGTGGCCGCTCCGCAGGCTCTTGGTTCACCAGGGCTACATCACCCTGGAGGGCCCGGGCGACGGCGCCCCCGCGCTCACCGACCGCGGCAAACGCCTCGCCGATCGTTTCAAAAAATCACCGCTCAGCGTGGCCTGACCTGACCCGTCCGGCCCGGGCGAGCCGCAACGCCCGGTCCGTTCACGCGACCGCGGGCGCCCGACGACCCGGGCCCGCGCGCCGCCGATCCGGCCACCGCTCGGAGCCCGTCGCTGTTCCCCCCGGTGCGGCGGCGGGCTCCACTTTTTGCACCCGATGCGTGCCTCCGAGCAAGACGCACCAATCCCCCGCCCGTATGTTCCCCCACACCGGTCGGCCCGCCGCCCCGCGGCCCCCGCACGCCGACCCTCGCGGCCCGCCAGTCGACCCCCTCGACCAGGACCGGCCCGCCACCGGGGACACACCATGACTCGATCCGCCGCCGCAACCCTGCTCTGCTCCGCCGCCCTCGCTGCCCTCGCCGCCCCCGCACAGGCCCAGCCTCGCCTCGAGATTCCGGAGACCGAGCGCGTCCAGTTCTGCTACCCGGGCGAGGACGGCGCCCTCACGGGCCACTCGCTCCAGCTCGACACCGCCCCCTCACGCGACACCGGCATCGCCGTCCCCAGGGGCGCCGGCGCGGTCACGACCATCCTCGACAACGGCCCCCCCGAGAAGCGCATCGACATCACATTCGTCGGCGACGGGTACACCGAGGGTGAGCTCCCGCTGTTCCACGCCCAGGTCCACGCCCTGACCGACGCCCTCTTCGAGGTCGAGCCCTTCAAGTCCTACAAGAGCCGCTTCAACATCCACATGGTGGACGTCGTCTCCAACGAGTCGGGCGTGGACAACGACCCCGCCCCCGGCATCCTCCGCGACACCGCGCTCGACATGGAGTTCTGGTGTAACGGCGTTGAGCGGTCCCTCTGCGTGGACTCCTTTAAAGCCAGGACGTACGCCGCACTCGCGCCCGACGACGATCAGGTGGTCGCGCTGGCCAACTCGACCAAGTACGGCGGCGCCGCCTTCTTCGGGACACTCATCTCCTGCGTCTCCGCCGGCAACGACGACGCCCACTCCACCATCGTCCACGAACTGGGGCACTCCTTCTTCCACCTCGAGGACGAGTACACCTACGGCGGTCCCCAGACCTACACCGGCCCCGAGCCCGGGCGGGCCAACGCCTCGATCTACAACGAGACCCAGCAGATCTCCCTCGAGACCAAGTGGTGGCGCTGGTTTGGCGACGAGACGACCGGATTCGACGGGCCCGCCGGCGCCTACGTGGGCGGGATGTACTCCCGCTTCGGCATCTACCGCCCCAGCCCCAACTCCCTCATGCGATCCCTCCACCGCCCGTTCAACATGGTCGCCGTCGAGCGGGGCCTCACCGTCATCTACAACGCCGACGACCCGTTCGACCTCTTCGACGACGTCACCCAACCCTGGTTCGGCGAGTTCTACGGGCATCACTCCGAGTTCTTCGTCGAGCCGATCCACCCCACGTCTCACCCACTCACCGTCTGGTGGCAGCTCGGGACCGAGGTCATCCCCGGGCAGACCGGCGAGACGCTCCGTGTGTGCGAGCTCCATCTCCAGCCCGGCGAGTACACCCTCATCGTCAAGCTCCGCGACGACACACCCTGGGTCCGCGACGAGTTCATCCGCGAGCAGTCCCTCTCCAGCAACTGGGTCTGGACGCTCATCATCGAAACACCCCCCGGCGACCGCACCGCCGACGGCGAGCTCAACTTCGACGACGTCCTCGATTTCATCGTCGACTTCGCCGCCGCAGACCCCAGCGCCGACCTCGTCCAGGACGCCCAGTTCGACTTCTCCGACGTTCTCGAGTTCCTCGACCGCTTCACGAACCCATGCGGCTGAACCCGCCACCGACCGCGTGGGATCCCTCGGCGCCGACGGGCGAATAGAACAGCCCCATGAGAAGCACGACCCCCCCAGCCACGCTCGCGGCGCTCGCCGCCGCCTCCGTCTCACTCGCCCACCCCGTCCCGCAGGGGCCGGGCACGATCACAGACCGCGTCCATTACTGCCAGCCCGGCGAGGACGGCCAACTCACCGGCGGCATGGTCCTGCTCGAAGTCCCCGCCGATGCCCCGGGACAGGCCCCGAGGGGAGGCGCCCCGGTCACCACCATCCTCGACAACGGCCCGTCCGCAAACCGCATCGACATCACATTCGTCGGCGACGGCTACCGCCTTGCCGACTTGCCCATCTACCACGCCCACGTCGCCTCCCAGTACGCCGAACTCTTCGAGCTCGAGCCCTTCATCACGTACGCGCCCTACTTCAACGTCCACCGCGTGGACGTCGTCTCCAACGAGTCCGGCGTCGACAACGACCCGACGCAGGGCGTCTCCCGCGACACCGCCCTCGACATGGCTTTCTGGTGCGGCGGCACAGAACGGCTCCTGTGCGTCAACGTCAACAAGGCGCGCACGCAAGCCAACGCCGCCCCGGGACGCGACCAGGTCGTCGCCATCGCCAACTCCACAAAGTACGGCGGCGCCGGCTACACCTCTTCAGACCTCGCCACCGCCTCGGGCGGCAACGCCGCCGCCGCCCAGGTCTACATCCACGAGCTGGGACACTCGCTGGGCAACCTCGCCGACGAGTACACCTACGGCGGCCCGACCACGTACACCGGCGGCGAGTTCTCCGATCCAAACGCCTCCATCTTCGACGCGACGGAACAGAGCACGCTGCAGATCAAGTGGCACGAGTGGATCGGCGAGTCGTTCGCCGGCTTCGACGGCATCGTCTCCGCCTTCGAAGGCTGCCATTACTCGACCTTCGGCGCCTACCGCCCCAGCAGCAACTCGATGATGCGCAACCTCGGGCGCCCCTTCAACATGCCCTCTGCCGAGGCCCTCGTTATCGAGTTCTACAAGACCGTCAGCCCCATCGACGACGCCTCGCCCACCGGCGAGCTCTACGAGGGCCACCACGCCAGCATGTCCGTCACCCCCATGCAGCCGGCCGGGCACAACCTCGACGTCCAGTGGTTCATCGACGACGAGCCCGCCGCGGGCCAGACCGACCCGACGCTCGAGGTCTGCCAGCTCCAGCTCCAGCCCGGCACGTACATCGTCCGCGCCGAGGTCACCGACAACACCAGCTGGGTCCGTAACGAGAACGCGCGGGCCGAGTTCATGCGAGATCACCGGACGTATGTCCTGGCGATCGCCACACAACCCGGCGACCGCGACGCCGACGGCGACACCGACTTCGACGACGTCATCGACTTCCTCGTGGACTTCGATGCCCAGGACGCCTCCGCCGACCTCGCCCCGCCCGCGGGCGTCTTCGACTTCTCCGACGTCCTTGAGTTCCTCGCCCGCTTCGCCAGCCCGTGCGGCTGATCGGGGCGAGCCGGCGCCGGACGCCCGCTAGCCCGTCAGCGACAGCGCCGCGTCCAGCGCCGTCTGCACCTCGCCGTCCGAGTACACGCTCTCCGTGCCGTAGATCCGCGCCTTGAGGTGCTCGGTCAGCAACCGCGCCGCCTGCCCGTGCTCGCCCAGGCGCCGGTACACCGACGCCTGCCGGTACAGGCAGTCGTTGACCAACCCCCTTGACCACGGCAGCCCCCGCGAGCACGTCTGCTCCGCGATCCGCTCCGGCCCCAGCTTCACCAACTCCTGGTACGACTCGATCGCGTCCTCGAACCGCCCGCCCGCCTCCAGGATCGCCGCCCGGTCGCACAGCAGCAACGGGCACCCGGGCGCAATCTGCAGCCCCCGCGCGTTCCACTCGGCCGCCTCCGTATGCCGCCCTTCCTCATAGAACGTCATCGCGATCCGCATGAACACGCGGTGATCGGGCTCGGGCGCCGCCGACTCGCGTTCATACAGACGCCGCGCCGCCGGGTATTTTCCGGCAAAGAACAGCTTCTCCGCTCGTTCGAGACGGTTCAGAGCCATCCGGCGACCTCCTTTCGCCACGTTCACCATCCCCCCATCCTCAATTTCATCCCTCGCCCCGGCAACCCGTCTTGACACGCTGTCTTTACATGTTACTATATGGTCACATAACACCCAGAATGCCGCCCGGAGAACCCGCATGACCGGCAAGATCGAGTTGGATATCCGAATCAACCGCCCCCGAGAGGCAGTCTGGACCGCCCTCGTCCGTGACCCCGCGATCTGGTGGACAGGTCGCGAGGGCGAATCCCTGAGCTTCGTCCTCGAACCCCGCCCAGGCGGGCGTCTGTTCCGGGACCTGGGCGCCGACGTCGGGCACCTCTGGGGGCACGTCCAAGTCATCAAGCCCCCCGCCTTGCTCGAACTCACAGGCCCCCTCTTCTTCTCAACCGCCGTCGTCTCGCACCTGGCCTTCCGCCTCGAGGAACATGGAGACCACACGCTGCTGCGGTTCACCCACACGTACCTGGGCGAGGTCGATCCGGAGTTCACAACACACGCCAACCAGGGCTGGCGCACCGCCCTGGAGGAAGGTCTCAAGCGTCATGCCGAAAACAGCTGAAGCACCCGCCATTCTCAGGCCCGGTCTCGACTCGCTCGCGATCACCCGCGGCTTCACCCTCAAGCTCGCCCAGGACATCCCGGACGACAAGCTCGCGACCCGTGCGTGCCCGGGCTCCAACCACGCCGCCTACGTGCTCGGGCACATCGCCTCGACGGACAGCTTCTTCCTCTCGGCGCTGTCCGGGAACAAAGCCGCAGTGCCCGAGTCGTGGGGCGCACTGTTCGCCCACAACATCGAGCTCTCGGACGACCGCACCGCGTACCCATCCAAGCACGAGATCCTTGAGGTCATGGCATCGACCCGCGCGGCCATCGTCGAGTGGCTCGAGTCCCTGTCCGTCGATCAGCTGCGGGCGCCGATCGAGGGCGACCTCGCCCAGTTCTCGGCAACGATCGCGGGTCTGCCCTCGTCGCTCGCGTTCCACGAGGGGTTCCACGCCGGGCAGCTCTCGACCGTCCGGCGTGCGCTCAACATCCCACGCCTGTTCTGATCGGTCCGCGTCATGGAAGACGTCGTCAACGCCATCTGGAAGGCGCTCTCGGACCCCACGCGCCGCGGCATCATCGACCGCCTGTCGAGCAAGCCGGCAACGACCGGCGACCTGGCCGCGGCGTTCCCCGACCTCTCGAGGTACGCCGTCATGAAGCACCTTGACGTGCTCGAGAACGCCGGCCTCGTCGTCGTCCGGCGCGAGGGCCGCAAACGCTGGAACCACCTCAACGCCGTCCCGCTCCGCCGCGTCTACGAGCGGTGGGTGGGCAAGTTCGCCGACCACTGGGCCTCCGCACTGCTCCGCCTGGAGGAGCACGCCGACGCCGCCGCACCGGAGATCAACGCCATGCCGACGACCACGACCGAGCCCCGCACCATCCGCGTCGAATCCGAGATAAGGATCGCCGCCCCGCGCGAGCGGGTGTTCGAGGCCATCACCCGCGAGACCCACGCCTGGTTCTGGCCCGGCAAGCCCGACACACCGAACCCGCCATCGAAGCTCGAGCCCTGGATCGGCGGGCGGTTCTGGCGCGACGAGTCGGCCACCAAGGGCGAGGGCGCCGGGGAGTTGTACGCCACCGTCGCGACCATCCGCCCGCCGGAGATGCTCCGGATGGTGGGGGACTTCGCCTCCGAGCGGGCCTACGCCGGCGCGATCACCATCCGTCTCGAGGAGAACACCGCGTCCGCCACGAGAGTCTTCGTCACCCACACCTGCTCGGGCGACGTCCCCGACGACAAGGTCCGTGAGTTCGACGACGGCTGGCGCGAAGAACTGGACAACCTCAAGGGCTTCGTCGAGTCGCTCTGAGCACGGCTCGCGCGAGCCCGCTCAATCGTCCGGCGGCAGGTCCGCGATCGTCCGAGGCCTCCCGCCGTACTCGTCCAACCACTCGAGCTGCTCGCGCGCGATCTGACGGATCTGCTCGATCTCCGCGTTGGACACCGCCAGGTGCAGCGCCCCCATGTCCTCGGCCTTGCGGCGCAGAAGCGTCAGGCGGTCCATCATGCCGTCCACCCGCCGCCAGGCCGACGCCGCCTGCGAGCACGCCCGCGACCACTTGCGCGCCGAGTCCTCGCTCACCTCCAGCGTGTTCCGGTCGTAGACGATCGTCAGGCGGCTCGGGTTGTGCTTCTTCGCCTGCCCCGCCAGCTCGATGAGCTGCTCGTCGGCGATCTCCACCGCCCGCGCCAGCTGCGCCCGCGCCTTGCTCGCCTTGAGCATCGACCGCGCCCCGTCGCCGTCCGCGGCGTGCCACCCCTCGACCCCCAGCGCCGCGCCCAGCCCCGCGGCGCCCCCCTCGACGATGCGTCCGATCCCGTAGTCGCGGACCTGGGCCGCCGTCAGCGTCAGGATCGTCAGCGAGTCGTCCACCCGTTCCCACGCCGACCGGTCGCCCGAGACGGGCTCGCTCGACGCCAGCCGCGCCCCGCCCGAAGCGTCGCGCGCGACGTACAGCTCGCGATCCTGCTCGATCATCGCGCGGAACGGCGCCTCGTCGTGCCCGGACGTGGACGCGATGCTCGCGATCTCCGCCGCCCAGATCGAGTTCATCTTCGCGTCCACCTGCGCCGAGCCCGTCTCGGCCTTGATCGAGTACGACGTCGCCCCCCCGATCGTCGCCGACGGCGCCATGCTGATCGTCGAGGACCCCGCCGCCAGCACTGTTGCGGCGCTGATCGCCTCTATCTCGACCAGCGTGTGGATCGTGAACCGCTCTCGGTTGTCGAGCAGCACCCGCCGGATCGCCAACGCCTCGTAGATGTACCCCCCGGGCGAGTCGATCACGAACACCACGTGCGTCGCGCCCAGCTTCTCCGCGTCGTCGAACGCGTCCGCGATCCCGGGCGCCGTCACCTCGACGCCGATCACGCCCGTCGCGGGGATCACCATGTACCGCCCCGCGGCAGGGCCCCCGCCCGCGTCGGGCGCCCGCGTGTCGCGGGACCGGGGCGTCGCCCGCGTCGCCCGGGGCGCTTCGACGTGTGGCTCGGAGGACGCCGCGTCTCCGCCGTCGTCTGCCGCGTCGGCGCCCCCTCCCTCGCCGTCCGCGTCGGTGTCGCCGACCGGGCCGATCTCGATCGTGTGGATGTCCCGCCGGCGCAGCGTCAGTGTGGACTTGATCCGCGAGACCTCGGTCTCGATCACGACCGAGCTGCTGGACTCCTCGACGATCGTGCCCTCGTAGACCCGCCCGTCGCGCATCGTGATCGTGTCGCCCGGCGCCCACGCGACCAGCGTGCCCAACGCGACGACCCCGCCCAGCGCCCACAGAACCAGCGTCGCTCGCATCGTGAATCCCCCGTGGTCATCCGAACGCCGCCCGGGAGCTCGGGCGACACGCCCACGATATCCCGCCCCGGGCCCCGCACGCAACCTGTTCGCGCGTGAAGACCCCGTTACGCCGGGGCGACACCCAGCAGGTCGATGGGCTTCTTGCGGCTCAGCCGCATCCCCGCCGGCGCCGCCGCCCCGAGCGTCAGCGCCGCGACGATCCCGCACGCGGCCAGGATCGCCCCCGCCGCGGGCGCCGGCGTGAACGCGATGCCCAGCAACGTCTCGTACAGGCGCATCGCCGCGAGCGAGCCCTGCATCCCCATGCACGTGCCGAGCACGCACGCGACCAGCGCGATGAGGATCGCCTCGCCGATGATGAGCCGCGTGAGCACGCCCCGCCCCGCGCCGACCGCCCGGAGCACGCCCAGCTCGAACGACCGCGCGTCGATCCCCGCCGCGATCAGGTTCGCGACCCCCAGGCACGCCACCAGCATCGCCCCGACCGCGATCGTCGAGAACACCAGCAGGCTGCCCTTGACGAAGATCTCGAGCTGCTCGCGGATCTGGCGACCCGAGCCCGCGTCCAGCACGCCCAGCCCGAACACCGCCTCGCGCAGCGCGCGCACCGCTTCCGCGTCGTCCACGCCATCTACCAGATCGACCTGGATGAGCTGGACCGCGTCGGTCCCGAAAATCCGCCTGGCGTCCTCGCGCGTGCCGAAGACGCCGTGCACCGCCTGGTTGACGAAGTCGTCGCCGATGTTGAAGAACTTGCTCACCAGCTCAAGCCCAGGGCTCGTGACGACGCCCACGATGTCGAGCGTGTATTGCTGATCCTCGTGGGTGAACGTGAACGTGTCCCCCACGCCGACGCCCTGGGCGAGCCGGAACTCGCGCGCGACGATCACCGCGCCCCCCTCGTCCAGCCGGCGCAGCGCCTCCGCCCCGTCCCCCTCGACCCAGTCAACCTGCGCCATCTCGAAGAACGGCCCGGGCTCGAAGGCAAAGAACGTGCTCGAATAATCCTGCAGCGCCCGCACGCCGAACGCGTCCACCTCGATGTTGTGCATCGAGATCGCGCTCGTCCCCTCCACGATGTCCAGCGCCCGCAGCCGCGCCTCGGCCTCGGGCGGCAGCGCCACCCCGCTCACGAACGCGTCCGGGAACGTGATCTTCCCCAGCCAATCACGCAGCACGCCCCCGCCCGTCGTCCAGATGTCCACCATCATCGCCAGCCCGACCATCATCGCGCCCGCCGTGAACCCATGCCGATACGGCGTCGCCCGCACCGACCGACCCAGCAACCCACGGGGAAGCACGAGCGCACGCGTCAGCACGGGCGAGAGCGCCCACGACGCCGCGTACATCACCGGCACGCTCGCCAGGAAATACCCCAGGAACATCAGGGGCAGCCCCGCCGTCGCGTACCCCCAGAACACCACCTGCCCGCTCTGCGGCGCGAGCACGATCAGCAGCTGTGCCCCGATCCCGACGACAGCCGCGCACGAAACCAGCACGAGCGTCTTGCGGCTCATCGGCGCCGCCCGGTTCGCCATCGCCCGCACCACCGACGTCCGCGCCGCCTGCCACGCGGGCCACGCGCTGCCCAGCAGCCCCGCCAGCACCGCCCCCCCGACCGCGATCCCGAGTGTCCCCCAGGGCAGCGCCAGCCCCGAGGGAACCTTCTCCGGGAACGCCGCCACCAGCCCCCACGCCATCAGCACGCCCAGGGGCACGCCCAGCACCGCGCCGCCCGCGCCGATCAGCAGGCCGTGCACGACCTGCCCGCCCCCCAGCTGCGCCCGCGTCGCGCCGACCGCGCGCAGCACGCCCAACTCCCGCTGCTGCTCGGCGACCCCGGTCGTCAGCCCGGTCAAAATAATGAACGCCGCCGACAACGACGAGAGCACCGTGCCCAGGATAAACCCGAGCTGGTTCGACGACATATTCTTCTCGACGCCGCTCGTCACCCGCTCTGTCGTCGTGAGAAGCAACCCGTCCGCGACCTCGCCCTCGTGGGCCGCGACAAACGCCGCCGGGTCCACGCCCTCGCCCAGTTCCAGCTCGACCTCGGTGTACACCCCGCCCCTGCCCGTGAGCGTCGCGATCGTGCCGTACGTCACGAACGCCCGCGGCCTCCCGCCCAGCGGCGGCGACTCCGCGATCCCGACCACCGTCAACGCCACATCCCGCCGCAGCAGCCGACGCACGCGGACCTCGTCGCCCACGCGCACGCCCACCGCCGCGTTCAGCCGCGCCGCGTCCGACTCGCCCGCCGCTACGCCCCCAAGCTCCGACGCCGGCCCGTCCAGGTAGTCCACCCGCCCCGCCCCGACCGCGAAGCTCGGGCGCAGCGTCCGTGTCTCGACGTACGTGAAGCTCAGACGCTCGGCGAGCATCGCGTCCACCACCACCTCGCCCGCCTTCTCGGGCAGCCTCCCGTCGATCAGCCGCAGCGCCTGACGCTCGAACTCGCCCCGGTCCATCCCGATCGCCAGCGCCGACGCCCGGAACTCCTCCTCGACAGGCGAGAACGCGTCACCGCCCTCGCCCCGGCGCAGCACCCTCGCCCCGTACGACAACGACAGCGTGTCCTGGAGCCACGCCCGGGCGTGCTCGACGCCCTCCCACGATCGCGCGGTGTCCAGCACCCCCGCGTCGATGGCGCCTGACGCCGACCGGATCCGCGCCTCGGCCGTCCCCACGTGCTCGTTGATCTGCACCCGGATCGACTCGTGGATCGACGCCATCGCGCACGCGACCGACGCGATCAGCGCGGCCGACAGCGCGACCACGAGCGTCAGCAGCGCCGCCCGCCTAGGCCGCGCCGACAAGCTGCTGGTAGCGAGTCGCCACGCCGCCCGCATCGAGGCCCTCCGATCCGAACCGCCCGTGCACCACCCCATCACGCAGCACGAACACCTCGCGGCAGTGCGTCGCCGCCACCGGCTCGTGCGTCACCATCAGGATCGTCAGCTCACGCTCCGCCGCCAGCTCCCCCAGCAGCCCCCACAGCCGCGCCCCCGACTCCGAGTCCAGGTTCCCCGTCGGCTCGTCGGCCAGCAGCACAGGCGCCCCGTAGGCCAGCGCTCGACCGATCGCGACGCGCTGCTGCTCGCCCCCGCTCATCGCCTCGGGCCTGTGCTCGGCCCGGTCCCCGAGCCCGAGCCGATCGAGCATCGCCAGCGACTTGGCACGCAGCCCGCGCCCGTTCTCGCCCGCCAGCATCCCGGGCAGCGCGACGTTTTCGGCCGCCGTCATCGTCGGGATCAGGTTGTACGCCTGGAAAACGATCCCGATCTCGCGCCGCCGGTACGCCGTCGCCGCCCGCTCGTCGAGCGCGTGCACGTCCCGCGTGCCCACGCGGATCGTCCCCGAGTCGGGCGTGTCCAGCGCCCCAAGCAGGTGCAACAGCGTGCTCTTGCCGGACCCCGACTGGCCCATGATCGCGTAGAACCCGGGCTCGGAGATCGAGAGCGACACCCCGCGCAGCGCTTCCACGCTCCGCCCGCCCAGGCGGTAGGTCTTGCGGAGGTCGGCGCACTCGATCATGCCGTCTTGTTCCCGGGCGGGGCGCCGCCCTTTCAGGACGCGTGCTGCGCCGCGTACGCCTGGGCATCCATCAGCACATCCAGCCCGCTCTTGTCGGTGACGCTCAGCCTGACCAGCCAACCGGCCCCGTACGGATCGTCGTTGATCAGCCCGGGGTTCTCCTCCAGCGCCGCGTTCGTCTCCGCGATCGTCCCGGACGCGGCGCTGTACACGTCGCTCGTCGTCTTCACGCTCTCCACCTCGCCGACCGAATCGCCCGCCCCGATCTCTGTCCCCACCGCCTTCATCTCCACATACGTCACGTCCGTCAGCTGATCGACGGCGAACCTTGTCAGCCCGATCGTCAGGGTCTCCCCCTCGAGCTTGTGCCACTCGTGGCTCTCCGTGTAGACGCGGTCGCTGGGCAGATCCATTCGTGTCCTCCTCACCACACCGCACGCCCGCGGGCGCCGGCGGTGGGGGGATCGTACCGACGCCCGACCCCGCGGCAACCGCCGCCCGCCCCCATCCTCCCCCATATCCCGCAACAACGAGCCCCCCAGCGCACGCTGGCGGACCCGAGCACGCCTCGGCGTCCTGCCCCGTCCCCGCAGCGCGTCCCCCTTCATCACCACCCCCCCCGCCCGTCCACCCCAGCGCGGGTACAGTCCCACCCCCATGCTCCTGACCCTCGGCGTCAACTCGATCCGTTCCATGCTTAAGGGCAGGGGCTCGGCCAAACCCAAGCTCGAGCTCGCCGACATCCCGCGCTTCGCCCGCGACGAGCTGGGCCTCAACGGCCTCACCATGTCCACCGAGTTCCTCGCCGGCGCTTCGCGCGACCAGATCGCCGGCCTCCGCGATGCGGGCGACAAGGCAGGCTGCGCCACGCTCCTGCTCGTCGAGCCCGACCCGCTCCCGTTCGCCGAGCCCTCCGACAAGAAGGGCCAGCAGGCCATCGACCGCATGATCCGCGTCGTCCAGGCCGCCCAGCTCCTGGGCTGCTCGTCGGCCGCCATGAGCGTCAAGGGCAAGGACGACGACGACAGCTTCGAGCGCGCCGCCGACCGCGTCCGCGAGGTCGTCGAAAAGGCCGAACGCATGGAGGTCAACCTCCTCATCCGCCCGTGCAAGGGCCTCACCGAAAAACCCGACCGCCTGATCGAGCTGATCAAGAAGATCGGCGGCTTCCGCATCGGCTCGCTCCCCGACTTCGAGGACGCCTCGGCATCCGACGACCCCGCCGCCTACCTCCGACGCATCACGCCCTACGCCTCCGCGCTGCTCGTCTCGACCGTCGAGCTCGAGCAGCCCGAATCGGATGAAGGCTTGCCCGAGCCCGAGCCACCCAAGAAGAAACCCGCGAAGGCCAGTGCCGATGAGCCCGACGAGAAGAAGGACGAGAAGCCGGACGACGCCGAGACCCCGGTAGATGGCGAAGAACTCCCCGAGGACGAGCTGCTCGATATCGAGGCGCTGCTCGACGTCCCCCCCCCGATCCACAAGCCATACGAGCTCGAACCCCTGCTCGAGGCGATACTCTCGGTGGGATACGACCAGGCCCTGACGATCGATTACCGCGGCTCGGGAGACGGTACACTGGGTGTGATGCTCAGCCGCGACGCCGTCGAGGCGGCGATCGAGTCGATCGCCCAGAAGGGATAGCGGGCCTCACGAAGAATCCGCCCGGGAGCGCGATGCACACGCAGCCCGTCACCACACGCCTCGCCGACGACGAAACACTCGAACGACGAGACCCCATCGTGCCCCCCGACGCCGAGGTCATCATCACCATCGACGGCCCCGCCGGCACGGGCAAGTCCACCGTCGCTCGGACACTCGCGAGACGACTCGGACTCGACTTCCTCGACACCGGCGCCATGTACCGCGCCGCCGCCGCGATCATGCTCGACCGCGACATCCCGCTCGACGAGCCGGGCGAGCTCGTCTCCACCGTCATCGGCGCCGACCTCCACTTCGACTTCTCCGCCGATCCACCGACCATGCTCGCCTGGGACGCCCCCATCGACCACCGCATCCGCGACGAGGACGTCACCGCCGTCGTCTCCCAGGTCGCCGCCATCGGCGAGCTCCGCAGGCACATGGTCCGCAAGCAGCAGGTCATCGCCGCCCAGCACCCGAGGCTGGTCTCCGAGGGCCGCGACCAGGGCTCGGTCGTCTTCCCCGACGCGGACCTCAAGTTCTACCTCGACGCCGACCCCGCCGTCCGCGCCGCCCGCCGCACCGAACAGCTCCGCGCCGAGGGCCACGACGTGGACGAGGCCGACATGCTCCGGCGCATCATCGAGCGCGACCGCATCGACTCCACACGTGCCGACGGCCCGCTGACGTGCGCCGACGACGCCGTCCGCGTCGATACCTCCGACCTCTGTGTCGACGAGGTCATCGACCGCCTCGAGGAGGTCGTCCGCCAGCGCGTCGCCTCCCTCGTCCGGGCGCAGGACTAGCCGCCCCATGCTCGGCCGGTACGCCCGCCGCCACCCCGGCTCCACCCTCGCCGGTGTCGCCTTCTTCGACGTCCTCCGGGTGTTCACCACATTCGCGACGACACTCCTGTGGCGCTACCGCGCACACCACGCCGACCGCATCCCAAAGCACGGCGCCCTGCTCATCGTCGCCAACCACCAGTCCTACCTCGACCCCATCATCGTCGGCCAGCTCGTCCCCTCACGCCAGATCGACTCGGTCGCGCGCGACGGCCTGTTCCGCGTACGCTGGCTCGCCCCCCTCATGCGCGGCCTGCACGCCATGCCCATCAAAGAAGACGGCGAGCCCGACTCCGCAGCCATCCGAGAGATCCTCGCACGCCTCGAGCGGGGCCTCGCCGTCGTCATCTACCCCGAGGGCTCGCGCACACACGACGGCGCCATGACCGAGTTCAAAAGGGGCGCCGCCCTCGTTGTCAAGCGCGCCCGCTGCCCAGTTCTCCCCGTCGCCATCGAGGGCGCGCACGACGCCTGGCCCCGCGGCCGAGCCCGACCCCGCCTCCTCGCCGCCCGCGTCATGACCATGGCCGCGCACCCCATCCCCCACGACGAGTTGCTCGCCGACGGTCCCGACGCCGCCCTCCGCCGCCTCGAACGCCAGATCGACGCCATGCGCCTCGACCTCCGCGCCCGTCTGCGCGCACAAACCCACAACACCTACCCGCCCCAGGGCGCAGGCGATAGTCCTTCTTACGCCGATTGACCCGTGTCAGTCCGCCAGCCGCGCCAGCGCCGCCAGCCGCTTCTCCGTCGGCGGGTGCGACGCGAACAGCCTTGTCAGCGGGTTCCCACCGCGCAGGCTCGACGCCAGCGGCTCGATGATGAACAAGTTATTCATCGCGGGGTTCGGCTGATTCAGGGGAGCACGCCTCGACAGCGTGTCAAGCTTCTGCAATGCGCTCATCAGCCCATGTGGCGACCCCGCCAGCTTCGCCCCGTCCGCGTCCGCCTCGTACTCGCGCGAGCGTGAGATCATCGCCTTGATCACCGCCGCCCCGACCGCGGCCAGGATGATGATCCCGATCATCACCAGGGGGTTCCCCCCCTCACGCCGCCCGATCCCAAGAAACAAGCCCCACTGCGCGATCATCGCGAGCACGCCCGCGACCGTCGCCGCGACCGTCGAGATCAGCGTGTCGTGATTCTTCACGTGCGCCAGCTCGTGCGCCGCCACACCCTCGATCTCCTCGGGCGTCAGCAACTGCATCGCCCCCTGCGTGAAACACACCGCCGCCTTCTTCGGGCTCCGCCCCGTCGCGAACGCGTTCGGCGCCTGGTGCGGCGAGATGTACACCTTCGGCATGGGCAGCCCCGCCCGCTGGCTGAGCCGCTCGACCGTCTCGTACAGGGGCCCGTCGTTGACGCGTTTGGCCCGCATCGACGCGATCGCGATCCGATCCGAGAACAACCACGCGCCCACGTTCATCGCCCCGCCGAAGACCAGCATCGGGATCACCCACCCAGGCCCGATCATCCGCCCGACGACGACGAACAGCCCCGTCAGCGCGCCCAGGAGCAGCGCCGTCTTGGCATCGTTGAACAACGCTCGCACACCTCGCGGCTTCATGAATCCTCCATCCCGGGCCCGCCGGGCAGACACCACATTGTTGGGCGTCTCCCCGGCCGGTTTCAGCACGCCCTGATCCAATGCACAACCCGTGCCAAGGCCCTGATTGTTCCGTTCCTGCGACGCGTCCGCCCCACCCGCGCGCGAACGCTCAGGCCCACCCTGCCATTCTGGCGCCCGCCGCCGCCAGCACGACCGCGATCGCCAGCCGCAGATACGTCAGCTTCAGCCTGTGTGTCAGCCGCGCCCCGATCATCGCCCCGATCACCGCCCCCAGCCCCATCGGCAACGCGAGCACCATCGCGTCCTGCCACGCCAAGGGCACACCAT
This sequence comes from Phycisphaerales bacterium, assembly GCA_029260515.1. Taxonomy (GTDB): domain Bacteria; phylum Planctomycetota; class Phycisphaerae; order Phycisphaerales; family UBA1924; genus JAJRXR01. Next base: position 16,811 of record JAJDDC010000069.1, on the reverse strand, counting down.
CGACGACGTGCTTGGAGAGTGTCGAGAGTTTCCGCACCGCCCCGATCGGCGCCGACAAGCACATCACCGCCGCGCTCGCCGCAATCGCAAGCCGCAACGGCACACGCCCGAGCACCGCCAGCAGGGGCACCATCACGATCCCGCCCCCGATCCCCAGGAACCCCGCGAGCACGCCCGTCAGCGCACCGATCCCGACGAGCAGCGGGACCCCGCCCCGCTCGTCCTCCTCCGTGTGGTCGGGCAGCTGTCGCACCGTTGTCAACAACGTGTACACGCAGAACGCGAACAAGAACAGGATCAGACCCATCTTCGCGACGCTGCCGTCGAACCGGTCAGAAACCTCCACGCCCAGCACGATCGCGACCATCATCGCCGGCGCGATCGCCAGCACCATCCGCCCGCGCACAGCGCCGGCCCGTCGGTGCTGCACAAAGCTCGAGAACGCGACCACAACATTCACCACCATCGCCGCGGCCATGTACTTGTGGTGCTCGTCCTTCGCCCCCGAGCTGTACCCCAAAAACAGCCCCAGCGCCGGCAGCATGATGATCGACCCACCGATCCCCGCCAGCCCCCCGACCGCACCCGCGACCAGCCCGATCGCGAACGTGATGAGTACGAGCTGCGGGTCCACGGGTCTGGCTTCCTAAGACGAGCGAGCTGATATCGCGACGGACGTGGCGCGCACGCCCCGGCGCGTTCCCGGACGTTGCCGGGCGATCCTAACCACCGATCGGCGCAACGCCTGCGCCGGAGTTCGCTCTGGGCCTCCACGTCCGGGAAAACCTGTCGGTTGCACAGGTTGTGCGCTCACGGACACGCACGACACACCCGAATGCGCACCCGTCTGTATCTTCGATCTGTACCCGACGCGTCACGGGGTACGTTCTGCGTGACCCCGCCCGCGACACCGCGGACGGCACAAGCGAAGACGGGAGAGACGCCTTGGTATATCGGGAAGACTGGACAGCCCGCGCCCGACGCCAGTTCGCGCTCTCTCCCCGCCTCCGCCGCTCGGTCGAGGTCTCCTGTTTCCTCGTCGCAGGCCTCGTCGTCTCCACCTCCGCCATCCTCGCCAAGGAAGCGGCCCACGCCCCAGTGCTCGCCGCTATCTCCCACGCCAACGACGCAGCCGCGCCGATCCGGACGCAGGCCGTCCCGACAGCGGACCGCGCCGTTGCCACGCCCGCCCCCGAGACGTTCCCCGCCGACACACGCTGGTTCGACGGCCGCCCTGTCCGTCCCGCGCGCACCATCGACATGCTCGTCACCGCCTACGCCCCCGACGCCAGATCCTGCGGCGATTTCGCAGACGGACAGACCGCAACCCTCCACGCCGTCACCACCAACGCCGGGCGCCTCGTCGCCGCCGATACCCGCGTCCTGCCCTACGGCTCCATGCTCTCCATCCCCGGCTACGACAACGGCTCGATCGCCCCCGTCCTCGACTGCGGCGGCGCTATCAAGGGAAACCGCCTCGACCTCCTATTCCCCACGCACGCACAGGCCCGCGACTGGGGCGTCCGCCGCCTCAAGGTCACCGTCTACGAATACGCCGACGGCGCCCCCGCCCCCAACCCCCGCGCCGTCCGCTGACTCGGCGCCCCGACACCCGACAAGACACGTTCCGGCGCGCCGGCCCACACGGTGATGTCGTCACGTACCATCCGACGTGCTCGCCGCCCAGATCACCCAGGTCCCGACCACCACCGAGCAACTCCTCGGCCCGGACCTCCTCCGCCGCCTCTCGACGCTCGACGTCCTGAGCCGCAAGATCTTCGCCGGCAAGCTCCCCGGCGAGCGCCGCTCCAAGAAGCGCGGCCAGTCCGTCGAGTTCGACGACTACCGCACCTATGTCCCGGGCGACGACCTCCGACACCTCGACTGGAACGTCTTCGCCCGCATGGACCGCTTCTTCATCAAGCTCTTCCGCGAGGAAGAAGACCTCGCCGTGCGCCTCGTCCTCGACTGCTCCCCCTCGATGCACGCGGGCGACCCGAGCAAGCTCGTATTCGCCGCCCGTCTTGCGATGGCGATCGGCTCGATCGGCCTTGTGAATCTCAACCGCGTCTCGATCGCGACCTACGCCTGGCCCGACGAGCCGTCGATCGTGCAACTCGCCCCCATGCGTGGCCGCCGCAACGTCGAGCGACTCGCCCGCTTCATCCTCGACGCGCTGCAGCGCGCCGTCCGCACCCCCCCCGCATCGGACGCCGCCCGCGCGCCGCACGCGGGGGCGGGATTCAACGAGGCCATGCGCCGCCTGGCCGCGAACCGCGCCGGAAAGGGCGTCCTCGTCGTGCTGTCTGATTTCCTTGAGCGCGACACGATCACGCCGGGCCTCAATGCACTCGCCGCCGCCGGTGGTGGGGGGGCCTACGACACAACCTGCCTGCAGATCCTCGCGCCCGACGAGATCGACCCCTCAAGCGCCGCCGCCCGTGGCCTCGTGGGAGACCTCCGACTGACCGATGTCGAAACCGCCCGCCCCGCCGAGGTCACGGTCTCCGCAGCGCTGCTCAAACGCTACCGCGAACGCTTCGCCGCCCACCAGGACATGCTCGAACGCGACTGCGCCGCCCGCGCCATGACCCACCTGCTCGTCCCCACCGACGCGAATCTCGAGACGCTCCTGCTCTCCACCCTCCGCAAGCGCGGTCTCTTCCACTGACCCTCCCCCCGGTGGGGCCGTTCACAACCGGTCCAGGTTTTTTTTACCACACAGACTCAGAGAGACGACCTCGGGCGGAGGCCAAGGAGTCGCTCAACAGCGTTCTTCTCTGTGCCTCTGCGCCTCTGCGGTGAATCCTGATTCACCGTTCAGAGCGGCAAACCCCCTCACCCAACCCCCTTGTGCATCTCCCCCTTGAACTCCTCGAGGTGCCCGCCCCGTTCCAGGATCTCGTCGAGCACGCCCCGGTACTGCGCCTCCGGCTGCGGCGGCTCCCGCCCCGTCAACTCCTTCACCCGCTCGTCGCTCAGCCCCAGGTACCGACGCATCCCGTAGTCGTACACCGCCTCGTGCTCGTCGCGCGACAGGTCCAGCCGAAGCTCGTTGATGATCTTCGTCCCCAGCCCGATCCACTCGTCCCACGACTCCTTCGAGATGTTCTCCTGGATCCACGCCCCCAGCCCATCACGGAACGGCGCGCGCGCAAGCTTCGTCCCCGCCCGCCCCGTCTTCTGATCGACAAAGCTCCCCGCCGGCGCCGCCGCCGCCGCCTTCGCCTCCACCTCGGGCACGGGCGCCCCGAGCTGAGCCAGCAAATCCGCCATCGCCTTGCGCGGCATCAGGTCCCCCTGCCCCGCCGCGACCCCGTACCCCTTGGTCAACGTCTCGACCGCCCGGTCCTTCTGGTCCGAGGCCATCAGCGCGGCGCCCGCGAGCTGGTACGCCTTGCTCATCGTCGGATTCGCCGCGGCGCACCGCAGGTACGCCTCCGCCGCCTCCTTGTACCGCCCCGACTGGTTGTACGCCCCGCCAAGGCTGAACAACGCCATGTCGTTCCCGGGGTCGTCGCTCACCAGCTCCTCGAACCGCCTGATCCGCTCGTCGATGTCCATGCCGCCTCCGCCTTGTTTTCCTACCAAAGCTCGGGGGGCCGGCATCCTGCCGGCCACTCCGTTCTCTCACTCACTCCAACCCTACGCCCGGCACCGCCGCCCATCCCCCGCGATACCCTCCCTCAGCCGCATGCACCCCGCCCTCGCAACCAACCTCCTCGGCATCGACCTGGCCACCCCCGTCCTGCTCGCCGCCGGGACCGCCGGCGTCCTCGACGAGATGGGCCAGCAGCTCGATCTGTCTCGCGTCGGCGCCGTCGTTACCAAGTCCATCACCCCCGAACCCCGCGAGGGGAACGCCCCCTGGCGTGTCCACCCCACGCCCACCGGCATGCTCAACGCCGTCGGCTTGGCCAACCCGGGCCTCGACAAGTTCCTCGACGAGCACGCCCCCCGCATCGTCGCGATGCCCTGCCCCGTCATCGGCTCTATCGCCGGCTTCTGTATCGACGACTTCGTCACCGTCGCCGGCGCCTTCGACGCGCTCGACGCCATGCCCGCCGTCGAGCTCAACGTCTCGTGCCCCAACGTCCATGCCGCCGGCGACTTCGCCTCGACCCCCGAGCTCCTGGGCGAACTGACCACCGCCGTGCGCAAGACACTGTCCCGCACCAAGCTCATCGTCAAACTCCCCCCGATCACAACGCCCGCGCCGCACTCGTGCGTGGACCTCGCCCGCGCCGCCATCGACGCCGGCGCCGACGCGCTCACGCTCTGCAACACCACCCCCGCGCTGATGATCGACGTGCGGACCCGTCGTCCGGTCCTCGGCGCCGGATCAGGCGGCCTCTCCGGCCCCGCCGTCCACGCCCCCGTCGTCAAGATCGTCCACGACGTCTACCGCCAGGTCGCCGCCGACCGCGGCATCCCCATCATCGCCCTGGGCGGCGTCGTCAACTGGAAGGACGCCGCCGAGTTCGTTCTCGCCGGCGCCTCCGCCGTCGCGGTTGGAACCACCCTCTTCGCCGACCCCAGAGCGCCCGTCAAGATCGCCAAGGGCCTCGACAAGTGGACCCGATCACAAGGCGCCTCGCGCCCCGCAGACCTCGTCGGCACACTCGCCCAGTAAGCCCTCCCCCTGGTGAGATCGGCTTCTGACCGGCCAGCTTGATGCTTCACAGAGACCCAGAGAGAAGACTTCGGCGGGAGAGGCCGACACGGGTCCGCCACCCGATCGATTGCCTCTCCTCTGCGTCCTCCGCGCCTCTGCGGTGAAAAGATCAGGTCGTCACGACCCGACCTCGGTGGGCGCCGACTCCTCGCGCATGCTCGCCAGCGCCTCGCGCAGCTTCCCGCTCGGCCGCTCGCCGTTCTCGGGCTGGGTCTCGGCCTCGGGCTCCGCGGCCGCGGCCGCCCCCGCGATCTTCCCGTCCTTGCCCACCTGCCCGAACCGCACGTCCACACGCTTCGACACGCCCCGCTCCTGCATCGTCACGCCGTACAGGCGATCGACCGCCTGCATCGTCCGCTTGTTGTGCGTGATGATGATGAAGTGGCTCAGGTCCGTGAACTGCTCGACCGTGTTGCAGAACCGCCCGACGTTCGCCTCGTCCAGCGCCGCGTCCACCTCGTCGAGGATGCAGAAGCAGCTGGGCTTGCTGCGGAAGATCGACATCAGCAGCGCCACCGCAGTCAGCGTCCGCTCCCCGCCAGAGAGCTGGCTGATCGACCGCGGCTCCTTGCCCGGCGGCTTGGCGATTACTTCGACGCCCGACTCGAGCAGGTCCACCTCGTCGGTGACCACCTTCTGCCCGTCCACTTCCTTGACCAGCGGCATCAGGCGGAGCTCCGCCCGCCCCCCGCCGAACAGGCGACGGAACATCCCGTCCTTGGCGCCGAACGCCTCCTGGATCCTCCCAAAGATCTCCCCGAACCGCTCGCGGCTCGCGATGTCCAGCCGCTCGATCAAGGTCGCCAACTGCAGCCGCGCCTCGTCGATGTCCCGGACCTGCGAGATCAGCTCCTCGTTGCGGGCCTCGAGATTCTGCTCCTCGTCGATCGCATCCAGGTTCACGTTCCCGAGCTTCTTGATCTCGCCCCGCAGCACGTTCACCCTGGCCGACGCGTCCGCAGCGTCCACGCGCTCGACGTCCCCGCCCGCCATCACCTCGCGGTACTCGAGGTACTCGCTGGCGACGTCGAGCCCGATCTCGTCGAGCGTCCGCTCCTCGATCCCCTCGCGCTTGACCTCCAGCTCGCGCCGTGACATCTCGACGCTCTGCCAGTCGCGCTCGACCCGCTGCGCCGCCTGCCGCGTCGTTGTCAGACGCTCGTTGAGCGCCGACACCCGCGTCGCGGCCTCGTCAAGGCGCCCGCGGCTCGCGTCGATCCGCTCGCCGAGCGCCTGGGCCTCGCGCTCCGACGCCTGCACCTGCTCGCGTGCCTCGCCGACCGTCTGCTCGTGCTGCCCCGCCCGACCGCGCATCGTCTCGACCTGACGCGCCGCCTCGTCGCGACGACGGACCGTCGCGTCGCGATCGACGTTCAGACGCGACAACTCGCGCCGCGCCGCCCCAGCCTGCTCGTTGAGCGTGCTCGCCTCGACGCGGGCCCTGGTCATCGCCTCGCCCGCTGTCTCGACCGCGTTCTCGAACGCCGCCAGCTCGTTCTCGATCCCGACGATCGCCCCCGACGCCTCCTCGTGCAGCCGCTCCATCCGCGACGCGCGATCGCGGAGCGAATCCCGATCGCGCCTGGCGCCCTCGATCCGCTCACCCAACCGCTCCAGCTCGCCCCGCGCCTCGCCCAGCTCGCGCTCGATCCGCCCCCGGTCCGCGCCCAATCGGTCCAGACGTGTCTGCTCGCCGACCAACCGCCGCTGTTCCTCGGCCACCGCCGACGCCAGCCGCGAACGCTCCGCGCTCACCGCCGCGACATCCGCGTCCACACGCTCCAGCGTCGCCCGCTCGCGATCCAGATCACCCGACAGCACGCCCAGCGACTCGCGGAGCTCCGCCAGCTCGCTCCGGCGCGCCAGCAGGCCCGCCGAACCCTCGCCCGACATCGGCCCCGCGACCACGCGCCCGTCGGCGCCCAGCACCGCCCCGTCCCGTGTCACCAGCCGCGCCCCGACGCCCCGCAACGGTCCCGACGCCAGCCGCATCGCCGCGTCCAGGTGCTCCACGAGCGTCACACGACCCAGCAACCGATCCAGCAGCGCATCCACCCGGACGCGCAGCTCGCCCGGCAGGTCCGCCCGTGCGCTGGCGAACCGACGCACCGACTCGACACGTGCGCCCGCCATCGACGCGATCCGCGTCGCGTCCGTGCCGTGCTCCGCCTCCGGCTCGGGCGCCGGCAGGAACGTCACCCGCCCGCTCAGACCGCCCAGCTCCTCACGCGTCGGCATCGCGTCCAACGCCCGGGTCACGATCGATGTCAGGTCCGATCCCAGCGCCGCCTCGACCGCCCACGCGTGCGCCGCCGTCACGTCGATCAGCTCCGCCAGAGGCGCGATCACCCCCGCGAACCCCTCGCCCGCCTCGGCACGCGCCATCACGCCCTTGGCCGCCTCGCCCAGACCCTCGCGCGACTCGACCATCTCCGCCAGCGTCGCCCGGCGCGATTCTCGCCGCACGTGTTCCTGCTCCAGCGACCCGACCCGCTCGGCCAGCCGCCGCCGGTCCTCGCCCAGCGTCTCGCCCGAACGCTCCCGCTCGACCAGCTCGCCCGTCAGCCCCGCGATCCGCGACTGTCGCTCGCCGACCTCGCGCTCGAGTGTCTCGATCTGTGCGCCCGCGCCGTGCAGCTGCTCGTCCAGGTTCGTGATCCGCGACTCGCCCGCGCCGGCCTGCTCGCCGAGCGTCTCGAGTCGGCGATCGTCCGCCTCCGCCGAAGCCAGCAGCCCCGCGCGCTCGCGTTCCATCCCTTGCACTTCCAGCCGCCGATCGTGCAGCTCCGCCCGCTTCTCGCCCACCCGTTCGAGGGCCTCGCCCCGCGCCGTCGCCGCCGCGTCCAGGGCCCGGTCGGCCTCCGCGACCGCCTCGGCCAGGCGGGCGACCTCCTCCTGCTGGTCCACGATCGCCGCGTCCAGCCGCCCGATCGCCGCCTCGGACTCCGCCAGCCGCTTCTCCTCGCCCTCGACCTGCTCGCGGGCCTCCTCGATCGCCCGCTTCGCCATCGCCAGGCGCTGGCCCGCCGACTCGCCCTGGTGCCGCGCCGCCGTCAGGGCCTCCTCCAGGCGCCGATGCTCGCCCGCCAGCTCGTGCCGGGCCAGCTCCGCGTCCTGGCGCTCCTGCTCGCACGACGCGACCGCCCCGTGCGCCTCGTCGCGGCCCGCCTGCAGCGCGCGCACCTGGCTGGTCAGCCCGTCGAGCCGCTGCCTGATCTCGTCGTACTGCTCGAACGCGACCGCCAGCCGCAACGCGCTGTACTCGTCCTCAAGCTCCCGGTACCGACGCGCCTTGGCCGCCTGCCCGCGCACCAGGCGCAGGCGCCGCTCGGTCGAGTCGAGCTGCTCGCGCGTGCGCACGAGGTTGTTCTCTGTCCGGTCCAGCTTCCGCTGCGCCTCGATCCGGCGCTGCTTGTACTTGGCGATCCCCGCGGCCTCCTCGAAGATCGCCCGCCGCTCCATCGGGCTCGCCAGCAGCATCGCATCGACCTTGCCCTGCTCGATGATCGAGTACGCGTCCGCGCCCACGCCGGTATCAAGGAACAGCTCGCGGATATCCCGCAGACGCGCCAGCTTGCCGTTGATCACGTACTGGCTCTTGCCGTCGCGGTACAGCCGCCGCTCGACCTCGACGACCTCGGTGTCGATCGGCAGCGCCCGCCGCGCGTGCCGGTCGATCACCGTCTCGCCCGCGTCCTCCTCGCCGTCGTCCTCGTCGAGCTCGCCCCGGGCCTGCCCCCGATCCGCGGCCGACAGGGCGGATTCACCTTCGATCCTGGGGTTGTCGAAGGCCAGCATCACCGAGGCCATCCCGGCGGGCTTGCGGGCCGCCGAGCCCGCGAAGATCACGTCGATCATCTCCTTGCCACGCAAGGATTTGCTCGACCGCTCTCCCAGCACCCACTTGATCGCGTCCACGACGTTGGACTTGCCGCACCCGTTCGGCCCGACCACCCCCGTCATCGAATCGTCGAACGTGAAGGTGGTCTTGTCCGCGAATGATTTGAAGCCGACGAGTGTCAGCGACCGCAGACGCATCCCCGCCGGCGGCGCGACGGCGCTCGTGCTGACGGACCCGTTCCTAGTCGGCGCGTGTGTCAAGAGACAACCTCCGTGTCGCTCCCGATGTCGATCCGCCCGCCCGCGCCGATCCGTGGCGTGGGAGCACATCCGCGTGGACGCTGCGCGCCCCGCCGGACAGACCGCCCGCAGGATACCGTCTCCTCCACGAGAGCGTGTGATTGTTCACACCCCGACCACGCCCGTCCCGCGACCCGCGTTCTCGGACGGTCCAGCGCCCCCAGACGCACGTGAATCCGCGGCGCCCGCCGAGTTCTCCCCCCGCGATTCACTCCCCGCCCGCGCCGCCATCCGCCGCGCCGTCCGCCGCCTTCTCCTCCTCCGTCGGCGGGGGAGTCAGCGGGACGACCAACGAATCGCGCCGTGTCGCCCGTGGGCGGTCCCCGTCGCTCACCCGCGGCGAGTCGAACACCACCAGCTCCGCCTCCTCGCCCGGACGCTCCGGCCGCAGCGTGATCTCCTCCTGCTTCACCGACCGGATCAGGTTCGCCAGCAGCCGGTTCCGCTCGGTCGTGAAGCTCGCCGCCACCGCCTTGTCCTCGAACAGGTGATGCAACGCCCCGACGCACTCGGCGTAGCTCAGCCCCAGCCCGGGCCGCGGGTCGTCGGCCGTCTGGTCGTGCGCCATCAACGCCAGCAGCTTGTCCAGCCGCCCGTCGATGTCCTGCGTCACCACACGCCCCGTCCGCAGATCCCGGAAATACAGGCGGATCGGGTCCGTCTCGCCGTCCGAGGCCAGCATCAGCCGGTTGTCCCACGCGCTGACCAGCAGCGGACGCTCCAGCGACACCATGTCCCCGAACAGCACGATCCGCGGCTCGCCCTGCTGGGTCACGTAGATCATGGGCTCGCCGTACGGCGCCCGGTCCAGGAAAAACTTGCCCTCCACCAGCTCACGGCTCACGCCCTGGATCGTCCCCTGCGGCAGGCTCATCTTCGCCAACGCGTCCAGATTCGAGCGCGTCAGTCGCACGCCACCAGGACCCGTCTCGCCCTCGACCATCGCCAGCAGCCGACCCTTCTGCGACCGCACCGCCCGGTCCACCAGCGCCTCGTACGCCGCCACCCGGATCGTCAGCTCCTTCTCCGCCATCAGCCCCTTGAGCGTCTGGTCAACCCGAGGCCCCGCGTCCAGACGGCTCAGCAACTCGATCGCGTCCACACGCAGGATGTCCGGCCCGCTCTCGGCGAGCTCCGTCAGGAACGGCGCCGCCCGGGGGTCCGCCAATCCCACGCCCGCCCGCAGCGCCGCCAGACGCGGCGCCGCCTCCGGGAAGTCGTACAACTCACGCACGAACGGCTTGGCCCGCTCGCCCAACGCCTCGAGGCACCACCCCAGGTCGTTGGCCAGGTACGGCTGGTTCCGCATCTCGCCCGCGTACCTCCGCGCGTGGATCTCCGGGTACGACCGGTCGATCTGCAGGTGCTCGACCAGCGCCAGAAACTCCTCTGGCCGATCCTGGAACCGCCGCGGGATCATCACCCGGATCCGTGTGTCGTTCTTGCCCCGCGCCGCGGGCTCCGAATCCCCCGGGCGCTCTGGAAAACGAGAGTTAATCGCGCTCGCGACCCGCCTGGCCCGGTCGTGCGACGGGTTGTCCAGCAGGATCTCGACGAGCATGTCCTCGGTCACGATCCCGCCGTCCAGGATCCGCCCCACGTCGCGCGTCACGATGCTGAACTCGTCGCCCGGGTTCGCGAACGGGTTCAGGAAGATCGGCCCCTTCGACTCGCCCACCCGCAGCGTTTTGGCCCCCCCGAACACGCTCGGCGGCCCGGGACGCAGCTCCGTCGTCCAAAGCTTCCCGCCCTCCAGACTCGTCGCGTTCACCGCCCGCACCACGACGTCGAAGCTCGACCCCGCCCGCGCCCCCGGGGGCACCGCCCCCTGCACGATCACCACCGCCGTGTTCCGGTCCGCGATCAGCTGGCGGGGCGACCGCCCCTTCAGGGGCCCCTCCTCGTCGTTGGCCAGCGTGATCCCGTTGAGCGACATCTCCCGCTCGATCGTCGCCGCGTACTCCTCGGGCATGGGCAGCCCGCCCGTCCCGTTGAGCCCCACGACGAACCCGATCCCCGACACAAGCACCGGCTGCACGCCCGACAACGACGCCTCCGCGCCGATCGTCCCGCGCAGCGCATCGGGCACATCGCGCACGACCGTCGGCGTCACCGTCCGCGGGCGCACCGTCTCGCTCTTCTTTTTGCGGAACAACCGGCACCCGCCCGAGGCCGACACCGCCACCAGCGCGCACGCCAGCGCCGCAACCAGCACCGTCCGCCGCCCGGGAAACACACCGCCCACGCCCTTGAGCTGCTGCATCGTGGTCGTATTCCTTGCTTGCGCCGCCGCCGGCTCGCCCGAGCCGGGGGACTTCTCCGCCGCGTTCCGGGGTCCCGACCCCTCCCCGGCGGTGCTCCCGCCGGGCCCGTGGCGACATCGTAGGAGACGCTTCGCACCATCAAACGCCCGCGTTCCCCCGTCCCCGCAATCACTTGCGCCCCGCGATCCGCGCCGCCGCCTCCGCGCCCGGCCGCGACACCCGCCAACCTCCCCCCGTGCCCCCCACACGCCGCCCCCAATGCGGCCCGGTCCAGGCCCCCAGATTTGGTGGAATCCGCGACGTCGTGGACACGCACACCCGACATCTCGTGCCCGCCCCTCAGTTTTTGCGTTTCGCGAAGTCCTTGTCCCTGCCAAGCTTGCCACCAACCGACAGGTTCTTCGCTCCGACACACTGCATTTTGGTGAAGATCGCCCTGCACACACCATCCATTGTGGTATATTCCGCCGCCGCTCGCCGATCATGGGGTCTGCGAGCGGTGCGTCGGGCCCGGCCAAACACCGGACCACCCGGCGCCAATCAGCAGGCAGGTCGGCGGCTGGGAGGTCGCCGATTCACGACGGGCGGGGGCACGCAAGAACCCCGCGGATGGGAACGCCCGGGACTCTCCCCGGGCATGGACAGGGGCCTCGGGCCCCAGACGCATGACGGCCGTGCCGCCAAGGGATGGGTCTAACCACCCGGCGCGATCGCCGCGTTCGTACTCAGGGAGGCGCGCCATGGGCGTGCTCTGCGACTCGCAAATCCGCGAACTCGTCGGCATCGAGCCATTCGAGGACGCCGTCAAGCGCCCGGGCACCATCTCCTACGGCGTGTCCAGCTACGGCTACGACGTCCGCGTCGGCCCCGTCTTCAAGCTCTTCACCCCCACCCCCCGCTCGGGCGGCATCACCGTCGTCGATCCCAAGCACTTCACCGACGAGCTGATGGTCACCGTGGACACCAGCGTCACCGGCGCCGACCACGTCGTCATCCCCCCCAACTCCTTCGCACTCTGCGAGACCATCGAACGCTTCGACATCCCCCGCGACGTCCTCGTCCTGTGCGTCGGCAAGTCCACCTACGCCCGCTGCGGGCTGATCGTGAACGTGACTCCTCTTGAACCGGAATGGAGAGGCAAGGTCACGCTCGAGATCTCCAACACCACGCCCCTGCCCGCCAAGGTCTACGCCGGCGAGGGCATCGCCCAGTTTGTGTTCCTCAAGGCCGACCGCGTGTGCGCACAGAGCTACGCGGACAAGGCCGGCAAGTACCAGGACCAGTCGGGGCTGACGCTGCCCCGTGTTGATTGAGGCCTCAGGACGAGGCCCTGTGTCCCCCGCGAGGATCGCGGCGGGTTGGTGTGCATGGGTTTCTGAGAGCAAAGACGCGCAATGAAGATCACACGGCGATTCACCAAGGACGGCCAGGACCCCTTCTCCACCGCACAGTGGACCAGGCGATCCAGTCGCATCACCAACCCCGACGGCTCCATCGTCTTCGAGATGGACGACGCCGAGGTCCCCGAGAGCTGGTCCCAGCTGGCGACCGACATCATGGTCTCCAAGTACTTCCGCAAGGCGGGGGTGCCCCAGCGCGACGCCGAGGGCGAACTGGTCCGCGACGACGACGGCGACCTCGTCACCGGTCCCGAGAAATCCGCCAGGCAGGTCATCCACCGCCTCGCCGGCTGCTGGCGCCAGTGGGGCGAGAAGCACGGCTACTTCAACACGCCCCAGGACGCCAAGGCCTTCTACGACGAGCTCGTCTACATGATGGTGCACCAGATGTGCGCCCCCAACTCGCCCCAGTGGTTCAACACCGGCCTCAACTACGCCTACGGCATCACCGGCCCCGCCCAGGGCCACTGGGTCGTTGACCCCCGCACGGGCCAGCCCCAGCCGGCGCCCGACGCGTACTCGCACCCCCAGCCGCACGCCTGCTTCATCCAGGCCGTCACCGACGACCTCGTCAACGACAACGGCATCATGGACCTGTGGACCCGCGAGGCCCGCCTGTTCAAGTACGGCTCGGGCACCGGCACCAACTTCTCCAACCTCCGCGCGGGCGACGAGCCCTTGTCGGGCGGGGGCAAGTCCTCGGGGCTGATGAGCTGGCTCAAGATCGGCGACCGGGCCGCGGGCGCCATCAAGTCGGGCGGCACCACCCGTCGCGCCGCCAAGATGGTCTGCCTGGACATGGACCACCCGGACATCGAGAAGTTCATCAACTGGAAGGTCCGCGAGGAGATCAAGGTCGCGGCCATGGTCGAGGGCCTCAAGAAGATCGCGGGCGACAAGGCCAGCGTCAACGACACCGAGACCATCGGCGACACCGCCGAGCGGCTGGGCCTCCGCCTCGATTACGACTTCAACGGCGAGGCCTACTCGACCGTCTCGGGCCAGAACTCCAACAACTCCGTCCGCATCCCCGACGCCTTCTTCGACGCGATCGACGCCGACGGCGCGTGGGAGACCACCTTCCGCACGACCGAGGCCCAGGCGTACACCTTCGACGCGAACAAACTCTGGGGCGACCTGTGCTACGCCGCCTGGCGCTGCGCCGACCCGGGCGTGCAGTTCGACACGACGATCAACGCCTGGCACACGTGCCCGAGCGGCGGGCGGATCAACGCCTCCAACCCGTGCTCCGAGTACATGTTCCTCGACAACACCGCGTGCAACCTCGCGTCGCTGAACGTGATGAAGTTCTACGACGCCGACGAGAAGACGTTCGACGCCGAACGCTTCGAGCACGCGATCGATCTCTGGACGATGGTCCTGGAGATTTCAGTCCTGATGGCCGCGTTCCCGAGCCGCGAGATCGCGCAGCTGAGCTACCAGTACCGCACGCTCGGCCTCGGCTACGCCAACCTGGGGGCCATGCTCATGCAGGCCGGCATCCCGTACGACTCCGAAGAGGGCCGGGCCGTGTGCGCCTGCCTGACCGCGATACTGACCGGGCGTTCCTACCGCATGTCGGCGCTGATGGCCAAGGAGCACGGCCCGTTCCCGGGCTTCGCCGCCGACCGCGAGACCATGCTCCGCGTCATCCGCAACCACCGCCGCGCCGCCAAGGGCGTCAGCCGCGCCAGCGCCGACTACGAGGGCCTGCGCATCCGCCCGGTCCCCATCGACCACCAGATCCTCCGCTCGCCCAGCGTGAACGTGGTCAACGCCGAGGACCTGCTGAGCCACGCCGTGGACGCCTGGGACGACGCCTTGGCCCTGGGCGAGCAGCACGGCTTCCGCAACGCGCAGACAACTGTCATCGCGCCCACGGGCACCATCGGCCTGCTGATGGACTGCGATACGACGGGCGTCGAGCCCGATTTCGCCCTCGTCAAGTTCAAGAAGCTCGCCGGCGGCGGCTACTTCAAGATCGCCAACGCCTCGGTCAAGCCCGCCCTCCGCACGCTCGGCTACGCCCCCGAGCAGGTGGACGAGATCATGCGCTTCCTCCTGGGCGCGCTCGAGCTCGACATCCCCATGCCCGCCTCCGCGCCCGGCGCCACCAAGGGCCAGACGTTCGCCGACTGGCTGCGCGCCAAGGGCCTGACCGACCCGGACCTGCGCAAGGTCTCCACCGCGATCCCCACCGTCTTCGAGCTGGGTCAGGCCTTCGGCGCCTGGACCCTGGGCGACGACGCACTCGAACGCCTCGGCATCGACCCCGCCAAGGCCAAGGCCCACGCCGGCTTCAGCGTGCTCAATGCTCTTGGCCTGACGGCGGCGCACATCGACCAGCTCAACGCCGTCATCTGCGGCGCCCAGACCGTCGAGGGCGCCCCGCACCTCGAAGACGAGCACCTGCCCGTCTTCGACTGCGCCAACGCCTGCGGGCGCACCGGCACGCGGTTCATCGCCGCCTCCGGGCACATCCGCATGATGGCCGCCGCCCAGCCCTTCATCTCCGGCGCCATCTCCAAAACCATCAACCTCCCGCACGACGCGAAGGTCGAGGACATCGCCCGCGCCTACCGCCTCTCGTGGGAGCTGGGCCTCAAGGCCAACGCGCTGTACCGCGACGGGTGCAAGCTCTCCCAGCCCCTGTCGAGCAAGTCCGACAAGCAGGAGGAGCCGGAGACGATCGCAGAGCCCGCGGACGCGACGCCGATCAACGACGAGGCCATCGACGAGCAGGTGGAGGTCCTCGCATCGATCTCGGACCCGACCGAGTTCAGCGACTACGACGACGGCGACGACGAGGCGCCCGTGGCCGCCGCCGCCCGGCGTATACCCGTGGACGAGGACGACGAGGAGTTCATCGCCGAGCCGGCCGACGCCACGCCGCGCGTCGCGACGACGCCGCCACCGGCGCCGCCCGTCGTCGTCGCCGCGGCGGAGCCGACGAAGCCGGCCCCGCCCTCTTCCGACCCGTTCCGCGCCGTCCGCCGCCGCCTCCCCGACACCCGCCGCTCGGTGACACACAAGTTCAACGTCGCCGGGCACGAGGGCTACCTCACCGTGGGTCTGTACGAGGACGGCAAGCCGGGCGAGCTGTTCATCACCATGGCCAAGGAAGGCTCGACCATCGGCGGGCTCATGGACTCGCTGGGCACGTCCACCTCCGTCGCCCTCCAATACGGCGTCCCGCTCGAATCCCTGGTCCGCAAGTTCACCCACCAGCGCTTCGAGCCCGCGGGCATGACCACAAACCGCGAGATCCCCTTCGCCAAGAGCCTCGTGGACTACATCTTCCGCTGGCTGGGCATGGATTTCATCCCGGGCTTCCGCGAGGCCAACGCACCGCAACGTCCCGAGTCGAAGCCGGAGTCCAAGCCCGATTCCAAGATCGAGGCCAAGCCCACCGACAAGGCCGCGTCGAAGCCCGAGGCCAAGGCGCCGCCGACGCAGGGCGAGTGCGCCGTGACGCCACGTCCGAACACGACCGCATCCGAGAACGGAGTCTCACGTTGGAAAGCACACGAAGACGACGCCGACGCCCCGGGGACGACGCCAGCCCCCCGCGCACCCAGCGCCCAGATCCCCACCCCCCGCGCCGCCGTGGTGACCGTCGAGCAGACCTACTCGAGCGCCACACTCTCGATGGCCCTGGAGAGCGCCGGCGACGCGCCCCCATGTGACGTCTGCGGCTCCATCACCGTCCGCTCGGGCACCTGCTACAAGTGCCTCAACTGCGGCGCCTCGATGGGATGCAGCTGATGCGCGCCCGTTTCAACGAGCCCGGAGCGTAAGCGACGGGTCCAGACAACGCCCAATGCCCCGCGCAATGGGCACACAGCACAACGAGCCCCTCGCGCAAGCGAGGGGAGCCGAGAAACGAAACAACCCCAGCGCAAGGAGACAGCGCACACAAAGGCAACTGCGACCCCCGCCGCCCAGAGGGCGCGCGGGCCCCGCGAGAGGGTCGGTCGAACAAGGGCCGGCGTCGGAAGGATCCGACCCGGGCCGGGCGAGCACGGCTGTCTCACCCGGTCTCCGCTTCGCTGCTCGATGGCGAGTGCCCGCAAGGGCAAGGAGCGTCCGAAGACAGCGTCGGCCGATCTCTCGCGGGGCCCTCCGCCCACGTGCACTGCACGCGGCGGGGGCGCACAAGCAGGGCCCGGGCAACCGGGCCCGGTCCGCCTCGGCGGACCTACGCCGGAATCGGGGGCGCCCCTTCCCTGCCTCCCACCAGCCCCCCATTCCGCGCCTCCCAGCCCCCGGGAGTGCCCCCCACCACCCGGGGGCGATTTTGTGCGCACCCAACCCCCACACCGGCCAGACGCG
>JAJDDC010000068.1 GCA_029260515.1 Phycisphaerales bacterium | reverse complement strand
GCGCTCTAAGAAGCTATTGGTGGGTCGTCAACCTGGGGGGGGGGGGGAGTCGTGAAACGGCGCGCGGGGTGGGCGTCGGCGCGTCCCGACAACTATAGCTCGCAAACCGTTCTGCGGCCGGTCGCCCGGCTATCGATCGCGCAGCACAAGGTCGCTGGCCAGGCGGTATGCAAACAACAGTCCGCCCATCAGCGCCATGCACACCATGAGGATCGCCGGCAGCAGCCAGCCCATCTCGAAGAAGGGAAGCACACGCTCCCAGATGGTCGACCAATCGACGATGACGAATAGCGCCGCCAGGCACAGAAACGGTCCGTAGGGGATTTCGTGGTCGCCATGCATGACCCACTGCAGCAGACCGATCACGAGTCCGGCGAACGGGGCGAGAAAAAAGATGACCAGCGCCGCCTGCCAGCCGACAAAGGCGCCGATCATGGCCATCAGCGTGACATCGCCAAAGCCCATCGCTTCGCGGCGCAGGGCCGCGGTGCCCACCACGCGTACGATCCATACCAAACCGCCGCCAGCGGCCAGACCGACCAAGGCCGTCAGCAGACCGGCCCAATGGGCTTCACGCGCTTGCCATGCGGCCAGCGCAATGGCCGCGGCGCCGACCAGCCACGTCGCCAGCATTCGATAGGTCATCGCTTCGACCCGCAACCGGTGCCAAAACACGCGCATTGCGACCGCCCATCCGCGCCGCGTATTCCAGCGCCTGGGCATCAGCCCGCCGCACCATAGGGTCCAGCAGCCCAGTGCGACCGCTAGGCCGAGAACCGATGGCAGTCCGTTCAATATCTCCGGCCACGGCCCGGGCGACGCCAGCGTGAGAAACTCGACGGCCGGCGCATTTCCCACCTTCCAATGATCGGCGGGCAGCAGCGACCAGGGATAAACCACCGCCAACCCCAGCCCGACCAAGGCACCCGGCACGGTGACCGCGTCGGGGATCGTCTTTTCGTCGACGTCGATCAGCGACGCCACCAGCATCAGCGAAATCACGAGCAGATGGCTCAAGCAGCGCATGTGCTCGACCAACGGGATATTTGCGGAAAGAAAATCGGCCTGCGGAGCCGCACCGGCTTGCAGCACGACCGGCACGCTCCACTCGGTCTCATACATATAGAGCAGCGCAAAGAACGCCCCGGTCGCGATTTCGACCAGCATGGGCCGGATCCAGAAGCGGCGTCCGTGCGCCTGCCATTCTCGCGACATCCGCAGCCAGCCGACAATCGGCACGCGGTCCGACCAACGTCGTCGCGAGGCGCCCGCAGGCGGGGCCGACCAGGGACTGATCAGACGCTGGTGCCACGCCAGGCGATAGGTCCCCCAATTCACGAGCCCTCCCACCAACGCGCCCACGACAAAGAGCGCGGCGAGCCGCAACGGAAGGGGAATGGCGAAAATCGCGTTCACGCTGGCTGACAGTATTCTAGGGTGACTCGGATAGCTTCCACTTGGCGAGGATCGCGTCGGCGACATCCGCCGGCGTCTTAGCCTCGGTGTCGATGACCAGATGGGCACTCTGGCGGTAGATCGGTTCGCGTGCGCGAAGTGTCGCGACGATCTCACTGATACCGCCGGCGGCGGTCAGATTGGGCCTTCGCCCGGCCGTGGCCGCGTCGGTTCGAATCCGTCGCCAAATCGTCTCTGGCGAAGCGGTCAGCCACACGACGCGGCCCTGGGTCGCGATCGCCTCGCGGTTTTCAGTTCGCATCACGGCCCCGCCCCCCAGAGCCAGCACGAAGTGCCGGCGCGTAGCCAGATCGGCGACCACCCGAGCTTCCCAATCGCGAAAGGCCTCTTCGCCCTCTTGGCTGAAGATCTGGGCGATCGATTTGCCGGCCAGCGTTTCGATCTGGTCATCCGTGTCGAGCCAGGGCCATCCGGTGCGTTCGGCCAACAGGCGAGCGACTTGGCTCTTGCCCGTGCCTCGATAACCAATCAAGACAAGATTCATACGGCGTGCGGCACCTTCGGGCTTTCTGGACGATCGATGCGCCACAAAGCCTTTACAGAAAAAAGGAACTGCCCGGTTTTCAGGGCAGCATCGAAACCGGCACTGGCCGTAGTGCCACGGACACTAGGCATTGTCTCGAAACTGGTATTTGACGTTCCTGGAGGATCGGCGATGCTTGGTGGGTGACGTTGTTTCCTGCCATGGAGGGCATGCCGATGGCTCGCTTGCTGCTGACGGATGAAGAATGGGAATTGATTGCCGACGTGTTCCCCGAACCAGCCCCGACCGGTCGGCCGCGGCGCAACGCGCGGACGGTGCTCGACGGTATCTTGTGGGTGTTGCGAACGGGGTCGCCTTGGCGCGACCTGCCCGAAGAGTTCGGCCCTTGGCAAACGGCTTGGCGGATATTCGACCAATGGAATGCCAAGGGAGTACTCGCCGAGATCCTGCATCGTCTCCAAGCGGCGTTTGTTGCGGCGGGCGCCATCGACAATCAGTTGTGGTGCATCGACGGCACGACGGTGCGGGCCGCGCGGTGCGCTGCTGGCGGCGGGAAAAAAACGACGCCGAGGAGCCTCGCGACCACGCATTAGGCCGTTCCCGCGGGGGCTTTTCGACAAAAATCCACCTTTTGTGCGATGGGAACGGACTGCCGCTCCACTTCCACCTGACGGCCGGCCAGACGCACGAGTCGTCGATTCTGGACGAACTGCTCGAAGCGGCCGACGAGCGCCTGCTCGACCAGGATGGCCAGCGCATCGCCTGGCCGTTCGCGATCGGGGGCGACAAGGGATACCGGGCAGACTGGATCGATCGGTACTTGTTGGACCTGGGCATTGAGCCGGTGATCCCTTCGAAAGAGAACGAAGACCGCGATGCGCGGCCGGTCGAGTTCGACCGCGAGGCGTATCGTCGCCGCAACATCATCGAACGGCTGATCGGCTGGCTGAAGGAAAGCCGCCGCATCTTCTCGCGGTTTGAGAAGACGGCCAAGAACTTCGGCGGAATGCTCACGCTGGCCTTCATCAGACAGTTCCTAACCTACGAGCTCGTATAACCGTTTCGAGACAAAGCCTAGAAGGATGTACCTCGATGGTTTTTCCACGCAGCGCTTGAGGTCGTGGCTGACGTAGCCCGGCATCGATGCAATGATGTTTTGCGCTTGGGCAAACGACGCTTGAAAATCGGATTCCTGGCCTGGCACGACGTCGAGAATTGCAACCTCGAGAATCATGGATCGTTGCCTCGTTTGGTGATCGTCAATAAACGTGCTCGCCCACCGTTTCCACCCCAACGCCGCGCAGCCCCCGGCTCCGCCGGGGGATTCGTAAAGCGGCATGCCACCACGCATCGTAGCGCCGCGCGCCAAAGCGTCAACCGTTTAAGCGCTGCGTCGTGCGTCGCCCGTCCCTCGAGAAACGTATTCGCCGTAAACTTATCCGCCGGCGAACATGCTCTCTAGCAGTTCCATCCTCCGGCGGAGCCGGGGGCTTTGCGGCATGGTGGTCCGTACGCGGGGCCTGCGCCGTTTCTTCCGCCTAGCTACCGAGATACTTATCGGGAACGGGAATGCCCTGGATTCGGAAAAAGGTGAGTTGATCGAAGTAGCCGCGTTGGAAAACGATTTGGCCGTCTCTGATCTGGAAGAACCCGCAGCCGCGTAGTCCCAACGGATCGTGCCACTCCAGTATCGCCCACTCACCAGCTTCATGAATCTTGTCGGGGATGCAGACCATCTTCGCCCGACCGAATTCGATCTCGAACATCCCGCGAATCGCAGCGCGGCCTTCCAACGGGTCTGTCACGACCTGATGGTTCACGGCATCTTCCGCATAGAGCGCGACCAGACGATCGATGTCCGCGGCGTTGAATAGCTCGACCCACTTCTTGACGACATCGGCTGGTTTCATGATTGCTCGGACGAATCGAGAGGTATCCGCGTTGCGTGAGTCGATGTCGCCGGGAGCGCGGCCTGCTACCGTTTCTCCCTCGAACCTTTCACGGCACACCTGGACCGGTACAGTCGTACGCGTAAGTCGTGGTACGACCCAGCGCGTTCGTAATGCTTGCTCACATTGTTCTGCCGATTGCGGCAACGACGGCGTAGATCGCGACGAACGACAAGAAAGCCATTTTTCCGAAGTGACCGCCGTCAACTTGGAGTCGAAAGGAGATCCAAAACGCCGACCAGTATCCGAGGCACGCGAACAACAAGCAAAAGGTCCAGAAAGGGAATGCAAACCCAAGCCCTCCCAAGACGTCGGCAACGATGTTTCCACTTCGCAGGTTGTGCCGCAGTTCGTTGACAACGAGAAGTTCAACTATGGCCAAAGTACCGAAGAGCAATGTCATGGCCAACCCTGGCCGCAGCGACGAAGGCTGTTTCGAGGTTGACACTCCTACAACTCCTCCAATGCACAGCTGGAGAAACCAAAACAAGAAGTACAACTTCGACATGCATCCGGCTCCGCAAATTGAATCCCCGTGCCAGTTGCGTCCGTGAATTCTCGCGATCGTGTCAGCCGCGTAGATGGGGATGAAGGTCCGTTGCCCTGACTTTGTCGTGTTGGATTGCGTGGATCGTGTCAGGGCGAGCCCTGACCTACGAATTGGCTCGCGAAGTTGCCAACTCGTTGCCCATCCCCCGGCGGAGCCGGGGGCTTTGCGGCATGCGGCAACGTCCGCTAAGGGATCCGTTTGAGCTCGGTGA
>JAJDDC010000067.1 GCA_029260515.1 Phycisphaerales bacterium | reverse complement strand
GTATCTCCTTTTCAACGCTTGCCTTGGCATAGGGCATGATGACCGCGCCGATGAGAGAGACCAACAGCAGCAAAAACGCGTTGACCACATCGACCCGGTATTCGATGCCAATGGGCGGCTTCCAACCGCCCAGTGCATAGGATATCGGCCCGCTATCCAGAACCTGAATGAGCAATCCGGCAGCGATAAACGGCATGGTGATGCTGACAATGAGCGCCACGCCCCATGCGAAAATTCCACGGCGTAAAAAGGCGCATAGAACCGCGCCCAAAAGGGGCAGCACCACTTGAAGGGCTGGAAGGTTCGCCGCGATCATTCGTCTTCTTCTCCGGCAAAGATTTCGTCTTCCTCAATGGTTCCGAATGCCTCGTTGATGCGCACCACGAGAGCCAGACCAAGCGCAAGCGTTGCTACGCCGACAACGATGGCGGTGAGAATCAGAACATGCGGAAGCGGGTTGGAGTAGACGGTGAAGTGTTCAGAGATAATCGGCGGCGTACCGCCCAGGATTTTTCCCGGGGAAAGATAGAGCAGATAAACGGAAGTCTGGAACAGACCCAATCCGACCAGCTTCTTGATCATGTTGCCGCGGGCAACGACGATATAGAGGCCAGACACCATCAGGAAAATAATGATCCAGTGGTTGTAGTGGGCGACAATTTCCTGCAACAGGTCCATCAGCGCCCCCGCCCGATAAATGAATAGAAGATTGCGACCATGGTCCCCGCGACCGTCACAAGCACGCCGATTTCAACCAGAATAATTCCATATTCCTGGCCATGTGCCGGATCGTGGGCGAGCGGCGAATAGTTTAGATAATTTTCACCCAGCAACAGCCCGAGCACGCCTACCCCGGCGAAAATCCCCACACCTGCCGGAACCATGAGTTCAATGATGCGTGGCGGAAAGACTTTTTGCGCCGCCTCGAGCCCGAAGATGATGGCGTAGAAAATCACCATGGCTGCGGCCACAACGCCCGCCTGAAATCCGCCGCCCGGACCGAAGTCACCGTGGAATTGCACATAAAGCGCGAACACCAGCATGAAGGGGATAAAAATCTTGGCGACGACACGGAAGATAACGTCGAGCTTCATCGACGAACCCTCCTGCGCTTTGGCCCCGGCTTCACCCCGCGTTTACCCTTGAGCAACAGCAAGACAGCAATGCCGGCAGTGAAAATCACCGTTGTCTCGCCTAGCGTATCGAAGCCCCGGTAGCTCGACAGGACTGAGGTCACGACATTCGGAACCAGGGTGTCCCGAATTGAGTTTTCCAGATAGTAGGGAGCGACATGCAAATTCATCGGTGTTTCCGCCGCCCCGAAGGGTGGCAGTGCAAATGTGCCGAATACCAGCACCGCACCGGTCGCAACGGCGACGAAAAAGGGCAGAAGCAGCCTGTGAGCCGGTTCAGTTTCCTGCGTCTTGGTCAGGTAAAGCGCGCCCAGCATGAGCACGGTTGAGATGCCCGCGCCAACGGAGGCTTCCGTCATGGCGACATCAACAGCATCGAGCACAATCATGACGCTCGCCATGAGGAAGCTGTAAATACCGCCAAGGACTACGACCGCGAACAGGTTGCGCATGCGAATGATGCCGATTGTGATGGCGGCCAGCAGCGTCAGGAGTACCATGTTGATCAGGGCTTCTATGTCCGTGTCCTCCCCTTAGGAGAGACGGATTTGCGCGATCGCGTCGTCCTGGTGGCCGGTTTGCGCTTGGTGGTCGAGGTCTTGGCAGGCTTGCGCGCTGTTCGTTTGGAAGTGGAGCGCGCTTTCTGACGTGATGCCTTTCCGATCTTTTCCGGTCCAGGATGGGCTCCTGGACCAATCAGCACTTTATTGCCAACGCCTACCGGCTCAAGGCCTTCATGAAGCGCTGCCTGTGCCAATGCGTGGGTGGCCATGGGGCTGGTGAACATGATTACCCCCAAAATGATCGCCAGCTTGACCGCAACCAGAGAGAAGCCTGCCAGGAACATCATGCCGAAAATCAGCAAACCCGCACCTGCGGTATCTGAAATGCCGGCGGCGTGCATGCGCGTGAACACGTCGGGCATGCGATAGATGCCGATCGCTCCGACAACGTAGAAAAACGCACCGAGTGCAATGAAAACGCTGCCAATTATTTCTCCGATAACCGCCATCAAGAATCCCCCGGCTCCTCGCCGCCCGGGTGGCTCAAATCGCCATACCGGAAGAATTTCAGGACGGCGAGCGTGCCGATGATGTTGAGCAATGCGTATAAAATACCTATGTCGAGAAACTCAGGCCGCCCTGTCAGAAAGCCAATGAGCGCAAGCAGCATAATGGCGCTGGTGCCAATGGCATTCGCTGCCAGCACCCGGTCGAATACCGTTGGCCCGCGCAGAGCCCGGATCACGCCAAGCGTCAATGCAACCAGGATAGCCAGTGTGGCTGCGGCAAGAATCATTTGCCCGCCTCGAATTTCTTGACGCGCCGGTCCATGACGCCCTCGGCCAGATCTTCCGCGCCGGAGCGGGTTACCGCGTGCACCAGAAATTCATGACCACTCACCCGGGCGGTGATCGTTCCCGGGGTCAAGGTAATTGCATTTGCATATGTGGCTATGCCGACAGCTGTGCGTTGGCTGGCTCTGACACGGATCAGGGTCGGCGAGATAGGCAGTTTGGGATTGAGGATAATTTTGGTGACATCCCACGTTGATTTGCCAATCTCGATGGCGAGCCATGGCCAGTATGTCAGCGTACGCGGCAGCAGATGGATAGGATGCCCTTCTTCATCTGCAATCCCCATACGGCGCGACAACGCCACGACGCCGATGACGGAAAGCACGCCAGCGGGCACCGTAATTATCGTGTAGTGCCCTGACAGCACCAGCCAGAAGCAAAACAGGACCAGTCCTATGCTTCCATAAAGCACGCGTCGCTCCCCCAACTGTTTCGGCCGATACGTCCCGTCCGGCGGGAATTTCAAGAGACGGGTACAAACTGATTCGCAATTGGCGGATTGTTACAGATTCGCTCCATCTATCAAGTTTGACTTGAGTGCCCTTGGAAAACTGATGAGAGCAAACATGCGCTGACACACCATTTTCGCACGATGCATCCAAACGGGTGCAGTGCTAGTATTATCGAAAAAAGGCTGCAGCAACCGGGAGTTGCTCAACTGTTTTGATGCAACCCTGCGACGAAACGGTCATCGAGACTGGACAGTTTGGAGAGAGTGGAATGAGCGCGAAGAAAAAGCAGTCCAAAATCACCAAATCGGATGAGGAGTGGCAGCAGCAACTCACCACCCAGCAATATGTCGTGACGCGGCTCCACTCAACCGAGCCGCCCTTCTCGCACCCTTACAATGCCAGCAAGAAGCAGGGCACCTATGCCTGCATCTGTTGCGGAGAGCCGCTGTTCGCGTCAGGCGATAAATTTGATTCCGGCACCGGCTGGCCGAGCTTCCATTCTCCGGTTTCAGGGGACGCGCTGAGCGAGCATGAAGACAGCAAGTTGTTTATGAAGCGAACCGAAGTACGCTGCGCGGCTTGCGATTCTCATCTGGGTCACGTCTTCCCCGACGGTCCCGACCCGACCGGCTTGCGCTACTGCATCAATGGCGTTGCTCTGAATATGAAAGAGGATGAGGAGTAGCCTCCCCCCTTTGCAAAGAAAGTTCTCGAACACATGACCAAGAATACACGTCCGCCTGCGCCACCTGTTGCACCGAAGCATTCTCTAAAAGACACACGGCACGCAATCGAGCGCGTGGATGACTATGCCTGGCTGCGTGCTGAAAACTGGCAGGAGGTCATGCGTGATCCGTCTGTTCTGGATGCGGATATTCGCGCCAATCTGGACGCGGAGAATGCCTACACCGAAGCCGTCATGGCCGGCACCGGCCAGTTGCAGGATCTGCTGTTTGAGGACATGAAGGGCCGCATCAAGGAAGATGATTCAAGTGTGCCCGCGCCGGATGGCCCTTTCGCCTACTACACCCGCTACATTACCGGCGGCCAGCACCCGCTTTTCTGCCGACGGTTGAAGGGTGGCGACGATGATCAGGTTCTGATAGACGGCAACGCGCTCGCCGAACCGCATGCCTATTTCAGGATCGGCGGTGTTTCACACAACCCTGACCATTCCATGGTGGCTTATGCAAGCGACACCAACGGATCTGAATATTACGCCGTCCGGGTTCTGGATATCGAGACCGGAAAAGAAATAGGCAAGCCAATTCCCGATACGAATGGCGGCGCAGTCTGGGCCAATGACGGCAAAACCCTTTTCTATTCACGGCTCGACGAAAACCACCGCCCCCGGCAAATCTTCCGGCATACTCTCGGCACATCGCCTGAAGAGGACGTGCTGGTTTACGAGGAATCCGATCCGGGATTCTTTGTTGGTGTCGGCATGACTCAAAGCCGGGCGTTCATTGTCATCGACGCCCACGACCACCAGACATCCGAGGTGAGGATCCTAGATGCGACTGCACTCGATTCAGAACCCCGGATCGTTACATCTCGCGAAGTGGGCCATGAGTATTCGGTCGAGCACCATGGCAATGATTTGATCATTCTGACGAACTGCGACGGGGCCGAAGACTTCAAGATCGTCAAGGCGCCCCTCTCCGATCCGGGACGGGACTCCTGGCAGGAAATCGAACAGCACCGACCTGGCCGGCTGATCCTGGATTCATTCCCCTACAAGAACCACTTGATCCGGCTGGAGCGGGAAGATGGCCTGCCGCGCATCGTCATACGCCAGTTTGACGATGGGTCTGAACACGCCATCGCATTCGATGAAGATGCCTATTCGCTGGGAGTATCTGCCGGATACGAATATGACACTTGCAATTTGCGCTTCACCTATTCGTCCATGACGACGCCGACGCAGGTCTACGATTATGACGTGACGACCCGCGAGAGGAAATTGCGCAAAACCCAGGAAGTACCGAGCGGACACGACCCGAAAGACTATGTGACGCGCCGCATCATGGCCCCGGCCCATGACGGGGAAGAGGTGCCCGTCTCCCTGCTCTACGCCAAGGATACCCCGCTCGATGGTACCGCGCCCCTCCTGCTCTATGGCTATGGCGCCTATGGCATATCCATC
This sequence comes from Phycisphaerales bacterium, assembly GCA_029260515.1. Lineage (GTDB taxonomy): Bacteria > Planctomycetota > Phycisphaerae > Phycisphaerales > UBA1924 > JAJRXR01. The sequence goes on along the minus strand of JAJDDC010000067.1, from coordinate 6,043 downwards.
CCGGCGAGTTTCAACACCAGCTGTCTGAGCCTCGTGGACCGCGGTTTCGTCTATGCCATCGCCCATATAAGAGGTGGCAAGGACAAGGGGTACGACTGGTACAAGCAAGGCCGTGGCTCGACCAAAACCAACACATTCAAGGATTTCATTTCAGCAGGAGAACATCTGGCCAGGGAAGGAGTTACATCACGAGGTCAAATCGTGGCCCATGGCGGCAGTGCTGGCGGTATGCTGATGGGCGCGGTGGCCAATATGGCCCCGGATCTATTCGCCGGTATCATTGCCGAGGTGCCGTTTGTCGATGTACTCAACACCATGCTGGACGACACGCTTCCCCTCACCCCGCCGGAATGGCCTGAATGGGGTAACCCGATCGAAGACAGGCAGGCTTATGAGATCATTGCCGCCTACTCGCCCTATGACAATGTAACGCCGCAAGCCTATCCTAATATCCTGGCACTGGCCGGGCTGACAGACCCGCGCGTCACTTATTGGGAGCCCGCCAAATGGGTCGCTAAATTGCGCGCGTCAAAGCAGGACGAAAATCTGGTGTTGCTGAAAACCAATATGGCTGCCGGCCATGGCGGCGCATCGGGCCGCTTCGACCGCCTGAAAGAAGTGGCGCTTTCCTATGCCTTCGCGTTGAAAGTATCCGGCGGGCTGGAGGTCAAGAGTTGATGCGATTTCTGCTTTTAATCTTCCTGCTGGTTTTGTTTCCTTCGCTCGCGCACGCCGGCGAATTCAAAGCCGAGTTTGTATCGGCTAGCGATGCCGTCCTCTCCAACCCCCATGACATCGATCTCTCATCAGACGGTAAATATATCTACGCTTCAGACCTCGGACACGACCGGGTGGCCGTGCTCGACGCCAAAACACTCAAACTCGTCGGCACCATTGGTGAGAAGGATGGTCTTACCGCCCCCCATGACGCCAATATCGGCCCCGATGGAAAACTCTATGTCGCCGACACCGGCAACGACCGGATTGTCATTTTTGCACTGAACGGAATAAGCGGATCAAAGGTCGGCGAATTGAGCGGTGGCTTCTATGCACCTGAAGGAGTGCTCGCTCATAGCGATAGGCGCGTCTATGTAACCGGTGCGGGCAGCGGAAATATTGTTATCTATGAGCAGGGCAAGGTCGTCGCGCAGGCCGAAGGTTTGAGTGCGCCCCACGATGTCATTTCTGACGGTAAAGGGTCCTTCTGGGTGGCGGATGCGGGCAACGATCGTATGGTCCTGATGTCGCGCGATCTGAAAGTGACCATGGTACTGCAAGGCGACGCCTACAAATTCAACGGCCCGCGCTATCATGACATGACGGATGACGGATTGCTGATTGTCGCCGACAAGAATACTCACTCCGTGAAAATTATCGGTTCTGATGGCGGCTTTCGCGCCGTTATCGGCACCGGCAAGAGTGGCAAGGGGCCCGGCGTCTTCACAACACCTGAAGGCGTTGTCGTGCGGGGTAACGATTTGTGGCTTTCGGACAGCGGCAACAACCGTATCGTTCGCTACCGCATCGTGCGATAATCTACCCAACGAAGTTCAAAACCAATGAGTGAGACGATCATGAGCGAACCGGCCCAGAAACAGGACCTCCCATCAACCAAAACCAAGTTCGATTGGACGGACCCACTGGGCCTCGACAGTCAGCTGACTGAAGAAGAGCGCATGGTGCGGGACAATGCACACCGCTATGCGCAGGAAAAGCTGATGCCCCGGGCACTCGAAGCCTTCAGGGAGGAAAAGTTTGACCGTGACGTCATCAGCGAGATGGGTGAGTTGGGTCTGCTGGCGGTTACGCTGCCCGAAGAATATGGCGGATCGGAACTGGGCTATGTGTCCTACGGGCTGATTGCGCGCGAGGTGGAACGAGTGGATTCAGGCTACCGCTCGATCATGAGTGTGCATAACTCTCTCGTCACCTACCCCATCTTTGCCTATGGGACGGAAGAACAGAAACGCAAATTCCTGCCCAAGCTGGCGTCAGGCGAATTTATCGGCTGCTTCGGCCTCACAGAACCCGACCATGGTTCAGACCCTGGTGGCATGCGCACGCGCGCGATCAAGACCAAAGACGGCTATACGCTCAAAGGTTCCAAGACGTGGATTTCCAACGCGCCAAGCGCTGATGTTTTTGTCGTCTGGGCCAAGACAGAGGACGGGGTTATCCGGGGATTTCTTATTGAGCGCGGCACCAAGGGTCTCTCCACATCGAAGATCGAAGGTAAGTTTTCACTGCGCGCGTCGGAAACCGGCGAGGTCGTGATGGACGACTGCTTTATTCCTGAAGAGAATCTGCTGCCCGGAGCGGAAGGCCTTGCTGGCCCGTTCCGCTGCCTCAACCGTGCCCGTTTCGGTATTTGCTGGGGCACCATGGGGGCGGCTGAATTCTGCTGGCACGCGGCACGCCAATATGTGCTGGATCGCGAGCAGTTCGGGCGGCCCCTGGCAGCCAATCAGCTGATCCAGAAAAAGCTTGCCGACATGCAGACCGAGATCACCATCGGCCTGCAGGGAGCATTGCAACTGGGACGCCTGTTCGACGCAGGAAAAGAGACACCGGAAGCCATATCGCTGCTGAAACGCAACAATGCTGGCAAGGCACTAGATATTGCCCGCACCGCGCGCGATATGCATGGCGGCAACGGGATCGCGGACGAATATCACGTTATCCGTCACCTGCTGAACCTGGAATCGGTAAATACCTATGAGGGCACTCACGACATTCACGCCCTCATTCTGGGGCGCGCGCAAACCGGCATTCAAGCTTTTTGTTAGCGTCTTTCCACAGATGCGCCACCCATAACCGGATTGCTTGCCTCACACCATGCGAGCCGCTAGGTTTCGCCCGACGCTATGCGTCTAAAGTCGAATCGATGCATAGAAATAAAATCCAGCCGCCGGCGAGAAGCGGTAACAGGGACAGGAGACTGCAATGCAGGGCATTTTGAGCAACCTCAGATCGACCGTGATCGCCGGTTTCATACTGACGGTCATTCTTTTCATTCTAATCAAAGTCATGACGAGTGCTGGCTTTGCGCTTGATCATGCTTGGTTCGCATTTTTCTTCAGATGGCTGCATGTGCTGAGCGGGGTCATGTGGATTGGCCTGCTCTGGTATTTCAATTTCGTGCAGATCCCGAATATGCCGAACATTCCTGACGAGCAAAAACCGGCCATCGGCAAGGTCATTGCACCCGCCGCACTTTGGTGGTTCCGCTGGGGCGCAATGGCCACCATCGCCACCGGATTGATCGTTGCGGCCATGAACGGTTACATCGTTGAGGCCCTGACGCTTGGACTGACCGATGGCGGCGCAAGCTCACCGATCGGTATCGGCATGTGGCTCGGTATCATCATGTGGTTCAACGTCTGGTTCGTGATCTGGCCCAACCAGAGGAAAGCGCTCGGCATGGTCAAAGTGAGCGATGCAGAGAAGGCGGCGGCGGCGCGCACGGCGATGCTGTTCTCGCGGACCAATACGCTGCTGTCGTTCCCCATGCTGTTTTGCATGGTGGCGGCGCAGAATGGCGGATTTTAAGCGGGCTGAAGCATTAGCCTGAAGATACGACAAAATCAGCCGGGGCTCGCGAGGGCCCCGGTTTTTTTGTGCGCACCTAATTCCGCGAAAGCTGGACCGTCCCTATTGCGGCTTGTCTGATATTTCGTGCAGATGCTCTATAATAGCCGCGATCTGATGGGGCTCGAACTGGAACACCGGCATATCCGGGTGACCGGTAACAATGCCCTCGGCGAGGGCTTCCTCCAGACTTTCCAATGGCCACTTCGATGCGAAGGTGCGGAAAGGCGGTGCTTCGGGGAGCTTGCTCGTATCGTCCCGGTCCACCGCGTGGCATTCGATACAATGTTTCTCCGCCAGCACCTTCCCCTCAGCTGAGAGGTTTGTATCGTCCGCGACCTCCTGCTCAGTCGAACGGCTCAATACAAAAACACCAGCCAACAGGCAAAGTCCTAAGACGAACGCGGCAATGATTCCGGTGGAAAGCTTCATGGAATTTATCCGTTTTATGATCAGAGTTATTCGCGCATGCCCTCAATGGCATTGGCTGGTAACCAGATCAATATGACAACAGCGCACAACCGGATTTACCGGCTACGCGCCGTTGCAAACTCAAATTTGCCGCCGGTCTCTAAAAGCCGAACATGTTCTTGACGCGATCCAGGGCGCCCTCGGCGGCTTCTTCAATCGTGTCCCAGACGTTTTCGGCCGCATCTGCAGCGGATGCGAGGACATTCTTGGCAGCGGAACTATCAAACAGTTCAAGCTTGGCAAGAGTGTTTGGACCGACGATGCCGTCGGCAGTCAGACCATTCTCTGCCTGGTATGCCTTGACCGCCTTCTCCGTGCCGGAACCAAACTTGCCATCAGCGTCGATGCCAAGTTTCTCTTGCATGGCTTTGACCGTGGAGCCTCGCGTGCCGCGCCGCAGCAGTACGAGGTCGTAAAGACCCATTTGTGCAAAAGTATCCGGACCGGCGATGCCGTCGACCTGAAGTCCGTTTTCCTTCTGATAGTCCTTCAGTGCTTTTTCCGTGCCGCCACCAAAAATACCGTCGGCATCGACACCGAGTTTTGCCTGAAGGCGCTTCACAGGTTCGCCTCTCAGTCCTCGCAACAAAATAGCCATATTGGCCTCCTTAAGAAATAAAATTATGCGGAACTTGCTTCCCCAAGGCCCTGTTTAGGTTACCCACTGTTCCATCTAGGGAGTTTGATACCGGGGTTAAAGAGCTTGCTGCGTGGTTTTTTACGCGCCAACAAGGGTCAATATCCCTTCTTGAGACTCCCCAAAATACCTCGCACAAGAGCCCGGCCCAACGCCGTTCCCATTGAACGAGCAACCGATTTTGTCAGAGCCTCGGTGGTAGACTGGCGCCTTGATGATGAGCTCCGCCTGGTTGTTGTTTTCTTGGTAGTCCCACCACCGCCAATCCAGTCCGGAAGTGAGAATCCACCACGTTTTTCCGTGGCTGACTCTGTTTCCTGCTCACGCTGTTTCTCTTCCTGCTCGGTCTTTTCCTTGGCGCGCTTTTGAAGTGTCTCATAGGCGGAAACCCGGTCGACGCTTTCATCATAAACACCGTGAATGGGGCTATCCTTGAGGACTTCCTTGCGCTCCGCCTCGGTGAGCGGCCCGAGCCGTGAAGATGGTGGGCGCACCAGTGTGCGCTGAACGATCGATGGTTCACCTTTTTTCTCAAGCGTGGAGACCAGCGCCTCGCCGACGCCCAACTCCATTATGACGGTCTCGGTCTTGAAGTCAGGGTTCGGGCGGAAGGTTTCTGCGGCCGCTCTCACCGCGCGCTGCTCGCGCGGCGTGAAGGCGCGAAGCGCATGCTGAATACGGTTGCCGAGTTGGCTCGATACGGTGTCTGGCACATCAAGCGGATTCTGGGTGACGAAATAGACGCCAACACCCTTTGAGCGGATGAGCCGCACAACCTGCTCAACCTTCTCGATGAGTGCCTTGGGTGCCTCGTCGAACAGCAGATGCGCTTCATCGAAAAAGAACACAAGAATAGGTTTTTCCGGATCGCCAATTTCAGGAAGCTCTTCGAACAGCTCAGACAGGAGCCACAGCAGAAATGTTGCGTAGAGCCGTGGAGATTGCATCAGCTTGTCGGCGGCAAGGACATTGATATAGCCCTCGCCTTTCCGGTTGGTCCGCATCAGGTCTTTAATTTCCAATGCCGGTTCCCCGAAGAAATGCTCACCGCCCTGCTCTTCCATCACCAGCAGGGAGCGCTGGATTGCGCCAACGGAAGCTTTAGAGACATTGCCGTACTCAGCCGAAAGTTCCGGGGCGCGCTCGGCGACATTGACCATGAGCGCGCGCAAATCCTTCAGATCTAGAATAAGCAGCCCTTCTTCGTCCGCGACACGAAACGCAATATTCAAAACGCCTTCCTGCGTATCGTTCAAATTCATCAGGCGCGAGAGCAGCAATGGCCCCATTTCGCTGACCGTCGTTCGGATGGGATGCCCCTGTTCACCAAACAGGTCCCAGAACACG
>JAJDDC010000066.1 GCA_029260515.1 Phycisphaerales bacterium | reverse complement strand
TCTCCATTCGACAAGCTTGATAAGTTCCATTGGATTGGATACAATGCAGGCTTCGATGATGGTTTCATGCGTGCGTGGTTCAAGGATCATGGAGACAAGTTCTTCGGTTCGTATTTCTGGTGGCCCTACATTGATGTTATGACACTAGCTGGGACATACTACATGCTCACTGGTCAGCGTGATAAGATGTTCAACATGAAACTGGAGACAGTTGCACTTGACCTTGGTGTCATGTTTGAAGGTGATGCCCATGATGCGTTGGTGGATATCAAGGTGACTGAAGCTGTGTTCTGGAAGCTGTTATCACTCATGGGTGTGACTATTTGCACTGGAAAGGGTGGGATACAAGAGTGACATTCCAAACAAACAAAGCAAGTGATGTTAAGCCCGAAGAAATCTTCTTCAAGGTTCTACTCATGGGCAAGCCTAAGACTTTCAAGACAGGCTCATGTGCTACTGCCCCTGCCCCTTGGTTCGCTGACTTTGATGCGGGCATCGCAACCGCACGTAATGTGAACCCTAACATCCAATATGGTTCAAAGGACTGGCTATGCTATCGTGATGCTGATCGGGCAGCCCTTATGAAAGGAGCAGCGTTTACTCAATTCGATAAAGACCTCAGTGAAGTCAAGAAGATTCCTGAGATCAAAACGATTGTGATAGACTCTGCCACCTTCCTGTATGATATAGCTATGAACAAAGCATTGGCAATGAACGGTCGGCCCGGCCAAGCCATCCCAACACTACAAGACTGGATGCTTCAAATGCGTCTGTGTCGGGAGATCTTTCAGGTTCTTACGGCCATTCCAGATAAGCATGTGATCGTCACCGCACACGTTGAGATCAACAAAGATGAAACAACTGGTAAGCAACTCATCATGCCCCTTGTCTCTGGCAAAGACTCGATGAAAGCACCAGCTTACTTCGATTGTTACTTTGCATCTGAGATGATTCACGATCCCAAAACGAAACTCTTTAAACCCATGATACGCACAGCACCTACACGCAGCATGGACTTAGGATGTCGGTATCAAGGGTTGGAAGAACTAGAAGAGCCAAACTTTACTGCGCTCTTTGAAAAAATGAGAGGCCTTGAAGCAGCCGTAAAGGAGAAAAATAGGGTTCAATCCGCTTCAAACTAAACCCAGAAACCTCAAAACAAAAACCATAACTATAAAGGAAAGCAAAGAAAATGAGTGAAGACAGTGTATTGGAATTCTCACAGAACCTTGACGATGCGGGAACTAATCCCCGCCCCATTCCCGAAGGCATGTATTCCTGCATGATCCTTGGTGGAGATCAGCGCCCGCTGAAGGACACCATTGAAGTAAAGGGACAGCCCAAGGATGTCGTCAAGCTTGTGCTTGAGATCCAGTCAACAACCGCAGGCGATCAAGAAGTTGATACGCCTGATGGCCCGATGAACATTCGAGGCATGAAAGTGTTCGAGACCATGTTCATTGACGGTGCCATGTGGAAGATCAACCGTCTGGCCAAGGCGGCTGGACTTGAAACCACCACTACTCGCTTCGATCTCAATGATCTTATTGAGAAGAATGTCGATGTGATTATTGGCCATCGTCCCAACAAGAATGATCCAGATCAGGTGTTTGCGAACATCAAGAAGATCCTTCTTCCTGGCGACGTGTCGAACTAAGGACTTGGGGGTCAGGTCATTTGGCCTGGCTCCCATTTCCCTTTTAACAAGACGTGAAACTATTTCATGTCTCAACCTGATTCAATGGAGAACCAATCGTGAAGTCACATGGATTCAAAACTGTCGCCTTAGGTGACATCATAGTAGGTGATCGGATGCGTGAGGACTATGGTGATGTCGAGGAGTTGATGAAGTCCATCGACGAGAACATCCTTATGCATCCCCTAGTTGTAGACCCTGACCTTAACCTAATCGCAGGTGGTCGCAGATACAAAGCACTTGAATTGCAAGGCGCAAAGGACATGACACCCATTCAGGTGAATGTTCACATCATCGAGTGCGAAAATGAAATGGAATTCAAAACCCTTGAACTTGAAGAGAACCTTGCCCGTAAGGCTATGGACTGGCAGGAAGTAGTCAAGGGGCGCAAGGAACTCAACGATCTGAAACAGAAGATCCACGGGCACGGTGGTAAGGGTTCATCACAACAAGTTCAGACTGTCACTGATGCTAAGACAGGTGAGCAAAAGGAAGTCGTAGGTGGTTGGTTAGTCAAGGACACAGCCGAAGTGCTCGGTATTAGTGAGCGCCAACTACACAACAACCTCCGCATTGCTAAGTATCTCGAGGATCCAAAGTATGCTGAACGTGTAGGTGCGGCTGTCAACCCTGCTCACGCTATCAAGATCATCCTTCAAATTCGTGAAGAGGAACTCACTGCCGAGCTTGTGTTACGACGTGCTGCCCGTAAAGAATCAATGGACGAGGAAGCAGTTGAAGACTCAATCAAGTCTAGCTTTCTCATCGGCAACAGCATTCAACTAATGAAAGAGTGTATCCCTGATAATTCCTACGACATGATCTTGACTGACCCACCGTATGGAATTGACATCGATGATAAGACAAAGCAATGGGACCCCACAGGTGGAGACACTCACTACGATGATAGTCATGAGAACTTCGTCACCCTCATTACTGCTGCTCTGCCCGAAATGTATCGTGTGTTAAGGGATGATAGCTGGTGCTTGATGTTCTTTGCGATCGAGAACTACCAGTTCATTCGAGACCTAGCTGAGAACACAGGCTTCACTGTCTTGCACAAACCTTTCATCTGGGCTAAGACTGTGCCATCCTCTACTAACGTGCCTGAGTTCCGCCTTGGTTCACAGTATGAGTGTTGCTTCATGTTACGCAAAGGCAAGCCTCAACTTCAGCTCCAAGGCAAGGGTGATGTGAAGATGCTATCAGGTCTAAGCGGTGTCCATAAGACACACCCTGCACAGAAACCAACTGAGTTGTTTGAATACCTAGTTGAACTATGCACTCCCATTGGTGCTAAGGTGCTCGATCCTTTTGCTGGATCAGGGACCACTGGCAAAGCATGTGTTAACCTTGGTCGAGATTGGATGTGCATCGAATTAGATCCAGTGAATGCAGCTTCAGCTATCTCTGAGATCCGTGACATCATCCTTGGTGATGAACCTGAACCTGAAGTTGAAGAGTCCACACCTGTCGCTGTGAATTTCTTCGGGCAGGTTAAAGACCTCGGTGATGAAAAGACACATGACTATTATATGTGGGGTGATGGCGGCGCTAGTCAGATTCACGAAGGTATGTTGTTCGTCGAGAAGTTCGTGCAACTGTTTTCATTCAAACACAAACGACATCCTGATATGAAAGAGTTAGATGATTGGTATCTACGCAGAGCAACTGATCCACAAGGTTTAGTATTTGATCCTCTTAATCCAGAGGATGAAGTTCAAGTGAGGGCATATATGAAAGAGGAACATGATGACACAAACATTTGATTTAATTCGTGTTGATTGGATTGATTCACATCTCAGTTATGGATGGAGAAACGTTGCTGAATTAAAAGAGATTGCACATGGATGCCAGTGCG
>JAJDDC010000065.1 GCA_029260515.1 Phycisphaerales bacterium | reverse complement strand
CAGAACCGCAAACAGAACGTCCGGCTGGTGCCCATCGCACTGGCGGTGATGATGGTCATCACCCTGTTCTTTCTGGTACTCCTTAATTTTTCGACCAATCCTTTCGAGCGCCTTCCTTTACCCCCGGCGGATGGAAAGGGTCTGAATCCTCTTCTTCAGAATTACTGGATGGTGATTCATCCGCCGACCTTGTATCTGGGGTATGTCGGATTCACTGTTCCTTTTGCCTTCGCGACCGCCGCATTGCTCACCAAAAACTTAGACGACGGTTGGATTCGCCTGACCCGGAAATGGACCCTCGTATCGTGGTTTTTCCTGTGCATGGGGAATCTGTTCGGTGCACAGTGGGCTTATGTCGAGTTGGGCTGGGGCGGTTACTGGGCGTGGGACCCGGTAGAGAACGCGGCGTTCATGCCGTTGATCGTCGCCACCGCGTATTTGCATTCGGTGATGATCCAGGAAAAGAAAGACATGATGAAGGTCTGGAACATGTCGCTGGTTCTATTGACGTTTGCGATGACCATTTTCGGTACCTTCATTACCCGTAGCGGATTGATCCAATCAGTACATACGTTTGACGAAGCGACACTCGGTTATTATTTCCTCGGATTCCTGGGGGTGATCGTTGCATTCTCGGTTACGATGATCATGCTCCGTTTGCCCCTGTTGAAAAGTAAGAACGAGCTCGACTCGTTTCTTTCACGCGAGAGCAGTTTTCTGCTCAACAACCTGGTGCTTCTGGGAATCGCGTTCGCGACATTCTGGGGCACTATTTTCCCAATCGTATCCGAAGCGTTCCGTGGGGTGAAGATCACTGTCGGTCCGCCGTTCTACAATCAGGTGAACGTACCTATCGGGATGGTCCTGCTGGCATTGATCGGCATTGGTCCGGTTATTGCCTGGCGGCGTTCCAGCTGGTCGAACCTGAAAAAGAATTTCACGAAGCCGGTGCTGGCAGCGTTGATCGGAGCCGCCATTATGTTTCCGTTCGTACCGCTCACCGATAAATCGGAAATTTTCACCTACATCACCTTCATTCTATGCATCTTTGTGACGACCTCCATGCTCATCGAATTCAGGAAGGGTACTGGTGCCCGTATGCAGGCACACGGAGAGTCTCCGGTTTCTGCGCTGTCCGGCATGGTCTGGAAAAATAAAAACCGGTACGGAGGTTACATCGTTCATCTGGGAGTGGTCCTGATCTTTGCGGGTATCGCCGGATCTCAGTCGTACAGTATCGACGTAGAGAAGCAGCTCAAGCAGGGCGATCGTTTCCAGCTTCGCGGGTACGACATCACGTTTGAGAAACTCCTTTGGATCAAGTCGAACGACACCAAGGAACGGGTGGTCGCTCAATTGGGTATTGAAAGGGATGGGCGCCGGGTGTTTGTCGGCTATCCCGAAAAAGAATTTTACAAGGGGCAAAAACAACCGGTTTCTGAAGTGGACTTGCGGTCCACAATGAAGGAAGACCTTTACATGATCCTGGCAGATTTCAAAGGTAATGAGCTGGTTACGAAGAAGGATGGTAAGTCGGGGTTTTTTAAAGATGGCGAGGTCACCGTCAAGGTATACGTCATGCCGATGGTCAAGTGGATATGGATGGGTGGTTGGGTCATCGCGTTTGGAACCATGATCGCTGTGTGGCCGGACCGGTTGGAAGCCCGTCGCCGAACGGAGCGCTTGAAACGTCAGGAAGCCATCTTCATGCCGGCGCAGGAGTGAGTCTTATGAAAACGATGCGAATCTCTATTGTGATACTGGTTGCACTGCTGGTCTGTGCAGCACCGGCGAGCGTTTGGTCGGCGTCAAAAATGGCCAACCTTGAAAACGCGCTGATGTGCAAGTGTGATGATAAATGCGGCAAGGTGCTGATCAACTGCACCTGCGATACTTCCAAGGAAACCCGTAAAGTTTTGATGTCGAAACTGGAATCCGGATTGACCGTGAACCAGATCGTTCAACAGTATGTCGACAAGTACGGCGAAACGATACTGTCGGCTCCGACCAAATCGGGCTTCAACCTGTCGGCGTGGATCATGCCGTTTGCGGCTTTGGTGATCGGTGGCTTTGGTGTGCGTAAGGTGATGCAATCCTGGATTCGTCGCGGTAAAAAAGATGTCGACGAAAACGGGGAGGCAACGGCGTCTGAAACGGAACCTTCTTCCGGAAAATATTCCAATAAGCTGAGAGATGAACTCGATCGGTTAGACTCCTGATACTATGACCGGTGCGAACTTTCTACAGCTGATTCTTGTTATTTTGATTCTGGTAGCCGTCGGCATTCCCCTGTTTTCAAGAATTCCCCCCAAGCAATTGTTCAAACCTCTGGACCCTGTCGAGGAAGAATACAAACATCTTCTAGTCCGCAAAGAAGAAGTGTTGTTGGCCATCAAGGAACTGGAATTTGATTTCGAGACGGACAAGATATCCAAGCCGGATTTCGAGTCGCTTCACCACAAGTTGGAAGAAGAAGCGATGAACCTCTTGGAGAAAATAGACGAATTGGAAAAGCAGTTGAAGAAGAAGAAAAAGACCGCGGGTGTGGTTTGATTCACGGATGAGCCGCCCCAAACTTCCCTATTCCTCATGATCGAATCCAAACCTTCTCCGGGTTCCGGCCCGGCCATTCAAGTGCAGGGCATCCGAAAACACTTTGGGCATCTGGAAGCCTTGCGGGGTGTCGACTTCGAATTAAAGAAGGGCGAATTCCTGAGTCTGTTCGGTCCCAACGGTGCCGGTAAAACCACTTTGATCGGTATTTTGTCGGCATTGTCCCGGCCCTCGTCCGGC
>JAJDDC010000064.1 GCA_029260515.1 Phycisphaerales bacterium | reverse complement strand
TGCGTCGGCGTCCAATTCCACATGCGCCCGCATGGCGTCGAGGTTGCCGCTCTTGTACAGTTCGATCTGGTAGTGTGGCGAGAGCCCGCCGCTCTTCACGACAATTTCCTCGATCTGGGTCGGAAAGACGTTGACGCCGCGCAGGATCATCATGTCATCGGACCGGCCCGTTACCTTCTCCATCCGCCGCATGGACCGCGCGGTGCCGGGCAGCAGACGCGTCAGGTCGCGAGTGCGATAACGGATAATCGGGAACGCTTGTTTGCGAAGCGATGTGAACACCAGCTCGCCCTTTTCGCCGTCAGGCAGCACGCGGCCCGTGGCGGGGTCGATCACTTCGGGGTAAAAGTAATCCTCCCAGATATGCAGGCCGTCCTTTGTTTCCACGCATTCATTGGCCACCCCCGGCCCCATGATTTCCGACAGGCCATAGATATCCACCGCATGCATATCGAACGCCGCTTCGATTTCGGCCCGCATGGCATTTGTCCACGGCTCTGCCCCAAAAATGCCGACCTGAAGCGGGCTTTCGCGGGGGTCGCGCCCCTGCGCGCGGTATTCATCCAGCACCGACAGCATGTAGGACGGCGTGATCATGATGGTGGAGGCACCGAAATCTTCGATCAGCGTGACCTGCCGGGGGGTCATCCCGCCAGAGACGGGCACAACCGTGCACCCCAGCGCCTCTGCTCCGTAATGTGCGCCAAGCCCGCCGGTGAACAGGCCATAGCCATACGCGACGTGCACCACATCGCCGGGGCGCGTGCCGGATGCGCGCATCGACCGCGCCATGCAATGCGCCCAATCCTCGATGTCGCGCTTGGTATAGCCCACCACCGTAGGCTTGCCCGTGGTGCCGGACGATGCGTGGATGCGCGAGACCTGATCACGCGGCACGGCGAACATGCCAAAGGGGTAATTGTCACGCAGATCGCTTTTCACCGTGAACGGAAACTTCGCCAGATCGTCAAGCGAGGTCAGATCATCGGGGTGAACGCCCGCCGCATCAAAGCTGAGCCGATAATGCGGTACATTCGAATACGCGTGGTTCAGCGACCAGCGCATCCGTTCCAACTGCGTCGCGGTGATCTCGTCCCGGCTGGCGATCTCCAACGGGTCGAGGGTTGAGCGGTCGGGCGTCAGGTCCTTCATCAGGGTGCCTCCAGCATCAGCGCAATCCCCTGTCCGACACCGATGCACATGGTGCAGATGGCGCGGTTCAGATCGCGCTCTCCCATCTCTATCGCGGCGGTCAGGGCCAGCCGCGCGCCCGATGCACCAAGGGGATGGCCGAGCGCAATCGCGCCGCCGTTGGGGTTTACGTGGTCCGCATCGTCAGGCAGGCCAAGTTGGCGCATGACGGCAAGGCCCTGTGCCGCAAACGCTTCATTCAGCTCAATCAGATCCACATCGCCAATGCCAAGCCCGCGCATCGCCAACAGCTTTTGCGTCGCCGGGGCCGGGCCGATCCCCATGATCCGGGGCGGCACCCCGACCGAGGTGCTGGCCACGATCCGTGCCTTTGGCACCAGCCCGTAGCGCGCCACCGCATCCGCCGACGCGACAATCACAGCCGCCGCCCCGTCGTTGACACCAGAGGCATTGCCCGCCGTGACCGACCCGCCCTTGCGAAACGGCGTCGGCAGCGCGGCCAGCTTTTCCGCCGTGGTCTGGCGCGGATGCTCGTCTGTGCTGACCACCACATCGTCGCGCTTGCGCTGCGGTATGGTGACGGGCGCGATCTCGCGCGCCAGCCGCCCATTGGCCTGCGCCGCCAGCGCGCGGGTATGAGAGCGGAGCGCGAAGGCGTCCTGATCCTCTCGGCTGATCTGGTATTCGGCGGCGACGTTCTCTGCGGTTTCCGGCATCGTATCGGTGCCGTATTGCGCTTTCATGTGCTTGTTCACGAACCGCCAGCCGATGGTGGTATCGAACGTCTCTACACTGCGCGAAAACGGCGTCGTGGCCTTGCCGGTCACATAGGGCGCGCGCGACATGCTTTCGACGCCGCCTGCCAGCAACAATTCCGCCTCGCCGGTTTTGATGGCGCGGGCGGCCTGACCGATTGCTTCCAGACCGGAGGCGCAAAGACGGTTGACCGTCACCCCCGCCACTGTGTCCGGCAGCCCCGCGAGCAGCACCGCCATGCGGGCGACGTTGCGGTTATCTTCGCCCGCCTGATTGACGCAGCCCATATAGGCATCCTCAATCTCTGTCCCTTCGATGCCCGGCACACTGGCGAGCAGATCGCGGATCACGCCCGCCAGCAGATCGTCGGGGCGCACGGCGCTGAGACTGCCGCCATAGCGGCCAATCGGGGTGCGAAGGCCCTCGCAAAGAAACGCTTCACGCATTGTCTGTCTCCTCAAAATGCTGGCCGCCTATTTCGCGCGAATGGCCGCGAAACTGGGCGATGGTCTCGCCCTTGCTGTCTGTCACTTCCACATCGCAGATGCCGCTACGCCCGCGCTGGTGGATCATGCGCGCGCGGGCGGTCAGCGTCTCCCCCACGCCGACCGGCGCAAGAAAGGTGACCGAGGCAACATGCGCCACCGCCAGCCGGTTATAGCTGTTGCAGGCAAAGGCAAACGCGCTGTCGGCAAGTGTGAACATCACGCCGCCATGACAGATCTTGTGCCCATTGGTGTGGTGATCCTGCACAGTCAGCGACAGCTCTGCCGTGCCGGGGGTGACGGGGCCAAGCTGACAGCCTATCCAGGTAGAGGCCCCGTCGCGCGCCCACATCAGATCCGCGACCTTCGCCGCCCGTTCCTCTGGCGACAATGCCATGACACCCCCTTTGATTTATTATTGAAGGCATCTTTCATCAGGACAGCGGGGCGGTCAACGCCGCGCAGACACGAAAACGCCGCCGAGGCTGGCCCCGGCGGCGTCGGTCTGTCAGCCCTGACAGGATCAGGACATCTTGGTCAGCAGCGTGTCGAGCGAAGCTTTCGCGTCGCCATAGAACATCCGCGTGTTTTCCTTGAAGAACAACGGGTTCTCAAGGCCGGAATACCCCGCGCCCTGCCCGCGTTTGGAAACGAAGACCTGCTTGGCTTTCCAGCATTCCAACACCGGCATACCCGCAATGGGGCTGTTTGGGTCGTCCTGCGCCGCCGGGTTCACGATGTCGTT
>JAJDDC010000063.1 GCA_029260515.1 Phycisphaerales bacterium | reverse complement strand
GCGGGCGGGCGCCGGCGCCGGCGCGGGGGTGCTCGGGGAGTCGGGCATGGCCTCGAGCGCCGGAGTGTGGGGGGACGCCACGGGCTCGGCTGCTTACGCCGTCCGCGGCACGACGAGCTCGGGGCTGCAGTACGCCGGCTACTTCGAGGGGCGCGGGTACTTCCAGGACGATCTCGGGGTCGGGAGAGAACCGCTGCACCGCCTCCATGTTGAGGAGGGGAGCATCAGCTCGAATGTCGTGCACCTCGAACGCCTGGCGGACTCAACGTCCGCATCGGACGTGCTCGAGATCGAGATGGGCCCGGGGTCGCAAACGACGACGCAGTTTATCGAGTGCCAGTGGAGCAACGGCGATGTCAAGCTCCGCGTCTGGGCGGACGGGGACGTGACCGCGGACGGGACGTTGACGGGGGGCGGGGCGGACTTCGCGGAGATGGCGCCCGTGACTGGTGGGGCGGGGGCGGCCGAGGCGGGGGACGTGATGATGATCGACCCGGCGAACCCGGGGTCGTTCATGCGGTCGTTCGGGGCGCGGTCCACACTGGTGGCGGGCGTGTACAGCACGAAGCCCGGCGTGCTCGTGTCCGAGCACGACTGGGACCAGGTGGCACGCTCGGTCCTGGGCGGGGGCGGCGCGATGGGCGGGGAGGAGACGGCGCTCAAGCCGCTGGAGCTGGGGGCGATGATCGGCGAGGCGCCCCTGGCGGTCGTCGGGATCGTGCCGTGCAAGGTGTCGGCGGAGAACGGGGCGATCCGCCCGGGCGACCTGCTGGTGACGGCGTCGATCCCCGGGCACGCGATGCGTGACGAGAACCCGCGGGCGGGCACGATCGTCGGCAAGGCGCTGGGGTCGCTGGACGGGGGCGTGGGGGTGGTCCGCGTGCTCGTCACGCTGCAGTGATCGCGTCGTCCTGAGCGAATCCCTCGAGGCGGGCTTCTCGGACGCTCGGCGCGGGGGCTGATTCCGCGGATTGTGGAACCTCGACGCGGGTGGCGCATTGGTATGGGTGTGACCCATGCCATGACGATCATCCGATGCCCGGGGACCGCGAGCGGAGGCGACGAGCTGGAAGCGATCGCCCTGGCGGCGCGGGATCCGGCGGCGTTCGGGCGCCTGTACCGCGAGCACTACCCGCGTGTGGCGGGGTACCTGTACCGGCGTGTGGGCAACCAGGACGTGGCCGAAGATCTGGCTGGCGAGACGTTCCTCGCGGCGCGCAAGGCGATCGGGCGGTACCGCCCGACGGGGGCGCCGATCGGGGCGTGGTTCCTGCGGATCGCGACCAACAAGGCGAACGAGAGGGACAGGCGGTCGCGGCGGCGCGGGGTGGCGACGGCCAGGGTCACGCACGGGCCGGGCGACAACGCCGAGGCGCGCGAGCGGGTCGAGACGCTGTACCGGGCGCTGCGGACGCTGAACGCGGACCAACAGAGCGTGCTGGCGCTGGTGTACTTCGAGTCGATGAGTGTGGCGCGCGCGGCCACGGTGCTGGGCGTGCGTGAGGGGACGGTCAAGTCGCGTCTGGCCCGGGCCCGGGATGCGCTGCGGGTCGAGGTCGAACGCCTCGGAGGCAAACCATGAACAGGTCGGAAAAGAATCTGGAGTCGTTGCTGGGCGGCGTGCGCGAACGCGCGTGGCCCGGACCGGACCGCTGCGAACGGGTCGAAACCGCATTGAAGGAGTCCATCATGTCAGCAAATCGTTCGTTCGTGCCGACCCGGTCGGCGGTTATTCTTGTCGTCGCGGGCGCGCTCGCGGGCGGTGCGGTGGCCTCGGTCGCGACGCACCAGGTGATGTCCAAGCGGGTGCTGGTCAAGACACACACGGGCGAGATGTTCGAGCTCGAGTTCCCCGAGGGCGTCGATGTCGGGAACGCGGGCGAGTTCGTGACCCAGGACGGCAATTCCTACAAGTTCGACGTGGTCGGCGGCGCTGCGAACGAGCCGGTGACGAGCGAGGATGACTCGCCCGAGCAGACCCCGGAGGACTGAGGCTCGGTTTGAACCACGAGCCCGCGCGGGGTCGAGACCCCCCCGCGCCGGGACGGTCCGGCCCGGGGGGCGGCGATGCCCTCCGGGCCGATCGTCTGCGCTCGTTACTCGGCCAGCGGGTCGGGCCTGTAGAGCTTGGTGTCCAGGGCCCACTGGCGTTCGGTGAAGTTGCCGCCCAGGTCCACGTTCTTGGCGCGGTCGGGGCGGGCGGCGTCGAGGGCGATGGTGGTCTTGGCGTCCACGTTGTCGAGCATGGAGACGAGGATGGCCTCGGGGGTCGAGGGGATCTTGGCGGCGCCGTACTCGGGGATGCCGTGGTGCGAGAGGATGATGTGCTGGAGGACGTTGAGCGCGCCGGTGGGCATGCGGACGCCGGTCTCGTGCATCATCTGCTGGGCCTTGTCGTGGAGCATGATGGCGCCCTCGACGATGTGCCCGATCAGCTCGCCGCGGTCGGAGTAGGCGAAGCCCTTGTCGTAGACGAGTTCGCGGGTCTTGCCCAGGTCGTGCAGGAACAGGCCCATGAGCACGAGGTCCCGGTTGATCTTGGGGTACAAGGGGCAGACCGCGTCGGCGAGCTTGCACAGCGCGAGTGTGTGCTCGCACAGCCCGCCCAGGTACGCGTGGTGCATCGTCTTGGCCGCGGGCGCGGTGCGGAACTGGTCCATCAGGAACTCGTCGGCCAGGTAGGTCTGCGCGAGGGCCTTCATCGCGGGGTGCTCGAGCGTGTCGAGCAGGGCGACGACCTCGGCGAACATGTCCTTGGGGTCGCGCGCCGAGGCGGGCAGCAGCTCACGCATCTGGTTGGGCGTGGGATCGTGCGGCTCGAGGCGGTGGATGATGATCTGGAGTTCGCCCTGGTAGGCCTGGGCCTCGCCCTCGACGAAGACGAAGCCGTCGTTGGGCAGGCGGCGGGCCATCGCGTCGTCGATGGACCATTTGCGACCGGGGCACTGGCCGGACTTGTCGCCCAGCAGGCAACGGAGGTAGGGCTCGCCGTTCTTCTTGGTGCCGATCTGGGCGTTGATGATGGAGAAGCACCCCTCGATGCGTTCGGAGGGCGCCATGTCGGCGATGAAGCGGCGGTTGGTGTCTGACATGGTTGGCATCGGCAAGGGTAGGGGCGCGGGCGGCGCGGGGGGGCGCCGACGCCCGGTAAACGCCGGGCGTCGGATACGCACGGGGCGAGCCCGATCTCGCCCATTGCCCGGGCGCGGGCGTGTGGCTCTACTGCGGGTCCGGAGGAGCGGCGTATGTGGAAGATCGCGATCGTGTGTCTGGCGGGCGTTGTCGTCGGCGCCCCGGCCCTGGGCCAGGAGGTCTGGGGCGGGTACGGCGTGTCGTTCGCGAAGCCCGATGGCGCGGATTGGACACTGGAGATCAACCAGGACCGGATCACGGAGAACGTGTGGATCACACGCCGGGACTCGGGGGGGTTGTTCAACTTCGCCGCCGAGCCGCAGTTTGGGCCGGGCTCGCCCGCGGACACAGCGTGGGCGGTCGGGACGACGGCGGACCTGGGGACGCTGACGTTCGAGGCGTGGCGGGACGCGGTGATGATGTGCCCGCCGTGCGTTGTTGATGTCGCGATGGTCGTGCATCTGATCACGGACGACATCTACATCGACATCCGGATGACGTCGTGGACATCGACGGACGGGGGCGGGTTCTCGTACGAGCGTGGCCAGGCGCCGCCGAGCGCGTGCAACGGGGCGGACGTGGCCGAGCCTCGGGGCGTGCTCGACTTCTCCGACGTCGTCGGGTTCCTCGTGCTGTTCGGCGGGCAGGATCCGGCGGCTGACCTCGCGGCGCCGACGGGGGTGTTCGACATCAGCGACGTGGTCGCGTTCCTTGGCTTGTTCGGCGCGGGGTGCCCGTAGCGGGTCGCGGCTAGGCGCCGCGGTGGTGGGCGGGGACGTCGCCGTGGTCGGCGCGGATGGTGGAGCGGATGCCGCCGCGGCCGCGCCAGTCGGTGATGACCTGCAACCATGCGGGCTTCATGCACGCGACGAGGTCGTCGCGGACCTGGTTGGTGACGGCCTCGTAGAAGATGCCCTCGGCGCGGAAGCTCTGGAAGTAGAGCTTCAGGCTCTTGAGCTCGACGCACGTGCCGCCCTGTGCCGCGGGGGCGGGCTGGAAGCGGAGGGTGACTGTGCCGAAGTCGGGGTGCCCGGTCTTGGGGCAGACGCTCGTGAACTCCTCGTTGACGTGTTCGACGACGAAGGGTGCGTCGGAGGGCGTCGGGAACGTCTCAAGGAGTGCGGGGTCGGGCATGGGGGATGGTAGAGGCGTGGGGTCGGCAGGTCGGCAGGTCGGCAGGTCGGCAGGTCGGCAGGTCGGCAGGTCGGCAGGTCGGCAGGTCGGGATTTTGAGTCTTCCCGATCTCACGAGCTCACGATCTGCCGACCTCACGCCGCTAGTTCCAGCTCATGCCCTTGGGCCACTGCTCGGGGCGCTGGAGCTCGGCGCGTCGGATGATCGAACCGACGTGCTCGAGCCCGTCGCGGATGAGGCGGGCCCGGGCGTGCGCGTCGCCCTCGGCGAGCAATCTGTAGCGGACCTTGGGGTCCGTGAGCATCGCGAACGCGACCAGGTCGAGGACCAGCGGCGTGGGCACGTCCTCGTTGCGGACGTACTCGCAGACCTGGGCCGCGACGCTCAGGCGGGAGAGGGGGCCGGAGGTGATCTCTTCATCGAGCCAGTCGCGGAGGTCGTCGAGGTCCTCGCCGCCCTCGTCGGTCTCGCCGACGGGCGCGAGCGTCGCGGTGCGGTACTGGTGATCCTCGTCGGGCGGGGACTCGTCGACGACCTGTGCGCGGCAGACGCCCTGGAGCAGGATGTTGTAGCGACCGTCGGCGAGGCGCTCGTGCTGGACGATCTGCCCGACGCAGACGGCGGGACGGATGGGGGGCACGCCGTGGTACTCGTGCTTCCAGCGGTCGCCCGCGAAGACGCCCATCGCGAGCTGGCCCGGGCCGTCGAGCGCGTGCTCGATCATCTGGACGTACCGGGGCTCGAAGATGTGCAGGGGCATGACCTGCTGGGGGAGCAGGACGGTCTGGTCGAGCGGGAAGACCGGCATGGGGCGCCCGAAGTTGACGCGGATCGGGCTCTCGTCGGACTCTTCCATCGCGCAAAGTGTAGGGAACACGCGGCGGTGCGGCACCCATATTCCGTGGGCGCCTGGTCGTGCGTACTCTCCCGCCCGATGCCGCTGTTCGGTTCACATCTCTCGATCGCGGGCGGGATGGTCAACGCCATCCTCGAGGGCGAACGCCTGAAGCTGGACACGGTGCAGGTGTTCACCAAGAACCAGCAGCAGTGGCGGGTGAAACCACTCGACCCGTCGGCGCGAGATGACTGGCTCACGGAGCTGCGCCGCGTGGGTTGGCAGGGGCGGACCGTGTCGCACGCGAGCTACCTGATCAACCTGGCGAGCCCGGACGACGAGCTGTGGAACAAGTCGATCGACCTGATGACGGTCGAGATCGAGCGGTGCGCACAGCTGGAGATCCCGTACCTGGTCCATCACCCGGGCGCGTACACGACGTCAACGCGGGAGCAGGGTTTGAAGCGGATCGCGCTCGCGTACAAGGCACTGCTCAAACGCACGTCGGGCGTCGGCGTTGTTGTGTGTCTGGAGGACACGGTCGGGTCGGGCTCGAACCTCGGGCGCACGTTCGAGGAGCTGGGGACGCTGCGGGGGATGATCGTTGAGAAGACCGGCGCCCCCGAACGGGTCGGGTTCTGTTTCGACACGTGCCACGCGCACGCCGGGGGGTACGACATGTCGGGCCGCGCATCGGCGGACGCGGCGCTCGACGAGTTCGACCACCACTGCGGGCTGGCGAATCTGAAGGTCGTGCACCTGAACGATTCGAAGAAGGCGATGGGCTCTCGGGCGGATCGGCACGAGCACATCGGGCAGGGCACGATCGGCAGGCCCGTGGACGTGGACGGCAAGCACAGGCGCCAGGCCCTCAGAGAGTCGGGCTTCGCGGCGGTCGTCAACCGCCCGGAGCTGGCCCGGGTCCCCATGATCCTCGAAACCCCCAAGGGGGAGGACGAGAAGGGGCGCGCGTATGATGCGCAGAACCTGCGCCGTGTGCGGGGGCTGCTTGCCTAGATTCTCGTGGGGGCCTCGGATGGGGGCGGAGTGAGGGGCGGGCGGGGGCGATTCCCGAGACGGCACGAACCGAAAGACCGCCACCATCGTTGAAATGCTCACCGACCCCCCCGTGGGAGCCGAAAGATGGATGTGACGCGGCCTCGGGGCGCCGGATGGGTCGTCGCCGGGTGATGTTCCTGGAGCGAGAAAAGACGAAGGCAGAGCGATGAACCAATCCTTCAGAACACTGCCCGTGGCCCTGGTCGCGGCGATCCTGGGCGCGGGCCTCCTCACTGGCGCCACCGGGTGCCGCGCGATCCAGCGTGCGCGGGGCGAGCGGATGGCCTCCCAGCTCGACTCGCCCAAGCCGTTGTCGCGGCAGGACCGCGTCAAGACATCCAACGAGGCGTACACGCAGGGCCAGATGCTCGCCTCGCAGGGCGATCGCGAGGCGGCGCTGCGTGAGTTCGAGCGTGCGATCGCGGTCAACCCGTCGATGACGGTCGCGTACATCGGCGCTGGTGAGATCCACCGGGCCCAGGGCAACCTGCCCGAGGCCGAGCAGTTGTACGGTCGGGCCGCCCAGCTCGAGCCACGCAACTTCGACGCCCAGTTCGGGCACGGCCTGGTCCTGCAGCTGATGAACCGGATCGCGGACGCGATCCGCGCGTACCTGCGTGCGCTCGAGATCCGCCCGGGCGACTTCCAGTCCAACCTCAACCTCGCGACCGCGTACCTGCAGGTGGGCGACGCGAAGCTCGGGATGGTGTACGGCCAGCGCGCCGTCGCGGTGAAGCCCGACTCGGGCGAGGCGCGGGTGAACCTGGGCGCGATCTACGCCGCCCTCGACAAGCACGAGCAGGCCGTGATCGAGTACGAGCAGGCGGCCGAGCTGATGGAGCTCTCGCCCAGGCTGCTGCTGAACCTGGCCGACTCGCTTGGGCACACGCGCCGGTACGACCAGATGGTCGCGACGCTGGACCAGCTGATCCGGATCGAGCCCTCGGCGATCGCGTTCGAGCGGATGGGATCGGGCTTCTTCCGGCTCCGCAAGTACGAGGCGGCCGAGCAGTCGTTCCGCGACGCGCTCGACCTGGACCCGGATCACTTCCCGGCGCTCAACGGCATCGCGGTCTGCCAGCTCAACACGTGGCTGTGGTCGGGCCAGCGCGAGACGGATTCGCTCCAGGGCGCCGTCGGCGCGCTGCGTCGGTCGTTGCAGCTCGAGCCCCGCCAGCCGCAGATCGTGGAGCTGCTCCGGCGCTACGGGCAGGGCGCGGTCCGCGGCGAGGCGCTCACACGCGACGGCTGAGGGCGTAAAGCCTGAAATCCCGGTTGCTTGGCCCGGAATATTAGTGCATACTTACTGCGTTCTTTGTGCGTGGGCGTCAGAGCCCGGGCGCGGAGGGCGGTTGTGCACTGCCGGGCCCGACGACGGTCGAGGCGCCGCGGAATCGAGAAGGAGGCAGCCATGCGTCGGGATCACAGCAATCGCGGGGGCAGGTACACGGCCCGGGGCGCCCTCGCGGCCCTGGGCGTCGCGGCGTTGATCGCGGGCGGGTGCTCGAACGCGGGCGAGGGGGCCTTCTCGGGCGCGGCGCTGGGGGCGCTGGGCGGGATGGCGCTGGGCTCGTTGTCGGGCAACATGGGCGAGGGCGCGGCGGCGGGCGCGGTGATCGGCGGCATCGGCGGCGCGATCATCGGCGACCAGAACAACCGTGCCGACCGGCGCGCCGGCTACGGCGGGTACTCGGGCTCGTACGCCTACGACCGACCTCGGGGCTCGTACGGCTACTCGAGCTACAGCACGTACAGCAGCTACGACGACCACGGGCATCGGCGTGATTGGCGGCGCCCGAGCCGTCGCGGGGGCTCGTACCACCGCTACGAGTACCGGCGGTACGACAGCCGCGGCAACCCGTACGAGTGGTAGCACGCGGCGTGTGGACAACTGATGATGACGAGACGGAGCGGGATATCCCGCTCCGTTTTCTGTGCGCTCGTACGCCCGGTCAGAACGAGTACGGGTCGTCGATCACGGGGCGCCAGCGGGGCGCGGTCGGCTTGCTGGCGTTCGACGCCTCGCGGGCGGTGGCCGCGAGGGTGGCGGCGATCTGGGCGTGGTCGGGCAGGGCGGAGTACAGCTCGAGCAGGTCGTCCACGCGGTGGTGCGGGTGCTCGTCGGCGTCGATACGTTCGAGGGCGGCGGCGGCGAGGCGGTCGTGGGCGCCCAGGAACCAACCCAGGGGCGCGGGGCCCGGGTAGTCGTCGCCGGTCATCCGTCCCTCGACGCGCGCCACGCCCGGGGGCGGGTCGAGTCGGACGCGGAGGATCACCTGCCCGACCGAGACGATCGGCCATTGCCCCGCGCGGGTGAGCGGCTCGCGCGCCAGCACCATGACCGGGACGCCGGCCTCGCGTGCCATCGCGCGGAAGCGGGCGGCGTCGGCGCCGACCATGGGCGGCTGGAGCAGGTAGCACCCCGGGGGTACTGGGTCGGGCAGGTCGGCGTCGCGCCCGGCGATGAGCGCGCCGCCGTTCGCGGCGTTGGTCGCCTCGCTCCGGATCTGCGCGTGCGCGGCGGCGGCGATCTCGGCGGCCCGGGCGAGGGCCACGAAGTCCGAGGCGATGCGGGCGGCGAGCATGGCGCGGTCGGCGGCGTCGGCCGCGACGTGCCAGCGTGACTCGTCGGACGCGCGCGCGGCGTCGGCCAGGGCGCTGGCGGGCGCGTTCGGGTTTTCAGGGCCTTCGCCGATGGCGGCGGGCCTCCTGTCTGGGATGCTCGCGACGAGCCCGGGTTCCGACCACCGGACCCTGGCCGCTCGGGCAATCATTCCACGCCGGCGCGGGGCTCGGCGTGAGAATCACCCGAGGTCGCCTCGGCGGGCGGCTCGGCCATCGCGGCGAGCATCGCCTGCCAGCGGTCGGCCTGCTCGTCGAGGTCGTAGGCCAGCAGGTCTGCGAGGGCGGACCAGTCCGAGGCGCGGAGGGCGGCGCGGAGGTCGGCCAGGGCCTTGGTGAGCGCGACGACGCACGAGGCGCCGGTGGACCGCTCGCCCCGTGCCTCGACGACGACGCCCGCCGGGTCGATCCCGGTCAGGGCCTGGATCTTGTCCACCACCTCGCGGACCAGCGACCAGGCCTCGAGGGCGCTCTGGAGTGGGTCGAGGGCGTCGGCGAGCGAGCCGGTCTGGATGAGCTCGGCGGCGGTGGACTGGTCCAGGCGGGCGCTGTCGAGGGTGTCGCGGGCCTCGAGCAGGATCTCGCGGGCCATGGGCCCGGGCGGCGTCGAGACGAGGCGGAGTTCATTGAAGGAGGCGTCGTGTGCCTCCGGGTTGTCGAGGAGGTCCGCGGCGACGGCGGCGCCGTCGCCCTTGATCTCGATGATGACGCGCCCGTGCTCGAGGGCTGCGCGCCGCGCGAGCTCGATGGCGTCGGCGAGTGTCGGGGTTTCGGGTTC
The DNA here is from genome assembly GCA_029260515.1 of Phycisphaerales bacterium. GTDB lineage: Bacteria > Planctomycetota > Phycisphaerae > Phycisphaerales > UBA1924 > JAJRXR01. The sequence goes on along the minus strand of JAJDDC010000063.1, from coordinate 173,008 downwards.
GAGGCGGACGTCGTCGAGGTACACGATCATGGGGGTAGTGTCCGGTACGCGGCGGGGGAAGGCAAACGGACGCGCGAGATCAGCGTTCCTGATCGTCCGACGGCGCCGGGAATCGGGTCTCGCCCGGTTCGGGGTCGGCGCTGATGGGCGCAGCGTACCCGTTGCGGTGTCTGTTCTTGTGAATCAGACGGAGGTTGCGGGCGTAGATGACCACGCCGGACGACTGGCCGATGACACCCACAAAGTCGACACGCCAGACGAAGTAGACGAACATCATGGCGCCGCCGACGAAGCTGAGCCACCAGAATATCTCGGGGACCTCCGATCGCCCGCGTTTTTCGGAGACGACCCACTGGATGAACATGCGGAGGAAGAACGCGGACTGGCCCGTCAGGCCCAGGAGGACCCAGGCGAGGTTGGACCACTCGGTGATATTGAAGAAGCCCATGAGCGTGCGCTCGAGGGCGGGGCGCTCGTTCCAGAGGGTCTGCTGGCGGGCGAGCTCGGCGAGGTAGTGCTCCGCGTCGATCCGACCGAGCCGTGCGAGGGCGGCGGGTGAGACGAACTCATACGTGCCGTCCTGGTAGTCGCGGACGTTGAGCTGGACGGCGCCGATGCGGACGGCGAGGTCCGAGTCGCGGCGTGCGAGCGTGGGCTGCAGGACAAGCCAGATGCCCACGAAAATGAGCGCGACCATCGCGAGCGCGGGGCCGATCTTCACGCGCTGTGCTCCGGCTGGCGCGGGCGTGTGACGACGGCGGGCGTGTCGCCCGGCGCCCGGGCGTGCGTCGCGGTCGGCTCGCTCACGCCCGCGGGCGTGCGTCGGCGCTTGCCCATCCATCGGATCGCGAAGCAGTCGATGAGACCGGGGATGGCGCGCTTGGTGATGCCCATGCCGTACTTGGTTTCGCCCGCGTGGCGGTGGTGGTGCGAGACGTCCATCTCGACGACTCTGTAGCCCATCTGGCGCGCGGTGACGGGGATGAACCGGTGGGCGCCCTTGAACTCGAGTGGCAGGCGGAGGGCGATCTCTCGCTTCATGACGCGCAGCGAGCATCCGGTGTCGCGGATGGTGTCGCCCAGGAGCAAGCGCCGGAACAGGCGCCCGACGACCGAGCCGGCCTGACGGATCCAGGCGTCGCCCTTGCGGCGGGCCTTGGAGCGATCGCCCTGGACCATGTCGGCGTGCTCGCGCTCGAGCAACTCGAGCATCGCGGGCAGGTCCCCGGGGTCGTTCTGGAGATCGGCGTCGAGGACCGCGACGAGCCGCCCGCGCGTACGCGCGAAGCCTGCCTTGAAGGCGGCCGACTGGCCGTTGCCGGCGCCGACCGCGGGTCGGGCCAGGCTGACCAGGCGCAGCCAGGGGCGGGTCGCGGCCAGCTCGATCGTCCGCTGCGGCGTCGCGTCGGTCGAGGCGTCGTCCACCAGGAGGAACTCGAAGGCGATGCCAAGGGGCGAGAGGGCGGCGCCGACGGCATCGACGAGCGGGGCGACGTTGTCCTCCTCGTTGTGCGCGGGGGCGACCACGCTCAGCGCGAGGGGGGTGTCTGTCGTGTTGGGCTCGTCGGGCACGGCGCGTCTCGGTGCGGGTCTCGGGCGGGTGGGCTGACTGTATCGGGTGGCGGGGCATTCGCCGGTCAACCCGGGGTGTCGCGGGGTCGCTCGATCGGCGGGATGGATGCCCTCGGGGGGGGTGGCGGGGTGTTGGTGTGGCGGACGGGGCGGAAAGCGGTCGGGGCGTGTTCTAGAATGAGTCTAATTCACTGCCAACAAGGGCGAGTCTATGCACCTCCGACACTCTGACGACCACGAGCACGGCCCCCCCACCGTCCAGGTCCGGTTCGTCCTCGAGGACCCAGAGTCGGTCAACGACGACGGGTCGGAGAAGGGCGAGCACGAGATCATGGCGGCCAAGGGCGAGCACCTGCTTGAGGTCGCCGTCGAGCACGGGATCAACATCGAACACGCGTGCGGCGGTGTCTGCGCGTGCTCGACGTGCCACGTGTACGTCGAGAACGGGATGGACAACGTCGCCGAGGCGACGGAGGCGGAGGAAGACCGGGTCGAGGAGGCGCCGGGGCTCCAGCTCAACAGCCGCCTGTCGTGCCAGTGCATCATCGAGGGGGACGGGCCGATCGTGGTGCGTGTGCCGGCGTGGAACCGGAACGCGGTCAAGGAAGTGCCGCACTAGGCTGGGCCTCATCAGGGGCCGGCTCATGGCGGGATCTCAAACGAGGCTGGGGCGGGCGGCGGTCGCCTGCGGGCACCGCGACGCGGCGAGCTGCGCGGTCGAGATCCTGCGCGCCGGGGGCAACGCGTTCGACGCCGCGATCGGCGCGGGGATGGCATCGTGTGTTTGCGAACCGATGCTGACGAGCCTGGCGGGGGGCGGGTTCCTGCTGGCGCACACGGCGGGCGGCGGGGACGTGCTCTTCGATTTCTTCACCGACACGCCCGGGCTCGGGCGCGACGACAACGGCGGGCTGGACTTCACGCCCGTGACAGTCCCGTTCGGGGGCGCCGACCAGATATTCCACGTCGGGATGGGGTCGGCCGCGGTCCCGGGCGTGCTCGCGGGGTACGCGCACGTGCATGCGCGGCTCGGGAGGGCGCCCCTGGATCGGGTCGTAGCGCCGGCGGCGCGGCTCGCCCGCGAGGGCGTGCCTCTCAACGCGTCACAGGCGCACGTGAACGAGATCCTGGGGCCCATCTGCACCGCGACGCCCGCGTCGCGGGAGATCTTCGCGCCCGGGGGCAAGCTGCTGGGCGAGGGCGGGTTGATTCGATCCGAGGCGTTGGCGGCGTTCTTGGAGGCGTTCGGGGCCGGGCGGGCGACGCTCTACGCGGGCGAGTACGCGCAGCGGATCCACCAGGACATGCGCGCCCGGGGCGGGCTGCTGACGCGCAACGACCTGGCGGCCTACCGGGTCGTCGAGCGTGAACCGTTGGCGCTGGACTACCACGGCCGCACGGTGCTGACGAACCCCGCGCCGAGCCTGGGCGGGCCCCTGATCGGGCTTGCGCTGCGCCTGCTGCGCGAGGCGATGGACCGGGGCGTGGCGTTCGACTCGCCCGAGGCGCTGCTCGAGCTGGTTGGGGTTGGACGCGAGGTCGAGCGATTGCGTGCCCACGGCGAGGCGGTACGCGACGCGATGGTCCGCGAGGGCGTCGCGAGCGTGCGCACGTTCACGGGCGGGACGACGCACGCGAGCGTGATCGACGCCGACGGGAACGCGGCGTCGATGACGACGTCCAACGGGCAGGGGTGCGGGTATGTCGTCCCGGGCACGGGCGTGATGATGAACAACATGATGGGCGAGGACGACCTGTTCCCCGGGGGGTTCCACTCGGAGGCGCCGGGCTTGCGGATCCGCTCGATGATGGCGCCGACGATCGTGCTCGAGGGCGGGCGCCCGGCGCTGGTGCTCGGCTCGGGCGGGTCCAAGCGGATCAGGACGGCGATCACGCGCGTGCTGGCGGCGGTGCTCGACTCGGGCCTGGGCGTCGAGGAGGCGATCGCGGCGCCGAGGGCGCACTGGGACGGCCAGAGCGCCCAGCTCGAGCCCGGGTTCACGCCCGGCGCCGTCGAGGCCCTCCGGGCGCGCGTGCCGGTGAACGAGTGGGACTCGTCGAGCGTCTATTTCGGCGGGGTGCACGCGGTGGCGCGGGATGCTCGTGGTGCGGTCTCGGGCGGGGGCGACGCGCGGCGCCTGGGCTGGGCGGAGGTCGTCGAGGTCGGGGCGCCGGGCGGGGGCTGACCCCGGGACCCGGCGTTGGAAGGGTGGTCCGGCCCGGGGTCGATGGCTCGATCGGGCGGCGTGGGCGCCGTACGCTGGCCCTCCCGAGGAGCCGGCATGGGCCAGGACACGACGATCTATCTCAACAACGCCGCGACGACGTGGCCAAAGCCCGAGTGCGTGTACGCGGCGGTCGATCAGACGCTGCGCACATGCGGGAGCCCGCGGCGCGATTCGCGCGGGGGCGTGGACCCGGTGCACGAGGCGCGGCGGGAGCTGGTCGAGCTGCTCGGGGCGCCCGACGAGTCGCGGCTGATCATGACGCCCGGGGCGACGTATGCGCTCAATCTCGCGATCCTGGGTCTGCCCTGGGAGGCGGGGGACGTCGCGATCATGACGGGCCTGGAGCATCACGCGGTGTCTCGCCCGATCCGCAAGGCGGCGCGGGAGCTGGGGATCCGGTTCGAAGTGGCGCCGTACACGCCGGGCGAGCCGGTTGACCTCGGGTTCGTGGAGGCGACGCTCAAGAAGGGCGGGGTGCGTCTGGTCGCGTGCTCGATGGCGAGCAACGTGACGGGGCAGGTCCTGCCGTACCGCGAGATGGCGCGGCTGGCGCGCGAGCACGGGGCGCTGTGCCTGCTCGACGCGGCGCAGCTGGCCGGTGTTACGCCTATCAACATCGCCGAGCTGGGCGTTGACCTGCTCGCGGTCGCGGGGCACAAAGCGCTGATGGGCCCGCCGGGTGTCGGGGCGTTGTGGATCGGCGAGCGTGCGCGGCTGCGGACGCTGGCCGAGGGCGGGACCGGGGGCGACTCGGGGACGCACGCGATGTCGGGGGCGCCGCCCAAGGACTACGAGGTGGGGACGCTCAACGGGCCGGCGATCGCGGGGCTGGGCGCGGGCGTGCGCTGGGTCCGCGAGATCGGGCTCGAGACGATCCATGCGCGCGAGGCGGAACTGACCCGGCGCCTGATCGAGGGGATCGCCCCGCACCCGGGCGTGAACGTGCACGGCCCGGGCGCCGGTAAGGACCGGACCTCGGTGGTCTCGTTCACGATCGACGGCGTCGAACCGCACGCGGCGGCCGGGGCGTTGTTCGAGCGTCACGGGGTGATCTGCCGGGCGGGGTTCCACTGCGCCCCCTTGGCCCACGAGACGATCGGGACGCACGCGGGGGGTGGGACGGTCCGGATGAGCCCGGGGTATTTCACGACCGAGGCACAGATCGACGTGGCGATCGAGGGCGTCGCGGCCCTGGCGGGGGCGGCGGCGCCGGGCGTGTAGGGCGGGGCGCCCCTAGGCTGGTCGGCGATGGCCAGGCGCGTGCTGCACGACGAGTATTTCCGCAAGGCGAAGGCCGAGGGCTATGTCGCGCGGTCGGCGTTCAAGCTCGGCGAGATCAACGAACGCAAGCGGCTGATCCGCGCGGGCGACCGCGTGCTCGACCTCGGGTGCGCCCCGGGATCCTGGCTCCAGGTCGCGTCGGAGATCGTGGGCACGCGGGGCGTGGTCGTCGGGCTGGACCTGCAACGCGTCACGCACGAGATGCCGCCCAACGTCACGACCGTCGTCGGCGACATCGACGAGGTGGACGCGGGCGAGCTTGTGCGGCTGGGCGGCGGGAAGTTCGGCGTGGTCGTGTCGGACATGGCGCCCGCGACGAGCGGGCACGGGGACCACTTCCGGTCGGTGCGCTTGTGCCGCTCGATCCTGGGCGTGCTCGCCGACGTGCTGCGCCCGGGCGGGAACCTGGCGATGAAGGTGTTCGAGGGCGAAGAGATGCGGGCGCTGGTGATGGAGACGGACGCGTTGTTCGACGAGGCGCGGGCGTTCAAGCCACGGGCGTCGCGGGACGTGTCGAGCGAGACGTACATCGTCGCCAAGGGATTCCGGGCGGGGCGGGCGTCGTGAGACGAGCGCCCGGGTCGGCTCGTGGTTCGACAGGCGGACGCGGGCGGTGATCTTCCTCGCGCCGATCTCTGCGGGCGTCGCGCTGGCCCTGGGCCTGCCCGCGTTGATCGCGTTCTACATGCTCAAGCTCCGACGTCGGACGGTGCGGGTGAGCTCGACCATGTTCTGGGAGAGCCGGTCGAGCGACCTGCAGGTCAACGTGCCCCTGCGTTGGCTCCGCGTGTCGGCGCTGTTCGTGCTGCACCTGCTGATCCTGCTGCTGCTCGCCGGGGCGCTGGGCAGGCCCGCGATCCCGGGCGCGGGCGCGGCGGGGGGCGTCGCGTACGTGCTGATCGACAACTCCGCGTCGATGTCGGCGACCGACGCGGCCGAGGGGCGGACAAGGCTCGAGGAGGCGAAGCGCCGGGGAACACGGATCGCTCGCCGGGCGCTGGCGTCGGGGGCAGAGGGTGTCGCGGTGGTCGTGTTCGCCCGCGAGGCGCGGATCGTGGCGCCGCCGACGCGGTCGGCGGGCGAGCTGGAGCGCGCGATCGCGTCGATCTGGCCGACGGAGCAGGCGGGGGACCTTGCGCCGGCGCTGGCGCTGGTCGAGGCGATGGGCGCCGGGGACGCGGGCGAGGACGAGGAGGCGATCCCGGGCGTCGCGAGCGTCGTGTCCGACGGGCTGAGCGCTGGCGATCGGGCGATGGGGCTCGCGGGGGCCGCGCCCAGGTACGAGCGGGTCGGGCCCGCGCAGGGCGAACCGCGCGACAACGTTGGGATTGTTGGGCTGGGCGCGGCCCGTGACCCGGACGACCCGGCGCTGGTGCGCGTGTTCGTGCGCGCCCAGTCGGTCGCCCCGGCGCGGGTCGCGACGACGATCGAAGTGTTTGTGGACGGCGAGCCGGCGGGGCGGACGCCGATCGTGATCGACGCGGGGGGCGAGGCGCCCGCCAGCGCCTCGCGGACGGTCGAGCTGCGCCTGCCCGACGGGGGCGACGTGCGGTTGTCGCTGGCCCGCGAGGACGCGCTGGCGGCGGACAACGAGGCGTGGCTGCGCGTCACCCCGCCCCGGCGGGCGGGGGCGCTGGTGGTCGCGCCCGACGGGCGGGCCGACCCGTTCCTGATGGACGTGCTCGCGGAGCTGGACCTGCGGAGCGTGCGGGCGCTGAGCCCCGAGGACTACGCGCGGTTCGCGGGCGCGGGCCCCGGGGGGATCGGCCTGGGCGGGACGGACCTGATCGTGTTCGACCGGGTGGAGGCCGAGCACACGCCCACGCGGGCGTCGATCAGCTTCGGGGCGACGGTCCCGGGCGTGGACGCCGGCGCGGCGGCGGGCCCGACGCGGGTGGTCTCGTGGTCGCGGGCGCACCCGGCGCTGCGGGACGTGTCGCTGGACTCGGTGTACATCGCGCGCTGGCGCCCGCTCGGGTTCGACGAGGCGGGCGGCGCCCGGGCGATCGCCCAGGGCGAGGACGGGCCCCTGATCGTCGAGACGACGGGCGGGGGCGTGCGCCGCCTGGTCGTCGCATTCGAGCTCGCCCAGTCCAACTGGGGGGTGCAGTTCGGGTTCGCGATCTTCATGGCCGGGGCGGTGGACTGGCTGACGGCCAGCGGGCAGGGGGGCGAGCCGTGGTTCGTCACGACGGGCGAGACGGCGCTCGTGCCCGCGACCGGGGATGAGACGCGTCTGACCGGGCCCGGCGAGCGGGTCGTGCGGGCGCCGGGGACCGGCATGAGCGGGATGGTGAACGCGGGCGTGCTCGATCGGGCGGGGCTGTACCGGGTGGAGCGTGTGGACGATTTCTCGCTGGCGGTGAACCTGCTGGACCCGCGCGAGAGCACAATCGGGACGCGTGACGAGCTGCGGATCGCGGGAAAGAACGTCGCGGCGGTCGGAGGCGGGGAGCGCGAGCGGCGCGAGATCTGGCGGTGGTTCGTGCTGCTGGCGGGGGTGCTTCTGATCGGCGAGTGGACGCTCGCGGCCTGGCGGATGCGGGTCTGAGCGTGCTGGGCCCGGCGCGAGGTCTGGCGCCGGGGGCTGGTGAAGGCGGGCGGGGACGCGGGCGCCGCCAGGACGCGGGCGGGTAGGATCGGCGCGAGGAGCCCGGCATGACGAGCACGACACGGATCGATCGGCGCGCGTTTATGGTGCGCGCGGGGGCGTTGGGTGGGGTCGCGGTCGCCGCGGGTGGGTGCGCGTCGGTCTCGACCAGTGCCGGCGCGCCGGCGAAGCCCACGGGCACGCCCCGACGCGGGCGACAAGCCCGGAACGTGATCTTCATGGTCTCCGACGGGATGAGCACCGGGACGCTGACGCTCGCGGACATGGCGAGCCGCGAGCGGACGGGGCGGGCGTCGGCATGGTCGCGGCTCTGGGGTATCGAGGGGGCCAGGCGGGCGGTGTGCCGCACGCACGCGGCGGACTCCTTGGTAACGGATTCGTCGGCCGCCGGCTCTGCCTGGGGCATCGGCGAGCACATCAACAACGGGGCGGTCAACTTCACGCCCGACGGGCGGACGCCGACGCCGATCCTCGTGCAGGCCAGGGAGAACGGGTTCTCGACCGGGCTGGTAACGACGACTCGCGTGACGCACGCGACGCCCGCGTCGTTTGTCGCGAACGTCCCCTCGCGCGCGCAGGAGGGGGCGATCGCCCGGCAGATCATGGACCGGCGCCTCGACGTCGTGCTCGGAGGGGGCGCCAAGCACTTCCCGGGGTCGCTGCTCGAGGCCCATGCGGACGCGACGGTCGTGCGAACGGCGGCGGAGCTGGCGGGCGCGACCGACGACGGTGGGCGTCTGCTCGGGGTGTTCAACCGCGAGCACATGAGCTACGAGCTGGACCGGCCCGAGGACGAGCCGCACATCCGCGACATGACCCGGGCGGCGCTGTCGCGCCTGTCGTCCCGCGCGGACGGATTCGTGCTGCAGGTCGAGGGGGGGCGTGTCGATCACGCGGCGCACGCGAACGACGCGTGCTCGCTTCTGGGCGAGCAGGCCGCGTTCGACGAGGCGCTCGACGAGGCGGTCCGGTTCACGATGGGGCGTGACGACACGCTGCTGATCGCGACGACGGACCACGCCAACGCGAACCCGGGGCTGACGCTCTACGAGGAGCCGGGCAACACGGGTTTCGAGCGGCTGATGCGCGGGCGCCGGTCGTTCGACTGGATCGGGGACCAGCTCTCGGCGGCGGGCTCGCCAGACGAGGTGATGGGCGTGCTGCCGATGCTCGTCTACCAGGCGACGGGCGTGGAGCTGCGCGACGCGGACCGGGCGTGGCTGCACAGGCATTTCGTGGACCACGAGCGGGCCGACGGGTTTACCGCCGTGTCGGGGTTCGGGCCCGTGCTCGGGGCGGTGCTGGCGAACTCGCTGGGCGTCGCGTTCGTCAGCCCGAACCACACGGCGGACATGGTCGAGGTGACGGCGCTGGGCCCGGGCAGCGAGCGGCTGGCGCCGACGATCGACAACATCGACCTGCACGCGCTGATGGTCGGGGCGCTGGACCTGCGGGCGGCGGGCGCCTGAGCGTCGCGGGATTTGCGGGGCTCAGAGGCCCTTCCAGGCGCGCGTGTCTATCGCGAGGCGCCCGGGCTCGGTCTGCCAGGGGAGCATGCGGCGCGGGGCGGCGGTGCGCAGGCCGAACGCGTCGAGACGCTCGACGCTGATGCGCAGGACGCCCGAGTCGTCGATCGCGTCGGGCGGGACATCGATCTGCACTGACCAGCGGTCGGGGGCGCGGGAGACCTCGACCCAGATCGCGGCGGCGCCCGGGCGGCGCGGGTCGGTCATTCGGCCCTCGGCGCTGACGCGGAATGCCGCGGACGGGAGCCCGTACGGGCCGAGCCAGACGGTGACCGCGTCCTCGGGAGAGAACTCAGGCGTGAGGCACTCGACGAACACGCGCCAGCCGCCGTTGTCGAGGCGTTGCGGGCCCGCGTCGCGGTGCACGAGGACGGTCGTCACGGCATCGCGCGGTGGCCCGGGCGAGGCGGGGCCCCCGCGCCATTCGTCGAGCGTCCAGTCGCGGTGCAGTGGGCCGATGAGCAGGCCGGGCGGTGACGCGTCGAGCGGGTACGCGGCCAGGGGGATGGTGCTCGTCTGTGCCCCCACACGGACGCGGGCGGCGGCGAACGAGGGGGCGGCGTGTCCGGGCGCGGGGACGGCGGGGCGGACCGGGACGAGGGTGCGCGGCGGGACGGTGTGGATGCCCGGCTCGAGAGCGGCGGCGCCGATGGCGGTGAGCATTGTCTGCCGCTCGGGCGTGAGGTTTACGACGCCGACGGTCGGGAGTGCCGCGTCGAAGGTCGGCGGGCCGGCGTCGTCGATGGCCCAGACAATCGCGGTCGGCTGGTCGGCAAGCCAGGCGCGGGCGAGGGTCGCGAGCCGCGCCGGGCGGAGGTCCGGGTCGGTGAGGTCGTCGAGCAGGCGTTGCGTGGAGACAGACAGGGGTGCGTACGCGGGCACGACCGGGCCCGGCGCGAGATCGACCGCGCCCGCGAGGCGCTGGCGGATCGCGAGCGCGATCGCCGGATCGGCCCGCCAGAGGCGCACCAGCGCGAGACGCCAGAGCGACTCGATCGAGGAGGCGTACGCCTCGAGGGCGCGCTCGGCGAGGGGCGGTCGCGTGAGCGCCGCGGCGAGCTGCTCGGGCGACTCGATGGGCGGCGGGGGGCCGGCGTCCGCGGGCCCGATCGGCGCGAGTGTCCCGGTGGCGAGCTTCCAGCGCCAGCGTCTGGCGGGCGAGCGCGCGTCGGGCTCGCACAGCTCGGCGAAGACGGGGTCGTTGCGCCAATCGGGCGTGTTGGGTGATCGCCACGGCGCGCCCCGGTCGTCCTCGGGCGCGAGCGTCCACGGGTCGGGTCGCCAGACGAGCTCGATGCGGCGGCCTTCGAGCCAGAGCCCCTGCCCGTGCGCGTCGGCGGGCGCCTCGAGCAGCAGGCGCCACAGGCGGGGCGTCCGTGGGTCCGCGGGCGGCGGGGCGGCGGAGGCGGTCCAGGCGTGCGGCTCGTGGAGCCACGGGCGCGGGCGGCGCGGGTCGGCGTCGGGTTCGCGGGCGTCGATGGCGACGAGCTCGCCCTCGATCTCGCGCCCGTCATCGAGGCGGAGGCGGACGACACGCGGGGGCGTGTCGCCCTGCGCGATGACCGGGATGAGCGTGGGCGAGCCCGGGAAGACGTTGACGCGTCCGCCCGCGAACACGAGCGGCTGGGACCGGGCGATTGCGCAGCAGCACGCGAGCAGCGCGACCAGGGCGAGGAGGCGGATTGATGTGCGTGTGGAGGGGGTCACGGCGCGTCGTGCGTCTCGCTCGGGCGGCTGGGCCGGCTCGTGGGCTGGGGGCGGGGCCGCGGGTCACTCTAGCGCCCCGGTTGCAGGCCGAGGCCCGAGCGGTCAGACTCCCGGCGCCCGGGCCGCGATTGGGCGGGTAGACACAAGGGGTATCGCATATGAACACGCTGGCCCGTGGCTGCGTCGCCGAGTATCTGGGGACGTTCGCGCTGTGCTTCTTCGGGATCGGGTCGATCGTGCTGACGCAGGACGCGGTCGGGGCGGGGTCGCTGGTGACGGTCGCGCTGGCGCACGGCGTGGCGCTGATCATCTTCGTCACCGGGTGCATGTACATCTCGGGCGCCCAGTTCAACCCGGCGGTGTCGCTCGGGTTGTTCGCGATCGGCAAGCAGGGGGCGGGTCAGACGCTGGCGTTCATCGTCGTCCAGCTGCTGGCGGCGGCGAGCGCGACGGGCGTCCTCGTCGCCGTCCTCGGACGCGAGATGATGGACCCGGTGTCGGTCGGCGCGACGGTCGGCTCGCTCACGCAGGCGGGTGACACGTCGGGCGTGTTCGTTCTCGAGGCGCTGATGACGTTCGCCCTCATGTTCGTGATCATGTCCGCGGTGGTGGACGAGCGGGCGCACAAGCTCGGCGGGTTCATGGTCGGGCTGACAGTGATCGCGTGCATCGTCGGGTTCGGGCCACTCACGGGCGCGAGCATGAACCCGGCGCGGAGCTTCGGGCCGGCGCTGTACGCGTGGGACGCGCACCACGGCCTGTTCTGGGTGTACGTGCTCGCGCCGATCTCTGGCGCCCTGGTCGCGGCGTGGACGTACAAGCTGGTCTGGGAGCATGGCGGGGCCGAGGCGCCCGAGACGCCGGCGGTGCCGCTGCACGAGGGGGACGCGACACAGAAACGGTGAGCGGTCGGGGCTACTGGTCGTGTCGCCACGCGCCGCGATCGGAGTCGTAGCAGATGATCGGGTAGTTGTCCGGGTTGGCGGCGAATGCGAGGTGGAACCCGTCGTCGCGTACCGAGTACTGCCATCGCTTCATCCCGGCGATCGGGCGTGGGCGACTCATGCTGTGCGTAGACGGGGCGGCGTCAAGTGTTCGATGCCTCGCGGGGCAGGGTCTCGACGATGTTGGAGATCAGCGTGTCGGGGGTCATCCCCTCGGCCTCGCCCTCGAAGTTCATGATGATCCGGTGGCGCAGCGCGGGCAGGGCCGCGGCCCGGAGATCGTCGGTGCTCACGCTCGGGCGCCCATCCAACAGCGCCCGGCACTTGCCCGCGAGGATGAGCGACTGGGCGGCACGCGGGCTCGCGCCCACGCGGACGAACTGGTTGACCTGGGGCGTGGCGAACTCGCCGGCGCCGAAGGGGCCCTTGGGGTGTGTCGCCAAGACCATGCGGACGGCGTAGTCCTGGACGCTGGGGGCGACGGCGACACGCCGGACGAGTGACTGGTGCTCCAGGATCTTCTCGGCGTCGAGGACGGGCTCGACCTCGGCCTCGGCGCCGCCGGTCGTGCGCGTGAGGATCTCGGACAGGTCGGCGCGGGACGAGTAGCCGACGTTGAGCTTGAAGAAGAAGCGGTCGAGCTGGGCCTCGGGCAGCGGGTACGTGCCCTCCTGCTCGATCGGGTTCTGGGTCGCCATGACGAAGAAGGGCGCGGGCAGGGCGTGCGTCGTCCCCCCCACCGTCACCGAGCGCTCCTGCATTGCTTCGAGCAGCGCGGACTGGGTCTTGGGTGTCGCCCGGTTGATCTCGTCGGCGAGCAGGATCTGGGCGAAGACCGGGCCCTGCTGGAAGCGAAACTCGCGCCCGACCTTGCCGTCACCGGCCTCGACCTCGAGGACGATGGTCGTGCCCGTGATGTCGGCGGGCATCAGGTCGGGTGTGAACTGGATGCGCGAGAAATCGAGCGACAGGGCACGCGCGAGCGTGCGCACGAGCAGCGTCTTCCCGATGCCCGGGACGCCCTCGAGCAGGGCGTGGCCGTTGGTGAAGAGGCAGGTGAGCACGCCGTCAACGATCTCGTCGTGCCCGACGACAACGGAGGCGATCTGGGCGCGGACGCTTGCGTAGTCGTCGCGGAAGCGCTGGGCGGCGGCGAGGACCTCGTCTGGAGTGGAGGGAGGGGGCATGGGGGCGATGGTATGACGAATAAAAGAGCCGGCCCGGGGATGGGCCGGCTCGCGTGAAGAGGCCGCGGTGGGATTCGAACCCACGAAATAACGGATTTGCAATCCGTCCCCTTAGTCCACTTGGGTACGCGGCCGCGCTTGACGCCCTCGGGGGGGCGGATCGACGCTAAGTCTTGGCGGGTGACGGGTCAACTGGGCGATGTGCGATTCGGGTAGGATCGTGGGGCCGCGCCCTGTGGGCGTAGGCGGCAGGGAGGCCGGGTATGGGCGAGCGGGCGAGGATTGCACGGGTTTGGCTGGCGACGGGGTTTGGGTGCTCTCTGTCCGCGCTCTCGCCCGCGGCGTGGGCGCAGGTCGAGGCGGGCGAGGGCGATCGGTCGGGGACTCGCGAGATCCTGCCCGGGGCCGAGGACGAGCCGCAGTTACCGCGCCCGGCCAGCGAGACGCGTTCGGTCCGCCCGGTGATCCGCGGCGGGGTCCAGGGTGTGAACCCGGGGCTGACCGAGGGCGTCGATTGGCTGGGCGAGGACGCGGCGGGCGATGGCAAGCCCAGGCGGTTGCTCGCCGAGGGGACGTTCCTGGCCGGACGCGAGGGGCGGGTGGTCCGCGGGCCCTCGGGGCGGACGATCTTCGTGCCGACCATGGAGGGCCGGGCGCCGGGCGAGGGGGCGATGCTCGTGCTCGCCTCGTCCACGCTCGAACGCCTCGAGCGGGCGATGACCCTCGACCCAACGCTCGAGCGGGTGACGTTCACAGGACAGGTCACGGTCTACGGCGGGCGGAACTACCTGCTCGCGTCGAGGTACGCGCGGCTCGGGCCCGCGGCGGAGCCGGAATCCCCCGCGGACGACGCGAGCGGTTCGGCCCAGCAGCCGGCGCCGGCGCTGCGCGACGACCCGGAGGTGCGCGAGCTGATCGAGGCGCTCGAGGAGCGCCCGCGCGGCGTGATGGGCGAGGAGCGGGGCGTGGACGCGCCGGGCGCGGGTTCGCTGAACTCGACCGGGCCCAGCCGGGCGCCCGCTGAAGGAACCGCGATGGTCCGTCGGCGCGGGCGCCTGGTGCGCGACGGCGCGGGCGGGTGGACGCTCCGGTTCGACAACGGGCCGAGCACCGGGGCGGGCGACGAGCCGCTGGGCGTGCTGCCTTGCATGCTGCTGACGCAGATGGAGCGGCGTGCGATGCGCGAGGGCGACGACCTGGACATGCTCGTGTCGGGGCGGATATACAGCTACCGGGGGCGTGGGTACGTGCTGCCGACGATGATGCAGCTTGTGCCACGGGGCGGGATCAACCCGTTGCAGTAGGCCTCCGGCGCTGGACTGCTGTCGGTTTGAACACGAAGGTCGCGAAGGGCTCGAAGGGGGGTTCGGCATGGGCGAGGCGCGGAATGCCGAGCGCAGCGGTGGGTGTTCGACCGAGGTTGAAGAACTCTCACGCAGGATCATTGGGGCCGCCATCGAGGTGCACAGCACACTCGGGCCGGGATTGCTCGAGTTGATCTACGAGGAGGCGCTGTGCGTGGAGTTGGCCGCCGCCGGGATCCGCTACGAGCGGCAGGCCGAGGTCGTGATCGACTACAAGGGCCACCCTCTGCGCGGGCAGCGACTGGACCTCCTTGTTGACAGGGCGATCGTCGCAGAGCTCAAATCTGTTGCGATGATCCAAGACGTCCACAAGGCGCAGCTGCTCTCGTACCTCCGAGCCGCCCGCCTGCCGCTCGGGCTCCTGATCAACTTCAACGCCGGGCGTCTGAAAGACGGCATCCGCCGTGTCATCAACGAACGCGCACTTTGAGACCTTCGCGACCTTCGTGTTCGATCCGACTCCGCCCGCTCAAGCGGTGACCGGCGCCGTGCCCTGGACCGGTCGGTCTTCGAGGGCTGTCGGGTCGGTGGGCGCGTGGCTAACGGTCGTGCCCGGGACGGGGCTGAAGCGCGAGCCGTAGAGCGGGATCTTGCGGTTGCGTGTCGGGCTCGGGAGCAGGCCCACGAACGCGTAGAAGACCGCGAATGTCACGAGGTTGGCGATCAGCAACGCCCACCAGCTCGTCCACCCGTTCTGGCGGCAGACGGAGACGACGATCACGAGGCCCAGCGCCAGCGGGATCAGCGCCTGCCAGCCGAGCATCATGACCTGGTCGTAGCGGAGACGGGGGACCGTCCAGCGGATGACCATCATGAAGCAGACGAGCAGGAAGACCTTGGCGAAGAAAATCCCGGCCTTCGCGAGCACGAGCAGGATCCCGCCCGCGACGGGGTCCAGGTGCGGGCCGATGCCCAGCGGGTTGACGCTCCACCCGCCCAGGAAGAGCAGGGCGAAGAAGGCGGAGCCCGTGATCATGTGGGCGTACTCGGCCAGGAAGAAGAGCGCGAAACGCATCGCGGAGTACTCGGTGTGGTACCCGCCGACGAGTTCCTGCTCGGCCTCGGCGTTGTCAAAGGGCGCGCGGTTGGCCTCGGCGAGGGTGCAGATGAAGAAGAGCGTCGCCGCGACGGGCATCGTGAAGATCGCCCAGCCGTTCTCGGTCTGGTGGGCGATGATCCGGTCGGGCATGAACGAGCCGAACAGGAGGACGGCGGCGAGGATCGACAGGCCCAGTGGGATCTCGTAAGAGATCATCTGGGCCGAGGCTCGCAGACCTCCCAGGAACGAGTACTTGTTGTTGGAGGCCCATCCGCCCAGGGTGACGCCGTAGACGCCGAGGGAGGCGACGGCGGAGATGTAGATGATGCCGACGTTGACGTTGGCGCCGGCGACGTGGACGAGCTGGCCGCCCATTTTTCCGATCAGCGGCAGGTCGTACAGGGGCATGTCCCAGACGCCGCCCCAGGGGATGACCATGAAGCCGATGAGCGCGGGGGTGATGATGATGATTGGCGCGAGCGAGAAGAGGACCTTGTCCACGTTGGTGGGCCGGTAGTCCTCTTTGAGGATGAACTTGAGGCCGTCGGCGAGGGGCTGGCCGAGGCCGAAGATGCCCTTCAAGAAGGCCAGCTGGGGGATGCCGAAGTCGAAGCCGACACGGTTGGGTCCGACGCGGTCCTGGATGTAGGCGGAGATCTTGCGTTCGAGGTAGATGGAGTAGGCCACGCCGATGAGGATGACGTGGACAACGATCGCCATGACGTTGAGCGAGACGAACAGCTGCGGGGAGATGATCGGGTCGTCCATGGGGACGGGAGTGTAGGGCGCCGGGGGCTGGGGTTGGGGTGGCTCGGGCGCCCGCTCAGCGGTCGGGATCGTGCGGCGGCGCGGGGGTGTCGGGCGGCGCGTCGGTCTGCGACGAGGAATGCCGGGCGAGGGCGCGGAGGTAGAGCGTGCCGACGCCGATCATCAGCACGCCCAGGCCCAGGAAGCTGGCGACGCGCCAGGCGGGGTCCACGCCCGCGAGGTCGAGGACGACCGCCTTCGCGGTCGCGACGCCCAGCAGCGCGAGGCCCGCCCACCGCGCGGGCGGGCGCGTGGCGAGCACGCCCCAGAGCAGCAGGGAGATCGCGAACACGCCCCACCAGATGGAGACCGCCCCGGCCTGCGTCGCGGCGTCGTCGGTCAGCCGGACGACGTGGCGGGCGACCTCGAAGCTGGTCGAGGCGAGCAGGAGGAGGATGCCCATGCACACGAGCACCACCGGTGTCCGTGGGATGGTCGAGCGATCGCGTAGCCAGCGGGCGCCGACGAGCGAGACGAGCACAAGGGCGAGCGCAACGAGCAGGCCGGGATGGACGGTCAATCCGCCGGCGCTGTTGGCCCAGCCGTAGAACAGGTAGGCGACGCCCCAGGCGATATACGCGAGGGCGAGCGCGATGACGCCGACGGCGTCGAGTGCGAGGCGGCGCTGCACCGCGTGGGCGCCCATTGCGAGCACGCCAATGCCTGCCCAGGCGAGGGCGTGGGGCGCGTGCTCGGTGAGCGGGTGCATGATCGACGCGAGAATCGCGAGCGACCCGATGATGGCGCCGGCGACCGGGAGCGCCTGCGGACGTGCGTCCGGCCCCGGGCGCACGAGCAGGACCGCGGCGGCGATCCAGCAGGCGCCGGCGATCACCATCATGAGCGTCCACTCGGTGAGCACGAGGTCGAGCGTGTTCACGCCGCCGGTGTGCATCGTGCCCGCCCACGAGTCGAGGAGTACCAGGCGGGCGAGACCGATCGCGAGGACGACGAGGCCGTAGACGTCGAGGGCGCGGGATCGGACCCACCGCCCGGCGAAGACGGAGGCGGCGCCGAAGACGAGCCAGCACGCGACCTGGAGCCAGTCGGTGCTCACACCCATCGCGATGGCGGCGATGAACAGCGCGCCCGACTGGGCGAGCAGGCACGCGCCGAGGCGTTCCTCGTCGGTGCGCGGCACGTCGGTCAGCACGCCCAGATGCCCCGCCATGATCATCGCGAGGATCGAGGTGAAGATCATCGCGCCGCCGGGGGCGAGCCAGAGCTCGGGGGAGTTCTGCTCGGCGAGCGTGAACGCGGTCAGCAGGACGGCCCAGGACGTGGACCCGAGGCTGACGAGCAGGGGGCGCGAGACGTCGATCGCTGGCGTGCCCGGGCCCGTCGCGCCGCGCCGTGCGCACAGCCACAGCTCGGCGTGGAACGCGAGCCAGGCGAGCGTGAGGAACGCGACGGCGGTGATCGGGGCGCCCGGGGCGTCCATGAAGACCCAGAGCGTGCCGAGGATCGCCGTGCCCCACCAGACCAGCGAGCGGAGCACACGGAATCGCTCGTGTAGGACACTGAGGGTGAGCCCGACCCCGACGATCGCCAGCAGGTACGCGGGCAGAACGAACGCGGGCGAGTCGGTATCCGTCAGGAGCAGGGGTGTGAGGTACGCCGAGATGATTGAGAGGACCGCGACCGACACCAGGCGTGCGCGCAGGGCGGCGGCGAGTCCGATCGTCGAGACGACAACGAGCAGCGCGAAGGCGGCGGAGGTCGGGACAAGCTGGTAGAAGGCGTAGGCCGAGTACGCGGAGGCGTACAGCGCGCCCACACCGGTCGCCGACAAGGCGGCGGAGGCGGCGGCGCTCCAGCGGCGGAGCGCGAACTCGCCGGCGGTGAGCAGCAGCACGCCGAAGGCGGCGCCCGCGAGGCACTTGCCCGTCGGGCTGATGAGCGCCAGCCAGCCCAGGTCGTAGGCGAGTTTGAGGAACAACGCGATCCCGGTGACGATGACGAGCGCGCCGACGACGGCGAAGACCTTCCCGCCGACGAGCGTCTCGATCGAGATCGGGTCTCGCCCGGGCTTGCGCGGCGGGCCCGGGATCTGGCGCGGGATGGGCGGCGGGCCCGTCGGAGCCTCGGCGATCTCGGGGGACTCGATCCGCGGCGGGGCGGGCGGGGCGGTTGGCGGCGAAGCAGCGGGCGCGGTCGCATCTTCGGGGCTCGCGATCCCCATGCGTGACTCGATCTCGCGCAGACGCCGCTCGATCGACTCGATCCGGCCCGTCGGCCCCTCGTCGTGCTGGTTCGTCATGCCGCCCCCAGTTTGGCGATCGCGAACGCGATGAGCTAGTCTACACTAACATTCTCATTGGGTCAAGCGCGATGGGCCTTTCACCACCGGGGGCCTTGGGCGCGGGAGAAGCGGCCTCGCCCGCGGGTTCGGCTTCCTCAGCGTCTGCCTGCGACCTCGAGCAGGCTGTCGATGATCTCGCGGTGGTTCGCGCAGCGGGGGCATTTGTGCTGGCCCCCCAGCTTGCCGCGTGATACGAGCCAGCGGTGGAACGAGCCCGGGGGGATGGGCGTGACGGTGGGCGGGCCCATGCCCAGGTCGTCGCTTCGCTTGGTCGTGTAGTCCACATTGACCGCCTTGATCGCGTCGTCGAAGGCGGCGGCGAACCGGTCGAGCGAGCCGTCGCTCGGCTTGTTCTCGACCTCCAGCGCGAGCTGGAGACCCGCGCGGGCGCCGCCCGCGGGGTAGACGGGGGCGGCGGTGAACTCCCCCACCGTGAGCCCCGCGTCGGCGGCGGCGCGGGCGACGGCCTGCTCGATGTGCTCGACGATGATGTTCTCGCCGAACGCGTTGATGAAGTGGCGGTGACGCCCGACGATCCGGAGTCGCGGCGGGCCGTCGCCGGTTCTCCCGTCGTGCGACGACGGGATCGAGTCGAACTCGACGACGTCGCCCAGGTTGTAGCGCCAGAGGCCGGCGCAGGTGGTGAGGACGACGACGTAGCGCTGGCCCGTGTCCACCTTGTCGGCGGTGAAGGCCTCGGGGTCGTCGTCGTCGATGCGTTCGAGGGGGACGAACTCGTAGAAGTTTCCGCCGTCCGAAAGAAGCCGCATACCGGGCTCGTGCGCACGGTCCTGGATGGCGATGAAGCCTTCTGATGCCGGGTAGAGCTCGACGCGTTGTGGGAGGTCGGTGTCCTTGTCGCCCGAGAAGACCTGGTTGACGCGGGGCTCGAAGGGCGTGTACTTGACTCCGCCGTGGACGAAGACTTCGAGGTTTGGCCAGACGTCGAGGGCGCGGTCGGCCTTGTGCCCACGCGCGCGGGCCTTCTCGAGGACGCGCTGGATGAGCACGAGCGCCCAACTGGGCATGCCGGAGACGAACCGGATGTCCTGGTCGAGCGTGAGGTCGGCCATGGCCTCGATCTTGGCGGGCCAGTCGCTCATGAGGGCGATGTCGGGGCCCGGCGAGTAGATCCGTGAGAGGGGCCAGCGGATGAGGGGGGTGACGAGTCCCGAGAGGTCGCCGGTTTTGATGCCGTGCTCGTTGGTGCAGAGGTCGGTCGAGCCGCCCAGGAAGAGGCACTTGCCCGACATGAGGCGCGGGAGCGAGACGCCGCGGTTGAGCAGGTGCGCGAAGATATCGAGGCTGGCGAGGTAGTTGGACCGGAGCATGGCCTTCGAGACAGGGATGTACTTGTCGCCCGCGGTGGTTCCCGAGGTCTGCGCGAACAGCCCGACGCGCCCGGGCCAGAGGACGTCTGGCTCGCCCCCCTCGCGCATCGCGGCGATGTGCTCGCGCCAGACGTACCAGTCCCGGACGGGCAGCGCCTTTCTGTACGCGGCGAGGCGCTGGCCCGGGTCGTTGATCGCGGCGATGCGGGCGAAGCCGTGCTCGCGCCCGACACGGGTGCTGGCGGCCCGCGAGAGCAGGGCGCGGAGGGCGTCGTGCTGGATCCGGGCGGCGTTGTCGCGCCAGTACCGCTCGTTGCGCAGCAAGGCGGCCCGGCGCACGACGCGGGCGGCGAGCGCGAGGCCGACGGGCGCTGTCCACGACAGGGAGCCACGGGGTGTGGGCGCGGGCGTGCTCACGGTGTTGATCGCGGGGCCTGGGTCGGGATCGGGGTCGGGATCGGGGTCGGGGTCGGTGCTGGGGGCGGGTTCATTCGCGCGCGTCGATGTCGGCGGCGAAGGCGAGCATCGCCTCGGCGAAGTCCTTGGGCGACTCGATCATCGGCGCGTGCCCGCACTGATCGACCCAGGTGATCCGGGCGTCGGGCAGGAGGTCGAGGAAGCCCTGGGCGGCGCTGGGGGGCGTGACGACGTCCTGGCGCCCCCAGATGAGCAGCACCGGGCGGTGGATGTCGGAGACCTCGTCGCCCATGTGGTCGCGCCTCGCGGACTTCGAGAGGCGGATCATGGCGCGGGCGCCGGAGCGCTTGGAGAGGGCGGCGTGCGCACGGTCGAGGTCGGCCTCGCGCATGAACGCGGTGTCGTGGAAGAGCTCGCCGATCTTCTCGCGGAGCCACTCGCGGCTGGGGCGGACCGGGGCGCCCTTGACGAAGGTGCGTTCGATCATGCCCGACGAGCCGGCCAAGACGAGGCCGCGGACCAGGTGGGGCTGCTTGATGGCGACGCGGCACGCGACGTGTCCGCCGAAGGAGTTGCCGACGAGGATGGAGGGCTCGCCGACGTGCTCGCCGAGGAACTGGATGGTCAGGTCGCTGACGCCCTGGATGGAGCAGGTCGCGCCCTTGAGTTCGAGCAATGGGATCTCGAGGGAGGTGCACGCGTATCGCCCGCGGACGCGTCGGATGACCTCTTCCCAGTGCTCGTTGAGGCCGACGAGCCCGTGCAGGAAGACGACACGCTGGCCCGAGCCCGATTCGACGACGTCTGCGTCGATGCGCTCGCCGTCGGCGCCGACGAGCGTGATCTTCCGCCGCTCGGTCTTGGGCTGGGTGTCGGCGCCCTTGGGGTTGTCGTGCTGGGTGATCGGCATAGGTCGGGCTGCGGGTTTTCGGGCGTCCGGATCGTACCGCAAGTGAAGTGATTGGGGTGTCGGCGGGGCGGATAGCCGCACGCGAACGCTGTGGGCCCCCGTCTGGCCCCCGTCAGGCCCCCTGGATGACGCCGTCGTGGAGACGGACCACGCGGTCGGCACGCTCGGCGACGGCGGGGTCGTGGGTGACCATGAGCATAGTCAGGCCGAACTTTTCCCGGAGGTCGGCGAGGGCGTCGAGGATCTGGGCGCCGGTCTCGGCGTCGAGGTTCCCGGTGGGCTCGTCGGCCAGGAGCAGTCGGGGTTTGTTGATCAGCGCGCGGGCGATGGCGACGCGCTGGCGTTCGCCGCCCGAGAGTTGCGCCGGGCGATGGCGGAGCCGGTGCCCCAGGCCGAACGCGTCGAGCAGTTCCCCGGCGCGGGCGCGTGCGTCCGCGGCGGAGGAGGCGTACCCGAGACCGTGGCGGATCATGGCGCCGACCGTGACGTTCTGGAGGACGGTCAGCTCCGGGAGCAGGTGGTAGAACTGGAAGACGAAGCCGACGTCGCGGGCGCGGAAGCGGTTGAGCTGACGCGCGGAGAGGCTGGTGACGTTCCGTCCATCGAAGACGATCGACGCGCGTTCGTTCAGGGCTGGCGCCGGGCAGGCGCACTCGGGGCACACACGCGGCGCCTCGAGCCCGGCCATGTCGTAACCGCAGCGGGCGCAGCGCCGGTAGTTTTTCACTTGCCGGTCTGGCCGGTCGAGCCCGCCGACGAGGTGCAGGAGCGTGGACTTGCCCGAGCCGGAGGCGCCAAGGATGGCGACGGTCTCGTCGCTCGCGACGTCGAGCGAGACGCCGTGCAGGACTGGGACCTTGACGCGCCCGAGTTTGTAGGTTTTCCGCAGGCGCTCGACACGGATCAACGGCGCGTGCGCCGGGGGCGTGGTCCGGAGCTCGGGTTGTGCCGCGGCGGTTGTCATCACTCGAAGCGGAGGCTCTCGACGGGGTCCATGCGGGCCGAGCGGAACGCGGGGATGGCGGCGCCGATGATGCACGTGGCGATGCCGGCGAGCAACACGACAAGGGCGTTGATGGGGACGATGTCGGAGGGGATCTCGACGAAGTAGTAGACGCGGGGGTCCCAGATGACGAG
This sequence comes from Phycisphaerales bacterium, assembly GCA_029260515.1. Lineage (GTDB taxonomy): Bacteria > Planctomycetota > Phycisphaerae > Phycisphaerales > UBA1924 > JAJRXR01. The sequence continues at coordinate 150,645 of JAJDDC010000063.1, read as the reverse complement.
GCCGAAGGCGCTGCCCAGCCAGGCGTGGATCTCGTTGATGTTGTGGACGATGAGGATCGAGGCCGCCACGCCGAGGATCGCGCCGACGAGGCCCAGCGCGGCGCCGTACGAGAGCCAGATGGTCGCGACACCTGTGGTCGAGGCGCCCAGGGCGCGGAGGATGCCGATGTCGCGTGTCTTCTCGTTGATCATGGCCCAGAAGATGGCCAGGACCAGGAAGACGGTGGTGAAGCAGACGATGCCGAAGATGAACAGGACGAGCCCGGTCTCCTTCTTGACCGCGGCGACGAGCGTGCGGTTGAGGTCCTCCCAGGTCGCGATCTGGATCGCGCTGGGCGACGGGATCTCGCCCGGGTGGCGTGCGGCGAACTCGGCGTAGATCTCGCGGGTGCGCTGGCGGATCTGGTCGGGCGTCGCGCCGTCGCGGGCCAGCGCGATGACGCTCGTCGCGCGCGCGGGCGAGACTTGTGCACCCGCCGCGGCGGCGGGGATCTGCTCGCCCGTGACCGGGTCGAAGGCGGTCTCGAACATCGAGGCGCCCGGGCGGGTGCGCCGCGCCTCGCCAAGGTTCAGGATGTTCTGGAGCCAGTCGAACGGGACGAGGACCGTGTTCTTGTCGGCCTCGTAGATGCCGGATTGGAACTCGTTGGCGACGGGGATCGATCGCGTCACGGGTTCGGCCACGATCCCGCCGCCCTTGGCGGGCGGGAGGACCGTGAGGATGATCTCGCCGTTGAGCGGCATGAAGACGGGGACCGGCTCCTCGGTCCCGTCGGGCAGTGTGCGGTAGGGGATGAGGTAGTCGTACACGCCGACGGCGTTGCGCCGGTTGTACCCGGTGACCTCGATCCCCAGGATGGCGGCGGGGCGGTGGGCCTCTCCATCTCCGAGCGCGCGGGACATGGACCGGGCGTTGTCGAGCGCTTCGGCGAAGACAGCCTCGTTGCCATCCAGCAGCCGGATGTCGGCGCCCTCCTCGTCGCGGGCGGTGGGTTCGTCGAGCGCGCGCCACCAGACGTGGTCCATGTACGCGGTGACGCGGTCGAAGCCGTCGGGCACGACTCCCTTGAGGTACACCTCCGTCGGGCGCCCGTCGGGGAGCTGGATCTGTGCGAAGTACTCGATAACGGGCGTCGCGGCGACGAACATCTCGTCGTCTTCAAGGTCGGCGACCAGCTCGTCGTAGTGGGCGAAGCCGATCGCGGGCCAGGTGATTGTGACGTCGCCGACGAGGACACGCCCCGAGTCGAGCAGCGCCCGCAGGAAGCCGCCCATGACCGACCAGGTGATCAGGACCGTCGCGACCGAGAGCATGACCGCGACCATCGCGAGCAAGGGCATGATCTTGCTGGTGAGGTACTTGCGGGTGAGCAGGGCCTGGTACACGGGGCGGGGGGTCTCCGGGGGCGATCAGAGGGTAGGGGACGGGGTCGGGGCGCGCCCCGCGTGGCCGGCTGTTGATTGGGGATCCGGGCGGGGCCGTCTCGGGCGGGCATCGACCCACGGCGGATGTCACGGATAACACAGCGGTCGGACGTTGCGGCTCCGCCGTACGGGGCCACTAGAGTTCGGTGTGACCCACGCGCCCGTGCATGCCCGCCCGCTGACGATCGGCCCTGTCGGTCTGGCGACGAACCTCCTGCTCGCGCCGATCGCGGGGTGGTGCGACCTGGCGTGGCGCGAGACGTGCCGCTCGCTGGGCGGGGTCGGGCTGGCGTGCACGGACCTTTTGAGTCCCGAGGGGCTGATCTGCGGGTCCGAGCACTCGATGGACCTGGCGCGGACGAGCGCGTCCGATCGCCCGATCGGGATGCAGCTGTACGGGTCGGACCCGGCGACGCTCGCCGACGGGGCGCGGTGGTGCGTCGATCACGGCGCGACGGTCGTGGACATCAACATGGGCTGCCCGGTGGACAAGGTCTGCAAGCGCGACGGCGGGTCGAAGCTGATGTGCGACGTGGACGGGGCGGTCCGGGTCGCGGCGGCGGTCCGCGCGGCCCTGCCCGAGGGCGTGCCCCTGACGTGCAAGATGCGCCTGGGCTGGAGCGAGGCGGACGCGGCCCGGGGCGTCGCGGTCGATCTGGCGGTCGGGCTGGCGCGGGTGGGCGTCGCCGCGATCACGGTGCACGGGCGGACGACGGAGCAGAAGTTCGGTGGCGCGTGCCGCCTCGACGGGATCCGGCGGGTCGTCGAGGGCGTGCGCGACGCGACCGGCGACGCGGGCGACGGGGGCGTGCCCGTGATCGGCAACGGTGACGTGCGCACGCCGGTCGATGCGCTGCGGATGCTCGTCGAGACCGGGTGCGCCGGGGTGATGATCGGGCGGGGTGCGTTCGCGACGCCGTGGATTTTCCGCCAGGCGTGGGCGATGCAGGAGCGCTGGGAAGCGGGGGAGCACACGCCCGATGCGCCGCCCGATGTGTCCGACCTGGAGCCGAGCGAGGACGAGAAGCTGGACGTGGTCCTCGCGTACTTCGAGCGGATGCTCGGGTACCGGGGCGAGCACCACGCGATGCACGTGATCCGCCAAAAGATCTCGTGGCTGGGCAAGGGGATCAACGCGAGCCACTGCAAGGCGCTCAAGCAGGACGTGCGGGGCGCGGGGACTCCCGGCGAGGTCCGCGGTGCGATCGAGGCATGGCGGGCGACGCACGAACGGGTTGTTCCCGTGGCGTAGGCGATCATCCCGGCGGATCGCGTCTGTGGCTTCGCATTTACGCACGTATTACTCGCGTTCCCGTGCTTCATCTGCGAGACTGCGCTCGCCTGTGAAGAGAGAGTTCGACACGCCGGGTGTCGCGCCGCGCACACGGCCCGCCCAGAGACTGGGGGAGAGACCCGATGAAGATGACGCGCTTGCCCATGATGATCGGCTTGGCCCTGCTCGCCGGCGTGGCTGAGGACGCTGACGCTCAGCTGCTGGAGACACAGACCTACCAGGGGCGCCTGGAATCGGGCGGCGCGGGCGCGATCGGGGCGCACCAGATCCGGTACCGCGTGTTCGACGCCCCTGCGGGCGGGGCTCAGCTCGCCGAGCAGATCAGGACCAATATCTTCGGCGCGTCCGACAACGGGCTGTTCACGTTCGACGACCTCGATTTTGGGGGTGCGTTCGACTCGGGGGAGGACCGGTGGATCGAGACGAGCGTGCGCGAGGGCGTGGCCGGCGCCTGGACGGTGCTCGGCCCGCGTCAGCCGGTGACGGCGGCGCCAACGGCAGGCGTCGCGAGGAGGCTCACGCTCCCGTTTGCGGACACAAAAAGCTTCCTGGACGGCCAGGACATGCTCATGCTGACGGCGGATTCACCCGTCTTCGGCGTGCACACGGGTCACTTCGTGCACTCCGAGACGGTGGCTGAATGGGTGAGCGCGGCGTTGATCGCCGAGTCGAGCACCCACTTCGGCATCATCGGGAGCGGAGCGCCCGCGTCGGCGGGCGTCGCCGGAACGGCCTACATCGACGGCTCGACCGGGGTCCGCGCCGAGCGCGGGCCGGGCAACGCGACCGGCATGGCTATGTTCGTCTGGGATCTGGCGACCGGGAACGACTCGTCTTTCGGCACCCCGACGCACTCGGCGCAGTTCACGGGCGACGCGCAGTTCTTCGGCGAGGTGCAGATCACCGGCGAGGAGATCGACTCGACCGAGACCCTCGACGAGCCGGGCGTCGCGTCGTCCACGGCGGAAGTCCAGACGGATCCACCCCTGGGCAGTTTCGGCGCGATTGTCTCGCGGACGATTACCGCACCGGGCCCGGGGTACATCATCGCGATAGCGAGTTCTGAACTCGAGCACAGCCACACGACCGGGACTTCTTCTGTGGTCTACATCGGTGTATCCGACTCGCCGACCGCTGTGACCGGCTCCCTCCGCTTCAACAACATCAACAGCGCGGCCCCGAGCGGGCTCTACAGCACCTGCGTCTCGGACCAGCACGTGTACCCGGTCGCGGGCGGCTCCCAGACCTTCTACCTGACTGCGCAGCAGTTTTCGGGAACCGGCGCCACGTTCTACAACGCCCAGATCACACTGATCTACGTTCCCACGGCGTACGGCACGGTCTCGGCCGAGGAGGCCGGCGGGGGGGACGCGTTCGCCAGAGCGGGCGTGGCAGCGCGCGGCCCCCTCACGCACGCCGAGATCGTCGCCGAGCAGATCCACGAAGAGCGTCGGGCGATGGACGAGATGATCCGACGCCAGGCGGAGATCGACCGCCTGGTCGCCGAGCAGCGTTCCGCCCTCGCGGCGCTTCGTCGTACGAGTGTGTCCGAGTAAGCTGCGAGCGTGGAAGGAGCCGGATGATGAATTCTCACAGTGGTTCATCCCTCGTCAACGTGCTCGTGGTCGCGGCGGTGATGGCATCGGCCCCCGCCGCCCTCGGGCAGACCGGGGGCGGGTTCGACCTCTCCTGGCACACGATCGACGGCGGGGGGATCACGTTCGCGACCGGCGGCGTGTTCACCCTCGCGGGCACGATCGGGCAGTTCGACGCGGGCGAGCCGATGACGGGCGGGCAGTACACGCTTACGCCGGGGTTCTGGCCCGGGGCCGTCCAGGGGCCATGCAACGTGGCCGACTACGACGTGCCCTTCGGTGTGCTCGATTTCACCGACGTCTTCTTCTTCCTGGTCGCGTTCGGGAACATGCAGCCCGCGGCGGACCTGGACGTGCCCTTCGGCGTCTGGGATTTTTCCGACGTCTTCGCCTTCCTCGTCGCCTTCGGGGGCGGGTGCCCGTAAGCCATCGGGATGGGCGGGCCACCGCACGTCGGCGACGGGACATCAGGACTCGGCCGCGATTCTTGAGATCCCGGATCACAGGTTCGGCTTGCCAATGATCGGATTATGATAGGGTGCGAGGCGTTGGCGGGCAGGAAACTGGGTCGGCGATCCGGGCTGGGGTGTTCCAGGGCATCGCGCAGATTTGCCGATCGGCGACCCTCGGGGCTGGAGCGCGAATAAGGTAGAACCGGAGGCGTGTGCGCCCGGTATGGGTAAGGACACGGGCTGTATTTCTGGAATCTTTGCCCGGGGTGCGTACGAGACGATGCATGGACAGGTCCTGGGGGTCAGAAGCCCGGGCACGATCGAGGAGCCGATCATGGCGAGCAGAGGCATTGGCGTGGTTACAGGGCTGTTGGTGGTGGGCACGGCGTTGCGCGCCGCGGTCGCGTTGCCCCCCCCGCTGCCGCCGCGCGGGACACCGCCGCAGATCGAGCGCGTCAAGCCGCGGGTGATGACGCCGACGCGCGTCGAGTTCAAGGAGACGACCAGGGAGGTCGGGACGATCTTCGACCACGAGGCGATCGATCTGGACTTCGAGTTCACCAACGCGGGCGATGCGAAGCTGGAGATCATCAACGTGCGGTCGTCGTGTGGGTGCACCGCCGCCGAGCCCGAGAAGATGGTCTACGAGCCGGGCGAGTCTGGAAAAATAAATGTGACGTTCAACCCCAAGGGCAAGCACGGCGACCAGGACCGCGTGGTGTACATCGAGTGCAACGACCTTAGCGGGCGCGACATCGAGCTGCATGTCAAGGGCAGTGTGATCCGTCTGGTGGAAGTGAACCCGGCGACGATCTCGCTGGGTACGGTGCCCAAGGGCGAGACCGCGACGACGACGTTCGCGGTCACGGGCCGGACCGAGGACTTCGAGGCGATCCGGGCGACGGTGCTGCGGAACCTCGAGCGGTTCAAGGTCCGTTCGTTGGGGACCGAGGCCATCGAGGAGGACGGCGAGTCGCTTCGCCGCACGACGTTCGAGGTGACGCTTGCGGCGACGAACACCGTCGGGCGCCTGGACGACGAGCTGACGATCCGGACGAACGACTCGCGGCGTGAGATCGTTTCGGCGCCCCTGCTTGCTTCGATCCAGGGCGATGTCGCTGTAGCCCCGATGCGTATTGCGCTGGGGCGCCCGAAGCTGGGCGAGACGTTCGAGCGGGAGTTCACGGTCGCGCACCGCAAGGGCGAGGCGTTCAAGATCCTGGGCGTGGAGTTCGAGAACGGGCCGGCGCAGATCGAGTTCGAGGCGCGCCCGGTGGACCCCGAGAAGATGGACGTGTACAAGATCCGGATGAAGGTGACGGCGGCGCGCGTGCACCCGCGCATCGCCCAGGACATCGTCATCCGGACGGACGTCGCTGGTGAGCACGAGGTGCGCGTGCCGGTCTCGGGGATGATCCAGACGCGGTGATCTGCAGGTCTGCTGAACGAGGAAGAATGTGATGACACGGATGCTGGCGTCGTTGATGTTCGTGCTGGGCACGGCGTGTGTTGCCGCTGTCGCGCTGCCGCCCCCGGCCGGCGCGCCTGCCACGAGACCGCTCACGCAGAACGGCCGTGCGATCATGACGTTCGAGGAGGACGAGCACGACTTCGGCGAGATCCTCGACAACAAGGACGTCGACATGACGTTCAAGTTCCGCAACGCGGGCGACGCGGACCTGGTCATCGAGCGGCTGGATGCCGACTGCGGGTGCACGGTCCCGGACCTGGACAAGTGGGTGTACGCCCCGGGCGAGGAGGGCGAGATACGCGTCCGCTACGACACCGTGCAGGGTGTCTACGCGGACAAGGCCCGCAAAATCCGCGTGCTGAGCAACGACTACCGCGGCGTGCCGCGGGAGATCTCGGTGACCGGGATGGTCCGCCCTATCGCGTACACCACACCCGGGTTCTCGAACTTCGCCAACGCCCGCAAGGGCCAGACGGCGAGTATGACGATCGAGGTCGCCGGGCGGGCCAAGGATTTCAAGGTCACCGGCGTGAGCGTGACCGACACCGAACACTTCGGCGTAAGCGTCCTCGACTCACGCCCGACCCGCGGGCGCTTCGGGGACATACTCCGGGGGACGACGATCGAGGTTCGCTTCAACGGCAGCCCGGAAGTGGAGCAGTTCAAGGACACCATCACGATCACGACGAACGATCCTCGCCGCCCGACGCTGGAGGTCCCCCTGACGGCGAGCATCGCACGCGACATCGAGATTCGCCCGAACCCGCTGCGGATCAAGCCACGCCGGGCCGGCGAACCGGGCGACGCGAAGATGATGCTGCGGCACAAGTTTGGCGAGTCGTTCAAGATCCTCGAGATCAAGACCGAATCGGGCAGCCTCGAGCTGACCGAGGCGACCGCCGAGCCTCTGGACACGCAGTACGGCGTCGGCTACATCATCAGCGTCGCGGGCATCACGGGCGATGACACCGAGCCCGGCAACGTCGAGGGCGAACTGGTCATTGTCACAGACGTCCACGGCGAGTTGGAGATCCGCGTGCCCGTCGTGATGCGGATCGTGCGCGACGTGTCGGCGCCCGTTGGCTCTCGGGCGGGCGGCGCCCGGGGCGGACGCGATGGGTAAGGCCACCGGGGCGGTCGTCGGCGCGTTGGCGATCGGGGGCGTCGCGGTCGTGCTCGGCGGTGCGCACTCGGTCTTCGTGCCCGTCAGGCTCGCGGGCGGGCAGCGAGCGCCGGCGCCCGAGACCTCGGCCCAAGAACCGAGCACCGGCGGCGGCGCCACGGATCAGGCGCCCACCCCCGATGCGGGCGACGGCGGGCAGGTCGTCATCGGCGACGCGACCGGCTCCACCCACACCCCGGCGACGACGGACTTCGGGACGCACGCCGACTCCGACTACCCGCTCATCGACCTCGCCAGGGCGAAGGCGCTCTGGGACGAGGGGCTCGCGGTCTTCATCGACGCCCGCCCCCTGCACCAGTACGAGGAGGGGCACATCCAGGACGCGTACTGGATGCCCGCCAGCGAGGTGTCGGCCGCGATGATCTTCGAGATCCAGAAGTGGGCCGGAGGCTACGCCGGCCCTGTCGTGATCTACTGCGTGGGCGGTGACTGCGACGCGTCTGAAAACGTCGCGGTCCGCCTCGAGGAGGCGTTGTTCACGAACCTGCTGATCATGCGCGACGGGTACGACGACTGGGCGGGCGCGGGCTTTGACACAGAGGCGGGCCCGCCGCGGGAGGTCTCGGAATGACCAAGCCCGTGAGCGCGCTGCGCATTATCGAGTCGATCGTCCTGCTCCTTCCCCTGCGCCTGTTCCTGGGCGCGCTGTTCCTATTCGCGGCGTGGATCAAGCTGTTCAGCAAGCCGCTGACCGACTCGATCATCGAGAGCCCGGTCCAGGCGTTCGCCGAGTCGATCAAGGCGTTCAAGATCATCCCCGTCGATGGCGGCGAGCACGTGATCAAGGTGCTCGCGTTCGGGATCCCGTGGGGCGAGGCGATCTGCGGCGTGCTGCTGATCCTGGGCCTGTGGACCCGGGCCGCGGCGACGCTGCTCGCCTTGCAGTTGCTCGTGTTCACCGCCGCCATCCTCTCGGTCATCTTCCGGGGGATGGAGGTCGAGTGCGGGTGCTTCGGCGAGTACGACTGGCCGTGCTCGGGCGGGATGGGCTGGTGCCACGTCGCCCGGGATGTGGTCCTGCTGGCGATGGCGCTGGTCGTCGCCTGGCGTGGATCGGGCGTGCTGGGACTGGACCACCCGATGGAGACCCGCTCGGACGCCCGCTGGGAGCCCCGGGGCCGTGATCGGGTCGATCCGGGCGACGACGAAGCCTAGATTTTGAGCCCCCGGCAGCGGGGGTATGACTCATCCGTCGCCGACCGCGGCGCCCTATGTGGGGCACGGGGCCGGCCGCGAGACCGAGACGGAGTCCACACGATATGAGCCGCTTCAACAGATTCGGGCCCGGCGGGCCGACCAAGACCACGATCAAGTCCGGCAAGGGCATCGAGTACGTGGACTGGAAGGACGTCGAGGGCCTCCGGCGCATGATGACGCCCAACGGCAAGATCTACGGGCGCAAGCGCCTGGGCACCAACGCCCGCCAGCAGCGCATGGTCGCGCAGGCGGTCAAGCGGGCCCGGTTCATGGGTCTGCTGCCGTTCACCTCAGCGACGCTCTGAGCCCCGCGCCCGAGCGGGCGCCCCCACGGCGTACACACGCATGGCGTTCACGCGATACAGACGGGACTACGGCGCGATCTCGCGTTCGCTGTCCGGCGTGACGGGCCTGCGCGCCAACCGTATGGAGGTCGTCGCGGACGCGCTGTGGCGCCATCTGTCCGACAAGGGCGTGTCGTGGGTCGGGTTCTACACCGCGGGCCCGGGCGACGATCAGATGATCCTCGGCCCGTGCCGCGACTCGCCCGCCTGCTCGCCCATCGCGCTCAACGGGCTGTGCGGCCGGTCGTGGCTCGACAAGGCGCCCATCGTCGCGGCGGACCTGGGCGTCATGGGCGACAAGGTCATCCGGTGCGACCCCAGAGACCTGTCCGAGGTCGTCGTGCCCATGTTCGATTCGGAAGGCGTGTGCTGGGGCGTGCTGGACCTGGACTCGCACGAGCGGGCCAGCTTCACCGACGCCGACGCGCGGGCGCTGGACCGCCTGACGATCGCGGCGGGCCTGAACTGGGACGGGCACGCCGAGCGCCGGATCAAGCACTTGTGATCGTCAAGGGGACTTGATCTCGGCGCCTATTTGGTGGATTCAGTCTGCCCTGTGTCTAGAACGGCGCGTCTGACGTGATCTCGACCCGCTCGTCTGTGGCGGGATCGTTGAACGCGAGTGACGTCGCGTGGAGCAAGAGTCGGGGGGCGGGCGCCGGGTCGGCGTAGAGCGTGTCGCCGAGGATGGGGCACGCGAGCCCGTCGGCGTGGGCGGCGTGCACGCGGAGCTGGTGCGAGCGCCCCGTGATCGGGACCATCTCCAGGCGCGCGCACGGGCGCCCGTCGTGCTGCTCGACGCCCAGCGTGCGCCACTCGGTCCGCGCCCGCTTGCCGAGGTCGTGGTCCACGATCTGGCGTGGGCGGTTGGGCCAATCGACGCGCAGGGGCAGCTCGACGACGCCCGAGGCGCCCGCGGGCACGCCGTCCACGATCGCGGTGTAGGCCTTGGCGACGCGCCGTTTCATGAACTGGAGCGAGAGGGCGGCCTGGGCGTCGCGGTCCAGGGCGTAGACCATCAGGCCGCTGGTCGCCATGTCCAGGCGGTGGACGGTCAGGGGGCCGTCGGCCAGGGGGAAGCGGGCGCGGACCCACGCCTCGACGCACACACGCCCCTCGGGCCCGTTGCCCGGCACGGACCGGACGCCGGCGGGCTTGTCCACGACGACGAAGCGGTCGGCGGCGTGCACGACGCGGGTCTGGTCGAGGATGGACGCGGGCTCGGGCATGGGGGCGTGCGGAGGGGTCGGGGGGAGGGGCGGCGGCTAGGCTTGCCCGGCTGCGCCGCGACGACGGCGGGGGCCCGAACCGGAGGGTAGACGTGCTGTTGACGACGATGGGTTGCGTGTGTGTGTCGCTGGTCGGGCTGGCGCTGGGCGGCGAGCCCGAGACGGACGCGGTCGGGCATGTCGGGTGGACGCGGGGCGAGTCGCCGATCCTGTCTGGGCACGTGCGCCTGACCGATCCCGAGCGATTCCTCAAGGCAGGTGAGGCGTACTTCTCGCCCGACGGCGCCCGCGTCATCTTCCAGGCGATCGAGCACCCGCCCGAGGACGAGAAGCCCAGCCCGAACTACACGATGTACGTCGCGGACGTGCGCACGAGCGGCGACGGCGCGATCGAAGGGCTCGCGAACATCACCCCGGTTTCCGAGCCGGGGTCGGCCAACACGTGCGGGTGGTTCCACCCGACCGATCCGACGCTCGTGCTGTTCGGCTCGACGGTTACGCCCCCGGTGGTCGAGGACGCGCCGGGGTATCAGCGGGGGACGAGCCGGTACGCGTGGCAGTTCCCCCGGGAGATGGAGGTCGTGAGCACGCGTCTGCCGAGCGACCTGGCGTCGGGCGATGTGCCCGAGGCACAGCCCGTGTTCGAGCGCGACGGGTACGACGCGGAGGGCTCGTGGTCGAGCGACGGGCGTTGGATCCTGTACACGCACGCCGAGCCGCCCGAGGAGGGCGAGGCGCCCGACGGCGACCTGTGGGTGTACGACACGACGACGGGCGAGCACACGGTGCTCGTCGATGCGCCCGGGTACGACGGCGGGCCGTTCTTCTCGCCAGACGGGACGCGGATCATCTACCGGTCGGACCGCAACGCCGACAGCCTGCTGCAGCTGTATGAGGCGGTGCTGGCGTTCGACGACGAGGGGCGGATCACCGGGGTCGAGCGGGAGATCCGCCTGACCAACGACGAGCACGTGAGCTGGGCGCCGTTCTTTCACCCGGAGGCGGAGGTCGCGGTCTTCGCGACCAGCCGCCTGGGGCACTTCAACTACGAGGTCTACGCGATCGACACGTCCCCCGACGCGGGTCGCGAGGCGGCGGACCGGGTAAGCGTGCGTGTGACAAAGGCCGCGGGGTTCGACGGGCTGCCCGTGTTCAGCCCGGACGGCGCCTCGATGATGTGGACGAGCCAGCGGGCGCCCGAGGGGACGGACCCGGACGCGTTCATCCCGTCGAGCCAGGTGTGGGCGGCGCGTGTGGACTTGGCGGCGCTGCGGGGCGCGATGTTCGATGCGGCGATGCGCCGGGCGGCCGAGCGGCGCAACGGGATGGGCGGCGGCGCGGGCGCCTCGGCGGGCGGGCAGTGAGGACACAGGGCGAGCAATGAGCCAGGACCGGACGCTCAGCACCGGCGTGCGCCACCTGTCGCGTGTGGGCGACACGACGCCTGCGCCGGACCATTCTGTATTTTGGGGGTGGTGGTTCCGCGAGTTGGTCCGTGAGCGCCCGAAGCTCGTGCCCGCGGACGACGAGGACAACACGGGCGTCACGCACATGTTCACGAGCATGGGCGGCGCGAGGATCGGATGCCGGCTCGTCGAGGCGGAGGGCGGGGGCGGAGCTCGAGGCGGGGTGGTTGTGCTGCACGGGTACAGCGACCCGCGTCCGCTCGAGCGCGACGCGATCAGGTGGCGCTGGGCCAGCGAGAAGGGCCTGGATGTGCTGCTGGTGCGTGTCCGCGGGTATCCGGGCTCGACCTCCACGACGGGCGACCTGACCACGCCCGACGAACACAGGCTCGGCTGGATCACGCGCGGCTTCGACTGCGTCGAGCGCGGGCCCGACTCGATGATGGGCTGGGTGCTGCCCCAGGCGGTCGCGGACGCGGCCAACGCGTGCCGCGTGATGCGTAACCGCCTGGCGGGCGACGAGAACGGCGAGCCCACGCGCCCGCTGGCGAGCAAACGCCCGCTGTACCTGGTGGGCGAATCGCTGGGCGGGGCGTTGGCGGTGATGGCCGCGGCCCAGCTCTCGGGGCGTCTGGCGCGTGAGCAGGTGATCGATCGTCTCGTCGTCGGGACGCCCACGCTGGGCGACTGGGCCTGGCGTCTGGAGCACGAGCCGGCGGGCACGGGCGCCGAGATCTCGCGGGTGCTCGACGCGAACGAGGGGCGCCGCGACGAGCTGCTCGAGCGCCTGCAGATGACCGACACGGTCGTGCACGCCGGGCGGGTGCGGACGCCGACGCTGTGCAAGCTGGCGATGCACGACGAGGTGGTGCCCGCGCCGACGGCGGCGGCGGTGTTCAACGCGTTGGCGACCTCGCCGGGCCAGAAGTGGCGGTTTGTCGTCCCGGTCGGGCACGCGCCTGGGGACCTGTCGTGCACGCGTCGTCACGCGATGTTCGAGCGGTGCATGCACGATTTCCTCGACCCGTCTCGCGAGGCCGACGAGGCGATGGACGCGTGGGAGGCGCTGCTGATCGAGGGTGACCACCCGCCCGCGGCGGGCGTCGGCGGGTCGCAGGGCGCCCTCTTCGAGACCGGCGGGTCGGGGGGTGCGCACGCCGGCGCCGACGAGGCGCTGGTCGCGGCGTACGAGCGGGCCGGGCGGACGCTCGACGCGCTGCCCTACACGAGCGAGTTCGAGGGTGTGCACGCGGATCTGGTTCGGGCGTTGGGCGAGCGGGCGCCCTCGCGGCGTGACGCGTTCCACCGCCTGCACAACCTCCGGAAGGCGGGCAGGTTGCCGCGGATGGGGCGGGCCGAGGTCTCGGTCCCCAAGATCTCGAGCGAGGACGAGGCGCTGCTGACGCGGATGGTGATCGAGGCGGCAGGCTCGTTGGGAGCGAGGGACCGGCTCGTGTACGCGCCCGAGTTCGACGCGCTCGTCGAGCGATTCAACGCGCAGGCGGGGCATACGCTCTCGAACCACGACGCGTGGAGGCTGATCGCGCGTCTGGCGAAGTAACCGGTTGGCGACGTTGATCGTGCACACACGGCGGGGCGGAGTTGCGATGACACAGACGATGCGCACGCTGATGGCCGGCCTGATCGACTACGCCGGGCTGTTCCCGCCCGCGAAGCTCGCCATGGGCCCGAGCGTCGAGAACTACGCCAGGGACCTGCGCGGCGCGCACGCGGAGATGCTCGGGCGCCTGATCTGCCCGGTCTCGCGTCTGGGCGAGCTGAGCGAGCAGGGCGCCGCCCTGATGCCCGGCACGTACGCGACCAGCGGGTACCGCGAGATGGCCGACGACATCGCGCCATGGCGTGTCAGCGCGATCATCGACGGCGGGCTCGAGTCCTGCCTGGACGCGATCGACGCGTTCAGCGAGCGCCACTCGAAGGAGGAGGCGGGCCTGGCGGTCGTGGACGCGATCGAGATGCGGGTCGCCGAGGCGGGCGAGATCGACGACGCGCTCGACGAGATCCCCGACGACATCTCCCCGGCGTTCGAGATCCCCCAGGACGTGATCATCAGCGGCGACCCGCGGGGGTTCATCGCGGCCCTGGCGGGCAACAGCAGCGCCGCCAAGGTCCGGTGCGGGGGCGTTGAACCGCACATGATCCCGCCCGTCGAGACGATCGCACGGTTCATCCACGCGTGCGCCAGGTCGGACGTGCCGTTCAAGGCGACGGCGGGGCTCCACCATCCCGTGCGCGCGCAGCACCCGCTCACCTACGAGCCCGACGCGCCCAAGGCGGTGATGCACGGGTTCCTGAACGTGTTCCTGGCCGCGGCCTTGGTCCGTGTGAACCGGATCGACGAAGCGACGACGATCGAGGTGCTCGGCGAGACCGACCCGGGGGCGTTCACGTTCGAAGAAGACTCGTGCGCCTGGCGGGGCCAGCGCGTGGACCTCATCGGGCTGTCGCGGGTGCGCGAGACGTTCGCGTTGTCCTACGGGTCGTGCTCGTTCGAGGAGCCCATCGCGGACCTGCAGGCGCTGAAGCTGCTCTAGCACGCACGCCCTGGGCGCCCGGACCGGGCTACGGTTGCCGATGCGTCCGAGCGAACCCGCCCTCGCCAAACGATCGTTCTTCTACGGCTGGGTGATGCTCGGCGTCGCGATCGCGATGGCGGTCGCGACGATGCCCACGCAGACGGTCGTCGTGTCGATCTTCAACGACTCGCTGCGGACGGCGCTGGGCCTGGACGTCGAGGAGCTGAGCCGGGCGTACACGTTCGGGACGATCCTGGCCGCGTTCCCCCTGCCCTGGATCGGGAGGATGGCCGACAGGCACGGGCTGCGGATTGTGACCGGCTTCGTCGCGTGCGGGTGCGCGAGCGCCGTCGCGATGCTCACCCAGGTCGGCGGGCTGGTGAGCCTGGCCGTCTGCTTCTTCTTCATGCGCCTGCTCGGCCAGGGCTCCCTGGGCATGCTCGCGAGCCACACGATCGCGATGTGGTTCGAGCGCCGCCTCGGGACGGTCCACTCGGTCCTCGCGATCGCCGGGTTCGCGGGTGGCTCGGCGCTGATGCCGGCGCCGACGGCGTGGCTCATCGAGCACCACGGGTGGCGTGTCGCGGCTCTGGTGCTCGCGGCGTTCGTGCTCATGCTGACGATGCCCTTCGTGCTGCTCGTCTTCAAGAACAGGCCCGAGGACGTGGGCCAGCACCTGGACGGCGACCCGGGCGAGCACAAGACGCACGACCTCGTCCACGGCGGCAAACCACCCAAGGACGACCCCGCGTTCACACGCGCCCAGGCGATGCGGACGCGGGCGTACTGGATCCTGGTGCCCATCATGTGCGCGGGGGGCCTGATCGGGACAGCGCTGCTGTTCCACATGCAGGAGATGCTCCGCAGCGCAGGGCTCGAGGGGACCGAGGCGCAGACGGCGGTCGCGATCCAGCCCTGGCCCATCGCGTTCGGGTTCTCGATGCTCGGGCTGGGGTGGCTGGTGGACCGGGTCAAGCCGCGACATCTGCTGCCCCTTGGCCCGGCGCTGATGCTGCTCTCGTGCGCCGTGTGCCTTCTGGGCGTCTCGGGGCGCGTTCCCGAGGCGTGGGTCGTGCCGACGATGGCGCTGGGGATGGGGATCTTCGGTGTGTCGATGGGTGTGGGTGTTGCCGTGGGCAACCCCGCGATCGCGCGGTACTTCGGACGCACGCACCACGGGGCGATCCGGGGCACGGTCTCGCTCGCATCGGTCGCGGCGACTGGCGTCGGCCCCTGGCTGGCGGGCCAGGCGTACGTGTCGGCGGGACACGACTTTGTGCCGATCCTGGGCGTGTTCGCGCTGGCATGCGTGCCCCTGGGGATCGCGTCGTTGTTCCTGAGGCCGCCAGCGCCGCCCGCGGATCGGGATCTGTCGTGCCCGGACCACGACGAGCCGGATCCGATCGGGCCGGACGCGTGAGCGTCCTCTAGGATGACCACCAGTCATTGATCCCCGCATTGCCAGGAGGCGCCGATGCCCTACGAGATCGACGAGACACACGACCCAAAGCTCGAGTCCTGGGTCGAGTCCGCCAACGACCCGAAGTCGGATTTTCCTATTCAGAATCTGCCGCTCGGCACGCGTGTCTCGATCGACGACGACGGCGATTCGTGGCTGAGCGTGGTGACGCGTGTCGGCGACATGGTCGTCGATCTAAGCGCCTTGGCCGCGTCTGAGATCATCCCCGACGAGGACGACGAATGGGCGTTCTTCGGCGTGGACGCCATCGCGGCGGACGGGACGTGGCCCAGCCTGCGTCGCCAGCTCCAGCAGTTGTTCTCGCGTGACGATTCGCGGCTGCGGTCGCACACGGATCGTGACGAGATCGTCATGCCCGCCGAGGAGGTCGGCCTGGGCTTGCCCTTCTTCAACATGGTCATCGACTACACCGACTTCTACGCCTCCCTGTTCCATGCCACCAACGTCGGCTCCATGTTCCGCCCCGACAACCCGCTGCTGCCCAACTACAAACACATCCCGATCGCCTACCACGGCAGGGCGTCCACGATCGTGCCCTCGGGCGCGCCGGTGCGGCGCCCGCGGGGCCAGCTCCTGCCCGGGGCGACGATCGCGGACGGCGACCCGGTATTCGGCCCGTGCAAGCTGCTCGACTACGAGCTGGAGGTCGGCTTCGTCGTCGGGCGGGGCAACGAGCGGGGCTCGCCCATCGCGATCGGCGAGGCCGAGGACCACATCCTGGGGATGTGCCTGGTCAACGACTGGTCGGCCCGGGACATCCAGAAGTGGGAGTACCAGCCCCTGGGCCCGTTCCTGGCCAAGAACTTCGCGACGACGGTGTCGCCGTACATCGTGACGATGGAGGCGCTCGCGCCCTTCCGCACGCCCGCAATGGAGCGGGCGGCGGGCGACCCCACGCCCCTGGGCTACCTGACGAGCGAGCACAACACCAAGGCTGGCGGCGTGGACATCACGCTCGAGGTATTCCTGTCGAGCGCGAAGATGCGCGACTCGGGCGCCGAGCCCGTGCGGCTTTCACGCGGCTCGTTCAAGGACATGTACTGGACGATCGGGCAGATGCTCACGCACCACGCCTCCAACGGGTGCCAGATGCAGCCGGGCGACCTGCTCGCCTCGGGCACGGTCTCCGGCCCGACGCGCGACGCGCGCGGGTGCCTGCTGGAGCTGACGTGGGACGGCGACCCGTTCGCCAGCCCGCCCAAGGTCGTGCCAGGCACGCAACGGACGCCGATCAAGCTGCCGACGGGCGAGGAACGCAAGTTCCTGGCCGACGGCGACGAGGTGATCATCAGGGGGTACTGCGAGCGCGAGGGCTACCGGCGGATCGGGTTCGGCGAGTGCCGGGGGATCATCGAGCCGGCGTTCGAGGGCTGAGTGCCCGCGCGGCGCGATCAGGCGTCGTCCGCGTCGCGCGTGCGGAACAACGCGAGCACGGCCGAGTGTGTGTGCACGCGGGGCGCCCCCGCCGCGGGTGCGATTTCGGCGGCGCTGAACAGGCCAGCCAGTGGGAGCAGGGGCACCTCGGGGTCCACTTCCTGGCCGCCCTTGGCCTGACGCTCGGCGGGCAGCTCGGGGCGGAAGGCGCGTTGGACACACGCCGGGTCGTGCGATGGGTCGTTGAAGAACGCGCCGCCGCGACCACCCGAAGAAAATAACAACGCCCCCAGCGGGCGGCTGTGCAGGCTCTGGGCATCGAGCAGGAGGGCCAGATCGTCGTCAGCGGTCCGCGCATCGCGCAGGTGCAGCTGCACCGTCCGCCCGACGCTCATGAGTTCCTCGACCGCGACGGCGCCGGACGTCTCGTCCACCGCCCGGATGCGCCGGATCAGGAAGTCGCCCCGCCCGAAGCGGTCCTTGTATTCGTCGGCGACGAGCCCCAGGAACAAGCCCCCGGGCAGGAGCTCGCGCTGCGCGAGCGTCAGCGCCGTCGCGGCGTCGCGGATCGCCTCGATCGCGGGTCGCCCGCCCAGCTCGAGGATCAGGTTGTTCTTGGCCCGGGTCACGAGCATGGGCTCGCCGAAGGGCTTGCAGCCCTGGCTGGTGACGACGTCCAGACGCACGTCGCCCGTCAGCGTAAGCGCGACGGCGCCCGACGCGTGCGCCTGCTCGTCGAGGACGAACGAGGCGCGGGAGTTCGCGTCGTGCGCGACGGCGGCGCCGACGAGCGGTGGCGACTCGCCCCAGACCGAACGCTCGTGGATGCGGGCGAGCCTGGGGACCAGTGCGCCGAGCGGGGTCGAGCTGGGATCGGCGAACAGGATCGTCCCGCGTCGCGAGGCGCCGTCGCCCATCGCCTGCTCCAGCGCGTCCTCGGGCGCGTGGGCGAGCTGATCCGGCGCCAGCGGGTGGACGCCCACGCCCGGGAGGCGGAGTGCGAGGACACAGACGGCGTCGCGTGCCTCGAACGCCTCGCGCCCCGCGATGACAGACGGCGCCCCGACGGCGAGCAGCCTCTTCGGGTCCAGCCCGCGCCTGAGCCCCGCCGCGACCGCCGGGAGCATCGACGCGTGCGAGCCCGAGGCGAAGGCGAGCACGAGGTCCGGGGACGTGGTCGGCGCGCCGGCGCGTTCCAGTTCGGCCTGGGCGCGGGCGCACGCCTCTGCCGCGGCACGCTCGGCCGAGCCGGCGGCGGAGACGCCGGAGGCGATGATGGGGATGTCGGCGTCGGGCACGGGCCAACGGTACGCCCACGCCGACACTCAGGGACCGGGCACGCTCACTCGGTCGTGACCGGCTCCTGGGCGAACGCGGAGTTCAGTTCGTCCACGCGGTCCGGGCGGATGATGCGCAGGCGCAGCGCGTCGTCGTCGGAGCCCCGGCCCACGATGCCCACGATCTGGCCCAGGCGGGGCGCCAGATCCTGGTTCGCGGACGGGCGGACGTAGGCGATCGTCCGCGGGCCGAGCACCGGGTCCACCGACTGGACGCGGTACATCAGGGGCAGACGCTTGCCGTCGTACACGGCGCTCGGCGCCAGGCGTCCCACCACGACGTACGCCCGCTCGGACTGCCACCGCCGCACGCCCTCGGCGACCTGGCGGTCTCGGTCGCTGGACACACGCAGCGCATCATCGATCGCGCGGCGTTGGTCACGGGTGTCGATCCGCAGTTCTAGCCAGGCGACGCGCTGCTCGAGGCCGCGGATGATGTTCTCGTCAGCGCCGGGCTTGGCGGACTCGGCCGCGAGGGTCCGCCTGAACTCGGCGGCCAGTTCGTCGAGGGCGATATCGAGCGCCTCGGCGTCGAGCTTGCGGGCCGAGGTGAGCGCGGCCTCGAGGACTTCGACGGATGCGGGCTCGGGCGCCGGCTCGGGCTCGCTGGGCGACTGCTGCTCGAAAACCCGCTCGGGCTGGACAGAGGGCGTCCGCGATGCGTCGGCGTTGGAGCCGGGCGCGGCGTTCACGTCCTGCTGCTCGACCTGGGCGACGATGTCGAACGAGCCGTTGTTGGTGTTGGCGTTGGTCGCGGGCGTGCTGCGCGCAGGCGTGTTCTCGGCGGGCCCGCCCGCGCCGCTCTGGCCGGTCACGTCCAAGGGCGTGTCGTTCTCCGGCGTCCACGGCGTGATCGACCCGGGCTCGGGCGTCTTCTCCTGGCCCGGGCGGACCATGGGCTCGAGCAGGTCGGTCGAGTAGCCGGGCTTGGTCTCGGGGGGCGTCGCGGGCGTGTTCTGTCCGCGGCGTGGCGTGGTCACGGGCGCCTGCTCGATCGCTGGCCCGTCGTACTCGGTCCGCGTCGCGTCCTCGAGAACGACGTCCGCCTCGCTCCGGTCCGCGGGGTTGATGCTCGCCAGGTGCTTCTGGATCTCTGCGTCGCTGGCGTCGCGGAGGGCCGCGAGCTTCACGAACGCGTGCGGCGCCTCGTTGATTGCCGGGGGCATCGGGGGCTTGACGCGGTAGGCGACCACCTCGCCGTTGGCGCCCAGCTCTTCGCCGACAACCTCGAGGCGCGTGCCCGCGGGCAACGCCTCGGCGTACAGCGAGTGCCACGAGCCGGCGATCCCGAGGACGGCGCTGGGGGCGCGCAGGCGCGAGTCGATCGCGAGCTGGATCGCGCCCTCGCCCACGCCCCGGGCGTCCGCGGCGGGCACGAGCGCGTGCATGGAAGCCGGGTAGACGATCCTGGCCCACTCGTCGGACTCGCCGTCGAGACGGAGGATCTGGCCCGGCTGGAATGTGGCGACCTTGTAGAACCGCTCGAAGTCGTCGCACCGGGCGGCGGTATCCTCCTGGGCGACAACAACCCAGCGGTGCTGGGTGTCCTGGATCTGGGCCTGGGCACAGGCGACGAGTGCGGGGACCGCGACGGCCAGGGAGGCGGCGGCGGCTCGGATTGACGCGAGGGGGGCGCGACGCACGGCTGATCCTCCTTGGGCGGGCATCGTCTGCGGGGCTCCATGCCCCGAGGGGCGTGGGGCTGGGCCCACGCCGTAAAAGAGTGTACCGCCGGGGGCGGGGCTGGGCCGCGGCAGGGGCGGTTGTGCACTTCGCCCGATCCGCCGCTTTGACCGGGCCCCCGGGCGATTCTAACTTCTCCCGATGATCGCCCAACCCTATTCGTCCCGCCGGGCCCCGCGGTTGAGGCGCCCCTCGCCTGTTCTGGCTCTGCTGGGGGTCGCACTGGGGATCGTCGTCGCGGCCGCCGGCTGCCGCTCGCCGATCGAGCGCCGGAGCGAGCAGGAGCTGCGCCGGAGCGTGCTCGAGTCGGTCAGGCGGGAGGTCGAGGACGCGCAGCAGCACCGCGAGCGGCGGACGACCTCGCGCGACGAGGGGCTCGACGAGCTCGAGATCCGCCAGGAGCACCTGGACCTGATCGAGCGTGAGTACTCGCCCGCCGCGAACCTGGACAAGCTTGCCCAGACGTCCGGCGAGGGGCGCGACCCGATCGAGGCGCTGCTGAGCGAGGACCTGTACGGGCGCCCGCAGCGGGTCGTCGGCGTGAGCCTCGAGCGGTGTATCGGCTCGGCGGTCGCACGGAACCTGGACGTCCAGCTCGCACGGTTCGGGCCCGCGATCCGCGAGGCCGACGTCGTCGCCGCCCAGGCCGCGTTCGACTGGGTCCTGTTCAGCGAGAACTACTGGACCGACACGGACCGCCCGCAGGCGGCCCTGGCGATCTTCGGCGGCGCCACCCTCAGCTCGAACCAGATGCTGAGCTCGTCCACTGGCGTGCGCAAGAACCTGATCACCGGCGGGAGCGTCGAGGTCCGCCAGGACCTGCTGTACTCGGACATCCGCGCGTCGGGCTTCGGCGCGCTCCCGACGCCCAACCCGGCGCAGAGCGTGGACATCGCCGCGCGAGTAACCCAGCCGCTGCTCCGCGGCGCGGGCGCAGGGACGGCCCTGGCGCAGGTGCGTCTGAACCAGAACGCCGAGCGCGCGGACATCGCGACGCTCAAGGGCCAGCTGCTCACAACGGTCACGTCGGTCGAGACCGCGTACTGGGAGCTGCTGCTGGCGTACCACGAGCTGGCGATCCGCCAGAGCCTGCTGGAGCGTGGGCTCGGCGTCCGCGACGACATCAAGGTCCGGCGGATCCAGGACGCGCGCCAGGCGCAGGTCGCGGACGCCGCGGCGCGCGTCGAGCGGCGCAAGGGTCAGATCCTCGTCGCCCAGACCAACCTCCGGCGCGCCTCCGATCGGCTCAAGGCGCTCATCAACGACCCGGACCTGGCCGTCGGGACCGAGATCATGCTCGTGCCCGTGGACCGGGCGGTGGACGAGCCCATCGGGTTCAGCCTCGTTGACGCGATCACAACGGCGATCGCCTCGCGCCCCGAGATCGACCGGGCGATCCTGTCGATCGACGACACCTCGATCCGGGAGGTCGTCGCACGCAATGCGCGCCTGCCCAGGCTCGACCTGGTCGCCGAGGTCACGATGATCGGGTTCGACTCGTCGATGGACAGGGCGTACGGCAACCTGGGCGACGGCGAGTTCCTCGACGAGTTCCTCCTGGGCGTGCTCTTCGAGCAGCCCATCGGCAACCGCCTCGGACACGCCGGCTACCGGCGCGCACGCCTGGAGCGCCTCCGCTCGATCACGGGCTACCGCAAGGCGGTGCAGGACGTCGTGCTCGACGTGAAGAACGAGCTGGACGCGGTGGTCCGCGACTACAAGCTCATCGAGCAGGCCCGCCTGACGCGGATCGCCCAGGGCGAGGCGCTGCGGACCCTCGGCGTCGAGAAGGAGCTGACCGACCGCGGGTACACCGTCGAGCGGCTCAACGTCGAGCTCAACCAGCAGGAGTCTCTCGCCGAGGCGGAGGTCGCGGAGGTCGCGGCCCTGGTCGCGTACAACTCGTCGATCGCCCGCCTGTACGCCGCGATGGGGACGGCCCTGGAGCGCTCTCGCATCGACTTCGTCGTGCCCGACGCCAACCAGGTGCTCGAGGGCGACCGGGCGCTGGACTACCGCGTGGACGACGCGCCCGCCGCGGACGACGCGGCGGACGTCGACGCTGTCGAGGACGACGCGGGCCAGGGCGTTCCGGCCCAGGACGACGCGGACGACGCGGTTCCCGGCGTGGACGTGATCGAGGTCCAGTGATGGGCGCCCCGGGCTCGCCGCCCGCGGACCCCGAACGGATCGCCGCGTGCGCCAGGCGTCTGGGCGAGGGCGGCGTCGTCGCCTTCCCGACCGAGACGGTCTACGGCCTGGGCGCCGACGCGTTCAACGAGGACGCGGTGCGGCGCGTCTTCGAGCTCAAGGGGCGCCCGGCGGGCAACCCGCTTATCGTGCACGTTGACAGCGCGGAGATGGCGACGACCGTCGTGCTCGAATGGACCGACGAGGCCCAGCGCCTCGCCGACGCGTTCTGGCCCGGGCCGCTGACGCTTGTGCTGGAGAAGTCCGACGCGGTCCCCGGCGTCGTGACAGGCGGCGGACCGACCGTCGGCGTGCGCTGCCCGGACCACCCGATCACGCTCGCGCTGATCGGCGCGTGCGGCGTGCCCCTGGTTGGTCCCAGCGCCAACCCGAGCGGACGCGTGTCCCCCACGACCGCCGACCACGTGCGCGAGGCGTTTGATCCGGGCGACGTGATGACGCTCGACGGCGGGGCGTGCCGGGCGGGGATCGAGTCCACAGTCCTCGACCTGACGAGCACACCCGCCAGGGTTCTGCGCCCGGGCGTGGTCGGCGCGGATCGCATCGCCGCGGTTCTCGGGCGCGAGGTCGTTGTCGCGCGCGACCCGGACCGGCGCGGGGACGCCCCGGCTCGCGCCCCTGGGATCCTGGGCCCCCACTACGCGCCCGGGGCAAGGGTCTACCTGGTCTCGACGCGGGGCGAGCTGGACCGGGTGGTCGAGGGGCTCGGCCCGGGCGTGATCGCGCTGGTGATCGAGGGCTCGGGGATGGGCGGGCGCGGGGTGCGGGCGATCGAGTTGCCCACGGACGCGCCCCGGTACGCGGCCAGGATGTACGCCGCCCTGCGCGAGGCGGACGCGGGCGCCCCCCCCGCGATCGCGGTGCAGCGGCCGCCCGCGGACGCGGGATCACCCGAAGAACGGGCGATCTGGGCGGCCGTCCTTGAGCGGCTGACCCGGGCGGCCGATGCAGGGTGAGGCCCGTCCGAGAACGCGCGCCAACGATCGCCCCCGCGGACCTACCGTCCGCTGACCGACTTTTTGAGGAGGCCCGACGAGCATGCCCGAACGCGCGACCATCGCCCTCGCCCCCGGCGACGGGATCGGCAAAGAGATCATGGACGCGTGCCTCGCGATCTTCCACGAGGCGGGCGTTGGCGACCACGTGGACTTCGTCGATGTCGAGATGGGCCAGTCCGTCTTCGCCGACGGCGAGACGCGGGGCATGACCGATGAGGCCGTCGAGACCATCGAGAAGTGCGGCATCCTCTACAAGGGCCCCATGGGCACGCCCATCGGCGGGGGCGGCAAGTCGATCAACGTGACGCTGCGCAAGACGTTCGGCGCCTTTGCGAACCTGCGCCACTTCCAGAGCCTGCCGGGCGTGGACACCGTGTTCAGCCGCGCCGGCGTGCCGGTAGACATCTACGTCGTCCGCGAGAACATCGAGGACACCTACGGCGGTATCGAGCACCGCCTCACGAGCGACGTCGTCGAATGCAAGCGCCTCATCTCGGCGCCCGGGTGCGACCAGGTGCACGAGTTCGCCTTCCAGACCGCCAAACGTCTCGGCCTGGGCGTTGTGTACTGCGGGCACAAGGCAAACATCATGAAGATGACCGACGGCCTGTTCCTCGACCGCTTCCGGACGATCGGCGACGACTACCCGGACATCGAGAAGAAGGACGTCATCATCGACGCGCTGTGCATGAACCTCGTGCTCAAGCCGCAGACGTACGAGTTGATCGTGCTGCCAAACCTGCAGGGCGACATCGTCTCGGATCTGGCCGCGGGTCTCGTGGGCGGGCTGGGTTTCGCGCCGTCGGCGAACATCGGCGACCAGATCAGCATCTTCGAGGCGGTCCACGGCACCGCGCCCGACATCGCGGGCAAGGGCGTCGCCAACCCCACGAGCCTGCTGCTGTCGGGCCTGATGATGCTGCGCCATGTCGGGCTGCTCAAGCGGGCGGCGGTCATAGAAAACGCCCTGCTCGCGACCCTCGAGCACAACGTCCACACGGGCGACTTCGGCGACCCCGAGACGCCCCCGGTCGGCACGCAGGACTTCGCCAAGTCGGTCATCGACCACCTGGGCGTGCTGCCCAGCGAGCAGGAGGCCAAGCCCGTGCCCATGCACGACACGGTGACCTTCCGCCCGCCGGTGCGCCCGAGCGTGAACATGCTCATGCAGACGTTCACGCAGATGCGTGCGGACGTGGTCGGGTGCGACGTGTACGTCGCGACGACGATGACCCCCCTGGAGTTGGCCCAGCGCCTCGAGCGGATCGCGGTGGGCACGCCCTTTAAGCTGACGATGATCTCCAACCGCGGCACGCAGGTCTGGCCCTCGGGCTCGGTGTACACCGAGGTCGTGGACTACTACCGCGTGCGTTTCGAGCTCGAGGACAAGCACCTGATCGGGCAGATCGGGCAGGGCCCGACGATCCACCTGCTGCGGCGGATCGCCGAGAAGTTCGAGATCGCGGACTTCCAGCCCCTGAAGAACTTCGACGGGGAGCGTGGGTTCACGCTGGCGCAGGGGCAGTAGTCAGTCGTCGCGTTTGAGGCGCGCCAGGTCCGCCTCGGCCGCGATGTGCCCGAACGCGGGCCACATCTCATCCTTCACGATCTCTTCGAGCAGTTCTCGGCAGCCCCGCTCGTCGCCCTCCAGCGCCCGGACGCGTGCGACGCCGTAGGCGATCGTCGCGTACTCCACGCCCCCCGGCTCCAGCCCCTCCATCAGATCTTCTTCGAGCAGCTGGCCCAGGAACAGCAGCAGCAGCCGGTGGTACGCGTGGTTCTCGATCACGTCCATCTCGGCGTCGATCGGGCGCAGGATCGGCTCGAGGTCGTCCCACCCCCGACCCTCGCGCAGGCGTGACAGGAAGATCCAGTACCTGGTCGACACGATCATGTCGTGGTTGCGCGAAAATCGCAGGCACGTCTCGAACCTGTCGCCCGCCTCCCGGAACTCGCCCCGGAGATAGCGGACGAGCGCGAGGTGGTACCAGATGTTCGAGCCCGTCGTCGAGCGGGGCTGGTTGCGCACGTTGGGGATGCCGTCGGGCTCGATCTGGTCGGGGTGGTTCTCGGCGAGCATCGCCGCGTGCTCCAGGTCCGCCTCCGCCTTTTCGAGCGCGCGGACCGTGATATACCTGTGCCCCCGGTGGCGGTAGAGCTTGTGGCTGTTCGGGAACTTCTCGAGGGCTTTAGTGTAGTGCTCGATCGCGTCGTTGTACCGCCCTAGGTATGCCAGTCGTCGCCCCACCCAGATCCACGCCATCTCGTCGTCGGGGTTCGCCTCCAGCTCGGCCCTCGCCACGGCGAGATTGGCCTCGAGCGTCCCCCGTGCCGCGTCGGTCAGCGCCGGGCGGTGCAGGGGCTCGCCGAGCAGGCTCGTCGCCTCGACGGGACGATCGGCATCGGGGGGCGGGGCATCGGGCTGGGCGGCGCCGAGCGTGGCGGCGGTCAGCAACGCGAAGCAGGCGATCCGGGGTTGCGGCATGGCGGTCTCCTAGCCGTGACCCAGCGTACCGCGTGGCGGGGGGTGGACGGAAGTAGACTCGGGGCACGGGAGGACACGCGATGGGCCGCGACGAGGCGAGGGTGCACACGTGGGCGTCGATAGACGTCGATCGCCCGATGGACAAGATCGACCGCCAGCGGATCATCGGCGAGATGATGATGATCTCGCGTGTGATGCTCCACAAGGGATTCGTCGTCGGCGAACACCACCACCCGAACGAGCAGCTGGTCGTCGTGCTCTCGGGGCGGTGCCGGTTCATGGTCGGCCGCGCCGGGGGCGCGGCGGACAAAGAGGTCATGCTCGGGGCGGGGCAGGTGCTCGAGTTGCCCCCGAACGTGCCGCACGCGTGCGAGGCGATCGAGGACACGCTGATCCTGGACCTGTTCAGCCCGGTGAGCGAGAAAACGGGCGTGGACAGGGCGCCCGGGTGAGCGCACGAAAAGGGCCGGCGTGATGCCGGCCCCACCGAGCTAGCTGTTCGCCCTGATCAGGCCTCTGCGGTCGCGTGGGTGCGGAGGAGGCGCTCGACGGCGCCCCGCTCGGATTCGATGAGGATCTCGTCGGCCTCGGAGAGGAAGAGCCCGTGATCGACGACGCCCGGGATGTCGTTGAGGGCGGCGGAGAGTTCGGTGAGCGTCTCATCGCCGCGGAGCGAGACGTCGAGGATGAGGTTGCCGTTGTCGGTGACGAAGAGGTCGCCGTTCATCTCGCGTCGGCAGACGCCGTTGAGCCCGAGGCGGCGGATGGCGGCCCGCGTCGAGGCGAGACCGAAGGCCATCACCGCGACGGCGAGCGAGGTCTTGTTGCCGATCTGGTCGGAGACCTTGTTGTCGTTGACCATGAAGACGGTGTGCCGGCACGCCCAGGCGAGCATGCGCTCGCGGGCCATCGCGCCGCGCGAGCCCTTCATGACGTTGAGGTTCCGGTCGATCTCGTCGGCGCCGTCGATCAGGACGTCCAGCTCCTCGACGAGGCAGAACTCGATGACGTCGAGCCCCAGTTGTTTGGCGGCGTCCTCGGTCGCCTCCGAGGCGCAGACACACTTGATCTCGAGTTTGCCCTCGCGGACATTGTCGGCGAGGAGCCTGACCCCCCGTGCGGCGGTGGTGCCCGCGCCGAGTCCGACGGTCATGCCTGACTTGACGCTCGCGATCGCGGCCTCCGCCAACGCGTCTGCGACGTTCTGGTCACTCAAAGCGGATCCCCTGTGCCAGAGCAAACTCATCTCCAAAGTTGACGGTGCAGGTCTGCCTTCTCATGTACACCTTCCAGGCGTCTGATCCGGATTCTCGACCACCACCGGTGTCCTTCTCGCCGCCGAACGCGCCGCCGATCTCGGCGCCGCTCGTTCCCAAGTTTACGTACGCCAGACCACAGTCGGAGCCCGCGCCGGAAGGATTCAAGAAGCGTTCGGCGGAGCGTGCGGAGCCGGTGAAGATCGCCGAACTCAGACCCTGGTCCACCGAGTTGTGCATCCCGATCGCCTCGTCCAGCGTCTTGTAGGTAAAGACGTAGAGGATCGGGGCGAAGGTCTCCTCCTGCGCGATGGCCAGTTGGTTGCCGGCCG
Organism: Phycisphaerales bacterium; assembly: GCA_029260515.1. GTDB lineage: Bacteria > Planctomycetota > Phycisphaerae > Phycisphaerales > UBA1924 > JAJRXR01. Next base: position 123,356 of record JAJDDC010000063.1, on the reverse strand, counting down.
GCGCACGCACAATCGTAGGCTGGACGTAGGCGCCCTTCCGCAGCCGCTCGGGGAGCTTCGCGGGGTCCACGCGGGCGCCGCCGGCGATGACCTCGCCCCCCTGCTGCTTGGCGGCCGCGATCGCGTCCTCGAACGCCCTGGCGCTGTTCTCGTTGATGATCGGCCCGACGAGTGTCCCCTCGTCCAGGGGATCCCCGATGCGCACGGTTGCGTACGCCTTCGCCAGCCTCTCGCAGAAGTCGTCCGCGATCGACTCGTGGATGATCAGACGGCGCGAGGACGTGCAACGCTGCCCGCACGTGCCGACCGAGCCGAAGACCGTGCTCTTGAGCGCCAGGTCCAGGTCCGCGTCGGGCTCGATGATGACCGCGTTGTTCCCGCCAAGCTCGAGCAGGCACTTGCCGAGGCGCCCCGCGACAGCAGCGCCGACATGGCGCCCCATGCGGCACGAACCGGTCGCGCTGATCAGAGGCAGACGTCGATCCGCGATCATCCGCTCGCCGACCTCGTCGTCGGTCCCGATGACGAGCTCGAACACGCCCTCGTGCCCCATCTCGGAGGCGACGCGCTGGGCGATGTTGTTGGTCGCGATCGCGGTCAGTGGCGTGATGAGGCTGGGCTTCCAGACGCACACGTCGCCGCAGACCGCGCCGAGCATCGCGTTCCAGCCCCACACGGCGTTGGGGAAGTTGAACGCGGTGATGACGCCGATCGGCCCGAGCGGGAGCCAGTGCTCGCGCATCGAATGCATCGGGCGCTCCGAGGGCATCGTGATGCCGTGGAGCTGGCGGGAGAGACCCACGGCGAAGTCCGCGACGTCGATCGTCTCCTGCACCTCGCCGATGCCCTCGGCCTTGATCTTGCCCATCTCCAGGGCGACCAGGGAACCCAGGTCCTCGAGATGCTCGCGGTACGCCTCGCCGATGCGGCGGACGACCTCGCCCCGCTTGGGCGCGGGGACGGTCCGCCAGCGTTTGAACGACCCGGTCGCCCGGGCGATGGTTTTCTCGTACGAGTCGGCCGTATCGAGCTTCACACCCGCCAGCGGCTCGCCCGTGGCGGGGTTGAGGCTGAGGACAACGCCGTCTTGTGCGGTCTGAGCGGGCGGCGTGACGCGGGGGTCACGATCCAGCCCGAGACGCGAAAGGATCTCGTGCATGGGCCAACTGTAGGGCCCGCCTCGACCGTCGGTCAGTCGCTCGGGGCCTCGTCGCCCAGCGCCTCCATGAGCGGGCCCATGTACTTCTCGTACCGGCGCCACCGCTGCAGCGAGTCTGTGTACACGCCCCGCCCGACCTGGTCGGCGGAGAGGGTCACCACGACGCGGCGTCGCTCCGAGAACCGGAGGCACGCCTCGTCCCACTCCAGGCCGATGTGGTCGATGAGGCGGCGCGTCTCCTCCTCGGGGTTGGTGACGACCTGCTCGTACCGCGCGGTGGTGATCTTGAACGAATCGGTGACGCGCGGGATCACGTCCATCCAGTGGCGCATCACGCGGCGCGAGCCGCGGAGGTAACGCCCGATCCAGTCCAGGCGGGTCGAGTACTGGTGCCCGGCGACGAAGTTACGGAAAAAGGTCGAGATCGCGATGTCACGCGGGTCTCGCTCGCAGTAGATCACGCTCGCTTCCGGCAGGAGGCGCGACGCGATCCCGAGGTGCTCCCAGTTGTGCGGCTGCTTGTCCACGCGCCGCGCCGCCCCTTTGACCCGAGAGGCCCGCTCGCGGAGGTTCGTCAGGTACAGCCCCGACGCCTTGATCACGTCCGGGCGGCGGATCCGCGCGATGTCGAGCGTCGGGCCCGCGGCCCTGCGGAGCACGCGGACCGCCCGCGGCAGCGAGTCCATCTCGCCGGCCGTGTCCGACCGCGGGTGGGCCTCGATGATCTGCTCGATCAGCGTTGTCCCCGAGCGGGGCGAGCCAACGATCAGGACGGCGTCGGCGGCGCGATCCACGGGCTCGGGCATGGCTCGGAGTTGCTCGGGCGTCGCGGTCTCGATGATCCGGTCAACCTCGCGGTCGAACTGCCCGGGGTCGTGGCGTGCGTCGAGCGACCGGTTGCCGCGTTCGGCGGCCTCCCACGCCTCGTCGTACCGCTCCTCGCGATCGAGCAGGTAGGCCATGTTGAACAGGAGCCCGGCGCGGTCCGAGTCGTCCACTCCAGGCTCGTCCACCATCGCGCCCAGGCGGCGGATCGCCTCATCGGTGCGTCCGAGCTTCGGCGCCAGGCTGGCGAACGTCAGCACGAGCGACGCGCTCCGGATGCCGCGCCGCTCGATCGCCTCGACCTGGGCGATCGCCTCGTCAGCGCCCTCGGTGAACTGGGTCATCGCGGCCATGCGTGCCAGCGAGTCGGCGTGGTCGGGATCTATTCCCAGGGCGCTCTCAAGGCTCCGTATGGCGTCTTCCCGGCGCTCCGCGTAGATCTGCGCCTGCGCGAGGTGGTAGAACACGTCGGCGTTGCCGGGGCGTTCGCGGGTGGCCTTCGTCAGAGTGGTGATCGCCTGGTCCCACTCCCCAAGCCTGGAATAGACCGTGCCGAGGCGGTGGCGGATCCGGCCACGGTGCATGTACTTCGGGTGTGCTTTGAGCAGCGCGGAGTACGAATCGGCGGCGCCCGCGAGGTCGCCCACACCGATCTGGCGCTCCGCTTCCTTCAGGTACAGACTGGGCAGCTTCGCCGGCATCGTCGCTCCACGCGCGTCAGTCCGAGCCGGGCAGATCCCGCAGAAACCCGACGAGCCTCGCCAGGTCCGGGCTCACCGCGTCACGCACGTAGGCGCCCGAAACAGCGCACCCGACGGCGAGCGACTCCTCGACCCCCAATCCTATCGCACGCCCGAACGCGAAGCCCCCGTTGAAATGGTCGCCCGCGCCCGTCGAGAGCTTCGGGTTGGCGGTGAACGGCCCCTCGAACCACGCGGCGCCCTCTGAGTTGGCGGCCGCCGCCCCCTCGCGCGGGTGCACGACCACGCACTCGAGCCCCAACGCCTCGCGCAGCTGGGACGCCGCCTCCTTCACCAGCGCCCCGAGCGAGTAGTTGTGCGACTCGTCGTAGATCTTCAGGCCCGTCACGCCCGCGACCCGCTGCGACTCGGCCAGGTTCAGCCCGAGCGTCACAGGCACGCGGTCGTTGATCGTCCGCAGCACACCCATCGCCCGCGCGATCGCCTCGTCGCGACGCTTGGCCGGGTCCGACAGGTCCACCACGAACCGGCGTGGTCGGTCGGAGAGCCCCGGGAAGACCTCGTCGCGCAGGCCCTCCCAGATCCCCTCGACGCCGCCGAGCATCACCCAGTTGGTCACGCCGATGATGTCCGCGCCGTCCGCGAGGTCGATGATCGTCGAGAGGCCGACAACGTCCTTGATCCGGTCCCAGGTGACCTCCTGGACCGTCTGCGCCTTGCCCAGCATCAGCTTGCCGTCGGTGAACTCGAGCGCGTCGGTGTGCCCGGGTCTGGCGATCGGGCGGACCGACCGGCAGCGATCGGCGAACGGCTCGAACAACGGGTCGAGTCTCGTGTGGTCGTCGCGATGACCGACGGCGCCGATGAAGTCGACCGCGGCCCCCAGGCGCCCCATCGCCCCGCCCATCAGCGGCGCGTTGCCCCCGAAGCGGACGTCGTTGACGTACATCTCGATGTTGGCGCTCCGCCCCGAGGCCGCCGCGGCCCGGGCGGCGAACTCCGGGATCGTCGCGATCCGCTCGAAGTCGTGGCCCTGCATCGAGCGTCTGCGACCCACGACGTGGATGATCTCGTCAACGAAGCCGTCGAAGCCGATCAGGGCGGTGGGCAGCTCGCCCGCCGCGGCCTTCGCCTCGATCGCCTCCGCGGCCCGGATGGCGATCGCCGATCTGTGCTCCCTGGACGTCATGGCCCGAAGGGTAGCGGGCAACAATGCTGTCGGGGGGAGCCCCCGGAGGTCCAGCATGCCCATCGGCGACGAGCCCATCGTGATCGCGACCGGCAACCCGCACAAAGTCGACGAGATCCGCGCCGTCATGGACGGCATCGGCGTCCGGGTCGTCGGCCTGGGCGACCTGCCGGGTGAGTTTGAAGAACCCGTCGAGGGGCGCGATTCGTTCGAGTTCAACGCGACGCTCAAGGCCGTGTCGTACGCGAGACAGACTGGGCGTGTCTGCCTCGCCGACGACTCGGGGCTCGAGGTCGATGCCCTGGGCGGGGCGCCGGGCGTCATCAGCTCGCACTACGCGACCGATGGCGAGGAAACGGGCATCACCCGCGAGCAGCGCGACCGGGCGAACAACGCGAAGCTGCTGAAAGACCTCGCGGGCGTGCCGCCCGAGAAGCGCACGGCGAGGTTCGTGTGCACGATGGTGCTGGCGGCGCCACCACTTGGTGGGGTTTTTCCCCCCTCTCCTCCCGGAGGGGGGGGCTTCCAGCCCCCCCACCCAACCCGGTCAACGCGCCACTACGACGGCCGCTTCCTCCAACGCACCAGCGGCAATCTCCCCCACTGGGACCTCGGCGGCGCCACCTTCTTCGTCACGTTCAACCTCAGGCCCGGCGGGAAGTTCTCCGATGCCGAGAAACAGATCGTCCTCGACGCGTGCACACACTGGCATGCCTCGAAGATCCAACTCCACGCCGCGTGCGTCATGCCCGACCATGTTCATCTGCTGTTCCGTACCCTTGGAGGCGACGACGGTTCCTTCACGACGCTCGGTGAGCTGATGCACAGCATCAAGTCCTACAGCGCGACTCAGATCAACAAGCTGCGCAAATCGCGTGGGCCGCTCTGGCAGGAGGAGTACTTTGATCGGATCGTGCGCACCCCGGACGAGGCGGATGAGACACTGCGTTACATCGAGGCGAACGCGATGCGGGCGGGGATTGTGGAGCGGGCGAGGGACTATCCGTACTTGTGGGAGTCAGGGGAGGGGGCGGGGGGGCTGGAAGCCCCCCCCTCCGGGAAGACAAGAACTGATGCTCGCGTCCTCGCCATCGTCCGCGGCGCATTCGAGGGACGCATCGGCATGCCGGGCGACGTGCCCCGGGGCGACAACGGATTCGGCTACGACCCGCTCGTGCTCGTCGCGCCCGAGCACGACCGCACCGGCGCCGAGCTTGACTCGGCGGAGAAGAACGCCCGCTCGCATCGGGGCGCGGCTGCAAGGCTCATGGCTTGCGAGATCGAACGCCTCCGCGTCGGCCCCTCGAACGCCAGCGAATAAACAAACAACGGGCGCCGCGTAAGCAGCGCCCGCCGTGATCTCGTCCCTGAATCCAAGAGCCCTTTTAGCTCTTGGCGTCGTCGTCCTTGACCTCGAACTCGGCGTCGATGACATCATCGCCGCCGCCTGATTCGCCGGACTGCGTGTCGCCGCTCGGGGCTCCGCCCTCGCCCGCGGACTGGGCCTCGTAGACCGCCTTGCCCAGCTCCATGCTGACCTGCTGGAGCTCGTTCATCGCGGCCTCGATCGCGCCCGCGTCGTCCTCCTTGAGCTTGGTTTCCAGGCTTGAGAGGGCGGACTCGATCCGCGAGCGGATGTCGGGCGTGACCTTCTCGCCGTGCTCCTCGAGCGAGCGCCGTGTCTCGGACACGATCGCGTCACCCCGGTTCTTGAGGTCCACCAGCTCGCGCCGGCGCTTGTCCTCCTCGGCGTGGGCCTCGGCGTCGGTTTTCATCTTGCTGATCTCGTCGTCGGACAACCCGCCCGAGTTCGTGATCTTGATGTCGGCGCTCTTGCCCGTCGCCTTCTCGGTCGCGGTCACCGTCAGGATGCCGTTGGCGTCGAGCGCGAACTCGACCTCGATCTGCGGCATCCCCCGCGGCGCCGGCGCGATCCCGCCCAGGTCGAACATCCCCAGCGGGCGGTTGTCCTTGGCGAACTCGCGCTCGCCCTGCAGGACGTGGATCTGCACGCTCGACTGGTTGTCCGCGGCGGTCGAGAAGGTCTCCTTCTTGCTCGTCGGGATCGTGGTGTTGCGCTCGATGAGCTTGGTCATCACGCCGCCGAGCGTCTCGACGCCAAGGCTCAGGGGCGTCACGTCGAGCAGGAGCACGTCCTTGACGTCGCCCGTGAGCACGCCGCCCTGGATCGCGGCGCCGATCGCGACGACCTCGTCGGGGTTGACCGTCTTGTTGGCCTCCTTGCCGAAGATCTCCTTGACCATCGACTGGACCTTTGGCATCCGGCTCGACCCGCCCACGAGCACGACCTCGTCGATCTTCGACGGGTCCAGCTTGGCGTCCGCCAGCGCCTTGACGCACGGTTCGCGCAGACGCTTGAACAGGTCCTCGCACAGCGACTCGAACTTCGAGCGCGTCAGCGTGATCTGCATGTGCTTCGGGCCCTCGTTGGTCGCGGTGATGAACGGCAGGTTCACCGTCGTCTCCTGCGACTGCGAGAGCTCGATCTTGGCCTTCTCCGCGGCCTCCTTGAGCCGCTGCATCGCCATCGGGTCCGCCGACAGGTCGATGCCTTCCTGGCCCTTGAACTCCTTGACCAGGTGGTCGATGAGGCGCTGGTCCCAGTCGTCACCGCCCAGGTGGGTGTCGCCGTTGGTGGACAGCACCTCGAAGACGCCGTCGCCGACGTCCAGGATCGACACGTCGAACGTGCCGCCGCCCAGGTCGAAGACCGCGATCTTCTCGTTGGCTTTCTTCTCGAGCCCGTACGCGAGGGCCGCGGCGGTCGGCTCGTTGATGATGCGCTCGACCTTCAGGCCAGCGATCTCGCCCGCGTCCTTGGTCGCCTGGCGCTGCGAGTCGTTGAAGTACGCCGGCACGGTGATGACCGCGCGGTCCACCTTCTCGCCCAGGTAGTCCTCCGCGACCTTCTTGAGCTCCTGGAGGATGAACGCCGAGACCTGCTGGGGCGTGTACTCCTTGTCGCGAACCTTGACGGTCACGAAGTCCTCTGCGCCGCCGGTCACCTCGTAGGGCACCAGCTTCTCCTCGGACCCGACCTCCTTGTGACGACGCCCCATGAACCGCTTGATCGAGAACACGGTGTTCTTGGGGTTGGTGACCTGCTGGTGCTTGGCGGGCTGACCGACGAGGCGCTCGCCCTTGTCGGTGAAGCTGACCACCGAGGGGGTGGTCCGGTTGCCCGAGCTGTTGATGAGTACCTTGGGCGTGTCGCCCTCCATGAGGGCGACGACCGAGTTGGTCGTCCCCAGGTCGATCCCGATGATCTTCGACATGGCCTTCTCCCGATTCCTTGCCCCGGCCCGCCGATTGGGGCGGGGCGGGGCGCTGTGTTGCTGTCTCCGCGAGAGGGGATGCAAGGCGGATGCCAATGGCCCGCCCGGCCCGCCCCGGGTTCTCGCCCCGATCCGGGGGCAATCCGGGGGCCGATCCGGGGACCTGGCGGGGCCTCTGGCGTGTCTCCGGACATACCCGCCCCGGGTCTCTGCCAGATCGGCAGGGCGGCGAATCGCCGGCCAGACGCAGCGTGCCTCCCCTCACGCCCCCGGCGGGCGGAGGTGCCGTCGGCTCGCGCATCGGTAGGCCGTCACCACCCCCACCCCGGTGAGGAAGAAGTGATTCCCGGGCGTGAGCAGCACCGAGTTGCGGACCGCGATCCACGAGTCGAGCGCGGGGCGCCCCCACGCGTGCGCGTACGCCAGGTAGGTCGCGGGGTAGAGCACGGCGGCGTACACGAGAAGCGTCAGCCCCCCCGCCGCCAGGCCCAACGCCGTCGATCCCACGCGGGCCGACCGGATGGTCGCCAGACCGATCGCCAGGCCCGTGGGCCAGACCAAAGCGTCGAGGCGGTTGCCCGCGAGCCACGCGAGCGTGACCCACGCGACCGCGATGAGTGCCGCGACCAGCGCGAGCACACCCCACGCCCGTTTGCGGGATCGCTCTGGCTTCTCGACGCGGGGAGGTACTCGGCGCTGGATCGTCTCTCGATCCAGATCGAATATCCCGCGCAGCCCCGCGAGGCGCGGATCGAGCGGGTCCTCATCGCCGTCTTTTGCGGAGTGCCTCGGGCGGTACTCCCCCACCGCGTGCAGGTACCGGGCCACGGACGTCTCGACTTTGTGCGTCCACGCAAGACCGAGCTCGCCGTACACACGACGCAGCTCGCCCACCGGGTCGGCGACCAGATCCTGGTAGCGGACGTCGCTGGCCGTCACGCCCGCGCTCCGCGATTGCTCGGCGTACCTCGCCTCAGTCGCGGAGTACTCCGCGATCAGGTACTCGCGGGTCTGGCCTTCTGGCGGCGGGTGCTGGAGCGAGAAGCTGTCGAACCGCCTGTGCATCGCGAGGTTTGACCGCAGCACCGCCGCCGGGTCGCGGGCGATGTGGACGAACCGCACCCGGTCCTTGCCCAGCAACCGGGCCAGCTCCGCGACCCGCCCGGTGTGGCTCGGGCTCTTGAGCAGCAGGGGCGCCGACGGGCGGGCCCGCGAGATCTTCCACAAGAGCGCCGCCTGCGCCCAGCGCCACCGGCGCAGCTCGCGCGCCGTCAGCCCCTGGAGGTTGTGGAACCGTGCCCAGTGCGCACGGCGCTCGTACACGCTGAAGCGGCCGGGCAGCGCCGAGGCCATCGTCCAGTTGCACACCCCGAAGTCGTCCTCCGCGGGCCAGTCGGGGCCGAAGGGCACGTCGTCCTGCGGGCGCGTGTTGCCCAGGAACGGGATCAGGAACGCCCGCAGCAGCGTCCAGCTCGCAAAGAATCCCTGGGGCGCGAGGCACTGGCGCCACCGGGGGGTGACAAACCTCGAATCGCACGCCAATACGTTGTGCAGGTGCGTCGTCCCCGAGCGGTAGTACCCGGTCACGACCACGACCCCCGGCGGGTGGTCGAACGTCGGCGCGTCGCCCCGGAACCGCCACCGGAGCCAGGGCTCGAGGATCAACCGCTCGGGCGCCGTCACGACCAGCCCGATCGTGCACGCCATCAGCGACCACGCGACACGCGGCCAGTACCGCGGCGGGACCCGCAGCCGCGCGTCGAGCAGCAGCCTCACCCACGAGGCGGGCGTGCCGAAGGCCATGAAGTGCCCGATCGGCATCGCGATGGGGAAGCGCCGGGGTCTGTCGCGGGTGGTGGCCAAGGGCGGCGAGGATACGCCCGGCACGACTCGGCCCGCCCCACGATGCGCCAGCGGGTCCCACCGATCCCCGCCTCCGCTCCGGTGGACGCCGGGGGCGTGGGCGGCAATACTTTCAAGAATCATTGAAAGTTGCCGGAGGACGGATGCCGACGCCAACAACTCACCCCGACCAGACCATCCCCGGAGTGGACCCGCGCCTCGCGCCGATCCGCGAGAAGGCCCTGGCCGGCGGGCGCCTGAGCCTCGACGAGGGGATGACGCTCTACGAATCGCCAGACGTCTGGGGCGTGTGCGAGATCGCCGACGCGGTGCGTCGGCGCCTGCACGCCGACGTCGCGTACTACAACGTCAACCGCCACTTCAACTACTCGAACGTGTGCGCCCTGTCGTGCAAGTTCTGCGAGTTCTACCGCAAGAAGAACGACGAGGGCGCGTACACGCACGACATGGAGTCGGTCGCGAATGAGGCCCGCAAGGCGGTCGAGTGCGGCGCCACGGAGATGCACATCGTCGGCGGCCTCCAGCCCTACCTGCCCTGGAGCTACTACCCGGAGATGCTGCGGACCATTCGGCGCATCGCCGAGGTCGCGGGCGTGCCGCTGCACATCAAGGCGTTCACCGCTGTCGAGGTCGTGCACCTGGCGAAGATCGCCAAGAAGTACAAGAAGTCCGACAGGCAGGCGGGCATCCGCTGGGTGTTGCAGGAGTTGAAGGAGGCCGGGCTGGGGTCACTGCCCGGCGGCGGCGCCGAGGTGTTCGACGACCGCGTGCACGACGAGACGCACAAGGGCAAGATCCGCTCGGACGAGTGGCTCGACGTCCACCTTGTTGCGCACGAGCTGGGTCTGAACACCAACGCGACGATTTTGTACGGGCACATCGACCAACGCCGCGAGCGGCTCGTGCACATGGAGATCCTCCGCCGCGCCCAGGACGGCGCCCTCGCCCGCCTCGGCTACGAGGGCGACCCGGGCGCGTTCGTGGAGAAGGGCCTCGCCGCGACCGAGGGGATCGCCGCCCCGCCGATCACGCTCACGCGCGACGGCGTCGAGCAACCGACGCCGAACATGGCCGACCGCGGCGGCTACTTCCAGACCATAATCCCCCTCCCCTTCTTCCCCGACGGCTCAGAACTCGAACACCTCTACGGCCCGAGCGGTCTGGAAAACCTCCGCACACTCGCCATCGCCCGCCTCATGCTCGACAACTTCCCGCACGTCAAGGCGTTCTGGATCATGCAGACGCTCTCGATGGCCCAGCACATGCTCCAGTGCGGCGCCGACGACATCGACGGCACCGTCGTCTGGTACGACATCACCAAGGTCGGCGGCGCCTCCACACACCAGGAGACCACCGTCCTCGACCTCCAACGCGCCATCCGCGAGGCGGGCTTCGAGCCGGTCGAGCGGGACACGTTGTATCGACGGGTGAAGCGGGATGGGAAGAGATGGCGTGTGTCAGGAGATTGAGACCTTGGACGAACGTGACCCAGCTGAGTTTGGTTCGTTCTTCGATATCTTGATACCGCTTGCTGTGTTTTGGCTTGGGCTTGCGTTCGTCGGTACCTTTGCGTACTGGGACTACTCGAGACCTGCTCAAGGTACATCGGCGTATATGTGGGTCGATGACGCAGTAATGATTGTTGGTCCCTGCCTCGCTGGCGGCGTGCTCTTCACCCTCGCAATCCCATGGACAGTTATCCGCGCGCATCGACACACACCGCGCCAAGCTCGACGGAGATGGGCATGGACGGCCGTGTGTGGGGCAGGCTTCCCGATTTGGGGGAGCATCCTCGTATTGCCGTGTGGCGGCTTATTCGGAACGTTGCACGCTGCGGTGTGTACCGCTTTCATGGCGATCGCCGCACGATCGACACCTTTGGCTATCGCAGCAATCCCTGCGCTCATCCCAGCGTGGACAGGCGCGTGGTTGATTGACGAGAACTCCGAATCGCTTGGTTGGGGCGACACGATGCAGGCAAGTTGGTCCACGGTCGCCGTGGTCATTTGGAACTGGGAGATGCTTGCTATCGGCTTGGCTTGGGCGTGGTGTCGCGCACGCGAATTGCCATTTCTTCAGAACGGGCGATGCCCAGACTGTATGTACGACCGAACCGGCATCTCATGCACCGCACCCTGTCCGGAATGCGGCTGCCGGGTACGGACGACGATACAGAAACCGCTTTCACCGCCGTGATTCCTCAGCGCGTCTGCCCGCTCCCCCGCACCACGAACCGCTCGATCGTCAGGCCCTCGAGGCCCATCGGGCCGTAGGCGTGGATCTTGCTCGTGGAGATGCCGATCTCGGCGCCCAGGCCCAGCTGGAAGCCGTCGTTGAAACGCGTCGAGGCGTTGACCAGCACGCAGCTCGATCGCACACGCCGGCAGAACTCGTCGGCGGTCGCCTGGTCCCGCGTCAGGATCGCCTCGGTGTGGTCCGACGAGTACCGCTCGATGTGCGCGATCGCGTCGTCCAAGGAGGCGACAACCCTGGCCGCGAGGATGAGGTCGAGGTACTCGCGGCCCCAGTCGTCGTCGGTCGCTGGCGTCGCGCCCGGGGCAAGTGCGCACACTTGTTCATCGCCCCGGAGCTCTACGCCGTCGCGGGCCAAGCGTTCCGCGAGCCGGGGCGTCCACGCCCCGGAGATATCCTCGTGGATGAGCACGCACTCGGCCGCGTTGCACGTCGCGGGGGCGCTGGTCTTGGCGGTCGCGACGATGTCCATCGCCCGGTCCAGATCCGCGGTCTTGTCCACGTAGATGTGGCAGACGCCCTGGAAATGCTGGATGGTCGGGATGCGGCTGTGCTCGTGGACGAAGCGGATCAACGCCTCGCCGCCTCGCGGGATCACGAGGTTGATGTCCTCGCTGAGCGTGAGCATGCGGCGGAGCTCATCGCGGTCGGACGAGGTCATCGCGGTGATCGCGTCCTCCGGGGCGGCGTGCGCACGTAGGGCGTCCTTGGCGATCGTCGCGAGGAGTTGGTTGGACTCGTTCGCCTCACGGCCGCCTTTCAAGATGCACGCGTTGCCGGCCTTGAAACACAGCGCGAAGGCGTCGATCGTCACGCCCGGGCGGGCCTCGTAGATCATCGCGATGACGCCCAGTGGCGTGCGGACCTTCTCGACGTGCAGGCCCGAGGGGACGTCGTAGGCCCGGGTGGTCTGGCCGACGGGGTCGTCGAGCGACGCGACCTGGCGGACGCCCGCCGCGAGCTGCGCGACCGAATCCGCGGTCAGCTCCAATCGCCGGAGCTTGGGCGTGGGCACGCCCGAGGCCCGGGCGGCGTCCATGTCCTTCGTGTTGGCGGCGAAGATGTCCGCCGCCCGCGACTCGATCCGGTCGGCCAGATCCAGGAGCACGGCGTTCTTGGTGTCGGTCGTCAGCCCCGCGACGAGCACCGACGCCTCCCGCGCGCGCGCCGCCAGCTGCTCGATGGGTGTGTTGGTCTGGCTCACGCGGTGTCTCCCGGCACGTGCATGTCGTCGCGGTGGACGACCTCGGGCGCGTAGGCGTACCCGAGCACGCCCTCGATCTCGTCGGATCGACTGCCCTTTACACGCTCGAGTTCGTGCGAGGCGTAGGTCGTCAGGCCGCGGGCGACGAGGGCGCCGTCGTTGGTCCTGATCTCGACCGGGGCGCCGACGTCGAATCGGCCCTCGACGCTCACGATGCCCTTGGGCAGGAGGCTGGCGCCCTTGTCGCGCAGCGCCCGGGCGGCGCCGTCGTCGATGATGATGGCGCCCCTGGTCTGGGTCGAAAACGCGATCCAGGATTTGCGAGCGCCGGGCCCGCGCTTGTCGACGGGGACCGGGAAGCGCGTGCCGACCGCCTCTCCATCCAGAATTGGCGCGAGCGGGTCGGCGCCGCCCTCGGGGCGTCCGGGCGCGATGACGACCGGGACGGCATGCTCGAGGGCGATGTCGGCGGCGTCGAGCTTGGTGGCCATGCCGCCCACGCCGGTGTCGCTCTTGGACACGTCGATGTGCGCGCGTGCGGCGTCGGTATCGGTGAACTCGGCGATGACCTTCCCGGTTGTCTTGTCGATCACGCCCGGCGCGACCGAGAGAAGCACGAGCAGATCGGCGCCGATCGCGCTGGCGACCAGGGCGCTCAGGCGGTCGTTGTCGCCCAGGCGGATCTCATCGAAGGCGACCGAGTCGTTCTCGTTGATGATCGGGACCAGGGCGTGCCCGAGCAGCGTCTCGATCGTGTGCCGGGCGTTGAGGAAACGCTGGCGGTTGTCGAAGTCGTCTGCTGTCAGCAGGACCTGGGCGGGGACGAGCGTGTGCGCGCGCAGGGCGTCGGCGTAGGCGGCGAGCAGGCGGGGCTGGCCGACGGCGGCGGCGGCCTGCTTCTCGCGGATCGAGGCGGGCATCGCGCCCAGCCCCAGATCGCGGAAACCCGCGGCGACGGCGCCGGAGGAGACGAGCACGACCAGGCATCCACGGTCGCGGGCCGCGGCGATCTCGCGTGCGATGCCCCCGACGGCGTCCAGATCGAGTCGCCCGCCCGGCGCGACGACGCCCGAGCCGACCTTCACAACGATCCGGGTTGGCGCCTGGCGGGTCATGGGCGATTGTTGACGCCGACGGGGGCGGGGGGAGCGTGGGGCGTGCGACGCCCCTGGGCGCGGGCGGGCATAGATCACGGAATACGTGATTATGCGAACAATCGGCGGTACAGTGCCCCCGAGGCCCCGCCCGGCGGGGAGGGCCCGGTGAAAGGACGCAACGCGATGATTCTGCGCACGCTATTCGGGATGCTCTCGGCCGCATGTCTTGCCGCCAGTCTGGCCGCGGCCGGGCCGACGCCGACCAACCCTGGGTTCGAGTCGGGCGAGATCGGCTCGACGCCGAGCGGGTGGGCGGTGCCCTCGGCGTACGCGGATCGGGGGTGGGAGGCGACGATCGTCGAAGACTCGGGCGGCGGGCGGGCGTGCCGGCTGACCCAATCGGGCGGGACCCCCTCGGTGGGCGCGATGATGCAGTCGCTGGACGCGGGCGGGTTCGGGGGGCATTGGTTCGAGATTCGCGCCCGCGTGCGCGTCGAGGGCGGCGAGGGGTGCGGGGCGCGGCTCTGGTGCCGCATCGACCGGGCGAGCGGTCAGCCGGGCTTCTTCGACAACATGGGCGACCGGATCGTGACGTCCGACCGGTGGGAGGAGGTCTCCATACTCGGGCGTGCGGACGACGACGCCACGTCGATCAGCTTCGGGCTGATCGCGATGCCCGGCAGCGCCGCGTACATCGACGACGTGCGGATCCTTGAGCGCGAGAGTATGGAGGACGCCAACGAGGGGCCTGCGCCCCTAGCGGGGCGGGGGCTGGAGAACGTGGTCGCCGCGGGCCGTCTGCTCGGCGCTGTGCGCTGGTTCCACCCATCGGAGGGGGTCGTCGGCGCCGATTGGGATCTGGTCGAGGTGCACGTGCTGCGTGAGGTCGAGGACGAGGCGGACGCGCCGGCGCTGGCCGCGGAGCTGGCCCGCCTTATGGCGTGGCTGGCGCCGTCGGTGCAGGTCTGGGCGGGCGACGAGGGCGACGCGCCGGCTCGGATCGGGCTCGAGGAGACCGGCGAGCTGGTCGGGATCGTCAACCGGGGCGTGGGCTCGGACTACGCCGGGACGCCCTCGAGCTACGTGTACTCGACACAGCGTGTATTCGAGCGCGTCGGTTCGCAGGATCGGCGCCTGGAGGCTCCCCCGTTCGAGACGGTGATGGAGCTGGGCGGGGGCGTGTGGGCGCGTGTGCCGCACGTGTTGTGGGCCGGCGACGGCGTGGCGCTGCCCGGGCCGACGGGCGCGGAGCCCGATTGGCTCGCGGGCCGCCCCGAGGGGTGGCGCCCTTCGACGAACGATCGGGCGTCGAGGCTTGCGGCGGTCGTGCGCGCGTGGAACATTTTCCAGCACTTTTATCCCTACTGGGATGTGGTCGGCACGCGCGACTGGGCGGGCCAGCTGGGCGGGACGCTCGCTGCGGCGGCATCGAGCGCGGACGACGTCGCGTTCCACGCCGTGTTGTCGGAGATGCTCGCCCGCGCCGAGGACGGGCACATGTGGCTCGTCGGCGGGAGGCGGGGCACGAGCGCGCTGCCCTTCAAGTCGAGATGGATCGACGGCGAGCTGGTCGTGGTCGCCGCGGCGCCCGGTTCGGGCGTGCTCGCGGGCGACGTCGTGCTCGTGCTCGACGGCGAGAGGATCGACGAGATCGGGGGGCGTGTCCTGGCCCGGACGGGCGCCTCGACCGACGCGTTCGGGCGCGAGCGGTCGGTCCTCACGATCTCGACGATGGGCAAGAACAGCGAGTCCGCGCTCGAGATCCGGCGCGAGGGGGGGCGCGAGCAGGTCGTGGTCCGGCGGATCGGGATCCAGAACTGGTTCGCGCTCAAGGAGGCACGCCCCGCGCAGGGCGAGGAGGTCGCGCCCGGGATCGTGTACGTCGATCTGGCGGGCGGCGTCGCGTGGGAGGACATCGAGCCGCTGCTCGGGGCGCTGGTCGAGGCCGAGGGCGTGATCATCGACGTGCGCGGGTACCCGGGGTCGGCGGCGAGCACGATGATCCAGCATTGCCTCGCCTCGCCCGGGCGGTCGGCGATCTGGCAAATCCCGGTCTACACGGCGCCCGATCAGCGGGGGGTGGAGTACGTGGAGGAGGGGCGGTGGGACATGGAGCCCCTTGCGCCTCGGATCGAGGGGCGCGTCGCCTGGCTGACCGACGAGCGGGCGCTGTCGTACGCCGAGAGCTGCATGGCGATCGTCGAGGCGTACGGGCTGGGCGAGATCGTCGGCTCGCGGACCGCAGGGACCAACGGGAACGTCAACCGGGTCTCACTCTCGGGCGGGTGGAGCCTGAGCTGGACGGGGATGCGCGTGGTCAAGCACGACGGACAGACGGTACACCAGGGCGTGGGCGTGGAGCCGACGATCGCCGTCGAGCCCACGGTTGAGGGGATCGCCGCGGGGCACGACGAGGTGCTCGAGCGTGCGATCGAGGCGCTGCAATCGGGGGGGTAAGCCGGGCTATGTGCTGCGTCAGAGTTCGACGGTGTGTCCCCATTCGGGCAGCTCGGCCTTGAGCATGAGTTGCTCATCGATCTTGGCGCTCAGGGCCTCGCGCTGCGGGTCCTCGCCGTGGGTGAGCAGGACGCGTGGGCCCGAGTCGCGGAGGGTCGCGAGCCACTCGACGAGCTCGGTCTGGCCCGCGTGGGCGGAGAAGCCGTTGAGGGTGTGGACCTGGGCGCGGACGCGGATGGGCTCGCCCATGACGCGGACGGACTTGGCGCCCTCGACGAGGCGCCGCCCCAGCGTGCCCTCGGCCTGGTAGCCGACGAAGACAATGTGTGTCTCTTCGCGCCACAGCCCGTGCTTGAGGTGGTGGAGGATCCGCCCGCCTGTGCACATACCGGCGGCGGAGATGACAACGAGGCCGTCGCCCGACTTGTTGAGGGCCATCGACTCCTTGGCGTCCCTGGTGAAGCGGAGGCCCGGGAAGTCGAGGCAGCCGTCGCCGGCGTCGATGATGGCCCAGCAGTCGTCGTCGAAGAGGTCGCGGTGGCGCTTGTAGAGCGCCGTCGCGCTGGTCGCCATGGGCGAGTCCACGACGACGCGGGGACTGTCGAGCTTGCCCGAGTCGCGGAGGCGCCCGAGGAAGTAGACGAGCTGCTGGGTGCGTCCGACGGCGAACGAGGGGATGAGCACCTTGCCCTCGGGCGTGCGCGCGTCGTTGCAGATCTGCGCGAGCTTTTCGATCGACGCCTCGATGGGTGGGTGGTCGCGGTCGCCGTAGGTCGATTCGAGCAGGACCAGGTCGGCCCGGTCGAATGTCCTGGGGTCTCGGAGCAGGGGGGCGCCCCTGGGCCCGATGTCGCCCGAAAAGACGACGGTCTTGCGGGCGCCCTTGTCCTCGATGGTGAGCTGGACGCTGGCCGAGCCCAGGATGTGGCCCGCGTCGATCCACCGGGCGGTGATGCCCGGGGCGACCTGGGTGGGCGTGTCGTAGGGGGCGTGCTTGAAGCGGGGCAGGAGCTGCTCGACGTCGGCGGTGGTGTAGAGGGGTTTGACCGGGCCGCGCCCGCGGCGCATGCGGCGCTTGGTCGTGCGCTGCGCGTCCATCTCCTGCAGGTAGGCCGAGTCGCGGAGCAGGATGTCGCACAGCTCGATCGTCGCGGGCGTCGCGTAGACGGGCCCGACGAAGCCCGCCCTGGGGAGCATGGGCAGGCGCCCGGAGTGGTCCAGGTGCGCGTGCGTCAGGACGACCGCGTCGAGGGAGGCGGGGTCGATGGGTTTGGGGATGCGCCGGTTCTTGGCCTCGGTATGGGCCCCGCCCTGGTGGAGGCCGAACTCGACCAGGACGCGGGCCTTGAAGGTCTCGACGAGGTAGCACGAGCCGGTGACCTCGCCCGCGGCGCCGAGGACTTGGATTCGCATGGTGGTCTCCCTGGACGAGTCTATGTAGACGCGTCGCTTGGCGCGTCCCGGTCGTCCTCGCACAGCGCCGCCGCCGCGACGTGATCGGGGGGCAGTTCGTCGTATTCGCGGTCGCGGCCGGCGGCGCGCTTGATGGAGTGCTGGACCCAGAGCATGAGCATGGCGCCGACGATGGCCAGGGCGCCGCTCGACCACTGGGCGATGTTGAGCACCTCGCGGAACGTGAAGTACGAGAGGACCGCGACGCACACGGGCTGGAGCTGGATGACGCCGGTGGAGACGGCGACGCCCAGGCGCTTGATCGAGATGTAGTAGAGTACGTGCCCGAGTGCGATGCCGACGACGCTCGAGAAGAGCAGGACGGCGAACTGGCGGGTGCTCAGGTCCAGCGCGCCCGCGCCCGAGCTGTCGCCCAAGACGAGCATGAGCGCAATCATCGCGATCGAGGTGTACAGGCTGATCGCCGCGAAGGCGGTCATGGTCGGGATGTCGTGCATGTACTTTCGGACGCCCAGCGCGTAGCCGGCGAAGCCGGCGCCCGAGGCGAGCGCGAGGGTGACGCCCAGGGCGTAGCCCGTCTGCACGCTCTTGTCCGTGGCGCCGAAGGCGATCGTCCCGATCGTGCCCAGCATCACCAGAACGACGCCGACGAGGAACGCGGGCGAGCGGACCACGAGGCGTTCGGCGGGGAAGAGCAGGGCCGCGCCGATGGCGACGAAGACCATCTGTGAACGCAGGCCGAACGTCAGCAGGCCCGGGCCGATCTCGTAGTGGGCGAGCGTGAAGCAGACCTGGGCGGCGGCGTTGATGCCCGCGGGGACCAGGGCGGCCCGCCAGAGCCCCTTGGGCAGCGAGCCCCGCAGGGCGCCCGCGACGAGCAGTGGGCTCCAGAGCAGCGCGGCAAAGCCGTAGCGCCAGCCGTTGCTCGTCCACGCGTCGATGTGCTCGGCAAAGTACTTGATAAACAGGGGCGTGATCGACCAGCCCGCGAGCGTCAGCGCGACGGTCAGCACGCCGACACTCGTATCGCGGATGGCGCCGGCCTGTGGGGTCTGTTTCATGCGGGAGGCGCCTCGGGCGCCATCCTAGGTCTGGACCCGGATGCGGCCGGCCCAGGTCGGGCGGTCGATGAGGGCGGGCGGCGCCCGGTACACTCGTGCGATGACCAGGCTCGTGCTCTTGTTCGTCGCCGGCGGGATCGGGACGCTGGCCCGGTTCGGTGTCAACCACTGGACGCGCGAGCTGACGGCGGGGAGTTTCGCCGAGACGATCCACGTCTGGACGATCAACGTGAATGTCGTGGGGTGTTTCCTGATCGGGCTGCTCACGCCCGTGCTGACCCGGTCGGCTGGCGTGCCGGAGGCGTGGCGCCTGGCGATCCTCGTCGGGCTTCTCGGCGGGTTCACGACGTTCTCGACGTTCGGATTCGAGTTGTTCGGCCTGCTCGAGAAGGGGCAGATGCTCCGCGCGATCGCGTACGTCACGCTCAGCTGCGGGCTCGGGCTCGGCGCGGTCTGGCTCGGGTACTCGATCGGGGACCGCGTCGTTCCCGCGACAGCCGCCGAGGTAGCGACCGACCCCGCGGGGGAGGCCTGAGATGCGCCTGTGCGTCGTCCGGCACGGCAAGGCGGAGCCCGGATCTCCCACGGGGCGCGACCAGGACCGCCCCTTGCGCGAACGGGGCGTCCGCCAGGCGGACTACATCGGGCTGCGGCTGGAGGGGATGGACCGCCCCCCCACCCTCGTCGTCGCGAGCCCGTACGTGCGTGCGTTCGACACGGGCGAGCGGATCGCCGGCGCTCTGGGCGCGCGGTTCGTCACCGACGATCGCCTGCGCGTGGGCGAGGCGGTGTCGGGCGTGCTGGCGCTGATCGGCGAGCACGCGGGCGTCGAGGGCCTGTGCCTGGTCGGGCACAACCCGCAGCTCGAGCACCTGTGCGGCGTACTGCTCACCGGGCCGACGGCGCCGCCAATCCGCGTGCGGACGGGCGAGGCTTTCGTCTTCGAGCTCGACGCGTCGTCGCCCGGGGCGCGGGGCGCGCTTTTCGACTCGCTCCGACTGGACGACTAGTCGCCCTGCCCCGTCTGCAACGCGTTCTCGCCGCGCTGTACCCCGGGCGCCTGATGAGCACCCATGCCATTGACAGGGGCACGAGACCCCTCCGTGGCGACGTCCTGCTCGCCCTCGGGAACCCGTGTCGGGCGGTACGAGACGGCGTTGATGCCGTACGCGCCGGCGATCAGCACGCTGTACGGCATGCTGTGCGGGCCGAAGATCGACTCGCAGAGATGAATGAGGCAGAGCACGGCATAGACGACAAGGTGGATCATGGCGGAACCTCGCTGGTTGCCTGAGCGGGTGTAACGCTGTCCTCCTCGTCCGTTGCGCCCGCGCCGCGGCGGGCCGCTTTCACTGTCTCAAACGCACGGCGCGGGCCCGGTTCGGAACGAGCCGCGAGAAATTTCTACCCCGGCCCGGCACGGCCCCGAACACGACGCCAACAAGAGCGGCATCAAAAAAACAAGGCATGCTTTCCGATTCCGACACGCGCGATGCGTTTGAGTAGGTGAGCGAGCGCCGTGATGTTGCGGCGGCACGCGACAAGCGTTTCGACATCGAACAGGAGGTTGATTATGTGTCTCAAGTCTTGGGCAAGCTATCCGTCTGCGCACGCCGATCCCTGGAGTTTCGCGCACCCGTCGTACGGGCACACGCCGTGCGCCGCGCCCTCGCCGCTCCAGCTTGCGATGAGCCACGGCCAGGCAGTGGCGCACGAGATGTTCGCCGCTCTCGTGCACGGCTGCTGGGCCATGCACGCGCACTCGATGGGGTACGCCCCGGCACCCTGGGCGGTCGGCGGCACGGGGTTCGCCGGTTTCGGCGCGCCGGCATGGCACGGTCACCCGCCCGTGTACTCCACGCACACGCCCGCGCCGCCGCACATGCAGTCGTATCCTCACGCAGGCTGGCTCTCGCCGGCCCACGACGCCTGGCACAACCCGGTGTACGCGCCGGCGCACACCTCGGCGCCCGTGCCCTGGCATGGCGCCTCGGCGGCGCCGATCATCGGCCACGCCCTCGGCGTCGGCCCAGACTGGGACATGCCCTACCCGTTCAGCGAGCCCACCCCGATGGGGAGGGCCCCGCACTACCCTCAGCACCGGGGCGGCGATACCCGGCCCGAGCGCGGGCCTGCGGGCGGGGGGCACGACGACCCCGACGCGATCGTCGCCCCGCACGGCGATCAGCACGTCAACGGGTCGCCGGCACGGACCGGCGGGCGGCTCGGGCCGGTCTTCGAGCCGGCGGCTCGGCACACGAACTCCTCTCCTGACCGCGTGAACCACGACCAGCTTCCCCCTCATCCTGGAGACGGGCGGGTCCCGATCTCAACCGACGGCTTCGACGCCGCCGGAGGACGAGCCGGCGCCGGACTCGGCGTTTCAGGTCGCATGGACGGCGATGGTGGACGCGCTGGACACGAAGGGCGAGACGGGCGCATGGCGAGTGGTGGACACGCTCCCGGAGGGACCCGAGCGGGATCGCCTGGAGCGGATCACGATCGCCCTAATCGCGATCACGAGGATCACGCGGGATCGCGGCATCCCCTCACCTCGACAGCGCAGCTGAACGGTCGTCACGTGGACGATCACGGCGCGCATCCCCATACCTGAGCGGGGCTTGTCCCCGATGCAACCAGGCCCGGCAACGGGCCTGGTTGCACTTCACGCCTCGATATCTGTAAGCTTCGCCCCGCGAACCCGGGAGGGGGGGCACGCGCGGCACGAGCGATGTCCGGTCCCGTTCGATCAGGGAGACGCTCATGGCGCCATCATCCTCGAGCGACGATGCCAGGAGAGAAGTCTCCGCACGCGGCCCTCAACCCGCCAGCACTGATCTCGGTCAACGTCACCCCAACGAGCCCGGCACGAACGACAAGACCCCTCTCGACGACCGCTCCGAGCACAATGCCCATGGCGGAGCTGATGACGGGAGCGGCACGCCGACCGAGAGCGGCAACACCTTCACGACAATCACCGGGGAATTCCAGCTCAAAGACGCGATTGACCCAGCATCGGAGCATCCGCACGCAGAGGCTTGGTACGCGGACTTGCAGCGGTATCTGTGCGCCGTTGCAAGGAACATCGGCGTGCCCCAGAGCCTCCGTGAGGAAAGCGCAGAAAACGCGATCAGCAAGGCGCTGCTAAGTTACCCCGACCGCGAACTCAACGAAGGAACATGGAAGGCCACGTGCGCCACGATACTGTGCCGAACTGAGTTCGACCGCCGGAACGAACGGAAACACGCAACGCTCGATCAGCACGGTGCGTCTTTGCCGAGTGCGGACGGGATTTTTGCGCCGGTCCCGACACGAGCCCAGATCAGGGAGAGCGAGATTGAACTCCTCTCTGGTCGACTCGCGCGACTGGATAAGGATGTCCGGCTCGGTATCCAGTTCCGCCTGCAGAACACCGCCAAAGACAACCGAGACGCCGCCCGCAAGGTCTATCTGAGCCTTTACAGCCGTGCGGCCACGCCGGACGAAGAGCGTCGCCTTGCCCAAAAGATCGGCTACAGGATCAATGCCGACCCCCTGCTCAAGGACGTCCTCTAGGCCCGCGACGCCGCCCCGAGGCGGACAAAACCTTGCCCCGAGAGAAATTGAGGAGAGCCGGGCCTGGGCTTTCCGACACTTGTACCTGTCTCGGGGCGGAGCCTCGGCCAGCCCTGGCCACGGGCGATCGGCGGACGCCGGCGCCCGGCGGCGCAAGCCACTGTGGAGACATCCGATGCACGAGGCCGCACGCTCGTTGGGCGGAGGGGAGCGGGTGAGCGGGGGTCGCGAGAGGCGGAGCGCCTCCGGTCTGCTCGCGGTTTTCTCGCGAATCTACGATGTGTCTCTGGCGTGGACCGCCGCTATCCTCTCCCCCATGAGCCGAGAGAAAACACGACTCGTCCGCGGGGCGCATCGGAAGATGATCGACGCCATCGAACGATGCGAGGCGGGCGGTGATACGCCTGATGATCACGTCTGGGCGATCGTGGATTCGGACGAGTTCAAGCCCGTTCTTGACAAGATCGAGAAGCTGGCGATCGCGTTGATCGCGGACGCTCGCGAGATAAAGCACCGCGGCCATGATACCAGGGCGCAGCACGCCACCGCGGCGTCTGCAAACGCCGCTGAGCCTGCGCACGCCGGCGCGGACCAACGCTGACGCATCGCCGCCCCGCTCAGGGACACCCGGCGGCGAAGATGACCATGAACGCGAGGATGTCGGAGTAGTCCCAGACGCCGAAGGGGACCGCGAGATCTGCGCTCGGGTGCATCTGGACGAACAGCTGGATGAACTCGAGGATGTCGTCCATGTCGATCTTGGTGTCACCGTTGTAGTCGATGCCGCAGGTTGACGTCTCGCACGGATCCAGCTCGGCCAGGAACGCGCCGCGCCCGTGGGTGAAGGCGACAAGGGTGTCGTCGTCGCGGAAGTCGAGCGACTCGACGACGGTGTTGGCCATGCCGAGGTTCGCGGGCGCCCAGCTCGCGCCCGCGTCGTCGGAGGCGAAGACGCCGACCTCGGTGCCGACGTAGAGCTGGCCCGAGTCACAGGGGCGGACGGCGATCCAGTGAGCGGGGACCTCGGGGATGCCCGCGATCGCGACGTCGCCGTCGATGGGGTTCCAGTTCTGTCCGGCGTCGGTGGTCTTGTAGACGTGGGCGGCGCCGAAGGTCGAGCTGGTGACGTAGGCGGTGTTGGGGTCGGACGGATCGACGGCGATGGAAGAGAGGAAGGCGGCCTCGGCGGGAAGGCCGTTGTTCTCGTCGAAGACTTCCCAGTCGGGGTCCGCGTCGAGAGCGTTGGCGGAGCGGGCGACATAGCCATCCGAGAAGGCGTAGTAGACGATGTTCGAGTCGGAGGGGGCGACGGCGATGGCGGACTGGTTGCTCGGGCCGTCAAAGTTTGGTCCGGCGGGGACCCACGAGACCGCGCCGTTCATGGTGCGCCAGGGACGTTGACCCCCGGTCCACAGAACGCTGGGCATGCTTTTGTCGATGGCGAATGGGTTGATGAACATGCCGCCGCCGTCGGTGATGCCGGCGTTGGCGTCGTCCCAAGAGTTTCCGCCGTCGGTCGAGCGCCTCATCGTGGGAAACCCCTGGGTCTCGCACCACATGTTGTCGGGGTTGGTGGGGTCGATGGCGACGTAGCCGCCGTCGCCGCCGAATATCTCGGTCCATGAGTTGAGGGCGCCGGCGGAGGTCACGCGGTTGGTGCCGTTGTCCTGGGCGCCGGCGATGTAGGTGTCGGCCTCGGAGGCGACGGCGCCGTGGTAGAACTGGGTGACGCCGTAGCCGTTGTTGAGTGTCTGCCAGACGATGTCGGGGAGCGCGTCGAAGTCGATGTCGAAGTTGTCGTCGAAGGGGCAGTCCTCGAGCGACGTGGGGGCGAGGGCGTTGTCGGTGCGGTAGACGCCGCCGTCGGAGCCGGAGAAGAGTGTCGTGTTTGTGACACCGTCGTAGTCGGGGTGGAAGACGAGCTCGTGCTGATCGGCGTGGACAAACGCTTCGAAGGTGTTGTCGAGCCACCAGTACGAGGCGATGCCGAAGGTCTGGGCGCCGTCGTCGGAGCGGAACAGGTCCACGCCGCCGACCCAGACGACGTCGGGGTCGGAGGGATCGACCTTGATGATGTTGTCGTACCAGCCCTGGGCGAACTGGCTGTTGCCGAAGCAGCCGGCGCCGAAGACGATGTTCGAGAAGAGGAACGCGGAGATCTCCGCGCCGAAGTCAACGCGGGGCGACCACGTATCGCCGCCGTCGGTGGAGCGGTAGATCTCGACGAACTGGCCGAACGAGCCCGAGCCGCCGTTGTTCGCCATCGCGATGTAGATGATGTCGTTGTTCGAGGGGGCGATGTCGATGGTCATGCGTCCCTGGTCGTCGCGGATGAGGTCGGCGTTGGAGCCGAGTTGTTCCCACGACGCACCGCCGTCCTCGGAGCGGTAGGCGCCCGAGGCGGTGAAGCTTCCCGAGCAGACGAAGAGGACGTCCGGCTCACCCATCGGCGTGTCCTGGCGGACCTCGATGTCGGTGAAGCCCGCGGACGAGCCGATGGCCTCGGGGATCCCGGGCGGCAGGTCGGTGATGTCGGGGTTGTCGAACAGGGCGGTCCACGTCGCGCCCGCGTCGGGCGATGTCCAGACTGCGGTGCGTGTCGCGGCGTAGATACGGTCGGAGTCGTTGGGGCTCACCGCGAGCTTGTTGCACCGGAAGAACGCGCCGAAGGGTACTGCGGGCTCGACGGTGCCGGCCAACTGCGTCCAGTTCGCCCCGCCGTCGGTGGTCTTGAAGATGCCCAGGCCGCGGATGCCGTCGCCATTAAAGAAGCCCTCGCCCGTGCCGGCGTAGATCGTGTTGGGATCGGTCGGGTCCATGATCATCGAGCAGACGGCGATGTTGAGCAGGTCGTCGGAGGTCGGCGACCAGCTCAGGCCCGCGTTGATGGTCTTGAACACCCCGCCCCCGACGCCCGCGGCGTACATGACGTTGGGGGCGACAGGGTTAATGAGGATCGCGCGTGTGCGACCGCCGACGTTCCCGGGGCCGAGCTCTTCCCAGAGGCCGATCCCGCCGGGGAGCACGCCGCGCTGCTCGCGTAGATCTCGCTCGCGCTGGCGTGCCCAGTGCATGGCGGCCTGGACATCGTCGATGGGGTACTCGGTCATGCCCGGGGCGAGACGCTGGGCGAGGAAAAAGTCCATCGCCTCCTGTGGCGCGTCGGCTCGCTTCGGGCCGTGCTTGCGCAGGCGGTCCTGCTTGGCCTCGATCTTGGCGAGTGTCGCGGCGGACCGGGCGTCGGCCGGGGCGTGCGCCGGGACGGCGACGAACATGCCCTCGTCGGCGGTGGGCGCCGAGCACGCGGTCAGCGCAAACACGATGAACAGAGCGAGACAACCGAGACCGACCGAGCACAGTGCACGCATGACGTGATCCCTCTGAATGTTGCTGACGAGCCCCCGGGCACTATACAGGCCCCCCCCGAGGGTCCCCAAGGGCCTTTTGTCCATCTCTCGGTAGTGTGTGCGCACGGCGGGGCGGCGCGGTTCCCCGGCTGGCCTCCCTCCCGTGCAATGGAGCGACGGGGACTCGAACCCCGAACTTCCAGCTTGCAAAGCTGGCACTCTACCAGTTGAGTTACCGCCCCGGTCGCGCCGCCCGACGGGCGGCCCCCGAGTCTAGCCGTGCGCCGGGCGCCCCACGACGGTACCATCGCACCCACCCCACGCACGGAGCGCGCGATGCGGCAGACACGGCGACGGAACGTCCTCCCCACCTTCGGGCTCGCGGCCCTCGCGCTGGCTGTCCCCTGGGCCTCGGCGCAGGACGACCCGCCGCCCGCGTCGCGATCCGCGGGCGCATCGGACGCCGAGGCCGCCATCGCGCCCGCGTCGCGGTGGACGCTCTCGCTCGACGTGACGGGCGGGTACATCTTCGCGGGCGACCTGGACCGGGGGCCGGGCGATCTCTCGGTCGCGTTCGCAGGCGCCCGCGCGTCCGCGGCGTACGCCATCGACAAGGTCTCCAAGATCACGCTCTCGATCGGCGGCGAGTACTGGTCGTACGACTTCGACGGCGCGACGGGGCTCATCGCCGGGACCGCCTCGCCCTTCTCCGACCTCGCGGTCGGCAGCCTCGGCGCCATCTACGTCAGGCAGCTCGACGAGCACTGGGGGCTCGTCGTGGGCGCCAACATCCAATCCGCCGGCGAGAGCGGCGCGGACTTCGGCGACACACTCACCTATTCCGGGATCGCCGGCTTCCGGTATTCGTTCAGCGACTCGCTCTCGGTCGGGCTGACGCTCTATGTCTCGACCCGGCTCGAGGACGGGGTGATCGCGATCCCGATCCCGATCGTCGAGTGGCAGATAGACGAGCGCTGGCGCTTCGCGTCCGAGACGCAGCCCGACTCGGTGCTCTACGTCCTCTCCTACCAGCTGAGCGATGCGTGGAACGTCGGCCTGGGCGCCGGCGTCTACTCGCAGCGATTCCGCCTCGATAAAACCGGGCCTGTCGCCCATGGGCTCGCGGATGTGCAGCGCGTGCTCGTCGCGGGCCGCGCGGTCTACGAGCCCAGCGAGCACGTCGAGTTGACGCTCACCGGGGGCTTCGTCGTCTTCCACGACATCGAGCTGATGACCGCGGGCGGCGGGCACATCTCGTCCGACGAGGCCCAGCCCTCGCCGTACGTCGGCGTCTCGCTCGGCTTCACGTTCTGAAGCACAACCCCCGCGCCCCCCACCCCCGCTACCGCTCGATCGGCGCCTCCGCTGGCGTCGTGACCGGCTCGGGCCGCCGACCGATCGGCGGCGCGTCGATCGCACGCGCGGCCCGGATCACGGGCGGGTCCACCGGGCGGTCGCCCTCGCCCGTCTCGACGCGGGCGATCCGGGCGATCACCTCGGCGCCCGAAACCGCCTGGGCGAAGGCGGTATAGAGCCCGTCGAGCCGCGCGGTGCCGGCGCGGCTCAGGCAGACGAACACCTGCGAGCCGTTGGTGTTCGGGTCGTTGGAGCGTGCCATCGAGAGCACGCCGAAATCGTGGGCCAGCGTGGACTCCTCAAGGTCAACGAAGTACCCGGGCCCGCCCGAGCCCGTGCCCGAAGGGTCGCCGCATTGGATGACAAAGGGCGCCCCGTCGGGCAGCTCGCCGACGACACGGTGGAAGATGATGTCCGTGTAGAACCCGCCCCGAACCAGGTGCAGGAAGTTGAACGCGGTGTTCGGCGCCGCGTCCGGGCGCAGGCGGAAGATGATCTCGCCGGCGGTCGTCTCGAAGACCACGTGCTGATCGACGTACGCGCGGACGCCGGAGAACGTGACCGCGCGCTGGGCGTTCTGCGCCAGGCCAGAACGGGCGGCCATCGCGAGCCGGTCGTCCTCGAAGATCACCATGCCCTTCCCGAACGTCGGCTGCAGCGGGTTCTGCTTCGACACGTTGGAAGCAGTGTTGGGCGTGAGCAGGGGCTGGAGCACGACCGGGGCGCCCGTCTGCGCGCCGTCGAGCTCGAGCTGGGCATATATCACGCGAGGCTGGTCCTGCGACCAGAGCGACGGGAACAAAGCCGCCAGATCGACGCGCCCCCCGGCGGCCGGAGCCGAGTCGATCGGCGTCCCGCCCCCACCCTCGAAAAGCGCGATGCGGATCTCGCCGACGAACCCGTCGGGGACAGAGACGACCATCGGGGCGGGGCGGTCTTTGCCGTAGTAGAGACGCTCGGGTTCGAGCTGTGCGTGGGCTATGCCCGAGGCCAGCGTGAGCGTGGCCAGCACCGCCGATCGCCACCGTGGGCGCCGGGCGGACGCGCACACGCTACATGCGTTGTTCATGCCCGACTGTAGGGAGATGGGTCGGAGCGGATCGCGTTCAGTCGCCGGACTGGGGGGAGGACCCGTTGCGATCGAAGAGCTGCCAGACGTCAGGGATCGAGTCGTCCTCGTCTCCGAAACTCGTCGCCGCAAGCCGCTGGGCGACCGCGCCGCCATTGTCGGCGAACCAGCCGACGGAGTTGTCGATACGGAGGACGTTGAAGCCGGATTCGTGGTTGAAGAACTCTTCGCCGGCCATCGCGTCGGCGACGAGGGCGGCGCCCGAATCGATCTGGAACAGCCGCATGCCGCCGTACGGGCCCTGGCCGCGGTACTGGTAGTTCATGAAGATATCGCCGCTGGAATCAGCGATGGGGATGGCGTACTTGTTGAATGTGTGCTCGCCCTTATGCGACGGGCAGTAGAAGATCGCGCCAGCCGGCGGGATTGATTCCTCGTAGAGCTTGCCCAGCCCGTCCCAGAGGCCGGAGGTGGCGGCGCCGAGGTAGTTGATCGTCCGCATATGGATGAGGACGGTGTACCGCTGGGCCGCGGCGTCTGGGATGTGGCGCCGGTAGGTGCTGTTGCGATCGAGGAAGACGCTCGACGGGAGCTTCCCGTCGTGGCGGTCGGCGAAAAGATTGACGCCGATACCGACCTGGCGGAGGTTTGAGCCGCAGACGGCCTGGCGGGCCGTCTCGCGGACCTTGCCCAGCGAGGGCATGAGCAGGGCGATCAGGACCGCGATAACGCCGATCGAGACCAGCACATCCACGAGGCTGAAGCCCCGAGCCGCGCGTCGGCGATAGCCGTGATCGACCGGGTACAAACTGAGACCCCCAGATCCCGCCACGTGGATCTCCCCAGGCGACCGGCTTGGCCGCCTCACGACACCATGAGGGTATTCGACCGGCCCCGATGGCACAAGACCGAGCATGTTCTCGTCCAAGAAATGGTCGAGATGCCCCAGTTTATTCACGCGCCGGCAAATACGCCTATCAAAAACCGGCCAAATGTGCACAAGAAGCCTGTAAATTCCGAGCGGAGACGGGCATCCCGTGTGGTGCTGATGCGTATGACTGGGTGGCGGCCGGGGGTCTCTGGCACGCCTCAGGCGGGATGTGACCCGCCCGAATCCGTGGGTGAGAACATGAGCGACCGCGACCGAGATCCGGGCAAGCCCAGCAGCGGCCCGGGGGCAGGGAGCGGGGCGGAGCGCGTCAAGGCGACCGGCGCCGAGGGCATGTCCCGTCAGAAGGAAATCGATCTGGACCTGATGCAGCGGATCGCAGCCAACCAGGAAACCGCCGTCACGGAGCTGTACGACCGGTTCGGGTCGTTGGTGTACCGCATGGCGTTTCAGGCCATGCCCAGCCGGGCCGAGGCCGAGGACGCGGTCCAGGAGATATTCGTCCGCCTCTGGCGGACCGCGGGCCGCTACGACCCCACACGGGCGGCGTTGGTGACTTGGGTGATGCTGATCTCGCGACGGCACCTTGTGGACAAGTTGCGGCGTCGGCGAGCCCGGATCCGCACGGGCAGTCTCGACGAGTTCGACCCCTCGGCCGCCTCGGGCGTGTCGTCGGGGACCGCTCCGGACCGCCAGGGAGCCCACCTCGAACGCGACGAGAGCTTCCAGAGCCTCATGAAGAAAATCGATGCGCTCCCCGAGCTGCAACGCACGGTCGTCACCCGGGCCTACCTGGGCGGGCAGACGCTGCGGCAGATCGGCGAAGAGCTCAACACGCCCCTGGGGACGATCAAGTCCGCGTTGAGCAGGGCGCTTGTCAGACTGCGTGAACGTACGAGCGAGGAAATGACGGCATGAGTACGCGCGAACTTCTCGAGTTGACCATCCTTGATTCGCTCGGCCTCCTTGAGCCCGAGGAGAGCGAACGCTTCGAACGCGAGTTCTTGCGGGCGCCCGCGTCGATCCGCGACCAGGTGCGCCTCGAGCAGTCGCGCCTCACGGACCTGACGGACCTTCTCCCGGACGTCGAGCCAAACGACACGCTCCGCGAGCGTGTCCTCGAGGCGGTACGCGAGGCGATGGGCGCCCACCCGGCGCCCCCGGCGGTCGTCCGCCACGCCCCCGGGCGTGTCGCCCCGCGTCTGACGCGCGGCCCGCGCGTGAGCTGGGTCTGGCGTTCGTCGGCGATCGCGATGGCGGTGATCGTCGCCATCCTGGGCGTCTCGATCACGCAGATCCAGATGGACTTCGACACGCTCGACAACCAGCAGCAGCTCGCCCAGCTGCACAACCGCATGGGCGCCGAGTACGCGCACGACATCCTGCTCGACCCGAGCACGCAGATCGTGCACATGCTGCCCGTCGGGGCGGCCGACTCGCAGGCCAGCGCCTCGCTTGTCATCAATCCCGACTGGAACGTCGCCCGCCTCTACCACCTCAACGTCGGCGCCCAGGACGCGGGCGACTACCGCCTGGTCGTTCTCGACGACCGCGACAAGGTCGTCGGCCAGATCGCCACATTCCGGTCCGACGGACGCTTCGGCACGATCGACACCCCGCTCGATCAGGTCCGCGACGGGCGCCTCGGCATCACCCGCGTCTCGTCCGACGGGCCCGACCAGCTCGTGCTCCGCCAGATGCAGAGCACCACCTGAGCACGCCGCCCCGGGGGCCGCGCCCCCATCGAGAAACCCGGCATAGGTGACCACCAGGGCGGGCCCGTGCGGCCCGCCTGTTTGTTTCGTGTCGCCACGCGCGGTCGCGTGCGGCCGAACGCCGCTGGTAATACTGGATTCAGGCGTCGCCCGGGACGACCCACTGCGACTCGTCCTCGATCACGCCCACGCGGTGGTCGCGCTCGAAGCGTTCCTTGGCCCGGGCCATCCTCCGCCAGGCGCCGACCCCGACGACGAGCGTGAGGAACATGCTCCCGCCGAAGATCCCGCCCGCTGTCACGACACGCGTCTCGTCGAGCGGATCGGGGATGATCTGGGCGGCTGTCTCGACGCGGGTGGTCGCCCCGTCGGCCCGCCGCACACGGTTCTGGTTCGCGACGCTGGCCAGCGCGACGACGTACGTGTCGAGCACACGCTGCGTCCGCCCCGCGCCCTGGTCGCGGAGCTCGAAGTCCAGGCGCCCCGGGCGGGGCGAGACAGTGTCGAGCTTCTCGCTCACCAGCCGCCCGATGGCGGCGACCTCCTTGAGGTCGCGGAAGCCCCGGCGTTCCAAGCGGTCCGAGACGTTCTCGAGCAGGCGGGGGTCCCGCGTCAGGTTCTCGTGGTAGATCTGCCAGGCGGCCAGGTCCTCGTCGGTCAGCTCGCGGGCGCCGCCGTCGGCGATGATCACGGCCCGGGCCGCGTACTCGCCGGGCGAGACCTGCCCCGCGACCAGCCAGCTCAGGCCCCCGAGCATCGTTGTCAGCGTGACCAGGCCCAGCGTCAACCACATCGCGCCCGAGCGGGCCTTGACGTTGGCGATCTTGGCCTGCTTTTCTGCGATCGCCTGGTGCGCCTCGGCCAGCTGCGCCCGCTTGGACAGGATCTTCTCGCACTGGTCGTGACGCTGGCGGACGGCCTCGCTGGCACGGCGGAGCTTGAGTGTCTGCTCGCGGAGGATCGACTTCTGTTGCTGCAGACGCCGGCGGCGTACCGCTGTGTCCACGGGCACGCCCGACAGCTCCGCCTGTGAGTTGTGTGCCGTGTCCAGCTCGGCGCGGAGCGATTCGACCTCTGCGCGGAGCGCCTCGTCGGCGCTGGCGGCCGCGTTCTCCCGCAGCCCTCGCAGATCCGACTGCAGCGATTCGATCTCCTGCCTTGCCGCCTCGAGCTTGACGCCCTTTCCCTTCTTCAGGTTCTCGGCGGCCTCGGCCTCGGCCTCCTCCAGCTTCTTGCGCAGGCCATCGATCTCGTTCTTCCGCTCGCCCAGCGCCTTGCGGGCCGCCTCGAGCGTCTGCGTCAGCTTGCCGACCTCGACCTGCTGCGCACGCGACTCGCCCAGCTCCTTCGTCCTGGCCTCGAGTTCGGCGGCTCGGGACTCGAGCTCGCTTGTCCGCGCATCGAGCTCGGCCTGGAGCGCACCGGCACGCTCATCGGCCTGCTTGGCTCGCTTGTCGGCCTCGACGATCTGCGCGCGCAGCCGGCGTTGTTCCGTCTTCTGCCGCTCGGCCTCGGGCGAGGCCTCCGCCCCGTCGCGGACGGTGCGCTGCAGTTCCTGGATCTTCTTGTCGCGTGCCGCGACACCCGCCTCGGCGTCCTGGGCACGTGCGTTGAGCGCCTCGATCTTCGCCGTCGCTCGCGCGAGGCGTTCGCTCGCGTCCGGGCCGCCCTTCTCGAGCTCGCCCAGGCGGGCCTCCAGCGCCTCGATCTGGTCGCGCCGCTCGACGGAGACCTTGCGGACTTGCTCGAGCTCGCCCCGGACCCGGGCGGCCTGCTGGGCCTGCTCCTCGAGCTGCTCGGTCCGCGTCGCCAGTGACTTCTCGTACTCGGCGACGTGGCCCGCCGCGTGCTCGATCCGCGCCTCGCGCTCGTCGAGCTGTGTCTTGCGCGCGCTCAGCTCGTGCTCGATCGCCCTGAGGCGCTCCGAGCCGTTGTCGAGCTCGCCCCTGGCGCTCTCGATCTCCTGGCGCCGACGCTCGAGGTCGCGCTGCCCCTCCTCGATCTGCTGTCGCTGGGCGGCCAGGGCGGCCAGGGCCTTCTGTCGCTCGGCGTGCGCGTTGCGGAGGGCCTCGAGCTGCGACTGCACGCCAGAGATGACGTCGATGATCTGTTCGCCGCGCTGCTGCGGGGCGGGGGGCGCGGGCGCGGACTCGCCACGGTCTGCGGCGGGCTGGTTTCCCTCACGCTCCGGGGTGGACATCCGAACAACTCCCGTCCGTCGAGACGACGCCGACACCACCGGGGCTCGGCACGATCTCAGGACGCCTATCGACCACGATCGGGGGCGACTGAACGCTGGGCCGCCCGATATGGAGCCCCGAAGGCCGGATCGGGGCACAAGAACAGGCCCGGGGCGGCTTTGGACGAAATAGGCGTGTTGACAGGGGTGTTTCGGACCTAAACGGTCGGGTATGGTTGTGGACAGATCCCGGGCCGGTGTGGATACCGGGGAGACCGCCCGCAAGCGGGCATTCAAGGAGTTTGTGATGAAGAGTCTTGCTGCGGGCATCGTTGGTATCGCGGTCGCCGGGGCCCTGGGCCTGGGCGTGTTCAACCTGGCGACGACCGGGTGTCCCCTCGGGACGTGCGCTTCGGAGGAGACGGCCGACGCCGGCTCGGCGACGCTGCCCGTCTCCCTCGATCAGAACGCTGCCGCGTCCAAGGACGCCTGCTGCATGGCGGGCGAGGCTGACGCGGCCGAGATCGTCCTTGCCGCCAACGCCGGCGAGGGCGCCTGCGAGGGCGAGAAGGCCTGCGACGGGATGGACAAGGCCTGCGACATGAGCATGGCATCCGAGTGCGCCGGCGAGATGGCTTCCGGGTGCACCGAGGAGATGGCCGCGGCGTGCGACAAGACCGCCGAGAACTGCGAGAAGGGCGAGGCCTGCTGCAAGGCGATGGCCGCCGACGAGGCGCCCGCGACTGAGAACGCGGGCGGCTGAGAGCCCGGAACCGTTTCTGAGATAATCACAGCGCCGCCCCGAACCCGGGGCGGCGTTTTCTTGCGCGTATGCCCCGCTAGGCTTGGCCCGATGCCACGACTGGTTCTCGAAGCCGGCGACCTGTCCGCGACGATCGATTCCGCGCTGGGCGCCGGGCTCGCGGACTTCTCGCTCTCCGGGCCCGGGGCGGGCCCGACGCCCCTGATGCGCCGGGCGCCAGTGGGCGCTGCAGGCGCGTTCGACATGGCGATGTACCTGATGGCGCCGTGGACAAACCGCATCGCGGACGCGAGCTTCGCGTTCGACGGCGCCCGCCACACGCTGCGGGCCGACTTCCCCGACGGCTCGGCGATCCACGGCGACGTCCGCGGGCGCCCCTGGCGGGTCACGGACCGGACGCCGGTGCACGCACGCCTGGCGTTCGATTCGCGGGCGCACGCGGGTGTCAACTTCCCCTGGGCGTTCGGATGCGTGGCGCGGTACGAGCTCTCGCCTGGCGGGCTGGCTGTCGAGCTGTCGGTGTCGAACCTGGACCGGGCTCCGATGCCCGCCGGCGCCGGGCTCCACCCGTTCTTCGCCAGACGCCTGTGGGCGGACGACGAGATCCGCGTGCGGGCGCACGTGAGCGGGCGGTATCCGTGCGAGGCGTGCGTCCCGGTCGGGGACGCGGGGGACGACGCCGCGTGCGCGGCGCTGCGCGAGGGCGGGCCCCTGGGCGACCCCGGGCTCGACGACGTGTTCGCGGGCTTCGCGGGCGAAGCCGTGATCGAGTGGCCCGCCAGCGGCGCCCGCATGACGCTGCGCTGCTCGGACAACCTCGGACACCTGGTTGTCTTCACACCCCAGGAGAACGACGGGGGCGCGGCGCCCTGGTTCTGTGTCGAGCCCACGAGCATGGTCAACGACGGGTTCAACCTCCGCGAGCGCGGCTGGAAGGGGACGGGCGTGCGCGTGCTCGAGCCCGGGCAGACGCTCGCGACGAAGGTCGAGATGCTCGTCGAGCGTCTGCGTGCCACCACTACGATGTCTGCATGACGACCTATCTGCTCAAAACCGAGCCGGGCGACTACAGCTACGACGACCTGGCGAGCGACAAGGGCACGGTCTGGGACGGCGTGAGCAACCCGGCCGCGTGCATCCACATCCGCGCTGTCAAGAAGGGCGACGAGGCGTTCGTCTACCACACCGGAAACGAGCGGGCGATCGTCGGGCTCGCGCGGATTACCAGCGCCGCGTACGAGGACCCGAACAAGCCCGGGCTCAACGGCAAGGGCGACATCAAGTCGCCCGTGTTCGACCTCAAGCCGCTGAGAAAGGCCGAGTCCCCGGTCACGCTGGCGGCGATCAAGGGCGACAAGCGGTTCGCGGGGTTCGTCATGGTCCGCGAGGGACGCCTGAGTGTATTGCCCGTACCGGCGAAGCTGGACAAGCTGCTTCGGACTATGGCGGTGCTGTGATCTGTCGCGGCTTGTGCCGCCCTTGATCACTCGCCCTTGATCTCGGCGCGGAGGCGTTCGACCTCGTTCACGCCGAAGCTCGGCAGCGGTACCGTGTCGTTGAAGTGGTGCAGGATGTAGTCAAGCTCGCCCGAGCGGTAGAGGTGGGTGAACATCTCGACGCACTCGGGGTCGTATTGCGAGCCGGCGCCCTGCTCGAGCTGGGCGATCGCCCGGTCGCCCGCCTCGGCGCCGACCTCCTTGCGGTACGGGCGGACGGAGGTCATCGCGTCGAAGCTGTCGATGACGGCGAAGAAACGGGCGGCCGAGGGGATGTCCTCGCCGGCGAGGCCGAAGGGGTAGCCCTTGCCGTCCCAGCGTTCGTGGTGGTAGCGGACGAGGTCGAGCACCGCGTCGTCCTCGACGCCCATCTGCAGGAGCCGGGCGTACCCGGAGACCGGGTGGATCTTGATGATCTCGAACTCGTCGTCGGTGAGCTTGGCGGGCTTCTGGAGGATGTGGTCTGGTATGTCGAGCTTGCCGATGTCGTGCAGGGCGGCGCCCTGGGTGAGGGCGGTGATCTCGGCGCCCGAGGAGCCCAGTTCCTCGAAGACCGCCCGCGTGTAGAGCACCACCCGCCAGGTGTGGGCGGCGGTCGAGAGGTCCTTGACCTCGATCTGCTGGACGAGTTCGACGACCTGGCCCGGGGTCATGGATCCTCCGAGGCACAGTGTAGGTACAAGGCGAATGCATGCCGCCTCGAAAGCGGCGCCCGCACCCCCCGGGTCGGGTGGGGTCGCGGATATGTGACGGAGCTGGGGGCGGGGCGCATCCATGCTCGACGAGGAAGGGCGCCCGGCGTCCAAACGATCGCCGCCCGGGCGGCCAGGAGACGATGATGAACGCGAAGCGAGTGCTGGCCCGGTGCGGGATGGGTGTCGGGATGCTGGCGCTGGGCGTGGCGGCGGCGTTCGCGTCACCGATCGTACCCAAGCCGGACGTATCGGCCCTTGTTGAGGAACTCGCCCAGGCGATCCGTGAGAACTATGTCTTCCCCGACAAGGGCGAGGCCGCGGCGGCGATGCTCGAGGACAACCTCGGGCAGGGCGCCTACGACGGACTCGCGGACATGGAACTCGCCCAGCGGCTCTCGACGGACCTGCGGGAGTTCACGAAGGACCGGCACTTCGGTGTACGCCCCGCGCCTCCCAGAACCGAGAGCGAGTCGGCGCCGACGCCGAGGAACGTGCCCACGAGCCCGTTCGGCTTCAACAAGGTCGAGCGCCTCGACGGGAACATCGGGTACGTGGACCTCCGCGGGTTCGCGCCACGCGGGCTGGCCGAGCCGACCGTGCACGCGGCGATGAAACTTCTGCAGGGCTCGGACGCGCTGATCTTCGACCTCCGCAAGAACGGCGGGGGCGATCCGGGCACGATACAGGTCGTCTGCTCGTACTTGTTCGACCCCGACGAGCCCGTGCACCTCAACAGCCTGTACTTCCGCCCGACCGACGAGACGACCGAGTTCTGGACGCAGCCCGAGATCCTCGAGTCGGAAGCGATGCCCGAGACACCGATATGGGTGCTCACCAGCAGCTACACCTTCTCGGGCGGCGAGGAGTTCGCGTACAACCTCAAGACCCGCAAGCGTGCGACGCTGATAGGCGAGACCACGGGCGGGGGCGCGCACCCGGTCAATGGCTTCATGGTCGGCGACCACGACCTGGTCGCCATGATCCCTGTCGGGCGCGCGATCAACCCGATCACGGGCGACAACTGGGAGGGCAAGGGCGTGGCGCCCGACGTCGAAGCGCCGGCCGAGGAGGCGCTTGACATCGCGATCGCGCAGGCGCTCGAGCACATGGCCGCCTCGGGCGAACAGGGCAAGGACGAGCAGGCCGCCTGGGCGATGGTCGCGCTGCAGGCGAAGAACGGCGGCCTCCCGATCAGCGAGGACAAGATGCTCGAGATCGCGGGCGCCTACGGCGAGCGCCTGGTCGCGGTTCGCGACGGCGGCTTGTGGTACATGCGCGAGAACGCCGGGGGCACGTGGCGGAAGCTCGTGTGCATCGGAGAGGACACGTTCGTTCTCGATGGCATCAGTGATTTCAAGCTCGTCTTCGAGCGTGGCGACGACGGCGCCGTCACCGGCGTCACTGGGCACTACAAAGTGCGCGGACCCGACTACAGCGCCCGTGAAGGCTGAGCCCGCCGGGCGGGACACCTCGTTGTTTCCAAGCATATAGTATTCCTGAAAATTAAGGACAGAGACGGGGCGTGGGCGCATCAGGGACGGTGCGGACCCACGTGGTCGCCGCCGCGTCGCGGCGTGCGCCGGGCGGCCGAATCTGGGATTGGGAGAACAGCATGCAGATGCGCGGGCGGGCGACGGTTGGTGGCGTGGCGCTGGCGGGGATGCTCCTGCTCGGCGCCGGGACGGGATCGGCGCTGGCCCAGCCGGCGCGGGGGGCCGCCCGCGACGCGGGTGATCTCGTGGTCGATGCCGAGGCGCTGGTCGGCACGGTCCGCGAGGCAGTCGTGGAGAACTATGTTTTCCCGGATGTGGCCGAGCGGTGCGCGGCGCGGCTCGAAGAACGGCTCGGGAGCGGGGGGTACGGCGGGCTCGACGCGATCGGGCTAGCCCAGGCGATCACCGCCGATCTCCGGGACGTGAGCAACGACCTTCACTTCTCTGTCCGCCTGGACCCGAACGCGTTCGCGTTCCTGACGAGCGCGGAGGGTGAAGAGCATGACGGGCCGCCGCCGAACATGATCCTCCGCCAGAACGCGGCGAGCAACTTCGGCTTCAAGCGCGTCGAGCACCTCGCGGGCAACATCGGGTATCTGAAGCTCAACATGTTCAGCGACGACCAGGCCGCTGCCCCGACCGCGCACGCGGCGATGGCGTTCCTGGCAAACTGCGACGCGGTCATCATCGATCTGCGCCAGAACGGCGGGGGCAGCCCCGGCATGGTCCAGCTGATCAGCTCGTACTTCTTCCCCGCGACCCCGCCGACGCACCTCAACTCGCTGTACTTCCGGCCCACGGACACCACCGAGGAGTACTTCACTTTCGAAGAACTCCCCGGCAAGCGGATGGCGGACACACCCCTGTTTCTGCTGACGAGCGGGTACACTTTCAGCGCGGCCGAGGAGTTCGCGTACAACCTCTACGCCCGGGAACGGGCGACGATCGTCGGCGAGGTAACGGGCGGCGGCGCGCACCCGGGCGACATGTTCCCGCTCGTCAACGGGTTCACCATGTTCCTGCCGACGGGGCGTGCGATCAACCCGATCACCGGGACCAACTGGGAGGGCAAGGGCGTGCCGGTTGACGTCGAGTGCGCGGCGCCCCGGGCGCTGGAGCGTGCCCATCTGATGGCGCTCGAGGGGTTGCTCGAGACCGCCGAGGAGTGGCGACGCGAGGATCTGGAATGGACGGTCGCGGCGACCCGCGCCGAGTTGGACCCGCTCAAGCTCGACCCCGCGCTGCTCCGCGAGTACGCCGGCGACTACGGCGAGCGGGTCATCGAGTTCCGCGAGGGCGAGCTGTGGTACACGCGCAACGCGGCGAGCGGCGGGTGGAGACGGATGATCGCGATATCGGAGGACTCGTTCTTGATCGAGGGCGTGCCCGGGTTCCGCCTGGGTGTCGAACGCGACGGGACCGGGCGGGTCGCCGGCGTGCGCGGCCACTACCAGCAAGGGCGCGAGGACTACAACGCGCGGGAGGACGGGTGAGCACGAAAGTGTTCGCACGCGATCGGGGCCGGGCGAGCGTGTTCGTGGTGGCCGCGGCGCTCTCGCTGGGCACGACGGCGTCGGGCCAGGACCACGCCGACCTGGTGCACTCTGTGACGGACATGCTGCGCACGAGGTACGTCTTGCCCGAGCGGGCGGAGCGGGCGGCGCTGGAGCTCGAACGCCGCCTGGAGGAGGGCGCGTACGAGGGGATCGCGCTCGGCGAGATCGGCCCCGCGCTGCAGCGCGACCTGCGCGAGATCACGGAGGACAAGCACTTCGCCGTCGCGTACCACCCGGGGATGTACCGGGACCTGCGCGCAAACCCGCCGGGCGCCGGGGAAACCGAGCAACCCGCCGCGTCGCCCGACCCGCGGGCCGCCCGCGCGAACCTCGGATTCACGCGGGTCGAACGCCTCGAGGGGAACGTGGGCCTACTCCGGTACGACGAGTTCTTCTCGGCGACGCACTCCGGCGAGAAGACCAGGGCGGCGGTCGAGCTGCTCGCCGACTGCGACGCGGTCGTCATCGACCTGCGGGCCAACTGGGGGGGCGACGCCGCGATGGTCGCCCTGCTGGCCTCGTACTTCTTCGACGCCCCCGAGCCGGTCCTGCTCGCGACCGCACACGACCGGCTGACGGGCGAGACGACACGGGTCGAGACGGACCCCGGGGCGCCGGGGCGGCGGATCGCGTCTGCGCCGGTGTTCTGCGTGGTGGGCGCGAACACGAGATCGGCCGCCGAGGCGCTGGCGTACTTCCTGCGCTCGCAGGGGCGGGCGACGACGGTCGGGGCACGGACCAGCGGCGGCGCGCACGCGGGCTACATCTTCCCGCTGATCGAGAACTTCGTGATGTTCTGCCCGACGTCGCGCCGCGAGGACGCCGTGACCGGCGGGGATTGGGAGGGCGAGGGCGTCCCGATCGACGTCGAATGCGACGAGGACGGGGCGGCGACCCGGGCGCACCTCCTGGCGGTCGAGCACGCGATGACGCTCGGGCGCGAGGAAGACCAACAGTCCCTCCGCGACCTGGCCGACGCGCTCCGCGATGCGTTGGACGAGTGAGCCGAAGAACTGAAGCTGGAAGACCGACGCCGGTCTCTAGGCGAGCAGCGCCAGCGCGTCCGCCTGCTCGTCGGCGAGGTAGCTCGAACGGACCAGCGGGCCCGACTTGACCACCTTGATCCCCGCGCCCTGGCCCGCGGCGACGTACCGCGCGAACTCGTCGGGGTGGACCCAGCGTTCGATGGGCAGGTGGTTGCGGGTGGGCTGGAGGTATTGGCCGATAGTGATGATGTCCACGGGGTCGCCGCGGCTCGCGTCGCCGGGATCCCTCTGGCCGTCGTGGGCGCTGGTCTTGGCGACGAGGTCCTCGAACAGCTGGCCGACCTCGTGCTCGCGTTCACCGATGCCGACCATGATGCCCGTCTTGGCGATCGCGCCCTGGGCCTTGAGGCGGCGGAGCAGCTCGATCGAGCGTTCGTAGCGGGCGGCGGGTCGGACGGCGGGGTGGCAGCGCCGGACCGTCTCCATGTTGTGGGCGATGATCGTCGGCGCCGCGTCGATGACCATCTGCAGGGCCGCCTCGTCGCCCTTGAAGTCCCCGATGAGGACCTCCAGGGACATGTCCGGGCACGCGTCGCGGACGCGGTGGATCGTCTCGGCCCAGATCGCGGCGCCGCCGTCGGGCAGGTCGTCGCGATCAACCGACGTGATGACGATGTGCCTGAGGCCCGAGCCGCGGAGCGAGTCGGCGACCCGCCTGGGTTCGTCGAGGTCGGTCGTGGGCGGTTTGCCGGTCTTGACGTTGCAGAAGCCGCAGTTGCGGGTGCACGTGTCGCCCAGGATCATGATTGTGGCGACGCCCCTGGCCCAGCACTCGCCCATGTTGGGGCAGGCGGCCTCCTCGCAGACGGTGTGGAGTTTGTGGGCGTGGACATTGCGGCGGGTCTCGAGGAAGGCCTCGCCCCCGGGGACCCTGGCCCGGAGCCACGGGGGCTTCCTTTTGATCGCCAGCTGGTGGGGCTCGCCCGCGTTGTCGAGGATCATCGGGGTGAGCGAGACCGAGGCGCGGGAATTGCGCACCGGGTCGCCGCCCAGGGGCCTCGGGTGCCTCGCCAGGGTGCGAGTCAGGGCGGTGTGCGAGGGCTTGGACGGGGCTGTGGACATGTGGGCTCGGGATCGTAGGCGGGCGCCGGTTTACGGCGCAGGGTATTGTCGGCCAACGGGATGCGTCGAATGCAACAGGATGCGAACGCCCGGCGGCCCGCGTCGTACGAGAGGTCCATCCGAGAAGAACGCGGCCTTTGGCCCGAATAGGGGTGTGTTTCTTCAATCGGGGTCCAAGAACGACCGATGAGCCGACACCGAAGGGGCCGGATCGCGGCCCAGAAGAGATAGAGCCAGAGTTGGCGACCGCCCCGCATCGGGGTGTGAGCCGGGCAGAGGAGTCACGCCGTGTCGCAGGTCGAGGCAACAACGACAGAGACCGGGCGGGCCCATCGCGCCGCGAGGCGGGTGGTCCCGGGCGTCGCGGGTGTGGCGCTTTGTGCGGCGATGCTCGCCGGCGCGTCCGGGTGCTCGCACTGGGACTCGTTCATGGACCCGAGCGTCGTCGGGCGTTGGGAGCACACGCCCACGAAGGTGCCGATCCTGGAGCACATCGCGACGATCGAGGAGCCCGAGACGGAGTTCGTGGAGACGAGCAGCATCTCGGCCCGCGACCTGCTGCCCGAGTCCGAGGTGTACCGCGTGGGCGCGGGCGACCAGCTCGAGCTGACGATCTTCGACCTGATCATCCGGGGGCAGGCCGAGAACCTGCCGCGGGTGGTGGACCAGAACGGGTACATCCAGGTCCCGCAGCTCGGTCGCATCTGGGTGAACGGGCTGACGGAGACGGAGGTCGCCGAGGCGATCGCCGAGCGGATGCAGGACATCGTGCGCAACCCCGACGTGTCGGTGGTGGTGCGCCAGCGGCGCAACGCGACCTTCAACGTGATGGGCGCAGTCGCGGCGCCGGGCCCGTACTTCATCCCCGCGTCCGACTACCGCCTGCTCGAGGCACTGGCGGCGGCGGGCGGCGTGAACGAGAACATCGACGAGGTCTTCGTCATCCGTCAGGTCCCGCTGACGAGCGAGGCCGCGGGCATCGCGCCCGAGAACGGCCAGGAGCGCGAGGCGCCCGGCCCGGGCTCGCAGAACCCGCCGCCCGAGGGCGACGACATCCTGGACATCATCGACGATTTGAGCCAGCCCGCGCCGGGCCTGGTGGGCGGGCCGGACGCGGGCTACGGCTCGGTCCTGCTTCCCGGGATGCAGCCCGAGGCCGAGCCCGAGCGCGAGCCGCTGGTTGATCTGATCAACCCCGACGCGGGCGTGCAGCCCGCGGCGCCGCAGCCCTCGGTCGGCAACACGCAGGACGGCATCGCGACGCGCTGGATCTTCGTCAACGGGCAATGGGTGCTGGCGCAGACGCCCGCGGGCGTTCCAGCGCCGGCGCCGACGCGGGGCGACGCTCCGGACACCGAAGAGTCGAGGTTCCTCCGCGAGGCGGGGCGGCTGATGACGCAGCGCGTGATCCGCGTGCCCGTCAGGCCTTTGGTCTCGGGCGACGCCAGGTACAACATCGTGGTGCGGTCGGGCGACATCGTCCGCGTGCCGCCGCCGGCGCAGGGCAACATCTACATCGACGGCGAGGTGGCGCGTCCCGGCGTGTACCAGCTCCCGGCCCTGGGCGGGCTGACGATCAAACGTGCCATCACCGCGGCCGGCGGGTACAACGCGATCGCGATCCCCGAGCGCGTCGATCTGACGCGGATGGTGGGCTCGGACCAGCAGGCGACGATCATGCTCGACATGCGTGCGATCGCCGAGGGCACGCAGCCGGACATCTACCTCAAGCCCAACGACCAGATCAACGTGGGGACGAACTTCTGGGCGACGCCCCTGGCGATCATCCGCAACGGCTTCCGGACCACCTACGGGTTCGGTTTCCTGCTCGACAGGAACTTCGGCAACGACGTCTTCGGTATCCCGCCCGGCAGCACCCGCTGATACCCGGCCCCCGCCCGTCCGCCCGGGGACGGGCGGGCGAAGACCGGCCCGCGAGGACGGGGGCGTGAGGGGCATCTAGACTCTGGGCGAATCTGGGCGGGGCGTCGGGGCTGGGAGGTCCCGGGGGCCTGCGCCGGTGGGACGGATCCCATTCATCTCGAGAGCACCCGCGGGCGTGAACACCCGCGGGGCTGGCTCGTAGTAGCCCGTGCCGGGGTCCCCGTGGGCGTCGGCGCGGGGTGTTCGGATCCCGCTGGCGATGCGTCCCGCGATCCCCGATTGACATGTCCGGGGCCCCCGGGGCCCGGAAGAGGAATGACCCGAGGGTCGGCGTCGAGATGAGCAGCGCGATGACCGCCAGC
This sequence comes from Phycisphaerales bacterium, assembly GCA_029260515.1. GTDB lineage: Bacteria > Planctomycetota > Phycisphaerae > Phycisphaerales > UBA1924 > JAJRXR01. The sequence continues at coordinate 80,371 of JAJDDC010000063.1, read as the reverse complement.
ACGACCGGAGCGGGCACGGGCCCGGGTGATGACCGGGCGTCGCCGCGCCTGCTCGGGCTGATCACACCCACGGGCGCCCTGATGCTCGCGGTGCTGGCGGCGGCGTTCGTGGCGCTGTTCTACAGGTGGTTCCTCAAACAGCACCAGCACTCGTGGCACGCGCTCGAGGACTGGGGGCACGCGTACGTGATCCCGCTGATCTCGGGGTACCTGATCTGGCGTCACCGGGAGGCGATCGCCAGGCTCCGGGCGACGGTCTTCTGGCCCGGGCTGGCGCCGTTCCTGCTCGGGATCGTGACCTACTTCGCGGGCGTCGTGACGATCCGCAACCACATGATCCAGGGCTTCGCGATCGTGCTGGCCCTGTTCGGGCTGACGCTGCTCTTGAGCGGCCCGCGGTTCATGAAGTACCTGTTCATCCCGATCGGGTACCTGGTCTTCTCGGTGACCGTCTCCGAGGCGATCATGCTGGCGATCACGTTCAAGCTCCAGCTCATCGCGTCCAAGGGCGGGTACCTGATGCTGAGCGTGCTGGGCCAGGGCCTGGGGATGTGGGACTGGTTCAGCGTGACGATCGACGGCAACCGCCTGGACATCATGCGGGGCGTGACCGTGATCCCGATGAACGTCGCCGAGGCGTGCTCCGGGATGCGGATGGTCGTTGCGTTCCTGGCGTTGTCGGTCGCGGTGGCACTGATCGCGTGCCGCGAGTGGTGGCAGCGGGTGCTGCTGATGCTGCTGGCGGCGCCGGTCGCGATCCTGATGAACGTCGTGCGGGTAACCGTGCTCGGGCTGGTGTCGCTGGCGGACCCGGACCTGGCCTCGGGCGACGCGCACACCGTGATCGGGACGATCCTGCTCTTCCCGTCGCTGCTGCTGTACCTGGGGATCGTGTGGGTGCTCAATAGGGTGATCGAGTCGCCCGAGGGGGGGCCGGCGTGAGGCGTCCGAGCCCGACTCACCCCGCGTTCATCGTGGCGCTTGTGCTGATGGTCGCTGGCGCGCTCGGGTTCGGCGCCGTCATCTCGCGGTACCGCCTGCACCTGACGAAGCTGGAGATCCAGCCGCCCGCCGACCGCCAGCTCTCGCGCCTGCCCTCGGAGACGAAGGACTGGACCCAGATCAGCGCCGACCAGGTGGAGTCGGCCGAGGTGCTCGAGGTGCTCGGCACGCGGAACTACATCTCCCGGGCCTACGAGCGCAAGCGCGAGCCGGGCGACAAGGAACGCCCGGTCGTGCTCGAGCTGCACGCGGCGTACTACACGGGCATGATCGACACGGTCCCCCACGTCCCGGAGCGCTGCTTCGTGGGCGGCGGGCTGCAGCAGGCGACCTCCTCGCGGGTCATCGGCCTGCCCCTGGACACCTCGAGCTGGATGGCGGACACAAGCGTCCCGGAGAACCTCCGCGGCGAGGCGGGGACGCTGTACACCGCGCGGACGCAGTACGGCTACTCGGACGCGCCCGGGACCCGGATACGCCTGCCCCGCGGCGTGACACCCGCGCAGACGATCCCGATGCGGGTCAGCTCGTTCGGGCAGTCCGGCAAGGCGAGCCTGCACGCGGGGTATTTCTTTGTCGCCAACGGCGGGGTCGTGGCCAACGCCAACGACGTGCGGACGCTCGCGTTCGACCTGACAAGCGACTACGCCTACTACCTGAAGGTCCAGATCACCAGCGGGAGCGTGGACTCGCCCGAGCATCTGGCGAGCGAGGCGGCGTCGCTGCTCGACGGTCTGCTCCCCGAGCTGATGCGCTGCGTGCCCGATTGGATCGACGTGGAGACGGGCCTGTACCCGGCGGACAACCCCCGGCGGGCGACGACCGAGGAATGATGGGATGACACCCCGCCGCGTGCGGGGACACAGAAGACGATTCCCGGCGAGCCGCCGGGCGGATGGAAGGACGGGCGATGGCCTCTCGCGTGAATACAAAGTTCGTGGCGATCCTTGCCGCCGTGCTGGTCGTGGTCGGTGGCCTTGCGATGTACGCCGGCTACATGGCGTTGAGCAAGTCCGGCGCCGACTACGTCCGCAAGGGCGACGCGGCGTTCGCCGAGGGCGACTTCCGGAAGGCCAGCACGTTCTACGGCATCGCCTTCGACCACGACCGGACACGGACCGACTGGCTCGACAAGTGGGTCGCCTCGCTCCAGTCCTGGACGCCCGGGACACGGACCGAGTACAACGCCCAGTTCGCCCAGACCTACATGCCCGTGATGAAGACAGTCGCGCACGCCAAGGGCACCGACATCGCGGCGCACGAGGCGTACCTGGGGCTGATCCTCGAGCAGATGCAGCGCGTCCCGTACTCGCGGCCGGCGGCCGAACGTCTCATCAACGAGGCCGACGCGAGCATCACCTTCTTCTCGTACGCCCCCGAGGACGACACGAGCTGGTGGCGCCTGCTCCGGTACCGCGGACTGGCGAACTCGACGATCATCGCCCAGGGCGGCACGGTGCAGCCCGGCGTGCTCGACCAGACGTTCGAGGACCTCAACAAGGTCCTCGAGGCCGACCCGTCGGACGCGTTGGCCGCCCGGGGCATCCTGCAGATCCACGACCGGGCCGCGGACGACGCGCGTCTGGCGAAGCGTTTCGACGAGATGGCCCGCGAGCGCGCCCTGGCTCGCGGGGTTGTCGAGGACTTCATCGCCGCGAACCCCGAGAGCCCGGATGGCCTCGTCGCGATGATCGGTGTCGAGATCGACGAGATGTACGAACGCGTGTTCGTCGAGGCGACGCGGCGAGGCGAGCGGCCCAGGCGCCTGGACCTGTCCGTGTTTCTCCCGCGGCTCGACGAGCTGGCCTCCCAGATCCGCGCCCAGGGCATGTTCGACGACCGCCTGCTCGGGCGGTTCCGGAGCCTCGAGGGCGCGATCGACCCGGACGCGTCGCTGCGCCGCTCCGAGGCGTTGGTGACCGAGGCGCTCGAGCAGGCGCCCGAGGACGCGCGGCTTCTGAGCGCACTTTCCGAGATCTACAACGCGCAGGGGGAGCGGGACAAGTCACTCGAGACGCTCAACAGGATCCATGCGCTGCGACCGATCCCGATGAGCCTCGAGGGGTTGTTCCAGTTCTACTACCAGGAGCAGGCGCTGGCGACGGAGGGACGGACACACCTCGAGGCGCGTGCCAGCCTGGAGGACACCCCAGCGAACGCGGCGGCGCGAGACCGGGAGATGGCCGCCGCCCAGGACACGCGCAAGCGGTTCGCGCAGCTCGTGCCAGAGACCGATACCCGCCTGACCATGCTCGACGGGCTTCTCGCGGTCGCGAACAACGACCTCCGCGGCGCCCTGACCCACTTCCAGCAGTTCAACGCGCAGAAGGGCAACTCGGACATCGAGGGGCTCTGGCACGAGGCGCAGGTCGCGGCGCAGCTCGACCGCCTGGGTGTCGCCCGCGAACGCCTCGAGCAGATGCTCGAGCTCCAACCCGAGAACATGGCCGCAACGATGCTGCTCGGGCAGGTCGCGATCAACCTTTCCAACTACGCGCACGCCGAGGCCCTTTTCACACAGGTGCTCGAGGTCGATCCGACCAACGAGATCGCGCAGAACGGTGTCATGCAGGCCCGGATCGCACAGGGCTCCGAGAAGTCGGGCGACCCGGTCCGCGACGCGCTGATCGAAGCGACAAAGATGCGCGAGGGCACCGCGCGCGACGCGGGCGACCCAAGGCGCGCGATCGCGTACCTCGAGACCAGGTTCGCCGAGCTCGACTCGCACCCCCGGATCGCGCGCGAGCTGGCCTCGCTCCACCTCCTCTACGAGGACATGGACAGCGCGCGGGACGTCATGGACCGCGCGATCGCGGCCAACCCCGAGGACACCGGCCTCGTCGATCTGCGCACCGCCCTGAACGAGGACGACGCGACCGACGTCGGCGTGAAGCTCATCCAGTCGAGCGAGACGACCGAGACGAACAAACTGCTGGCGATCCACGCCCTGTACCGGCGCGCCGACCGCCTGGATGAATCGGACGTGGTGCTCGATCGCCTGATGGAGGTCGCCCCAGAGCACCCGGGCGTGCTCGACCTGCGTCTCGTGCGGGCGCTGCGCGAGGAGAACGGGGCGACCGCGCAGCAGGTGGTCGAGGCCGCCGTGCGCACAAACGCCGACCAGGCCAACGGTCTAACGTTCCGCGCGAGGCTCCTGTCCTGGCAGGGCAAGGTCGAGGAGGCGATAGCCGCCCTCGAGCGCGCGGTCAACAGCGGCGCCCAGGACACGACGGTCTACCGCCTGCTCGCACTCATGAAGATCCAGGCGGGCGACATTGCGGGCGCCGTCGGCGTGTACGAGCAAGCGCTCAATGTCCGCCCGGACGACATCGACTCGATCCTGGGGTATCTGCGGACGCTCGTGAGCGTGAACGACATCCCCAAGGCCCTGCAGCGTGCCCGCGACATGGAGGTCTACGGGCGCCGGAGCCCCGACTTCATGGATATGTGGCTCCGGCTCGAGGCCGTCGCGGGCGGGCCCACGGGCGTGACCTTCGCGATCGATCGGCGCGAGCGGATTCTCGAGCTGAGCCCGGCCGACCGTGCCAACCGCATCGAACTCGCCCGCCTGTACGTCCTCGGCAAGCGGTTCGGGGACGCCCGCAAGCTCCTCGACGAGCTGCGGCGCGAGAACGACGAGCTCGCGCTCGTCGAGCTCGACGCGCGCTGGCACGCGGACCAGGTGACCGTCACCACGCCCGAGGGCGCACGCGACGGCGTGACCATGGCCCGCGAGGTCTACTCGCGGTACCTCGTCGGGCTCCATCCCGATGAGATGGCTCCGGCGTACGTCTCGATGGCGCAGTTCATGCTCAATCGCGGGCGCCCGCAGGTCGCGATCGAGGCGCTCAAGGAGGCCCGCGAGCTGCAGGACCCCGAGAACCCGACCGCGGACATGATGCTCGGCGAGGTGTACTCCGCGGTCCAGGAGTGGGAGCTCGCCCTCGCGACATACCGCTCGATCGTCGCGGGCGGGCACGACGACGAGCAGATGAGCTTCCAGAAGCGGGTGGTCGAATCGCTGCTGAGGCAGTACCGCTACGACGAGGCCGCCGTGGAGCTGACCAAGCTCGCGCACCTGGCGCCAGCGGACCTGACGAGACTGCCCGCGGGCCAGAGGCCGGACCCGACGGTGCGTCTGCAGCAGGCCGAGGTCGCCCAGGGGCAGGGCGATCGGGCCAAGGCGCTGCGGCTGCTGGACATGGCGGTGAACGAGACCCCGGGCGAGCCGCTGGTCTACATCCAGCGGGCGCGGCTCAAGGCGAGCGACCCGGCGTTGAGCGACGACGTGCTGGCGGACCTGGAGCAAGCGCTGCGTCTGAACCCCAACGACTGGCGGACGCTGCGCGTTCGGGCCGGCTACTACTACCAGCTCGGTCGCGACGAGGACGCGATCTCGGACCTCAAGGGCGCGGTCCGCCTGAACCCGAGCCTCGACGACGTGATCTTCTCGCTCGTCTCGGAGCTGGTGGACAAGAACCGCGGCGGCGAGGCCTCGACGATCGCCGACGAGGCGATCAAGGCCCGGCTCGGGGACACGCAGCTCACGACGCAGGTCGCGTCGATGTTCGCCGAGAAGGGCGAGTGGGATCGGGCGGCGCTGTTCTACCGCCAGGCCTGGGACAAGAGCGCCTCGACGCCCGTCGCGATGCGCCTGATCGACTCGCTGCTGCGGACGACGCCGGCGAAGATCCGCGACGCGCGGGACGTGTTCAACGCGATCGCGCTGAGCACGCCCAACGCGAACAACGACCCCGGCATCCAGGGGACGCGGGCGATCATCGAGTACACGCAGGGCCAGCGCACCGCGGCCGAGAACCGGATGGCCGAGGCGTTCGACCTGGCAGTGGACGACGTCAACAAGGTGAACTCCTGGGCGGCGAACGTCGGGCGGATGTACGAGGACCAGCCCCGCGAGGCGGTGCTGAGCTTCCTGAGCCGTATGGTCAACGCGAAGGCGGCGGGCACGCCAGGGCGCGACTGGCTCGAGCTGTTCCACGCCCAGGAGATGCTGAGCGATGATCAGACAATCGCCGATGGGCTGAGCCGTCTGACGATGCTGCGCGAGACGACGCGGGTCGCGCAGATCCCGCGGCTGGCCTACCGGCTCGCGGGCCGCGTGCACTACACCCAGGAGAACTACCAGGAGGCGGCCAACGTATGGCGCGAGGGCCTCGAGAAGTTCCCGGGCGACTGGGAGATGCTCAACAACCTCGGGTTCGCCGTCAGCGAGCAGCTGGGCGATCCGGAGGGCGGCCTTGCGATGGTGGAGCAGGCGTTGAGCGTGAGCCCGGACAACCCCCAGGCCCTGGACACACGGGCCGCGATCCTCGTCACGCTCGGGCGCCACGGCGAGGCCCGCACGACGCTGGACCGGGCCCTGCGGATCGTCCGCGACCTGGACACCCGGATCTCGCTGTGGACGCGGCTGGCCCGGGTGCACCTGGCGTTGGGCAACGTGTCCCAGGCCGATGCCCTGATCGAGCAGGTTAAGGCCAACGTGAATGTGAGTCGGCGCCGGATAGAACGGTTCGGGTCCGATATCGAGGCGTTGGAGGCGGAGATCGACTCAGCCCGCGGCGGCTAAGGACCGAAGAAACGGACCGTGCGCGTCGCGCACGCCCGAAGACGACGACTGACACGCCGGAGTGATCCCGATGAGCAGCATCCCAGCCCCCGCGACCTCGGCGCCAGGCGTGCGTCGCCCCGGCCCTTCCCCGATGCCCATGGCCGGGTCGGCGCCGACGGTGACGATCGACCCGATGAAGCTGCTGCGTAAGTACGTGTGGCTGGGGGTCGCGGCGGCCTTCGTGGGCGGCGTGATGGGCTACGGCGCGTTCTACGTCCTGCGTCAGCTCGCGCCCGAGTTCACCGCCGAGGTCGTCTTCGAGGCCTTCCCCCCCAAGGAAGATGCGAAGGAAGTCGAGAGCTCGGGCAGCGAGGCCGAGATGGAACGCTTCATGCAGACGCAGGTCGCGCGCATGATCTCGGAGGGCGTCTTCGATCGGATCGTCCGTGATCCGCGGCTGGTCAACGAGGCGCCGGCGTGGACAACGAGGGTGTCCGAGAAGGGCCAGATCAACCCGAACGACGCGATCGAGGAGCTGGCGGACACGCTCAACGCGCGGATGATGCCGGGCACGAACTTCATCCGCCTGACCGCGGTGTACTCGAAGCCGGGCGAGGCGACGGTGCTCGTGAAGCTTGCGAAGGACGCGTACCTCTACGAGCTAAGGCGTTCGCACAACGCGTCCTCGGCCGAGACCAAGGACGTCCACAAAAAGCAGATCGACGCGATCGAGCAGCAGATCCTGGACCTGAACTCGCAGCGGTCGCGGATCGTCGCCGACGAGGGCGTGGACACGATCGAGCAGAACCAGACCGAGGCCTCGAGGAACCTGGCGTTGATCGTCGGGCAGCTCGTCGTGCTCGGCCAGGAGATCCAGTCGCTGCGGGTGCAGATCGCCAAGTACGAGGAGATGCTCAAGAGCGAGGCCGGGATCACGTACACCGATCTGCAGCGGGCGCAGGTGGAGGCGAGCCCCGTGGTCGCCTCGCAGGCGCAGCGTCTGCGTGAGCTGGAGACGACCCGCCTTTCGCTGCGTCAGGCCGAGATCCAGCCCGGGCACCGTTCCATGAAGGCGGTCGAGGCCGAGATCCGTGCGACCGAGCAGACCCTCCAGATGTCGCGCGAGCAGGAGCTCCGCAAGCTGTTCGACGCACAGCTCGACGGCTCGCGCCAGCAGCAGGCCCAGTACCACGCCCAGGAGGCCGACCTGCTCCGCCAGCGCGAGGACCTCCGCCTCGAGATGACCGAGCTGACCCGGATCCTGTCCGACATCGACGACCTCGACCTGCGGGTCGAGAGCCTCATCGACGCCCGCGGGCGCCTCGAGGAGAACCTCCGCCAGGTCATCGCCCGCGACACGCTCTCGACCGCGGCACGGATCTCCGTCGCCCAGGCCGAGCGCGTCCCCACGCGGGTGTCGTTCCCCAAGCTGTCGATCACCGTCCCGGCGGGCGTCTTCCTGGCGCTCTCGTGCGTGGGCGGGTTGATCGTGGTCCGTGAGATCCTCGACCAGCGGGTCAAGAGCCCGGCGGACGTGGCGATGATCCCGAAGGCACGCGTGCTGGGCATGGTGCCCCTCGCCAGCGAGGACCCGAGCTCGCCCGAGTCGATCGAGACGGTCTTCCGCGACGACCCGCGGTCGATCCTGGCCGAGAGTTTCCGCCAGCTCCGCACGCCCCTGCTCAAGAAGATGCAGCGGGCCGGGCACAAGTCGCTGATGGTCGTCGCCGGCATGCCCGGGTCGGGCGCCAGCTCGATCACGCTGAACCTGGCGTTCGCCTGCGCCGCGGCCGAGCAGCGTGTGCTTGTCATCGACGCCAACTTCCGCCGCCCTGCGGTGCACCGCGCGTTCGGGCAGGGCGAGGCGCCCGGACTCTCGGACGTGCTCGCCGGGAAGGCCGCGCTGTCCAAGTCCGCCCGCAAAACGGACGTCGAGGGCGTGGAGATCCTGCCCGTGGGCGCCCGCGAGCACCGCGTGTTCGAGCGTCTGGGCTCGGAGAAGATGAGCGAGCTGCTGGCCGAGGCCTCGCGCGACTACGACCTGGTATTCATCGACGTCTCGCCGGCGATCGTCTCTGGCGACGCGATCTCGATCGCGAACTGCGCCGACGCGTCGATCCTCGTCGTGCGTGCGTTGGGCGAGAAGCGTGGCATGGTCGCGCGTCTACGCAACGACCTGAGCGAGTCCCGGGCGGAGCTCCTGGGCGTCGTGGTCAACGCCGTCCGGTCCGCGAGCGGCGGGTACATGCGTAAGAACATCCGCACGTCGCACGCCTACCAGAACGAGGAGGAGCGGGTGGGCGAGGCCGCCTGACCCGTCCCTCGGCCGCGGCCGAACCGGAGGAGCCCCCCCGTGCGGAGCAGGGCGGTGGACAACTCGCCCGTGGCACGACCCGGGGGCCCCCGCGCCCTCGTCACGGGCGGCGCCGGCTTCATCGGCTCGCACCTCGTCGAGACTCTGCTCGCGTCCGGCGCGCACGTCACCGTCGTTGACGACCTGTCCACCGGGCGCGCGTCGAACCTGGCAGGTGTCCGGAGCCGCGTCCGGTTCATCGAGGACGACCTCCGCAACGCACTCAGGGGCGAGCTCGCGGGCGAGCCGTTCGACGAGATCTACCACCTCGCCGCCGCCGTCGGCGTTGACCTGGTCATGCGCGAGCCCGTCCGGGCGATCGAGACCAACGTCGAGCTGACCAGCGAGCTGCTCCGCTACGCCTCGGAGCTCCGCCGGGGCGGCGTGCCCACGCTCGTCGCCTCAAGCTCCGAGGTCTACGGCAAACCGGGCAAGGAACTGTTCAGCGAGGAAGACGACGTCCTCTACGGGCCCTCCAGCGTCACACGCTGGAGCTACGCGTGCTCCAAGGCGATCGACGAGTACCTGTGCCTGGCGTACGCACGCGAGGGACGATGCCCGGCCGTCGTCGTCCGCCTGTTCAACACCGTCGGGCCGCGCCAGATCGGGGACTACGGCATGGTCGTCCCCCGGTTCGTGCGCGCGGCCGCCGAAGGCAAGCCGCTGCGGGTCTTCGGCGACGGGGCCCAGTCTCGGTGCTTCTGCGACGTCCGGGATGTGGCCGACGCCCTGCCGCGCCTCGTCGGCGAGCCCGCGTGCGCGGGGCGCGTGTTCAATCTTGGTTCGGACTCCCCCACCACGATCATGGAGCTGGCCGAGCTGGTCCTCGAGACGCTCGGCTCGGAGTCGCCGATCGTGAAGGTCCCCTACTCGGACGCGTACCCGGGCGGGTTCGAGGATCTGCGCCACCGCAGACCCGACCTGACGCGGGTCCGCGAGGCGATCGGCTTCGGGGCCCGCGTCGCCCTGGGGACTACCATCCGTGACATCGCCGCGGAGATGGCCCGTCAGGGCGAGCCCGCGGCGGGAGAGAGCGGATGAGTACCACCACGCCAATCAACCCGGACGCGGCGATGCAGGTGCCCGAGGGCGTCGCCCACCGCATCGAATCGCTCGGCGCGCAGATCCAGGCACTGGGCGCGCGCCAGCAGGAACTCGCGGACCTGGTCGGCATCGGCGACCGCCCCGAGCTCTCGCGGTTCGAGATCTTCCAGGGCTACATCGCCGTCGGCGTCGTCGCGTTCGTCATCACGCTGCTGGCGACGCCGATCGTGCGCCGCCTCGCGATCGCCAACGGCATCGTGGACCACCCCGACGAGAGAAAAATCCACCGCCTGCCCATCGCCTATCTGGGCGGGGTCGCGGTCTTCCTGGGTCTGGTCGGGGGGATCCTGTTCAGCTACTTCGCGATCACGCCCGTGTTCGAGGGCTGGATCGACTGGCACCCGACAGAGCATCTGACGTTGGACTCGATGTTCCCGATGCCGGTGCCGCCTTGGGTGTTGCTCGGGACGATCGTGATCATGCTCGTCGGGCTGTTCGACGACGTGACGGGGATCCCGCCGCGGGTCAAGGTGGGCGGGCAGTTGTTCGCGGCCGCGGCGCTGGCGTACGGCGATGTCGGTGTCAACGTCGCCCGCGGGCTCCTCGGCCCCACGGTCGGGCGCCTCGTGGGCAACCAGGAGCTGACCTGGGTCATTGACCTGGGGATGGACGCCCCTCTGCTCGGCTCGTACCTGACCGTTGACCTCATCTACTGGTCCGGCACCGTCATCATCGGTGTCTTCGTCCTGGGCGCATGCAACGCGACAAACCTCATCGACGGCCTCGACGGCCTCGCGACGGGTGTGACCGCGGTCGCCGCGACCGGCCTGCTCGTCGTCGCGCTGGGCATGGCGATGACAGACGACGGGCCCATGGACGCCGCCCGGATCATCATGTGCATGGCGCTGCTGGGCGCGTGCCTCGGGTTCCTCCCCCACAACTTCAACCCGGCGACCATATTTTTGGGCGACTGCGGGTCCTTGCTGCTGGGCTTCTTCACGATCGTCATCGTGCTGACTCTGGGCGGGTCCCAGGGCCAGACGTTCATGGTCCTCGCCGGCCTGATCATCTACGCGATCCCGATCATCGACACCGTGCTCGCGATCGTGCGTCGCAAACTCGCGGGCAAGCGGCTCAGCGAACCGGACTCCGACCACCTACACCACATGCTCAAGCGGGCGCTGGGGGTCAAGGGCGCGGTCCTGTCGCTGTACGCGATCGGCGCCGGCTTCGCGGTTCTGGGCATCCTGCTCTCGGAGACCAAGGCGCGGTTCATCTACGCCCTGGCGCTGCTGTTCGTCGCGTACATCACGGTCTACGCGATCAAGATCGCCCGCAAGGCCCAGCTCGAGAAGCAGGCGATGGAGCTGGCGGCCCGCCCGGAAGTGCAGCCCGACGACGAGCCCGGGAACGACCCAGCGGACGAGCCCAAGGAGGCCCGGATCGCCCGGGCGAGCCCGGCAAAGGGGTAGCGGCAATGCCGTATACTCCCGCCATGCCACGGACGGCCAGCAGACTCGCACGCGTCATCGCGCTCATGAACCAGAAGGGCGGGGTCGGGAAAACCACGACGAGCGTGAATCTCGCCGCCGCCATCGCCGGCGCGGGGCGTAAAACACTCATCATCGACCTCGACCCCCAGGCGCACGCGACCCTGCACCTGGGCCTGGACGCCTCGGCGCCCGGCGCGAGCGTGTACGACGTCCTCACCGACCCGGCCGCGGACCCCAAACTCGCGCTCGTCGAGGCACGAGACAACCTCTGGGCGATGCCCAGCGAGACCGACCTGGCCGCGGCCGAGAGCGAGCTGTCGGGCGTCACCGGCCGCTTCGAACGCCTCCGCAGCGCCCTGGCGAGACTCCGCGAGGATCCGTCGGCGCCCGACTTCGAGTTCGTGCTCATGGACTGCCCGCCCTCGCTGGGCCTGCTCACCCTCTCGGGCCTGGCCGCGGCACGCGAGGTCATCATCCCGATGCAGGCGCACTTCCTGGCGCTGCAGGGCGTGGGCAAGCTGCTCGAGACGGTCGGGATGGTCCGCCAGCGCCTCAACCAGAACCTCAGCGTCGGGGGCATCATCCTGTGTATGCACGACGCCCAGACGACGCACACGCGCGAGGTTGTTGACGACCTGGAGGGTTTCTTCGACGCCGCCCGCGACCAGGACGTGCCGTGGCGGTTCGCCCGCGTCTACCAGCCGCCGGTGCGTCGGAACATCAAGCTCGCCGAGTGCCCCAGCTTCGGGCAGACGATCTTCGACTACGCGCCGTGGGCGCCGGGCGCGCTGGACTACCAGAAGCTCGGCGAGGCGCTGGTCCGCGAGTGGGACACGATGAACGAGGCGCGTGACGAGTCGCCCTCGCTGAGTGACGCGGAGATCCGCGTGCTCAGCGGGTCGATGGGCGTGGACGCCCGCCGGGCCGAGCGTTCGGCGTGAGCGCGGGTCCACCCCCCGGGCGCCGGGCCGCCCTGATCGCCTTCGTCGTGTACGCGATCGTGCTCGTGGTCGCGACGCACTGGCCCCGTCTGACGATCGAGGGCCCGATCGAGCGCCCCGACCTGGTCATTCATCTGGCGGCGTTCGGGCTCTGGTGCGTGCTGCTGGCGATGACCGGGCTGCTGGGGGGGCGGTGGACCGCCAGGAACATCGCCGCCAGCGTGGGCGTGTCGCTGGCGTACGCGGCCCTGGACGAGGGGACGCAGGCGATCCCCGCCCTGGGTCGGACGGCGGCCCTGGACGACTACCTCGCCGACGCCGCGGGCATCGTGCTCGCAGGCGCCGGCCTCGCCCTGCTCGCCTGGCGGCACGCGCGGTGGCGGGGCGATACAACGTCCCGGGCGTGAAGCACGAACCACCCAACTCGGACCCCATCTCGGACCCGGTCTCGAACTCGGGCACGGACTCCGGCGCGGGGCTCGGGCACGACGTGCGGACGGTCTCGGGGCTGACGCTCGTCAGCCGCGTGATGGGCCTGGCCCGCGACCTGGCGACGGTCAGGATCTTCGGCGACACCGCGGTCGGCTCGGCGTTCGCCGCCGCCTTCGCGATCCCCAACATGTTCCGCCGCCTGTTCGGCGAGGGGGCGTTGTCGGCCGCCTTCCTGCCCGAGTACGCGCGTCTCGACGAGTCCGAGCCCGACGCCGCGGGCGCGTTCGCGCGACTCACCCTGCTCATGCTCGCGCTGGTGACGGGCGCGCTGACCATCGTCATCGAGCTGGGCGTGCTCGCGGCACTCGTGCTCACGCCCATCGACGCGGACCGCGATCTGTCGCTGCGCCTCATCATGGTCATGCTCCCGTTCATGCCCCTGGTCTGCCTGGCCGCGATCATGGGCGGGATGCTCCAGTCGCACGGACGCTTCGGCGTGTGGGCGGCGGCGCCGATCATCCTCAACGTGTTCGTCATCGGGGCGTGCGCACCGTTCTGGTTCATCGAGGGCGCGACGCCCGAGGGCTGGGCGTACGTCATCGGCGTCGCGGCGGTCGCGGCGGGGGCGGTGCAGGTCCTGTGGTCGCTCGCCGCCCTCCGGGGGCGCGTGCGTTGGGCCAAGGGCAGCGCACAGACGTGGGCGCGCGTGCGGACAATGCTCGTGCGCATGGGCCCGGTGCTCATCGGGCTGGGCACGCTGCAGCTCAACGCGCTTGTTGACACGCTCATCGCGATGTGGCCCGTCTGGGTCGGGCCCGAGGTCGCTGGCCGCGCGTACCCCCTCGACGAGGCGTCCAACGCGGTGCTGTACTACGCCCAGCGCTTGTACCAGTTCCCGCTGGGCGTGTTCGGGTTGGCGGTCGCGACGGCGGTGTTCCCGGCGCTGAGCCGCGCGAGCCAGGACCCGTCCCGCTTCCTCGACACACTCCGAAAGGGCGTCCGCCTGTCGCTGTTCATCGCGTTGCCCGCGTCCGTGGGCCTGGCGCTTGTCCGCGAGGACCTCGTCGCCGCGTTGTACTCGGGCCTGGGCGACGGGTTCAGCGACGAGGGTGTCCGCCGGGCGGGCTGGGTCGTGCTGGGCTACTCGGTCGGCGTCTGGGCGTACTCCCTGAACCAGATCTGGACACGGGCGTTCTACGCCAGGGGCGACACCGGCACGCCCATGCGGATCGCCCTGGCGGTCGTCGGGCTGAACCTGCTGCTCAACGTCGTGCTCATCTGGCGCCTGCGCGAGGCGGGGCTGGCGTGGGGCACGTCGATCGCGGCCGTCACCCAGTGCGCGCTGCTCGCGCTCGCGGCCAGGCGGAGACTCGACGCGGGACCGGACGAGGGCGTGCGGGCGAGCCTCGTGCGCACAATCCTGATGTCGCTGACGATGGGCATATGCGTGGGTGGGTTGCTGATGCTCTGGCCTACACCCGAGGCGTGGTCCGGGCGCGTGGCGCGGCTCGCGGCGGCGACGGTTGGCGGCGCGGGCGTGTACGGCGTGCTGGCGTTCGCGTTGCGGGCGCCCGAGCTGTCGTGGCTGCTGCGCCCGCGGTCTGAAGGCGAGCGGTCCTAGATACCCACGCCCGGCGACGGGCGGGAGGCACTGATCGTGGCGATCCGGCTCGAGGACAGACCCATCGCGATCACCGGCGCATCCAGCGGCATCGGGGCGGCGACCGCGGTCGAGTGCGCGCGGGCGGGGATGCCCGTCGCCCTGCTGGCCAGGCGGGCCGACCGCCTGGAGGAGGTCGCGGCCCGTGTCCGCGAGCTGGGCGGGCGGGCGGTGTGCGTGCCCGGCTCGGTCGAGGACGCCGGGGACTGCGAGCGTCTGATCGAGGTGTGCGAGCACGAGTTCGGCTCGGTGTACGCCGTCTTCGCCAACGCGGGGATCGGCTGCGAGGCGAGCGTGGCGCGGATGGGCGAGGCGGAGATGCGCCGCGTGTTCGAGGTCAACTTCTTCGGCTCGATGAACGCCGTCCGCCCGGCGCTCGTGCGGATGAGGGCTAGGGGCGAGGGGCACGTGCTCTTCTGCTCGAGCTGCCTGAGCAAGCTCGCGGTCCCCTACCACGCGGCGTACTGCGCGACCAAATCATGCCAGGAGATCTTCGCCCGGTCCATGCGTGGCGAGCTGCGCCCCGAGGGCATCCACGTCTCGAGCGTCCACCCGATCGGGACGCGGACCGAGATGTACGACGGCATCGACCGGGACAAGCCCGAGGGCAGCCGCCTCGCGGGCGGGCCCGACCTGTTCATCCAGCCCGCCTCGCGCGTGGGGCGGGCGGTGGTCTGGAGCATGCGCCACCCGACGCTGTTCGGGCGCGAGGTGTGGACGAGCCTGCCCGGGCGCGCGGTGCTCGGTCTCGCGCACGCGGCGCCCGGCATCAGCGAACGCGTCATGGACCGGATTGTCAGCGCCAGGATGCGCCGCAAGGAATCGAGGGGCAACCCGGGCTCAGGCGCCTGAGGCGCGCGCGAGAAGGACCACGCAGTGGGCCTCGATCGCGCGCCCCTCGCCGACCGCGTCCACGCCCTCGTGCGTCTTGCCCTTGACGTTGACGCGATCGACGGGCATCGCGAGCAGGCGTGCGAGGTTCTCGCGGACCGCCTGCTTGCTCGGGCCCAGCCTCGGGCGTTCGAGGACGACGGTCGCGTCGAGCGAGACCGGGGCGTACCCGGCCTCGTGGACCAGGCGGAGCGCCTCGGCGACGTAGCGCGACGAATCCTCGCCCGCGTGCGCCGGGTCGGTGTCGGGGAAGAGCTGGCCGATGTCGGGCCCGGCGATCGCGCCCAGGAGGGCGTCGGTGACGGCGTGGAGCAGGACGTCGCCGTCGGAGTGGGCGACCGGGCCCCGGTCGAACTCCAGGCGAATACCCCCCACAATCAGGGGGCGGCCTTTCCCTGCGGGCGGGGCGGGTTCGAGGCGGTGGAGGTCGTAGCCGTGCCCGATGCGCAGGTCTTGCGCGGGCAGGGGGTTGTGGGCCCGAATCGGGGCGTGCGCAGGGGCGTCCTCTTGAGTCATTGGCGGAGTCTACCGATAACAGCGGCGTATCCCTCGACGCGAACAGCCGCGGGCGGGGGCGCGTAGTGCCAGTCTTGGGCCATCCGGAGAGCCGAGTCATGAGGAATCGTCGCCCGCTGCTGACCCGCGCCGTCTCGATCATCGCCTTCGGGGCGGTGGTGACGGGGTCGGGCTGCTCGCTGTTCACGATGCGTCCGGGTGGGGTGATGCGGTCGCAGGACCAGTTCACGTACATCTCGACGCCCTACCAGCCCCTGACGGTCACGCTACTGGACACGCGGGACAGCCAGGAGTTCTGGTCCGTGGACGTGCCGATCGGCAAGAAGCTGACGATCCGGTTCTACGAGGACAAGGGCGAGGGCTCGGACTACGCCCCGGACGTGATGCGTTGGCAGATCTACGACCAGGACATGGCGTCGACCCGCCTGCGGAATCAGATCCCGGTGCCCGGCTCCGAGTCGCGCCGGATCGATGTCTCCCTGCGTGAGGGGCCCGAGTACCCCGAGAGCATCCAGGCGACGCGGTCGGTCCCGCGTGAGAGCCAGGCGCAGACGCCGTACACGCCCGGCGCCCAGGCGACGCCCGCGATCGTCCCCGCGAGCGAGCCGGGCGATCCCTTGATCGATATCGGCGTCGCGACCGGCGCGCCCGAGGCCGCGGACGACGACAACGAGAACACCAACGACGATTGAGGCGCTGCGCGCCTCGTCGTCTCGAGCCACCTCGACGAGCCGGCCCCCGCGCGGGGCCGGCTCGTTTTTCATCCGGGCCGGGCTCTGCGATGGACTACATCGAGCCCGCGTCCGCGTCGCCGACGAGCACGACGACGTCGCCCAGTGATCGCAGCTCATCCTCGAGCGATCCCGGCGGGTCGTCCTGCATAACGATCACGAGGACGCGTGCGCTCGGCGACAGGCGGTCGCGGACCTGCTGGGTCAGCCCGCCGCCCTCGTGGGGGCGTTCGACGTGGAATCGCCCGACTACGTGCACGACCGGTGCGCCCAGGGCGGTGGCATGGGCGACGGACTGGCCCATGGTCGCGTCCCAGACGGACTGGGCGCGGAAGAAGGACTCGCCCATCTCGCGGGCCTGTTCCTCGGTCATCGCGTTGTCGCCGTGCCCGCCCATGCCGGACATGAGCCCGAGGAAGCGGTCGCGGTACGGCGAGTCCTCGCTGTACATGGGCGGGGTGACGAGGCGGCGCTGCTCGGGTGTAAACGCGTCGTAGCGCTCGAAGCCCTGCGTGCGCGCGAGCGAGGCGTACCGGCGCGGGGCGTTGGCGGCGATCACGGGTCGCCCCGCGGCCCTGGCCGCCTCGACCATCGCCCGGTGGCCCGGCGGGTAGCCCGATTCGCTCGTCTTGCGTGCCGCCTCGCGGAACGCCTCCTCGTCGGTGACCCCGCCCAGGTAGTCGTCCAGCGCGGCCTGCTGGTCTCGCTCGAAGAACTCCATCGACAGGACGGCGTCGGGGCGGCGCAGCAGGATCGCGTCCCAGAGTCGCGATGCGACGGCGAGGCCCACGGGGTGGGAATGCAGCTCGCCGACGAGCACGACGTCCGCCTGCGCTGCTCGGTCGGCGAGCTGGTCGAGCGTGAGACGCTGGGCGTCGGCCGTGTCGTAGATGGCGTACTGCCCGGGCGAGAGCTCGGCGAGCGTGCGCGCCCCATCGGGTGTCCCGGCCATCGGCGGGTGAGACGTGCAGCCCGTCAGGCAGAGAGCGAACGCCGTCAGTGCGAGGGCGGAGAATCTGGTGTGCATGCCTACACGCTAGCGGACCGCCGGGGTGCGGGCGTGGACCACGCCCCGCGGGGCCGGCGGGATCACGCGGGCTGGAGCTCGGGTGCGGGCTCCTCGGCCTTGGGGCGCACTCGGCGGGGCGGGGCGGCGCCCGCGGGCGTGTCCGAGCCGCCCGCCAAGGCCCGGGCCAGGGCGAGACGCATATCCACGACGAGGCTGAACATCAGGGGCGCGAGAACGAGCGTGAAGATGGTCGAGACGAGCAGGCCCCCCACCACGACCGAGCCAAGGCCGCGGTACATCTCCGAGCCGGCGCCCGGGAACAGGACGAGCGGGAGCATGCCGCCGACCGATGTGAGCACGCTCATGAAGATGGGGCGGATGCGTGTGCGGACGGACTCGGCGACGGCCTTGTGCGGGTCCATCGGGCCCTGCTGGCCCTCCTCCCCGAATCGGCCGTGCATGAAGTTGAGCGCCTGGTGGACGAGCAAGATGGCGTTGTTGACGACGACGCCGATGAGGATGATGAAGCCGAGCATGGTGAGCACGTCGAGCTGCTGGGGGGCCTTGGTGGGGTCCTGCATCGACCACCAGTGGACGATGGCGAGGCCGGCGAAGCCGCCGACGATCGCGAGCGGGACGGTGAACATGATGACGAACGGGTAGAGGAAGCTCTCGAAGAGGGCGGCCATGAGGAGATACGTGACGATCAATGCCCAGATGATGCGGGCGGTGAGCAGTGCGGGGTTGGAGGCGAAGAGGAAGAAGAGGGCGCCGAGCACGACTGCGGTCAGCAGGGCGCCCGCGATCGCGTACCCGACCGACACGCCGGGCTTCTTGCGGGCGCGGAAGGCCGCGACGCCCGCGACGACGAGGCCCGCGGCGATGAGCAGCCCGGTGACGGCGTTCACGGCGTTGAACACACTCCCCGACGCGCGGCGCTCGGGCTTCGGGCCCAGCAGCGCCGTGCGGACCTCGGAGAGTTTGGCGGCGGTGCCCTCGAGGCGGACGCGCATGGTCCGGTCGATCAGCCCGGCCTCGCGCGCGGGCTGGATCGCGTTGGTTTCCAGCCAGGTCATGACCTCCTCGATCGCCATGTCGTCGGGCGGGTCGATCTGGACCGAGACGGTGGGCAGCTCCTCGACGCGGCGGATCTCCTGCGCGGCGCGGCTGGGGACGAAGTCCACGACCGTGTCGATGGGCACGACCGGGCCTGCGGGGGTCGCGATGGGGACGTCGGCGAGCTGTTCCTTGTACGCCAGGCGCCCGCCGGCGGGGAGGACGACGAGGTCGATGGTGTCGGCGCCGAGCTTGTAGTCGCCGACGAACGCGCCGTCGAAGAGGGCGCGGATCGCGACGCCAAGGCCCTCGGTCGTCAGGCCAAGCTCGCGCCCGCGGTCGTTGAGGCGGACCTGGAGCTCTTGTTCGAGGAGGTTGAAGTTGGCGGGGCTGGGGCGGGCGTCGGCGTAGCCGAAATGGGGTCCGGCCAGGCCCAGCACGAAGCCGGCGGCGGCGTTGACGCGTTCGAGGTCGGGCCCGGAGATCTCGACGTCGATGGAGCCGCCCCCGCCGATGCCGCGCCCGAAGAGCGAGGTCTGTCCCGCGCCGCCGAAGCTGTCGGGGATGGAGGACATGGCGTTTGTGAGCAGCTGGCCGATGGGGCGGACGACCTGCTCCTCGGCGCTGGTGCCGCCGACGAACATGCCGGTGCCGAAGGCGCCGATGAAGAAGTTGGCCACCGGGACGGGCTCGAACTCGAGCTGCTCGCCCTCGTCGTCCCACGCCCACCGCTTGATCGGTTCGAGGCGTGCCATCGCCTGCTCGTCGTCGGGGTCAACGCCGAGGTAGGGCTTGACCTGGCCCTCGATGGTCTCGGCGATCTCTGTTCGCTGGTCGATCGAGAGGCCCGGGGGGATGAGCAGGCCGCCGAAGACGAGGTTGCGGTTGCCCGCGGGCAGGTAGTCCATCGGGGGCATGAGCAGGGCGGCGCCCCAGAGGCTTGCAACGGTCATGACGAGGACGATCGCGGGGCGGAGTGTCCAGCCGCGCCACCCGCCCATGATCCAGAGCATGGCGACGCCAATGCGTGCGTTGAGCCACGAGAGGGCGGGCGCGAGGCCGAAGAGGGTCTGCCAGGCGCGGAGCGCGGGGTTGGTCTTCTTGTTGGGCGTGCGGAGCCAGCGCGAGCAGGCGGCGGGGATGACAGTGATCGAGACGATGAGCGACAGGACGACCGAGGCGACGATCGCCAGCGAGATGTCGCGGAAGAGCTGGCCCGCCTCCTCCTGGATCGTGAGCACGGGGATGAAGACGGCGGCGGTGGTGAGCGTGGAGGCGAGGACGGCGCCCCAGACCTCGCGCCCGCCCAGGTAGGCGGCCTGCATGGGCTTCTCGCCCGCGTTCAGGCGGCGGTAGATGTTCTCGAGCACGACGATCGCGTTGTCCACGACCATGCCGACGGCGAACGCGAGGCCGGCCAGCGAGATGACGTTGAGCGTCCGCCCGAGCGCGAGCAGGACCAGGAATGTGCCCACGATGGAGATGGGGATAGCGAGGGCGACGACGAACGTGGAGGTGAACGAGCGGAGGAAGAGCAGGAGGACAACGATGGCGATGACGCCGCCGATGTAGAGGTTCTGGGTGACGAGCCCGATGGCCGAGTCGATGTAGATGGTCTCGTCGTAGACCTGTCGGAGGCGGAGGTCGGGGCCGATGGGACCGCCGGCGTCGGCGCCGCCGAGGTTGGGGAGGATGTCGGCGCGGACCTCGTCGAGGCGGACCCGCAGCTCGTCCATGACGTCCACGACGTTTGCGCCCGATTGTCGGATGACGGGCATGGCGATGGAGGGGTGTCCGAAGGAGCGGACGAAGCCACGCTGCTTCTGGTAGCCCTCCTCGACCGTGCCCACGTCCTTGACATAGACAGGGCGCCCGTCGCGGTAGGCGACGACGGTCTCGAGGACCTGCTCGGGGGTCTCGTATTGGCCGACGAGGCGGACGCGGTAGTCGCGCTTGCCCTCGGCGATCGCGCCCGCGGAGACGTTGGTGTTCTCGCCCTGCAGGGCGCGGACGACGTCCACGTGGTTGAGGCCGCGCTGGGCGAGTTTGTACGGATCGAGCAGGACGCGGGCCTCGCGCTCGCGCCCGCCGTAGATGTTGACCTGGGCGACGCCATCGATGCGTTCGAGGTAGGGCTTGACCTCCTTCTCGAGCGCGTCGAAGAGGGATGAGACATCGAAGTCGGGGTGGACGTCGCGCGTCGCGGGGTCGAGATCGACGATGAGCCAGGCGACGGCGTTGTCGATCTCGCCCTCGGAGGCGCGGATGACCGGCTCGGTCACGTCGTCGGGGTAGTCGGGGACCTGGCGGAGGGCGTCGGAAACCTCCTGGAGGGCGCGGGAGATGTCGGCGCCGACCGTGAACTCGAGCGAGATGCTGCTGGCGCCCTCCGAGGACGACGAGGACATCTTCTTGAGGCTCGTGACGTTCTTGAGGCGTTCTTCCTGCTCCTTGGTGATCTCGTCGACGACCTCCTGGGGCGACCGCCCGGCCCAGTACGTCTCGATCGTGATGATGGGATAGTCAACCGTCGGAGTGAGCTGGATGGGGATCGAGCCGACACCGATGAGGCCGAACATGACCACGAGGATGACGGCGACGCTGACGCCGACTGGCTTGGAGATGGCGAGCTTGACGATGTCCACGGGTTAGCCGCCCTCCCCCTTGGTGGTGTGGTCGGCGGGCGCCTTGGCGTCGCCCTGCGCGGCCGCGCTCTGGGGCGGGGCGTCGTCGAGCGTCCCGATGATGTTCAGGGGCTGGGTCGGGAAGAGGCGCTCGTTGCCCTTGACGACGACGCGCATGCCGGGCTGGAGGCGCCCGGGGCGGATCGCGACCCGGTCGCCGAAGGCGAAGAGGCGCTCGATCCGGGCGACCATCGCCATCCCGCCCGCGTCAAAGTAGAGGTACTCGCCCGCGTCGTCGCGCAGGACGGCGTCCTTGTGCACGGTCACCGTCGGCGCGCGCTCGCTGGTTGGCACCATCGCGATCACGCTCATGCCCGGCTTGAGCGCCTCGTCGTCGTTGGCGACCGCAATTCGGACGGGGAACATACGGCTCAGCGGGTCGCCCTCGGGGACGATGCCCACGACACGCCCGGGAACGACGCCGCCGATCGCGTTGACTCGGACCTCGATGTCGAGCGGGCCGGCTTTCTCCAGCTCGCGGAGGCGCCCGACGACGCGCTCGGGCACATCCACCCAGGCCTCGACATCACGGACGGCGACCAGCTCGACGACCGGGTCGCCCGGGGCGAGCCACTGGCCCAGCTCGGTCTCACGGCGCACGATCCGCCCCGCGAACGGCGCGCGGATGGTCATGTCGTCCAGGCGCTTCTCGGCCAGCGCGAGCTCGGCGCGGGCGACCGCCGCGTCCGCCTCGGCCTGTGCCAACAGCGCCTTGTTGGCGGCGACGCGGGTGCGGACCTCGTCGATCTCGGAGACCGAGGCCGAGCCGCCCGCGTCGAGCCGCTCGATCCGTTCGAGGTCGCGCATCGCGCGGCTGAGCTCGGCCTTGCGCTGGTCGATGGTCGCGTTGTACAGGTCAACCCGCGCCTCGGCGCGGTCCTTCTCCAGACGGGCGAGCGTGTCGTCGAGGCGGGCGATGACCGCGCCCTGCTCGACCTCGTCGCCGGCCTCGGGGTCGAGCTGCACGACCAGGCCGACCTCCTCGGCCGCGAGGCGCGAGCGCCGGCGCGTGCGGACCTCGCCCGTCACGCCGCGCTGTTGCTCGATTGTTTCCTGGCGGACGCCGTCGGTGACGACATTCGCCGGCGGCGGCCCGCCCTGGGCACGGGCGCCGACCACGAGCGCGCCGACCGCCAGCGCCCCCATCAACACAGCGTAAGTCCGGCTCATCCTGCCCTCCCAAGGCACGGGTCGGGCCCCTCGGCCTCCCCGGTCTGCACGACCCGGGCGGGCGCCCGTGGTCTGTACCGACGAGGCGCCCGGATGATTCCCGCCCGGGCGTCCGATCGGGATTGAACGGTATGGTCTCTGGAAGGGCCCGGGTAGTGTCACGTGCCTGCGCCGTGTCGATATAGGGCTGATGCCTCAGGCGTCGTCATCCGGGGGGATAGGGCGCTGGTGCGGGTCCAGGGCCCGGGGGGGCAGGTCGGGCTCGAGGGCGCCCGCGTCGGAGGTGAGGTGCTCGAGACGCTCGGCGGTCTCGTGCACGTGGTCCGGGCGCAGGCCCATCTCATCGACCAGCCAGGATTCCCAGAGGCGGTGCCTGCGGACAATCGACGCGGCGCGTCGGCGCCCGGGCTCGTGCAGACGCCAGCCCCCGCCGGGCGCCCGCCCGATCTCGCCCCGGGCGTTCAGGACGCTCAACGCCTTGAGGGTCAAGGCGGACGCGGGCAGATCCGCGACCCGCGAGGGGTCCCCCGACTCGTCGCCCCGGTAGAGGGCGGCCAGGACGTCCTCGACCGCGACGCTCAGCGCCAGGCGTCGGCGGCGGACGCCCCGCCAGAGGACGCCGTGCGCAGGGGCGAGGAAGATCGCGCCGGTGAGCAGGACCGCGGCGACGAGCGTCATCGTGCCCGCGACGTTCAGCGCCCGCCCCTCGAACCCGACCCAGGCGGGCGCAAAGGCGCCCGCGATGTACCCGAGGACGCCCGCGGCCAACGCGAACGCGAGGCTCGCGAGAAGCTGGACGGCGTAGCGGTCCGTGCACACACGCGCCGCGGCGGCGGGCACGATAAGCATCGCGATCACGAGGATGGAGCCGACGGCCTCGAACGCGGCGACGGTGGCCGAGGCAACCAGCACCATCAGCATCGCGTGCATAAGCCCGGCCCGGAAACCCAGAGCGGTCGCGAGCGCCGGGTCGAATGTCGTGAGTCGGAGCTCCTTGTAGAAGACACCGACAAAGGTGAAGGCCGCGATCGCGACGGCGGCGAGCATCCAGAGTTGGCGTGGGAGCCCGCCCTCCTTGATGAGGATCGGAAGCCCGGTGTCGGGCGAGATCGTCGTTGTCGCGGTCTGGTAGCCGGTCGTGATGTGCTCGAGTGTCCAGAACCTGCCCCAGTCGTGCACGGGGTACCAGTTGACGTACTCGAGCTGGCCGTAGAGGACGCACCCGGCGTCGAGGTCCACGCCACGGGCGGAGGCCTGCTCGATGAGCAGCACGCCAAGGGCGAAGAGGATGGAGAAGCCCACGCCCATGGCGGCGCCCGCCTCGACGCGTGCGACGCGGCGGAGGGCCTCGATGAGCATGACGGCGACGAGCGCCGAGCCGGCGGCGCCGAGGAAAATGGGCCAGGTCGCACGCGAGCCGGCGATCAGGAACCCGACGACGATCCCTGGCAGGACGGCGTGCGAGATCGCGTCGCCCATCAGCGCCTGGCGGCGCAGCACAAGGAAGTTGCCCAGCAGGGCGCACGTCAACGCCGCGAGCACGCCCGCGAGGGCGGCGGGGAGGTCGAGGGAGACGAACGCGTAGGTCGCGTCGCTCACGCGGGCGCCCCCCCACCCGCGTGCGTGAGCTTGGCCTCGAGACGCTCGACCATCTCGGGGCTCAGGACGTGCTCGACGAGGTCGGCCGACAGATCGACGTGGCTTGGGGCGACGTCGGCCTGGTCGATGAGATAGCGCTGCCAGAGACCGTGGTTGCGGTCGATGCGCCGCCCGAGCGTGCGCCCGCGGTCGGTCAGCGAAAGCCCGACGCCCTCGCGTTCGACGAGACCGACACGGGTGAGGCGGTAGGCGAGCCAGCGGCCCGCGGGGGGCGAGAGCCCGATCTCGCTCGCGAGGGCGGCGGGCGTGATGGCGGACGCCTCGGTCTTCTCGCGCACAACAAGCTCGCGGAGGGCGTGGTCGCGGGAGATCCGGGCCGAGAGTCGGACGCGGCGCACGCCCACGGCGACGAGCCCCCGCGCCGGGGCGGCGAGCATCGAGAACGCGAAGACGACGCCCGCGGTGAGCACGATGACCGCGCCCGCGGGGAGGCGTGGGAGCAGGGCCGAGGCGGTCGCGCCCATATACGCGCTCAGGCCGCCGAGGATGGCCGAGAGGATCACGAGCGTGCGGACGCGATCGGTCCAGAACCGGGCCGCGGCGGGCGGGATGATGAGCAGCGCCACGATCAGCAGAAGCCCGACCGCCTGCAACCCCGCGACGGTCACAACGACAACAAGCGCCATCATGAGCACGTCGATCCGCGCAACGGGCCAGCCCTGGACGCTCGCGAACTCGTCGTTGAAACAGACGAGCGTGAACTCCTTGATGAGCAGCGCTGCGGCGATCAGCGCGAGCAGCGCCACCACACCGGTGAGCACGGCGTCGCGCGGGAGCATGGCGGCGGTCTGGCCGTAGATAAATGACGCGAGCCCGCCCTGGTCGCCGACGCTCATGGACTGGATGGCCGAGAGGAGGACGACGCCGAGCCCGAAGAAGCACGAGAGGACGATGCCGATGGCGGCGTCCTCGCGCAGGCGTGTATGCCTGACGATGAGCTGGACGCACAGGACGCCCAGGACGCCCGAGACCGCGGCGCCCAGGAGCAGGACCTCGAGGCGACGCCCCTGCCCGCCCAGGAGGGCGGCGGTGATGAACGCGGCGGCGATGCCCGGCAGCGTCGCGTGGGCCAGGGCGTCGCCCATGAGCGCGCGCTTGCGGAGCAGGGCGAACGCGCCGACGATGCCGGCCGCAACGCCGAGCAGCGAGGCGCTGGCGACGACGACCGCGGCGTTGAAGCCCGCGGTGAACGTGAGGGTGTGCGCGAGCTCTCCCAGCGTGGGCCAGTCGATGCCCGCGTCGGTGATCGAGGCCGGTGTGCTCACGGGATCTCGCCTCGCCCGGCGCGGGCGAGTGCCTCGGCGGCGTCGGCGAGCAGGGTGAGGCGCCCGCCGTAGGTCGCCTGCAGGTTCTGCTTCGTGAATACCTCTGAGACCGGGCCCGCCGCGACGACGCGCATGTTCAGCAGAAGCGCGTCGTCGAAGTACTCGGGGACGGTCTGGATGTCGTGGTGCACGACGATGACGGTCTTGCCCTCGCCCCGGAGTTCTCGGAGGATCTCGATGATCGCGCGCTCGGTCGCCGCGTCCACGCCCGCGAGGGGCTCGTCCATGAAGTACATGTCCGCCTCCTGGGCCAGCGCCCGGGCGAGGAAGACGCGTTGCTGCTGGCCCCCCGAGAGCTGAGAGATCTGCCGCGTCGCGAAGCGGTCCATGCCGACGCGCCCGAGCGCGTGCATCGCGGCGGCCTTGTGCGAGCGCGTGACGGGCCTGCACCAGCCGATCTTGGCGTAGCGACCCATCGCGGCGACGTCGAGGGCGCTGACCGGGAAGTCCCAGTCCACGCTCTCGCGCTGCGGGACGTAGCCGACGCGCGTGCGGACGCGCCGGTAGGGCTGGCCCCAGAACTCGACGCGACCGGCGGCGGGGCGGATGAGGCCCAGGCACGTGCGGATGAGCGTGGTCTTGCCGGCGCCGTTGGGCCCGACGATCGCGACCAGGCGGCCGATCGGCGCCTCGTACTCGATGTCCCAGAGCACGGGTTTGCGCCTGTAGGCGACGGTGAGGGCGTGGACGGACAGGGGGCTGTCGGGCGAGTGCTCGGGGCGTGCCGACAGGTCGCGCTCCGACGGGCGGCGGTGCGTGGGGAGGGTGGTCATGGCGCCGCCCGCGTGGGCGCCGCGGTCTGGGTGGCGAGCCGCCCGTTCAGGCCCTTTGGTGGCGCGTCGCCGCCGAGGGCGCGGGCGATGGTGGTGATGTTGTGGTCGATCATGCCGACGTACGTGCCCTCGTACGTGCCCGGGGCGCCCATGGCGTCGGAGAAGAGCGAGCCGCCGATGGAACAGTCCTGGCCGCGGGCGCGGGCGCCGGCCACGAGGGCCTCGACGTTGCGGCGCGAGACGGTGGACTCGGTGAAGACCGCCCGGATATCTCGCTCGGCGATGAGCGAGACGATGCGCTCGATGTCGCGGACGCCGGCCTCGGACTCGGTGGAGATGCCCTGGATGCCCACGACCTCGTAGGTGTAACGATCGCCGAAGTAGTTGAACGCATCGTGCGCGGTGACGAGGACGCGGGAGCGCTGCGGGACGCTGGCGAGGACCTGCAGCGCGTACGCGTCGAGCTCGGCGAGCTGGTCCTTGTACGCCGCGGCGTTCGCCGCGTACTCTTCTCCGTGCGCAGGGTCGAGCAGTGTCATCTGCTCGCGGACGGCGTCGACGCACACAAGCCACGTGCCCGGGTCCATCCAGACGTGCGGGTCGTAGTGCCCCTGGAACTGCTCGGGCTCAAGCAGGCGCGCCTCGTCGATCAGCTCGGTGACCGCGAAGACCTTGCGCCCCGATGTCGCGGCGCGAACGAACAGGTCCGTCATCTTGCCCTCGAGCAGCAGGCCGTTGTAGAAGGTCGCGTCGGCGGCGTTGACAGCCGCGATGTCGGCCCGTGTCGGCTTGTAGAGGTGCGGGTCCACGCCCGGGCCCATGAGCGCGGTGACCTGGGCGTGCTCGCCCGCGACAGCGCGGACCGTGTCGGCGATCATGCCGGTGGTCGCGACGATGGCGAGGGGCGCCTTCGACTCGCCAGCGTCTGCCCCGCCGCCCGCCGAGGGGTCGGACGCCGGCCCGCACGCGGACAGGACGAGCCCGAGCAGGATGATCGCGGAGGTTCTCAGTGGTGTGGGCATGCGGGTCCTCGCCAAAATGTAGCCTTGGCTACTTTAGGGCGTGGGCGGCCGTTGTCAAGGCGGGCCGGCCCGCTGGGATGCAGCGTGCGAGAGCAGCTCGGGGCGGCTCGCCGGCTCCGGGTGGCCGGCCTTGGGCGCAAAGAAACACGCCCCCTGCGGGGGGCGTGCGGTTGAGCACGGGTGTCTCGGTCGATCAGCGGCGGCGGCGTGATGCGCAGGCGCCCGCGACGCCGAGCAGCGCGAGGCTCGAGGGCGCGGGGATCTTCTTGCCCACGAAGATCCAGTCGAGCGAGCCGCCGGCGTGGAGGGGGGATCCGTCGTCGTTGGGGGTGAGCCAGCCGCGCCCGACCCAGGTGTCGTCGTCGCCGTCGATACGCCAGCCGTCGGCAGCGATCCTGAACACCTCGTCGACGGGGCCGTGGTCGCCGGCGGAATCCTCGAGCCCGTACATCGTCTCGGAAGCGAGCGTGTCGAGGCGGGTGAACGTTCCCGAGTTGAGCACGGCGAAGCCATCGACGGCCCAGCCGTCGGCGACCGCGACAACGTTCGCCTCGTAGCGGAAACTGACTTCGAGGTCGAAGGGGCTGTCCCATGAACCGCCGACGTCCTCGCCGCCGCGGAAGGTGCCGTTGATGTCGATGAAGATCTGGCCCGAGTCGGTGTCCTGGGTCACGACAAGCAGGGCGTTGTTGTACACCTCTGCGCTGAACGTGGCCTGCGAGAGGCCGAACGTGTTGTCCAGGCGCAGGGCGTAGCTCGGCGGGACGAGATTGCCGCCCGGGTGGTCGTTGATCTCGTACTCGGCGAGCGTGGTTAGACCCGCGGATGCGGTGACGGCGCAGGCGCCAACGATTGTCGGCAGAACAAACATATTCATCGCGTACTCTCTCATTCCCCACGGCGTTGGCCGTGCGTGTCGCTCTCCCGCCCATCCAGGGCGGCTCTCTCCAACAGCGACGATATCAGGGCGAAAGATTGGGCAAAACACCATTCCCCGAAACACGGGAGGCCGGGCGTTTCAGCCCTCGTCGTCGGCGAACATGGCTTCGATAAACGCCTCTGGATCAAAGGGTTGGAGATCTTCTGGCCGCTCTCCGACGCCGACCAGCTTGACGGGGATATCGACGCCCCGGCGGATGGCGACGACGATCCCGCCGCGGGCCGAGCCGTCGAGCTTGGCCAGGACGATCCCCGTTACGCCGGCGGCGGCGGAGAACGACTCGGCCTGGCGGAGGGCGTTCTGGCCGCTGGTCGCGTCGAGGACGAGCAGCGCCTCGTGCGGGGCGCCCTCGATCTGCTTGGCGGCGACGGCGCGGATCTTTTCGAGCTGGCGCATCAGCGGATCCTGGGTCTGCAGGCGCCCGGCGGTGTCGAGGATGAGTACGTCCACGCCCCGGGCCTTGGCCGCGGCGCACGCGTCGAACGCGACCGCGGCGGGGTCGCCCCCCTGCTGGCCCTTGATGACGTCCACGCCCAGACGCTCGCCCCAGATCTCGAGCTGCCTGACCGCGCCGGCGCGGAACGTGTCGCACGCGCCGAGGAGCACGGTCTTGCCGTCCGCCTTCAGGGCGTGCGCGAGCTTGGCGATGGAGGTGGTCTTGCCGACGCCGTTGACGCCGGTGACGAGTATGACGGTGGGATTCGTCGGCGCGAACGTCAGCGCGCGGTCGGCGGGCGGCCACATCTCGATCAGGCGGCGTTTGAGGAAGTCGATGACGTCCTCGCCCCGGGTGAGCTTGCCCGCCTTGTAGTCGGCGCGGACACCCTCGATCAGATCCCGTGTCGCGGCGACGCCCACGTCAGACTCGATCAGCCGCGCCTCGAGCTCGTCGATCAGCTCGTCGTTGAGCACGCGCCCGGCGAGGATCGAGCGGAGCCCGCCCGCGAACGTCTCGCGGGTCTTGGTCAAGCCCTTCTTGAGCGAGCCGAGGATGGACTTGAAGATGGCCATGGGTGAGTCTCGGGGACGGGTCGGTTCGGAAGACTAGCCCCGAGCGTGAGCGACGGGCCCGCTCGTAGCTCGCGCGCGTGGTCGGGCCCCGCGCTGACGCTTGGGGCTAGCTGGGTGTGGTCGGGTTGGGCGCGGGAGCGGGGGGTTCGTCCGAGGGTGCTCCGCCTTGCACGCGTTTGAGCACCTTGCCCAGCAGCGCGTTGACAAACGCCGGGGACTTCTCGGTGCTGAACTGCTTTGCCAGCTCGACCGCCTCGTTGACGACCGCCTTGGGCGGGCTGTCGCCCTGCGTGATCTCGTGGTGGGCCAGGCGCAGGATCGCGCGATCGACCGCGGCCTGGCGCCCGGTGGGCCACTCGGGCGCCAACGCGGTCATCTCCGCGTCCGCGTCGGCGCGGCCCTCCCATGCGGCGATCGCGGTCGCGACGGCGTGGTCCTTGTCTTTGGGTACGACGGCGCCGATGCCATCGACCAGCTCGAGCCCTTCTTCCTTCAGGCCCTCGAGGTCCTCGATCGAGTCGCGGAGGTCGTCGGGTGTGACGCCCGGGACGGCGTCGAGCTGGTACAGGGCGAGCAGGGCCAGGCGGCGGATGTCGCGGGGCGTGGCCATCAGGCGCCGTCCCTGAGCTTGTCCGGCAGTTCGATCGAGACGGTGTGCTTGAAGCCCGGCGTCTCGGCGTCGGCGGCCTCGTCGATCGCGCGGCACGCGTCGATCGCCTCGAGCAGCGCCGCCATCGACTCGCGCCCCTTGTTGCCCTTGTCGCCCCCGGCCCGGGCCTGTGCCTGCTTGCTTGTCTCGCATGTCAGCACGCCGAACGCGACGGGCAGCCCTGTCGCGACGCCCAGGCTCGCCAGCCCCTGCGAGACGGCGGCGTTGATGTGCTCGTTGTGGCTCGTCTGGCCCCGGATCACGCACCCGAGGCACAGGACGCCCGCGTACATCCCCGTCTGCAGGGCGGCCGAGGCGATCGCCGGCAGCTCGAAAGCGCCGGGCGATTCGATGACCGCGAGGTCGTCGCCCTTGCCGCCCCGGTGCAGGTACTCGACGACGGCGGCGTCGAGCAGGCGCGACGTGATCGACGCGTTGTACCGGCTGACGATGATGGCGACGGGGTCGGGCTCGGGCATGGACCGCGATCGTAGGGCCGCCCGCTCGGGGGCGGCGTCCTCGGGGGAGGTACGATGCGCCGATGCCCCGCGTGCTGGATCGACTGGCCCCCGTCCTGCGTCTGACGCGGGTGACGACCGCGTTCGCCGCGGTCGCCAACGTCTGGTTCGTCATCCTGTGGACCCGGGGGTACGCCTACGAGATGCTCGCCGCGCCCGCGCCGCTGCAGGACAAGCCCCTGTGGGCGTTGCTGGGCGCCGGGGCTGCGAACGCGGTGGGC
The DNA here is from genome assembly GCA_029260515.1 of Phycisphaerales bacterium. Classification (GTDB taxonomy): domain Bacteria; phylum Planctomycetota; class Phycisphaerae; order Phycisphaerales; family UBA1924; genus JAJRXR01. The sequence continues at coordinate 49,702 of JAJDDC010000063.1, read as the reverse complement.
CTGTTCGCCTACGGCGCCGCCCTCAACGACGTGATGGACCTGCACCGCGACCGGGCGATGCGCCTCGACCGACCGATCGGCGAGGGCCAGCTCGCGCCCGAGGCGGTCGTGCTCGCGGTCGCGGGGTCGCTCATCGTCTCGGTCCTGGGCGCGACCGTGTTCGGGACGACCTGCGTCGTGCTTACGCTGCTCGTGGCGCTGGCGATCCTGGTGTTCAACGTTCTGGGCAAGTTCGTGCCCGCGATCGGGATGGTGCTGCTCGGGCTGATCTACACCGGGCACATGCTCGCGCCCAATGTCGAGCTGCGGTTCCTCGTGCCGGTGTGGCTTGTGATGACGCACGCGCTGGTGCTCGGCGGGCTGACGCACAGGCTGAGCCGCAAGAGCCCGCGGATCTCGCGCCGCGCGGTGGTCTTCGCGGCGGCCGGGTGGGTCGGCGTGACCGCGGGTCTGATCTGGCTGGGCGTGCAGCGGGGTGGCGGCGTCTGGCCCGCGTGGGTCGAGCCGACAGCGTGGATCTGGCCCATGATCCTGGTGGGCGTGTTCGCGGCGCTCGCGGTCCGACGCGTGTCGCAGCTGGGCGCGGGGCCCAGGGCGGCGGAGAAGATCTGGCGGTACGGGGCGCTCTGGATCGCGCTGTACGCGTGCGCGTGGCTGTTCGGCGTGGGCGAGATGAAGGCGACGATGGTGATGGGCGCCCTGGCGGCCCTGGGATTCATCGGGATGACTGTGCTGCGCGAGCTGTACGCCCTGGCCGAGCACCCGGTGGGGTACCGACGCTGAGCCCGCTCAGAAGAGCTTGAGCGCGAAGAAGATCGCCGTGAAGATCAGGTCGGCGATGACGATCGCGACGACGCACTCAACGACGGTGTTGGTGGTCGCCTGTCCGACGCCGGCGGCGCCGCCGGTGACCTTGAGCCCGTTGCCGCAGGCGATGACGCCGATGAGCAGGCCGAAGACCCCGCCCTTGACCACGCCCGTCATGAAGTCAACGAGCTTGGCCTGGTTGAGCATGTTGGTCCAGTAGGTCTCGAATGGGATATCGAGGACGGAGACGGCGACGATGACCGAGGCCGCGATCGCGACCGTCGAGGCGATCACGCCCAGGCACGTCATGCTCATCGTCGAGGCGATCACACGGGGGACCACGAGGAACCGCACCGGGTTGAGCGCGTGCGCCTCGAGCGCCTCGATCTCCTCGGAGACGACCATCGTGCCGATCTCCGCGGCGATCGACGCGCCCGCGAAGCCCGTGAGCACGATCGCCCCGATCAGCGGGCCCAGCTCGCGGAGCACCGCGACCGAGATGATGTTCGCGACCAGCGCCTTCTGCCCGAACTCGTCCAGCGGCGGCGAGAGCTGCAGCGCGAGGATCAGGCCCACGGCGAACGAGACGAGCGAGACGATGAACACAGACTGCACGCCCACGCGGCAGATCTGCGTGACCAGAGCCGTGCGCCCCAGGCGGATGTTGCGTGTGGTCGCGGCGAGCAGCACCCACGACGAGGCCTCGAAGTGGAGGTGCACGAGCGTGCCGATGTGCTCGAGGATGTTGATCGTGCGGGCGCCGAGGAACCCGAAGGGCGTCAGCAGCGTCGCGCCCCTGTGGCTGCGCGGCACGCGGTCGGGGGCGTTGGTCTGCTCGCCCATGCTGGCGGATCCTCGACCGGGCTCAGGCCGAGACGGCGGCGTCCAGGTCATCGACGATGGTGAAGAACTGGTTGAGGCGTGCGATCTCGAAGATCGACCGGACCTTGTCGTGCATGCCGCAGATGACCATGGCGGTCTTGTTCGCCTTCGAGGTCCGCATGGCCTCGACGAGCGTCGCCAGGCCCGAGCTGTCCATGTACTCGACGTCGGAGAGGTCCACGACGAGCTTGGGGGGCTTGCGCTCCTGGACCGAGCGGATCGCGGCCCGCAGCTCGGGCGAGCGGCTCATGTCGATATCGCCCGATGGGTGGACGACCACGACGCCCGGGGCGAGGTCGGTCTTGACGACGATGGTGTGATCTTGTTGCGGCATGAGACCTTCTGCGCAAGCTTAGCGTGGCGACTTGTGCCTCTTCAAGGACGCCGCCGCGGTGGCCTGTGCGAGGCGGGAGGGGGTTTCGACGTTCTGGCAGCGCTTCACGAGGGTCAGCCGCATGCCCCGGGGCTGGCGTTGCTCGTAGACGGCCTCGTCCATGACCTCGCGGATGATGTGCACGCCCAGCCCGCCCGGGCGGATGTCCGACAGCTCGCGCCCGCGGACCTGCTCGGGGTCGATCTGCTTGGCCTCGTCCTCGATGACGATGCGGATGCCGCAGGCGCGTGCGCCCCCCTCTTCCTCGAGCGGCCAGATGCTGATCCAGATCTGCCCGTCGGTGCGGCGCTGGTAGCCGTGCCGGATGATGTTGCACAACGCCTCGTCAACTGCGAGGGCGATCTTGGAGCAGTCGAGGTCGTCGAAGCCGAGGCGCTTGGAGACCGAGGCGACGAGCTCGCGCGCGCCGCAGAGGTAGACGGGATTGCTGAGCAGCTCCACTCGGATGTGTGGTCGGTCACGCATAAGCGGTTTACTCTGGTGGGGCGCCGATCACCCGCCAGCGGGCGTTGTGCCCGGGCTGGTCGCGATCTCGCCCCGCGGGTTGTGGCCCTGCTGGTCCGCGCCGGCGCCGGCGGTCTCGGGGAGGGCCGTCTCGTTCGATTCGAGCCAATGCTCCCATCGGTTGACGCTCTCGACTCTTTTCCACTCGGGGTCCTCGTGGTGGTAGCCGAGGGTCTGGTCTGTGATCCGTTCGAGGGCCCGGATCGCGAGCATGCGCTCGGCCGGGTCGTCGCTCTCGAGCATGCCAACGAGCTGGCGGACGGTTGATCGGTCATTCCTTGCCGCCGCGTCCACGATGGCATCCAGGCGCTTCGAAGGCGCAGGTGAATCGAAGGCGGTCTTTGCGCTCGGGCATCCGCCCATTGTTAGGAAACCGCCCGCCAGGGCGATCACTGACACGCGTGCACGGGTTGTGGGGCCCTGGGGGCTCACGGGGCGGAGTGTATTCGCGCCCCGCACGCGCCGGGACGGACGGGCGGCGGTCGGGTCCGAGAATAAGAGTTGGCGGACACTAGCCAATTGACGCCTCCGTTCGGTCGGCACGCGGCGGATGGGACTACGCTCCCGCTTCCCCCCGACCCGCGACAAGGAGTCTTCGGCAGATGATCCACGACGAGATCGTCCCGGTTCTCGATTTTGGCTCGCAGACCGCCCAGCTGATCTGCCGGCGCGTGCGCGAGGCGGGCGTGTTCAGCGTTCTCGTGCGCCCCGACATCACGCCCGCGGAGCTGTCGGCGATGCGCCCCAGGGGGATCATCCTCTCGGGCGGGCCGGCGAGCGTGTACGACGACGGTGCGCCCTCTATGGACCCGGGCGTGCTCGAAATGGGCGTGCCCGTGCTGGGCATCTGCTACGGGATGCAGCTGGCGTGCAAGGCGATGGGCGCGAGGGTGAGCCGCTCTGACAACCGCGAGTTCGGGCGCGCTTCGCTGGACGTGCACCGGCGCAGCGCCCTGTTCGAGGCGATCCCCGAGCGGACCACGGTCTGGATGTCGCACGGCGACCAGATCAGCGACCTGGACGCCGCACAGCTCGAGACGCTGGCCTCGACGCCCACGTGCCCATTCGCCGCGGCCCGCTCGCGCGAGGACTCGGACCGTTCGTTCTTCGGCGTGCAGTTCCACCCGGAGGTCACGCACACACCCCACGGCGTGGACATCCTGCGAAACTTCCTCTACGAGATCTGCGGGGCCGACGGGAACTGGCGGATGAGCGAGTTCGCCGAGGCGAAGGCCGCCGAGGTCCGCCAACAGGTGGGCGACAAGCGCGTCATCTGCGGGCTCTCGGGCGGCGTGGACTCGTCGGTCACCGCGGCGCTCCTGCACATGGCGATCGGCGACAGGCTCACATGCGTGTTCGTGGACAACGGGCTGCTCCGCAAGAACGAGCGCGGGCTCGTCGAGACCACCTTCCGAGACCACTTCAAGCTGGACCTGCGCGTCGTGGACGCGTCGGAGGCGTTCCTGTCCGACCTGGCGGGTGTCGAGGACCCGCAGGAGAAGCGCAGGCGTATCGGCTCGCGGTTCATCGATGTGTTCAAGGAATCCGCCGAGGACATCCCCGATGCGCACTTCCTCGCCCAGGGCACGCTCTACCCGGACGTGATCGAGTCAGGGCACGGGCACTCGGGGCACGCGGCCAACATCAAGCTGCACCACAACGTCGGCGGGCTGCCCGAAGAGCTGGGCTTCGAGCTGGTCGAGCCGATGCGCGAGCTGTTCAAGGACGAGGTCCGCAAGCTGGGCGAGGTGCTGGGCGTGCCCGACCAGATCGTGTGGCGCCACCCGTTCCCGGGCCCGGGGCTGGCTGTCCGGGTACTCGGCGAGGTCACGCCCGACAAGCTGCACGTGCTGCGTGAGTGCGACGAGATCCTGCTCGAGGAGATCGTCGCCGCCGGCCTGTACCGCAAAACCAGCCAGGTTTTCGCTGTTCTGCTCCCGGTAAAGTCCGTGGGCGTGATGGGCGACGGGCGGACGTACGAGAGCGTCGTGGCGCTGCGGGCGGTAGAAACGCAGGACTTTATGACCGCCGACTGGGCACGGATCCCCTACGACGTGCTCGCCCGGACGAGCAACCGGATCATCAACGAGGTCCGGGGCGTAAACCGCGTGGTGTACGACATATCCAGCAAGCCGCCCGCGACGATCGAGTGGGAGTAAGCGGTGGGGCTCTGGGGGATTGTCCCCTGCTGATCGGGGGGGATGCCGGGGGGCGCCCAGGCGGGTTTTCTGGCCTGGCGAGGCGGGGTCAGGCCTAGCATCCCTTCCTTGGGGCGTTCGCCCCGCGGGGAAATGTGTAGTAAGTGCGGGAACGTGCTCGGCGGTGGACGTGTCCGCGTGCGGTTCCATAAACGATATCAGGAGGATCGAAGGATGAAATCGAGGACTATGTTCGCCGCGCTCGCGGCGATGAGCATGATGATCGGCTTTGGTTGTCAGACGACCGAGCGGGCCGAGCCCACGCCGCAGCCGCGCGCCGAGCAGCCCCAGCCCGAGCGGACCAGCTCGCGTTTCCCGACGATGCGCGGCGGGAACCTGCTCTGGAGCTGGCTGGCGTACCCGACCGGTGATCCCGCCTCGAGCGCCCTGGGCATCGAGAAGGGCGTGCCCGCCGAGGTCCGCCTCAACCAGCCGTTCGAGTACCAGCTCGTCGTGACCAACCTCACGGGCAACTCGCTGTCCGAGGTCGTGGTCCAGGACGACCTGGGCGACAACTTTAAGTTCAACAGCTCCACGCCGAGCCCCGCCTCCACGAGCGGCAACTCGCTCCGCTGGGCGATCGGCGACCTGGGCCCACGCGAGACGAAGGTGATCAAGATCAACGCGACCGCGACCGCGGTCGGGCGGATCGCATCATGCGTCACCGCGACGTACAACTCGGCGCTGTGCGCGTCGATCCCGGTGGTCCAGCCCGAGCTGAAGATCACCAAGTCCGGCCCCGCCGAGGCGCTCAAGTGCGACGAGATCACCTACATGTTCGAGGTGACAAACTCCGGCACCGGCTCCATCGACAGCGTCGTCGTCAACGACACCCTGCCCGACGGCATGACCAGCAACGGTCGCCAGCAGGTCAGCTTCAACGTCGATGGCGGGCTCAAGCCCGGCGAGACCAAGAAGTACTCCATGCGGGTCAACGCCGACAAGACCGGTCGCTACACCAACACCGCGACCGCCAAGGGCGGCGGCATCGAGGCCTCATCCAACGAGGTCACCACCGTCATCCGGGCGCCCAAGCTCGCGATCACCAAGACGGGCCCCGAGCGCCGATTCGTCTCGGGCGCATCGACCAACATCGCCTACGAGATCAAGGTGACCAACTCGGGCGACGGCGTCGCGCGTGACACCGTCATCCGCGACACCATCGCCGCCGGCTCGCAGTTCGTCAGCGCCTCCGACGGCGGGACGCTCCAGGGCGGGCAGGTCGCCTGGCGTGTGGGCAACCTCGCGGCCGGCGCGAGCAAGACGGTCACCGTCACTGTCGCCGCCGTGCGTCCGGGCGAGCTGTGCAACACCGCCACCGCCTCGGCCTACTGCGCCGACAACGTGACGGCCCAGGCCTGCACGAACGTCCAGGGCGTGCCGGCCATCCTGCTCGAGGTCGTGGACAGCCCCGACCCGATCCAGGTCGGCGAGACCACCACCTACACCATCACCGCCACCAACCAGGGCTTCGCGCTCGACAACAACGTCCGGATCATCTGCACGATCCCGGGCGCACAGGAGTACGTGAGCTCCGCCGGCGCAACCACCGGCACCCTGCGTGGCAACACCCTCACCTTCGCCCCGCTGGCGCGCCTCGAGGCCAAGCAGCGGGCGACCTGGACCGTCACGGTCCGGGCCTCCGAGGTCGCGTCGGTCCGCTTCGGCGTCTCCATGAACTCGGACAACCTCGTCGGCGAGCCCGTCGCCGAGACCGAGGCCACCAACCAGTACGAGTAATCCGACACGTTCGGACACTCTGACTGACTCGTAACCACGGCGGGCGGGGTCCACAGACCCCGCCCGCTCTTGTTTTGGCCCACGCGCGTGCCCCGCCGCCGGTCCGCAGCCCCGACAGGGAATAATCACACGCCGCCCGGGGTCATGCCCCCGAGACACGCGCCCACCCGAGTCACCCCCCACCCAAGAGGAGAACGACATGAGGCATCGACGGATTATCGTGGCGACCCTGGTCGCCGGAGCCGGCGCCGGGATGCTCGGCTTCGCCCAGCTCTCCAAGATCAAGGAGCTGGGCACGAAGACGACCCAGAAGGTGGAGGACCGGGCCAAGGAGGTGGCCGCGGCCGCCGATACCCCGACCTACGACGTGGACGCCTCGCACTCGAGCGTCGTCTTCAAGATCCAGCACGCGGGCGTGAGCAACTTCTACGGGCGGTTCACCGATCTCGACGGCGAGTGGTCCTTCGACCCCGACGACGCCTCGACCGCCCGCTTCAACTTCTCGATTCCCACGCGGACCATCGAGACCGACAACCGCAAGCGCAACGACCACCTCAAGAGCGGCGACTTCTTCAACGCCGCCCAGTTCCGCGAGATCACCTTCGAGAGCACATCCGTCGAGGCCAAGGCCGGCGGGATGTACGAGCTGACCGGCAACCTCACGATGCTCGGCGAGACCAACAAGATCACGGCCACCCTCGAGTGGCTGGGCACGGGCCAGATGCGCGGCACAGCCCTCGGCGCCTTCGAGGCCCGCTTCACGATCGACCGAACCGACTTCGGCATGGACTTCATGGTCGGCCCCCTGGGACGCAACGTCGAGCTGATCGTCGCGGTCGAGGGGCGCCAGCAGTAAGCCCGATCGCCCGATGGAGCAGACCCCCGCGCAAGTCGCGCTGCTCGGAGCGGCGCTGCCGGCGTTGATCGCCGCCGCCGCCGCCCTGTTGGGATGGGGGCTGCTGTGCAACGATCACACGCCGGCGACACGACGCCCCTGGTGGGTCGCGCCGCCGGCGTTGTTCCTGGCGTTCGTCTGCGTGCTCGGCGCGACCGAGGCGATACACCCCGACCTCTGGCCCAAGGGCGTGCCCGACCGCAAGCTCGCGCTCGGGCTGATCGCGCTTGGCGCGGGGATGGCGCACGCGTTTGCGCCCTGGCGGACACTCGGGCTGGCCGCATCAGCGCTGGGCGGGGTGGGCGCCGCGTGGGTCAGCCTCGGGGCGCTGCACCCGCAAACGCTCGGCACGACCGAGCTCGTCGCGACACTCGCGGCGACGGGCGCCCTGACCGCCGCGTGCGTCTGGGTCTACGGCCTGGGTGATGACGCGGGCGAGTGGATGTCGCCCTGGGGCCTGGCCCTCGTCGCGGGCGGGGCGGCGGGCGTGATCTTCCTGGGCAGCCTCAACGAGACAGCCCTGCACGCGGGGATGCTCGCGTGCTTCTGCCTCGCGTGGGGTGTTGCGAGGATGTTTGTGCCCCGGGCCTCGATGGCGCGGGGCGGTGCGACGACGATGGCCGTGCTGCTCGTGGGCCTGCTCACGATGGGACGGGCGCTGGGCCTGCCCCCGGCGCCGACGCTCTCGTACGCGCTCGTGCTCGTCGCTGTCGCGGGGGTCGGCGTGGGCGCACTGCTCGGGCGCGGGCGCCGCTGGCTCGTGCGTCTGGTGCTGGTCGTCGCGGCGACCGGGGCTCCGCTCGCGGTCGGCGCGGGGCTCGCGTACACCCCGCCGCGGGACGAGGGCGAGGACGGGTCGGACGGCGAGGACGACTGGTCGGAGTACTACGAGAACTACACAGAGGATGGCTGACGCCCCGAATCCGTACACTCGCGGCGTGACGCGTGAGCTGACCATCGCGACGCCCGGCCAGGGCCTGCACGAGATCACCCCCCGGGTCGCGGGCGTCGTCGCCGAGGCGGGGATCGACGACGGGCTGTGCGTGGTGTTTGTCCGGCACACGTCCGCGTCGCTGACGATCCAGGAGAACGCCGACCCATCGGCCAAGCGGGACCTCGAGGCCTGGCTCGACCGCCTCGTCCCCGAGAACGACCCGCTGTACACGCACACGAGCGAGGGGCCCGACGACATGCCCGCCCACATCAAGGCGATACTGACCCAGGTCTCGCTGACGATCCCGGTCGTGGGCGGCGACCTGGCGCTGGGGACGTGGCAGGGCGTGTACCTCTGGGAGCACCGGCGGCGCGCACACCAGCGTCGCGTCGTGGTGCGCGTTTCGTGAGGGGTTGGGCGTGAGGCGGGGCGGGAGGGCGGCGGCGGTCGAGCGCGGCGGGCTCGTCTTCATCCGCCACGTCCGCCGCGACGACGAGAAGGAGCTGCTCGCGCTCAAGCGGGCCAGCCGCGAGCTGCACGAGCCGTGGGAGCCCGCGCCGCCACCAGGCCAGAGCTGGTACGGGCCGCGTGCGTTCAAGCGGATGCTCGAGACCACGGACACACCCGCGAGCAAGCGGTACCTGATCTGCCGATCCGACAACGAGTCGGTCGTGGGCGTGGTGACCTTGTCGCAGATATTCCGGGGGCCCTTCGACAACGCGATCATGGGGTACTGGACAGGGGCGCCGTGCGTCCGCAAGGGGTACGGCGCCGCGGGCGTTCGCCTGTGCCTGGCCCGTGCGTTCGGGGCGCTCAAGCTCCACCGGGTCGAGGCGAACGTGATGCCCACCAACCTGGCGTCGCTCGCGCTGGTGCGCCGCGTGGGCTTCCGCGAGGAGGGGTACTCGCCCAAGTACCTCCAGATCGCGGGGCGATGGGAGGACCACACGCGCTGGGCGTTGACGATCGATGACTGGCGGGCGATCCGGGCGAGGGGCGGGACGCGTTAGTCGGCGGCGACGGTCTCGCGTTCTTGGATGAACCAGCCCTCGTGACGGCTCTCGTACCAGCTCGTCGGGTTGTCGTGCTGGTTGGCGGAGAACTGGAGCACGAACTCGTGCCCCGCGTCCGTGGCGCCGTATGTCCACTCGGGCACGCCCGCGACCGGCTCGGGGACCTGCGCGAGGTAGTCGGGCGAGAGGTCGCCCAGACGCTCCGGGTAGACGCCGTGGGCGGTGTGGTACTCGTCGAGGGCCGCGATGATCGTCGCGGCCCGCGTCCGCGAGTCGGCGATATTGGCGTCGGTCCACGAGGGGTTGATGATGCCCTCGCGGACGAGCGCGACGACGATGCCCGCGCCCAGGCCGATGAGCCCGAAGAGCAGCGCGACGCCCCCGACCAGCGCGATCACGATCAGGCGCGGGCGGCGCTTCGCCCGCCCGCTGGCCGTGTGTTCGGTGCTCACGGGATCGATTCTCATCACGCGCGGCTGCCGAGGTCGTCGGGCTCGGCGCCCGGCTTCCACTTGATCCCGCACCCGATGCTCGGCTTCTGCACCTCGACGGGCGGCTTGCCCGCCAGCACCCGGTCGATCGCCCCGCGCAGGTCGGCGCCCGTGACCGGCAGGTCCAGGCTCGGGCGCGAGTTGTCGAGCTGGCCCCGGTACACGAGCTGGCGGCTCTTGTCGAAGACGTAGAAGTCTGGCGTGCACGCCGCCCGGTACGACCGGGCGACCGACTGCGACTCGTCGTAGAGGTACGGGAACGTGTACCCCGCCTCGCGTGCCTCGGCGGTCATCTTGTCGGGCGCGTCGTCGGGGTAGTTCTGCGCGTCGTTGGCGCTGATCCCGACCAGGCTCACGCTCTTGGGCGCGTAGTCGAGGGCGATCGAGGCCAGCTGCCCGCGGACATGCTTGACGAACGGGCAGTGGTTGCACAGGAACATGACGACCAGCGCGTCGCCCGCCAGGTCGCCCAGCGAGACGCTCGCGCCTCCGAACCCGGGGTTGGTGTTCGCGAGCGTGAACGCGGGCGCCTGTGCGCCCAGCGGGACCATCGTCGATGCCATTGCCATGGGACTCCTCCGTCCTGCTTTCGGGGGGACTGTACGCGCCAGTCTGTCGGCGGTGGAGGCTCAGCCGCCGGCGTTCTTCTCGAGCCACTCGACGCCCGCGCGGATCATCCCGAAGGCGTCACCGTGCCAGCCGTGCCCGCCCTCGTAGGGCACGAGGTTGGTCCGGGCGCCCGAGCGGGTGAGGCGGTCGCGGGCGTCCTCGGGGAACCGCATGGGGATGAAGTCGGTCGGAGAGTGGAGGATGTAGAAGCCCTTGCCCGCCGCCCCGCCCAGCGCGGGGAGCATCTCGGGCTTGAAGACGCTCATCGCGACGAACGCGCCGCGGACGGGCGAGCCGGCACGGATGGTCGAGGCGTAGCTCGCCGGCCCGCCCGAGGACCAGCCCAGAACGTAGATGTTGCCTGCGTCCAGCGCGTGCCTGCCGCGGACGTCCCGGATGATGTCCTCGACGAGCTGCTCGGTCGGGAAGAGCATGTTCTCGCCTGGCAGGTTCTTCGTGGGCCAGACGATGCGGTCGGGCGAGTCGGTCCAGACCGGAGCGACGCCCTGGGCGACGATGTACCCCTCGGGCATTGCACGGGCGGCGACGTTGGCGACGAACGGCGCGAAGTCCGCCGACCCGTCGCCCCCGGGCAGGACCACGAGCAGTTTGTACCCCCCCGCGGGCGCTTCGCCCGCGGGGTTGTGGAGGATGTACCGCTTGTTGGCGTCGCCCGCGATGGTGATGTCCTCGCCGGGCGGGGCGTCGGCGATCTCGGGCTCGTCGTCGGGGGCCGCCGCCGGGATCGTGGGCGCAGAATCGGGCGCGGCGTCCGGGGCTTGATCCGGCGCGGGCTCGGCGCCCTCCACCGGGCTCGCATGAATATTGTCCACCCAGGCGGACCCGGGGCCCCAGATCTGGACGGCGATCGTGACCGTCCGCGCCCAGTCCGGGACCTGCACGACGCCCGAGTACCGCGTCCAGTCGTGGGTCACCGGGGGGTCGCCCTCCTGCTCGGCGCCGATGTACGCGGCCCACTCGTGCGCCTCCTGCCCGTCGCCGGCGAACTGCACGTCGAGCACGAGCTTGGTCGCGCGGACGGTGCGCACGTCGGCCTCGAGACGGATCGCACGCCACGACGGGTCACGCTCGAGCGTCTGTGCCGCGCCGGCGGGCGGGAAATAGCTGTTGACGGACTTGGAGAGCTTGAGGCTCCCGCGCCCGTCGTTGGTGATGCGGTTGTCGCGCCGGATCGCGACGCCCCGGGGCGCCTCGGCGATGGTCCAGGCGTCCGGCGCGCGCGTGCCGTCCTCGAATCCTGGATTGGTCAGGAGATTGTCGGACTGGGCGTGGGCGAGAGCGCCCAGGAACAGTGCACCGGCTGCGACGCGGCCCGTCGTTCGTGCATGCATGGCGTCGCACCCCTTGGGCACGCCCGCCCCGGACAATCGGCCCGGGCCTGGGCGTCCGGGATTGATACGCACGCCGGGCCTCGAGGGACGCCGGGTCGTTCGCGGGCCCCGCCTGAAGCGCCTTCACACGCGCCGGCGGCGTGCGGACGGCGCCCGCTCGTGGGCCGCGGGCGCCGTTTGTTCTTGTAGTTTGATCCCTCGTGAACTATTCTCCGCCCCGCCGGTAAGCCGTCCGGGATGGAGCCGGGGGGTGGGCGCCGCGGAGCGAAGACGCGGGAGGAAGGACGCGATGACACCGAGCGAGCGGCTGCGTGCGTTGGGGCTGGAGCTGCCGGCGGTGGCGCGTCCGGAGGGTGGCTATGTGCCCGCGGTGCGGGTGGGCCAGATCGTACGGACCGCGGGGCAGATCCCGACGCGGGGGGGCGTGCTCACGCACACCGGGCGGGTCCCGGGTGACGTGTCCGCGGAGGAGGCGGCCGAGGCGGCGTCCGTCGCGGCGCTCAACGCGCTGGCGGCGGCGGCCGACCTGGCCGGTGGTATCGATGCGATCCGGCGAATCGTCGGCATCCGCGTGTACGTCAACTGCGAGCCCGACTTCACCGGGCACGTGGGAATCGCCAACGGCGCCAGCAGCCTGATCGCCGGGGTGTTCGGCGACGACGGGCGGCACGCGCGGACGACGATCGGGGTCGGCTCGCTGCCGCTGGCGGCGACGGTGGAGGTCGAGATCGAGGCGGAGGTCTGAGGCGGTACGCAGGGGGCATGAAAACCACGAAGGAGGCGCCGGGTGCACGCACTTACGCTGGACGATTTTCGAGAAGTGCACGAGCGCATCCGCCCGCACCTGCACGAGACGCCGCTGCGCACCTGCCGCCAGCTGAGCGGGCTCAGTGGGTACGACGTGCGCCTGAAGGCCGAGATGCTCCAGAGGGTCGGGTCTTTCAAGATCCGCGGCCCCCTCAACATGATCGCGCGTATGAGCGACGAGCAACGGCGCCGGGGCGTGATCTGCTCGTCGGCGGGCAACCATGCGCAGGGCGTCGCGCTCGCGGCGACGATCCACGGAGCGCCATCGACGATCGTCATGGCGGAGAACGGGACGCCCTCCAAGATCGCAGCCACACGCGCGTACGGCGGCGAGGTCGTGCTCCACGGGAAAATCTGGGACGAGGCCAACGCCCACGCCCTGGCGCTGGCCCAAGAGCGTGGGCTCACGTTTGTGCACCCGTTCGACGACGAGCGGATCATCGCGGGGCAGGGCACGCTCGGGCTCGAGATCCACGACCAGTGGCGGGGCGTGCAGGCGGCGATCGTCCCGATCGGCGGGGGCGGGCTCATCGCGGGCGTTGCGATGGCGCTCAAGGCGGCAAACCCCAAGATCCGCGTGATCGGCGTCGAGTCGTCGGACGGGCCGGCGATGAAGCTGAGCATCGAGGCGGGCCGCCTGGTGACGCTGGATCACATCGATTGCGTCATCGACGGGCTCCGCGTCAAACGCTGCGGCGAGAACACCTTCGACGTGATCGGTCGCTTCGTTGATGAGATCGTGACCGTCCCCGACGAGCAGATCTTCGAGGCGATGGTCTGGATCATGTCCCGCTGCAACCTGGTGCCCGAGGGGGCGGCGGCGGCCCCGGTCGCGGCGTTGCTCCAGGGCAAGATCGACCTCCCAAAAGGCACACGCGTCGCGTGTGTGCTGAGCGGGGGGAACGTGGATCTGTCACAACTCGCGGGGCGGCGTTGGAACTGAGCGCCGCCTTCCAACCGTGACTGCCCGCGCTCGCGGCCGAATATCCAGCGCGTCGTACGAGATACTCGTGCGCTCGGCGGCCATGAACACACGCCGCGCGTCATCCAGGCGCCGCCGAAGCCCGAGCAGTGGGTTGCTCAGGGGTTTGCTGCACGAGCTCGGCGGGGCGCCGCGTGGCGTCCGTGTCGCGCATCACAAGCCCGATCAGAACACAGACGATGAACACGCACCAGTCTTTTTGGGCCGACAGATCCAGGCAGGCCATCGCGAGCAGGGCGCCGACCGAGGCGAGGACACCCAGGTCGATCGGGTCGGGGGCGTCGTCGCGTCGGAAGACGCCGCTCCACGCGCGGGCGAGCAGGAAGTACACGAGCGCGGCGAGCGCCGCGAAGCCGACGACACCTCGCTCGGCCAGGAACTCCAGGTACACATTGTGCGCCCAAGGTATGTACCCGACGAGGGGTTCGTACCCTTCTGGCAGATGAACGACGGCGAGATACCTGGGGTAAAACAGGCCAAAAGTGTGCGGGCCCTGGCCGAGGATCGGCGCCTCGATGAACATGCGCCACGCGACGAGCCAGATGCCCAGCCGCCCCTCGGAGCGGGCTGTGATGGTGTCGAGGACGCGATCGCGGAAGCCGGCGGCGTCGAGCGCCCAAGCCGTCGCGCAGACCACGACGACGAACAAGGGCACGATCCAGCGCGCGCGCGAGGGCAGGAGAACCGCGGCGATAACGAGCATGGACAAGACCGCGCCGCCCATGGCGGTGCGGCTCTGTGTCAGCAACGCCGCCGCGAGCACCAGCGCCGCCACGACCAGCATCCCGATCACCCGCGGCATCAATCTCGCCCGCGCGAACACGCACAGCAGGAACGGCAGACAGGCGGCCGCCAGCGCGAAATCGTTCGGGTGCGGCAGGCTCCCCTGGTACCGGCCCCCCATCGGCGCCTCACCCGAGAACGGGCTGTGCCCCACCACCCGCTGAACGAGCACGTCGCACGAGATAATCAGGGGCGCCGCCGCGAGGGCGCCGACGATGACCCGGGCGCTGGGGGCGTGCGAGGCCGCGTGCCTCGTCGCGAAGAGCAACAGCACACCGATCGACAGCGGGACCAGGCCCGCGGCGCTCATGCCCCGGTCAACCGAGAAAAGCGTCGAGACGAGTTGGGCGAGCACGAAGACGCAGCACGCGATCGCCAGCGGCGAGGCGTGCAGGCGGCGCGAGTCCATCGCTCGAGAGGCGATCGCGGCGACGAGGACGATCAGCACACCGCACGTAAAGAGCCATCGCGGGACGGCGGTGACGACCGACGACATCACCACCAGCGCGGCGACGCCGGCGCCCGCGAGCCAGGGCGTGATGGGGCCTCCCCGTTCCGAGTCCACGTCTGCAGCTTACGCTTTCGCGCTGCGCCTCCTGATGTACCCGATGAACGGGACTGCGGCCGCCACCACCGCGGCCGGCAGGGGCAGGCACTCTGCGAAGCTGTCCGGGTGGTAGAAGTACCGCCCGGCGACGGGGCACGTGTTGTAGTAATAGCACCCATCCCCGAACGCCTCGAGGAACGTGAGCATGTCCGTGAAATCCATGATCCCGGCGGGCTGGGCCAGGTCGGCCGACGCCTCGTGGTTGTCGAAGGCGTTGAGGAACGCGAGCACGTCAGAGAAATCGAGCACGCCGAAGGGCGGGGCGACGTCGGCTGTGCTGCAGGCGATGGCCTCGGGGATGCAGATGACGTGCAGGCCGGCGAAGCCGTCAGCCATGTAGACCTTGAGGCCGACATCGAGTGCGATGCCGACGGCCGAGTTCGGCGTATCCACGCCGCCCAGGTCCTCGGGGCTCATCGGGTCCTCAACGTTGAAGATGCGCATGCCATCGGAGAAGTTCGCGACAAAGGCGCGACCGTCGCGGACACGGACACTCTGCGCCGAGCCGTCCGTGCCCACCGATCCGAGGACGGAGGGGGCGGTCATCATGTTGCCGGCGTCGATGATGAAGAGGCCCGAGTTCTCGGCCGCAACGTAGACGGTCCCGTTGTCGCGCGTCAGTGAAAGGGCCCGAGCGGGTGAAGACTGTATGTCGCGGATGGCGGGCGCCATCGGCATGGAAATGTCGACGAAGCACACGCCTGCACCGAAGCACGCGACCGCAGCGTCGTCGCCGGCGATCGCCACGTCCAGCGCGAGACCGGGGAGCGAGCGCGAGCCGAAGATGACAGGGTCGGACGGGTCGATCACGTCGATCACATGCAGGCCACACTGCCGGTCCGCCACGTAGGCCATCGCGCCGCTGACGACGACGCTCTGGGCCGAGCCCGGTGTATCGACAGTGCCCACGAGCGTTGGCATCGTGGGGTCGGAGATATCAACGACGTGGAGGCCGGCTTCCTCTGCGGCGACGAACGCGTAGTTCCCGTCCACAGCGACGCCACGGGCCGAGCCGGGCAGACCGACCGAGCCCCGGAGCGTCGGTGTCTCGGGCATAGATACGTCGATGATCAGCAGCCCGGCGCCCTGGTCGGTGACATAGGCGACATTGCCCATGACCACGACACCCCGCGCGAAGTTCGGCGTGTCGTACGTCCCGAGGATCATCGGGTGGAGTTCTTCGCCCTGGGCGCCGGTTGTAACCAACAGCGCACAGGCCAGGGCAGCGAATCTGCTCACCTTCATGTCGATCTCCCTCTGAATCGAACAACCAACAAACGGTCGCGTTGGTATAACGACCGATGCGGCGATACCCCCGCGGGACATCCCGCCAACACATCCACCGTCCAAACTAGTTGGCACGCGTGGGAACGCCGCACGAAAACACGGAGATTGCGGTGCGCCTGTCCCGAGCGTGCAGGCGCGCGACGACACCACCGACGAGGTGATCGCGTCGTGCTTAGCCCGTGCAAACACCCGTAAGTCAATGTCGAGCCGTGGCTTCTCGCCCAAGCCCATCGTCACGAGCTCGCGAGACGCGCACGGCGACGGCGCCCGAAGTGAGAAAGTGGGCAAGCCAGAGAAGCGTGCGCGGGCGCAAAATAGTTTGCAGGACCGAACCCCGCCGAGTGGGGCGGTGGGTCGTAAGCGGAACGGGAGGGATTCGAACCCTCGGTACGGGTTTACCCCGTACACCGGATTAGCAATCCGGCCCCTTCAGCCTCTCGGGCACCGTTCCGGGCGCACGCCGGGAGGGCCCCGGCGAGGCATGAGGGTAGCGCCGAAGGGGCGGGCGGGCGGGGCAGTGGGCGCCGCGGTCCGGGGCCGACAACAGGGCTGGCGGGGCGGGCAGGAGTATTCAGTCGGTCTCGTCCTCGGGCTCGCTCTCGGCCTCCGCCTCGGCCTCGATGAGCGAGCGCAGGTACTTGTTCTCGCGCCGGGTCGCCTCCAGGTCGAAGACGAGGTACTTCACGCTCAGGCGGAGGTAATCGAGCGAATCTTGGAGCTCGCCGATCATCGTCTTCATCCGGTCGTGGCGGGCGCGGGTGTCGGCGGCGAGCTTCTCGAGCGCCGGACGCTGGCTCTCGGGGACCTCCCCGATCCGGCGGATCAGCTCTCCGAGCTTCTCCTGGAACTCGTGGTCGTTCATGACGCAACTCCCTCGTCTCTTATGTTGTCGACGGGCCCGGGCCCGCCGGTCTCTCTCTCGAGCCGGGCGGCTCTGAGCCAGAGAGGTACACGCCCGAGGGGGGGCGACCCACCGTTGTGCGAGAAATCGTCGAGGCCCGGGAATCACGCGCGTGAGTGCGTCGGCGCGGCGATCGACCGACACGGGACGAACCACGCCGCGCGTCGCTCGCGTCGGTCTGCGCAGGGATGTTGCGTCGGATCAACGCGATCGGCTGAGTCGCTTGAGCGCTGCCCGCCCCGCCTCGGGGGCGCCGGTCACCACACGCTGCAGCTCCGTCTCACTCACGCCCGTGCCCACCGATCGCTTCACCTCCACGATCAGCTGGCCCAGGTGCTCGTCGAGGCGGTGGACGAACCGGTCGTAGAGGTCTTCCAGGTCGTGACGGCTGAAACGGGTGAGCGGGTCGGGCAGGCCGGACTGCGAGGCGGCCCAGTCGAGAAGCGACCCGCCGTCGCGTCCGAAGCGGTACAAGTCGAGCGTCGCGCCGAGGCGCGCGAGCGGCGCGGCGAACGGGTCGCGGGCGCTGTCGGGCAGGCGGGTCATGACCTCCTGCGGGTTGGCGTCGGGCTCGCCCAGCGCGTGGGGCTCGTCGCCGTTGACGCTCGCCTCGGCCCCCGCGCGGCGCAACGCCGCGACGCCCGTCGAGAGCGTCTTGACGCCCGCACGCTCGAAGCGGATGGTCAGCCGCTGGCACGGGCGACCCTCGTGCGCGTCCGCGGCGGCCCGGGCGACGTGGCCCGTCCCCCACTCCGGGCGCCCCGCGTGGATCACACGGTCGCCGGCCTCGAATCGTGTGGGGCTCTCGGGCATCCTGCGGGTACTCCTGACGCGTCCGGGCGCCCAGGTCGGTTGGGGCGGGTCCGGACTGGGACTGAACAGCTGCGAGCATCGGCTCGGCGCCCGGGCGTGGACCACCCGGACGCTGTGCGGCAGGGCCCCCGGGAGCCCCAGCGGACGGGGGGGGCCGGGTCTACAGTTGCCCTGCGAGCAATGGCCACCAAGCCGCCGCCCCGGGGTCGGGACCCCGAGCGGGCGTGGGCAAGGCGTGCTCCAAGGGTACCCGATGATCGAAGCTCTGAAAAGCGATGAGATTGTGAACAAGGTCGGCGGACGGTTCAAGCTGTGCGCCCTGATCCAACGCCGCCTGTGCGAGCTGATGGAGGGCGCCCGCCCGCTCGTCGAGCGCGACGGCCGATCGGACCTCGAGCTCGTGATCGAAGAGATCATGCGCGAGAAGATCGCACTGGCCGACGCCCCCGAGGACTCGGCCCAGATCGCGGCGGGCGACGAGCCGCTGCTCTGAACCGCACGAGGGGCGGACGCACCCCGTGACCCCTGACAACGCGGACAACCCAACAACCCCGGAGCTCGCCGGCAAGCGGGTGATCGTCGGCGTGACCGGCGGGATCGCGGCGTACAAGACCGCGTCGCTCGTGAGCCGGCTCGCGCAGTCTGGCGCGGACGTGACCGTCGCCATGACGCCCGCGGCTGCCCAGTTCGTCGCGCCGATCACGTTCCAGGCGTTGTCCGGGCGCCCGGTGTACACGAGCCCGTGGGAGCACGTCGAGGCGCACGACCCGCAGCACATCGCCCTCGCCTCCGAGGCCGACGCCGCGATCGTCGCCCCGTGCACGATGGACTGCCTGGCCCGCCTGGCGACCGGGCGTGCCGACGACGTGGTGACGCTGATCCTCAGCGCGATCGACCGCGCTCGCACGCCGGTGCTCTTGGCGCCGTCGATGAACCGCGTAATGTGGTCGCAGCCGGCGACACGCCGGAACGTGCGCACGCTCGCGGACGATGGGTACGAACTGGTGGGCCCGGGCGAGGGGTGGCAGGCGTGCCGCCAGGTGGGCGCCGGGCGGATGGCCGAGCCCGAGGAGCTGTACGACGCGCTCTGCCGCGCCGTGAGCGCCCGGGCGGCACGCGGCTGAATGATCTCGGTCGCAGGCCTAAACTGGTGCCCGCCCGCCGACGAGTTCGGCGGACCTCACGGAGAGGTGGCAGAGCGGTTGAATGCGCCGGATTCGAAATCCGGTATGGCGGTTTCCGTCATCGGGGGTTCGAATCCCCCCCTCTCCGCTTCGGGTTTCTGCGTCGCGATCATCGGTTGAAGGTGGTCTCGTTGACCCAGCGGAACCCGCGCGAGATGAGCAGGCTCGAGCTCTCGTCCGAGCGACGCATGGTGGCGTCGATCGTGGCGCCGTCAAACTCTCCGGTGATGCGCACGCGCTCGTCGTCGAGCAGCGTGAACTCGAGTGCCTGGGTGTCTGTCGTTTCGAACACCCTGATGTCGATTTCAGAGTCCTCGTCGCGGATCGTCAGGGCGTAGCGTGCGGTCACCCCCGTCGCGCGCTGGACGCCGATCGTGCTCCGTATCCCCCTCCAGCTGATACCCAGGCGCACCCATCGGTCCGCGTCCTCGTTGTCTCGGTCGGCGACCCCGTCGCGTGTGAACGACTCCACGATGTACACCCCGTGCAGGGCGTGCTTGGGACCCACCATGCCCAGCGGGGTAAGCATGCGGTACCACTGGACGGCCGGGTAGACGCCGAAGTACCCGATCAGCGACAGCTTGACACCGAGGGCGCCGAGCAACACCCATTTCCTCCGCGATGTGTACGGACGCAGAACCCGCGGCTGGGCCGGCAGGTTCAGCACGACAACCGAGGCCAGCCTCACGGCGTCCGGCGCGATGAGGATCAGCGAGACCATGAGCAAATGCGAGGAGAACAGCTTCACCGGCACGTCGTAGAAGAAGTTGAGCGCCACAACGTTGACGAGCACACCCGCGAGAATGATCGCGCCCAGGAGCGTCGTCCGTCGCCAGAACAGGAGCATGCCGCCCACGACCTCGGCGGACCCCGAGAGCATCTCGTACCCGGGGCTCGAGCCGATCGAGGTCCAGAGCAGACCGAGCGGCGACGCGTCGCCGAACGATTGGATCAGGCGGTCGGGGCCCGGGTGGGGCATCTGCACCGGGAAGACCTTCGCCCAGCCGTACATGATCATCACGAACGCGAGGCAGTACCTGCAGTAGACCCGGAAGGCGTCGAGGACCCGGCCCGAGATCGGGCGCCCGCGCGCGATCGCGTGCCAGGCGATCCCCGCGAGAACCGCGAACACGAATATGAGCAGCAGCTGGACGTAGTCGAACACGCGGTCGCCGCTGCCCATCCCTCCCCGGGGGGCAGGCACGCCGAAGACCCGTCCCGCGAACCAGGGGACGAGCCGCCCCCAGTTTCCTTCGTAGAACGATGCGAACCAGCGGATCCACGGCACACGGTTGAGCGGGAACGAGAACAGGTAGATCAAGAAGTAGCAGCACAGCGTCCTCAGACCGAGACGCCCGAGACCCGACACCCACGCCGGGGCTCCCGATCCCGCCCCACTCGAACGGTCGTCGGCCTCGATGACACGAGGCGGCTCGTCGGCGTCGAGGAACCTGGCCATCAGCGCCTCGCTCGGGAGCATGCACGCCTGGCGTCGCCCGAACCAACGGTACCGGTGGTGCGCCACACACGAGTACGCCGCGTCGCGCAACGCCCCGGGCAGCACACGGGCGACGCCCGCCAACGACCAGGGCAGCCCGAGCCCAGACGCGATCCGGAGCACGGCCTCTGATTGCGTGTGCACGCCGTCGTCGTCGATCAGCACGATGCTGTCGGGCAGGTCGCCCGAGACACCGTGCGCACAGAGCTCACGCCCGGCCGCGTCCGACTGGAGCGAGGCGAACCGGAACCGCCCGCGGCGGTCCCGCGCGATAATCCAGCCCACCGCGGCGTTGCACAGGTTGCACACGCCGTCGAAGAGCACGAGCCCGCCCGACGCCCCTGGTTCGGTCTCGCAAGAGTCTTGCCGTGTCATCGACGCCCGTTGCCCACTGTTTGTTTCCATTTTTGCCTATATGGGAAATAATACAGGACGCCCGGTGCTACCCGTGTCCGGGTACACGGTTGCAGCCGCCGGAGCAGGCGCCCTGAGGCGCCGGTGGGCGCGTTCGCGTTGTCTGATTCCGTCTGTTCCCCGCCCGTACAAACCCGTCGCCTCACGGACCCGCCCGGGGCCCGGGCGCCCGGCCGCATCTCGTGGCTCCGACGCGCTCGCCCACCGCATCGTCGCGGGTCTACGGGTTTCCCCGATGGGATCGCGCGCCCGGTCCTGTTCAGCCAGGGGCGCCCCTCGCCGCGAGTGCGCGTCCGCTCGTCTGGCGTCGATGGCACGATGCACGTAACCTGCACCCGCCGGGGCAGACCGCCCCATCGGGAGTGATTCCATGGGCGTCATGAATGGCCTTGCACGGATGCTCGGCTCGAGACGAGGGGGCGCACGCTCCGCCGATGCCTCGACCGACGCCCTCCCGAACACCCCTGTCGCGATCGACATCTCCGACGACGCGCCGGGGTCGCAGCGTGATCCGGCCAACCTCTCGCCCAGGAAGATGACGACCGAGACCATCGCCGAGCTGCAACGCAACTACCACGAGGTCCTCGCCGTCGTCCGCAAGGTGGACGACCACCTCGACCGCCAGGAACGCCGGTCCGATCGCCTGGTCGAGCTGGCCGACAAGACCGCGGTTTCGCTCGACGCGATGCCGACGATCCGCGACCAGGGCGCCGAGCTCAACGAGGCCGTCCGCGCACTGGCCGAGGCGACCCGCCAGCACAACGCCAGCCAGCTGGGCGCGGTCGCCCGCCAGCACGAGGCCTTCGACGACGTCCGCGCTCTCGCCCTCCGCAGCGCCCAGAGCGAGGACCGGATGACCGAGTCGATCGAGGGCTTCCGGACCGCGATCGTCGGGCTCGGCGACTCGACCGCCCGCCTCACCAGCACGCTCGCCGACCTGCGCCGGTCGGACATGGACCGCGAGCGGGCGCTGGCCAGGACGCTCGAGCGCTCGAACCGTGCGATGCTCGCCGCGGTTGGCGCCGTCGCCGTCATGATGGTCGTCACGCTCGTTGTCGTGGCGCTCGCCTTTGCTTCTTGATGCACGCGGACGCTCGCGGGGGATGACAATGAGACGCTCTCTGGCCGCCGTGCTCTCGCCCCTCGCCCTCGCGCTGCTCGCGCCGTCGCTGACCGCGTGCGCGCAATCGCCGCGGATCACGATCGACGGCGAGCAGGACGACTGGCCCTTGTCCGTCACCGCATCGGCCGACGCGTCCTCGATCTTCGTCCGCTTCAGCCCCGACGAGACCCTCACACTCCAGGGCGGGCAGCGCTGCACACGCGTCCTGTTCGACCTCGACGCCGACGCGACGACCGGGCTCCACGCCGATTCACTGGGCGTCGATCTGGAGATCCAGATCTCCCCCCTGCCCAGCGACAAGGGCGCCGCCCTCGCCCTCGGCGCCCGCGCGTACGCGCACGCGGGCGGGCAGCGCCGGACGCTCGCGCACACAGACGTCGCCCTCGAGTTCGCCCCGACCTACGCCGCGAGCGACTACGAGCTTCGCATCAGCCGCGGGTTCGACCCCGACGACGCCCGCGGCGTCCCCGCGCTCTCCCGCCTCTGGGGGGAGGGGCGCGTCCGGGGCGTGGTCGTCCAGACCGACAACGCCGGGGCGCCGCTCTGGCGGGGCGAGAGCTTCGAGGTCGTCCTGCCCGCCCCGCGTGCCCGCCGCCCGTCGGCCGGCCCCGTCCCCCCGCCCGCGGGCGCACTCCGTGTCGTGAGCCACAACGTCCTGCACGCCTCGCCCGAGCGCGCGCCCGACGCGTTCGCGCGCCTGTACACGGCGCTGTCGCCGGACGTCGTGCTCGTCCAGGAGTGGGACGCGTGGAACGCCGCCAGGCTCGAGGCGTGGTTCGACGAGCACGCGCCGAGCGAGACGGGCTGGCACGCGGTCGCCCACCCCGGGGACCGCGCGGGCGTCGCCGTCATCTCCCGCTATCCGATCATCCACGCCGTGGACGAGCCGGTGCACGCGCAGGGCTCGGGCTGGCCCGTCCGCTTCGTCGGCGCGGTCATCGACGCGCCGGGTGGCCCGCTGCTCGCCGGCTCGATCCATCTCAAGTGCTGCGGCTTCGCGGGAAGCCCCGAAGACGAGCAGCGCAAGCGCGAGGCGCGCGCCATCAACGACCACGTCCGGCGCGTCCTCGACGAGCACGGCATCGAGCGATGCGTGCTCGGGGGCGACCTGAACCTCGTGGGCTCGCGCCCGCCGCTGGACATCCTCCGCGCCTCGCTCGACGCCGACGACACCGACCTGGCGACCGTCTCCCCGCTCGTCTGGGGCGAGCGGACCACGCACACGTGGACCGACGACAAGAGCGCCTTCACGCCCGGACGCCTGGACTGGGTGGTCTACTCGGACGCCGTGCTCGACAACACGTTCGCCTGCGTCGTCGAGAGCGCCGCGCTGAGCCACAGCGCCCGGGCCGCGATGGGTCTAGAGGCCGACGACTCGCGCGCCAGCGACCACCTGCCGATCGTCGTGGATCTGGCGCCCATGGACTGAGCGACCGGGGCGGGCCCCGGTCATTGCCCGTTTGCGCGGGCGCGGACAATCCGCATCTCGCCCTGATCGTCGGCCTCGATCACACCAAGCTCCCGAAGCGCGATCAGCGCCGCGGCCTGCTCGGCCTGCTTCTTGGACTGCCCCCAGCTGGCGCCGAACTTCCGCCCGTCCAGCTCGACGCTGATCCGGAACGCCTTGGCGTGGTCGGGCCCCTTCTCGTCGAGGATCCGGTACGTCGGCGTCTGCCCGACCGTCTGCTGGGCGTGCTGCTGGAGCACGGACTTGAAGTTCTGCTGGTGCCCCGACTTTGCCGCCGCCCGGATCATGGGGTCGAGCAGCGGGCACAGGAACCGCCCCGCGGCCTCCATCCCGCCGTCGATGTACACCGCCGCGATCACCGCCTCCAACGCCGCGGCGCCCAACGAGCGGGGCAGTTCGTCGGCCGTCTGCATCCCCTTGCCAACCTCGATGTATTCCGCCAGCCCGAGCTTGTCGGCGATCCGCGCGCACGTCCGGCGCGACACCACCATCGATTTGATCTTCGTCATCTCCCCCTCGAGCAGATCCGGGTAGATCTCGTAGATCCGCTGGCACGCCAGCAGCCCCAGGACGGCGTCGCCCAGGAACTCCAGCCGCTCGTTCGATTCAAGGCGCGAGTCACACACCGAGGCGTGACGCACCGACCGCTCGAGGAGCTCGCGATCGGAGAATGTGTGCCCGAGCATCGTCTCGAGCGCCACCTGTGTGGTCTCGTCCATACTACGACCCGTCCTATCCCCCTCGCGGGGGGGACGCGGTCGCTCGTCACTCGGCCGAGCAGTCCCGGCGGCGTGACGAGCGGTCGCGGCCAAACTCCCCCGGGCACACGCACGCCCGGGCTCCTATCAACAGTAGCACATCGGCCAGATCCGTCCCCCCATCTCCCCAGAAGGGTCGCTTCCGCCCTTCCCCGGACCCCCAGGACCCCACCGGAGCCCACACCGTCCCCGGCCCGGATCCCTGCGGGCGGCGGGCAGGCTGGTTCTGGGACTGGCCGGACGGGGGGACCAGCGCCTACCCTCTGTGCCCCGCGGGACGAGCCCGCCGGACGCAGCGGAGACCCGAGCATGCATTACCCCAGGCGAACCAGCAACGTGAAGCGCCGCCGCAAGGTCGGCTTCCGTGCACGCATGAAGACCCGCTCGGGCCGCAAGATCCTCAACGCCCGTCGGCGTATGGGGCGACGGATCACCGCCAAGGGCCTCTGAGCCTCCGCGCGGTCTCGTCCATCCGCAACCCGTGATCTCGGACCTGCCCGGCTTCTGACGCCGGGCCCTGGCGCCATCGGTACGCCCGGACGATCGTGACCCGCGTCACAGGCCCACGCGACGGCACGTGCCGGACGAGATCCGCCTACGCGGGCGGCCCGGCGCGTGGCGACCACGCGGGTTGTATCGCCGCGGACGATCCGAGAAAACCACCCCGACACATCACGTAAGCCCTTCTGCCATCGAAACCTACGCGATTGCATTGCAATCGGGCGTGGCGCGTGTCCCTTTGCGACGGTCACGCGGCGAAAGCGGCGTGGGCCTCCCCCGACCGGGTCCTGCCGCCGGGGGGTGGAGAGAGATCACCGTTCGGGTCCACGAGACAAGGCGACCCGCAACTTCGTGATGGTTTTCGCATGACACGGCCAACGGGCCGGCGCGATCGGTTTGTGCAGACCGGGGCGCCGAACTCAAGGCCGGGA
Source organism: Phycisphaerales bacterium (assembly GCA_029260515.1). Taxonomy (GTDB): domain Bacteria; phylum Planctomycetota; class Phycisphaerae; order Phycisphaerales; family UBA1924; genus JAJRXR01. The sequence continues at coordinate 24,326 of JAJDDC010000063.1, read as the reverse complement.
CCAATATCGGTCCAGACACGAGGAGATGAGACAATGACGACTCGCACCATGATCGCTACGGTTGGCGCCCTCCTGACTCTCGCTGGTTCGGCCCAGGCTGACGTTGTTCAGTCACTCGGACTGGGCGTGACCGGCACCCCCATCGCCCAGGCGGTCGCGCCGGGTGAGGGTATCAAGGTTGCTTCGCTGGCCGACCTCAGGCACATCAATCCCCAGGGCAACGGGTTCAACAAGGTCATCGAGCTCGACGTCGGCGCTGGCGCCTACAGCGTCGCCGGCCTCGGCTGGGACCTGAGCTCCTGGGCCTGGACCATGGGCCAGACCTCGGCCGCTCTCTCGGATATGAAGTTTGCCATCGTCAACTCCGCCGGCGACGGCGTGACCTTCACCCCCTACGCCGGCAACGGCGCCGCCGGGGCGGGCGCCACCTCGGGATACGTTGACCTCGCCGCCATGGGCTTCGACTTCGACATCTCCGACGGCAAGATCTACATCGAGCTGTTCAGCGAGAACAACGTCTTCGCCGCCAACAACGACTTCCAGGGCCAGGAGGGCTCGCACACCCCGGATTCCATCATCGAGGTCGATGTCGTCCCCGCCCCCGGCTCGCTGGCACTGATGGGCCTCGGTGGCCTGGCCGTTGCCCGCCGCCGCCGGCGCTAACGCCCCCGCTTCTCTCGACACACCACATCACCACCCCGCCGCGGACGCGAAAGATCGCTCCGCGGCGGCTCTTTTTGCGCGCGCTGGACCGGGAATGCCCCCAAATCACTGGCATATCGGCGGATATGGGGTCTTATTGGTCCAGTCGCGGGCGCCGCGCCCGGCGACCGGCGCCGAGGGCACGCGCCCCCGCCGCCTCGACACACCGCTGCAAGCCGACCAGGCGTGCGCATACCCGCGGGCGGGGTCCGGACGGACCACCCCTCCCGTGCGACGGTATCGGTACGCCCCAGAGGTCGGCGGGAGCCTCCAGATGCGCACAGCGCCAGCCGTCGGCCTCATCGTCATCGCACTCTCCGCGGGCGCCGCGACCGCCGACATCGTCGGCGTCTCCGGGCTCGAACTCAAATCCTCGCCCGCCGAGGCCATCATGGACGGCCCGCTCGACCAGTCCACCATCAGCCTCGACGGGCACGCCCACTTCGACGTGCTCGGCTCGGCACAAAACAACCTCATCCGCGCCGGCTACGGGCGCGACGACCTCCGCCTCACGGGCCTGAGCTGGGACCTGGGCGCAACCACCTTCTCCGACGTGCCCCTGCACGAGCTGCGGATCGCCATCTTCAACAGCGCCGGCGAGGGCGTCTCGTTCGCCCCCTTCGTCGGCTTCGAGGAATCCGGCTTCGGGCAGGCCACGTCGGCGTTCTACGACCTCGAGGACATGGGCATCGCCTTCGACCTGGCGGGCGAGGACCTGTATATCGAGCTGTTCTTCGACCGGGCGTACGCGGCGACCTCCGAGGGCGTCTACAACGAGGCGAGCTTCATCACGCTCGAGCTCACGCCCACGCCCGCGCCCGGCTCGCTCGTCGGTGTCGGCGCCGCCGGGCTGCTCGCCATCAGACGTCGTCGGCGCTGACCCGGGCCACACACGCATCGCACACACACCGCGGGGCGCCCACACGGGCGCCCCGTTGTCGTGCGCGCGGCCACAGCTGAGGCCACTTGTCAAACTGGGGGAGCAAACAACCCAGGTCGCTGGCGACACGCGGCGCATCGTGTTTATTGGACACGCCCGGCCACGCGCCGGGCGACGCCCCGCCGGGCCACCCGGGCGCGGGGGGCACAAGGAATCGTGACGGGCGCGGGAACGTGATCGAGGGGGACCCGGCGGCGCGAGCCGCACGCGGTTTGGGGCCCCGCCCGCTGTCGCTCTGTTCGGACAGTGAACCTCTTTCGGAGACCGAGATCATGCGTAAGTCAGCACCATGCGCCGCGCTCGCGCTCGCGGCGTCCCTCGCCCCGGCACAGATCCAGCAGGCCTCGGGCCTGAGCGTCAACGCGACGCCCACACTCGGCGCCGCCAGCTCCGACGCGTTCGTCCACACCATCGCCGTCGCGGGCTCCGTCCACAACAACATCCAGGGCAGCGTCTGGAACCACGTCTTCGTGCTCGACCTGGGCGACGAGGACCTCAGGCTCACCGGCCTTGGCTGGGACCTGGACGCCTCGTCACAGCAGAACATGCCCCTCGAGGGTCTCCGCGTCGCGATCGTCAACTCGAGCGGCGACGGCGTCGTCATCGACCCGTTCCTGGGCCAGGACTTCGTCGGCCCGGGACAGTCGTCGTTCGCCCTCCACGACCTCACGCTCGAGGGCATGGACTTCGGCCTCGCGGGCGGCCAGGTCTTCGTCGAGTTCTTCGTCACCGCCAACCTCTTCGCGGGCCCCGAGGGCTGGCACGCCGCCGGCAGCCGGCTCACCCTCGAGACCGCCGCGGTCCCCGCGCCCGGCGCCCTGGCGCTGGCCGGGCTCGGGGGCGCCCTCGCCGTCCGTCGCCGCCGCTGACCGGACCCACCCCTCACGTGCCGGAGCGTGCGACCCCGCGCTCCCGATCGTGGTCCTTCGTCGCCCGGGCGTCGCCGCGCCCGGGCGACGTCTTTATTTGTGCGCACACGACGCGCACGCACGCAGAACAGGCGCGATACCACGCGAGGGCCTCGCAAACAACTGATTCTGTTTAGAGCGACATGCCCAGGGGCGCCGGCTGCGGGCGGACGGCGTGGTTGGGCGCCAGCGCGATGCCCAGGGGGATGCGCTTGCCGTCGGGGCCCTTGGGCGGGATGCCGTCCTCGTCGATGATGCGTTGGATCGCCATCACGCCCTCGAGCAGCTGCTCGGGGCGCGGCGGGCACCCCGGCACGTACACGTCCACAGGGATGAACTGGTCGCACCCCTGGACGGTCGCGTACGTGTCGAACACGCCGCCCGTCGAGGCGCACGCGCCCATCGAGATCACCCACTTGGGCTCGGCCATCTGCTCGTAGATCCGCTGGAGCACCGGCAGCATCTTGACCGAGATCCGCCCCGCGACGATCAGCAGGTCCGCCTGGCGGGGGCTGAACCGCATCGCCTCGGCGCCGAAGCGGGCGATGTCGTACCGGCTGCACGCCGTCGCCATCAGCTCGATCCCGCAGCAGGCGGTCGCGAAGGGCATGGGCCAGAGGCTGGACCGGCGGGCCCAGTTGACCACCCGCTTGAGCTGCGTGGTCAGCACCAGATCGGTCGAGAGTGCGGCTTCGATGCCCAAGGGAGGTCTCCCGGCCCAGTTTTCAGGCCGTTCGATGATCCTATCGGCGCGCCCCGTGACAATCCAAATCACCCGCGCCGAGGGGCCGTTTCACGCCCGCTTCTGCACCGGCCAGTCGATCGACTCGATGACCTCCGCCGCCCGCTCGGGGTCGTCGAAGCGGAAGACGCACAGGCTCGGCTGGCCCGCGATGCCGCTGGCCATGTACGCACGGCGGATGTTCACCCGCGCGTCCGCCATCAGCACCGAGATATCCCGGACCGCCCCGGGGCGGTTGTCGATCGCGACCGCGAGCACGGGCGACTCGACCACCGGGCCGATCCCGGACTCGACGAGCGACTCCATGACGTGGCGGAGGGCCTCCTCGGGCGAGCCGAGCAGGTAGACGCACCCCTTGTCGGCGTGCTCGCCGACGGCCAGGGCGTGGATGTCCACACCCGCCGCGGTCGCGGCCTCGAGGACCCCGGCCAGCTCGCCGGGGCGCTGGGCCAGGTAGATCGCGAACTCGGTCAGGCGGTGCGGGAGCATCGGGACGGGGAGGGTAGGCCCCCCCATTTCTCCGTGTTGCCCGGGCGGTTGTGTGCGCCGGGCGGGGGTTTCAGGGGGTCTTGGAGGCCTTGACGACGTCGGCCAGGGTCCGCTCTCCCAGGGCCTCGCCCCGGGCCCGGTCCAGCTCGCCCAGGACGGCGGACTCCTTGCCGGTGAGCCCGAGCCCGACGTTGAAGACGTCGCGTGCCGCGACGGACGCGGGCGGGGCGCCCATGGTGTACCGCTCGCCCGGCGTGTCGGACTCGACGCGGTGGACGATCTGGGCCTTGTCCATCGCGGCGCACATCCGTTCGACGACGTCGTCGTCGATGCCAAGCTCCGAGCCGATCTCGGTCGGGCTCGCGTCCTTGCCGCCCTCGAAGCGCCGGGCGATCGACGAGGCGACGAGCAGGATCACCGCCGGGTCCAGGACGCTGGGTGTGTGGTCGGCGGGCGGCTGCGGGTCGCGCAGCTCGTTGAAGTGCTCGAGCGCGTACGTGACCTGGAGCCCGAAGAGCACGATGAGCCAGGTGACGTAGACCCACAAGAGAAACAGCGGCAGCAGCGCGAGCGAGCCGTAGAACCGGGCGTAGGCGGACGAGTACTCGATGTACTGGGTAAAGCCCCACTTGCCCAGCTCCCAGACGACGGCGCCGAGGAACGCGCCGACCAGCGCCGGGCGGGCCGCGACGCGGACGTTGGGCACGGTCGTGTACAGGATCCAGAGGAGCAGGGTCGAGATGAGCACTGTGACGCCGTAGCCGGCCAGGCCGAGCGTCCAGCGGCTGCCCATGGTGCCGCCGAGCAGCGCCTCGACCCACTCGGTGAACCGCTGGCTGACCGAGAACGTCGCGAGCAGCAGGATCGCGCCCAGCGTCATCATCGTCCAATACAACAGCAGTCGTGCGACCCACCCCCGCCCGCGCTGCACGCGGTAGATCTGGTTGAACGAACGCTCGATCTCCAGGAAGAGCGACAACGCGGCGTATATGAACACGCCCGCGGAGACAAAGCCGATCCACCCCCGGTTGATCGAGCCGAGGCTCGTGCTCACGCGATCGACAAGCCCCGTGAGCAGCTCATCGACCCCGGCGAGACCCTCGCCGTCGCCCGTCCCGGCTTGGCCTGTGTCTTCGCTCGGCGCCCCGACCTCGCCGCCCGCCGCGACCTCCGCGGGCGCGTCTTCGTGTTGTTCTTCGGGCGCAGGCGGGCCGACGAGTTCGATGGGCTGCCCGTCGTCGGTCGTGACGACGATCGTCTGGAACCCCGCGTACTCCATGATCTTCGTGAAGCTCTCGCGCACCTGGTCGGGCGAGATCAGGCCCGACGCGATCACCAGCGCGATCGCGAGCACGGGGATGATGCTGAAGATCGTCCGGTACGCCAGGGCCGCGGCCATCCGCGGCAGGCCCGACTTGTACAACCCACGCAGCCCGGCGCGCACGACCGACAGCGTCCGCGTCAGCTCCTCGTGCTCGTCGATCGGTGGCGTGCTCTCGACCATCTCAGCCCCGGGCGCCCCCGCCCGACCCAGAACCCGATCCTGAACCCCGCGACGGACCGCCCCCAGACCCGCCACCAGACCCGCCGCCGGACCCGCCGCCGGACCGGTGGACCGCGTCCTTGACCGTCCGCCGGGAGACCTTGGGCCCGCCTCCCCTTTGGTCGGTCGTCTGGGCGGGCGCCTTTGTGCCGCCCCGTTTCTTGGCGCCAATCGCCTTGCCGGCAGCCTGTTTGCCAGCCTTCTTCTTGGCCTGGCCCTTGCCCGGGCCCGCGTTCTTTGCCTTGGCGGGCTTGGACCCGCCGGCGTCGCCCGAGCCGCCCGGGGCGGCCGCCGAGCGGCGGAGGGACTGGATCTCCTGGTTGGTCAGCTCCCGCCAGGCGCCCCTGGCGACGCCCTTGAGGCGCAGGGGTCCGATCGCGATCCGCTCGAGCTTGCGGACCGGGAACCCGACCGCCGAGAGCATGCGCCGAACCTGTCGGTTGCGCCCCTCGCGGAGCGTCATCTCCAGCGTTGTCGTCTCGCGGTCGCGCCGGATGACGGCCAGCTCGATCCGCGACGTGCGTGCCGCCCCCACGGTCCGCCCGGCCTTGCGCTCGGCCATGTAGATCCCCCGCTCCATCTCGCGGGCGGCCTCCTCGTCGAGGGCGCCCTTGACGACGACGCGGTAGGTCTTGGGCACGCCGTAGCTCGGGTGCGTCACACGGTTGGCCAGCGCCCCGTCGTTGGTGAGCAGGACGAGCCCGATCGACTCGTAGTCGAGGCGCCCGACCGGGAAGAGGCGGGCCCGCTCGGGGTGATCGACCAGGTCGAGGACGGTTTTGCGGTCCGCGCCCGGCTCGTCCTCGACCGTCGAGAGCACGCGGGCGGGCTTGTTGAGCAGGACGTAGATGTGGCGCTCGGGTTTCGGGAGGGGCCTTCCCTCGACGACAATCCTGTCGGTTGCGGGATCCACCCACGCGGGGAGGGTGGTGACGATCTCGCCGTTGACCTCGACGGCGCCGTCGAGGACGAGCTGCTCGCAGTCGCGCCTGGACGCGACACCGGCGTCGGCGAGCACGCGTTGCAGGCGCTCACCACGCGAGGCGTCCCGGAGGTCGCCTCCCCGCCCGGTCTGGCGACGTCTCGGGGGCATCTGTGGATGCTAGCGCCGCCGCCACGGGCCCCCGGGCCATTGTGTACGATGACGCGCGCACAAAACCTCTCCAGCAAATCGGCACGGAAGGCCACCCATGAGCGATCAGGCGACCCAGAACGACTCTGCCCAGCACGCCGCCGCCCAAGCACAGGTCGGTTTCCCGGACGCGTCCCGCGGGGGCGGCTCCCGCCTGCCCTTCGAGATGCCCGCGGGCCAGGGCTCGATCGAGGACGTCTTCCTCACGCCCCGCGTGATCGACCAGAACGCGTTCACCCGCTACTCCGAGACGCTCAAGACGCTCATCCGCGAGGCGTCGGGCTCGGGCGACACGCTCCGCACGAGCGCACAGAGCGCGCACGTGCTCGTCGAGGAGTCGCGGGCGGCGGGCAAGGACCTGCGGACCAAGATCGAGGCGGGCGCGAAGCTCGTCAAGATCTTCGACGACCGGATCGAGCGGACGAGCGCCGCGATCGAGGAGGCCGCGACCCGCGCCAGGCGGATCGAGGAGCTCGACAAGAACATCGACACGAACGTCGCGCAGCGCCTCGAGGCGCTCGAGTCCAGGCTCGCCAGCGTGTTCGACTCGTTCGAGTCGCGGGCGAACCAGGCCGAGCAGCGGCTCGTGACCGCCGAGCAGACCGCGCTGCGTCACGCCCAGAAGCTCGAGGAGGTGGCGGCGTCGCTCGAACTCAAGATGCAGGAGTTCGAGGAACGCTCGGCGCGGATCGTGGGCGAGACCGAGGGCGCGTCCGAGCGCGTCGCCGAGCGGGCGCGGACACTCACCCAGGGCCTCGAGGAACGCGCCAACGAGCTGACACGCATCGGCGAGCCGGCCCAGCGTCTGTGCCGTCGCACGCTCGCGGCGTTGGCCCTCGACCCCGACAACCCGGGCGAGAACGAGGAGCACGCGGCGGCCGCCATCATCGAGGGCGTCGAGATCGCCCGGCAGCGCGCCGACGAGGCGACACAGCGCCTGGGCGAGTCCGGCCGCATGGCCGACGAGTCGCGTCAGAAGCTGGCCAGCTCGCTCGTCGAGGCCGGCGAGCACATCGAGAGTCTGACCCGCCGGGCGGGAGAGGCCCGCGAGCAGGCGGACCAGGGGCTCGAGGTGCTGCGTAGCGCGCGTCCCGAGCTCGAGGGCGTGCTGAGCGCGGCCCGCGAGCAGATCCAGGCGTTGCGGGCCGAGCACGCTTCCATCGAGGAGGGCGTCCGTGAGTCGGCGCGCCTCGCCGAGGAGGGCGGGCAGACGCTCACGCGTCAGCGGCACGAGCTCGAGGCGTTGCTCGACGCGTCGGTCCAGCGTCTGGGTTCGCGTGTGGAGGAGGCCGGCGCGTGGCTGGGCGGGCTGATCACGAGGGCCGCCCAGACGGGCCAGGCGCTCGAACGCGTCATCGTGCGGACCGGCGTCGAGGCGCCGTCGTCCGAGCCCGGTTCGCCGACTCCGCCAACCAACGCGAGCCACGCAGGCGACCGCGCCCACGCGCCCTCGAACGCGCCCTCGAACGCGTCGCAACGCCCCGTGCAGCCCTCGGCGGGCCAGCCCCAGGTGACCCCGTCGTGGGCGCCGCCCGCGCCCGCCGCCGCCGAGCGTCAGACGCCGCCCCAGCGAGAACAATCGCCCGCGGCTCCGTCCCCGACAACACCGACCCCGACGGGCCCATCCCCGACGGGCCCGTCGCAGACAAGCGCTGGCGGGTACTCGTCGTGGGCGCCGACGCCCGAGTTGCCGCGAGAGCTGCGCGACACGCCTCCGAGCGGGCACTGAGCGGGCGGACAGAACCCGGGCCGATCAATGAAAAGCGCCGCGGAGGTCTGTGACCCCCACGGCGCAACTCCCCCTCGCGCGGACGCGGCCCCCCGGGCTCAGTAATACCGCTCGAAGGCGGCAAGGAATGCCAGCACGTCGTTGAAATCCAGGGAGACCCCCGGCACAAAGTTTGCCGACTCGTCGCGTTCGGAGAACGCGACGAGGAACGTGAGCACGTCGAGGTAGTCGAGCGCCGTGTCGCGGTTCATATCCGCGGACACGAAGAAGACGTTCTCCTGGACGTACTGGATGCTGGTGTTGCGCCGGATGATGTCGGCCAGGGACGTGCCGTTGACCAGGAACACCTCGTTGCTCGTGAGGTGGTTGGCGTAGAAGTAGCGGTCGCCATCGCGCAGGCGCCGGAACTGGTCGGCGATGATCGCCCCGTGCGTCGGGCCCAGGCTCGAGCCGGGCAGATGGTCCTCGCACAGGCCGCCGATCCACAGGTCCACCTGGTCGGGGGTGGCGTACACGCCCGCGAGGCGTGCGCGGATGTCGGGGTCGGACGAGATGTCGGACCAGTCCTGGGCGCGGGGCAGGCCCATCGCCTCGCGGAGGTCGTTGTAGCTGCGCAGGCCGTGGTCGCGCCCGCGCTGCATGTTGATCGCGGCCAGGTCGAGCCCGATGCCGCCCCCGCCGAAGAGCATGTTCCGGAGGTCGTCGATGATGAACGGGTCGATCTCCTGGGCGAGCTCGGCGAACTGCCCGCGGATGATCGGCTCGATCCCGCCAGAAGACAGGATCGCGTCGGGGTTGAAGAACGAGTCGAACAGGTCAAGGTCGCCCTCGGGGTGGGTCGAGCCGCCCTCGAGCAGCCGGGGCAGCGTGGGGTTCACCATCGAGTGCCCGAAGCGGTAGGCGCCGGCGGAGAACTCGCTGGCGATCGAGGCGTCAACGTTCTCGTCGTAGCCCGCGTACTCGGGCAGGGCGCCCGGCCCGAGCAACGCGGGGAGGAACTCGTTGTACGTGATCGCCTGGATCTGGGCCCAGTTGATCTCGCGAGCCTTCTGGAAGAGCTGCTCGTCGTTCCACGTCGGGTGGACGAGCTTGTACAGGGCGGCCAGGCGGTTGTGCTCGCGGACGAACAGCGTGTGCAGCGCCGTCAGGCCGGGCTGCTCGTTGGCGCGGATGTCGCCACCGGCGAACAGTTCGTCGGGCTCGCGTCCGAACGGGTCGGCCATCACGACGCCCAGGTCGTTCCAGGGCAGCAGGTTCCCCTCGCCCACGAGCATGCGCCCGCCCACGAACTCGCGGAGCGCCATCGCCCGCGCTTCGCTCGAGCCGTAGACCATCGACGCGTCGATGTACGACGTGATCTCGTTGGGGTGCTGGCGCGGGACGCCGGGCCCGGTGCCGGTCGCGGGGTCGTAGGCCGAGCGTACGAACGGGATCGACCCACCCGGCGTCATCCATCCGTCGTCCGCGGGGATCGCGATCGGAGAGCTCTCGCCCGAGGTGTCCGTGGTCAGGTCGATGTCGTGGTCGATGAACTGGCCCCAGTGGAAGACCATGCTCGTGAGCACGCGCTTGGACCAGATCGGCGAACGACCCTGGTGAAAGGCGTTGGTCACTGCCCGCGGCGAGGGGCGATCGACGCCGCCCATGACCGACACGCCGTCGGCGTAGTCGGGGCCCATCATGCGTCCGAGGTTGGCCAGCGTCGAGCCCCAGTCGGGGTGATCGATGTTGTTCCCCCAGCCGTCGAAGGTTCTGTCGTCGCCGTCGGCGAGCGCGGCGCCAGACGCCAGCGCGATCGCGCCCGCGCCGATCACCGCGCACAGACCAGGAAGTCTCGGATTGAACATTGTCCGCCTCACTCCACCGGGCGCCGACACCACCGCGTGAACCGCGGGGCGGGCGAGCGCCCTCACTCGTGATCTGTCCGGGCGGGCTCCCCGACCGCCCGCGCTCTCCACCGGACCCAATGTAGCGGGAAGCCCCCTCGGTTCAAGGGGTAACGTCGTCGGCGCGGGCTGATGGGACACATGTGGGGGCCCACCCTGGAACGCCTCCAAGGACGCGGGCTCGACGAGGCCGAACGGACAGGGGGATTGGACCGGGCGCAGGGGTCTAGAGGATCCGGGATGAGCGTGGGTAGCTGCCCAGGACGACCAGGTCCTTGCAGTGCCCCTCGGCCTCGCGGACCGCCGACGCCATCGACGCCTCGTCGCGGTGCCCCTGGGCGTCGATGAAGAACGTGTACTGCCAGTTCGACCGCCCGCTCGGGCGTTTGTCGATGTGCGTGAGGTTGATCCCCGCCCGGTCGAAGACCTGCAGCACGCTCACCAGGGCGCCCGGCTTATCGGGCGTGTTGAACATGATCGAGGTCTTGTCGTCGCCGGACCGCTTTGCCTTCTCGCGGGAGATGACCAGGAAGCGGGTGATGTCGTCGGGCACGTCCTCGATGCCCGCGAAGAGGGTTTCCATGCCGTAGATCTTGCCCGCCAGCTCCGAGCCGATCGCGGCCGACCCGGGCTCGGCGCCGATGGACTCGGCCAGCCGGTTCTCCTCGAGCGCCTGCTGGACCGCGCGGGCGCTGCTCACCGTCGGGACCTGCTCGGCCTGCGGGTACTGCGTCGCGAGCCACCCGCGGCACCGGTTGAACACGTCGGGCTTCGCGTGCACCCGGCGCACACTCGCGGGTGCACAGTTGGCCAGCAGCGCGTGGTGCACCGCCAGCTGGGCCTCGGCGTAGATCGTCACCTTGCCCGCGTTCTCCAGGAACGCGTCGAGCGTCTCGGCCTCGCCGCCGCCGGCCGAGTTCTCGATGGGGACCAGCCCGTAGTTCACGTGCCCACGTCGGACCTCGGTGAAGACGCCCGCGATCTGGTGCAGGTCGTCGTACTCGACGGAACTGCCGAACTGCCTCGTCGCCGCGACGTGCGAGTACGAGCCGGGCGGGCCGAGGTACCCGATCCGCAGGGGGTGCTCGAGCGCGAACGACCCGCTCATGAGCTCCTTGTAGATCGCCTCGATCGCCTTGGAGGGCAGCGGGCCCTTGCTCGCGCCCACGACCTTGTCGAGCACCTGCGCCTCGCGGTGGGGCGCGTAGATCGGCGCCCCGCCCCCACGCTTGACCTTGCCGACCTCGACCACGAGCCCCGCCCGCTCGTTGAGCAGGCGGACCAGGCGCGAGTCCAGGCTGTCGATCTTGCGGCGCAGGCCCTGGAGGGCCTCGCTCTGGGCGGGCGTCTCCGACGGGCCTTTGGGCGCAGGGGCCGATCGCCCGCCCCGCGCGGTGGTCGGTCTGGCGCGGCCCGCCTTCTCGGCGGTCTTCCCGGCGCCGGACTTCTTGCCCGTCTTCTTGCTGGCCCGCTTCTTGCCCATCGACCCCGATCCTTGCCGATCCCTCGGGCCCACGACGCCCGCAGCCGCCAATATCGCCCGGATCGGGCGCCAGGATCAGGGCGATGCCCGACGCGGCGTCGTGCCGATATGCAGGTGTCGAGGGAGAAAACCCGCCCCGTTCGCCCCCAAGAAGACCCCAGGTGACCGTGACCCCCGAACTCCTCGAAACGCTCGTCATCCCCCTCGCCCAGATCGGGAGCGACGTCGGTGACCAGATCGGGGACCTGGCCGCCGGCCTCTCGGCCCCCCAGGCCCTGGGCTCGGAGGCCAGCCTCGTCGCTGGCGTCGGCCTGGTCGCGGGGATCATCCTCTGGCTGTTCGGCTCTCGGGTGCTCCGCTCGATGTTCGCGCTGCTCGGCGCCGCGGCCGGAGCGTTTATGGGCCTGGTTCTGCTCCCATTGACCGGCCTCGAGCCTATCGAGACCGGGTGGGATGTCTTCCCGAGCATCTCGACCGAGCAGATCGGGCTGCTCGGCGGCGCGGTCCTCGGCGTCGTGCTCGCCGTCACCCTGTACCGCGCCGTGATGGCGCTGGGCACGGGGTTTGTCTTCGCTGCCGTCGGATTGCTCGCGGGCCTCATCTACATCCAGCGCATGCCCGCACCGGGCGCCGACGCCCCGCCCCGGGACAACCAGGCCACGGCTTTCGACGCGGGCGCCCTCGACACGATCGACACCTCCGCCCTCCAGGAAGCGAGCGACTGGCTCAGCGCCCAGGACGAGAACACGAACTCACCCACATTCGACGATGAGGGGCGCCTGGACATCGGCGCGGCCCGGGCACAACTCGTCGGCGCCGCGGGACGCTCGCGGGCGTTCCTGTCCAAGGTCGGCGAGTCGTCCAAGGCGAGCTGGGAGGGGCTCAGCGCCCGCCAGCGCGCGGTGATGTTCGGCGCCGCTCTTGTCGGGATGATGGCGGGCCTGCTCTTCGGGATGACCATGCCCACGCGTTCGGCCGCGATGATGACCGCGATGGCGGGCTCTGCGATCGCGCTGGGATGCGGGCTGATGCTTGCCGAGAGCTACGACGCGCCGCGGGACTGGCTGCTCGGACAGCCCCCGTCCACGTGGGCGATCATGTGGGGTGTCGTCGCCGCGATCGGCCTGACATTCCAGATGACCGTCGCCCGCAAGGGCCGCGGCGGGCGCTCCGACGATGACGACAACGACGACGACGACTGACCCGGCCCTCCCCGCTCAGCCCTCGTCGCGTGCGACGACCGGGGACTCGGGGACCGACGCCTCGTCGCCAGCGCCGGCGGGCGTCTCGGGCGACGCGTACCCAGACGCACGCAGCGACGCGGACATCAGGGGCTGGCCCAGCGCGATCAGCCCGACCGCGCCGGCCGCCGAGAGAACCGCCGCCACGCGCCTGGCCTTGATCGGCGCCAGCTCAAGGCCCGCGCCCGCCTCGCCCTTGTCGAGGGCGACCGTCGCGACGATACGAAGGTAGTAGAACGCCGCGATCGCGGAGTTCACGCCCAGGATGATGACCAGGGGCAGCTCGCCCGAGCTGACGCCCGAGGTGAACAGCGCGAACTTGCCCAGGAAGCCCAGCAAGGGGGGCAGCCCCAGCAGGCTCAGGGCCGAGACGACCATCGACCACCCAACCAAGGGCGAGCGGGCGCACAGGCCGCGGATGTCGTCGAACGAGTCCGCCTCGCGCCCGTTGCGCCCCTCCAGGCAGGCGAGCGCCGCGAACGCGCCCAGGTTCATCACGCCGTAGGCCAGCAGGTAGAACAGCACCGCCGCGATGCCCGATCGCCAGAAGGGCCCGCCGACGAGCCCGGGGCCCGCGATGACGCCCACGAGCATGTACCCGGAGTGCGCGATCGACGAGTACGCCAGCACCCGTTTGACCGAGGTCTGCAGGAGGGCCATGACGTTGCCGACGGTCATCGTGACCGCCGCGACGACCCAGAGCGTCGCGTGCAGGGCGCCGGGCAGGTCGTTGGCGTCGGCGCCGAACCGCCATCCCGCCATGCCCGCCAGGAGCAGGATCGCCAGGAAGCCGGCGGTCTTGGGCGTGAAGGCGAGGAACGCTGAGACGGGCGAGGCGGCGCCCTGGTAGACGTCGGGCGTGTAGAAGTGCATCGGGACCGCGGCGATCTTGAAGCTCACCCCGATCACCGACAGCAGCAGCCCCGCCATCGCCAGTGTGCTGATGCCGTTGGCCGCGAAGTGGTCGGCGATCTCGGCGATATCCGTCGTCCCCGCGGCGCCGTACAGCAAGGCGAATCCGTAGAGGAACACCGCCGCGCCCAGCGCCCCAAGGAAGAAGTACTTGACCCCCGCCTCCTGGCTCCGGTTCTTGCGCGTCGAGATCGTCACCATCATGTACGTGGGAAGGCTTGTCAGCTCGAGGGCCAGGAACAGCCAGATCAGGTCGTCGGCCGACGCGACGAGCATGAGCCCGGTCAGGCTGAACAAGAAGAACGCGAAGAACTCGGCGCGCGTCGCGTACATCGAGCTGTACAGGGCCTTGCCGCTCGCGACGCCCGCCTCGAGCTCGCGATCGACCGTCCCGACAACAACAAGCAGCATCAGCAGGCCGACGCCCGCGATCGTCGCCTTGACAAACGGGATCCACTCGGGGAACAGCGAGCCGGGGTTGGCGCCGGTGTTGATCGCGAAGGCGAAGGAGATCACGAGACCCAGGGCGCACCACCAGGCGCACGTGCGCCGTGTGTCCAGGTTCTTGCTCAGGCCCACGATCATCACGACGCAGGTCGTGAGGAAGAGCGCGATCTCGGGTTTGATGTAGGCGATCTGTTCAATCATGCTCGCCCCCCTCACCCGCCCGCGGGGCGTGCGTGGGCGCCCCGACGACCGCGTGGTCCTCGTCGATCGGGGTCGCATAGCGCATGACGTGGGCGACGGTCTGGTTCACGGGCGCCTCGATGCCGTCGATGAGCGACTTGGGGTAGAGCCCGAAGTACAGGCACGCGGCCACCAATGGCACGAGCGTGACAATCTCGCGTACGCCCAGGTCCGTGGGCAGGCGGCTCTCGTCGTGGTGGTCCCCGCCGTGCCCCGCCGGCTCGCGGAGGGCGCCGAAGCACATCTTGCCGACCATGTACAGCAGGTACATGGCGGCGACGATCATGCCAAGGCCCGCGATCGCGGCGTACCAGGGCCCGAGCGTGATGCCCTGGGCGCCCGGCTCAAGCCCCGCCGTCCACGCCGCGTCGGACTGGAACGTGCCGATGAGGCACAGCAGCTCGCTGGGGAACCCGTTGAGCCCGGGCAGGCCGACGGAGGCGAGGGCGAAGAAGACCATGAACGTCGCCCAGATGGGCATCTTGCTCGCGAGCCCGCCCACCTGTCGCATGTCGCGCGTGTGGTAGCGCTCGTACATGAATCCGATCATGAGGAACAGGGCGCCCGTCGAGAAGCCGTGGCTGAGCATGTACAGCACGCCGCCGGTGAGCCCGTTGGTGTTCAGCGCGACCATGCCGAGCACACAGAAGCCCAGGTGGCTGACGGAGCTGTAGGCGACGAGCTTCTTGACGTCGTCCTGCACCCAGCAGATGAGGCCGGCGTACAGGATCCCGATGACGGCGAGCGTCGCGATCTCTGGTGCGTACTGCACGACCGCCGCGGGCGCCATGGGCAGGGCGAAGCGGTAGATGCCGTACGTGCCCAGCTTGAGCAGGACGCCCGCGAGGATGACCGAGCCCGCCGTGGGCGCCTCGGTGTGCGCCAGCGGCAGCCACGTGTGCACCGGGAACAGGGGCACCTTGACCGCGAAGCCCGCGAGCAGCGCGCCCAGCACGAGCGACTGTGAGCGCAGCGGCATGTGCACCGCGTGCTCTGTCAGCGTCGCGATGTCGAGCGTCCATGAGCCGCTGCGGTCCGCGACCCACCAAACCAGATATACGAGCCCGGCCAGCGCGATCAGCGAGCCGGTGAACGTGTAGAGGAAGAACTTGACCGAGGCCCGCTCGCGGTTGGTCGATCCGTAGACCCGGATCAGCAGGAACATCGGCAGGAGGGTGAACTCGAAGCAGGTGTAGAAGAGCATCAGGTCGCGGGCGGCGAACACGCCCAGCATCGCGGCCTGCAGCACCAGCAGCCAGCCGTAGTACAGCTTCAGGCGTTCCCTGACCGCCGTCCAGCTCGCCAGCACGCACACGGGCCCGAGCAGCGCGGTCAGCGCCATGAGCAGCAGCGCCACGCCGTCCACGCCGATGGAAAGCCGCAGGCCGAGCGACTCGATCCAGGTCGCGCTCGCGTTCCCCTGCATCGCCGCGGCGTTGTCCCAATCAAACCGCCCGAGCACCGCAACGATCGCGACGCCCGAGACCATCGACCCCCACAGCGCGACCCACTTGGCGCGATCCGCGGGCCAGAAGGCCATCACAAGCGCAAACACCAGGGGTGTCGCGATCGCGATCACGATGAGCCAGGCCATCTCGCTCACGAGCCGCCCCCGATCAGCACGATGATCGCCGCGACGAACAGCAGCACCGCGATCCCGCCCACCATGCCCGCGGCGTACCCCTGCAGCTGGCCCGACTGCGACGGACGCACCAGCGAGGCGAGCGCCCGGGGCAGCTTGCCGGCGCCGTCCACGATGCCGTCGATCACGAACTTGTCGAACAGGTGGCACAGGTGCGCGATCACACGCAGGGGCGTGACGAGCACCGCGTGGTAGAACTCATCGACGTACCACTTGTTCTCCGCCCACCGCGGGATCGGGCCGAACAGCCTGGCGACGCGGTCCATCCGGCACGTCGCGGCCTCGCGCCGCCCGCCCAGCAGCAGGCCCTGGATCCCGACGGGACCGTGGAAGAACGCGGCCAGCAGCACGCCCAGGATCGCGACCCCGCCCGAGATGTAGATCATCGCGGTGTGCGCGTCCATGCCGAAGAGGCCCGAGGGCGTGCCCGAGCCGGCGGGCCCGGAGACCGCGTGGGCCTCGACGCCCTCGACGTGCGCGTGGTGCGCCGCCTCGGCGTACGGGCTGTGGTACGCGGCGCTCGACTCGCCGATCATCGAACCAACCCAGCCGTGGTGGTCCGTCTCGATGTACGCCAGCCCGATCGCCCCGATCGAGCACAGCGCCAGCACCGCGAGCACCAGGTTGATCACCCAGCCCGGCGGGTGCGGGTGGAAACCGCCGTGGGCATGATCGTGCGCGTCGTGCCCATGCGCGAGAGCGGCGTGCCCGTCGCCCTCGGTGTGCCCGTGCTCGCCGAGGTCGCTGTGCTCGTCCGCGTGGTGCTCGTCGCCCGGCTCGAAGTACCTGGGCCCGACGAACACGCGGAAAAACACGCGGAACGTGTAGTACGCCGTCAGCCCGGCGGTGAAGACCAGGATCCACCCGATCGCCGCGTACCCGGGCGTCACAAACGCCTCGGCCAGGATCATGTCCTTGGAGTAGAACCCGCTCGTGATATACGGCAAACCCGACAGGTTCATGCACCCGACGAGCATGGCCACGCCGACGATCCCCCACCCCTTCATCCACGCGACGCCCGAGAGCTTGCGGAGGTCGAGCTGGCCCGCGAACCCGTGCATGACGGCGCCGCAGCACAGGAACAGCAGCGCCTTGAAAAACGCGTGCGTGAGCACGTGGAACGCCGCCCCCGTCGTCGTCAGCATCCCCAGCCCGGCGAACATGTACCCGAGCTGCGAGACCGTTGAGTACGCCATGATCCGCTTGATGTCGAACTGCGCCATCCCGATCGTCGCGGCCAGCAGCGCCGTCAGCGTCCCCACCCACGCCACGGTCGGCAGGGCGTACTCGCTGGCCAGGAACAGGGGGTAGACCCGCGCGATCAGGAACACACCCGCGGTCACCATCGTCGCCGCGTGGATCAGCGCCGACACGGGCGTCGGGCCCTCCATCGCGTCGGGGAGCCAGACGTACAACGGCAGCTGGGCGCTCTTGCCGAACGCCCCCACCATCATCAGCAGCGCGATCCACTGCGCGGTCGCGGGGATCGCGGCGAAGTCGCCCGAGCCCGCCGCGGCCAGGTACCCCTGCAGCGCGTCGCTGGCGAACAGCTCCGAGTACTGCACCGTCCCGAAGTGGACGAACGTCAGGTAGATGCCCAGCGACAACCCCAGGTCGCCGATGCGGTTGACGATGAATGCTTTCTTCGCCGCCGCGACCGCCGAGGGCTTCTTGTAGAAGTACCCGATCAGCAGGTACGAGCACAGGCCCACGCCCTCCCAGCCCAGGTAGAGCAGGATCAGATTGTCGGCCATGACCAGGCACGACATCGAGACGACGAACAGGTTGAACGCCGCGAAGAACCGGCAATAGCCAGCGCCCACGTCGTGGGCCATGTACTCGCTGGCGTACAGCGCGATCAGCGTGCCAAGCCCGGTCACGAAGAGCATCCAGAGGATGGTCAGCTTGTCAACGTAAAACCCGATGTTCGCGACCAGCGCCTGCGGCTCGCCCCCGGCGCCAATCCACGAGACGTTGATCCAGTCGTAGATGTGCACGACGAACGCGTCGCCGCCCGCGATCGAGTCGAAGCCCAGGAACATCGTCAGCGTGACGGCGAACGCCCCGCCAAGGCAGCCCACCGTGATCCACGCGGGGAGCTTGGAGTTGATCTTCAGCGCCGCGGCCAGCCCGGCCATCACGCACCCGATCACCGGCAGCAGCACGATCCACCCGATCCACGCCGCCCCGACGCTGACCGCCTGGGCGCCGTGCCCCGCGGCCTCGACGAGCCCGTGCGACGACTCTGGCGCGTGCTGCGCCACACCGGCAAGCGTCGTCCCCAGGATGGAAGTGGTCCCGTTCAGCACATCGTCCCCACGCGGCTCACCCGCTCATCTCCGTCCAGTCCTCGGTGCTCAGGCTCTCGCGCTTGCGGAACAGCAGGATCACCAGCGCCAGCGCCATCGCCGCCTCCGCAGCCGCCACAGTCAGGACGAAGATCACGAACGTCTGCCCGGTGTGGTCCAGGTGGTAGCGGCTGAAGGCGATCAGCGCCAGCCCCGCGGCCTGGAACATCAGCTCGGTGCACAGGAACATGATGATCATGTTCCGACGCGTCAGGAACCCGATGAGCCCGAGCGCGAACATCGCGCCCGAGACGAACAGGTAATGCGCCAGCGTGATCGTCCCCATCGCCTCGGGGTAGTCCGCCTGCGCCAGGATCACGGGGCCCACGCCGGTCACGAGGCCACCCCTTCCTCGTCGAGCCCGTGCAGGCGCCTGGCCTCGTGGGCCTTGGCCTCCTCGTCGATCTCGACCTGGCGGCGCGAAAGCACCGTCGCGCCCAGCATCGCCATCAGCAGGATCACGCCCGCGATCTCGATCGTCCCCGGGTGGTCGGCCAGCAGGTTCCGCCCGACCATCTCGACGTTGCTCACGCCAAGCTCCTCGGGCCAGTCACGCGGGTTGGTCATGCGTGTGCCGCCGTCGGGCATCTCGACGAGCACCGAGCCCTCGGCGATGTTCACCATCGACCGGCCCTCGATCGCGGGCAGTCGCACCACACGCTCGTCGGGCCCGACCATCATGACCGCCCTGCCGTCCGCGTCGCGCATCGGTTCGCCCGAGTCGTCGCGGCGGGGCGTGTCGCGGAGCACCCGCTCGATCTTCTGTGGCATCGTCGCGAGCGCGAGGCGCTCGATCCGGGCGTGCTGGGCCCCCGAGGGCGCCCGCAGCGAGCCCAGACCGCCGAACACCATCGTCGTCAGCACCGCGAGGAGCACGAACCCCGCCAGCGTCGCCAGCGCCGGCTCGCGGGCCTTGGCGTCGTAGTCGGCCTGGAACTCGTCGTCGCCCTCGACCGGGGACTGGGTCGCGAGCATGATCACGAACAGGTACGTGATCAGGATCGCGCCCGCGTAGATGATCACCAGCGCGAAGGCCATGAACTCCGCCGCCAGGAGCACGTACAGCCCCGCCGAGGCGATGATCGTCAGGATGAAGTACAGCGCCGAGTACACGGGCCTGTGGTGCGTGATGACCCGCAACGCCGCGCCGAGCGCGAGTGCCGCGAAGACGTAGAAGTAGATGTTCGGCAGTTGGCCCGACTCGTTCGCCACCAGCCCGAGCGCGAGCACGACCACCCCGCCCGCGATCGCAGCCAGCAGCGTCCCGGGCACGCGCCAGCTCGCCCCCCGCCTGGGCAGGGCCAGCACCACGCCCACCGCCCCCAGGGCGCAGGCCGAGTACAGGACCAACGGGCTGATCAGCGCGTCCAAGACCGCTCCCGCAGGGGTGAGCCGAACGCGCCAAGCGGCGCGATCGGCGGGGTTTCCGCTCGCCGCGCCGGGCCAAAGACCGACACCCGCGCGCACGGGTCGGGAGGATAGATCACGCCCCCCACCCCTTCAACACGCCGGCGCTCGTGTGGGCGATACCCAACGCCCCCCCACTACCATCCGCCCATGCCCGAAGCCCCTGACCCGCCGACACCGCTCCAGGCCAGGATCCCCAACGCCCTGACCATTTTCAGGCTCGTGCTGGCGGTCGCGTTCTTCGCCGTCCTCGAACTCGGTCTCGGCGATCATGCCCCGGTCTGGATCCCGGGCGGCGATACCGTCCCAAATCCCGGTCCCGTGCTG
Source organism: Phycisphaerales bacterium (assembly GCA_029260515.1). Lineage (GTDB taxonomy): Bacteria > Planctomycetota > Phycisphaerae > Phycisphaerales > UBA1924 > JAJRXR01. Next base: position 4,208 of record JAJDDC010000063.1, on the reverse strand, counting down.
CCGCGGGATGTGCTCCTGGCGGCGACCGCGATCTTCGTCGTCGCGGCGTTGACCGACGCTCTCGACGGGTACCTCGCGCGCAAGTGGAACGCCATCAGCAAGTTCGGACGCATCATGGACCCATTCGCCGACAAGGTCCTCGTCCTGGGCGCCTTCGTCTACCTCGCCTCGCCCGCGTTCTCGGCGATCGACCCCTCCTCTGCGGACAACACCCGCCTCGTCCAGCTCTCGGGCGTCGCCCCCTGGATGGCGATTGTCGTCCTCGCCCGTGAGCTGCTGGTCACCTCGGTCCGGGGGTTCTTCGAGTCCCAGGGCATCGACTTCTCGGCCGACGTCGCCGGGAAGCTGAAGATGGTCCTCCAGTCCCTCGTGGCGCCGCTCGTGCTCGTCCTGCTCGCCCTCGCGGACGTTTCGCCGGACTCGCCCGCCCGCTGGGCGATCGACCTGGCGGTCTGGCTGACCGTGCTCGTCACCGTCCTCTCGTGCGTGCCCTACATCGTCAAGGGCGTCCGCTCGGGTCGGGGCCTGATCCACTCGCCCTGACCGCAACGCCCAGACCTCATCCCCCCGCCGTCCGCGATAGAGTCCTCGCCCATGACCCCCCAGGACGACACGCACATCCTCTCCGGTGACACGCGCGACGAGCCGGGCGTCTGGGCGGGCTTCCAGCTCGTCACCTGCTTCGGGCTCGGGCACATGCGCCCCGCCCCGGGCACATGGGGCTCGATGCCCCCCGCCGCCCTCGCGGCGGTGCTTCTCCTCGCGGGCGCGGACCCACGCGGCCCGGTCTATATCGCTGTTGTCCTGGCGGTGCTCGTGTTGTTCGCCAGCGCGACGGTGCTCATGGGCGACCGGGCCGAGGCGCGCTGGGGCAAGGACCCGGGCCCGGTCGTCGCCGACGAGGTCGCGGGGATGTGCGTTCCGCTGCTGCTGCTGCCCGTCGGGGTGATGACCACGCCGGTGCGCACGCTCATCGTCATCGCGGCGGCGTTCCTGCTCTTCCGCGTCTTCGACGTCTTCAAGCCCGTCGCGCCCCCGGCCGACAGGCTCCAGCGCGTGCCCGGCGGGTGGGGCATCCTGCTCGACGACCTCGTCTCGGGCCTCTACGCGCTGGCGGGCGTCTGGGTCATCGCCCTGCTCGCGCCGTAACGACGCGCGATCCGATCACAACGGGCTTTGCGGGAGCGTCCGCGTTCGGTGCGCGCGCGGCGGCGCCGTAGTCAAGCTACTGGCGCCGCACGCAAAGGGGGGGAATGGAGCGGACGAGCTGCCTGCCGCAAACGAAAAACCGATCTGGCAGCCCGCCCGTCCGCGCCCGGTCCCAGGGGGGGGAACCGGGCTGGGGGGAGTGTCGGCCTCTTTCGAGGCCACCCGCGTCCGCTGGGGGGCAGCGGGACGCGGGAAGCGGTCCGCGGACGCTCGCGCGTCCGAGCCCGAAACCGGGGGGCGCCTGTCGCACGCCCCTTGAAGCAGCACCCCCACCCGGTCGCGGGGGGCTCGTGTGTGCGTCGCTGATCCGTGCAACACCCTGGCTGGAAGCAGTAGTGCCGGGACTCCCCGGCGACCCCGGGCGAACGCATCACCCGACGCACACCAGAACCTACGCAGGTCATTCCCCGTCGGATCAACACCGGGCGCAGATTGGGTGGTTTACCCCTGGCGCTCGCGGGCCGATCGGAATCCGATCAGCCCCCCACCGCGCGCCGTGCTGGCCGCCCGGACGCCCGCTGGACGCAGCGGGAGCGCCCGTGCGGCGCGTTGGCCATAGTTCTGGCAACGAACCTTGGTTTCTTACTATTTGTTATTGGACCGATCGATATCCGGGAGCAACCCGTCGGGGTCGATCTCGACCCTCCGCACGCGTCGCCCGGCGGTATCCCACCAGGCGCGCCAGCGGTCGGACGTGTAGAACGCCTCGACGGGCACGACGCGGTCCTCGCTCGTGCCGTCGGCGTAGCCCACGCGGTAGAGCACCGGCATCACGACCTCGCCCCTGGAGGTGAACGTCGCGTACGCCATCCCCTCGGGCGTGACACCGACGCCGTCCACCGACTGGTCGAGCGCGCCCGAACCAAGGAACCAGCCCCGCCAGAACCACGCCAGGTCGGCGCCGGCGGCGTCCTCCATGGTCCGGAAGAAGTCGGAAGGCTGCGGGTTTTTGAACGCCCAGCGGTGGACGTACTCGCGGAACGCCGCGTCGAAGCGATCGGGCCCGAGCACGAGTTCGCGGAGCAGGTACAGCGCGTACGCGGGTTTGCGGTAGCCCAGCGTGCCCAGCCAGCGCCCCCAGACGCGATCGGGCGCGGTCGCCATCGCCTGCCGATCGCTGGCCAGTGCGATGCGGAGCGTCTGCTCCCGGGCCCGGTTGATGTCCACGTCCCCGCCCTTCCAGGCCGCCTTGGAGTACAGGTTGATGAACGAGTTGAACCCCTCGTCCATCCAGACGTGCCTCCGCTCGTCGGAGCTGACGATCATGGGGAACCACGAGTGCCCGACCTCGTGGTCGGTGACGCCGAAGAGCCCGTCGGGGTTGGTCCGGGCGCCGCAGAAGATGATCCCGGGGTACTCCATCCCCCCCTCGGCGCCGTTGACGTTGGTCATCGACGGGTACGGGTACGGGTACAGCAAATCGGAGTAGAACTCGATCGAGTGCCTGATGTACCGGCTCGACCCGCCGTCCTCGTGGTCGGGCCCCCAGACCTCGGCCTCGCGCGGGTAGAGCGACTGGCACAGGACACTGTGATGCGAGCCGTCGAGGCTGGTCACGCCCGCGGCGCACGCGTCCCACGCGAACGCCTCGGAGCTGGCCCACGCGAACGTGCGCGCATCGCGGACGCGGAACCTCCATGTCAGCGTCTCCGACCCCTCCGGGCGCGACGACGGGTCGTTGACCTCGTCGAGCGAGCGGATGACGACCGGCTCGTCGCTTGACATCGCCCGCTGCATCCGGTCGTACTGCTCGGCGGTCAGCACGTCGTGGGGGTTGACCAGCTCGCCGGTCGCGCCGACCAGGTGCGTCGCGGGGACGGTGAGGCTGACGTCGTAGTCGCCGAAATCCGTGTAGAACTCGCCCGAGCCCAGGTAGGGCAGGGTGTTCCAGCCGTTCACGTCGTCGTACTTGCACACGTGCGGGAACCACTGGGCGTACTCGAAGATCACGCCGTCCTCGACCTCGTCGGCGCCCATGCGGCGCAGGTGGGGCGGCATCGTGAACCCGAACGCGACGTCGAACGTGAAGCTCGCGCCCGGAGCGATCGGCGCGGGCAGCTCGACGCGTGCCAGCGTGTCGTAGACGTGGTGCTCGAGGTCCGAGCCGTTCGAACGCAGCGTGTGCAGGTCGTACCCGCCGACGAAGTCCTCGAGCTCCTGCTTCATCACACCCCCGGGCGAGCGTGAGAGCGTGCCCACCGAGTCCGGGCGGAAGAGGTTCTGCTCGAGCTGGAGCCAGAGGTACCCCAGCTCGTCGGGCGAGTTGTTGTGGTAGGTGACGCGCATCGTCGCCTCGACGCGCCGGGCGTCGGCGTCGAGCGTCGCGTCGATCCGGTAATCGCAGCGTTGCTGCCAGTAGCCCGCCCCGGGCGCCCCGGAGGCCAGGCGACGCTCGCTGGGCGCGGGCAGGTCGAGCGGTGTGAAGGCGTTCTCGACGCCGATGCCACCGGCACGCCGGTACGACTCGTCGGAGGCGCCCAGGGCCGTGCCGTCGCCGCCGCGGGCGGCGCGTCGCCCCCTGTCGGCGCCGGGCGACCCGCCCGTCGTCTCGCAGGCGCCGAGCAAGAACGCGGCGCCCAGGGCGACGCCGAAGACGAGCGATCGTGCACGCATAAAGGCCTCCTTCACCGCCCGTACTCGGGCGATCCAGCCGGCGAACCGGGAATCCCAGCGTATGTCCCCGCGCCCGCCCGGTCCCGCCTCGCCCGCCGCCCTGTCCGACGCCAGGGACACGGGGCTCGCATCGCGGGCCGGTTTCCGCCATACTGGACCCTCCTAGCCCGCGATCGCGGGGCGGTGGTCTCACCTGGTTTCTGCGCTCCCTGGGGTCTCGCATGCGTCATATATCTCGTCGTGGCTTCACGCTTATCGAGCTGCTGGTTGTCATCGCCATCATCGCGCTGCTCATCGCGATCCTGCTGCCGGCGCTGGGCGCGGCACGCCAGACCGCGATGACGATCAAGTGCAGCTCGCAGCTCCGCCAGCAGGGCATCGGGCTC